>NZ_FQYK01000010.1 GCF_900141715.1 Algibacter luteus | reverse complement strand
AACTATCTGTATCATTACTTACAACGATGTCTGCTGGACAGGTAATCGCTGGTGCTTGAGTATCATTAACTGTGACATCAAAGCTACATTGGGTCTTGTTTCCTGCAGCATCCGTTACCTCATAGGTCACTGTTGTTGTGCCTAATGGGAAGGTTGATCCTGAAGCTGGACCTGATAACAATGCGGTTGTTGCACCTGCACAATTATCTGTACCTACTGGAGCAACATACGTTACTACAGCATCACAACTATCTGTATCATTACTTACAACGATGTCTGCTGGACAGGTAATCGCTGGTGCTTGAGTATCATTAACTGTGACATCAAAAGAAGAGGTCGCTTTTAAACCAGCTGCATCTGTTACTTCAAACGTATTAGTTGTTGTTCCCACAGGGAAGGCAGAACCAGAAGGTAATCCAGCTATTTGTACCGTTGTAGCACCAGAACAGTTATCTGTTCCTGTAGGTGCTGTATATATTATGTTTGCGGAACAAGTACCCGCATCCACATCTTGGTTAATATTACCAGGACATGTAATAGTTGGAGCTATATTATCAATAACGGTAATGGTTTGTATAAGATTAGTTGTTAACCCAACACAATCCGTTAAAGTATAAGTTCTCGTAACTATATAAGGACTTGAAGTAGTACCAAGCCCACCATTATTAGTATCAGCAACCGTTACAGTTACAGGTCCACCACAATTATCAGCTTCATCGGTCACTGCAGCCGTATCCGCCGCAGGAACATCTGAAATACACTGGTAAGAAGCATCAGCAGGAGTGGTTCCTGTAGGAGCAATAGTATCTTCAACAGTAATAGTCTGCACAGCTGTATTTGTATTACTACAAGTATCAGTCGCCGTCCAAGTTCTTGTTATTGTATATACATAATCTGTACATGAGCCATTACTAGTTTGTGTTGAACTATCTGTATATGTAATAGTAACAGCTCCACAAGCATCACTGCCAGTTGCAGTTCCAGTGGCTGTGGGATCTGTGGAATCTCCACATTCTACAGTTGAATCAACTGGAACAGAAATAGTAGGATCCGTTGTATCTCGAACTGTAATATTTTGAGATGCACTTGAAGTGTTTCCACAAGCATCCGTCGCAGTCCAAGTTCTAGTTAAAGTATATAAGGTAGGGCAAGAACCAACGGTTGTTGTCTCAGATAATGTTAAAACTGGTGCAGCATCACAAGTATCTGTTGCAGTAGGTGTTGCAGCAACAGGAATATTATCGCATTCTACAGTAATATCACCTGGTACTCCGCTTAATACGGGATCAGTTGTATCAACAATAGTAAACGTAGCATCTTGAGTAATTGAGTTTCCACAAGCATCAGTCAGCGTAAATGTTACTGTTTCAGAGCCTGTTGCACCGCAGAGATCACTTAATCCTGTGCTATTATTAGTAATTGTTGGAGCGGATGCGCCACAATCTTCACCAGAAAAGCTTGTTAACCAAGCAGCAAAAGCACCACTAGGATCAGTAGTTCCATCACATTCAACTGAAGCATCCGATGGCGTATCAATCCAAGTTGGATTTGTAGTATCGATAACATTAATTGTTAGGGTTGCTTTAGCTTCATTACCACATTCGTCTGTAGCTGTATAAGTACGAACCAAAGTATATTGATTATCACAACTTCCATCTGTTCGAACTTCATCATAAACGACATCTACTAGACTACAATCATCAGTAGCTGTTAATATTGGTGCCGCCTCAACGTCTTGGCACTCCATAGTTACTGTTTTAAAAGTATGCGCACTTGTATAATTTCCAATACAGGCAAATTCTATATTGTGCTGCCTCATTGTTGAAGGAACATTTGCGGTTATCGCTTCGGCTCCAACTCGAAATGAATAGGATGAAGCATCCATATTTCTTGTAGATATATTGATTTGAGGATTGGTGTTCGCAGTTCCATTATAGGTTATTGGACCGGAAGTAGCTACCAACCATGGGTCTTCTTGTGTTATTGTAAGTTCAGTTGGGTCGTTTACGGTATAACTTGTGGTTAACTCCGTCCAATTTACTTCTCTATAATTATTAGTTCCATCAATATCATTAAAATTAGTACTAAATTCCGGTAAAGATTTTGGCGTAGATGTTCCAGCCTCAACAAAATCAATTCTATATTCAACATAGGCTCTATCACCAACATTAGTCAATGCGAAGCGTGTTTGAGGTTTTAGTGCATTTGGTCCGTTCGAATTATCGTCTAGTACAGGAATTGTTGCATTAACTATATCTACTATTGTTAATAGGGCATCAGCTCCAACATAAACATTTGGAAACCTGAATACTTCACCTTGTAAAAACGTAGCATTGTTACCATCGCCACTTTCTTCGCTATAAGATGTAAAAGTTAACACAGGAATATCTTCACAAAGTGATTGTTCATTACTTGCTGTTGAATGGAAACCAAGTATTTCAGGACTTATATTATCTACAATACTAAAAGTTGCAGTAGTTGTTGCTGAGTTCCCATGGTCGTCTGTCGCTGTAAATGTAACAGTTGCAGATGCATTACTTCCGCATGAAGTAACTAAACCTGTATAATCATTAGTCCAAGTTAATGTTCCACAATTATCAGTAGCTGCTGCACTTCCATTGGTAGCTAACCAATTATTTAGTTCATCGTTATTTCCTAATCCATCACATTGTACTGCTAAATCAAATGCCGCAGTATCAATTACCGGAGCCGTATTATCAATAACTGTAATTTGATGCGGAACATCAATATAATTTCCACAATCATCAGAAACTCGGTAAATTCTAGTTAATACATAAGGACTAGTAGTTGTACCAGCACCACCATTATTCGATTCTGATAAAAATGCTACTGTCACGTTCGATGAACAGTTATCCGATTCCCCAGTAACCACATTCGGGTCTGCTGCGGGAATTGTGCTAAAACATTGCACAGTAAGTGGGGTAGTGTCACTAGCAGTTGGCGCTGTTGTATCAATAACATTTAATGTTTGTACATGAGAAATACTGTTAGCACCACAACAATCTGTGGCTGTCCAAGTTCTTGTTAATGTATAATTGGAATCGCAAGACCCATTTGTTCTTACTTCATTATAAGTTACGGTTGCCGTTCCACAATTATCTGTTGCTGTTAAAGTAACAGGCGCTGGCACCGCGTTACACTGATAGGTACCATTTACTGGAAGCGTTGACGTCCAAGTAGGATCGGTAGTATCTGTAACGGTTAAAGTTGCTGTATCATAATCATCCTCAGCTATGTTGTTGTTGTCAGGCGTTGAATCTAAATCAAATCTTTTACTACTAATTATTTCTGCTTCATTTGTAGTAAGCGAACAACTAGCACTTGCTGTTGCTGCAATTTGAATTTGAATTGAAGCATTTATACCAAGCGTGATACTACTTAAATCCCATACACCCGTGCTACTATCGTAAGAAGTAGAAGGAGGAATGGTTGAATTTGTAGCATTGTATGCTAATTCTGAAGGTAATAAATCGCGTAATTTTATACCAGAAGTTGTGAATGGCCCAGAATTAAAAATGGTTATTGTAAATGTCACAATATCATTTATTTGTGGTGTCGTATTATCAACTGTTTTAGTAATACTTAAATCTGATAAACATGCCACAAATATGGTGCTTTCTAAAAAGTCTGCAATTGTAGAGGTATCGGTATCAGCAGGCGTGGTATCATATGTTGAACCAGTAACTCCAGCAGCAATAACTAAACCGTTTGCATCAACAACAGGTACGCCTGAACCCCAAATACCATCGAAATCAGGATCTACGGTTGCATCATTATAAGCTTCCATGGCATCGTTACAACCATCACCATCACTATCTAAATCGAAATGATTTGGAATTCCATCGTTATCTATATCTAAATTAGCACAAATACCAAAGGCATTTAAGGTGCAAAAATCTGGATCTAAATAATTTGATAAGCCATCACCATCGTCATCAGCATTTGGGTTTGCACCATAGGATTCGTCAGTATCTAAAATCCCGTCATCATCATCATCTAAATCAATCGCATCTGGGACTGTATCACCATCAAAATCTTCAACACCACCATCTCTATAATCTACATCACCACCCGAAAACACATCTGAATCTTCATCTGGAAAATTATCAAATTGAGTATCATCTAAAGTTCCATTAGGGTCTGCATAAGTATCTAATAATTCGAACGTATTATCCAATCCATTAGCTCCTACGGTATTATCAGTTTTTCCATCATTATCACCGTCAGCAGCAGCTCGCGTTGCTCCAGACTCAGCGATATCGAAAAGAAAATCACCATCAGAATCTAAATCTAAATAATCTGGCGTATAATCTGAATCAGTATCAACTGGTACAATTGGTGTTCCGCCGCTATCAATATCAAATCTGTCGTTAATTCCATCACCATCGGTGTCCAATAAGCTACCTAAAGGCGCTACATAACCAATGGTTGGTTGGCCTTCAACAATATCCGGGATAGCATCATTATCAGAATCTAAATCTTGAAAGTTTTTTATAAGATCACCATCGGAATCTGGCACGGTTAAGGGTGTTCCTCCAAGTAATACATCTGCATTTCCACCGGTGTTATCGAATAAATCAATAGCATCGGCAATACCATCAGAATCTATATCATTTGAAGTACCAGGACCGTATATACCGTCGCCGTTAGCATCGTTACCTCCAGCTTCAATAACATCAAGTATTCCATCGTTATCAGAATCTAAATCTAAATAATTAGGTAAACCATCTCCATCGCTATCTAAAGGTGAAATACCCGTGGGTCCGACTAATGTCGGAACTCCATTTGCATCTACCTCGAATAACGCCGCATTAGGTGGTGGAAGTTTATCCGTTGTAGTTAAAATACCTGTTCCAGGCATACCGCTATTATCGTAATCAAAAGTACCACCAGCATCTGTATGATCTGGAATACCATCGCCATCAGAATCTAAATCTAATAAATTTGGGATACCATCGTTATCAATATCGGTATCTGCTGCTGCTTCTTCTACGGTATCTAAAATACCATCATTATCATCATCTAAATCTAAATAATCCGGGATTAAATCGAGATCGGTATCTTGTCCATACCATTCTCTCCAGTCTCTATCGCCTCCTGGATTTTGCGGATCTGCATCTGGTTGAGAATTTGGTGTTTGATTGTTATTGGTTCCATTTAATGTATTGGTTTTTCCATTAATTAAATCGAATTCATCTGCTAATCCATCGCCATCTGCATCAGTAAATTTAGTTGGGTCAACCATTCCGTCGTTATTTAAATCTAAAACGTCGGCATCTGCTGTATTAACAATATTATTTTCTCTTATATCTTTTATTCCATCACCATCTGAATCCACATCTAAATAATCAGGATTCATTCCACCGTCAATATTTACATATCCAATAGCAGTACCGCCGTTATCAACATCGTAAGCGTCGTCTAATCCATCACCATCGGTATCTGTTCCTGCTGGTGCGATATATGCAAATGTTGAAGAGCCTTCGGTATTATCAATAATTCCGTCGTTATCGGCATCAATATCAATAGTATTATTTAATCCATCACCATCTGTATCTTGATAGAATCCTGAACCACCAAGCACATTGCCTGTAAAGTCAGGGTCGTTGGTATCTGCAAGTCCATCAAAATCTTCATCGTTAGGAATTCCGTCTCCAACAATACCGTTATTATCGGCATCGAGTACATCAATATTTCCTTCTACTGTGTCTGGAATACCGTCGTTATCAGAATCGATATCTAAATAATCTGGAAAAGCATCTGAGTCTGAATTTCGTCTAACCGGAAAAGTAGGTTCCGCATCAATGGTATCAAACCATCCATTAATATCTATATCAAAATAACCATCAATGAGGCCATCATTATCTGCATCATTATACATGATATTATCAGAGAATGCTTCTTTCGTATCTGTAATTCCATCATTATCAGAATCTACGTCCAAAAAGTCGTACATTCCAGCAGAAATATCCGTTGATTCATCAGAGTTTAATGGAAGAACCGCCAAAGCGCCGCTATCAGCAAAAGTTTCAACTTCATTAGCTAAACCATTATTGCCATAGTTTGAAGTATCTACTAATCCGTCGTTATTCGCATCTTCAAAACCAGCCTCTAAAACATCAGGTATACCATCGTTATCAGAATCTAAATCTAAATTGTTTGGAACACCATCACCGTCGCTATCCGCACAACCAGTATCTACAAAATATAGTTCAACAGCATCAATAAAATTTCCTTGAGTTGCATTACCAGATGCCGATTGTACCCAAGTAAATGTTAATCGAGTAACGGTTTGGCCAGCCGGAACGGTATATGTACCCGTATGTTTAGTCCAAATTGAAAAAGGGTGAGAGGTGAAATTTCCTTGACTTATCGTACTACCCGGGGCACCAATTTCTAGACTTACAATATCTTCATTAGCACTATTTTTAAAACCTACTCTTTTTCGATGTGCAAAAGACCATTGTAATACATCGCCTGGAGTGGTAATAATATCTTGATACAACCCATTGTTTGATGAGGCATTTACTTCTGCCCATTGGCTACCTGAGTAGGCTTTTCCATCCCTATCATGTCCCGCACCGTTTCTTAAGTTGTGTGCATTATTCCAAATTTCTAAATGGCTGCTAGTATCAGTACTTTCCCAATTGGGAATATTACTTTCATCTCCTTTCCATATCCCAGGATAACCGGCTACGACATCTGTAGGCCCCTCATCTAAGCCAGAAGATACAATATTTACAGCTTCAAAATCGGCATTCAAAATACGTGGTTTGGCTACTACGGCACATTCAATGGTATCTGGGATACCGTCATTATCATTATCTAAATCGTATATATCTCCTGTTCCATCATCATCCGAATCTTGTAATACCATTACTGTTACTAGTGCGGTGTCACAAAAACCTTGGTCATCACAAATTTGGTACTCGAAAGAATCGGGACCATAAAAATCAGGATTAGGAATATATGTAATATCACCAGCAAAATTAATAATTAATGTACCTCCTGTTGGTTGTAATAAAGGGCTATCATTATTAAGTGTCGTTTTGTCTATATCATCATCAAGATCAGTATCATTAAATGTTACCTTTAATTTTACACCAGTGCTACTATTTTCTATAATTTCACCCATGTCATCATCTATCGCACAAGGTTGTGCATAAATGGTAACATAACTTTCAGTTATCGTACAACCAGCAGCAGGTGAACCGGTTAATTTATAAGTTCCTGGTTTTGTAATTATAGCGTTTTCGCCGATAAATTCTTGAGTACCATCTAAAAATTCGCCATCTAGAGTAGTATAAACATAATAAGCACCGTTATAAGGATTTAACGGTGACAATTGTAGTTGCTCTGCTTCACATAAAAAATGACCAGGTGCTTCAACATCAATGGTGGTATCTACCAAAGGAGACGCTAAAAACTCATAAGGTCCTGCAAAATCTTTTAGGTTTGATGTAAAAGATGCTGAAGACCTTGATTTTACTAATATTTTTTTAAACGGAGGGTCACAAGGATTGCTATTAGCTACACTTGGGTCTACACCTAAAACAGATAAATTTATACCTACTTCGGCAAAGGCTCCGTTGTCATAAGTGAACGATGGTTCGCCACCACTAAATGTTTTCCATGGTGGGCCCGATACATTTCCAGGATTACCTGAATCGAATTTTCCACCAGGTGGAATTATTACTTGGGCGTATCCGTATGTCGATCCATTTGAATCTCCATCACATTCTGCGCCCCAACTAAATCCTGCCGGGGTTACATTTTCAAAATCACTTCTTTTTACCCATATTCTTAGCTCAACACCTTGGATAGTAGATCCTGAATACGCAAATCCGGCAACTAAATCGCCATAGCCAGTAATATTACCACTGCCATCAAACGACCAAGCTGTATGTCCTCCTTGTAAATCATCACCAGACTCTTGAAAACCACCGGCGCCATTTAAGGCTAAATCAGTTGTAAATAATTCAAAATCTACATAGTGCGTTCCGGTGTTTCCTAAAGTAGATACCGCCATATCTAGCCACATGTTTTGACCCACGGTACTACCTTCTCTACGTATGTGTGCGTATACATCTAATAAATCGACAGTACTTGTTGGTGAACCTGTATTATCAACCACCCATGTAGTTTGTGGGTTATCACCATTTTTACCACTACTTCCTGCAAAGGAAGTAAAGTCATTTGATCCACTTAAATTTACATGATCTCTACCATAAATAGCATCATAAAGCAAGTAACCATCAACTACTTGATATTGGTTGTATTTAGATCGTGCTGTAAAAGCTTGATTTGATTTGGCATTTGTAATGGCTGTCCACGCGGCAGTTTGACTTTCGTCAATCATACCGTTACCGTTTGGACCTTGAAACCAGTCATCAGAAACCGAATTAAAAGCACCTGAATAGGTATCAGCCTTTATACTAAAGTTGGCTGCTTGCCCAGGATTTTGTGCGTTAAGTTGGTTAGTATATAATCCCAATAAGAATAATACGGCTACGAGCCATACTACATTGGGTTTGTTTTTTATTGTTTTAAAAGAATGAATGAAAAGCAGATTTAAAAAAGCACCAAGGGATTTTTTAAAAACAGTAGACATGCTTTTAATAAGATTGCAATTTGTATTCATAATTTCGTAATTTTCCTTCATTATAAAATGTGTCGACAATCGACATAAAAATTATTTGTTATATTTTAGATTATAGAATGACCTGTAAATCATGTGTTTAATGATTTAAAAGCAATTAATTCTATAATTGAATGAGGGAATAGCACGAATATAAATGCCGATAGATAATTTGAGTGAACTCGATTTGGGGTCATTATTCTATTATTTTAGTGAGCCAAAATATATATTTAATCCGAAAAAACCAACATTTTATCGATAATTGTTGTTTTTTATCGATGAAAAATGCATTTAAACGATGTTTTATGAAAAGATTAATTTTAGTTAGACACGCGAAATCTTCTTGGGAACATCCGGTTGATGATCATGCTAGACCACTGAAAACAAGGGGTTTTAAGGATGCTGCCTTTGTCTCTAAAGCATTAAACAAACTGGATTTAGACATAGACTTGGTGTTATGTAGTGATGCGGTGCGAACTCGAATGACATCTGAAATTTTCATTTCTGAACTCAATATTAATCCTGAAATCGTAATATTGAATCATGATTTGTACGATTTTTCAGGAAATGATTTGATTCGAACAATAAAATCCTGCGATACCACTGTGAACACCTTAATGGTTTTTGGACATAATCATGCGATAACCTATTTTGTTAATACTTATGGCAGCACTTTTATAGATAATGTTCCAACTAGTGGAGTGGTTATTATTGAGTTTGATATTGATAATTGGAATGCATTAAAACCAGGAATAACGCAAAACACCTTTTTTCCGCGTAATTTTAAATAAAAATTATTCATCTTAAATATTTTAAATAATTGTTGAAATTTTATAACAGCTTAAGCATTTAAAGGCATTGTTTTTCTAGTAAATAGAATATATTTGTTTTGTAGTAAAATTAAAGAGATAATTAATGTCGAAAACTGAAATTTCAAACAATAATAGTTACATAAATAGAGAAATTAGTTGGCTTCAATTTAATGCAAGAGTTTTGCAAGAAGCTGCAGATGAAACAGTTCCATTAATTGAAAGACTTCGGTTTTTAGGTATTTTTTCGAATAATTTAGATGAGTTTTTTAAAGTAAGATATGCTACTGTAAAACGCATTGTTGAAGCAGGTAAAGGCGGTAAGAGTGAATTAGGTGGCATAAAAGCTAAAGAATTACTAGAAATTATTACCCAAATTGTAATCAAGCAACAAAGTGAAAGTGTTGAAATTTTACGCATAATAGACCAAAGTCTTAAAGATGAAAACATTTATGTTATAGATGAAACTCAAATTGATGACATACAACATGAATTCATTAAAGAATATTTTATTAAAACTGTAAGTCCTGCGCTTGTTACCATAATACTCAATGACTCCGTAGTTTTACCCAATTTAAAAGATAGTGCTGCTTATCTAGCTGTAAGAATGCTTATGTCTGGAGACCAAAAGCAATTTGCACTTATTGAAATCCCTAAATCTGTTAATCGATTTGTTGAACTTCCTAAAGAAGGTGATAAAAATTTCATCATTATGGTGGATGATTTATTACGCTACTGTTTGGAGGATATTTTCAATATTTTTAATTACAAATCTATTTCAGCTCATATGATAAAAATTACCAGAGATGGTGAGTTAGATTTTGAAAGTGATTTAAGTAAAAGTTTTATTGAAAAAATTTCAGATAGTGTAAAACACCGTCAAATAGGCGAACCTGTTCGATTTGTATATGATAAAACGATACATAAAGAAACCCTTAGGTTTTTAATGACTAAAATGGGCATTGATACAACCGATAGTATAATTCCTGGCGGGAGATATCACAACAGACGAGATTATATGAGTTTCCCGAGTTTAGGGAGAACAGATTTACTTTATTCTAAAATTGAGCCACTACCAATAAAAGGGTTAAGTTTAAAAGACAGTATTTTTGAAGCCATAGCCAAGAAAGACTATTTACTGCACGCTCCTTACCAAACTTTCGCATATGTTGTGAAATTTTTAAGAGAAGCCGCGTTAGACCCTAAAGTTAAAACCATAAAAATTACAATTTATAGACTTGCTGAAATTTCACATGTGGCGAGTTCGCTTATAAATGCGGCTATTAACGGTAAATCTGTAACGGTTTCTATCGAACTAAGAGCACGGTTTGATGAACAAGCCAATATTGATTATGCCCAACAAATGGAAGATGAAGGCGTTAATTTAATTTTTGGAGTAGCAGGACTTAAAGTGCACAGTAAAATGTGTGTGATTGAGCGTGAAGAAGGAAAAAAACTAAGACGCTATGGTTTTATAAGCACTGGTAATTTCAACGAATCAACAGCAAAAATTTATACTGATTATACGCTATTCACATCAAATAAAAAGATTTTAAAAGACGTTGATCAAATTTTTAGCTTCTTTGAAACTAATTACAGAATTTATAAGTATAAACATCTTATTGTATCACCTCATTACACTAAAAGTGCTGTTTTTAAGTTGATAGACAAAGAAATTGAAAATGTGAAACAGGGTCGAGAAGGGCTTATTCGATTAAAAATGAATAGTATTTCCAGCTATCCCATGGTTGATAAATTATATGAAGCCAGTAGAGCAGGGGTTAAAATTCAAATGATTGTTAGAGGGCTTTGCTGCTTAATTCCTGGTATAAAAGGCATGAGCGAAAATATAAAAGTAATTAGTGTAGTAGATAAGTTTTTAGAACATTCTAGAGTTTATATCTTCGGAAATAATGAGAATTCCAAACTTTATATTTCTTCGGCTGATTGGATGACCAGAAATATTGAAAATAGAGTAGAAGTAAGTTGCCCAATTTATGATGACGACATTAAAAAAGAAATCATCGATACATTCAATATCAGTTGGAATGATAATGTAAAAGCGAGATTATTAACTGATTCCCAAGAAAATGAATATCTAAAAAATGATAAGGAAAAGGTAAGATCTCAATTTGCTACTTACGACTATTACCTTAAAAAAATAGAAGACTAGGATGCTTTCAATAAAAAAATATGCTGCGATAGATATTGGTTCGAATGCTGTAAGATTACTTATTTCAAATATCATTGAGCAAAAAGGAAAACCAGTTCAATTTAAAAAAAACTCCTTGGTTCGTGTGCCCATTCGTTTAGGTGCCGATGTGTTTATAAAGAATAAAATTTCTAAAGAAAACACGCAACGCGTTCTCGATACCATGCTGGCGTTTAAATTACTAATGAAATCGCATAAAGTAGTTAAATACAAAGCTTGTGCAACTTCTGCTATGCGAGAATCAGATAATGGCAAAAAAGTAGTTGATTTAGTTTTAAAAGAAGCCGGAATTATTATCGATATTATTGGTGGTGAAGAAGAAGCAGCTATAATCGCCGCAACAGATTTAAATAAATTTATAAACCCCGATAAAACCTATTTATATGTTGATGTTGGTGGTGGAAGCACCGAGTTTACCATTATACATGAAGGCAACCAAATCACGTCTAGATCGTTCAAAATTGGCACTGTAAGGTTGTTAAATGATATGGTTAAAAAAGAAACTTGGCAAGAACTTCAAGATTGGATTGGTTTACATGCCAAAAAATACCATAAAATTGATGTTTTAGGTTCTGGTGGTAACATTAATAAAATCTTTAAGGTCTCTGGAAAAGCCATGGGTAAACCCCTTTCATATTTTTATATGACATCGTATTATAATATGCTTCAAACCTATTCTTATGAAGAGCGTATTACAGAGCTTGATTTAAATCAAGACAGGGCCGATGTTATTATTCCTGCTATGAGAATTTACCTTTCTGCGATGAAATGGAGTGGTGCAAAAAACATATATGTTCCTAAAATAGGACTTGCAGATGGTATCATTAAAAGCATCTATTACGATACAGTTTCTAGCAATACACAGTAAAATTATGCACTTTAGCTTGTATAATTGTCTTATTTTAAATTTATAATATATATTCGTAACCGCATAATTACTATTAATAACAACCCAAATCTATTAATAATGACATAGCCTATAGTATTCGTGTTGCTTCAACTTCCCTAATATTTTGGCAAATTGCATCTGATAGATTTAATTTAATAATACAAACAGATGAAAAAATTATTACTATTTACAATACTTTTTGGTTTTTCATTTTATGGATTTTCTCAAAATGAAGACACTATTGTAGTTACAGATTCTACAGAAGTTAAAGAACCAGGTTCTTCATCTTTGGGCTTAAAATATGGTGTTAGAGGTGGATATACTATTTCGCATTTAGACTTTGAAGGCACTCCAACAATGGATAACAAACATCGAAACAGTATGTATGTTGGTTTCTTTGCTAATATTGGATTATCAAGAACTTTATCTTTAGTTCCAGAGATTCAGTTTTCCGCTGAAGGCGCTGATGCTGAACCTCTTAATCTTGATTATATACAAATGCCTGTTTTGCTTAGATTTAGAATTAACGAAAAGTTTCACGCAGGTTTTGGTCCACAAATGGGACTAAAAGTTCATAAATACGAAGACGGTATGAAAAACTTAGCATACTCTGCGGTTGCCAGTGTAGATTATAAAATTAACTACGCGCTTTTCGTAGATGTTAGATACAACTATGGTATTAGAAATGTTTTTGATGAAATCTCTGGTGTCGTAGCTAAAAATAGAAATATTCAGCTTGGTGTTGGTTATAAATTTTAACCGTGTATCGCCTCTGAAGTTCCAAGATTACTTATAATTTTACTCTCATATTCAAGAAGTTGCTGCCATTTGGTATCAACTTCTTTTTTATTTCCATATTTTCGAGCAAACCCAAGAAACATAGTATAGTGGTTAGCCTCACTTACCATAAGATTTCTGTAAAAAGTAGCCAATTCTTTATCTTCTAATTCTTCAGATAGTAATCTGAATCGTTCACAACTTCTAGCTTCAATAAGTGCTGCGTATAATAAACGATGTACTAATTGCGTCGTTCGGCTTCCTCCTTTCGGAAAAAATTTAAGCAATTCAATAACATAATCATCACGTCTATCTCTTCCTAAAATCCAACCGCGTTCAAGAATCTTGTCGTGTACCATTTTAAAATGACTAATTTCTTCTTTAACAAGTGCTACCATTTCTTGTACAAGTTCAGTATACTCCGGAAAACTAACAATTAGAGAAATAGCGGTACTGGTTGCTTTTTGTTCGCAAAAAGCATGATCGGTAAGTATTTCTTCAATATTCTTTTCAACAATATTAACCCAACGCGGGTCCGTAGGTAATTTAAGTCCTAGCATGGTTTTAAATTTATAACTATCTTATTGTATTATATATCAATGACTTAAACATCTAAGTCGAAAGTTTTTCTTAACATATCAATACTTGGATTTTTTTCTTTTAATTTCTCAAATTTCTCCAAGGTTGTATAAGCATATTGCTTTTCCATTACTTCGTTTACTGTTATAGATAAATTGATATCGAAGTTATTTAAAGTCTTTCTTATATAACCCAAAAGATCATATTGTTGGCGCTCAAGTTCAACTTTATTGGTTGCATTAGGAAATTCTAAATGTGCAGTGGTATCTGTTACTTTAGGCGTGTCTATAGATAAAATTGAAGCCAAATTGTGCTTACCATCGTCACGCAATTTCTCGATATAATCGTTCCAAACTTGTATAAAATCTTTTTCTGTAAAGGGTTCTTTCGGCAAATCTTCCTCATCAATAACAACATTCATTTGTTTTATTTGATGCTCTTTTTTAGCCTTTAGGCTGCTTAATGAAAGTCCCGACGTGCGCTTGTTTTCTTGTTTTAAAACAATTTTAGGTGGATCTTTGACTTGAAATTGTTCAACCACTTCAGATATTTTTTCTTTGGGCTCTGGCGTTTCTGTTTTTGCTTCCGAAGTAGAAGTAGCTTTTTCAACTTTATTAGGTAAAGTTACTGGAATAGGCGTTATACCTTTATTTTTAAAGTACGACGCAGGAATTATGTAGTTTTTGCTATTTTTTTTTTCTCCATCAAAAGTGATAGAGGCAAGCTGCATAAGGCATAGTTCAACAAGTAAGCGTTGATTTTTACTCGTTTTGTATTTAAGATCGCAATCGTTAGCAAGATTTATACCTTGCATGAGAAACTCTTGAGAAGCTTTTTTAGATTGCTCTAGATATTTGGTTTTGGTTTGGTCGCCGACTTCTAATAACGCTATAGTTTCTTGGGTTTTACTAACCAACAAATCTCTAAAATGCGACGCTAAACCTGCTATATAATGATGCCCATCAAAACCTTTTGCCAGTGTCTCATTGAATTGGATTAATAATTCCGGGATTTTATTTTCAAGTATTAAATCGGTGCTTTCAAAGTACGTTTCGTAATCTAAAACATTTAAATTTTCTGTTACTGCTTGTCTGGTTAGGTTTTTACCCGAAAAACTAACCACTCTATCAAAAATAGAAAGGGCGTCTCGCATCGCGCCATCAGCCTTTTGAGCAATGATGTGCAATGCATCATCTTCAGCAGTTATATCTTGCTCCTCAGCGATGTATTTTAAATAATTTTTAGCATCGGTTACCGTTATTCGCTTAAAATCGAAAATCTGACAACGTGATAATATAGTTGGTATAATTTTATGCTTCTCAGTAGTTGCTAATATAAAAATACAGTGTTTTGGGGGCTCTTCAAGTGTTTTAAGAAAAGCATTAAAAGCAGCTTGAGATAACATGTGTACCTCGTCAATAATATAAACCTTGTATTTGCCTATTTGTGGAGGGATACGAACCTGGTCTGTTAAATTTCGAATATCATCAACTGAATTGTTAGAAGCGGCATCAAGTTCAAAAATATTAAACGCAAAATCTTCATCGGTAGCCTCCGTACCATCGCTATTAATCATTTTAGCTAAAATACGTGCACAGGTTGTTTTGCCAACACCGCGCGGACCAGTAAACAATAAAGCTTGTGCTAAATGATTGCTTTCAATGGCATTAAGTAAGGTGTTTGTAATAGCCTGCTGTCCCACAACGTCTTTTAACGTTTGCGGACGATATTTTCTAGCCGATACTACAAAGTGCTCCATTGTTTTTGGTAAAGTAACAAAGTTAAAAATTCAGTTTTGAATTAGGAATTTTGAAGCTATAATTTAATAGGAGTTATTAACAAAAATAGACCATTAAACTAGAGCTCTATTTGGATTTGTAAATTAATATTTAGATATTTGTCTAAATAACTAAATAAGAAATGAATTCTTTATTTAAGGCCCTTAATGATGAAACTAGAAGACAGATTGTCGAATTACTTAAGGAAAAAGACATGAATGCTGGGGAAATAGCTGAACGGTTTAATATATCAAAACCAAGTATATCACATCATTTAGATATTTTAAAAAGAGCCGATTTAATTACAAGTGAGAAAAAAGGACAATTTGTAGAGTATTCTCTAAATACGAGCATTTTAGAGGATTTACTTAACTGGATATTAACTTTAAAAAAATAATCATGAGCTTAAAAAAGGAATTACCACTAATTGCAATCGTACTTTTGCCATTTATTTATTTGGCTTATCTATGGAATGATTTACCTGAAAAAGTACCGTTACATTGGAATATAAAGGGAGAGGTAAACCGCTATGGAGATAAGATAGAACTTATTTTTATTCCAATTTTATTACCACTACTTATATATATTATCTTTTTGGTTGTTCCTAAAATTGACCCTAAAAACAAACTGCAAAAAATGGGTAATAAGTTACAAACACTTAAATTCTTGTTGACAACTTTTATGTCAATCTTAGCATTATTCATAATCTATACTGCAAAAAATGAGTCGCTTACTAACCCAAACTATATTATACTGTTAATAGGATTGCTTTTTTTAATTCTAGGAAATTATTTTAAAACATTAAAAGCTAATTATTTTATAGGAATTAGAACACCCTGGACACTCGAGAATGAGACGGTTTGGAAGGAAACGCACAAATTAGGAGGGAAAATGTGGTTTATTGGTGGTTTACTAATTGTCCTTTCTAGTTTAGTGTTAGAAAAGCAAACTAATTTTACAATATTCATAATTATTACTGCAGTTATAACCATTGTACCTGTAGTCTTTTCTTATTTGAAATTTCAAAACATAAAAACTAACTAAATGAAAATACATTTTCTATACTTTTTAATTTCCGCTATTTTTTCATTCAATTTATCTGCTCAAATCAATAGACCTCAAGAACCAAAAGAACCTTTTAATTATATAATTGAAGATGTTGAGTTTAAAAACAACATGGATAGTATTTCACTCGCAGGTACACTAACTTACCCAAAAGAGGGGTCAAATTTTCCAGCTGTAATTTTAATAAGTGGCAGTGGTCCGCAGGATAGAAATTCTGATATGATGAACCATAAACCATTTATGGTTATTGCAGATTATTTTACAAATAAAGGCATAGCTGTATTACGAGTTGATGATAGAGGCACAGGAGCATCTGAGGGGAATTATAATGCCACTGGGCTTGATGGTTTTGTTAGTGACACAAATAGTGCTTTTGAATTTATTAAAACGCACAGTGCCATAAACCCTGTTAAAATTGGCCTTATCGGTCATAGTTTAGGTGGTGTGATAGCACCAATTATAGCAAGTAAAAATCAAGATGTTTCTTTTATTGTTCTTCTGGCTGGGTCTGGCATAAGAGGAGATAAACTTATGCTTTTACAAAAAGAAATAATAGAGCGAAAAATGGGGGTTCCTGAGGCTGGAATTACACAAGGACAAAATTATATGAAAGGAGCCTACAATATTATTTTAAACTCAAATAATGATGATAATCAATTACAATCTGATTTAAAGGATTACTTCAATGAAATTTTTGGAGCTATGTTAACTGATAGCCAAATTAAATCATTATCAGAACAAATGTCTATGCCGTGGTTAACAGACTTTATAAAATTTGATCCGAAGGAATCTCTAAGTAAAACAAAATGCCCAATTCTTGCATTGAATGGTGCAAATGACTTACAAGTACCTTCAAAAGAGAATCTTGAGGCTATTGAAGCTATTTTATTAGCCAATGGGAACACTAATACTAAAACAATGACGTTGGATGATTTAAATCACTTATTTCAAGAAAGCAAAACCGGTTTACCGAATGAATACGCCATTATTGAACAGACTTTTTCACCGATGGCATTAGATATTATGTTTGAATGGATAAAAAGGCAAACCGAATAAAAAGTAAAATAATCTTCATTTCTTAAAATCAAAGCTAGCAAACAGCCCCTGTGTTAAGGATTGCAGCGGTAGATTTTTGCGAGGCGCGCATCGAGCCAAAACTTATAGTGGAAAGCCAGACCCCTTGTGGGTAACCTGCCTGCCCGCAGGCAGGCGCCCAAATAATGATTTTTAATTAGATTTTAAAATATAGGAATTGTAATTTTGCGTTTAAGTAAATCGCCTTATCGTTCCGAAGTTATTTCGGGAAGGAAAGTCCGAACACCGTAGTGCAACATAGTGGTTAATGGCCACCAACCGTGAGGTTAGGAAAAGTGCAACAGAAAGAATGTACAGGTTATGCTGTAGTGAAATCAGGTAAACTCTATGTGGTGCAATGTCATGTATACCAACGTTTGAGGGCTGCACGCCCGATTGTTGGAGGGTAGGCAGCTAAAGTGTATTGGTAACAATGCACTAAGATAAATGATAAGGTATTTTTGTGCTTGTTTTAGGTAAACTTGAAACGAGTACGGAATGAACAGAATTCGGCTTATAGATTTACTTGAACATAAATAAGCCCCTCTTTAGTAATTAAAGAAGGGCTTATTCCCTTATAAAAGTAATTTGGTTGGTTGAAACGGCAGATTTATTTTATTTTGGTGCGTAGGCCAAATCTGGACGCATTTCTCCTGAAAACTCTTCCATTCTGGTGGCGTGTTCCATGACCTTACTAAACACTTCCCAAACTTCTTCTTTTGTGCCTAATGTAGCTTCGTTAGTTTTAGATTTAGTTTCGAAATCGATAGCATCTTTAGCGGAAATCGCAACTAAATAAAACTCTTCGGGTGTACCAAAACCACTGCGATATACTCTATAATATTCTTTTGAGTTTTTTGATTCGTACAATGCTTTTACAGCTTTCATGCCTTCACGAACTTTTTTAGCATTACTTGGTGTAAAATAGATATAGTACCATTTACGATAGTTTTGACCTTCTTGAGTCATGGATATGCCTTCTGGCATATAGGTTAAATCTTCAACCATGGTAATCGTGTAATTGGTATGCGAATCATAGCATTTATCGAATTCTTCAAACATTTTTCCAAATTCGTCGCCCATAGTTTTAGCCATATCTGCAAATGGATTTTTATCCATATCTGCAAAATTTTCAATAGGTGTAATGTAAAAATATTTAAAATCGCTTCTTGTTCCTGTTGCCCATGAGGTTTGTGGGTTATGTTTTATACAAGCATCATTAAACTTTTTAGCAATAGCTTCATATTGCATTAACATAGACGGTTTTACGTTATCTTGATGCACCATAAATCTTTTTTGTGCATGCGACAGATTAAAAGAAAAGCACAATAATAATGCTATTAAAATTGAGGTTTTAAATGTTTTCATATTAAATAATTTAGTTAATTGATTTTTTATTTTTGGATTACTCTTCTTCTACGACATCATCTACTGCAGTGAGTTTAGCAAATTCTGCATTCATAGCAGTTCCGTCATAGTAAACGTGTTCTTCAACAATTTTACCATCTACAAACTGTACAGCTAAATGGACAGGAATTGATAATTCTTTATTATTTGCAGCTAAAGTTCCCTTGTGTAATGCCCAATAGTACACCCAAGTTTCATCTTCTTTATCAAGAACCATTTCAATGTATTCTTTATCGCGATTAAAGCCATAAGAAGACATGGTGTTTGCCATAGTCTCTAAACTTTTGGCTCTTTCTGCAATAGTTAGTGGTTCTGTTGAGTTTACGTAAATTTTAGCGGTATCGGCAAAATGGCTTTTCCACTTAGCCCAATCTCCAGCTTCGTAAGCTTCTATACCGGCTTTTAATGTGTTTATTTCTGCAGATTCTGCAAAATAACGTTGTGGTTTGTTTTGGCAAGCAGTAAATAACATTACTGCAAAAGCAACTAGAATAATTTTTTTCATTTGAATTTATGGTTTAATTGGTTGATAACAATTTTAAACCATACACACGAATAGAATAAGAATGTATTTCCCTGAGAGATACATGCAATGATTAGAGTCTGGGACTCTTAAGGAGAACTCTAAAGTACTGAAAAAAAATGAGTTGTGGAAATTTATTCTGGCTTTTCAAAAAAACTAAAAACACTTCCACCATAGTTTTTGGAGTAGCTAAAATGTTTAATTTCTGATAAGTTAGTATGTTTAGAATGCTCGACTATGAGTAAGCCTTCAGGTAGTAACAAGTTATTTTGAAAAACAAGCTCTGGTATTTTAGCAAATTGTTCATCAGAGAAACTATAAGGTGGATCTGCAAAAATAATATCAGTTTGAAGTGTTGATTTTTCTAGAAACTTAAAAACATCACTTTTTATGGTTTGAATTGGCATTTCAAAATTCTCAGCAGTCTGATTTATAAACTTAATGCATCCGAAATCCTGATCTACACTAGTAATTTGCTCAACACCTCTAGAAGCAAACTCATAACTTATATTGCCAGTGCCCGCGAATAAGTCTAATACAGTTATGTCTTCAAAATAGTATAAATTATTAATGATATTAAATAGCGATTCTTTAGCCATATCAGTAGTGGGGCGGACAGGCAGTCTTTTTGGCGCCACAATTTTTCTACTTTTATAAAGACCTGATATAATTCTCATTAAAAACTATTTAAAAGTGCAAAATTAGAATATTCAGATTTTGGCTTTGCTATGTATTTATATTGGCTATATCGTTTTCCAAAACTTATATTCCTAATGTATTTATAAGCAATCTCGTATAATTCGTTATTTTCATCTACATCTCCCAATAGGACAAGTTGGAAGGATTCTGGGTCTAAATTAAGTTGTTCTGCTGTAAAAAGAATGTAATAGATAAAATCTTCTTTCGTACTGTAACTAAAGGAATTGTACAAGTTTAATTGCCCTTTTTCAGTAACTAAAATCTCAAAGTGATTGGTGCTTATATTCACAAATACTTTTGGTGTTTCTGATTCTTTTTCTATTTGTAAAATATTTTCAATTAAAACGGTAGAAACGTGCTTGTAAACAAAGGTTCCAAACTTGTCATAAATAAAATTATTAAAATTGACATAAGGAATATAAACGTTTACGATACTGTTTTCTTGAATTGGATCGTAGGCTATAAAATCAGACTTAAGTATTTTAGAATTAAATTTTAAATACTCTGCGAGGTGGTTTTTATTGAATAATGACTTTGGTACTAAAGTCGCTAGGTCGTTATCATGAATAATAATTACATTTTTAAAATTACTTTGTAATGCATTTTCTTTTGCGAACAATGATTTTAATTCATCTAAAGCTTCAAGTGGGTTTAAACGTTTCTCGAAGATGACTTCTCGCAACTCTATTACCGTATTGGTATCTGTATTCAGTATACAAAAAGAAAGTCCACTCAAACTTATTTGAATGGACAGATCTATATTAGTTAGTTTGTTAGACGTTTTATTCGTTTGAGCCATATGTTTTTGGCCAGTTTCCGTTTGTGTTAACTTCATCCATAGAACCTACTTTTAATGCATCACCATTAACACCATCCACTGATACTACCTGATTTTCTTGAACTAGTAAATCTTTATTCTGGTCGTATAAAATCACGCTCTTTTTAACTGATGCTTCAAAAACAGGAATCTTAATATTGTTTTGCTCGATAAACCCAGCATCCATTTTAAATTTAGCTCCTTCTTCACCAACAGGAACATTCATCATCGTTTTATAACGTGTTGAAGATTTAAATAATGAATCTTTTACAGAAACAAATCCTAAGGTATCAACTATAATAATATCTTTAAAAGTATCTACGCCGTATCTTTTTGTTAAATCTACATCAATAATACTTGAATCTCTTCGTTGGGTAATAGTATATTGTGCAGTATCAACAAATTTGATTAAATTATCAAAGTCTTTTGCAAAAACCCCTATAACTTGCCTGTGAGCCAGCTGAGAGTCTCTAATATCCTTTAAACTTTCAATTACTTGAGCATATCGCTTATTTTTTACTTTATTAAACTGGATAGGTTCATAAATGGAAACATAAGTTTTGTAACCTAAAAAAGCAATCAATAACCAAAGTGCAATATTTAATAACGGTTTAAACTTCGCCGGTATAAATTTATCAACTAACTTAACCAAGCCAATTGTAACTAAAATAACCGCAACTGCAACAAGAATAAAATTTAACATAGTATGTTATTTAATTTAAAGTTTAATAAAAGGTATTTAGCAAATCTACAATTTTTTTTTAATCGTTAAAACCAAACTGCATAAAAATCATTTCTATATTTGAATAATTTACAAAACCCTTGAAATCTATAATGACTTCCAACGAATTTTATTCTCTCATAAAACAACAATTTCCGTTTCAACCTACAATGAAACAAAATATTGTTTTACAACAACTTGCAGAGTTCATTTTTTCAAAAAATAAAGATTCCTTATATCTACTAAAAGGGTATGCCGGAACAGGAAAGACAACTATTGTTGGCGCTATTGTGAGTAATTTATGGAAGGCAAAAATGAGTGCTGTACTCATGGCACCAACGGGTAGAGCCGCCAAAGTGATATCGAATTATTCTAATAAGGAAGCATTTACCATTCATAAAAAAATATATTTCCCTAAAAAAGATAAAGGTGGAGGTGTAAAGTTTGTTTTGCAGCCTAATAAGCACAGAAATACGATTTTTATTGTTGATGAAGCTTCCATGATTCCAGATACACCCAGCGAATCAAAACTTATGGAAAATGGTTCGTTACTAGACGACTTAATGCAATATGTTTATTCTGGGCATCATTGTAAGTTGCTATTAATAGGTGATACTGCTCAATTACCACCAGTGAAATTAGATTTAAGCCCTGCATTAGACCCGAATACCTTAGCACTTAATTACAACAAAGAAGTTACCAAAATGGAACTTGATGAAGTTGTAAGGCAAGAAGAAAACTCAGGCATATTAGCTAATGCCACCATATTACGAGAAGCATTATCTGGAACGACTTATGATTTTTTTAAGTTTGATTTAGCCGATTTTAAAGATATTATTAGGCTTGTTGATGGTTATGAAATAATGGATGCCATTAACGATTCTTATAGCGATTTAGGGAAAGAAGACACTGCTATTATTGTAAGAAGCAATAAACGCGCAAACCTATACAATCAACAAATAAGAAACAGAATTCTTTTTAATGAAAGCGAATTATCCGCAGGAGATTATTTAATGGTTGTAAAGAATAACTATTTCTGGATAAAACCAACTACCGAAGCTGGATTTATTGCAAATGGTGATATTATTGAAGTTCTGGAAATATTCAGTTTACAAGAATTGTATGGCTTTCGCTTCGCTGAAGTAAAAATTAGAATGGTTGATTACCCCAAAATGAGACCTTTTGAAACCGTGTTATTATTAGATACTATTGATGCTGAAACGCCTTCTCTGGCCTATGAAGATTCGAATAAATTGTATCAAGAAGTGATGAAAGATTTTGAAAGTGAAACGAGTAATTACAAAAAATTCTTAAAGGTAAAAAACAACAAACATTTTAATGCGCTTCAAGTTAAATTTTCTTATGCCATCACCTGCCATAAATCACAAGGAGGGCAATGGAACACTGTTTTTGTAGAACAACCGTATTTACCAAACGGTATAGATAAAGATTATTTAAGGTGGTTATACACTGCGGTAACAAGAGCGAAAGAAAAATTGTACCTTATTGGCTTTAAAGACGATTTCTTTGAAGAATAATTAATTAAAATTAAAGATGACTTTTGAAACGATATTAAGTATTTGTCTAGGTGTTGGTTTATCGGCCTCGGTAGGATTTAGAGTGTTTTTACCCTTATTTGCTTTAAGCCTTGCTGCTTTTTTTGATGTTTGGCAACTTAACGAATCTTGGGAATGGATAGGAAGTACTGGAGCTCTCATAACTTTAGGTGCTGCTACTATAGTCGAAATTGTTGCGTATTTTATACCATATATTGATAATTTATTAGATAGTATCGCAGTGCCACTAGCTGCCTTGGCAGGAACCGCCATCATGCTTTCTACAATTGCAGATTTGAGTCCTGTTGTAACTTGGTCTTTAGCTATTATAGCTGGAGGCGGGACAGCTGCAGCAGTTGCAGGAAGCTCGAGTACAACACGATTAGCTTCTACTGCTACTACAGGAGGTATTGCAAATCCTTTGGTTTCAACCATAGAAACAGGAACCTCGATTGTCATGTCTGTTATTTCTATTTTTCTTCCCATACTAGCAGCAATTATAGCCATATTTATCATTTTTACAATTTTTAGATTATATAAAAAGTTTAAAAGGAGTAGGCAATAATTATGATATAAATATTATATTTTTGAAATTCTAAACCTTTATCTTAATTATGAATATAAAAATTACCTTTTGTCTAGTTTTTTGTTTTCCTTATTTAATATTTTCCCAAACCAATGCTGTTACAGAATATGGCGACCAAGTAGTATTATATGACGATGGTACCTGGCAACAAGTGGGTGAGCAAGTTGAAGAGAAAGTAGAAATTCCTGTAAATGCTACAATTTTCGAAAAAGATGAAGATTCCGATTTCCTAATTAAAAGTTCAACATTTAACGTAGGGATTTGGTTAAATACAAAAGATTGGAAATTTAAGAAGGCTTCAAGTAACGAAGATGCCGAATTTGAATTGGAACTTAAAAAAGAGGATTTATATGGTTCTGTAATAACTGAAAAAGTTGAAATCCCTTTGGTAACACTAAGAGATATTGCATTATCAAATGCACGAGAAGTAGCCCCAGATACTAAATTAAATAATCAAGAATACCGTACAGTTAATGGCTTAAAAGTTTTAATGTTAGAAATGAGCGGCACAATGTCTGGAATTAAATTTGGATATAAAGGGTATTATTATTCAAACGAAAATGGTACTGTTCAAATCATACTTTATACATCAGTAAATTTAATGAAAAGCTATGATAACCATATTGAAAAATTGTTAAATGGGTTTGTTCAGTTAAATTAAAAACAGCTATTTAAAGCATATGAAAATAATTTCAATGATTCCCGCGCGTTATGCTGCATCTCGTTTTCCTGCAAAACTTATGCAAGATTTGGGTGGTAAAACAGTTATTTTAAGAACATATGAGGCCACGGTGGCAACCAAGTTATTTGATGATGTTTTCGTAGTTACCGACAGTGAAAGTATTTATAATGAAATTGTTAATAATGGCGGAAATGCAATAATGAGCAAAAAAGAACACAACAGCGGTAGCGATAGAATTGCCGAAGCTGTTGAGGATATGGATATTGACATTGTTATTAATGTTCAAGGCGATGAACCTTTTACAGATGCTGAATCCTTAAAGAAACTCATAGAAGTATTTAAAAATGATTCTGATAAATCGATCGATTTAGCATCTTTAATGGTTCATATTACAGATGAAGATGAAATAAAAAACCCAAATACTGTCAAAGTAATTTTAGATAATCAGAATTTTGCACTCTACTTTTCTCGAAGTCCAATCCCTTATTTAAGAGATAAAAGTGTTGCTGTAAAATACTATAAACACAAAGGGGTTTATGCCTTTAGGAAGCAAGCCATTTTAGATTTCCATCGTTTGCCTATGCTTACTTTAGAAGCTGCTGAAAAGCTAGAACAATTAAGGTATTTAGAATATGGTAAACGTATAAAAATGGTTGAAACTGATGTGCAAGGTGTTGAAATTGACACACCCGAAGATTTAGAGCGCGCTAAGAAATTATGGAAATAAATTACAAAAACATAAAGGTAATTGGTTTTGATGCTGATGATACACTATGGGTTAATGAAACCTACTTTAGAGATGCGGAATTAGCATTTGCAAAATTACTATCTAAATACGAAACTGCTAATAAGATTGACCAAGAGCTTTTTAGAATGGAAATGGATAACTTAGAGCTCTACGGTTATGGCATTAAAGCATTTACCTTATCAATGGTAGAATCTGCTTTAGAACTGTCAAATTATAATATTTCAACAAAAACTATAGAATCTATATTAAACATAGGTAAAGACATGTTGAATAAACCTGTTGAATTGCTTGATGGTGTTGAAGAAGTATTAAAAACACTCTCAAAAAAATACCGATTAATACTGGCTACTAAAGGCGATTTACTAGATCAAGAACGAAAATTAGAAAAATCTGGACTGACAGACTATTTTCATCATATTGAGGTGTTAAGTGATAAGAAAGAAGCCAATTATTCAAAATTATTAAATCATCTAGATATCAACCCTTCTGAATTTTTAATGATAGGCAACTCACTAAAATCTGATGTTTTGCCTTTAGTCAACATCAAAGCAAATGCCATACATGTTCCATTTCATACCACTTGGGCGCACGAACAAGTAAGTGAAGAAGAAACAAATGGTAAAATGTATAAAACGATTACATCGTTAAAAGAAGTTTTAAACTTGGTAAAATAAAGTGAAAGAAATTAATATAAATTCATGGAATAGAAAACAGCATTATGAGCATTTTATGGCTTTAGAAGACCCGTCGTTTGCTGTGACCATTCCTTTTGATGTTACCAAGGCTTATACTTTTGCAAAAGCCAATAATATTAGTTTTTTTGCTAAGTATTTACACGATTGTATGAAGGCTATTAACAGTGTTGAAAATTTAAGATTTCGAATTGAAAATGATGGCATAGTTGAATACGATGTCATTCATGCATCATCAACTATAATGAGAAGTGACAATACCTTTGGGTTTTCGTTTATACATTTTGATGAGGATTTAAGCACCTTTATTCAAAATATAAATAATGAAAAAGAAAGAATTCAGAATTCTAAAGATTTATACCCTCCTTTAAACGGATTAGATTGTATACATTGTTCTGCAATGCCATGGCTTAATTTTTCTAGCCAAAAGGAGCCAAAGTCGGGGAGTGTGGATTCGGTGCCAAAATTTGCTTTTTCAAAAGCAGTGAAATCAAATAATAGTTTACAAATGAATGTGGCCATTCAGGTAAATCACGCATTAGTAGACGGTTATCATATAAGTTTGTTCTCGGAAAAATTCCAAGAATTTTTAAACGCATAAAATTTTATTTAAACTATTTTTACATTTTGTAAAAGAAAACATATTAAATGAGTTATAAGAACTTTCCAATGGTGCCAAGAGTCATTTTTGGCAGAGGTAGTTTCAATCAAATTAATGAAGTTTTAGCCCCAAAGCGCTTAAGCATCAATGCTCCATTTATTTATTTTATTGATGATGTGTTTAAAAATAATACATGGCTATTATCTAGAATTTCATTGTCTTATGAGGATAGAATTGTTTTTGTTTCAGCAAAAGAAGAGCCTAAAACTTCACAAGTGGATCAACTTGTTGAAAATATCATCTTAGAATCTAAAGCATTGCCTTCTGGTATTATTGGTATTGGTGGGGGTACTTTGCTAGATTTAGCTAAGGCAGTTTCTATTATGTTAACCAATGAAGGTGAAGCCAAAGATTATCAAGGATGGGATTTAGTAAAAAACCCAGCCATTTATCATGTAGGTATTCCAACAATCTCCGGTACTGGTGCCGAAGTTTCTAGAACCACGGTACTTACTGGACCCGAAAAAAAATTAGGTATTAATTCTGATTTTACGCCATTTGATCAAGTGATATTAGATTCTGAACTCACTAAGGATGTACCACAAAATCAATGGTTTTATACGGGTATGGACTGTTATATCCACTGTATTGAGTCACTAACAGGAACTTATTTAAATACCTTTAGCGAAACCTATGGTACTATGGCATTAGATTTATGCAAAGAAATTTTCATGGAGGATAATCTATCTGATGAAGAGATGCAAGAAAAACTAATGATGGCCTCGTGGCACGGAGGTATGAGTATAGCCTATTCGCAGGTGGGAATTGCGCATGCTATGAGTTACGGTTTATCTTATCTATTAGGAACCAAACACGGAATTGGCAACTGTATTGTTTTCGATCATTTAGAAGATTATTATCCAGAAGGCGTGAAGCTTTTTAAGAAAATGAAAGCAAAACACAAAATAGAATTGCCACAAGGCATTTGTGCAGATTTGAGTGATAAAGATTTCGATACTATGATAAATGTAGCTTTTAGCCTTGAACCACTTTGGGAAAATGCTCTAGGGAAATCATGGAAAAAAACAATTACTAGAGCCAAATTAAAAGCTTTATACCAAAAAATGTAATATGAAAAGGCTAGCCAAATTTATTTATTTTAAAATTATTGGTTGGCGTATTATTGGTAATACTAATTTTTCAAAAGACACTATAAAAAAAGCGGTAATAATTGCTGCTCCTCATACCAGTTGGCACGATTTCTATATTGGCATATTGTTACGCGCAGTTGTTGGTGTTAAAACAAACTTTATCGGAAAGAAAGAATTATTTGTTTTTCCGTTAGGGTGGTTTTTTAGAAAATTAGGCGGCGCTCCAATCAATAGACAATCTAATGAAAACAAGGTTGATGCTATTGCCAAATTATTTGATCAGCACGACGAGTTTCGAATGACTTTAGCCCCGGAAGGGACCAGAAAAAAAGTAACTTCATGGAGAACGGGTTTCTATTTTATTGCAAAACAAGCCAATGTGCCGATTATTATGTTTACGCTTGACTTTGAGAACAAACAAAATAAAGTATCAGAACCTTTTTATCCTACAGATGATATGGAAGCCGATTTTGAGTACATGTATGATTTTTATAAAGGCGTGAAAGGTAAAGTTGCGGCATATTCATAAATAGGTTCCAGATTTTGGCATAAAAATTGTATTTCTTAAAATACAAGCGCATGAAACATAAAGTAAACAATTATTTGTTCCTAAAAAGAAACATGAGCTTACAAATAATAAAAAGCTACTCCGATTATTGAAGTAGCTTTTTTTATAGTTTACATCCTATTAATCATTATTTAATTTCCTTTAAAGCATTATCAATTAAAGTTCTTAAATGCTGTTTATGTGCTCTAGAAGAAATATTTCCGGAAGGTACAGCCATTGTCCTAACGGCTTTTAAATTATAAAGCGCCATAGATTTTGCATTGTTCGTGTATCGACTACTTTGTTTTCCAGTAATCATATCAATAAGCATATTAGTATATTCTAACTGCAAATTTTGTCTAAAGGAGTTTACAGAACTGTAAATATCTGCTTTAAAAATAGCATGATTCAAATCGGTCATGAAAGTAGATAAACTATACGTATTTCCGTATAACTCTGAATCTGTAATACGCTGTAAGGTATTATAATGCAAAATGTGGTTTAAAACATTCTTTTGATAGATAAGTACTTGAGCATGAATTTTAGGGTCTTCAGTACCCGAAAAGAAATTAAAACCACGACGCTGCATTGCTAAATAATTATATAAATCATTTGGCGCATCGAAAGCATTTGGTGCAAACACATACCTTTTTAGTGCATTCATTGCACGTTTTTGGTCTTCGTAACTTACAGGAGTATACGGTTGTTTTCCGCCTTCTTGACCTGCCACAGCTCTGTTTACATAAACACCACCTATATATCTAGAAATGATATTGGCAGCCGATGCTTGTTGTCCGCTTAAAACATAATACGCTCTTCTTAATTCTTGATACGTGTCATCATTCTTAATAAACTTATCTTTAACGGAATTTATTAAATTGTTGGATAATTCTATCCTATCTATTGAATATTGAATGGCATCGTTTGATTGATCACCTGTCATAACTCTAGGGTCAATTGCTTTTCCAGGAGAGCGCATATCATCAGCATCATTACCAAAAATAAGTTCTGGTTTTGTGGATTGATTTAATAAATCATAACGTTCTTTACCTGTTTTGAAAGGTGTATATCCAAATTGGATCGCCCAAATATCGTATGGACCAACGGTTATATCATCATATTGGCCTTGTTTGCTTCTGTCTTTGGTGATATTTAAAGTGGCATAATCCATAACCGATGCCGTTAAACATTTACCTTTAATAAATTCTGGGTTTGCTAATTCTTCTGGAGAAAATAATTGACTTGCTTTCATGTTATGATTTAAACCAAGGGTATGTCCAACTTCATGCATAATCAATGCGGTCATGGATTCCTTTTTTATGCGCTCCATCTCTAAATCTGATGCTCCTGAAACACTCGCTACGGCATGTGCAAACATAATATCTTGATGCATTGTTTTCCCGAACGTGCACGTTTCATGTGAATTTAGATTTGTATCGTTCTCATCAAATGGTGCTTCTAAAGTCGCTAAAGAATATAATTTATCATAAAACACACGATTGGTAAAATGTGCATATTCAAGCATGATATCGGAACCTAAAATTTGTCCTGTTTTAGGATTGACTAACCTTGGGCCATAACCTCCAAATGGTGGAGTGGGTGAAGAGGTCCATCGTAAAACATTATAGCGAATATCACCAGCATCCCAATTGGCATCATCGGGTTGTATTTTAACCTGCATGGCATTTTTAAATCCAGCTTGCTCAAAAGCGACATTCCATTGTAAAACAGCTTCTTTTATAGTTTCTCTCCATTCCAATGGCGTAGAATTTTCAATCCACCACGTTATGGGTTCTACGGGTTCTGAAATAGCTTCGTTAGGATTTTTCTTTTCCAAATGCCATCTATTAACTAAATCTCTGTATGGTGCCGAAGAAGTAGACGTTTGATCATTAACTTCTGTAATAAAAAATCCAACACGTGGGTCGTCTAACCTAATTTCATAATTATTTTCTGGAATTTTAATTAAACTGTGAAACACTTTTATACTGACATTTCTTCCATCTGATACGGCATTAGAACCAATATTTAAAACCGATGGCGAAGAATACACATATTCAACTTGAATATTTGTGTTTTCAGGGTAGTTATTAATCGATCTGATTTTGCTTTTCGTTTTATCTAAACTACCCAGTTTAAATGCTGTTGGTGAACTTCCAGGTTGACGCACAGGTTTTATTTGATTGAATGTTTCTTTAAGAAACAAATCGTTCGCTTTTATGAGATATAACCCTTCTTTATCGTCATGCAATTCAATTTTTAAACTCATTAAAACACCATTACTAATGTTAGCGTCTTTAGATCTTGCAAGCGGATTATCAGGGTCGAAATAAAACGAAGTATTTTGAATTATAAAATCTATTTTATCAAAAAACTTTTCAATTTTAAACACTTTTGAACCTTGATAAGAGCCCCTATTGATTCGGCCAGCATCCAATACACCATCGGCTATTTGAGCAAAATGAATATATTCTTGATTGAGTTGATCTTCTTTAATTACCATTTGCATAACACCTGTTAGTGTGTCTTGATAAATAGTAAAAAGACCATCTATTTTTTTGCTTGATTTGGTTAAGCTTGCAATGGTTTTTTTAGGAGCTTTTTTTACTTGTGCAACTACTTCTGATTTTTTCTTTCTCTTTCCTTTTTTAGTGTTTTGAGCTTCAAAATTTTGAGGAATTAAGATAAGAAACAAAACAATAAAGGCGCAGGAGCGCCTGAATACATTTTTTGATACAATCATTTTCAATACAATTATTTTAGGATAAAAATCCCAGTTTTTAAATTAGTCGGTTAAATGTAGAAATAAAAAGAAGGATAAGTGTCTAAATAAAAGTTAAAATATGTTGTGGTCGGTTTAATTTTTTATCTTTAACGAATATGATAAAAGACACAAAAATTGCGGTTTTAATTGATGGTGATAACATTCCATCGAAGTATATTTCTGAAATGATGGAGGAGATTACCAAGTATGGTACGCCAACCATAAAGCGTATTTATGGCGATTGGACCAAGCCACACTTATCTAAATGGAAAAATATACTACTTGAAAACGCAATAACACCAATACAACAATACGGTTATACTACTGGTAAAAATGCTACAGATTCGGCAATGATAATTGACGCTATGGATATTTTATATTCTGAAAAAGTGAATAGTTTCTGTTTGGTTTCTTCTGATAGTGATTTTACAAAATTAGCAACCCGATTACGCGAAGCAGCTATGGTTGTTTATGGCATGGGTGAGAAGAAAACTCCAAATCCGTTTATTGTGGCTTGCGATAAGTTTATTTATTTGGAAATTCTGGCGAACGATGATGATGAAAATACCAAAGACGAACAAGGCAAGAAAACGAAGAAAACCAATTTATACAACATAACACCAAAAGTGATTAAACTACTTAAAAACTCGGTTGCTGATGCTGCCGATGAAGATGGTTGGGCATTTCTGGGTGATGTAGGATCATTAATTATTAAGAAACAACCTAATTTTGATTCAAGAAACTTCGGATTTCAAAAATTAACACCACTTTTTAAATCGTTACCACAGTTTGAAATGGAGCAACGCGACCAAACTAACGGACGTTTTAAGTTAATTTACGTAAAAAACAAAGAGTAATTTGTGAATTTTCCAAGTCGTTTGAACCCGCGCAAGGGATTGAAGCGGCAGCTTTTGGCGAGGCGTGCATCGAGCCAAAACTATGAGCGAAAAAGCCCGACCTTTTTGGGTTGCGCCCTAAATTAAATTTCACCTAATATTTTTGACATGACCCAACTGGTATGCAATGCCGTTTGACCTGTGGAAGGATGTGGGATTTGATTTTGGAAATAATTGCGCATATTTTGAACGTGATATTGTTGAATATGCTTTGGGTTTTCAATAAAAAGTACTTCGTTGTTAGTGTCGCTTTTTAGGATGATGGGGTTGTCGTGAAAAACCGAAAATTGGATGCTGCCTTTGTTTCCATATATGATGGTTTCGTCTTTATGACCGTGGCAGCCAAAATTCCAGGTTCCATTGCCAGTAATTCCATTTTGATGCAACCAAGAAGCGGTTACGGCATCGTGTGCTGTATAAAGACCTTGTTGATTTAAACTGAAGCCTGTAGCATGTGATATATCGCCTAAAAAGAAGGTGAACAAATCTAAGCCGTGACTTGCTAGATCGTCAAAATATCCTGCAGGTGCAATGTTGGCATCGGTTCGCCAGTTATGGCTTTTAGAAATATCTAAATCGCTAGCTGGTTTGTTTAAATGTGTACTTATGTGTCTTATATCGCCAATATAGCCTTGTTCTAGCCATTCTTTTACTTTTTGAAAACGAGGCAGTGAGCGTCTGTAATATGCCACAAATAAAGGGATGTTTTTGGCTTTAAAGGCATTTACAATATCTAAACTCTCTGAATAACTTGGTGAAAGTGGTTTTTCTATACAACAGGGTTTTCCGGCTTGGGCTACTTTTAATGCGTAATATTTATGCGTATCTGGAGGTGTTGCAATATAAACGGCATCTACATTTGCATCGTTTATTAAATCGTCTGCACAGGTATATGTGGTTTGAATATTATGGCGTTTCGCATAATCTTTTAGTTTATCTACATCGCGACGCATAACAGCAACAACATTAAAACCGTCTGTTAGTTGATATGCTGGTCCGCTTTTTATCTCGGTAACACTGCCACAACCAATAAAACCCCAATTCATTATTCTCAATGTTTCTTTAAACGAAAAAAGAGAACCAAAGGCTCTCTTTTAATATGTTATACTCTTTTTAATCTTCAGTTTCTTCCATGGTGTGATATACGTTTTGTACATCATCATCATCTTCTAATTTTTCTAGAAGCTTCTCAACATCAGCAGCTTGTTCTGGCGTTAGATTTTTTGTAACCTGCGGAATACGCTCGAATCCTGATGATAAAATTTCAATCTCGCGACGTTCTAATTCTGCTTGAATGGCTCCAAAACTTTCAAAAGGAGCGTAGATTAGAATACCGTCATCATCAACAAAAACTTCTTCTGCACCAAAATCAATAAATTCTAATTCTAATTCTTCTGGGTCTAAACCTTCGCCATTTATTCTGAAATTACAGGTATGATCGAACATAAATACCACAGAGCCCGAAGTGCCTAAACTACCATCGCATTTATTAAAATAACTGCGTACATTCGCTACTGTTCTGGTATTATTATCGGTTGCTGTTTCTACTAAAATGGCAATTCCGTGAGGTGCATAGCCTTCAAAAATAACTTCTTTATAATCGCCTTGGTTTTTATCGCTAGCTCTTTTTATGGCTCTCTCAACGTTGTCTTTGGGCATGTTTACAGACTTGGCATTTTGTATTACGGCTCTAAGGCGCGCATTACTGTCTGGGTCTGGACCACCTTCTTTTACTGCCATTACAATATCTTTACCAATACGTGTAAAGGCTTTACTCATGGCAGACCAACGTTTCATTTTTCTTGCTTTTCTAAACTCAAAAGCTCTTCCCATAATTGAATAGTTATTTTTTATTTCCGCGAAAACGGAACATTTTAGTTAACATTTTCTATTGCTAGCAAATTTATAAAATTCTGTCAATCTGAATACCTCTTGTTTACTTAATTTAACAAGAATTATTCCTCATCTGGTTCTACAATAAATTCAATAGCTTCGGCCAATTTAAAGTCTTTGTTTGTAACACCTCCGTCATCATGTGTGGATAATGAAATAGAAAGTACATTGTACACATTACTCCAATTTGGATGGTGATTTAAAGCTTCGCACTCAAAAGCAATTCTGCTCATGGCACTAAAACAATCTTTAAAATTTTCGAATTCAAATTCGGCATGAATGGCATTGTCGTAGTATTCCCAATCTGGGAAACGAAGCAGTTTCGCTTCAATTTCTTGTTCTGTTAATTTACCCATGATTATTTTTTTATGAAATTAAGGATTTAAAGGCTTAATGTCAACTATATTTTTAACTCTGTTAATATATCCTGACTTAGTAATTGAAGGTGTTTAGGAAGTTTATTAAATTTTGAAAGTACAGCCAAATAACGATCGTCGTTTGTTGTATAAACACGTTTATAGATTGGCTGGTTTTTTAATTCTAGAGTGGATATTATTTCTTTTATAAAATCATCATGATGCACCAAATCGTCGCTTCCAAGATGAAAAATACCGTATTTGTTTCGGTTGATAATGTAATGAATTTGTTGGGTAACTTTAGAATCGGTGGTAACATTCATTATTAAATTTGGAAACACTTCAATGGGTTCTTTATCATTAATAAACTGAATTAATTCTTGAACTCGAGGCGATTGTGCTCCAAACACCATTGGTAATCTTAAAACAGCTACTTGCTGCTTAGGTAAGCGCAACAGCATGTTTTCAATTTTTATCTTAAAATGTCCGTAAACACTATTACTATAGGTTTTATCTTGCTCGTAACTAGGGTATTTTATATAACCATCAAAAACATTGGCCGATGATATAAAAAGGATCTTAATTTTTTTTGCAAAAACGTATTCTGTTAAATGTTGATGTGCTAATACTTGTTTTGAAAAATCACCGCGCAAAGCAGAAATGATGATGGTTGGTTTTACAATATCTAGAATTTCAAAAATATCATCTTCTTCAATGTTGTACTGAAAAAAGTGATTGTTTTTTTCAAACGATTTATTAGAAACCATATAGGTTCCGTATGTTTTAAAGTAGGGGCAAAGTTCTTTATAAATAGCGTTTCCTAAGAAACCACTTGCGCCTAAAATTAAAATTCTATGTTTGCCTTCCATTTTTCTCATAGTTCACACTTCTTAAAAAGGATCATATTAAAAAATTGAAAGTTTCGTTTGTGTTGTGAATTCCTCCAAGGCCAACATCCCTAATTTCGAATTTCCTTTGGCGTTCAATCCAGGCGACCAGCAGGTAATTACAAATTGATCAGGTAAAAGTGCCACAATACCACCACCAACACCAGATTTACCGGGTAATCCCACTTCAAAGGCAAACTCACCAGCTTCATCATAAAAACCGCAAGTAAGCATAATGGCGTTAATTCGTTTTGCTTGCGATTTTCTTAAATGCACTTTATTTAAAATACATTTGCCTTGATTCGATAAAAAGAAAAAAGTTTTGGTTAATTGACTACAGGTCATTTCGATGGCACATTGATGGAAATAGAAATCTAAAACCTCTTCAACAGGATTCTGTAAATTTTTAAATGATTTTAAAAGATATGCAGCTGCATAATTTTTAAACCCTGTTGCTTTTTCGGAGTTGGCAACATCTAAATTATATTGGATACTTTCATCGCCTGCAAGATCCCTTATATAAGATAGAAAATCTTCTTTTGGGTTCTTTAAATTAGAAATTAATATATCTGAAATAACAATTGCACCCGAATTGATTAGTGGGTTTCTAGGAATGCCATTCTCTAATTCTAATTGCGATAAATGGTTGAAAGGATCGCCACTAGGCTCAACATCTACACGTTTCCAAATGTCTTCACCAATTAACGCCATAGCTTTAGACAAAGCCAATACTTTAGAAATACTTTGTATGGAAAATAGTTTATTATCATCGCCAACACCAAATTCTTCACCTTGAGCAGTTCTTAAGTGAATGCCGAAATTATTGATATCTACTTCTGCCAATTCAGGAATGTATGTCGCTACTGTACCTTTATTTTTAGCCGCAATTCCTTTGTTATATATAGCATTTAAAATAGCTTGAAAGTCTAACATATTAACCTTTGTAAAACGGTAATTTTACGACTGTTGCTGGTATCGCATTTTTACGAATTTGAATATTTATTTTACTGTTAACATCTGCGAAAACAGGTGGCACGTAGCCTAAGCCAATACCTTTACCAAGCGACGGACTCATAGTTCCTGAAGTCACCACACCAATTTTATTGCCATTTCCATCTACAATATCATATCCGTGGCGTGGAATCCCTCTTTCGTCCAACTCAAAAGCAATGAGTTTACGTTCTGGTCCGCGTTCTTTTTCAGCTTTTAAAGCTTCAGAATTTGTAAAGTCTTTGGTGAATTTTGTTATCCATCCTAAGCCAGCTTCAATAGGCGAGGTGGTGTCATCAATATCATTTCCGTATAGGCAATAACCCATTTCTAAACGCAAAGTATCACGTGCAGCAAGACCAATGGGTTTAATCCCGTAATCTGCACCAGCTTCTAAAACCTTATCCCAAATTTGTTTTACCTCCGTGTTTTTACAATATATTTCAAAGCCGCCACTGCCAGTGTAACCTGTTGCCGAAATAATAACATGCTCTATACCTGCAAAATCACCAACCACAAAATTGTAGAATTTTATAGCCGATAAATCTTCGCTGGTTAAACTTTGCATCGCTTCAATCGCTTTTGGTCCTTGAATAGCCAATAATGAGTAGTCTTCACTTAAATCGCGCATTGTGGCGCCAACATCATTTTTTGATTGAATCCAATTCCAATCTTTTTCAATATTAATCGCATTTACAACCAATAAATAGGTGTCTTCTTTGACACGATATACAATTAAATCGTCTACAATACCACCGTCATCATTAGGCAAGCAACTGTATTGTGCTTTACCTATTATGAGTTTAGAAGCATCGTTACTTGTCACTTTTTGTATAAGTTCTAATGCATGTTCACCTTCAATTAAAAACTCACCCATATGTGAAACATCAAACACGCCAACTGCGTTTCGTACGGTTTCATGTTCAACATTTACTCCCTCGTATTGTACAGGCATATTATACCCAGCAAAAGGGACCATTTTTGCACCTAAAGCGCTATGAGTTTCTGATAAGGCTGTGTTTTTCATTTAGAAATCTTTAATTAAAATATAACGATTATTAAGCTAATAATTAAGATGGAATAGGTAATCATCAATGATTTTCGAATATTGAAATAACCGGAAATACTATCTATAATATCAGCTAAAAATTTCAATATTCCAACTAATATGTCTTCCATAATAACGAAAACAAATGTATAGAAAATTAGTATTAACTTTTAGTTAAAGATTTTAAGATATGAAAAAATGTGAATCTTGAGAAATATGAAAGTATAGCTTAATACAAATTTTAAGTTTTGTTACTAAACTTAAATTTTAACTAACTTTTTCACAAAAGCATTATAATTATCTGAATTTGAAATAAAATAGACGCCACTTTTTAAATCTGAAACATCTATGGTTTTTTGAGATAAATTATAATTTATTACACGCACCGTTACGCCATGTATATTCTTTATAAACAGTTTTCCGTTTGGTAATAAATTATTCAGCTTAATTTGCCCATTAGAAGGGTTAGGAAATAGGTCAAAACCATTGAATTTATTATGCTTATTAATTGATAAGGTAGCGCACATCGATTCACTATTAGAAAGATCTAAAGCCGTACTACTACTCACATCATTTCTATATAAAACCATTTTATCCATAAAAAAGAAGCTAGATCTTGCATCAACAATAACAGAATAGAGGCCGGCTGTATTAAAAGTGGCCCATATAAATCGAAAAGAATTTCCATCATTTGTATTAGTAACAAAACCCCAACGCTGATCTACAGGTAGGTTTACAGGGTGTCTATTCATAAATGCCTTAAAAAAACCTCCAACGCTAGATCCTACAGGACAGTCTCTATTCGGGTTACTATTACAATCAGGTCTTGGCTCTAACGCTTCGGTAGAAGTAAAACTACTTTGTTTTGTAGCATAAAAATCATCCGCAACAATACGTAACCAAGCATCGTTATGCTCGCCTCCAGAGGTGCCAGTACCAATGCGACCTCGCCAAACTAACCTGTATGTGCCAGGATTATTAATTTTTATATTATAAGTTATGGGAGCACCTGTTAATGCGTTAAATGACTCTGCACCATCCCAATAGATATAATTAATGGTTGCCCCTGGTAAATTAGGATCAGCTTCACTGCCTGTTTGCCAATTAGTGCCAGCGGGTAAATTACCAGATTCCATTTCGATAGTTACGTATCCATTTTGTTCTTCAAAAGGGAGCGTTCCATCGCATTCTGCTGTTTGAGCAAATAATGGAAATGAAAACATTGAAATTACAATTAGGTAAATTGTTGAGAAGGCCGTTTTTTTCATCGCTAAGATTTTTTCTGAGTGCAATTTCATAAAAGTAATAATGAAAACCATCATGAGGTGTCCTGTATAAAGTTACCCTAAATAGAATTGGAGTAAAAAGCATTTAAAGTTATGCTAATCAGAGATTGATGAAAAGCTTCTGTTTTTATAATAAAGTCAAATAGAATGCTTACTAAACTTTAGTAACGAATACACCGACACCAAAGTCCAAACAGCTTCCAAGATAATAAATGGCCAATAATTGATAAGAACAGATGCTAAACAAGCCATAGCGGCACCTATAATATTAAGCAGTATAAAAAGTAAACTATTTGGGGATATCTTCCCCAAAACGCTCAATGCGTAAGCCAATAATATTTGAGAAACACCTAAAAACCCAATCCAATCTGCTACACTCATAATACATATTTAGTTTAAATTGGATGCCTAATGACTTCAGATAAACAATTTTATTTTAAAAGAAAATCCTTCAGTTCGTTATATGTCGATATTACAACTGCTTCTTTTTCTTTACCCATAACCGATTGTATTTGTTCAGGTAACGGTTGTTTTTCTTTAATTACATCTTCAACAACATCTAAAAACTTAGTTGGATGCGCCGTTTCTAAAAACACACAATGCGCGTTTGGATGGTTATTCAAATAAGATTTACATCCCAAATAACCAACAGCCCCATGTGGGTCTGCAACGTAGTTATACTTGTTATAAATTTCTAACATAGCTTCTTTAGTTTCATCGTCAGAAAAACTGTAAGAAGACAGATTGCTTTTTAAGTCTGCAAATTGATTCTTATAAATTTCTTGAATACGAATAAAATTACTTGGCGCACCAACATCCATAGCGTTCGAAATGGTTTGAACCGAAGGTTTTGGTTCGTAAAGCTTTGAAATTAAATACCTTGTCACAACATTATTAGCGTTGTTTGAAGCCACAAAATGTTTAACTGGTAAACCCAATTGTTGTGCCATCATACCAGCGCAAATATTTCCAAAATTTCCACTCGGAACAGAGAACACAATGTCTTTATACTTATTATGTAATTGCTTATAAGCAAACATAAAATAAAATAACTGTGGCAACCACCGCGCTACATTGATTGAGTTGGCAGAGGTTAATTGCATTTTGCTTGTTAAACTTTCATCTAAAAAAGCGGTTTTTACCATGGCTTGACAATCGTCAAACGTACCATTAACTTCTAATGCTTTAATATTCTGACCTAAAGTTGTAAGTTGCATTTCTTGAATATCGCTCACTTTCCCGCTAGGGTAAAGTATAACCACATTAACGCCTTTTACGCCTAAAAAACCATTCGCCACGGCACCGCCAGTATCGCCAGAAGTAGCTACTAACACAGTGACTTCATTCGTATTATTTTGATTGAAATACCCTAAGCAACGTGCCATAAAACGAGCTCCTACATCTTTAAATGCCATGGTAGGACCGTGAAATAATTCCAAGGTAGAAATATTTTCATTTAAGTTAACAACAGGAAAATCAAAAGAAAGTGTTTCTTCAACAATTGTTTTTAAAATTGCTTCAGGGATTTCAGGAGACACAAATTGTTTTATGGCTTCAAAAGCGATTTCAGAATAAGTCAGATTATCAAAATTATCCCAAAAAGATTGAGGTAAAGGTGTGATACTTTCTGGAAAATACAAACCTTTATCAGGCGCTAAACCTTTAACCACTGCATTTTCGAATGTTGTATTTGGAGCTTTATGATTGAGTGAATAGTAATTCATTATTTATTCAATTATTTTAACACCTTCAGTGTTTATTTTAGTCACATGTATTTCAAAATCGATTCCTGTTTTTGAATATACATCTTGTATGGCTTGTTTTATTTTATTGGCTGTTTCTGAACCTTTACATAACGTAAAAATTGAAGGTCCTGATCCTGAAATACCAACACCTAATGCATTGGCTTTTAAAGCCGCTTGTTTCACTTCATTAAAATAAGGAATCAATTGACTTCTGTAAGGTTCAACAATCACATCATTTAAGGAATTTCCAATTAACTCGTAATCATTTGTATGTAAAGCGTGTACCAAACTTCCTAAATTAGCCCATTGTGTAATGGCATCACTTAAAGGCACTTCTTTTGGTAGTAAAGCCCGAGACTCTGAAGTCTTAATTTCTATTTGAGGATGAACAATAGTAGCGTACAAATCATTAGGCGTTGGTATTTCTAATATCTTCAATGGCGATAAACTTTTCACCAACGTAAATCCGCCAAAAAGTGCAGGAGCGAGGTTATCGGCATGTTCGCATTTACTGGCTAAAGCTTCACCTTCTATGGCAAAGGCAGTAAGCTCTGTTTTGTTAAATGGTTTTCCTAATAATTCATTCATTCCAAAAACACTTCCAACTGCACTTGCTGCACTACTACCAATGCCACTTCCTGGTTTTATGTTTTTATAGATTTCAATTTCAAAACCAAAATCGACATCTATAGCCTCATACATTGCCAATGCCGAAACACCGGCAACATTTAATTCTGCTTCGTAAGGCAAATCGAATCCTTCTATATTGGCAATATGAATGCCTTTTTTAGCAGTTTTTCTAATTACCATGTCATCTCCAACGCTATCCAAACAAAACCCTAACACATCGAACCCACAGGCGACATTCGCAACGGTTGCTGGAGAAAATATTTTTATTTCGTTCATCTTTTTTTTAATAGTTCTTGACTGCGCTCGAACGGACAAAAATCATTATTAGTTTTCAGTGTCTGTAAACTACCACTGTTCAAATTAATCGTTTCCTAGTCTAATAATATCAGCAAATAGACCAGAAGCAGTCACATCTGCACCAGCCCCTGCACCTTTAATTATCATAGGTTGTTGAGGATAACGCTCGGTATAAAACATAACGATATTGTCGCTTCCCTCTAAATTATAAAACGGATGTCCTTCGGGTATTTCTTGCAACCCTACACTGGCTTTTCCATTTTCAAATTTAGCAACATATTTTAATTGACAGATGTTCGCTTTCGCGGAAGCGTATAAACTTTGATAATGTGCTTCGTCTGCAATTAACGTTTGATAGAAATCATCAACCGAATCACTTTTTAAACCAGCTTCTGAAAGAAACGATGTATTATCTATATCTTCTAAATTCAATGCTATACCACTTTCTCTGGCCAGAATTAAAATTTTGCGCGCTACATCAACACCGCTTAAATCTATTCTTGGGTCTGGCTCAGTATAACCCTCAGCACCAGCTTGTTTTACAACATCATAGAACTTGGTTTTATCATTGAAATTATTAAAAACAAAATTTAAACTCCCAGATAAAACTGCTTGAATGGAGTTTACCTTATCGCCGGAAGCAATTAAATTTCCTAAAGTATCAATTATTGGTAATCCCGCACCAACGTTAGTTTCAAACAAGAAAGGCGCGTTGTACTTCAATGATAATCGTTTTAAGTCTTTATAGTTATTGTAATCACTAGAACAAGCTATTTTATTACACGCTACAATGGCAATACTTTGTCTTAAATACTGTGCATATAAATCGGCAACATCTTTATTTGCAGTAACATCAACAAAAATGCTGTTGCGTAAATTGAGTGCTTTTGTTTTTTCAAAGAAACCTTGTAAGCTTGCTTTTTCTCCAGATGCCAATTGTTCTTTCCAGTTATTTAAACCGATACCGTCTTCATCAAAAATCATGTGCCTAGAATTTGATAATCCAACAACACGTAATTTAATTTTAAGATTGTCCTTTAAGTATTTCTTTTGTTGTTTTATTTGTTCAACTAAGCGTTCGCCAACATTTCCAACACCTGTAATAAAAACATTTATTTGTTTAGTTTTTGTCTCAAAAAACTGCTCGTGAAGCGTGTTTAATGCTTTTTTAACATCCTTTTCATCAATAACGGCAGTAATATTCTTTTCTGAAGCACCCTGCGCAATGGCTCTTATATTGATGTTATTTTTACCTAAACTACTAAACATTTTACCACTAATACCTTGGTGGTTCTTCATATTATCTCCTACTAAGGCAATAATTGACAATCCTGTTTCAATAATGATAGGCTCAATTTTACCTAAAGCAATTTCATTTTCAAAAACGACATCAATTGCCGCTTTTGCATTTTCTGCTTCTTTATCTTCAATTCCCAGACAAATAGAATGTTCAGACGAGGCTTGCGTAATCATAATCACATTAATTTTCTCTTGTGATAACGTTTCAAACAAGCGTTTTGAAAATCCTGGAATCCCAACCATTCCACTACCTTCTAATGTCAATAATGCAATATTTCCGATGTTACTAATCCCTCTTACTGGAGAAGTCGATTTAATTTCTTCATTAGAAATTACGGTTCCAAAAGCATCAGGTTCTAAGGTGTTTTTAATGTGAATTGGAATATCTAAACTCAAAACAGGTTGCACCGTAGGTGGATATAAAACTTTCGCACCAAAATGCGATAATTCCATTGCCTCCTGATACGAGATTCTTTCAATAGGGTAGGCCTGTTTTACCAATTTAGGATTCGTGGTATACATACCACTAACGTCGGTCCATATCTCTAAGGTCTCAACATGTAAGGCTGCGGCAACAATAGCAGCTGTAAAATCTGAACCACCACGACCAAGCGTTGTAATTTCACCAATTCTAGATTTAGAAATAAATCCAGGAAGTATGGTTATTTTTTGTTTAGCCGATTTAAAATAATCGCGAATATTTTGATTCGTAATACTATAATCCACTTCAGCTTTCGTGAAATTTGAATTTGTAACAATAAGCTCCTGCGAATTTTTAACATCTGCGGAAAGCCCTCTGTTTTTCATTGTTTCAGCAATAATAAACGACGATAGCAATTCACCAAAACTCACTAATTTATCGGATGTTTTTGGCGATAATTCATTGATTAGAAAAATGCCATCTAATAAACTTCTTAGAGCGTTTAATTTATCTTCTACAAAGCTTAAAATGTCATCACTTTTGTTTGGATTTAATTCCTTAACGATTTCAAAATGACGTGTTTTTATGGTATTGAAGGTTTCTATAAATGCTTCCTCCTTATTTTGCGCTTGCTTTCCAGCTAAAAGTAATTTGTCTGTAATGCCACCAACAGCCGAAACCACACAAACCAAAGTATCCGTTTTGCTGTGGTTAACTAAAATATTGATGACGTTATTTATATTTTGTGAAGAACCCACTGAAGTTCCTCCGAATTTTAAAACCTTCATGTTTTAATGTCTTGATAATTAAAAATAATGCTTGAAATGTTGTAATTTTTTGAAATTACAAAATGAGTCTGCGGAATATATATAACTAGCAACCCCAAAGGGTTGTAATATTTGTAGTTGTACCAAAAGCACTCGTTGTTCCTTTTGCGAAAAAAGAAACTAAAGTAATCGTATTTTGGCTGAAATGATTCATTATTGTTATATAATACCCTTCAAAAGTATTACATTTAACCTAATAAAAAAACTAAAATATTTTTTTTACAATATTCTTATCTTCAATCGGTATTCGTTTAAAAAAAACGACTAATTGTGATAAGAAATGAAAAAATGATAATTACCTATACATGAAGCTATTTTCTAAAGAACAAATTTACGAAGGCGATAAGCTAACTGCAGAAAGACAAAACATTACCTCTACCGACTTAATGGAGCGTGCGGGTACTCAAATTTTTAATTGGATGCATATGCGCATGCAAGGCGCTCAAGTGCCTATTCATGTGTTTTGTGGTATCGGAAATAATGGGGGAGATGGTCTAGTTTTATCGAGGCATTTGATAACTCATGGCTATAATGTAAACACCTATATTATTAATTGTAGCGACAAACGATCGAAAGATTTTTTAATTAATTACGACCGCATAAAGAATGTGACTAAAAAGTGGCCGGTGCTGTTAAATTGTGCTCAAGATTTTCCCGAGATTGCTCCGGAAGACATCATTGTTGATGCCGTTTTTGGCATAGGATTAAATAGACCAATTGATCTATGGGTCAAACAACTTTTTATACATTTTAGAAAAAGTAAAGCTTTTACTCTAGCTATAGATATTCCGTCAGGGTTATATCCAGACCAACCAGTTAAAGATGAAGATGCCGTAGTTTGGGCTGGATTTACTTTAAGTTTTGCTTCCCCAAAATTGGTGTTCTTTTTACCCGAAACCGCAAAATTTACGGTACAATGGGAAGTTTTAGATATTGGATTAGATCCTGAATTTTTATACACCACTGAAACTCATGTTGAATTGATTGGTAAAAATGAAGTGCTACCCAATTACGTGCCTCGAGAAAAATATTCGCATAAAGGACAATTTGGCCATGCATTGATTATTGGCGGAAGTTATGGTAAAATAGGAGCGGTTACACTAGCCAGTAGAGCGACATTAACAGCAGGAGCAGGATTGGTTACAGCCTATATGCCAAAATGTGGCTATCATGCCATACAAGCCTCTTTTCCTGAAGCGATGGTAATAACCGATGTGGATGAAGAAATAATATCATCTATTTCATTTGATATTGATCCCACCGTTATTGGCTTTGGAATTGGAGCAGGGACAGATACTAAAACTGCCAAAACATTCGAAGCATTCCTGAAAACGAATAAAGCACCGTTAGTAATAGATGCTGATGGATTGAATATGCTATCTAAAAAGAAAACGTTGCTGAAATTATTACCAAAAATGACGGTATTAACGCCGCATCCAAAGGAGCTAGAACGTTTGATTGGGAAATGGAAAGATGATTTTGATAAGCTTGATAAAGTTAAAGCGTTTACAAAAAAGCATCAAGTTATAGTTGTTATAAAAGGTGCTAACACCATAACTGTTTTTGAAGACAAATCATATATAAATACTACTGGAAATCCTGGGCTTTCAACGGCAGGAAGTGGTGATGTATTGACAGGAATTATTGTTGGGTTAATTTCGCAAGGTTACAGCCCTTTAGTAGCAACCATAATTGGCGTGTATTTACACGGAAGGTCTGCTGATATTGCTGTTGAAGATTTTGGCTACCAAAGTTTAATTGCGAGTCATGTTATTGAGTATTTAGGTGAAGCGTTTATAGATTTATTTAAGCAACCTGAACAACCTCCGCAACAAGAAGCATCGCAAGAAGAAGGTGAAGCTCAAGAACAAAATCAAACATAAAAAAAGCCGCAAAAAGCGGCTTTTTTTTATCACTATATTAATTTTATAATTCTTGAGCGTTAAACAATTCAATTAACTTTTTACTAGACGGACGCGGTGCATTGGCAGTTACAATATTTCCTTCGTCATCAATTAAAATAAATCTCGGAATACCCTCAATTTGATAGGCTTTTACAAAAGCAGAATTCCAATCGTTATCTGCAAATAACTGCACACCACCTAACTCTCTATCATTAACCATGGTTTTCCATTTTTCATGGTCTCTTAGTTTATCAATAGAGATACTCACGAATTCGATATTTTTGTTATGATATTGTGCTTCAACCTCCTTTAAGAAAGGGATTTCACGAACACAAGGTCCACACCAAGTTGCCCAAACATCTACATAAACGTATTTACCTTTTAAATCTTCTAAAGAGGTTTTACCTCCTGCATGATTTTCATAATCAACAAATTTTGGTGAAGGTTTCCCTTCGGTTAACCTCATTAATTCGTTGAATTTATCTTTAATAATTTGGTTGTTCTTCTCGTCAGTAGAATTTTTTATAAACGTATTATAAAACGCATCAATATCTTCTGAATACGTTATATTAAAGCTAGCAAAATCGAAAAGCAAAGCATTTTTAATGGTTTCGTTATCAATCGCACCAACGGTCTTTAAAAAAGCCATATCGTATCGAATAGAATCTTTTTCCTTTAATTTTTGTGCCTTATCACCATAATAATCATTTACAATATCCTTGTAATTGCTTGAGAAATTGAAATCTTCGGCATTATTATAATCCACTTCTTTTAGCTCATTTAAGAAATCTTCAGAAACTTTAAAATTCTCTTTTTTTGTGAAGTATTTATGGGCTCTCTCGTAATTATTTAAACTTCCTAAATAACCATAAAATAGATTTTTTTTCTCTTTTGAAGCAAATTCACTTGATACACCTTCAGTATTATTTAATAATTCTTCTTGCGTATTTTTAAAGGCAAGCATGCGCTCTTTATACTGGGCTTCATCCAAAGAATACACTTCTTTATTATTTTTAAACATCTCTTTTTCTTGCTTTCTTTTAGCAACTAAATAGTTGTTTATTTCAGAGCCAACACCTGTAATTTTAATCGTGTTATCAAAATCGTTCGCATCATATGTAATATGTAGATTATATCCAGATTCGATATTTAAAAAAATAGGATTTGAACCGTCGTATAACACATACGAATTAATATCAGTACTCAGTGTATCTGTAAAGGCTCCAACTGGAGATACCGCTATAGTTTCTTTAAACGAACGGTCTTCACTATTAATAGTTAGCTCACCTACTGGTCTGTTAGTTATTTCACCAGAAATTATCGCAATACCTGACTTATCTTCTTTTTTACATCCGATAATGGCTATTGCAAAAGCAATAAAAAGTAGTTTTTTCATGTGTTATATTATTTGAGGTTCAAAAATAGGAAAATACATAGCCTATTCACTTTATTTTGTTAAACATTAACATTTTAAAACAAGTATAAATGTACTTGACCCTAAATATGATTTTTTAAAAGTTCTATATTTAAATTTTATAAATCAATGATTCGTAATCAACAATTTCTGGAATAATATTTAGTGCAAACAATTCCTTTTGCACATTCATAACGGTTTTTTTGTCAATTAATTCTTGAGACCATTCTGTAATACTTAACCATTCCTGTACATCGTCTAACTTTTGCTCATAACGGTTGGCAATGGTTTTATCGATACTTGGTATGTTTTTGAAATCTTCAGTAGTGTTATTAATGATGTTTAGTATTGTTTTTAAGTCTTCAGGATGATTTTCTATAAACTCTTCTCTTACTGCAATTACAAAACAAGGCCATGGAGAAGGGCAGTTACCAATACGCCTAAAAACCCCATCATCAACGATAGGTTTGGTAGTAAATTTTTCCCATAAAAAATAATCGGCAACGCCATTAGTTAAACCTTCAACGGCACCATCTAAGTTTTTGATAACCTCAAAATTTAGGTCTTTCTCTAAATCCCAATTGTTGTTCTCAGCATTGATGTAAGCCATTAAATGAGAGCCCGAACCATATCGACTAATAGCTGCTTTGGTTCCTTTTAAATCTTCAATAGTCTGATATTTAGAATCGTTAGCCACATGAATACCCCAATTAAGTGGCGTTTGCACAAAAGTTTGCACAATTTTGCTTGGGTTTCCGTCAATAATATCTTTTATAATACCTTCGGTTAAAATCACAGCAATATCAATATCACCATTTCTTAAACCTTTACACATCGCACCAGTACCGCCATAGTAATCTTGCCAACGTAAATTGATACCTTGTTCCTTATACTCGCCATCTTTTAAGGTTAAATACCAGGCCAAATTAAAATGTTCTGGCACGCCGCCAATATTTACTTGCTTCATGAAATCAATTGGGTTTACTCTGTAAGTTTATTAAGTGTATATGTTATTAAATTTTCGACTGCCGCTCCTGGGTCTTTACTAAAAGTTCCTAAAACTCTATTGGCAATAATGGCGTTTAACGAGATTGCATCATGACCTAATAATTTTGACAAGCCATAAATTGCCGATGTTTCCATTTCTAAATTAGTGATTTTGGTACCATTAAAATTGAAATTATCCATTTTAGAATTCAAATCTGCATCTTGAACGGCTAGACGCAATACACGCCCTTGCGGACCATAAAAACCTCCAGCTGTTGCTGTTAAACCTTTATATATAGTGTTGCTATCTAAAGTTTTTTGAAGAGACTCGCTGCCTTTTACAACAATTGGACTTGCTTTTTCTGAATGCCAATTGGTCTGTTCTGCAAAGGCTTTTTCAATATCGGGAGACCTAATGCCATCAATCTTATAAGCGTGGAGCATCCCGTTTAGGTCTAGTCCATGGGTACTTAAAACAATCGAATCTACTGGAATATCATCTTGCAATGCACCTGAAGTTCCAACTCGTACAATTTTAAGACTTGTAAGCTTGTCTTTTATTTGTCTTGTTTTAAAATCGATATTCACTAGTGCGTCCAGTTCATTTAAAACAATATCAATATTATCAGGACCTATGCCGGTTGAAATTACCGTTATACGCTTCTTTTTATAATATCCGGTATGGGTTTTGAATTCTCGCTTTTGTGTTTCAAATTCAATGGAGTCAAAATACTTTGATATTCTACTTACTCTATTTTGATCGCCAACAAAAATGACGGTATGGGCAACATGCTCTGGTTTTAAATTTAAATGATAAACACTTCCATCTGGGTTTAAAATGAGCTCAGACTCTTTAATTGGCATTTAATATAGATTTTACAAGTTTATTTTCAGCGATATTAAACTGAAAACTATTTTTTTCAACGCCACCAAAAATCATGCGATCATTAATATTAGCAGCGAAATTTTTCTGCCCTAGTAAGGCTTCGTGACCTTTTCGATTCAATTCTATTTTATGTTCAGAAACGGTATAAAAGATGCTTAAATATTCAATAATTCTTTCAAATTGTATATCACCATAACCATAGTACCCTTGATAATTTAAGGCATAACCTAATAGATGATTTTTAGATGTGATATTTTGTTCATTAATAATTTTAAGAATATTGGTTTCGAGAATATTCAACCCAGTTATAGAATCTGGAAAACGCTTTAAATGCGCTTTTAAACAATTACTTAGATATTTGAAGGACGAACTTTTTACAATAAATGGTTTTAATAAATTATGATCGATACCACAGTAAATACCCCAAACGGTAGTCGCCATTTCGATATCTTCCTTGTTGAGAAGAACTTTATTATTATAATGGTCCATAAGCTGCTCTGGAGTTAGTTCTGGAAGTCCTTTTAGACTCTTACTCCCTTCAATACGACCGCTACAAACTAAGTAAATAGGTAAGTCTATTTTTCTTTGCTGAAGTAAACTAATTACAGCAACCATATTTAAATGGCAAAACAAATCATACTCAAACCAAAGAATAATTTCTGAGTAGTTTTCAGGGTTATTTAGTTTATCTATTTCAGCGTTTATTTGATCAAGGTCTAAATCAATATCATAAAACTCACTAAAAAATTTGATGCGTTCATTTATAAATAATTCTGAAACCACTTTTCTTGTCGTCGGTCCTTCACATAACATTTCTTGCCATGTTAATTTTTCACCTTCAACATTTAATTCGTTAAGGAAGTTAGTTAAACTACTACCATTGGTGATATGCAAAGGTTTATTTTTCATAATTTATCCTCCAACACGCTTAACATTAAAACCCTTGTCTTTTAACATTTGCATGATTTTATCGCGATAATCGCCTTGAATAATAATTTTATCATCTTTAAAACTCCCACCTACACTCAGCTTTGTTTTAATTTCTTTGGCTAATTTTTTAAAATCTTCGGTAGCTCCAGTATAACCTTCAAGAATGGTAATGGGTTTTCCTTTTCGCTTTTCGTATTTGCATATTATGGGATCGTCTTGCATCCAAATATCACTAGCTTTGTTTTCAGAAGTCTGTTCTTCCTGAATATGCTCCGGAAATAAGTTTTTTAGCTGGTCTTGTAAATCCATTATTTTAAGTAATTATCCTCAGTTTAAGCGAACAAAAAGTATACCTAACTAAAGATTATTTATGCTATTTTTTTATCAGCCCTAATTCAATTAATCGTTCCGTTAAAAACTCGCCAGCAGTAATATCATCAAAGGCTTTAGGATTATTTTCATCAATACAACCAGGTAAAACATCAAGTTTCATTTCACTAATAGGGTGCATAAAAAACGGAATAGAGTAACGTGAAGTACCCCAAAGCTCTTTTGGTGGGTTAATTACGCGGTGTATAGTCGATTTCAGTTTATTGTTGGTATGTCTCGAAAGCATATCGCCAACGTTAATCATCAACTCATCAGGCTCAGCAATGGCATCAATCCATTCACCTTTATGGTTTTGCACTTGTAACCCTCTTCCTTGAGCACCCATTAATAGGGTGATTAAGTTAATATCACCATGTGCTGCAGCTCTAACCGCTTCTTTAGGTTCTTCGGTAATTGGTGGATAATGTATTGGTCTTAAAATAGAATTACCATTATAGATATACTCATCAAAATAATTTTCTTCAAGTCCTAAGTGTAATGCCAAAGCTCTTAACACAAATTTTGCTGTTTTTTCAAGCATTTTATAGGTTTCCTTACCAACTTTATTGAATTCTGGCAGTTCCTTAACATAAACGTTATCTGGGTATTCCTCTTTTAACTTATCGTTATTTTCAACATACTGTCCAAAATGCCAAAACTCTTTTAAATCGCCTTCTTTCTTGCCTTTTGCACTTTCTTTTCCAAAAGACACATACCCGCGCTGTCCTCCAATTCCAGGAATTTCGTATTTCTGTTTGGTTTCTGTTGGTAAACTAAAAAAGTTTTTAACCTCTTTATAAAGATTTTCTACTAAAGCTTCGTCTAAAAAATGACCTTTTAGCGCAACAAAGCCAATTTCTTCATAGGCTTTACCAATGGCGTCCACAAAGTTTTGTTTTCTAACGGGGTCGTTAGACAAAAAATCTTTTAAATTAACACTTGGGATGATATTCATAAAATGTGATTTTAAAATGTGATATACACAAATGTACAAAAACATTCAAAGTTATATATACTGAGTAATGTGCAATTTTTTGAATTATTAATGTTGAATTATGGTATATTTGATAGTGAATTAAGCATTTTTTTATGAAAGTGATAAAATCTACATCGCAAATCAATTACAAAGAAGGAAAACTTGATGCCCATTTGCTTTTAGCATTATATAAAAATATGCTGAAACCCAGATTGATAGAAGAAAAAATGTTGATTCTGTTAAGGCAAGGTAAAATAAGTAAGTGGTTTTCAGGTATAGGGCAGGAAGCCATAGCTGTAGGTATAACTATGGCGATGCAAGAAGATGAATATATTTTACCAATGCATCGAAATTTAGGTGTTTTTACAACCAGAGGCATTCCATTATACCGATTATTTGCCCAATGGCAAGGAAAAGCTTCAGGGTTCACAAAGGGGAGAGATCGCTCTTTTCATTTTGGGACTCAGCAATACAAAATTGTGGGTATGATTTCGCATTTGGGTCCGCAGTTAGGTGTTGCCGATGGGATAGCATTAGCCTCAAAATTAAAAAACAAAAATCAGGTTACAACTGTTTTTACGGGTGAAGGCGCCACCAGCGAAGGCGATTTCCATGAAGCTTTAAATGTGGCTTCGGTATGGCAATTGCCCGTTTTATTTTGTGTTGAAAATAACGGTTATGGATTATCAACACCCACAAACGAACAGTATAATTGTAAAGATATTGCGGATAGAGGTTTAGGCTACGGCATGGAATCACATATTATAGACGGCAACAATATTGTTGAAGTCTATACTAAAATGTGTGAAATAACCGCTTCTGTAAGACAAAATCCAAGACCTGTTTTAATAGAATTTAAAACGTTTAGAATGCGCGGACACGAAGAGGCGAGTGGTACCAAATATGTGCCACAGGAGCTTATGGATACTTGGGCAGCAAAAGACCCCATCTTAAATTTTCAAGCGTTTTTAAAAGAACAAAAGATTTTAAGCGAAACTGAGGAAGTAAAAATAAAGGAAACTATTGTACATGAAATAAATGAACATTTGGATGTTGCGTTTAATGAAGAAGCTATTATTCCTGATGAAACCAATGAATTAAATGATGTTTATAAACCTTTTGATTACCAAGTAGATAATGAAAATTCAGAGTTAAAAGAAATACGCTTTATTGATGCCATTTCCGATAGTTTAAAACAGAACATGGAACGTCATGAAGACCTAGTCATTATGGGTCAAGATATTGCAGAATATGGAGGTGCATTTAAAATTACCGAAGGCTTTATAAATCTTTTTGGAAAGGATAGAGTGAGAAATACACCCATTTGCGAATCGGCAATTGTTGAGACTGCGATGGGATTATCCATAGCTGGGATTAAAAGCATTGTTGAAATGCAATTTGCAGATTTTGTAAGTTCTGGTTTCAATCCGATAGTCAACTATTTGGCAAAAGCTTTTTATCGCTGGCAACAAGAAGCTGATGTTGTTATAAGAATGCCTTGCGGTGGCGGTGTTGCTGCAGGTCCGTTTCATTCACAAACTAACGAAGCTTGGTTTACTAAAACACCAGGTTTAAAAGTAGTATATCCTGCCTTTCCATATGATGCCAAAGGCTTGCTAAATACTGCAATTAATGACCCTAACCCTATATTATTTTTCGAGCACAAAGGCTTGTATAGAAGCATTCGTCAAGAAGTTCCTGTCGACTACTACACATTGCCTTTTGGTAAAGCTTCTGTTATAAAAACGGGGCAAGATGTAACCATTATTTCTTATGGTGGAGCGATTCATTGGGCTTTAGAAACTTTAAGTAACAATCCAGAAATTTCAGCAGACCTTATCGATTTAAGAACGCTTCAGCCTTTAGATACGCAAACCATTTATGATTCTGTGAAGAAAACAGGACGTGCCATAATGCTTCAAGAAGACTCTCTTTTTGGAGGCATTGCAAGTGATATTTCAGCAGGTATTATGGAAAATTGCTTTGAGTATTTGGATGCCCCTGTAAAACGTGTGGCTAGCATTGAAACCCCTATTCCTTTTGCAAAACAGCTTGAAGATCAATATTTACCGAAAAACAGATTTGAAGCCGAATTGAAGGCTCTTTTAGCTTTTTAAATTTAATTACCTATCTTTAATAAAACGATACTGATAAGCCATGAGAATTCTTGTATTTCTTTGTGTTTTAATGTGTTTCAGTTGTAAAAAATCTGAAACTTCTGCTGATGATGAATACATTTGGGATGCCATTCATGTTACCGCAACCGCATACAACTCTTTAGCTTATCAAACCAATTCAAATCCAAATATCACCGCATTTGGAGATAGTTTAAAACCTGGATTAAAATACATTGCTGTTTCTAGAGACTTACTTAAAATGGGTTTAAAACACAATACCCCAATCAAGATTGATGGTCTTGATGGAATATATTTAGTTAAAGATAAAATGCATTCAAAATGGCAAAAACGCATTGATATATATATGGGCGTAGACGTGAAAGCTGCCAAACAATGGGGCAAAAAACGGGTTTGTATTGAATATGGCATTCCTAAAGCAACTGTACTTACTTCGTTTCAGCTTCCGACAAAATAAAAGGATAAGCCTCTTTTACTTGTTGTAGTTCCGTCTTAGTTAGTTTATCTGCAGGCTTTCTAAATACCTTCATGCTGTAATCTTTCCGTAATTCGTAGTAGGCTTTTGTTAATTCATTCTGTACAGCAACATAAGTTTTATAAGTTGTTCGTTGTCCGTTTTGCAACGAAACCACAGCTGTTTTAGGATTATCTGAAAGGGTACTGTTTTTTAAGCCTTGGCAATAGTTACAGCTACCATCGCCATTATTATCTAAAAAAATCTTGGTGAGGTCTTTCAGGTTTTCAATAGAAACTATCTGATTTTCAATCATAATATCATCGCTATTATTAACTAGAATTCGTAAAATATTACGCTCGTTAATGTCTGATGAACAATCCATTCCCGGAGGACATTCTCTAGGCAAAAGTCTGTTAATACCTTCATCTGAAGAGATTGTAGCAGTAACTAAAAAGAAAATAAGCAATAAAAATGCGATGTCTGCCATAGACCCCGCATTTACTTCAGGTACTAATTTTGAGTGTCTCATGATTATAGAATTAAATGTTAATGTGAAAATGAATCACAATAATAATACCGTAATTATGAGCTCCTTAGTTAATGTGCATACCGCTTGGTACCTTTCCAGATGCCCGAATAATACGACTGAAAGTCTTCAATCTTTTTACCACACATTAAGTCTTGCTGAGTCAAGGCATCTAATCTTCTAGATATTTTTACTAAAGTTTTCATTGGATTGATTTTTATAATTAATACTGAAACAGGTTCAGCACATACTGATGAAAGTCTTTGGTTTAAAAAGACGTTACTTATCTGTAACGTCTTTTTGTGTTCCATTCGTGGCTTTTTGATCCTTGTAATGTTCCTGTAATTTGATTGTTGTTTAAAGTTCTCATGATTTTTGATTTTTAATTGATGAATAATTATTTTATTGATTATACCAAGTAGACGAGCATAATATTATTTTGTTACAGTACTATGTATAACAAAGTAATATATTAACAAGATTTAACGTTTTTACGAGGAAGTAGGGCACAAGTAATTTAATATTTTTGCATCTAAAGTCATTTAGGAATAGTTTTTGCTTTTACCGATTTAGAAAAATGAGTGTATCAATTGATTCGTAAAAGATTAATAATATCTTTGAAGCGGCATGAACAACAGATTAAATATTTTACCATTGATGAAACCTTATGTGTTATGTTTAGTTATGCTATTTTTTTCAATAGCTGTGCAGGCTCAAATAGATTCTAGAAAAAAATCTATTGCCATACCTGCTATAGAAGCTGAAAAAGATTCTACAGATGCGAGTCCATTAACACCATCAAAACCTATAGAAAACAATACGACTTTAGGGATGAACAATCCAAAAGTATCTCCAACACTCGACATGCCTAAAAAGGAATTTTCAATGTTTCCGAAAGAAGAATTTGGTAATCCTGGGGAATTATACTCTAAAAATCTTAAAAAGATTGAAAATGAAGTAAAACCCGAAGGTCACGGACTTTATGCAGGCTTAAACGAAGATGCGAATTGGGGAGATTACAGAACAGATTCTGATTTTATTGAAATCTATTACCGAGATTGGGGTGCCGAAGATGCTGATGTTATAGGTATTTTAATTGATGGCGATTTTTACAAACCTAGAGTGTTACTTACTTCAGGTTTTCAAGGTTTTAAGCTTAAATTAAACAAAGGCGTTAATAAAATTCAGTTTTTAGCCATTAATGAAGGCTTTTCGATTCCTAATACGGCTGAGTATAAAATTATCGATGATAAGAGAAACCTTATCACAGGTAAAATATGGCCGCTTTCTGCAGGCGTTAAAGTGACTATTCGAATTATAAAGGAATAATAGTTACTATGTAACGATCTCTTCAATCTTTTGCAATTCGTCTTGAGAAAAATCTAAACAATCTAAAGATTTTACATTTTCTTTCAATTGTTTTGAAGAACTTGCGCCCACTAATACCGAAGCAACTTCAGGTTGTCTTAAAATCCAAGCAATTGCCATTTGTGATAATTTTTGTCCGCGTTTTTGAGCGATTTCATTCAGACTTTGAATTTTACTAATGTTAGATTGAACAATATCGGCATTCAAAAATACAGACTCATTACCCGCACGGGAGTTTTTAGGTATCCCGTTTAAGTACTTATCGGTAAGCATCCCTTGTGCTAAAGGCGAATACGCAATGCAACCAACACCATGCGTGTTTAACGTATCTAGAAGTCCGTCTTCAACCCAACGGTCAAACATGGAGTATCTGGCTTGATTTAAAATAAACGGCACATTCATGTCCTTTAAAAGCTTTGCAGCTCGTTGGGTTTCATCAGGTCCATAATTAGAAATACCAGCGTACAACGCTTTTCCTTGTCGCACAATATCAGCAAGCGCACCCATAGATTCCTCTAGTGGTGTATCAGGATCGTAACGGTGATGATAGAACACATCAACATAATCTAATCCCATGCGTTTTAAACTTTGGTCTAAACTCGAAATTAAATATTTTCTAGACCCGAAATCGCCATAAGGCCCAGGCCACATACCATAACCAGCTTTTGTGGCTATAAACAATTCATCGCGATATGCTTTAAAATCTTGCTTTAAAATAGTTCCAAAATTGGTTTCGGCAGATCCTGGAGGCGGACCGTAGTTATTGGCTAAATCAATATGCGTGATACCTAAATCGAAAGCGGTTCTTAAAATGTCTCTTCCATTTTCAATATCATCCACAAAACCAAAGTTATGCCATAAACCAAGCGAAATAGCAGGTAAAAGTACACCACTTTTTCCAGTACGTTTGTACGTCATAGTATCGTATCTGCTTTCATTAGCTACATAGCTATTTTCTTGAGATTTGTCTTGATTTTGCATGCCTATCGATTTAATTTAAACAAATGTATTAATTCCTTTTTTAAAGCCTAAAGATTTTTATGAGTTCTACAAGATAAATCTAAAACGAATTGTACGTCAATAGTTTAGCCCAATTATATTAAAAAAACTTTTAAAAAATTGAATACAAAAAATCAATAACTGTTAACATTAGTTTGATAATTTCCCGTTAAACATGCTCAATAAACGCTTAAAAGGTGTTATTTTTGCACGTTGCAAAAAATTAAGTATGTCGATAACGAAAGCAGAATTAGAATTAGAAGAAAGAGCAGAAGGCAAAAGTTTATACAGCTACCAAAAAGGTGCCATTGATAAAATTTTTACTGCTTTTGAAGAATCACCAGAAGATTATCACTTACTGTATCAATTACCAACAGGTGGTGGTAAAACGGTAATTTTCTCAGAAATCGTTAGACAATATTTAAAGCATCATCAAAAGAAAGTATTGGTGATGACACATCGTATAGAATTGTGTAAGCAAACCTCAAACATGCTCACAGAATTTGGTGTACATAACAAGGTTGTAGATAGTAAAGCCGATTTAAGCGACCAAGCAGATTACAGTTGTTTTGTGGCTATGGTTGAAACGTTAAACAACCGATTGAATGATGATAAGCTTGATATTTCTGATATTGGTTTAGTTATTATTGATGAGGCACACTACAACTCGTTTACCAAACTCTTTAAGTTTTTTAGTCAGTCGTTTATTTTAGGAGTTACTGCAACACCTTTAAGTTCGAGTATTGAATTGCCCATGACCGATAATTACGATGAGTTAATTGTTGGTGAAAGCATAGAATCATTGATTGAAAATGGCTTTTTAGCACGCGCCGAAATGTACACTTATAACGTGGGATTAACTTCTTTAGTTGTTGGAGCCAATGGTGATTACACCGTTAAATCATCGGAAGACTTGTATACCGATAACGACATGCTATCCAAGTTATTACAAGCATACGAAGAACGTTCGAAAGGTAAAAAAACATTAATATTTAATAACGGAATCAACACCTCTTTACATGTTTACGATACCTTTAGAAGAGCAGGTTATCCTGTAGCGCATTTAGATAATACCAATACTAAAAAAGAGCGCGCCATGATACTAAAATGGTTTAAGAAAACCCCAGATGCCATTTTAACATCGGTTAGTATTTTAACCACTGGTTTTGATGAACCAACTGTTGAAAGTATCATTTTAAACCGAGCAACCAAATCGTTAACCCTGTATTACCAAATGATTGGTCGTGGGTCGCGTATTTTAAAAGATAAAAAATCGTTTACGGTTGTCGATTTAGGAAACAATTTCCATAGGTTTGGCCCTTGGGGCGATAATCTGGATTGGCAACGCATCTTTAAATCGCCTAACTATTACTTAGATGCTATTTTAAGTGATGAAGAGTTAGAAAGCAATTTTAGATATGAAATGCCCGATGAGTTGCGTGCACAGTTCGCAAAATCTGAAGACGTACATTTTGATATTCAGAAAGTGTATGTCGATTCTATTAGAGCCGGTGAATCATCAAAAGTAGTGTTGGAACGTTCTATTGAGCAACACGGTAAAATATGTATTGAAAACAGCGAAGATGTTTACGATGCTATTGCCTTAGCGAAACAATTGGGCGACGATATCGACTTTAGAATCCAGCGTTATACCAAGTGTATTAGTAAAAGTACATTTAACTTTGTGGAATGGCTAAAAGGCGATTACCGCAAGAAACTCAACTCGTATTTGCGTTCAAACTTCGATGAAGTTTTTGAACAAATTCATGGTTATCCTCCGGAAGATTAAGGTTTTCTGAATTTTATTTTCATTCACCCTCCAATTTCAGGGCAACACTGTCGTAATAGTTTTGAGTAAGTTTCTCGGTCCATATGGTTGGTTGATTACCATAAATTGCGATATAGGAAACAGAACTTTTGGCTGAAGCTGTATGCCAATGTTCGGTATCTTTCTTACAGTTCACCACATCGCCTTTTTTTATGATAATGGGTTCTTTACCCTTTTCTTGATAGTAACCTACGCCTTCAACCACTATAATAATTTGTGTTGTAGCGTGTTTATGCCAATCTAAAGTGGAGTTGGCTCTAAAAGTAGCTTGTGTAATGTTTTGATTAAAATTGTTGTCTGCTTCAACTAAAAAATTTAACCAAGCATCGCCTATATGATACGTGTTTGGGGCTTTAATGCCTTCACTTAAATAGGAGCTTATTTGATAATTGGCATTTTGAGCAGAAACAAAAAAGGGGAGCAAGATAGCTAAAATTACGACTAGTTTTTTCATGGTGTAGCATTTGAAATAATTGTGACGAACTCATGCAAGATAAACAAAATGATATGTTTTTGAAATGTTTTAAAACGATTTGAATTTTATGTAAATGAGGTCGTTGCCATTGAACCGCGTTAGGGATTGAACGGCTTGTTTGAGCTCGCCGACACAGGAGGAAGCGAGTAGTGAAAGCCCGACCCTTGTGGTAACCTGCCTGCCGGCAGACAGGCGACCTAAAAAACACTTAACGATACGGTATAACTGATTATTAAGTGAATAAACTATTAATGGGCTGAATATTATAGCATCAGGAATTTTAAGCGTATCTTTACAACTTATAAATTTTAAAACCGAGTAGGAGTATTAAACTATGGCAAAATCGCAAGTTACATTTAACAAAATTGAAAAAGAGAAAAAACGTTTAAAGAAGAGAGAGGAAAAGCAAAAAAAGAAAGAAGCTAGAAGAGCTGAAGCTAAGGAAAACCCACAGGGTATCCAGTTTGCTTATGTTGATTTTAATGGAAATTTAACCGATACGCCACCAGATCCTGCATTGCGAGAAAAAGTTGAAGCTGAAAGTATAGAACTTGGAATTCCTAAAAAAGAGGATAGAGAAGAGGAGGAACCAGCTGCAAAAGAGGGTAAAGTATCTTTCTTTGACCACTCTAAAGGTTTTGGTTTTATTATAGACAGCATTAACCAAGAGAAATATTTTGTGCATGTAAGCGGTACGCTTGAGCCTATTGAGGAAAACGATAAGGTAACTTACGAATTAGAGCGTGGACAAAAGGGCATGAATGCCGTTAGGGTTAAGAAAATCTAATTACTTTTTAAATACTTAATAACTTTTAACAAGAAAGGCCAGTATGAGTGCATCGCGAAAAACGATTCTTATCATTTTAGCCTTTTTTGCTATTTATGTTATTTGGGGTTCTACTTACTTACTTAATAAAATTGCGGTTTCGCAATTACCACCATTCTTTTTAGCGTCTATACGGTTTCTTACCGCCAGCATCATCATTTTTATTATTGCCAAGGTTTTGGGCATTAGTCTCTCTATTTCTAAAAAACAATTGATGAATGCCACCATTGCTGGATTGCTGTTTTTAACTTTAGGTAACGGGCTTGCTGTTTTAGCATTAAAATATATTGATAGTGGTTTTGCGGCTTTAGAAATATCAGCACAACCTCTTGTGGTGCTTATTATGATGCGAGTTTTACAAGGGAAACGCATACAACTGATGTCGTACATTGGTGTGGTTCTGGGTTTTATTGGTATTTTTTTACTGGTAAGCCAAAAAGAATTGATTACTAAAGACGGGCAAATATTAGGCATGGTTTTAATTTTTGCCTGTATGCTTTGTTGGGCTTATGCTAGTATTTTTGTTGGCAACGCCGAATTACCTAAAAACCATTTTGTAAACACAGGCTACCAGATGCTTACTGGAGGCATTTTATTGGGATTAACCAGTTTGGTGCTGAATGAGCCTTGGTCTATGCCTCAAGATTGGCAAGCCGATGTGCAGTGGTCTATGTTTGGGCTTATTTTATTTGGAAGTATTATAGCCTTTACAGCTTTTAATTATTTGCTAAAAGAAGTATCTCCAGATAAAGTAGCCACCTCAACCTATGTAAACCCTATTATAGCTTTAATTTTAGGTTGGTGGATACTTAACGAAGTCATTACAATGCAATCGATAATTGCAGCTGTTATTTTACTAACTGGCGTTTATTTTATTAATACGAAACGCAAATTCAAACCACGATATATTGGACGTTAAACAAGCTATAAAATTTATGATAATTAGCACCTTGGCCTTTGCTTGTATGAATGCCATTGTGAAACATTTAACCGATATTGGCGCCTTCCAAATTGTATTTTTTAGATCGGTAAGTTCATTGTTTTTTACCTTTGGTTTTTTAATAAGAAACAAGATTCCTATTCTTGGTAATAACCGTAAACTCTTGTTTTTAAGAGGTATTGTTGGTGTTATTTCTATGAGTCTGTTTTTTATGTCTACCAAATATTTACCTATAGGTACCGCCGTTTCTTTACGTTATATGGCGCCAATTTTTGCGGCCGTATTTGCGATTTACTTTTTAAGGGAACGGATAAAACCGATGCAATGGATATTCTTTTTTATGGCATTTGCAGGGGTTTTAATTTTAAAAGGTTTTGATACCGAATTGGATAGCTACGGATTACTTTTAATCATTGTGTCGGCTATTTTTAGTGGCTTAGTTTACATTGTAATTAGTAAAATAGGGAAAGGCGATCATCCAGTTGTGGTAGTGAATTATTTCATGGTGATATCCACTATTGTAGGTCTCGCATTTTCAATAAACAATTGGGTAAACCCGGTGGGTATTGAATGGTTGATGCTCATTGGTTTAGGTCTTTTTGGGTATTTCGGACAGGTTTACATGACGAAGGCTTTTCAAATTGCAGCAACCAACCAAGTAGCACCATTAAAATATCTAGAAGTGATTTTTACGCTTTTATTAGGCGTGATGCTGTTTAGCGAAGTGTACACTCTATACAGTCTTTTAGCTATTGCCTTAATAATTTCAGGTTTAGTGCTTAATGCCGTGTATAAAGGAAAACCAAGTAAATCATAGTTTAATTATGCTATCTTATTTTGTAATTTTGCACCGATTAAAATTTAAACAGCTGCTTAATGAAATTTAAAACCCGCGTAAATAAAGTAAGGCGAAGCATTATGCGAAGCATTACCAAAAACATTGGAAGTTCTTATTCTGAGCCAAAAAAGGGTGATATAGCTGTTTCAGAAATTAAATCGGTACTTATCATTAGGCCTAATCATCGTTTAGGCAATCAGTTGTTATTAACACCATTGGTTCAAGAAGTGATTAACACTTTTGAAGGCTGTACTATCGATTTATTTGTAAAAGGAGGAGTTGCGCATCCGGTGTTTGAAAACTACACGCAAATCAATAACATCATAAAATTACCTCGAAAGCCTTTTGATAATGTGTTTAAATATGCCAAAAGCTGGTTATCTATTAAAAAGCAATCTTACGATTTGGTTATTAATGCCGATAGGAATTCGTCTTCGGGGAAATTACTAACCCAACTAGCTAAGGCAAAAATTAAAGTTTTTGGCGATATTGATGAAAGCATTAAAGAAACCTATTTAGACCACGAGCATATTTCTAAATATCCCGTTTACAACTTAAGATTTTATTTAACCAAACTAGGTTTGGATAAACCAGAGGCTGAAATGCCAGTATTAGATATAAAATTGAGCGATGAAGAAATTACTAAAGGAAATACCATATTAAACGATATTATTAAGAATAACGGTAAGAAAACCATCTGTATTTACACCAATGCAACGGGAAACAAATGTTATTCTGAAGCATGGTGGGAGAATGTATATTCTCGATTATTAAAAGAATATCCGAATTATAACATCATAGAAATGTTACCAATAGAAAACATTTCGAAGATAAATTTTAAAGCGCCACATTTTTACAGTCAGGATATTCGCGAAATGGGTGCCATTATTAGAAATACCAGTATTTTTATTTCTGCCGATAACGGCGTAATGCATTTAGCCAGCGCCTCTTTAGTCCCCGTGGTTGGATTTTTCTCCAGAACCAATACCAAAATCTATGGTTCTTATGGTAATGGTAGTGTAGCGCTTAATACTAATGAAACCAACATTGATGACTGGTTTAAGGCTATTGGTAACATTCTTAATTAAGACCTCTTATAGTTAATTTAATTCATGTCAAAACATAACCAGTATTCGTTTATTAATCCAAATAAATTTCCTTTTTTCTATGGTTATGTTGTGCTGGTTGTTGGAAGTATAGGCGTTTTAGCAAGTATACCAGGTCAAACCGTTGGAGTGTCGGTTTTTACAGATCCTGTTAAAGATGCACTAGGTTTAACAAGAAATCAATTTAGCAATGCGTATATGATTGGCACGTTATTAAGTGCTTTTTTCGTAACCAGAGCAGGGGTATTATTTGATAGATACGGCGCCAGATTTGTTGCCTTTTTCGCTGCCATTTTTTTAGGGATATCGTTACTTTTATTTTCAATTGCAGTTACTATTAGCAATAATATAAAACAATTTTTACAAATGGATTCTTGGGTAGTGCCCTTTGCACTTATCTCCATATTATTTTTTTTCATTAGGTTCTGTGGTCAAGGTGTGCTAACCATGTCATCACGTAATATGATAATGATTTGGTTTGATAAAAATAGAGGTAAAGTAAACTCCATAAGCAGTATAGGTGTATCGCTAGGGTTTTCTAGTTCACCAATTTTTATAAATAAACTTATAGACAATCATGGGTGGGAAATTAGCTGGCAAATTATAGCCATTTGTTTGTTTATTTTTAGTTTTTGTATCCTGCAGTTTTATAGAAATAAGCCAGAAGATTTTAATTTGAAGCCTGATGGTTTTGATGATAAAATCAAAATCTTTGAGGTTAAAAAAGAAGAAACAAGTTTTACTCTACAAGAAGCAAAACAAACCCGAGCTTTTTGGATGATAGGATTTATTTTAGCATTTAATAGTTTTTTTATAACAGGTTTTACATTTCATGTGGTTTCTATTTTTGCTAGTCAGGATTACACCAAATCGCAAGCTATCGCAGTGTTTTTACCCATATCTATTATAGCGATTGCAGTATCTACATTATGTAATATTTTAAGCGATTATATTCAACACAAAATATACATTTACATTATGATTATTAGTGGGGTTTTGGCCTCATTTGGGTTGTTGTTTTTGTCGCATACTATTGGGATTTACCTTTTAATAATAGGATTAGGTTTACTTAGTGGTTTGTTTGCTGTTGTAAATGCGGTAACATGGCCTCGATATTATGGAAGAAAATATTTAGGTTCCATCACAGGTAAAGTAATGAGTTTTATTGTTATAGCTAGTGCTATTGCACCTAGTTTGTTTAGCTATTGTTTTACTACTTTTGGGTCTTATAGTTATATAACTTATATTACTTTAGGGTTTCTTATATTTTTAATTGTAGCTGCTTTAAAAGTTAAAAATCCACAACATTCTTAGTCTTTTAAGAATTTGTATAGATTCACATATCTAAACCCATTGATTTTAGCTTTTTTCCTAAACCTAACAATTATTTAAAACACTATTATTTCTTTGTTACATTCATAAATGTTTGCAGCAGCTGTTTAATTAATTACAAATAAGTCACGAAAAATTAGATACTCCTAAATCTTATTATAGTAAATTTCATTTAAAAGGCTAACACGTTGTATTTTAACAGGTTTTTAAGTAATAATTATCTTAAATTTTTATAATTTTAGAAGGAATCCTTATTCCTTGAGCTATGAAAAATTATTGGTTGGTTATTTGTGCTTTTCTTGTTTTAACATTTTCATGTAAGTCATCGAAATCTAAATTCACAGATGCAGAAATAAACGCCTTAGAAACTTTAATTGAAAGTAAACACTTCACTATAGAGTCCGATTGGGCAAATCCGCAAGTTACCTATGCCATGCAACAGGTTTTAAACTCGGGATTGATGCAACGTGGTAGCTCCCCAAATGCCATTAGTTTAATAGGAAACCCCAATCATTTAACTATTAAAAATGACAGTGTTACATCGTATTTACCTTATTTTGGAGAGCGCCAAATGGGTGCCGCTTATGGAGATTCTGGTGCTATTGAGTTGCAAGGTTTAATTGAAAACTACGAAGTCTCAAAAGGAAAGCGTAATCGTTACGTAATTAAATTCGATGCTAAAAGTAAAACAGAACAGTTTAATGTAATCATTCTAATATTCCCAAATTTAAAAAGTGATTTGCGTATACAGAGTTCATCCAGATTTCCTATTGCTTATTCCGGACGTGTAGAAGCCATAAACCCATAAAAGCTTTTTCAGTGTTAAAAATGCATGCGTTTCATCTATTCATCGTAAAATTTTATAGTTCAATCGAGTTTTTTGTTTAAAACCACTTGTAGTCATTTAGTTTTGAGGAGATTAAAAATTTCCCCAAATGAAAAAATTAATAACACTACTTACTTTTGCCGCTTTTAGCCTACTACAAGCGCAAGAAACCGCTAACCTTCCAGAGAATTTCAAAAAGCGAAGTCCGATTTACGATTATTCAGAAAAAAAGCTGAACAATGTAGATACCATTCCAGATTTTGAAGCTAAATCTCAGAAGTTAAAAATTACAGGTACGATTTACGAAAGTGATGGCGTAACACCTGCAAAAAATGTGCTTTTATTCATTCATCATACCGATGAAAATGGAAATTTCGAATTAAAAAGACAAAATAAAAAACGCTACGTACACCACAGAGGCTGGGTAAAAACGGATGCTGATGGCAAATACACCTTTTACACCTTTATTCCAGGGAATTATATGTACAGTAACGAGCTAAAACAAATATTACCTATTGTTAAAGAGCCTAATAAACCTGAATATAAAATTGAAACCTTTCTATTTGATGACGATCCTTTATTAACTGGAAAATGTAGAACCAAAGTTGAGGAAACAAATCCTAACCGAATTCTTAAACTGAACAAAAAAGAAGGCTTATTTGAAGCCAAAAGAGATATTGTATTGGGTCAAGAAGGAGAACCTTCATTCTGAATACGTAAAAAATTATATAAATGAGACATGTTTATTTTTAAGCATGTCTTTTTTAAATAAGTAAAGGCAATGCTTGTATATCAAGAACAATATGATCAGATATCGAATTGCGATTAAAAAGTTAAACTATCTATTCTATAATTTCACCTTTTTCTTCAGCAACAATTTTCCCCCAATTAGCAATTGCCATCAATACAGGCGCCAAACTTTCACCAAAAGGCGTTAAGGCATATTCTACTTTTAAAGGTGGTTTTTTGGTGTAAACCTTCCTTGTAATTAATCCATCACTTTCCAATTGCTTAAGTTGTAAACTTAAAGTACGTTCGGTAATGGTTGAAATTAATTTATACAATTCATTATATCTTTTTTTGCCGTCAACGAGGTATATAAGAATAACACTTTTCCATTTTCCACCAATGAGTTCCATGGCAATACTCGTAGTGCACGAAAACATTTTGTCGTTATACTTTATTAATCGCTTTTTATGTTCAATTTCCATAATTCATTTTATAATACCATGCAAAGTTACAACACTATCATTTATTATACAACTATACTTTTTATAGTATATTAAACATTTTTTATTATACTGATAATCAATATAATACAATAAAATTTTATCAAAATTACATACTATCATATTTGACCGTTATTGCGAGATTCATAAACTACATTTACTTTTGCACTATACTTTTGATAGTAGAATTAATAATAATAAAAAATTAAAATATGAATACCGAAACCATCTCAAGAGAGGACATTATTGAAGCATTTAATTTTAGACATGCAACTAAAGAGTTTGATGCGACTAAAAAATTAACGCAAGACGATATTAATTTCATCCTAAAAACAGCAAATCTTTCACCAAGTTCTTTTGGTTTTGAACCTTGGCATTTTGTAATTGTTCAAGATCAAGAACTACGCGAATTATTAAAACCAGTAGCTTGGGGCGCACCTTTGAAACTCGATACAGCAAGTCATTTTGTGTTAGGTTTAAGTATGAAAGCGCCAATGGTAAAACACGATGCCGATTACATTATGCACATGATGAAAGACGTAAAACAATTTCCTGAAGATGTTATTGAAATGTACTCTAAATTTTATAGAGAGTTTCAAGAGCGCGATTTCGATTTAGATACAGACAAAAAATTATTCGACTGGTCTTCTAAACAAACTTACATTGCCTTAGGTAATATGATGACTTCAGCAGCCTTGGCAGGTATTGATTCTTGCCCGATTGAAGGATTTCATCAAGAACAAGCGGAAGCTTTGCTTAGAGAAAAATTTGGAATAGATACTGATAAATACGGATTGTCATTTATGGTTGCTTTTGGTTACAGAAAAGCAGATCCAGAATTCCCGAAATCTAGAAGAGCTTTTGAAGAGATTGTCACTTGGAAATAAATCGATTTTATAAAATATTATACAAAGGATTATTCGCTAGAGTAATCCTCTTTTTTTTAATTCAAAAAGCCTACAACTATTAAAAACTATTTTATTTCCGAAACGTTTGCGTTTCAATTTATTTAGTACTTTTATCGCGCATTTTTTAATAAAACAATGAGAAAATATAATATCGCTGTAATTCAGCTCAATCTTAATGATATTGCGGCAAACAACCTAAAAAAGTGTTTGCATTGGGTACGTGAAGCTGCCCAAAAAGGCGCAGAAGTTATTTGCTTACCAGAGCTTTATAGCAGTCATTATTTCTGCCAAACCGAAGATGTTGAAAATTTTTCAATAGCAGAACCTTTATACAGTACTTCATTTAAAGCGTTTAGTGCCTTAGCTAAAGAACTTGGAGTTGTTATTATCGTACCATTCTTTGAAAAACGTATGGCTGGTATTTATCATAATAGCGCCTACATCATCGATACCGACGGAACTGAAGCAGGTTTGTATAGAAAAATGCATATTCCAGACGATCCGCATTTTTACGAAAAATTCTATTTCACGCCTGGTGATTTAGGATTTAAAAACAACGTCACTAAAAAAGGAAACATAGGTACTTTAATCTGTTGGGACCAGTGGTATCCTGAAGCTGCAAGACTTACTGCTTTAAAAGGATCTGAAGTGTTATTTTACCCTACGGCAATTGGCTGGCATCCAGCTGAAAAAGCTGAATACGGTAAAAATCAATATGGCGCATGGATGAATGTTATGAAAGGTCATGCTGTAGCTAATGGTATTTATGTGGCTGCAGCAAACCGCATTGGTTTAGAAAAATATGTTCCTAATACGGCTGGTATTGAATTCTGGGGAGCTTCATTTATTGCAGGTCCTCAAGGTGAAATTTTAGCACAAGCTTCTCATGATAAAGAAGAAATCATAATGGCTGAAGTAGATTTAGATTTACAAGAAAATGTACGTCAGAATTGGCCATTTTTCAGAGACCGACGTATTGATGCTTTTCATGATTTAACCAAACGCGCAATCGATTAATGATGAGACGATTTCCGGCAGAATGGGAAAAACAAGAAGGTATTTTATTATGTTTCCCGCATAACGGTAAAGATTGGCCAGGGAAATTTCAGGCTATTCAATGGGCATTTGTCGAATTCATAAAAAAAATTGCAACCTACGAAACTGTATTTTTAATCGTTGCCAATTCAAAACAGCAAGCCAAAGTGAGTAATATGCTTGAAACGGCTACTGTAAATATTCAAAACGTTCGTTTTATTATTCACAAAACCAACCGTAGTTGGATGCGCGACTCTGGACCTATAATCGTTAAAAACGGAAGCAGGAGGGAAGCCCTAAATTTCAATTTCAACGCTTGGGCTAAATATAAAAATTACCAACTCGATAAAAATACTCCAGAAGTTGTAGCAAAAACTTTAAACGTGCCATTAACCCAAGTGCAATATAAAGGCAAACCTGTGGTTTTAGAAGGTGGTGCACTTGAAGTTAACGGTAAAGGTACGCTTATAACTACTGAAGAATGTCTGTTACATCCAACAATTCAAGTGCGCAATGCTCATTTTACAAAAGATGATTACGAGGCTGTTTTTAAAGAATATTTAGGAGTTACAAATACCATTTGGTTAGGTGATGGTATTATTGGCGATGACACTCACGGGCATATTGATGATTTATGTCGTTTTGTAAATGCTGATACCGTGGTTACCATTATTGAAACCGATAAAAAACATAAAAACTACAAACCCCTTCAGGACAATTTAAAGCGTTTGCAACAAGCAAAGCTCGAAAACGGAAAAGCGATAAACATTGTAACTGTTCCAATACCAAAAGACATCGTATTCGACAATTTAACGTTACCAGCAAGTTATGTCAATTTTCTTATTACAAACAAAGTTATTTTAGTGCCAACATTTAATGATGTTTCTGATAGAATAGCTTTAAATACTTTAGCTGAATGTTTCCCAGACAAAGAAGTTATAGGCATAAGCGCCATCGATCTTATTTGGGGCTTTGGGACCTTGCATTGTTTGAGTCAGCAGATTCCACATTAGTTTTCATATTTAATTCATAGATAAATACGACAAGTTTAGAGTCATTCATATAAATAATCATCAAAACTTCTTTTCTAACATGAAAAAATAAGCTAGTCATTTTTCTGTTATAATAAATTCAAAATAAATTTCCTGACATATCTCATATTTAGAGATTAATTATGCCACTATTTTTGCGCTTTCAAACTGACTAAAATATTGACATCAAAACAGACATGAAGAAAGACGCGGGAAATTCTTATCGGGAAAAACGAAAAAAGTCTAGTGAATTCGAAAAAAGAGAAGACTATTTAGAACATGAATTATTAATAATGAAATTCCGTAGATGGAAAATTCATTTACCTTTCCGAGATTTCCATGTAGAGTTTGAAGATTTAGTACCTGCACTAGCAGCAACAATTGGTAAAGTAGTCATGGTAACCGCTATGGTTGCTGCATTTGCTGCTCAGTTTGGACTATCATCAGAATTCATTGCAGAAAATGTAAGATATGAATTGTTGATTGCTGGAGGCATTTTCGTAATAATATTTTCTGCTATTTTAAATCCACGTGCAAATTTAGCCGGAACACATGGCCCTATGATACCTTTAATTCCTATAATTGCCGCTGCTGGGGGGCATCCCTTAGCATTAGGCATATTAATTGGTGTATTTGGTCTATTATTAAGTATAACCAAAGGTGGTTCTAAATTAATGGCTTTAACAGGTGTGGGAGTTCGTGGAGGTTTGCTAATATATTTAGGCGCGGTCGGACTTATATCTCAAATTACTAAATTTGAATCTTGGGCCTCTAGTGTTAATGCCAGTACCGTTTCTTTCGTGGTCATAGGAATTACGATACTTATATATGCGTATTTAGCACGTATTAAAAAAAGGTGGTTAGCTATTCCTTTATGTTCAGCAATTGCAGGAATTGTAGCTTACGCCATGGGTGTAAATTTTGAATTTACTACAGCTCCAGGTTTACCGCATTTAAATCCGTTTTGGTGGTGGGGTGAGAACACAGGTTGGCAATTAGGATGGCCTGATTTAGGGCATTTTATAGCGGTTATTCCTTTTGCTATTTTGGCAGTTGCTATGTGGTCTCCAGATTATTTAGGGCATCGTGTATTTCAAGAACTCAATTACCCTAAAAAAGCTAAAGATGTTTTAATGGATGTCGACGATACTATGACAGTAGCTTCTGTACGACAAATTGTGGGTTCAACTTTAGGTGGTGGTAATATTGCCTCATCGTGGGGAACCTATATGATTCCTGCAGCTATTGCTAAACGCCCCATTCCTGGTGGTGCAGTTCTTACCGCAATATTATGTGTTCTAGCTTCCGTTTTTGGATACCCTATGGATCTAGCTATGTGGGAACCCGTGCTTAGAATTGCTTTAATTGTTGGTGTGTTTTTACCATTACTAGAGGCAGGTATGCAAATGGTAAAAGAACATAATGATTCATTAAGTGCTGGCACATGTATTTTTGCTTGTGCATTTGTTAACCCAGTATTTGGATGGGCCTTAACAATGCTTCTAGATAATTTAGGATTAATTGGTGATCATAAAAGGGCAAAGTCATTAACCTTAAAAGAACGATTAATTATTCCAGGAGTAATGTTTTTAGTTTGTGTCGTTTCTCTGGCTTTGGCTGGTCAACTACCTGGGATTCCTGGAATTTTTTAGATTCAAAACTGTAGTTTATAAAGATATTGGATGGTCATTAATCTGCTTAACAAAGGTAAGATGAGTCGACAACAATTATTATCGAAATGTGTCGCAGAATCGGCATTATCGTTATAATATTTATTAAAAAAATGCTCTTGAGTCTTTTACTTTGTTAATGACACCGTATTAGGTTGTACGTAAATCCCAAATAGAAAATAAGATAGATGCACTTTCATATAGCACTATTAACTTCAAGATACCACCTTCATAAAACTTAGGATTTATAGTTATCTTTAGTATTTCAATCGGAATACATCAAAAATCCAAGTTTATGTTACAAGATGTTTTAATAAAACGCGAAATATATGCATCAGAAGAACACCAAATGATGCGCGACATGATTCAAGATTTCATTAAAAATGAAATTATCGATAACATAGAAGCATGGGAAAAAAAAGGGATGGTAAGTCGCGACATTTGGGAACGCGCCGGAGCCTTAGGGTTATTGTGCATTGATATGGCAGAACAATACGGCGGCAGTGGTTTAGATTTTAGTTTTAGTGCTTTGTTTATTGAAGAATTGGCTAAAGAGGGCATTAACGGACCAGGATTTTCATTGCACTCAGATATTGTAGCTCCTTATCTTTTAAAGTATGGCACAGAGGAACAAAAACAAAAGTATTTGCCTAAAATGGCCACTGGAGAAATAATTACATCTCTGGGTATGACCGAGCCCAACTGTGGTAGTGACCTTAAAGCCATAAAAACATCTGCAACCGACAAAGGCGACCATTATGTGGTAAACGGACAAAAAACCTTTATCACCAATGGATATATGAGTGATATGTCTATTGTTGCAGTAAAAACCAATGTGGGCACCAAATATGAAGGAGTGTCATTACTAATAATGGAGAGTGATTATGAAGGTTTCGAAAAAGGAGTTCCTTTTCATAAAGTCGGCATGAAAGCCCAAGACACCTGCGAATTATTTTTCGATAATGTAAAAGTGCCGAAAGAAAATTTATTGGGCGAAGAGGGTCTGGGTTTCAAAATAATGATGACAGAATTGGCAAGAGAACGCTTAACTGTTGCACTCAACGCTATTGGTGGGGCAGAAGGAGCTATTGAAAAAACCATTGCCTATACCTCCTCCAGAACCGCTTTTAAACAACCCATTGCCAATTTTCAAAACACGCAATTTAAACTGGCAGAATGTGCTTCACAATTACAAATACATCAAGCTTTTTTAGACCGTTGTACAAAATTATTAGCAACACATCAACTCACTACCGAAAGCGCCTCAATTGCCAAATATTCTGCAACAGAAATGCACGGTAAAGTCGTGGACGAATGTCTGCAACTCTTTGGAGGGTATGGCTATATGTGGGATTATCCTATTGCACGCATGTATGCAGATAACAGAGTTGCCAGAATTTATGCGGGTACTAATGAAATCATGAAAATACTAATTGCCCGCGGATTATTTAAGGAATTATTTCAACAAATGAAATCCATGAAAAAAGAATAGTTATTTTTATTTATAAACTATTTAAAATTTGAAAACGACATTATTTTTTTGCCTTTTATTTACAACATTTCTTTATGGTCAATGCCCTGATGGAGATGTTACGTTTAATTCGCAGGGAGATGTGGAACAGTTTCTTTCTAATTATCCCGATTGCAACAGCATTAGTGGTGATTTTATAATTACAGGTTCGGTGAACAATTTAGCCTCCTTAAATAATATTCGATCAATTGAAGGCAGTTTAATAATAAACAACACACAACTCGTTACAATATCAAATTTCAACAATTTAAATGCCGTTTTAAATAACATTGAAATTTCAGATAATGCGAGACTAACTGAAATCATTGGTTTTAATAGGCTATTGGATTTAGGTTTTATGTTTAGTATAGAAAACAACCCCAGGTTGGTTACCCTCGATGGCTTTAATAGAGCAACCGATGTTTTTGGAAATTTCATATTAAACGGTAATACGGCATTAGTAACTATTTCTGGCTTTACCAAATTAGCGGCTATTCACAACGCCATGGCTATAAACGACAGTCCTGTTCTAAAGCGTATCCCCAGCTTTAATAATATCATTTTAATGAACTGGTTTATTCAATTTTACAATACAGGATTATCTGAAATTACAGGCTTTGATAACTTAACCACCATAGGAGGAGGTGTGAATGAAACATTGGGATTAAACATTTCCAACAATCAAAATTTAATAACTATTTCAGGGTTTAATTGTTTAGAACGTATTGCATTCGATTTGTTAATTCAAGATAACCCATTGTTGGAAAGCGTTATAGGTTTGTCTAATTTAGAACGTGTAGACCAAATAGTAACCATTAGAAATAATGACGCCTTATTTTCACTAAACGGCTTGCAAAATTTAACTTCAATAGCTACAACAGGTTACGAAACAACGGTGGTGCTTGATGTACTAGACAATCCGCAATTATCGGATTGTAATGCTTTATGTCAAGTGTTGTCTTCAAATGGCATCAAAGGACTTACAAACATATCAAATAATTTAGCTGGTTGTGATTCTGAAGCAGAAATAGAAACTTCCAATTGCACAGCGTTTCAGGGTATATCGTGCACCAGTTTAACACAACCATTATCTGGTGAAATGAATGTTGAATTAGATACCAATATATCTTGGAATGCCATACCTGCTGCCACAGGTTATTTAATTTCCATAGGCACATCACCCGAAGGTGCTCAAATAGCCTATAATGTAGATGTTGGCAATGTCACAACTTATAATTTGCCAAATGCACTACCAGAGGACAGCACCATATTCGTAAAAATAAAACCTTATTCAAATAATGTTCAAGCGACCTGCTGTATAGAAGAAAGCTTTACCACGGTAAACATTCCCCTTGGATGCACTCAGCTTCTGCAACCTCGTAATAATACAACCAATGTTCCTGTAAATACTATTTTTAGCTGGGAATCTGTATTTGGTGCCGCTGGATATAAAATAAGTATTGGCACAACTCCGGGAGCAACAGATATTGCAAACCAAATAGATGTTACCGATAATACCACTTATACATTAACCGAGAATTTACCTGAAAATACAATGATTTTTGTAACTGTAGTTCCGTATAACGACACCGAGAATAGCATGGGTTGTATTGAAGAAAGCTTTACCACAGCTGCTAAAGTCGAATCATTAACGGTTCCAAAATTCTTCACTCCAAATAATGACGGGCAAAATGATACTTGGTTCATTAACGACCCGCAAAATGAAATTGAAATCGTTTCTATCTATAACCGTAATGGTAAACTCCTTAAAACACTAAACCAAATACAACAAGGTTGGAACGGACTTTTTAATAACGAGTTGATGCCTGTAAACGATTATTGGTACATCATTAAATTGAAGAATGGCAAGCAAATGAGCGGTCATTTTACCTTAAAACGTTAGTGCGAAAACCATCACAAAGTTCTTTTTTTATAAGTCTTTATATAAATAATGTTTATTTCAACTCACAACTCTTTTATTTTAAAAAACAATTTTTACGCAAACTTTTTAGATATTTGTTCAAGACTTGAAATACGAAAAAATTATTGTCTTTAATGAATTCAAACAAAAAAGCATCAAGGTTATTTAGTATACTTTCCATTATATTGTTAGTTTCAGCTTTGTAATATTTCAATATTATTGAATTATTTTTTTCGTTTTTTCCGATTTACTTTTTTCACAGGAAGTACTTCTTCTGGGAAAGGGAAAAGTATGGTTGAATTTTTTTCTGCCGCTATATTAGATAAGGTTTGATATAAACGCAATTTTATGGCAGATGGCGACTGATCGATAAGTTTTCCTGCCTCAAGTAATTTACTTGCTGCTTGCTCTTCTGCCAAGGCCAGTATAATTCTTGCTCTACGAGAACGTTCAGCCTCCGCTTGATTAGCCATCATTCGGCGCATATTCTCCGGTAATTGAATATCTTTTATCTTAACATCATTAATTATTATACCCCATTCTTTAGTTTCTTCTTCAACAATTTCTTTAATGTTTTTACCCATTTCTTCCCGTTTAGAAAGAATAGTATCTAACTCTACTTTTCCACAAACATCCCTAAGCGCTGCTTGTGCAAGTTGCGTTATTGCAAATTTGTATTCTTCGACTTCTAAAACTGCTTTTTCTGGATTATCAATTCTAAAAAAAACAACACCATCTATACTACATGGTACGTTATCTTCAGTCATAACTTCTTGTGAATCAATATTGAAAGTAATTACTCTTATATCAACTACTTGAATCGTTTCTATAAATGGAATAATCCAACGAAAACCAGGTTTCAGGGTTTTTATATATTTTCCAAATCTAAATTTAAGAGCTCTTTTGTATTCAAATACAATTCGAATACCACCAAATAGAAACAGCCCAAAAATTATACCTATTAAGACTAACTTGTTCATAATATATCTATTAAAATTTATAATGATTACTCAATTGAAAAGGCTTTAAACCCATTCAGAATGACTATTAATTGCTTTCATGCCTATGTTATTGTAAGTTGTTTACTAAACCACTTAATTTAAATGTAGCGATGAATATGGATCATTATAAAGATACGTTTTTTTTAGGAATTTTCCGAGTTTTAAACCTCGAATTTATAATGTATCTATTTGAAAAACAAGATGTTAAAAAGAGTTATTTTGAATGTTTACTTCTGGCAAAACTTAAAAATATATATAACAATTATCGATATAAAACAAGGGTGTCATTATATCTACAGTTATAACAAATATTGCCTGTGAGCACTATTTCGGCAATTGTAGAGAATGTATAAATTTAGTTCTTAAAAAACTTATAAATTGCTTGAAACCTCAAGTTAACCTTTTACTTTTTTCATTTTAATCGACTTTCTAATAGGAGGCTTTTTATTATCAACGGCATCTATTGATGCTTTAGGATTCATTAATATAATACGTCCATCTTCACTAACATCGCTATAAGAAATAATATAGTTTTTTACATCTTCAACACTTAAATCTGGGTTTATAGCCCATATTTTTCCAGCCAAATTTGCTGTATTAGGAGATGACATTGATGTTCCAGACATTTTTAACCTTTCACCTCCAGGTACATAACTTTCTACATCAAAACCATTAGCATGCACATCTACATTTTTCCCGAAGCTAGAAAAACTTGTTTCTTCACCAGTTTGATCTACAGCACCTACGGTAAGTATATTTGGTAAATCAAAAGAGGAAGGAATGGCCTCATAAAATTCACTGTCTTCATCAGAGTTCCCTGAAGACGTAATAAACAAAATATCTTCAGCATCTTTAATAGCATTATAGAAAGCTGTTTTTCCAATATTAAATATTTCTAGAGCCATTTTTTTTCGTTCTTCACTATCCTCACCAACACCATGCTTTTCTAAAGCGGTTTCAATACCTTGAGGTGAACCGCCAAAACTCATGTTTACTATACGAACCCCATTGGTTTTAAAATAATTAATGGTTTCAATGGTCTCCTCTGCACCTTTTTTAGCCTTCTCGATGGTTGGTAGTTCAGGCATTAATTTATATCCAAAAGTTATTCGAGCTACTAATAAATCTACTGCAGGGTTATCAAGAACAGCAATTCCAGCAACATGTGTTCCGTGAGCAAAATTCCCGAAAAAATTAAGGTTTTCAATAAAAGGTTTCACTTCATCAGGCTTTAACTCTGACATTATTTGTTTTAATCTATCCGCTTCTTCACTTTCAATATTAGATTGTAAATCTTTTAACCCTTTGTATAGTTGTAATGTTTTTGGTACAGCAACTTTCTGTTCATCAGTAAGCTGTATCAAGTTACCCGTTATTTTATTGGAATGTAAATCGTGAGCAATACCATTAACATCATCAACATACCCATTACCATCATTATCAATATTATCTATTTTTTCCAAATTATTTATATACATATTATCAGGAAATAGAGTGTCGTCTATACCACTGTCCCAAATTGCAATTGTTACTGGGCTTAAATTTTTACGATTTGATATATCGACATTGCGTTCTTTCCATATATCCTTTTTTTCAATATGGTTAGCATCTAAATAGGTTTTATAAACGCTGGCAACAATATCTTTATATGGTAAAATATAACTTGACAGGTATTTGTAATTAATCAAAAGGTCAGCAAAATCGCCACTTAACTCACCATTTTGAGATGCAATATCAATATTTTCAACAATCAATCCTTCTATTAGGTTTTCAGAAAATATCTGCATGGACGATTTACTAGATTTTATATCATCTCCTACAATCTCATAATCTAGATGATTAACTAATTGTTGTAATTCAGTTTCATAAGTGCTATTAAATTCGTTTGCATCAGTTGTATGATGCTTTTCCATAGTATTTAAAAAAGCAAAAGATAAAATCCCAGAAGTTTGTTTTTGTGATGGTTTAATCTGTAAAGATTTAATCATTTCAATTTTAGCTCTTCCTTCGTTAAACTTATTCTCAAAAAAGTCAATAGATTTTAATGTAGATAAAATACTTTTCTTTAAAGTAAGATCTTCTATAACGTAACTATCTTTAAGAGATAAGTAGTTTTTTTCTACTTCTAGATATAGCTTCCTAAATTGATCGTGATCTTTATAGACAACAGATGCAAGATTATCTATTTTATATGTGAATCTGGGAACATCATTTACACTTCTAATGGTATCACGTTGTGCACTCATTGAAAACAGTGTAAAACAAAAGACTATAATAAGACAAGATCTAATTTTCATGGAATAGTATGGATTTAATTGAGATATTCGAATATCTATAAATATAGTCATTATATTTCAGAATCCAGATTAACAATGGCTCTCAAAGCACCGTTATTCTTAAAACAATACCATGGAGTATTCTTTTATTACTATATGTTTCTGCGATATTTTTCATAATGGGAGTGTCATAAAATAAATTTAGGATACAAAAACCAATTCATCCCTAACATATAACAGTTCGGTAATTCGAAATTCATTATTAAGACCATCTAAAATATATTTGTTTCATAAATTATTATTTAGAGTATAGAAAAATGAAAACTACTAAGCATAAAACCAGTAAAGGGAAGCAAATATTCAGAATCATATTATTTGCTGGAACTTTTATTTCCTTATGGTTTGTACCTTGGATTCTGGTAAAAGCATGGATACTGCCATTACCAGATACAGTTCAAGAGCAAGTGGACCAAACGTTAAGCTATGGTTTTGATGGTGTTATTGTCTATGTAGATGAAGCCGGCAAACCGTCAGCTTTCTATACCGCAGGTTATCATAATACCGAAGAAAAAATACCAGCCAAACCAAACGCTTTATTCAAAATTGCCAGTATCAGCAAGCTTTACGTGGCTGTTGCTATTACTAAATTAGAACATAACAAGCAATTGTCTTTAGATAAAACAGTTACTGATTACTTTCCTGAACTCACAGGAAGAATAGAAAATGCCGAAGACATCACCTTACGCATGCTAGTACAACACCGAAGCGGGATTCCAAATTTTACAGACAATCCTGAGTTTTGGAAAAATCAACCCAACACCAACACAGATGTGCTTGAATATGCACTCGATTTACCGGCAAAATTCCAGCCCAACAAGGATTATGGATATTCAAATACGAATTATTTATTGCTTTCCAGAATCATTGAACAAGTTACAGGACGTCCTCGACACGACTATTTCAAAAAAGAAATTTTTAAGCCTCTTGGATTGAAAAACACTTATGGCTCAATTGATGAGGTCAATCTAGACGAAGTTATGAGCGGGTATTATGTAGGTATTGAAAAGGACTTCAAAAATGAGAATAGTGGCATGATGATAGCTACTGCTGAAGATGTTGGCATTTTTTTAAGAGCTTTAAATGATGGGTCATTACTTAATGAAAAAGAGATGGAAATCTACAGCTCGATCTATGAATTTAACCATGGAGGATTGGCTCCAGGTTACCAATGTCTAGCAGAATACCATAAAGATATTGATGCTGTTGTTGTACAATTTATGAATACCACCGATTTTGAAGGCTATCAATGGAATTTGTTAGAGATCACGCACAGTCGTGCTGTAAAGATATTGCGTAAAAATAATAACCGTTAAAGTGTATTCTCAAATGTTTCATCTACGATTTAATGAAACCGCTTGCGGTCCACGAGCGCTTATTTATCATATAGGAAAGGTGCGCTTAAACACCTTTTATGTAGCCTGTTTCGAGCGTAATCGAGATGACAGGAGGGAAGTATAATGTGTGTGGAATGGAAATAATTGACCATAAAACAAAAAAAGCAACATCGAATATTAGCTATCAAAATTAATTATGATGTAATCAATATTGATGCTGCTTAATTATAAAAGTTTATTGTTTTTCTACTTTCTTTAAATCCATATTACATACAGGACATGCCCCTTCTTTGTCATACGTTTTTCCATCTTCGCAATCCATTGGACATTGATAAGCATCATGCATAGCAGTTTCATTGGTATCATGTTTATGATTTTCATGCATCTCTGTGTTATTCTCTTTTTTTTTGGTATCTCTACATGATGTAAAAAATACACTTATTCCTAAACTAATTGCCAGTACTAAAATTACCTTTTTCATTGTTTTAAAATTTAATTATTAATTATTCTATTACTTGTTTTACTTCTCCACAGGTAAGCATGGCATCACCAAAATATGGATTGATTACTTTTTCTTCTTTACTCAACCAATATGCACCATTGTTGTTATCTGCCATAGGACAAAACTCTACAAAGACCTTTTCGTTAACGCCAAAAAGCTGAAGAATTTTAATTAAGTGCGACGATAGATGCTTAAAATGATCTCTTTGACCTTTAATATCTGATGTATTTGAAATTGAAGTTGCTGATGCTTTTATTTCTTTTTCTAATGACATCCAATGATTATGAGCCTCTTTGTCCTTTAATAGTTTCATATCTACTTCAGATAAATTATCTAATAACTTTTTTGATTCTGCCATTACGTTATCTGAATCGTCTTTTACTAGAGCATCTTTTAAATTGATATAATCATTGTAAACAACTTTTAATTGTTCTTGAAATTTCTCTGACACTGGTAATCGTTCATTTCTATTGGTATGATCACTTTCTTTTTTTGATGCATTATTATCCATTCCTAAATGTCCTTCGTGACCAGTTATAACTTTTCCACCATCTTTATTCATCATTGATTTTTTACCTTGTAATTGTGCTGCTGCGTCAACGGTAAATGTTCCGTTAGTTACTATTTCATTGCCAACAAATAATCCTTCCAAAACTTCATATTCGTTACCAATTTGATTGCCTAAAACAACCTCACGCATTTCGAAAACGGATTGGTCTGGATTAGTTTTTAAATACACCACAGAACGTTCACCTGTCCAAAGTATTGCAGATGCTGGAATTGTTATTACCTCATCATTACTACTTGAAACTCGTTCAATAATTGCGGTTACAAACATTCCAGGTTTAAATACCTCGTTTTTATTATTAAGCACCACACGTAAGGTTACTGTTCTTGTTTTAGTGTTTAAAACGGGGTCAATAAAATCTACTTTCCCTTTAAACTCCTTATTAACATAAGCGTTTGTTGTTACTAAAACTTCTTGTCCTTTTTTAAATAAATCAATTTGATTTTCATAGACATCAAAATTTGCCCAAACGGTATTTAAGTTGGCTATCTTTAATAGTGGCTGACCTTGTTTTATGTAATCGCCTTGTTCTACCAACTTATCGGTTACGGTTCCAGATACAGTTGCATACACAGGGAAATTTTCCAGTACTTTACCTGAAGTTTCAATCTGATTGATTTGGTTATCAGAAAGTTTCCATAGCATCAATTTATTCCGTACCGCTTTGTACAATGCAGGCTGTGATTCCTTTAATGACTTTGCTGTAATTAACTCCTGCTGTGCCGTGTAGAGTTCTGGCGAATAAATGGTTGCCAATAGCTGGTCTTTCCGCACTTCCTCGCCTGTAAAACTGACATTCAATCGTTCAATTCTTCCCGAGAAATAACTTACTTGTACTGCATTAGCTTCTTCATTTTTAGCAATTTTTCCAGATAATTTTATTGTATTGCCATCAACACTACCTTTACCAACAACAGTCGTTTGAATATTTGCTAATGCCATTGCATTTTCGGTTAACTTGAATTGGTCTGCCAATAAACCATCACTTGTACTTTCCGCAGGTATTAAATCCATTCCACAGATAGGGCAATCACCTGGTTCTGGCTGCATAATTTGTGGATGCATTGAACACGTCCACATTTGATTGGTTTCTGAAACTTCATCGTGATTGTGATCTGTTTCTGAATTTGATGAGCCACCAAAAAGCAACCATCCTAAAAGTAGCCCAATGGCTAATATTCCGATATAAACTATATATTTTTTCATTTTATTATATATTAATATTTCTTAATCGTAATGCGTTTACTATAACAGAAACCGAGCTAAAACTCATTGCCAATGCTGCTATCATGGGTGAAAGTAAAATTCCAAAAAATGGAAATAAAACACCTGCCGCAATAGGTACTCCTAATGTGTTATAAATAAGTGCAAAAAATAGATTCTGCTTAATATTCTTCATTACGGAATCGCTTAAATTTCTGGCTTTTACAATACCGTGTAAATCGCCTTTTACTAACGTAATCATTGCACTTTCTATCGCAACATCTGTTCCAGTACCCATTGCAATACCTACATCACTTTTTGCCAATGCTGGTGCATCATTAATACCATCACCTGCCATTGCAACCACTTTTCCTTTTTCTTGCAGTTTCTCTACTTCTTTGAG
>NZ_FQYK01000003.1:103846-539645 GCF_900141715.1 Algibacter luteus | reverse complement strand
TAATAAATCGAATAAATCAAAACTAGATGGTGCTGAACCTTCACAATAATCTGGAAAGCTTGCTACAGGAGTTCCTGATTCTGGTGCATCTTCAATAGTTATTGAAATTTGCTCAGTATCAGTACATGTTCCATTATCAATTGTATAATTAAACAAATAAGGACTTCCAGCGAGGTTAAAACCTGTAATATCAATAGGATTTGAAATTACTGTATTGGAAGCATCTGTCCAAGTACCGCTGTTATTATCTTGAGTATTATCTAAAGCATCAAATAAATCATAAGGCGAATTCGCCATTAAGTCGTTTTCACAAAATACTGCATTGATTGCATTTCCTGCATGAGGATCTTGAAGTACAATTACTTGAACAGTTGTAGATTCTTCAGGACAAGGATTAGGAGCTAAATTTTGAGTATATGTAAAATTATAAGTTCCTGGTGTAAATGCGGTTAAATCTATTGGAGAAGTAACTGCTGGATCTGAGCTTGTAGTTCCTTGAGTCCATAGACCATTAGGATCTTCATTATCTAAAAGCGAAAACAAATCGAACGCTGGTGGTAAATCTGCAACACAATATGAAGCAGGATTTAATGCGGAAGGTGTACCAGAAGACAAAGTTTCATATACTGTAATTGTAACCGTAGCAACCCCATCTGGACAAACACCTAAACTTGGCACTGTATATGTAAACGTGTATGTATCTGGAGTTGTTAAAGATGAAATATTTACCGTACCGTTATGACCATTTGTAGTTGTTAAAGGACCTGTCCAAGTACCAGTGGTATCTGGAGTACCCCCTAATTCATCAAATAAGTCAAAATCAGCTGCTGGCAAACTATCATTACAATACTCTAAATTACCCGGTGTTCCTGGGTCTACTGGAATATCTATATTTACTTCTACTGCAATTGCGTTACTTTCACAGAATGCGTCATTAATTTGCACATAATATGTATTACCATCTACTAGAGGTGTTAATGCAGAAAGTGCAGGTAAAATTGGATCACCATTACCATCAACGTTTGCATACCAACTATGATTTGGATTAGTTGTACCTGGATCTAAATCACCTACAGTAGGATTTGTATCTGAACAAAATGCTTGTGGATCTGCAGGAGTTGGATCTGTTGGCGAGCTAAAAACGCCTAATTGAGCTAATTCCAATTGGCTTTTGCAACTACCACTATCAACAAATACAACATAAAAATTAGAAGCACCCACTGGTATAAGGTCTGTGGGATTCGCTAAACTTGTTAATGCTAGGTCATAATATATCTCTACAGAACCACTTGGGGGAATACTACCCTGTAAAACATCGTCTATATAGGTTTGTACAGTTGCGTTTTCATTACTACAATATATTTGATCTAAATTTTGACCGGAAGCATTAACCGTAAAATCAATCGTTAATGTTGGTCTTACACCACATGTACCTGTGTTATCATCGGCATAATAAATCCCCTCTTGCACTAATTGATTTGGGTTAAACGGACTACCTCCAGAAGGGGTATCGTACCACACAATGCCGTTACCACCATCTGTAGCATAAGCATTTAAGTCATTAAATGTAAAACCCGAGGCATCGCAGATAGGAGGAGGGCTTGAGTTGGTAACTGTTGGACATTGAGAAAAACCTGAAAAAGGGATCCCAAATAACAACAAATAAAAAAATGCAGACCATACGGCATTCTTTCGTGTAGGTTTGGTTTTCATAGATTGGATAATTAAAATATTATTAATAAAAACTTCAGAATTTGATAATCTTCAAACTAAATTTAGCGCAATTTAACGGATTTTTTTGGTATTTCATCGAAAAATTGTAATTTTTTTTACATTTTATCGGAAAAATACGTTTTTAAACGATAAAAGCCCACCTGAACTAGGTGAGCTTTTTTATGTAAGAGTTGTTTTGTTAATTAATGCTGTAGTTCCTCTTCTCCGTCTTTTAATGGAATGTTTTGAGGTACAAAATCTACATCATGTCCTGGTTTACTGTAATCATATGCCCAACGATGTACATGAGGAATTTCACCTGGCCAGTTACCATGCATATGTTCTACAGGAGCTGTCCACTCTAAAGTTGTTGATTTCCAAGGATTTTGTACAGATTTTTTCCCGTAGAAAATACTCCCAAAGAAATTGTATAAGTAAACTATTTGAACAACACCACCAACTAAGGCAAATATGGTAATAATTACATTAACATTTGCTAAGTCATCAAATAATGGGAAGTTACTATTTGTATAGTAACGTCTTGGTAATCCTGCCATTCCAATAAAATGCATTGGAAAAAAGACTCCATAAGCACAAACTGCCGTTACCCAGAAGTGAATATATCCTAAGTTTTTGTTTAACATGCGACCGAACATTCTTGGGTACCAGTGATAAATACCGGCAAACATACCATAAAGTGCAGAAATACCCATTACTAAATGGAAATGCGCTACAACAAAATATGTATCATGTACATTAATATCTAAGGCACTATCACCTAAAATAATTCCTGTTAAACCACCTGTTATGAATGTTGAAACGAATCCTATTGAAAATAGCATTGCAGGATTCAGCTGTAAATTCCCTTTCCAGAGTGTCGTAATCCAGTTAAATGCTTTTACAGCCGAAGGTATTGCAATTAATAATGTCGTAAATGTAAATACCGATCCTAAAAATGGATTCATCCCAGAGATAAACATATGGTGACCCCAAACTATTGTTGACAAGAATGCAATCGCTAAAATAGATGCAATCATCGCACGGTAACCAAAAATTGGTTTACGTGAATTTGATGCCATAATCTCTGAAACTAGTCCCATAGCAGGTAAGATTACAATATATACCTCGGGATGTCCTAAAAACCAGAATAAGTGTTCAAATAGGACTGGTGAGCCTCCTTGATAATGTAAAACCTCGCCTTGGATAAATATATCTGATAAGAAGAATGACGTTCCAAAACTTCTATCCATTATTAGTAATAATGCTGCTGATAATAATACAGGGAATGATACAACACCAATAATGGCAGTTACAAAAAATGCCCATATTGTTAAAGGTAGTCTTGTCATTGACATTCCTTTTGTACGTAAGTTAATTACAGTTACGATATAGTTTAATGAACCTAATAATGAAGATGCAATAAATATTGCCATAGATACTAACCATAAGGTCATACCCATTCCTGAACCTCCTTGAGCCATTGGTAATGCACTTAATGGTGGATAAATTGTCCAGCCAGCCGCCGCAGGGCCTGCCTCTACAAATAAGGAAATTACCATGATAACACTAGAAACGAAAAATAACCAATAGGATACCATATTTAAAAACCCTGACGCCATATCTCTTGCGCCTATTTGTAACGGAATTAATAAATTACTAAACGTTCCACTTAAACCAGCGGTTAAAACAAAGAACACCATTATGGTACCATGAATAGTAACCAATGCTAAATAGATGTCTGCATCCATTACACCATCTGGCGCCCATTTTCCTAATAAAGCCTCAAATAGTACATTTGGTTCTTCTGGCCATGCGATTTGCATACGGAACATCATAGACATTAATACCCCAATAACACCCATTATAGTACCCGTTATTAGATACTGCTTAGCAATCATTTTGTGGTCCTGACTAAATATATATTTAGTAACAAACGTTTCTTTATGATGATGTCCGTGGTCGTCGTGAGCGTGGTTATCTGCGTGTGCTGACATAATCTTATATCGTTTTTTCTTTTTTAAATTAGTTTACTAAAGAGTTCTTGAATTCTTTTTGTTCAGCAATCCAAGCATCATATTCTTCTTGTGTCTCCACTACTATTTTCATTTGCATGTTGTAGTGCGATTTTCCACAAATTTTATTACATAGCAATAAATAATCGAACTCATATCGTTCTAAAGGGTCTTCACCTTTAGCCACAAGTTTCTTACTATTCTCTACTCTAATATTATTAATATTCTGAACTTTTTCTACCATTTGCGGGGTTTCACGCATTTCAGCAGTTGTAACAGTTGGGGTGAACCCAAATTGCGTTATCATTCCTGGCACACAGTTCATTTGGGCTCTAAAGTGGGGCATATATGCTGAATGCAAAACATCTTGAGAGCGCATTTTAAATAATACTGGACGTCCAACTGGTAAATGTAATTCCGTTGTAATAATATCATCTTGTGCATTAGGGTCAGATTCATCTAAACCTAAAATATTAGCACGATCAATATCAATTAACCTCACATTAGCTTTACCTAAGGTATTATCTGCACCTCCATATCTAGCTTTCCAGTTAAACTGTTGTGCATATAGTTCTACGATTAAAGGATCGTCACTTTCATCAACACCCATAATATTAATCCAAGTACTTAATCCATATATAATTAAACCAGCTAAAACGATAACAGGAATTATGGTCCAAATTGCTTCCAACTTATTATTATCTGCAAAAAACAAAGCTTTCTTACCCTTTTCACCTCTATATTTATACGCAAAATAATGCAGTAAAAATTGAGTAATCGTTTGAACAAAGAAGATTATTGCCATAGAAATAACCATAAGGTTATCAATGGTTGGTCCGTGTTCTGAAGCAGAGTTAGACATTAAAGGTAAGTCTCCCCATTTTACAAAGGATACAATAGTAATGATATAAATGAAAGCTAAAAAGCCCATCATTAAATAACCATTTAATGTATTATCCTTATCGGTAGCCACACCGGCAATAACATTTTCGTTTTTAGCCTGAGCTAAATCAAAAATCTTTACCATTTGCCAGATGGCAACTAAAATAAATACTAAAACTATAATTGTTAATAAAGCAGTCATTGGTATCGTTCGTCTTTATTTATATCTTAATTAATAATGAAATTCTTCGCTTTCCTTTCTAAAAGGATAACCTTTTACAAGCAGTGGTGCTTTTGTTAAAGCTGTAAACACTACGAATATAAATAATCCTGCAAAAAGTAATACTGAACTTATTTCTGGTATGCCAATAAACCATCTATCTCCTACTGTAGCCGGCATAATCATGTTAAATATATCAATATAATGCCCAAATAAAATTACTATTCCAGACATTACTACAAACCAAGGGATACGTTTATAATCAGCATTCATTAGCATTAATATTGGGAACACAAAATTCATAACAACCATACCTAAGAATGGTAATTTATAATCTTGGAAACGTGTTACAAAATACGTTACCTCTTCAGGAATGTTTGAATACCAGATTAACATGAATTGTGAAAACCACAAGTATGTCCAAAAAATACTGAAAGCAAACATAAATTTAGCAACATCATGCAAATGATTTTCGTTTACAAATTCTAAATAGTTTCTAGATTTTAAGTAAATAGTAATTAATGCGATAACAGTAATTCCACTTACAAACATACTCGCAAATACATACCACCCAAATAATGTTGAAAACCAGTGAGGATCAACACTCATAATCCAATCCCAAGACATCATCGATTCTGTATAAATAAAGAATACTAAAAATGCAGCTGAAATACGAAATGATTTTTTGAAATTACTTTTGTCTTCAGCAGTATCTTGAGCAATCGAGAATTTACGTGAAAAATGTCGGTATAAGCTCCAACCAGCAATAAATACTAATCCTCTAACTGTAAACCATCCTATGTTTAACCAACCCGATTTTCCTTGAATTAATTTATCATGAGCTACAACATCCGGATCCATCCAAATAAAAATATTATAATGTCCGATTGTTCCAGAGGCCACAGCAATAGCTAAAACTATTAAAGCTCCTGGTAACAAATATGCTGTCATGCCTTCCATAACTCTAAATAATACTGGAGACCAACCTGCTTGTGATGCAATTTGAATAGCATAAAAAGCCAGAACACCTAAAGATATCATCATAAAGAAAAATGCCGCTACATATAGCGCAGACCAAGGTCTGTTAGCTATTTGGTGCTGAACATGCTCAATGTGTTTTGCATGTTCGTCAACTTCAGCATGAGCTGTTTCTTCTTTACTTTCATCATGTGTGTTAACAGTTGCATGTGCACCATGACTTGCTTCATCATGAGAAGCTTCTTCACCATGACCACCACCGTGATGCGATTCTTCTGCAAGTAAGTGCTCAACTTCTTCAAAAGATTTATGAGATGTCATAAAACCATATCCAACTCCTAATGCTCCTAAAATCATTAGAATGAAAGAAAATGTCTTTAATTTATTTGAAAATGTATACATATCTATAATAATCTTATCAATCTTACTTTTCTAAATCAGCTTTTAATTTCAACACATAAGAAACTACTTGCCAACGCTCTTCTTCATTAAGCTGGTTAGCATAAGATCCCATAGCGTTTTTACCGTAATATATTGTATGGTAAATGCTGCCTTCATTAATTGCTCTTCCTGCATCATCATAACTAGGAATACCCAGAATTTTTTCGCGTTTTACTAAAGTTCCTTGACCTTTTCCTTTGTTACCATGACAAATCCCACAATAAATATCGTAAAGTTCTTTTCCTCTTTCTAAATCTACCGCTGTAGAATCTAATGGACTTTTTAGTGTTTCCTTAGCTAAATTATAACCATCAGTTGTATTTTCAATATCAAAAGGTACATAGCCTCTAGGTATTGATCCTTCAGCAGGTAATTGAGCTTCAACCCCATTAGGAAATGCGGCTTCTCCGTAAGTTTCGTATCCAACAGATTCATACATGTTAGGCATGAATTGATAGTTCGGTGCTGTGCTCTTATTACAAGATACAGAGACTATAACTACTGCTATTGCTAATATTTTAAATAAGCTTTTCATATCTATAATTAATGGGCTTTATCAACTAAATTAATTTCTACTGCTCCAGTTTCGGCCAATAAACTTTCTAACTCTTTTTCATTACCATGAACCGCAATTTCCATTAAAAAATGATCGTCAGTTGTTCTAGGATCTGGATTTTCAGCATTTTTAAATGGCCACATTCTACTTCTTAAGTAAAATGTAATTACCATTAAATGCGCTGCAAAAAATACCGTTAACTCAAACATAATTGGAACAAACGCTGGCATATTTTCTAAATAACTAAAACTTGGTTTACCACCAATATTTTGAGGCCAATCTTCAATCATAATGAAATTCATCATTAAAATTGCAACTGTTAAACCAATAAGACCGTAGATAAATGCCGTTATAGCGATACGTGTTGGCTCAAGTCCCATGGCTTTATCTAGCCCATGAACCGGAAATGGCGTATATATTTCTTCAATATGATGTCTTTCTGCCTTAACTTTTTTAACAGCCGACATTAATACATCATCATCAGTATAAATAGCGTGAATAACTTTTGAAGCTTCCATTGACTATGTTTAGTTTATTAATTTTTTAGCTTGTCCAGACCAATCATCACGTTCTGCTCTTCCTGGGAATGAACCTGTAATTGAATCTAACAAATCATATTCTTTTTTTGTCATTTTACTCACCTGAAGGAAAGAATAAATTCCGATTGAATTTAACACCTCTTCCATTTTAGGACCAACACCACTTATTTTCTTTAAATCGTCTGGTGTTTGTGTTGCTGCATCAAAAGAACCAATACTTCCAAGTAAATCACTTACTTGAGATGATTTATCTCCAGCAGGTTTTTCAGATGATTTTTTTGCTGGAGTTTTAGATGAAGCTACTACGCCTGAAGACGTTCTAGCATCCACCCCTGTACCAACTAAACTTTTGCCAGACTCACGTAAGTTTTTATATTTTTCTCCAGAAGATTTTAAAATTGTTTTCACCTCTGCTTGCGCAATAACTGGAAAGGTTCTAGAGTATAATAAGAATAACACAAAGAAGAATCCTATGGTTCCAATGAAAATTCCAATATCAACAAATGTTGGAGAGAACATCGTCCATGAAGATGGTAAGTAATCTCTATGTAACGAGGTTACAATAATTACAAAACGCTCAAACCACATTCCTATATTCACAACAATTGAAATAAAGAAAGAGAACATAATACTAGTTCTTAATTTCTTAAACCACATAAATTGCGGAGAAAATACGTTACAAGTCATCATCGCCCAATATGCCCACCAGTAAGGTCCTGTTGCTCTATTTAAGAATGCATATTGTTCATATTCTACACCAGAATACCAAGCAATAAATAACTCCGTGATATAAGCCACACCAACTATAGAACCTGTAATCATAATTACGATGTTCATTAATTCGATGTGTTGTACTGTAATATAATCTTCAAGGTTACACACTTTTCTCATAATTATAAGAAGTGTATTTACCATGGCAAATCCAGAAAATACCGCACCAGCAACAAAGTATGGAGGGAATATTGTTGTATGCCAACCAGGGATTACCGAGGTTGCGAAGTCAAACGATACAATGGTATGTACAGATAGCACAAGCGGTGTTGCTAATCCTGCAAGTACCAAAGATACTTCTTCAAAACGTTGCCAATCTTTAGCACGACCAGACCATCCGAAACTCAATAAAGAATAAATTTTCTTTTGGAAAGGCTTAATAGCTCTGTCACGTAACATAGCGAAATCCGGTAATAAACCTGTCCACCAGAATACTAATGATACAGATAAATAGGTAGAAATCGCAAATACATCCCATAAAAGTGGCGAGTTAAAGTTAACCCATAATGATCCGAATTGGTTTGGAATTGGTAATACCCAATACCCTAACCAAGGGCGACCCATGTGAATAATTGGGAATAAACCTGCTTGTACAACAGAGAAAATAGTCATAGCCTCTGCTGAACGGTTAATTGCCATTCTCCATTTTTGACGGAATAATAATAGTACAGCAGAGATTAATGTTCCTGCGTGACCAATACCAACCCACCAAACGAAGTTAGTAATATCCCAAGCCCAACCTACGGTCTTGTTTAAACCCCAAGTTCCAATACCCGTAGATATTGTATATAGTATGCATCCAATTCCCCAAAGGAAAGCAGCCAGTGAAATACCAAAAACTATCCACCATTGTTTATTTGCTTTTCCCTCTACAGGTTTAGCCACATCAACAGTAACATCGTGATATGATTTTTCCCCTGTAACTAAAGGTCTTCTAATAGGTGCTTCGTAATGAGACGCCATAATTATATAATTGATTCTTTAATTAGATTTATGCTTCAGTTGTATTTCTCACTTTAGTTTGATACTGCACATTTGGCTTAGTACCTACACTTTCTAATAAGTGATACATACGATTATCTTCTTTAAGTTTTGCAACTTTACTGTCTTTATCATTGATGTCTCCAAACGTCATTGCTCCATTACTACAAGCAGCAGAACAAGCGGTTTGGAATTCTCCATCTTTAATTTGACGACCATCACGCTTCGCGTCAAGAATAGTTTTTTGTGTCATTTGAATACACATAGAACATTTTTCCATTACTCCACGAGAACGAACAACTACATCTGGATTTAATACCATGCGTCCTAAATCATCATTCATATGATAATCGAATTCATCGTTTCCATTATATAAGAACCAGTTGAATCGACGCACTTTATAAGGACAGTTGTTTGCACAATATCTTGTACCAACACAACGGTTATAAGCCATGTGATTTTGCCCTTGACGACCATGTGAAGTTGCCGCTACGGGACAAACTGTTTCACAAGGCGCGTGATTACAATGCTGACACATTACTGGTTGGAACGCTACTTGAGGATTCTCAGAAGCATTTTCCATTTCACCAAATTCACTTAATGAACTTCCTAATCCAGAAATATTATCTTTCTTTTCATTATCGCCTTCAAACGAAGTTTCAGAAGAATAATATCTATCAATACGTAACCAATGCATATCACGGCTTCGACGCACTTCTGTTTTACCAACTACAGGCACATTATTTTCTGCGTGACAGGCTATAACACAAGCACCACACCCGGTACAAGCATTTAAATCGACAGATAAGTTGAAGTGATGCCCAATTGAGCGATCAAATTCATCCCATAAATCAACTTCTGGCGAAGTTACTGGAGTTTCTTCGTGATTTAATGATACCACAGGAATCGCATTCCAGTATTTTTTATCTTTTGTGTTAAATATCTCTAACGTAGTTTCCTTAACAATATCTCCACGACCCATTAAGGTATTATGTAATTGAACTGAAGCAAATTCATGCTCGCCCGAAGCTGCCTCTATCGTAACATTTTGTACGTTATTGAAACCTTGGTATAACGCATAAGCATTAACACCCGTTTGCATTTCTTCTTTTAAACCAGCAGTTCTTCCGTAACCAAACGAAAGACCAACAGACCCTTTAGCTTGACCAGGTTGAATTAAAACTGGTGCTGTTATAGTTACTCCGTTTACAGAAACATTTGCATAACTGCCATTTAGAGCACCATTTGCAACATGATTGTTAACCAAACCTAATGCATCAGCATCAGCCTTAGAAATGGTTAAATAGTTATCCCAAGATGTTCTTGTAATAGGATCTGGAAACTCTTGTAACCATGGGTTGTTAGCTTGTTGGCCATTACCCATTCCTGTTTTAGTATAAAGTGTTAACTCTAAACCGTCTGAATTCGCAGAAGTTGCTAGTGTTCTAGCTGCATTACCAAAAGGCGTTGAGGTTGGTGTATCTTCAATAACCTCGGCAGTGCTTTCGACTTCAGTATCAATTGTTCCAACATAAACTCCATCATGAAGCGCTTTATTGAATGAACTACCACCCAATATTGTAGTTCCCCAAGCATCTTTGATATAGTCATGATAAGACTGATCATTTTCTGTCCACTTTAATAAAGCATCTTGAAATTGTCTTGTGTCAAATAAAGGTCTAATTGTTGGCTGCGTTAACGCATAGTGTCCTTTTTTGATTTCAACATCACCCCAAGATTCTAAATAATGTGGTGCTGCTGCTAAGTATTGTGTAAGAGACGACGATTCATCAACTTTCATTGAGAAAGCAATAGAAAGTTCAGTTTTACTTAATCCTTCAGCAAAATCTGCTGCATTAGGTAAAGTATACATAGGATTTACGCCACTCATGATGATGGCTCCTACTTTTCCTGCTTTCATATCAGTAACTAATTGAGCTACTGCTTTGTCGCTACCCTGTCTTGTTTTGATTGGTGTTTTAGAATCGAATGCTTTACTATTTAAAGCCTCATTAATTTCTAAAACTACTGTTTGTGCATTCACATCTTGAATACCCGTAACAACAACGGCGTTACTTCCAGCTTTCTTTAATTGTGAAGCTGCCTTTTTAACAGCATCTTCAATATTTTCTGGTAAGCTACCAGCTACAGAACCACCAACAACATAGCTATGTAATTTCGCTAATGCTACTTTTTGTTGTGTTGGAGTTAATGGTATACGTTTATCGGCATTAGCGCCAGTAAGCGATAAATTAGATTCAAACTGGATATGACGTGACATTTTTCCATGATCTGGAACTCTATTTTTTGAATAACCAGAATCAAATCCTCCACCTTGCCAGTCTCCTAAGAAATCAGCTCCTACTGAAACGATTGTCATCGCTTTAGCAAAATTATAATTTGCTAATCCACGCTCACCATATTTTGCTTGGTATGCGTCTAACGCAGCAGATTCTGAAATCGCATCATAAACTACGTGACGAACATTACCGTATTTTTCTTTAAATTCTGAAATCAACTTACTCGTAGAAGGACTTGCAAAAGTTTGAGTTAGTAAAACTATTTCCTTACCAGTTCCTTTTAACTCAGTTAATTTTTCAGTTGTTTCCTTATCGAATTCTGACCAAGAAATTGGATTTTCTCCTTTTCTAGGTCCTTGAACTCTTAAACTATCATACAAACCTAAAACCGATGCATTCACTCTCGCATTCGCATTACCGTTTGCAGGAGCAATAGCATTGTTTTCAATTTTAATTGGACGCCCCTCTCTGGTTTTTACTAAAACACTTGCGAAATCAAATCCATCTGCAATTGTAGTTGCATAATAGTTAGCTACACCAGGAATAATCTCGGTTGGCTGAACCACATAAGGAATAGACTTTTTTACAGGACCCTCACAAGCAGCTAATGAAGCCGCGGCAGTACTAAATCCTACATATTTTAAGAAATCGCGACGAGTAGTTGATGTTGACTCTAATGTATCTTTATCACCTAAAAATTCATCAGTAGGAATCTCATTAACAAACTCATTTTGTCTCAGCGTCTCAACAATAGAGCTATTTTCGTTTAGCTCTTCAACACTTTTCCAGTATTTCTTGTTTGATGACATATTATATAATTGAATTACTTCTTATTAAATTTATTAATAGTGGCATTTTCCACACTCTAAACCACCCATTTGCGCAGCTGTCAATTCATCTACCCCGTACTTCTTAGATAACTCTTCGTGTATCTTTTCGTAATAAGCATTATCTTTTACATCTACTTTAGTTTCTCTATGGCAATTAATACACCATCCCATTGTTAACGGTGCATGTTGATACATAACTTCCATTTCCTCAACTGGTCCATGACAAGTTTGACATTCTACACCTGCAACTGTTACGTGTTGTGAGTGATTAAAATAAGCAAAATCTGGTAAGTTATGAATACGTATCCATTTTACAGGTTGTGTTTCTCCTGTATATCTTTGTTCAGCATCATCCCAACCTACAGCAGCGTATAATTTTTTAATCTCTCCATCATAAAATTCTTTTGAATACTCAGGAGTTGTTTCACCATTATATTCATAAATCGATTTATGACAATTCATACAAACATTAAGTGAAGGAATTCCAGAATGCTTACTAACTCTTGCAGAAGAGTGACAGTATTTACAATCGATACCGTTATCTCCAGCGTGAATTTTATGTGAATAATGAATAGGTTGAACTGGCTCATATCCTTGATCCACACCAATTTGCATAAAATATCCGTACACAAAATAAGCCGAAGCTAATAAAAAGAATATAGAAACCACTAGCATTAAAAACTGGTTTTGCACAAAAGCTTTCCATAAGGGCGTTCTTTTTGAAGCCTCAGGCAATTCAATACCTTGCGCATCTGCAAAACGTCTTAACGTTTTGTTTACCAAATACAATCCAGCAGCTAATAAAATAAATAGAATTGCTAAAGCACCTAAAATAAGTTCGTTTGAAATGCCTCCTGAAGCACCAGCATCTTGAGCGCCTGCAACTTCTGCACCTGCAATTGGAGCTGGATCTTCTTTTACCTCAGCCGTATAAGCTAGAATATTATTTAAATCGTCATCAGACAATTGGGGAAATGCGGTCATTGCAGCACCAGCATATTCGTTATATATTTTATTGGCGTAAGCGTCTCCAGATTTAATAACACCCGCACTGTTTCGAATCCATGCGTAAAGCCAATCTCTATCCAATCCTTGCTCATCAGCTAATCTAGCCTCTACATTACGTAATGCAGGCCCAGTCATTTTTTTATCTAATTTATGACAAGCAGCACAATTGGCATTAAATAACGATTTTCCTTTTGCTGGGTCTCCTTCTTGAGCAGAAAGAGCCGTTGTAAATGCTAATAAAAAAACTAAGCTTAAACGAAGAAAGTTTGTGCTTAATTTACGGTGAATCACCTTTCTCATATTATTGGTCAAATTAACTTCTAAACTTTGGTATGACTTTTGTCATTTTATAAATGAAAAAGTATAGTTGAAAAAATCTCTCGCAAAAGTAATATTAAAAGTCCATTTTAGAAATGTTAGAGAAGTGTTAATTGGTAATTTAGAGGGATTCTAAATAATAAAAAGCCCTTCAATTAAGTTTATATCCTATACATTTGTATAAATTATTTAAAAATGAAACCGTTACATATGAAAAATAATTTTTTAAGCATCATTTGTTTCTTTATGACGTTGTCTTATTCCTTTTCACAACAAGGTAATGTTGTTGTAAATCAAGACCAAAAAATCAATGTTTTGTTGAACTTGAAAAAGGAAATGAACAAAAATGAATCAGATTCTGAACGATATAAAATACAAGTGTATTCAGGAAATCGATCTGGCGCATATGATGCGCAAAAAGAATTTAGCAGTGCTTTTGGCGATTGGTACGCATCTATTCAATACGAAACTCCAAATTTTAAAATTTGGGCTGGAAACTTCAGAACACGTTTAGAAGCCGATAGAGCCTTAAAAAGAATAAAACGAAAATTCCCTAATGCTTTTATTTTTAAGCCTAAGTGAGTTTAACGTATTTAGTAAATAAAAAAGCGACCAGTTGGTCGCTTTTTTATTTACTTAAAGATAATCTTTTATTTCAGTTTCTTTTTAACTTCAATTTCATGGAAAGCTTCAATAATATCGCCTTCTTTAATGTCGTTGTAGTTTTTAATTTGCATACCACAATCGTAACCTTTAGCTACTTCTTTAGCATCATCTTTAAATCGTTTTAAAGATGTTAATTCACCAGTATAAACAACTACGCCATCACGTATTAAACGAATACCCGCATTACGCGTTATTTTACCATTGGTTACCATACAACCTGCAATAGTTCCAATTTTAGAAACTTTAAATATTTCTCTAATTTCTGCAGTACCTAAAATCTCTTCTTTCAACTCTGGAGATAACATGCCTTCCATAGCATCTTTAAGATCGTTAATAGCATCGTAAATAATAGAATACGTACGGATATCAATTTCTTCTTTATCGGCAATCATTCTTGCGTTTCCTACTGGTCTTACATTAAATCCTACAATAATAGCATCTGAAGCCGAAGCTAATAACACATCACTTTCAGTAATGGCTCCAACACCTTTATGTAAAATATTAACTTGAATCTCTTCTGTTGATAATTTTTGGAATGAATCTGTTAAGGCTTCAACCGAACCATCCACATCACCTTTAAGAATAATATTCAACTCTTGGAAATCACCTAGAGCAATACGACGACCAATTTCATCTAGTGTAATATGGCGTTGAGTTCTTACAGATTGCTCACGTTGTAATTGTGCACGTTTAGAGGCAATTTGTTTGGCTTCGCGCTCATCAGCAAATACGTTAAATTTATCACCCGCTTGTGGTGCTCCATCTAATCCTAATATAGAAACTGGTGTTGAAGGTCCTGCTGCAGCAATATCTTTTCCACGCTCGTCATGCATAGCTTTAATTTTACCACTATGCTGGCCTGCTAAAACATAATCACCTACTCTTAAAGTTCCAGCTTGCACTAATATGGTAGACACATAACCACGACCTTTGTCTAAGAATGCCTCTACAACTGTACCAACAGCTGGTTTATCTGGGTTAGCCTTAAGCTCTAATAATTCTGCTTCTAGCAATACTTTTTCAAGTAATTCTTTTACACCAGTACCAAATTTAGCCGAAATATCGTGAGACTGAATTTTACCTCCCCAATCTTCAACCAATAAGTTCATTTGCGCTAAACCTTCTTTAATTTTGTCAGGGTTGGCATCTGGTTTATCTATTTTATTAATTGCAAATACAATAGGAACTCCTGCAGCCTGCGCGTGAGAAATAGCCTCTTTGGTTTGCGGCATGATATCATCATCAGCGGCAGCTACAATAATAGCAATATCGGTTACTTGAGCACCTCGAGCACGCATTGCTGTAAAGGCCTCGTGACCTGGTGTATCTAAAAACGCTATTTTTTGTCCGTTTTCTAATTGAACGCCGTAAGCTCCAATATGCTGTGTTATTCCTCCTGATTCACCTGCGATTACATTTTCTTCACGTATATAATCTAAAAGCGAAGTTTTACCATGATCAACATGACCCATTACTGTAACTATTGGTGCACGTGTTTTTAAATCTTCAGGTTTATCTTCTACAACTTCAATAGATTCTTCGATATCGGCAGTAACAAACTCTACTTGATAGCCGAATTCTTCGGCTACAATAGAAAGCGTTTCAGCATCTAAACGCTGATTCATAGTAACCATCATACCTAATGACATACATGCTGAAATAATTTCTGTTACTCCAACATCCATCATAGTCGCCATTTCACTAGCGGTTACAAACTCTGTTACTTTTATAATTTTACTTTCAGCTGCCTCTATCTGTTGATCAATTTCAGTTTGTTCTCTGTGTTGATCTCTTTTGTCTCTTCTATATTTGGCGCCTTTTCCTTTACTAGATTTTCCTTGAAGTTTTTCAAGTGTTTCTCGCACTTGTTTTTTAACATCTTCTTCGCTAGGTTCTTCTTTTACCACATTACGACGACCTTGACCTGGTTTTCCTTTAAACCTGTCGTTTCCTCCTGGACCTCTCGATCCTGGTTTGTTGTCTTGTGGACCGCCCGCCTTACTAATACGACGACGCTTTCTTTTATTCGCAGACCCTGCATCAGATGATTTTGCGTCTGTTTTCTTTTCTTCTTTTTTCTTTTTAGGCTTATTAAACTTAGATAAGTCAATTTTATCTCCAGCAATTTTTGGACCTGAAAGTTTTTTGTATTGGGTTTCTACTTTTTCATCAGGAGTAACCAATTCACCATCTATAACTACCTTGTCAGCTTCAGTTCCTGAAGTTTCCTTTTTCTTAGTTTCTGGTTTACTAACAGTTTCAGCTTTATCAACTTTCGCTTTAACTTTTTCTGCCTGCTTTACTTCCTCAACAACAGTTTCCACTGCAGGCTCAGATTTTTCATCAGATTTTTTTAAATCTAAGTCTATTTTTCCGATAGTTTTTGGACCAGAAAGAGATTTTGAAGCTTTAATAACTTCTTCTTGCTGCGCTTTTTCTTTGGCTTCTTGTTCTTTTTGCTTAGCTTCTAATTCTTTTTCACGTTTAATACGCAAATCTTCCTTTTCTTTTAGCTTCGCTTCGCTTACTTCTTGAGACTTCATTTTTTTATTAGCGTCCGTCTCAAATTCATCCGAAAGAATCTTAAACGTTTCTTCAGAAATTTTTGTAGTGGGACGCTTCTCAATCTCCACGCCTTTAGAATCTAAAAATTCTACGGCACGGTCTAGTGAGATATTAAGCTCGCGTAATACTTTATTTAATCTTATTGTTTCAGCCATAAATCGCCTTTAAAATACTCAAATATATGGATTATACCAATTCTGGCATAAAATCCTGCAATTATGAATTATTAATTTTTATTCTTCAAACTCTTCTCTTAGAATTCGAATAACATCTTGGATGGTTTCCTCTTCCAAGTCTGTTCTTTTTACAAGGTCTACAAGATCTTGTTCTAATATACTTTTCGCAGTATCTAATCCTGCTTTACTAAACTCATCTATAATCCAAGATTCAATTTCATCAGAGAACTCACGTAACTCAACATCTTCTTCAGCGCCTTCTCTAAATACATCAATCTCATAGCCGGTTAATTGACCAGCTAAACGAATATTGTGTCCGCCTCTACCAATAGCTTTACTTACCTCTTCTGGTTTAAGAATCACTTCTGCTCGTTTGTTTTCTTCATCTAATTTAATAGATGTTACTCTTGCCGGACTTAAGGCTCGTGTAATAAATAATTGTAAGTTATTGGTATAATTAATAACATCAATATTTTCGTTTCCTAACTCACGCACAATACCGTGAATTCTTGAACCTTTCATACCAACACATGCACCAACAGGATCAATTCTATCATCATAAGAATCTACCGCTACTTTTGCTTTTTCTCCTGGAATTCTAACTACATTTTTAATAGTAATTAATCCATCAAACACTTCTGGAATTTCTTGTTCAAATAACTTTTCCAAGAACACAGGTGAACTTCTAGACATGATTATTGTTGGTTTTGCACCTTTAAGCTCAACACTATCAATAACACCTCTTACATTATCTCCTTTTCTGAAAAAATCTGAAGGTATTTGTTTGTCTTTTGGTAATACGATTTCATTGCCTTCGTCATCCAACAAAATAACTGCTCTATGACGAATATGATGTACTTCTGCCGTGTAAATTTCTCCTACTAAATCTTTAAATTGCTTGTAGATAATGGTATTATCGTGCTCGTGAATTTTAGAGATTAGGTTTTGACGTAATGCTAAAATAGCACGTCTTCCTAAGTCAATTAATTTTACTTCTTCAGATACATCTTCACCAACTTCAAAATCTGGCTCAATTTTACGAGCTTCTGTTAATGAAATTTCTTGATTAGGCTCTTCAACTTCTCCATCGGCAACAACAACCCTGTTTCTCCATATTTCCAAATCCCCTTTGTCTGGATTTACAATGATATCAAAATTATCATCATCGCCATACTTTTTTTTAAGGGCGCTTCTAAATACATCTTCTAAGATTGCCATTAACGTTACTCTGTCAATTAGCTTATCGTCTTTGAATTCTGAAAAAGATTCAATTAACGCGATATTTTCCATAACTCTTTAAATTAAAATTTAATCATAACTTTAGCTTCTACAATATTTTCGTAAGGAACATTTGCTTCCTTATTAACTGTTATTTTCCCCTTACCAACTGGTTTAGGTTCTCTAACTTTCCACTCTAATGTGATATTATCTTCGGTTGCTTTTGTAAGCTTTCCTTCAATTTCTTCAGAGGCTGTTCTTACTTTAAGCGTTCTTTCAAGGTTTTTTTTATACTGTCGTTTGTGTGTTAATGGTGATGCTGCTCCTGCCGACATAACTTCTAAGGAAAAATCTTCTTCTTCTCTATCTAAATTATGTTCAATGGCTCTACTAATAAACATGCAGTCTTCAACTAAAACACCGTGATCTCCATCTATAATTACTTTAATATGGTTTTCAGAATTGATAGTAAAATCAATTAAGAATAAATCTGGTCTTTCAATTAACGCAGTGTCAAGTAATTCTGTAACTTTATTTTTAAACATTTTAAGTATAAAAAGAGGGGACTTTCCGTCCCCTCATATCTTTAATTTCGCCTTTCAACGGTGCAAATATATAATATTTTATCGGTTTTTAAAGTAAAATTTCATAAATTTAGATACACTCAAATTTACTGTTATGAAAAAAATACTTGTACCAACTGACTTTTCTGAGCAAGCTGAAAACGCTTTGAAAGTTGCAGCGCAATTAGCCAAGGCCCATGGCGCTGAAATTTATTTGCTGCACATTTTAGAAATTCCGTTAAACGAAATCGACCCAATGAGTTCGCGAAGCGATTTACCTGAAGCGGTATTTTTCATGAAACTTGCACATAGAAGGTTTGAAAATATTATGAATAGCAGCTATCTAGACGGTATTGTTGTTCATGAAACTGTAGACTTCAACGAAATCTTTAAGGGTGTTTTTCATGCCTGTAATAAACATAATATCGATTTAGTAATTATGGGTTCAAACGGCGTAAGCGGTTTAAAAGAAATGCTAATAGGAAGTAATACAGAAAAAGTAGTAAGAACTTCTGAGGTCCCTATTCTAGTAGTTAAAAAGGAGCACTTATCTTTTAAAGTGAATAATATAGTTTTCGCTTCTGATTTTCAAGAAGAAAACAAAAGCGCATACAAAAAGGCTATAGCATTTGCTGAAATTTTTAAGGCTAAAGTACATTTGTTATTGGTAAACACACCAAATAAATTTATTACTTCTGACCTTGCGAATAAGCGCATGCAAAACTTGGCTTCCTCAACCAATTTTTCAAATTTCACATCAAACATCTATAACGATGTTACTATTGAAAAAGGAATTATGAATTTTTCGGAGTCTATTCATGCCGATGTCATTGCAATGAGCACCCATGGAAGACAAGGCATTTCGCATTTCTTTAATGGTAGTATTAGTGAAGATTTGGTGAATCATGCTAAACGGCCTGTGATTACTTTTAAGATTTAATTCACTCAAAACCAAAAGGTTTCAAAATAAAAAACCCTTACTAAAATAGTAAGGGTTTCATTTTTTAAAGTTGGCCTACTAGGGCTCGAACCTAGACTCTTCTGGACCAAAACCAGACGTGTTGCCAGTTACACCATAGGCCATTCTTTTTATGAGGTGGCAAATTTATAACAAAATTTTCTTTGCACAAGTATTTTTTAAAAAATAATCATCAAGAATGCATGTTTTTAAAACAAATGGGCTTTTTTGGTATATGTTAAGACAAACTAAATAGTTATGTGTCGTTTCATATTTATTGTTAAATTCGCCAAAGCAAATAAAATTTGATACCAATGGCACAATTAAACTATAAAAAATGGAACACTATTTTAGGGTGGTTCTCTTTTTTAATAGCGCTAATAACATACAGCTTAACCGTTGAACCTACTGTAAGTTTCTGGGATGCGGGCGAATACATTTTAACTTCTGCTAAGTTACAAGTTGGTCATCCTCCTGGAGCACCACTGTTTCAAATGATGGGTGCCTTTTTCTCGATGTTTGCTTTTGAACCTTCGCAAGTTGGTTTCATGATGAATATGATGAGTGCCGTAGCCAGTGCATTTACCATTCTGTTTATGTTTTGGACCATTACATTACTCCTTAAAAAGTTAGTTGGAGATAAAATCATGTCTGCTGGTAAAACTATAGCTGTTTTAGGTAGCGGATTAGTAGGTAGTTTAGCTTTTGCCTTTACAGACTCTTTTTGGTTTAATGCCGTAGAAACGGAAGTTTATGCCATGGCAACATTAATAATGTCGATATTATTTTGGCTCGCTCTTCGTTGGGAACAAGACATGGACAAACCGCGTGGAAATCGTTGGTTAATTTTAATAGCCTTTGTTATTGGGCTCTCGTTTGGTGTACATTTTATGGGATTATTAACCATTCCTGCCATTGGACTTATCTATTTCTTTAAAAATTACAAAACCGTAACTATTCAAAATTTTATTATAGCTAATGTGGTATCAGTTGGTGTTTTATTATTTGTTTTTAAGCTATTAGCTCCTAATATCTTAAGAGTCTTTAGTTCTTTTGAGTTGTTTTTTGTGAACTCTGTAGGCTTACCATTTAATTCAGGCTCTGTAATTGCAGGTATTGCTCTCGTGGCTATTATAGCCTATGCTTTAAGATATACTTGTAAAAAAAACTACACACATTTAAATACAGGCATACTATGTTTAACCTTTGTAATTATAGGGTTTTCAACATGGTTAATGCTACCAATACGCGCTAATGCTAATGTGGTTATTAATGAAAACAACCCGTCTAGTGCCAGAGAATTATTGGCCTATTATAATTTAGAACAATATCCAGAAACACATTTGTTTTTTGGCCCGCAGTTTACAGACCAGTATGCGTATTTAGATGAAAACAACCCTTATGTAGATGATAAACCTAAATACGAAAAGGACGAAGAAAAAGGCAAATATGTAGTGGTTAACGATTGGAAAAACGCCAAACAAAACTACAACTCTGAACACGCATCTATACTTCCAAGAATGTGGAGTGCTGAACATGCCGAAAACTACATGATGTTTTCTGGTTATTTAAACTTTAAGTTGAAGCCAGAATATGCCATGGAAAATGAGCTAATAACTGCAATTTCAAATTTTAGAAATGATGTTAATCAAGGAAATGTTGATTATGAAGACTACAACGCCTTTTTAAAACAGTTTAAAGAATACATAGATATTGAAAAACCATCTTTAGCGAGCAATATTGCTTACTTATTTGAATATCAATTAGGCTATATGTATTGGCGTTATTTTATGTGGAATTTTGCTGGTAGGCAAGATGACATTCAAGGACGATATGACAACCATGGTAATTGGATTACCGGTATAAAACCTCTTGATGAATGGCACTTAGGCGTTTCGCAAGACAATTTACCGAGCGATGTTAAAAACAATAAGGCCAGAAACACATACTATTTACTGCCTTTAATATTAGGCTTAATTGGGTTTTTCTTTTTATTTAATAAAGACAAAAAACTGTTTTGGGTCATGCTTGTGTTTTTCCTGTTTACAGGAATAGCAATTCAAGTTTACACCAATGTTCGACCTTTTGAGCCTCGAGAGCGAGACTACTCGGTTGTAGGTTCATTTTATGTATTTGCACTTTGGATTGGTTTTGGAGTTTATGCTATTTACGATACTCTTAAAAAATACGCTTCAAAAAAAATCATTGCAACCGCTACCACAATCACCTGTTTACTTCTGGTTCCTGGCATTTTAGTAGCCAACAATTGGGATGACCACGACCGATCTGGCAAATACACAGCCAGAGCTATGGCAAAAATGTATCTAGACTCTTGTGCTGAAAACGCCATCTTATTTACTATTGGAGATAATGATACGTTTGCGCTTTGGTATGCTCAAGAAATTGAAGGCTATAGAACCGACGTGCGTGTTGTTAATACGAGTTTATTTCAAACGGATTGGTATATCGACCAGATGAAGCGAAAAGCTTACGAGAGCGATCCCGTACCATCTCAATTAACTCACGATTTATACCAATATGGTACGAATGATTATATCATTATTCAACCTGTAATTAATGATACTTTGGAAGTGAAAAAGTTTTTGGATTTTGTTGCCAGCAACAATCCAAAAACAAAATATAAATACGTTTTAGAACAACGAGGAATTGATATGGCAAATGTTAGAAATCAGGATGCCAATGCAACTTATATGCCAACGCCATATTTACGAATTCCTGTAAATAAAGAGAATGCTTTAAATTCGGGACTTGTAAAACCTGAAGATGCAGATAAAATTGTTCCGCATATAGACATTAAAGTTTCTGGTGGCGCACTTTATAAAAACCGATTGTTGATGTTAGATATTGTTGCCAATAACGATTGGAAACGTCCTATTTATTTTACTGGCGGGAGCTTTGGTGATGATGACTATATCTGGATGAAAGACTATCTTCAATTAGACGGTATGTGTTACAAACTGGTACCAATTAAAACCCCTGTAGATAGAGCTAACCCTTTTGATATGGGACGTGTAGATAGTGATTTAATGTATGAAAAAGTAAAAAATTGGGATTGGGGAAATAGTGGGAGCCCAGACATTTATCACGACGTAGAAACACGTAAAAACTCAATTACCTACAGAGGTAATTTGGCACGTTTAACAGAGCAATTAATAAACGAAGGAAAACTTGATAAGGCAGAAGAAGTTGCTGATATTGCCATGGATAACATGCCAGTAGAATACTTTGGATATTACACCCTATTAGAGCCTTTTATTGGTGCATATTACGAAGTTGGCAACAAAGAAAAAGCTCAACAATTATTTAAAGAGGTGGCTAATAAATACCAAGAAAACCTGTCTTACTACGGTAGTTTAAAAATTGATAATCAAGAGCGTTATTTTGAGGAAATTTATACGGATATACAACGCTATAAAGGCTTGGTTGATGTTTTAATACGATACGATATTGATTTTGCGCAAACTGAAGGCGAAATCTTTAATAATTACTTAAGAGCATTTAATCATTTTTATGGTGAAGATGAACCTGAAGATACTATAAGAACTGATATTGATATTCCTGTGGATAGTGGCGTTCCTTTTGAAAGTGATAGCGTAAATGAATAGACCTAAGGCATGACCTTAACTCCTATAAAAACACCAGTCGTTGCAAAAAAAATGTTTCCAAATTATGTTTGGGACATTGCAACATCTAATAAAATTATATATTTAACTTTTGATGATGGTCCAACTCCTGAGATTACTAACTGGACCTTAAATACATTAAAACAGTACCGCGCTAAAGCCACCTTTTTTTGTATTGGAAACAATATTGAAAAACAACCTGATATATTTCAAAATATATTAAATGATGGGCATGCTATTGGTAACCATACACAAAATCATATAAAAGGCTGGAAAACGCAAGCTCAAAATTATATTAAGAATATTGCTTCTTGTGAATCCGTTCTGAAAAAACATATCCCAATAAGTAAATCACAAGTTCAAACTTCTGAGCTGACAAATCAGGAATTATTGGTTACAAATCTTTTTAGACCGCCTTACGGGCAAATAACACCGAAGCAAGGTAAAAACCTCATGGCATTAAATTATAAAATAATTATGTGGGATGTTTTATCTTTTGATTGGGACCAAGATGTAAATCCTGAAGTATGTTATAAAAACGTAGTTGATAAAGCAACGAACGGTAGTATTGTTGTTTTTCATGACAGCGTTAAAGCTTCAAAGAACATGCAATACGCATTACCTAAAGTTTTAGAATATTTTTCGAGTAAAGGATATGCCTTTAAATCTTTAAAGGGTATTTGATATTCAGTTTGGCGTCAGGTATTGAACAGTTTGTTTAATCTCGATTATTATCGGGAGAGTAGTGAAATATTTGTATTCATGAGTTCCTTAATTCAAAATATAAACCAACTAAAACCCGACCATTTTGGTAACTCCCAAAAAAGCGTCTAAAAAAATTCAGATGTATTCTTGAATGATACTAATTAGTGTGTTAGCATCTTGCTCACCACTTTGGCGCCATTTCATTTCGCCATCTTTATAGATAATTAGTGTGGGTAAGGTTTTTACACGCAGTGCATCGGCCAATTCTTGATTTTTTTCAACGTCAATTTTAATAACCTTTGCCTTATCTCCTAATGCTGCTGCTACATCGCGTAAAACAAGGTGCATAGGCTCAGACTGATCACTCCATTCGGTGTAAAAATCTAATAAAACAGGAATTTCTACATCTATTAGTTCTCCAAATTTAGACATACTTTATTGTTTTTTAATAGGATGCACTCTTACAAATATAGCATTTCTAGACAATTATGCATTATTTGTGCCTTTTTTAAGTTCTATAACTGTAATTTCTGGCCAAATTCCAACTCGCCCTGGGTAGCCTATATAACCAAAACCTCGGTTTACATTTATATATTGGCCCATTTCTTTGTATATCCCCGCCCAGTATTTATAGCGCCATTTTACCGGACTCCATTTAATCCAACCTGGAATTTCTATGCCAAATTGCATACCATGTGTGTGCCCGCTTAAGGTTAAATGGTAATGATAATCATCATTAATAACCTCGTCTTCCCAATGTGAAGGATCGTGACTCAGTAGGATTTTAAAATCGTTAGCATTTACGTTTTGGGCCGCTTTTTTTAAATCGCCCGCCTTTTTAAATCCACCTTTTCCCCAGTTTTCAACACCCACAATAGCGATACGTTGTCCGTTTTTTTCAATAAATCTACTTTCATTTAAAAGTAAATCAAAGCCCATACTTTGTTGTAATTGAATTAAATGTTGAAAATTTTCAGCTTTAGCTTCAGAAGATGGCCAACTCACATAATCGCCATAATCATGATTTCCTAAAACAGAGTATACCCCATCTTTAGCTGATAGTTTACCAAAAAGCTCTTTCCATGGTTCCATTTCGGAAGACTTGTTGTTAACTAAATCACCTGTGAACAAAATGGCATCAGACTCTTGTTTGTTTATAAGGTTTACACCGTACTCAATCTTCTCTCTATTATCAAAACTACCTGAATGGATATCACTAATTTGCGTAATTCTATACCCATCAAACGCTTCTGGTAAGTCTTCAAAATGCAGTGTGTAATTTAAAACTCTAAATCGGTATTTTCCGCGATACATACCGTACAATAAAGAACTTAAAGGTATTGCCGCTAAACCTAAAGCTATTTGGCTTACAAACTTACGTCTTGATGGTATGTAAAAACTCTCGTTTTTTGTTACAAGCTTATCGTAAATACCTAAAATAAACCTTAAGATATCTTCTCCCAAAAGTATTGGTACTAAAACCAAATTAAAAGACATAAAAGCTAGTAACAATCCAAACGCGTAACTTTTAGCAGGGTTTAATACGCGCCCTTCTGAATATACCGTGAACTGAACAATAAAATTACCCGCAATTATAAGGGCTAATAGAATGAATACATAGTGAATCCATACATTTTTAGTTACAGCTTTAATAGCCTGAAACCCATAAAAACTAATAAAAAGATAAAATAAAATAAATATGACCCAACGAAGCATTTTCTTTTTTATTCAAAGATAACGGTATTCTAAAAAATTACTTTACATGTTAGTTTTATTTAACTTATAGTTAAGAAATTATATTCAAAAACCAGAAATAGAAATGACTAATTTCATGATTTAAGCTTAACTTTTCGTAGCTTTGGTTTTCTTTCAAAATTAAACCAATGTCAGATCAAAAACGCCTTTTTTTAGTAGATGCTTATGCCTTAATTTTTCGCGGCTATTATGCTTTTATAAAAAACCCTCGAATAAACTCTAAAGGTGAAGATACTTCGGCTATTATGGGTTTCATGAACTCATTGTTAGATGTAATTAAACGAGAGCGCCCGGACCATTTAGCAGTATGTTTTGATAAAGGTGGAAGTGCCGACCGTGTTGAAATGTATGAGGATTACAAAGCCAATAGAGACGAAACACCCGAAGGTATAAAAACCGCGGTTCCGCATATTTACAATATTTTAAAAGCCATGCATATTCCTATTATGGTTAAAGATGGATATGAAGCCGATGATGTAATTGGAACACTCTCAAGACAAGCTGAAAAAGAAGGGTATAAAACGTATATGGTTACGCCCGATAAAGATTTTGCACAATTAGTTACCGATAATATTTTTATGTACCGCCCTGTTTTTGGTGGTGGTTATGAAACTTGGGGCATCCCTGAAGTTAAGAAAAAATTTGAAGTTGAAGACCCTATGCAGGTTATTGACTTTTTAGGCATGATGGGAGATTCCAGTGATAATATTCCTGGGCTTCCTGGAGTTGGTGAGAAAACTGCTAAAAAATTCATTGCCCAATTTGGCAGTATGGAAGGGTTATTAGCCAACACAGACCAACTGAAAGGTAAAATGAAGGAAAAAGTTGAAGCTTCCAAAGAATTAGGTATGCTTTCTAAAAAATTAGCTACCATCATGCTGGATGTTCCGGTTGAATTTAATGCTAAAGATTTTGAACTCGATCATCCGGATATTGAAAAGGTTAAAGAAATATTTCAAGAATTAGAATTTAGAAGATTGACCGACAATTTTTTAAAGACCTTTGCCACTGAAACAACTGTTAATGCATCAAATCAAAATACAACAACAAGCCCGAAAACTGAAACAACATCGACTCCCAAAGAGATAAAATCGGCCGGAGCGGGACAGTTTTCATTATTCGGAGCAGACCCTTCAAGCGAAACAGAAACGGTTAATGAATATACCCGAAAAACTGCCGAAACCACTTCCCACTTCTACCAAAGTGTGACTCCTGGAATGGCTACCAAGTTGTTTATAAAGAATTTACTAAGTCAAACTTCGGTGTGTTTTGATACCGAAACCACAGGGTTAAACCCATTAACAGCCGAATTGGTTGGTATAGCTTTTTCTTGGGAAATTGGCAAAGGATTTTATTTGCCATTTCCTGAAAATAGAGACGAAGCCCAAGAACTGATCGAGCAAATACGTCCATTTTTTGAAAGTGAATCCATTGAAAAAGTAGGGCAAAATTTAAAATACGACATAAAAGTTCTGGCAAAATATAATGTACAAGTAAAAGGTAAATTGTTTGATACCATGTTAGCGCATTACCTCATCAATCCAGATATGCGTCATAATATGGATGTGCTTGCCGAAACTTATTTGAATTACACACCCATTTCAATTGAAACTTTAATTGGTAAAAAAGGTAAAAACCAGTTGTCAATGCGCGATGTTCCTTTGGAAAAACAAACGGAATATGCCGTTGAAGATGCCGACATCACCCTTCAGCTTAAAGAGCATTTTAAAAATGAATTGGGCGAAGCCAATACTCAAAAATTATTTGATGATATTGAAATTCCCCTACTACGCGTTTTAGCTGCTATGGAGTTAGAAGGTATAAATTTAGATAAAGACTTCTTGAACTCATTATCTGAAGAATTGAATAATGATATTTTAAATCTTGAACAACGAATTTATGCGGCGGCCGGTGAAGAATTTAATATCGCATCACCAAAACAACTAGGAATAATTCTTTTTGAAAAATTAAAGTTGGTTGATAAACCTAAGAAAACTAAAACCGGACAATACGCAACCTCAGAAGATATCTTGTCGTACTTAGCTAAAGAGCACGACATCATTAAAGATATTTTAGAATACCGCGGACTCGCCAAATTAAAAAGCACCTATGTTGACGCTTTACCGCTTCAGGTTGAAGAAAGTACAGGTCGTGTACATACCGATTATATGCAAACCGTTGCTGCTACAGGAAGATTAAGTAGTAATAACCCCAATTTACAGAATATCCCAATTAGGACTGAACGTGGTAGACAAGTGCGTAAAGCATTCATTCCTAGAAATGAAGAATACACCTTGTTAGCTGCCGATTATTCGCAAATAGAATTACGCATAATAGCGGCTTTAAGTCAAGAAGAAACCATGATTGAAGCCTTTAAAAATGGCGAAGATATTCACGCATCTACAGCTTCAAAAGTATTTAACGTGCCTTTAAACGAAGTAACACGAGAGCAACGCAGTAATGCTAAAACCGTAAATTTCGGAATTATATATGGTGTATCTGCTTTCGGATTAAGTAATCAAACCGATTTATCACGAAGTGAAGCTAAAGATTTAATTGACACTTATTATGCTACTTATCCAAAACTGAGAAGTTTTATTCATGAGCAAGTCGATTTTGCTCGAGATAACGGGTATGTGCAAACTGTATTAGGGCGTCGCCGGTACTTAAAAGACATCAACTCTAGAAATGCTGTGGTTCGTGGTGCTGCCGAACGTAATGCAGTAAATGCGCCTATTCAAGGAAGTGCAGCCGATATTATTAAAATTGCCATGATTCATATTTACAACAAACTCCAAGACGGCAATTTTAAAACCAAAATGCTATTACAGGTTCATGATGAATTGGTTTTTGATGTGTACAAACCAGAGATGGAAGCCATTAAAACTTTAGTAAAATCTGAAATGGAAAATGCTTTCAAATTAGATGTACCACTTGATGTGGATTTAGATACTGGTGATAATTGGTTGGAGGCGCATTAAAAACAATTCATCGAATTATTAGCGTTTCTTTTTGTACTTAACTTTCTTTTTTCTTTGATTAAAAGGCACTGCATCATCAAAAGTGTTTTTGGCTTCACCTTTAGGCTTATTTTTACGCCACTTTTCAGTTTTAGCAGGAAGAAGTACATCCAATAAATCTTGGCGTCCTAATTTATTCAATGTATTTTTTATCCACGCTTTATTTTCATCTTTATACCAAAAGAAAAAACGGTGTTGCTCCTCTTTTTCTTTACGCGTTTTAGGTGTATTTACTTTTTTAAGTGTGTATGGATGGTAACCAGAATAATAAATTACCGTAGCCACTGTCATTGGTGTTGGTGTAAAACCTTGCACTTGCTCTAACTGGAAACCCATATCTTTAGTTTCGGCAGCAAGATTTGCCATATCTTCAGCTTCACAAGCCGGATGATTCGAAATAAAATAAGGTATCAATTGCAGCTTCAAGCCTTTGGCAACATTAATCTTATCAAAACGCTCCTTAAACTTATGGAAATAGCTAAATGATGGTTTACGCATTAATTTCAATACCGGGTCGCTGGTGTGTTCTGGTGCTACTTTAAGTCTTCCCGAAACGTGCTTGGTCATCACCTCTTCGGTATAATCGTCTAATTCTTTCGGGTCTGCATTTTTATTAAATTCTGGTACGAGCATATCATGTCGAATACCAGAGCCTATAAAAGACTTTTTAACTTTTGGGTGATTATCTACGGCTTGATATAGCTCCGTTAAAGGCTTATGAGACGTATCAAGATTACTACAAATTACTGGCGAAATACAACTTGGTGCCACACACTTATCGCATATAGACTGTATTTTTCCTTTCATTTTGTACATATTCGCACTCGGGCCTCCAATATCAGACAAATATCCTTTAAAATCTGGCATATTAGCCACCGTATCCACTTCCTTTAATATAGATTCTTGACTACGTGATGCAATAAATTTGCCTTGGTGCGCAGATATGGTACAAAAACTACAACCACCAAAACATCCTCTATGAATGTTGATGGAAAATTTTATCATTTCATAAGCTGGAATAGGTCCTCGCTTATTGTATTTCGGGTGGGGTAATCGCGTGTATGGCAAATCAAAAGACGCATCAATCTCTTCCTCAGTCATGGTAGGGTATGGCGGATTAATCATCAGCGTTTTATCACCTACCTTTTGGAAAATACGTCGAGCAGCCAACTTGTTACTCTCCTGCTCTATAATTTTAAAATTAGAAGCATACTTCTTCTTATCCTTTAAACAAACTTCATGCGAAACTATTTCAACATCTTCCCAATTACTATTCTTTGGTATTTTAGCATCGGCATCCAACAAAACCGCTGTTTGGTTTACCGTTGTTATACTACTAAATGGCACACCTTTTTGCAATAAACGCACCACTTCGCGCAACGGTTGCTCACCCATGCCATATACCAGCATATCTGCTTTAGAGCTTTCTAAAATAGTTGGCATTAATTTATCGCTCCAATAATCATAATGGGTAACACGTCTTAAAGAAGCCTCAATACCACCAATTAAAACAGGAACATCAGGCCATTTTTCTTTTAAAATATTCGAATATACCGTAGTCGCATAATCAGGTCTAAACCCAATATCGCCGTTGGGCGTGTAAGCATCTTTATCACGTCGTTTTTTACTAGCCGTATAATTACTAATCATAGGGTCCATGCAACCACCAGTAACTCCAAAAAACAGTTTCGGCGCACCTAGTTTTACAAAATCCTGAAGATTATCGTTCACATTAGGTTGAGGCACAATAGCAACACGTAATCCAAAACTTTCTAACAAACGGCCAATTACTGCAGGCCCAAATGTTGGATGGTCCACGTAAGCATCGCCACTAAACAATATAACATCTAGCGCATCCCAACCGCGAATTTTCACCTCTTTGTTTGTGGTAGGCAACCAATTAGAAAGTTTTAACTCTTGCATAACACTGCAAAAATAGACAAAAAACCACTCTAAAACATTATAAACACTATTTTGGGCGTTCCCCAAGGGTCGGGCTATCCGTTACAAGTCCTCGCTCCTCCTTCCTCGGGCTGCGGGCTTTCCTCTGCTATCCCTAACGCGGGCGTACTTGCTACCAATTAGCTTTCAAACATAAATCACATCATTTTTTTAACTAATTTTGCAACCTGATTTACAAAAATGAGCATCATTTCCAAAGACATAGCAAAAGCTATCGCCCTATTAAAGGCCGATAAAATTGTAGCAATCCCTACCGAAACGGTTTATGGACTTGCAGGAAATATATTTAGCGAAAAGGCCATTAAAAGCATTTTCGAAACCAAAAAACGCCCGTTTTTTAATCCATTAATTGTTCATATTCCGTCTGCTGATGCTTTAGAAAACATTGTAAGCCATGTGCCAGAAAAAGCAAGATTGCTCGCTAAAGCATTTTGGCCAGGATCCATGACATTAGTTTTAAAAAAACAAGCCACAATTCCAGATTTAATTACCGCAGGAAAAGACACGGTCGCAGTTCGTGTACCAAATCATCCATTAACCTTAGAGTTATTAGAACAACTTCCATTTCCGTTGGCGGCACCAAGTGCCAACCCGTTTAGCAGCATCAGTCCAACTAAACCAGAGCATGTAGAAAACTATTTTAAAAACGACATAGATATGGTTTTAGATGGTGGTGCATGCACAAACGGTATAGAATCTACTATAATTGGATTTGAAAACGACGAACCCATCATCTATCGTTTAGGCGCTTTAGCTCTAGAAGATATTGAAGCTGTAGTTGGAAAAATAACTATAAAAAACAAAAAAGAACAAAGTCCGGACGCTCCAGGCATGCTAGAGAAACATTATGCGCCTTTAACACAAACATATTTAACCAGCAACGTTGTAGACGAGGTAAAAAACCATGCAGGAAAACGCATAGGACTCCTTGTTTTTAAGGACGATTTAAATGGTAATGCTATTACTACTCAAATCATCTTATCACCAAAAGGCGATATGGCAGAAGCAGCATCAAAATTATACAATGCCATGCACGATTTAGATCATCAAAATCTCGACGTAATTATCGCAGAGCGTTTCCCAGATTTTGGCCTTGGAAAGTCCATAAACGACAGGTTGCAACGCGCTGCTTTTAACAGTTAATTTATCAAAGTTGCAGCGACCTGATTTTCAAGCATAAAAAAACCTTAAACTAGGTTTGGTAATCAAATATATAATCGTAAATTTGCAAACTCTTTTTGAGAGAGGAATGTTTAATAATTAAAAAATCAAAGTGTGGACACATTAAGCTACAAAACGATTTCAGCAAACAAAGCTACTGTAAATAAGGAGTGGGTTTTGGTTGATGCTGAAGGTCAAGCGCTTGGTCGTTTAGCTTCTAAAGTTGCAAAACTTTTAAGAGGTAAACACAAGCCTAACTTCACACCTCATGTTGATTGCGGAGATAATGTTATCATTATCAATGCTGAAAAAATCACCTTATCAGGTAACAAATGGACTGACAAGTCTTACATTCGTCATACCGGATATCCAGGAGGTCAAAGAAGTTTAACTGCTACAGAATTGTATGGTAAAGACCCTGCAAGAGTAGTTGAAAAATCAGTTAAAGGAATGCTACCTAAAAACAAATTAGGTGCAGTATTATTCCGTAACCTAACAGTTGTTGTTGGTTCAGAGCATGCTCATGCAGCGCAAAAACCAAAAGTAATTAACTTAAACGAATTCAAATAATGGATGTAATTCACAAAATTGGCCGTAGAAAGACGGCTGTTGCTCGTGCCTATGTTTCTTCAGGAAAAGGAAACATTACGATTAATAAAAAAGACTTAGCTAATTATTTTACGACTGCTACTTTACAGTACAAAGTAAAACAACCTTTAGTTATGACTAACAATGACAGCAACTTTGATATTACAGTAAATGTATATGGAGGTGGTATTACTGGACAAGCAGAAGCTGTTCGTTTAGCAATTTCTCGTGCAATGTGCGAATTAGATGCTGAGAACAGATTGATTCTTAAACCAGAAGGATTATTAACAAGAGACCCAAGAATGGTAGAGCGTAAGAAATTCGGTCAGAAGAAAGCTCGTAAGAAATTCCAGTTCTCTAAACGTTAATATTTCAGTTGAATTCACTTTCAACACAAAACAAAATTATAAAACAGTTATTGTTGTCCTAGTCCATAAAAAGACAGGATTTAGTTTAGCATCTAAATGAAGCCAAGAGCCTAGAGCCAAATGGAACATTGCTAATTCAACAGAACGTAAACTATTACAAAATGGCAGTAGAAGTAAAAGAATTACTTGAAGCAGGTGTACACTTCGGACACCTTACACGTAAGTGGGACCCAAATATGGCACCTTACGTTTATATGGAGCGTAACGGCATCCATATTATAAACCTTTACAAAACAGCGGCTAAAATTGATGAAGCCGGAGCAGCACTTGCTAAAATTGCAGCTTCAGGACGCAAAATTTTATTCGTTGCAACAAAAAAGCAAGCAAAAGATATCGTTGCTGAAAAAGCAGGAGAAATTAACATGCCTTACATCACAGAGAGATGGCCAGGTGGAATGTTAACTAACTTTGTTACTATTAGAAAAGCTGTTAAAAAAATGGCTTCTATTGATAGAATGAAGAAAGACGGTACTTTCATGACACTTTCTAAAAAAGAACGTTTACAAGTTGATCGTTTAAGAGCTAAGTTAGAAAAAAACTTAGGTTCTATTACCGATATGACACGTTTACCAGGAGCTTTATTTGTTGTAGATATTAAGCGTGAGCATATTGCTATTAAAGAAGCACAAAAATTAAACATTCCAATTTTTGCAATGGTTGATACTAACTCTGACCCACGTCAGGTTGATTATGTTATTCCTGCAAATGATGATGCTTCTAAATCAATAGACAAAATCTTAACGCACGTAACATCTGCTATTTCTGAAGGTTTAGCAGAACGTAAAGCTGAAAAAGAAGCTGCAGCATCTTCAAAAGAAGAAGCGCCTAAAGCTCCAAAAGCTAAAAAAGCACCAGCTAAAAAAGCCGTTGCTGAAGAAGAAGAATAAAAAACATTAATAAAAACACAAATAAGTCGTTTAGTTCTTTTCTTTTTTGAAAATTTATTGAACGACTTTTTTAAATTATAATAATTATGAGTACTACAGTAAAAGTTACAGCTGCTGAAGTTAACAAATTAAGACAAGCAACAGGTGCAGGAATGATGGACTGCAAAAAAGCTTTAGTTGAAGCTGGTGGTGATTTTGATAAAGCTATCGAAGTTTTACGTAAAAAAGGACAAAAAGTTGCAGAGAAAAGAGCCGATAGAGATTCTTCTGAAGGTGCTGCTGTTGCAAAAATAAATGATAGCCAAACTGAAGGTGTTGCAATCGTTTTAGGTTGTGAAACTGACTTTGTTGGAAAAAACGAAAACTTTCTAGCCTTAGCAAATCAATTAGCTGATATCGCATTAAACTGTAACACTAAAGAAGAGTTTTTAGCTGCAGATTTTGGTGGTATGTCAGTTGCCGATAAATTAGTTGAACAAACTGGTGTAATTGGTGAAAAACTAGATATCACTTCTTTCGAAAAATTATCAGCGACTTACGTTGGTGCTTATGTGCATATTAACAAAATTGCTGCTTTAGTAGGATTAACTGCGAAAGTTGATAATGCTGATGTTTTAGCTAAAGATGTTGCAATGCAAGTAGCTTCTATGGGAGCAACTACTTTATCTTATAAAGATTTTGATCCTGCTTTTGTAGCTTCAGAAACCGAAGCAAGAATTGCAGTAATTGAAAAAGATAATATCGAGTTAGGTCGTTTAGGTAAAACGCTTAAAAATGTACCAAAATACATTTCTATGGCTCAATTAACTCCTGAAGTTTTAGCGCAAGCTGAAGAAGAAGCAAAAGCTGAATTAAAAGCTGAAGGTAAGCCAGAACAAATCTGGGACAGAATTTTACCAGGAAAAATGGAGCGTTTTATTTCTGATAACACTACTTTAGATCAAGAGAAATGTTTACTTGATCAAACATTCATTAAAGATGAAAAGAAAAGTGTTGCAGCATACGTTGCTACATACGGCGATGTTGAAATCTCAGGTTTCAAACGTGCATCAGTAGGATAATATATTTCTATTAAAGGAATTTTACCAAAATTTAAAACCACTATATTTTTAAAATATGGTGGTTTTTTTTATTCTAAAAATCAGGTTTCATATAAATTCAAAAAATAAAAAAATTATGTAGCTTTGCTCAACCTCAGTAAATAACTTATGAAATGAGCCACTACAATTATATTAGAATTAAATTAATCTGTTTTGGTGAATGACATCAGACCATAAATTAACAAAAACAAACTGATGAAATATAAAAGAATACTACTTAAACTATCTGGTGAAGCTTTAATGGGCAACCGACAATATGGTATTGACCCAGATCGATTAGCAGAATACGCTCAGGATATAAAAACAATCACAGACCTTGGTGTAGAAGTTGCCATTGTAATTGGTGGTGGTAATATATTTAGAGGTGTTGCAGGAGCCAGCAAAGGCATGGATCGTGTGCAAGGGGATCATATGGGTATGTTAGCAACTGTAATTAATGGATTAGCACTTCAAGGCGCATTAGAAGATGCTGGTTTACCTACAAGATTACAATCTGCCATTAAAATTAATGAAGTAGCAGAACCTTTTATAAGAAGAAAAGCCATGCGCCATTTAGAAAAAGGTCGTGTTGTTATTTTTGGCGGAGGTACTGGGAACCCGTATTTCACTACCGATTCTGCTGCAGTATTACGAGCTATTGAAATTGAAGCCGACGTTATTTTAAAAGGCACTCGAGTTGATGGTATTTATAATGCCGATCCTGAAAAAGATGCCAAGGCGATTAAATTTAATAACATATCCTTTGATGATGTTTTGAGAAAAGGATTGAAAGTTATGGATACAACTGCCTTTACGCTGAGTCAAGAAAATAAACTTCCAATTATTGTTTTTGATATGAATAAAAAAGGAAACTTACTTAAAGTAATTTCAGGTGAAAATATAGGAACAGTTGTTAATGTTTAAAAATTGGCGTAATTTTTGACAGCTTATATATAATTTGAAATAAAAGTTTAAAACATGAACGAAGACATACAATTTATATTAGATTCTACAAAAGAAGCAATGGATAATGCTATTAAGCATTTAGAAAAACAGTTTGTTAATATTAGAGCTGGAAAAGCAAGTCCTGCCATGTTAGGAAGTGTTATGGTAGATTATTATGGTTCTCAAACACCTCTAAGTCAAGTTGCTAATGTAAATACCCCAGATGGTAGAACCATTACGGTTCAACCTTGGGAAAAAAGCATGCTTCAAGAAATTGAACGTGGTATTGCATATGCCAACCTTGGGTTTAACCCTATGAATAATGGAGAAACTATAATTATAAACGTTCCGCCTCTAACTGAGGAACGTCGTCGTGATCTCGCAAAACAAGCTAAAGCTGAAGCAGAAGATGCTAAAGTAAGTATTAGAGCAGCGCGTAAAGATGCTAATAACGACATTAAAAAAATAGATGAAGCGTCAGAAGATTTAAAAGCAAATGCCGAAATAGATGTGCAACAAATGACCGACAAATTCGTTAAAAAAGTTGATGATCTTTTCGACAATAAAGAAAAGGAAATTATGACCGTATAATATCAAGGCGACATTTTAGTCGCCTTTTTTATAATTCATCTAGTATTTAGGGCACATTGCAAATGTTTAAACGTTATTCTATTCTCTTTTTTTTAATGTGCTCGCCTCTAATATTTGCGCAAACTATTGATGAAAAAACAATAGAACCAAAGCAAGACTCTATTAAGAAGAAAGAACTATTACAGAGTATTGGCAACGGATATTTACCTTCAAAGTACTTCAACATAGACTTAAGATATCTTATAAAATTCAATCAATACGAAGGTATTAGAACTGGCCTTGGGGGAGAAACTAACAATACTTTTTCAGAGAAAGTCCGCTTTAACACCTATTTGGTTTATGGTTTTATAGATCACCGATTTAAATATAGTTTTGGTGGCGGAATACGATTAGCAGAAAAAACTAAAACTTGGTTAAATCTATCTTATACTGATGATTTACAAGAAACGGGAAGCACCAAATTTTTAACGGATAAGCGCTTTTTTCAGTTTTTTGAACCACGTTTATTAAATATCGATTTATTTCACAAACACATCACAAAATCGATAGCATTAGAACATGAAATTACACCAAATTTAATTTCAGAAACTGAATTTGCTGTAAGCAACATAAATCCAACTTATAATTATAGTTACGCAGTAAATAATACGACTACGCTTGATGCTTTTCATTTAAGCACCGCCAAAATTGCTTTACAATGGAGTCCTTTTGAAAATGGTTCTGATGCGTTTAAAAATGAATATCCAAAATTCACATTTCAGTACACTAAAAGCTTTAAAGATGTTTTTGGAAGCGACTTTGGGTTTTCTAAACTAGATTTTAGAACCATACAAAAAATAGGGAACAAAGACCATTCGTTTTCAGAAATTACTTTAGTTTCAGGTATCGCTAGAGGAAGCACACCTTTAACTCATCTATATCATGCATATCCAAACAATATTACTAAAGAAACTATTTTACAGCGATTTTCGGTGGCCGGTTTAAATAGTTTTGAAACCATGTATTTTAACGAATTCTTCTCTGATAAATTTGCTACCCTACAATTAAAACATTTTATAAAACCTTTTAATATTTCTGAACGTTTTAAACCACAATTGGTATTAATTTCGCGTTTTGCCATCGGAGATATGAAGAGCCCAGAAAAACACCAAAACGTAACTTTTGGGTCATTAAAAAAAGGTTATACCGAATCTGGTTTTGAACTAAATAAACTGTTATTTGGTTTCGGGTTAAGTTTTACTTATCGTTATGGTGCATACCATTTACCCGAGTTTGGCGATAATATTGCTTTTAAATTTACATTTAACGTCTCATTATGAGGTATTATACTTGTTTTTTCTACCTTTGCCCAACTTTTATCTAAAGCATGTTAAAACTTTTTACAAAGGATTTTTGGGACGTTACCGCAAGATTAATTTTACGTAATAAAATTGCTATTCTTGTAGGTATTGCAATCGCTACTTTTCTTTTAGCTCAGAAATGGGAGAACATGCGTTTTACCTATACTGAAGCCAATTTATTACCTGATGACCATGAGGTAAATATCATCTATAACGATTTTCTAAAAACATTTGGTGAAGAGGGCAACTTGATTGTTCTTGGAGTAAAGGATAGCACCTTATTTTCAGTTGAAAATTTAAATGCTTGGAATAAATTATCAGACGATTTTAAAAACAATGAGGCTGTTGAAACTGTAATTTCAATTAAAGATCTTCAAAAATTAATAAAAGATTCAGATAACCAAAAATTTAAATTAGAGCCTTTTATTAAAGATTCTATTAGCTCGGTAGCTCAAATTGAAACATTACAAAATGAGCTCTTTGAAAAATATCCTTTCTACGATAACTTTTTGTTTAATAAAGAAACAAAAACCATCCGTACAGCAATTTATCTAAAAAAAGATATAGTTAATACTTCCGCCAGAAAAGATTTTGTTACCAATATATTACAACCCCAAATAAAAAGCTTTGAAGAAGCCAGAAATTTAGATGTGCGTATTTCTGGGATGCCATACATTAGAACTCTAAATTCTCAAAATATCGTAGATGAAATTGGTATGTTCATTATTGCTGCACTGCTAGTAACATCAATTATTTTCTTTTTCTTTTTTAGATCGTTTAGAGCCACCTTTATTTCATTAATAGTTGTTTGTATTGGTGTGATGTGGACCTTAGGTATTATAGGATTATTAAACTATGAAATTACCGTTCTTACAGCGCTTATACCACCTTTAATTATTGTAATTGGAATCCCTAACTGTATTTTCTTAATTAACAAATATCAACACGAAGTAAAATTACATGGTAATAAAGTAAAGTCTTTACAACGTGTTATTACTAAAATTGGTAATGCTACATTAATGACTAATGTAACTACCGCATCGGGTTTTGCAACATTTATACTTACTGAAAGCAAACTTTTAAAGGAGTTTGGTATCGTAGCTTCACTAAGTATTTTAGCCATATTTATCTTATGCTTGCTTATCATTCCAATAATATACAGCTTTTTACCTTACCCAAAAGACCGCCATTTAGAACATCTAAATAAACGTTGGATTGGTGGGTTTGTAAATTGGATGGAAAGCATGGTAAAACAAAAACGTATTGCTATTTACATTGTTTCTGTTCTTTTACTTGTTGTAAGTATTATTGGTATTTATCAGATTAAAATTTCAGGTAGTTTAATTGAAGATATGCCTCAAGATTCAGAATTCGTAAATGACATTCGATTTTTTGAAGAAGAATTTAATGGTATTATGCCGTTAGAAATAATGGTGGACACCAAACGCAAAAAAGGGGTAATGAAATTATCTACACTGAAGCGAATGGACGAACTGGAAGATTTAATAATTGAAACACCTGAGCTTTCAAAACCAGTTTCTGTAGTCGGGTTAGTTAAATACTCTAAACAAGCTTATTACAATGGCAACACCAAGTTTTATCAGTTACCAACTTCTCAAGAAAATAGTTTCATTTTATCCTACGCCAAAAACTCATCGTCTAATGTAGATTTACTTAAAAATTTCGTAGATAGTACAGGGCAATACGCGCGTATCACTACCTTTATGAAAGATATTGGCACAGACAAAATGGAACGTATAGAAGAAAACCTTCAAACTAAAATTGATAAAGTTTTTCCGAAAGATCGTTACAATATCACCATGACAGGTAAAGCCTTAGTATTTCAAAAAGGCACAAAATATTTGGTTAAAAACTTAGTGATTTCATTATCATTAGCCATCTTTTTAATTGCCCTTTTTATGGCATATATGTTTCGTTCCGGAAGAATGATAATCATATCGCTTATCCCTAACTTATTACCATTATTAGTAACTGCCGGATTAATGGGTTATTTAGGTGTTCCTATTAAACCATCAACTATTTTAGTGTTTAGCATCGCTTTTGGTATTTCTGTTGATGACACTATTCATTTTTTAGCAAAATATAGACAAGAACTTCAAGCGAATAAATGGAAAATTAAGGTTTCGGTTTATGGCGCGCTACGCGAAACTGGTGTTAGTATGTTTTACACATCAATAGTGTTATTCTTTGGTTTCTCGGTGTTTACAATTTCAAGTTTTGGAGGTACAGTTGCTCTAGGAGCTTTAGTTTCAGCCACATTACTTTTTGCAATGTTATCTAACCTTTTGCTATTGCCATCACTTTTACTTTCACTAGAACGTAGCATTGCGAACAAACAGGTACTTAGAGAACCAACCATTAATATTATACCCGAAGAGGACGAAACAATCGACTAAATTCCAATTCTATTAAAACCATCATAAATTTTCTGTTTTCGAGAATTTTTGGAATTTAGAAATTGAATTTTGATGAATGAAACCGTTATATTTACACTATTAATTTAAAATTAGAGTGACATTGAAAACTGTTTCAGAATTATTATCAGAAGATATTATTATCCCAGAAGTAGAAATTAAAGGTTGGGTAAGAACCTTTAGAGCAAATCGTTTTATAGCATTGAATGATGGATCTACGTTAAACAATATCCAATGTGTTGTCGATTTTGAAAATTTTGATGAAGCGTTGTTAAAAAGAATAACAACAGGAGCTGCTATTCATGTAAAAGGAGAGCTTGTTGAAAGCCAAGGTCAAGGGCAAAAAGTTGAAATTCAAGTTAAAGAATTAATTGTTCTAGGAGATTCTGATCCAGAAACCTACCCTATTCAACCTAAAAAACATTCATTCGAGTTTCTAAGAGAAAATGCCCATTTACGTACGCGTACTAACACCTTTAGTGCGGTTATGCGTTTACGTTCGGCGCTTTCTTTCGCCATACATAAATACTTTAACGATAATGGCTTTTACTACATGCACGCTCCAATCATTACAGGAAGCGATGCTGAAGGTGCAGGTGAAATGTTTCAGGTCACCAATCTAAACCTTCAAAATCCACCGAAAAATGAAGAAGGAAATATAGATTATTCAAAGGATTTCTTTGGAAAGGAAACCAATCTTACCGTTTCTGGACAGTTAGAAGCAGAAACTTATGCCATGTCTTTAGGTAAAGTGTACACCTTCGGACCAACATTTAGAGCTGAAAACTCAAACACATCGCGTCATTTAGCAGAATTCTGGATGATTGAACCAGAAGTGGCTTTTATGGATTTGGCCGGTAATATGGATTTAGCCGAAGACTTCATGAAGTTTGTAATACAATATATCTTAACCAACAATAAAGAGGATTTAGATTTTCTTGATAATCGACTTCAGGATGAAGAAAAAAGAAAACCACAGGCAGAACGTAGCGATATGACTTTAATAGAAAAGTTGAGATTTGTAACAGAAAACAACTTTAAACGTGTTAGTTATACTGAAGCAATCGATATTTTACGAAATTCTAAACCAAACAAGAAAAAGAAATTTAAGTTTTTAATTAATGAATGGGGTACGGATTTACAAAGTGAACATGAACGCTATCTTGTAGAAAAGCATTTTAAATGTCCTGTTATATTGTTTGACTACCCTGCTAACATCAAAGCATTTTACATGCGTTTAAATGATGATGGTAAAACGGTTCGCGCTATGGATATTTTATTCCCAGGAATTGGAGAAATTGTTGGTGGTGCGCAACGTGAAGAGCGTTTAGATATTTTAAAAGAAAGAATGGCTGCTATTAATATTCCAGAAAAAGACCTTTGGTGGTATTTAGATTTACGGAAATATGGTACCGCAGTGCATTCTGGATTTGGTTTAGGCTTTGAAAGATTAGTCATGTTCGCCACAGGTATGGGTAATATTAGAGATGTTATACCTTACCCAAGAACACCACAAAATGCAGAATTCTAGCAAAAATCATTATAAAATTGAACTTTGGTTTACAGTTCCCTTTTTTTATCTTTGAGTAGCAACCTATTTATAATATATGCTTAAACAACATTTACAATTTAAATTATCTCAAAAACTGTCGCCGCAGCAAATTCAATTAATGAAATTGATTCAGCTGCCAACGCAAGCTTTTGAACAACGTTTAAAGCAAGAATTAGAAGAAAACCCGGCATTGGAAGGTGGTAAGGAAGAATCTCAAAACGAGTTAGATTCAGATTTCGATAACTCGAATGATGAGTATGATAATAACGATTCCATAAATACCGAAGATATTAATGTTGATGAATATTTGAGCGATGATGAAATTCCAGATTATCGTACACAAGCCAATAATTATAGTAGTGATGATGAAGAACGAACCATGCCTTATGCGGCGGGAACATCATTTACCCAGCATTTAATAAATCAATTAAACACATACAGACTTTCTGAAGATGAACGCGAAATCGCTGAGTTTCTTGTAGGAAGTGTTGATGAGAGTGGTTATATCAGAAGAGAACTAACCGATATTATGGACGATTTGGCCTTTACGCAAAACGTTTATACCACTGAAGAAAAAATTGAGAAAGTTTTAAAAATAGTACATCAACTTGACCCAGCCGGGGTAGGTGCTCGAAATTTAAAAGAATGTTTAAGTATTCAACTTCATAGAAAAGAAAAAACGGTAGATACAGAATTGGCAATTAACATTATTGATAATGCCTTTGATCAGTTCACAAAAAAGCATTACAAAAAATTACTTCAGAAATTTAATATTTCCGAAACACAATTAAAAGGAGCCATTTCAGAAATAGAACATTTAAACCCTAAACCAGGTGGCTCTTACGCAGGTAACAATAGAATAGTAGAACATGTAGTTCCAGATTTTGCGATAAAGATTGTTGAAGGAGAATTAGAATTAACACTAAACGGCAGAAATGCACCAGAGTTGCATGTTTCGAGAGAATACAATAATATGCTTAAAGGTTATAAAGACTCGAAAGACAAATCTAAATCTCAAAAAGATGCAGTGCTTTTTATTAAGCAAAAACTAGATGCAGCCAAATGGTTTATTGAAGCCATAAAACAACGCCAGCAAACCCTTTTTGTTACTATGAGTGCTATTATGCATTATCAAAAAGAATATTTTCTAACTGGCGACGAGCGTAACCTAAAGCCCATGATTCTTAAAGATATTGCAGATGAAATTAATATGGATGTTTCAACAGTATCAAGAGTAGCAAATAGTAAATATGTAGACACACCCTATGGCACCAAATTAATTAAAGAATTCTTTTCTGAATCAATGAAAAACGATCAAGGAGAAGATGTTTCAACTAGAGAAATTAAAAAAATTCTTGAAACTGTTATTGAAGAAGAGAACAAGAAAAAACCATTAACAGATGAAAATTTAGCTTCCATTTTAAAAGAAAAAGGTTACCCTATTGCTAGACGTACCGTTGCCAAATATAGGGAGCAACTCGATATCCCTGTAGCACGGTTACGTAAAAAAATATGATGGATAAGCTGCTTAGAAGTATTTCATATATTTTTCACCCACTAATAATGCCATTATTAGGCGTTATCTTTTACTTTTCTAAATCTCCAAGATATATTCCTTTAGATATTATTCAAGCTAAAGTAATCTCGCTTTTTATACTCACTATTATACTTCCAATTTTATTGTATTTTTTACTAAAAACAATTGGGATTGTTAATACAATAAACCTAAAATCTACAAAAGAAAGAATTTATCCACTTATTTTAAATGGAATTGTAATTCTAATTGTTTTACAACGTATTTTAACACCATCGCAGGCAATAGAGCTTTATTTTTTCTTTATCGGTATTCTAATATCTAATATGGCCTGCCTAATACTTGCTATTTTAAAGTTTAAAGCGAGTATTCATATGATTGCTATTTCAGGCGTATTTATGTTTTTTATAGCACTAAGTATCCATTTTAGTATTAACATTAATGGTACACTAGCTTTAATGTCTATAATCATGGGCGCAATTGCAACGTCTAGACTTCATCTAAAAGCACATACTTCGATTGAATTGATAATTGGAGTTTTTATTGGAATTCTTCCGCAACTAATTTTAGTGAATTATTGGTTATAAAATATAGAACATTAAACCAATTTTAATCACATTTAAGTTTAACTGTTTCCCTTCTACTATAACATCTTTAGAAAATATCGAGTTTAATGGATAGTAAATATGAAAATTCCATGTGTTATAACCAGCACTCATGGTTAATCCATATTGAAAATTGTTAAAATCTCTATTATTAGTATATTTTAAGCGTCCTAAATCGCCTTCGTATTTAGACGAATTTATTACAGCATAACCAAATTTAAAACCAGTATAAATTCGCCAAAAATTATATTCAGAAGGAGTAGAAGTCCTCCATCTAAATTCTATAGGAACTTCAATTAAATGACTAGAAAACTTATTTTTAGTATAAGTTTGATCATCTTCTATAATACTGTAAACAAAATCACCAGTACTATCTTTATTAACAAGAAGATTTTGATTAAAAGAATTTGTAGAATACCCCAATCCTATTCCTATGGCTACATTTCTATTTTTATTTATTGGCATATCTTTTATATACCCTAAATGAAAACCTAACGAAAAACCACTTTGGTTAAGGTCTGTAGGTTTGTTATCTAATAAGTTATATGTTACACCTGCATAGAAATGATCTTCTTTGTATAATGAATCAATTTCCTTAGTATTATTTTCTTGCGCATTGCTTAAAACGACGCCAGAAAACCAAATTAAAACCAAAAAAAGATATTTCATTTTACAATATAAATTATTAGACTATAAAAATAACATCACAATAATAACTAAAATAGTCATTGAATTGAAAAATAAAAGGCGTTTTGATAAATCAAAACGCCTTTGTATAAAATTAAGTTTATAAAATTAATCTCTTCCAAATACACTTCCTTTTTTGGTAGTGTAATTTATTTTAAGTGCATTAACTTTACGCAGTTCTTGCTTAATATCACCAATCAATCCCATGTTGGCATCACTATCTACTTTTAAAGCAGTAGTTAAAAATGGAATTAATTCTTCACGTTTTGAAGCACGTTCTTGAGCGATAAAAGCTGCAATATCATTAACACTAGCAAAATCATCGTTTAGCTGGATTCTGGCTTCAGTTCCAAACTGCTTATAATTTTGACTAGGTTTTCCAGCATAGATATACATTACCAAATCCTTTTTATCAAGTTTCTCAACCTGATCCGCAAAAGGTAAATTATTTTGAATTTTTAAGGTATTCTGCCTCATTACTGTGGCTACCATAAAAAAGAATAATAACATAAATACAATATCTGGTAATGCCGCTGTATTTACTGCAGGGATTTCTCCTCCCTTTTTCTTTTTAAATTTAGACATATTTATTAATGTTAAATTTTAAATTATTGTACTTCTGAAAGTTTCTGAGGATAATCAAGTTTAATTTGATCAATTTTCTCTTTCAACTTTTCTTTATTCCCTGGCCAGTTAACATCTTTATAATTAGCTTCCATTTCCGTGAATGCTTGCCCATATAATGCTTGGGCTCTAGCATCTCTTAATTCGTTGTATGCTGCTACTAATTCATTTTGAACAGCTATATACATTTTATAAGATGTTTCACGTTCGTTCTTTAAAGAAATAATGGCTTTGTCTGGATTATCCGAAGATGAAGGATCTTTTTTTCCTTTACAGTATGAACAAGATCCGTCCCCGCCATTATCTAAAAACTCTCTGGCTGCCTTTCTTAAGTCCTTCAGCTCCATGATATTATCTTCAACAAGTAATTGATCTCTACCGTTTAATAATACAGTAAAAATATTTTTTTGCTTGATAATCACATCTTCATCAGACTCTTCCATAGGTGGAAGCTTTCTATTAATACCTGAATCAACTTCAATAGTAGTTGTTACTAAGAAAAATATTAATAGTAAGAAAGCAATATCGGCCATTGAGCCTGCATTTACTTCTGGTGCTGCTCTTTTTGCCATAATTTTATTTATTTAACATTTTTTTAGCTCCACCATATAGCATAGAGCCAATTGCTAACGCTGCTAGTATATAAAAGGTGTATAATCCCGCGCCTACGTTCTTTGAAACAGATTCTGTTATGCCTAAGCCTTTATCATTAAAAGGTTGTAAATTTAAATCTGTCCCTGATGAAATAACATAAGATATGATAACTACTGCTGCAAATGCACCAACTGTCATTAACGTCTTCTTAATATCTCCAGCAAACAATCCTTTGATTACAAAAAGCAGAACTAACAACAACACAATACCTAATACTGCATAAGCTATATAAAGCATGTTACCGCTCATGTTTTGAGCTGTCTCTTCGTCTCCAGCCATAATTATTAGCGCAAATACCGCACCAATAATAGCTAAAGCAAAAGCTACAATTTTTAAAATTTTATGTAAACCCATAATTTTTTAGTTTTTTAAATTATTACTTTTTGTTTCTAATTAATAGATCCATTAACGTGATAGAAGCATCTTCCATATTGTTAACAATACTATCAATTTTAGCAATAATATAATTGTAAAAAATTTGAAGTATAATAGCCACTACTAAACCAAATACAGTTGTTAAAAGTGCTACTTTAATACCACCTGCAACAAGAGATGGTTGCATATCTCCAGCAGCTTCAATTTTATCAAAGGCTTGAATCATACCAATTACCGTTCCCATGAAACCAAGCATTGGTGCTAGGGCGATAAATAATGAAATCCAAGATACATTCTTCTCTAATTGTCCCATTTGAACTCCACCGTAGGCAACAACAGCTTTTTCGGCAGCTTCAAGACCTTCATCTGTTCTATCTAAACCTTGATAGTAAATAGAAGCAACAGGACCTTTTGTGTTTCTACAAACTTCTTTAGCAGCTTCAACTCCTCCAGAAGATAATGCATCTTCTACATCTTGAGTTAACTTCTTTGTGTTAGTTGTAGATAAATTTAAAAAGATAATTCTTTCTATAGCAATTGCTAATCCAAGAATTAAACATAATAATACAATTCCCATGAATCCTGGGCCTCCTTCAATAAACCTCTTTTTTAATTCTTGATGAAATCCAAGTTCTTCAGCAGGTGCTGCGTCTTCTTGTGTCATAGTTGTAACTGTTGTTACGGCTGTACTAGTGTTAGCAATTGTCGTTGCATTAGCAGTTCCGAATGCCACCATCACTGTTATGGCAAGGATAGAAAATAATCTTTTCATGTTCTCGATCTTAATTTTATTAGTTAAAGTGTTAAAGATATAAAAAATAAAGTAATTAAAAACAAAAAAATAACAGCAGAGAGGAAGGGATTCGAACCCTCGATACCCTTTTGAGGTATACACACTTTCCAGGCGTGCGCCTTCGACCACTCGGCCACCTCTCTTTATATTTTTTAATAATTACAGAGGCTCAAATAACAAAAAAAACTTTGAAGGTTAAAATTTTACGCGTTAATTTTAATGCATTTCTCCGCAAACAGGAGCTTCATATTTGGTTTTGAAGGTGTTACTAGAAATATTATCCCCTAAAAAATACATTAATTTGGCTACAGCTGCTTCCGTTGTAAGATCTTTACCAGAAATGACGCCTATCTTTTTCAATGCAGTGCTCGTTTCATAGTGCCCCATAATGACACTTCCACCAGCACATTGCGTAATATTTATGACATGTATTCCTTTTAAAATGGAATCTTTTATTAGATTAATAAACCATTTTTCTGTAGTACAATTTCCAGCACCAAAAGTTTCAATTATTATTGCTTTTAAGTTTTTAGTGTTTAATATGCTTACTAAAACACTTTTAGAAATTCCTGGAAACAATCTTATAACTGCAATATTATTGTCTAATCTTTTATTGACTTTAAATTTCTTCTTAAGGTTAGGTTTAAATAAATATTCGTGATTAATTTTGAGATGAACACCAGATTCTGCCAATTCTGGATAATTAAATGATGCAAATGCCTGAAAATGTTCAGCATTTAATTTTATAGTTCTATTTCCTCTATATAATTTGTATTCAAAATATAAACCAACCTCTTTAATAACCGGTCTGTTTTTCTTTTGTAATGATGCCAATTGAATTGAAGTAATTAAATTTTCTTTTGCATCCGTTCGTAAATCACCGATAGGAAGTTGTGAACCTGTAAGAATAACTGGTTTTGCTAAGTTTTCCAACATAAAACTTAAGGCTGAGGCAGTATAGCTCATAGTATCACTACCATGAAGTACCACGAAACCATCAAAGTTTTCATAATTAACCTCTATTAATTCAGCAATTTGCAACCAATTTTTCGGGTTCATATTACTTGAATCAATTGGTTCTTTGAAAGAAACCGTATCAATTTTACAATCTAACAATTTCAACTCGGGAATACTATCTAAAAGATTTTTAAAGTTAAATGCTTTTAATGATCCGGTTTTAAAATCCTTAACCATACCAATAGTTCCTCCTGTGTAAATAAGCAGAATGCTTGTTTTGGGTTTCATTTTAGTTTAAATTTTAAAAACATCTTTTGAGTTTTTCGTTGTTATTTCTGCTATTGTATCCTGTGGCAATTGATAAAGTTCCGATAATTTTTCCAATACCTTTATAATATAACCACTTTCATTTCGCTTACCTCTGTAAGGTACTGGTGCCAAATAAGGCGCATCAGTTTCTAAAACAATATGTTTTAAATCTATTTGCTTTAAAAACTGATCAATTTTACCATTTTTAAAGGTTGCAACCCCTCCAATGCCAAGTTTCATATTAAATGAAATAGCTTTATGAGCCTGTTCTAAGTTACCAGTAAAGCAATGAAATATACCAAATAAATCAGCGCTTCTTTCTGTTTCTAAAACTTCAAATATCTCATCGAACGCTTCTCTACAATGAATAACTATTGGTAATTTATATGTCTTAGCCATCTGAATTTGAAGTTTGAATGCTTTTTTTTGGATTTCTAAGGTGGATTTGTCCCAATATAAATCAATTCCTATTTCACCTACTGCATAAAATTTTCGATTCGAGAGCATCTCTTCAACATGTTTTAACTCCTCTTGAAAATCATCTTTAACGTGCGTTGGATGCAACCCCATCATTAAAAAAATTTGTTCAGGATACTTTTGCTCCAGCCTTAACATAGCATCTGTATACGATGAATCAATAGCTGGTATAAAAAATCTTGAAATGCCTAAAGCAATTGCACGATTAATCATGTCGTCTCTATCTTCGTCAAATGCTTCACTATATAAATGGGTGTGAGTATCAGTTATAATCAAATTCGAAATTTTATATTAAACTATTTGGTAAAAATAATTGTTTTATAGGATTATATTTGATAAAAACTTAAGAGATGGAAACATTGCAACAATTTTTGGAGCAAAAAGATTATACTAAAATTAAATTACATCTTACCAAAACAAATCATTTTGAAATAAAAGCGACTATAAATGGTAAGAAAGGATTATTTATTTTAGATACTGGTGCATCGAGTTCTTGCGTTGGATTTGAAGGCATTGAAACATTTAAACTTCAAGCAGAAGATTCATTAATTAAAGCGGCAGGTGCAGGAGCCATTGATATGGAAACTAAAACATCGAAAAAAAATATAGTGAAGATTGGAAAATGGAGCAGCAACAAAGTTGTTTTGGTTTTGTTTAATCTTACCCATGTTAATACAGCACTTATAAACCACAATTCTAAACCTGTTGATGGCATTATAGGAGCAGATATTTTAAAAAAAGCTAAAGCTATTATAGATTACGAAAAGAAATATCTATATTTAAAACTGTAAATATTAATTAATAGTAAATTCTCTCTCCAAAGTTATTATGAGTACATCCATTGTTATTGCTGATGACCATCCTTTAATGTTACGAGGTCTAACAGACTTTTTAACATCTAAAGGCTATAATATTATTGGTAGTGCAGAAGATGGAAACGCAGCCTACAATTTAATTGTAAAACTTAAACCTGAAATTGCCATTCTTGATATAAGAATGCCTTATAAAACAGGATTAGAAATTGCTGAAGCTTGTAAAAAAAATAACATCCCAACAAAAGTTATTCTAATTACTTTTGATAAAGAAGAAGAACTTTACGATCAAGCCAAAGCCTTTAATGTTTACGGATATATTTTAAAGGAGTTCGCTGTAGAAGAAATTGAAAATTGTATTAGTAATGTTGTTAATGGTAAACCCTATTTTAGTGAAGAGATAGCATCATACCTAAACGTAAGTAATATTAATAAAAAACCAGAAACGCTTGAATGTTTAACAAAATCTGAATTAAAGATAGTTAAACTGATTTCTGAAAGCAAAACAAGTCAAGAAATTGCCGATGAATTATCAATCTCAGTACGAACTGTGGACAAACACCGCAGTAACATTGTGCATAAACTTGAGTTAGACAAAAAACCAACTTCATTGTCTATTTGGGCCAACGTTAATAAAGATTTTTTACAAAATACGTAGAAGTGCGTATTTTTTATACGTGTAATTTTAATTATCTTTACAGTGCTATTAATTAGTTCTTAGGGAGAATTATTTGGAGGCTCTGGATTCTTAGAATTTAGAGCCTCCTGCTTTTATATAGTTTTTATAATCGATAAAAATACGTAGAAGTGCGTATTTTTTTGTAAGACAATACGCCGTATATTTATAGTGCTATTAATTAATTCTTTTGAGAGAGAATTTTTTAGGTGCTCTGCACTGTAATGGTGCAGAGTTTTTATTTTTAACTTAATTCCAAAACCATGTTAAAGTCTCAAATGGAAAAAGAAAATAATGTCATAAACAAATATCTAATCATTGGATTAACCGCTTTAGTTGTGATAGTAATTATCGTAAACATTATTATGTTCTTTATTTAGTTAGTCTTAGTCCTATAATCCTATTAAAATAAAAAAGGTGTTACAAAATTTGTAACACCTTTTTTTATTTATATTGAATAATTACTTTACAATTCTAATGCTTTTTTAACATCATTATCCATTAGTAATTCTATTGGGTTTTCTAATGCCTCTTTAACAGCCACTAAAAAGCCAACACTTTCTTTTCCATCAATAATTCTATGGTCGTAAGAAAGAGCAACATACATAATAGGTCTTATTTCAACTTTACCATCAATAGCTACAGGACGTTCTACAATGTTATGCATACCTAAAATACCACTTTGAGGTGGGTTAATAATTGGCGTAGATAACATACTACCAAACACACCACCGTTTGTAATTGTAAAGGTGCCTCCAGTCATTTCATCAACGGTAATTTGTCCGTCTCTTGCACGAAGCGCTAGTCGTTTTACTTCAGATTCTACACCTCTAAAACTTAAGTTTTCAGCATTTCTAATAACGGGTACCATTAATCCTTTTGGTCCGGAAACAGCAATACTTATATCGCAGAAATCATATGAAAGCATTTCTTTCCCATCAATCATAGAATTTACCGCGGGATACATTTTTAAAGCTCTAACAATAGCTAAGGTAAAGAAACTCATGAAGCCTAAACTTACACCATGTTTGGTTTTAAAGGTCTCTTTATATTCACTTCTTAGTGCAAAAATAGGAGACATATCTACTTCATTAAAAGTAGTAAGCATCGCCGTTGTATTTTTAGCCTCAACTAATCGTTCAGCAACTTTACGACGAAGCATAGACATTTTAGTTCGCGAAGTTCCTCTATTACCACCTGTAGGTGTTCCCATAGAAGGCACAGCCTTAACAGCATCATCCTTAGTTATTCTACCATCTTTCCCTGTTCCAGAAATTGCACTCACATCCATTCCTTTTTCAGCTAAAATCTTTTTAGCAGCAGGACTTGCCGTTCCCGTTGCATACGTTTTAGCTTCAGCTGGTGCTTTTGGAGTTTCAGCTTTTGGCGCTTCAGATTTCTTTTCTTCTGTTTGAGGCGCATCACTTCCTTCCGGTTTTTCTGCACTCGTATCAATTAAACATACTACTGCACCAACAGCAACAGCATCACCTTCTTCGGCTTTAAGAGTGATTATTCCGTTAGCCTCGGCAGGCAACTCAAGGGTTGCTTTATCGCTATCTACCTCAGCAATGGCTTGATCTTTTTCTACATAATCGCCATCTTCAACTAACCATGTTGCTATTTCTACTTCTGTAATAGATTCACCTGGTGAAGGCACTTTCATTTCTAAAATCATTTTCTATAATTTTAATGGTATCTTAAATTGTAATCTTTTGTTATTCTTTATCAAACACTGCGTTTATTACGCGTTTTTGTCTTCTTTTATCTCTTGTTCCAGAACCTGGAGCTGGAACAGAATTGTATGGTCTTGAACATACTTCTAATTTTACTAAATCCATTCGTTGTAACATGTGACTCCAAGCACCCATGTTTTTCGGTTCTTCTTGTGCCCAAATATACTTTTTAACATTTGGATACTTGTCAATCACTTCTTGAATTTTTTCAAGATGAAGTGGGAATAATTGTTCTATTCTAACTAATGCAACATCATCGCGAGCAGATTCTTCTCTTTCAGCAAGCAAATCATAATAGAATTTACCTGTACAGAATACTAGTTTTTTGACATTTTTAGGATTTATGTCATCGTCAATAACCTCATTAAATTGTCCTGAAGCGAGGTCTTTAATTGAAGAAACCGCTTTAGGATGACGTAATAAACTTTTAGGTGTGAAAACAATTAAAGGTTTTCTAAAATTGCGTTTCATTTGACGGCGTAATAGATGGAAAAAGTTTGCAGGAGTTGTACAATCGGCCACAATCATATTATCGTTTCCACACAATTGAAGAAAACGTTCCATTCTTGCTGAAGAATGCTCTGAACCTTGCCCCTCATATCCATGTGGTAATAAAACAACAATACCGTTTTGAGATTTCCATTTATCTTCTGCCGCTGATAAATACTGATCGAAAATAATTTGAGCACCGTTACTAAAATCACCAAATTGCGCTTCCCATATGGTTAGCGTATTCGGGTTTGCCATGGCATAACCATAATCGAAACCTAGCACACCATACTCGGACAAAAATGAATTGAAAATGTACATTTCACCTTTGTTTTCAGGGTTCGTATTTAATAAATTGATACGATCTTCTGAAATCTCGTCACGCAAAATAGCGTGTCTGTGGCTAAAAGTCCCGCGCTCAACATCTTGCCCTGAAATACGCACGTTAAAACCTTCTTCTAATAAACTTCCATAAGCTAAAGTTTCAGCCATTCCCCAATCTAAAGTGTCAGATTCAAAAACCATTTTCGCACGTCCATCAAGAATTCTTTCAGCTTTACGAACAAATTTAACTCCTTTAGGAACTGTAGAAACCACTTTAGAAATATGTTCTAATTTATCTTTAGCATAAGCTGTGTCTTCTTTTTTTAGAATGGCATCAAGTCCTTTGCGTTCAAAACCTGTCCAGCGTTCTTGCATAAACTCTCTTACCTTAGAAGAATCGGCTTTTTTAGCAATTTCATATTCTCTTTCTAAGGTACCCTTAAACTCTTCTACTATTTTTTCTGCATATGCTTTGTCAATGGTATTTTCAGCTATGAGCTTATCAACATAAATTTTAAACGGATTAGGATGCTTTGCTATGTTTTTATATAGTTTAGGTTGTGTAAATCTAGGTTCATCTCCTTCATTATGACCATATTTTCTGTAACCTAATAAATCAATATACACATCTTTTTTGTAACGCATTCTATACTCTAATGCCAATTCAACAGCATGTACAACAGCTTCAGCATCATCAGAATTAACATGCAATACTGGAGACAAAGTTACTTTTGCTACATCCGTACAATAGGTACTAGAACGTGCATCAAGATAATTTGTAGTAAAACCAATTTGATTGTTTACAACAATATGAATCGTTCCTCCTGTTTTGTAACCATTTAATTGGCTCATTTGAGCCACTTCGTACACCACTCCCTGGCCCGCAATAGCAGCATCACCATGCACAATAATTGGAATGATTTTAGAGTCATCGCCATTGTAATCACTATCTATTTTGGCTCTTGTAATCCCTTCGGCTACAGGTGCAACTGTTTCTAAATGCGACGGGTTCGGCACTAAATTCATCTTGATATTTTTACCGTTTTGGTAAGTTTTATCAAGTGTTAAGCCCAAATGGTATTTTACATCGCCATCTATATTTTCGTCTTCAAAATCTTTACCATCAAACTCGCTAAATAATTCATTTACTGGTTTTCTAAATATATTAACAAGTGTACTTAAACGTCCTCTATGTGCCATTCCTAACACACATTCTTTCACACCATATCGTTCAACAGCATAAAAAAGAACATTACTTAAAGCTGGAATTAATGACTCGCCTCCTTCTAATGAAAAGCGTTTTTGTCCTACATATTTGGTTTGCAAAAAGTTTTCAAAAGTTACGGCTTGGTTAAGTTTTGAAAGAATATATTTTTTAGTTTCAGCCGAAAAATTTGGCTGATTATCATTTTTATTCAGTTGGTCTTGCCACCATTTAATAACCTCTGGGTTTCGCAAGTACATATATTCAATACCAATTGAACTGCAGTAAATACGCTCTAAATGTTCAATAATTTCGCGTAAATTTTTCGCACCAATTCCTAAAATTTCTCCGGCATTAAAAACGGTATCTAGGTCTTGTTCCGTAAGTCCGAAATTGCTAATATCTAAAGTTGGTGAGTATGTTCTACGGTCTCGAACAGGATTTGTTTTGGTAAACAAATGTCCTCGCATTCTGTATCCATCGATAAGCTTTACTACGTTAAACTCTTTTTGAACTTGTTCTGGTATTTGAGTAGAAACACCTTCAATTATCTCGCCTTCTAATCCGTAGTTTTCACTTCCAAAATCATACCCTTGAAAAAAGGCTCGCCAACTAGGTTCTACGGCGTCTGGGTTTTGTTGATATTGCTCGTATAAATCGGCAAAAAATGCTGTATGTGCCGCGTTTAAAAATGAAAATTTATCCATTGTATTTTATATTCCCATGTAGGTTAGTCAAAATATGAGGCAAAAATACAACTTTTACTAAAACTTGATGTTTCTTTAACTATATTTATAATCATGAAGATCACGATTAATAAAAAATTCAATTATTCGTTAAATTTTTATCAAATTATTAAAGCATGAAGTTAATTCTTTCGATTTACGAAAAGGTTATAGTTCTATCAATTCTAGCATTATTTAGTAACCAATTAATATTCGCACAAGAATCAAAAAGCGATTTTTGGAACCACGTAAGATTTGGTGGTGGATTAGGTCTCAATTTTGCTAACGAATTTTTCAGTGCCACCATTGCACCAAGCGCAATTTATGATATAGACCAAAATGTTTCGTTAGGAATCGGGCTAAATGCTACGTTTAATAGTCAAAAGAATGCCTACAAGTCTACAATTTTAGGTGGAAGTTTAATAGGGTTATTTAATCCTATTCAAAGTATTCAAATTTCAACAGAATTTGAACAATTAAATGTTAACCGTCGCTATGATAATAATTTGAATATTTCTAACGACAACTATTGGATTCCTGCATTGTATTTCGGGGCAGGTTACCGAAGCGGAAACGTTACATTTGGCGTGAGATATGATGTTTTATACGATGATGAAAGAAGTATTTATGCCAATCCTTGGGCGCCATTTGTTAGGTTTTATTTTTAAAGTGGCAAAAATGCTTTTCCCAACTTTACTTCTAAAGCCAGCTCATTTATAGTTTTATTATTTAGTGTTTTTATAATTTTATTTCTTGAAGCGCTCAACACATAATGTAACGGACAGGGTTTATTTTCATTACATTCATTTAAACTTAACATACAAGAATTCAAATTATCTTCACCATCAATTACGCTTATTATATTAATTACTGTTTTGTTCAAATTGTCTTCATCCAGATAAAATCCACCTTTTGGCCCTCGCGCAGAAGAAATCAAATTTTCTCTAACTAATTGCTGTAATAGCTTCGCTATATAAGCCTTCGGAACGTTTATAGGCTTCGCAATATCTTTCACCATAATTTTATTATCGATACTTGAGTGTGTTGCCAAATACAGTAGTGCTTTTATGGCATATTTTGAAGAATTTGAAATCATATTCAATATTAGTAAAATAAAGGTTAAAATAAAAAAGATGTTTTTGTCTTAAATATGATTTTTATCATATTATATAATTTGATTACTACATAGTTTTGTTTTATTAAAACCGTAAAAATGAAACTGTCTGCAATACATTTAAATTTCAGTATCTATAATTGTTGGCAATTTCATCCTACAAATTAAAAATTTGATAAATGAAAACTACACTAAAACTATTTGCCATTCTATTTGCCATCATATTAATAGGTTGTGGTGGAAAAGAAGAAAAGAAGAAAGAAGGTTTTTCTTATGAAAAGAAAGCTTCAACAGAACAAACCAAAACCACTGAATCCGCAGTTCCTGCTTCTAAACAAGTTGACTTAAGCAATAAAGGCATTGGGCCTATTAAGTCATTGACTTTAGATGCAGTGGATCAAGAAATGGCAGCCCATGGTGCCGATGTTTTTAAAAAAATGTGTACCGCTTGCCACAGACCAGACAAAAAATTTATAGGTCCATCTCCAAAAGACATTTTGAATCGAAGAGCTCCAGAATGGGTTATGAATATGATTCTAAATCCTGACGAAATGGTTCAAAAAGATCCGCTGGCCAAAGCCTTATTAATTGAATTTAATGGATCTCCCATGGCAAACCAAAATTTATCAGAAGAAGATGCTAGAGCCGTTTTAGAATATTTTAGAACACTCTAGACCTCAATTATAACTAAATACAAACCAATGAAAACACTAATCAAATCATTATTATTAATTGTCCTTTCAGTATGCTTTATTGCTTGTAATAACAATGCCAAAACAGCTGAAAATTCAAATGACACGACCACTAATGAAGCATCCAACGAAAAAACTGGACAAGCTTTCATTGAGGACGAAGGAGGCACTCCAAATGCACTGCAATTGGCAATTGCATCGAAAGATCACTCAACTTTGGTCGCTGCAGTACAAGCCGCAGAAGTAGAAAATGCGTTAGTAAATGTTGGCCCATTAACAGTTTTTGCGCCCAATAATGCGGGATTTGCTAAAATAGATGAGGCAACGCTTAACGATTTACTTAAGCCTGAAAATAAAAGTAAACTAGCTTTTATTCTAACACATCATGTCGCGCCTGCAAATTATCCAATTGAAACACTTAAGAAAAATGCAGTGAAAAATAGAAAACTTTATATGGCTTCTGGTAAGTACCTAGAGGTTACTGAGAAAGATGGAGATATTTATGTAGATGGTGTTAAAATTATTGGAACTGTTAACGTAAGTAATGGATGGGTACATGTTACAGAAGATGTTATCCTCCCGAAAGATTAAAAAACAACTAATAAAATCTAAATTATATGAATACAATAGGTAAATATTTATTGGGTGTTGCTGCACTTATCTTAATGACAAATTGTGGCAATAACAATAGTAATAGTAACTCTGGCGCCATGTCATCAAGCAAAGCTGAAAAAGTATATGTGGCACCAGGTGAACATGATGAGTACTATGCTTTCTTTTCAGGAGGTTATAGTGGTAACATTACTGTCGCTGGTCTTCCAAGTGGACGCATGTTAAAGGAAATTCCTGTATTTTCTCAATTTCCAACTTCTGGTTACGGATATTCTGAAGAAACCAAACCTATGTTAAATACTTCTTTTGGTTTTGTACCTTGGGGAGATGCTCACCATCCAGATATTTCGCAGACCAATGGTGAATTAGATGGGCGATGGATTTTTATCAATGAAAATAACACGCCACGTATCGCGCGTATTAGTTTAGAAACTTTTGAAACTGAAGAAATTATAGAGCTACCAAATAGTGCTGGTAATCATGCCTCTTCATTTGTAACTGAAAATACTGAATATATCGTTGCCGGAACTCGTTTTGCGGTTCCTAACCCACAGCGTGATATGCCTATAAGTGAAATGAAGGGACAATTTAAAGGACCCCTTTCATTTGTAAGTATTGCAGATAATGGCAGAATGAATTTAGAATTTCAATTAAACATGCCTGGTTTTAACTATGATTTAGCACATCCAGGACGAAATAAATCTCATGGTTGGTTCTTCTTTACAAGTTATAACACTGAAGAGGCAAACACGCTTATGGAAGTAAATGCCTCTCAAAATGATAAAGATTATATCGCAGCTGTAAATTGGAAAAAAGTTGTAGAATATGTAAAAAACGGTGGTGGCAAAAAAGTTGCTGGTACTTATGCACATAATGTTTATGATGAAAAAACACACACTGCTACATCTACCATGAAAGAAGGTGTGATTTCTATAAACCCAGTAGAAGTTGAAGGTGCTGTTTTCTATATTCCTATTCCAAAATCACCACATGGATGCGATGTTGATCCTTCCGGTGAATATATTATTGGTAGTGGAAAATTATCTACAGATTTGAGTGTGTATTCATTTGAAAAAGTTCTTAAAGCCATAGAAAACAAGGATTTTGTAGCTGATGCTTACGGCATTCCTGTTTTAAGCTATGAAAACACCATTGCTGGAGTTGTAAAACAACCAGGTTTAGGTCCTTTACACACTGAGTTTGATGGAAAAGGAAATGCATATACAACCTTCTTTATTTCATCTGAAGTGGTAAAATGGAAATTAGGTACTTGGGAAATATTAGATAGACAACCTACATTCTATTCCGTAGGGCATTTAATGATTCCTGGAGGAAATTCTAGAAAACCATTTGGTAAATATATGGTAGCGATGAATAAAATAACCAAAGACCGTTACTTACCAACTGGACCAGAGTTAGAGCACTCTGCACAGTTATATGATATTTCTGGAGATAAAATGGAATTACTTTCTGATTTTCCAACTCATGGTGAACCTCACTATGCGGCTGGTATTAGAGCCGACCTTATAAAAGAGAAAAGCAAAAAGTACTATGAGTTATCAGAAAATGAGCATCCATATGCTGCTAAAAGCGAAAGCGAAGCTACAGTTACTCGTAATGGTAAAGAAGTTCATATAAGTATGACCATGATTCGTAGTCACTTCTCACCCGATAATATAGAAGGTGTTAAAGTTGGCGACAAAGTCTACTTGCACATGACTAACTTAGAACAAGATTTTGATGTACCACACGGATTCTCAATTATAGGTGCCAATACTTCTGAAATTTTAGTAATGCCAGGGCAAACCAAAACAATCATTTGGGAACCAAAGCGCGAAGGTGTATGGCCATTCTATTGTACAGATTTTTGTTCTGCATTACACCAAGAGATGCAAGGATATATTAGAGTATCTGCCGCTAATTCTAACACACCTATAAAGTATACATTGGATGATGAATAATAAGGAAGTAGTTAAATAGTTTTAGTGTTAAAAAATGTTATTTAACTCAAATTTGGGCGAGTAGAGATAACTCGCCCATTTCTTTAAATTAAAGTTATATGAAATCTGCAAGTATAATAATGATAATAGGCTCTGCGCTTTTACTGGGGCTATTTGTATTTCCCTTATGGAGTATAGAGTTAGAAGCACCGCAATACCCGAGTGGTATAGGTATGAATATACATCTCGATGGACTTCAAGGAAAAGAAAAACATGATTTACAAAATATTGATGGTCTTAACCATTATATTGGTATGCGTAAACTTCCAAAAGCCGATGAAATGTGGGAATTTAGTACTTTCCCAAAGGTTATTGGAGGGATGGCTATTTTAGGAATCATAATTGGTTTATTAGGTTTGTTTAAAAGTATCTCACCTAAATGGTTTTTAGCTTGGTTAATATTAATGTGTGTTTTAGGTATTCTGGGTATGTACGATTTTAATGCTTGGATGATAGATTACGGAACTAATTTAGACCCTAAAGCCATAATGAAAATGACAGATGCAGATGGTAATCCACTAAGTTATAAACCGCCATTATTTGGCACAAAACATATTCTTAACTTCGTAGCACATTCGTATCCAAGTATTGGTGCCTACATGATGGGGTTCGGTATGTTTTTAACTTTTGTTGCCTTTTGGATGGGAAATAAAAAAGTAAAATCTTTAAAAGCATGAAACGTTTTTGCCTTTTATTAATCTTTTGTTCAGTGCTAGCATGCAGTAAAAAACCTGAGCCAATTAATTATGGGACAGACATGTGTCAGTATTGTAAAATGACAATAGTAACAAAAACACACGCAGCCCAAATGGTTACGCAAAAAGGCAAACAATTTAAGTTTGACGCCATTGAGTGTATGATTCGGTTTTTAGAAGACAAACAAGATCTTATTGAAAATAGTAATTTACTAATTACGAATTATCGTAAACCAGGTGTTATGACAGATGCTAAATCTGCAAGTTATGCCATAAGTGAACAAATTACCAGTCCTATGGGAGCTAATCTTACGGGTTTTGATTCCTTAGAGGAAGCAAAATCAATTATCAATGATGGTTCCGCACAATTTTATGATTGGAATGGTATTTTTAAAAAGTTAAACTAAATTCGTAGTATGAAAATACGCCTTTGTATTCTGTTGTTTTTAATCACAACTTATTTTGCAGCAGCAAAAACAATTACAGTTTGCGAAGCAGGTTGTGATTTTAACCGCATACAAACGGCAGTTGATAGCTCGAAAAGTGGAGACCATATTTTCATTAAAAAGGGTCTCTATAAAGAATCTAACATAATTATCTACAAAAAATCACTTCATATTACTGGTGAGGAGGGCACAATAATAGACACACAACAAAATGGTTATGGCTTTTCAGTTGAAGCCACCGATATTGTTATTAAAAACTTAATAATTAAAAATATCGAAATTAGCTATACCAAAGAGTACGCTGCTATTTTACTCTTTAAGTCCTATGATTTTGTAATTGAAAATATTACTGTAGAAAATGCATTTTTTGGTTTTTTAATTCAAAAATCTAAAGATGGATTGGTGCACAATAATACTATTTCTGGTGAAGGAAAGGCAGAAGCAGATTCCGGCAATGCCATTCACCTCTGGCATTGTGAAAATGTAAACATTACTAATAATGATGTTAGACGTATGCGTGACGGGATATACTTAGAATTTGGGAGTAACAGTTATATCTCAAACAATTACTCTACTGGAAATATGCGCTACGGATTGCATTTTATGTTCTCTAATGAGAACACCTATGAAAACAACACATTTGAAGCTAATGGTGCCGGAGTCGCAGTAATGTTTTCGAAAAAAATAAAAATGTTCAACAATGTTTTTAAAAAAAATTGGGGGACAGCATCCTATGGGATCTTACTAAAAGAAATCAATGATGCCGAATTAAAACATAATATTTTTGAAGACAACACGATTGGCATTAATGCCGATGGTACCAATCGCATAACGTACACAGCAAACACCTTTAAAAATAATGGATATGCTATAAAAGTTCATGGTGCTTGTTATGATAATATCTATTCAAAAAATAATTTCTTGTACAATTCTTTTGATTTATCCTATTCAGGAAACTTAAATAGCAACAAGTTTGAAAATAACTATTGGAGTAATTATACTGGTTATGATTTAGATAAAAATGGTATTGGAGACATCCCATACAGACCTGTTAAATTATTTTCATACTTGGTAAATAGGACTCCGGAAAGCATTGTATTATTGCGCAGTCTTTTTATAGATATTATAGATTTTTCTGAAAAAGTATCACCGGTTTTCACACCAGAAAATCTTATTGACAATCAACCTTTAATGACACTGGTTACATGGTAGAAATAACCAATTTATATAAAAAATTTGGCAAAAATGATGTGCTTAATGGTATCAATCTTTCAATTAAAGAAGGTGGTATTTTTGCAGTTCTTGGCCCTAACGGTTCAGGAAAAACGACGATTATAAAAACTATTCTTGGCATGGTGATTCCAGATGAAGGAACCATCAAAGTCTTTGAATCAAATATTAAGAACAACTCAGATTACAGACATAAAATAGATTATTTACCTCAGATTGCTAATTTTCCAAGTAATCTAAAAGTTAATGAATTAATCAAAATGATTAAAGACTTAAGAGGCCATACTGAAGTGGATAAAGATTTAATCGAAACATTTAAACTTGAACCTTTTCTTAACAAAAAGCTAGGTACTTTATCTGGTGGTACTAAACAAAAAGTAAATATTGTTTTAACCTTTATGTTTAATAGCCCTATTATAATTCTAGATGAACCAACTACTGGTTTAGACCCCATTTCATTAATACGCCTAAAAGAATTAATCCAAGCGGAAAAAGCAAAAGGTAAAACCATTATAATTACATCTCATATTATGAGTTTTGTAGAAGAAGTTGCAGACGAAATTGTTTTTATTCTAGAAGGTAAAATGTACTTTAAAGGCAGTATTTCTGAATTGAAGACGAAAACAAAACAACAAGATTTTGAGCATGCTATTGCTAACATATTAACCGAAAACCATGTTTAAAATTTTAAAATACAGCTTTTTTGATTTAATGCGAAGCAGTTGGAGCTATGTCTATTTTGCATTTTATTTGCTATTAGGTATTGTGCTCTTATTTCTTAATAACGATTTATCTAAAGCGGTAATAACACTAATGAATGTCATAATTGTATTGGTTCCACTTATCGGTACTATTTTTGGTGTTATGTACTATTATAACTCAAAAGAATTTACCGAGTTATTATTAGCTCAACCCTTAAAGCGATCTTCTATTTTCTTAGGACAATATTTAGGTGTGGCCATCTCTTTGTCTATGAGTTTAATTCTAGGTTTAGGACTTCCTTTTATTGCTTATGGTTTATTCAAATCTAACGCCATTTGGGACTTTTCATTATTATTAATTGTTGGTATGTTTTTAACCTTCATTTTTAGTGCTTTGGCGTTTAACATTGCACTTTCTAATGAAAATAGAATTAAAGGTTTTGGTTATGCCATACTTATGTGGTTATTCTTAGCCATTATATATGACGGGTTATTTTTAATGTCGCTTATACTGTTTGAAGATTACCCACTCGATAAAGTTTCATTAATCGGTACAATGCTAAACCCTATAGATTTATCAAGAACACTCATTCTTTTAAAGTTAGATATTTCAGCGTTATTAGGTTATACTGGCGCCGTATTTAAGCAATTTTTCGGCACCAACTTTGGGCTTATTATTTCTCTTTTTGCTTTATTAATTTGGGTAGCATTGCCAGTAATTAGAATAGTACTTAAATCGAAAAGAAAAGATTTTTGAGGCATTAATTGGTTTTATAATTTTAACAGATGAAAACAATAACCTTAACTTTAATACTCATTTTTATAACCACTTTAGGTTGCAAAAACGAAACGAAAACTGAAGCTATTTCAACAGCAGATAATTTAGAGCTCATTTTAAATAACGGTGAAAAATGGATAGCTAACAAAGAAACACATATTGGTATGCAGCGTATGGATTCCATTTTGGAAAGTAATACAACTTCAGATGGTAATTTATTGGGTGATGCACTTTCAAAAGAAACCAGTTATATTATAAAAAGTTGCGATATGAAAGGAGAAGCACACGACCAACTCCATGTGGTTCTTGTGCCCATTTTAGAAGAAATAACAGAAATTAAAGATGTAGTAAATGCAAATGAATTAAAGCAAAAAACAACAACTTTAAAAAATCTGATAGCAAAATATTTTGAATATTTTAAAATATAATTAAAAATTCCAGAAAAGTTACCCTTTCTGGAATTTTAGGATTTATAAAACTAGATTAATTCTGCGAACAAAATTAATGCTATTAACTAAATTGTTGCTCTAGTTTTATGGCCTTAGGGAATAAAATGTTATTTTCTAAATGGATATGTAAGTGCAAATCTTTTTCAAATTCTTCTAACATGGCAAAGGTTACGCGATACGTATTACATGCATCAGCTGGTGGATTATAATTATCAGTCAATGCAGCTATTTCTCTAAAACGTTCACCTTCATTATCATGTTCTTGCATCATCACTTCAATTGGGTTCTTAACTGTCCCAAATTGAGGCGCCGCTACAGTCACTGTGTTTAATGTTGCAGATACCATTTTCTTAACAAACGGAAATAGAATCAATTCTTCTTTTTTCATATGTGCTGCCAACTCACCTGCCGATGCTGTAAAAAGTTGGTTTATTTTTAATAATTCTGGATGGCGCTCCCCATGTACGCGACATAGTTTATCTAAAAACTGACGCAATACAGGAATTTTTTCTTCTACATATCGATGGTGTTTTTTTTCAATATAATCAGCTAATAAATCTAATGGCCACGATTTGTAATCTATTGATTGTTCACCTTTATTACTTAAAACGCTTTGCAGCTCATCTAATAAATCATTGCTATCAATTCCTTTTTTTTCGCAAGTTTCTTGAATCGTTCTATTCCCATTGCAGCAAAAATCTATTTTATACTTAGAAAAAACTGCTGCTGTTCTATAATCTTCGGCTACAAATTGCCCAATTTGTTTTTCTGAATCTTTTTGTATTGTTACCATAACTAATTATTTAATTCGGATAATTTTATCCTATTTATATTCAAATTTTTTTAGACCTTTAAAAATGAAGCCCCAGACTTAATGTTAAGTGCTAATTCTTCTAAACTCGTATTCTCTAGCATAAATTTTAACTCTTCTCTTACACTTTTAAACTTATCGTGCACAGGACAAGGATGTGCCTCATCACATTTATGTAAACCCAAACCACAGCCATTATAGATAGCATCGCCATCAATAGCATTTACAATTTGAGCCAGTTTAACTTTAGCGATTTTATTTTTATCAATTTCAAATCCACCATAAGCACCTTTTATGGAATTTACAATATCATGTTTTACTAAGGCCTGTAAAATTTTAGCAGTAAATGCTTGCGGAGAATCTATTTCCTTTGCTATTTCTTTAGGGCTAACAAGCTTACTTTCATAAGAATTGATAGCAATAAAAATTGATGCTTTTATACCGTATTCGCAAGCTTTAGAAAACATATAATGTATTAATATGATACAAAAATATAAAATATTTTTAATTAAGACTAATTTGTCTTAATTAAATTTGTTCTTGTACCAAACTTTTTGCCATTCACGTTTCAAAATTAAAAAAGAAACCTCCTCTGCTAGCTTCACCATATCGTCTCCATCTAGAGCTTTCACTTGCTTTTCTGATACATCAATTATGTAAAGCAAGTTCAAGTATTCGGTAAATTTCTCTTGAATCAGTTTATAAATAGTTTCATGAAGCATAAGTTTTAAGCTTGTTGGAAGAATTTCTTCATGAAAATCTAAATCGATATTAGCCAAAAGCAAATCTTTATTTAACTGTTGAATTAATTTCTTGTATAGGTCTAATTGATTCGCTTCTTCAATTAAATCATTAAAAGTTGTAGGAAACTGCATTAAACGGTTCTGTTCATTAAATTATTACCAAATGCTTTTAACAGCATCTTTTTTTCTTCAGAAATATTTAAAGTTTCTAAAACTTTAAATGCATTACTCGTATAATTCTTAATAGCTTGTTTTGTTTCTTCTGCAGAACCTGAAGCAACAAACAATGCTTTCGCTTCTTTAATTTTTGAATCAGTATTTTGCGGATGTGATGCAAAAAGTTGGGCTAGTTTTACTTTATCATTGTCATTTGAAAACTCCAACGCTTTTAAATACAAATAGGTCTTTTTGTTTTCAATAATATCTCCTCCTACTTGCTTTCCAAACGTTTTTGGGTCGCCAAAAGCATCCAGATAATCGTCTTGTAGTTGAAAAGCAATCCCAAGGTTTTTACCAAACTCGTAAATACTATGTTGGTCTTCTATAGAAGCTCCTGCAATTATGGCTCCCATTTTCATAGCAGCACCAACTAAAACTGCAGTTTTGTATTCTATCATTTTTAAATATTCCGGAATGGTAACATCGTTTCGCGTTTCAAAATCCACATCATATTGTTGACCTTCACAAACTTCCAAAGCCGTTTTACTAAATAACTTTGCTAAAGCTTGAAAGGTATTCACGTCATAATTTTCAAATAACTGATAAGCCATAATTAACATGGCATCTCCAGATAAAATTCCTGTATTTACATCCCATTTTTCATGAACAGTTTTATGTCCGCGTCTTAACGGTGCATCGTCCATAATATCATCATGTACTAACGAAAAATTATGAAAAACTTCAATACTTAAAGCGGCATTTAAAGCTTCTTGATAGTCGCCATTAAAAACATCGGTAGTCATTAACGTTAAAACTGGTCTGAGCCTTTTGCCTCCTAAAGCTAAAATATAATCTATTGGTTCGTATAAATTTTTCGGCTCTTTTACAGTAGAGTATGCTTTTAAGTAAGCTGTAAACTCTTGTTGGTATTTTTCTATTGATAGCATCAAACAAAAATAGAGTAATTCAGCATAATTAAAAACAACAATGTTTAGGATATGTTAAAAAAACATTAAAACTTAGGAAACTTTTTTTGTTTTTGTAGTTTCCTAAGTTATATTTGCACCACTTATGAGAGAAAAGATTATAGAAAAAACAGCCGAAATGTTCCTTACACTAGGCTTTAAAAGCGTTACAATGGACGATATTGCTCAAGAAATGGGCATTTCGAAAAAAACTATTTACGTGCACTTTGCTAATAAAACCAAACTGGTTGAAGCGGTAACTTTTACCCTTTTTGAAAACATTTGTGATGGTATTGATTGTATTTGTTTTGCATCAAAAAACCCGATTGAAGAGCTTTACGACATTAAAATGTTTGTAATGCATCATTTAAAAAGTGAAAAATCTTCCCCACAATTTCAACTTAAAAAATATTACCCAAAAATATACGAAGCTCTAAAAATTCAGCAATTTGCTAAAATGCATGACTCTGTAAAATCAAGCTTACAAAAAGGTATTGACACAGGCTTGTTTAGATCTAATATTAACGTCGATTTTATTTCTAGAATGTACTTTAATGGCATGACGGGAATTAAAGACAACACCATTTTCCCTTTAGAAATTTACACCATGGAATATTTAATGGAAAGCTATTTAGAATACCATTTAAGAGCCATAGTTACTGACAAAGGATTACAAATATTAAACACTTACTTAACATCAAATCAATCATAAAATGAAGAAAAAACTAATACTATTTTTTAGTTTACTATGTTCCATTGTAATGATTTCGCAAGAAAGCAGCCAAAGTTTTTCATTACAAGAAGCCATAGATTTTGCCTTAGAAAATAACAGAAGTGCTAAAAATGCAGCCTTAGATATTAAAGCAGCTGAGAAACAAAAGTGGGAAACAACCGCAACAGGTTTACCACAACTTAGCGCAAACATAGATTATCAAAATTTTTTAAAACAACAAGTTTCTTTAATTCCTGCCGAATTTTTTGGAGGAAACGAAGGTGAGTTTTCAGAAGTAATTTTTTTAACAAAACAAAGTGTTACGGCCTTTGCTAAAATAGATCAGTTAATTTTTGATGGTTCTTATTTAGTTGGGCTTCAGTCGGCCAAAGTATTTCTAGAAATTTCTAAAAACGCCAAAGAAAAGACCGATTTAGAAGTTAGAAAAGCTGTAATTAATGCTTATGGCAATGTGCTTTTGGCTGAAGAAAGTGTAAAAATATTAGAGCGTAATATTAGTATTCTTCAAAAAAATCTTGACGAAACAACAAAAATTTATGAAAATGGTCTAGAAGAAGAAGAAAGTGTGGAGCAATTACAAATTACACTATCAGGTGTAGAGAGTAACTTAAATAAAACTAAAAGATTAAAAACTTTAGCTTATCAAATGCTAAACATGACTCTTGGTTTAGATATAAATGCAAAAACATTTTTAACGGATGCGCTTGAAAACCTTACAGCACAATACATAAGCATTAATTTATTGGAAAGCGAAGGAAACATTGAAAACACCATTGATTATAAAATTGCCAAAAACGATGAGGTCTCCAAATCACTTTTGTTAAAACTCGAAAAGAGCAAAGCTTTACCTCGACTTTCAGCATTTATAAACGGCGGGTATTCGGCATTCAGCAATACGTTTACATTCACTGATAGTGATCAAGACTGGTTTGGGTCATCGTTAGTAGGTATAAACATGAGTATTCCAATTTTTAGTTCTGGCATGCGAAGTGCATCAACGCAACGTGCAAGAATAAATCTTGAAAAAGCTAAAGATGATTTAACCGAAACCGAGCAACGTATAAAACTTGAAATAGCTGCGGCTAAAAGTGATTACCAGTTTGCTATTGAAGATTACGAAAACAAAAAGAAAAACTTAAATCTTGCCGAACGTATCGAGCAAAAAAACCAAACCAAATTTTTTGAAGGTATTAGTTCGAGTTTCGAATTGAGACAAGCACAAACTCAACTTTACAGTTCTCAACAAGAATTCCTTCAAGCGATGTTGGATGTTATTAATAAAAAAGCTGAATTAGAAACCGTTTTAAACACCATTAATTACTAAAATCAATCAAAATGAAATATATATATTCTCTTGCATTAACTTCTCTATTACTTGCATCTTGCGGAAATGATAAGAAAAAAACTGTTGAAGACATTATTGAAACCAACAATTTAGAACTTATCAGACAAAAGAAAGCAGAACTTGATGCTACAGCGCAAGAAATTTCAATGCAGTTAAAACAATTAGACAATTCCATAAAAGAACTCGATCCTCAAGAAAAAGTGCCATTAATAACCACATTTACGGCAGAAGAAAGTGTTTTTGATCATTTTGTTGAATTACAAGGAAACGTAAGCACTAAACAAAACGTTGTTATTACTGCCGAATACGGTGGTGTGTTAAGACAGGTTTATGTAAAAGAAGGGCAAAACGTTAGCAAAGGACAAATGCTTGCTAAAATTGATGATGGCGGATTAAGCCAACAATTGGCTCAAGTAAAAATTCAGGCCGCTTTAGCAAAAACAACTTTTGAAAGGCAAGCCCGTTTATGGGACCAAAAAATTGGTAGCGAAATACAGTATTTGCAGGCTAAATCCAATTACGAAGCTCAAGAGGAAGCTGTAAATCAAATACAACAACAAATAGGTAAAACCATAGTTCGCGCGCCATTCTCAGGCACTATTGACGATGTAATTACAGAGCAAGGAAGTGTTGTGGCACCGGGGCAATCTCAATTGTTTAGAATTGTAAATCTTGATGACATGTATATTGAAACAGATGTCCCAGAGCGTTACATATCAGATATTATAAAAGGAAAAGAAGTTAAAGTAGAATTTCCAGTATTAGGAAAAGAAGTTGATGCCAAAGTGCGTCAGGCAGGAAATTTTATTAATCCAGCAAACCGATCTTTCAAAGTTGAAATTGCAATTCCTAGTAAAAATTTAGACATAAAACCAAACCTAACTGCAAAGCTTAAAATTAATGATTATACCAACCCCAATGCCATCTTAATTCCACAAAGTATCATTTCAGAAAATGCAGAAGGGCAACAATATGTTTACACCATTATTGATAAGGTGGATAACAAAGCAACTGTAAAACGCGAGTTTATTGAAACTGGAAAAATCCAGGGTAATTATATTGAAGTACTATCAGGAATTCGAAATGGAGAAGAAATAATTGATGAAGGCGCACGTAGCGTAAAAGATGGTCAGGAAGTAAAAATTCTTGTTGTAGAATAAGCAACCCAAACTCTAATAACAAAACCAATGACAAAAAATAAAAAGAAAAAGACTGTAGATAAAGAGTTTGCGTTTTCATCATGGGCAATTAACAATAAAACCACCATGTATGTGCTTATTACATTAATCCTTTTTTTAGGAACCGGCGCTTACTTTAGTATGCCGCGAGAAAGTTTCCCAGAAATAAAAGAAACTAAAATATATATAAGCTCAGTTTACCCAGGAAATACTGCTGAAGATATTGAAAAACTGATTACAGACCCTATAGAAGATAAGTTAAAAACGGTAAGTAATGTAGTAGAAATAACCTCAACATCTCAAGAAGATTATTCAATAGTAATTGTTGAGTTCGACGAAAATATTTCTGTTGATAATGCTAAACAAAAGGTTAAAGATGAAGTAGATTCTGAAACTGCGAGTGAGGATTGGCCAACTTTTAATGGCGCTAAGGTTGAACCTAACGTGTTCGATTTAAGTATGTCTGAAGAAATACCTATTCTTAATATCAATATTTCTGGAGATTATCCTGTTGATAAGCTTAAAGAATATGGCGAATATCTAGAAGATGAAATTGAAAGCTTAATAGAAATTAAGCAAGTTGATATTCGTGGCGCTCAAGAAAAGGAAGTTGAAGTTGCCGTAGATATTTATAAAATGATGGCTGCTCAAGTTAGCTTTGACGACATTATTAATACGATAAGCAGAGAGAACATGACCATGTCTGCAGGTAACTTAATCTCAAGCGGACAAAGAAGAACAATTCGAATTTTAGGTGAAATTGAAGACCCTAAAGATTTAGAAAGCTTTGTTGTAAAATCAGAACACAATAATCCTATTTATTTAAAAGACGTAGCCACAATCACTTTTAAAGACGAAGACAAAACAACTTATGCACGAGAATTTGGCGATCCAGTGGTGATGCTCGACGTTAAAAAACGAGCAGGAAAAAATATGGTGGCAGCTGCAGAACAGATTCAAGTTATTGTAGATGATGCTATTAAAAATGTATTTCCTCCAGATTTAAAAGTGAGTATTGCTAACGATCAATCATCAAAAACCATTGGGCAAGTAGATGATTTAATAAACAATATCATTTTTGGTATTATCCTCGTGGTAACCGTATTAATGTTCTTCTTAGGGTTTAAAAATGCGCTTTTTGTTGGTTTTGCCATCCCTATGTCTATGTTCATGTCCCTCATGATACTAAACTTAATGGGATACACCATGAATACAATGATTCTTTTTGGTCTAATTATGGGTCTAGGAATGCTTGTAGATAACGGAATAGTTGTAGTTGAAAACGTATATCGTTTAATGACTGAAGAAGGCATGAGCCGAATTGAAGCCGCAAAAAAAGGAATCGGCGAGATAGCATTTCCTATTATTATTTCAACTTTAACAACTGTTGCTGCCTTCGTTCCACTCGGGTTATGGCCAGGAGTAATGGGGCAATTCATGATTTACTTTCCAATTACCTTATCGGTAGTTTTGGGATCCTCATTATTTGTTGCCATTTTCTTTAACTCGGTTTTAGTTTCTCAATTAATGACGACTGAGGATAAAAATATGCCACTTCAAAATATCATTAAAATATCTGCGATTTTAGGCGGATTTGGTTTGGTTATTTTATTGTTTGGCGGAGCATACCGAGGATTAGGAAGCTTGATGATAGTAACCGTAATATTGCTTTGGTTATACCGACTATTCCTTAGAAAATGGGCAAATGGTTTTCAGAATAATATTTTACCTAAATGGGAACGTGCCTACGAAAAATCGTTACGTTATGCGCTTAGTGGTAAAAAACCTCAACTTATCGCCATAGGCACAACCATTTTATTGGTAATTGCTTTTATGGGCTTTGGAGCTTCGGTTGGCAGTCAACGTACAAAAGTGGAATTCTTCCCAGATAACACACCAAATCAAATCATTGTTTATATAGAGTACCCTGAAGGTACAGATATTAAAAAAACAAATGCTATTACAAAAGATATTGAAAAGCGTGTTTACAAAATCATTAACGATCCAGAATATATAAAAGACGGCTACAATTTTCTTACTGAAAGTGCTGTATCGCAAGTTGGTGAAGGCGCCGGAAATCCTCAAACCGATGGAGGTTCTGCTGCAGAAATGCCACATCGTGGAAAAATTACAGCCACCATGCGCGAGTATAAATACAGAGAAGGTGCAGACAGTCAAGAACTTCTTAAAAAAGTACAAGAAGCTTTAAAAGATGTGTATCCTGGTGTAGCTATTTCTGTTGAAAAAGATGCTGTTGGCCCTCCCGCGGGATATCCAATTAATATTGAATTAGAAGGTGAAGATTATGGCGAATTAATTGCTACAGCCGAAAAAATGCGCGATTTTATCAACACTAAAAACATTCAAGGAATTGATGAGCTGAAAATAGATGTTAATAAAATGAAACCATCAATGCAGGTTATTATTGACAGAAAAAAGGCAGGAGAATTAGGCGTTACTTCGGGTCAAGTTGGACAACAACTTCGTAACTCAATTTTTGGTGCAAAAGCAGGTGTTTACAAAAATGATGGGGAAGATTATGATATTTACGTGCGTTTTAACGAAGAAAACAGATATAATACCAGCGCTATTTTTAATCAGAAAATAACTTTTAGAGACATGGCCTCTGGTCAAATTAAAGAAGTTCCCGTTTCTGCGGTTACCAAGCAATCAAATAGCTCTGGATTTAGTGCAATAAAACATAAAGATGTAAAGCGTGTTGTAACCCTATACTCTGCTTTAGCTCCTGGATTTACAGATGCTGGAGCCATTGTTTCAAATATTAGACACGAAATGCAAAGTTTTACAGAAAAACCAGAAGGTGTAAAAGTTGATTACACTGGCCAAATAGAAGAACAGAATAAGCAAATGGCTTTTCTAATGGGTGCGTTTTTTACAGGATTAGGATTAATTTTCTTTATTTTAATTTTTCAATTTAACTCCATATCAAAACCTGGAATTATCATGTTAGCTATTTTCTTGAGTTTAATTGGTGTTTTTGGAGGCATTGTTGCAACGGGTAGTTCATTTGTAATTATGATGACCATGATGGGTATTATATCTCTAGCTGGAATTGTGGTTAATAATGGTGTCGTCCTTTTAGATTACACACAACTACTTATTGACCGACAAAAGGTAAAAGACGATCTGGACGAAGATCAATATCTAGAACAAGACAATCTTGTTGAAGCGATTGTAAAAGGCGGAAAAGCGCGTTTACGCCCAGTTTTATTAACCGCTATTACTACAATTTTAGGATTAATACCTTTAGCTACCGGATTAAATATAAATTTCTTTACTTTGTTCAGCGAATTTAACCCTCATATTTATATGGGTGGAGATAATGTGATTTTCTGGGGCCCTTTAGCATGGACTGTAATTTATGGTCTTTTGGTAGCAACTTTTTTAACGTTGATAGTTGTCCCAATTTTATTTTATCTTGTCACGAAATTTAAAATGTGGTTATTTAAAAGTCGAGTTTCAACAAATCAAAAGTTAATTGCAGATTAAATATAAAATTTAAAAGCATTTGAAAGGATAAAACAATTGTAATTAAGGTTGTTTTAACAATATCCTTTTATTTCTAATATTAAAAGGATTAATTAATAGCGAAGAAAAGCCCCAACATATGTTGGGGCTTTTTGATATCAAAAAATTTGTGTTTAATTAAAACTTATAGTTCAACCCGATACTAAAATTTGTACCTAATTGACCTAGTTGTTGTACTTCAGAAGAGTAAACAAATCTGCTTCCTGCTTGCGCAGTTCCTGTTGATGCTTTTGTTACATCTGGATATACATCAAATAAGTTATTTACTATACCTGTAAGACTTAAATTATCTGTAAATTTATAACTCAAACTTAAATCGGTTGCAATTTTAGAAGATAACTCCTGGTCAAATTCTGCACCATTAGGAGAAGTTATTGTAACTTTTCCAAACATAGTATTATATAATCCAACATTTACTTTATCAGACTCATAATCTAATCCTAATATTACTTTGGATCTTGGTCTTGCACTTGTAATTAAACCTTTTTCAATTCTTGCAAAAATATCATATCCGTTTTGTGCTAAAGCATCTGGTGTATTAATTGCATCAATTGTAGTTTTATTAAAGTTAGCCGCTAAATTAGCATGTAATTTACCAGCTCCAAAATCCATATTTCTATAATTTAAAACTAAATCGGCACCAGTTGTTTTAGTATCACCTGCGTTTATAAAAAATTGTACCGCTACAACTCCATTATCTTCAAGTATTTGCTCTACAGGATTAGTTGTAGTATCGTCTCCATCTGCTCCAATTTGAGATGAAAATAAAACACGATCATCAACATTAATGCTATAGAAGTCTAAAGATGCAGAAAAATTTCTATCAAATTGATATGTAATACCTGCCGACATGTTTCTGGATGTTTCTGCAAATAAATTAGGAACACCTAAAGCTTCAACTGCAGGATTATTATTTGCTAAAGTTCCTTGTAAAAGAGGTTCTGGTGAACTCGCAACAATAATATACTGGCTATTTGTTAAATGACGTTGGTGTAATGTTGGTGCTCTAAATCCAGTACTGTAAGATGCTCTAAGAGCTCCTGCACTTCCTAATTTATAACGCCCGTTTAATTTCCAAGAAAAATTATCTCCAAAATCCGAGAAATCTTCATAACGTCCTGCAACTCCTAATAATAATGCATCAGAGATATCGAAATCTAATCCAGCATAAGCAGCAAAGTTGTTTCTATCCCATTCTCCAGATTCTTCAGGTTTAATACCTGCGAAAGAATCAGATCCTGCACCATAGTAAGATAATGGATTTCCTTCTCTAGCTTCAAATTTTTCCTTTTTGTATTCAAGTCCAAATGATCCACTTACCACATCAGAAAACACTTTAGAAAAATCTAAATTTCCAATAACATTGCTTAAACTATATCCACCTGGATTAAACGTTCTAGGAGATGTACCATTATCAGCTAAATAATCTCTATTCACTGAATTATTAACGGTATAATCGACACTGTTTTTACCAAATGTAAGACTCGCATCGGCATTCCATCCTTCACCTAAATCCATTTTTAAACCAGCAGAATTAATATGATCTTTAATTCTTGCTTCGAAAGTTGGTTGGTAACCTTGAAAATTTCCATCGGTTGTAATGAAGTTCGCATCTGCAACATCACGTCTCCAATAAGGTGCTCTGTAATATGCAAAACTTCGACCTGTACGCAAGGTATAACCATGGAACGAATAAAATTCCGAATTTTCACCAACTGGATGCGACATGTTTACAAAAACATCGCCTTTTTCTAAATCTGGCTGACCTACGTGCATTCCTAAATCTGGGTTGTTCTGTGCCCACTCTATTTCATAATCTCTAGCATCACTTGGTAAATCTGCAACACCTGGAGTTCCTGCTCTATTAGTAAGTTTCTGGTTATAATACCCTAAAGTAAGGTTTACAAATCCACCTTCACCAAATCCTAAGGTTGTATTGAAATCTGTAGCAAAGTTAAAACCATCACCCTCAGAAGTAATTCCTGTTTTTGCAGAAAATGTCGAAAACTGAGCGTCTTTTTTTAACACCATATTAATTACACCTGCAATCGCATCTGAACCGTATTGTGCCGATGCACCATCACGTAATATCTCTACACGCTCAATAGCTGCTGTAGGTATACTTTTTAAATCTACTCCAACCTCACCTTTACCAGGTGTTCTGTTTAAGTAAACCTGTGCACTTTGGTTTTTACGTTTCCCGTTTACCAAAACTAATGTTCTACTAGGTCCTAATCCACGTAAATCTGCTGGGTCGTAATGCGCTGTCGCATCAGAAATAGCTTGTGGCTGAGCATTAAACGATGGCACTTTAAACGTTAACATCGCTTCAATAGTTGGTTGCCCACCACTTGTTAATTCTTCAGCACTAATATTATCAATAGGTACTGGAGAATCTAAAATCGTTCTAGGTTTAGATCTGTTACCTAGTAAGACAACAGCATCTAGAGCAACCCCAGATTGTAAGGTAACATTTAATGTGCTACCTGTAACCACAGCCTCCTGAGTTTCATAACCTACGTACGAAAACACAAGAGTGTCACCATTGTTGGCATTTAAACTGTATTTTCCATCAAAGTCGGTGGTTGTTCCCGTTGTAGTTCCTTTAACAACTACTGAAACACCAGGGACAGGTTGCGACGAATCATCAGTAACCACACCAGATACGGTCTGACCAAAGACAAGACTTGAGGTTCCTAAGAACATAAATAAAATCAAAGATTTTAAGTTTAAAAATTTAATCATAATTACTATTATTTTGAGTTAGTTGTCGCTAATATATGCTTTTTATGGAATGAAAACAGAATTTACTAGAAAAATGTTATGCGTGCATATAATAATTTGACATAAATACGCTATTAAAATTGAGAATATTATTGTTGAAGCCTCAAAAAAATATGATATTATGAATGCACTCATTCGAATAACAAATCACACCGGTTATAATTGAGTATGGTTTGTATTAAAAAATCTATATTTAAAATTAATACTCTGTTGTATTTCATTAAATTTGCGCATCTAAAATTTAATCATGTATAGAAGTCATAATTGTGGCGAATTAAGAGCTACAAATGTTAATACAGAAGTAACCCTATCGGGTTGGGTGCAAAAATCAAGAGATAAAGGATTTATTGTTTGGGTAGACTTGCGCGACCGCTACGGCATAACGCAATTGGTTTTTGATGAAGAGCGCACTTCAAAAGAGCTAATAGAACAAGCCCAAAACTTAGGACGCGAGTATGTTATTCAAGTGAAAGGAAAAGTAATTGAAAGAGCTTCAAAAAACCCAAATATCCCAACTGGAGATATTGAAATTTTAGTTTCGGAATTAAACATTCTAAATGAAGCTATGCTTCCTCCCTTTACTATTGAAGATAAAACCGATGGTGGTGAAGATTTACGAATGAAATATCGCTATTTAGATATTCGTCGTAACCCAGTAAAAAACAGTTTAATTTTTAGACACAAAGTAACTCAAGAGGTTAGAAACTATTTATCAAAAGAAGGCTTTATTGAGGTAGAAACACCATATCTAATTAAGTCTACGCCTGAGGGCGCTCGAGATTTTGTAGTACCATCTAGAATGAATGCAGGTCAGTTTTATGCCCTTCCTCAGTCGCCACAAACCTTTAAGCAATTGCTTATGGTGGGTGGTATGGATAAATATTTCCAGATTGTGAAATGTTTTAGAGATGAAGATTTACGAGCCGATAGGCAGCCAGAATTCACACAAATAGATTGTGAAATGGCGTTTATTGAGCAAGAAGATATTTTAAATGCTTTTGAAGGTTTAACGCGTCATTTACTGAAAGAAGTAAACGGAGTTGAGGTTGAGAAATTCCCAAGAATGCTTTATGATGATGCGATGCGTTTGTATGGTAACGACAAACCAGATATTCGCTTTGGGATGCAATTTGGAGAGCTAAATGAAGTAGCCCAGCACAAAGATTTTGGCGTATTTAATAATGCTGAATTGGTAGTTGGAATTGCTGTTCCGGGAGGAAATAGTTATACACGAAAAGAAATAGACAAATTAATTGATTGGGTAAAACGACCACAAATTGGCGCTTTAGGTATGGTGTATTGCCGTTGCAATGAGGATGGAACTTTTAAATCTTCAGTAGATAAGTTTTATGACCAAGACGATTTAGAAAAATGGGCAGAAGTTACCGACGCTAAACCTGGTGATTTAATTTGTGTGCTTTCAGGCGATAAAAATAAAGTGCGTACACAATTAAGTGCTTTACGTATGGAATTAGCAGAACGTTTAGGGTTAAGAAACCCTAAAGAATTTGCACCACTATGGGTAATGGACTTCCCGTTATTAGAGTGGGATGAAGAAACCGAAAGATACCATGCGATGCATCACCCGTTTACATCACCTAAACCAGGACAATTAGAATTACTTAAAACAGATCCGGGAGCTGTAAAAGCCAATGCCTACGATTTGGTTTTAAACGGAAATGAAATTGGCGGTGGATCCATCAGAATTCACGATAAAGAAACACAGTCATTAATGTTTGACTATTTAGGTTTTACACCTGAAGAAGCCAAAGCACAATTTGGCTTTTTGATGGATGCATTTCAATACGGTGCGCCACCACATGGCGGCTTAGCATTTGGTTTGGATAGACTGGTTGCTATTTTAGGTGGGCAAGAAACCATACGCGATTTTATAGCATTCCCAAAAAACAATTCAGGGCGTGATGTAATGATTGATGCTCCTGCACCTATTGACGATGACCAATTAAATGAACTAAGTTTAAAACTTAATTTAAAATCATAAAATTTAAATCCCGCTATGGCGGGATTTTTTAGTAATTTTATAGTATGCCAACTACCTTTAAAAGCCTTCTACGCAAATTCTTAATCTGGAAATACAAGCACATTTCAGAACGTCAATTTGTTTACATACTGAGTATTTTGGTAGGTTTTTTAGCAGGTATTGGAACTGTAACTCTTAAAAACTTAACATACTATATTAGGTATTTCTTTAGCTTATACATTTTTCAAGATTACCAAAGTACATTATATTTCATTTTACCAATAATTGGGCTTTTATTGGTTTATATCATCAAGCAAACTTGGTTAAAAAAACACATTGGTCATGGTATATCCTCAACTCTGTATGCCATTTCAAAGCTGAATGGTATAATTCCAAGATATAATATTTACGCATCGTTAATTACAGCGCCCCTAACAGCTGGGTTTGGTGGTTCGGTAGGACTGCAAGGGCCCGCCGTAAGTGTTGGTGCCGCATTAGGATCAAACGCGGCTCAATTATTTCATATGAACACCAAAACGCGTATGCTTTTAATAGGTTGTGCTGCAGCCGGCGCTATGGCTTCTATGTTTAAAGCTCCTATTGCGGCCATTGTATTTGCAATCGAAATTTTCAGCTTAGATATTGCTTTTACCTCGCTTGTTCCGTTACTTTTAGCCTCAGTTTCTGCGGTGGTTACCTCCTATCTTTTTACTGGAACCGATGTATTATTACGTTTTGAACTTACCGATAAGTTCGAGGTTAACGATATTGCATTTTACGCGTTACTAGGTTTAGTAACAGCCTTCGCCTCAGTTTATTTTTCAAAAGTATTTTTCTCTATAACCAACTTCTTTAAACAATTTGAAAGTCGGGCCGTAAGGCTTTTAATTGGAGGTTTAGCCATAGGCACCATGCTTTATTTCATACCACCACTTTACGGTGAAGGTTACGGTATTATGAACAACCTTTTGAAAGGCGATCATCTTGCAGCAATAGGCACAACGCCTTTTGATCTCGATTTATCAAACATCTGGATTGTTATCGGACTTTTATTAGGCATCTCTGTTTTTAAAGCCATTGCCATGACCACTACGTTTGGTGCAGGTGGTGTTGGTGGAGTTTTTATCCCAACGCTTGTTATGGGAAGTGCCTTAGGTAATGCATTTGCTAAAATTATTAATAATATTGGTTTAGATTTTCATGTATCAGAATCTAACTTCACGCTTATTGGGATGACGGGCTTAATGGCAGGAGTACTTCATGCACCTTTAACTGCCATTTTCCTTATTGCAGAAATTACAGGTGGATATGAACTTTTTGTGCCCTTAATGATAGTTTCTGCTATCTCCTTTTCCATTACAAAATATTACGTATCGCATTCTATTTACACCTTAAAGTTAGCTGAACGCGGGGAATTAATGACCCACGACAAAGACAAAAACGTGTTGATGGTTTTAGATATCGACAAGGTTATTGAAACCAATTTCATCATACTAAAACCAGAAATGAAACTTGGCGAAATACTCAAAAATGCCGTGGCTAAATCCTCTAGAAATCATTTTCCTGTAGTCAACGATAATCACGAGTTTTTAGGCGTCATCCGTTTAGATGACATCAGGCATATGATGTTCGATTCGGACCTCTACGACAAAGTAGACGCGGCAAGCCTTATGCATGCCGATGCAGGAATTATTGATTACGATAAGGACAATATGAATGTTATTATGGATAAATTCAAATCCAGCGGTGCTTGGAATTTGCCCGTAACAAAAGACGGAAAATATTTCGGCTATATATCCCGATCAAAACTATTAACGGCATACAGGCAGCAACTTATCAATTTTACACAATAGTTTAGTAAATGAAATATCTCATCCTTATACTCACCATCGCAGCATTAACCAGTATCATTCTTGGTTTTACATTGCAGGTAGACTATGCACAAAAACTCATCGGTTTTGGTGTTGCTGGATTGTTTTTAATCGTATTTCCGCTATTTTCATACCACCGTTGGAAAGATAAAAATCTCAAAGATTATATGCTTACCAAAGAAAACCTTGATAAAATGCGCGAAAATCAAAAGCGTAATAAATTATAGTTTTAGGGCGTTCCCCAAGGGTCGGGCTTTATTCGTTAATTTAAATTTCGTTTCTCAACAAAAAATCGTTTCATCAAAGTTGAGGCTTCTTCAGCTAAAACACCACCAGTAATCGTAGTTTTTGGGTGTAACTTCGTTTTTAAATTAATACATCCGCGTTCCAAATCTCTTGCGCCATACACAATTTTAGAAATCTGGCTCCAATACAACGCGCCGGCACACATTTGGCAAGGCTCTAACGTGACGTACAGAGTGCATTTTTGAAGATACTTTCCACCTAAAAAATTAGCAGCAGCTGTTATGGCTTGCATTTCGGCATGAGCTGTTACATCGGTTAAGGTTTCAGTTAAATTATGTCCGCGTGCAATTATTTTATTCTCAATCACTACAACGGCTCCTACTGGTATTTCTCCTTTTTCAAAAGCGGCTTCAGCTTCCTGCAGTGCTTTCTTCATAAAGTAGGTGTCATCAAAAGGTTCTATCATAATAGCAAAAATACAAATTCATTCTTGTACTTTTGTCTCGTGCAAAAAAGTCTATTAAATACAATCAACTCGCCTAAAGAACTCCGTCTTTTAAATCAAACAGACTTACCTCAACTTGCGCAAGAGTTACGTGAGTTTATCATTAATATTGTTGCTACCAAAGAAGGGCATTTAGGAGCTAGTTTAGGTGTCGTGGAACTCACCATTGCATTGCACTATGCGTTTAACACCCCTATAGACCAACTCATTTGGGATGTTGGCCATCAAGCCTACGGGCATAAAATTTTAACGGGTAGAAAAAACATTTTTCATACCAATAGACAACTTGGTGGAATTAGTGGTTTTCCAAAACGCGATGAAAGTGAGTACGATACTTTTGGTGTAGGGCATTCATCAACCTCCATTTCAGCAGCATTAGGAATGGCAATCGCCTCTCAATTAAAAGGTGAAAACAAACACCATATTGCAGTAATAGGCGATGCAAGTATTGCCAGCGGGATGGCTTTTGAAGGCTTAAACCACGCCGGAGTTACCAAGGCTAATTTATTGATTATTCTAAACGATAATGCTATTGGTATAGACCCAAGTGTTGGTGCCTTAAAACAATATTTAACCAATGTAAAAAAAGGCACTCAGAAACAAGATAATATTTTTGAAGCCTTAAATTTCGATTATTCTGGACCAATTGATGGTCATGATTTAAATACCGTTATTGCGGAATTAGAACGACTAAAGACTGTTGATGGACCAAAACTTCTTCATGTAATTACAACCAAAGGAAAAGGCTTAAAACAAGCTGAAACAAACCAAGTAAAATATCATGCCCCAGGAAAATTTGATGCCAAAACAGGTGACTTAGCAGAAAAATCAAACGAAGTTCAAGCGCCTAAATATCAAGATGTTTTTGGGCATACCATTGTGGAACTCGCAGAACAAAATAAAAACATTGTTGGCATTACACCTGCAATGCCAACAGGAAGTTCGCTTAAATACATGATGGAAGCCATTCCAGACCGAGCGTTTGATGTTGGTATTGCAGAACAACACGCTGTTACCTTAGCGGCAGGAATGTCTACACAAGGTTTAATACCATTCTGTAATATCTATTCCACGTTTTTACAGCGTGCTTACGACCAAATTATCCACGATGTAGCCTTACAAAAACTACCTGTTATTTTTTGTTTAGACCGTGCAGGATTGGTAGGTGAAGATGGTGCCACACACCATGGTGTTTTCGATTTGAGTTACTTACGCTGTATACCGAACCTCATTATTTTTGCCCCTCGAAATGAACTAGAGTTACGTAACATTATGTACACAGCACAATTGGGTTTAAAGCAACCCATTGCCATACGTTACCCCAGAGGTCGTGGTGTTACGATAGACTGGAAACAACTCTATTCTAAAATTGAAATTGGTAAAGGTGTTTCGCTCAAAAAAGGTAAAAATATTGCCGTTTTAAGCATCGGTACAATGGCTAAGAATGTTACAGAAGCTATAGCAAATCTAGATGTTTCACATTACGATATGCGTTTTGTAAAACCTTTAGATGAACATTTATTACATTCTATTTTTAAAACATATGACATCGTGGTAACTGTTGAAGACCATAGTATAAAAGGTGGTTTTGGAAGTGCTATTTTAGAATTTGCTGCGATACACCAGTACCCAAACACCATAAATGTTTTAGGTGTCCCTGATGAATTTATTGAGCATGGTGGTGTGAATGTATTACAGCAATCTATTGGATTAGATGCAGAAAGCTTAAAACATACTATTGAATCCATACTTCTAATTTAAAAGCAATTCAAAATTAAATTCTTATTTTGATGCTTTAATGCGATATATATCATGCTAACCGATATCAACCCGAAATTGCCCATGCGTAACTTAAATGTTACTAAAGCATTTTACATAAACAAACTTGGGTTTAGTGCTTTTGGCAACACCGAATATGAGGATTATTTGATGTTGGAAAAGGATGAAATACAGATTCACTTTTTTTTATTCAAAAAACTTAATCCTAAAAAGAATTACGGTCAAGTTTATATTAGAACGAATGCTATTGACGCGTTTTACCAATCTTTATTAGATAACAATACCACGATTCATCCAAATGGTAAATTAGAAATGAAACCATGGAGACAACGAGAATTTTCAATACTTGACCCAGACCATAATTTATTAACTTTCGGTCAAAGTTTGTAGATAGAAAATAATATCTTCGTTTTTTGCAAATTTTGATTTAACCAACTAAACTTCCCATTTATTATGTCTAAAAAAATAATATTTATAGCTTTTGTAGTATCATTAGGAGGGTTCTTATTTGGTTTTGATGCTGGTATCATATCCGGAGTTATGTCTTATGCGTCGCCAGAGTTTAACTTAACTGAAGGGCAAACAGGTTGGGTTGTAAGTTCACCATCTTTCGCTGCAATGCTTGCAATGCTTATTTCAGGTAGGTTGAGTGATATTTTGGGCAGAAAAAAAATACTTATTGCAGTGGCTTTTTTGTATGCTTTGTCTGCACTTATGTCGGCCTTTGCAAGCTCTTACGAAATGCTTTACATAGCTCGTATTATTGGTGGTTTAGCATTTGGTGCTGCACTTGTATTAGCACCTATGTACATTGCCGAAGTATCTCCAGCCGAAAATCGAGGCAAGTTGGTAGCGATTCAGCAATTAAATATTGTTTTTGGGTTTTTTGCAGCTTTTTTAAGTAATTACCTTTTTAATAAGTACAATACACCAGAAAGCACTTTTTTAACTGATGACAATGTTTGGCGTTGGATGTTGGGTGTGGAATTAATTCCTGCTTTGTTGTATTTCGCTGCGTTATTTCTGGTGCCTAAAAGCCCGCGTTGGTTATACCTAAAAAATAAAATTGACGAAGCAAAAATAGTTTTAAATCAAATTCACGGACCAGAACGAAGTGCATTGGAAATAACAACTATTGAAAATGCTATTAAAGCAGAGAAAAACAAGGATAAAGTAATCATTAAAGACTTACTAAAACGGTCATTACGTTTTATACTTGTTGTAGGTTTAGTTGTTGGTGTACTACAACAAATTACAGGGATAAACGCGGTTTATTTTTATGCCACTTCTATTTTCAAACAAACAGGAATTGGTACTGATGCATCCTTTTCGTCTGGAGTGTTACTAAGTACTATTTCGGTAATTTTCACTTTTGTGTCTATGTATTTAATTGATAGAATGGGAAGAAGACCATTACTTTTAATTGGCACAGCAGGAATTGCAGCAAGTTTATTATTGTGTGCCTATAGTTTTAGTGGTGCCACTTATAAATTAACTTCGGATAAAATTTCGCAACTTCAGTTTGAAGAATCTTCTCAATTAATGCATTTAGCAGATAAGGAATATGATAATGATATTGACTTTAAAAACGATATGAAGCTAACTTTGGGCAACCAAGTTTATTTGAAAAACGACGGTGCCATTTTAGAGGCAGCTACATCTATGAACGCTACCTTAGTTTTAATTGGAATTTTAGGTTTTATAGCTTGTTTTGCGTTTTCTTTAGGTCCAGTTATGTGGGTTTTATTGTCTGAATTATTTCCAATAAAATATAGAGGATTAATGATTGGTTGTATTGCCTTTATAAACTCTTTTATTAGTGCTATGGTTCAGCTTATTTTCCCATGGGAATTATCTGTTCTTGGTAATGCAACGACCTTTTTTATATTTGGAATGATTGCGTTTGTTGGATTTTTTGTAATGCTAAAAATACTTCCAGAAACCAAAGGAAAATCGTTAGAGCAAATTGAGTTAGAATTGGTTAAAAATTAAGCTCATTATTTAATTTTAACCATGCGTTAGGGATAGCAGTGAAAAGCCCACAGCGAGGAACGAAGCGAGGACTTGTAACGTATAGCCCGACCCTTGTGGTAACCTGCCTGCCGGCAGGCAGGCGCACCAATTTATTTTTTTAAAAACTAATCCCTTTTATTTTTTTGTACTCTAAAATGGCTTTGCTATCTGAAAGTAAAGACACATGATAGCATACACTGGATAAGCGATTGTATAAACTAGTATTGTTGGTTTTGACGCTTTTTGGAAGGCCTTTTAAAATGAGTTTGTCGTAATTTGATGCGGTATTATTATAGCTGTTGTTTACGGCTGTTGTGTAGGTTTTTAGTAATGCGTTAATGACGCCGTAACCTGCAATTTCCTTATCGACCACCTCGGTAGATTGGTAAATATTCTCTACACTAATTTTAATGATATCGTTTATTTGGGCTTCGTATTTGCTTTTATCAAGTAATGCGCATTCAAAATCGCCATTTAAAATAGCATCTTCATTTTTCATAAAAATATCAACGGCCTCATTAATTAATGTGCCAATGGCTAGGGCTCGCAAATAACTCACCCGATCTTGTTTGGTGGTAAGGGCGTAATAATTTTCAGTTTTTATTTTATCTCTTACGATATTTATGAGATACTCTAGCGCGAATTCTTCTTGGATTAGACCTAGGTTAATGCCATCTTCAAAATCGATAATGGTGTAACAAATATCGTCTGCGGCTTCAACTAAGTAAGCTAAAGGATGCCTTGAATAACTTTCTGCTTTTTGACTTCGTTTATTCAGACCCAATTCTTTAGCTACCTCAACAAACCCTTCTTTTTCACTTTGAAAAAACCCATATTTTTTATCGGCAATATGCTTACTTGGTTTTTTTGGAAGCGATTCTTTAGGGTATTTTGTAAAAGCGCCAAGTGTTGCATAGCTAAGTCGGAGTCCGCCTTGGCGTCCTGCCCTACTCTCGGTAAGGATTCTAAAGCCATTAGCATTTCCTTCAAAATCGCATAAATCTTGGTATTCTTTGTCGGTTAGTTCACTTTTATATTGTTTACCAGCTCCGTTAATAAAAAACTCGCCTATCGCTTTTTCGCCAGAGTGACCGAAGGGCGGGTTGCCAATATCGTGCGCCAATGCTGCCGCGGCAACTATGGCTCCAAAATCGTTGGCCTGATACCCATGTACACTTTGCAAATGTGGGTGTTTTTGCAACAAGCGTTGCCCGACTAATCTGCCTAAAGAACGCCCAACAACGCTAACTTCTAAACTGTGTGTTAAACGCGTGTGCACAAAATCGGTATCAGACAGTGGAATGACTTGGGTTTTATCTTGAAGGCTTCTAAATTCTGAAGAAAAAATGACGCGATCATAATCAACTTCAAATCCTAAACGGGTTTCGTCTTGTTCTTTTCTGATGCGTTTATTAGTGTCGCCAAAGCGTTTTAAAGATAGTAATTGTTCCCAGTTCATGGTGAAATTTTATGAGGAAGCAAGATAACATTTCCTATTAAAAATTAAACATAAAATCGCTTAACATTAAGGTAACATTTTAATCATAGTTGTTTAATGATTTGGTAACACCTTAAACCACTTACTGATGTATTTTTGTCTTGAATTAGAAAATAATTGATGAAACACATTTTAACAATAACTTTAATTTTAATATCAGCCGTTGCGTTTGCGCAAAGTACTGGTACAGTAAATGGTAATTTATTAGATTTTGAATCGAATAACCAACCTTTAATTTTTGCTAAGGTTAAAATTAAAGAAACTGGAGCCGAAATATTATGTGATGAAAAAGGTTTTTTTAAGTTTGAAAACTTAAACGAAGGCACATATACTATAGTAAGTAGTTTTACAGGATACCAAACTAAAGAGACCAAAATAACAATAGCATCACATAACACAACTTCGGTAAATATTATTTTAGAAGCCGATACAATATCGTTAGAAGATTTAGTTTCTGTGATGGCCAGTGCTGATAATCAAACAAAATCAACAGCATTAAATAATTAGTTAGTTGAAAATCATCGTTTCAAAACGATAGATTTAATTTAAAAAGCAATTCTCAAGTAAAATGAGAGTTGCTTTTTTTTGTACCTCTTAATTATACCAATTCAGTTTGTGTTAAGAACATTGCTTTTTTGACTTATAGTAATGTTAATTCAATGTAAACAACTCAAGATTTTATATTGTATTTGATAACATTAATCTAACGCTTTTATGACTGTTCTTTAAAGTTAAGGTAACACAGATTTTACAGTATGATGGTTTCTTTGCACCAAGAAATTTAAAATAAATAATGAAGAAATTTATATTACTTTTTGTACTGTTCTCAACTTTAATGTCGTTTGCGCAAAACACCGGGTCGCTAGTTGGAACACTAACAGATAAAGAATTTAATGATGAGCCCTTAGCTTTTGCTAACGTATTAATAAAAGGAACTACAAAGGGAACAACATCGGACTTTGATGGGGTCTATAAAATTGAAAATTTAGAAGTTGGATCTCACATTTTAGAATTTAGCTTCGTAGGTTATGAAACTCAACAAATAAGCGTTTCCATTATTGCTGGAGAAGTAACAGAACTTAATGTAGCGATGAGTGCAAGTGCCGCTTCTTTGGATGAAGTTGTAATAACAACTACAACTAAAAGAGAAAGCGAAACAGCTTTATTATTAGAGCAAAAGAAAGCTGTTGAAATAAAACAGAGTATTGGTGCTCAAGAACTATCAAGAAAAGGTGTTAGTGACGCTGCTGGCGCAGTCGCTAAAATTTCGGGAGTTTCAAAGCAAGAAGGTTCAAGTAATGTTTATGTGCGTGGTCTAGGCGATAGATATTTAAATTCTTCTATGAACGGTTTATCATTACCTTCTAATGATGTGAATAAAAAGAATATCGATTTAAATTTATTTTCATCGGATGTTATTCAAAACGTTTCCATAAGCAAAGCCTATGCTGCCCAATTTTACGGAGATTTTGCTGCAGGCAATGTGGATATTACGTCAAAAGAACATACTGGTAGCTTCGCTGTAGATATGTTTTCTGGAACTGGATTTAACACCAATGCCATAAACAAAAACTTTGTACGAAGCGAGGGTTCTGGTTATTTTGGATATTATGGTAGATATGCGCATAACCCGTTTGCAATTATTTTATCGCATGGCGTAGACCCGGTTAATGTAGATTCTCCTGTTAATGTAGCATACGGTGCTTCAATAGGTAATTCATTCAATTTTAATAATGGCTCAAAATTAAGTGTTTTTGTAACTGGAAGTTTTGAAAATAGTTATGAATACCGAACTGGTAAGAATGTAGATTTTACAACAGTTGAAAAGAAAGCCTTTGACGCTTCTGAAGAATACGAATACGCCACAACCACCAGTGCTATGGCAAATTTAGGCTATAAAATAAATAGCGATAATCGCATAAGTTTTAATTCAGTTTTCATAAATAGTTCTTCAGATGAAGTAGGTTATTACGGGATTGATGGAAACGGAAGAAATAGAGATGCTATTTTAAATACCGATCAAGGTTTCTACCAACAAAACATTCAGTTCGATCAAACTAGAATGTTTGTAAACCAATTATTAGGAAGCCATAAATCTGGTAAGCTCGATTTGGATTGGGGATTTGGATATAACAAAGTGTTTTCAGACCAACCTGACAGAAAGCGTTTTAGTGTTGAAAATTATCAATACGCATTGGATAATGATTCAACTACAAACCCAACGTTTTATAGTAATGTAGTTTTTGATAACCAACGATACTTTCAAAAAATTGAAGACGATGAGTATAATGGTCGTTTCAATTTAGCCTTCAAACCTAACGATAAACTAAAGTTTAATTTAGGGTACAATGGCCGCCATAAAACGAGACAATTCAATAACATAAGATATGGTTATGATATTGTAGACGGTGATTACCAAATTACCGATGTTAATAATTTCGATGCGATTTTCAATCTTGACAACCTAAATCTAAATGATGCATCAAATGGTATTTACGAAATTAAAGTTATAAATCCTTATCCAACTTTATCAAACACCAACAGACCAGGTCTTTTTGAAAACACATACAACGGAAGCCTTAATGTTTACGCAGGTTATGTAGATACCGAAATTAATGCTGGAGATAAATGGTTATTTGTACCTGGTGTAAGATTGGAAAGTTTTGAACAAAATATTTCTTATGATGTTATTAATTTGGGTAACAATGGTGTAGATTCAAAATCTTCAAAGGAAACGTTTATATTACCAAGTTTAAACATTAAATACACCTTAAACGATGACCAAAACCTGCGTTTATCTGCAAGTAAAACAGTTTCAACCCCAGAATTTAAAGAAATTGCACCCTTTGTCTACGAAGATGTTTCTACAAGAATAGGTGGAAACCCAGATGTTTTGGGTTATTCAGACATCTTAAATATCGATTTAAAATACGAGTGGTTCTTTAGTAAAAATGAAATCTTCTCTTTAGGAGCATTCACAAAACAAATAGACAACCCAATTAATTTAGTTGTAGTTGGTGATGCCACAGGAACTCAACGTTATGTTCGTACTGGAGACCAAGCAACTATTTATGGCTTTGAAATTGAATTAAGAAAAAACCTTTTGGTTGATGAAGACGATAACGCAAATTTATCATTTGGTGTTAACGCTACTTACATGAAAACCAATCAAGATTTATATGAAACTATTGATGGTACTTTCGATTTAGCTTTCAATAGAAATGAGGACGAATTGCAAGGTGCATCGCCATTCTTGCTTAACGCTGATATTAGCTACTCGCCAACATTTAAAAACTACCAACCTGTTGCCAATTTGGTATTCTCTTATTTCTCAGATCGTATTGACGCATTGGGCTCTGGAGACTTAGGAAACATCGTAGAAAAAAGTGTACCGACCTTAGATTTTATCTGGAAAAATACCATCAAAGAAAACTTCGAAATCAACTTTAGTGCTAAAAACATATTAAATCCAACCATTCAATACGTTAGAGAGGATCAAAATTTAGGGGATGTTCTAGTGGTATCTGCTAACGGAAAAGGTGTTACCGATTACAAGCGAGGTATGAATATAGGACTTCAACTTAAATACACATTTTAAATATAAAACTTAATCAAAAAATTAAATTAAAAACGATAACAATGAAAAAACAATTAATCTTAGGCATAGCATTAGTTTCAATGATATTCTCATGCTCTACTGACGACACTGCAGATATTATTATAAATGATAACAGTGTTACTAACAACACTTCAGGTGGCGGATCTACAGACCCTCAAACTATTTTCTTATCTGGAACATATACTGAAGATTTAACTTTAGACGCGAACATAACCTATAAATTAAATGGATCTTTAATCATGGCAAGCGGAACAACATTAACTATTCCTGCCTGCATGACTATAGAGGCTTTAGCTTCAGGATCAAATGTTTATATCGCCATTTCTCAAGGTGCAAAGATAATAGCAAATGGAACTGCCGATTGCCCAATTGTATTTACATCTGACGCTACCAACCCACAAGCTGGAGATTGGGGAGGATTAATTTTATTAGGAAATGCGCCTATTAACTCAGTAACAGGAACTGCTACTGCAACTTCAGAAATTGCGAGTTTACCTTACGGAGGAAATGTTGCAGATGATAATTCAGGATCTTTAAACTACGTTCGAGTTGAGTATTCTGGTGGTGCTGCAGATGGACAATCAGAAAATAACGGATTTTCTTTTTACGGTGTAGGTAGTGGTACTGTAGTAAATTATATTCAAGCTTATGCAGGAAAAGATGATGGTATTGAGTTTTTTGGTGGAACCGTTAACGCAAGTTATGTGTCGGTTATCAATGCTGAAGATGACTCAGTAGATTGGACTGAAGGCTATTCAGGAACGTTAACACATGTTTACATTTCAAACAGGGCTTCAGATGATAAAGCTATTGAAGCAGATGGGTACAATACAGACTTTAGCAATGCCACAGGTATTTTCTCTAAACCAACTTTAAATAATGTCACTATAGTAGGCGAAGGTTCAACAAATTCTTCTGAAGCAGTAAGACTTAGGGCTGGAACTCAAGGTATATTTTCAAACATTCATATTACTGGTTATGCTGAAGGGTTTGATTTAGATGATGAAGATACCGGTAATGGTGTAGTAAGTGATGATTTACAAGTAACAGGCGTAACTTTTGTTGATGTAACAACTAAAATGAAGAATGATACAACGGTAATTTTTACTGATTCAGATTTCTATACTGGTGAAGGTTCTGCAACTGGAACAGACTATGCCACTTGGGGAGCCAATTGGACCTTTAGTAATTAAATTATACAAGCCTAATAAAAACCAAAAGCATCCTAAATAGGATGCTTTTTTGTTTTGTACGTCTTTATAAGTAATTACATAGACGCGACATTATTAGTATAATTGACTTCTTTTTTAACTCCGTCAATCCAATAAATCCATTTGCCGACTTTTTTACCATTATCATAATTTGCTGAAACTGATTTTTTGCCTGCTGTATCAAAACTTAACCATTCACCGTGTAATTTACCATCTAACGTATAAGTCCCAGTTTGACTTACAACGCCATTGTCATGATAGTAAACAACTTCAATTAAATTGGTGTCTTCATTAAGCTTTAAATCTCTCTTTTGCTTTTCTTGAGCAAAAGAAACCACAGTAATTAAAAAGGCAAGAAATAAAATAAATTTCTTCATAATTATGGGTGTTTAACATTATACCCCAAAGATACAAATTACATAACCTTAAAGCAACACTTAATTAACATTAAGATAACATTAAGCTTGTATTTATTTGATTTACAGTTTGTTAAAATAAAAGATTTAACATTGGAAAGTTAATAATTAATTAATATTGAGATTACATTAAGATTAACTAAAAATTAGATATTTGCTTCGTCTTGAGACAAAAAATTAGTATTTCATATAATCTATTAGTTTTTGTCGACTACATTATCATGATTTCTAATGAGACTGCCTTAGGCCAAGGCAGTCTTTTTTATGCGAAAATTTAATAGTTAGGAAACATTGAGTTAACATTTGAGTTGTTTATTTGCAACGACAAAAATTAATGATATACTAATGAAATTAAAAATTACCCTAATAGCACTTTTTTTGTTTGCTATTAACGTTACCGCACAAGAAATCAGTGATACTTCTTTTGGAAAAGGATTAATTAACTTCACTGCTAAAGACAGCTCTTTTAGTGTAAAATTTGCACCTCGTTTTCAGGTTCGTTCTATATCTTCTTGGGATCATGATGGAGACCAATATGGAAGTCCAGAACACAACTTTATTGTACGTCGTGCTCGATTAAAATTCGATGGTTTTGCCTATAGCCCTAAACTTAAATATAAAATTGAGTTAGGCTTATCAAACAGAGATATCTCAGGAGCTAATGATTATAACAGAAATACCCCACGTTACATACTAGATGCCGTTATTATGTGGCAATTTGCTGAAAACTGGGAACTTTGGGCAGGACAAACTAAACTTCCTGGAAATGTTGAGCGTGTCGTGTCTTCGGCAAATCTTCAACTTATTGATCGTTCTTTATTAAACAGTCGATTTAACATAGATCGTGATTTAGGAATTCAACTCCGTCATAAATCCAATTTAGGAGGCAACTTCTTAATGCGTGAAAAATTTGCAATTTCACAAGGTGAAGGGCGTAATGTAACTGAGGGGAATGAAGGAGGATTACAATATACTGCTAGACTAGAACTTTTACCTTTCGGGGCTTTCAAATCTAAAGGAGATTATAGTCAATCTGATTTAAAACGTGAAGCAAAACCAAAATTAATGTTAGGCTTTACCTATAACTATAACCAAGACGCGGTTAGAGAAAGAGGTTTTGCAGGTGATTATATGGAAAGAACGGACGGAACAATTTACGAAACAGACCAGACGACCATATTTGCAGATGCGATGTTTAAATTTGATGGATTTTCATTTATGGGTGAATATGCTAAACGTACCGCAGATAATGAAATTGCTACAGAAGCTGATGGTGTAACACCTACTGGAGATATCGTTCTAACTGGTAACGCTTTAAATTTACAAGCTGGTTATTTATTCAAGAGTAATTATGAACTTGCAGCTCGATTTACAACGGTTGAATTCGAATCAATTACAAGTACTTTACCACGTAAACAATATACAATTGGTTTAAATAAATTTATTGTTGGTCATAAATTAAAAGTACAAAGCGATTTAAGCTATACTACTATTGCAGGTAACGAAGATAATATTACCTTTAGGCTTGGTTTTGATTTACATTTTTAATTTAAAAAAATAACAATTACGTAACATTTCAGACCTTATCAGTCAAGATATTTGCAAAATATATAAGTAATTATGGAAAATTTGTACACATTCATGTTAATCGCCATTACCATATTAGCCGTAGCTGATATCGTTGTAGGTGTAAGTAATGACGCAATTAACTTCTTAAACTCAGCAATTGGTTCTAAAGCAATCTCTTTAAGAACCATAATGATTGTTGCGAGTTTAGGTATTTTTATTGGAGCTGTTTTTTCAAGTGGTATGATGGAAGTTGCCAGAAAAGGTATTTTTATTCCTGCTCAATTTGAATTTGGCGAGCTCATGTTAATTTTTATGGCAGTAATGATTACTGATATTCTGCTATTAGATTTTTTCAACACCCTTGGGTTACCAACTTCTACTACTGTATCTATTGTATTTAACTTATTAGGTGCTGCTGTAGTGATGTCTATAATCAAGATTAGTGCTTCCAGTGAAGAAACTCTAGCAGATTTAGGGAATTATATTAATACAGAAACTGCCCTGACTATTATTAGCGGAATTTTACTTTCTGTTTTAATAGCCTTTACAGTTGGAGCGCTTGTTCAATGGATTTCTCGTCTTCTTTTTACATTTAACTATGAAGGTAAAATAAAAAAGTTCGGTATCTTTTTTGGAGGTTTAGCATTAACAGCCATTACCTATTTTATCTTTTTAAAAGGATTAAAAGGAACACCATACTATAAAGACTTAAAAGGACTTGTAGAAGGAAACGAATCTATGATTATTCTTGGAAGTTTTGTTTTCTGGACTTTGTTTTCATTCATTTTTGAAAAAATTACTAAAAAAACCGTTTTACTTGTTGTTATTGGTGTAGGCACCTTTGGACTTGCATTAGCATTTTCTGGTAATGATTTAGTAAACTTTATTGGTGTACCAATGGCAGCATATCACTCTTATGAGGCTTGGATAGCTAATGGTATGGATTCTACAATGTCTATGGCTGTGTTAGATAAGAAAGTACCTGCAGAACCTTTATTGCTATTTATCGCTGGAGCTATTATGGTACTTACTTTATGGCTTTCTAAAAAGGCAAAAACCGTTGCAGAAACTGAAATAAGTTTATCAAGACAAGGTGAAACTCACGAGAAATTTGAGCCTAATGCATTGTCTAGAGCCATCGTAAAAGGGTCTACGAGTTTATCACAATACTTTAGCGCCATTATTCCTAATTCATTACAGAACAGCATTGGGAATAGCTTTAAGAAAACAGATGTCATTCTTACAAAAGATCAAAGTATTGACGCTCCTGCTTTCGATATGATTAGAGCCTCAGTAAACCTAATGGTTGCTGGTGTATTAATTGCTATTGCTACTTCAATGAAATTACCTCTATCTACAACCTACGTAACGTTTATGGTTGCCATGGGTTCATCTCTTGCCGATAAAGCTTGGGGAAGGGAAAGTGCTGTTTACAGAGTAGCTGGTGTTTTAAATGTTATTGCTGGCTGGTTCGGAACTGCAATCGGAGCTTTTGTAGCTGCTGGAACTGTTGTGTTTTTAATAAACTGGAATCCTCAAGTGATGACTCCAATATTATTACTAATTACAGCTTTCTTATTATATAGAAACTATAAATCGCATCAAATCAGTTCTTCAAAAGTTGTTGAAGAAGATAGTTTAAAAGCAACTGGAAGTAAATCTGTACAAGGTGTTATTCACGAAAGCGCAAGTAATATTGCAAACGTCGTTAAACGAGGAAATAAAATTTATAGCAATGCTGTAAATGGTTTAGCAAAACAAGATTTAAAAATGCTTAAGAAGAATCAAAAACAAGTAGATAAACTTTCTACTGAAGTTGATAACTTACGTGATAATATATTCTTTTTCATTAAAAACTTAGAAGAAACAAGTTTAAGAGCTAGTAGTTTTTATATTAATATTCTAGGGTATTTACAAGATATGACGCAGTCTTTAGAATACATCTCTAAAGTAAGTTACAAGCATATTAACAATAATCATAAAAAGCTTAAGTTTAGTCAAATCAAAGAACTTAAGGAAGTTGAAGACGCTTTAGAGGATTTATTTAACAATGCTAAAACTGCCTTCGATACACATTCGTTTGAACATGTTGGAGAAATTATTGAACGTAAAAAAGTAGTTTTCGATTTAGTAACTGATAAGATTAACAAACAAGTATCAAGAACTAGAAATGAAGAATCTAGCCCAAAAAACACAACCCTTTACTTTAGTATTTTATTAGAAACCAAGGATTTATTAACGGCAACTATGAATCTTTTGGAAGAATATTACCATTCGCATGACGCTTCGGTAAAACCTGCCAAACTACCTGAAAACGTAGAAGAATAATTTTTAAAATATAAAATTTATTATAAAAAACACCTCAATTGAGGTGTTTTTACATTTAGAACTTAAACACAAAATTTAATTTATGATTTCAACAAATGAATATTTTGATGGCCATGTAAAATCTTTAGGCTATGCATCAGCAAAAGGAAAATCTACTGTTGGTGTTATGGAAATAGGCGAATACGAATTTGGAACATCTACTCATGAAACTATGGTAGTCATAGAAGGTGAAATGGATGTTAAACTCCCAGGAAGTTCCAATTGGGTAACTTTTAAATCAGGCGAATCTTATACAGTTGATGCCAACGAAAAGTTTCAGGTTAAAGTCCCAGTTCAAACTTCATATTTATGCCAATACAAATAAGTTGTTCTAGGCTTGAAATCCATTATATAAAGCATCATTTTAAATGATGCTTTTTTTTATAAAAAATTCACATTTCAACGTCTATAAATCAACTTTAAACGTACATAATAAAAACCTAAAGTTATTATTATGAAAAACATTTCAATTTTATTATTAATTACAGTATTCACCTTTTCGTGTGTTTCAAAAAAGAAGTATCTAGCCTTACAACAAGAAAATGGTGAGATTAAAAGTGAATTACAAAAAACACAAGTTGCTAAAGAAGATTTAGAAGCTAAATTTGAACAAATTCAAACTCGTGTTGATGCTTACAATTCTAAAATCGCATCTCTTAAGCTAGAAAACGACTCTAAATTAGATGTTGTTGAAGGTGTTGCTTTTATGTCGAACAACTCAAAAGCCAAAATGCGCGAAACTTTACAACACGTTAGTGCTGAAAAATTAACGAATGCAAAAACGCTTAAAGACTCTATGAATTTAGCTGTTGCTTATAATCTTGAAAAAACAATAAGCGAAAGCAATATGAACGAAGATGAAGATTTTGCAGTAAATATTAATGAAACTGTTGTAATGATTTCTATTGCTGATAATATGTTATTTAATAGTGGTAGTTATAGATTAAGTTCTAAAGCCGATAATGTTTTAAAGAAGTTAGCAGACGTTATTAACTCTGAGCCAAGTTTAGATGTTATGGTTGAAGGGCATACAGATTCTAGAACAATAAATACAGGTCACATTACTGATAACTGGGATTTAAGTGTATTAAGATCAACTTCTGTTGTTCGTAAATTACAAGAAGAATATAACGTAGCTCCTGAAAAGTTGATTGCATCAGGAAGAAGTAGTTACCAACCTATCGCTGAAAATGATTCGGCTGAAAACAGATCGAAAAACAGACGTACAAGAATTATCATTCTTCCAAACATTGATAAATTTTTCGCTTTAATGTCTGAAAACAATGAAGCAGTAGCAGAAAATACTATATTAGATTAATTAATCCATTTTAATGTAATACGAAAAGCATCCTTTTACGGGATGCTTTTTTGTTTCTAAAAATAGATGTTATAATTCTTGAGCCACACCTATTTGGTTTAATTCATGTAGCGACCTTTTTTTTGCTTCAAATCTATCAATTTCAACCACGTAGGTATTCGACATAGAGTCGTGCCAGCCTCTACCATCTTGCCCTAAAAATGAAAATGCTTCAAACGGTATTAAACGGCATAAACTTCTTATAAAAATATCTTGAAAAGTTGGTTTACTTCCGTCTTCCATTACTACTATGGTTTTTGTTGCAAACTTCCCGAGAGATTTTTGAAAAGGCACTTCTAACAAGCAAAAGTATGCAAGCATGATGGATATACTGAATATAAATGAACCGATAGTTCCCATTGATGCGATAAAATTTAAAGGCCCTGAAATTCCTAAAAGCTCAAAAACCCCTAGTATTAGACCAATTATAAAAGAAAACGCGTAGTAACCTATCGTGTCTATTACCATGTTAATAAATCGTTTTTCTTTACTTGCGTATAAGTCTGCGGTTACTAAAAAATTGTTTTGATCCATATCTAAGTTTTAAGCATTAAATATAGTATTTTTAGTACAAAAAATTGCATTAAATGTTGCTGCTTTTCCAGAATAAATTTAGAGAGCTAACTCTCTTCTAAAAGTGAATCTGTTTTGCCATATAACAATTCTGCAACCTCAATTAATTTTTTTATCACGTCGTTAACATTGGCAAAATCATTAAATAAAGACGATGCCATTTCAGTAGTTATTAAGTTTTTTCGAATAAGCTTATCGATAGATTTATTACTTAATCTAATATTTTCTTTAGCCTCTTTTTTTAATTCCTTTAATTTTAATGCATACTTCTTCGAATCTTCTTCAGTTCTAAATAAATAAATTACGCGTAGCACTTTCGTGAGCTTCTTTCTGTATTCATTATACTCTTTTAGCAAATGTTTACTATCGGCATGCAGTGATAGTTTGATGTTTTTGTTTATTTCTCTAACAATCTTAACAATTTCAACCATTTTTCGGTTAGCAATTTTAATATCAATTATAGACTGATGTTGTTTTTTATTAAGCTTCAAATCATTTTGAGTTGTTGTAGCGTATCTAATGATTTCACCATAAATAGTTTTCACCTTACTATAATAAAGTTCATCCACATCAATATTCATATCTTCAGTAGATTTTTTAATGACTTCTTTAATTTTCAAATCCGATTTTACATCTTCTCTATGGAGATTTAGTCCATGCGTTACAATTTCAAAAATGGTGTTTTTATACAAATATTGCGACTCTTTTATTAAAGATGAAATGGCGGTACTTGGGAAACTCAGTATGGCTTCATTAAGATATTTAGGCTCGTCAATAGCCTTTTTATCTGCAGCTTGTTCCTTGAATACTTTCAACAACAACTTTTCTAATTTACCTACAAAAGGAATCATTAAAATGACCCCAAGAATATTAAAAATAGTATGAAACATAGCCAGTTTCAAAGTATAATCTGTGGCGGCAATATGCACTAATTCTGAAATAATGTTCACGAATCTTGCCAACGGAAAAATGATTGCTAAAGCTACAATGCCTGTAGTTAAATTAAAAATTAAGTGAGCTCCTGCCAGTCTTCTTCCTGCTATATTAGCTCCTAAAGACCCTAAAACCGCCGTAATTGTGGTACCAATATTGGCACCAATTGCTAAGGCTAATGCGTTTTCATATTCAATTTGTCCAGCAGAAAGCGCCGTTAAAATTAAAGCTAAAGTGGCGCTACTAGATTGTAAAATGGTTGTAATTATAATTCCAAGACCAGTATAAATGACTACTCCCAAATAACCTGAAACCGCATATTGAGTTAAGTCTATATAATCTTTAAATACATCGAATCCTTCTTTCATGTAATGAATTCCTAAAAAGAAAAAACCTAAACCAGCCAACACGTTGCCGAGTCCTTTTAGGGCTTCTTTTTTTTGAAATGAAAAAATGATTCCGAATACCAACATGGGCATTGCTAGGGCAGAAATTTTAATTTTTAGTCCAAAACCTGCAACTAACCACGCTGTAGTTGTCGTACCGATATTTGCTCCGAATATTAGGCCTAACCCTCCGCCTAAAGAGATGAGACCAGCGCTTATAAATGAAATAGTAATTACAGAAACAAGTGAACTCGATTGAATTAAAGCCGTTACAAAGGCGCCTACAGAAATACTTTTATAAAGTTTATTTGTCGCTTTTTTTAATATGGTTTGAAGCGGGCCTTTAGTAAAAACTCTAAAACCTTCTTCCAACATAATCATACCGAAGAGCAAAATAGAAACTCCGGCTGAAATGGTTTTAAAATTTGGATTTAAATACAATAAAACCCCTAGAACAATTAAAAGTCCAAAAAAAATAGACCTTTTTACCATATGAAGTATTTTAAATGGTATTGAAGATAAAAAAACTAGAGTTATTTTAAATAAAAAAAGACATCTTTTTCAAGATGTCTTTTTTATAAATTTGGGGTTCCCCCTTTCGAGGGAACAAACCCAATAATAATGAATTAATTAAGATCCACACATTAAACAATCATCACCTTCAGCTTCTTTAGCTTGTGCAATGAGTGCTTTCATTTCTTCGGCAGACATAGGTTCTACCTCTACTTCTTGGTTCTTTTCCTTAGCAAATTTAGCCGCATTTTGTGCCGCCAATTTCTTTTTCTTAGCATCTTGCTGTTCTTCAACAACATTAGTTACTTCAACAACCTCAGCTGCTGGTTCTTCCATTTTAGTTGTTTTCAAGGTAAATTTAATGGCATCAACAGCGCTCTTAGTACGTAAGTAGTACATTCCTGTTTTTAAGCCACTTTTCCATGCATAAAAATGCATAGAGGTTAATTTAGCCATGGTTGCACCTTCAAGGAATAAGTTAAGTGATTGTGACTGATCGATGAAATACCCGCGATGACGCGACATATCAATTATATCTTTCATACTTAACTCCCAAACCGTTTTGTAAAGTTCTTTGATATCTTGAGGGATGATATCTATTCCTTGAACGGAACCATTAGCTCTCATGATGTCTTGTTTTAAGTTTTCATTCCAAAGTCCTAATTCTACTAGGTCTTCTAATAAATGCTTATTCACAACAATAAATTCACCAGATAATACACGACGGGTGTAAATATTAGAGGTATAAGGCTCAAAACACTCATTATTTCCAAGAATTTGAGAAGTTGATGCAGTTGGCATTGGCGCTACTAAAAGTGAATTACGAACACCATGTTTTAACACTTGCTTACGTAATTTTTCCCAATCCCAATTGCCACTTAACTCATCATCTTTAATATTCCAAAGGTTGTGTTGAAACTCACCTCTACTTATTGGTGAACCTTCATAAGTTTCATAAGGACCTTCAGCTTTGGCTTCTTCCATACTTGCCGTTACCGCTGCATAATAAAGGGTTTCAAAAATATCTTGATTTAATTTTTTAGCCTCGTCACTTGTAAAAGGCATACGTAATTGAATAAATGCATCCGCTAATCCTTGCACACCTAAACCGATTGGTCTGTGTCGCATATTAGAATTTTTTGCTTCAATTACAGGGTAGTAATTTCTATCTATAACGCGGTTTAAGTTTTTTGTTACACGCTTAGTAATTCGGTATAATTCCTTATGATCGAATTCACCATTTTTAATAAACATTGGTAATGCAATAGAGGCTAAATTACAAACAGCCACCTCATCAGGAGAGGTGTACTCCATAATTTCGGTACATAAATTTGAAGAACGAATAGTTCCTAAATTTTTCTGATTCGATTTACGGTTTGCCGAATCTTTATATAGCATGTAAGGCGTACCCGTTTCAATTTGAGATTCTAATATTTTCTCCCAAAGCTCACGTGCTTTAATAGTTTTTCGACCTTTACCTTCGGCTTCGTATTTTAAATACAATGCTTCAAATTCTTCACTGTGTGTTTCTGGTAATCCTGGACATTCGTTAGGACACATTAACGTCCAATCGCCATTTTCTTGAACACGTTGCATGAATAAATCTGAAATCCACATCGCATAAAATAAATCGCGCGCACGCATTTCTTCTTTACCATGATTCTTTTTCAAATCTAAAAACTCAAAAATATCAGCATGCCAAGTTTCAAGGTAAATAGCAAAACTTCCTTTACGTTTTCCTCCACCTTGATCTACATAACGGGCCGTATCATTAAATACACGAAGCATTGGCACGATACCATTACTCGTTCCGTTTGTTCCGGCAATATAACTTCCTGTAGCACGTACATTATGCATTGCTAAACCTATACCTCCTGCAGATTGAGAGATTTTAGCCGTTTGTTTTAAGGTATCGTAAATTCCATCTATACTATCTTCTTTCATGGTTAAAAGAAAACATGAAGACATTTGCGGTTTTGGTGTACCCGCATTAAACAATGTTGGTGTAGCGTGAGTAAAATATTTTTTAGACATTAACTCATAGGTCTCAATGGCTGCCTCTAAATCATTTAAATGAATTCCAATTGAAACACGCATAAGCATGTGTTGTGGACGTTCAGCAATTTTGCCATTTAGTTTTAATAGATAAGAACGCTCTAGGGTTTTAAATCCGAAATAATCATAACCAAAATCGCGGTTATAGATTATTGTAGAATCTAAACGCTCTTTGTTTGCCATAATAACTTCGTAAACGTCATCAGCAAGAAGCGGCGCGTCTTTACCTGTTCTTGGATTTACATATTTATGCAAATCTTCCATAACGTCGCTAAACGTTTTTTTTGTGTTTTTGTGTAAGTTAGAGACAGAAATACGTGCAGCTAATCGTGCATAATCTGGATGTGCAGTAGTCATGGTTGCAGCAACTTCAGCAGCAAGATTATCAAGCTCGCTAGTTGTTACGCCGTCATAAAGTCCTTCTATAACTCGCATAGCGACTTTTAATGGATCCACTAATTCGTTTAATCCATAACACAATTTTTTTACTCGGGCAGTGATTTTATCGAACATAACTTGTTCTTTTCTACCGTCTCTTTTTACTACATACATTGTTTACACTTTTTTTAGTATTTCTGATACACCTTCAGAAAAATGGTTAGTTAATAGGCCAAACCTGTTTAGCCCAAGAGCCAAAACATGCTTGATTGATTTAATTAATTTAATAAGTTTGTTTAGTATATTTTCCTTCGCAGGAAATGTCATTTTAATTGAACTTCAAAATACTTCGTTTTGAATAGGGAGTCAATTAAAAATCGGCGTCGAAACTGAATTTATCTTTTTCTTCTTCTTTATTTAGTACGCCCGCTTTTTGATATTCAGACACTCGCTTTTCAAAGAAATTTGTTTTTCCTTGTAAAGAAATCATGTCCATAAAATCAAATGGGTTTGCTGTATTATATTCTTTATCACAACCTAACTCAAACAAAAGTCTATCGGTTACGAATTCCAAATATTGAGACATTAACACAGCATTCATACCAATTAAACTAGCTGGTAAAGATTCTGTTATAAATTCACGTTCTATATCTAAAGCATCAACTAAAATCTCGCGAATACGAGCTTTAGGCACTTTGTTTATTAAATGTTTGTTATGTAAATGCACAGCAAAGTCGCAGTGTACACCTTCATCACGAGAGATTAATTCGTTTGAAAACGTTAATCCTGGCATTAAACCTCTTTTCTTTAACCAGAAAATAGAACAAAATGCTCCTGAAAAGAAAATCCCTTCTACTGCAGCAAATGCAATTAAGCGTTCAGCGAAACTTGGAGATTCAATCCATTTTAAAGCCCAATCTGCTTTTTTCTTAATGGCAGGAAAATTTTCTAAGGCATTGAATAATAAGTCTTTTTCTTTTTCGTCTTTTACGTAAGTGTCAATTAACAGAGAATATGTTTCACTATGAATATTTTCCATCATAATTTGGAACCCATAGAAAAATTTAGCCTCACTGTATTGTACTTCATTTACAAAGTTTTCAGCTAAATTTTCATTTACAATACCATCACTAGCTGCAAAAAATGCCAAAATGTGTTTAATAAAATAACGCTCGTCATCATTTAATTTCGTAGACCAATCTGTAAGATCTTGATGTAAATCAATTTCTTCTGCAGTCCAAAAACTTGCCTCAGATTTTTTATACCATTCCCAGATATCATGATGTTGAATTGGGAAAATAACAAAACGATCTTTGTTTTCTTGAAGAATGGGCTCTACGACTTGAGACATAATGATTAGATTTTTTTAATATTAGTTAAACGACAATTTTCTTCGGTTACGGGTTCACAAAGATTGTAAAATGATTGCTATTTTTTTCAAAATTTCATGAAACCTTTTCAACAAGTTTTTAACAAATAAAAAAAACACTGATAATCAGAAAGTTTACAATAAAAATTGGTTAAAATTCTGATTATTAATTACTTAACATTTTTAAAAATTAAAAAAGTTAACAAAAAAATATTATGTTTTTTAGCGAAGAACCCTTTTAAACAAAGGGATTTTTGGGTATTTTTTTTGGATATTTTTGGGTTGTTAAAAAGTTTCTGCAACCTTCTCTAATTCGGCGTACCAATCTTCACCAAATTTCCTGATTAAAGCCTCTTTTACAAATTTGTAGATAGGGATTTGTAATTCTTTACCAAGCGCACAAGCATCATCACAAATTTGCCATTTATGATAATTTACTGCAGAAAATTCAGAATAATCTTGGACACGAACGGGATATAAATGACAAGATACAGGTTTCTTCCAACTAACTTCGCCTTGATTATAAGCTTCTTCAATGGCGCAGAGGGCCACTTTTTTTTCGTCAAAAATAACATAAGCACAATCTGCACCGTTAATTAATGGTGTTTCCAGTTCGCCTTCTTCTGTAGTAATGTAGGCACCTTGGGCTTCAATAACATCAATACCTTCTTGACGTAAAAATGGTTTTACCTTGGGGTAAATGTCTTTTAAAATTTGAGCTTCTTCTTTTTCAAGCGGGGCGCCAGCATCGCCATCAATACAACAGGCACCTTTGCAAGCCGATAGATTACACAAAAAATCTTTTTCAATAATATCTTCAGACACTATCGTTTTACCCAACTGAAACATAAAAAATGCTCTTAAAAATAGTTTACAAAAATAGATAAACTTTGACTTTATTTTTAAGATAATTAAGTAATAATGCTATATTTTTGCCGAAAATTTAAAACTTACGGATTATGCAATTAAATTTTAAAGAAATATTCACAGCATTCATGATTTTATTTGCAGTAATTGATATTGTAGGTAACATTCCTATTGTTATTGACTTAAGAAAAAAAGCTGGTCATATACAAAGTGAAAAAGCATCTATTATTGCAGGTGTGATTTTAATTGTCTTTTTATTCTTAGGAAAAAGTATTTTAAACTTAATTGGGATTGATGTGAATTCGTTTGCCGTTGCTGGTGCTTTCATTTTATTTTTTATAGCATTAGAAATGATATTAGGTATTACATTATACAAACAAGAAGAGCATGATTCTATGACTACGGCTGTGTTTCCTTTAGCATTCCCTTTAATTGCTGGACCAGGTAGTTTAACCACCTTGCTATCTTTAAGAGCCGAGTTTAGAACAGAAAATATAATAGTTGCTGTTTTAATTAATGTTATTATTATTTTTATAGTACTTAAAACGTCTTCGAAAATTGAGCGCTTAATTGGGCAAAATGGCATAAATATCATTAGAAAAGTATTCGGAGTTGTTTTATTAGCTATTGCTGTAAAACTGTTTGCTCACAACATTAAAGCGTTATTTGATGTGGTTTAAAAACCATTGTGAGGTTTGTAATTTAGATTATTGGTAACCATTTAAAAATTGAATAAATGAAGATATTTACTATAGTTCTTAGTGTGATTGCACTTGGTTTAATTGTATTTAATTTTACACAAGTTAATTTTAATGCCCCTTTTGAAGGTGATAGCATTGTTGCTGTTATAACTATTGTAGCTTCATTGTGTGTTATTATGATGATGGCTATTTTAAGAACCTCAAAACGTATCGAACAAAAAGTAAAAGGACACAAATAAATATTTCTTGAATGTATGATGCTTTAATAATTGGGGGTGGTGCAGCAGGTATGTCTTGTGCATTGGTTTTAGGTTCTGCTAAACCAAAAGCTTTTGCTGCCGATAAGTCAATTGGCATTATTACACATCAAAAAACATCGCATTTACAAACTGCTCTTTTTAATAATGTATTAGGTTTAAAGCCAGGAACTACAGGTGCATCTATTTTAGAAAGCGGAAAAAAACAACTTGCCAGCTTGTATCCGCATTTAGAGCAAATTGAAAACGAAAAAGTTCTAGAAATTTCGAAAAATGATAATGTCTTTTTAGTTAGAACTAACAAAAGCACTTACCAAGCTAAAATTGTGGTTATTGCAGTGGGTTACACTAATTTAATGACTATTGATGGTTTAAACCAGTACATTGAACCACACCCTAGAGCCAATATTGAAAAAGATCGCATTTGGTTAAAAAATACCAATCATGTAATTGAAGAAAACCTATATGTTGCAGGCACTCTTGCAGGATGGCGCAGCCAGTTTTCTATAGCTTCAGGTAGTGGTGCGCATGTAGCTACTGATATTTTAACGCTTTGGAATGGCGGGAAACATGTGAAGGTGCATGATAAAGTTGATGTTTAATCTAGTTCTTTCCCATCACTCAACTTAATAACCTCATCAATCATAATATCGCGTTGGTTGTAAACCTCCTCAAAAGCACCAGCGCCAAAAAGCTGGTCGGCAAGCGTAGCTTTAATGTATTGTTTCACTTCATCGTGATACGCGACAAACGTAACTTTCGATTCGGTTCTCAAGTTTAAGTAATCTTGAAAAGCAAACACTAAATCGTCGCCAACTTCAAAAGAATCTATAAAATCTTGTCTTTCAAAATCGTCATAATGGTGACGGTCCATTTCTAATTGTTCAAAAACAAAATTGCCAAAAAACCCACGACGCTGTAAAAAAGATAGTGTTTCGTTGTGCATGCTATTATCAAGAGGCACAAATACATCTGGAATAATACCACCGCCGCCGTAAACAATTTTACCACCGGGAGTTCTAAATTTTAAAGAATCATCTACCTTAATTTTTTCGGGGTCTAGCAACTCGCCGCTGTCCAATCTTGTAAAATACTCATCGTAATAATCTTTATTACCGTTAGCGTAAGGCCTTTGTATAGAACGCCCTGTTGGTGTGTAATAGCGCGATACGGTTAAGCGTACTGCACTACCATCGCCTAAATCCATTTCGCGTTGCACCAAACCTTTGCCATAAGAACGTCGCCCAACAATGGTGCCTTTGTCGTTATCTTGTAATGCGCCTGCTACAATCTCGCTTGCTGATGCAGAGTTTTCGTCTATTAAGACAAACACCTTACCATCCTCAAAATCGCCTTTGCTTGAAGCGTAACTTTTTTCTATGTCGCCACGTTTGTTTTTGGTAAACAGAATCAATTTATCATCTTCTAAAAACTCATCGACAATTTGTTCTGCAATGCCTAAAAAACCGCCTGGGTTATTTCTTAAATCTAGAGCAATTTCTGTAGCACCAAGAGCTTCTAGTTTTTCAATACCTGCTTTAAATTCTTTATATGTAGATTCGGCAAACCTATTAATTTTGATGTAGCCCAATTTTTCGGTTAGCATATAAGCAGCGTCTACACTTTTAATAGGAATTTTTCCGCGTTTTACGGTAAAATCTAAGAGTTTGGGCTCCCCTCTTCGATATACCTTAAGTTTTACTTTAGAGTTTATTTCGCCTTTTAACTTTTTAATAATTTCGCCGTCTTTTAAGCGCTTACCATATAACGAATCGCCATTAGCCATAATTATTCTATCACCACCTTTAATTCCTGCTTTAGCACTTGGTCCGTTTTCTATGGCACGAATTACGGCAATGGTATCTTTATACGTATAAAAGCTCACACCAATACCAACAAAATCGCCTTTCATTTCCTCGGCAACACGTGCCATGTCTTCTTTAGGAATGTAAACCGAATGCGGGTCTAGATTTTCTAAAATACCATTTACGGTAACATCAACAATACTATCGGTATTGATGTCATCAACATAATCGTACTCTATATAATCTATAAGTCGATTAAGCTTATCTTTTTTACTATTGGTTGAGAACAATCGATCTGGCGCATCAGAAAAATCTAAAGTTCCGCCAATAAAAATGCCGGCCGCAATTGCAACACCTAATATTAAGGGCAAATATTTTTTTTGAATAGGCATTATTATGCTTTTAAATCTTCAATTTGTTCAAGTTTTATTCCTGCTTTCTTTAAAAACTGTAATCCAGAATCATCTTTATACGCTTGGTGATAAACCACTTTTACAACTCCGGCTTGATGTATTAATTTGCTACATTCTTTACAAGGTGACATGGTTATGTAAAGTGTTGCACCTTTTGCCGATTGTGTTGATGCTGCTACTTTTAAAATGGCATTTGCCTCGGCATGCAAAACGTACCATTTGGTGTAACCTTCATCGTCTTCACAAAAATTTTCAAAGCCAGATGGTGTGCCATTGTACCCGTCTGAAATTATCATTCTGTCTTTTACTATTATGGCTCCCACTTGTCTGCGCTTGCAATAAGACAATTTGCCCCATTCTTGCGCTATTCTTAAATAAGCTTTATCGTACTTAAGCTGTTTTTTTTCTGGCATTAACTTTTAATTTTTTTGGCGCCTGCCTGCCGTCAGGCAGGTTACCCTCATTTAATATTTAAAATACAATATTAAACTTTACATCAATTCGGGTCAGGCTTTTCGTTACAATCTTTTGCAAAAAAGCAAAAGGATTTTCTCTTCAATCCTTAACGCGCGTGCATATAACGAATATAGTTAGTAAGTATTTTAATTACAACGCTAAGTGCGTTAAAGTTTTACGAAAATTTGTGGTTACAACGAATTTACGTTAGAGATTGAACGGCCTGTTTGATTTCGATTTTTATCGGGAGAGTAGTAAATCCCCGACCCTTGTGGTAACCTGTCTGTTGGCAGGCAGGCTCCCTAAACATTTAGGTTATAAAATCGCTATTTAATATCATAGGAATTACCAGACCTACTACTATAGCCGAAACTACCATAATCCAATCGCGTTTGGTAAACCTGAATATAGTTTGCACGATGTAGCTTAAAAAGAGTACTATAAATACGATGATGATTTGAGCGATTTCGATACCTAGAGCGAATTCGAGTAATAAAACAAGTTTATTATCAGAATCGGTTAATAGCATTTGAAATTCGCGTGCGAAACCTAACCCGTGAATTAATCCAAAAAATAAGGTTGATAAAAAAAGCACACCTACTTTTTCGCGTTGTGCGCCTTTACCAGAAGTAAATACGTTAAACAAAGCAACCACCAGAATGGTTATAGGAATGAGAAATTCTACTACCGATGCATTAACACTTACTACACCGTAAGCTGCTAAAACGAGCGATAGCGTATGCCCAAGTGTGAACATAGATACGAGAAGCAATACGCGTTTCCAGTCTTTAAACACATAAGGTATGGTAAGTACTATAAGGAATAAAACATGGTCGTAAGCATTTATATCAAGTACATGATTGATGCCATACTCTACGTTAAACCAAAAATTTTCTAGCATAATAATTAAGATTTAGGGTATACCAAAGATACAAATAGAATGGTTTCAACCAAAGCCTTATAACGGTTTTGAAATGTTATTGTAGGTTTTATTTAATTGAAAGAGCATTTCTTCGGTAATATCTTCTAAAGAGAAGGCGTGTTTCCATTTCCAGTCTTGTCTTGCATACGAATCGTTAATGCTTTTTGGCCAGCTGTTTGCAATATCTTGTCGGTAATCAGGCGCGTAAGTTATTTTAAAATCTGGCATGTGCTTTTTAATAGATTCTGCGATTTCTTTTGGCGTAAAACTTATAGCTGCCAGGTTATAAGACGACCTTATTTTTATGTCTTTTGCTTTAGCAGTCATAATATCCACGGTGGCTTTTATAGCATCGTCCATATACATCATTGGCAACTTGGTGTCTGCTTTTAAAAAACATTCATACGATTTGGTTTTAACCGCTTCGTGATAAATTTCAACGGCATAATCTGTAGTACCACCACCAGGTTGGGTTTTCCAGCTAATAATACCTGGATATCGCACACTGCGCACATCTACGTTGTATTTGTTATGGTAATACTCGCACCAGCGTTCCCCCACTTGTTTGGTAATACCATAAACGGTTGATGGTTCCATAATAGTATATTGCGGTGTAAAATCTGTTGGAGTTGTGGAGCCGAAAACCGCAATGCTTGATGGCCAAAAAACGCGTTTTATAAATTTATCTCTGGCTAGATTTAAGACGTTGAATAACGAGGTCATATTTAAATCCCAAGCTTTCATTGGGAATTTTTCGCCGGTGGCACTTAACATAGCGGCCATAAGGTAAACCGTATCTATTTGGTGTTTTTCAACGCAGGTTTTTACACTCGCGTAATCTTGAGCATCAACAATCTCGAAAATGCCAGAATTTACAATCTCTAAATTATTGTAACTAATATCTGAAGCCACCACATTTTCATTCCCATATAAGCTTCTAAGCTTATATGTTAATTCTGAACCAATTTGCCCGCAAGCACCAATGATTAATATTTTAGAGCTCATTAAATCGCATTATTATAAAGATATTTCAAAAATAATAAGTTTTTATTGATAATAATGCATTATTAAGTTTAAATATTCTCAATTTGATTATTCTATAAACGAATAAAAATTAAACGATTACTATATATTTGTAACATATCATTTTAAATGAAACTACATGCGTATTAAAACTCTAACTATTTTAAGTGTTCTGTTGTTATTTTTAGCTTGCAAACAGGAGGCCGAAAATTCAGATAACACAGAAATTGAACAAGACCACACACAACTTGTTACAGAGCAAGACGTTTCAAAATTAAAGTATATTGAATACGCTTTAGACAGTAAAACCGAAGATGTTATTAAGGATTGGGCAGAATACGATCAGTTAGAACAATTAGTTGCCGACATAAAAAAAGGCGATTTGAAATTTTTTAGGGATAATGAAAAAGTGGTTTTATTATTAATTAAAGAATTGAAACAATCTATACCTGAAGCGTTAAATTCGCCATCCATTATAGCACGTCTTTTGGTTTTAGAAACTAAAATTCTTAAACTTGAAAGTTTAGCCAATTTATCTACAACCACAAAGGATGAGCTTTTAGATACTATTAAAGAATTTTTTGTGGCTTATTACACCTTAACTTTCCAAATGAATAAGAAAATTGAGTTTGATAACCGCTCTATTGAACGCCCAGAATAGTTAGAATACTTTATATAAATCGACGCTATAAGTAGGTTTTTTAGGTTTTGTTAAAAAAAACCTTTATATTTAAAATTACTTTAAAATTAAAAAAATTATGGGAATAAAGAGTTTTCAAGGGGCAAGGAGGCAGCAAAATGCCACTTCGGACCAACCGTCGTTGACGGTAAGTGATTACATGACAACAGATTTGATAACATTTACTCCTGACCAAACCATTGAAAGTGTTATGCAATCTTTAATTAAGAACAGAATCTCTGGTGGACCAGTAGTAAATGATAAAAATGAATTAATAGGCATCATTTCTGAAGGTGATTGTATAAAACAAATAAGCGAGAGTAGATACTACAACATGCCTATGCAAGACCAAACCATAGAAAAACATATGGCTGGTAATGTTGAAACTATTGATGCGAATATGAATATTTTTGATGCTGCGAATAAGTTTTTAGAAGCCAAACGCAGAAGATTTCCAATAGTTGAAAATGGCAAGTTAATAGGTCAAATTAGTCAAAAAGATGTTTTAAAAGCTGCGATGCAATTAAAAGGTCAAAATTGGAAATAGACTAGTTTTTTTTGTTAAAAATAACAATCACACTAACCTGTGATTCATTAGGAAAAGCTTTTGAATATGTTAATAATCAAAAGCTTTTTTTATGATTACAATTTTAGCTCTCGCGTTTAACAAGCGCATAATAATCGCCCTCTAAAGGCAAATACCCTTGATCGTAAACAAAATAATAAATGGTTCCGGCTTTAGTTTTATAAATACTTGTGAAATAATTAAAATCGAATCCAGCCTCAATTAATCGCGCCCGCGAGGTTTTAGTTTTTTGGTCTGGGTTGAGGGTTTCTAAAATTCTATAATTTTTCCTAAGTCTGTTATTCGTATTTCTAATGAGGTTTTTACTATCCTTATTCACTCGATTATTATAGGCGTTTCTACAACCATCGCTACAAAATTTTTTATCAATTCTGCCCACAATTTTATCGCCACATTCTAAACATTCTTTTTGCATGGTGTAAATATAAACAAAAAATTATAACCGTTTACAAACGACTACAAACATTTACAAACGAAATTAAACAAGTAATTACCGAATAAAATTTTGAAGCTGTCTCATCTTTGCAGTGTCGAAACATAAGAACTCGATAGTATTAACTGTTTAACAATTAAAAATTAAAATTATGAACACACTTAGAAACAAAGTACAGTTGATTGGTAACTTAGGAAACGATCCAGAAATCATCAATTTAGAATCAGGTAAAACTTTAGCAAAATTTAATATTGCTACAAATGAAAGTTATACGAATAATAAAGGTGAAAAAATTACAGACACCCAATGGCATAGTATTGTGGCTTGGGGGAAAACGGCTCAAATTATAGAGAAATATGTAACCAAAGGAAAAGAAGTTGCTATTGAAGGTAAACTTACAACCCGCAGTTACGATGATAAAGATGGTAACAAACGATACATCACAGAAGTTGTATGTAATGAATTATTGATGCTAGGAAAATAGCACCTTTTTTTGCCCAAAATTTTTAAAAGGAGACTCTTATCGTAAGGGTCTCTTTTGTTATTTTACATTATCAATATTAAAATAACCCCCTTTATTTTCTTTTCTGTCTAATGATTGCCTAATTATTAAGTGGGCTACATTAATCATGTTTCGTAATTCGCAGAGCGATGTGGTGATTTTAGATTCACGGTACAAATCTTCAACCTCCTCATAAATTAAATCTAAATGTTTTATGGCGCGTTTTAGGCGTTTATTACTTCTTACGATTCCCACATAATCGCGCATTAAGGCTTGTAGCTGTTTTAAATTATGTTGAATTAAAATATGCTCTTGAGTAATTACAGTGCCTTCGTCATTCCAATCTGGAATAGCAACTTCCAAGGCTTTACTTTGATTCTCAGCATGATATTTAAAAATGTTATGTGCAAAAACTAAAGCTTCTAATAATGAATTTGATGCCAACCTATTGGCACCATGCAACCCAGTTCTTGAACATTCGCCACATGCAAATAAGTTATTAATGGTTGTCTTGCCATTTTTATCAACGTCGATTCCGCCACATAAATAATGTGAAGCCGGAACTACAGGAATCCAATCGGTATTTAAATCAATATGATGCTCTAAACATTTATTATAAATGTTAGGAAAATGATTGATGAAGGCTTCCATGTCCAAATGCGTACAATCAAGAAAGACATGAGATTCACCCGATTTTTTTAATTCACTATCAATACTCTGAGACACAATATCCCGAGATGCTAATTCTGCACGATCATCATAATCAGGCATAAATCGATACCCGTTTTTGTTTCTAAGGTATGCACCAAACCCTCTTACCGCCTCGGATATTAAAAAAGAAGATTCGCCTTTGGCTTCATACAAAGCAGTGGGATGAAATTGTACAAACTCCATATCTTTAATATGTGCTTTTGCGCGATATGCCATGGCAATACCATCACCTGTTGCAATTATAGGATTGGTAGTATGACCATAAACACAACCAATGCCACCCGAGGCCAACAACGTGTTGTTTGATTTTATTGTGAATATTTCGCCGTTTTTTTGGTTTAAAACATAGGCTCCAAAACACGATATTTTATCCGATTGAACATCTTTAATATGGTGATTGGTAACTAAATCTATAGCGAAATGATGTGGTAAAATAGAAATATTTGGTAACTGATGTGCTTTTGATAGTAACGCCCGCTCTATTTCAAAACCTGTAATATCTTTGTGGTGTACTATACGATATTCTGAATGGCCACCTTCTTTACCTAAATCAAATTTCCCAGAATCGTTAACATCAAAATTTGCGCCCCAAAGCAACAATTCTTCTAAGCGATCAGGACCTTCTTTAACTACCAATTCAACAATATCTTTATCACAAAGTCCGTCGCCAGCAATTAACGTATCATTAATATGTTTTTTAAAGGAGTCTTCTTCTTTGTTTAGAACTATAGCGACACCACCTTGAGCGTATTTGGTGTTCGATTCGTCTTCATTAGCTTTAGTTACAACAACAACCGTTCTGTCAGGATACTTTTCGGCAATTTTTACTGAAAACGTTAATCCCGCTATTCCCGACCCGATAACTAAATAATCTGTAGTCATTTTATTTAGACAACTCTAACATGCGTTCAATTGGTAACAAAGCGCGTTCAATTATAGCTGGATCAACTTCTATATGAGGCGATTCATTCAACATACAATCGTATAATTTTTGCAGCGTATTCATTTTCATGAAATGACATTCACTACATGCGCAAGTATTGTCTTCTTTAGCAGGCGCCGGCACCAACTCGGTATTTGGCATTTCTTGTTGCATTTTATGTAAAATACCGGCTTCAGTCGCCACAATAAACTTTTGGTCTTGATGTTCTTTTACATAATTTATCATTCCTGAAGTAGATCCAATATATGTTGCAGTATTTAAAATATGCGTTTCAGACTCGGGATGTGCAATAATTTTATAATCAGGATATTTTTTATGTAAAGCTATGAGCTTATCCATTGAAAATGCTTCGTGAACTATGCAACTTCCGTCCCAAAGCAACATATCTCTTCCTGTTTCATTAATAATATATTTCCCCAGATTTTTATCTGGAGCAAAAATGATTGGGGTTTCTTTCGGAATAGAGTTTACAATTTTTAATGCGTTTGATGAGGTACAAACAATATCGCTTAATGCTTTTATTTCGGCAGAACAATTCACATAAGTTATTACTACATGATTTGGATGTGCTTTGGTGAATTTTTCGAATTCATCTGGCGGACAAGAATCTGCCAACGAACAACCTGCATTTAAATCAGGAAGTACTACAGTTTTATTAGGACTTAAAATTTTTGCCGTTTCAGCCATAAAATGAACCCCCGCAAAAACAATCATATCAGCATCAGTTTCGGCTGCTTTTTGAGACAATCCTAAACTATCTCCAACATAATCTGCAATATCCTGTATTTCCGGCACTTGATAATAATGCGCAAGAATTACTGCATTTTTCTCCTTTTTAAGTCGTTGTATTTCTTTAACTAAATCCATGATAAACTCTTCAGAATAATGTTGATAAAGATTCTTGAATACCAAGAATTTACTGCAAATATCTTAATTAAAAGGCGTAATAAAATGGGATTTTCGCGAAAAAAAGTGTTGATTTAAGGTCCAACAAAATTTTGTGAAAATATTTAAATTTTCAACAAATAAAACTGTAAATGATTGAAAATAACGAAACTTACAATGTTGATCTTTAACTCAACACCAAAGATGACTCTTGTATTTCAGCATTAATCTTATTCAAAACAATCTCGCTTTTGTTTAATTCGTTAAGTATGACATTTTTTGAATCATTAAAAACAGATTTTGCCTCGTTGAACAAATCTTTATAATAAGCAACCCCCAAAGACATATTTTTGGTGAAATTGAGTAAATACTTTTCGTCTTTTTTTGTCATTGTTGTTTTTACATCGTCCAGTTTATTTTTTAAATAATCAATATAAATCTGTAATTCTTTTATGAACAAATTAGGACGATCATTTCTTGAAATCATGTTAGCTCTTCCGTAAATATTATCAATAATATTTTGAAGACTCATAAGCTTTGAAAAATAAGCTAAATTGGGCCCAGGACAAACAGATACACCTTCGCCTTCAACTTTAGTATCCAAATTATAGGCCAATAATGTCGAAGTACCTAATCCAACACAAGTACAAGATTTTTCAATTATTTTATTGAATTCTTTTTTATGCTGTTCCAGCGGTAATGCTTTATTTTCCAAGGCTTGTATTTTTAAATGTTGATACTCTCTTGAAGCCGTGCACATACCTTTTTCTTTAAATTCTGTGTTTAAAGCCACAAACTTTTTAGGACAAGAACTACCTGGTCTGCCTTTATCTATAAAAGCTTGTTTTTCATTGTCTTTTGTATTGTTTTTCAGGTTATTAAAAGGCACACCCAATGGAGAAATATCGCTTAAATACAAATCGCCTTCTTTAGCTTTTACCAATTTATTTAAGGTATCGTCATCAACAGTTGTTGCCTCTGGAACTAAAAGAAATGGGCTTCCCCACCCTATTGAATCGAGATTATAATGTTCTAACAAAAAATCATGTTCTTCATTTGTTCCTACGCCTCCTTGGGCTGTAACCGAAATAGTTAACTCATTAGTAGGAATTGGTTTGTTTTGATTCTCTAATTCTTGAAACAAAACTGTCTGAATACTCTGCTGCAATTCGTTACGTTTTTCTTTAAACTCTGCTAAAACAGGACCTAAAAGATAACCATCAGTCGCAAAGGCATGACCACCGCAATTTAATCCAGATTCAATTCTATATTCAGAAACCCATAAGCCTTTTTTGGCTAAAAATTTTCCTTGAATTAATGCCGATCGGTAATCGCTTACCTTTAAAATGATACGTTTTTTAAATTCTCCATGTTCATTTGGATAAAAATCAGCAAACTGAGACATGTAACTGTATAATCTGGGATTCATTCCTGCAGAAAGTACTACCGAAGATTGAAGTTTACTCTTTGCAAACCCTCTTAACGCGGCATGTGCATCGTTATACTCTACAGGTAATTTTTCGTTTTTTATATAATTATCTTTATCAACTTTAGTCATGATATTTACATCAATACTACCCATAGACAATGCCTTATTTGCCCATCTTTTAATTTCAGAAAAATTAAATTCTTTTGCTGTTAATTGCTTGAATTCTTTCTTTAAATACGATCCATTAGGAAGCATATTTAAATAAGCAATGAATTCGTCACTCCGTTCTGAAGTGATGTTCTTTAAGGCTTCAAATTTTTTATCAGCTAAATCGGAGATGAGGTTTAAATAAGAAGTAATACGTTTTGCTCTAAAATCTTCAATCTTATCTGTTATTTCATGATAAGGGATTTGAAATTTTTCACTGTACATTTTTCTTAACTTCTCTAACAAAATATCGTCAACTAAAGAAATTACAGAATCTATGCCATAATGCGCCACTTTTAATGGTGTATCGATGGTAAAACCAATACCCATTACTGGGATATGAAAGGAATGTGTTTTGTGCATAAGTATTATTTTATTGAAAGGGCAAAGTTATTAGTATGACTAAGCGCAGAACATGACATAAGTCATAAGCTAATGAATTAATCTTTTTGATTTTTGTTACTTCTATTACAATTTCAATGATGTAGAGTCTGGTTTAATTAATAAGAAATGGCGTTAACATCAATTTTTTTCAATTATTCATAATCTAAATTGCACAATCGACAAAAATTGATAAAACTTTACAACATCTGTGTTGTTCGCTAAACCTTTAGTATTTTTATGGCTAAATTTTACTAAAGCTGAATTATGTCTGTAGAACCTAAATTAACGCGATTCAATCAAACCGTTTTGTCCAAATATCAAATATACAACAGTATATTTATGACCTTACCTTTTGATGCTGTTACAAAAACTGGGGTTTTGCTCCCATTATTTCATGAAACTTGCGACAAAGGTTTTAAAAATGGAGACAATCCTACTGAAATAGTAGAAACTTTCTTTACTAAATATCAAGCCAGAAGAAATAAGCAAAGTCAAATAAATCTGCTATTTAGATTTATCCAATATATTGAAAGACAAGTGGTATTGTTTGATGCCATAGAAGATGCTGCATTCCCAATTGTAAATAATATGGAAGGCGTAGGTACTTTAAGAAACCTTAAAGGGTCTGCTGTGTCTGAAGGTAATATTGAAGATCTTAAAGCCTTTTTAGATGAATTTAAGGTGCGCATTGTTTTAACGGCACACCCAACACAATTCTATCCCGGTTCTGTTTTAGGTATCATAACCTCTTTAACCAAGGCCATCAAGGAAAATGATCTTTCAGAAATAAACAATTTGTTTGGTCAATTAGGTAAAACACCTTTCTTCAAGCATAAAAAACCAACGCCATATCAAGAAGCCAAAAGTTTAATTTGGTATTTGGAAAATGTTTTTTATGAAACTTTTGGTGAGATTTACAATTACATTCAAACCAATATTTATGCTGATGATAAAAAGCATAACGATATCATTAATATTGGATTTTGGCCAGGTGGAGATAGAGATGGAAACCCATTTGTAAAACCAGAAACTACTTTAAAAGTAGCCAAAAAATTAAAAAAATCAATTCTAAAAAGGTACTATCTAGATTTAAAAGATTTAAGAAAAAAATTAACTTTTAGAGGTGTTGAAGAGCGCATCATTCGTTTAGAAACGATTATGTACGATTATAGCATCAACCTAAAAACAAAAAAAGCGATTAGTGCCAAAGAATTAAGAAAAGAGCTTTTAAGTATAAGAGATCTTATTATTGAGCAGCATCAGTCATTATATGTCAACGAAATTAATAATTTAATCAATAGAGTTCATCTTTTTGATTATAGATTTGCTTCGCTTGATATAAGACAAGACAGTAGAATTCACCATAATGTATTTACCACTGTTATCGACAAATTAATTTCAACAGGAACGTCTTCATTTCCTAAAAATTATCATGACCTATCTGAAGCCGAACAAATAAAAATACTTTCGAAAGCTACAGATAACATTGGAGATTTAGATGATTTTGAAGATGAAATGGTTAGAAATACTTTAAAAACTATTGCCATAATAAAAGACATTCAAAAAAGTAATGGCGAACGTGGTGCTAACCGATACATAATAAGTAACAACCAGACGGCGCTAAATGTTATGCAACTATTTGCTATGTTGAAAATGGTTGCCTTTAAAGACAAGTTAACGGTAGATGTTGCACCATTATTTGAAACCATACCAGATTTAGAAAACGCGCCAGGAGTAATGGAACAATTGTACCAAAACCCTGAATATATAGCACATTTAAGATCTCGAGGAAACAAGCAACACATTATGTTAGGTTTTTCAGACGGTACTAAAGATGGTGGCTATTTAATGGCTAACTGGGGTATTTATAAAGCTAAAGAAAAACTAACTGAAATGTCTAGAAAATACGACATTACAGCCATATTCTTTGATGGTCGTGGTGGACCTCCTGCACGTGGTGGCGGAAAAACTCATAATTTCTATTCTTCTTTAGGTCCAACTATAGAAGACAAAGAAGTTCAAATAACCATACAAGGACAAACAGTAAGTTCTAATTTTGGAACCAGCGATTCTGCTCAATATAACTTAGAACAATTAATAAGTTCTGGTATTAAAAACAGAATTGATGGTGAAAAGAATCGATTAGCTGATGACGATAGAGAAGTGATGACTACGCTTGCTGAAACAAGTTATGAAACATACAAAGATTTCAAAAATCATCCTATGTTTATTCCTTACTTAGAACGCATGAGTACTTTAAAATACTATGCTAAAACTAATATTGGAAGTAGACCATCAAAAAGAGGAACTTCAGATAAATTGGTTTTTTCAGACTTAAGAGCCATCCCGTTTGTAGGATCATGGAGCCAGTTGAAGCAAAACGTACCAGGATTTTATGGTGTAGGTACTGCTTTAAAAATGTATGAAGACAGAGATGAATGGAGTAAAGTAGAGCAACTTTACAAAAACTCTAAATTCTTTAAAACATTATTAGAGAATAGCATGATGTCGTTGACTAAATCGTTTTTCGATTTAACAAAATATATGTCTAACGACGAAGAATTTGGTGATTTTTGGAAAATTATTTTTAAGGAGTATGAAACCACTAAAAGGTTATTACTTAAACTTACAGGCTATCAAGAACTGATGGAAAATGAACCATCAGGAAAAGCCTCAATTGAAGTTAGAGAATCAATTGTATTACCATTATTAACCATACAGCAATATGCTTTAAAAAAGATTCAAGAACTTGAAAAAGCTGGTGTTGACAAAGAAGATCCTGAAAAATTAATCTTTGAGAAAATCGTAACGCGTTCTTTATTCGGAAATATTAATGCAAGTAGAAATTCTGCATAAATGTTTTAAATTAAAGACATCAAACAAAAAAGCCTTCACTCGTTGAAGGCTTTTTATTTTAAATAATATTTTGGCACCTGCCGGCTGGCAGGCAGGTTATCACAAGGATCGGGCTATACATTACAAGTCCTCGGTCGTGCCTCCCTGCGGGCTATCCGTTTCTATCCCTAACTCGGACTTTAATTAATCGTTGAAGTTAAATGAGAATCGCTACGTTTTAAGTTACTTGTTCAACATTCTTCAATAAAAAAAGGACGCCTTACAATTAAGCAAGACATCCTTTTATCAAACTAAACTAAACTATTTTTTTAGCGATTAGTGCTCATTTAATCTGAAATCTGGATAAGCATCCATTCCATGTTCATGGGCATCTAAACCTTCTAATTCTTCTCTTTCCGAAACTCTAATTCCTACCACTTTCTTAAGCGTAAAAATAATTAAGAATGATGTTATCAAACAAAATACGGCATAACATGCTACTCCAATTAATTGAGTTAAAAATGTATGATCCGGGTTAGTTGAGAATATTCCAACTGCTAACGTACCCCAAATACCACATGCTAAGTGTACAGCAATAGCACCTACAGGATCATCAAGCTTTATAGCATCAATAAAACTTACTGCAAAAACAATTAATGCACCTGCAACTGCTCCTATTATAATAGCGCTTTCAGGAGTCATTACATCCGCACCAGCAGTAATTCCTACTAAACCTCCAAGAATTCCATTTAAAAACATAGTTAAATCTAAGTTCTTATATTTTATAAAAGATACGAACGCAGCAACTACACCACCTGACGCTGCAGCTAAACAAGTTGTTACTAAAGTTAACGAGGTTAATTCTGGATCAGCAGATAGCACCGAACCTCCATTAAATCCGAACCATCCTAACCATAATATTAATACACCAGCTGTTGCAAGTGGAATACTATGCCCTGGAATGGCTTGAGGTTTTCCAGCTTTATCAAATTTACCAATACGCGATCCTAATAACCAAACAGCCATTAATGCTGCCCAACCTCCTACAGAATGCACTAAAGTTGATCCTGCAAAATCGTAGAATCCTAATTGATCCAAGAAACCACCACCCCATTTCCAAGAACCTGCAATTGGGTAAACAAGACCTACATAGATTACGGTAAAAATCATAAATGGCCCTATTTTCATACGTTCAGCAACAGCTCCAGATACTATAGTTGCTGCAGTTGCCGCAAACATACCTTGAAATAAAAAGTCTGTCCACCAAGTGTAACCTCCATCAGCATACTCAGGTGTCATTCCGTTTTCTGGCGCTCCAATTCCAAAGCCTGCGAAATCAATAACTCCTAAAGAATCTTCTGCAAAACCAGGATACATTAAATTGAATCCTGCGATGTAATACAGTAATAAACCTACTGTAATAATAAATATATTTTTAAATAATATGTTAATTGTATTTTTTTGTCTAGTTAATCCTATCTCTAAGAATGCAAATCCTGTATGCATAAAGAAAACAAGTGCAGTACAGATCATCATCCATACATTATTTGCTGTAAATAATCCTTCCATTATATTAGTTTTAGTTTTTTTATTTTAAAGTGTTTCCACCCTTTTCTCCTGTTCGTATTCTATAACACTCTGTAACGTCTGAAACAAATATTTTTCCGTCTCCTACCTCCCCTGTACTTGCAGATTTAAGTATGGCGTTAATTGTTACTTCTTCAAAATCATCGTTAACAACGATAGCTAAATGTCTACGTTGAATATCGCTAGTACTGTAAGACACACCTCTGTAAACATGTCCTTCTTTTTCATTACCAAGACCCGTTACATCCCAGTAAGAAAAAAAGTTCACACCAACATCATGTAAAGCTTCTTTTACTACACGATACTTTGATTTTCTAATGATTGCTTCAATTTTTTTCATAATTCAATAAATATCTTATAATTGTTTAGTTTGTGAAAATAGTAAAATTTTAATTTTTCAAATAACTCAATAAATAACCTGTATTATTTATTTGTATTAAATCAAAAGACACCTTGCATGAAGCAAGGTATCTTTTAGAATTATAAATTTTATGTTTTGATTATTCTTCAATCTCTCTTTGTCTCTTACCTGGGTAAGCAATAGAACCATGTTCTGTCCAGTCAAGGCCTGCAATTTCTTCAGCTTCAGTAACTCTTAAGCCAACAGTCTTTTTCATAATAAATAAGAAAATGAATGATAAACCAATGGCCCAAACAGCATAAGCTAAAACTCCAATGGCCTGAGCTCCTAATTGAGCAGCTCCACCTCCATTAAAGATTCCAATACCAGCATCACCATCAACACCCCAAAGACCTATTACCAAGGTTCCCCAAGCTCCAGCAACACCATGTACAGAAATAGCACCTACAGCATCATCAATTTTTAAAGTTTTCTCAACAAATCCAATAGATAACACAACAAGAATACCTCCTAATAAACCAGCTAAAACAGCACCGCCTTCAGTCATATTACCACATCCAGCAGTAATACTTACTAAACCTGCAAGCGCACCGTTTAAAGTCATACTTAAATTAGGCTTACCGTTTTTAATCCACGTAAATAATAAGGCACTTAAAGCTCCAGCAGCAGCAGCTAAATTAGTTACTAATACTACTTGAGAAGCAGCAGTAGCATCATCGCCACCCCATGCTAATTGAGAACCACCATTAAAACCAAACCATCCTAACCATAAGATGAATACACCTAAAGTAGCGTACATTTGGTTATGACCATGCATTTCAATTGGTTTACCGTTAAGGAATTTTCCAATTCTAGGACCAACCATCCACGCAGCAACTAAAGCTGCCCATCCACCTACAGAGTGAACAATAGAAGATCCAGCAAAATCGATAAATTCTGCAGGCATAATACCATCAGTATTATTTAACCATCCACCATTCCATTCCCAACCACCAGCGATTGGATAAATGAAAGCCGTTAGTAAAATACTAAATATAGCATAAGTTGTATATTTTGTTCTACCAGCAATAGCACCAGAAACTATAGTGGCGGCAGTTGCGGCAAATACAGTTTGGAAAAATAAATCGGCAGCACCTTGCGAAAATGTAAACCCGCCCCAGTGGAAAAATCCTCCACCAGTATCACCACCATACATTAATGAATATCCTATAAACCAGAAAGCTAAAGAACCAACTGCAATATCTAGGAAGTTTTTCATTGCTATGTTAACAGCATTTTTTGAATCTGTCATTCCAGACTCCACAAGAAAGAATCCTGCTTGCATAAAGAATACTAAGATACCAGAAATAAGCATCCATAACATTCCCATATCGCCTTCAGTAGCGGCTGTATCTTGTATAATTAAAGGGATATTTAATATTGACATAATAAATAATTTTTAGGGTTAGTTAATTAATAAAAGCAAGCCCTCATTTAGAGAACTTGCCTTTATTCTCTTTATTTTTTGTATAATTCCTTAGAATGATACGATTGCAGCTAAAGTAAATGCAGCTAAGCTATCAGCAGGTAAGCCATCATTATCAATTACATTACCTAATAAGCCTCCATCAGCATTAGTTAAAGCATCTAATCTTATTTCTGGCTTAATAATTAAGTTTTCAATAGTATAGCTCCCAGTTAAAGTTGTAGCGAATACACTTGGTAAATCATCACCATCTCCGTGTAATGCGAAATATTCACCTCTTAAACCTATTGAAAAACTATCAGAAGTTGCTAACTGTGGGTATAATGCAGCGCCGTAAAATCCTTCGCCATCATTATCATTGTAAGCAGCATTGATACCTAAGAAAAAGTCATCAGATACATCAAAACCACCTGTGTAATCGATTTCAAAACCTAAACCACCCGCATTTCCACTATCATAGTATAAGTTTAAATACTGTCCGTAAAACCCTAATTGAGCTCCAAGCGCATATTCACCACTCATAGAAATATTGTTAGTATCCCATGGGTTAGTAATCGCTAACATTAAACTAAAGTCATCGCTTAACGTAAAATCAGCTTTTAAACCTACATGCGAAAAAGGACCGCTTGAGAACAAATAAGAACAGCTGTAGTTAAAATTTGCTGCAGGAGCAATAACTTCATATCCTAAGAAGGTATTAAATCTACCCATTGTTAAGGTAGTTCCTTCAGATACATTCCAGTATACATAAGCTTGATTAACAATACCATCAACAATATCAGTATTAAATGTCGCACCCGCACCTCTTGGTCCAGTTACTAAATCAAGAACAGCACCTACTTTTTCACCTTCGTAGCTCGCTATAACATTTGCCATACCAACAGCAAAACCTGATTGATCTGCAAAAGCAGTTCCGAAAGATGGCGCATCATTATCAGGAGCTGTTAAATAAGTTTGGTAGTAAGCATCAACTGATCCACTTATAGTTAATTTTTTTGCATCTTCTTGTGCAAATAACGCTGTTGCTACAAAAAGCATTGAAAGTGTAATAAATTTTTTCATCATTGTTTTCTTTTTAAGTTATTTAATTTCAAAAGATCTAGAGTTGGTTTCTTCATAGTTTTTAAAATTCTAGATCCATTTTTACTTAAGAACGGGGTAAAACTATGTTAAAAACATTTAACCCCCATAAAAAATAGGGGTAATTGATTCATTTTTATCAATTACATAATTTTACCCCTATTTTTTTAGGGGTATTCATCAAATAAAATAAAATTTTACAGATTCAACAATCGCGAGAATTGAATTATTGTCAGTATTTTTTGCGTTTTTATGCTATAATTGCCATTTCTTAATTAGATTCTTAACATAAATTCACATATCTGCATTTATTAACAATTTTTTTAGGTTTGAATATTTATTAAAAAAGCGGAGTAATATTGATATATAATTATTTTTATAACCCATTGGCTTCTAAAATCGAAATAATGAAATATACCCTATTGTTAATTAAATTCTAGGGCGTATCTTAGCTTTTCAACTCAAGTTTTTAAACTAATTTATTGTTGATTATGATTAAGAAGCAAGGACTTTATTTACCAGAATATGAACACGAAAACTGTGGCGCAGGTTTTATTTGTAATCTTAAAGGAGAGAAAACAAATCAAATCATTCACGATGCGTTAGAAATTCTGGTAAAACTAGAACACCGTGGCGGTGTAAGTGCTGATGGAAAAACTGGTGATGGTGCTGGTTTATTAATTGATATCCCTCACGATTATTTTAAACGCGTTTGCGATTTTAGCATTCCAGAACAAAGAGAATATGCCGTTGGTATGGTGTTTTTACCTAAAGTGACCAATCAATATAATTATTGTAAAACAACTTTTGAAAATGAAGTTAAAGCGCAAGGTCTTTCAATATTAGGATGGAGAAAAGTTCCTGTAGACTCTAGGCAACTTGGTGAAATTGCACTAGCATCAGAACCAAATATTGAGCAGCTTTTTGTTGGCAAAACTGAAGAAATTGATGAAGCTACTTTTAAAGCTAAATTATATGCAGCCAGAAAAATAACAGAACACGCGATAAGAAATTCTAAGATTTCTGAAAGTGGTTATTTCTACGTGCCAAGTTTATCAACTACTACCCTCATATACAAAGGCATTATTATGCCTGAAGATATTGGACCATATTATACCGATTTACAACAAATAGACTTGGTGACAAGATTAGCGTTAGTTCATCAACGTTTCTCTACAAACACTATGCCTACTTGGGAGTTGGCACAACCATTCCGTTTTATGTGTCAGAATGGAGAAATTAATACGCTTAGAGGGAATGTAAGTAGAATGCGTGTGCGCGAAGAAATTATGAAAAGTGATGTTTTCGGGCCTCAAATTGATAAATTATTCCCAATAATTTTACCTGGAAAATCAGATTCTGCTTCTATGGATATGGTGGTAGAGTTATTAACACATACCAATCGCTCACTTCCTGAGATTATGATGATGATGATTCCTGAAGCTTGGGAAAAACACGCCACCATGACTCAAGATAAAAAAGCCTTCTACGAGTATAACGCTTGTATTATGGAACCTTGGGATGGTCCTGCATCTGTTCCTTTTACAGATGGTGATTACGTTGGTGCTTTGTTAGATAGAAATGGTCTAAGACCATCAAGGTATACTGTTACTAAAAGTGGCAAATTAATCATGTCTTCTGAAATTGGTGTAGTAGAAGTTGATCCTGAAGATGTTCAAGAACATGGTAGATTAGAACCAGGAAAAATGTTCTTGGTAGACATGAATGAAGGCCGTATTATTGAAGATGAAGAAATTAAAAGTAAAATTGTTTCTGAAAGACCATATAAAGAATGGTTAGACAAAACACGTTTGCATTTAAAAGATGTGCCTTACACAAACGAAACTTGTCCTATTGAAACTATCGATATAAAAACAAGACAGCGCTTATTTAACTATACTTTTGAAGATATTCAAGAAGTAATAACGCCAATGGCGCAAGTTGGTAAAGAAGCGTTAGGGTCTATGGGTATAGATACCCCACTAGCTGTTTTATCTGATAGGCCACAACTCATTTCTAATTACTTCAAGCAATTATTTGCGCAGGTAACAAACCCGCCTTTAGATGGGATTAGAGAAGAAATTGTTACCGATATAAGTTTAAATTTAGGTAAAGACAGAAACATTTTCAGCATTACAGAAAGACAATGTAGAAAATTAAGAATACAAAACCCTGTAATTTCTAATGCCGATTTAGAAAAAATCAGAACCATTCAAATTGAAAGCTATAAAGCAGAAACGATACAAATGCTTTACCCAAAAGCTAAAGGGATGAATGGTTTAGAGGATGCTTTGGAAGATATCATTGTTCAAATTGAAAAAGCAATCGATCGAAAAACAAATATTATTATTCTTTCAGATAGAGGAGTTAATCAAGAATTTGCTCCTATTCCGGCATTATTGGCTTGTTCTTATGTAAATCATCAGTTAAATCGTTTGCGTAAGCGTTCGTATTTCGATATTATCATTGAATCCGCAGAACCTCGTGAACCTCATCATTTTGCTACTTTATTTGGCTATGGCGCAAGTGCTATTAACCCTTATATGGTAAACGAAATTATCAGAATGCAAGTAAAAGAAGGCTTCATTACTGGTATGGACGAGCAAAAAGCTGTAGATAACTTTAACAAAGCTATAGGAAAAGGGATTTTAAAAATCATGAACAAAATAGGAATCTCAACACTGCATTCGTATAGAGGTTCTCAAATTTTTGAAATCGTAGGTTTCAATTCTCAATTTGTTGAAAAGTATTTCCCATACACCGCTTCAAGAATAGAAGGTATCGGGTTGTATGAAATAGAGAAAGAAATAGATCAACGTTATAAACAAGCTTATCCAGATAATGCCATTAATAGAAAACTAGGTTTAAATATTGGTGGCGATTATAGATGGAGACGTAACGGCGAAAGACATTTATTTAACCCTACAACAGTTTCTAAATTGCAACAAGCAGTAAGGTTAAGTGATCAAGCAAGTTATGATGTTTATGCTAAAGCAATTAATGAGCAGTCTGAAAACTTAATGACAATACGAGGGTTATTTGAATTTGATAACTTAGATCCTATTCCAATCGAGGAAGTTGAACCATGGACTGAAATAGTTAAAAAGTTTAAAACCGGAGCCATGTCATACGGTTCTATTTCTCGTGAAGCACATGAAAATTTAGCCATTGCTATGAACCGTATTGGAGGAAAGTCCAATTCTGGTGAAGGTGGAGAAGATAGAAAACGTTTCCAAAAAGACGTTAATGGCGACAGCCGAAATTCAGCAATAAAGCAAGTAGCTTCTGGTCGATTTGGAGTAACTTCACATTACCTTACAAATGCCCAAGAGATTCAAATTAAAATGGCTCAAGGCGCTAAACCAGGTGAAGGTGGTCAATTACCAGGAGAAAAAGTTTTACCTTGGATTGCCGCTGCAAGAAATTCAACACCGTTTGTTGGATTAATTTCGCCACCACCGCATCACGATATTTATTCTATTGAAGATTTGGCACAATTAATTTTCGATTTAAAGAATGCCAATCGTGAGGCTAGAATAAATGTAAAATTAGTTTCAGAAGTTGGAGTAGGTACTATTGCTGCAGGTGTTGCAAAAGCTAAAGCAGATGTCGTATTAATTTCTGGTTATGATGGTGGAACTGGAGCCTCTCCGTTAACATCATTAAAACATGCAGGTTTACCTTGGGAACTTGGTTTATCAGAAGCTCAACAAACTTTGGTATTAAATAACCTAAGAAGTAGAATTGTTGTAGAGTGCGACGGTCAATTAAAAACTGGTAGAGATGTTGCTATTGCAGCGCTTTTAGGTGCTGAAGAATTTGGATTTGCCACAGCTCCATTAGTGGCTTCAGGATGTATTATGATGCGTAAATGTCATTTAAATACCTGTCCGGTAGGAATTGCAACTCAAGATAAAGAACTTCGAAAAAACTTTAAAGGTACACCAGAACACGTTATTAATTTCTTCTATTACATTGCTGAAGAATTAAGAGGTATCATGGCACAATTAGGGTTTCGAACGCTTGCTGAAATGGTTGGGCAGACCCATAAAATTAACGCTAATAAAGCTATAAAACATTATAAAGCTAAAGGCTTAGATTTATCAAGTATACTGCATAGACCTGCTGCCTATAGACAACTAACTGTTAGGAACACAGAAAAGCAAGATCATAATTTAGATAAAGTCATTGACTTTAAAATATTAAAGGACTCACATAGAGCTTTGTATCGAAAAGAAAAAATGAATTTGGCTTATCCTATAAATAATATTAATCGTACGGTGGGTGCTATTGTAAGTAACGAGATTTCTAAAATCTACGGACACCTTGGTTTGCCTGAAGATACTTTAAATATTAATTTCACAGGCTCTGCCGGACAAAGTTTTGGTGCCTTTGGAGCTCACGGATTAACGTTTACTGTTGAAGGAAATACTAATGATTACCTTGGTAAAGGGCTTTCTGGAGCTAAACTTATTGTTAAAAAACCAGCTAAAGCAGATTTCTTAGCAGAAAAAAATATTATTGTTGGTAATGTTTGCTTGTTTGGGGCAGTTCAAGGTGAAGCTTTTATAAATGGTATTGCAGGAGAACGTTTTGCAGTTCGTAACTCAGGCGCAACTGCGGTTGTTGAAGGTGTTGGAGATCATTGTTGCGAGTATATGACGGGAGGTAAAGTTATTGTTTTAGGAAAAACAGGTAGAAACTTTGCTGCAGGTATGAGTGGTGGTATCGCTTATGTTTACGACCCTGAAAATAAATTTGTAAACGGTTTATGTAATACCGAAACAATAGAATTTGAAGATATTAGTACTGAAGATGCTAATGATTTAAAACAAACTATTAAAAAGCACGTGCTTTACACAAACAGTAGTTTAGGTACAAACTTGCTAGAAAACTGGGATACAAGTTTAGGCCATTTTGTAAAAGTGATGCCAATTGAATATAAACGTGCATTAAAACGTTTAGAGACTGAAGAACCAATGGTAGAAGAATTAACAACAGCATAGTGTCATGGGAAAAGTAACAGGATTTAAAGAATTTGAAAGACAAGATGAAACTTACACGCCGGTAAAAGACCGTGTAAAACATTATAAAGAATTTACAGTACCATTAAATGAGCCTGAACTACAAAAACAAGGTTCTCGTTGTATGGATTGTGGTATCCCTTTTTGCCATAGTGGATGCCCATTAGGGAATTTAATTCCAGATTTTAATCATATGGTTCATCAAGGTGAATGGCAAAAAGCTTCTTGGATATTACACTCAACTAATAATTTTCCAGAGTTTACAGGAAGGTTATGTCCAGCTCCTTGCGAAAAATCATGTGTTTTAGGAATCATTGAAGACCCTGTATCTATAGAAAATATTGAAAAAAATATTGTAGAACGTGCCTTTAAAGAAGGGTGGATTAAACCACAACCACCAAAAACTAGAACAGGTAAAACTGTTGCTGTTGTAGGTTCTGGTCCAGCTGGGTTAGCCGCTGCCCAACAACTAAATAGAGCAGGACACACGGTTACCGTATTTGAACGAGACGATGAAATTGGAGGTTTATTACGTTACGGTATTCCTAACTTTAAAATGGAAAAAGAGATCATTGATCGTCGATTAGCCATTTTAGAAGCTGAAGGCATTTCCTTTAAAACCAATGTTAACGTAGGTGTAAACTACGATGTTGAAGAATTAAAGGCATTTGATTCGGTTGTTTTATGTGGTGGAGCAACAGAAAGACGAAGCCTACCAACACCAGGAATTGATGCCGATGGAGTTGTTCAAGCTATGGATTTCTTAACGCAACAAACTAAAGTTTTGTTTGGTAAAAAAGTAGAAAACCAAGTTTTAGCAACTGATAAAAACGTTATTGTAATTGGTGGCGGAGATACTGGTTCAGATTGTATTGGTACTTCAAATCGTCATGGAGCAAAATCGGTTGTTAATTTTGAAATTATGCCAAAACCACCTGGGCATCGTTCGCCAACAACACCATGGCCTTTTTGGCCATTACAACTCAAAACATCTTCATCTCATGAAGAAGGAGTGGAACGCAATTGGCTTATAAACACCAAAGAATTTGTAAAAGATAAAAACGGAAAGTTAACAGCTCTAAAAACTGTAAACGTAGAATGGAAAATGGTTCCTGGAGAGCGTCCGCAACTTATAGAAATACCTGGTACAGAAAAAACATGGCCTTGTGATTTAGCATTGCTTGCATTAGGTTTTACTGGTCCTGAAAGTACACTTGCAGATAAACTAGGTATTGAAACTGACGCACGTTCCAATTATAAAGCAGAATACGGAAAATACCAAACTAATATTCCAAATATATTTACAGCTGGCGATATGCGTCGTGGGCAATCTTTAATAGTTTGGGCTATTTCTGAAGGTAGAGAAGCAGCAAGACAGGTGGATATTTATTTAATGGGTAAAACCAATTTACCAACGAAAGACGAATCTGGAGATTTAGTTGCAATGTAAATTATGAACATTTATAAATAAAAAAAAGCGAACTGTTTAGTTCGCTTTTTTTTATTCGTCTCTATTTATTTCAGAGCGTCAGTCATAAACTCTTCTGCTTTTTTAACCATATTTCTACTTCCACAAATAAATGGCACTCGTTGGTGCAATTCAGTTGGTTCTATTTCCATAATTCGGGCATACCCATCACTTGCTAATCCATTAGCTTGTTCTGCTAAAAACGCCATTGGGTTACATTCATATAACAAACGTAATTTACCATTTGGATTTTTAGAACTCTGTGGATATAAATAAATTCCGCCTTTAATCATATTTCTATGAAAATCTGATACCAATGATCCAATATATCTCGAGGTATAAGGTCTATCTTCTTCCTCTTTCTGACAGTATTTTATATAATTTTTTATCCCTTGAGGAAAATGAATATAGTTTCCTTCATTCACAGAATATATATTGCCATCCTCAGGGAATTGCATATCAGGATGTGATAGATAAAATGAACCTATTGCTGGGTTTAAGGTAAAACCATTTACGCCATCACCAGTAGTGTAAACCAACATAGTAGAAGTACCATAAACAATGTAACCAGCAGCTACTTGTGCATCTCCTTTTTGTAAAAAATCTTTTAACGAAACAGGTGTGCCAACTGGTGTTACACGTCTATAAATTGAAAAGATAGTACCAACTGATACATTAACATCAATATTAGAAGAGCCATCCAATGGATCAATGAGTACAATATATTTGTTTTGATGATTTTCATCTTGACTATTAATACTTATAAAATCATCTTCCTCTTCACTAGCAATTCCACAAACAATATTTCGCTTTGTAAGCGTTTGAATAAACTTTTCATTCGCATAAACATCTAATTTTTGCTGGTCTTCACCTTGAATATTCGTATCTCCTGCAGCCCCTATAATATCAACTAAACCCGCCTTATTAACTTCATGGTTTACAATTTTTGCAGCTAATCTTAATGAATTAAGAAGGCTAGATAATTCACCAGAAGAATACTGGAATGACGATTGATTTTCAATTATAAACTCTCCTAAGGTTTGCTTTTTATGGGCCATATCTTTGGTTTTTTAGATAATACAAATATTATAAAAAAATAGGAGATTTCAACGTTTTCAGTTAATATAACGGTTCTAAATAATGAAGTTTAAACTATATTTGAAATAATTATATAAAATATGAATTTCACAATAAGAAATGCCAAGAAAGAAGATATGCCTGCCGTTTTAGAATTAATAACGGAATTAGCAATATTTGAAAAAGAACCAGATGCGGTAGAAGTTACTGTAAAAGACTTGGAAGAAGATGGTTTTGGAGAACAGCCTGCATTTCATTGTTTTGTTGCAACTGTAAATTCTAAAATTGAAGGTATAGCTCTAATTTATAATCGTTATTCGTCATGGAAAGGAAAAATTATCCATCTTGAAGATTTAATAGTAAGTCAGGCCATGAGAGGAACAGGGTTAGGAACTGCCTTATTAGATATAGTTGTAAAATACAGCTACGATTTAGGTGTTAAACGCATCAATTGGGAAGTGATTGATTGGAATGAGAGTGCCATCGCATTTTACGAAAAAAAAGGCGCCAAAGTATTACGAGATTGGGATGTTGTTTGGCTAGACGAGGCAGGTATAAAAAATTATGTGGCAAAACTATAATACCGATAATATTAATTAAATAAGTAAAAATTGGTATCATATGCAAGTTTTTAAATTTGGTGGAGCATCTGTTAAAGATGCTAAAGGTGTAAAAAATTTAGCTTCTGTTTTAAAAAAAGTAGGACATAAAAACACTTTAATTATAGTATCTGCAATGGGAAAAACTACCAATGCTATAGAGGGTGTCATTAAAAATTATTTTGAAAACAAAACCGAATTACAAAGTGCTATTCAGGAAGTAAAAAAATTTCATAATGAAATTCTACTAGATTTATTCGAGAATGTTAACCATCAAGCCTTTAAAAAAGTAAATGATTTATTTGACGAATTAAATGGGTTTTTTAAATCTAATAAATCGCCTGATTATAATTTTGTATACGATCAAGTTATAGGATTTGGAGAATTAGCTTCTACCACCATAATCAGTGAATATTTAAATTCTATTGACATAAAAAATACTTGGTTAGACGTTCGAAATCATATAAAAACTGATAATTATTACAGACGCGCAAATGTAAATTGGGCTGAAACTCAAAAACTTATTTCATCAAATTTTAATAAATCGGTTTTAAATATCACCCAAGGTTTTTTAGGAAGCGACGATAATAATTTCACCACAACGCTGGGTAGAGAGGGTAGTGATTATACGGCAGCCATATATGCTTACTGCCTTAATGCAGAACAAGTAACCATTTGGAAAGATGTTCCTGGGGTTTTAAATGCAGACCCTAGATATTTTGAAAATGCTCAGTTATTAGAAAATATATCGTATCGAGAAGCCATAGAATTGGCATTTTATGGTGCATCGGTAATTCATCCAAAAACGTTACAGCCTCTGCAAAGAAAAGAAATCCCATTGTATGTCAAATCATTTTTAAACCCTGAGTCTGCAGGCACACAAATTGGTAAAAATGTAACTTTAAAACCTATGATACCTTGTTTTATAGTGAAAAAAAACCAGGTTTTAATTTCATTGTCATCATTAGACTTCTCTTATATAGTAGAAGAAAATATCAGCGAAATTTTTACACTCTTACATAGGTATAAGATGAAAGTTGATGTTATTCAAAATTCGGCCATTAGTTTTTCTGTATGTGTTGATAATATTTATAATAATTTGGATAAATTGTTACAGCAATTAAAAGCAAAATTTAAGGTGAATAGTCATAAAAACGTGTCGCTTTATACGATTCGTCATTATAATCAATCGGCAATAAATCAAATTGAAAAAGGTAAAACCGTATTGCTTAAACAATTAACCCAAGAAACTGTTCAAATTATAACTAAATAGTTTATTTAGTACATTTACACTCATGAGTAAACCACAAGATATAGGATTGGTAAATGCAAAAGAAGTCGCAAAAGCTATTCAACTCGATAAATATGGCTTTATAGGCACGTTTATTGGTTGGCTTTTAATGAAAGTTCTTAAAATATCTACATTAAATAAAATATACAAGCGCAACAAACACCTTAGTGAAATTCCTTTTTTAGATGGTATACTAGGCGATTTTCAAATTAAATTTGAAATTCCCGATGAAGATTTAAAACGCTTACCAAAAGAAGGCCCATACATTACTATTTCTAACCATCCACTAGGTGGTATTGATGGTATTTTACTTTTGAAATTAATGCTAGAGCAACGCAAAGATTTTAAAATAATAGCCAATTTTTTACTTCATAGAATTGAGCCATTGAAACCTTATATCATGCCTGTTAATCCTTTTGAAGATAGAAAAGATGTGAAATCTAGTCTTTCTGGGTTTAAAAGTGCCATACTACATTTAAGAGATGGACATCCTCTAGGTATTTTTCCAGCTGGTGAAGTTTCAACTTACAGAGATGGTAAGTTGGTGGTAGACAGACCTTGGGAAGAAGCTGCCATGAAGCTAGTAAGAAAAGCGGAGGTGCCCGTTGTTCCAATCTACTTTCACGCCAAAAACAGTAAATTATTCTACAAGCTTTCTAAAATTAGCGATACGTTTAGAACCGCTAAATTACCTTCAGAATTATTAACTCAAAAAAGGCGAACCATCAGAGTACGCATTGGAAAACCCATTTCTGTTGCCGACCAAAAAGAACACAATACACTAGAAGATTTTACCGAATTTTTAAGACGTAAAACCTATATGTTATCGAATGCATTTGAAGATAAACCAAAAATACTAGATAATATTTCATCGAGTTTAAAAACACCTAAAGCACCTAAAAACATAGTAACACCCGTTGAAAATGGGTTAATGACCAAAGAGGTTGACGCCCTTAGAGAAAATGATTCAAGGCTACTACAAAGTAAAAATTACGAAGTGTTTTTAGCACAAGCCGAAAAAATTCCGAATATCCTGCGTGAAATAGGAAGGTTGCGAGAAATTACCTTTAGAGAAGTTGGTGAAGGCACCAATGAAGCTATAGATTTGGATGCTTTTGATAATTATTACCACCATATGTTCCTATGGGACAACGAAAATAATGTGCTTGCCGGCGCTTACAGAATGGGGTTAGGTTCTCAAATTTATGAACGCTATGGTATTGATGGTTTTTACCTGCAAGATTTATTTAGGTTTGAACCCGAATTGCATAAAATGATGAGCCAATCTATAGAGATGGGTCGTGCATTTATAATTAAAGAATACCAACAAAAACCAATGCCTTTATTTTTACTTTGGAAAGGTATTGTTCACACCACTTTACGTTTTCCTGAACATAAATATTTAATTGGAGGTGTTAGTATTAGCAATCAGTTTTCAAACTTCTCAAAATCTTTGATGGTAGAATTTATGAAATCACATTATTACGATCCGTACATAGCTCAATACGTGCATCCTAAAAAGGAATTTAAGGTAAAACTAAAAGATGCAGATAAAGATTTTGTTTTTGATGAAGCTGAAGCAGATTTAAATAAGTTTGATAAATTTATTGATGAAATAGAACCAGGTGCGTTGAGACTACCTGTTTTGTTAAAAAAATACATCAAGCAAAATGCGCGTTTGGTAGCGTTTAATGTCGATCCGTTGTTCAATAATTCGGTTGATGGATTGATGTATATAAGAATTGCCGATCTTCCTGAAAGCACGGTAAAACCTGTTATGGAAGAATTTCAAGCAGAATTAGAACGAAAGTTAGAAAACAAAGGAGACTAAACAACTTCTGTTTTAATAAAAAAAGCCAAAATATAAATTTTGGCTTTTTTTCTTTTAAGTTGTTCAATTAGAACCAAGGCTTTTTACCTACCTGATAGGTGTTATAAAATTCAACGTCTGATTTAGTTAAATAAATTATACCTTCTATAAGTCCAACTATACCCATTAAACCTACACCCATTCCGCAGGTAAAACCTCCAATTACTAAAGTAACAATTAGCATTATAATACCTTCTTTATTATACCCCAATATAAATTTATGAATACCTAAGGCTCCTAATAAAATGGCTAAAACGCCTGCAAGAATTTTTTTATTTTCTCCCGAGGCTTTATCAAATGCTTCTTTTGCACCCTCTGTAAATTCCGAAGCTGTTTCTTTTGCTTCATTTGCAAATTCTTTTGCCTTCTCTTTAGCTTCTCCTGCTAAGTCTTCAGCTTTATTCGCCGCTTTTTTTGCGCCTTCTTTAGCGTCGCCCAACATATCGTTTAAATCGTCGCTTAAATTTTTTTCATCAGCCATTCTGTAATAATTTTGGTTAGACTATAAAGTTAATAAAAAACTCCTTTACTTATAAGTCATTTAAATTAACATTTTGTTACACAGATACATATTTGTTACTATTTAAAAAGCATAATAATGCCTCCAAGAGCCGTAACAACCAAAATAAAACGTCTATAATTTACATTAGAGATTAGCTTTACAATATAAGCCCCTAAAAAAAAACCAATAATTACTGCGGGAATTAAGACTGAATTTAAAACCAAAGATTGGTATGTTACTGTTTTCCAAACAAAGATATGGAAGGGTAATTTAAACACGTTGATGATAAAAAACAACCAAGCTGCGGTTCCTATAAACTCGTTTTTTGGATATCGCATGGCGAGAAAATAAATATTAGAAATGGGGCCAGCTAGATTGCCTATCATTGTTGTAAAACCAGCTAAAAAGCCTGTAATAATACCAAATAGTTTGTTCTGTGGAACATTATTGGACTTTCTATGTTCTGTGTAAAACATAATAAGGACTGAAATGATAATAATTATGGCCATAAGCCTTTTAAAAACCATTTCAGAAATATCATTACCAACCCAAACACCCACTAAAACACCAACAATCATCCACGGGATTAATTTTTTAATAATGTGCCATTGTGCATGTCTGTTGTAGTAAATAACAGCAAAAATATCCGCAGCAATAAGCATTGGAAGTAAAATTCCTGTTGATGCCTTTTCGCCAAAAACGAAGGCTAAAATAACAACGATTATAATCCCAATGCCTTTAATACCAGACTTAGATAAGCCTAATAAAAAAACCGCAAAACTTATGGCTAACCATTGTATTGCAGTTAATTGATAGGATTGTAGTATTTCTAAATAATTCAATAGTTACTTTTTACGAAAATCGAATTTACAAAAAAGCACTGTCTATAGGTTCCCAAAGTTCAATTTTATTGCCGTCGTTATCTAAAATCCAGCCAAATTTTCCATACTCGTACTCTTCTACTTCACCAACAATAGTTACACCTTCTTTTTTTAATATCTTGAGTAATTCGCGTAAATTTTCAACACGATAGTTAAACATAAAATCTTTCTTAGAAGGGTTGTAGTATTTAGTATCCTCTGGAAAAGGGCTCCATTGTGTTGAGCATTTATTTCCGTTTTCATCTTTCCACCAAAAAGTACATCCGTAATCATCAGTGTTAAATCCTAAATGCTTTTTATACCACTCTTTTGTAGTTTTTGGATCTTTTGTTTTAAAAAACAATCCGCCTATTCCTGTAACTCTTATTTTCATCAATAAATGCTTTTAAACGTGTTGATCAATAAGTATGGTATTCCCGTCTGGATCATACAAAACAATATTCGCAGGACCTGTTGTGGTTTCAGCTGCTTCATTAACAAGCTTAATTTTATGATCTTTTAAATGTTTCTGAATGTCTCGCACATCATCAAAAGATTCAAGCTTGTTAGCATTTTCATCCCAACCTGGATTAAATGTTATAATATTATTATCAAACATACCTTGAAATAAACCAATAAGCGCTTTATCATTCTTCATTATTAGATAATTCATACTCATATCACCTGCAAATACTGTAAACCCTAAAGTTTCGTAAAATTCTTTTGAGGTTTTTAGGTCCTTTACACTTAAACTTATTGAAAATGCTCCTAGTGTCATGTTATTTCTTTTTAATGTTAGTTTCGTACAATTCAATCCAATCTTCAACTGTCATTTTAGAAGTCAATTCAGCAATTAAATCAAAAGGAATGGCTTCAATTTTTTTAAAACGGATACAACTTTTACCCATATCTAATTTAAGCGAAGAATGTTTTGGGTATTCATTCACAAACCATTTATACATATCGGGATTTGCGTAAATACCACTGTGATATAAGTTGACAGAGTTTTTTTGTGATGCAAAACTCATGAATGGCAATGGTTCTGAAGGTGTACAATGGTAACCATCTGGATAAATTGAATGTGGTACATAATACCCAATCATACCATATTGAATGCCTTCTTCAAACCCTTTAGGTAAATTATCTTTTATTGTTTTTCTAAGCTTTTTAAGGGTGTCTTGTCGTTCTTCTGGAACTTGATTAATATAATCTTCTGGTGATGTTGCCTTGTACTGCATGCCTCTATTATTTACGTTGCAAAATTAAACCTGATATTAATGTGATGATAAAACCAAGAATAACTACCGAAGCAAACATCATAAACGCCATAAATCCTGGGCTCCCATAATCTTCCATTTGTTGTTTTAACTCTGCTGCTTTAACCTTTACTTCTTCAGCAGATAAAGTTTCTTGCATTTTATTTATAGAATACTCCAAATACTCGCTAGCAAAGTCTGGATTAATCTGTGAAGTATAAATATAATCGAATAGTGCCACCCCAACTGCTGATCCGAAAGTAATGAGCATACCAATTAATATGGTTTTTCTAAAACTTATTTTACCATTATTTTCTTTATCTCTGTAATGTTTGATTCCGAAATAAACAAACAGTAACGAGAGAACCATGGCGGTGTATCCAATAAGTTCGCCATAGTCATAATCTACGCCCATGCCTAAAAAGAAGGGCAACCCAAATAATATAAACCCACTTAAAAAAGCTAGAAGTCCGAACTTTATAACCGTTTTTTTCATTTTATTTTACTTTGATTAGTTAACCAAAAGTAGTGCGATGGAAAGAATTGAAGCTCATACTAAAGTACTAAATTGCTACTACTTTAGTATTAAAAGTGTGAATTAAATGATATTTAGAGCTTTTGAAATTTGAATAGCTTGCGTTCTCCGTTTTGCATTTAGCTTAACAAGAACATTAGAAACGTGTGTTTTTATAGTGCTTTCTGAAACAAATAATTTGTCGGCTATTTCTTGGTTAGACAAGCCCGAAGCTACTTGTTGCAACACTTCGTACTCTCGTTTGCTTAAACCTAAGTCTTCAATTTTTTTATAATTTATCTCCTTTTTAACTGAAGTTTGTTGTTTATTTTGAGCCTTTTTATTAATGAATATCCCAATACCGAAAAATATAATGGCAATTATTGCCATGACATATTCGGTTTGTAAATCGCCACTAACTAACGTGTACTTAATGAATTGAAACAGAACAAGTAGTGCTAAAATTAGTAATGAAAAAACAATAATGGTTTTCTTCATGTATTAAAATTAACAAAATTTTGCTTTAATTTTATCAACTATGGTTTGAGCTAGTTTTTCTTTGCTTTCAATAGTCCAACCTGCGACATGCGGCGTAAGTAATACGTTTTCTGAATTGATTAAATACTGAAATGCTTCTGGCATTTCTGAAGAAAACAGACTTTCAAAAGATGCTTTCTCATATTCTAAAACATCGAGTCCGGCACCCAATATTTTACCCGATTTTAAAGCTGAAACCAAATCTGAGGTCACTACACTTTTACCTCGAGCGGTATTAAAAAACCAAAATGGTTTTTTAATTTGATTAATAAAAGATGCATTAATCATGTTTAATGTGAGTGGTGTTTGCGGTGTGTGCAAACTAACCACATCTACTATTTCTTGAAATTCTTGAAGTGTAACTTGTTTTGCGTTGGCATCACCAACGTTTTCTTTGATATCGTAACAAAGTACCTCCACATCAAAACCGCGTAATTTTTTTGCAAATGCCTTACCCATATTGCCGTAGCCTATTAAGCCTACCGTTTTGCCATCTAACTCTATTCCGCGATTATCTTCTCTTAACCATTTACCACCTCTCACCTCAGCGTCGGCTTTATTAAGTTTGTTGAAAAGTGATAGAAGCATGCCTAAAGTATGCTCGCCAACAGCGTTTCGGTTACCTTCTGGTGCCGATATTAAATACACTCCTTTTTTATGTGCGTAGTCGCAATCTATATTTTCTAACCCTGCACCAACGCGACCTATAAATTTTAGGTTTATTGCTGCGTCGAGAAATTGTTGGTCTATTGTAAAACGGCTTCTTAAAACAATGCCATCGTACTCATGAATAGTTGCTTCTACAACTTCTTTTGACGACTTGTAATCTTCATGATTTGTATATCCTAAATCGTTTAATTGATTTATTAATAATTGATGATTGCTATCGAGGTGCAGTATTTTCATTTGAATTTATTAAGTTACAAAAATACAATGTTTTTGCGTTAGGGATTGAAGTGAAAATCCTTTTTGTGAGACACGATCAAAAAGATTGTAGCCTAAAGCCCGACCCTTGTGGTAACCTGTCTACCGGCAGTCAGGCGCCCAAATAATGATAAATTTTTATAAGTCTCTTGCTTATTCTTGATCGTCGGATTTTTAAATTCCTAAAATCGTTTTAGCAATCCAGAAGTAGAGTAATATTCCTAAAATATCGTTGCTAGTTGTGATGAAAGGTCCTGTTGCAATAGCTGGGTCGATACCGCGTTTATTCAAAAATAATGGTACGAAAGTACCAATAAGTCCTGCAACTATAATTACTGCAACCAAGGATATAGAAATGGCTAAGGCAGTGATTATTTCACCTTTAAAAGCCCAAACAAATAAAAATAAAAATATAGCTAGGATAAAACCGTTTAGGGCAGCTAGCAACATTTCTTTTATTAATCTGCTATTGACGCTTCCGCGAACATCATCGTTGGCTAAACCTTGCACAATAATGGCACTAGATTGTACCCCTACGTTTCCTGCCATAGCTGCTATTAATGGTGTGAAAAAGAATAAAATAACAGCTTTACCTGTAAAAAGCCCCTCAAATCCTTCCATAATTAAAAAGGCGCCAACACCTCCAACTAAACCTAAAAATAGCCAAGGTAAACGGGCTTTAGTAAGTTCAAAAATACTGTCGTCTGCCTCGACATCGCCAGTAATACCTGCAGCCATTTGGTAATCTTTATCGGCTTCTTCTTTTAAAACATCAACAATATCATCAATGGTAATTCTTCCTAGAAGTGTTTTGTTATCATCAACTACAGGAATAGCTTCTAAATCGTATTTTGCCATGATTTTGGCAACGTCTTCCACATCATCATTAACATTTACATAATCAACATTTACTTTTACTAAATCTGATATTTTTTGCTCACTTTTAGCTACAATTAAGTCTTTTAGCGACAGCCTCCCAATAAGTTTTTCTTCTTTGTTTACTACATAAATGGAATGCACACGTGTTACTTCTTGAGCTTGACCACGAATTCTGCGCATACAACCTGCAACCGTCCAAGTCTCGTAAACTTTTACCAGCTCTTTAGCCATTAAACTACCAGCAGTATCCTCGTCATAAGCTAAAAGTTCGGTAATTTCGGCTTTGTGCTCTTCGTCTTCAATTTGATCGATTACTGCTTGTTGACGCTCTTCGGATAATTCAGCAATAATATCGGCAGCATCATCGGTATCTAACTCTTCTACTTCCTCGGCTATTTCTTTTGCTGAAAGATTTTTTAAGACTTTTTCTCGGTTGTCTTCATCCAACTCCATTAAAATATCTGAAGTAGTTTCAGAACCTAGAAGTTTTATGATATAAATGGCATTATCGAGATTGAGCTCATCTAGAATTTCGGCAATATCGGCATAGTGATACGCATCAAGTTGTTTTTTGAGTGCTTTATCGTTTTGTTCTTCGATAAGCAACTCAACTTGCTCAACGAGTTCGTCGGTTAGCTGAAATTGTATGTTTTCGTTTTCTTCTTGCATCAATATAACAGGGCTCGATGAGATTTAGACACTAAAATATTTACCAATTGTAACTATATTTAATATTGGTCGTTTTCAATTAATTGCGTGAGTTCAATAAACGCTTGCACACCTAATTGTTCTGGACGCTTGCCAAATATACTATTTGCTTTTAAATTATCGGATAAATTGAATGTTTTTAAACTATTACGCATTGTTTTTCGGCGTTGTTGGAATGCCGCTTTGACAACTTTAAATAATAGAGCTTCGTTACATTGTAATGTGTAATCTGCTTTTCTGGTAAGCCTTAAAACTCCAGAATCCACTTTTGGTGGCGGGTTAAAAACATTTGGCGGCACCGTAAATAAATATTCTGCATCATAAAATGCTTGAGTTAAAACCGAAAGAATACCATACACTTTACTGCCTTCTTTAGAGCAAATACGTTGCGCAACTTCTTTTTGAAACATCCCAGAGAATTCAGGGATTTGATCGCGCATTTCCAAAGTTTTAAATACTATTTGTGTTGAAATATTATACGGGAAATTACCAATAATGGCGAATGGTTCTTCTTTAAAAGTTTCTTTTAGATTATACTTTAAAAAATCTTTTTCTATTATTCTTGGTGCTAAATTTAAGTAATTGGATTGCAAGTATTCAACCGATTCGGTATCAATTTCAATGACGTAGGTTTTAATATCTTTTTTAAGCAAATATTTGGTTAGCACTCCCATACCAGGTCCAATTTCTAAAACATTTTTGTAGTTTTTTAGCGTGAGTGAATCGGCTATTCTTTCAGCTACTGATTCGTCATTTAAAAAATGTTGTCCTAAATGTTTTTTAGCTTTTACTTGATGTTGGTTTGACACTGGTTTTATTTTTTAAAGTTAAGAGTCGCCATTTAAATTGCCGTTTGTTTCAAAAATAAACTACTTAAAGTTTACCGTGTATTCATCCACAATTTGAAGCTCGGTTCTAAAAGCCAACATTTTATCTGCAAATTTTTTAAGTCCTTCAGTACGTAATCTATCTGCGTCTTCTCGATAGTATGCCTCTAAAGCTTCTCTAGAATACGAACGGTATTGAACAGAATAGGTAACACCTCCCATTTCTTCTTCTACTAAAACTCTAGATAAGGTAGCTTTATCAAATTTCCCTGTACCTAAAACTTGAGGAATATGTTCTTTTATCCAAGTGAGCCATTCGTCGTGAATGGATTCGTCAATATTTACAGTTACGTTATATATAATCATATTTATTTTAATGTTTTTGCAAATAACAGTAGTTCCTCATCATCTTCAAAAGGTTTTATCTTTTTTTCGAAAGTAAATCCTAGTTTTTCTAATAATTTTATTGAGCCTGTATTATACGGCACAGTAATAGCTAATAATTTATTTAGGTTAAATTGTTCTTTAGCAAGTTTTATTATGGCTTTAGAAGCTTCGAATCCGTAGCCTTTTCTTTCATAATCTTCTAAAAAAGCAAACCCAATATCCACATCATCTAATTCATCTCTTTTTACCAATCCACAGGTCCCAATAGGCAAATTAGTTTCTTTTAAAATTAATTTATAAAACCCAAACCCGTGTGCATCGTAACTTTTAAAATGAGTCTTTTTAATATAGGCTTTAGCGTCTTCAAGGGTATTAACATTTCTATTACCTATGAACTTTAAAAAATTTGGCGTGTTCACTAAATCTTTTAAAAAAGCAGCGTCTTCTAAATTGAATTTTTTAATGAGTAACCGCTCTGTAGTTGCAATATTCATATTAATTTATAGCATCGCCACGTAAGGCTCTAAATCTTTTTCTAGCCTCAACAAAGTAAATACTATCGGCATGATTAAAAATAATTTGTTCATACAAGGCTTTTGCTTTTTCTGGAAGATTTAAATACTTCTCATAAATTTCTGCTAGATGAAAATTGGCATCATCAATTAAAATACCCTCTCTATAATTTTCAATAATTACCTCGTAGTTTGCTTTTGCCTTTTCAAATTCCGAATTCATTTCAAACAATTGCGCTTGTTTGTAAAGCGCTTGGGCAACAATTGGCTCCGTTTTATGTTCATCTAAAATTTTATCTAATAAACTAATTGCTTCCTGATTTCTATTCTGAAATGATAATAAATCGGCTTTAGCATATAATTTTAAAGCTGTTTGAAGTGAATCTTCATATTTGTTGTCTGTTATTAAAAGTTTCAAATCAAGAGCATCATTAGCAATAAGTTGTGATGTTGATGCTTTTAAAATTTTTAGTTGCGATTCGGCCCACTTAAAATCCCCTTTATAATAACTAGCCTTAGCAACCTTAAATCTCGCCATTTGCGAAATGGTGCTGTTTTTTAAATTACGCTGTATTTGTGTGTAATAAATTAAGGCCTTATTAAATTGCTCTTGCAATACTAAAATATCACCTAACTCAAGTTTTATTTGTGCCTTTTCTATAGAGGCAAGTGGCAATTCTAAACTGGTTTCTAAGAAATTAATAGCGTCTTGTGTTTCATTTAAATAGAATGCTAAAAAATGCGCATAAGCTATCTGTAACTCTAATGTTTCAGGCGTATTCCCAAATTCTTTCAGCAAGTCTTCAAATTTCAATTTGATGGTATTATAATTTGTTTTCGAACTTTCTTTAATATCTATATCGATAACATTTTTATGAGCTTCAAGTTTGGTTTCGGCATCTTGAGACGTATCTATAATGAAATTAAAAATTTCTCTTGCAATTTCATTTTCATTGTCGTTTGAAGCCATTAGTGCTACTTCTTCTATTCTGTTTAAATTTTCTGGTTGTCTTTTATAAATGGCCTTTTCCTGAGTAAATGCTTTTTTGTAATCTTTCTGCTGAATAAATAACCAGCTTAATAATTCGTTCAATAATATATTTGGTTCTTCCTGCATTTTTTTAAGCAGAATTTTTCTAAACAGTATGTTATTTTCATTAGAACTATCTTCAGTAATAAAATCATTTAATGCTCTCTTAACATCTCTTATAACACGTGGATTGGATTCTGCAAAGTTTATGTAACTATGAAACATCTTTTCCATATTACCTTGCTCTCCATAGATTTGTGCAAGCTGGACACTAAAATTATAATTCGGATTTAAATTAGCGGCCTTCTCAAAAGCAATTACAGCTTGGTCTAATAATGCATGATTTTGAAAACTACGGGAGATACCAAAAACATGACTAGCCTTTTCGTCTATTTTTGAGATAGCCAATTGGTAATATTCGCTTGCTTTATCAGGATTGTTATTAAGTTGATAATTATATCCAAGTTCTACCAAAAATGCGGGATAATTAATTCGCTCCATGAGTTTTACAATAAAACCTTCAGCTTCATCGTACTGCTCCAATTGTTGATGCGTGCTTATAATTTTGTTGATATAGGTAATGTTTGAAGTTGACTCTGCGTGCAATTTCTGATATTCAATTAAGGCTTTTTTATATTCACCCTTTTCAAAATAATCATCGGCAAGCGTAGGATTTTGCGAATACAAAATACCCGAAACTAATAAACATAAAATTAAAAGATATCGCATAGCGTAAATATAGCAAATGTAAGGTGTTGAACTTGTTCTAATATGAAATTTTTAACATGCTAGTCACGTATTTATAGAAGTATATTTAGTATTGAGTCGATTCTAAACACAAACGCATGTTATTTCTAGATATTTATAAAAAAAGTGCCCAATATAAATTGGGCACTTACCAACCAAAAATTATCTTCTATTAACTACTCGCTAATTAAAAACTCGATTGGGGACAGTCTTTATTTCTTATTATACATAAGAACGACTATTTTACTAAAATCTTATTTAATTGTAAAAAATATTTTATTTACTCGCAATTGTAGATGTTTTATTTTCAGATTTGAACAGATTGAAATCTGAGGATAAAACTTTGGATGCGAAAAAAATTAATGCAATAATTAATACAATGCGTTTAACATTCTTCATAATTAAGTAGGTTAAGTAGATTTGGAAGAACAAACTTCAAAAATAAATACTTAATAATCAAGAAAATCTAATTCAAATCGTCAAACAGCATACGAAAAATGCATTTCATCGATGTTTTTGTGGTCAAATAAAGATATTTGTAATCTTATTGCTTCAATTTATAATTTCAAAACCTGTATAAGATTGAAGTACTTCTGGCACAAGAATTCCATCTTCTGTTTGGTAGTTTTCAAGAATTCCAGCTAATACTCTTGGTAAAGCTAATGCGCTTCCATTAAGCGTGTGCGCCAATTCATTTTTGCCCTCGCTATTTTTATATCGAAGCTTTAATCGGTTGGCTTGAAAGGTTTCAAAATTTGATACTGATGATATTTCTAACCAACGATCTTGCGCCGTAGAAAATACTTCAAAATCGTAAGTTAGAGCTGATGCAAATGAGGTGTCTCCACCACATAATCGCAAAATTCGGTATGGTAATTTTAATTCTTTTAAAATATCTTTAACGTGGTTTACCATCCCATCAAGCGCATCATACGATTTACTTGGATGTTCCACTCTTATAATTTCTACTTTATCAAACTGATGTAATCTGTTTAATCCTCTAACATGCGCTCCGTAACTACCTGCTTCGCGACGAAAACAAGGTGTGTATCCTGTAATACCAATAGGTAAATCACTTTCGTTTAAAACGACATCCCTAAATATATTTGTTCCCGGCACTTCTGCTGTTGGAATTAAGTACAAATTATCTTCGGTTACATGATACATTTGGCCTTCTTTATCTGGCAACTGTCCAGTACCAAATCCAGAAGCCTCATTTACCAACAGAGGTAATTGATATTCGGTATAACCTGCGGCTGTGTTTTTATCTAAAAAATAAGCAATTAAAGCACGTTGTAACTTAGCCCCCTTTCCTTTGTACACAGGAAAACCGGCTCCTGTAATTTTGTTTCCTAATTCAAAATCTATAATATCGTACTTCTTGGCTAACTCCCAATGTGGCAATGCGCCTAGATGTAATTTCGGAATATCACCTGCTTTAAAAACCTCTTCATTATCAAGCTCCGAATTTCCACGTGGCACAGAATCATGAGGAACATTTGGTATTTTATAAAGCAGCTCATTTAATGCTTCCGCCTTTGTATTCAAAGTTTCAGAAAGATCTTTTGAAGTTTCTTTTAATTGGCTTGTTTTCTCTTTTAATTGATTAGCTTTTTCAACATTACCCGACTTGTATAAGTTTCCTATTTCCTTTGATAAGGTATTAGATTCAGCCAAAGTATTATCTAATTCTGTTTGAAGTCGTCTTCGGTCTTCATCAAAATTTATAACATCATTAATCAATTGCGAAGCTTCAATATTTCTTTTAGCTAATCGCTCTATAACCAACTCTTTGTTCTCTCTAATAAAAGCAACTTGTAACATGTCTTGAAAATTTAAACGACAAATTTAAGGAATTGAATATATAATTAGTCTTCTTTTGAGGGTAAAATCCAATCGCAATGTTTAAAAACATTCCAGGGTACATTTGCTAAATCAACTTCAGGATCAATAAGCGTTTTATAAGGCTTCCCATTCACACTTACTTTGCTATTTACATAAACCGAAACATCTTCACCTCTATTTTGAAAATCTTGTTTTAAGTATTGTGCAAATTGCCAAATCACATCTGGTTTGGTACTTGCCGTTCGTTTTTGTTTGGGACTTAAATAATTATCAAGATTGATATTCATGCGTTTTCCAGTCTCTTTGTTTTGAACCCAATACGTTGTATGTCCGTTTTTTACTCGAAGCATCATCCGCCACGATAAACGATGGCCTTCTTCCGTCCAAAGCACATCGCCTTCAATAAAATAATGTCTTAATGGTAAGCCTATTTGAATTATAAAATAAATGACAAAACCTAAAATTAGAGGTGTTTTATACTTGGGAATGATTACCGTTTCTGAGGTGTAATACGGTTTATTTCTTAAGAATATTTTTTGAATACTACTTGAAGGAAAAAAGAATAACGAAAATGCCAACGCTAAATACGGAAAAATACCAATTTGAAATATGAACGAATTAAATAGATGAAAGAAAATTGATACTATAAAAGCATATTTTCTGGTAGGTTTGAAAAGCAATAAGGGTACAATTAAACCATCAAACAAAATACCTCCATAAGCCAAAACATAGTGCAAACAATCTTGCTGAAGTAAATCTCCAACAAGCATATAATCTCTTTTGGCAGTCATCATTAGCTTGATAACTGAAGCATCTAACCAATCTGGGTAAAATTTAGCTAATGAAGCATAGGTGTAAACAATAAAAAGTTGCAAAATAATTACCCAACTACACCATTGTGGCATGGAAAAACTCTTAAGTTTCGGGTTTAATTTAACATCTAAAGATGCGTATTTATGAGCTGGCAGAAATACCATTAAACCACTTAACAGCATCAATAAGTAGTAATGATTGTTGTATGATGATTTTTGCATTAAATACGTTGCAGACCACATTACAGTGAACATTACCATACTTAATCGATACCTGTAACCTAGCATGATAAACAATCCAAAAACACCCATTATGGCGTAATAATAATACATGCCGTTTCCTGGTAAAGGCTGTAAAAATTCAAATCCTATAAAATTAAACGTGAAATCAGGTTCAACTAAAGTGCGCTTAACCCAGCCCGTAAATATGGCACCTACAGATTCCAAAAAACAAAGTAAGCCGAAGCATATCCTGAAAACAATTAAAGCAGAATTATCGATATGTTTAAATAATGCCTTATTGAGCATTTTGGTTTGAAATAAATTTCAATACCGATTCCTTATCTTTTGCAAGCTGAAGTTTAAGTGCTTCGATAGATTCGAATTTTTCTTCATCGCGTATCCTATCAAGCAACTCTATCTCAATAGTTTTTCCATAAATATCTTTATCAAAATCAAAAAAATGAACCTCAATGGTTTGCATACTTCCATTAACGGTTGGATTCATACCAATATTCATCATACCATAAACAAGTTTATCGCTTATAATTGATTTTACAATGTAAGAACCTTGTTTTGGAATAATTTTATAATCTTCCGTAATCTCAATATTTGCCGTTGGATAATCTATTTGTTTACCCAAACCTTTGCCTTTAGTAACTTTACCAGTAAGCATAAAATGATAGCCTAAATAATCGTTAGCCTTTTTAATATCGCCTTCAGTTATAGCTGTCCTTATTTTTGTTGAACTTACTGCAACATCGTCAATATCTTGAGCTGAAATTTCTTCAACCTCAAATCCAAAAGCCTCTCCATAAACTTTTAAATCATTAATATCGGCATTTCTGTTTCTTCCAAATCTGTGGTCGTAGCCAATAATAACTTTTTTTGCTTTAAGCTTTTCTACCAAAATGTCTTTTACAAAATCTTCAGCTGAAAGTCTTGAAAACTGGTGTGTGAATTTTTTAATGACTAGAAAATCGAGTCCCATATTTTTTAAAATACCATGGCGCTCATCAATGGTATTTATTAATTTTATGTTGGAATCTTTTTGCAAAACCATTCTTGGATGCGGGAAGAATGTTAATATTACAGACTTTAATCCTTCTTCTTTTCCTGTATTTATTAAACGCTGAATAATTTTTTGATGCCCAATATGCACACCATCAAAAGTGCCGATGGTTACAACGGTTGGTTTATCTGGTAAAGTATTTAGATTATGCTTTGTTTTCAAGCTTTTTATTTTTAAACAAAACTAGGTATAATGTCTTTTAAAACAAACAATAAACCTTTATTGTAGACTGAAATTGTAATTTATTTTGTTAATAATTTGTGGTACTTCATCTATTATAAAACTGAGATTAATTTGATAGTCTTTTTCAGAAATTTTAACAACCTTTAATTTCCCTTTATTTATTTTATAAAAACCCGTTTGCCCCTTACAATAACACCATCTCGCAAAAAACAGATTTTCATTTTTTAAATTTTCCGTTTCAATTTCTGGGTTGCTTTTATCTAATTCTATGTACAATTCTTCTCTATAACTACTATCCTGTAAATTAATATCATTATTTTTTTTGTATTCAAATTTAGCCACTAAGGTGTTGCCTGGAACAATTTCAGGGTAAATACTTCCTAAATGATCTATTTTATTTTTAAGTGCAGAGTTTTCTAGAATTTCGAAAGTGCAAACACCGTCTTCAGGGCACAGTATTGTCGTTACATCACCTGTTTTCTCTGGGGTTAAGTTACTTTTTGCTTTACAAGAAACGAAGCAAATAATAAGATAAAAGGCATAAAAATACTTCATAAACAAATATATGTAAATTTAAAATGACTCATTATTTTTTGCAATTGATACATTTAGAGCCTATTTTTAGCAAGCCTTAAAAAAATAACCCCATATTGCTATGAGACTTTTTACTAAGAAAAATTGTTTTTACCTACTGTTGTTTTCATTTATAATGTCAGCTGCTTTTTCCCAAAACAAGCAAGAAATTTGGACTAAAATTTCAAAAGATGAAGCTATAGTTGGAAAAAAAGTAGTGAGAAAAACTGAACCAAACGCATCAGTATATTTTCAATTAAATGTTGAACAATTAAAAAATACGCTGGCATTTGCTTCAAAAAGTGTACAATCTAACAAGAAACAGAGTCAAACCGTCCAATTTCCGAATAGTGATGGAGGCTTTGATACTTTTGAAGTTCAAGAATCTTCAATCTTAGAACCTGCATATCAAGAAAAACATCCAGATATAAAAACCTATATTGGAAAAAACACTCAGAACCCTTCATCTATAATTAGTTTTAGTATCACACCACAAGGGTTGCATGCTATGACTCTGTCGTCAAAAAAAGGCACTCAATTTATAGATCCTTACACCAAAAACAACTCCTATATTGTTTATAACAAAGGCGATCTTCCTGCATTAAAAAAAGAATTTGAATGCTTAGTTCCAGATGATATGATTGCTGCTAGAGACGTTAGCAAAAGCGCTATGGCTTTTAACAATCCTAGCGACAGCGCTTTACGAACGTTTAATTTAGCGCTCGCCTCAACGGTAGAATATTCTCAATTTCATTGGGAAGCAGCAGGTTTAACAGGATTTGATTCGGTAGAAGATAGAAAAGCAGCTGTATTAGCTGCCATGGTAGTTACTATGAATCGTGTAAACACCATTTTTCAAAGAGATTTAGCGATAAAAATGACTTTGGTAGACAATACCAATATCATATTTATTTTATCGGATTCTTTTTCAAATGATAATGCCAGTGCTTTAATTAATGAAAGTCAACAAGAAATTGATGCCGCGGCAACCTCAACACCATTTAGTTATGATATTGGACATACGTTTAGTACAGGTGGTGGTGGTTTAGCTTCCTTAAATTCACCTTGTGTTGCAAGTAGAAAAGCTATGGGCATTACAGGATCACCAAATCCTGTTGGAGATGCTTATGATATTGATTATGTAGCTCATGAAATGGGACATCAATTTGGTGCGCCTCATACCTTTAATGGAGATGCGGGGAGTTGTAGTGGCAATAGAACTGCAGATAACGCTTATGAACCTGGAAGTGGATCAACAATAATGGCTTATGCGGGTATTTGTGCTCCTCAAAATATACAATTTAACGGTGATGCTTATTTTCATCAAAAGAGTATTCAAATGATTTGGGATAATATCACAACTGGGCTTAGTACCTGCGGTACGCAAACCACACTATCGAATAATGCGCCAGTAGCCAATGCGGGGCCAGATTATACGATACCAATTTCTACAGCATTTAAACTCGTTGGCGACTCCTCTGATCCTGATGGAACAGCAGGACATACTTATACTTGGGAACAATACGATCTTGGTCCTGCAGGACTTCCAGAAGAAACAAATACTACAGGTCCACTAGTTCGTTCATTTGAAGGCACAACTAATCCCGTTAGAAATATCCCTGTTTTTGCCGATTATATTGCTGCAGGTGGCTCTACGGCTTGGGAAAAAATTCCATCTGTTAATCGCACTTTGACTTTTGCGCTTACTGTTAGGGATAATGATGTTGTTGGTGCTAATGGCGGTGGACAAACAGCCGTAGATTTTGTTGACATTACAGTAAATAGTACAGACCCATTTGCAGTTGTAAATCCGGTGTCTTGGGCACAAGGTTCAACACTAAATATTGAATGGATTGTTGGACAATCAGCTGATGTTGGCACTATTAATTGTCAATTAGTGAACATTAAATTATCCACAGACGGCGGATTAACATTTCCAACAACCATTGCTTCAAACACCCCTAACGACGGCTCGTTTTCGTATGTAGTACCAACCATTTCAGACACAGCGACTGCAAGAATACTTATTGAAGCTGCAGATAATATTTTCTACGACGTGTCAGACTTTGATTTTTCTATTTCCAACAATCCTGATTTTTTTATTGGTAATGAAACTCTAACACCTATAAACTGTGATGAAACTACTGTAGTTTATAATTTTGACTATTTTGCTGTAAACGGTTTTACGGAAACGACAGTGTTTAGTGCTTCTGGAATTCCAGGCAGTGGTACTGCAACTTTTTCTCCTACTAGCCGAAGTGCCACTGGTAATGTAACATTAACCATTAGTAATTTAGATGGTGTTTCGCCAAACAATTACTTTATTAATATAATTGGTACTGCACCTTCTGAAACTAAAAACAGAACGATAGACTTGCCTTTCTTTAATAGTGTTTGTACATCTGCCGGAAATACAACTTATCAAACAAGTACAACTTATGTAGAGTTTGGCGATATCATGCAAGTTTCAGGAAAACCTTCTGGCTATTCTAATTACAGCGGAACTCCAACCGATGCAAATAGAGATAGTTCATACAGTTTAAGTGTACGTGTAAATACAGACCCCGGCGATGGCGCCTATACCACGAACACCAAGGCATGGATAGATTGGAATCATAATTGTGAATTTGATGCAGGTGAAGAATATGATTTGGGCGATGCTTTTAATGTTGCCGATGGACTAACTGGTAATTCGCCACTAAGTATCACCATACCAAATGATGCCGCTTTAGGCACAACCGTAATGCGAATTTCTACAAAATATAAAGATGATGGTTTACCAGGTTCATGTGAAAATGGTTTTGATGGTGAAGTTGAAGATTATGCCATTAATGTGATGCCTACACTTTCTGTAAACACATTTGGTTTTGAAAATTTTGTTGTTTATCCAAATCCAAATAAAGGAGAGTTTACTATAAAATTGAATGGTAGCTTAACAAATAAAATAAAGGTTGATCTTGTTGATTTAAGAGGAAGAGTTATTTATAACAATATATTTGATGAAAGCGGCGATTTTGAAGAAACTGTTCGTTTAAAAAACATACAATCTGGTATGTATATTTTAAATGTTAGTGATGGCTTACGACAATCAATTAAAAAAATTATTATAGAATAAAAAAAAGAGGCTTTAAAGCCTCTTTTTTTTATTTACCATTAAATGCATTCATGGTGTTATTAATTCCTGAAAGCGCAAATGATTTAATAAGTTCTACTGCTATATCGAGGCGTTCTTTAAGTTTATCGTTTTCTTCGGTTGTCCATTCACCTAAAACATAATCTACTTGTCTACCTTTACTAAAAGCATCACTAATTCCGAACCTAAACCTATTATATTTGGTTGTGTTTAATTTGTCTTGAATGTCTTTTAAACCATTATGTCCGCCATCACTTCCTTTTGTTTTTACGCGAATGCTTCCAAAAGGTAAATTTAAATCGTCTGTTACTACTAAAAGATTTTCTAAAGGAATTTTCTCTTTTGTTAACCAATACAGAACTGCCTTACCGCTTAAGTTCATATAGGTACTTGGTTTTAAAAACACAAAAGTTCTTCCTTTTAATTTGTAAGTTGCAACGTTTCCTAATTTATCAGTAGTAAAGGTTATATCTTCTTGCTTCGCAAAATAATCTAGTACTTTAAAGCCTATATTGTGGCGTGTGTTTTCATACTTCTCGCCAATATTACCTAAACCTACAATCAAAAATTTTTTCATAGGGTCTTGTTCTTCTAATTGATTTTTATTTTTAAATAAATTTGACAAAAACTGCCACATGCTTTTCTTATTTTGAAGCAAAAATACATTAAACATGCCAAAAACATGTTGCTTTAAATATTTCTGGCTGGATTGACCGCGTTAGGGATAGCAGTGGAAAGCCCACAGCGAAGCGAGGACTTGTAACGAATAGCCCGACCCCTTTGGGGTAACCTGCCTGCCGGCAGGCGGGCGCCCAAAATTTAATTATAAAAAAAGCATCCTGAAAATGTCAGAATGCTTTTATATTTTATTAGAGAATATGTTCTATTCTTGAGCTGCTGGTGCTTCTGCGCCTTCTGCTGCTGGAGTTTCTGCTCCTTCAGCTGCTTCTGCTCCTTCTTCTTCTTCCTCTTCTTCATCTGCAATAGCTACTCTAGACGTTCTAACTGCGGCTACAACTGTTGCATCTGGGTGAAGAATAGTGTATTTATCGCTTGGTAAATCACCTACTGCGATTTTATCACCAATTTTCAATGGTGTAATATCTACTTCGATAAAATCTGGTAAATTAGCAGGAAGTGCTTTAATACGCAATTTCCTGTAAGGTCTTCTTAAAACACCTCCATTTTTAACACCTCTTGAGTTACCTACCACGTTTACAGGAATATTTAAAGCAATTTCTTTATCCTCGAATAATTGATAGAAATCTACGTGTAAAATTCTGTCTGTTACTGGGTGAAATTGAATGTCTTGTAATACGGCATTTAATTTATCGCCATTATCTAAAGCAATCACAACTGTATGCGCATTTGGTGTGTATACAAGTTTAGAGAAAGCTAATTCTGGTGCAGAGAAATGCACTGGCTTATCTCCTCCGTATAGTACGCAAGGAACCTGACCAGCATTACGTAAGGCTTTTGTTGCTTTTTTGCCCACGCTTTCTCTTTGAGATCCGTTGATTGTAATTGATTTCATAATTGTTATTTATTGTTATTTATTGTTATTTAATTATTATTCTTTCTTAAAGTGATTTACATCACAAATTGTGAACTAATAGATTGATTATTATGTACTTTATCCATAACCTCGGCAAATAAATCTGCACAACTTAAAACTTTAACTTTATCGCTTAAAGGTTTAACCGGTATAGAATCTGTAACTATTAATTCTTCTAATTTTGAATTATTAATATTATCGTAAGCCTTACCGGATAAAATAGGATGTGTACAAATAGCTCTTACACTTAAAGCACCACGCTCCATCATTAAATCTGCAGCTTTTGTTAATGTTCCTGCGGTATCAACCATATCATCTACCAACACCACATTTTTACCTTCTACATTTCCAATAAGTTCCATGTGCGAAATTATATTCGCTTTAGCACGTTGCTTGTAACAAATAACTACATCGCTTTGTAATGCTTTTGAATAGGCATATGCTCTTTTAGAACCTCCCATATCTGGCGATGCAATGGTTAAATTATCTAAGTTTAAACTTTTTAAGTATGGCAAAAAGATTGTTGACGCAAATAAATGATCTACAGGTTTTTCAAAAAACCCTTGAATTTGATCTGCATGTAAATCCATAGTTATAATTCGTGTCGCCCCTGCAGCTTCCAGCATTTTTGCTACTAACTTAGCAGCAATTGGCACACGAGGTTTATCTTTTCTATCTTGTCTGGCCCATCCGAAATAAGGTAGCACTGCCGTAATATGTCTTGCCGAAGCGCGTTTAGCAGCATCAATCATTAACAACATTTCCATTAAATTTTCGGGTCCTGGATTGGTAGAACCAATAATGAAAATACGAGTCCCTCTTATCGATTCTTCGTAAGACGGTTGAAATTCTCCATCACTATATGTTGACGTGATGACGTTACCTAATTTAGCACCAAAAGCTTTAGCAATTTTTTTACCCAGAACTCTACTTTGAGTACATGCAAAAATTTTAGCTTCGGTTATTACAATTGGCATAGTTAACTTGTTGTTTTTTAGTGCAAAAGCACACCTTATTTTAAACGAGGTGCAAATTTATACATTTATTTTAACCTAAAAAGGATATTGACTAGTATTTTTATACGTAATATCGAAAAAATCTATATTTTTGCTGTCCAATTAGCTCAAATGCCTGCCTGCCGGTAGGCAGGGCGGAATTGGTAGACCTGTCTGCCGACAGGCAGGCGCGCTTAACATATCAAGTTCCTAAATATGTTTTATATTTACGCCTTATCTAGTCTCAATAGAAATTATATTTATGTTGGTATGACTATTGATTTAGATGCTAGAGTAAAAAGGCATAATGAAGGTAGAGAAAAAACTACAAGAGCTTACATGCCTTTTGAATTGATTTTTTCTGAAATCATTGACGGTGATAGAGTTGAAGCAAGAAAAAGAGAAAAATATTGGAAATCTGGAATAGGCAAAGAAAAGCTAAGAAAGATTAGAGATAAAAAATAAAACCAAACTAGAAATTTGCTCAAGTGGCGGAATTGGTAGACGCGCTGGATTCAAAATCCAGTTTCTTCGGAAGTGTGGGTTCGATTCCCACCTTGAGTACAGATAAACCCTATTAGTCAATTGATTAATAGGGTTTTACATTTTTATTGGTAGCATTATAGTAGCGCTACAGTGACTATTTTCTCATTATTCTACCATTTTTATCCCTTTTTACAATTATTGAAGTACAACAATTACACCCTGTTTCTCTGGTGCATTTTGTAACATCTAATCTAGGCTTTCTATTGTAATAATCTAAATCATATTTTGTATTATTTAAGGAATCACAATAACCACAACATCCACCACTAATAATAACTACTTGATATTCTAAATTCTCATTAAGATTACAAACATCTCTTTGATAGCTTGCATCTTGAGCAAGTTTAATGAATTTATTTATAACTTTCTTGTTTGCTCCTTCCTCACTTCTAAACCTAGCCATATTTGAGTAAATCAAGTAATTATTAAAATAAAAACCATACTCATCACCTGTACTACTAAAATAATCACCATTCAAATCTATAGCCTTATTGAATAATGACCACAAAAAATCATTAAAAATAATGTTGCCCTTATTACCTTGCCACTCTAAATAGTATACATTTATATGAAACTCATTAAATCCAAGCTCTTCAAAACACTTATATTTATCCAAAAACTTTTGTAATGTATCTAGTGAGTACTTTTTTCCCATTCATAAATTTAAGAAAAACTAATTGCTTCTTTCAATTTCATTATAAATATCTGCTATCTCTTTTAAGGCTTCAGTAGATAATTTATCATAAGGAAATTCATCTTCAACAAAAAGAGGTTGCTCAACCTGTGTATTTATATTCTTAGTTTCTTTTGGCTTACCATAAGCATATTCAATAAGAAGCTTTAAATGTGGAAAGCTATCTTTTGCCTGTTCTGCAATATGCTCAAAGGCTGCTTCCTCACTTCCATAAATTGTTTCTAATGCATTAATAGATAAACCCCTTATTCTATTTTCATCTTCTTTTGGTTTCCTTCCTGCATATCCCTTTGTGCTATGCCCTCCATTATTTTTTCTACCATCCATAATTTAATTTTGTATTAATTAATTAATCATCTATAATAGTCTTTTACTCTATTAATCTTAGTATCTAATTCCTGTATCAAATCACTTTCTAATGTTAAGCCACTTAGACTATTTAAAGACTTTCTAAAGCGTTGTGCTTCCTTATTTGTTGTAAATCTACTATTCCATCCATCTACAATAGAAAGCACCTTATTCTGCCCAAATTCAGCCACTAAAGCACTTAATAAATAATCCTTTGCTTCCTTGTTTGTTAAGGTTTCTTTGTTTGGATTCATAATCTTATTTTTTGTTATGTTTTGGTATTCTAAAATCCATCTATCTATAATCTGAATATAAAACTCATCCTTATATAAATCTTCAGCATATAAATTGGATCGGTTCAACTGTTTTAAAATCCTTCCTTTTAATCTAAATTCATATCTAAGTATGTTCTTATTTAACCAAGCTAAAGGTATTGTTTCACCATTCTTTTTTCCCTCCTTAACTTTATCATAAAAAACTATTGTTCTTTGCTTGTTACTGTAGTATAGACTATTCTCATAAGCTAGTCTTTTATAGTATTTGCAAATACCTAAATAATGATAGTAATGTTTTACTTCTTCCTGCATACAAAAGTTATGTGCAATATCAATTTTTGAAGTATTAGCCTTTTTAATATCAATACTAAAGGTATCACTTATTTTTTCAATGCCATGCTGAAACTCTTGCCTTGTAAGTGCTGCAAAATTATAACCATGTACATATTTATTAGGACTTCCAATAATTGAAATACCAGCTTCACCTACAGCAATTTTTAGATTTTCTAAACTTCCATTTATCCACCAATTACCATTCTGTTTTTCAGTATAAGTTATATTGGATAAAAGAGCGGGTATAGTATCTTTATACCCACTCCAATTAATCCTATCTGAAGGCATCCACAAACCTACATTATCATACATAGAAGACAATTTTTGTCCTTAAATACCACTTACTATAAACACCCATAAAAAAAGAAGGTTTTAGCATTGCTTTTAAGTTTATTAAAATCTTCTTCAAAATCACCATCTGTAAAGGATTGTGCTAATTCTAAAGCATAACCTTTTTGATTAGGTAAAACCAGGATTTCAATTTGTGTAAAGTCCTTATCAATTACAAATAGATACAAATCATTTCTATACTGAAATAAAGGATTTTTCCTTCCATCTTTTAAGAAAGGCTTACCATTAGGATAACCATAATAAATGTTGCTTCCATCTTCAGTAAATAAGCTGCTAAAGTTTAAGTTTTTACCACCTATAAGGGCAAATTCTGCCATCCTTCTTTTATCTGTCTTTACAAATTCCTTACATTCCATTAAAGAAAGCTTGAACATCCCTTTAGGATTAATAAAAGGCTCTACTCCTTCATAATTACCAGAAAAATCTGTACAATCATATCTAGGTATTTTAGCACCTACTTTAATTTTATTGGCTGCTTTTAAATCATCTGAAAGCACCTTTAAGTTATAATATGCTGCTATCATTTACTTGAGTTTTTAGTTAGTAAATAATTTGCAGCAAGTGCTTCTATATCTTCTGTAGGAACTGCTTCTTTTTTGCCTTGCAATAAGAAGTTTTCTAAGTCTTCTTTCAGAAAGAAAATATTCTTGCCATTAGGCTTATAATGCCTTATTTTTTTATAGTGTGTAAGTTTGTATAAATGACTTTTACTATAGCCTGTGAAATTTGATGCTTGAATTAAATTTAAAATTGTTTTTTCCATTTTATTATCTTTTTAATGGATTAATAATAATGGATAAGCTTATCTCTTATTTGATATCAAAACAAAGGTAGATAACAAAGGAAACTATAAGACAAAAGTGTATTTCAATAAACTGAAACACATATAGTTAGCCAAAAAAAGGTGTATTAATGAGAGTATTAAATGGCAAGAATGGTGTATAAATGATTGTTTTTTACAGTGAGATTTTTATAATATTGTTTTTTGGCTTCCGATAAGGCTAATTTATCCCCATAGAAATAGAGTGATAAAAAGTCTTTACCATAAGTAGCTTTAAAGGCTTTTCCATCTACAACCTTTCTGAAAAATTCTTTATTTAAAAGATAATGAAGATAATATATGAGGTCTTTGTTTGTTTGTTTATTATCATTCCAATATTTTACAAAGCTTTCATTAGTTTTAATAAAGTCTGAATGTCTATTATCCCAAATGTACCTTTTGAGTAATTGCTTCTTTACTTCACTAATTTTTAAGTCTCCAATATCATTAATTAATTCATTACATATTTTTTTTGTTTTTAAAAGTGATTCATTAATCTTCTCTAAAGAATTAATAGATATGGTTTCAGATACACTTTTTGCCTTAAGCCTTCTTGCTAAGTCTTGTAATTCAAGGCTAACAGGCTGCATGAATTCAGGAATATATGAGTTTTTCTTAATTAGTTTTTCTTCTTTTTTTAATAACAAAAATAAATCTTCCTCTTTTTGCAAAGCATCGAGGTTAACAATTACCTGTAACTTTTTAACCACTCTTAAACACCCATCAAAGAATTGAATTTTTGAATAATATTTTTGCTCTGCTTCTTGACTTTTATCTAAAAAGTATTTATCTAACCTATTTTGCAAATCAAAGGCATCATATACTATTTCTGCATAATTCATAACATTAATTAATCTAAGTTAAAAGTAGCATCATCTTTAAGGCTATTAACATGGTTTAAGTATTTTATTGTATGTGCTGATGTCTTATGTCCTAAAGCATCTGAAACTGTCTTTAAATTAGCGCCATTCATCAATAACCGTACAGCAAAAGTATGTCTTCCACAATAAAAAGTAATATCCTTTTCAATTTCAGCAATACCTACCCAATTTCTTAAATTCTTATTTATTGCAGTATCACTTAAAAACTTTCCTTCATGCTTTAAGTCAAATATCAAACCTTTTTTTCTTTCACCCAATATATGAAGTGCTGAATTACTAAGTTTTATATTTATCTCACTATTGGTTTTAGCCCTATCAATGATTAATTTTTTATTTACAATATTTTTCCATGTAAGCTTTTTGAATTCAGCATAACCTAAACCAGTGTAACAAGCAAATAAGAAAGCCCTTTTTACTTCATTATTGCCACATCTAGTATCTTTTAATTTGGTAATTTCTTCTTCTGTTAAAACTTGTTTTGTGAGAGTAGTTTCAGCCTTTTTATTTTTGGATTCCCACCTTATGTGTTTATATACTGATTCACTTATATAACCTTCCTTTTCAGCATGAATTAAAACCTTTTTAAACCTTCTCCAATAGCTATAAGGTGTTTCTCCATTTAATCCAGATTCATGGACCAAATAGTGCTTAAATTTCTCTATTTGAAGTTTAGTAAGACTGCTAAATGCTAGTTTAGGCTTTTTAAGATATTCTTGAAATTTATTGAGAGCACCTTCAATAGTTCTAATATCCTTTTGTTTGTAGTTTTTTATATAGTAATCAAAGTACTGTGAAATTGTTATCTTCTTTTTGTGTTTAGGTACAAAATTAGTTCCTTCACTTTCAATCTCTAGCGCTCTTTGTGCTCTTATATTTTCTGCCAGCTTCTTCTTCTGCCTTTTATCATCTCCTTTTTCTACTGTATGTAACCATTCATAGCTTCTATTGCCATTATTCCAAATAACTAAGTAATACCTTTTAACACCCTTAGCCAGTATTCTCTCTTTTAATTTAACACCCATTAGAACATCATTATTTTCAGTAGCGCTATAGTAGCGATTATAAAAACAAATATAGGAAATTAAAAGAAAATAAAGATGAGGTTTTTCCTTATAAAGTATTGATTTTATTGATTTTTATTGATTTTTGTTTTCCTTAGTTTTCATAGTTATGTACCCACCTTGAGTACAAAAGGCTTAAACAAATTCGTTTAAGCCTTTTATTTTAATTCATCTTCTTTTAATGGATTCTAAAGAATTACCTGTTTTAAAATCCAATTTTTGAGTTTAAAATGTTATTTTTAGCAACAGTTAAACACTTAAGTTTCTTACAGTTTTAACTACCTTTGCGAACTTAATACACACATTTATGATATATTCAATGACAGGTTATGGGAAATCTGTTTTGCAATTACCAACAAAGAAAATAACCATTGAGTTAAAATCTTTAAATAGTAAAAATTTAGATTTAAATGCTAGAATGCCTTCCATTTATCGTGAAAAAGAATTAGCTATTAGAAAAATTCTTGCTGATAAATTAGTACGTGGAAAAATAGATTTTTCAATTTATGTTGAAGCCACAGCTGAAGATACGTCCTCGCAAATTAACACCCCTGCAGTAAAGCAATACATTGAACAATTAAGACAAGTTGTTGATGGTGACGACATGGATTTATTAAAAATGGCTGTTCGCTTTCCTGATGCACTTAATACCGTAAGAGAAGAAATTGATGAAACCGAATGGAAAGCCATTCAAAGTGAAATTAATAACGCAATTGATGAATTAAATAGCTATCGTTTAAATGAAGGTAAAGTGCTAGAGCAAGATTTCAACAATCGTATTGTTGCCATTGACGAAATACTTGAAAAAGTAATTGCCATGGATCCTGAACGTGTTGAAGGGGTTAGAGAACGTTTACTTAAAGGCGTAGATGAGTTAAGAGAAAAATATGATGAAAACAGGTTTGAACAAGAACTCGTGTATTACATTGAAAAATTTGATATTACCGAAGAAAAAGTACGTTTAAAAAACCATTTGAATTACTTTACTGAATCGATAAACTCTGAAGATTCTAACGGAAAAAAATTAGGTTTTATTAGTCAAGAAATAGGAAGAGAAATAAATACCATAGGCTCTAAAAGTAATTATGCACCAATGCAACAATTGGTGGTTCAAATGAAAGATGAGTTAGAAAAAATTAAGGAACAATTATTGAATGTACTCTAATCTATATACTAGTACTAAATGTAAGTATTCAATAAAACTGATAAGTATTAATAGTGAAAGAACAAAAAAAACAAGGAAAACTCATCGTATTTTCGGCACCATCAGGCTCTGGAAAAACTACTATTGTCAGGCATCTATTAGGTATTGAAGAATTAAACTTAGAATTCTCAATTTCTGCAACTTCAAGAGAAAAGCGAGGCAACGAAATAGAAGGAAAAGACTATTATTTTCTTACAGCGAAAGCCTTTAAAAATAAAATAAAAAACGATGAATTTTTAGAGTGGGAAGAAGTGTATCGCGACAATTTTTATGGCACTTTAAAAACCGAAGTAGAACGTATTTGGGCTTTAGGTAAAAACGTGATTTTTGATATTGATGTTTCCGGAGGTTTACGAATTAAACGAAAATTCCCTGAAGAAACCTTAGCTATTTTTGTAAAACCACCAAGTATTGATGAATTGAAAATACGTTTGAAAAAACGTAAAACTGAAAGTGAAGACAAAATTAATATGCGTGTTGCAAAAGCTTCTGCAGAATTAGCCACCGCCCCTTTATTCGATACCATAATTGTAAATGATAATTTAGAAAAAGCCCTTGAAGAAGCAAAGCAGCAAGTGGATGCTTTTATAAATTCTTAAAACGGAAACATGAAAATCGGACTGTATTTTGGCTCGTTTAACCCTATTCATATTGGGCATTTGGTAATTGCAAACCATTTAGCAGAATACAGCGATTTAGACCAAATATGGTTTGTAGTTACACCACATAACCCTTTTAAAAAGAAAAATAGCCTTCTGGACAATTACCAACGTTTGGAAATGGTTTATCTAGCGACGAAAGATTACGCGAAACTAAAACCAAGCGATATAGAGTTTAACTTACCACAGCCAAATTACACCGTAAACACCTTAGCTTATTTGCAAGATAAACATCCAGACCACGAGTTTGCGTTAATAATGGGCGAGGATAATTTAAAGAGTTTCCACAAATGGAAAAACTATCAGGTAATTCTTGAAAATCATCATATTTACGTTTACCCAAGAATTACCAAAAATATTGAAGCATCTCAATTTGACGGTCACGAAAAAATTCATGCTATTGATGCGCCAATTATGGAACTTTCATCAACTTTTATACGAAAAGCTATTAAAGCTCGTAAAAATGTAGAACCTATGCTTCCAAAAAACGTTTGGGAATATTTAGATGAGATGAATTTTTATCGATAATCGAAACTAAATTCATCAAAACTAAATTATATTAGCTATACTTTATTTAGCAATACAATAAAACATGGAAACAATTAAGGAGTTTTTAGAAATTGAGCTCATTAGCATAGGTGAAAATAAGATTCAGGTTTATACTATTGCGGTTATTTTACTAATTTTCCTTTTTACAAAATTAACGCTCTGGTTAATAAAAAAAGCGCTATTTCGTAAACGTCGATTTAGAAATTTGCAACGAGGTAGTGTTTATGCCTTATTTCAAATTATTAAATACGTAATTTGGGTCATTGCCATTGGGCTTATGCTCGAAACTATTGGGGTTAAAGTGACCGTGCTTTTGGCTGGTTCTGCAGCATTATTAGTTGGTATCGGGTTAGGCTTACAACAAACCTTTAACGATATTATTTCAGGTATCATTTTACTTTCAGAACAATCCATAAAAATAGATGATGTTTTAGATATCGATGGGGATATTGTTAAGATTCAATCTATCGGTTTACGAACATCAAAGGCGTTAAATACCGATGATGTTTCCATTATAATTCCCAATTCATTAATTACAACTAATAAGGTTATAAACTGGAGCCATCAAACCATGAAAACACGCTTTAGAATTGATGTAGGCGTTGCTTACGGTTGCGATATAGACTTGGTTATAAAAATTCTGGAAGAATGCGCATTTGAACATCCAGATATATCTGGGCGAGAATCCACTGAAGCCCGATTAGTTAATTTTGGAAATTCCTCATTAGATTTTCAGGTCTTGTTTTTTAGTCAAAATATATTTCGAATAAGTAAGGTGAAAAGCGATATACGCCGAAAGATAAGTCAGAAATTTGCTGAACACAATATCACTATCCCATTCCCGCAAATGGATGTGCATGTAAAATCAAATGTAACAGCAAATCCACCTGATTAAATTCAAGAATAGGCAAAAAAAAACCAACTCTTTCAAGCTGGTTTTCGAACATAACATAATTAGCTATTAACTAGGTTCTCATGTTCTAATCTAAAGTTGGGATTCTTAATACTTGCCCAGGATAAATTTTATCTGGATGGGTAAGCATTGGTTTATTCGCGTCGAATATAACAGGGTATTTCATCGCGTTACCATAATATTTTTTTGCAATTTTACCTAAAGTATCACCTCTTACCACGGTATGAAATTGTGCTGCTGGCTCTTCATGTTCAACAGTCATCTGGTCATCTACAGTTGATATTCCATTTGAGTTTCCAACAACTAAAACTACTTTTTCTCTTGTTGCTTGATCATAAGCTATGCCTGCAATTTTAGCCGCGTCATCATCAATAAATATGTGTAAATTTTCAACTTTCAGTTGTAAATCTGTAATTGTTTCTTCCAATTTTCTCGCAGCAGCCTCTTCTAATTTTAGTTCTTTTGCCGCTGCTTCAGCTACAGCTACCGCAGTTTCTTCTGCATCAGTTTTGCCAATACCGAAAACTTTAGCTCCGGCATTTTTTATAAATGAAAATAGTCCCATTTTTATAATTTGTTTTAAGGGTTAATATTTTTAAGACACAATAATTTCTATTTGGTCACAATCAAAATCTTTTGAAATAAAATAAACCTCTTGAAGTTTTCTTCATACCAAGAATCATTAGCTGTTTCAGGGTCTTACTTAAATTTAGAATTAATTTTCAACTAAGCTATCCGCACTTGAAACCGTATGAAATTGTGCTGAGATTTCCTGGTCTTCTACAATTATCTGGTCGTTAACAGTTGATATACCAAATGTTCCTCCTATTATTAAAATCACCTTATTTTTTGTAGCAACATCACATACCAACCCTGAAACTGAAACAATATCCTCTACGACATTAATCTTTAATTCTTCTACTTGTATACATAAGTCGTTGATTGATGCTTCTAGTTTTCTGGCGAGAGCCTCGTTCAATTCTAAATCATTGGCAACACCTTCAGTTTTGTCAAAATCAATCAGTTTAACGCCACTATTTTTATTAAATGAATATAATCCCATTTTACAATATTCGCTATAGACTTTTACTTATAGGAAACACTAAGTTCTATTTAGTCACAAAAAAAAATTAGATTAAAAAAAGAAACCACCTAAAGCAAGTTGCTTTAAACGGTTTCTAAACTAAATAACCAACCAAAATTATTAGTGAATAATCACTTTTTATTTTTAAACCTTTCGAGTATTTTCTCTAGGATTTGCTACTTTATCTTTTCTTTGCTTACGCAATTTATCCGATTGTACTTTTTCTTTTTTCGTACCACTTTCAGATTTTAAATATTGAATATATCCTCTACCTTCAAATTCATAAACCGTTTCAGATGACGGATGAAACAATTCAATCTTTCCGTCATTTATAACGCTCAATTCAAAATATTCATTGCCTAAATAATCATAATCTAATGTTAAAGTTTTTAAGTAGGCATCACCATACACATCTCCTACGCCATACACCCCTGTGTAATCCCAATATAAGTTGTTCGCATTTATTCCGGTATCATCTTGAGAGCTTCTGAATGTAGAATCGTTTCCGCCTGCTAAAAATTGTAAATAATTTTCATTATCAAACTCATTTATAGCACCATATTCACTGGTATACGTTTTTTCCCAAGCTTCATATTCTTGTAAGAAATAATGAATATTGTCGTAGAAAACAAAATCGTAATCAAAATTATTTCTTTGGTAACCATCTAAAAAGTACGAGGTATCGTTATTTGGATTATACAATTCAATAGTATTATAATCTATTTCATAAACATCAAAAGTTGAAAACCCATCAATATCATGATACACATCTAAAATGTTTTCATAAGCGTTATACTCACCAACATCAATCCCAAAGCCATCACCATTAGCACCTAATCCTGCAATATTGTTATTAGCATACACAACACCATTAATAAATGACACCGTAAATGCTTTTTGTAAAAACGGGGTTTCTCCATAACCAAGTGTGCTGTTAATATCAACATACCAAAGCTCGTGCGAGCGTAATAATTGATTTAAAGAAATTGTAGGTTCATCAACATAAGCAAAATCATCTACCACGACTTCAGTATAACACGAAGTAAAAAGGGTTGCTGTTAATGCAAAACTTAAAAGTATTTTTATCGTTTTCATAATATATCATTTTAGGGTTCTTAGTACTAAGGTTTCAAAACACGTGCCAAAAACGAAATAGAGGTATTATTAAGACTTATTCAAGTGGTTCATTTTTAGCAAGACTCCCATTGTTTTTGCGCTTATGAAGCCGATATTTATTCTTTTGCACCTCGGTTCTTAAAATGGAAAAATAATTATGTATTTTTGAAATAGAAAACGATTTAAATCTATGGATAAACCTCTAAAATATGCGGTTTTTGGCGCAGGAAGTTGGGCTACAGCAATTGTAAAAATGCTTTGCGAAAATTTAGATGAAATTGGTTGGTATATGCGTAGTGTTTATACCAAAGAGCATTTGTTAAGAGAGCAGCACAATCCTAATTATTTAAGTTCTGTAGAATTTCACTTAGAGCAACTTAAACTAAGTAACGATATTAATGAAATTGCTACTTATGCCGATGTTTTAATTTTTGCAATTCCTTCGGCATTTATGCACAGTGAATTGGAAAAACTAACAGTAGATATATCAAATAAAATTATAGTTTCTGCCGTAAAAGGTATAATGCCTGAAACAGGGCTTTTAGTAGGTGAGCATTTTCATGAAGCCTATAACATTCCTTTTGATAACATTGCAGTTATTGCTGGTCCTTGTCATGCAGAAGAGGTTGCCTTAGAGCGTTTATCTTATTTAACTATTTCATGCTCAGATCAAGATAAAGCAAAACAAATTGCTAAGAATCTGTCTAGCGATTATATAAAAACTAAAATAAGCGACGATATTATAGGAATAGAATACGCCGTAATGCTTAAAAACATTTACGCCATAGCAGCAGGAATAGCACACGGTTTAGGTTATGGCGATAACTTCCAAAGCGTATTAATGAGTAATTCTATTCGCGAAATGAAACGCTTCATTAAAAAACGCCATAAAATGAAACGCAACATCAATAATTCGGCTTATTTGGGCGATTTATTGGTAACAGGTTACTCGGTATTTTCTCGAAACCGTATGTTTGGCAACATGATTGGTAAAGGTTACACTGTAAAATCGGCCCAAATGGAAATGAGTATGGTTGCCGAAGGGTATTATGCCACCAAAAGTGCCCATTTACTGCATGAAAAAAATGCAAAAAAAGCACAAATTCCAATTATAAACGCAGTTTATGAGATTTTATACGAAAATAAAGATCCTAAAAAAGTGTTTAAAAAATTGACCGAAAAGTTAGATTAGAAAAATTTGGGCGCCTGCCTGCCGGCAGGCAGGTTACCCTAAAAGGGTCGGGCTTTCGCAAGTCGCTCTCTGCGAGGAGCTCCAACAATTGCTCAATCCCTAACGCGGGCCATCCTGCCAAAGTCTATTTTACCAAAACTCCTTTTGCATCCATCAAAGGCACTGATTGTAATGCTTTTAAATTAATCGTATTTTTTCTAAACGTGTATGTTTTATCAAACATGGTGTTTCCTTCAAAAAAAGACACTTTAAATGTGTTATTTAACGCAAAAAGCTCTTCTTGCATCAGCTCTATTTTGGCATAACTTTTTTTAGGCAGAGTGTCTAATTTCTTTCTAAAAACAGAAGTGGTTTTATTTTCAGAATAACCGCTGGTAACAATAAGAATCATATCTAAGTCTACATTCTTATCATTAATTATGTATGCGTTCCAATCTTGAGTTTTATAAACGTCATTATACTCATTAACCACCGCTATATAAACGTCCTCAACTTTTGGTATATGGATGTCTTTTTTCAATCTAAAGAGCGCTTTTAAATTGCTCTAAAAAACGTACATCATTTTCACTTAACAAGCGAATATCACCTATTTGATGTAATAACATAGCAATTCGGTCTATACCCATACCAAAGGCAAAACCTGTGTATTCTTTAGAGTCTATGCCACAGTTTTCTAAAACATTAGGGTCTACCATACCACATCCCATAATTTCTAACCATCCTGTTCCTTTTGTAATGCGGTAATCTATTTCGGTTTCTAAGCCCCAATACACATCTACTTCTGCACTTGGTTCTGTAAACGGGAAATAAGACGGACGCAAACGAATTTTACTTTTACCAAACATTTCGGTGGTAAAGTGTTGAAGCGTTTGTTTTAAATCTGCAAAACTCACGTCTTTATCAATATACAAACCTTCTACCTGATGGAAAAAACAGTGTGATCGTGCTGATATGGCTTCGTTTCTGTAAACTCGACCTGGAGATATGGTTCTTATTGGTGGTTTATTATTTTCCATATAACGCACTTGCACAGAACTGGTGTGAGTACGTAATAAAATATCTGGATTGGTTTGAATAAAAAAGGTATCCTGCATATCGCGCGCTGGATGATACTCCGGAAGGTTTAAGGCTGTAAAGTTATGCCAATCGTCTTCTATTTCTGGACCCTCGCTTACATTAAAACCTATGCGAGAAAAGATATCTATTATTTGATTTTTTACAATTGAAATTGGGTGACGCGCTCCTATTTGAATAGGCTCTCCTGGGCGCGATAAATCGCCGTAAACACCTATTACTTCTTCTTTACTCTCCAGCTCTTCTTTTAAAGCGTTAACTTTATCTTCGGCAGTTTTTTTAAGTTTATTAATGGTTTGACCAAATTCCTTTTTCTGGTCGTTTGCCACATTTTTAAACTCTGCAAAAAACTCATTAAGTAATCCTTTTTTACCTAAGTATTTTATACGAAACGCTTCTACCTCTTCTTTGGATTGGGCTTTAAATGCTTCGGCTTCTGCTATGAGTTGGTTTATCTTATCTATCATGACCTTTTACAAAATGATGGCAAATTTACTATTTTTTACGTGAACTGCGTTAGGGATTGAAAAGGAAATCCTTTTTATGAGGCACGATTAAAAAGATTGGAATGAAAAGCCCGACCCTTGTGGTAACGCCCAAATTACTTTAAATGATATACTCGGTTTCTAGAAAGTAGCTTACAATAGCCTCTTTCATTAATACACTTTGCTCGCCCGCTTTTAAATGTGGTAAGGCCTCTAAGGTTTTATAATGTGGCCAGCCATCGTTATCTACAAAATCGAGTTCGTAATAACCGTACGGCATTAACAACTTGCAAATGGCAATGTGCATGAGGTCTAGCTTTTGGTCTTTTTTAAAAGTTCGGTTTAACTGTCCTAATTCTTGTACACCGATTAAATAAATAATGGCATCGAGATCGAGAGTTTCTCCATCTGCAAATTGGTTGGATAGTTTTTTTACCAAAAGCTCCCAGCGTTCTTTTAATTGTTTGTCTCTTGCCATAATATTTAATAGGTTGCAAAGTTAATAAACCATATTGTGACTATTATTTTATATTTGTTGAAATTGTAATTAATTATGGGAGTTATAGACATTGTTTTAGGTGCATTAGTTTTATTTGGTTTAGTAAGAGGTTTTATGAAAGGGCTTTTTGTTGAAGTTGCCTCGTTAGTGGCTCTATTAGCAGGAGTTTACGGCGCCATACATTTTAGTAATTTTGCTGCCGAATTTTTACAAAACAAAACCGATTGGTCTGACAAAACCGTGAATATTACCGCTTTTGCTATTACGTTTGTTGTTATTGTTTTAGCGATTGGTCTTGCGGGTAAAGCGTTAACTAAATTAGCAGACTTTGCTGCTTTAGGCATTATAAATAAATTGGCTGGTGGTGTTTTTGGTGCATTAAAAATTGCTTTAATTTTAAGTGTGGTTTTAAATATATTTGACAAACTGAATAATACAATCCCTTTTTTAGATGAAGATACGAAGAGGGATTCTGCTTTTTACGAACCTGTAAAATCCGTATTTCCGATGATATTTCCGGATTTATTGACGCCAAAAGAAGAAGCTGAAAACCCTGAAACTGAAGCATAAAAAAACCACTCTTTTCGAGTGGTCTTCTGTTAGTCTAAATGATAAATTTCCTTATGTTTAATACACGTCTTTTACATTTGCTTTTACCCAAGCGATACATTCCTTAAAAGAATCGAAAATATGTTCATAAGGAATTAAATCTGGAATAATATCAATACGTTCCATCATATATTTAGGTTGTCTAAGCAACCCAACAAAAAGGACTTCTATATTCTTTTTATTTAAATCTTGTAGCATGTCTTCCATTGCATATAATCCAGATTGGTCCATATATTGCATACGGCCTAATCTAATTATAACCGTACTTGCTGTATCTGGAATTTGTGCTGTTAATTGCTGAAATTCACTAGTAGAACCAAAAAATAATGGCCCTTTAATATGCTTTATGAATACTTCTTCTTTTAAATTGGTTGGAAAGCCTTTTTCATCTGCCCAAGCTTCTTCTTTTAGTGGTTTAACATCACTACGTTCAGCAGTTAAATCGCCTATTTTTTTCATAAACATTAATGAGGCTATTATCAAACCAATTCCTACAGCGTAAACAAGATTCCAGAACGTTGAAAGCAATAATACGACCAGCATAATTAAAACTTCCGAACTCATTTTAAACGGCCCTAATTTTATATCTCTAGGTAAACTTGGTATGGCTTTTAATCCTTTATAATCCATTACCCCAATACCAACGGTAATTAAAATACCGGCTAATACAGCCGCCGGAATTTGTGAGGCAATTGGTCCTAAACCTAAAAGTATAATTAAGAGCATAACACCTGCTATCATTCCTGATAATTTGGTTTTACCACCAGAAGTGATATTTACCACCGTTCTAATAGTTGCCCCAGCACCTGGAATACCGCCAAAAATAGCGGCAATACTATTACCAATACCTTGACCCACTAATTCTTTATTTGGTTTGTGCTTAGTTTTCGTCATATTATCTGCAACTACACTGGTTAATAATGAGTCGATAGCCCCTAATAATGCCAATGTAAGAGCTGTAAAAATATAAGGTGTTATACTGCTTAACTTAAAACTGGTAAATATTTCTAGATTTGGAATGGGTAGCCCACTTGGAATTTCTTCAATTGGCCTGTATTCTAGTCCAAAACCAACGGCAATTCCAGACATGACTATTAATGCCACCAATGTGCTGGGTACGGCTTTAGTAATTCTTTTAAACCCATAAATAATTATAATCGTTCCCAATGCTAGTATAAGTTCTAACCAATTAATGTGTTGTAACGCTCTTGGAAGTGCCTTGATAGCACCTAATGCGCCTGAAGCTTCCTTTGCCGCCAGAGTTTGGGATTCTTTCAAAATATCTGCTTGCGTTATTTTTTCAGCTCTATCAATAGTCTCTTTAAAATTTTCTAAAACTAAAATGCCTTCGCCTGCTTCTTCTTTCAAAATATTCTCAAGAATAACTTCTTCTGCTTGCGGTTTAAAAGTTTCTACAAAGACCTCATCTTCTTTAGGGTAATAACCTAATGAAGGTAAAATTTGAGTTAATAAAATAATAACACCTATTGCTGTCATAAATCCAGAAACTACGGGGTAAGGTATGTATCTAATATATTTTCCCAGACCTAATATCCCTAAACCTATTTGCATGAGTCCTGCTAATAAGAATACCGTTAAAATTACTGGTAACGCTTTTGTAACATCGCCATCATTCACGGCTATAATTCCAGCAATTACCACCATACTTACAGCAGTCATTGGTGCAGTAGGACCAGAAATTTGAGTAGCTGTACCACCAAAAAGCGCAGCAAAGAAACTTATAAAAATGGCTCCATAGAGCCCTGCAGTTGGACCTAACCCAGATGATACACCAAATGCTAATGCCAACGGTAATGCAACAATACCAGCTGTAATTCCACCAAAAGCATCGCCTTTTATATTCGAGAATAAATTTTTCATTTGATAAATTTTAGTGTTTTATTAAGTGAAATATTTTCGTTCACAACCTTACCATTCTTCCAAACTCGATTGATATAACGCATTTCATTACTGAAATTTAATATTAATTTTCTAAGTTAATTGTTATTGAGGCAAAAAAAAAGCTATTACCAAAGTATTAGCTTTTTAATTCTGTCATTCTTCTTTTCTAGAAGTTTACAAAGGTTAAGATATTAAACTGATCTCGACTACTGGTTTCAAAAAACTGATTCATATATCCAGCTTCAACTCTTATGTTTTTGTTGATGTTATAGCCTATGCCACCATATAACCTGTTTCTGTCGAAAACTGATGATTTGGTATTCAAAAATATTTCATTATACGCTGAGAAGTACAATTTACTGGTTTGATCTTCACTTACACAAAAAGGTACATTTAGCCCTAAAAAATAACGCCATCTCATTTTAAAATCCGATTCTACAAATCGTTGTTCAAATCGATATCGGTGTTGTAGTGAAAACTTATTAAAATTTTGTTTTGTAATAAATTGTTGGAATATACGGTGTTCGTTTACCGAAATTTTTTCATCTGTATTGCCTAAATAGTTTTCAGAAAGTATATAACCGTAACCCAGTAAAAGATTGTTTTTACTATTGTTGAACGTATAACCTAAACCTGTTCTTAGAAGCAGTTGTTCTAAGTCGCCAATGGCATTATAATTTCTATATTGAACTTCGTGGTGTAGATTCCAATTATTGTTTAATTTTTTGTTACCAATATAAATAAGCCAATTACCAAAATTACTATCTTGAGATTGGGCATAAATTGGCAGCATCAACACCATAGTTAATGCCACCAGATTTACTTTAATGTTTAGAATATAGTTTACCATTTAAATGCTATTCGTAAAAATCAACGGCTCCTGTATTAATATCATACATAGCACCTATAATTTTTATCTCGCCATTTTTTTCCATCTCTGATAGCACAGGACTTTCTTGATGTATTCTTTCAATAGTTAATTCTACATTCTTTTTTGCAACAGAATCTACGAAATCTAAATTCTTAGAGTTTCTTAAACTTGCGTCTTTAGGTTCTGGCGTTGCTTTTACCGCTGGTGTTATTTTTTCGATTAGCTTAGTAAGGTTTCCTAATTTCGCATCGTCGCAAGCACCTTTTACTGCGCCACAAGCAGTATGCCCTAATACAACAATAAGCTTTGTGCCCGCCAATTTACAAGCAAATTCCATGCTTCCTAAAATATCCTCGTTTACAAAGTTACCCGCAATACGAACACTGAAAATATCGCCTAAACCTTGGTCGAATACCAATTCTGCAGATACTCTAGAATCTATACAACTTAAAATGGTAGCAAAAGGAAATTGCCCATCGCTAGTATCATTTACTTGCTCTAATAGATTTCTGTTAGCCTTTAGGTTTTGTTGGAATCTTAAATTCCCTTCTTTTAAAAATCGAATTGACTTCTCGGGAGTCATGGTGGCTTGTGTTTCTCTAGTATGTGCTTTCATAATGAATTATTTGTTTTTAATTAATGTTTTTAAATTATTGAAATATATTATGCTGTTAAGAGTAATGAAACATCTACTTTATCGTCTCCCGATTTTATAAGATGCTTTTCACACTTGTTATTTATTTTTTCTCTATTCACAAATAATAAGTTGATATTACTTTTTAATAGATAATTTGAAAGGTTACTGATTACATTTTCATTTTCTTCAAAAACATACTCAACAGTGTCTTTATTATTATTTATCGAATGATTTTCAGTCTCTATTTTATTTACCAATTTAAATGATTTTATTGGCTTCTGAGTTTTTTGTGTTAAACGTTTTGCAAACTCTAAAGAATCTTCCATTTCGTTTAGCATGCCTAATGCAATGTTGTTCTCAGGCTCTAAAATATTTTCTAATGAAGACAACATTACAGCACCTTTATGTTTTTTCAGAACATGCTTTGTAATCTTATCTCCAACTAACTTTAATAATTTAGATTTTCTTTTTCCTAATACAACTACATCAGGCTGGTGTTTCTTTATATGCTTATTAATCTCTTGTTTTACATTTCCATAAGATAGTGTATAATTGATATTTATGTTATAATCTTTAGAAAAAGAATTTACCAATTTTTGTATTTTTTTATCTACCGCGAAGTGTTTTTGATTAATTGTTCGCATTGCCGATAACTGGTTATCTTCTTTTACAATTTCTGCTGGTTTTTTGATGCATAATAACTCGATTTCCCCATCTATCATTTTAGCAAGACTTACCGCGTTTTTCAGAATGATTTCTGTATAATTATTGACATCTGAAAGCACTAATATTTTATATTTATTTTTCATTTTAATTTTTTTAGCTTAAACTTAAACTTGATTTTGGTCTTTCATTGAAGAATCTGATGAAGCTTTCTGGGTTTTCTTCAACACCACGTTTAGATACTAGCTTTATATCAATATTTCGCTCTTTAGCTTTAAAAAGAAAATCTTCAAGAATCTCAATGATATCATTATCCAAGTATCTCGTATTTAATAGATTTAACTCTAAATAAGTATCTCTAGGTAAGCTGTCTAACTCTTTTAAAATAGCACCTTTATTAAAAAATGTTACTTCTTCTGCAAGCGTCATTTTAATTCTGTGTTTGCCGTTACTTTTGTCTTCAATATGCAAGAAGTGAGAGTTTTGATAACTTTTTAAAAGTATTACAACAATTCCAACTGCTAATCCAAGACCGATACCGTAAAGTAAATCAATAAACACAATTCCTAGAACAGTGACGTTAAATGGAATGGATTGCTTCCATCCTAAATTATACATTTTTTTAAATAATGCAGGTTTTGCAAGCTTATAACCAACAATTAATAATATAGCCGCTAAAACCGAAAGCGGTATCATATTTAGCAATCTAGGGATTAATATGATAGAAGTTAACAGGAAAAAACCATGTATAATGGCAGAGGCTTTACTACGCCCACCAGATTGTATATTCGCCGAACTTCTAACAATAACCTGAGTTATTGGCAACCCGCCAATCATACCAGAAATAATGTTTCCAGTACCTTGAGCTAATAACTCTCTATTGGTTGGGGTTACGTTTTTATGCGGGTCTAACTTATCAGTCGCTTCAACACATAACAAGGTTTCTAAACTTGCCACAAGTGCAATGGTAAAAGCGATTATCCAAACATCTGGGTTTGTTATCACCGAGAAATTAGGAAAACTAAACTGACCTAAAAAAGATGCAGTATCTTCAGGAACAGGTACACTTACCAAATGCGATTGAGCAATTGAAAGCGTTTCGTGCGATTGCGTTAATGCGTAAAAAATAATACCAACTACCACAGCAACCAATGGCCCTTGTACTAACTGAAATATTTTTCCTTTTTTAGATAATACCTTATCCCAAAGCAATAAGATTGCTAAACTAATTATACCTATAATAGCCGATCCAAGTTGGATGTGATTAATGGTGTTGATTATTTCAGAGAATGTATTTTCTCCATCAACTTGAATAAATGCAAAGTCCCCTTCAGGATCAGAATCATACCCTAAAAAATGAGGTATCTGTTTTAAAATAATGATAATCCCAATACCGGTTAGCATTCCTTTAATAACTGATGATGGGAAATAATATCCAATAACTCCCGCTTTTAAAATTCCAAATATTATTTGGATTATTCCACCTAAAACAACGGCAACTAAAAAATTCTCATAGCTACCTAATGTAGCAATTGCTGCCAATACAATAGCCGCTAAACCTGCAGCAGGACCACTAACTCCTATTTTAGAACCACTTAATGATCCAACAATAATTCCGCCAATAATACCTGCAATTAACCCTGAAAAAAGTGGAGCTCCACTAGCTAATGCAATACCTAAACATAATGGTAATGCAACAAAAAATACGACTATACTCGCTGGCAAGTCATTCTTAATAGTTTTAAACATATTATAATAAATTATTGCTCTTGGGAATTTTTCATACCAAAAGCTGTAAGTAAATAATTAATTAAGACCTAAATGGTCTATAAATCTGAAATTATTATATGTGAAACTCGGGGGGCGGGGAAATTAAATTTAAATGAGGTTTGGGGTATTTTTTGAAGAAATACACAATGGTTTCTAAATTATTAAACTCAAACAAACGCTCTGAATCAAAAAGGTCTTGTGGAGATTGTAATTTAATTTTTGTAGTTTCTTCTTCTTCTGAAACACTGTAAATTATAGAAGTATCTACTGAATCGTCTATTGCAATAATAATAGCAGGTGCCGCTATAAGCGCCAAAAGAATTACAGAAAAGAAAATTGCAATAATGTTTTTAATCATAAATTAAAAATTGAAACCACAAATATAATACATGATTCTGATAATATTGTTAAATTATTTTTAAAAATCCTTCAACAGTTTTAAGTCTTTAGAAATTATCCAGCCTGTTTTGCCGTCTGAAAGTTTAATTTTATTCCAGTCATTATAAGCTTCAACGACCTGGACTTTAGTGCCTTCATGTAACCTAAACGATTCTTCGCTTCTGGAATTTGGGTTACTTCTTACTTTACTTTCTTGAGCAAAAATAATTGCAGGATTATCTATTTTATCAAGATTATACTTATGAAACGCAAACGCCAATGTTATAAACATTAGTATTAATGCAGAAATACTCCCAATAAATGCGAGCCTCTTTTTTAAAGTTGAATAAGCAAAATAATATACCAAAAACAACATGACGAATACAAATACTAAAGCTACAGAGAGTTTAGACCAATTATCAAAAGTCATTTTATTTGTCGTTGTATTTAACAATTTTGAAAAACCTGCATCAGGAACAACATCTATGGCATCAATAGTCATATTTTTTGCAAAGGCTATATTATTCTCGATATCAGTATCATTCGGATTTAGCAATAATGCTTTTTCATAATAATAGATACTCGGAGCTATATTATTAAGTTTATAATGGGCATTTGCTAAATTGAAATACAAATCTGAAGAATGCTTTCCGGTTTCAAGAATAGCCATGTAATTATCGATGGCTTCAGCATATTTACCATCATTATACAACGCATTTGCCTTATCAAACTGAGCTTGATTTTGTGCAAAAACACTTAAACATAACAAAAAAGATAGTATATATAATATTCGTTTCATGTTAACGTGCTTGTTTATCTATTAAAGAAATTGTTTTTGCTGCCTTCTCATAATCTTCTTGCATGGTTACAATATCTATAGGTGTATAACGTGCCAACTCACAACGTTCTAAAATGCTTTCAAAATCTTTAATGACACTTGCTTCAACACCCTTACCATCTAACAAATTATTAATTTTATCTTTACTTAAATCGCTAGTTTCAATGTGTAGTTTAGCCTTTAAATAGTTGTGTAAAGCCTTTTCTAAAGCAATGTAAAATGCTTCTTTTTGGCCTAAAGATTTCTTAGCATTACTTAAGTATTTGCGTGCTAATCTATCAGCTTTTCTAATACGGTTTCCATAAACATCGGCATCTCTCGCTACTTTCTTTTTGCGAATAAAAATAGCCAACGGAATTGCTAAAAAAGGCACCAATAATAAACTCCAAAACAGTTTGGTTTTGAAAAAATATTCTGTTTTCGCATCCACAAAATTCGTCTTGGTTTTTATAAAAGCAAACTGATCGCTATTTAAAACGACCGCTTGTTTGTTATTAGCAGTTACAGCACTTTCATTTGAAGACGCGTTATTAGAAGGTCCATTTAAAACATTAATTACAATTTCGTTGGAAGACAGCCTTTTGTAAGATTCTGTTTTTAAATCAAAATATGAAAATGAAATGCTTGGAATTGGATATTTACCTTTAAACTGTGGCACTACCGTATAACTATCCGTAATACTACCTTGCATGCCGGCTAAATTTGTTTTTACGTTTTCACTATGTTCGGGTTCATAAACCTCTAAAGAACTTGGAAGCGAAATTTTAGGAAGTTTAAATAATTTTAAATTTCCATTACCTTCAACATTTACCTTAACTTGAAGTGATTCAGTAGCATCCAATTCTGTTTTAGAGGCTGTGACATTTAAGTCGAAATCACCAACAGCACCAGTAAAATCTACAGGTTTTCCTTTTTCAGGCAAAGCTTTTACATTTATGGTTTTATTTCCGGCTGAAACCGTTCTGTTAATTCGAGTCATTAATAGACTTCCAAAGATATCTCGACGGTTTGATGGTACACGCATTGAAATATCTAATGTTAATGGCTCAATATTAAGTTTTCCTGTTTTCTGCGGATATAAAACGGTTTTTCTTAAAACTAAATAGCGATAATCTTCACCATTGTATATTCCATTTTGAACTTTTTGACCTTGAGTATTTATATTCTGACTCCAAAAGTCGTTATATCTAGGCGTGTCCAATTCATTCCAGTTATCAACTGCAATTTTAGGCGATACATAAAGCTTATAAACAACCGTAATGGCTTCGTTTAAATACGGGTTTGTTTTTGAAATTTCTGCAACCAGATGAATGTTTTCTGAAGCCAAATAAGTTGGATCGTTCGGGTCTTTCGGAATATCTACCGCAGCAGTAACTTGAATTTTTATAGGTGTCGTTTTATAAGTTTCTCCCTCTATACTAATAGTAGCCTGCGAAATTGTAAATTCACCACGCTTTTTAGGTGCTAAAAAATATGTATAGGTTTTTTTAAACGATCGTTTTCCGTTAATCCAAGAATTACTTACTGATTGATTTGGCCCACCAACTACCGTAAAACCAACAAAATCTGGCGGCACAAAATTATCTCCATCTTGATTCATTTCAAAATCAATACGCAGACGCTCATTAACACCAAGTTTGTTTTTGCTCACTTTAGCATCAAAATTGACTTGCGCCCAAGCAGAAGCTGAAACGAGTATTACTAATATGTATATGTATTTTTTAATTATCATTATTATTAAATCGAAATGCTTTGACTGCGGTTAGCATGACAATACGGAATCTATCTTCAAGGTTTATTTACCAGTCTTTTTCAGTTTTTATTTTAACACCTTTTTGTTTTTCAGCATTCATTTTTTCCTGAACTTTTTGTTCCTGATTATTCATAGCTTCTAACAAGTTTTTTATTTGCTGCGGAGACAACTGACCAGGTTGCGGCTTTGGCTGTTCCTTTTTCTTGTCTTCATCACCTTTACCTTTATCTTTTTCTTCATCCTTAGGCTTCCCTTCATCATCTTTTTCGTCTTCACCTTCCTTTTTATCTTCGTCGCCTTCTTCCTTTTTATCGTCTTTATTATCGCCCTCTTGGTCTTTATTTTCTTGATTCTCTTTATCTTGATTTTCTTTATTGTCGTCTTTCTTTTCTTGATCTTTTTTGTCGTCCTTATTCTGGTCGTCTTGATCCTGTTGTTGTTCAGCGCATTTTTTAGCAACACCTAAATTGTATCGTGTTTCATCATCGGCAGGATTATTTCTTAGTGCATTTTTATAGGCTTCAACAGCTTCCATACACTTTTTATTTTCCATTAAAAGATTACCAATATTATGAAAGGCTTTGTGTTTTTCTGATTTAGAATTTGCAATTTTTGTGGCTTGTTCTAGACGGTATAATGCTTCGTCAAAATTGCCACTTTTAATATAAGATGTCCCTAAGTTGTAAGCTCCGGCTTCGGTTGAATATTGTTTAGCAATGGCTTTACGGTAGGCCATTTCTGCTGAAACGAAATCTTCATCTTCTAATAATTCGTTGCCTTCATAAACAAAATTATTAGCTGTTTTTGCAGCCATAAGTTGTTCTTTACTTACTTCCTGAGCGAAAGAAATAAAAGGTATCACTAATAATAAAAGTACTATGTTTCGAATCATTTTTTATTTCTAATTTATAAAACCTTAGTTGTTTTGTTCGTTAAAAAAATTATAAATTAATCTCTTGACTGCTCACCGCTAGCCTGTGTTTCAATAGAGTTTCATTTTTCTAAAGATTTTCATTAAATAAATTTAACTTCTTTAACCATGCTGTTTTTCTTTCTAATAAGAACACATCAATTAATAACAAGAAAATTCCGAAACCTAAAAACCATTGAAATTGATCTTTAAAATCGGCAAATTCTTTGGCTTCAAATTCAGTTTTATCCATGGCATTTAAAATTTCACGAATATTCTCAACAACATCGTTCGTATTTTTACCATTAATATAAGCGCCGTTGGCTTCAGCGGCTATATTTTGTAGTGTTTCTTCGTTTAATTTTGTAATAACCGTTTCGCCTTGGTTATCTTTTTTATAGTTTAAAACTATACCATTTCGTTTTTCTGGAATTGGTCCGCCTTTAACATCGCCAACTCCAATTGTGAAAATTCTAATACCTTCTTCACTAGCTTCTTCGGCAACAGTTGCAGCCACTTCGCTATGGTCTTCACCATCAGAAATGATAATTAATACCCGATTGGTTTGCTCTTCATCATCAAAATAAGTTCTTGCCAATTTTATGGCTTCATCAATGGCAGTTCCTTGTGAAGACAACATATCGGTATTCATGCTTTGTAAAAACATTTTAGCCGAAGCATAATCTGTTGTAATTGGTAATTGCGGAAAAGCTTTTCCTGCGTAAGCAATAATGCCAACGCGGTCACTTGCTAAATTATTAATGATTTGAGTGACTAATTGCTTCGATTTTTCCAATCGATTTGGTGCAATATCTTCTGCCAACATACTTTTGGAAACATCGACAGCAAAAACAATATCGACACCTTCTCGTTTTACCGTTTCTAGTTTTGTGCCAATTTTAGGGTTTACTAACGCAATTATTAAACAAAGAAAAGCTAAGCTTAAAACCAGCGCTTTTAAAACAGATTTAAATACCGATCTATTAGGGCTCAATCTTTTTAACAAAGAGGCTTCTGCAAACTTTTTCTGCGTTTTATATCGCCAAAAATGGAGCGCCAAAAAGAGGAGCAGAATTATTGGAATAATTGCTAATCCCCAAAACCATATTTTTTCTTCAAGTTGAAACACTCTTCTTCTTTTATTTTATATAAAACTTCTAAAAATTGTATAACGCAATAGTAATTCCATAAGCAAGAACAATCCTGCTAGAATGACTAATGGTCTATACTTTTCTTCGTAATTGTAATATTTAAATTCTTCAATTTCTGTTTTTTCAAGTTTGTTTATTTCATCATAAATCTCTTCAAGCTTCTTGTTATCGGTAGCTCTAAAATACTTTCCGCCGGTAACTTCAGCAATTTCTTTTAGTAACTCTTCATCTATTTCCACTTGAATTCGACCGTATTGAAAATTACCGTTTGGTAAAATAGCCACTGGCGACAATGCCATACCATTAGTTCCAAGCCCAATGGTGTATGTTTTTATGCCATATTCTACAGCCAATTCACTAGCTATTTTAGGGTCTATAAATCCAGAATTATTGACACCATCGGTTAATAAAATAATGACCTTGCTTGTTGCTTTACTATCCTTCAACCTATTTACTGAAGTTGCTAAACCCATACCAATAGCGGTACCTCCTTCAATAATGGTGTTATATTTTATACTTTTTAATGAGCGTAGCACTATGGCTTTATCGCTAGTAATTGGCGTTTTTGTATAACTCTCGCCTGCGTATTCTACTAAACCAATTCTGTCGTTAGGTCTTCCTTTAATAAATTCTGCAGCCACCTTTTTTAAGGCCTCTAATCTGTTTGGTGATAAATCTTTAGCCAACATACTCGCCGAAACATCTATAGCCATTACAATATCAATACCTCGCGTAGTTTTAGTTTTGGTTGAAACATCAACAGACTGAGGTCTTGCAAGTGCAGTTATTAGTAACGCTAATGCTATTAGACGTAATACAAATAATAAATGCCTGAGTTTTGGCAACCAAGAATTTGTGATTTTAAAACCTTTTAAACTTGAAATTTTTAACTCTGCCGTTTGTTTGTTATGCTTTAACAAATACCAAAGTATAGCCAGAGGAAACGCCAATAGCAACCAAAACATCTCTTTATTTACAAATTCAATCCCTTCAAACATTACTCTTCTGCTGGTTTAAGTTCAACTGAATTTAAAATACGTTCCACCATCTGGTCTGCGTAAGTATCATTTTCTTTCCAAGATAAGGACACTTGCTGTACCACATTTTCTGCGTTAAAAGCCAATATGACATATTTGCCATTTTCTAAACTCTCAGAACCTGGATATGCCGGCATTTGAAGCGAACCGTATACTTTTAACCCTTCGGCTCCATTTGGCGTAACAAACTTATCTCTTTTAGTAATAATATTTTGTGCTCCTGCGGCTTCGTAAGTTTTTAAATTCCCATCAATAACTTGCTCTAAATCGATTTTGTTATCACCTAAATTTTTGTATTTCGATGTGGCTACAACAACATTAAACTTGTCGATTAACGTACCGTATCCAAATAACGTAATATCAACTTGTGCAGCTAATTCTTCAGATAAACCAGCATCCATTCGTTTTAAAACTTTTGGAGTTGAAATGGTAATCGGCGGAAATCCGTATTCGCTTCGAACCCAATCGCCTTCTAAAAGCTCCTTACTATCATGACCAATAATGGTGTCTTTTACAAAATCAAAACCATATTTTACAGATAATGCTGTTAGTGTAGCGAGTAATAAAAAGATGCTAATCCCTACAGTTAACCAAATCTTTTTACGTTTCTTTTTTCGTTCTTGTTCTTCTCTGTATTTTTCATCAAGAAGCTTTTCTTCTTCGGTTGGTTCTGGCAATGCTTCTTTTACATGGTCAATCTCAACATCGATAGTTTCTCTATCCATTTTAGCCAATTCAACATCTGGAGCAGATTTTGCGAATTTTACTAAATCGGCACGTTTTAAAATGCTTTCAAGATTTTTTATATCCTCATTACTCAAATCAACTTGATTGGCTTCTTTAAGTAAATTTAGTCTAGATATTAGTTCATCTGTTGTGCTTTCTAAAGCTTTATCATATACTTTTTCATCAAGATAATTCCTTATTATGAACGTTAACTCCGAATAATAATCTTTTAAATTTTGATTTTCTAAATATGAGCTTTCGTCTAATTTTTTCAAGGCTAATTTCGCTCTATCGTATGGTGGTAAAAGGGCTATTTTTTGGTCTTCAGTTAATGGTTTTTTGCGCCAAATAAACCAGAACAATAAAAATGCTAAAACACCCAGAATAAGGAGCGTAAGCAATACATATTTCCACCAATTACTTCCTTTTTTATTAACCGCAATTATCGGTTTAATATCGTAAAGACCTTGAGTGGTATCAACCTCAACATTATTAACTTCAACTTTAAGTGAGTCTGTGAAAAAAGTTTTGTCGCCAATAATTATTTTTTGTCTTGGAATGGTGTAAGCTCCAGAATCAAACTGAGTTAATCCGTATTTTTTTATTAGGTTGTATTTGTCTTTTTTCTTTAGTGTGTCAATATCATAAGACTCAATCATTTCAAGAGGTATGAAAGTTTGGCCTTCTGGAAAAACCACTAAATCTGTCGTGTCTGTTTCTACCTGAATATGATACGTAATTTGTTCTCCAATTTTTATTAATGTAGAATCAATAGAAGAAGTTACTTGTGCTGAAGCTGAAAAATAACATAGAAAAAAGAAAATAGAATATATGACCAAAGACGGTAATCCGAAGATGGAGCATATTCTATTCATATATCGTAATGTGCTATTCATAAATGGTTAATCTCTTTATCCTCGTCTTTTGAAATATCCTAAAAGTTTTTTAACGTAACTCTCATCTACCCGACAATCAATAGTTCCTGCTCCTGATTTGGTAAAACTCTCTCTAAAATATTCTACTTTTTGATGATAAAATTTACCATAATTAAGTCGTACTTTTTTTGATGACGTATTCACCAACATAAGCTCGCCAGTTTCTTCATCTTGCATTTGTACCATTCCTAAATTTGGGATTTCCTCTTCATGCTTATCATAAATCCTGATGCCAGTAACATCGTGCTTTCCTGAAACGATTTTCATGGTTTGGCGATAGTCATCGGCAATAAAATCTGACAGTACAAAAACAATCGCTTTTTTCTTCATAACGTTTTGCATGAATTTTAAAGCTTCGGCTAAATTGGTGTTTTTACTTTCTGGTTTAAACTCAATAAGTTCACGAATAATACGCAATACATGAGAACGTCCTTTTTTAGGAGGAATGTATAATTCCACTTGGTCTGAAAATAAAATAAGACCAATTTTATCGTTGTTTTGAGTAGCCGAAAAGGCTAAAGTTGCGGCTATTTCTGTTACTACTTCATTTTTAAATTGCTGTGATGTTCCAAACATCTCGGAACCAGAAACATCTACCATAAGCATCATGGTAAGCTCGCGTTCTTCTTCAAAAACCTTAACAAAAGGTTCGTTATAACGTGCCGTTACATTCCAATCTATATTTCTAACATCATCGCCAAATTGATACTGTCGCACTTCACTAAAAGTCATACCACGCCCTTTGAAAGTAGAATGGTATTCACCTCCAAAAATATGATCAGACAAACGGCGTGTCTTGATCTCAATTTTACGAACTTTTTTTAGTAATTCTTTAGTATCCATTTTTCAATTGTCTATTGAATATTTTTTATTGATTAGTTTTATTTAATAATCAACTGTCAATTATCAATTGTCAATTTTAAGGTACTTCAATCTCGTTTACAATTTTGTTGATGATATCTTCTGAAGTTACATTTTCAGCTTCTGCTTCATAGGTAATACCAATTCTGTGTCTTAACACATCATAAACTACGGCACGCACATCTTCAGGGATTACATATCCACGACGCTTAATAAATGCATAACATTTTGCTGCTGTTGCTAAATTGATACTTCCACGAGGCGATGCTCCGAAGGAAATTAATGGTTTTAAAGCCGGAAGTCTATATTTTTCTGGATAACGCGTAGCAAAAATGATATCCAAAATGTATTTTTCAATTTTCTCATCCATATACACTTCTCTAACTGCCTTTTGGGCATTTAGAATTTGAGCTGTTGAAACTACAGATTTCACAGTTTCCCATGCACCTTTCATGTTAGCACGCATTATTAATTGCTCTTCGTCTATTTTTGGATAATCTATTACGGTTTTTAACATAAAACGGTCAACCTGCGCTTCTGGTAAAGGATAGGTTCCTTCTTGCTCTACAGGATTCTGGGTCGCCATTACTAAAAATGGCTTATCTAAAACAAACGTTTCATCGCCAATAGTTACCTGTTTTTCCTGCATAGCTTCTAATAAAGCCGATTGCACTTTTGCAGGTGCTCTGTTAATCTCATCTGCTAAAACAAAATTTGCGAAAATAGGACCTTTTTTAATTGAAAAATCATTTACTTTCATGTTGTAAATTAGTGTCCCAGTAACATCGGCAGGTAATAAATCTGGCGTAAATTGAATTCTACTAAAACTTCCATCTACAGCTTGTGCTAACGTATTAATTGCTAATGTTTTTGCTAATCCAGGCACACCTTCAAGTAAAATGTGACCTTGCCCCAATAAACCAATTAACAAACGTTCAACCATGTGTTTTTGGCCTACAATGACTTTATTCATTTCCAGCATCAGTAAATCAACAAAAGCACTTTCCTTTTCAATTTTCTCGTTAATTGTTTTAATATCAATTGTCCCTGTTTCTTCCATCATTTCTTATATTATTAAAAGCTCGAATTTACACTTTGTTTTTAAGGACTGCAAAATGTTAAAAAAAATAGTGCAGTGGTGTTAAAAAATGGTTAAAAATACCAACGAATATCAATGATTGTGGTATTTAACAAATAATTATTATAAGTTTATCTTAATTACTGATTAATCGATTCTTTTTAAAATTGAATGGCTTCTAAATATGTTGCCCTTTTAATTATTTTTATAATCAGAATAATACAACTACAAATGAAAAAAACTGCCCTTATTACTGGAGCTACAAGCGGTATTGGTGAAGCCACCGCGTATGAATTTGCAAAACAAGGTATTAATTTGGTGCTCTGTGGAAGACGATTAGAACGTTTGAATAGCATACAAAATGCTTTAGAGCGTCTAACCGATGTACATATTTTAAATTTTGATGTTCGAAATAAAGAGGAAACATTTAAGGCTATAAAGGGTTTACCGAAACCATTTTATACTATTGATATTCTAATAAATAATGCGGGAAATGCGCATGGTTTAGACCCTATACATGAAGGTAGTGTAGACGATTGGGATACTATGATGGATATTAATGTAAAAGGGCTGTTATATGTTAGTAAAGCGGTAATTCCACAAATGACGGATCGAAAATCTGGGCATATTATTAACATAGGATCTTCGGCAGGCAAAGAAGTTTACCCTAAAGGCAACGTATATTGCGCTAGTAAACATGCAGTTTTAGCAATTACGGAAGGCATGCGTATAGACTTAAACCCATTTGGGATTAAAGTAAGTTCTATAAACCCAGGCTTAGTAGAAACCGAATTTTCTCAAGTGCGATTTAAAGGTGATGCCAAAGCAAATACGGTTTATCAAGGTTTTAAGGCTTTACAAGCCAAAGATATTGCCGAAATTATTTACTTTACCGTAACGAGACCCGCTCATGTTAATATAGCCGATTTGTTGGTGTTCCCGACTGCTCAGGCTAATAGTGTCACAGTAAAAAAAGAATTATAAACAAAAGATAAATTTCTACTTACTTAGGAATTGAAAATTATGATTAACAAACGCCTACTTATAAAACATCTATTGGCTCATAACGATGAGAATAGTTTTTATGACAAAAAGCGTAAAATTGATATTAGCCATAAAGAAGGAAAAGCGAAGTTTTTAAAACACGTTTGTGCCCTTTCGAATAGCAATCCTGATAATAATTCATATATAGTTATTGGTGTTGAAGATGAAGACAACAACATCATCGGAGTTGATTTTTTTGATGATAGCAAAATTCAGAATTTAATAAATGCATACTTAACTAATCCGCCTATTGTTCAGTATGAAAACATTCCATTTCCGCATTTACCAGATGATAAAGTTGTGGGGTTAGTTACTATTCGATCTACAGCAAAAATCACGTCGCTAAGAAAAAACATTTGGAAATATTACGGTGGTTCGGTTTTCTTTAGAGACGGAAGCATGAGTATGCCTAAAGTTTTCGATATAGAGATAAAGGATGTGAACTCTAAAATTGTTGAAGCCATTGAAAAACATGCTCAAAACAATATTGAACATACACTAAACGGTGTTTTCGAGTTTATGAACACACGAGTAGATTTTAATGCCCAATACAAAGTTTTTAAAGAATATTTTGTAGTGTGTTGGGCGGGTCAGAAAAAAATTATAAAAGATGAAATATTCTTTTCTAGAGTAGATATTGAACTCATAAATGAGCAGGTGCGTTTGTTTTTTTCGGCTCTAGATGAAGTCTCTATAGACATTGATGACAATAGTTTTAAAATTATTGAATATGTGAATTTGGGTTTACAAAATTCAAACAAATATTATCAATTAGAAGAAACCATTATAAAATTTGAAGATAATGCACAATATAATATTGACACGCGTTTACTCTTTGAACCACCTCAATTTGATAAAAAAGACCTTCACCATATTTACAATATCAATAATACGCTGTTAGAAAAACTTAAAAAAGGGATAACTTTAACCGCAAGAGAAGAAATAGATTTAAAAAATTTACCTGCCACCTATTTAATTTGTTATTTAAATTTATTCCATAATGCCATAGATAAATTAAATGAAGCTAAGCCATACTTAAAAGCATATAATAAAGAAGTTTATGATCTTTACAAAGAGTCATTACGTATCCTTAGAAAAGTAAAATATAGTTAACAAATGTTAATAAGTTAACAGTTTTTTAACATTCATCCATTTGAGATTATAGAAAAAGTAGTACATTTGCAGTGCTATTAATCAATTTATAAAACCTTGTGCTCCAAATCGAAACAGAGTCAAGGTTTTTTTGTTTCTTATTTCTTTATAATGCCAATAAATTCATTGATAATTGTGAACTGCGTTAGGGATTGCCGCGACATCCTTTTTTAGAACACAATAGCTACAAACTTTGCCTTAAATTACAATTTAACTGTAAGCGATAACCTTTGCTCCTAAAATGCGTTCTAAAAAAGATATAGCAAAAAGCCCGACCCTTGCGGTAACGCCTAAATTAATTTAAATGAAATCCAATTGATTAAAAGATTTATTGAGGACTTTTTTATCATCTACTTCAAGCCATTTATCTAATACAGTAGCATAAATAGTTCTAAAATCTATTTCGAATTTTAAATCTCCATTATCGTCTAAATCGCTTAAACTCGCCATATTATTATAAACTCCCTGTTTTTTTAAGTTTTCGCCAATTACAAAAACGTTATTGGCAGTACCATGGTCTGTACCTACACTGGCATTTTGCTTTACGCGACGACCAAACTCAGAAAATGTTAATATTAACGTGTCTTTAAAAGTATTATTGTTTCTTAAATCCTGAACAAAAGCATCAATTCCATTAGCATATTGACCTAATAATTTTTTTTGAGTGTTTAACTGATTGACATGTGTATCAAACCCTCCTAAAGAAGTATAAAACACTCTCGTTTGCAATCCTGAATTGATGAATTGCGCAGTAGTTTTTAGCTGTTTCCCAAATTTATTGTTTGGATACTCTTGAAGACTTGTAACTGTTTTACTGGTTTCATAAATATATTTTGCTGAAGATTCTGCAGCTATCATGGATTTATACAAATACCCTAAATTATGCTCGCTTAAATGTGCATCATTTTGATGTCTATTAAGGTTTTTAAAATAAGGGTCTTTAGATAAATTGTATAGCGCTTTAGCATCTTGAGTTGCAATGGCATTAAGGTTTTCGCCTTTCATGGCTAACGATAGGCTTTCATTAACTTCAATGGCGCTGTGCGAGTTTTTTCCATAATGATCCAAATAACGACCCACCCAACCGTTTTGAGAATAAGTATCTGAATCTGTTGCTGTTTGCCAAATATCCATAGACCTGAAGTGAGATCTCACCGGATTTGGGTAGCCTACATTATTTATAATTGATAAATAACCTTTATCATATAGTTTTTTTAAAGGTTCTAGGCTAGAATGAAGTCCGATTTCATCATTAAGTTTTATAATATCCTTTTTCGATAGAGCTAAGGCTGGACGCTCTTTATAATACAAATCGTTTCTAAAAGGGATTACCGTATTTAAACCATCATTACCTCCTGATAGTTGAATGATTACCAAACGCTTGTAACCTAATTTATTACTTGCCACTTCTTCGAATGCCTTTACAAAACTAGGAACAAAAAACAAGCTACTAGCTAAGGATGACTGTTTTAAAAATTTTCTTCTGTCCATAATTAACACATTTGATATTCAGGAAGCGACATAAGTTGTACACAGTATTCTTTTTTAGACACTTTTTCTAAAGTATTTAAATATTGTTGTGTAGTTTCATTTACTTCACATGCTAAAAGATGCTGTTGAAATTCGCTTATTCTAACATTTTTAAACTGCGTATTGAAATATTTCCAATTTGCTTCAGCTTTAAAACGCTTGCCATAATTTTTCTTAAAAAACTCCTTTTTTATTTGCATCCCCGCATCTTCTTGTCCATCTTTTGCCTTAGAAATATAAGCTTCATTCAGTAAAAGAGAAGGCAGTTTTAAACGTAGAACAATGGTATTGCTATCAATCCAACTTTTACCACCTTTCCAACCTGCAACATTTGGAGGGTCTAACAGGGTTTGACCAAGTAATCTTTGAATGTATAATAATTGTTTAGGATTCTTAAATTCTGTAGGCACCAAAGTTTTCATACCTACTAAAAGCTCAATTGGTGATTTTATTTTTGTCCCTATATTTTTTTCATCATAAAACCAATCTGATTGTAATACGAATCGCATCAGATTTTCAATATTATAATCTTTGTAAAACACATCAGTCATGACATTAACATACTTATTATCAAGAGTATCATTAACAAAATAGCGGTATATTTTTTCGCAAATATATTTGGCACATTGTTTTTGCTCTAGTATAATATTGATGATATCTTCTCCAGAGAAGTTACCGGATTTTCCAAAAAAGGTTTTCTGCCCTTCATGATGCGCACGTTTTTTAAAAACAAATTCACCGCGTAAATTATGACTATAACCTGTAAATGCTTTAGCACTTTCTTTAATGTCTTCTTCGGTATAATGGCCCACACCTAATGTAAATAGCTCCATTAATTCTCTAGCGAAATTCTCATTAGGTTTTTGTTTTTTATTTTGTTTTGTATTTAAATATTTTGTCATTGCTGCTTCTTTTGAAATGGCGTTGACAAAATCTCTGAAATCGCCTAAAGCATGCTTTCTAAGTGTATTATTGAATTGTTGGATGTAAGTGATACTGTTATCTTCACACACAAAATGATTGGCCCAAAAGAGGGTCATTTTTTCCCTTAAAATTTCCGATGAATGCGTTAGTCTCTCAATCCATGAAACATTCAATTCTAACTGTTTTTTACGACTTAATTTTTGAATTTTTCTGCGTGTTTCTGGGTCCAATTTAGAATTCATCATCATATTACCACTTACAATAGCTATGATCTCAGAAGTATCAACTTCTAGAGGCGTCACATTTTTTGAAGAAATGATAAGATTTTGAATGACTTCTTTCTTGCTTTTTTTCGATAACTCATTTAAAGTAGAAGGCAAAATTCCGAAACCAATTCGTCTGTATAAATGTTGAATGTGCTTAGCTTTCATAGAGTAGTAATCTTAATAATCAAACCTTCTTTAATAATATGGTTGCAAACTCTTAGACTTCAACTTTTTAAAATGGTTTAATCTGGACTAAGAAGTTACAAAAAAAAACCGTTTCAAAATTGAAACGGTTTTTAACTATTTTAGTGAAACCCTAAATTACAAATCAAACTTAATGCCCTGTGCTAAAGGCAATTCGGTTGTATAATTAATTGTATTTGTTTGTCTACGCATGTATATTTTCCAAGCATCAGAACCAGATTCTCTACCGCCTCCAGTTTCTTTTTCACCACCAAAAGCACCACCTATTTCGGCACCAGATGTTCCTATATTAACATTTGCAATTCCACAATCAGAGCCTTGAACAGATAAAAACCGTTCAGCATCACGCAAATTATTCGTCATTATAGCTGAACTTAATCCTTGAGCTACATTATTCTGAATATCAATAGCATTTTCAACATCGCCCTCATATTTTAATAAGTATAAAACAGGAGCAAAAGTTTCATGCTGTACAATCTTAAATTCTGGTTTTGCCTCGGCAATTGCAGGTTTTACATAACAACCACTTTCATAACCTTCTCCTGAAAGTACACCGCCTTCTACGACAATTTTTCCGCCTTCTTCAACCACTTTTTCTAAGGCCATTTTATACATTTTTACGGCATCCTTATCAATTAATGGTCCAACATGATTTTTTTCATCTAAAGGATTTCCAATACGCAATTGCTTATACGCGTCAACAACGGCATTTTTAACATTATCATAAACTGATTCATGAATAATTAATCGACGCGTTGATGTACAACGTTGTCCTGCAGTACCAACAGCTCCAAACACAGCACCTATTACTGTCATTTTTATATCGGCATCAGGTGTAACAATAATGGCATTATTTCCACCTAATTCTAGAAGAGATTTCCCTAAACGTCCAGCTACTTCTTGTGCCACAATTTTTCCCATTCGGGTAGAACCGGTTGCTGAAATTAAAGGCACTCGAGTATCTTTGGTCATAAACTCACCCACTTTATAATCTCCATTTATTAGGCATGATATCCCTTCAGGTAAATTGTTTTCTGCAAAAACTTCGGCCGCGATATTCTGACAGGCAACTCCGCACAAAGGTGTTTTTTCCGAAGGTTTCCAAACACAAACATCACCACAAACCCAAGCTAAAGCAGTGTTCCAAGCCCAAACTGCTACTGGAAAATTAAATGCTGAAATGATACCAACAACACCCAATGGATGATATTGCTCGTACATTCTATGTCCGGGCCTTTCGCTATGCATTGTTAAACCATGAAGCTGCCTCGATAAACCTACAGCAAAATCACAGATATCTATCATTTCTTGAACTTCACCTAGGCCTTCTTGATAGCTTTTACCCATTTCATAAGACACCAATTTACCTAAGGCTTCTTTCTTTTCTCTTAATTTTTCTCCAAACTGTCGTACAATTTCTCCACGTTGCGGCGCAGGTGTAGTCCTCCATATTTTAAAGGCAGAAGTCGCAGCTAGCATTACGTTTTCGTAATCAGCTTTTGATGTTGTTTTTACCTTTCCAATTAGCTGACCATCAACAGGAGAATAGCTTTCAATAATTTCTCCGCTAGAAAATTGATTTGTTCCAGTAGAAGTTCCATTATTTAACGCTTGTATTCCTAAAATTTGAAGTGCTTTATCTATACCGAAATTGGTCGCTATTGTATTCATAAATTATTGATTTATTAACTATATTGAAATTAATTGCGAATATACTAATTAAAAGTCGATTTTGTTAATATTTACTAACTATAAAATTGTTAACTTAGTCTGCAATTCAATTCATATTTCATGAAAACATTTTACTATTTAATTTTTACATTTTTGATTGTTTTTTCTTGTAAAAACGATTCTAAAAGCAGTCCTGAAACTATTCAAAAAGAAGTTAAAAAAGCTGAATTTTCAATTGTCATTCACGGTGGAGCTGGAAGCATTAGGCGCGATAATATATCCGAAGAAAAAGAAGCAGAATACCGCCAAAAACTAGAAGAAGCCATTCGCGTAGGCTATGACATTTTGAAAAATGGAGGCACGAGTTTAGATGCGGTACAAAAAACCATAACTATATTAGAAGACTCCCCGCTTTTCAATGCTGGAAAAGGCGCTGTTTTAACTTTCGAAGGCATCAATGAACACGATGCTTCCATTATGGATGGACAAACCCTAAATGCAGGAGCCTCGGCAGGAACTAAAACCGTTAAAAACCCAATTAATTTAGCTCGAGCTGTAATGGATCAATCACCACATGTGATGCTTTCTGGGTATGGTGCTGAAACGTTTGCAAAAGTACAAGGGTTAGAAATTGTTGAACCCAACTACTTTATTACCGAACAAAAATTAAAGTCATTAAAGCGAGTTCAAGACTCTAATAAAAATAAAGTGGCTTCATTTTATAATGACGATATAAATGACTCTAAATTCGGAACCGTAGGTTGTGCCGCATTAGATAAGTATGGTAATTTAGCAGCAGGAACCTCAACAGGCGGTATGACCAACAAACGTTGGGGTCGCATAGGAGATTCGCCTATTATCGGGGCGGGAACTTACGCCAATAACAACACTTGTGCAGTTTCAAGTACAGGATGGGGCGAATTTTTTATCCGCGGCATGGTAGCTTATGATATTTCTGCCCTTATGGAATATAAAGGATTAAGTCTTAAAGAGGCAGCAAAAGAAGTAATTCAAAACAAGTTACCATCCATTGGAGAACAAGGTGCCACAGGAGGGATAGTTGCTATTGATAAGAATGGAAATATGGCTATGGAATTTAATACCCAAGGCATGTTTAGAGCTACTATGAATGATAAAGACGAATTGTATATCGGAATGTTTAAAAATTAGTTAAAGTACACCGATTTTAATTTATTAGAGTTGAAGAATTTGGAAACTGAACTAATCGATTGAATGAAATTCGAATTATCGTTTTAAGGTGAAATGTCCAGTAAATTTTTGATTTTCTACAATTACAATGTACCAATAATCGCCTGATGGCAGTTGCTGATTGTTGAATGTTCCATCCCAAGAAAAGGCAGAGTTAATAGCTATTTTCAATAGTTTTCCATACCTGTCGAAAATGGACACTTGAGAAGAATTATAAAATTCAATACCTTTTAAATTGAACGTGTCATTAGCGTTATCATTATTAGGCGTGAAGAACTTTGGGATATGAAAATGGATGTGCTGAGTGGTGGTTACTTGATTACAATCTTGATGCTTAACATAAATGGTATATTGTCCACCTTCAATGTTTGAAAACACAGGATTCGATTGATAGTTAAAACCATCAAGAGAATATAAAAAATTGCCCGTATTTGTTGTGGTAATTATAATACTGGTACCTTCTGATTCTACGACATCAATTATTGGATTTTCAATTTGTGTTAGCGTTATGAATTTTATTACGCTACATGAATTATTAGCAACCTCAACGGTATAAGTACCAGAATTTGAAACTTCAATACTCTCGGTATCTGCTCCTGTATTCCAGAGATAAGAAGTTACAGCAGTAGGGTTTGTTGGGTTGGCGTGTATATTTATGTTGGTATTTTCACAGAAGGTGATAGTTTCATCTGTTACTTCTGGGGTCTCAAGATATTCTATTTGCATAGTTGTTCTTGTATCCGAAGAACAATTTGCTACTTGAGTTACTGCTTCGGCATAATAGATACCAGTGGTATTAGGTTTATATGAGTTACTATTTGCCAGAAGTAAATTTCCACCCGTAGGAGCATCGTACCAATTTACAGTAATATCTATTGGAGTTGTAACCGTTAGAGCAGTGTCATCGTTTTCGCAAATTATTAAATCGCCATTACTCAAAGGTGCTTTAGGGAGCTCTACGATTCTAATTTCATAAATCTCCGAAGTAGAATTACACGAATCGTTATTGACATTGATTATGTCTTCTGCGACTTTTACTCTATAAAAGGTTGTGGCTGTAATAGCTAAAGCGGTGTAACTCGTATTCGTTTCTCCTGGAATATCAACCCAATTGATACCATCTGTACTTTCTTGCCATTGATAAAAATGTGATGAAAATATAGTGAAGTCTGGGGTTGCAGTTAAAGTTGTAGTAAAAGGTCCCTCATCTTCACAAATGTTTGTTATATTTGTACTTGACGAGTCTTCTATAACAACAGAATCTCCGCAAGACTTAAAAACAATATCATCCAAAGCCAAGTCGTTTCCGCAACCGCCTACACCATTGTTTATCATTTTTAAAATAACAGATGTTTGGCTTGGTAATGTTTGAAAAACTAGTGCGTATTGTTGCCAGTTTGGGCTTGAAGTACCTGTAATATCTCCTGTATCGCCACTCGCTAATAGGTTAGTGTCGGTGTTATCCCAAATTTCGAATTTCACATTAATTGGAATTCCTACACCTCCACATCCCGATGCAGGAAGTAAATTCATCATCCACGAAGAAAACTCATAAGTTGTGTTTTCACATAATCCGCTAATAGCTGTTCTGTAAAATTCACCTGCAGTAAAATCGGCATTTACAATTAACATTCTGCCATTGGTATCACCATTAGTATGATCTGTAATATTATGCCAACCAAACCAATTAGAGTTGCTAGAAACCGTATAAAAACCATCGTTAGGAGACGTATTTGCAAAGGTATAGGTTGTTGTTCCAGGAGGTAATTCCACATTTGTTGTTCCAGCTCCAAACGTTTCTGTAAAAATTGGATCTCCAGAATTTCCTGTACAAAATCCTAATTGTGCATTCATTTTTTGAATAAAAGCACAAATAATAACCGCTATTAATAAAGAAGTTCTATAATTGATGATAAATGCTTATTTACATTATTTAGATAACAATATTATTGAAAAAACAATCAACAATTAAACATTGAAGGGAAGATATTATATTCTTTCAGAAATCTTTTGACAATTTAAGTAACTTGTTCAATCTCTAATCACCGTTTTGATCATGCTATGATCAGATTTAAAAGTACCTATTTTTTCAGCATTTACAATACGTAAATCTTTTGAAACCCAGATATGATCGATTGATAACAAGGGTAAATTCCAAAACCAAGTTTCTCTAAAACCATTTCCTTTTTCGGTTAAAACATTGTTGAAATTCAATTTGATATCCTCTAAATATTTCGACTCTAGAGGTAAATTAAAATCTCCTAAAACTATGGCTTTTTTGTTGATTTTAATCGATTTCATGACGAAATTGATTTGCTCTTTTCGAAATACAATTAAGCTCGAACCCACATCAATTGCATAAAAATTTAATTGATTTGTTTCAAAATTTATAATGGCTGTTTCATCTTTGGCAACAAGCACTCTTTTTATGTTTATAGGTTTTTTCGAAAAAACACCAATCTCACTATCCGCATGCCAATAAAAGAAATAATTTGGGAATCTTAATTTATCAGCCTCTAATTCTTTAGCATGATATTCTACGAGAACCACAATATCAGGTATATTTTCAACGCGACTAAAAACATCTTCAAGTTCTCTCTTGTGGGTGGCGTTCCAAAAAACGATTTCAATATCTGTTTCTTGAATGACTTCAGATGTATTTATTTTAAAACTTCTTCCCAGCCACACTACTAAAAGTAAGCATGCCAGAAGTAGATTATTTCTTCTGATTTTTTTGTTTAGAAAAAATGAAAAGAAAATAACAGCACAGATTATTAAAGGTAATGGGAAGGTGTAATATAGCAATGAAAAGAAATGAGTGCTTTCTTTAATTACAAAATGAATCAATAATAATGCAATAGTTACAATAACATTGATTTTAGATAAATGGGGCTTTATAAATCTAATCATTATCTTAACATGAAACCTTTGGCTGCCCACCATGGATGAACTTCAGTTTGTAATCGACCAGCTATTACCATTGGGTCGGCATTTGCTAAACTATCTGCCATTTTTAAATTAGGGACGTTGTAAATGGTAATGCCTCTTAAATCGCCATCGTCTCCACATGGCCCAGAAATATCAGCATAACCTAGTTCGTACATTTTAGCTAAGTGTTCCATATGCAATTTTTGAAGTTCTGCCGCCTCTTCTTCATTTTGACCTCGAATTGGACCTTTCTTCAAAAACACCAAGAAATATTGCTGCATCAAAAATGTGTCTTTGGTTTTTTCATCTACATAGTCAAAAGTTTTAAAGCCTTTAGTTTTAAGCTCTTCTTTTATTTGTTTTATTGTCTTTTCAGGAACTTCCTCAATGATTTCTGGAGCCACTTCTTCGGTGCTCACTATGTCTTTTATTTCCCCCTCAGATTGTTCTTTTATGTCTGCAATAGATGCTTTGGCCTCTTCTTTACAGCTCAATAAAATGGCCGTAATTGAAAGTAATACAATTATTTTTTTCATGTATTCCAAGTGTTATAGGGTTGTTTACTTAATTGCGAATTATAATATTTTATATCTCCTGTAACCTCTTTTCCTAACCAAAATGGTTTTTCGAAGGTTTCGTTTTCGTTTTTCAATTCAATTTCAGCAATAATTAATCCTTCATTGTCTGCGAGAAACTCATCAACTTCAAAAATATGATTTCCAGCTTTAACAAGATATCTAATTTTATCAATTACAACGGGTTCGCATAATTTTAAAAGTTCTAATACATCTTCTTTTGTTATTGCTTTCTCCCATTCAAAACGCGATAAACCGTTTTTAGAAGACAACCCTTTAACGGTTAAAACACCTTCATTATCAATCAATCTCACTCGTACCGTACGCTTTTTGTGAGTGTTTAAAAAGCCTTGAATTATTCTTGTTTTCTTATATGCTTCTTCTTTAAAATCTGACGAAAGCACTAAAAATTTACGTTCAATTTCTATCATAATAAAGCTCGCAAAAACGAGATTTTTTTTTAACTTATATAAGATATCTTTCAAACTTATGAATTCATAAATTTACACTATGTCTACCGATTTACCAATACGAAAAATTATTCATGTAGATATGGATGCATTTTATGCCTCTGTAGAGCAAATGGATAACCCAGAATTAAATGGAAAACCTATTGCTGTTGGTGGTGGTGGTAAGCGAGGCGTGGTAAGTGCAGCTAGCTATGAGGCCAGAACTTATGGTGTAAAAAGTGCGATGGCAGGGGCATTGGCTGCAAAATTGTGCCCTGATTTAATTTTTGTACGCCCTCGATTTGACAGATATACCGAAATTTCAAAAAAGATTAGAAAAATATTTTATGATTATACCGATTTGGTGGAACCATTATCTCTGGATGAAGCCTATTTAGATGTAACCCAAAATAAAAAAGGTAACCCAAGTGCATCTTTAATAGCTAAAGATATAAGAAAACGTATTTTAAATGAAGTTGGATTGACCGCTTCGGCAGGAATTTCTATAAATAAGTTTATTGCTAAAGTTGCTAGTGATTATAATAAACCAAACGGACAAAAAACGGTAAATCCGGAAGAGGTATTATCGTTTTTAGAACAATTAGATATTAGAAAATTTTATGGAGTTGGTAAAGTAACTGCTGAAAAAATGTACCAAAAAGGCATTTTTACTGGATTAGATTTGAAGCAAAAATCTTTGCAGTATTTAGATGAAAATTTTGGAAAGTCTGGACGCTACTATTATTACATTGTTAGAGGTATTCATGACAGTGAAGTGAAACCCGATAGAACCCGAAAAAGTTTAGCTGCTGAACGCACATTTTCTGAAAACTTGTCTTCTGAAGTTTTTATGCTTGAAAAATTAGACCATATTTCTGAAGAAGTTGCACGACGCTTAAACAAAAGTAATGTTGCAGGAAAAACGTTAACCTTAAAAATAAAATATAGTGATTTTACACTACAAACTAGAAGTAAAACATTGCCTTATTTTATAAGTGATAAAAGTGTGATTTTAGAAACTGCTAAAGATTTATTATTCCAAGAACGACTAAGTAATTCAGTACGATTGTTGGGTATTTCACTATCTAATTTAAACAACAAAAAAAAGAAAACTCCCGAAATTAAAAAAAGTGTTAGTGTACAACTAAAGTTTGAGTTTTAGCTTAAGGTTATATTGACGCTCCCCATACTTTATTTCTCAAAACAAATCATGAAAATATGAACTAGCGTAATAAAGCTTATCCTAGAATATAATATTTACAAAAGGCACAACAGGGCTTGTATAAACACTTTCGTCTTCATTATAGAGTAAATTATACTTTGCTCCAATTGTAAATTTATTGGTTATATTAATCCCTGCGCCTACAAAAAGTGCGGTATCCCAATAACTATTTTTATCTTCTATTGGAGTTTCTATTTTGGTAGTTACATTGAGTTGAACTAACTCTAACAACATGCTGAATTTTTTTGTTGGTGTATAAATACTAATGGCATTAAAGCCAAATGTAGTTGTTTTTTGCAAGTCTTTTACAGCTGCATAACTACCCTGTAATCCAAAACCTAGGTTAATTTTATCACTTGCTCTATAAATTAAATTTGGAGATAAACTTATGTTTGTTGCCCCGACAAAATTCAATCCAAATCCACATGCAAATTTCAATCTACTTTCTTTCTTCGAAGTACTATCAATAACAACGACGCTTGTTGACTGTGCCATCGTATTTGTACTATAAATAAGTATGGCTATGGCAGCTATTAATTTTAAATTATTCTGTATCAACTTCATATGATTAAGAGATAAAATTTACACGTATATTTTTAATTAAAACTAGCTTAAAAACTGCAGCTTTCTATTTCTGTTACACGTAATGTGTTTACCATTCCTTTGGCTTGAATTGGCATCGCTGCTAAACTTATAAGCATATCGCCCACATCTAAATAGCCCATTTTACATGCAATTTTGTTAACATCTTCAATGGTTTCATCGGTACTTACGAACCTATCATAATAAAAGGCACGTACACCCCAAAGTAAACTTAAACGTGTTAAAATACGCTTGTTTGAAGTAAATACTAAGATATGACATGACGGTCTCCAAGCTGAAATCTGAAATGCAGTATACCCACTATTGGTTAATGTGGATATAGCTTTTGCATTAATTTCATTAGCCATATTTGCGGCATGATAACATATTGATTTTGTGATGTATCGATTGGTACGAATATGAGGTGGCAATTGAGGAACTTGAATTAACTTAGAATTTTCTACATTCTTTAAAATATTTGCCATTTGCTTGATAACTTGCACAGGGTATTGACCTACGGAAGTTTCTCCAGAGAGCATTACAGCGTCGGCGCCATCCATAACAGAGTTTGCAACGTCGTTAACTTCAGCTCGTGTTGGTGTTAAGCTAGAAATCATGGTTTCCATCATTTGCGTAGCAATAATTACCGGAATTCTTGCTTTTTTAGCACGCAACACCAATTGCTTTTGAATTAGTGGTACTTCCTCAGCTGGAACTTCTACTCCTAAATCGCCACGTGCAACCATTAAACCATCACAATGTGCTACAATTTTATCTATATTTTCTACTGCTTCTGGCTTTTCAATCTTCGCAATAATAGGAATTTTGTGGTCTGCATGTTTAGCAATTAAATCTCGTAATTGCATTAAATCTTCAGCATGACGCACAAATGAAAGTGCAATCCAATCAACATCTTGTTTGATGGCAAAAATAGCATCTTCTATATCTTTTTCTGTTAACGCCGGTTGTGAAATATTAGTATTAGGAAGATTAACTCCCTTTTTTGATTTTAATGGTCCCCCTTGAATAACTTTTGCTTTTACTTCCTTCTTTTTATCTGTAGAAACAACTTCGAAAATTAATTTTCCATCGTCTAAAAGGATACGTTCTCCAGGATTCGCGTCCTGTGGGAACCTTTCGTAGGTCATATAAACACGTTCTTTAGTGCCTTCAAAACGTTCGCCTGTTGCAAAAATTATTTCGTCTCCTGGGTTTACAACTACTTCCTCCTTCATAACTCCCACACGAAGTTTTGGCCCTTGTAAATCTCCAAGTATAGCGGCAGTGTATCCGTACTCTTCGTTTAGCTCACGAATCATTTGAATACGTTCCTTCACATCTTTATAGTCGGCATGAGAAAAGTTTATTCTAAAAACATTAGCGCCTTCTTCAAGCATGCCTTTTAAAACTTCTTTCGTACTTGTAGCTGGACCTAGAGTTGCTACTATTTTGGTTTTTTTATTTATTGACATTAGTTAAATATTAAATTCTCTTTAGATTTCAAAGTGTTAGAATCAACACTGTAAGCAGTAGCAATTTGAGGTAATTTTAATATACTATCGATAATATATTTTTCTTTACTAAAACTGATTTCACTGTCTATTTTTAAAAAATAATTTACAGTTTTATACTCTGGCACTAATTGAAATGTTTTGGTTATATTTTCTTGGTTGTCGAATAACGACTTATAATCTGTTTTCTGAAATTCTTCGGTTTTACAAATGTTAGAAACCAAACTCCATGTTACTAATTGTTTTTGGTCTTCCCATTCAAATATTGAATAAGATACTTGTCCATTGTTATAATCTAAATCTGATGCTTTTCTAGCGAGGGTTATACCTAAATGATTATTGAGAAGATATGCTAAACGATAATCTTCAAGTCTGCAATGAATTGCAATTAAAGTATACAATGCCTCCTCAAAAGCATCATCAAGAATAAGTTTGTGAACAGCCATAACTTATTTTAAATTTCGTAAATATAGTATTAAAAACGTTCAGTTATATTAAGATTGTGCTATTCTTACAAAGAAAAACCACTAAAACGTTTTAGTAAAATTAATGAAAAGTAAGAAGATTATAGCATCTTTGACATTCTGCTTTGGAAAGCAAAAAAGGCACGTTTGGAAGCTTTTTCTTCTGCCTTTTTCTTTGAAGTTGCTCTGGCTTTAGCAATAACTTTTTCGTCTACCGATAATTTTACTGAAAAATGTCGTACATCGTCATTTCCAGTATCTTCATAAACATTATAACCAAAAGTCTTTTTTTCTTTTTGACACCATTCAATTAGCAAACTTTTATAGCTTATAACCTTTCCTTCTAAAGTTTCGATATCAACATAAGGGGTAATAACGCGTTTATAAATAAACTTCTCGCAATATTTATACCCTCTATCTAGAAAAATAGCTCCTATTAGAGCTTCAAATATATTACCATGGATATTGTCTCCAAACTGTCCTGGAGGGATTTTACTTTCCACCAAGTCAATAAGTTTTAAATCTTTACCTAGCTCATTTAAATGCTCTCTACTTACAACTTTAGATCGCATTTTGGTTAAATAACCTTCATCGCCACTCGGTACTTCAAGGTATAAATGTGATGCAATTACTGAGCTTAACATGGCATCACCTAAAAATTCTAAACGTTCATAATTAAATGCATTGCCTTTAGGGTCTCTAATGTTCATAGACCGGTGCGTAAAGGCTCTTTTGTAGTATTTAAGATTTTTTGGTTTAAACCCAAGGATTTTACTTAATTCCATAAAAAAATTCCCGTTACGTTTAAAACGGGAATTTAGTATGTTACGAATTTTATCCATTCGGGATTTAATCTAATTTTTTGAACAATACACAAGCGTTATGACCGCCAAATCCAAATGTATTACTCATTGCTACTTTTACGTCTCGCTTTTGAGCCTTGTTTAAGGTTAAATTTAATTCAGGATCAATGTTTTCATCTACAGTCGTGTGGTTTATTGTTGGTGGTACTATACCATGCTCCATAGCCAATATAACCGAAATTGCTTCTATAGCTCCTGCTGCACCTAAAAGGTGCCCAGTCATTGATTTTGTCGAATTAATATTTATGTTCTTAGCGTGACTTCCAAACACTTCTGAAATTGCTTTTAATTCTGCAACGTCTCCTAGCGGGGTAGAAGTACCATGTGTATTAATATGGTCTACATCTTCCGGTCTAAGGCCTGCATTTTCCAAACAATTTTTCATTACTGCAATAACACCAATGCCTTCTGGATGTGGCGCTGTCATATGATGAGCATCAGAAGATAAACCTCCTCCAACGCATTCTGCATATATCTTAGCTCCTCTTGCTTTAGCATGTTCGTATTCTTCTAGAACAAGTGCTCCTGCACCTTCACCTAAAACAAAACCATCTCTTGTAGCGTCAAAAGGACGAGAGGCTGTTTCAGGACTTTCATTTCTAGTAGATAGCGCATGCATCGCGTTAAAACCACCCATACCAGCAATAGTAACTGCTGCTTCACTTCCACCGGTAACAACTATATCTGTATGCCCTAAACGTATAGAGTTTAAAGCATCAAAAATAGCATTAGCCGAAGACGCACAAGCAGAGACCGTTGTGTAATTAGGCCCCATAAAACCATGTTTTATAGAGATATTACCTGGCGCTATGTCTGCAATCATTTTAGGAATGAAAAACGGGTTAAATCTCGGTGTTCCATCACCGGCAGCAAAGTTCAAAACTTCTTGCTGAAAGGTTTCTAAACCACCAATTCCTGCACCCCAAATAACACCAACACGTAATTTATTAACTTTATCTAAATCCAATTTAGAATCGGCAATAGCTTCGTCTGCAGCCACCATGGCGTATTGTGCAAACTTATCCATTTTTCGCGCTTCTTTTCTGTCGATAAAATCTGTTACGTTAAAGTTTTTCAATTCGCAAGCGAACTTTGTTTTAAACTTTTCGGTATCATAATATGTTATAGGCGCAGCCCCACTTTTTCCACTAATTAAGCCTTCCCAATATTCTTCTTTGGTATTGCCAATTGGTGTTAAAGCTCCTAATCCTGTGACTACAACTCGCTTTAATTCCATAAAGTATTTGCTTGTTTTTTGCTTATTTTGCAGCTTCTATATAAGAAATAGCTTGACCTACTGTTGCGATATTTTCAGCCTGATCGTCTGGAATTTGGATATCAAACTCTTTTTCGAATTCCATAATTAATTCTACAGTGTCTAAAGAGTCTGCTCCTAAATCGTTTGTGAAGCTAGCTTCAGTAACAACTTCGTTCTCATCTACTCCTAATTTGTCTACGATAATCGCTTTTACTCTTGATGCAATGTCTGACATAATCTTTTAATTTAAATGTTTTAATTAGTTGGCAAAAATAAAAAACTTTATTTTATAATACACTTTTACTTTAAAAATGTGTTGGTAATTTACTAAAATTACTTTTAAGTATTTAGTTTTTACCTTCTAATTGTTAATAATTATTCTTTTTTTTGTTTGAACAATATTTAACACTATAGTCTGTAAAATGAAACGTATTGTAATTTTTGCGTCCGGAAGTGGTACTAATGCTGAAAATTTAATTAAGTTTTTTCACAACAGCGATAATGCGTCTGTTATTCAAGTACTCAGTAACAATCCTCATGCCAAAGTTTTGGAGCGAGCTAAAAAGCTTAAAGTTAGCGCACTGTCATTCAACAAAATAGCCCTTTCAGAAACAGACGATGTGTTAAACATTTTAAGAGCAGCCAAACCAGATCTTATTATTTTGGCTGGTTTTTTATGGAAATTTCCAGATCATATTTTAAGTGAATTCCCAAACAAAGTGATTAATGTGCACCCTGCTTTATTACCTAAATATGGAGGTAAAGGGATGTATGGCATGCATGTACACAATGCTGTGGTGGCTAATAATGAAACTGAAACAGGGATAACCATTCATTATGTTAATGAACATTATGATGAAGGTGCTATTATTTTTCAAGCTAAATGTCAAGTTGAAAAAACAGATTCAGCTGAAGATGTTGCTGCAAAAATTCACGAATTAGAAATGGAACACTTTCCCAAAGTAGTAAGCAAACTATTATTAGGGCACGATTAACAGTAACATTTGAATAGGTTTCCTTTTTTAGAAGAATGATGTAAATGAGCAAAAAGAAAAAGAAATATTATACCGTTTGGAAGGGCCATAAAACTGGTGTTTTTGAAACTTGGGATGATTGTAAAGCTCAAATATCAAACTTTGAAGGCGCTCAATACAAATCGTTTTTAACTTTTGAAGCAGCAAAAAAAGCGCTGAAAGGAAATTACAAAGATTATATAGGTAAAAACAAATCCTTAAAAAGTGAACTTACGGAAGTTCAACTTAAAAAAATAGGACAACCCAATTATAATTCTATTTCCGTTGATGCGGCATCAAGCGGTAACCCTGGTAAAATGGAGTACCGAGGTGTAGACACCAAAACCAAAGAACAACTTTTTATTCAAGGTCCTTTTGAAGAAGGCACTAACAATATCGGTGAGTTTTTAGCCATTGTTCATGGTTTAGCCCTACTTAAAAAAAACAATAGCGATAGAATAATATATACCGACTCTAAAACTGCTATAAGCTGGGTGAAAAATAAAAAATGTAATACCAAACTAAAACGTAGCGAAAAAAACAAACCTGTATTCGATTTGGTAGATAGAGCTATCTATTGGCTAAAAAACAATACTTATAATACGGTAATTGTAAAATGGGAAACCAAAGCTTGGGGAGAAATTCCTGCCGATTTTGGTAGAAAATAGTTGATAATATGCAATAATAAAAATCAAAAAAGGAGACAATATAATATCATCCCCCAATTTCTGTTAATAATAGCATTCAATATTAAGACACCTGCTTTTTTAAAAAGTCACATTTAAATTTAACTTTTTTCTAAGGTAATTAATTGAAAAAATAAACACAACGTAATCTATAAAAAGACTTATATTTGCACCTTAATTTCACACCTCATTTATGAGCAAATTAGTCATTGTAGGTACGGTAGCATTTGATGCTATAGAAACGCCTTTCGGCAAAACCGATAAAATCTTGGGCGGCGCCGCTACTTTCATAGGTCTTGCGGCTTCTTATTTTAATGTTGATACTGCTGCAGTTTCGATTGTTGGCGGAGATTTTCCACAAGAATATTTAGATTTACTTTCAGATAGAAATATTGACATTTCAGGTATTGAAATTGTGAAAGAGGGAAAAACATTCTTTTGGAGTGGGCGCTATCACAATGATATGAATACTCGTGATACCTTGGTAACCGAGTTAAATACTTTAGCAGATTTTAATCCAAAAGTGCCAGAAAATTACAAAGATGCTGGGGTTGTTATGTTAGGAAACTTGCATCCTCTCGTCCAATCTAGTGTTTTAGATCAAATGTCGGTTAAACCAAAATTGGTAATCTTAGATACCATGAATTTTTGGATGGATTGTGCTTTAGATGATTTACTAAATGTAATAAAACGTGTAGATGTTATTACTATAAATGATGAAGAAGCGAGACAATTAACGGGTGAATACTCTTTACTTGTTGCAGCCAGGAAAATTCACAAAATGGGTCCTAAATATGTGGTCATTAAAAAAGGAGAGCACGGTGCGTTACTTTTCCATAACGACCATGTTTTTTATGCCCCGGCCTTACCTTTGGAGGAAGTTTTTGACCCAACGGGAGCTGGAGATACATTTGCTGGTGGATTCGCTGGATATATTGCGAAAACAGACGACACATCGTTTGAAAATATGAAAAACGCTGTTATCTACGGATCAACTTTAGCTTCGTTTTGTGTTGAAAAATTTGGCACCCAGCGAATGCAAAATTTACCAAGTAAAGAAGTACATAAACGTTTGTTGCAGTTTAAGCAACTAACGCAATTTGATATAGAATTAGGATAATTCAGCGCGCTCTAAATAAGAGTGCGTTTTTATTTTAAATATTTTTGTAATTCCCTTAAAATGGGGAGTTTAAACATAATTTTATTTCCGCGAAAGCGAAAACAATTTTAGTTATGAGTGATGCCTTAAAACACGAATGTGGAATAGCCATGATTAGACTTTTAAAACCACTAGAGTTTTATAAAGAAAAATATGGCAGCGCATTTTACGGTGTAAACAAAATGTATTTAATGATGGAAAAGCAGCATAACCGTGGACAAGATGGCGCTGGTTTTGCAAGTATAAAATTAGATACTAAACCCGGAGAACGATACATTAGCAGAGTGCGTTCTGTTGCGCAACAACCAATTCAGGATATTTTCGCTCAAATTAACGATAGAGTTAATAAAGAGTTTGAGGCGCATCCAGAATACAAAGAAGATGTAGCGGCGCAAAAAAAGAACATCCCATACATTGGCGAGGTTCTATTAGGACATGTACGTTACGGTACATTTGGTAAAAATAGCGTAGAAAGTGTTCATCCATTTTTAAGACAAAATAACTGGATGCACAGAAACTTAATTATGGCTGGAAACTTTAACATGACTAATGTTAAGGAACTTTTTAGCAACCTTATTGAATTAGGCCAGCACCCAAAAGAATATACCGATACCATTACCATAATGGAGAAAATTGGTCATTTTTTAGATGATGCAGTTAGTAAAATTTATAAAGATCTAAAGAAAGAAGGGTATAACAAAAGAAACGCTTCACCACAAATTGCAGAACGCTTAAAGGTTAGCAAAATACTAAAACGTGCAGCAAAAAATTGGGATGGTGGTTATGCTATGGCAGGACTTATTGGCCATGGGGATGCTTTTGTATTAAGAGACCCCGCAGGAATACGTCCGGCATATTATTATAAAGATGATGAAATTGTTGTTATAGCTTCTGAAAGACCAGTGATACAAACGGTTTTCAATGTAAAATTTGAAGATGTAAAAGAGCTCACGCCAGGACATGCTATTATTACTAAAAAATCTGGCGATGTTAGAATAAAGAAAATATTAGAGCCTTTAGAAAGAAAATCATGTTCGTTTGAGCGCATTTATTTTTCTAGAGGTAGTGATGCCGAAATATATCAAGAGCGTAAAATGTTAGGAAAACTACTTATGCCTAAAGTTTTAGAAGCTATTGATAACGATACAAAGAACACGGTATTCTCATACATCCCTAATACTGCTGAAACTTCGTTTTTTGGTATGATAGAAACTGCTGAGGCTTTTATTAATAAAACAAAAACCGCAGCTATTTTAAACGGTCAACGCTCATTATCTGCGGCTAAGGTTACTGAAATTTTATCTGAACGTGCTAGAGTTGAAAAAATAGCCATAAAAGATGTAAAGCTTAGAACGTTTATTACTGAAGATAGTAGTAGAGACGATTTGGTGGCACATGTTTATGATGTTACCTATGGCGTTATTAAGCCAACAGATAATCTCGTTATTATTGATGATAGTATTGTACGCGGTACCACTTTAAAGAAGAGTATCTTAAAAATGCTAGATCGCTTGAACCCGAAAAAGATTGTTGTTGTGTCTTCGGCACCTCAAATTCGATACCCAGATTGTTATGGCATTGATATGGCTAGATTGGAAGATTTAGTTGCATTTCAAGCTGCCCTAGCATTGCTAAAAGATGCCGGTAAATATCATATAGTTAAAGATGTTTATGAAAAGTGTGTTACGCAAACAGACTTAGAAGATAAATATGTACAGAATTTTGTAAAAGAAATTTATGACCCGTTTACAGACGAAGAGATTTCTAATAAAATATCAGTCTTGTTAAGTGATGAAACCATAAACGCTGAAGTGAAAATAATCTTTCAACCTGTTGAGAATTTACATAAAGCATGTCCGGGTCATTTAGGCGATTGGTATTTTACAGGCAACTATCCTACAGTGGGAGGAAATAGAGTTGTTAACCGTGCTTTTATTAATTTTTACGAAGGCAATAATGAACGTGCATACTAATTGCGAAATTGCTAATTTTTGTGGAGAATATCATAAAATATGTATTTCATCCTAAAAAAACGCGTTTCATCTAAAAAATAGTCAAAATATTTAAATTACACATAAATTGGTCTCACCATAACATAAGTAGGTTAAGTTCATGGTAGATTTGGGGCAAAAAAAGGTGAACATCTGTTCGCCTTTTTTTATGCTTTTTAGTTTCGATTCAGTAGTTAAAAGAATTGGTTTGCACTTTATCCTTATAAAGTACCAATATCTCGTTTAAGCCAATATTTAAGCCGTTTAACTAAAATATTTTAGTAGAAGAAATAGCCGTTATATATTTGAACCACCATAACATAAGTAGGTTAAGTTTATGGTAGATTTGGGGCAAAAAGGTGGACATCTGTTCACCTTTTTCATTTTATATACTTTCGTGCTAAAATGCAGCTTTTTCAATTTGTTATTTCGTTTACTTGTTACGGTTTTAATTTGCGTTAGAGACAGGCAACCCTTTGGCTACGATCGGGATAAAATTTTTTCCTTTTAGAACTTTTAAAAGAAGCATAGTCAACTTAATTTTGATGCTTATTAAAGTATGATATTCTGAAAAATCTTCTGTACTGTTTCACATAAATATTTAACAATTAGCCCGTTCGGTAAGTAACGCCATAAAAAAAGACAAATTCATTTCTGAATTTGCCTTTATTTATTAAAAATTAATCGTTTTTACTTAGCCTCTGCGTAACGTTTTTCAACTTCGTTCCAGTTAAGCACATTAAAAAATGCTTTGATGTAATCTGGACGACGATTTTGATAGTTTAAGTAATACGCATGTTCCCACACGTCAAGTCCTAAAATTGGTGTTCCTCCACAACCAACTCCTGGCATTAATGGGTTATCTTGATTTGGAGAAGAACAAACTTCTACCTTACCCCCTTTGTGCACACATAACCATGCCCAACCAGATCCAAAACGGGTCGCTGCTGCTTTACTAAAAGCCTCAACAAAAGCTTCTTTAGAGCCATAAGCTGCTTCAATGGCATCTTTTAGTTCGCCTGATAAGTAGCCTTTATCTTCAGGGTTCATAACACTCCAAAATAATGAGTGGTTATAAAATCCTCCTCCATTATTTCTCACTGCAGCATTACTCATATCTAAATTCGCAAGAATATCTTCAATAGATTTTCCTTCTAAAGCTGTTCCAGCTATAGCGTTATTTAAATTGTTTGTATAACCAGCATGATGCTTTGTATGATGTATTTCCATTGTTCTAGCATCAATATGAGGTTCTAAAGCATCATAAGCATATCCTAATTTCGGTAATTCGAAAGCCATAATTTTTTGTTTTTATTTATTAATATTTTATTCCTTCCAAATTTACGCATAAAACGGCTCAATAAAAAATAATAAATTGTTATGAAACCATTGATAGTTTTTATCTTGTAGGCAAATCATTCTTTATGCAACAAACGCATCCTTTTATCATATATAACGCCTCTGCTGGTAGCGGAAAAACGTATACACTTGTAAAAGAATATTTAAAGGTATTATTTAACTCCAATCAACCCGACTTTTTTAAGCGTGTTTTAGCAATCACTTTCACCAATAAAGCCGTCGCTGAAATGAAAGATCGTATCATTGAAATGCTTAAAACGTTTTCTAATGATGGTATTTTAACGGAAGATAACTCCATGTTTAAAAGCATTTGTGAAGAGACAGGAATCGAACCAAGTGAAATTCACGAAAAATCAAAAATTATTTTAGATACCATACTGCATAACTATGCTGCTTTTGATATTTCGACCATTGATAAATTTACACATAAGTTAATTAGAACTTTTGCTTACGATTTAAAACTGCCTTTAAATTTTGAAGTGGAATTAGATTCTGAATCTATACTTTTTGAAGCTGTTGATAGTTTAATTGCTAAGGCTGGAACTGATAATGTTTTAACAAAAATATTAGTCGATTTTGCCATTGAAAAAGCCGATGATGACAAAAGTTGGGACATCGCCTACGATTTTAATAAGATTGCTAAACTACTGGTTAGTGAAAACGATGTGCCTTACATTAACACATTAAATGATAAGACTTTAGAAGATTTTAATCTGCTAAAAAAACAGCTTCAATCTGAAATTACTATTGTAGAAAAACAACTTGTGAAAAGTGCTGATAGTGTGCTTGGTTTAATTGAGGAAGCTGGTTTAGAACATTCAGATTTTTCAGGTGGAAGTAAAGCATATTTACCAAACTATTTTTTAAAACTTAAAAATTGCAATCTTGATATAAATTTTTCAACTGCTTGGATTGCTAATTTAGAAGAGAAACCCCTGTATCCAAAAAAAACCAGAACAGAAGATATAAAAATCATATTGGACGGAATAAAACCAGAACTGGTTTCAGCTTTCAAGCTTACAAAAAAAGCGGTTTTTCATTTAAAATTTTTGCATGCGTTTTATAAAAACATATCCCCATTATCTGTTTTAAAAGCCATCGATAATGAATTAAAAATATTGAAAGAAGACCAAAATAAAATGTTGATTTCAGAATTTAACGCTATAATAAGTAATGAAATTAAAGACCAGCCCACACCCTTTATTTACGAACGCTTGGGCGAAAAATTTAAACATTATTTTATAGATGAGTTTCAAGACACCTCTCAGATGCAATGGGAAAACTTAATGCCATTGCAAGGTAACGCACTTGATTACAATGGGGGAAGCATTATGCTTGTTGGTGATGCTAAACAAGCTATTTATAGATGGCGCGGAGGAAAAGCAGAACAATTTATCGATTTATTTGCACAAAAAAGCAAGCCTTTTCATGTTGAACAAGAGGTAAGAAATCTTGAAGAAAACTACCGTAGCTTCAAAGAAATTGTGAAATTCAACAATGGTTTTTTTAAGTATTTGTCGCATTTTGTTTTCAATAATAATGACTATAAAACGCTTTACGAAAATGCACATCAAAATACTACAATAGAAAATGATGGCTATGTAAAACTTTCATTTTTAGAAATTAACAAAGAAGATGATAAAAACGAACTATTCCCTGAAGCCGTTTTAAACACGATAAATACATGTAAAAACAATGACTTTGAGTTAAAAGATATTTGTGTTTTAGTTAGAAGTAAAAAGGAAGGTGTTGCGATAGCTGATTATTTAAGTTCAAATGGGATAGCCATTATATCTTCAGATACTTTACTTATTAATAATTCTCCAGAGGTTGTCTTTATTAATAATTTACTATTGCTTCTTATTCAGCCAGAAAACAATGAAACAAAAATTAAGGTTCTTAATTATTTAACCTCGCTTTTTCACATTGAAGATAAACATCAATTTTTTGTAAATCATATCCAAATTTCAACTGAAAAGCTTTTAAAAAGTTTTGAGAATTACGAGGTTTTTGTTGATGCTAAAACATTATTGCAATTACCGCTTTACGATTTAGCTGAAACTATAGTTAGGCAATTTAAATTAGTAAAAAAATCGAACGCTTATGTGCAATTTTATTTAGATGTTATTTTGGATTTCACACAAAAGAAAGGCTCAGATATTGCTGCTTTTTTAGATTATTTTGAAAAGAAAAAAGACAATTTAACTATTGTCTCGCCACAAGGGCAAGAAGCGGTGCAAATCATGACCATTCATAAATCTAAAGGCTTAGAGTTTCCTGTTGTCATTTTTCCTTATGCCGATACGGATATTTACAGGAATTTCAACTTTAAATGGTTTGAGTTAGATAAACAAAAATATAATGGTTTTACTCATGCCCTTCTCAACTATAATAAAGATTTTGAACATTATGGTGAAGAGGGATTGCGCATCTTCTACAAACACAAATCTGAACAAGAGTTAGATAATATTAATGTTTTGTACGTTGCCTTAACACGTGCTATTGAGCAACTTCATGTTATTTCAACATTAGATATAACAGCTAAAGGCGAAGCCAATACCAAGAAATATTCAGGATTATTAATTAGTTACCTGCAACATTTAGGTATTTGGAATACTAATGAAACTACTTATAGCTTTGGTGATTACAAAAAAACATCAGAAAGTAGAGAAACTAATAAGAAAACTAAAACGCAAAGCGAATTTGTTTCAACAGCAAAAGAAGATCGAAATATAAAAGTGGTTACTAAATCTGGTTTACTATGGGATACCTCTCAGCAAGAAGCCATAGAAAAAGGAAACCTTATCCATAATATTATGGCTAAAGTAAATACCTATGACGATATAGCCTATGTAATTAACGATTTCGTGACTTCTTCAACAGTAACAGCAAATCAAGCCTCTTTTTTAAAAGAAACTGTAGAAGCCATTGTGAATCATCCAAAATTACAAGATTTTTATACTTCCAAAAACACCATATATAATGAGCGTGATATTATATCAAGTAACGGGATAATTTTAAGACCCGACAGAATTATAATTAATGCTAATAATGAAGCCGTTATTATAGATTATAAAACGGGGTTAGAAGATAAAAAATATGCACAGCAGCTTCAAACTTATCAAGATGTTTTAGAAGACATGAATATTAAGGTTAAAAGAAAGATTCTTATTTATATAAATGATGATATTTTAGTAAAAGATGTTTAAATTTGCATAAAACGCAATAAAATGTACGGAAAACTGAAAAATCATCTTCAAGCTGAACTGCAAGACATAAAAAATAATGGACTTTATAAGGAAGAACGCATCATAACTTCCGCGCAAGGTGCAGAAATTACTTTAAATACAGGAGAAACTGTTTTAAATTTTTGTGCCAATAATTATTTAGGCCTTTCCTCGCATCCAGAAGTTATTCAAGCAGCTAAAGATACCATGGATACTCACGGGTTTGGAATGAGTTCGGTTCGATTTATCTGCGGTACCCAGGATATTCATAAAACGCTAGAGCAAAAAATCGCAGATTTTTATCAAACCGAAGACACCATATTATATGCTGCAGCTTTTGATGCTAATGGAGGGGTTTTTGAACCTTTGTTAGGTGCAGAAGACGCCATTATATCAGATTCATTAAATCATGCTTCTATAATTGACGGTGTTCGATTATGCAAGGCCGCAAGATATCGCTATCAAAATAATGATATGGCAGACCTAGAAAAGCAACTTATAGCTGCCAATAAAAATAATGCTCGATTTAAAATAATTGTTACAGATGGTGTGTTTTCAATGGATGGACTTGTAGCTCCATTAGATAAAATTTGCGATTTAGCTGAAAAACATGAAGCCTTAGTAATGATTGATGAATGTCATGCCACAGGTTTTATAGGCAAAACAGGTAGAGGTACTCTTGAAGAAAAAGGCGTTTTAAATAGAATAGACATTATAACCGGTACATTAGGAAAAGCTTTAGGCGGTGCTATGGGTGGTTATACTACTGGTAAAAAAGAAATTATCGATATGCTACGCCAACGCTCAAGACCATATTTATTTTCAAATTCATTAGCGCCCGCCATTGTTGGAGCATCAATAAAAGTATTTGATATGTTATCCAATAACACCGAGCTTAGAGATACCTTAGAATGGAATACTAATTATTTTAAAAAAGGCATGAAGACTGCTGGTTTCGATATAATAGATGGAGACTCTGCAATCGTTCCTGTTATGTTATATGATGCCAAACTCTCTCAAACAATGGCAAATATGCTATTAAAGGAAGGAATTTATGTTATTGGGTTCTTTTTTCCAGTAGTTCCAAAAGAAAAAGCAAGAATTCGTGTGCAACTGTCGGCAGCACACACCAAATCACACTTAGATAAGGCTTTACAAGCCTTTATAAAAGTAGGTCAAGCCCTTAAAATTATCTAAATTCATTCTGAACTATCGACGAACTGCATAAATCTTCTATTTTTTTATATATTTGTCTTTGTTAATAACATTTAACAACTTACTTTTGTTCACAATTAACACTTAAAAATTAAACTTTTGAATATGAAAAATCTTAGCAGATTATTGTTCGCTATGTTGCTTGTACTTGGTTATAGCAACGTAAATGCGCAAGACCAAAACAATCCATGGCAAATCACCATTGGAGTAAACGCAGTAGATGCCTACCCAAATGGAGATGGTGGTTTATTTAGTGAAACTATTTTTGATGAGTTCGGTAATGTAACTGATCACTGGAACATTTTACCATCATTATCAACGATCTCTGTATCGAAGTACTTAAGCGATGGTTTCTCTTTTGGGCTTACTGGATCTTTAAACAAAATAGATAAATGGGGTGATAAAAGCTCAAATCCTGATGTAACTAACAATGTTAGTGATTGGTCATACTACGGTGTAGATGGTACAATCAAATATAACTTCTCTGAAGGTCACACTTTCGATCCTTTCGTAGGACTTGGTGGTGGTTACACTTGGGTAGATGAAATTGGAGCTGGTACATTAAATGGTACTTTAGGTTTCAATGTTTGGTTCAGTGATAACATCGGTTTAACTGTACAAACAGCTTACAAACATGCTTTCGAAGATTATTTAGATACACATTTCCAACATACTGCTGGTATCTCTATCAAATTTGGTGGAACTGATACTGACGGTGACGGAATATATGACAAAGATGATGCTTGTCCAGATGTTGCTGGTTTAGAAGCATTCAACGGATGTCCTGATACTGACGGTGACGGAATTGAAGATAGTAAAGATGATTGTCCTAACGAAGCTGGTTTAGCTGAGCTTAACGGATGTCCTGATACTGACGGTGACGGAATTGCTGATAACAAAGATAACTGTCCTACAGTTGCTGGTTTAAAAGCTTTAGCTGGTTGTCCTGATGCTGACGGTGACGGTGTTACTGATGCTGACGATAAATGTCCTAGCGAAGCAGGTCCTGCTGCTAACAATGGTTGCCCATGGCCAGATAAAGACGGTGACGGTGTATTAGATAAAGATGATAACTGTCCAGATGTTAAAGGTACTGTTGCTAACAATGGTTGTCCTGAAGTATCAGAAGCAGTTCAAAAAACTTTAAATGAGTATGCTAAAACTATCTTATTTGATACAGGAAAATCAACTATTAAAGCTCAATCTGCAGCTGTATTAGCTGATATCATTGGAATTCTTAAAGAATACCCAACTGCTAAATTTACAGTAGAAGGTCATACTGATAGTGTAGGTAGCGAAAAATTAAACCAAAGATTATCTGATTCTAGAGCTAATTCTGTAAAAGAATATTTAGTTGAAAACGGAATTGATGCTTTCAGACTTTCTGCTCTTGGATATGGTGAATCAAAACCAATTGACACTAACAAGACTAGATCTGGTAGAGCTAATAACAGACGTGTTGAAATTAACTTAGCAAAATAAGCTAAAGAAAATTTTAAATAAATAAGTTTACAAAAAACGCTTCGGATATCCGAAGCGTTTTTTATTTTTATAAAACTTACAGCGAAACAAAAATGAATCAAACAAACAGTTACTTTTTAACTTTATCAAATTATAAAAATTAACTAGCATGACAACATTCATTTTTGAGGTTTTAAAAGAATTAAAAAATAATAACGAAAACCTATCTGAGCTAACCTTTGTTTTGCCCAGTAAAAGAGCTGGATTATTTTTAAACCATCAATTATCTCAAGTTGTAAATAAAACCATATTTGCACCTCAAATTTTAAGTGTTGAAGAATTTGTAGAAGAATTATCTCAACTAAAATCTATATCTAATACAGAGCTTTTATTCGAGTTTTACAATACCTATTTACAATTAACCAAAAAAGAAAGTGCCGATTCTTTTGAAACGTTTTCAAAATGGGCTCAAATTTTACTGCAAGATTTTAACGAAATTGATCGTTATTTAATTCCGCATAAAAATATTTTCGATTATTTAAGTGCCATTCAAGACTTAAAACATTGGTCGGTAGAAAAAAATCAAACCGAATTTGTCAAAAACTATCTCTTATTTTGGAATAAACTGCACGCCTACTATACGCATTTTACCGATTCCCTTTTAAATAAAAAGATTGGATATCAAGGTTTTATTTACCGAGAAGCAGTTGATAATCTAGAAGCTTACATACAAAACAACGCAGATAAGAAACATGTTTTCATTGGCTTTAATGCCTTAAATACAGCTGAAGAAACGATTATACAAGAATTATTACAAAATGATTTAGCTAAAATTTATTGGGATATAGATAAAGTATTCATGAATAATCAAAAACATGATGCAGCCTTATTTGCAAGACAACATTTAAAAAACTGGAAGTACTTTAAAAACAATCCTTTTAATTGGATTACCGAAAACTATTCCACAGATAAAAACATATCAGCTATTGGAATTCCTAAAAATATAGGTCAGGCTAAATATATAGGTTCACTTTTAAAAAAGCTTCAACAAGACAATGACTCCTTGAGCAATACTGCGGTAGTTTTAGGCGATGAAAATTTATTAATTCCGGTCCTTAATTCGCTTCCTGAAACTATTCAGGCTTTAAATATTACGATGGGATTTCCTTTAAAATCTATCCCATTGGCTTCGTTATTCGACCACCTTTTTCATTTACACAAAAACAATACTAATACATTTTACTTCAAGGATGTTATTAATATTGTATCACATCAATTTATAAACCCTCTGTTTCTGTTTGATGGTATAGATTATGCTTCAAAAATTATTGAAACAATTGATAAGAACAACCTAGTTTATTTAGACAAACATCGTTTAACAAAAATAGCTAAACCCTGCAGTAACATTATAGAGTTATTATTTTCAAATTGGGAAAACTCTATGGTTTTAGCTTTAGAAAATTGCTCAAAGCTTATTCTAAGCATCAAATCTTTGTTGGATAATAATAAAAAATCGAACCTATTAACTTTAGAATATGTTTTTCGTTTTAACGAACTCTTTAATGAACTCATCAGATTAAATTCCGAACACGAACATATAAAAGATATTTCAACATTATATAGTATTTACAAAGAACTTTTAAGTAGTGAAACTCTAGATTTTCAAGGAGAACCTTTACAAGGTTTACAGCTTATGGGCATGCTAGAATCTCGTGTTTTAGATTTTGAAACGGTAATTATTTCTTCTGTAAATGAAGGCATATTACCTGCAGGGAAAAGTAATAATTCTTTTATTCCGTTTGATGTTAAACTAGAAAATAACTTACCTACATACAAAGAAAAAGATGCGGTATATACGTACCACTTCTACCGACTTTTACAGCGCGCCAAAAATGTATACATTCTTTACAATACCGAAGCCGATGTACTAACAGGAGGCGAAAAGAGTAGATTTATAACACAACTGGATTTAGAGCCAATTCATAATATCAATCATCAAATAATTACGCCTCAAGTTCCAACTATTGAAACTCAATTAAATGTCATTACAAAAACAGATTCTTTACAGCAACAACTTGTAGTACTGGCAAATGAAGGGTTTTCACCTTCATCTTTAACTAATTATATCAGAAACCCCATTGATTTTTATTATCAGAAAGTTTTAAAAATAAAAGAGCACAATGATGTTGAAGAAACTGTTGCTGCAAACACACTTGGAACTGTTGTACACAACACTCTTGAAGATTTTTACAAACCTTTTAAAGGAAGGCTTTTAACAGTAGATGATGTAAAAAGTTTAAAACCCAAAATACAGCAAACCATAACTTATCATTTTAAAAATGAATACAAAGAAGGTGATATAACCAAAGGAAAAAACCTGATTATTTTTGAAATTGCCAAACGTTATGTTTCTAATTTTTTAGATTTAGAAATTCAAGATTTAAAAGCCGGCAACACCATTAAAATCATTGAAGTTGAAGCAGAAAATAATGTATCAATAGAAATTCCTGAACTTCATTTTCCTGTTAATATTAAAGGAAAAGTAGATAGGATTGACGAGTACAACGGCATCACTAGAATTATCGATTATAAAACAGGTAGTGTTCTAAAAGGTCAAGTGGCAGTGCAAGATTGGGAAGATATCACTACCGACTATAAAAAGTACAGCAAACCTTTTCAAGTACTAACTTATGTATACATGCTTAACAAAGCCAACAAAATAAACTTTCCTGTTGAAGCTGGTATTATATCTTTTAAAAACCTAAGTTCTGGATTCATAAAGTTTAATGAGAAGAATGGTCATGGTACTTTGATTAATGATGATACTCTTAACGCCTTTGAAGCCCAATTAAAAAACCTAATATTAGAAATTTGCAACCCTAAAATCGATTTTGTAGAAAAAGAAATCTTGTAGTTATGACTATTTTAAAAAACATATTAATTTCTGGTAAACACAATCGTCCTATTGTAACCGATTTGTTTTTCAAAAACAATGGAACCATGAAGCCTATTGTTATTTTTTGTCATGGATATAAAGGTTTTAAAGATTGGGGCGCATGGGATTTAATGGCGAAGTTAATTGCTGAAGCTGGATTCTTTTTTATAAAGTTTAATTTTTCACACAATGGCGGAACCGCAGAACAACCCATTGATTTTCCAGATTTAGAGGCCTTTGGAAACAATAATTACACAAAAGAACTTGACGATCTAGAATCGGTAATTAACTGGATTTGTTTGAATGAAAGTTACAAAACCGAAGCTAATACCAATAATATCAACTTAATTGGGCATAGTAGAGCAGGAGGTATTGTTATTATTAAAGCTGAAGAAAATCATAAAATAAAAAAAGTGGTAAGTCTTGCTGGTGTTTCAGAATTTGGAAAAAGAACGTCTACATCAGGAGAATTAGAACAATGGAAAAAAGATGGCGTAAAATACGTTCTAAACGGACGAACAAAACAGCAGATGCCACATTTTTACCAGTTTTACGAAGATTTTAAAGCTAATGAGGAACGGCTAACTATTGAACGCGCCGTTTCTAGTCTAAAAATTCCATATTTAATTATTCATGGTGATGCAGATACTAGTGTAGTTATTGATGAAGCCTATGATTTAAAAAAATGGAATCCGAATAGTTTATTCAAAGTAATTAAAGGTGCTAACCATGTTTTTGGAGCTTCTCATCCGTGGAATGCAAACACATTGCCGCGAGATTTAAAAGATGCTTCAACTGAAATTATTACTTTTTTGAAAAATAAATCCTGAGCTCGCTCTAAAACTAATCTAGCTAACATCTTTTATACTATACATTTTATTACTACATTGAGTTGCTAAATAAAATTCATGCAATTAGAATCCCTAATACTTCAATTTAAACAAAAAGACGAAAAAGCTTTTGAAACGCTTTACAATATGTATAGCGAAAGTATGCATGGGGTTATTTATAATATTGTGAGAGATGAAGCTATAGCCGAAGAAGTTATGCAGGATGTGTTTGTAAAAGTATGGCACAAATCGGCTACCTATTCTGCTGAAAAGGGTCGTTTTTTTACATGGATTTTAAATATTGCACGTAACGCTGCAATAGATAAAACACGTTCTAAAAGTTTTAAGAATACAAAACAAAACCTCAACTCCGATTTTTTCGTAGATATATTACAAAACCAAGATAGTTTAGATAATCAAACCGATGCTATTGGCATAAAAGCGTTTGTTTCTAAGCTTGCGAAAAAATGTATTGAAGTTATTGAACTGTTATATTTTAAGGGATATACACAGAAGGAAGCCTCAGAAACATTAAAAATGCCAATTGGCACGATTAAAACAAGAAATAGAAATTGTATAAACGAGCTTAGAAGTTTACTAGAAGTTTAAATGGATATAAAAGCATACATAGAATCTGGTATATTAGAACTATACGTTGCAGGAGCCCTTTCTGAAAAAGAGAATGAAGAGGTTTACGCGCTTATGCTTAAACATCCCGAAATACTCACAGAAGTTCAGAACATAGAAACTTCCATAATTAAACTTACAGCTGCCACAGCACCTCAAGGTTCAAAAAACATATTCAATTCTATAAAAGAAAGTCTAGATTTTAACGATAACGACAATAAGGTTATTCCTTTAAACAAGGGTAAAACCAATTGGTTTAACTATGCAGGTTGGGCTGCATCTATCGTTCTGGCTGCCGGTTTATTCTGGGCAACTTCAGAAAATAACGAACTAAAATCTAAAATAAAAATTGCCGAAACTAACGAGCAACTCTTAGAAGTACAAATAGAAAACGCAAATAATAGCTTAACAAAGGCTAAAGAGCTTATTTCTGTACTTAGGGATAGAAATATTATTTCTGTTCCGCTTGACGGTCAACAAGTGTACCCTGAAGCTTATGCTAAAGTATATTGGGATAAAAATTCTAATAATATTTATTTAGATGTTCAAGGTTTACCAACACCACCAGAAGGTAAAGTTTATCAAGTGTGGTCGTTAACTTTAAACCCTCTAACACCAACGAGTTTAGGTATTCTTGATGACTTTAATACCGATGAAAACAAGATTTTCGTTATAGAAAATGCGAATGCTTCTCAAGCATTTGGAATTACTTTAGAACCTGCAGGAGGAAGCGAATCGCCAACGTTAGAGCAACTCTACACTTTGGGTGTGGTTGATACAGCTTCGTAATTTAATTCTCTTTTCAATTTATTTAGATACTGTCGATGCAGAAGAAAACGAAAGACATTCAAGCCATAATATTGGTTGTGATTGTGATTGCCGAATTACTTGTTTATAATTCTGAACTTCGTTTACCCTAGCGAACACGTATACCATTGCACTTCTAAATTTAATAGTGTGCGTCGGATTTGTTTTCTGGTATTCAAAACATTTAGGCATTCGATTATTACTTACTTTGGTTACAATTGTAATTGTTTTCATTATTCTGTTCTTTGAATTTGTTCGAGATTTTTCGTAATCTGAAAACTTGCATAAATCTTGGGTCATAAATAATTATGAAATTGTATATGCTAATCAAGAATATTTTGCTGGACCTGGAAGTGAAGCCTATTTAAAATTGAATAGAACATTCGTTTTTGGGATGTTTAATAAAGACATTGAAGTAATAGATGTTGACTCAACTTTCTTAAAATTGGGATTGACAGACTGTATTGTAGAGTTTACATCTTCAAAATTGAAATTTGATTTATGTGAACGTAAGCAACTAAAATAAAAAAGAATGCGCCTGTAATCATTACAGACGCACTCACAATCAAACCAAACTTCACCAAAATACTTCAAATAAATCCCCTAAATCTAATTGAATGTAAATCAATAATCACTTATATATTTTTAATTTTATCTTCCATTAATGGCCCCAATTCAAAACTGCTTTCTAGTAATTCCTGTTTTAATTTCTTAGCTTTTTTTACATGACCAGCCGCTTTATAAACTTCAGCTAAATGATATAAAGCTTCAGGCTCATAAGTCTTATTAACCACGTGGTTCTCCATAACCTTTAAAGCTTCATCAATAGCTCCACGATTAAAATAGGTCCAAGCTAATAAATCATAAGATTGTGGTGTAGGTCTATTATCAATCTCTGTTTTAGCTACTTTTAAAGCTTGCTCTATATTAATTTCATCTTCGGCATATAACTTCGCATTATGCGCATTGTACATACTGCCATAATATGGATTTTTTACAGCTTCGTGATATAATTCAATCTGCGCATTCATCATTTTTAAATCGCCTTTATATTCGGCTATTTCAGCCTTTAATAAATGATAATCTGGCGCATTGTAAGTTGTTGTTGCCATATTCAAAATACGAAGGGCCTCGTCTGGGTTTTTCTCATGCGAATAAACAATCCAAGCAATTCCTTTTTTAGCATAAGCATCATCAGGATTTAATTCTAAAGCTTTTAAATAGTGAACGTACGATGCCTTAATATTACCAGCATGACCATAATAATCGGCTAAATTGGTATATGTCCATTGTTTCATTCCGGAAAGATTCGAAGATTCAGCAATCTTTTTGGCTTGCTCCATATATTTTATGGTAGCATCTAAATTTCCGCGATAGTCTGACCATTTAGATAATCGAATTAAATAATCGAAATCTGTATCGTTTCTAAACGTTTCTAAATATGACTTTGCCAGATCATAATTTCCTAATTCTAAATGCACATCAAAAAGCATTTTTTGGGTTGCTTGTAAAGTTTCGCCAATAGCTTCAGCTTTCTTTAATTGTATTAATGCTTCTTTAAACTTATGCTGTGAAATATAATTTCGGGCTAAAGCTCTTAAATACCCAACCTTTGAGTAGTTGGTCTTTTCATTGGCTTCAATTAAATATTGTTCTGCTTTAATTAATGCATCAATGTTGCCTGTTTTATTAAATAAAAGAGATTGAGATGCTGCTGCCTTTGCTAAATAAGGAAACTGTTGAGGTTCTTTTTCTAGCTTTTTTTCCCAAAAATTAAAGTCTTCCTCAGCCAATCGCAACATCTCGCTCTCAGTATTTTGTAAATAACTATTGTAATCTTCTACATGTGTTATTTTATCTAAATTTTTTGTGCAGCTTGATAAAATGAAAATAAAACCAAGCATTAGGAGTATATTTTTCGTTTTCATGATTCAATATTTTGATTAGTTTGAATTGTTTTGTTTAAAATATCAGAGTATGCGCTTATTACACATACTCTGATGAAGGGCTTCTACCATGGTGAAGCCAGATATGGAAATGAGGTCAAAAAAGGTTTATCGTTTCCATCTACATTATCATTTGATAATCCAGGATTTTCACTAAAATCTTCTCCGCCAAAAATTAATAATAGTTCAACTGTAATAACATCATCGGCTAATGCGCGACCTGTTAAAACATTTTCCCCATCATAAATAGTGGTTTTTCCGTCTAAGGAAACATTTAAAACATCTGTTGCTAAAAGACCCGTAAAAGTTGCGGCATCTAATCCTAAAGCGTTAGTGTCTCCTTCGTTAGCGTAAGCAGGACTTAGCGCAGTTAAATTCGCTTCGAACATGCTTTGAAAAGCGGCGTTTTGTTGAGAAGGCGGTGTAATGTTAAACATATCTTTACTAGAAGCTGAAACAAACACGGTGTTTACTGCAGGTCTTCCCATTTGATCTTGTTGTACATAAGTTCCAGAAAAATCTGGTTCGTATGCCATGAAATCATTGTTATCGTCATTATTTGAGCAGTTAAAAGAAATCATTGAAACCGCTAATAGCATCGTTAATATTTTTATATTTTTCATAATTGTTGTTTTAAATTGGTTAATCTTATTTTCTTTTAGTTTCTACCCATGTATTTATGGTTCCCGAACTACCAATCATTGATTTTGGTACTTCTACAACCACAGACATCACATTACTTCCAGCAAAGGTGTCGCTCCCAGGGTCGTTAAAACTTGATGCATTACCACCAATAATGGCACTATACTGTGCGAAGTCCATAAAAAACGGATCGTCTCTTGGGCCTGCAAAAAAGGACATACCATTATTGCTTGCTACAATAGCAGAAGACCCATACAAACTAATATCTACGACTCCTGTAGCCGAAGCGTTTGTTAAAATAGTACTGTTAATTCCTGTTGACGTTGGAGCTGAAGGACCGAAGAAATACATTTTTCCTTGTCTTGCAATAGCTTGGATAACTAAGTCTTCCACATTATCACCTGTGTTATCAATGTTAAATTCGATTAAAACATTTTCGTCAAAACTTGCAGTTGCCGTTGCAGACGGACTTAATAACCCTTGTACATTGGCAACAAATACTAAATTTTCTGTGTTTTCACCTTGAAAGGCATAAAAATCAGTAATATCGCTTGTTCCTCCTTGAACATCTGGTGCATCAATATGATCTGCTGCTACCACAAAAAATACGGCTAGTGCCAGTATTCCAATTCCTAATACATTTTTAAATTTTTTCATAATTTTTGAGATTTAATTAATAATTTTTCACTTGTGCCAATACCTACGAAGAAATGATAAAGTGGGTTTTGTTAAAGTTTTGTTAACAAGAAATAATTAGGATAGGAAGTCTGAAAAAATCCGAGCTTACAGCCCGTTAATGCTACACAAATAGAAATATTGTAGCGTGAATAATATCTTCAAAAAAACTTTGAAAAAAGTGGAAAGCCAAAAATTAAAACCAAAAAAAGACCTTCAATTTCTTGAAAGTCTTTTATTGATGTGGAGAAGATCGGGCTCGAACCGACGACCTCTTGACTGCCAGTCAAGCGCTCTAGCCAACTGAGCTACATCCCCAATACTTTATTTTAATCCACTTAAAACCAATACAGGAATACGACTGTAGAAATCTTTTTTAAGAATTGTATTTTTTTCCCATTTTTTAGCAAAAAAACCACGTTTACGTCTTACAACACATAACATATCTGGGTTATGCGATTGAAAATGTTCTAATACCCCTTGAAAAGTTGTAGGGTTTTCGGTAGTGGTAATATTGTTCACTATAGTCTTTAAATCTTTATGTAATTCAAAGTCGCCTTCTTTATGAAATGGTGTTTTTACCAATAACAAATCTGTTGTTGCCTGAAATTTATCTTTAATGGCTATTAGAGGTTTTAAAACGCCTTCTTTTTTTATTATAGCCGATTTTACTGCCATTAATATGTTTGAGATAGCCGAAAACTTATAGCCCTCTGGAACAATAAGTGCTGGAACATCCATTTGCTTCACGATCTTACCAGAAGTTTTTCCTAAATACACTTCATCTTTAATAGAATTTGTTCTAGGTTCAATTAAAACCAAATCAACATCAGCAGCTTTACATGCCAATTCTAATGTGTCAATAAGTTTCCCTTTTAGTGTTTTTACTATTACCTCAACACCTTTGGTATCTATTTGTGAAACCAAATCTTCTAAAAAAGCCTTACTTTCTTTTTCAATAATTTGGTCGACCTTAATCATAGTACCAGCCTTGGTATAAACATTATATACTTGAACTATAAAAAGTCTTGCTCCAAATGCTTCTGCAAAATCAACTGCATACTGCAAATGGCTAACCGCATTTTTTGATGATCCTACAGGAACTAAAATATTATTCATACCAAAAATTTTAAAGCTAAATTTACAATAAATTTGAAGCAAAAGTAAACATTTTAATGATTCGTAAAGCAACTATAAACGATATAGATTCTATAATTGAAATTACAAAGGCCTGTGCCGCTCATATGATTTCTAAAAATATTTTTCAGTGGAACGAATATTATCCCAATAAACTGGCTTTTACCAAAGATTTTCAGAAGGATGAGTTGTATGTTTTAGAGCTCAAAAATAAAATTATAGGAAGTATAACCATTTCAACATTTATGGACGAGGAATATATTCCAGTAAATTGGTTAACACCTAACAATAATAATATTTACATTCATAGGCTAGCTGTTCATCCTAATTATCAGGGTAAAGGCTATGCGCAACAACTTATGCAATTTGCTGAAAATTATTCCAAAGAAAACAACTATGCTTCAATTCGGTTAGACACCTTTTCGCAAAACAAAAGAAACCAAAAATTTTACGAACTTCGCGGATATAAAAAACTAGAACCTATATATTTCCCTAAACAAAGTGAACATCCTTTTCACTGTTACGAATTAGTCTTTTGAGCGCAACCATTAGTTTAAAACATATTAACAAACTTGCTATTCCAGCTTTAATTGCGGGAGTATCAGAACCAATATTATCCTTAACCGACGCCGCTATTGTTGGAAATATCGATATAAATGCCACCGAATCTTTAGCAGCAGTGGGTATTGTTACCACTTTTATGTCAATGCTTATCTGGGTATTAGGACAAACCAGAAGCGCCATTTCATCCATAGTTTCGCAATATGTTGGAGCAAATAATTTAGACGATATTAAAAATCTGCCTTCGCAAGCCATTTTCATTATTACATCACTTAGTATTCTTATTATTTTTAGCACATATCCATTTGCAAGACAAATTTTTAAGCTCTACAATGCCTCAAATCTAATATTAGATTACAGCATTGATTATTACAAAATACGTGTTTTAGGGTTTCCATTTACCTTATTTACAATTGCGGTTTTTGGTGCTTTTCGCGGGTTGCAAAACACCTTCTACCCTATGATAATAGCCATAATTGGTGCAGCATCAAACATCATACTAGATGTAATTTTGGTTTATGGTATAGAAGGCGTATTAAATCCAATGCATATAAAAGGGGCTGCTTATGCCAGTGTTATCGCTCAGTTATTAATGGCAATTTTTGCAGCGGTTTATCTTCTTAAAAAAACCGATATCCCTTTAATTCCAAGCTTTCCATTTAATCCTGAAATAAAACGATTTATTTTAATGATTCTTAATCTATTTGTTAGAACTATAGCGCTAAACGTAACACTCTATTTGGCAAGTGCCTATGCCACAAGTTATGGCGCAGAATATATTGCAGCCTATACCATAGCCATTAATTTGTGGTTTTTTGGTGCTTTTATCGTAGATGGTTACGCCAGCGCAGGAAATATTATTTCTGGTAAGTTATATGGAGCAAAATCCTTTAAGACACTGATAACATTAAGTAATAAACTTATAAAATATGGCATTCTAATTGGCATCTTTTTAGGTATTTTAGGAGCCGTATTCTATTATCCCATTGGGCGTATTTTCACAAAAGAACCCGAAGTGTTAAATGCCTTTTATCATGTATTCTGGATTGTATTAGTCATGCAGCCACTTTGTACCCTAGCTTTTATTTTCGATGGTATTTTCAAAGGTCTCGGTAAAATGAAGTACTTGAGAAACGTGCTATTATTTTCAACCTTTTTAATTTTCATACCTATATTATTGTGGTTAGATAATTTAGGTTATAAGCTTCATGCAATTTTTATAGCCATAACATTCTGGATTATAGCTCGAGGTATTCCTTTAATCATAAAATTCAGAAAAATATTTATACCGCTAGCACAAAACAATTAACTTTGCATCTTAGATTAAGAAACAACTATGTATCTATTTTTAGCCTTAATTCAACAAGTTGATATTGAAGAAAAATTAAAAAACGCCCCAGACCAAGGTTATGAAATAGGCGTTTTTATAGGTTCTATGTTGCCTTTCGTTATACTAGTGGCATTAGCATATTTAATGTATAGGTATAGTAAAAATAAAAACCAACAATAAAGCCTTATGGATATCATGTCGTTCGTTAGCGGAAACGGATTATTTCTAGTACTAGCTCTAGTGCTAATTATCGTATACTTTGTTAACAAAAGAAAAAGAAGATAATGGGAAACAACATTCGCATCACAAAACAGTTCTCTTTTGAAACCGGACATGCACTATACGGCTACGACGGAAAATGCAAAAACGTTCACGGACACAGTTACAAACTCTCGGTAACCGTAATTGGTAAACCCATAACTGACAATACAAACGTTAAATATGGTATGGTAATCGACTTTGGCGACCTTAAAAAAATTGTGAAAGAAGAAATTGTCAATGTCTTTGACCACGCCACCGTTTTCAACAAAAACACACCGCATGTCGAGTTAGCTAAAGAACTACAAGATCGCGGACACAATGTGTTACTAGTTGATTATCAACCAACTAGTGAGATGATGGTTTTAGACTTTGCCAAAAAAATAAGTAAACGCTTACCTAAACATATCAGTTTACATTCCTTAAAACTTCAAGAAACCGAAAGTTCGTTTGCCGAATGGTTTCAATACGATAATATTTAGGGCGCCTGCCTGTCCGCGGGCAGGTTCCCACAAGGGTCGAGCTTTCTGTTGCAAGTCCTCGCTTCGTACCTCGCTGTGGGCTTTACAATGCAATCCCTAACACAAGCCTCTAGGTCAAATTAGCTTCAAGCACAAATATTCATGCATTTGTGGCTATTTTATTTATATTTACTTCATGAATATTCCAAAAGGGAAAAAAATATATTTCGCTTCAGATAACCATTTAGGAGCCCCTACCGCAGAAGCTTCTTTTCCTCGCGAAAAGAAATTTGTAGCTTGGTTAGACGAAATAAAACAAGACGCTGCAGCTATTTTCCTTTTAGGCGATTTATTCGATTTTTGGTTTGAGTATAAAACCGTTGTTCCCAAGGGGTTTACCAGAACTTTAGGCAAACTTGCAGAAATTAGCGATTCTGGTATTCCTATACATTACTTTGTTGGAAATCACGACCTATGGATGAATGGTTATTTTGAAGAAGAACTAAACATACCTGTTTATCATAAACCTGAAGAATTCAAATTTAACGACAAGACTTTTTTTATAGGTCATGGCGATGGTTTAGGCCCTGGAGACAAAGGCTATAAGCGCATGAAAAAAGTATTTACTAATCCATTTTTTAAATGGGTTTTTAAATGGGCGCATCCAGATATTGGCATGCGCATAGCACAGTATTTTTCTGTAAAAAACAAACTCATTTCAGGCGATGATGATGCTAAATTTTTAGGTGAAGACCAAGAGTGGCTGGCTCAATATTGTAAACGCAAATTAGAAGACAAACATCGTGATTATTTCGTCTTCGGACACAGGCATTTACCTTTAAAAATTAAACTCAATGAAAAGTCGACATATGTTAATCTTGGCGACTGGGTTCAGTATTATACTTATGGTGTTTTTGATGGTGAACAAATGGAATTAAAAGAATATTAATCTTCCTTTTCGTGTTCTTCTAAATCTTTGGTTAAATCTAATTTTCTAAACGAAGGTGAAACTAACCCTGTAGTAACCGCAGTAATTAACGTCATGGTACCTCCAAAAACAACAGCAGTTACGGTGCCCATAAGTTTTGCAGTAACACCACTTTCAAAAGCGCCCAATTCATTAGAAGAGCCAACAAACATAGAGTTTACCGATGATACACGCCCACGCATATGGTCTGGAGTTTTTATCTGTAGTATTGTTTGGCGAATAACCATCGAAACACCATCAGTCATCCCACTAAAGAACAGTGCAAGAAGTGAAATCCAAAATACAGACGACAGGCCAAAAACAATAATACATACCCCAAATCCAAAAACAGCAGCAATTAGTTTCATTCCTGCATTTTTACTAATTGGAATATAAGCAGTAACCAACATTGTTAAAAATGCCCCAACTGCGGGCGCAGCTCTAAGTACACCAAAGCCTTCGCTTCCTACTTTCAAAATATCTTGTGCAAAAACTGGTAACAGTGCAATAGCTCCACCAAATAAAACGGCAATCATATCTAGAGTCATCGCACCTAAAATGGCTTTAGTTTTAAATACAAAACGCACACCTTCTTTCAAACTTTCAATTACCGGTTCGCCAATTTTAGGATTTAAAATAGGCTTCCTTTTTATTTGAAGCAATATGAAAAAAGAAAGTAATACCAAGCCAAAAATGATGCAAAGCGACCAATGCACCCCTATCCAGCTAATAAAAAAGCCTCCAAATGCGGGACCTAAAACACTTGCCATTTGCCAAGTTGAACTATTCCATGTCGCAGCATTTGGATATATTTTTTTAGGCACAATTAAAGCGACAAGCGAAAATATGGTTGGCCCAAAAAAGGAACGTAAAAATCCACCAAAAAACACTAAAGCATAAATAGAATATAAAATGGTTTTAGTTGTCCAATCGCCAACTACCTCATCCCAAGTTAACAGAAACAAACCTAGACTGATTAAGGAAAACGCCGCTATACACGTTGCGAGTAAATTGCGCTTTTCTTTTTGATCGACAATATGGCCCGCAAAAAGCGCCATGGTGAAAGCTGGAATAATTTCCATAAGACCAATAATACCCAAAGAAAGTGGGTCTTTAGTAAGGCTATACACTTGCCACTCAATAACAATAAATTGCATAGACCAACCAAAAACTAAAACAAATCGTACCAATAAAAAAATGTTAAACTCTTTTATTCGTAATGCTGCATAGGGATCCGTTTTTGCCATAATTTAGCTCCAGCGCTACTTTTGTTTTTTAATATCTCTTAATTTTAACTGTAAACTCACATTACCTCTCCATTCATTTTCATCAATAGAATAAACAGCTCTAAACGGTTTTACTTCAGAAATCATAGTGAATTTGTCACCCATTCCAAAACCAATGCCTACCATTCTACTTGAAGATTCAGGTTGTGTAGCTGTAAGTCTTAAATGTGTTTTATCTTCTCCCACGCATTTACCATAACCTGTATCTATTAAATTTTCACTTATAAAAACAGGTGTCATGTTGTTTGGGCCAAAAGGCGCAAATTGCTTTAAAATTCTGTAGAATTTAGGTGTAATATCTTTTAAATCAATTTTAGCATCAATTTTTATTTCAGGTATTAGTAAATTTCTATCGATAGTGCGTGAAACTTCGGCTTCAAAAGCTTGTTTAAAAGCCTCATAATTTTTTTCTTCAAGGGTTAATCCTGCGGCATATTTATGACCTCCAAATTGCTCAATATATTCGCTACAGGCTTCCAAAGCATTATAAATATCAAAATCTCTAACCGATCGTGCAGATGCAGCTAATTTTTCACCACTTTTAGTAAAAACTAAAGTAGGTCTGTAATAAGTTTCTGTTAATCTAGAAGCTACAATTCCAATCACACCTTTATGCCAGTCTTTATGGTAAACTACTGTAGTAAGACGGTCTTGTTCGTTGTGCTCTTCAATTTGTTTTAGAGCCTCTTCGGTAATTTGTTTATCGGTTTCACGTCGGTCTAAATTATAGTCGTTAATTTCTGCCGCATATTTAGCAGCCATATCAGGCTCTTCTTCGGTTAATAACGAAACAGCATAATTTCCGTGCTTCATTCGGCCCGCTGCATTTATTCTTGGGGCTATTACAAAAACTACATCTGTAATTGTTAAACTCGTTTTTTCAACCTTATCTAATATGGCTTTTATTCCAGACCTAGGATTGGTGTTTATTACTTTCAAACCAAAATAAGCTAGCACTCTATTTTCTCCATCAATTGGAACAATATCTGCACCAATAGCAGTAGCGACTAAGTCTAAATATTCAGTTAAATCTTTGGCAGTTTTTCCATCTTTTAAAGCCAAGGCTTGAATTAGTTTAAAGCCAACACCGCAACCGCATAATTCTTTATAAGGATATTCACAATCTTCTTGTTTTGGGTCCAATACTGCCACAGCATCTGGTATTGTGTCACCAGGTCTGTGATGATCGCAAATAATAAAATCGATACCTAATGTTTTGGCATGGGCTATTTTTTCAACTGATTTAATACCACAGTCAAGCGCAATAATTAGAGAAAACTCATGTTCCAGCGCGAAGTTTATGCCTTTATAAGAAATTCCATAACCCTCATCATATCTATTAGGAATGTATGTGTAAATGAGGTTGTGCTTTGTTTTTAAATAAGAAGACATTAACGCAACGGCAGTGGTTCCGTCAACATCATAGTCACCATAAACTAAAATATTTTCTTTATTAGCTATAGCTTGTTCAATACGCGCAACAGCTTTATCCATATCTTTCATAAGATACGGATCGTGTAAATCTTTTAAACTTGGTCTGAAAAATAATTTAGCATCTTTATAAGTTTCAATGCCTCTTTGCACTAAAAGTGTTGCTGTAATCGAATCAACTTGAAGCGCTTTTTGCAAGCCTTCAATTTTTTCTTTATCAGGTTTAGGTTTTAGTGTCCAACGCATCGAGAGAGTGATATTAATAAATTATGTTGTATTAGCTTAATTAGTGGAAGATTTTTTATTTTTTATGAAAGTGCGTTTCAATTTTTAATTCTGAAAATTGGCGAAACATTTCCATAACCCCACAATACTTCTCGATGGATAAATCTACAGCTCTTTGTAATTTTTTTTCATTTAAATCATCTCCGAAAAAATGAAAATGCATAGCAACTTTGTCGTAATATTTTGGGTGTTCATCAGTTAAATTAGCTTCTATTTCAATATTGAAATCTTCAACATTTAACTTCATCTTTTTAATTAAAGCCGCAACATCTAACCCAGAACATCCTGCTAAACCAGAAAGCATTAACGCTTTTGGGCGGTAACCTTCGCCTTGACCTCCATTTTCTTCACCTGCGTCAATAAATAAGTTATGCCCTGACGGATTTGTGCTTTCAAACCTCATATTGCCTAACCATTTTGTACTAACCTTTACTGCCATTGTTATATTTTTTGTTTCTTGTAGTATTATTTTTTAATTAAAGTGAAAAACAAAAACATCTTTAACGGCACTATTTCTCGATAGAATAATTGCCCTGATGTTTCGTATAAGTATCAAAAATACTACAAAAAAAACAACTATGCCTTTAGTAACACCATTATCTGCCAATCATGATTTAGAAACCAAGGAACTCGCTGAGTTTTTCAATGAAACCTTAGGTTTTTGTCCCAATTCGGTATTGACCATGCAACGTCGTCCTGCTATTAGCAAGGCTTTTATTAATTTGAATAAGGCAGTTATGGCCAATGAAGGCAGAGTCACATCAGCATTAAAACGGATGATTGCATGGGTGTCAAGTAATGCTACGGGCTGCAGATATTGTCAGGCACATGCCATACGTGCGGCAGAGCGTTACGGTGCAGAACAAGAACAACTAGATAATATTTGGGAATACCGAACACATCCTGCTTTTAACGATGCTGAACGTGCTGCGCTAGATTTTAGTTTAGCCGCAAGCCAAGTGCCAAATGCCGTAGATGAAAACATTAAAAAACGATTATACGAATACTGGGATGAAGGTGAAATTGTTGAAATGTTGGGTGTAATTTCTTTGTTTGGATATTTAAACAGATGGAATGATAGTATGGGAACAAGTATTGAAGACGGTGCAGTAGAAAGCGGTGAGCAATATTTAGGAAAACATGGTTGGGAGAAAGGGAAGCATATCTAATTCCTGCGAAGGCAGGAATCTCTTGAGGTGTATCGAGATTTTTTATTAGCCACGAAAACACGAATAATTTTTTTGAACCTTTCCAGAAATGGGGAGGTTTTTTTTAATATTTAGCCTTGTCCTTTTTTTTAAATCAACTTATTTGTAGATTGATTTCAAATAAAAAATTCATGTCTTAAACCGTTTGAGGTTATTGATTTAGTTTAGTATCAAAAAATAAGTTAGACCAAATCATATTGAAGAATTGAGGCATTTAAAAAACTACATTTTCCTACCTTTGAAACCCTATGAACGAGCATTTCAAATCAATTATTCTGCAAAACACTGGTGCGTCTTCTTTATTTGAAAAAGAAGTCATTCAGGAATTATGGAGTGGTTATGGTAAAATTATACGTGTTGCATTAAAAAATTCTACTTTAGATAGCGTTGTTGTTAAACATGTGCAATTACCAAAGCGTCATAATCACCCTCGAGGATGGAATACAGATATTGGTCATCAAAGAAAATTAAAATCTTACGAAGTAGAAACCACTTGGTATGAGCTGTACAGCAAAAATAGTATGGCACGCTTACCTAAGTGTTTTGCTATTGAAAGTCAACATGACGAAACATTAATAGTACTTGAAGACTTAGATAAAGCAGGTTTCCCACTACGAAAACAAAACGTAACATGGCAAGATATAGAAACTTGTTTAGAGTGGTTGGCACAATTTCATGCAAGTTATTTAGGTAAAGTTCCAAACGGGCTTTGGGAAGTTGGCACCTATTGGCATTTGGAAACTAGACCGCAAGAACTAGAGATTTTACAAGATAAAGCATTGAAAAATGCTGCTGTAGCCATTAACAAAAAACTGAATAGCTGTAACTTTAAAACATTTGTTCATGGCGATGCTAAATTGGCGAACTTCTGTTTTTCTGAAAATGGACAAGTTGCAGGAGTAGATTTTCAATATGTAGGCGGTGGATGTGGTATGAAAGATGTAGCCTATTTCGTTGGAAGTTGCCTTAATGAAAGTGATTGCGAACGTTTAGAATCAAAACTATTAGACACCTACTTTACACATTTACATAAAGCTCTTGGTAAAAAAAATGAAGCACTTGAAAATGAATGGCGCCCTTTATATCGTGTGGCTTGGGCAGATTTTCATCGCTTTTTAAAAGGTTGGAGCCCTAGCCATTGGAAAATTAATACTTATAGTGAACGTATAACTGCTGAAGTCATTAAAAACATACAGTAATGGATTTACAACATTTAGCAAATATAGCTATTGAAGCTGCACTTTCTGCTGGAAAAATCATTCAGAAGCACATAAATGAAAACATTATTGTGGAGAAAAAAGTAGCAGGATCTAATTATGCTTCTCAAGTAGTAACAAAAGTAGATCGTGAATGTGAACGTATTATTTTATCCCATTTAAAGCCAACTTGTAAAGCGCTTGATATTGGCTTATTATCAGAAGAAACGGAAGATGATGGCAGCCGATTTGAAAAAGATTTCTTTTGGTGCATAGACCCATTGGATGGTACACTAGCATTTATTAATAAACAACCTGGGTTTTCTGTTGCTATTGCTTTAATTGCAAAAGATGGAACACCTGTAATTGGCGTTGTGTTTGATCCGAGTACGGAAACATTATACCATGCCATAAAAAGAAACGGAGTTTATAAAAATAGGACGCCTTGGATAATTAAAAACACGAATGACTATTTGACTTACTTGACGGATAAAAAACTAAGAGATACACCTAAGTTTTTTGAAATACAAGAAATACTTAACAAATATGAAGTTAACTTGGGATTAAAAGGAATTAAAGAAATCTCAGGAGCAGGTGCAGTAATGAATGCTATTTTTGTTTTAGATAACGGACCTGCATGTTTTTTAAAACTCCCAAAAAAAGAAGTTGGAGGAGGCAGTATTTGGGACTTTGCCGCTACAGCTTGTATTTACCACGAACTCGGTTTACCAGCAACAAATTATAATGGTGGAGCATTAGATTTAAATAAAAAGGATGGTACTTTTATGAATCATCAAGGTGTTTATTATTCCAATACATAATAATGTTTAGTTAAATCATTTTTTTGATTCTTTCCCTCAACACCGGCAACACCTCAACCTCAAACCAAGGGTTTTTAGTCAACCAAAACCTATTTCGTGGACTTGGGTGTGGTAAAGGCAGATATTGAGGTAAATATTCTTGAAAATTATCAACTGTTTCTGTCAATGTTTTTTTAGCATTTTTTTCCAAATAATACTTTTGAGCATACATGCCTATTAAAATAACCAACTCCACATTTTTTAGTTCATCAAATAAAGGTTTATGCCATTGTGGTGCACATTCTGGTCGTGGTGGTAAATCGCCTGTTTTACCTTTTCCTGGGTAGCAAAAACCCATGGGGATAATGGCGAACTTGGTTTCATCGTAAAAATCTTCTTCAGACACATTGAGCCATTTACGCAATTGTTTGCCGCTAGCATCGTCCCAAGGAACTCCAGAAGCATGTACTTTTGTACCTGGTGCTTGTCCTATAATAACGATTTTAGCTTCAGGATGTGCTGTAACTACAGGTCGCGGACCTAAAGCCAAATGCGATTTACAAATGGTGCATTGTTTTATTTGGTTGAGTAAATCTTGCATGTGATGTAAGATTCTGAATCGCGTTTTAGATGATATCGATTTGTTTATTTTTCCACCAATGGTTCTCCCTTAAAACTCAATCCAGAAAAACCGGTTTTCATGAAGTTTCTGATGTTTTGATGTCCGTTACCGTTTGGGTCTTTTAACACATCATCATAATAATATTGTCCAAAACAGGCTAATGTTTCCTCTTTTGATAAGCCTTGTATTTTTGCGAATGCAAACAATTGACAAGAACCTGAATTTTGTCCTACGGCATTATCTAAAGTCCCATTTTTAAAAGCTGTGGGGTTAAAACTGTAGTTGGTTTCTATAACATTCATGGTTTCAGAAAACTCAATTTGTTCGGGACTTTCTTTTAATTTTTTCTTGAAAGATGTAATATTCATTTTATGTTAAATTCTATTTGCTTTTTCCGCCAACAACCACAACAATCTCACCTTTTGGTGGTTTGTTTGTATAATATTCTAAAACTTCTTTAGCGCTTCCGCGAATGGTTTCTTCGAAAAGCTTGGTTAATTCACGTGATACAGAAACGGGACGGTCTTCGCCAAAATATTCACAAAAATGACCTAAGGTTTTTACCAGTTTATGAGGGCTTTCGTAAAATATCATGGTTCTGGTTTCTTCGGCTAATAATAATAGTTGGGTTTGGCGTCCTTTTTTTACGGGTAAAAAGCCTTCAAAAACAAACTTATCATTTGGTAAGCCAGAGTTTACCAATGCCGGCACAAAAGCTGTTGCTCCTGGTAAACATTCTATATCTATTCCATTTTCTATACAGGCACGAGAAAGTAAAAAACCAGGATCTGAAATAGCCGGTGTTCCTGCATCGCTGATGAGGGCAACCGAAGTACCACTTTTTATTCTCTGAAGGATATTTTCAACCGTTTTATGCTCATTGTGCATATGATGCGATTGCATGTGCGTTGAAATTTCATAATGCTTTAATAATTTCCCTGAAGTTCTGGTATCTTCTGCTAAAATTAAATCGACTTCTTTTAGTACTTCTATGGCTCTAAAGGTGATGTCCTTTAAATTTCCAATGGGAGTTGGAACGATAAATAATTTACTCATATGTGTTAGTGATTGCCGTGGTTAGCTTTTGGCAAGGCGCGCATCGAGCCAAAACTATGAACAAAAAGCACGACCGCGCTTTTTTTGCGCGGTAACACCATAGTTTTAATTAAACTTAGCTTCTATAATTTCTAAAAATCGCTCTTCGAATTCTTCTTTTCCTTCCCAATTGTTATAATCTGGTTTTACGATAGTTTCAATAAAATGTTTTGCTTCGTTATAGGTAGTAATGGTGTTAAGTTGCGATAAAACTCTGTTATAATCTTCGGTTTCGCCATTAAAAAGGTGCTTGATAAAGGCAATTTTATCATTTAACCCAATTTTAAAACCACCATTTTTAAGCGTATCGTTTAAAGATTTTTTACCGTTTGAAACGCCATTTTGGGTTTTTGTAATAGGCTCGAAAATGGGTGTTTCCTCAAATCCAGCAGTAATATCTTCTAGGTCGTGCCTTTTTATTGGGGTTTTAGGTATGGCTTCTTCAAATACGGTTTCTATCTGTTCAGATTCATCTGGCATAAACTCTACCATATCTTTAATTTTATTCATAACAGGTTCCATTATGGCATCGTCTTCAACATCGTCAAGATTTATGTATATTTTGTCTTCAACCTCTATATTGTCGCTAATTTTGTTGTTAAAAGCGGTGTCAAGCATACCAAAAAACGACGAGTCGTTGCCAATTGTAGGCAAGTCGCCATCAAAATTTTCGTGTGCAAATTTGAGCACAGAAAGTTTTTCGTAAAGCGCAGTAACTTCAGCATGCATTTTTATGACATCTTCTTTCCCTTTCAATTTGAGAATTCTATGTGCGATACTGACAAGTTCAGATTCTAGCTTCTTCTTCATTGTTTATAAATTTTTAATTAATGCACTTTAGCTTTTTGATTTTTAATAAATTTGCGTCACCTTTATACAAACGATAAATTGCTTTCTTTTAGTGTTAAAATTACGAAATGTTTCTTGAAAATACAGTAAATCATAAAGAACAATTTGGATGGATTGAAGTTATCTGTGGTTCCATGTTCTCTGGAAAAACCGAAGAATTAATCCGTAGGCTTAAGCGTGCGCAATTCGCAAGACAGAAAGTTGAGATTTTTAAACCTGCCATAGACGTGCGTTATGATGAGGATATGGTTGTTTCTCATGATGCTAACGAAATACGCTCTACACCTGTACCTGCAGCCGCTAACATTCCTATTTTGGCCGATGGGTGTGATGTTGTTGGTATTGATGAAGCTCAGTTTTTTGATGATGAAATTGTTCGAGTTTGTAACGATTTAGCAAATAAAGGAGTGCGTGTTATTGTAGCTGGCTTAGATATGGATTTTAAAGGCAATCCTTTTGGCCCCATGCCCAATTTAATGGCCACGGCAGAATATGTTACTAAAGTTCATGCCGTTTGCACCAGAACTGGAAATCTAGCGCAATATAGTTATAGAAAAAATCAAAATGACAACTTAGTATTACTTGGTGAGGTTAATGAATACGAGCCATTAAGTAGAGCCGCTTATTATAAGGCGATGCTACGTGATAAGGTTAGAAATATGAAGGTAAATGAAGCCGAAGAAATTATTAATAAGCCAAAAGACTCCAATGCCTAAAGCACAACAAACGGTGCTTGAAATTGACTTACAAGCATTGAAGCATAATTTTGAATATCTCAAATCTAAATTACAATCTAATACTAAATTTTTAGCAGTTGTAAAGGCGTTTGCCTATGGAAGTGATGCCCATAAAATTGCACAATTTTTACAAGAATTAAATGCCGATTATTTTGCTGTGGCCTACACTAATGAAGGTGTTGAACTGAGAGAAGCTGGTATTACTAAACCCATTTTAGTTTTGCATCCGCAAACTGTAAATTTTAAAGTTCTTATTGAACACTGTTTAGAGCCTAGTATTTATAGTGCTAAAATTTTAAATGAGTTTATTGATGTGGCTTCCAAGGAAAATCAAACCAATTATCCTATTCATATTAAATTCAACACGGGTTTAAACCGGTTAGGGTTTTCTCAAAATGAAACTGATGGAATTGTTTCAAAATTGAAAAACACCAAAGTGGTGAAAACAAAATCAATGTTTTCACATTTAGCGGCCAGTGAAGATTTAAATGAAAAAGATTTTACAATAAGTCAAATATTAACATTCAAAGAGATTGCCAAAAGTTTTGAGAAAGGCATCGGTTATAAACCATGGCTTCATATGTGTAATACATCTGGTATATTAAATTATCCTGAAGCCCACTTTGATATGGTAAGGAGCGGCATTGGTTTGTATGGCTTTGGGAATTCAGAAAAAGAAAATAAAAATTTTAAACCCATTGGCACTTTAAAGACCATTATTTCCCAAATTCATACAGTAAAAAAAGGCGAATCTGTAGGTTATAATCGTGCCTTTAAAAGTGATACGGTGCTAAAAACAGCCACTTTGCCAATTGGTCATGCTGATGGCATTGGAAGGCAATATGGAAAAGGCAAAGGGTTTGTAACTATAAATGGACAGAAAGCACCCATTGTTGGAAATGTTTGTATGGATATGATTATGGTAGATGTTTCAAATATTGATTGTAATGAAGGTGATGAAGTTATTGTTTTTGGCAAAAATACAACCGCGGAAAACCTAGCTATTACCGCTGAAACTATTTCATACGAACTTATTACGGCTGTGTCTCAGAGGGTTAAAAGAATTTTTACACAATAAAAAAGCAACTATAGTTCGTTGATTTTTAACTGGTTTTATGCTATAATTTCTATTTTGTGACTTTTTTAATTATCTTGGTCTAACTAATATAACCATTAAATCAAATTAAAATGTTAAAAGAGTTTAAAGATTTTATCATGACGGGTAACGTTGTGGAATTTGCCGTTGCAGTGATAATGGCAGGAGCTATTGGAGCTGTTGTTAAAGGTTTTGTTGACAATATTGTAATGCCTGTAGTAGGCCACTTCTCTGGAGGTATGGACTTTGCACAATTAAAAATAGTCTTAGATGAGGCTATTGTTAATGCAGAAGGAGCCATTACTACACCAGAAAATGCCATTATGTGGGGTTCTTGGGTTAACACGATTGTTAATTTAATAATTGTAGGTTTAGTGATGTTCTTAATTGTTAAAGCTTACAACAAAACTAAAAAACCAGTAGAAGAAGCACCAGCTGAACCTGCAGGACCTTCTCAAGAAGATTTACTCGCTGAGATAAGAGATTTGCTTAAAAAATAACAATCTGTTAAATAAATAACAACCTGTTATTTGTTGTTAAAAAGCCCTCGTTTTTGAAAAATGAGGGCTTTTTTTAGATTTTAAAATGGAATTAATACTTAGTTTTGTCGTCACAAAATTTATTAAAAGTTAGAAAAATGAAAGTAGCTGTTGTAGGCGCCACTGGTATGGTTGGTGAAGTGATGTTAAAAGTTCTTGCAGAACGTAATTTCCCTGTTACAGAATTAATTCCTGTAGCATCAGAAAGATCTGTTGGAAAAACCATAACATACAAAGGAACAGATTATAAAGTAGTTGGACTAGAAACAGCAGTTTCTATGAAACCAGATATTGCCCTATTTTCTGCAGGTGGAAGTACATCGTTAGAATGGGCTCCTAAATTTGCTGAGGCTGGTACAACAGTAGTTGATAATTCTTCTGCTTGGAGAATGGACCCAACAAAAAAACTAGTCGTTCCAGAAATAAACGCCAATGAATTAACTAAAGATGATAAAATTATAGCCAACCCTAATTGTTCTACAATTCAATTGGTAATGGCTTTAAACCCGCTTCATAAAAAATACAAAATGAAACGTGTTGTGGTATCAACATACCAATCGGTTTCTGGAACTGGTGTAAAGGCTGTACGTCAATTAGAAAATGAAATTGCGGGAGTTGAAGGCGAAATGGCATATCCTTATCCAATTGGAAGAAATGCATTACCACATTGTGACGTTTTTGAAGAAAATGGGTATACTAAAGAGGAAATGAAATTAGCCAGAGAACCTCAAAAAATAATGAATGACAGAACATTCTCTGTTTCCGCAACAGCCGTTAGAATTCCAACAGCTGGTGGGCATTCAGAATCTGTAAATGTGGAGTTTGAAAATGATTTTGATTTAGCTGACGTTCGTAAATTACTTCATGAAACTCCAGGAGTTGTTGTTCAAGATAACACCGATACCAATACGTATCCAATGCCTATTTTCGCTCATGAAAAAGACGACGTTTTTGTTGGTAGAATAAGAAGAGATGAAACACAACCCAATACGTTAAACATGTGGATTGTAGCAGACAACTTACGTAAAGGCGCTGCAACTAATACGATTCAAATTGCGGAGTACTTAATTGAAAACAAATTAGTTTAGATTATAAACTCTAAGATCAAATAAAAAACTCCTGCGTTTTTAACGTAGGAGTTTTTTTTTGAAATGTTAACACGAGGGCTAAACAAAACAATCAAATAGCTTTTTTGTATATTTAAGGCTATTCTATTTCCTCCTTAAACGAATTGTTAATGCGCCATCTTGTTATCATATGCATTGTATTTACCACTTTTGTAGCTCAGGCACAAAATGAGGCAAACAATTGGTTCTTTGGTTCTAAGGTTGGATTAAAATTTGATGGATTTACCAAACCCGTCGTTCAATATGGTGAGCTAAACACTTTAGAGGGTTGTGCTTCTATTTCAGATAGTTCTGGTAATCTTTTATTTTATTCTGATGGCTCTACAGTATGGTCTAGAAACCATCAAATCATGCCGAATGGAACAGGTCTGCTTGGAGATGAATCTAGCACACAATCTGCTATAATTGTACCTCATCCTACTCAAAGTCATCTATTCTATCTATTTACGGTTGGCTCTACTCAAATTCCTACCGGTTATCATTATTATACCATAGACATGACACTCAATAATGGGTTTGGTGATGTTACTGTTGCTTCAGTTGATTTGTCTGGAGACGATAACGGATTTGATTGGTCTGAAAAAATTACAGCAGTATATGGAAATACCTGTAATACGGTTTGGGTTATTTCATTAGTTAGAAACAAGTTTTATGCCTATAAAATCGATGGCAATGGGGTTAGCTTAACGCCTGTTATATCCGAAGTAAATTTTACAGCTTCAAGATTATCAAGAGGATACTTAAAAGCTTCACCTAATGGAAAAAAAATAGTTGCAGCACATCAAGGTATTAATGGAAGTGATAACGGGCTTTACCTTTATGATTTCAATAATGATACGGGTGAAGTAATTGAGAATAACATCACATTGTTCGATAGAAATACTCAAGTTTATGGAATTGAGTTTTCATCAAAAACCAACAAACTTTATGCATCAACTATAAATAACGAACAATATAAGTTATACCAGTTTGATTTGACAGCCGCTAGCATTAAAAATTCAGGTATCATTATTCATCAAGAACAACCAGCATTTAGAGGTGCTTTGCAACTTGGGCCAGATCTTAAAATTTATGTGACTATCCCCGAAACTTATCTTATTGGCAGTAATTACATTGATGTTATTAATTACCCTGAGCTTGACGGCGTACTCTGTGATTTCGAGGAAGATTACATCTTTTTTGGTGCTGATAATTATGTGATGCAAGGGTTGCCTCCTTTTATTCAATCCTTTTTTTACGAAAATGAAATAAACATAGTCAACCCCAATGAAGAGGTCTCTGTAACCAGTAGCGATTTAGAACTTTGTTTAGGTGATAGTTATACACTTGAAGGTGAAGATATTCAAGGTGCAATTTACCAATGGTCTTATAGTGATGGTAATGTTGTAGTAAACCTCCCTACGCCAATACCTGCACATCAATTAACGGTAAACACATTAGGTGATAACACTCCAGGAACGTATACTTTAAAAATTACCACCAACGATGAATGTAACACCCTATTAATTGGTAAAGCCGATGTGTCTTTTACAGCGCCTCCAACAGTTAATTCTCCAACTTTTTTAACGACGTGTGATACTTTTGATAATGACTCAAATGACGGGTTAACAACCTTTAATCTAGAAGAAAGTATAACCGATTTAATTACTGGTTTTGCAGCAGATTACGAGGTTTATTTCTATTTAAATGATAACGATGCTACTACCGATATTCTAAACGAGAATAGTTTACCAGTTTTTTACTATAACACCACCCCAAACCAAATTTTAACCGCAAAAGTGTACAGAAAGAATTCAGATTGTTATGTTTTAGGACAATTACAACTGGGTGCCAATTCAGGACAAAATCTTAACGCAATCGATGTACAAGGCTGTAGCGAAACCAACATGGCTTTATTTGATTTAGACGCTCAAATAGAAAGTATAAGATCGCTAAATGGATTACCCAATAACGTGGATATACAATTTTTTAGCTCATTGGAAGACGCCATTTTAAAATCCAATACCGTAAACGGAAATTATGAGTCTTCAGATAATTTACTTTACTTTTATGCTTCGCTAAATGGAATATGCTATGGTTCAGGTTCATTCAACTTAACCACTAATCCTCTTCCTCCTATTGACAGTCAAGAAGAAACATTAAAGCTTTGCGAAAATGATTTTCCTATTATTATAGAGTCTTCTATACCAAATAATGAGACCAATAATTATAATTATTTATGGAGTTCCGGCGAGATTAGTAATAGCAAACTCATCTATTTTCCACAAACCATTTCGGTAAATGTGATTGACAGGAATACGCTATGTGAAATTACTAAAACTTATATTATAGAGCGCTTATTCGCACCTAGTGTAACTGGAATTGAAATTAATGTAAATAGCGGAACCGTTACAGTTTTATCTTCTGAAAACCTTAATAACACTTACGCTTTAAATGATATTAATGGTGCGTATCAAGAAACCAATGTGTTTTATAATGTTCAACCAGGAGAACACACTTTATACGTTCAAAACTCAAATAATTGTGAAATTACCGAACGTGAATTTTATGTACTAGGATTTCCAAGATTTTTTACTCCGAACAACGATTCGCATAACGACCATTGGGGTATTAAAGGATTAGATTCTGATAAATACACTGTGTCAGATGTGAATATTTTTGATAGATATGGAAAGCTCTTGATTGTGCTTTCTCCCGAATCTAAATGGGATGGTACATATAACGGAGAAGTGCTTCCAGTTTCAGATTATTGGTTTTACGTCACCATAGAAGATAAAGAAGGAAATTCTAAAATTTACAAGGGAAACTTCAGCATAGTACGTTAGTAACCTCAGGTTCTACCAAACTTGATTCTGCACCCAAGCTACACCTTCTTTTAAATAAGACACATAATCACAAGGTGTATAATGCGACAATCCGTCTACTACCACAAATTCAATAGTGCTGCCTGCATTAAGTGAGTCTTCAACAAATGCTTGTGTTATTTCCACAGGAAAAAGCTCATCTGCATTACTATGAATAACATAAAGCGGTACCGCTATTGCAGAAATGGAGCCGTCTGCTCTTCTAGAATTATAAGAACTGGCCATGGCTATACCCGCAGTAAAATATTGAGGAAAAAAATCGGTATACAACCAACTCGCGTTACCTCCATTACTATATCCGGTAACTAATACCTTAGTAGCATCTACATGCCAATTTGCTTTAGCTAACTCTAACAGATTTATAACTTGTATCTGGTTATTTATACTATACCATTGTTCTGTGCCTGCATTCGGGCTTATAATATAAGCATTCAATTCTTCCAGCCCTGGTTCTACATAACAACTAGTGTTTTGATGGGCCGTAGGACTTCCACCTGAAGCACCATGAAGTGCGATCACCAAAGGTCTTTTGTTAGTTTCTGAGGCATCAGTTGGTGCAATGACTCTAAAATTCCAAAACACACCAGTATTCATCGATTCCAAAGAAAAATCATTAATTCCAGGTTGGATATTTAAGTTTTTAAAATCTTCAATAACTTCTTCAATGGTCCGAGAGTCAACTATAACAATGTCTTCGTCATTATCCTTACTACAACCCAAAAAAACCACAACTAAAAGTAATAATACAAATTTTGCTCTCATTATCAATCGTTTATACTCAAAGATAACCAATTTAAACGTAAATCTTCTTTAATTTAACACGAGCATAAATGGGATACAATATCTTTTCTTTGCGAGTTAACTAAACTGTCGTTACTTTTGAAAAAATGATAATTTGACTATCATGAAAAAAATAATTCTCATTCTCTTAAGTTCCTTTATTTTAATAGCTTGTAAAAATTTTAAAAAAGAAAACAATCTTATTTCTGTGAATTACCCAAAAACCAAAACAGTAGACTCAGTAGATACTTACTTTGATATCATCGTTAATGACCCGTACCGTTGGTTAGAAGACGACCGAAGTAAAGAAACAGAAGCGTGGGTAATAGAACAAAATAATGCAACTTTTGGGTATCTAGACCAAATACCTTACCGCAACGAGCTCAAAAAGCGTTTAACCGAAATCTGGAATTACGAAAAAGTTGGGGCGCCATTTAAAGAAGGTGATTATACCTATTTTTATAAAAATGACGGCTTGCAAAACCAATATGTCATTTATCGCCACAAAACTGGTGAAAGCCCAGATAAAGCAACTGTATTTTTAGATCCTAATACGTTTAAAGAAGATGGCACAGTATCACTTGGTGGTATAAGTTTTTCAAAAAATGGAAAAATATTAGCCTACTCAATTTCTGAAGGTGGAAGTGACTGGAGAAAAATATTGATAATGGATGCGGAAAGCAAAAAGATTATCGAAGATACGCTTGTTAATATAAAATTTAGCGGCATGTCTTGGTATAAAAATGAAGGCTTTTATTATTCAAGTTACGATAAACCAAAAGGCAGTGAGCTATCTGCTAAAACAGACCAACACAAAGTTTACTATCATAAATTAGGCACTTCGCAAAATGATGATGAAGTAATTTATGGTGCAACCGAAAGTGAAAAACACCGCTATATATATGGTACGGTTACCCAAGACGATCGTTATTTAATTATATCGCCTCGAATATCAACTACTGGCAACAAGCTTTTTATAAAAGACCTCACAAAACCAGAAAGTAAATTGGTTACGATTTTAGATCATACGGATAGCGATACGTATATTATTGAAAACCAAGGAAGCAAATTGTATTTAGTTACTAATTTAAATGCACCAAATAAAAAAATTGTTACAGTTGATGCTTCAAACCCTACTCCAGAACATTGGGAAGATTTTATTCCTGAAACCGAACATGTTTTAGTTCCATCAAAAGGTGGTGGATATTTCTTTGCAGAATATATGGTAGATGCGGTTTCTAAAGTTTTACAATACGATTATAATGGTAATTTAATAAGAGAAGTCAAATTGCCAGGAATAGGAAGTGCGGGAGGATTTTCAACAAAAAAAATAGAAGAAACAGAATTGTATTATTCGTTCACCAATTATAAAACACCAGGAAATATCTATAAATATGATATTAAAAAAGGCACTTCTGAGTTATACCGAAAACCTGCCATAGATTTCAATTCTGAAGATTATGTAAGCGATCAGGTGTTCTACAACTCCAAAGATGGGACAAAAATACCCATGATTATCACTTATAAAAAAGAATTAAAGTTAAACGGGAAAAACCCAACGATTCTTTATGGTTATGGTGGTTTCAATATTAGTTTAACACCTAGTTTTAGTATTACCAATGCGGTTTGGATGGAACAAGGGGGCATTTTAGCAGTACCCAATTTACGAGGTGGTGGCGAATATGGTAAAGCATGGCATGATGCGGGAATTAAAATGAAAAAACAAAATGTGTTTGACGATTTTATCGCTGCCGCGGAATATCTTATTGATAAAAAATATACTTCTTCAGATTATTTGGCTTTAAGAGGAGGCTCTAATGGTGGTTTACTGGTTGGTGCGACTATGACACAACGTCCAGATTTAGCCAAAGTAGCTTTACCAGCAGTTGGTGTTTTAGATATGTTACGATATCACACCTTTACAGCAGGCGCAGGTTGGGCTTATGATTACGGAACTGCCGAAGACAGCAAAGATATGTTTGAATATTTAAAAGGCTATTCACCATTACACAACGTAAAATCTGGCGTAGAATATCCCGCCACTTTAATTACAACTGGCGATCATGATGACAGAGTGGTACCTGCACATAGCTTTAAATTTGCTGCCGAATTACAAAGCAAACAATCAGGTAATAACCCAACATTAATTCGTATTGAAACGGATGCTGGTCATGGTGCCGGAACCCCGGTTAGTAAAACCATAGAACAATATGCTGATGTTTTTGGATTTACACTTTATAACATGGGATTTAAAGTGCTTCCAAGTAAACTAGATGAAAAAATTAAGGGCTAAAATATCGATTAAATGCTTACAACGTGCTATTTTTGCTAGCCTATGCTAATCGTTAAAAACCTTAAATTCTCCTATAAAAAAACTGCTGTTTTAAAGAATATTTCCTTTGATGCAAATCAAGGAGAAAACGTTGCCATTATTGGAGAAAGTGGATCTGGAAAAAGCACCTTGCTAAAGGTTTTATATGGGGAATATGATTTAGATGAAGGGCATATTTTTTGGAATGATAATGAGATTTTAGGTCCGAAATTTAATTTGGTTGTTGGCTACGATTTTATGAAATATGTAGCGCAAGAATTCGATTTGATGCCTTTTATTACGGTTGAAGAAAACATAGGAAAGTTTTTGTCTCGATTTTATCCTGAAGAAAAACACCGACGCACGCAAGAATTAATAGAAGTTGTTGAACTAACCGAGTTTGCCAAAACCAAAGTGAAAACACTTAGCGGCGGACAAAAACAACGTGTAGCATTAGCACGAGCTTTAGCAAAACAACCCGAAATTATTTTGCTTGACGAGCCTTTTAGTCATATCGATAATTTTAAAAAGCAAAGTCTTCGCAGGAGCGTTTTTAAATATTTAAAAGACAATCATATTACTTGTATAGTAGCAACACACGATAAAGAAGATGTGCTTGGTTATGCAGACCAAATGATTGTTTTAAACAACAATAAAATTGCCGTTAAGGATACTCCGGAGCAATTATACAAACATCCTAAAACACCATTAGTAGCTTCTTTTTTTGGTGAGTTTAATGTGATAAATAATCAGATTTATTATGCGCACCAGTTAGAAGTTGTAAACGATTCTGAACTTAAAATGACCGTTACAAATGCTTATTATAAAGGGCATTACTTTTTAATTGAAGCTGAACTAAATGGAGAACACATGTTTTTTGAACATCCTAAATCCCTTAAACCAGGAACTGAAATTTGTTTAGCTATCAAAAAATAAAAGCTATATAACATTAGTTATTTTAAACGATTCCTCTCGAAAGGTTATAACAGAACCAGTGGTTTTTCCAGCTAAAAGTTGCCCAATTGGTGCATTTGCAGAAATAGCATAAAACTTCTCATTTCCCACTTTAATTTCGCCTGCGCTAATGGCAATATAGTAGTTGGCTTTTGTAGTATATACGACGCTTCCTAAACCAACTTTACTCATGCTTTTATCAGTATTAACTTTGAATAAAATTTGCTTTGTATTTTCGATTTCTGCTAGTTGATTTCCTGCTTTTTCGCGTTCTAGTTGTAACATAGCACGCCCAGTTTCGTGCTTATCTCCTGCGCTACTTTTTGTTTCAGATTGTAAAGATTCTTGAATTTCGTTTATGGTGTTTTGTACCGATTGTAAGCGGTTTTCAACAAATTCTAAACACTGATTATATAATTCTTGTTTCACGTTCATGTTACTAATTCTGCCAATTCTTTGCCAACTAAACTACCAATGGCAATTCCCATACCTCCTAAACGAACGCCACAAAATACATTATTGCTAAGTTGTTTTACTAAAGGTTTTTTTTGCTCCCCAATGCCCATAATACCCGTCCATCTGTGGTCTATTTCGAATGGTGTATCGGGTAAAATAGTCGTTTGTAAAATAGATTCTAATTTATTTTGAATGTTTTTTGTGGTGTTAAATGCTGTGGTTTCTTCGCCTTTGAAGTCTAGATTTCTGCCACCTCCAAACAATATTCTGTTGTCTATATTTCTAAAATAGTAATAGCCCTTATCTAAATGAAATGTGCCTTTTATTTTTAAGTCTTTTATAGGTTTTGTGATTAAAACTTGCGCTCTGGCTGGTTTTACTTCTTGACTGATTAATTGTGATGCAAAACCATTTGTAGTTATGAGAAGTTTTGAAACTGAAAACTCAAAGAGGTTGGTTTTGATTTTTACGGCACTATTCCCTTCTGAAAAATATTCGACATTAGTATTATTTAATATCTTTATGCCTTTTGAATATACTTTTTCAAGCAATGCTTCCATCATTTTTCCAGTATCTATTTGACCTTCAAATTGATTGAATATGTAATTATTTTTTATTTTTTTAAAGTTGAAAATATTGTCTTTTATACTGAATACATAGTCTTTAAAAATTGGTTTTAGCCACTTATTAATGTCCTCCTTTTTTGAGATACAAGCATCGAATAAGGCTTTATCTTGATTTAAAAACAGCTCGTAACCGCCTAATTGTTGGTACCCGATTGCTTTGTCGCCTAGGGTTGTTCTTAATAGTTTTAATCCGTTGATGCGTTTTGTAATAAGTTGATAAACTTCATCTTCTGTATGTGTTTCTAAATCATCAAGTATCTCACTAAGGCTTCCAAAGCAAGCAAATCCTGCGTTTTTTGTACTTGCGCCTTGTGGCAAAACTCCTTTTTCAAGAATAAGGATATTAGCTTTGGGGTGTTGTGCTTTTAATTGAAATGCACAACTAAGCCCAACAATACCACTGCCAACGACACAGTAATCGACTTGTGATAACCATGATTTTATTTCCCAGTAGGACCAATTCATGATGCTAATTTAGGATTTTAAATTGAAGTTTTGAACTGCGTTAGGGATTGCAATGGTTAGCTTTTGGCGAGGCGCGCATCAAGCCAAAACTAGTAATGGAAAGCCCGACCCATGTGGTAACGCCAAAAAAACTCCGAAATTACTTCCGGAGTTTCTAAAATTTAGTCGTTGTTTGGTTTTTCCATAACAAAGTCTTCCATGAATTTAGTGGTGTAATTACCGGCTAAATAATCTGGATGATCCATAAGTTGTCTGTGGAATGGAATGGTTGTTTTTATACCTTCTATAACAAACTCATCTAAAGCACGTTTCATTTTATTGATGGCTTCTTCTCTGGTTTGCGCCGTTGTAATTAACTTAGCAATCATAGAATCGTAGTTTGGTGGAATGGCATAACCTGCGTAAACATGCGTATCTAAACGCACACCGTGTCCTCCTGGAGCATGTAACGTTGTAATAACTCCTGGCGACGGACGGAAACCGTTGTAAGGGTCTTCAGCATTAATACGACACTCGATAGAATGTAGTTTTGGCTCGTAATTTTTACCTGAAATTGGAACGCCTGCTGCTACTAGAATTTGCTCGCGAATTAAATCGAAATCGATAACTTGCTCAGTAATTGGGTGCTCTACTTGAATACGTGTATTCATTTCCATGAAGTAGAAATTACGGTGCTTATCTACTAAAAACTCGATAGTTCCAGCACCTTCGTATTTTATATATTCTGCAGCTTTTACCGCAGCTTTACCCATTTTTTTACGCAGTGCATCGGTCATGAATGGCGATGGCACTTCTTCTGTTAATTTTTGATGACGACGTTGAATTGAGCAATCTCTCTCTGAAAGATGACAAGCTCTACCTGTAGAATCGCCTACTATTTGAATTTCGATATGTCTTGGCTCTTCAATAAGCTTTTCCATATACATATCGTCGTTACCGAAAGCTGCCTTACTTTCTTGTCTTGCAGAGTCCCAAGCTTCTTTTAATTTTTCGGGTTTAAAAACACCTCGCATGCCTTTTCCACCGCCACCAGCAGATGCTTTAAGCATAACTGGGTAACCGGTTTCTTTAGCTACTTTTTGGCATTCTGCAAAATCTTTAATAACCCCTTCGCTTCCAGGTACACAAGGTACACCTGCAGCTTTCATAGTGGCTTTGGCGTTTGCCTTATCGCCCATACGTTCTATCATTTCTGGAGAAGCACCAATAAATTTTATTCCGTGTTCTTCACAAATTTTTGAAAACTTTGCGTTTTCTGATAAAAATCCATATCCTGGGTGAATCGCATCTGCATTAGTTATTTCTGCAGCTGATATGATGTTAGACATCTTTAAATAAGACTCGCTACTTGGAGCAGGGCCTATACAAACCGCTTCGTCGGCAAACTTAACGTGTAAGCTTTCTGCATCAACAGTAGAATAAACTGCTACGGTTTTAATACCCATTTCTTTACAGGTTCTAATAACACGAAGTGCTATTTCCCCTCTATTGGCAATCAATATTTTTTTAAACATAACTTCTTGAATTAAAAATTACAAATTCCAATCGCCAAATTCCAAATATTGGATTTTGAGATTTGTTTATTGGAATCTTTAATAGGTTATGATGGATCGACTAAAAATAATGGTTGATCGAACTCTACTGGAGAAGAATCGTCTACCAAAATCTTTACAATTTTCCCTGAAACTTCAGATTCAATTTCATTGAAAAGTTTCATTGCTTCAATAATACATAATACATCGCCTTCAGCAATGGTTTGTCCTACCTCAACAAATAAAGGTTTATCTGGAGAAGGTTTTCTATAAAATGTACCAATGATTGGTGATTTGATTGTAATGTATTTTGAGTCGTCTGAAGCTGCAGGAGCCCCAGGTTCTGAGGCTGCCGCAGGAGCTGCAGGAGTTTCAGCTGCAGGAGCTGCAATGACTTGTTGCGGCATTTGAGCAGGAACCTGATGCACAATAGTTGTATCTGAATCTGACCCTGTTTTAATGGTGATTTTAATATCATCCATTTCTAATTTAACCTCGCTGGCGCCAGATTTGGCAACAAACTTAATTAAGTTTTGAATCTCTTTGATATCCATAATTATACTAATTAGTTAGTGGTTAGTTTTTTGAATTATAAGCCCATTTTAAATAAATAGCACCCCAATTGAATCCGCCTCCAAAGGCAGCAAAAATAATATTGTCTCCTTTTTTAAGTTGTGATTCGTAATCGTGTAATAGCAATGGTAACGTCGCAGAAGTCGTGTTTCCGTACTTGTGAATGTTTATCATTACTTTTTTCTCGTCTAAATCTATTCGCTGTGCAGTTGCATCAATAATTCGCTTATTAGCTTGATGTGCTGCCAACCAATCTACAGAATCTTTGGTAAGATTATTTCGTTCTAAAATTTTAACTGTCGCATCTGCCATATTAAAAACGGCATTTTTAAAAACTGTTCGCCCTTCTTGAAACGCGTAATGCCCTCCTTGTGCAAGAGTTTCTGATGTTAAAGCATGTGAAGAACCTCCATAAGTTGCTTGTAAAAACTCTCTACCTGTACCGTCACTTCTTAAATATTCATCTTGTAACCCTAATCCTTCTTCATTAGGCTCGAACAAAACGGCACCAGCACCATCGCCAAAAATAATACAAGTGGCCCTGTCTTTATAATTTATGATAGACGACATTTTATCTGCTCCTATAAGTAAAACATTTTTGTATCGTCCGGACTCGATGTAGGTTGAAGCAACAGACATACCATAAAGGAAACTAGAGCATGCGGCATCCATATCGAATGAAAACGCATTCGTTGCTCCAATTTCTGAAGCCGTAAAAGAAGCTGTTGAAGCTGCCTTCATATCTGGTGTTGCGGTTGCAACAATTACCAACTCTATATCTTTTGGGTCTATACCTCTTTTATTAATAAGGTCTTGAGCTGCTTTAATGGCTAGGAAAGAAGTTCCTTTACCATCTTCTTTTAAAATACGACGCTCTTTGATTCCTGTTCTTGAGGTAATCCATTCGTCGTTAGTATCAACCATTGTTTCAAGAATTTGATTGGTTAATACATACTCTGGCACATATGCACCTACAGCTGTTATTGCCGCTGAGATTTTACTCATACTTTTATAGTTAATTCGACCAAAAATTGATTAAAATAGGACAAAAACGTTCAAAATTTCATGAAAACTACTAAATTTTCACTTAATAATTTACAAATTACACGTTTTTGTTAAGTAGAAAAAGCATTTCATAAAAAAAACGCTCATAAATGAGCGTTTTATATATGCATGCATAATAGTTTATGCAACGTTTTCTACTTCTCCAGAATTATCAATTAATACTTGACCTCTGTAATATAATTTTCCTTCATGCCAGTGAGCTCTATGGTATAAATGTGGTTCACCTGTTGTTGGGCATGTAGCAATCTGTGGCGCAGTTGCTTTGTAATGTGTTCTTCTCTTATCTCTTCTTGTTTTCGAGATTTTTCTTTTAGGATGTGCCATTTTATATGTTTATTTATCCGTTAATAATTTCTTTAATGTATTCCAACGAGGATCAATTTCCTCTTTTTTCTCTTTGTTTTCGTTTTGTTCTTTTGGGCTTAAAGCCTCTAACTTTTCGAGTATTTCTGAGTTTAATGTACCATCTTCAATTCCTGGATGCACTCTTTTAATAGGCACAGCTAATACAGATAATTCATAAATATATTGCTGTATGTTAACTTCGTAAGTGCCATGAGGAACAATAAGAATATCAATATTCTCATCGTTATATTCATCGCCAAACTTCACCACCAAAACAAAATCATTTTCAATTATTTGGTTATATGGTTCGTTTGTGATATCGCAATTAATATTAACCCATCCAGTAATTTTAAAGTGCAATTCTAATAATGTGCTCTTTTTTTCAAACTCTAGATTAACATTAATATTTACATCATTAAAATCTTCATACTCAAAATGTTCAAAGAACGCTTGCTTTATCGCATACTCAAAATGATGTTTCCCTATTTTTAATCCTACAAATGGAATTGTAAACTCTTTCAACAGCTTCATAATCACATCTATTTTGAGCCTGCAAATATATAAATTTTTATTTACCTAGCATGAGTTATCAACATTTTTTTGATTATGTTTTTTTAACCCTTTTTTCAGTAGAGTTTCAACTCATATTCAGCTATTTAACGACGCTCTTTTTTAGGAGATTTTTTTAATGGATTTGCGGTTAGTTGTTCATAACTCGTTCTGTTTTTAAAAATCCTAATGGCACTAAAAACGGCTTCTTTAAACGAGTTTTCGTCCGCAACACCTTTTCCCGCTATTTCGTATGCTGTTCCATGATCTGGTGAAGTCCTTACTTTATTTAAACCTGCAGTGTAATTGACACCCTGACCAAAGGATAATGTTTTAAACGGAATTAACCCTTGATCGTGGTATGAAGCAATTATGGCATCAAAATTTTTATAATTGTTTGAGCCAAAAAAGCTATCGGCAGCATAAGGACCAAAAACTAATTTTCCTTGCGCTTTTATTTTATGCAATGTGGGTCTTAAAACTTCATCGTCTTCACTTCCAATAACACCATTATCTCCAGTATGCGGGTTGATGCCCAATATTGCTATTTTAGGTCTTTGAATTCTGAAATCTTTTAACAGCGAATTATAAACTGTGTTTATTTTTTGTTCGATTAATGCTGATGTAATATGAGTTGATACATCTTTTACAGGTACATGGTCTGTAAGCAAGCCAACTCTAAGAGTATCTGTTATCATAAACATCAAACTTTCGCCTTCCAATTCTTGTGCTAAATAATCGGTATGTCCTGGGAATTTAAATGCTTCAGATTGAATATTATGCTTATTAATTGGCGCCGTTACCAATACATCTACTTCTCCATCTTTTAACGCCTTTGTTGCAGACTCTAAAGATTTTATGGCAAAAGCCCCTATTTTCATATCTTCTTTACCGAATTCGATTTTTACTTCGTCTTTCCAACAATTGAAAACATTAACCTTATTATGAGCTATCTGGCTCAAATTATTAATATTGTTAAAATTGATTTCAGATTTGAAATGCGTTTTTAAAAAATTCATTGTTTTTGCCGAAGCAAAGATTACTGGCGTACAAAAATCTAAAACTCTTGAGTCTTCAAATGTTTTTAAAATGATTTCTCCACCAATACCGTTTAAGTCGCCTATGGATATGCCTACTTTTATATTTTCTTCTTGCTTCATTATATATGACAACTTTTGTTTGTAATTTTGATGCAAATTTAACTAATTAAATAAAGAATATAATGTTTACTGGAATTATTGAAGATATTGGTGTGGTTTCGAATTTAAGACCTGATTTAGATAATCTTCATATATCAATTAAAAGTAAAATTACTCCTGAACTAAAAATAGACCAAAGCGTTGCTCATAATGGGGTTTGCCTTACCGTTGTTGCCATAAATAATGATGAATATACAGTAACTGCGATAAAAGAAACTTTAGATAAAACGAATCTATATCATTTAAAAGTAGAGGATAAAGTAAATTTGGAACGCGCAATGAAACTTGGCGACCGACTTGACGGGCACATTGTACAAGGACATGTAGATCAAACAGCAGTTTGCACAAACATAAAACAAGAAAACGGTAGTTGGGTTTTCACCTTTAAATATGACAGTACTTTAAATAATATAACCATTGAAAAAGGATCAATAACAGTAAATGGAACTAGTTTAACTGTTGTAAACTCTGGTGAAGATTCTTTTAGTGTGGCGATTATTCCTTTTACTTATGAGCACACCAATTTTAATACTTTTAAAGTAGGTACTGTGGTTAATTTAGAATTTGATGTTTTAGGAAAATATGTTGCAAAACTTGTTGAGATTAACAAGTTGTCTTAGTTGTTACGCTTTACAAGTAACTTTTTAACCCCATAGAATAAGGCAAATGCCATACCGTATAGCAACCCTCCATCAATAGGAAATCCTTTTGGTGGCGGCGGACCTGGAGGCGGCGGTGTGGGCCCAGTTTGAGCGATGCATACAACACTTATTAATACAAATAAGATTGAGGCAATAATTCTTTTATTTTGTATTGTCATTGGGTCACAAATGTATAAAAAAAAGAGAGTTCACAAAATAATTACACGATTATCTGTCAAAAAACGTCTATGAAACGACCAAAAACATCGATGAAATGCATTTTTCTATCATTTTTCAATAAACATTTGTTAATAACAACGTTAAACAAACAAGTTGTGTAAAATTAATCCCTCACTTTTAATTTACAGAACAAATATATGTAAATACTTGTAAACCGAAAATTTAAGTTTGGTTCTCTTAATTTTAGGTGTAAAGTATAACGATAAGATTTTGAATAAATTATATTAAATAAAAAAGCCTTTCAATACTGAAAGGCTTTACAATTTCTAGAAGTGGTCCCACCTGGGCTCGAACCAGGGACTTTCTGATTATGAGTCAGATACTCTAACCAACTGAGTTATAGGACCGAAATTGGAGTGCAATATTACTACTTATTTTAATTGTTAGCAAGAAAAAATTAATCCTTTATTTCCTGACACAATTCTATTAAAACACCATTTGATGATTTTGGATGCAAAAAAGCAACCAACTTGTTATCAGCACCTTTTTTTGGCGTTTCGTTAAGTACTTCAAAACCTTCTTTTTTAAGTCGCTCAATTTCAGCAACTATATCATCCACATCGAAAGCTATATGATGAATGCCTTCTCCCTTTTTCTCAATAAATTTTGCAATTGGGCTATCTTTTTTAGTGGCTTCCAAAAGTTCGATTTTATTTTCGCCCACCTTAAAGAAAGAGGTGTTTACGCCTTCGCTTTTCACTACTTCTATTTTATAATGTGCCTCACCAAAGAGTTTTGAAAATAACGTATTTGAATCTTTAAGGCTTTTAACAGCTATACCTATATGTTCAATTTTATTCATAAAATAATCATTTTGTCATTCCCTTAAAGAAGGGGTTCTATTTTAAAATTCCTGAAAATCATCATCAAGATATGAAAATAGCAAACTAAAAGTAACATAATCTTTAAATATCCGTTATTTTTGCAGCATAACCCTTAACGGTTAATTTATTATGAGCAACGCAGAAGAAAGTCAAAGGCAAAAAAAAATAGGTTCTGTTTTACAACAAGATTTAGTTGAAGTATTGCAAGGTGCTGCAACACAAGGCGGTATGCGTGGTATTATAATTTCTGTTACTAAAGTAAAAGTAACGGTAGATTTAGGTGTTGCTAAAGTATATTTAAGCATCTTCCCCAACGATAAAGGCAAAGAACTACTTGAAGGCATAAAATCTAACACGCCGTTAATTCGACATGAATTAGCACAACGCACCAAACATCAATTAAGACGTATGCCAAATTTAGAGTTTTTCATTGACGATTCATTAGAGTATATAGACCAGATTGAAAAATCTTTAAAGGGAAAAGAAAACCCAATAAAAGACCCTACTATTCTTGATAAAAGAAAAAAATCTTAAGTAAATCATTGAGCTTCTCATTATACATAGCAAAACGTTACCTGCGATCAAAAAGCAGTAACAATGCTATAAACTTCATAACCTATATTGCCATAATTGGTGTTATTCTAGGCTCTGCTTCGTTATTTATTGTGCTTTCTGGGTTTGCGGGCTTAAAAGATTTTACACTTCAATTTACAAGTCAGGTAGACCCTGATTTAAAAGCTGAAGCGGCGCAAGGAAAATCGTTTTTTCTTACCGAAGAAGAAGCTTCGAAACTCGAGAATTTAGTAGATGTTGCCAGTTTTTCAAAAATAATTGAAGAACGTGTTTTCCTCTCTTCTGAAGACAAAAACACTCTGGCCATAATTAAAGGTGTAGACGAACATTTTCAAGATGTTGTTGAAATACAATCGACTATAGACCACGGCAATTGGCTTGAACAAAAATCCAATCAAATTGTTACCGGTTGGGGTATTTCCAACAGTTTATCTTTAGGGCTTTTAAATTTCACCAAACCAATAACGGTTTACGTGCCAAAACCTGGTAAAGGCCAAATTACCAGTACCAAGAATGCATTTAATAGCGTAAAAACATTAAGTGTTGGTGTGTTTTACATTAACGAAACATTAAACGATTCATACATTTTTGCGCCTATAGATTTAGCCAAACATTTGTTGAATTACGAGCCCAATCAAATTTCAGCCATAGAATTTAAACTTAAAAACGGTCTAGACGAAACCCAAGCTAAAGCACAAATACAAAATATTTTAGGCGACAAGGTTGTTTTAAAAAACCGAGCACAACTAAACGATGCCCTTTATAAAATGCTCAACACCGAAAATTTAGCCGTTTACCTCATTTTCACTTTAGTGCTAATTATTGCCTTTTTTAATGTTATTGGCTCGCTTATCATGATGGTGTTAGATAAAAAACAAAGTCTAAACACCTTGTTTAATATTGGCGCTACGTTAAAAGATATTCGTAAAATTTTCTTTTATCAAGGCAGTTTAATTGGAGTTGTTGGCGGGCTTATTGGCTTAGGATTAGCACTTATTATTATAGCGCTGCAAAAAACTTTTAGCTGGGTAATGATAACGCCAACACTAGCATACCCCGTAACCATCAAGCTAGAAAACTTCTTTATTGTGTTTATAACCATTTCGGTTTTAGGCATCATCGCCTCAAAAATAGCATCGTCTAGAATTACCAAGTCTTTGGTTAAACACATTTAAGGTATTTATTTAGATGCAAAAACTTTTAGAATTAATAAAGTTGCTGGCTGATAGTTGCAAAAGCGATAGTAGTGGTTAGCTTTTGGCGAGGCGCGCATCGAGCCAAAACTAGTAACGAATAGCGCGGTGGCTTGCCATTTGCCCAAATAAAAAAACTACTCGGTAAACTGATACCCTGCAAACTTTTCAAGAACCTCATCGAAGGCCGCAAAAACATCTTCTGAATGATCTGAAGTTACCATTTTCATACGGTATTCTTTAAAATGCGGAATGCCTTTAAAATAGTTGGTGTAGTGGCGTCTGGTTTCAAAAACACCTAGTATTTCACCTTTCCAATCTATAGACATTTGCAGATGTCTGCGTGCCGCTTCCACACGTTCTTCCAAACTTATAGGTGCTAAATGCTCGCCTGTTTCAAAAAAGTGTTTTACCTGCTTAAAAAACCAAGGGTTACCAATACTTGCACGCCCTATCATAGCGCCATCTAATCCATATTCATCGCGCATTAAGGCAGCTTTTTCTGGGGTATCTACATCGCCATTTCCAAATACGGGAATGTGCATGCGTTGATTGTTTTTTACTGCTGCAATTAGTTTCCAATCGGCATTACCTTTATACATTTGAGCTCTCGTGCGGCCGTGAATGGCTATGGCTTTACAACCAACATCTTGCAAACGTTCGGCAACTTCAACAATTTTTATAGAATCGTGGTCCCAGCCCAAACGGGTTTTTACGGTTATTGGAATGTTGGTTCGTTTTACCATTTCGGCAGTGAGTTTTTCCATTAAACACACATCTTTTAAAATACCTGCACCAGCTCCTTTACTCACTACTTTTTTTACCGGACACCCAAAATTAATGTCGATTATATCTGGATTGGATTTTTCAACAATATCAATGGTCTGCAACATGCTATCCAGATTGGCTCCAAAAATTTGAATGCCTACTGGTCTTTCTTTTTCATAAATATCAAGCTTCATAACGCTTTTTGCAGCATTACGAATCAAGCCTTCGCTAGATACAAACTCGGTATACACCACATCGGCGCCTTGTTCTTTACACAATGCACGGAATGGTGGGTCGCTTACATCTTCCATAGGTGCTAACAACAATGGAAAATCTGGAAGTTCTATGTTATCTATTTTTACCACGAATTCTTTTTTTTGCAAAAATACAGGTTTTATTAATTTATTTAAGCCACACACCGTTGTAAATACGTAAAGGCTAATAATCTAGCCTTTAAATGTTTATATTTACACGAAATTATTATCTATGAAAGCCAAGTGTTACTTACTAATATTGTTCTTTTTACCGTTGCTAAACTGTGATGTTGTTGATGAACTAACGAAGTTTGATTTAGACTACGATACAAGCTATACATTAAACCCCGTACCCGTTGTGGGTGTGCCGGTGAGTCTTTTTACATCGGACATTGAAACAAACACTGAAACTACTTTTGAAAATAATAACACCAATGCCAATGGTATTGAAAGCATTAAACTAAAAAGTTTGAAGCTGGTAATTTCGTCTCCAGAAACAGGGAATTTTAATTTCTTAAAATATATTCAAATCTACATAAGTACCGAAAATGTTGAAGAGGTTGAAATTGCTAATTTATTTGATATTCAAAATACCAACGCTAATAGTCTTGAATTAAATACTATTAATGTTGAATTAAAAAACTATCTGCAAGAAGATGCTTTTAAACTCAGAATAGCGGCCGTAGCAGATGAAACGACTTCGGAATTCTATGACATCGACTTTTTTGCCACTTTTAAAGTTGATGCTAAAGTTTTAGGAATTTAATTTTAGGTTTTTAAGCACCCATATGCCATAAAAGGCTAAAAATAATTCAGCAAAAGTTCCAAATAGGTAGGCAAATGTTGGTGCTCCATCTAGTAACAAACTTAACAGTCGGCCCAAACCCAATCCTAGCATAAAAATAAGATTACTTATTAGGGCTAATTTTAGATATCGTTCTTTAAAAACACCCAAGATCCAAAGTGCAGAAAACCCTAAATACAAACCCATTATCGCTTTAAAAAAGTTGTGTTCGTCTGTAGTATTTAAGTGAATATCGAATTGCCAATCTGGATTAAAACCATAAACAAAAGCTACAGGAACCACAATTACGACCGAAATTATCAGGTGTATTTTATTGATAATATCCTGTTTGGTTTTAATCATTTAAAACGTTTAAAATTGAATGGTGGCCTTTACCTCTTTGCCGTTTCTATCAACTGTAACCTCAGTTTTATCTCCAGCTTCAAAAGTTGATAGCACTTTCATGTAGCTCATCATATCTGTCACAGTACTGTCACCTAATTTTATAACAATATCGCCCTTTTGTAATCCTGCTTTTTGTGCAGGTTTGTCTTCACTAATGCCATCAATACGCATGCCTTTTCCATCAAACATATAATCTGGAATAACACCTAGGCCGACTTTAAATCGTGGTGTTTCTTCACTTTCGTTTTTTGTTTTTCTAAACGGTAATTTGCCGTTGTTATCTAAATCTGAAATGACTTCAAAAATATAATTCGAAATGGTTGTCATCCCTTCATAATTCAGTTTATCAAAATCGTCGGTTGGTTTGTGATAGTCTTCATGCTGACCCGTAAAAAAGTGCAACACAGGAATATCGGCATTGTAAAACGATGTGTGGTCGCTTGGGCCTATTCCCGATTCTTTCTGGATTAATTTAAAAGTACTATTATGTGCGTTTAAGGTTTGTTTTAAAATAGGTGATGTACCAACGCCATAAACCGCAAGCGTACTGTCGGCTTTTAATCGTCCAACCATATCCATATTAATCATATAATTAATTTTTTGGGTGTCAATGGTTGCGTTTTTTACAAAATAATTAGAACCTAACAAACCCATTTCTTCACCCGAAAATGCCATAAACAAGTAGTTGTTGTTGGTGTTTTTATTTTTTAATTTATCAGCCAAATTTAGCATAACGGCAACGCCACTGGCATTATCATCGGCACCATTATGAATGGCTTTTTCACCTCTATGAAGAGAACCTTCAGCGCCATAACCCAAATGATCGAAATGCGCACCAATAACAATGGTATTATCAGCATTGCTATTTAAAAACCCTAAAACATTTGTTCCTGTTATGGTACTATCGCCATCTTTCACGGTATAATTTACTGTTTGATGCGGATTGGTTTTAGGTTTAAACGTGAAATTTTGATAATAACCGTTTGTTCCTTTGGCCTCTAAACCTAAATTTTCAAAACGCTTCGCGATATAATCTGCAGCGGCTTTTTCGCCCTCGGTTCCGGTTTGCCTGCCTTCTAGAGCATCATCAGATAAAAATGTAACATCATCTTTTATCGAAACTATTTTAACAGGTTCTTCTTTGCAAGAATTCAGTAAAAACAAAAAAAGAAGCGCTATTGAGTATTTCATAGTTATAAATATTAATTTTGTTCAAATTTAAACATTACTTATAAATTTTTCAGAATGAATAAGATATACTTAGTTGCTTTGTTGTTTTTAGTTTTTGCATGTAAAAATGAAAAAAAAGAAAACCCTGAAAAAACAGTGCAAGTTCAAGAAACTACGGACTCGCTAATTTTCCCGGGAGAAACTCATTTTAAATCCATTAAGCAAATTACTTTTGGAGGCGATAATGCTGAAGCTTATTGGAGTTTTGACGATAAACAAATTGTGTTTCAATCTAATAACAAAAACTGGAATGTAAGTTGCGACCAAATGTTTTTAATTAATGTTGGCGAAACTTTTAAAGACAACATGCCTCCAATGATATCTACAGGTAAAGGGCGTACAACTTGTTCTTATTTTTTGCCAGACAACAAACATATTATTTATGCATCAACACATTTAGGAGATGAAAATTGTCCAGACACCCCATTACGAAAAAATGGTAAATACATTTGGCCTGTTTATGATACCTTCGATATTTTTGTTGCCGATTTAGAAGGCAATATCGTGAAACAATTAACTCACGAAAAAGGTTATGATGCAGAACCGACTGTATCGCCCAAAGGTGATAAAATTGTATTCACCTCAACTAGAAGTGGCGATTTAGAATTATACACCATGAATCTTGATGGCACCGATGTAAAGCAAATAACTGATGAACTAGGTTATGATGGTGGTGCTTTCTTTTCGCCAGATGGTACCAAAATCATTTTCCGTTCGTCTCGCCCAAAAACGGAACAAGAAATTAAAGAATACAAAGATTTATTGGCTGAAGGATTAGTAGAACCAACCGATATGGAGTTGTATATTTGTAATGCTGATGGAAACGATTTAAGACAATTAACCGATTTAGGAAATGCCAATTGGAGTCCGTTTTTTCATCCTTCAGGTAAAAAAATATTATTCTCTTCAAATTTTGAAGCTGAGCGCGGTTTTCCGTTTAATTTATACCTAATTGATATAGATGGTAAAAACTTAGAGCGCGTTACTCATAGTGAAACTTTTGATGCCTTTCCTGTGTTTTCAAACGATGGGAAATATTTAGCATTTTCATCAAATAGAAATAACGGTGGCGGAAGAGACACGAATCTTTTTATTGCTGAATGGCAAGATTAATAGCTTTTGAAATATTCGCGAAATAGCTGAATATTTCAACTATATTTGCAAAATCTTTTTTATAGAGATGTCCTTATGAAGAATATTAGAAATTTTTGCATCATTGCACATATTGATCATGGTAAAAGTACACTTGCCGACCGTTTATTAGATTTTACAGGATCTGTAACCGCTAGAGAAAAGCAAGACCAATTACTAGACAGTATGGATTTGGAGCGCGAACGTGGTATTACCATTAAGTCGCACGCCATACAAATGGATTATGAATATGAAGGTGAAAAATATATTTTGAACCTTATTGATACTCCTGGTCATGTAGATTTTTCATATGAGGTTTCTCGATCAATTGCAGCCTGCGAAGGTGCATTGTTAATTGTTGATGCAGCTCAAAGTATTCAAGCGCAAACCATTTCTAATTTATATTTAGCTTTAGAAAACGATCTGGAAATTATTCCCGTTTTAAATAAAGTAGATTTACCAAGTGCCAACCCAGAAGAGGTAACTGATGATATTGTAGACCTATTAGGTTGTAACCCAGAAGAAGTTATTCACGCCAGTGGCAAAACAGGTTTTGGAGTAGATAATATTCTTGAAGCCATTATAAAACGTGTTCCTGCACCAAAAGGTGATCCAGACGCACCGTTACAAGCTTTAATTTTCGATTCAGTTTATAACACTTTCAGAGGCATTGAAACCTATTTTAGAGTATTCAATGGTGAAATAAAAAAAGGACAGCACATTAAATTTGTTGCCACGAATAAAGATTATTACGCCGATGAAGTTGGAACTTTAAAACTAACTCAAGTAGCAAAACAAAGTGTAAAAACAGGAGATGTAGGCTACTTAATTACAGGTATTAAAACAGCCAAAGAGGTAAAGGTAGGTGATACCATTACCGATTATGCAAAACCAACAACCAATATAGTTGAAGGTTTTGAAGATGTAAAACCAATGGTTTTTGCAGGTATCTACCCTGTTGATACTGAAGATTATGAAGAGCTTCGTGCCTCAATGGAAAAGCTGCAGTTAAATGACGCGTCGTTGGTGTTCTCTCCGGAGAGTTCAGCGGCATTAGGATTCGGATTCCGATGTGGTTTCCTAGGCATGTTGCATATGGAAATTATTCAAGAACGTTTAGAACGTGAATTTGATATGACGGTAATAACAACCGTTCCCAACGTATCTTATCACGCCTATACAAACAAAAATCCAGATGAAGCCTTTGTGGTTAACAACCCTTCCGATTTACCAGAACCATCAACTGTAAACCGCGTTGAAGAACCATATATCAAAGCAACCATCATTACAAAAGCCGATTTTGTTGGTAATGTGATGTCTTTGTGTATTGAAAAACGAGGTATTATCACCAATCAAACCTATTTAACACCAGAACGTGTTGAGCTTACTTTTGAAATGCCTTTAGCAGAAATAGTTTTCGATTTTTACGACAGACTAAAAACAGTATCTAAAGGTTACGCCTCTTTTGATTATCATCCAATTGGCATGAAACCATCAAAATTAGTGCGTTTAGATATTTTATTAAATGCACAACCGGTAGATGCGCTTTCTGCTTTAATACATGCCGATAACGCACAATTTATAGGACGAAAAATGTGCGAAAAACTTAAAGAGTTAATTCCACGCCAACAGTTCGATATTCCTATCCAAGCAGCTATTGGTGCTAAAATTATTTCGCGTGAAACCATAAAAGCACTTCGTAAAGATGTTACTGCTAAATGTTATGGTGGTGATATTTCGCGTAAGCGTAAGCTTCTTGAAAAGCAGAAAAAAGGTAAAAAGCGTATGCGTCAAGTAGGAAATGTCGAGATTCCGCAGCAAGCATTTATGGCAGTATTAAAGCTGAATGATTAATTTCAGAAAATTTCGCTCATAAATCTAAATTCTGCTATTCAATTTCAATTAATTTTTAATTTTGGTTTGTCCAATTAGTCTTGGTTTTTTGGTCATTCAACGATTATTAATCGTCGTTTAAAAAATTAGATTGTACCTTTTAAATATAGTCCTTATTCTATCTATTTTCAAAACCTATTATTTTATTAAATAAAATATAAATTATGAAAAATAGATTCCTGTTTGTAATATTCCTACTTTATTTTTCAACTATTATATCACAAACTAATGATTGGTATTTACTTAACAAGCCTTCTGAAATTACCAAAATACTTCCTGATAATGTTAACGCAAACGAATTACACTTAACTACAGATATTGGATATATAAAATACAACACCTCCTCTAATTCAGTTACTGATTTTTTAAACCTTACAAGTCAAGACCCATCAATTGGTGATGTAAGAGGAATGGCATTAGACCCTACAAGTAATGATATCGCTTTTACGTTAAAGAAGGGAATTGCCGTTTATAACGGCACAAGCGTATCTAAGTATACCTATGATAGTTCTGATTTAACCATTGGTGAATCAACAAACCAATTTTTTGATTTAGAAATAACTTATGCTAAAGATGGTTCTTTATATATCTTTAAGGAAGATGCTTTTGGATATCAAAAATTCAACAATGGTGTTTTTGAAACTGAAGTTTCCACTACATTTAAACCACAAGATATAATTGAAAATAATTCTGGAACAAAAACTTATTTTGCTGGAGCAAACAATGGCCTATGGGAATTAGAAAAAGCAACAACTACTTGGAATAATTATACAACTTCCAATTCAAGCCTAACAAGTAACTTTATAAACACTTTTGCTATAGATTCTAACGATAATTTATTTATTGGCCATTTTCAAGGTTTAGATAGACTGGAACCAAATGGAACCATTACTAATTGTAACGCGGCAAGCCCAATTACTGTTTACGAAATAAGCTTAGACCCTAAAAGCAACGATATTTTAGTTCGTAACTCCAAACCTAATAGTGCTACTATTAATGGGATTAGCATTGTTAATTACAATTCATGCACATGGACAAATTACAAAGAAGATGGCACTAACTGTTTAGACGAAAATATTTATAGTACCTGTTCATTTGGTGGAGATGGAAATGTTTATAGCGGACAGTGGACATTTCCTCAAAACGGTACTCTAACTCAATTTAACACAACCACATCTACCTGCTTAAATATGAATATTAATTATTTAAATAGCCCAGAAAAAGCGGATTCGTCATATATATCAGATATTGATATTATTAATCCCGCTGACTCCATTTTTATTGGTATGACAAGAGGGGAAAGGTTATTAATACTTGCACAACATAAAAATGATGCATTTACTGGTGCTTTTGGTAGTATTTCAGAAGTTACGCCCTCACCAGGTAAAAACGCCTTTAGCGTGGTTTCAGTGAATGATAAATTTGTAGTAGAGAATAATGATGGGTGGGTAATTGTTGATAAGGACAGAAACCTAACAAGTCATAATCATAGTATCCCTAATTATTTAGCTATTTCAACAAAAAAAGCAACTCTAACTTCAAGTAACGGTGATGCTACTTTAGTTCATAAAGGTTTTGATAATGCCTTTAACTATCTTCTTTTTAAAACGCCTTTCAATACTACAACTGGTGTTTTTGGTAATTCTGAAGAAATATTCACTATTAATAGAGACAAAACTAAAGATGTTAAATTTGGCGCCTCCGAAAATCCGAACACAGGAGTAATCTCTATGGTAGGAGTAAAAACAAATGCTTCTGGAGGCATAAACCGGGAAGTTGTAAATTGGTTAAAACAAACTACGGGAAATATAACTTCAAGTTACGATGAATCCTACAGTGCCTATACCATTTTAGATCCAGAAATTATTCAAGAAGACCCAGTAAACGCTGTATCTGTTTTTCCTTTAGACGAAAATACTATAGAGGCAAAAAAGGAATCAGACACTGATTCGAAAACATTTGATTTTGACAATGATGGGCAGCCAGATAAAACATTAAATTTAGTTAAAACCGAAATATCAGATGCAGAAGCTACAGATATTGCTGATTTATTTATGATGTGGCTTGGAGGCAGAGCATCTAAAACAACTGAATTATCCCTGAAACGCCTATTTGATAAAGATTACGAAGTAAGTTCGAAAACTTCTAGTAAAAGCCAAATTGAAAAGGATATTATAGATATCCCTGAAACAACCATTGCGAGTTTAGATAATAATTTACCCTATGACATTACTATTAGGAAAACAATCTTCAAACAATATAGTGAAACACAGGCTATTTTGGTGCTGTTAACTAATTACGGCATCCTAATAAAAAAAGGAGTAGATATTTCTCAAGTTTCATTGAGTGCTAATAGTAAAAATCAAACAAAAAAAATATCAATTAGCCCAAACCCCGCAAACAATCATGTGGCTTTTTCAGATAAAAGTATTACATCAATTAATATTTTTGACATAAATGGAAGAAAAGTACTCGGCAATAAAGCAAATTCCATTTCAGTAAAAGCCCTTTCAAAAGGTATATATATTATAAAAGGAACGACTGATAACGGGCTCACCGTTTCAAAAAAGCTAATTAAAAAATAGAAAAGCGTTTTTAATGAATACTTTCATTCTATATTTAATATATAAATTTTATATTGATTAATTATTGTCTTAACATTTGGCTTGAATAGAAACTGAAGCCTTTTTTTGTTTAAAACAAAATAGTTTTTGAATTATTGTAACTAAAAAGCCCTATCAATTCGTTTTTTTTAATGATTATTTCAATAATCTTATTATCTGCCTTTTTTTCTTTAAAAATTTGATTTCAACAAAGTTATTAACAATAATTTTGTATGTTTATAAGCGCACTCATATACTTTGCGCGATAAATTATAAATGGGTTATTGTTACCCAACTGTAACTTAATTTTTAGATTTTTATGAAAGCACTTTTTTACACAAGAGAATTTCCTCCATACGTATATGGTGGCGCAGGAGTACATGTTGAATATTTAGCCGACGAGTTGTCTAAATTAATGGATTTAGAAGTTAGATGCTTTGGGGACCAAAACTCAAACGAAGGTTCATTGAGTGTAAAAGGATTTCCATTTGAGGATGGCATTTTTAAAGATGCTGACGATAAATTAAAATCGGTTTTTAAAACACTTAGCACCTCGCTTCACATGAATGCCGATGTTGTTGATGCAGATGTGGTACACTGCCATACTTGGTATGCACACTTTGCAGGAATCGTTTCAAAATTATGCTATGGCACACCTTTAGTAATTACCACACATTCACTGGAACCATTACGCCCTTGGAAACGCGAACAACTTGGGCGCGGTTATGATGCTTCTTCCTGGGTTGAAAAAACAGCCATTGAAATGGCTGATGCCTTAATTGCAGTTTCAGAAGAAACAAAAGAAGATGTTATTAAACATTTTAATGTAGACGAAAATAAAGTAAAGGTTATTTATAATGGTATCAACCTTCAACAATATGTTCAAACTTCAAAATCTTCTACTTTAGACGAATATAAGGTCGATAAAAACAAGCCTTATGTGCTTTTTGTTGGAAGAATAACGCGCCAAAAAGGAATTATTCATTTGGTAAACGCTATAAAATATTTAGATCCAGACACACAAATAGTGCTTTGTGCCGGAGCTCCAGACACACCAGAAATTGGCAAGGAAATGGAAAGCGCAGTGAACGAGGTTAAAAAGTCGCGAGATAATGTGATATGGATTGATAAAATGGTAACTAAAGAAGAAATTATTCAGTTATACTCGCATGCCGATGTGTTTTGTTGCCCATCAATTTACGAACCATTTGGCATCATAAACATTGAGGCTATGGCTTGTAATACGGCTGTAGTTGCAAGTGCTGTAGGCGGTATTAAAGAGGTGGTGGTTGATGGAGAAACTGGCATACTAGTGCCATTAGAACAACAAACCGAAGCGCCTTTTGAACCTATAAACCCAGATAAATTTTCTAGAGATTTAGCAGAAGGTATCAATAAAGTAATAAGCAACGAGGCGTTAAGGGAAACCATGGCAAAAAATGGTAGAAAACGTGTTGAAGACTATTTTGACTGGGTAGCCATAGCTAAACAAGTTGAAGAACTATACAAAACATTACTATAAACTAAAACAACCAAATTATGATAAATAACAAGGCATTAGCAATAATTCTAGGGGGTGGTCAAGGCTCCAGACTTTACCCACTTACTCAAGAACGCTCAAAACCTGCTGTACCTATTGCAGGTAAATATAGGCTAGTAGATATTCCTATTTCAAATTGTATAAATGCAGACATCAAGCGTATGTTTGTTTTAACTCAATTTAATTCAGCCTCATTAAATCGGCATATCAAAGACACGTATCATTTTAGTTTTTTTAGTTCAGCATTTGTTGATGTTTTAGCTGCGGAACAAACACCACATAACAAAACTTGGTTTCAAGGAACTGCTGATGCTGTGCGCCAAAGTATGCACCATTTTTTACGACATGATTTCCAGTATTTCTTAATCCTTTCTGGTGATCAATTGTATCAAATGGATTATGAACATCTGATAGAAGAGCACGAAAAAAATGATGCCAAAATATCCATAGCTACCATTCCTGTTAGCGCTAAAGAAGCAACTGAGTTTGGTATTTTAAAATCTGATGACAAAAACGTCATTACATCTTTCATTGAAAAACCAGACGCTAGTCTATTACCGGATTGGACTTCCGACGTTAGTGATGACATGAAAAAAGAAGGTCGCCATTATTTAGCTTCAATGGGGATTTATGTTTTCAATCGTGAGCTTTTAGAGGAATTAATGCAAAACCCAGATACAAACGATTTTGGGAAAGAAATTATTCCACAAGCCATTGATAAACATAAAACAATGAGCTATCAATACGAAGGGTACTGGACCGATATCGGAAATATAGACTCATTCTTTGAAGCAAACCTCGGGTTAACCGATGATATACCAAAATTCGATTTATACGACAAGAAAAAACGTATTTATACTAGAGCAAGAATGTTGCCTACAACAAAAGTTGCAGGAACTGCACTTGAAAGAACAGTAATTGCTGAAGGCTGTATTATTAGCGCTGCAAAAATTGAAAAATCAGTCATAGGTATTCGTTCAAGAATTGGTGACGAATCAACGGTTATTAATACCTACATGATGGGTAGCGATTATTATGAGTCTTTAGATGAAATTAATAACAAACGTATTCCTATTCTTATGGGTATTGGTGAACGCTGTTTTATAAAAAATGCCATTTTAGACAAAAATTGCCGTATTGGAGATGATGTAAGAATAAATGGAGGTAAGCATCTGGAAGAAGTTGAAACAGATACTTATATGGTAAAACAGGGTATAGTAGTCATTAAAAAAGGAGCTACAATACCAAAAGGCACAATAATATAAACATCCAATCTTTTTTATTTTTTATATAACCAATTGAAATGCAAGACCAAAGAAGAGTTGTAATTGATTATGTCTCGCCTAGTGTAAACTGTGGTGAGTTTTACATAAAACGTATAGTAAATGAAATAGTAAAAGTAGATGCGCACATTATGGCCGATGGACATGATGTTTTGGGCGCTTCCATTCTTTACAAACATGAAAAAGATAGAGCTTGGAGAGAAACCCGAATGACTTTAATTTCCAATAACGAATGGCAAGCATCCTTCACCGTTGAAAAACAAGGTTTTTACACCTACAAAGTCCAATCGTGGGTTGATTATGCTCTCAATTGGCGCTATGGTTTAATAAGAAAAATAAATGATGGGCAACATGTGGCTTCTGAATTACTGGAAGGCGCGGAGTATATTAATGCTATTTTAAATAAAGTTAGCGGAGACGATAAAGTCTACTTAGAACACCTTCATAAATTATTCAAAAGCACAAATGATTATGGCGAGGCTATAACAGAAGCCTGTACAGAGCGGTTATATAATATTTTTTATGCTAACCCAATAAAATTACTTGATAATACCTCAAAAGAATTTCAGGTATATGTAGACAGAAAAAGAGCTCGTTTTAGTACTTGGTATGAGTTCTTTCCGCGTTCAGCCTCAGAAACTCCAGGGGTTCATGGTACGTTTAAAGACTGCGAACGATTACTGCCACGCGTTAAAAGTATGGGGTTTGATGTCTTGTATTTACCTCCAATTCATCCAATAGGCGAAGTTAATAGAAAAGGTAAAAACAATACTGTAGAAGCTAAAGAAGGAGACGTTGGCTCTACATGGGGTGTGGGTTCACAACATGGTGGCCATAAAGATATCCACCCACAATTAGGAACGCTTGATGATTTTAAGGCACTAGTTCAAAGAGCAAAAGAACAAGATATTGAAATTGCCATGGATTACGCACTACAAGCAGCTCCTGATCATCCATGGGTAAAAGCGCATCCAGAATGGTTTAAATGGAGACCGGATGGCACTGTTCAATATGCAGAAAACCCTCCTAAAAAGTATCAAGATATTCTTCCTATTTATTGGGAAAGTGAAGATTATAAAAACCTATGGAATGAGTGCCTAGATATTTTAATGCACTGGATAGATTGTGGTATCAATGTTTTTAGAGTAGATAACCCACATACCAAACCCTTCTATTTTTGGAACTGGATTATTTCTCAAGTAAAAGCCAAACATCCAGATGTTATTTTTCTAGCTGAAGCCTTTACGGCGCCTAAAGTCATGCAACAATTGGCAAAACAAGGGTATACACAATCTTATACATATTTTACTTGGCGTGAAAATAAACACGAACTTATTGAATATGTTGAGGAACTTACAAAATCAGAATTAAAAGAATACATGCAGCCAAACTTTTGGCCAAATACACCAGATATTAACCCATATCACTTGCAAGGTGCAAACGAATCTAAGCATATTCAACGTTATGCATTAGCGGCAACTTTAAGTTCGAGTATTGGTATTTATGGGCCCGTTTTTGAGTATATGTTATCTAACTCGCTACTAGGAAAAGAAGAGTATTTAAATTCTGAAAAATTTCAAATCACACATTACGATTGGAATATTAAAAACAAGCTAATCACAATAATTTCAAAAATAAATTATATCAGGCACAACAATGCTGCGCTCCAGCAAACCAATAACATTAAATTTTGTCATATAAATAACGACAATTTAATAGCATTTTATAAATGGAACGCCGACAGAACTAGCCAAATGTTTATTATTATTAGTTTAGATGCTCAAAACTCCCAACAAGGCACAGTTCAAGTACCATTACACGACATTGGTGTGCACCATGGACATAACTTAGAAATGCATGATTTAATTACAGATAGTCGCTATAATTGGAATTCCGAATGGTGTTATGTAGAATTACATCCTACAATGCCGTTCCATATTTTCAATATTAACAAGTAATTGTATGACGCATGAAGCTTCAATATCATCAATAGATAGCCATTTTAAGTCTGATGAGGCCTGGGAGGTTTTGCTTGATAATGAAGCGTTCGTTAAAACCTTTTTATCAGATGTATTAGAAGACTATATTATAAAACAACGCTGGTATGGTGGAAAATCGAGTCAGATAAAATATATAGAACTAGCCGAATATTTTAGAATTCAGCAACATGGCGAGGTTTATTTTGGACTTATCCTTGAAGTAAATTTTGTAGAATCTTTTTATCAGCATTATTTTTTGCCAATTGCTTTTGTAACCGATGAAAATTTTGCTCAAAAAGATAGAATTCTTCCCATAAGCATTCAAAATCAAAAAGGTCATATCATAGATGCGGTTAACTTAGAAGCCTTTAGAAAATTAGTTTTTGAGCGTATTATTACTGCTGAGCCCAAAGACACAACCAAGGTGCAATACCATAAAAGTCATTTGTTCAATAATGTTTCATATGAATCATCAAGGTTTATGGGCCTAGAACAAAGTAATACCTCTTTGGTTTATAACGATAAATATGTATTAAAGTTTTTCAGACGCATTTTTGGAGATAAAAACCCCGACTACGAAATGAGTCGTTTTTTGTCAGAGAAAAAAGAATTTAAAAATACACCTGCCTATTTAGGAAGTATTAATTTAGTTGACTCAGAAAACACCAACATTACCATAGGATTGATGCAAGAAATGATCCCCAATGAAGGTGATGCGTGGGATTATATGCTAAAAGAATTACACAGGGTTTTTTCTAATCTAGAATACAAAAAGATAGTTATAAATAATTTACCTAATACAGAATTATACCAACGTTTAACCATTCAAGATATTCCACCACAAATTATAGACTGGGCGGGACTAAATTTGTTTAATCAAGTACAAACCTTAGCAAAACGTACTGCAGAAATGCATATTGCTTTGGGTTCAGAGTTTGAAGAAACCGCTTTTACACCAGCCCATTACAATGGCGATTACGAAGTGTGGTTAAAAAATAAAATGTTATATCAATTTCAAAATAGGTTAAATATTATTGAAAACAACCAAGGTAAACTGGAGGGTTTAGCCGTATCTTTAGCACAAGAGTTTCTTGACAAAAAAAATAGCATTAGAAAGCGCTTTGTGAATTTTGACTGGACCAAACTTAAAGGCGAACGCATCCGGGTTCATGGTGATTATCATTTAGGCCAAGTATTAGTAAAAGATAACGATTATTATATTCTAGACTTTGAAGGCGAACCAGAAAGTACCATACGCGATAGAAAAGTAAAACAACCACCTTTAAAAGACGTTGCTGGCTTGTTTAGATCATTTCATTACGCATTGTACGCTACGGTTTTTAACAATAGTGAAACACATTATAAAGAATCTCAGGAAGCCTTATTTAATGCTTCAGAAATATTATACAGGTATATAACAGGTCTGTTTTTAGGCACTTATGTTACAGAAACGCAAAACGCAAATTTAAATTTAGGTTACAATAAAGAACGTATCTTTATATTAAAATACTGCTTACTTGAAAAAGCAGTTTACGAATTGGGTTACGAACTCAATTCTCGTCCGCAATGGGCAGTAATTCCTCTAAAAGGGATATCTAATATTATAAATCATTAATTTATGGCACAAGTAAAAGTTCACAGTTTATTTACCGAATTTGATATAAACCTTTTTAAATCAGGCAAGCATTTTAGGCTATACGAAAAATTCGGTTCGCACCTTGTAACCGTTGATGGTATTGATGGTGTGTATTTTGCAGTATGGGCACCAACAGCAAAACAAGTATCTGTAATTGGCGATTTTAATTATTGGATGGAAGGTGAACACCAATTAAATGTTCGTTGGGATTCTAGTGGTATTTGGGAAGGGTTTATTCCGCTTATAACTAAAGGTACTGCTTACAAATACAAAATTCAAAGTCATAATAATGATATAAAAACCGAAAAAGCAGATCCTTATGCTAGACGTTATGAGCATCCTCCTAGAACAGCATCAATTGTTTGGGACGATAATTATAAATGGAAGGATAAAGACTGGATGAAAACGCGTAAAAATCACAACGCCATTGATGCGCCATACTCGGTTTACGAAGTGCATTTAGGGTCTTGGAAAAAACATCTTGAAGAAGATCGTTTCATGTCTTATTTCGAGTTGGCAGACGACTTAGTGAACTACGTAAAAGACATGAATTTTACCCATGTGGAACTTATGCCTATTATGGAATTTCCTTACGATCCTTCTTGGGGATACCAAATTACAGGATATTTTGCACCAACATCGCGTTTTGGTTACCCAGAAGAATTCAAGTATCTCGTTGATAAATTACATCAAGCGGGTATAGGAATAATTTTGGATTGGGTGCCGTCACATTTTCCCGAAGACGCACATGGTTTAGGGTTTTTTGATGGTTCGCATCTTTATGAGCATCCTGATAAAAGAAAAGGATATCATCAAGATTGGAAAAGCTTAATTTTTAATTACGAACGTAATGAAGTGCGTTCATTTTTAATAAGTAACGCGGTGTTTTGGATGGATCAATACCATGCCGATGGTTTACGTGTTGATGCTGTTGCTTCAATGCTGTTTTTAGATTATTCAAGAGAAGATGGCGAGTGGGAACCTAATATTTACGGTGGAAGAGAGAATCTAGCAGTTATTAGTTTTTTAAAAGAATTAAACGAAGAAATATATGCCTCTTTCCCTGATGTGCAAACCATTGCAGAAGAGTCTACGGCGTTCCCTATGGTTTCTAAACCAACATTTGTAGGTGGTTTAGGCTTTGGAATGAAATGGATGATGGGTTGGATGCACGATACCTTAGAGTATTTTGCTAAAGATCCGGTGTATAGAAAATATCATCATAACGAAATTACCTTTAGTTTAGCATATGCTTTTACAGAGAATTTTATGTTGCCACTATCGCATGACGAGGTGGTTTATGGCAAAAATTCAATCTTAGGAAGAATGCCTGGTGATGAATGGCAACGTTTTGCAAATCTTCGTTTATTATATGGCTACATGTTTACACATCCAGGAACAAAACTCCTATTTATGGGTGGTGAATTTGGTCAATACAACGAATGGAATTTCGAAGAAAGCTTAGATTGGAACCTATTAGAGTTTAAACCTCATCAAGACATGCAAAACTATTTCAAATCGCTAAATACGATTTATAAAAACACTCCTGCATTATATGAAAAAGGTTTTAGTGGTGAAGGTTTTGAATGGATAAGTTATGATGATCACGAGAATTGTGTAATCTCGTATGTAAGAAAAGGGTATAAAGAAGAAGAAAATGTAATTGTGGTTTGTAACTTAACACCAACAGTTAGAAAAAATTATAAAATTGGTGTGCCTTCAAAAGGAAAACTCGTCGAGATTTTTAATAGTGATGCCGAAGAATTTGGAGGTAGTGGCATTAAAAACAAAAAGCAAACAACCGTTAAAAAAGATCCTTGGAATGGTAAAGAATATTCAGCAGAAATTGTTTTACCCCCATTAGCAGTAACAATTTTTTCCTTTAATTCCTAAAAAATAAAATCAAGAAGTAGCGTTTTAAAATAATTTTTAAAACGCTACTATACTTTCTATGTAATCAACACATTAACTATAAAAAACTTGAATTTAAACATGCTATATGTTTTAAATTTAGTCTTCAATTTCTGTTGATTTATCCCAATCTGAGTTATCCATAATTAATTAGGTTAATATTTGACTTTAATGCATTAATTCAAGCGTTTTTTTGATAAAAAGTAATCAACAAGGTATTCAAAATTTACTATTTTCGTCAATTATTATTGATTTATAGTTTTATGATATTAAATACTGAATTAGAATACAAAGGGAACTTATTCCCATCCAAAATAATTGCATACAAAAAGAACCTAAATGTACTGTCTTTTACCACCGAAAACGGTGTTGTTTTAGAAGTTACGGTGCGTCGAGATAGTGTTCTTCGTTTTAGATATACAACTACTGGTATTTTTGAAAATGATTTTTCTTATGCCATTACAAAATATGCAAGCAGAGGCTATAATCACCTTGAAGTTACCGAAGATGAAAATAATTACATCATTACAACGGCAAAACTGATTTGCCATATTTCAAAGTTAGATTTAAGATCATCGATTTACGATGCTAAGGATAAAAGCCTTATTTGTGAAGACGAGCTTGGTTTTCACTGGGAAGAAAGTTATGAGTTTGGAGGGGATGTTGTTAAAATGTCTAAAACATCGCATGCAGGTGAAAGTTATTACGGTTTAGGCGATAAACCTGTTGACAATAACCTAAAAGGAAAACGATTTGAAAACTGGGTAACAGATTCTTATGCTTATGGTAGAGAAACCGATCCTATTTACAAAGCCATTCCATTTTATACAGCGTTACACAACAAAAAGTCTTACGGTATATTTTTTGATAATACCTTTCGTTCATTTTTCGATTTTTGTAGCGAACGAAGAAATATAACAAGTTTCTGGGCGCATGGTGGCGAAATGAATTACTATTTTATTTACGGCCCTGAAATGTCTGATGTGGTTGCAAACTATACAGATTTAACAGGTAAACCACATGAAATGCCTGCACTTTGGACTTTAGGATATCACCAATGTAAATGGAGCTACTATCCTGAATCTAATGTAAAAGAAATTACTGCAAAATTTAGAGAATTAGAGATTCCTTGTGATGCTATTTATTTAGATATCGATTACATGGAAGGGTTTAGATGTTTTACTTGGAGTAAAGAGTATTTTCCAGACCCAAAACGAATGGTTAAAGAATTAGCCGATGATGGCTTTAAAACCATTGTAATAATTGATCCAGGAATCAAAATAGACATGGATTACTCTGTGTTTAGAGAAGGTTTAGAGAAAGACTACTTCTGTAAGCGTGCCGATGGCCCTTATATGAAAGGTAAAGTATGGCCTGGGGAGTGTTATTTCCCAGATTATACAAATCCTGAAGTAAGAGAATGGTGGTCTAATTTATTCCAAGAACTTGTTGAAGATATTGGTGTAAAAGGTGTTTGGAATGATATGAACGAACCTGCAGTTATGGACGTTCCAGGAAAAACATTCCCTAATGATGTAAGACACGATTATGACGGGAACCCTTGTAGCCACAGAAAAGCGCACAATGTATATGGCATGCAGATGGCACGCGCTACTTACCAAGGTTTAAAGAAATTCTCTTACCCGAAAAGACCTTTCGTTATTACTAGAGCGGCTTATTCTGGTACGCAACGTTACACATCAAGTTGGACAGGAGATAACGTAGCAACCTGGGATCATTTAACCATTGCAAATTTACAAGCACAACGTATGTGTATGTCTGGATTCTCGTTTATAGGATCTGATATTGGTGGATTTGCAGAACAACCAAACGGGGAATTATACGCACGTTGGATTCAGTTAGGTGTTTTTCACCCATTTTGTAGAACTCACTCTTCTGGAGACCATGGTGACCAAGAACCGTGGGCTTTTGGAACCACTATAACAGATGTAGTAAGAAAGTTTATTGAAATTAGATACCAATTACTGCCTTATTTATATACAGCGTTTTGGAGATATGCCGAAGAGGGCATTCCAATTTTAAAATCGCTTGTGTTATACGATCAACACGACCCGCAAACACATTACAGAAATGATGAGTTTATTTTTGGTGAAAAAATATTAGCTTGCCCAATTACAGCACCAAACCAAAAAGGAAGACGTATGTATTTTCCTCTAGGTAAATGGTACAATTTCTGGAATGACGAGTTGGTTAAAGGTGGATCTGAACAATGGGTTGATGCCGATTTAGACAGCATGCCAATATTTGTAAAAGAAGGGGCTATTATCCCTAAATACCCTATTCAGCAATATGTAGGTGAAAAAACTATTGATGAATTGATTCTTGATGTTTATTATAAAGAGGGTAAAGAATCATCTCAAGTTTACGAAGATGCTACTGATGGTTACGACTATATTAAAGGTAGATATAGCTTAAGAGATTTTAAATTGTCTGGTAAGAAAAACGAATTGATTATTCAACAACATAAATCTGGTAAGTTTGTAACCACATATAAAACTTTTAAGTTAAAGCTGCACGGGTTACCATTTAAAATTTCAAAAATTGAAATTGATAATGTGATTATACCTCTTGAAAAATTAAAGCTTAATGGTAACAATACCTTAACCATTACTAAAGAATTTTCAGAGCTTCATATTATGGCTTAAAAAACCATCTTTAAATATATTTAAAGCCTCTCTTAAGATTAAGAGAGGCTTTTTTCATCTATTAATGTTAGACCTATATAATCAATCACTTTTTTTTAAAAATCATTCTTCCTTAGTAGCCTTAATATCAGCTGTTGGAACTTTTTCAACATCAAAAGGTTTTCCTAAGTAAACCAATTGATTCCCTTCTTCAATTTTATCAACCTCTAAATTATACGAAGATATGATGTGTAATTCGCCTTCATTATCTTTTACAAAAAGCGGGATAATATCAGGATCATTATTCGAAATTTTTATGAGTTTTTCATAGTGCGCTTTGTCTTCTAAATCAATTTCCTGAATGGAAGGATGCTTTTTGGTTAGTTCCATAAGTCTATTAAAATCATCTTTGTGCGAAAACAATCCTTCTTTCGGGTTATTGGTATCATCTAACATTTCTTCGGTAGTAACCAATCTAAATGAGCCATTTTCTCCAAATTGTTTAGTAAACTTATTAATAGCGTATTTATTAATATCTGGATTTCCGGTAAGTGCCATTAAATAACCAACATCGTTCAATTCTATATTATCCGTTAAAGTTTCAGAGTAAATGTTATTACTAAAGGCTTCTAAACCTAATTCTTTTGCTTTTCTAATGTTTTGTTCATTGCTATCAATAAGCACAACATGTCTTCCGTTAGCTTCTAGATAATGACCCAACAATCTAGAAATTTTTGATGCACCAATAATTAAAATTCCTTCAGACTTCTTAAGGAATACACCTACCAATTTAGCAAATAATCTAGCAGTTGTGGCATTCAGTAATACAGTTCCTAAAACAATCATAAACACCAGTGGTGTAATATATTCTGCACCTTCAACGCCTTGTTTTATCAGCTTACTGCCAAAAAGTGAAGCGATACCTGCTGCAACAATACCTCTTGGACCTACCCAACTAATAAATATACGTTCGTTCGTTTTTAGTTTTGAACCCATGGTACTTAAAAATACTGCCAATGGTCTTATAATAAATACAACCGCAGCAAAAAGAATTCCTGTTTTCCAGGTATAAAGCAGCATCATATCTTCAATATTGATATTTGCTGCCAGCAAAATAAATAATATGGAAATAAGCAAGACACTTAGCGATTCTTTGAAATAAAGTAATTCTTTAATGTTTTCAAGTTTACTATTACCTAGAACCATGCCCATAACTACAACGGCAAGTAAACCAGACTCGTGTGCAAAAACTTCAGATTCAACAAAAACCAATAAAACAGTTGATAAAGACACTACATTTAATAAGTAATGCGGAATGAGTTTTTTATTAATTGCAAAGGCCAATGCATGGGCAAAAGTAAACCCAAAGGTAGTACCGAAGAGAATGATTTTACCAAACTCGATAAGTGCTGTTTTGGTAAAACCACTATCGCCTTCAACACTAATAAACTCAAAAACCAATACCGCTACTAAGGCACCAATAGGATCTATTAAAATACCTTCCCATTTTAAAACTGCTGAGATATCTTTTTTAAGCGGAATGTTCCTTAAAATTGGCGTAATTACTGTTGGTCCGGTAACAATAATTAATCCAGAAAAAAGAAAGGACAGGTCCCAACTTAAACCAAAAATAACGTGAGCAAGAATACCCGCGCCAAAAAAAGTTACAGCAGAACCAAGAGTTATTAACTTAGTAATTACTGGACCTACATTTTTTACCTCGGAGCGTTTTAGTGTTAAACCTCCTTCAAAAAGAATGACACTAATGGCTAAAGATACAAAGTAATACAAGCCTTCGCCTGGAAAAAGTCCTTGTTTTCCGTTCCAAATGGGTTCTATCCATTTAGATCCATCTTCGCTTAGATATGCCGCAGCAATAGGGCCTACTAAAAGCCCAATTAAAATTAAAGGTAAAATTGCTGGGATTTTAAATTTCCAAGCTACCCATTGGGCTAATATTCCTAAAATAATGATTCCTGCGAGTTCTAACATAGGCACTTTTCTTGTTAAAAACCACTAATTTAAGTAAAACGTATCATTTATTGTTTTCAAAAAATGTTATCTTTCAACTTTTTGTATTAAAACAACGTAAAACCTGTGCCTATAAAGCCTTTTAAAAGTATTGGAATTGGAGTTGCATATTCTCCAAACTTAAAAGCAAACCTTTTTGAGGCTGCAAGACTTTCTGTTTTTTTTGAGGCTAAATTAGTTTTAATTCATGTAGGTGAAGCTTCCGAAGAAAAATCCAAATTGCTTAGTACAATTCTAAAAAGTTTTGAAAAAGACCAATTAAAGTATGAAGTTGTTTTTAAACCAGGTAATCCTGTAGATGTCATCTTATCTATATCTGAAGAAAAAAAGATCGATTTATTAATTCTTGGTGCTGTTAAACGAGAAAAAATAGTTAAATATTATGTAGGCTCTATTGCAAGAAAAATTACGCGACAAGCCAATTGTTCGGTTTTACTTTTAATAAAACCCTCCGTTGAGCGTATACCTTGTCAGCATATTGTTGTAAATGGTTTAAAAGATCCTAAAACTGAACAAACAATTACCGCAGCATTTTACGTAGCAAATCAACTAAATGCCGAAAAAATAACCATTGTTGAAGAAATTGGACAAGATGAAATTGCGGTAAAAGTAGATGATGACAAATCGTTAAGAAGAGCTACTATAGCCAAAGAACGAATTAAACTAAGAGAAAACTCAAGAGTAAAAGAAATAATAAGTCATATTCCAAAAGAATACACCCAGAATAAAATCATAAAATTGCAACCCATTTTTGGAAAACGCGGGTATTCCATAGGCCATTATGCTCAAATATCTAGAGCCGATTTATTAGTGATGAATGCGCCCTCAAAAATGACGTTTTGGGATAGGTTATTTCCACACGATATTGAACATATTTTAACTGAATTACCAACCGATGTGTTAATTCTGCAATGAGTCCGAAAAAAAATAACATAAAAGCCTTTTTCAAAGCATTACCAAAAAATATATTCTCAGGTTTTGTGGTAAGTCTTATCGCACTACCTTTAGGTTTAGGACTTGCTATGGCAAGTGATGCACCACCAATTGCTGGAATTATTGCTGCTGTTGTAGGCGGTATTGTTGTTTCCATTTTAGGCGGAAGCCATGTAACCATTGTAGGCCCTGGAAACGGTTTAGTTGGTGTGCTATTAGTAGCGATAACAACATTAGGATTGGAAACCGCGTATGTCGCCATCATGTGCTCAGGAATATTACTTTTACTGTTAGGCTTTTTTAGAATGGGAGCATTAGCTGATTTTTTTCCGTCTTCGGCCATTCAAGGTATGTTAGCAGCCATTGGTTTAATTATTTTAGGCAAGCAATTCCACATCATGCTGGCTCATAAAATTAGTCGAGCCGATACGGTAGATTATCTTTTAGAAATTCCTTTTACCTTAAATGATGCGATTCATTATGATAATAAAGGGTTAATATTTGCTGCTTTTGCAGGAATAATAAGCTTAACCATTATGCTGTTCTACTCAAAAATTAGAAATAAATATTTACAGCTTATTCCGGCACCAATGTGGATTGTTATTCTTTCAATTGGTTTTAGTTATTACTTTGAATATGGCTTACATGAGGCAAACCCAATAGCACCAGAATATATGGTTTCGGGCATACCAAGCATACAAAAAATAATTGCAGACATACCCACACCAAATTTTGGTAGTATTTGGAGTTTTATGTTTTGGGGCAACGTTTTAGCATTAACACTTATTGCCAGCATAGAGTCACTTTTAAGTATCAAAGCGGTTGACAAACTGGACCCAGAAAAAAGACGTTCTAATGTTAATCGAGATCTAAAAGCTCTTGGTTTAGCAACCGTTGGTAGTGGTTTGTTAGGTGGACTAAATGTGGTTACTGTAATAGCACGAAGTTCGGTAAATGTAAATCAAGGTGGTAGTAACAGGTCGTCAAACTTTTTTCATGCCTTATTTTTAGTGTTGTTTATAGCATTTTTTAGCACGCAACTTACGCGTATACCACTACCGGCATTAATGGCTATTTTAGTATATACAGGTTACAAATTGGCGTCGCCAAAAGTTGTTACTCAAATGTTTTCTATTGGTAAAGAGCAGCTTATTATATTTTTTGTAACCCTAATTGTTACCTTAAAAATAGGGCTTATAACAGGAATTATTGCTGGTGTTATAACCACTTTTATTATTCATATTTTTATAAATAGGCATTTAGGTGCGGGATTATTCATCAGGAATTTATTAAAACCTAATGTTTTAATGTATAAAGAACATGGCGAAAAAGACAACTACTATGTTAGTGTTAAGCATTTTTGCAGCTTTTTAAACTATTATAAATTAAAAAAACACTTAGATGCTATTCCGGAAAATAAAGATGTTATACTAGATTTTTCGTTATGCGATTTTGTTGATGATACCGTATTAGAAAACATTCATGGTTATCAAGAGTTATTTGCTAAGAGAGATGGTCATTTTGATGTGATTGGATTGGATATGCACGACACAGAAACCAAACATCCATTTGCCTCCAGACGATTGCTCCCGGTTCCTAATATTATAAAAAACAGTCTTACAAGACGCCAAAGTACCATGGAAACCTTGGCAAAAAACTACAACTTAAAATACAGCCCTAAGAAGAAAAAAGAAGTTTCATTCCTAAATAGTTTTTCGTTTTTTAATACGAAACACATCAACCATATTTATAATAAATTAATTCAAAAAGATTTGACGATTTCGTTATTTGATATTGAGTTTTCAGAAGGTGAGTTTATAGCCAAAGAAGTTGTTAGAAGCACGATGCTGCATATTGAATTAGATTTTAAAATTCCTAAATTTACATTAGATAAAGAAGGGTTTCTCGAGAAAGTATCAGCTCTAGCTGGATTTAAAGATATTCCTATTGAAAATCATGACGATTTCTCAAACCGCTTCTATCTTCTAGGTGAAAACGAAACCAGAATCGCCCAATTTTTTAATGACGATGTCACCCATTTTTTCGAAAGCAACCCTTATTATCATGTCGAATCTAACGGAAATGCTTTGTTAATTTTTGAAAAAGAAAGATTGGCAAGTATAAAAGAAATTAAGGCGCTTTATGATTTTGGCAAACGTTTAAAACAAGTAATTTCTTAATATATTCTTAAGAATTTTAAGGATGTGATATAGTTTTCTTAATTTTACCTTCCTATGAATTTATACCCTGTAAATGCCGGAAATTTAAAGCTAGATGGTGGTGCGATGTTTGGAGTTGTTCCAAAAACCATTTGGCAGCGTACCAATCCTGCAGATTCTAATAACATGATTGATATAGCAACACGTTGTTTGCTTATTGAAGACAGTAATCGCTTGATTTTGATTGATAACGGTATGGGAAATAAACAATCAGAAAAATTTTATGGCTACTATCATCTTTGGGGCGATTTTAATCTAGATAAATCCCTTAAATCTTACGGTTTTCATCGTGATGATATAACCGATGTGTTCTTAACCCATTTACATTTTGATCATTGCGGAGGAAGTATTCAATGGAATCAAGATCGCTCAGGTTACGAGCCTGCTTTTAAAAATGCACATTTTTGGAGCAATAAAGACCATTGGAAATGGGCAACACAGCCTAACAAACGTGAACGTGCTTCGTTTTTAAAAGAAAATATTCTTCCAATGGAAGAGAGTGGGCAGCTAAAATTTACAGCGCTTCCACAGAATCAACTGTTAAATAACTCCCAGCTAGGATTTGATATTTTTTATGCCGACGGACATACCGATAAACAAATGATTCCACTTATTAAATATCAAGACAAAACCATTGCATTTATGGCAGATTTATTGCCAACAGTGGGGCATTTACCTATTCCCTATGTAATGGGTTATGATACAAGGCCATTATTGACTTTAGATGAAAAAGAAAGTTTTCTAAATCTTGCTGCAGAACAAAATTTCTACTTATTTTTAGAACATGATGCTCATAATGAAATTATTACCGTACAAAAAACAGAAAAAGGAGTCCGACTCAGAGACACTTTTACTACAAAAGATATATTTACTAATTTATAATAAAGACTAAATCTAATTATCCCATGAAGCAATTTAAATTAATAGCAATGGCTGCTTTTTTAGCAGTTTTAATTTCAGGCTGTGGCGGAACCGCGGCAATTTTATCAACTCCCGTTGAAAATATAGATACCTCTCCTTTAAAAGTTTCTGAGCTTACGGAAGCTGAAAAAAACAATTGGGGACATCTAGATTTGGTTAAAGACACCATTCCTGGAATGAGTGTAGATAAAGCGTATACAGACATCATTAAAAACAGAAAAGGTAAAAAAGTTATTGTGGCTGTAATTGATTCTGGAATTGACATAGATCATGAAGATCTAGATGATGTTATCTGGACAAATAAAGACGAAATTCCTGGAAATGGAAAAGATGATGACAATAATGGTTATGTTGATGATGTTCATGGCTGGAATTTTTTAGGCGATGGTTATAATGAGCAGTTAGAGTATGTTAGAATTTTAGCGAGTGGAGACACGAGCAATCCTGATTATGCGGCGGCAAAAGCACTTTACGAAACCGAGTATCAAAAATGGTTAGGAAGAAAAAATCAATACGAGCAAATTTATCAGCAGGTAAAAACAGCCGATGATGCCTTAACTAAACATTTTGGAAAGAAAGATTACACTCAAAAAGAGGTTGCGGCTATTAAAACTGAAAATGAAAGTTTGGCACAAGCACAACAAATTGCAAACTACATGTTTAGTAATGGCTTAGATACTATGGCCACCGCAATTACGGAAATTGAAAATGGTTTAGAAAGCATAAACGACCGCTTAAATTATAACTTAAACAAAGAATTAAAAGGTCGTGTTACTGGAGATAACCCTGATGATATGTCTACAAAATACTATGGCAATGGCAATGTTAAGCCGGTTAAAAAATCTGAGAGCCATGGTACGCATGTTGCAGGAATAATTGCTGCTGAACGTAACAATGGTAAAGGTGCAAATGGTGTAGCCAATAATGTTGAAATTATGAGCATAAGAGCGGTACCAAACGGCGATGAATATGATAAAGATGTGGCATTAGCTATAAGGTATGCCGTTGATAACGGCGCTACCGTTATTAACGGAAGTTTTGGTAAGAGTTTTTCACCGCATAGCGACTGGGTGCGCGATGCCATTGCTTATGCTGGGAAAAATGATGTGGTTTTTGTTCATGCTGCCGGAAACGACAGTAAAAATGTAGATAAAGAACCTAATTATCCAGATGATAATGTAAACGGTGTTGAAGTCACTGATACTTACATAAGAGTTGGTGCTTTAGCACCAAAATACGGTTCAAGTATGGTTGCCGGTTTTTCTAACTACGGAAAACAAAATGTAGATATTTTTGCTCCAGGTGCGAGCGTATATTCTACGACTCCAGAAAACGAATACGACACTAAAGGAGGAACTTCAATGGCAGCTCCTGGCGTTGCTGGTATAGCCGCTTTAATTCGTTCATACTACCCCAAATTAACTGCTGCACAAGTAAAGCAAGTAATTTTAGATTCTGGTTTAGCAATTAAAACTAAGGTTATTGTTGGTGGAAATTCTGAAGATGTAAAACCGTTTGCTGATTTAAGTAAATCTTCAAAAATGGCAAATGCTTACAATGCTTTAATTCTAGCAGAACAAATGTCAAAATAATATATTTTTAGTTCAAGCATAATCAAGGATATACCAATCTTGATTATGCTTTACTTTTCAATCTATAGATTCAATCTTTTTAAAGTTATGACGCGATTTTTTTCATCAATTCTTATAGTTTCATTATTGTTTTCTTGCAGTAGTTCAAGAGGGCTTTCCGCAACTACACCTCTTACTCCTCCTACACATGCAACTGTAACATCGTCTTATTGGCAGCAGCATGTAGATTATTACATGGAAATTGATATGGATGTAAACACCTATCAATACAAAGGGAAGCAAAAATTAGTTTACACTAATAATTCACCAGATGTATTAAATAAAGTGTTTTATCATTTATACTTTAACGCATTTCAACCAGGAAGTGAAATGGATGTGCGTTCACGAACTATAGCAGACCCGGACGGAAGAGTAAAAGACCGCATTAGTAAACTAAAACCTAATGAAATAGGATACATTAAAGTTAATTCGCTTAAACAAAACGGTGTATCGATTAATCACGAAACTGTTGGTACCGTTTTAGAGGTTGAATTAGCTACACCGATTCAACCTGGTGAAAGCGTAACTTTTGATATGGATTTTGACGGACAAGTACCTGTTCAAATTCGTCGAGCTGGACGAAATAATAAGGAAGGTGTGGCGCTTTCAATGGCACAATGGTACCCGAAATTAGCAGAATACGATTTTGAAGGATGGCATGCAGACCCGTACATAGGGCGTGAATTTCATGGTGTTTGGGGAGATTTTGATGTAAAACTGACCATAGATAAAAACTACGTTGTTGGCGGAACAGGTTACCTGCAAAACCCAAATGAAATTGGTCATGGTTATGAAACTGGTACTGTAAATCGTCCAAATTATGATAAACTAACTTGGCATTTTGTAGCGCCTAATGTGCATGATTTTACTTGGGCTGCAGACCCTGAATATATTCACGATACCAAACAAGTACCAAATGGTCCGTTATTACACTTCTTATACAAAAGCACCATGCCTCAAGACAAACTTGATAATTGGAAAAATTTGCAGCCAAAAGCTGTAGAATTAATGCAGTTTTTTAGTAACGAAGTGGGGCAATATCCTTACAATCAATACTCTGTAATTCAAGGTGGGGATGGCGGAATGGAATACGGCATGTGTACGCTTATTTTAGGTGAAGGTAGTTTTGATGGTTTGTTTGGTGTAACAGCTCACGAAATGGGGCACTCGTGGTTTCAATTTATTTTGGCAACGAACGAAGCAAGACATTCTTGGATGGATGAAGGTTTTACCGAATACATTTGTACCCTTGCAGAAAGTCATATTTTCAATAAAGATTTTAACGAGCTTTCCAAACGTGTTTACGGTGTTTATTCATACTTAGCTAAATCTGGTACAGAACAACCGCAAACTACACATTCTGACAGGTATGTTTACAATCGTTCATATTCAATTTCAGCATACTACAAAGGTTATGTGTTCTTGAAACAATTGGCGTATGTTATTGGGCAAGAAAATCTAGAAAAAACATTAAAACAATATTTTAAAACGTATGCTTTTAAGCACCCAAAACCAATAGATTTTTTAAGAATTGCCGAAAAAACATCTGGTTTAGAACTCGATTGGTATTTAATTGACTGGACACAAACCACCAATACTATTGACTACGCAGTTAAAACTATTGAAAACAACTCGGTAACTTTAGAGCGTATAGGATTAATGCCAATGCCTATTGATGTTTTAGTAACCTATACTGATGGTTCTACTGAAGCATTTTATATCCCATTACAAATGATGCGTGGTGAAAAACCAACCTCAGCAACCATCATAAAAGACTGGGCTTGGGCTTATCCAACTTACACGTTTGAAGCAACTAAACCTGTAAAATCTGTGGAAATAGACCCAGAAGGTTTAATGGCTGATATTGAAAAGGGAAACAACAAAAATTAAGATTATAATTCATTTAAAAGCCACTTAATTTGAAATTAAGTGGCTTTTTTTGCTATTAGGTAGTTCTAATTGATAATACTATTAATTATGACTCAGATTTTGGTAAATGAATGCCTTTTAAAAGAATTAAAGCTCCCATAGTTACCAACCAAATGACTTTAATATGAAATAATGGCTTGTAGATTTCATAATTATCAGGAATACCCATAACGATGCCCATTGCCGAAAGTCCTAACAAAACCGTAAACCAGCCTAACCATTTAGCTACAATATGCCATTTTATTAAGCCGTAGCCTAACAAGACTAAACCAACACCAGAGAAAACACGTCCAAAACGTATAAAGCATGTTACGTATTGATTCGTGTATAAAATATCATTAACGAAAGCCTGAATTTCTACTGCAGACTTCCCCATTGTTTGACCCACACCCCAAGCACCAAAATTATAAAAATAAGCATTGGCAATAGCTAAGGTAAACGTGCCAATAATAATCATGCCAGCACCTGGTAATATAAGTACCCGGTATGGCTTTCTAGCCGCTACCGCCACCAGTGCAAACAAGGCAATTGCCATGGTAACCCAACCAAAAATGTGAATACGATACATCCAAATCCAGGTCCAAACATTTTCACCAATAGCCTCAAAATCTGATGCTACAATGTATTCGCCAATATGATGTGGTGAAAGCGCCCAACCTAACCATAACATTAAGGCGGCCAAAATAAACGACCAACCAGTAAACTTAGTTTCAAAATTTTTTGTCATAATTCTCATCATTGCTAATTTTAAGGTAATAGTGCAATTTAGTGTTAACTATGCCTTTTGTATGTAACATAAGTTACAAATAAAGAAGCTTAGAAGTTGTAACTTAGGAAGTTGGTTAATCAAACCTATAATAGAAATATTTTGAAAAGAAGAGATTTTGTAAAAAAAGGTACACTAGGCTCGTTTGCTGCATTAATAGGTACAGAGCTTGTTTTTGGTTCTAAAATGTTAGATGGTTATACGCCTTTAGCGTTGCAAGAACCCGATCCTTTTAAACTTTTTAATAAACACAAAGACATGGTTGTTCTAAACGATAAACCATGGAATATTGAAGCACAAGCTCATTTATTGGATGATAAAATCACACCAAATTCATGCATGTTTATAAGAAATAATGGCTTGGTACCTGAAGATATCGACCCAAAAACATGGACGCTAACCATTGATGGAGAATCAGTAAAAAATAAAAAAACATATTCTTTGACTGAATTGAAATCAAAATTTGAGCATCATACCTATCAATTAACGTTAGAATGTGGTGGTAATGGACGCGCAGAATTTGATCCACCAGCAAAAGGAAACCAATGGACTGTTGGTGCTGTACATTGTGCTTCATGGACTGGTGTGCGCTTACGTGACGTTTTGGAAGATGCTGGTATAAAAAGTAATGCTGTTTATATTGGATATCATGCCATAGATAAACACCTTAGTATGGATCCTAACAAAGAACCTATTTCTAGGGGTTGCCCAATGAATAAAGCTTTACAAGATGAAACGCTTTTAGCATTTAAAATGAATGGAGAAGACATTCCTCTTATTCATGGATACCCTTTACGCTTGGTTGCAGGTGGATGGCCGGCATCAGTTTCTGGAAAGTGGATAAATAGAATTAGCATTCGCGATAAAGTACATGATGGTACAAAAATGACTGGTACTGCTTACAGAGTACCTTGCGAACCTGTGGCACCTGGAGAAAAAGTAAAAGATGAAGATATGTGCATTATCGAGTCAATGCCTGTAAAATCAATTATTACTTATCCTAAAACTGGGGCAATAATAAAAAAAGGGCAGTCTTTAAATATAAGAGGGCATGCATGGGCAGGAGAATTAGAAGTTGCTAAAATGGAATATTCCATAGATTTTGGTTCTACTTGGAAAACATGTGATGTCGCAAAACCAGAAAACCGTTTAGCGTGGCAACATTTTACAGCTAAAATAAACTTTCCGAAACCTGGTTATTACGAGGTTTGGGCCAGAGCAACAGATGCCAATGGTATAGCACAACCTATGCTTTTACCAGGATGGAACCCAAAAGGTTATTTAAACAATGCTTGCCATCGCATAGCGATAAAAGTTACATAAATGACCAAAAAAGAAGACGTCTTTAGGAAACAAGTTAAAAAAGTACATCGTCTTTTGGCGCTGCTGTTTGTGTTGTTCGTAATTGCAGGAGGTGGAATCATTTCATATATGGTGAATCCAAATATCTTAGATTTCATGTCTAAATCTGAAACTGTTGCAATTGCACCAGTTGAAGTGGACGAAGATAGGATTGAAAATGGCATTCATGTTAGAACGGGTTTGATCGATGCAGAAGGATTAATGATAGTTGTAAATAACTGTACCAATTGTCATTCATCAAAATTAGTAACACAAAATAGAATGAATGCCGAACGTTGGAACGCCACGATTAAATGGATGCAAGAAACCCAAAATCTTTGGGATTTAGGAAGGAATCAGGAGGTTATTGTTAATTATTTAGTAACCAACTATCCACCAAAAGCAAAAGGAAGGCGCGCGGTTTTAACAGATATCGATTGGTATGAATTGGAGGATTAATATCATAATATTCTTGTTTATCATTTCAGCATGTAAACCTGAAAAAGCGAATGAAATAGCAGTATTTGATTCGGCATATTTAATATCAGCAAATGAATTAAAAGCAATTAATCAACAACCAAATATTAAAATAATTGATTTTAGAAAAAAAGAACGTTATAAAAATGAACATATTGAAGGCGCTTTAAATCTTTGGAGAACGGATATCGAAGACACAACATATCCTTACTCCGGAATTATGGCTGGTAAAAAACAGATAGAAGATTTATTTGGAAAATTAGGAATTCAAACGGAAGACACCATAGTCATTTATGATGATAACGGATTGTGTGAAGCTTCAAGGTTATGGTGGATATTACAAAATTATGATTTTGAAAATATTAAACTTTTACTAGGCGGAATTTCAGTATGGAAATCAATTAATGGTCAAGTTAATTCAGAAATACCAAAAGTGGAAACAACTGTTTTTAAACTAAAGGCAAATCCTAAAATGCGATATTATGCCTCAAAAGAACAAGTCATTGAAGCATTAAAAAACAATGTGGTTATTTTAGACACTAGAAATGAAGATGAGTTTTCAGGAAAACAACAAAAAAAAGGTGCTTACAAGGCAGGAAGAATACCTAAAAGCATACATATAGATTGGGTAGAAGCTATAAACTATAGTGGTAATAAAAAATTTAAACCAATAAAAGATTTAGAAAAGATATATAGTAAAATAAATAAAAACGATTCTATCATTTTGTATTGCCATAGTGGCGTTCGTTCAGCACATACAACCTTTGTGCTAACCCAACTATTAGGGTACAAAAATGTAACTAATTATGATGGCTCATGGACAGAATGGAGCTATTTTGACGACTTACCTTTTGAAAGTGATAGTATAACATTAACACAATAAAAAAAATGGAAAAGTATTTAGACGCATTTATTAATGCCTTTGAAGGCACATTAAATTGGACTTGGAAATCGATAATTTTTGAAGTGCCATGGTATACCAATTATTTTTGGGGACTTACAGTAATTTCAATAGTCGTGTGGTTATTAGAAATTGCTTTCCCTTGGCGAAAAGATCAATCAATTTTCAGGCGCGATTTTTGGTTAGACGCATTTTATATGTATTTTAATTTCTTCATTTTCTCCATTGTCATAAGTGGAGTTTATAAGGTTATTGGATTGCTTTTAGGCGAAATTAATGTCACCGCAAAAAGTCTTGCTATTATGGATATCTCAGAATGGGCGCCATGGTTGCAATTATTGGTGTTCTTCATAATTCTTGACTTTGTTCAGTGGTTTACACATGTATTATTGCATAAGTATGGTTTTCTTTGGAAATTTCATAAAGTTCACCACAGCGTAAAAGAAATGGGTTTTGCAGCACATTTAAGATACCATTGGATGGAAAACGTGTTATACAAACCGCTTAAAACTTTTGGCGTCATGATTATTGGCGGTTTTGAACCAGAACAAGCTTATATTATTCACTTTATAACAATTGCTATTGGTCATCTTAACCATTCAAATATTAAAATAACTTGGGGACCATTAAAGTATATTTTCAATAACCCAGTGATGCATTTATACCACCATGCTTATGTATTACCAAAAGGAACATATGGTGTGAATTACGGTATTAGTTTAAGCTTATGGGATTATATTTTTAAAACTAATTACATTCCAGAAGACGGTGGTAAGATTGAAATTGGGTTTAAAGGCGATGATAAGTTTCCTAAAGATTTTATTGGACAAAACACCTATGGCTTTAAAAAAGGGCAGCGTTAGTTTTATTAAATTTTAATCTAAAGCATTAATACCAAGGCGCTTTTCTGTAAATTTTAGTTTTTGCAACACGCTCTCTATTGTTTAATCTTATATGAGTTCTTGTAATTTGCCTATTTCTGTAACCTAATAAATGAAATAATGGTTTAGCAAAATACCGTGCAACTTTCAAATCAACTTGTAAAATGCCTTCGTTTTTATTTGCCCAAGAAATTCCAGGTAAAAAGGCTAAAAAACTATCGGTTTTTATACGTCTTAATACAGTGGATAATTTTAGAAAAAACGGTTTTATGGGTTTAATGATAAAAAAACCTTCGGCGCCTTTTTGTTGGTAAAGTGGCATAAAAATATTACCGTTGTAACGAGATTCAATTTCTTTAGTGTTGCTTATGGCTAGTAGCGTTCCTTTTTTAACAGTTTCGAAACTTTTAAAACCATTAAGCATTTTAAAGCGTTCGTTTTTTTGAATTTTATGTAAATACACCACTTCAAATACCTGCTTTGTATTGTTAGATTGTTGCTTTAGTTGCTCGTAATATTTTGAAAAATTAATAACCGCTTCTTGTTTTAAAACACCTGAATACACTAGGGTTAAATACACAAATGCAATACTATTGGTAATGGCAACAAAATCGTCATGTTGCCCAGATTCAAAACCTAAAGACACATAACCTAACTGGTTTATATAACTCAATAACGGACCATTTAAATACTCTTCTATACCTAAAACTATAGGTACTGGAAATTGCTCTGAAAACTTTCTGTTTATTAAGGCATCATTTATTGTAATAAAAGGCAAGGTTTTACTGGATGTTGTGTGCAAATCAACAAAATAAAATGGCGGTTTATGTTTTTCTAAAATTTCATTTAAAATGGTGTTGAGCTCAACTAATTCAGCTTCGTCTTCATTTACATGAGCTTTACTTAAAATGTTTTGAATTTGCTGCTTAGTCCAAAGCCTATTTAAATCGTCTTCAATATAACGTTTATGCGCTTTTAAAGCGGTTAAACTTCCCGAGATACCGTAAATAGTACCAGATACATAGGTATTATTTATTCCTGCTAAAGCATCTTTTAGAGCAAACACTCCAGAAGTTTCATTACCATGAATACCGCCAAAAAAAATAACCGTCGGACCAGGTTTTGTACCTTCTATTTTACCAAGTATTCTGTTAATTTTTAAACTACTATTTAGTGCCTTGTTGTATACATCAATCATGCAATAAGTCGTTTGAGGTTATTAAACCAATAAGCTTTTTGTTTTTTACAACGGGCAAACAACCAATTGCATGTGTTTTTAATAATTTTATAACCGTTTCATAAGGTGTGTATTCCTCAACAGTGATTAAATCGGTTTTCATTAATTTTGAGACACTATTATGTTTTTCATCGCGCTGATCGATATAGCTTTCAACGTCATTCCAAGTTATCAAACCTAACAGATCTCTATCCCCATTAATAACAGGCATGTGGTGAATGTTTTTCCATTTCATGATATGCAATACCAAATCGATACTGTCTTTTTTATCTACTGAAAATATATCCGAACTTAAAATATGTTTCGCCACATATTTAGTTTTTAAGATTGATTCGTTTTGATGATGCAGCATATCCCATACCGAAACAGGAAAACCTTTTTCTTGTTTATCATAAATATTTGCTGTTAGTATTTGCATAGACTCATACCGCTTATGGCTTTTTAGAAGGTACCTGTAATTTCTAACCATCCATTCTGATCCGTTATAACCTATAACTCTATCATTAATAATTTTTAAGTAATACTCGGCATCTTTTGGAGAAATTCCCATTTTATACAAGCCTTTATATGCCATTGGTAAAAGTTCGTTTAAAATAAGTTCATGGCTTGAAATGTATTTCCCATTCCAATAAAACTGGGTGGACATACCGTATCTTGCAGCGCTAAAAAAGTTAGTTTTTACATCTTTAAAATCCCATTTATCGCTAATATTATTGTAAGCTTTTGGTTTTCCTAACATGACACCTACCCAAAACATCATGTTTGCAATTTCATCAACGGTTGTTGGTCCAGAAGGTATGTATCTGTTTTCAATTCGTAAATGAGGTTTTCCGTTGGTTAAACCATAACAGACTCTGTTCCAGGGGTAAACGGTACCATTATGCAATTGCAAAGCTTTTAGCTTTGGGATTTCGTTGTTTTTTAGCATATCTACACTGTTTCGAATAAAATGCGTGGTTAAAAAACTCCTAAATCGGGCTATATTATTTTTAAAAATATCGGTTATTGAGCCGCGTTCCCAATCGGTTCCGAAACTTACTCTAGAAGGTTTGTCATTTAATAAATACGAATTTGCTCTGGTATCTATGCTTTGTGTAAAAAGTGCAATTCTAGTTTCGCTCCATAATTCTTTTCCAAATAATAAAGGTGAATTTGTACAAACACTTAAAACAGGTCCAGCAATGGCTTGTGCCCAATTATAATTATCTACAAAATTTTTAGCAGCAAACTGCAAATGCATTTGAAAACTGGTATTACAGCCTTCTAGCATTACAGAATCGTGTAATAGATTAAGCTCATCTACACCTTTGATGTGAATATCGAAACTTGTTCTTCTACTTGATTTAATGGCATCATTTAAAACGGAATATCGTTCAACATTGGTCATGTTATCTTCGCCAACATTATTAACTGATAAGGATGGTAAAATGCCGGTTAGAATAATTTTACCATCGTTCTTAGCCACAACATCTTTAGCCTTTTTTAAATAGCTATTTAATTGTTTGTGTAATTTTGAAAAACAATCTCCTACTAGAATTAAAGGGTCTAAGTTTAGTTCTAGGTTATAATTCCCAATTTCGGTTGTAAAATGCTCGTCGTTAATTTCTTCTAAAATCTCCAAAGAATTACTCTCTGGTAAAAACTGATTATTAACTAAACAAAATTCTTGTTCTGCTCCGATTCTAATTGGGCCTTCTTCAATCATGTTGTTTTCAATCATGAGGTCTAGGGCTTCTATATCATTTATCAAATGATGGATATAATTAGCTCTATCTTTTTTAGTATTTAGTTTTGTAACACTTAAATCTCCCATAATCGTTTAATTTAAATTCGTTGTAACATACCAATATACCTTAGTTTAAGCGTTTTAAAAATGATTTTTGTCATGTTGCCCCTTGTTACGCTTGGTATGAATTGTTATTAGTATTTTTGTAAGCATAAATCTATTTATGACTGCAACCTATTCGAAAAAAGAAAAGCTTAAAAGCAAAAAACTTATAGACCAATTGTTTACTGAAGGACAATCGGTTTCTGCGTTTCCGTTGCGTTTGGTGTATTTAGGTACTACTTTTGATGATGAGGTTATAGCTAAAACTGGGGTTTCGGTAAGTAAAAAACATTTTAAAACCGCTGTAGCCAGAAACAGGATAAAACGTTTGTTACGAGAAGCTTATAGGCTAAATAAAGCGAGTTTTTTTAACAATTTAACAACACAACACGCGTTTATGATTTTGTACATTGGCAAAGACATGCCCACATTTGTGCAAGTTGAAAGTAAAATGAAAACGGTATTTGATAAGTTTTCAAACAAAATTTCTAAAAAATAATCTGAAATGAAACATATTCTTAAAAAGAAAATAATAATCCCGCTGCTTGTAGGTGTTGTTTTTATTTCAACCACAGCATTTAAAAACGACTTTTTTGAAATTGCAAAGCAAATTGAAATTTTCACCACGTTGTTTAAAGAATTAAACATGAATTATGTGGATGAAACCAACCCGGGAGATTTAATGGATACGGCTATAAAAAGCATGTTAAGCGATCTGGATCCGTACACCAATTTTATGAACGAGCAAGATGTTGAAGCTGCTAGAATTAATAATACCGGCGATTATACAGGTATAGGTGCTAGAATAAAAACCAAAAAAGACAAATTGGTTGTTATTGAGCCTTACAAAGATTATCCTGCAGATAAGGCGGGTTTAAAGGCTGGAGATGAAATAATTAAAGTTGGTAATATTTCTATTGCAGATTATGATGATAATGCAGGTGAATTATTAAAAGGTGCTCCAGATTCTTCAATAGAAGTAACTTACAATCGTCAAGGAAAAACACAAACTGCAACCATAAAACGTGCAGAGGTTGAAATTAAAGCGGTACCTCATTTTTCTATGATTAATAATAAAACAGGATATATTGTTTTAAGTCAGTTTAGCAGAAAAGCACATGCTGAAACCAATTATGCACTACGCGATTTAAAAGCTCAGGGTGCAGAAAATATTATTCTAGATTTACGTGGTAATCCTGGTGGTTTGGTAAACGAAGCTATAAAAATTGTAAACCTTTTTGTGCCCAAAGGGCAATTGGTAGTGACAACAAAATCTAAAGTTAAAAAATACAACCGAACCTATATAACACCAAGCGACCCTATAGATGCTAACATTCCGTTGGTGGTTTTAATTGATGGAAGTAGTGCATCGGCGAGCGAAATTGTTTCTGGCGCCCTTCAAGATTTAGATCGTGCCGTAATTGTTGGGTCTAGAAGTTTTGGAAAAGGCCTAGTACAACGTCCGAAAGCCTTAACCTACGGTACCCAAGTAAAAATTACCATTTCTAGATATTATACACCTTCTGGTAGATGTATTCAGGCATTAGATTATTGGAATAGAAATGAAAAAGGCGAAGCGATAAAAGTGAAACAAGAAAATTACAACGCCTTTAAAACTAAAAACGGAAGACAAGTTTTTGATGGTGGCGGTGTATTTCCTGATGTGCAAATTGGTAATCATAAAATATCACCAATTACAACTGCTATTGTTAATAATGATTTGGTTTTCGACTTTTCTACCAACTATTATTACAATCATACTATTGATGATATAAACAACCTAAAGTTGACTGATAAGGATTTCTTAGATTTTAAGAATTACTTAAAAGAAAACAATTTTTCATTTGAAACAGAAACAGAAAAAGCCCTTAAAAAAGCCTTTGAAACTTCTAAAAAAGAAGAACTGAATGATAATATTGAAAACGATTATAACACATTAATTACAAATTTAAATGCCTCAAAAACCAGTGTTATTGATGAAAATAAAGACTATTTAATAGATTTATTAACACAAGACATTGTAAAACGCTACGTGTATCGAGAAGGATTATACGAATATTTAGAAGAGCATGATTCTGAAATTAAAAAAGCAACAGAAATACTTAGCAACACATCAACCTATCAAGGTTATTTAAAATAAAAAAGGTTTTATATCCGGCAAACCCTTTGGATAAAAGACAACTGGCATGATTTTAGATTAAAAATAGTATATTTAACACCTATTCAGTGCCCTTCTATGAATAAATTAGTAGTATTAATATTAATCTCATTTAGTAGTGTTTTTGGTTTTTCACAAAACAAATTAACACACGAAGTTTATTTTGATACGGATAAATACGAGGTTCCTAGTACTGAAGAGAATCGTTTACTTCTATTTATTTCTTCGTTAAACGATGTTGATATTGAATCGATTTCAATTTTTGGGTTTTGTGATGATAGAGGTGCAGATACCTATAACTTAATTCTTTCACAGCAACGTGCCGATGCTATAAAAGCTGTTTTTGCTAATAATGAAATAAGCGAAACACTTATAACAAATGTTGATGGTAAAGGTGAAATACTGATTAAAATTGTTGAGGAAGAAAATCTTTTAAAAATTAGAGGTCTAAATAGGAAAGTTGAAATTATAGTAAAACCTAAACAGCCCAAAGTAAAAGAGGTTGTAAAAGAAAAAAAACCTAAAGAAAAAGGTGTTGTAGATTTAATTAAAGAAAGTACCAAAGGTGATAAAATCTTGTTTAAAAATATTTTATTTAAAACAGGTTACGCCTCAGTTACTCCAGATTCTAAAAAAACATTAGAATCGATTGCTAAAGCGCTTTTAGAACGTGATGATATATATTTCACAATACAGGGTCATGTGTGTTGTACCCAGAACACCAGAGATGCAGTAAACAGGAAAACAAAAAAACAAAACCTATCTGAAGCCAGGGCTAAATATGTTTACGATTATTTTGCAAATAAAGGCATAGATAAAAAACGAATGCGTCATTTAGGTATGCGAAGAAAATTTCCACTAGGTGGCAATCCAAAATTTGATAGACGTGTAGAAATACTAATCACCCATGTGGGTGATGAAGCTAAATAAACTTCAATGTGCTCCAAAACTAAGTTTATTCTTATTAGTTTCTGTTTTATTACATATTACAGTTACAGCCAAAATACCTTTGTGCCAGACGATAATTTTGAACAAGCTTTAATCGATTTAGGTTATGATACCGTGTTAGACGATAATGTCTTGACTGCAAACATTAGCGGTATTACAGATTTAGACGTGATTAACCTAAATATTTCCGATTTAACTGGGATTGAAGATTTTATAAGTTTAACAAATTTGGACTGCTCTAACAACCAGCTTACCAGTTTAAATGTTTCGCAAAACACCAATTTAATAGAGTTGTATTGTAGCGCGAATCAACTACCAAGTTTAGATGTTACTAACCTGCCAAACTTGGTGCGATTATGGTGTTTTAATAATCAATTATCAAACTTAGATGTCATGCAAAATTCTGGGTTAATTTCATTGCGTTGTGAAAATAATCAACTCACAAGTCTGGATACATCAAGTAATATCAACTTAAATGTTTTGGCTTGCGAACAAAATCTAATCACCACTCTCGATGTTTCAAATAGTCTTAATTTAAATAGATTTCAGTGTGGAAATAATAGATTAACAAACCTAAATATCATTGCGAACACCAATTTATCATATCTAGGTTGTGAACAAAATTTTCTAACACAACTTAATGTTTCTAATAACTCGCAATTATCTTTTTTATATTGTTTTAATAATCAACTTACGGAATTAAACCTAAGTTCAAACCCTAATATTTCAGAGCTCGATTGCAGCCAAAATCAACTATGTTCATTAAATCTTAAAAACGAAAATAACAGTAATTTCACCTCTGTTAATTTCGATTTAAACCCAGATTTAAGTTGTGTTGTGGTCGATAATCCTAATGCAAATCATTCCAATTGGGTGCCTACAACATTTTCAAATTATGTGAACACGCCTGCGGCCTGCAGCAATTTTGTTCCAGTTGATGATTTAGAAAATGTTATAGCCACAAGTTATACTTTACCAATACTAAATAATGGTAGCTATTTTACTGCATCTAGTGGTTTAGGAAACTCTTTAAATCCTGGTGATGTGATTACCTCATCACAAACCATTTATATTTATAATGCTACCGCCTGTAATAGTAATGAAAGTAGCTTTATTGTAATCATAAATAATGAGGACTATTTTATTCCAAAATATTTTACACCAAATAATGATGGTACTAATGATGTTTGGCAAGTTTATGATAGATTAAAACTCGTAAATCATATTTCTATTTATAACCGAAATGGCAAACTTTTGAAATTTTTACCAAATAGCGACTCAAGTTGGGATGGTACATTAAATGGTGAGTTGTTACCAAGTGATAGTTATTGGTATGAAATTATACTAAACTCTCGTGAAGTTTTACGTGGTTACTTCGCTTTAAAACGGTAATTATGTTTTTATCATTGCAATATGCGGAATACCATCTTCTAAATAGTCTTCACCTATTTGTTTATAGCCTAAATTCTGGTAGAAATTTGATAAATATTTTTGAGCCGATATTTTAATTTTAGTTTCATTAAAATTCGTTTTTATCGCTTCGGCAGAAGCGTTCATAATATCATAACCATATTTAAATGCTCTCTCATTTCTAGCAACTACTACTCTACCGATACTTGCAAATTCAAAATAATCACCAGGTTTAAAAACGCGTGTGTATGCCACTAATTTTTCATTTTTAAAACCTAAAACGTGCAACGCTTTTTCATCTTTACCATCTAAATCTTGATACACGCAATCCTGTTCAACTACAAATACTTCGCTTCTAAGCTGAAGTAAATCGTAAAGCTCTTGAGTACTTAATTCAGCAAAGGTTTTAATTTTTATTTCTAGCATTTTTTTTAATCCTGAACAATTACATCTTTAGCATCATCTTTACCAAACTCTGGTTGAATGTTAACGTGATTAATATCGTATTTTTTAAAAACTAAATCTTCAATTTCATGAAGAATGGTATCAAATTGAGATAAAGTAATATCTTGATTAAAATCGATATGAGCTTCTAAGTGAATTTCATCTTCATTTAGTTGCCAAACATGCACATGGTGTACGTTTTTAATACTCTCAAAGGCATTGATTTCATTAACAATCTTTTTTATTGGAATGGAATCTGGAGTAAACAACATGAGTACTTTAGTAGACGTTTTAAGTAAATCGTAACCCATCCATATTAAATACAAAGCAATAATAAAAGTAAGCACACTATCCACCCAAAAAACTTGGTAGTACTTCATTAACAAACCGCCAATTAAAACGGCAACACTAGCCATCATATCTGTAAATAAATGCAGGTAGGCGCTTTTCATATTCATGTTAGCTTCAGCATCTTTTTTTAACAAAAGCACACTAAACCCATTTCCTAAAATAGCTATAACAGATAGCCAAATAACTAAATTCGATTCTATTTCCTGCGGGTTTTTAAAACGATTTATTGCCTCTATAATTAATAAAACAGCAACAATAATTAATGTAGAAGCATTAATAAATGCAGCTAAAATTTCGGCACGTTTATAACCAAATGTTTTATGAAAAGAGGCTTTCTTTTTTGTTAACTTATTGGCGACATAACTTACCACCAACGACAGTACATCGCTAAAATTATGAAGTGCATCACTTAGTAAAGCTAAACTTCCAGATAAAATACCACCAATAACTTGCGCAACGGTTATGCCTATATTTAGTAAAATAGAAATAAGTAGGTTGCGGCCTTTTAAGTCGTTATGGTTGTGTGTGTGATTATGCGAATGGTTGTGCCCCATTTAACAAGATAAAGGAATTTTATCTATTCTTCTTTGGTGTCTTCCGCCTTCAAAATCTGTATTTAAAAAGGTTTCAACCATTTCTAAAGCTTGTGGTATTGCTGTATAACGCGACGGGATGCATAAAATATTAGCGTTGTTATGTAATCGTATTAAGTTTACAATTTCTTTATTCCAACATAAACCGGCTCTTACTTCTTTATATTTATTTGCAGTCATTGCAACACCGTTACCACTTCCACAAATTAAAATTCCGAAATCAACTTTTTTATCAGCGACATCTTTAGCAACAGGGTGTACAAAGTCTGGATAATCAGCGCTATCATTAGTATCTGTACCGTAATTATTAACTTTAATACCTTTAGATTCTAATAAAGATAGTATAGCAAATTTATATTCGGTTCCGGCGTGATCGTTTCCTATTGAAATTGTCATTATTTAATATATTATATTAGGTTTAACAAAGGTACTAATTATAAATAATGTTCATTCAAATATTCATTACATGTTAATAACTGTTTGTTACTTTGTGAAACAAAAATTAGGATAAATCGATTAATTTTTCAACCCATAACATTTAGTTCATACACAAATTAGTTAATGTAAATTTTTGGTTAATTTATCAGCACTAAATTGTATACTTATAAGTCATGTGAGTAGAAATTCTTATTAAAAAAAGTTGTTAATAGGAGTTTATAACAGTTGTTAATAGATTTCTTAAAGTACTTAAAATTAAACAAGTTAAGTCTATTAAAAATGTTCATTTCATATCAACAAGAATATATAAAACACATATCAAAAGAAAAGATAAAAAAGTTATACCACATATTAACACACTATAATAACCACCATTTATATTTTTAAATTTTAAAAGAAAAATTATTATATAATATATAATGTGGATAACTTCAATTAATATTAAAATAACATAGGTTAAAATTTAAAACCGTAGCTTTGTAAAATAAATAGCAATCTCTTCTCCTAATATTGAGCTATTTAATAACAAAATTTCCTTAACCTTAAGGAATAAATATGATTACAAAATTAAATGACAAGAAAAAGAAAAGGGAAATCCAAGAATAAAGGAATTTCCAACCTTACAAATACAATCTTAAGTATTTTAAAAAAAGAAAGAAATCAAAGTTTTAATTATAAACAAATTGCTGCTAAACTCGGTGTAAATGATGCTAGTAGTAGAAATCAAATTATAAAAACTCTAGCTAAACTAGCTGTTCAGAAAGAAATAGAAGAAGTTGAACGTGGTAAGTTTAGAGCTATCATTAATACAGAATATCATACAGGTATTTTAGATTTAGCTGCAAAAGGAAACGGTTACGTTATTTGCGAAGATTTTGAAGACGATGTTTTTATCGCTTCAAATAATATTAATAGAGCTTTAAATGGTGATGAAGTAGAATTTTATGCTTACAAACGCAGAAAACGTGGTAAGTTAGAAGGTGAAATTACTAATGTTATAAAACGAGCAAAATCTGAATATGTTGGTGTAATTCAAATTATAGAAAATAAAAATTTTGCTTTTGTAGTACCAGATAGTAATAAAATGTACAAAGATATTTTTGTACCAATTAATAAAATAAATAAGGCTGAAGATGGTGATAAAGTTTTAGTAACACTTGAGGATTGGCCTGAAAAAGCAGATTCACCTTACGGAAGAGTCATTCAAGTTCTTGGGAAACCTGGAGATCATAATACAGAAATTCATGCCATACTTGCGGAATACGGTTTACCTCATGAATTTCCTCATGAAGTTGAAGCTTATGCAAACCAATTAGATACTTCTATTACAAAAGAAGAAATTGCTAAACGACGCGATATGCGTAAAGATTTAACCTTTACCATAGATCCGAAAGATGCTAAAGATTTTGATGATGCCTTATCATTTGAAGTTTTAGATAATGGCTTATATGAAATAGGAATTCATATAGCCGATGTGTCGCATTATTTAGAAGAAGGTACTGTTTTAGATGATGAAGCCTACGAACGTGCTACATCGGTGTATTTAGTAGATAGAGTTGTGCCTATGCTTCCTGAAGTATTATCAAACAATGCCTGTTCTTTACGTCCGCATGAAGAAAAATATACATTTTCAGCTGTATTTCAAATTAATGACAAAGCAGAAATAAAAAACGAATGGTTTGGAAGAACGGTAACCTATAGTGATGCACGTTATGCTTATGAAGAAGCTCAGGCAGTTATTGAAAGTAAAACCAATACCATTCCAGTAGATGTTTCATTAACTGGTAAAACGTATCAAACCGATCAAAAATTAGCTGATGCTATTTTAAAAATGGACGAACTCGCTAAAATTATGCGTGCTCAACGTATGCGAAATGGAGCCATTTCTTTTGATAAGGTTGAAGTGAAATTCAATTTAGATGACAATAATAATCCTGAAGGTGTATTTTTTAAAACCAGTAAAGATGCTAATAAACTTATTGAAGAATTTATGTTGTTGGCAAACAGAAAAGTATCAGAATTTATTGGAAAACAATCACCAAAAAAAACCTTTGTATACCGTGTGCATGACGAACCAGACGATAGTAAATTAGCCGCTTTGCAGAATGTGGTAGGTCGTTTTGGATATAAACTAAATTTTAAAGACCGAAAAAGTACAACAGCTTCTTTAAATAATTTATTACAAGAAGTGGTTGGAAAAAAAGAGCAGAATTTGGTAGATACACTTACTATAAGAAGTATGAGTAAAGCTGAATACACAACTCATAATATTGGGCATTATGGTTTAGCTTTTAATTATTATAGTCATTTCACTTCACCTATTCGTCGATATCCAGATGTTATGGCACATCGCTTACTACAACATTATTTAGATGGTGGAAAATCTGTAAATGAAGAGGTTTATGAAGAAAAATGCCAGCATTCCAGTAATATGGAAAATTTAGCTACTAAAGCCGAACGCGATTCTATAAAATATATGCAAATTCGTTTTATGGAAGATCATAAAGATGAAGAATTTGTTGGCGTTATTTCGGGAGTAACCGACTGGGGAATTTATGTTGAAATAATTTCAAATAAATGCGAAGGTATGGTCAGTGTTCGTGATATGAAAGACGACCATTATGCATTCGATCAAGACCAATACGCTATGGTTGGCAGAAAATCAGGTATGACATATCAATTAGGTGATGAAGTTATTGTAAAAGTTAAAAATACAGACTTAGTTAAAAAACACTTAGATTTTAATTTATTAGGTAAACCAGAGTAAGAATAACTAATTGTTTTTACTCTTATTAAAAATTGGTTTAACAATGATTCTAACTACAACAAACTCTATTGAAGGACATAAAATAGAGAATTATTTAGGTATAGTTACAGGAGTTTCAAGTAATATCAAGACGTCATTTTCATTCAAAACTGAAAAGAATATGAATATGATTTCAGATATTATTATAAAGCTAAAGAAGAGGCTTTTCAAAATTTAAAAGCAAATGCTATAAATTTAAAAGCCAATGCTATTGTTGGAATTCAATTAGATATGGAAACCGAAGCGGGCTCTTATTTTTTTGTTTCTGTAACAGGTACTGCTGTAAAAGTTGTTTAACATTCTTAATCTTTTCATAAAGTAAATAGCTAAAGGAATAAATCTTGATAGTTTTACGTTGTAATTGAAAAATATATTTAATGAAAACCTTAGCTCATATTCTAGTACTTTTTATATCAATCACTTGTTTTGCACAACATCCAATCGAAAAGGAAATTGGAGAATTTAGCGAATTAAAAGTTTACGATCTCATTGAAGTGGAGCTTATAAAAGCAGATGTAAACAAAGTAATCATTACTGGAAAAAATACTGAAGATGTTTTAGTGAACAATAAAAATGGCACACTAAAAATAAAAATGAAACTAGAAGAAGCTTTTGATGGTAACAATACAAAAGTGAAACTTTATTACACATCTTTTGATATTCTTGATGCTAATGAAGGCGCTTATATTCATTCAAAAGATGTTATAAAACAATTCGAAATCGATTTAAACGCACAAGAAGGCGGAAAAATTGATGTAAAAATAGACACGAAATATGTTAATGTAAGAGCTGTAACTGGAGCTAATATTATAACTTCAGGGATTGCTGTTAACCAAGACGTTTCAATCTACACGGGTGGCGATTACGATGGGAAGGGTTTAAAAACTAAAACATCGGAGGTATCAATAAGGATTGCAGGAAATGCGAATATCAATGCTAGTAAAAAAGTAGTTGCAAAAGTGCGCGCTGGTGGAAATATATATATTTATGGTAATCCAGAACAAATTGATGAAAGTAGAGTTTTAGGTGGGAAAATTAATATATTAAAAGAATAAACTATCTTCTATTTCCAAAATAAACCAAACACTAACCATACATAAGTGTTTTTATAGCCCATTTTTAGTACCTTAGTACCTAAACAAAATTGTAAGTTTTGAAAATTCTTAATTGTTTAGTTTGTTTTCTGGTATTCTGGCTTTCTTTGTCTATTCAGGCTCAAGAAAGACCTCCAATTAGTATTTTTAATCCAGATGATTATGGTGCCGAATCTCAAAATTGGTCCGTTTCACAATCTGATGATCGTTATATTTATGTTGCTAATAATAAAGGATTATTAGAGTATAATGGGGCTAAATGGAATTTATATCCATCTCCTAACGAAACTATTCTACGTTGCGTAAAAGTTGTAGACTCATTAATTTATACTGGAAGTTTTCATCAATTCGGATATTGGAAAAAGGATGATTTTGGTGTTTTAAATTATACTTCGCTATCTCAAGAGTTAGATATTGAATTTATTGTAGATGAAGAGTTTTGGAATATTCATAGTTTAGAAAACTGGGTATTGTTTCAATCTTTAAATCGCATCATAATCTATGATAGAATAAAACAGTCGTACAATATCATAAATTCAAAAACTGTTCTTTCAAGACTTTTTAAGGTTGATGAAAACTTATATTTTCAGAATCTAAACAATGGATTATTTAAAATTGAAAACGGAAAAGATGTCTTAGTATCTGAAGACGCAATAATCAAAAACAATGTTATTGTTAATGTTTTTAGTCTAAACGAAGGATTATTAGTCCTTACCCAAGACAATGGATTTTATATTTTAAATAGTGAAGGTGTATCACCATGGAATATACCTGCGCGAAGTGCATTAAAAAGTGTAAGTGTTTTTTGTAGTATTAAATTACGCGATAATAGTTTTGTGCTTGGTACTATTTCAGATGGTATAATTCATTTAACAAAAAATGGAGAGATTAATTATAGAATAAATCAATCAGATGGTTTAAGTAATAACACAGTTTTATCGCTTCATGAAGATATTGATAGTAATATTTGGCTGGGATTGGATAACGGCATTAATTGTATAAACATTAAATCGCCTTATCTTATTTTTCATGATAATAATGGAAAAATTGGTAGTGTTTATACTTCGGCAGTTTACAATAACTTTTTATACCTAGGAACAAATCAAGGCCTGTACTATAAACCTTTAAATAGTAATGATAGTTTTAAATTTATAGAAGGTACACAAGGACAAATATGGTGCATTGAAGTTTTTAACAATGAGCTTTTCTGTGGCCATAATATGGGTACGTTTTTAGTGAAAAACAATCAAGCAAAATTGATTTCTGATATTCCTGGAACATGGCAAATTAAATCTTTTGATAACCAAAGTAATTTATTGGTACAAGGAAATTATACGGGTTTACATGTTTTACATAAAAAATCTGGAACTTGGCAACTCAGAAACAAGATTAAAGGTTTTAACATTTCTAGCAGGTATTTTGAGTTTTTAAATAACAACCAAGTTTTTGTAAATCATGAATATAAAGGTGTGTTTAAATTGCAGATTAGCAATGATCTTGAAACGGTTACTTCTTATAAGCTTGATAGTTTGCTTAAAAAAGGCCTCTATTCTAGCTTAACGAAACACAACAATGAGGTATTATACTCGAGTAAAAATGGTGTATATAAATATGACACATCTAAGAACAAATTCGAAAAAGATTCTTTATTAAGTAAATTAATAAACATTGATAAATTTACTTCCGGAAAATTGGTTTCGGATGAAGTTACCAACAAACTTTGGAGTTTTTCATCGGATGGAATTAATTACATGACTACTTCCAAATTGAGCGGTGATAAAGAAATAAACTCTATTCATTTTCCTGTAGATGTTAGAAAAGATGTTGTTGGTTTTGAAAACATAGTTCACATTGCCGATGAGAATCACCTTTTAGGAACCACAACAGGTTATATTATTTTTGATTTAAGTATGATTAACAGTTTTGATCATAAGATTAATATTAACCAAATTTCAATTAGTCAATCTAAACATCATGATACTATTAGGTTAGTTAATTTGAAGCATCCAGGAAAATTTAAAAACCAAGAGAATAATTTAAGTATTTCTTATAGTATTTCAGAGTTTTTAAAAACACAGAGGCCAGAATACAGATATCAACTAGAAGGTATTTATAATGAATGGAGCGATTGGACATTGAATGGTAGTGTGTATTTTGAAAACCTACCGCATGGAAAATATACCTTTAGTGTTATGGGTAAGGTTGGTAATCAGGTATCTAACAATACAGAGACCTATACTTTTGAAATTGCCAGACCTTGGTTTTTATCTAATTTAGCAATTGCCGTATATGCTTTGTCAATATTATTATTCTCGCTATTAATGCATAACATTTATAAACGCTATTATAGAAAACAAAGGGAACGGTTAATGTTAAAAACAACAAGAGAATTTGAGTTAAAGGAATTAGAAAACAAGCAACAATTGATGCGTTTTAAAAATGAAAAACTCAAAGAAAATATCGAGAATAAAAACAGAGAATTAGCTGCTTCTACCATGAATCTAATTAAGAAAAATCAGTTTTTAAATACTATTAAGAAAGAATTGGAAGCAGCACAAGGGAATAAAAACTTAAATAGTGTTATTAAAATCATAGATAGAAACCTTAATAATACAGACGATTGGAATTTGTTCCAAGAAGCCTTTAATAATGCAGATAAAGATTTTCTTAAAAAGATTAAAACGCTTCACCCTAGTCTAACCTCAAATGATTTACGTTTATGTGCTTATTTACGATTAAATTTATCATCAAAAGAAATAGCACCATTATTAAATATCTCCTCAAGAAGCGTTGAGGTTAAACGCTACAGATTAAGGAAGAAAATGGAATTACCCCACGAATCTAGCTTGACAGACTATATTCTAGAAATTTAAATTCTACAACACACCCGTTAATTACCTATACAACACCACAACACAACATGGTTTGTTGTATTGTTGGTGAATTGCTCAATCCCCATAAACACAAGGAAATAGACTGGAATTTATCAATTTGATAATATAATTTAGTTTTTTTTATGGTGTATGTTTTTTGTTGAGGTGGAAAATGCTAATACTTCAAAATCAATAGCTAGATTTACTTAAAACAAAAACTAACAAATTTATGAGACACACGCTATTTAAAATTTTAGCTTTATTCTTTATAACTTATTCTGGAGCACAGAATATAGAGATAAGCGGAAATGTTCAGGATGAAACAGGGTTTCCAATTCCTGGGGCGAATATCATTGTTAAGAACACCTCCAAAGGAACCACAACAGATTTTGATGGTAACTTTGTCTTAGCAGGGGTAGAGACAGGATCTACAATATCTATTAGTTACATAGGTTATGTAACACGAGATATTGTAATTACAGACAGTAAAAAATTAACTATTCAATTACGAGAAGATTTAGCTCAATTAGATGAGGTTGTAGTTGTTGGTTATGGTACACAGAAAAAGAAAGACGTTACGGGTGCGGTATCCATTGTAAGCGCAGCAACTCTAGAAGAGTTAAGGCCAATTGATGCAGCACAGGCATTACAAGGAACATCCGCGGGGGTTTCAGTAACTGCACCTTCTGGTTCTCCTGGTGGAGGATTTAATATATTAATTAGAGGTGTAAGTTCTAATGGTGATAATGGTCCTTTAATCATTATTGATGGTTATAAAGGAGATTTAAACTCTATCAACCCAAGTGATATTGAAACCTTCTCGATACTGAAGGATGCCCAAGCAGCCATTTATGGTATTGAGGGTGCGAATGGTGTTGTTTTAGTGACTACTAAAACCGGTAAGAAAAACTCTAAAGCTAGAATTAGTTATAGTGGGTATACTGGAGTTCAAGAAACAACGCGTGAGTTACCGTATTTAAACGCTACAGAGTATGCTTTAATTCTTAACGAAAGCTACGCGGCAAATGGTCAGACATTGCCTTTTCCTAATGTAAGCGGTTTAGGTACAGGTGTAGATTGGCAAAACGAATTATTTGATACAGCTCCAATAACAAATCACAGTTTATCGGTAACTGGTGGTGGAGAAAAAAGTACGTATTACTTTGGTGGTTCTATTTTAGAACAAGATGGTATCGTTGCTAGTGATAAATCAAACTTTCAGAGAGCAAATGCTAAAGTGAAGCTTACTTTTGAACTTTCAGATAAATTAAAGTTCACAACTTCAGCTAACTACTTTAACCAAAATAGAAGAAGTATTGGTGAGAACGCTTTAGGTACACCATTGTTCAACGCGCTTAACTACGCTCCTACATACAGCTTAGATCAACAAGATACATCTGGATTTTTAGGAAATGAAGTGGTTAATCCAATATCTCAAATAGCAAATACGTATAATGAATATAACGGTAGTTCTATCGAGGGTACTTTTCAATTAGAATATGAAGCATTTGAAGGATTTAAAATAACTTCTCGAGTTGGTTTAAAAGCTTATAACGATACTGGAAAATCTTTTAGCCCAATTGTAAATTACGGTTCAGGTAAAGTATTTAATACAGATAGAAGTAGTGTAAACCAATCTAAAAACGCAAATAATTCTTATACTTGGGATACTTTCGCCACTTATAATAAGGTTTTTGCGGAAGATCATAACACATCATTCACATTAGGTACAAGTGCACAGCGTGCTTGGGGAGATAATATTAGCGCAACAGGTTTTGATGTGCCTAATAACTCTTGGGAATTTGCTGATATTTCTTTAGCAAACGGATTAAGTGAAGCGAAAACTACAGGTTCTTTTATTTATGATTCAAGGTTATCTTCATTTTTTGGAAGAGTACAATACGATTATAAAAGCAAGTATTTATTATCTGCGATGATTCGTCGTGATGGATCTTCAGATTTCGCTCCTGAAAATAGAATTGATTATTTCTCATCGGCTACGGCTGGTTGGAAACTTTCAGAAGAAAATTTCTTAAAAGATTCTGAAACTATAAACTTGTTAAAACTTAGAGCAAGTTATGGTACATTAGGTAATAATGTTGGAGACGATTTATATAGAGCTTTATTAAGTGGTGAAGCAACCTATGTTTTTGATGGTGCTTTAATAACAGGTACAGCTAACGGTAGATTACCAAATGCAGATGCAACTTGGGAAACAGCTGAAAAACTAGATATTGGTTTGGATATTAATTTATTTGATAATAAATTAGAGATTGTAGCCGATTATTTTGTTGAAGATAGAAATGATTTATTAATTGGAGGCTTTCCAGTTTCAGGAATCTTAGGTGCAAGCGCACCAGGAGCCGGTTTACCAACAGTTAATGCAGGTACAACAAGAAATAAAGGTCTTGAGCTTTTTCTAAATTACAAACATTCTTTCTCTGATGATGTTTCTTTCGGAATTAGTTATAATGCTACAAAAATTGATGGTGAAGTTACGGCAGTAAGTAACGATATTATATCAGAAGGTGGTTCTTTTAGTGTTGGGCAGCCTGCTATTTCAAGAATGGAAGTAGGACAACCAATTGGTTATTTCTACGGACTTAAATCAGATGGAATTTTCCAAAATCAAGCAGAAGTTAATGCACATCCATCACAAACAGGATTGGGGTCTGCAGCTTCACCTGGAGATATTCGTTACGTAGATGTTAATGGCGACGGTGAAATTACAATCGCAGATAGAACTTATCTTGGTAAACCACAAGCCGATTATATTATGGGTCTTAATTTAAGTTTTAATTATAAAAACTTCGATTTTGGAACTTATATGTATGCAGAATTAGGAAAAGAAACAGTTCGTAATTATGAGCGTGACCAACCTAATGTAAACCGTTTAAATTTATATTTAAACAGATGGACCGGTGAAGGGTCAAGTAATACTGTTCCAAGAGCAACAGTTGGAGCAACAACTAACAAATTGTTTTCAGATTTTTATGTTGAAGATTCTTCATTCTTAAGAATTCAAAACATTCAATTAGGGTATTCATTACCAGGTGATGTTATTGAAAAATTAGGTATCAGTAAATTCCGTTTATATGCTTCTGTTAATAACGCGTTTACGTTTACTAAGTACAACGGTTACGATCCAGCTGCTACAAATGGTAGCGCCATTGGTGGAGGTATAGATTACGGGTTCTACCCAATATCAAGACAGTTTATCTTAGGCTTAAACTTATCAATATAAAATATTTAAAAGATGAAAATATATATAAATAAAATATTAGCAAGTTTAGTAGTATGCGTATTGGCTTTCGGCATATACTCTTGTAGTGACAATTATTTAGAGGAAGTTGAACGATACAGCATTGATTCAGAAAGTTATTTCAATTCTGAAGATGATTATTATAACGCTTTAGTTGGTGCATACGATTTATTACAAGCATCTTACTTAAATGTTATTTTAGGTGAAATAGCTTCAGATAACACCTTGTGTGGTGGCGAAAGTGCAACAGATGTAATTAGTTGGCAACAAATTGACGACATGATACATACCCCAGTAAATGACGGATTAAAAAGTCTATGGGATTGGATGTATTCTGGAGTTAATAGAGCAAACTTTATCTTAGAATTTCAGGATAAAGCTGATTTTGAAGGAAAAGAAATTATATTAGGTGAAACGCGTTTTTTAAGAGCTTACTATTATTTTGAATTAGTAAAATGGTTTGGTCCTATTCCTTTAAAAGAAACAAGATTTCAATTAGGAGACGAAACTAGCATACCGCGATCTCCAGTGGCTGATGTTTACGCATTAATTGAATCAGATTTATTGTACGCTATTAATAATTTAAATTATACAGCACCTCAAGTTGGAAGAGCAACTAAAGGTTCTGCACAGGCGCTTTTAGGAAAAGCATATTTATATCAAAATAAATTTGCTCCTGCGGCTACAGTTTTAGATAATTTGATTTTAAACGGACCATATGATTTAGTAAGTGATTATGACACTATTTTTGAAAATGATGGAGAAAACGGTATAGAGTCGGTTTTTGAAGTACAGTATACTGATGCTGAAGGTGCAGGATTTGGTTGTTTACAATGTAGCGAGGGTAACGTTGCTGTTGGATTTAACGGTATCAGAAATTACACAGGCCCTTTATTCGATTCGGGTTTCAGTTTTAATGTACCAACGCAAGAAGTTGTTGATGCATTTGAAGCTGGCGATTTACGTAAAGATGTTGCCATTTTAGATATTGAAGCTTGGGCAGCTGCAAATAATGCTACGTTTGGTACAGGTTATGAACATACAGGTTATTTTAATAGAAAATATATTGCCAGACAAGGTGATTTAAATACTGGAGATCAAAACCTTACAAACCCTAATAATTACAGAGCTATACGTTTTGCCGATGTTTTATTAATGGCAGCAGAAGCGTATAACCGTGGAGGTATCAGCGATACTAAAGCGCAACAATATTTAAATAGAGTTAGAGAAAGAGCTTTTGGAGCGCCAAATGATATAACTTCAACAGGAGCTGTTCTTACTGATGCTATTGCTAATGAAAGACGTGTAGAGCTTGTTGGTGAAGGCCACCGTTTTTTCGATTTAGTTAGAACAGGTAGAGGTTCTGAGATAGACGGATTTATTGCAGGTAAACACGAGGTTTTCCCTATTCCTTTTGAAGAAATTCAATTTTCAAACGGTAATTGGGAGCAAAACCCTAACTATTAATAAAAAAATACTATGAAAAAATTTATTAAACACACATTCAGTTTATGTCTTGTAGCGCTAATTGCTTTTAGTTGCTCACAAGATGAAAGCACAGACTATGTAGATGCAATTGTGGCACCTTCAAATGTCTCTGCCGCAGTTAGTGTTACTCAAGATAACACGGGGTTGGTTACTATTACCCCATTAGCACAAGGTGCAGTGAGTTATTCAATTAATTTTGGGGATGGTTCTGAAATAATGGAAGGGATTACTCCGGGTGAAGGTGCAGATCATGTTTATGAAGAAGGTACTTATGATGCAACCATTACAGCATACGGATTAAATGGCTTATCAGCTACAGCAGCTCAAAATGTTGTTGTATCCTTTAAAGCTCCAGAAAATCTTGCAGTTACCATTGAAAATGATTTAGCTATTTCAAAACAAGTAAATGTGACAGCTACAGCTGACTTCGCAATGTTCTTTGAAGTAGATTTTGGAGATGGTTCAGATGTAGTTGAAGCCAATATTGGTGAAATCGCTTCTCATGTTTACCAAGATGCAGGAACGTACACAATTACGGTTACAGCAAAGGGTGCAGCAATAGAAACCACTTCTTATTCAGAAGAGTTTGAAGTTACTGCAATTGTACAACCGTTAGCATCGGCACCAATGCCAAGAAACAGAGCAGCAGCAGATGTCATTTCTATTTTTAGTAGCGCTTATGATAATGTGCCAGACACAAACTATTTCCCAGATTGGGCTCAAGGTAGCCAAGGAAGTAGTTGGGCTATGTTCAATTTAGCTGGAGATGAAATGCTTCAATACATTAATTTAAGCTACCAAGGTATTGCACTAGCAGATGGTGTAACAGTTGATGTTTCAAATATGGAATATTTACACCTTGATGTTTGGACCGCTGATGAAGTTACTGCAATTGAAACGTCATTAATTAATAATGCTTCAGGAACAGTTACCGAGGCTCCGGTAACAACTAATTTAAATGCAAACGCCTGGACTAGTATTGAAATTCCAATTTCAGCATATACAGATCAAGGGTTAACAGTTTCTGAAATTTTTCAATTAAAATTTGTGGGAACACCTTGGGCAGCTGGAACTGTATTTATTGATAATATTTATTTTTATAAACAAGGCGAAGTAACTTCAGGCGGGGTTACACCGTTAACTTTTGAAACTGAATTTTCTCTAGATGCATTCGACGGTGGAGCGACTACAGTCGTTGCTAACCCAGACACAAATGGTAACACTTCTTCAAGTGTTTTAGAACTTGTTAAGGGGTCTGGACAACCATGGGCAGGATCTAAAATTACGATACCAACTCCTTTCGATTTTTCTGGAGGAACTACAGTTACCGCAAAAGTATGGTCACCAAGAGCTGGATTAAATCTTCTTATGAAATTTGAAGATGCAGTGCCATGGCCAGATGTTACAGGAACAGCAGAAGTTATTACAACAACAACAGTTGCTAATGGCTGGGAAACTTTGTCATTTGATTTTACAGGTATCGATATGGGTATCGACTGGTATAATATGGTACTAATTATGGATAACGGAACTCAAGGAGATGGTTCTGCAAATTATACAATTTATGTAGATGATATTTCTACTAGTCCTGAATTAGATTTTGAACCAGCATTCTCATTAGATGCATTTGATGGCGGTGGAACATCGGTTGTTTCAAACCCAGATACAAATGGGAATACTTCAGGAAGTGTTTTACAAGTTGTAAAAGGTGCAGGACAGCCATGGGCAGGATCAAAAATTACGGTTCCTATGCCTTTCGATTTTTCTGGAGGAACTACAGTTACCGCAAAAGTATGGTCGCCTAGAGCAGGTCTAAACTTGCTGTTTAAATTTGAAGACGCAGTGCCATGGCCAGATGTTACAGGAACAGCAGAAATTATAGCAACATCAACAGTTGCTAATGGATGGGAAACACTAACATTCGATTTTAGCGGTATCGATATGGGAATTGATTGGTATAACCTTGTTATGATTATTGATAACGGAACTCAAGGAGATGGTTCTGCAAATTATACCATCTATGTAGATGATATTGATATAAACTAATTTAAAGACTCAAAAACATAGAATATGAAAAATATAAAATATTATATAGTAATGATTTTTTCTTTGGCGCTGGTGTTTACCAGTTGTCAAGAAGATGATGCCTCGATAGGCGATATTATTGCGCCATCAAATGTTACAATATCTGCAGAAATTGTGGGTGCTGATGCAGCTAATCCTTATGGAGATGGAAGTGGAATTGTTAATTTTTCTGCTACAGCAAATGATGAGATAACATATCAATTTAATTTTGGTGATGGAAAAACTGGCGTTGCACCTTCAGGACAAATGGCTCACAGATTTACTGTTACAGGTGTGAATACTTTTACGGTAGTTGTTAATGCTGTAGGTACAGGTGGTGTTGTTTCTAGTGCTTCTATGGAAGTAGAAGTATTTAGTTCGTTTGCCGATCCTGAAGCTGAAAATTTATTAGCTGGTGAGTTAGTTGGCGATTCTAAAACGTGGTATTGGGCTGCAAATATTCCATTGCATGTAGGCTTAGGTCCTGTAGAAGATGATTATGGAAATGGCGAGTTTGCATACGAAGCTTGGTGGAATGCTATTGGGCCATGGGATGAAGAAAAATACTGTATGTATCAAAATGAGTTTGTGTTTACGCGAACTGCTAATGGTTTAACTTTCGAACAAACTGTTGGTCCAGCTTTTATTCCTGGTACTTATGCATCAGAATTAGGAGTTGCGGGTGATACTTGTCATGATGAAACAGTAGCTACAACTATGTTTGGTGTTAAAAATGTATCGTTTTTACCATCTACATCTAAAGCAGCAACAGAAGGTTCTTATAAAGAAGCACCTTACAGAGGAACCGCATTTGAAATTTCAGATGGTGGATTTATGGGTTGGTATGTAGGTGCAAGCACTTACGATATTATATCTGTAACAGAGGACATGCTACAAGTAAGAATAATTCAAGCGGGTAATGGCTTTGCATGGTATCAAGTGTTTACATCAAGTAAACCAACAGAAGGTGAAGCAGAATTTGAATCGGCTTATAATAACTTAGTTTGGTCTGATGAATTTGATACGGATGGTGCACCAAATGCAGCTAACTGGACCTATGATTTAGGTGCTGGTGGTTGGGGTAACCAAGAAGTACAAACTTATACAAGTGATGCATCTAATGTTAGCGTTTCAGAAGGAACTTTAAAAATTACTGCTAAAAAAGATGGTAGCGATTATACCTCTGCAAGAATAAAATCAATTGATTTATATGAGTTTAAATATGGTCGTGTTGAGGTTAAAGCAAAACTACCAGCTGCTCAAGGAACATGGCCTGCCATATGGATGTTAGGCGCTAATTTCCCAGATGTTGGATGGCCGGTATGTGGCGAAATTGATATTATGGAGCAAACAGGTGCAGATAAAAATACATCATTAGGAACATTCCATTGGTTTGATACAGGCACTAATGCAAATGCGAGCTACGGTGAAACATTAGCGGTATCTGATACGTCAACAGAGTTTCATTTATACACACTAGAGTGGTCGGCAGAAGAGCTTATTATTTTAGTTGATAATGTGCCAGTTGTAAATATTGGAAACAATGCTGATTTACCTTTCTATGATAAAGAATTTTTCTTTATTCTAAATATCGCAATGGGAGGAACCTTAGGAGGTGATATCGATCCTGCGTTTACGGAAGATACTATGGAAATTGATTACGTAAGAGTATATCAATAACACATATAAAGTTAAAAAAAGGGTCGGTAAAACGCTTTTAACCGACCCTTTTTCAACTTTAAAAAATTGAAATAAAAGCCGACTAAAGTGTCTTTTTAATTATTATTTAATGACTAATACCACTTACATGAAAAGCGATGAATTCATTTCGTTTGAAGACAAAAAGATAGAATCTGAAATTGTAAACCTCAATGGGGAATCTTTTTTCAAGATTTCAAACAGTGATAAAATGCGTCCATTTTTCATGAGCATAGTTAGTGATTCTAATCACTGGATGTTCATATCTAGTAATGGCGGATTAACCGCAGGAAGAAAAAATGCAGAATATGCACTGTTTCCTTATTACACAGATGATAAACTTACGGAACTTGCGGATATTACTGGAAGCAAATCTATTTTTCAGATAAAGAAAAACGGTAAGACTTTAATCTGGGAACCATTTTCGATTCGTCAAACTGGACTTTATAATACCCAGACTAATTTGTACAAGAATGTGTATGGGAATAAAGTTGTTTTTGAAGAAAGTAATTTAGATCTAGGATTAACCTTTAGATACGAGTGGAATTCAAGTAACAAATTTGGTTTTGTAAAAAAATCGACGCTTATAAATAATACTGATAGCGCGCTTCATATTAAAGTTTTAGATGGGTTGCAAAACATTGTTCCAAATAACGTTAGCTCAGATTTACAAAATAGCAGGAGTAATCTTGTTGATGCATATAAAAGAAGTGAATTACAAAAAGAAGTTGGCGTAGGTATTTTTGCCTTAAGTGCTGTAATTGTTGATAAAGCAGAACCCAGTGAAGCATTAAAATCTAATATTGTTTGGTCTCACGGATTAAACAATCCAACTTATTTAGTATCCTCTTTACAACTTAATAATTTTAGAAGAGGTGAAGCTATTCAAGAAGAAGTTGATATAAAAGCAGAAAAAGGAGCTTACTTCATTTGTGCAGATATCACATTGGAATCAAAGTCAGAGGAAAATTGGATGTTTGTTGCCAATGTAAATCAGTCTATTTCAGATGTTGTTCAGATTTCAGAATTAATTAAAACCGAAAACAACTTAAAGCAAGTTGTTGAAAGTGATGTTGATGCCGGAACCAAAAACTTAGTAGAATTAACCGCTTCTGCAGATGGTTTACAACTTACAGAAGATCAATTAATAAATACAAGACATTTTGCCAATACACTTTTCAATATCATGAGAGGTGGTATTTTTGATAACGATTATCAAATTGAAAAAGGCGATTTTACAACTTATTTATCAAAGGCAAACAAGACGGTTTTTTCAAATAAAAAAGAAGCACTTAGTAATTTGCCAGAAGTATTATCTTTAAACCATTTAAAAGACATTGCAGAAAATGACAGTGATAAAGATTTTAAACGTTTATGTTTTGAATATTTACCACTTAAATTTAGTAGAAGACATGGAGACCCGAGTAGACCTTGGAATAAGTTTTCTATAAATACTAGAAATGAAATTGATGGTTCTAAAATACTAGACTACGAAGGTAATTGGCGAGATATTTTCCAAAACTGGGAGGCATTAGCACATTCTTACCCGGAATTTATTGAAGGGATGATTCATAAGTTTTTAAACGCATCTACCTTTGAAGGTTACAACCCATACCGTGTTACAAAAGGCGGTTTTGATTGGGAAGTTATTGAAGAGCACGACCCTTGGTCTTATATTGGGTACTGGGGCGATCATCAAATTATCTATCTATTAAAATTCTTAGAGTTTATTGAAGACCACTACCCAGGTGATTTAGGTAAGCGTTTTGCAGAAAACATTTTTGTTTATGCAAATGTGCCTTATAAAATAAAAAGCTATCAGGATACTTTAAAAAACCCAAAAGACACTATCGATTTTGATTACGAACTGAATCGTGAGATTGATGAAAAAAGAGCCCTTTTAGGTGCAGATGGTGCGTTATTAAACGATGCAAACCAGAATATTTACAGAGTAAATTTAATTGAAAAACTGTTAGCAACCGTATTGGCAAAAGTGTCTAACTTTATTCCTGAAGGTGGTATTTGGTTAAATACTCAACGTCCGGAATGGAACGATGCTAATAATGCGTTAGTTGGTAACGGTGTATCAATGGTTACACTGTATTATCTATATAGATTTTTAAACTTCTTTGAAAATCTTGTTGAAAACTCAGAAACGAATCAAGTTGAAATTTCTCAAGAATTAGCAGTTTTCTTCAATGAAGTTGTTGACACACTTCAAGAAAACTCAAATATTTTATCGGGAAAAATTTCAGATAGAGACAGAAAAACAGTTCTTGATGGTTTAGGAAAAGCGGGAAGTGAGTATCGAGAAACGATATATGCACATGGATTTTCAAGTACGAAATCAACATTAAAAATTGAAGATGTTTCAATTTTTATAAAAGTTACCAAAGCTTATTTAGAACACAGTATAGATGCCAATAAGCGTGATGATAACATGTATCATGCCTATAATTTAATGACTGTTGAAAACGATAATGAGGTTTCGATTTCATATTTATCAGAAATGTTAGAAGGCCAAGTGGCGGTTTTAAGTTCTGGCTACCTCTCTCCTACTCAGGCTTTAAGTTTGCTAGACGGGTTAAAAAGTAGTGCTTTGTTTAGAGACGATCAATATAGCTATATCTTATACCCAAATAAAGATTTGCCAAAGTTCGATAAGAAGAATAATATTCCTTCAAATAAAGTGCAACAGTCTGCTTTATTGAAACAACTGGTTGCAGATGGTAACAGACAAATTATAGAACAAGATGTAAAAGGCAATTTCCATTTTAATGGTAACTTCAATAACGCGAATAGTCTCAAAGAGGCCTTAAAAAATCTTGGAACTAATTACGCTTCGTTAATAGAACAAGATGAAGAACTCTTGCTTCAAATTTATGAAGACATTTTCGATCACAAATCATTTACAGGACGTTCAGGAACATTCTTTGGTTACGAGGGCTTAGGTTCAATCTATTGGCATATGGTTTCTAAATTATTACTTGCTGTACAAGAAAATTGCTTGTTAGCCATAAAGAATAATGAAAGTAATGTTGTAATTGGTAAATTGTTCGATCATTATTACGAAATCAACGCAGGTATTGGTGTTCATAAATCACCAGAATTATATGGCGCATTTCCAACCGACCCATATTCACATACACCAGGAACAAAAGGTGCACAACAACCAGGAATGACTGGGCAAGTTAAAGAAGATGTTTTAAGTAGGTTTGGAGAATTGGGTGTGTTTGTTGAAAACGGAAAAATTGTTTTCAATGCTAGATTATTACAAACAAGTGAGTTTTTAAAGAAACCATCGGTTTTCCGTTTCACAAATGTGAATAAAGAAGAACAAGAAATAGATGTTGAAGCTGGTTCTTTATGCTTTACATATTGTAAAGTTCCAGTAGTTTATAAACTTTCGAATGAACACGGATTAAAAGTTGTTTTTAATGATGGCAGGCAAATAGAATCAAATGAATTGCAGCTTGATTTAGAAACTTCAAATTCAATTTTCAAACGAAAAGGAGAAGTAAAACAGATTATTGTTTCGATTAATAAGGACTAAGTAATGACCAGTCTTAATAAGTATATAATATTTTCAATAGTAATTATGATGTTTGGATGTAATAAAATACCAAAAACCGAAAAGCAATTATCTGCAACCGATATTTTAGGAAATCCAAATTACCTAGCCATTTCATATGGTGGTTATAGACAGAATACACGCGATATTCAGCCAACGGTAGAGCAGATAAAAGAAGATATGAAAATATTGTCTGCTATGGGTATTAAAATACTCAGAACTTATAATGTACATTTCGAACAGGCAGCAAATGTTCTAAAAGCGATATCTCAGTTAAAAAAAGAAGATTCTAACTTTGAAATGTATGTTATGTTGGGCGCTTGGATTGATTGTAAAAACGCATTTTATCGCGGGCATGGTGCACCAGACCATAATCAAGAAAGCGAAAGAAATGCAGTTGAAATAGCAACGGCAGTGTCCTTAGCAAAACAGTACCCAGATATTGTAAAAATAATTGCTGTTGGTAATGAAGCTATGGTACATTGGGCAACAAGTTATTTTGTAAAGCCTGGGGTTATTTTAAAATGGGTAAACCACCTACAAGAACTAAAAAGTCAGGGTGAATTGCCTAAAGATTTATGGATAACGAGCTCTGATAACTTTGCATCTTGGGGCGGCGGTGGCAGCGAGTACCATGTAAAAGATTTAGAAAAATTAATAAAAGCTGTTGATTATATTTCTATGCACACCTACCCGATGCACGATACGCACCACAACCCAGTTTTTTGGGGTGTAGAGGGAGGTAATGATTTATCGGATATTGATAAAATAGACTTCGTCATGTTAAAGGCTAAAGAATATGCAATTTCGCAATACGATAGTGTTTTTAATTATGTAAAAAGCCTTGGGGTAAAAAAACCAATTCATATTGGAGAAACAGGTTGGGCAAGTTTTTCAGGTAGTCTTTTCGGAGCTAATGGAACTAAGGCTACTGACGAGTATAAAGAAGCCTTGTATTATAAACATATGCGAGAATGGACGCAAAAAGAAAACATGTCTTGTTTTTATTTTGAAGCATTTGACGAATCTTGGAAAGATGCCAAAAACCCACAAGGATCTGAAAATTACTTCGGATTATTTACTATTGAAGGAAAAGCAAAATATGCACTTTGGGATTTAGTGGACAAAGGTGTTTTTAAAGGTTTAAAAAGAGATGGAAATTCTATTACTAAAACCTATAATGGAGACAAAAAAGCCTTAATGAAAGATGTTTTAGTTCCAGATGAAAATAAATTATTAATGCACGAATAATCAATTAACACATATGGCAAAATTTGTTTTTACATGTCTAGTTATTTGTTTCTGTTTGTCTTGTAAGACGAAGAAAAACACTCCTTCTGTATCTCAATCAGAACGTATAATTTATGTAAACAATGAGCCTTACTTCATTAAAGGTATTTGTTATCATCCAGTTCCAAAAGGTAGTACTCAAAGAAATTTCGATACACTTACTCAAGATTTAGAATTGATGCTTGAAGCTGGTATTAACACCATAAGAGTGTACGCGCCAATTGATGATAAAGCAGTTTTAGATGAAATTGATGCTTCAGGCATTAAATTAATAATAGGATTTGGTTACGATCAAGGTGGTGTTTTTGATATTAAATCCGGCTCTTTTATTGATTACGTCAACACCTATAAAAATCACCCATCTATCTTAATGTGGGAATTGGGTAATGAGTATAACTACCACCCAGAATGGTTTGAAGGCGATATGAACATTTGGTATCAAGCTTTAAATAATGCGGCAGAACGTATTCATCAAAACGACCAAAATCATTTGGTAACCACTGCACATGGCGAGTTGCCAGATAAACAAGTGCTTGCCTCCTGCCCTAACATTGACGTTTGGGGAATGAATGTGTACCGATGGGATAAACCAGGAACTATTTTTCCGCAATGGAAAGCTATCAGTTCTAAGCCTATGTATCTTTCGGAAGCAGGAGGAGATAGTTACATGACCATTTCTGATTATGGTTTTGAGAAAGGTGTTAATGAAAAGGCACAAGCCGCTGCCAATGCCAATATTTTAGATGAGATTTTTCAAAATAAAGATGTTTGTTCAGGTGTTGCCATGTTTTCATTTACCGATGGCTGGTGGAAAGCAGGAAATCCAGACCAACAAGATATTGGTGGTTGGGCGCCAAATAGTAGCGGTGTGCCATACGACGGATCGCCCAACGAAGAATTTTGGGGCATCGTAGATATAGATAGAAACAAAAAGGAAACTTTTAGTGTTATAAAAGCCAAATACACACAGTTAAAAGAATAAAGAAATGAGAATATTTAATTACGCATGGGTATGCATCGTTGCATTGTTAATTTCAAGCTGTAACAAGAAAGAAGAAAAGATGAATTTTGAAGTATTTGAAACATCGGCAAGTGGTAATAGTTTAACTAAGATTACGGAGTTTAAAGCAAGTGATAGTCTGGTTAATATAACCCTTAAACCTGAAGAAACTTTACAAACCATTTCTGGATTTGGTGGAGCCTTCACCGAGTCATCGGCGTATTTACTGAACAAACTAAGTAAAAAGAATAGAGACACTATTCTAAAAGCGTATTTCGCAAAAGATGGTGCACGTTACTCATTAACAAGAACACACATGAATTCTTGTGATTTTTCATTATCCAACTATTCTTATACACCTGTTGAAGGCGATAAAAATTTGGAACACTTCACAATAGAAGAAGATAAAGATGATTTAATTCCGATGATTAAAGATGCTTTAGCTGTTTCAGAAGATGGTTTTAACATATTCGCTTCACCATGGACAGCTGCACCTTGGATGAAAGATAATAACAAATGGGTTGGTGGTAAATTACTTCCTGAATATTACGATACTTGGGCACTATTCTTTTCAAAATATATTGAGGCTTATAAATCTGAAGGTATTGATATTTGGGGCTTCACTGTTGAAAACGAACCACATGGAAATGGAAATAATTGGGAAAGCATGCATTTTTCACCAAAAGAAATGACAGATTTTGTGGAGTTTCATTTAGGCCCGAAACTAGAAGCTGATGGCTATGGCGATAAAATTATTTTGGGCTACGATCAAAATAGAGAAGGTTTAAAAGAATGGGTTGATGAGATGTATAGAGATGAAGCGTCTTCAAAATATTTTGATGGAACAGCCATACATTGGTATGAGAGTACTTATGATTATTTTCCTGAAGCCTTACAGTACGCACACAATAAGGCGCCAGATAAGTACTTAATAGAAACTGAGGGATGTATAGATTCCCAAGTACCAGTTTGGAAAGATGATGCTTGGTATTGGAAAAAAGAAGCAACTGATTGGGGTTATGATTGGAGAGAACCCGAAAAAAAATATTTGCACCCTAAATATGCGCCTGTAAATCGCTATGCTAGAGATATTATTGGTTGTCTGAATAACTGGGTTGATGGATGGGTGGATTGGAATATGGTTTTAGACAGACAAGGTGGTCCAAACTGGTTTGAAAACTGGTGTGTTGCGCCTGTAATTGTAGACCCAGATAACGATGAGGTTTATTTCACGCCTTTATACTACACGATGGCTCATTTTAGTAAATATATTCGACCTAGCGCTAAAGTAATTATGCATAACAACTCTGATGAGTCACTTATGGCTACTGCTGCAAAAAACCCTGATGGATCTATAGTCGTGGTATTATTTAATGAAACAGAAACTCCAAAAACAATAAACTTATCTTTACATGAAAACACCTTAGATTTTGCAATAGATGCAAAGGCAATTCAAACCATTGTAATTCCTAATTAACATAAGCTATTACTAAACTAACTAAACCAAAATAATATGAATCATACTGTAACCCCATTAAGAGATAAAGTGCCAATTGGTCAAAAAATGGCGTTCGGATCTGGGCACCTCGTACTAAATTTATTACCCGGAGCTTTAGCTGTATTCATGTTCTTTTTGGTAACTGCTTTTGGAATGGATCCATTTTTAGCAGGTTTATTAGGAGGATTACCAAGAATATTCGATGCCCTTACCGATCCTATCATGGGCTTTATTTCTGATAATACGAAGTCTAGATGGGGACGCCGCAGACCGTATATTTTCGTTGGTGCTATTTTAAGTGGAATATTGTTTGCGCTTTTATTTCAAATGAGTGAAGACAATTCAGTCATGTTCAATTTCTGGTATTTTTTATTAATGTCTTTATTGTTTCTAGTTGGAAATACCATGTATGCTACTCCCTTAGTTGGATTAGGATATGAAATGACTTCAGACTATAACGAACGAACGCGTTTAATGGCTTTTGCCAACACAGTAGGCCAAATTGCTTGGATGCTTGTACCTTGGTTCTGGGTAGTAATTGCAGATCCAACAGTTTTCCCTATAAGCGATGAAACTTTAATGGCTATTGGCGAATTAGGTTTATCTGGTGATGATTTGCTAAAAGTTACAAACGAAAAATTACAAGGTACGGGTGTACGTAAATTGTCTATTTTGGTAGGTATAGGATGTGCTGTTCTTGGAATTTTACCTGCCTTATTTTGCAAAGGTATAGATGCCGGTAAAATGGAGAACAGAAAAAAAATAAGTTTAAGAACCTTATCATCCAGTTTTAAAGATTTATTTCAAGGTATTAAAGATGTGTTTCAAAACAAGCCATTTATGAAATTATGTGGCGCTACATTTTTAGTATTTAATGGTTTTCAAATGGTGGCTTCGTTTAGCTTTTTTATTATTGTTTTCTACATTTATAACGGGGACTATGGTAATGCCGGAACATGGCCTGCTTGGTTTGCCTCATTTACCGCTTTAGTAACGGCCTTTGCGGTGATACCTATTATTTCTCGGATATCAGACAAATGGGGAAAGCGACGTGCCTTTATTATTTCTACAGTGATTTCTATTATAGGTTATTGTTTAAAATGGTGGGGATTTGATAATGAGTTAAATGCAACGTTCAACCAATCATCAATAGGGCAAGGTGTAAATAGTTTTGTAGGTTCGATTTTTGAAGCAATAAACCCTTTTCTGGATAGTATTGGTATGTCGTGGTTTAGTATAGATGTGAGTCTAGGAGGCCCGTGGTTGATGTTTTTACCAATTCCCTTTATGGCCTTTGGTTTGGGAGGTTTATTTACATTAATGATGAGTATGACGGCAGATGTTTGCGACCTTGATGAATTAGAAAATGGTATGCCTAGAAAAGAAGGCACTTTTGGTGCTATTTATTGGTGGATGGTAAAATTAGGTCAGGCCATTTCATTGGTACTTGGAGGTGCTATTTTAACCTTAGTTGGTTTTGATGAAGGTGCCGTATCTCAAACTGCTGAATCTATGTTGCGTTTAAGGATAGCGGATATCATAATACCAGCATCAACTGCCGCAATTGCTATTTGGATTATGTGGAAATATAGTTTAAACGAAGAAAGAGCAAGAGAAATAAAAGAAGAATTAATCAAACGTAGAGGAGAATTATAAGTTTTTAAAACGAAAAAAGATGTCATACAGAGCAGATAAAATAATGTCTTTAACAGGGGGACACCTTGAAAGTAAAACTGAAAAAGGACTAAAAAACACATTTCACAGAGTCTTAAAGGGTGGCATGCATGGAATCTGTTTTAGTGCATACGAAGAAGGACAAAAAACTGGCGACCAACTAACTGAGAAGCAGATAAGAAGACGTATGAAAATTATAAAACCTTATACCAAATGGGTTCGTACTTTTTCTTGTACCGATGGCAATGAATTAATTCCAATAATAGCCAAAGAATTCGGAATAAAAACGTTAGTCGGCGCTTGGTTAGGCAGTGATGCCGAAATAAATAAAAAAGAAGTCGAAGGATTAATAAACCTTGCAAATAAAGGTTTTGTTGATATCGCTGCAGTTGGTAACGAAGTGATGTATAGAGGTGATTTAACTGAAGATGAGCTTTTAGGTTTCATGTATCAAGTTAAGAAAGCCATTCCTAATGTTCCTATGGGTTATGTGGATGCCTACTACGAGTTTGCAAAACGACCAAGAATTACCGAAGCAAGTGATGTAGTTTTAGCCAATTGTTATCCATACTGGGAAGGATGTAGCATAGAGTATTCGTTAATTTACATGAAAGATATGTTTGCCAGAGCTGTTAAGGCTGGTAACGGCAAGAAAGTAATTATTACTGAAACAGGATGGCCTAGTCAAGGATTAGGTTTATTAGGCGCAAAACCTTCACATGAAAATGCCATGAAGTATTTTATTAATGCACAAGAATGGTCAAGAGAAGATAATATTGAAATGTTCTATTTCTCCTCTTTTGATGAATCATGGAAAGTAGATACTGAAGGCGATGTTGGTGCTTATTGGGGCTTATGGGATAAAGACGAAAACCCAAAGTTCTTACCTAAAAAACTCGCAAGTAAGGTTAAAAAGCTGTTGTTCTGATTTATAACAATGTAATTACGTTGTAAAAAATATATACACTAATCTTTTTAACCACAACATTACCACAACACCGTAATATTTAGCAGGTTTTACAAAAACCTTAAAAGTCTTCAAAACATTGTGTTTACTGGTGTTTTGTGAATTCGTTAAAATAACTAGCTATTTTTTGCAGATGTATGATTTTTGTAGGGGCTTTTTATTAGACTTCGCAATTATTTATAGGTAAGTTTATAAAAACAAAAACTAAATATTAATTCAAAACTATTTTATGATGAAAAAAATTACTTTATTATTTACCTTATTGATTACCTCTTATGGTTTTTCACAAAACACAGTTACTGTTGACGTGGCAGCTACTTGGAATGGTTTCATGAACGTGTTCGATAATCCTGCAGATGGTACCCCTAACTGTGGTGGTGGTTACTGCTTTGGAAGTGGATGGGCTGTTCCTGATTTACAGACAGTTGTTGGCGCAAGTAATATTACACTTCAACCAAATTATAACGGTTATGCGAATTCTTTAGGTGGCTCTAATGGAGATAGAGATTATTGGACAAACTCCAGTGATGGAGGAGTAACTGCTGGACCATTAGGTAACAAAATAATGGAAGCTTCAACTTTTGTTGAGCCTGGTGCCGGTTTTAATGGACAAGACTTAACATTTACTGCAAATGTTGTCTCTAATTCTATTGGAGGAAATTGGACAGCTGAATATTTCATTAAAGCACTCGACCCTAATGCTTCATTCAGTGATGCATTAAATGGAGCTTATGTAATACCACTACCAGCTTCTGGAACATTTTCTGTTACAGTTACTGGGGCAGAATTAGCTCCTGGGTTAATAATTCAATATGGTTTTAGAGTTTTTGGTATCAATGCTAATCCTGCAAACGAAGTAGCTAATGGCAGTGTTGTAGTTGAAGGTGTTTCTTTAAGTACTACAGATTTTAACACTGTGCAATATAATACGTACCCAAATCCAACAATTGATAGCTGGACTGTTGAATCTAACAATGTTATTATTAATTCTATTCAAGTTTTTGATGCATTAGGAAAGAATGTATTATCAATAGTTCCTAATACGAATAAAACAATTATAGATGCATCTAATTTAAAATCTGGAATTTATTTCGCAAAAGTTAGTTCAGATTCTGGTACAAGCAGTATTAAACTTGTAAAGAACTAACGGCATATAATTTATTACTTAAATCTAAATAAAGCCACATTAGCGTTTGTTAATGTGGCTTTTCATTTAAAAAACCAAATCATTTTAGCCTAAATAATAAATTTTTTAAAACAATGATTATGAAAAAAATGATACTAATTTATTCGCTATTTTGTGTCGCATTTGGGTTTTCTCAAACAGGCACAAATTATGCATTTACGTTTGAAGAAGCTACCAATGGCAGTGATATAACTTATTGGAATGTTTTTGAAGGTGATACTCCAGCAATTGAAGTAGTTACCAACCCAAACCCTAATGGCGTTAATAACAACGCAACTACAAAGGTTCTCAAGCTTAATGTATTAACTGGTAACGCATGTTATGCAGGTGCAGAAACTCAGCACGGAACTGTTGGTGTATGGGCCTTAGATGCCTCAACAACAACATTAAGTATGATGGTTCACAAATCTACAATTGGCAGAATAGGTATTAAGTTTGTTGGTGAATATGATGGTTTTGGATTCCCGACAATATTTGAATTGACTGCACAAACCAATACATTAATAAACCAATGGGAATTGTTAACATGGGATATATCTTCGTATGCACCATCAAGCAACATAGACCAGATTGTTATATTTTCAGATTTCACCTGTGGTGATTCGGATAGAAACAGTGATAGTGTGACTTATGTCGATAATATTGAATTTACAGCCAATAAGATTGCTGATCCAATTTTACCTAACTACATAACGTCTTGGAATAAAGATTTTGAAACTGTATCTGGTTTTATTGGTGCAGACAATGCTACTTTCTCTGAAATTGCAAATCCAGAAACAGGAGGAACCAATCCAAGTGCAACTTCAGCTCAATTAGAAGGAATTAATGCCATGTTGTATTCCAATGCACAATTTACCTTTGGTAGTTTAGATTATTTAGATTTCTCAGCTAATAATAAAGGGTTTTCATTAAAAGTAAGAGGCCCTAGAGCTGTTCCGGTTAAACTTAAAGTCGAGGTTGATGGAGCAGGACAAGAAATTGATGCCAACTATACCGACGTTGGAAACTGGCAAACCCTATTTTTTGATTTTAGCGCTTATAATAGTAGAACATGGAACAGAGTTGTCTTATTTTTTGATATAACAGGCTCGACAAGTACTAATACATCCGATGATATATTTTTGTTTGACGATATTACTTTTGATGTTTTCACTTCGTTAAGCACTAAAGACAATAGATATAATACTTTTAGTTCTTATCCAAACCCAACACAAAACAGTTGGACAATTAAATCAGATAACGGCCAAATAATTTCTATCAAAGTTTTTGATGTATTAGGAAATAGTATTTTCTCTATGGCTCCGAATTCAATTGAAACTAAAATTGATGGTTCTCGCTTAAATTCAGGCTTGTATTTTGCTCAAATTCAAACGGATACCGGAACAAGTACTTTAAAACTAGTAAAAAAATAATGAGATATTAATTGACTAACTTAAAATAGGAAAAGAGTGTGGAGAAAATCCACACTCTTTTTTTGTTAGGATATTGCTTATATTCTTGCTATGACTAAACTTATTGTTCTAAAATATTTCTTTACTTTGTGTAAAGCTTCACGTTTTTATGATTGATGATATTTTAACAGCAATTCCATTTGGAATAATATTGGCTTTTACAATTGGCCCTGTATTTTTTGTGCTTTTAGAAACGAGCGCAACCAAAGGGTTTAGAAGCGCTTTAATATTCGATTTAGGTGTTATTCTTGCAGATATCATTTTCATAGTAATTGCCTTTTACAGTACAAATACGTTAAGAGGTAAAATAGGAAATGACCCTAGTTTCCTGATATTTGGCGGTGCCTTACTTATAGTTTACGGTATTATTTCATTTATGAAAACATCAAAATCTTTCCGTTCAATCGTTAAAGAATACCATAAAGTTGAGATCCAAAAAGATTACGGAAAACTTTTTATTAAAGGATTTTTACTCAATTTTATAAATATAGGCGTGTTGCTTGGTTGGTTGGGTTTTATTGTAATTGGCGATTCCTTAACAACATCGAAACATGGTGATATTGTTTTTATATCCTCTATGTTAGTGGCCTATTTTGTTTCAGATTTGTTTAAAATAGTCATTGCGAAAAGGTTGAAAGCTAAACTAACCCCTCGTCTAATTTTTAAAACCAAGAAGGTAATTGCTTTAGTTATACTTGGTTTTGGTGTTTTGTTATTAATTCAAGGTGTTTTTCCTGAGACATACGAGAAAAATAAGGAGAAGTTAGAAAAAATTAATCCAATTAAAGAAGCGCTTCCTGAATAAGCCTTTTTATTTCAAAGTATTTTCAGTGATCAATAAATAAAATAAAAAAACCCTCAACAGAAGTTGAAGGTTTTAGAGGCGTCGAGCGGATTCGAACCGCTGTACAAGGTTTTGCAGACCTCTGCCTAGCCACTCGGCCACGACGCCATTATCTTTTATTTTTCAGAATGTTATTTAAAAACCTCCTGAATTATGCATTCTCACCTGCTGGCAAAAATCTGCTGCAAATGTAAAAAAAATTGCGATGTTTCAATAGTTAAAATCACTTTTTACGCTTATCGGTCATTTTAATGGTCACCTTTTCAACATCCCCTCCTATTGGCGGATTTAATTTACTAACCCAAACCGTGGCTTTTTTTACAAGTTTATCTTCTTTAAAAATTCTATTTAATATACGTTTAGCAACGGTTTCAAGAAGATGCGAGGCTATATTCATTTCTTCTTTTATGATTCTATTCAGAAACACGTAATCCACAGTATCATTGAGTTTATCTGTAACAGCAGAAGTTTGTAAATCGGCTTTAACTTCCAAATCTACACGATAGTCGCTGCCTATTTTGGTTTCCTCTTTTAAACAACCATGATAAGCGAATACGCGAATGTTTTCAACTTTAATAATTCCCATTGTCAAACAATTTAAGTCATCAAAATTACCTAATTTTGCACAATATTTTTGTGTAATGGGTTGGTTTTTGTTGAGCTAATTCCTAACAGTTTTATTTTTTATGTCTGAAGAAAGAAAATCGCTCAATTTTATAGAGCAAATTATAGAAGAAGATTTGGCAAATGGCATGGATAAAAACGATTTACGATTTCGTTTTCCACCAGAGCCTAATGGGTATTTGCATATTGGGCATACCAAAGCTATTGGTATAAGTTTTGGTTTGGGCGAAAGCTATAATGCGCCTGTAAATCTTCGATTTGACGATACCAATCCTGCTAAAGAAGAACAAGAATATGTTGATGCCATCAAGGAAGATGTAGCTTGGTTAGGATATAAATGGGATAAGGAACTGTATTCATCTGATTATTTTCAACAGTTATATGATTGGGCAGTTTACTTAATAAAGGAAGGAAAGGCCTATGTAGACTCACAATCTAGCGAAGCAATGGCAGAACAAAAAGGAACCCCAACACAACCTGGTGTCGATGGCCCTTTTAGAAATAGAAGCATTGAGGAAAACCTAGATTTATTCGAAAGAATGAAAGCCGGTGAATTTGACGAAGGCGAGCATATTTTACGAGCAAAAATAGACATGCAGCACACTAATATGTTGATGCGCGACCCTATAATGTATCGTATTTTAAAGAAACATCATCACAGAACCGATGATAAATGGTGTATTTACCCCATGTATGATTGGACTCATGGTGAAAGTGATTATATAGAACAAGTTTCACATTCTTTATGTTCACTTGAGTTTAAGCCTCATAGAGAGCTTTACGATTGGTTTCTAGACCAAATAGTAGACTCAAGTAAACTAAGACCAAAACAGCGAGAATTTGCACGTTTAAACTTAAGCTATACCATTATGAGTAAGCGTAAGTTACTTAAACTAGTAGAAGATGGTATTGTAAAAGGTTGGGACGACCCCAGAATGCCAACAATTTCTGGCTTGCGCCGAAGAGGGTATACACCGTATTCACTAAGAAAATTTGTTGAAACCGTAGGTGTTGCTAAACGAGATAATGTTATTGATGTATCACTATTAGAGTTCTGTATTCGCGAAGATTTAAACAAAACAGCGCCACGTGTTATGGCGGTATTAGATCCTGTGAAGGTGGTTATAACCAATTATCCTGAAGGTAAAGTGGAATGGATGGATGCTGAAAATAATCAAGAAGATGAAAGTGCTGGCTTTAGGAAAGTACCTTTTTCACGAGAGCTTTATATTGAAAAAGAAGATTTTAAAGAAGAAGCAGGGAATAAATATTTTAGATTGAAACTTGGAGGTGAAGTCCGACTAAAAAATGCGTACATCATAAAAGCCGAAAGTGTTGTAAAAGATGCTGAAGGCAACATCACAGAAATTCATTGCACCTACTCTGAAGATACTTCTAAAAAAGTAAAAGGTACGTTGCATTGGGTATCTATAGCACATGCTATTAAGGCTGAAGTGAGAGAGTATGATCGTTTATTTCTAGATGAAGCACCAGACAGTTATCAAGACAAAGATTTTATGGAGTTTTTAAACCCTAATTCTTTAAAAATTGTAGAAGCTTATGTTGAACCTAGTTTAAAAGATGCTAAAATTGGTGATAGATTTCAGTTTCAACGTGTAGGTTATTTTAATGTTGACCATGACTCATCTGCAGAAAAGTTAGTATTTAATAAAACAGTTGGTTTACGTGATACTTGGGCCAAGGTTAAACCCAAACAAAACTCAAATCAAAACCAACAAAAGCAACCACATCAAAATAACCGACCCGCCATTGAGCAGATTAAATCGTATGGTAAAAAGTACGACAGATTGCCTGAAGACAAGCAAGCAAAGGTAAAAGCAGAAATTAAGGAACTGGCAAAAAATGTAACTTATGAAGATGTTGAGCCATTATTTAACACTGCGCTTAAAAAATCTGGAACTCGAATCATTACCATGATTACGCTTGGTGTGTTGTTAGAAAATGGTTTAGAAAAAAATGAAGCTATAGAGGCTTTTATTGAAAAAGCTCTAGAGGATAAAAACATGTTATTGGTTGAAGAGGCTCAAGCTATTTCATAATTAATTAAAGATGAGTTGGTTCACTAACTGGTTTATTTTCAATTATTTGAAATTGAATAAATAGACTAGTTTTATACTGTTATGAATTTTTTTGTACATTTAAGTTCTAACAACTAACTAATATAATTATGGAATTATTAAATCCCGTTGCAATGCTTGTTGCAGCAGTTTCGGCATTATTTGTCGGTTTTATTTGGTACAACCCAAAAGTTTTTGGCAATGCTTGGATGAAATCCGCAGGCATGACAGAAGAAGATGTAAAAGGTGGTAATATGCTTAAAATCTTCGGATTAGCACTCGTATTTGCGTTTTTATTATCAACAGCGCTTCCTGGAATTGTAATTCATCAAATGGGTGTGTTTAGTTTAATTGGAGGAGACCCATCGGTTGCATTACCATCTTATGAAGCTATTATGGCCGATTATGGGGATGCTTTCAGGACCTTTAAACATGGGGTTTTTCATGGTGTATTAACAGGCGTATTTATTGCCTTACCAATTCTTGGCACTAATGCGTTGTTTGAGCGTAAAAGCGCAAAATATATTTTTATAAACGCTGGTTATTGGATTGTAACTTTAGGCCTTATGGGAGGGATTATTTGCGCATGGAGATAATCTTTTTGTAATGTTTTAACATATTTAAAGACTGAAGATGTTTAATTTTCGGTCTTTTATTTTTCTATTGATACAATTCAAAATATATAATAGTGTTAGCCAACTTCCCGAATCTTGGGATAAGCTACCTACTAACGATATTTTTTTAAAATCTAGTTTTTTAGAAGGACTAGAAAAGTCTTTTCCAACAAATATAACGGCATATTACGTAGGTGTTTTTAATAACCAGAAATTAGTTGGTATTGCTATCATTCAGCGTGTGCAAATGTATGCTGATGATATTTTTAGAAAAAGTAATACCAATGGTTTAAAGCAGTTTGCTAAACAAATGATTTCTAAAATAGTTAAAGGAAACGCTTTGGTAGTTGGGAATTTGATGCATACTGGGCAGCACGGAATTTACTTTATTGACCATGCCATTTCACAATCCGATTATTTATACCAAATAGAAAAAGCACTGAATGCTTTGATTGAAGAAATTAAACTGAAATTCAATAAAAAAGTACGCATCATTGTGTTTAAAGATTATTTTGAGACTGACAGCATTCATGAAAGTTTAGACTTCTTTGAAACCAATAATCTTTATAAGATTCAAGTACAACCCAATATGATTTTAAATATTCCTAAGTCATGGAGAAGTACGGAAGATTATATTTCTGCCTTCAACAAAAAGTACAAACGGCGTTACCAAACCGCTAGAAAAAAAGCCACGAATCTTACTTTTAAAGAGTTAGATGAATCCTTTCTGAAAGCACATGAGGATATCATTTTTGATTTATATGAAAACGTATCAGATAATGCTCGGGTTAATTCGTTCAAGTTAAATGCAAATCATTTTTATGAATTAAAAACGCATTTAAAAGATAAATTTAGAGTTTTTGGAGTTTTTTCAAAAGATCAATTGGTAGGTTTTTACACGCTGATTTTAAATAATGAAATCTTAGAAACCTATTTTTTAGGTTATAATAAAGCGCTTCAGCACCAATATCAAATGTACTTAAACATGCTTTTTAATATGGCTTCTTTTGGAATTGATAACGGATTTAAAACCATAGTTTTTGCAAGAACAGCCATGGAAATAAAAAGCTCTATAGGAGCCAAACCACACACCATGCATGTGTATTTAAATCACACCAATAACTTTATAGCCAATACACTTTTAAAGGGTATCGTGAAGTATATGAACCCAATACAAACCTGGGAGGAACGCCATCCGTTTAAATAATTTTAGTAATTCTTTAAGATAGTTTTTGTTTAAAAATTAGTAATTTAAGGATTATGGAAAAGCTAAAAACAAACGTGCTTAGTGAAATTTCTGCCTTAACTCTAGAAATCGAACAGGACTATCCTGAACTTCTAAAATATCTTGATGAAACTAGAAGTACATTACCACACGGCAACGAAAATAGTTCGATGGATATGAAATCTCTTGAAGATTACAGAGAAACTTTAAAAGAGTTAATTCAGAGTTATGGTAAAAACAGAAAATAAAAAACCTTCAAATTTTACAATTGAAGGTTTGGGTGTGCCTATGTTTTAATTTAATTACTCTTTCTTTTTCTTAGCAGCTTTCATGGCTTCACCAATTTGGTTACTTGCGGCAAAACTCGCTACCATGTCGTTTAGCATATTGCTTCCTGCTTGTGGTGCGTTAGGAAGTAAAATAAGGTTGCTATTGGTCTCTTCACCTAGAGATTGTAAGGTATCATAATGTTGTGTTACAACAATTAATGCAGAGGCTTCTTGACTATTAATACCAACACGGTTTAAAACCTCTACCGACTCTTCTAATCCACGTGCAATTTCACGACGTTGGTCTGCAATACCTTGTCCTTGTAAACGCTTACTTTCCGCTTCAGCTTTTGCTTTTTCAACTATTAAAATACGGGCCGCATCTCCTTCAAATTGTGCTGCTATTTTTTCACGTTCAGAAGCATTAATTCGGTTCATGGCCTGTTTCACCTGAGAATCTGGATCAATATCCGTAACTAAGGTTTTAATGATATCAAAACCGTAATCTAACATCGCATCATTTAATTCGGCTTTTACAGCTAATGCAATGTCATCTTTTTTCACAAATACATCATCAAGTTTCATTTTAGGTACTTCAGCTCGAACTACATCAAATACATAACTTGTAATTTGTTCGTGCGGATAGTCTAGTTTATAAAAGGCATCGTAAACCTTCAATTTTATAACCTTATACTGTACCGAAACTTTTAAGCGTACAAACACATCATCAAGCGTTTTGGTTTCTATTATTACATCTAATTGCTGAATTTTTAAACTTAGTTTGCCTGCCACTTTATCTACTAATGGAATTTTTAATTGTAATCCAGATTGACGGATACTTTGAAACCTACCAAAGCGTTCTATTATGGCTGCGGTTTGTTGTTTAACTATAAAAAAGGACGAAATTAATATAACTAAGCCCAAGATAATGAATGGAAGTAAAACGAAGTTCATGACTAATAATTTAATGGTTAACAAATAGGTTTACTAATTTACGCTATATTTGGGCATTTAACCCTGAAACAGAATGAAAATTAATAAACTTTTCTTATTAGTAGCTTTAGCTATATGTTTTGTTACAAAAAGTTATTCCCAAAAGGGAAAATACCCAATTACCAATGGATTTGGAATAACCGGTGGCCTTACTAAATTTAATATTGTTACTGATAATTTTAAAACGAAAGAGGCGAACGGATTCGTAGGTGGAATAAGCGCCACCGTAGATATTCCTGTAAGGTGGTATAACGTAAGTTTTGGCATGCAACTTTCTGAAAGCACAATTGAAATTTCAGGCAGACCTGCTTTAATTAGTTCTGAAGAAGAATTTATTGAATATAAAATGTTTGCAGCACAGGTTGCTATGTTGTTGCATGTAAAAGTGATACCGCATTATTTTACTATTGATGTTGGTCCCATGTTGCAATACAACGGAAAGCTAGAATTTAAAGATAGAAACCAAGAAGGGTATTACATAAACAATTACAGTAATTTAACCGCTCAAGATATTACCAATATTTCTCAGTTTAATTTTAATGGCGCTATTGGTGCCTCATTAGGTGTTAGCAATTTTAAGTTGAAAGCACAATATATCTATGGGTTTACTAATATTTTGAGCAAACTAGAGAGTGAAAATTTAGACACCACCGGTGGCGATGCTCGTTTTAAAGGAAACCAGACCATGTTGGTATTAGGCGCTACAGCTTTTTTCTAACTGGTTAATTCTGGTTTGCGAAAATATTTTTTCCGTAGCCAAAACGAGACTTTTACTAATAAAATTAATGCTGGGACTTCCACTAATGGTCCTATAACACCCGCAAAAGCTTGTCCTGAATTTAATCCGAAAACTGCAATAGCAACAGCTATAGCCAACTCAAAGTTGTTTCCAGCTGCAGTAAATGCTACAGAAGCGGTTTTATCATAGGTGGCGCCAGAAGCTTTGGTAAAAAAGAACCCAATAATAAACATTAGAGTAAAATAAATGAGTAGCGGTACTGCTATAATTAATACATCCATAGGGATTTCTACAATTAACTCGCCTTTAAGTGAAAACATCACTACAATAGTAAATAATAAAGCGATTAAGGTTAATGGAGAAATAGTTGGAATGAATTTTTTGCTATACCATTCTTCGCCTTTTAATCTCACGAGTATAACGCGACTTAAAATCCCTAAAAGGAACGGAATACCTAAATAAATAGCAACACTTTCTGCTATGGTTGCAATGGAAATATCTACTATTGCGCCTTCAAATCCGAAATATGGAGGCAGAACAGTAATAAAAATCCATGCATAAAAGCTATAAGCAAAAACTTGAAAAATGCTGTTTAGCGCAACGAGTCCTGCGCCATATTCACTGCTACCTTCGGCCAAATCATTCCAAACTAAAACCATGGCAATACATCGGGCAAGACCAATTAAAATGAGTCCAACCATATATTCTGGATAATCACGTAAAAAGGTAATGGCTAATAAAAACATTAAAACGGGGCCAATTATCCAGTTTAATATTAGAGAAATGGACAAGATTTTAACATTGCGAAACACTTTAGGCAAAAGCGCATAATTAACTTTTGCTAAGGGCGGATACATCATTAAAATTAACCCGATAGCAATAGGAATATTGGTGGTTCCGCTGTTAAATGAATTGATAATGTTAGGAAACGTTGGTATAAAGTAACCCAATGCAACACCAATGGCCATGGCTACAAAAATCCATAAGGTTAAATTTCTGTCTAAAAAACTTAATTTTTTTGTTGCCATTTGTTAGGATTTAATTTGAGAAAAAACATAAAATAATTCCGTAGCTATTTGAAGACTACGCTCATTGTATTTTTCTGCTTGAAGCGGTGTGTTATCAAATGCTTTAGGGTCTTCAAAAGTAATTGGTATACGTTTTTCAGCTCCAGGAACAAAAGGGCAGGCCTCATTGGCAGAATCACAAGTCATAATTGCTGCAAATTCAGATTTAGGATTAAAATCGTCATCTAATTTTTTTGAAAACCCAATAATTGGATGCGCATTTTCAGAATATTTTATACTGTAAACCGGGTTGCTACCTTCAGAGATGGTTTTAATCAGAAACCCTGATTTTTTTAGGGTTTCTGCAGCCATAGGAAAAAGCGCTGTGGCTTCTGTTCCGCCAGAATAACAAAACACTTGTTTAATATTAAAATAATTGGCCATTGTTTGCGCCCATACTTGAGACAAGTGACTTCTTCTTGAATTGTGTGTACAAATAAAGTTGATTCTTATCTCTTGATTGTTGTTTGCTTTCTGTTGAACAAAATCTATTAAAGGTTGTAATATGGTTTTACGCGATTCTGAAATGGTTTCAGGTTGTAACGTTTGGATTAATTTTTCAATTTCCGAATACATGGTTGATTAAGTTGGAGTTATTTATTTGTTTAAAGTATAATTTAACAGCAGTTTCCGTCTGGTGTGCAACATGGTTCATCATTCAAATCAGACATTCTCACTTTTACTTTTTCAGTAGGAATACCACAGTTATCTTTAGCTAAACAATCTGTTTGTTTTGAGGTTAATAGGAAATCTTTCCCATCAAAATCAAGTCCAAATTTTCCAATTGTTTCTCCTTGATATTCAACTTCAACCTCTAAATCACCAATATTAAGTTGGTTTTCAGAAAGTTTTATAATATTTAATAGTTTTTCAGGATGCAATCTATGGTCGTAATCATTGGCATTCCAAAGTTGAAAGTTCACAACCTCCTCGTTTCTAATTGTACCACCACAATCAATAAAGTGTTTAGTGATTTTACCAACTTCGGTAACGTGAAAATGCTTAGGAACTAAGTCTCCGTTAGGTAATTTAAAAGCAATGTTATTCAGTTCTTCTAAAATTAATTTTACTTGTGAAAGTTTCATAATGTTATATGTTTATTGCGATTATGCGATTAATATGTTAAAATTTTTTTAGCAGCAGTCTTGTTTTTGAGTCAGGTCTTGATTCAGAAATTCGGTCATAACTTTTTTCATAGCCTTCCAATTATCTTGATTTATGCAGTAGCAAACGCTTGTGCCTTCAACATTACCCTTTATTAAACCCAAGTGTTTAAGTTCTTTGAGATGTTGAGAAATAGTTGGTTGTGCTAGTCCAATCTCCTCCACCAAATCTCCACAGACACAAGTATTAATTTTAAATAAGTGCTGTAAAATGGACACTCGGGCAGGATGCCCAAACACCTTTGCAAATAGAGCAATTTCGTTTTGTAGGTCGGTAAACATTTCTGTTTTAGCTAATCCCATGATTTCTTTAATTTGTTTATTGCAATATTACGATTAACAGATGAAACAACAAAACATTTTTCATGATTTTGCTGTGTAATTTAGAATGAAAAATGGTAAGTATTTGTATTTAATACGCTTTTTGGAGCCTAAAATTACAGTTTGTTAATCACCTTTTCAATGCGTTTGATACTTTCATTTTTACCGATCATAAACATGATATCAAACACATCAGGACCTTGTAGAGCTCCCACCAATGCTAAACGAAGAGGCATCATAACTTTTCCAAAACCAATGTCGTTTGAAGTTATCCAGCCTTTTATTTTAGTTTGAAGGTTAACAACGCTAAAATCGTCAATTCCATCAATCATTTCAATAAGTTGAGTCATTAATGGTTTTGTATCCTCCTTAAACGCTTTTTTCGAAGCTTTCTCGTCGTATTCAGATGGTGCAACAAAAAAGTAATGGGTTAAATCCCAATAATCGCTTATAAATGTAGCACGTTCTTTTACTAAACCAATAGCCATTGCTATGTAGTTGACATCAATTTCCGCAAGTTCACTGTGTTGAGATTTAAAAGATTCGGCTAAAACATCATTCGATTGCTCTTGCATATAATGATGGTTAAACCATTTGATTTTATCAGGATCAAATCGTGCACCAGATTTGTTTACACGCTCTAATTCAAAAGCATTTATCAGTGCATCTAAATCAAAAATTTCTTGTTCGGTTCCAGGATTCCAACCTAAAAAAGCTAAGAAATTAACCATAGCTTCAGGGAAATAACCATCTTCTTTATAGCCTCTAGAAATATCGCCTGATTTTGGATCTGTCCATTTTAAAGGAAATACAGGAAAGCCTAATTTATCGCCATCTCGCTTGCTTAATTTACCTTTTCCTGTTGGTTTTAAAATTAATGGCAAATGCGCAAATTCAGGTGTTTCCCATCCAAATGCTTTATACAACTGATAATGTAATGCTAATGATGGCAACCATTCTTCACCACGAATAACGTGAGTGATTTCCATTAAATGGTCGTCTACAATATTTGCCAGATGATACGTTGGCATGCCATCACTTTTAAACAATACTTTATCATCTAGAATGTTGGTATCAATTTTAATGTCACCACGAATAATATCTGTAAGGTGTAATGTTTCGTCTTGCGGACTTTTAAATCGAATCACATAGTCTTCACCCGCATCTAGTTTAGTCTGAGTTTCTTCCGCGCTAAGCGAAAGAGAATTCGATAATTTTAATCGGTTATGCCAATTGTAAATAAAGGTTTTGCCTTTTGCTTCGTGGTCTTTTCTATGAAAATCGAGGGTTTCGGCAGTATCAAAAGCATAATACGCATTTCCAGAAGCAATCAATTCATCGGCGTATTGTTTGTATAAATGTTTGCGTTCACTTTGTCTGTAGGGTCCAAATTTTTCGTTCTTTCCTGGGCCTTCATCAAACGGAATGTTGCACCAATTTAAACTGTCAATTATATATTGTTCTGCACCTTCAACATAGCGATTTTGGTCGGTATCTTCAACCCTTAACACAAAAGTGCCGTTATTTTTTTTAGCAAATAAATAGTTGAACAATGCAGTTCTTACGCCACCAATATGTAGTGGTCCAGTTGGGCTTGGTGCAAATCGCACACGAACATTTTTAGTCATGTTTTGTTAATTATGACTGCAAAGATAAATATTAAGAAAGAAGAGGGAAGTTCTAACCCAGAAGATTTAATAATTTTTAGAAATTCATTCCTTCAGGTATACGTTTGTTCATGATTTTAAACCATAAAGGCGGCACTAAAGACAAAACCATCGAGGTTGGATAGCCGTAAGGCATTTGTGGACTTTCTTCGTGGCATTCTAAAATCTGATACTTTTTAGAAGATTTATAATGATGATCGCTATGGCGGGTTAATTCATACAGAATGATTCTTCCAATTATATGGTTTGAATTCCACGAATGAATGGCTTTTACACGCTCGTATCTGCCCGATTTAGTTTTAGCTCTAAGTAACCCGTAATGTTCTATATAATTAACAGTTTCAAGCAATACAAACCCAACGATACCGGAAAACAATGCAAAAAGGAACCCTGTAAGGCCAAAAGCAAAGGCAATTATACCAAGATATAATAACTGAAGAATAAGATACCATAACATATCATTTTTAAAAGACAAGACACTTAAGTTATTATTTACGAGAAGTTTTTTCTGGATTTTCCAAGCACTTATGTACTGCCTAAAAATTGAGGTTACCCAATACGAATACACGCTTTGGTTATACCTGGCAGTTGCGGGGTCTTCTTTAGTCGCAGCATGTAAATGATGCCCGTAATTGTGCTCAATATAAAAATGCATGTACAACGCAGGTAACAATAAGGCTTTGCCTAAAAAACGCTCGTTTGTGGTTTGTCTGTGCCCAAGTTCGTGCGCTACATTAATTCCGTTTACACCTAAAACAATACCCATTGAAATTATTAATCCAACAAATTCATAACTCTCAAAAGAGTTCGTTGTTACAGTCACTAATGCAAAAATTAACAAGCCAAACACAATAGGTAGATTAAGGTATAGCAACCAATCAAATAGTATTTTGTTTTTTCGGGATTCCACTTCTTCCGGACCCAAATTTTTGTTGTCTATAGGAAATACCAGTTCTAAAATAGGAATTATAATAAAACCGTAAAAAGGCGTTAGATATGAAAACACCCCTTGGAAATGTATAGCAAAAAAAGTAACCAAAGGAATCGTAAAAGCGGCTAAGTATTTTAAATCTTTCATTTAGATTTTATTGATAAACGACGTATTAACGAAGTTTTAGTAAAGTTAGTAAATTGAAGTACAAAATAAAATTGTAGTTTAGTAAGTTAAATAAGGCAAGTTGAGTAATTTCGAGCACATACAAACCAAATTAGAAGCATTTATTAGGCGCTATTACTCTAATGAGTTGCTTAAAGGCGCTATTTTATTTTTCGCTATTGGTTTGCTATATTTTCTATTTACCGTATTTATTGAGCATGTTTTATGGCTAAAGACAACCTCTAGAACGGTACTGTTTTGGCTATTTATTGGAGTAGAATTTGGCTTGCTTGTAAAGTTTATTTTCATTCCGTTAGCAAAGTTATTTAAGCTTCAAAAAGGAATAGATTATCATGCGGCTTCAAAAATAATTGGGCAACATTTTCCTGAAGTGAACGATAAATTATTAAATGTACTTCAATTACATCAAACACCATCAGAATCCGAATTACTTTTAGCCAGTATAGAGCAGAAGTCTTTAGAGTTAAAACCTGTCCCTTTTAAACTCGCTATTAATTTTAAAAAGAATTTAGGGTACTTAAAATACGCTGCAATTCCGGTAATTATATTGCTTCTAACCTTTGCTACAGGAAATTTTAATTGGTTTAGTGATAGTTATAAACGTGTTGTTCATTACAAAACAGCTTACGAACCACCGGCTCCATTTCAGTTTTTTGTGGTGAATGAAAATTTAGATGCCATTGAGAATAAAGATTTTAAACTTATTGTGAAAACAGCAGGCGAAATAATCCCTGAAAGTGCTCAAATAAGCTATAATAATGAAACTTATTTTTTACAACAAGAAAGCGCTGGTGAGTTTGAATATGTGTTTACGCAGCCTAAAGAAGCCATAACCTTTCAGTTGTTGGCAAACGAAGTCATATCTAAACCTTACACAATAAATGTTGTTGAAACCCCTTCTTTACTAAGCTTCAACATGGTTTTAGATTACCCTAGTTATACAAAAAAGAAAAATGAGGTTTTAAAGAGCACAGGAAATGCCATTGTTCCTGAAGGCACTTTTGTGAGGTGGCAACTTCAAACTAAATCAACAGATCAAGTGTTTCTTTATGCCAAAGATACTGTGGGCTTTAAATCAGAAAATCGAAATACTTTTGAAGCAACAAAGCAACTATTTTCTAATTTTGATTACACCTTAAGTACAAGCAATAAAAATCTTAAAGATTACGAAAATTTATCTTTTAGCATTGATGTTATTAAAGATGAATATCCAGAAATTGATCTAAAAGTAAAGCGCGATAGTTTGGATTTACAAACGCTATATTTTTACGGACAAGTAAGCGACGATTATGGGTTTAGCAAGTTGCAAATGGTTTATTATCCTTCTGATAAGCCAAAGGAAAAGAAGTATGAAGGCATTCCATTATCAAATTCTAATATAGCAGATTTTATTAGTGCATTTCCAAATCAATTAGATATAAAAGCTGGGGTTTCATATGAATTATTTTTTCAAATTATTGATAATGATAGAGTTAACAACTACAAAAGCACCAATAGTAGCGTTTTTAGTTATAGAAAGCGTACTGAAAGTGAAGAAGCCGAGAAAAAGTTAGAAGAGCAAAGCGAAACAATTAAAGATTTAAATAAGTCTTTGAAAAAGTTTGATGAACAAGACAAACAATTGCAAGAACTTACCAAGACTCAGAAAGAGAAAACCAGTTTAAATTTCAATGATAAAAAGAAGCTAGAATCATTTTTTAAGCGCCAACAACAGCAAGATGAAATGATGAAAAACTTCAATAGAAAATTGAAGGATAATTTGGAGGAGTTTCAAAAAGAAAATCCAGAGCAAGATCAGTTTAAAGAAGATTTAAAAGAGCGTTTAAAAGATAATGAGGAGCAATTAAAGAAGGATGAAAAACTTTTGGATGAGATTAAGAAGTTACAAGAAAAAATAAATAATGAAGAGTTGGTAAAAAAACTCGACGATTTAGCAAAACAGAATAAAAATAAGAAGCGAAGTTTAGAACAGTTATTAGAACTTACGAAGCGCTTTTACGTTGAAAAGAAATTAGAAAAACTAGGAGACGATTTAGATAAGTTAGCAGACGAACAAGAAAAACTGTCGCGTGAGAATGAGGAAGAAAACACCAAAGAAAAACAAGATGATTTAAATAAACAATTTGAAGACCTTGTAAAGCAATTAGAAGAATTAGAGCAAGAAAGTGAAAGTTTAAAAAAGCCAATAGATATCCCTAGAGATAAGTTGGATGAAAATGAAGTAAAAAAGGAACAGCAAAAAGCTTCGGAAGAATTACAGAAGAAAGAGGAGGAACAAAACTCTGAAGAAAACCAAAAACCTGAAAATACTCAAGAAAATCAGAATACAAAGAATGCCCAAAAGAGTCAGAAGAAGGCAGCTCAAAAGATGAAGCAAATGAGTCAGCAAATGCAAAGCATGATGCAAGCTAGTGGAGGAGAGCAGATACAAGAAGATATGGATATGCTGCGTCAAATACTTGACAATTTAGTGCTATTTTCTTTTGATCAGGAAGCATTAATGGAGCGTTTTAAAAGCATAGAGATTAATCATAATAAGTATGCTGGTTACCTAAAAAAGCAGAGTAATTTACGGGAGCATTTTCAACACATCGATGATAGTTTATTTGCATTGTCTTTACGTCAACCAAAACTTTCAGAACACGTTAATAAGGAAATTACGGAAGTGTATTATAACATGGATAAGGCATTGAGTTTGTTAGCCGAAAGCCAATTGTATCAAGGTATATCTAATCAACAATTTACGGTTACTGCAGCAAATAATTTGGCAGATTTTTTAAGTAATATGCTTGATAGCATGCAGGAAAGTATGAGTATGTCGGCTGGTAAAGGAGGTGATGGGGATATGCAATTACCGGACATTATTATGAGTCAAGAAGAACTTAATAAAATGATGGAAGAGGGTATGAAAAAAGGCAAGAAGGGAAAGCCTAATGAAGGTGAAGGTAAAAAAGAGGGAGAAGGGGAAAAGGAAGATGAAAAAGGCAAAGATGGAAAATCTGGTAAAGACGGAAAGGAAAAAGGAAAAGAGAAAGGTGAGAATGGAAAACAATCAGGAGGCGAAGGCGAAGGCAATAGTGAAGAAGAAAATGAGCTATTGTTTCAAATTTATCAACAACAACAGCAATTGCGACAGGCTTTACAGGATAAAATAGAAAAAGAAGGTTTAGGTGGTAATGGGGATGCGCTAGTTCGTAAAATGGAGGATATTGAATTGGATTTACTAAATAATGGTTTTACAAATCAAGTGCTTCAAAAAATGATGGAATTGAAACATCAGTTATTAAAATTAGAAAATGCAACCTTTCAACAAGGAGAAGATAATAAACGCGAATCAGAAACAAATAGAAAGCAATTTGACGGTTCTTCTACCAATCAGATCCCCAAAGCCAAACAATATTTTCAAACTACTGAAATTTTAAATCGTCAAGCTTTACCTTTGCAGCAAGTTTATAAAAAGAAAGTTCAAGAGTATTTTAAAAACGCTAATGATTAATTTCAATTACGAGACTGATTTTATTTTGGAATCAGAAGAGGAAGTTACCAAATGGGTAATAGAAACAATTTCTGCTGAAGGATTTAAATTAGAAGAAGTCAATTATGTGTTTTGTGATGATGACTATCTTCACAAATTGAATGTAGAATTTCTTAAGCATGATACGTTAACAGATATTATTAGTTTTGATTATTCTATAGGAAAAATAATACAGGGAGATGTGTTTATTTCTGTTGAACGGGTGAAGGAAAACGCTATAGATTTCGGTGTTGAATTTATTGATGAGCTACACCGGGTTATCATTCATGGTATATTGCATTATTGTGGCTACAAAGACAAAACAGCTGAAGAGGCTAAAACCATGCGTAACAAAGAAAACTTCTACTTGGCGCAACGTATTAATAATTAAAGATTTCAACGTATATTTGCAAACTTAAATTAGCGACATGTTCCACGTGGAACATGTAAATTGAATTATAGAATTATGTTTAACGAGCTTTATGATGTTATAGTTGTTGGCGCAGGACACGCAGGAAGTGAAGCTGCTGCTGCTGCTGCAAATATGGGAAGCAAAACGTTGCTAGTTACCATGAATTTACAAAACATTGCACAAATGTCTTGTAATCCTGCTATGGGTGGCATTGCTAAAGGGCAAATTGTGCGTGAAATTGATGCTCTTGGTGGTTACAGTGGAATTGTTTCTGATACTTCAGCAATTCAATTTAAAATGCTAAACAAATCTAAAGGACCCGCTATGTGGAGTCCGAGAGTTCAGAGTGACAGAATGCGTTTTGCTGAAGATTGGAGGTTACTATTAGAAGGTACGCCTAATCTTGATTTCTATCAAGAAATGGTTTCGGGGTTGTTGGTTGAGAATCATAAAGTGGTTGGTGTTAAAACATCTTTAGGAGTTGAAATAAAAGGAAAATCTGTTGTACTAACTAACGGTACTTTTTTAAACGGATTAATTCATATAGGTGATAAAAATTTTGGTGGAGGACGAGCTGGGGAAAAAGCAGCAACTGGAATTACAGAGCAGTTAGTTGAATTAGGTTTTGAATCGGGAAGAATGAAAACGGGAACACCTCCTCGTGTTGATGGCAGATCTCTCGATTTTACAAAAATGACGGAACAACCTGGGGATGAAAATCCTGAGAAATTTTCCTATTTAGATATTACAAAACCATTAGTAAATCAGCGGTCTTGTTATATGACTTACACAAGTGAACAAGTGCATGATTTATTACGTGAAGGTTTTGATAGATCACCTATGTTTAATGGTAGGATAAAAAGTTTAGGTCCTCGATATTGTCCTTCTATAGAAGACAAAATAAATCGTTTTGCTGATAAGGATAGACATCAATTATTTATCGAACCAGAAGGTTGGAATACATGCGAAGTTTATGTAAATGGTTTTTCAACTTCGTTGCCAGAAGATGTTCAGTTTAAAGCTTTACGTTCGGTAGTTGGTTTTGAGAATGTGAAGTTTTTCAGACCAGGTTATGCTATTGAATATGATTATTTTCCACCTACTCAATTAAAACATACTCTTGAAACTAAACTTGTAGAGGGCTTGTATTTTGCAGGTCAGATTAATGGAACCACTGGTTACGAAGAAGCCGCGTCGCAAGGTTTAATGGCTGGAATAAATGCGAGTTTAAAAGTTCAGGAAAAAGAAGCGTTTACCTTAAAAAGAGACGAAGCTTATATTGGAGTATTAATAGACGATTTAATTACGAAAGGTACAGAAGAGCCTTATCGAATGTTTACATCTAGAGCAGAGTACAGAACTTTGCTTCGTCAGGATAATGCAGATTTAAGACTAACTCCTAAAGGTTATGAGTTAGGTTTAGCCTCAGAAAAGCGTTTGAAGCGCATGGAAGAAAAACACGAAGCGGCTGAAAGATTCGTAAGTTTTTTTGAAACTCAAAGTGTAAAACCAGAAGAGATTAATCCGATTTTAGAATCTAAAAATTCGGCACCAGTTAATCAATCGGGAAAACTTTTTAAAGTGTTTTCTAGACCTAATATTGAAATGGATGATGTTAGAAAGGTTCAAAGTGTTGAAGCCTATATTCAAGAAAATAATCTAGACAGAGAAGTAATAGAGCAGACCGAAATTCAAGTAAAATATTCTGGTTATATCGCCAAAGAAAAAAATAATGCAGATAAATTATCAAGATTGGAGTATGTAAAAATTCCAGCTAACTTTGATTACTCTCAAATAAAATCGATGAGTTATGAAGCGCGTGAGAAATTGAAAAAAATACAACCTACAACTGTTTCTCAAGCATCAAGAATTAGTGGTGTTTCTCCTAACGATATTTCTGTTTTATTGGTTTATATGGGAAGATAATTTTGAAACGTTCCACGTGGAACACATTTTTTTTCACCTTAAATCTAGTGTAAATATCTTTTTTAAAAGCTAACCTCTATTTAAAATTTGTGACAAAACAACACATAAATCATATTCATTTAATAGTAAAAGATCACTCCGTTTCAGGAGAGGAATTCGAATTAGTTGAGAATTCAGAATACGGATTTCTTGAAACCAAACCACAACCATCTTCTGATAAATTATCTGAATATTATAAAAGTCAAGACTATATTTCGCATACAGATTCCAAAAGAAATCTATTCGAAAAAGTATATCATTTGGTTAGAAGTTTATCCCTTAAAAAGAAATTGAACTTAATTAATTCTTTTTCATCTGAAAGCAAAACACTATTAGACGTTGGATGCGGAACAGGAGATTTTTTGCAAACGGCATTAAAAAACAAATGGCAAGTCTCAGGAATAGAACCTAATGTACAAGCTCGAGAAATTGCCAATAAAAAAACAAACAATGCTGTTTTTGAAATCGAGCAACTTTTAAAATTTCAAGCTTCCAGTTTTGATGTGATTACACTTTGGCATGTGCTAGAGCATTTACCAAACTTAGAAGATCATATGGCAGTTTTTAAAAAACTTTTAAAACCAAACGGCACTTTAATTATTGCGGTTCCAAATTATAAAAGTTATGACGCCAAATTTTATAAAGAATTTTGGGCTGCTTACGATGTGCCTCGACACCTTTGGCATTTTAATAAAGATTCTGTTTCAAAATTAATTTCCAGTTTTAAATTTAAGGTTGTAAAAGTTAAACCCATGTGGTTTGATTCATTTTATGTGAGCATGCTTTCAGAAAAATATAAATCTGGAGCTATGAATCCTATTAAGGGAATATGGGTAGGATTGCTGTCTAATTTTACAGCATTAAGTAGCAAAGAAGCTTCTTCATTAATTTATGTCATCAAAAACAGCTAAAATCAATTCTTAGAAAGCCTAGTCTTTTTTCTTTAACTAAAACGTATAAATACTAGCTAGATTTCTAAAAGCGCTTTAGAACGCTTTATTTGAGTTTATTTTTAATAGATAATTCTTATTTTAAAAAAATACTTAATAAATGTTAGTTATAAGTTAAATTCAGTCAAAATTAAGTTTTGTATTTACCATACTTTATTACATTTGTGCGGATTATATATTTTGAATACCAAAGATTAATTATTAAATATAAAAAAATGAAAAACGTAGTTTATGTCGCTTTAGCAATGTTGGTTTTAGCGTCTTGTCAAAAACCAAATAAAATTGGTTTTATAGATAACGGAACAGTAATTAACGATTTCCAAGAGAAAAAAGATGTTGAAGCTAATTTTCAAGTTAAGCAAGAAGCTTTTGGAAAAAGAGCCGATAGTATAAGCCAGGCATTTCAAGCTGAAGCACAAAAAGGACAAGCCGAAGCGCAAAGATTGGCGAGAAGTAATAGAAAGAAGGCTGAAGAGTTGATGTTAGGTTTACAACAAAAACAACAACAGTTGCAACAACAAATGCAAATGGAACAACAGCAATTAAATCAATCTTTTCAAACAGAAATTGATTCGGTGATTGTACATGTGAAAGATTTTGTAAAAGACTACGGAAAAACTAATGGCTACGACTACATTCTGGGAACAAGTGATGCGGCAGCCACGGTGATGTACGGAAATGAAGCAAGCGATTTAACACAGACGATATCAGATGCTTTAAACGCTAGTTATAAAAAGTAAAAACAAAATTTTAGAATTTAAAAACTGGCTAATTAGCCAGTTTTTTTGTGTCTTTTAAGGAATAAAATAGTATTATTTTTACAGCTTAAATGTATTCATGGAAACTAACAAACTACAGCGCGTTGCCTTAAGCACCTATTTCTTTTTGTCCGGATTGTGTTTTGCTACTTGGGCATCGAGAATTCCTACTATAAAAGATAATTTTGGGCTTAATGACGCGCAATTAGGTACCATATTATTAGTTATGCCCATTAGCGCTTTAATAGGAACCGTTGCTTCAGGTTGGTTAGTTTCTAAATTTGATAGTCGAGATCCGTTGGTAATTGCATTTATCTTTTTTGCCTTATCGTTAATAGGCATATCTTATGTAAACACGACGCTTTTATTAATGGTATTATTAGCTTCATTTTCAATTTTTATGCGTGTGTTAAATGTAGCTATGAATGCTCAGTCTATAACACTTCAAAAGACATATCATAAAAAGATAATTGGCTCATTTCATGGTTTATGGAGCATCGGTGGTGTTTTTGGTGTATTGTTTTCTACTCTAATGGTAAAAGCTGAGGTTTCTATGGGAACACATTTTTCAATAATAGCAGTAATAACCATTTTAGGCTCTATAGCAATTTATCAGAATTTACTTACTAACGATAAGTCTGTTACAGGAAACAAACTAATTTTTGGGAAGCCAGACACCTTTATTTTATACTTAGGTATGCTTATATTTTTTGCTTCCATATGTGAAGGCGGTATGTTTGATTGGAGCGGAATTTATTTTAAAGAAGTCGTTAAAGAAGATGTCTTTACTTATGGGTATTTATTGTTTATGATTTGTATGGCGATCTCTAGATTTTTTATAGATAGATTATTGGATAGATTGGGAATGTCAAAAATGTACATATTCAGTAGTATTTTAATAGCCACAGGTATATTATCTGCGGTGTTGTTACCTCAATTCTGGACAGCATTAATAGGTTTTTGTTTGGTTGGTATAGGTGTTTCTCCTATTTTCCCTATGACTTATATGTTGGCAGGTAAATCTCAAAAATATTCTCCAGGAATGGCTATTTCAATAGTTGGCACTTACTCTATTGTGGGGATGTTTATTGGGCCACCTTTAATCGGTTATTTATCGCACGCGTTTGGTTTACAAAAGGCATTTTTAATTATTATGTTATGCGGTTTAATGTTTATTCCAATTTCTAAATTGTTTTTTAAAAATTTAAAACAAGAGGTATAATTATATCATTTACGCGTAAAAAGAAAACGCTTTTGGTATAATAAAGGCTTCAAAACCACCAGAACCCACAAGTTCACCATCAGCTTGTATTAATGGCTCCTTTATTTGATCAATTTCAACAGTTAAAACTTCTGTTTTAAACGTTTTCACTTTGTAGTGTTTGGTAATATTTCCATTAAATAATTTAGAAAGATTACTCACAATTTCTAACTTTCTTAAATTCCTAGCGACCGAAATATCTAATAATCCATCAAACGGATTTGCACTTTCTGTAAGTTGCATACCTCCACCAGAATACTGGCACAAACCGATAAGAATCATTAAAGTTTCTCCAGAAATCGTTTCAGATTTGGAAACAACTTTAGCCTTAAAATTCTTAAACCTAAATAAACTTATTATAGTTCCGTATAAATAAGCAATAGCTCCAAGGTGTTTAAATTTATGAACTTTACTTACAACAAATCCGTCAAAACCAATACCGGCTAGATTAATAAAAAAAATGGGTTTATTTGAGTTGTTACATATTACAATTTTACCAACATCTTGGGTCTTCAATTGGCCATTTTTTATAATTTGAATGCAGCTTTCAAAATCTTTTGGTATGTTATGTGTTTTCACCCAATCGTTGCCAGTTCCAATAGGAATAACTCCAACTTTAATCTCTGCTGTTGGTATGAGATTTTGAGTCATAATAGCATTTACCATATTATGTAAAGTCCCATCACCACCAACACAAATAAAATGCTTTATGTTTTGTATTAAAGCTTGATGTAAAAGTTCAGTACTGTGTTTCGGGTATTTTGTAAATTCAAATTGAAAGTTAAATTCATATTTTTTAAACAGCGCTTTAATGTTTGGCCATTTTTTCCGGCTCAAACCATTGCCCGAAGTTGGGTTAATAATAACAAACCATGTTACAGGAGCAGCACTCATTAGGCTGCTTTTTTATGAAGTAGTCGTGTTAATTTAATCGACAAATCTGTCAATATAATTTTAGAATTCCCGTTACGCTCTATATGGTAAATAGCATCTTGCAATTCGTTGCTTATATCCATAATATTGTTCCCATGGATGAAAGGGGCAAAATTTTCAAGTTTAAATTTTTCAGTCTGTGGTTCAAGGTAAACTAAGTCGGTAGCATTATAATTCAATAGCAATGCCTGACGAAAAAAATCTAAACAAAAATTAAGAAATTGTTTTTGGGTTTCTCTTCCTGTTTTAGCAATATCTTCACTCCAAGAAATTAAATCGTGAATTGCTGCTTTATTACCTTTGGCTTTAAAAGCGCTTCTAATCCAGAAAACAAACCAAGTTTCAAACTGGGTATCTTCAGAATCTTGATACACCAAATCGCAAGCCTTGTTATAATTTCCGTTAGATTGATGTGCAATTTTTGTAGCAACACCCATTTCAATATTATACTGTTTTACTAGCGCATTTTTAATCACATCTTCAGCTAAAGGCGGAAAATGTAAAATCTGGCAACGCGATCTAATCGTGCTAATAATCGATTCTTCATCTTCAGCGATTAACAAAAATATCGTTTTATTAGGCGGTTCTTCTATTAGTTTTAGCAGTTTATTGGCGCAGGCCGTATTCATTTTTTCTGCCATCCAAATCAGCATCACTTTATAACCGCCTTCGTAAGCTTTCAGCGAAAGCGATTTTACAATTTCGTAAGCCTCATCAACCCCAATTTGCCCCTGTTTATTATCAACCCCAAGCAATTTGTACCAATCAAATAAGTTACCATAAGGTTGTTCTTTTAAAAGTTGGCGCCATTCTTCAAGATAAAAACTAGAAACCGGTTTGCTTTTCACTTTATCGCTAGTAGTCACAGGGAAAGCAAAATGCAAATCTGGGTGCGAAAAATTTTGAAACTTCAAGTTACAAGCTTGATTTCCTGTATTATTTTCACCGCCGGAATTCGCACATAAAATATATTGTGCATAAGCCAAAGCCAAAGGTAAAGTGCCAGAACCTTCATTGCCAACAAATAGTTGAGCATGCGGTATTCTGCCATTATCTACACTTTGCGTAAGGTGTTTTTTTATGTGGTCTTGACCTAATATGTCTTCAAAAAGCATAAAACAAAAGTAAATCAATTTTATTAGATGCAAAGCACCAAAAATACAGTAATTGAGATATAAAATATTATTAGGGCGTTACCACAAGGGTCGGGCTTTCGGTAGTCGCTTCCCGATAAAAAAATCGGGAGAGCTTCAACAATACCTCAATCCCTAACGCAAAATCGCGTTTTTCAAGAAAATTAAATATTTCTTTCAAGCTACATCGTTTTCGTGAAAAAAGTCATTTTTTATCCCTCTATATTTAGTTACATTTGTTGTTCAAAATACTAAGAAACAAAAACATATAGATAAATGAAAACGCTTAACGATTTTAATTTCGAAAATAAAAAAGCATTAATTCGAGTAGATTTTAACGTGCCTTTAAATGAAAAATTTGAAGTTACAGATGCTACAAGAATTGTATCTGCCAAACCTACTATTATAAAAATTTTAGAAGATGGCGGAAGCTGTATTTTAATGTCTCATTTAGGTCGACCAAAAGGATTTCAAGATGAGTTTTCATTAAAACATATTGCCAATAAAGTGGAAGATATTTTAGGCGTTGAAGTAAAAACGGTGAACGATTGTATTGGCGACGAAGTTGAAGCTGCCGCTGCTAGTTTAGAACCAGGACAAATTTTATTATTAGAAAACTTACGTTTCTACAAAGAAGAAACTGCAGGCGATGTTGGGTTTGCCGAAAAATTATCAAAATTAGGAGATATATACGTAAACGATGCCTTTGGCACAGCGCATAGAGCACATGCCTCTACAACTATTGTTGCTCAATTTTTTGAAGGCAAAAAGTGCTTCGGAAATTTATTAGCTCAAGAAATTGAAAGCATTAATAAAGTAATGAAAACGGGCGAAAAACCTGTTTTAGCTATTCTTGGTGGTGCTAAAGTGTCTTCAAAAATCACTATTATTGAAAATATATTAGATAAAGTAGACCACTTGATTATTGGTGGTGGTATGGCATTTACGTTTGTAAAAGCACAAGGCGGAAAAATAGGAAATTCTATTTGTGAAGACGATAAAATGCCTTTGGCTTTAGAAATTTTAAAGCAAGCAAAAGCTAAAAATGTACAAGTTCATATTCCTGTTGATACGGTTGCTGCCGATGCTTTTAGTAACGATGCCAATACGCAAACTGTAGATATTAATGAAATTCCAGACGGATGGGAAGGTGTTGATGCTGGACCAAAATCTATTGCTTTGTTTCACGATGTGGTAATGCAATCTAAAACCATATTATGGAATGGTCCTTTAGGTGTTTTTGAAATGGAAAAATTTGCCAATGGCACCATTGAACTTGGAAATTCTATTGCTGAAGCTACTAAAAAAGGAGCCTTTTCATTAGTTGGAGGAGGTGATTCTGTTGCTGCCGTTAAGCAATTTGGTTTTGAAGATAAAGTAAGTTACGTAAGTACCGGAGGTGGTGCTATGTTAGAAAGTTTAGAAGGAAAAACACTTCCTGGAATTGCAGCCATTCTAGAATAATTTGAAATAAGTTTTCAAATTACCTTTAAAAATACGAATTTAGCCATAACATCATTCATTAACGGAATAGATATTATGGCTTTTCGATTTTTTATAATAGTATGCTTCATAAATACAGGGATTTGCTTTTCGCAAGCCCTAGATTCTATTCCTTCAAGCAATAAAATCAAAGACACTATTCTGGTCCAAAATGTTCCAGTAAAAAACGCTGAAATTCAAGACAACCCAGTTGTTAATAAAGTAATTGAAGCAGAGGTTGACAGCACATCAATAAATAATTTAAAAGATAACGAGTTTGCTGCCCAACTTGATGACAAGTGGTACGAAGAACTCTATAGCAATAATTTATTTGATACCATTTATAATTCGGTACAAAATCTAGATTATAAATCTGTTGATTATCCAGAATTACCAACCGATGTACTCAAGGCTCGCCTAAAAGAGCTTGATGCTAGAACACCCTTTAATGTAGAATACAATCCTTCATTAGAAAGTGTCATAAAAGGATATTTAAAAAATAGGCGTAACTCCATTCAAAAACTCATCACATTAAGTGCCTTTTATTTCCCAATGTTCGAAAGGGAATTAGATCTTTATGACATCCCTTTAGAAGTAAAATATTTAGCCATTGTGGAGTCTGCTTTAAAGCCACGAGCAAAATCTAGAGTTGGTGCAACAGGTATTTGGCAGTTTATGTTTAGTACGGGTAAAATGTACGGATTAGATGTAAGCAGTTATGTTGATGAGCGAAGCGACCCTATAAAATCTACCGAAGCAGCTGCAAAATATTTGGCGCGATTATATAAAATATTTGGCGATTGGGATTTGGCTTTGGCAGCATACAATTCTGGACCAGGAAATGTTTCAAAAGCGATTCGTCGTTCTGGAGGTTATCAAAATTATTGGAATATTAGGCATAACCTTCCGCGTGAAACAGCAGGTTATTTACCAGCCTTTTTAGCGCATATGTACATTTTTGAATATGCCGAAGAGCATGGGTTTAAGAAATACAAACCAGAATTGGCTTATTTTGAAACAGATACGGTTAGAGTTAAACAGATGATAACCCTCGACCAAGTTTCAGAACTTACCGGAACGCCCATTGAGAAACTTCAGTTTTTAAACCCGTCATATAAATTAGATATTATTCCTTTTGTTAAAGACGAAAATTACACCCTCAGATTACCAATTGATGTGATAGGAGAGTTTGTAAATAACGAGGAACAAATTTATGCTTATGCCAAAGCGGAATTTGATAAACGGGAAAAGCCTTTACCGCAGTTTTTTAATGCGAACGATAAAGTTACTTATAGAGTAAAATCTGGTGATTATTTGGGGAAAATTTCTAGAATGTATTCGGTTAGAGTGAGCGATATTAAAAGATGGAACGGACTAAGAAGTAACAATTTAAGTATCGGTCAAAGATTAACTATTTATCCAAGAAAGCCAGTTGTAAACAAGCCAGTTTCTACAAAATCGACAACAAAACCAAAACCTATAGCAGGAGAAGTAGTAACCTATATTGTACAAAGCGGAGATTCGCTTTGGAGTATTTCTCAAAAATTTCCTGGAGTTTCTATCCAAAACATTAAAGATTGGAATGGTATTAGTGGTAGTAAATTAAAACCAGGTATGAAACTTAAAATATCTAAAGGTTAAAACGCTTTAAAATTTAAAAAATATTATGCGAAATCTTCTTTATTTAGTATTTACAGTTACCCTTTTCACTTCTTGTGGAGATAAAAAATCAAGTAACGAAAAATTTCTTCCGGACGCCTCTGGTGCCATCAATAACGTTTCGGTTGTTGCCGAAAATGAGTTATGGGATGGCCGTGTTGGAGATGCGATAAGAAATGTTTTGGCAAAACCAATTTACGGTTTACCACAAGACGAGCCAACATTTACTATTAGTCAAATTCCACCAGCTGTTTTTTCTGGTTTTGTTACTAAAAACAGAACGGTTCTAAAAATTGAAACCAATAAAGAAGCGGGTATGAACATTGCCGAAGACGTATATGCCAAACCTCAGAAAGTAATTACGGTTTTTGGAAAAACCAAAGAAGAAATTATCGAAGTTTTAAAGGCAAATGAAGACAAAATTATAGACACTTTTAGAAATGAAGAATTAGCCGAAAGACTCAGGCAAATGTCTAAATCACCTCATCGTTTTACTGCCATTAAGGAAAAACTAGGGTTAACCATTCAGTTTGCATCTATTTATCGCATTGCCATAGAAACAGATAATTTCTTCTGGATTAGAAAAGATATAACCACTGGAACAAATAATTTGATGATATATGAATTGCCATATGACGCGATTATAAGAAATGACAGTGTTGTAAATCAAATTATAAAAATTAGAGATTCTATTGGTAAAGAACATATTGAAGGCCCCGTGGAAGGCTCCTATCTTATTACCGAAAATGCGTATACACCTTTTCACGGAGAAACCATTATTGATAATAAACCAACCCTAGAAACTAAAGGTATTTGGGATGTTAAAAATGCGTTTATGGGAGGGCCTTTTATAAATTATGCCATTGAAGATAAAATAAACAAGCGTTGGGTAGTTATTGAAGGTTTTGCCTTTGCACCATCGGTTGAAAAACGAAATTATATGCTGGAACTTGAAGCTATAATTAAATCAGCAAAAATTGAATAGATAAAGAAGACATTATAAAAAGAAAACCAGCTCAATGAGCTGGTTTTTTTCTATCAGGAAATTTAGTTTAATCTTTTTTATCTTCTGAAGTTTCTTCTTCTTTGCTAGCGTCTTTAAATTCTTTAATTCCACTGCCCAATCCACGCATCAATTCTGGTATTTTTTTACCTCCAAATAACAGTAAAACAACCACAACTATTAATGCTATTTGCCAAGGCCCGATAGCTAAGGGTATCATAAGTAAATTCATAATAATGATTTTAAAAAGCAAAGTTAATAATTAAAGTTAAATAAAATCGTTTTATGCATAACTTTAGCATATTCTATATATCAGAATATAGCCTAAGAGAATAAAAAACACTCTTGGTTAAAACCAATAATATTAAATAAATTCTATTTATTTTTGTTTCAACATGGCAAACAAGAAAAAGAAACCCAAAAAGATAAAGCGAAAATTACTCGATAAGTATCGATTGATGATACTTAACGAAAATACTTTTGAAGAACGTTTGTCGTTTAAATTAACGCGACTCAATGTCTTTGTGATGAGCTCTTTGGTTGCTATTTTTTTTATCACATTAACTTACTTGCTTATTGCATTTACTCCGCTAAGAGAATATATCCCTGGATATTCTTCTACAGCCCTAAAAAAGAAAGCTACGGAATTAAGTTATAAAACGGATTCTTTGCAACGTGTTATAGCTATGAACGATCGATATTATGAGTCTATTAAAAAAGTGTTAACAGGCGATTTAAATGCGATAAACTTTAATAAAGACTCAATTGTTCAGGCTGTAAAACTAGAAGCTAGCGAAGTAGATTTAACGCCCATTGCCGAGGATTCACTCCTTCGTGAAAAAGTAAATAAAGAGGATAAATATAACTTGTTTGAATCGGCAACCTCAGCCACTAATTTTGTTTTATTTCCGCCTGTAAATGGCACTATAAGTGAACCATACAATGCAAAAGAAAAGCACTATGCAGTAGATATTGTATTAGCAAAAGATACACCAATAAAAGCAACTGCCGATGGCATTGTGGTTTTTGCAGAATGGACCGCTAGCACAGGTTACGTAATCATTCTAGAGCATAGTTATGGTTTAATTTCGGTTTACAAGCATAATGCATCCTTAACAAAAAGTCAAGGTGATTTAGTTAAAGCAGGAGAAGTAATTGCAACGGCAGGAGATACTGGCGAACTTTCAACAGGACCACATTTGCATTTTGAACTTTGGAATGATGGTTATCCCATTAACCCAACTAATTTTATAGATTTTAAATAGATATGATTTCATTAAAGTCTGCATTGGCAAAACCTTTTGCAAAACGTATTTATAAAAAGATCCAAAAATGGGCAACGCATCCAAATGAAACTCAGAATCGCGTATTTCAAGATTTAATTTCTGAGGCTACACAAACACAATTCGGAAAAGATCATGATTTTGTAAGTATTAATAATCATGAGGATTTTGTAAAACGTGTTCCAATAAGAGATTACGAAGACTTAAAGCCTTATGTTGAAAAAGTAGTTGCTGGTGAAGAAGATATTCTTTGGAAAGGAAAACCAATTTATTTTGCCAAAACATCCGGTACAACCTCAGGATCGAAATATATTCCAATCACAAAAGAGAGTATGCCATCGCATATTGAAGCAGCAAGAAACGCTATTTTGATGTATATTCATGAAACTGGAAACGCCAAATTTGTAGATGGGAAAATGATTTTTTTACAAGGAAGTCCTATTTTAAAAGAGCAAAACGGCATTCAGCTAGGGCGTTTATCAGGTATAGTAGCCCATTATGTGCCTAAATATTTGCAAAAAAACAGGTTGCCTTCTTGGGAGACTAACTGTATTGAAGATTGGGAAACAAAGGTTGATAAAATAGTTGAAGAAACTTTACCCGAAAACATGACAGTTATTTCTGGAATCCCTTCTTGGGTTCAAATGTATTTTGAAAAAATTCAACAGAAAACAGGAAAAAAAGTAGGTGATGTATTTAAAAACTTCAACTTATTTATATTTGGAGGTGTAAATTACGAACCTTACAGGGCTAAATTTGAAAATCTAATAGGCAGAAAAGTAGATAGTATAGAATTGTATCCTGCAAGTGAAGGTTTTTTTGCTTTTCAAGATAAACAGGATGAAAAAGGGATGCTACTTCAGTTAAATTCGGGTATTTTTTACGAGTTTATTAAAGCAGATGAATTTTTTGAAGACAACCCAAAACGTATCACCATTAAAGATGTTGAGCTTGGTGTAAATTATGTCATGATTATCTCAACTAATGCAGGTTTATGGGCTTATAATATTGGAGATACTGTAGAGTTTACATCAACAAAACCATATCGTGTTATAGTATCAGGACGGATAAAACATTTTATTTCGGCATTTGGTGAGCACGTAATAGGTAAAGAGGTAGAGCAAGCCATTCAAGAAGCAACGGCAAATACAAATATTAGAGTTTCAGAATTTACTGTGGCGCCTCAAATTAATCCTAATGAGGGGTTGCCATATCACGAATGGTTTATAGAATTTGAAAATGAACCAGACAACCTATCGGCTTTAGCGAAAAAAATAGACGAGTCACTTCAAAAACAAAACTCTTATTATTTCGATCTAATTGAAGGTAAAGTGTTGCAGCCACTCAAGATTACAAAAGTAAAAACTGGAGGTTTTCAAGAGTATATGAAATCTGTCGGGAAATTGGGTGGGCAGAATAAATTACCTAGATTGTCTAATGACAGGAAAATTGTTGAACGTTTTTGTTGATCTATTCTAAATGCAAAGTCTTAAAAGATTATTGTTTCGAGTCAAATGGTAATATTAAATTAATTAAGAAATGGAAAAAAATTCAAAAATATATGTTGCTGGCCATAAAGGGCTTGTGGGATCTACAATTCTTAAAAACCTAAAAAGTAAAGGATATACTAATTTAATAACTAGAACTCATAAGGAATTAGATTTGCTCATTCAGGAAGATGTTATTAAATTTTTTGAAAAGGAAAAACCTGAATATGTTGTACTAGCAGCTGCTAAGGTTGGCGGAATACTTGCCAATAATAAGTATAGAGCTGATTTTATTTATGAGAATTTAATGGTACAGAACAATGTTATTCACCAATGTTATTTAAATAACGTTAAAAAATTATTGTTTTTAGGGAGCACCTGTATTTACCCTAAAAACGCGTCTCAGCCTATGAAAGAGAATAGTTTGTTAACAGGGCCACTTGAGTATACCAATGAACCTTATGCGATTGCAAAAATTGCAGGGATTAAAATGTGCGAGAGCTATAATTTACAATATGGCACAAATTTCATTTCTGTTATGCCAACTAATCTTTATGGTCCTAACGATAATTTTGATTTAGAAACATCGCATGTGCTACCTGCATTAATTAGAAAAATTCATTTGGCTAAATTATTATCTGAATCGAAATATGATGAGGTGTTAAAAGACCTGAACGTTGATTCTATTAAAGAAGCCAAAACATACTTATTACCTTTTGGGGTTACAGAAACTAGCGTTGAAATTTGGGGGACAGGTAAACCCAAAAGAGAGTTTTTATGGAGTGAAGAGATGGGTGAGGCATGTGTTTTTTTAATGGAAAACTGTGATTTTAAAGACACTTATTCTGAAAAAAATGGAGAAATACTTAATACACACATAAACATTGGCACAGGAAAAGATATTTCTATTAAAAGACTTGCTGAAATAATTAAAGATACTGTAGGGTATAAAGGCGAGTTAGTATTTAATCACGATAAACCCGATGGTACACCTAGAAAACTAACAGATGTATCAAAAATAAATAACATGGGCTGGCAATATAAAATAGAAATAGAAGAAGGGGTTGAAAAACTTTATCAATGGTACCTAAATAAATAAGTTAGACCACTAAAATCACATTATTGTTTTCCTCGATTTACTTCGGTTAAATTAAATCAAAATAGTAGTATATTTGCCACAACCAAACCAAACTATGAGTCGTAAAAAGCATCATGAAAGAACTAGAGCTCAAGAAAGCTCAAACGCTATTGAAAGAATGTACGTTACTATGCGCCATTTATTTAATAGAGGTTTCTACAAACCAATGGGTATTTCTGGTGAAACACTACGAAATGCATTATTACTTTTAAGACCAGAAATTTACGGTTCTATTGGAGATGAAAAAGCAGAACTAGAAGGCTTAATTTATGTTATAGATAGATTGCCACAAGGTATAGAAGAATGCACGTTTATTAACTTAACAAGTGATGAAGGCTATTCAGAATCGCACTTCAAACCTATAATTCCAGAGAAACGCCGTCGAAACTGTTATAGGATTGACAACGAACAAATGAATATTGAGATTACCAGAGGGCGTTCTGAAATTTATGATATTCTTACCCACTTAACTTTTCTTTTTATTGAATCGCATAAAATAAGTAAACGTGTATTAATTGACGAGCAAGGATCCACCACCAGAGACTGGATTAAATTAGAAAAGGCAGTTTTATCTAAAAAGAAGCTTACTCAAGAAGAAAGAGAGGTAGCTATTACTCACACAGCTAATATTTTAGGGAGAACGTTTAATGAGTTAAGTACGGTTTATAAGGCGTTTGCTAAACCTTCACAACCTGAAAGGTTATTACATATAGTTTATTGGTTGGGTAAATTGGCCATAGAAGAATTAATAAATAATAACAAACGCACAATTACATTTAGCCCTGTTTTAAGAGAACGAATTGGGCATCATATCCATGGGGAAATTTGGGCTGACGAAATCAAAGACACACTTTTTAAAAATGATTTATTAGAAAGACCAATTCATATCATAAGTGCTAATATGCATAGTGTTATGAATACGCTGTACGCTTTTAATGCGCTAAAGCCTAATTCACATAAACAAGACATTTTTACGGTCTATCAATCTTTAAGTAAAAATGAAAATAAATTATTGCGCAATAAAGTAACAAAAGAAGCGTTGCAAAAAGGCATGATTTATATAGAAGATACTTCTGGGACGAATATAGATGTTCAAATATTTGATACGACTAAATTGGACATTTCTAAAATGGATATTAAAATTTCTCAGACTAGTATAAAACAAAATAAACCTGTTATATTAGTCATGGATTATGCTTTTGGTGAGCAAGCTTACGAAACCATAGATGAGTTACTAAAGCCTTATAAACAAAAAGGAAAAAAACACCATCTTAATGTAGAGTCTATATCCATTATGGGAAAAGCCGGTATTTTAGAAGGCGATAAAGGAGATATAATGATACCTTCAGCTCATATTTTTGAAGGCACTGCCGACAATTATCCTTTTGAGAATGAATTAAAAAAGGAAGATTTAGAAGGTCATGGCATAAATATATGTAAAGGTTCAATGATTACAGTTTTAGGAACCTCTTTACAAAATAAGGATATATTAAAATTCTTTTATAATTCCACATGGCAGGTGATTGGATTAGAAATGGAAGGTGCACATTACCAAAAAGCAATCCAAGCGGCTTCAAAAGTTCGAGGCAGTATAAAACCAGATGTAAAAGTAAGATATGCTTATTATGCTAGTGATAATCCATTAAAAACAGGCGCAACTTTAGCATCAGGAGGTTTGGGGACTTCAGGCGTGAAACCAACATATTTAATAACAAGAACTATTTTAGAACAAATATTTAATTAAATTATATCATGAGTAAAAATTTACAAGAAAAATCCCAATCTGAAGAAGTAGATTTAGGACAATTGTTCAAACTAATAGGGAATTTGTTTCAACGATTATATGATTTTATAGCATCAATTTTTAAAGGTATATTTAGAGTTATATTATTGTTTTTAATCCATGTTTTTCAACGATTAAAATGGTACGCTTTAGCAATCGTTTTAGGACTTGTATTAGGTTTTGTTATTGATTATTTAAGTGAGGATAAATATGGAGCGAATGTGTTTATAGAAACTAATTTTAGTTCTTCTCATCAGGTATATGAAAACATGAAATATCTTCATCAATTAGCCAAAAAAGATAAAGACTCATTAGAATTGGCTAGAAAATTAAATATACCAGTTTCCGATGCAGCTAAACTAAAAGGGTTTTATATAGAACCAGATATAGATGAGAATGAAAAAATGCAGATGTTTGTTGAGTTTAAAGAAGGATTAGATTCTATTGCAAGAGAGGAGTATACCTATGATACATTCACGAGTTCTATAGATTACTATAGCTTTAATCGCCATAAAATTGGAGTAGAATCAACCGATCGCTTTATTTTTGGAAAACTTAAAGGGAAATTCATTCAAGCAATAACAGATAATGATTATTTAATAAATTTAAAAAACGTAACCTTAAAGAATTTTGAGGCACAGGAATTATCGTTAATAGCCGAACAGAAGAAAATTGATTCTTTAATGGATATATATTTGAATATTAGAGATCGCGAATCTAAAAAAGAAGCTGTTGTTGGTTCTGGAACGAATTTTTTTATGGCTAACAGTGAAGATCAAACCTCTTTACTTGTCGATGAATCTGAATTAATTAACAAGATTTCAGTGATAGATAGACAACGTAGACAAATTCAAGAAGACGTTGTAATTCAAAGTAATATTGTTAACGTTATTGCTGATTTTCCGGATGCCGGTTATGATATTTCTGAATGGACCGACAAAAAGAAATTTGTGTTACCAATAGTGTTATTTACTATAACTTTTATTGGCTTTTTGTTAATAGGTTTAGGACAATACTTATCTCAAGAAGATAAGAAGTTAAAAGCATAACAATGACTATTCTAGTAACAGGTGGTGCTGGTTTTATTGGCTCAAATTATATTGTTTATTTTCTTGAGCAGCACCCACTTGTTAAAATCGTAAATATTGATAAGCTCACCTATGCAGGTGAGCTTTCTAATTTAGAAGAAATAAAACATCATAAAAATTATACGTTTATAAAAGGGGATATTTGTGATAGAGATTTGATTGAAAGTTTATTTATAAAGTATAATTTTACTGGAGTTATTCATTTCGCTGCAGAGTCGCATGTTGATAATTCAATAAAATCACCTAACGAATTTATAAACACAAATGTTCTAGGTACTTTTAATTTACTAGATGTTGCAAAAAACCATTGGATGGAATCACCGCATATGGTTAAACAGGAGCATAAAAAATCCAGATTTCTACACATTTCAACAGATGAGGTTTATGGCACCCTTGGTGATGAAGGACTGTTTACAGAACAAACCCCATACGCACCAAATAGCCCTTACAGTGCTTCAAAAGCATCGTCAGATTTTATTGCAAGAAGCTATTTTCATACGTATGGTTTGAATGTTGTTACTACGAATTGCTCGAACAATTATGGACCCAAACAGCATGACGAAAAATTAATTCCAACTATTATTAGAAAAGCATTAAAAGGTGAGAATATCCCAATTTATGGTGATGGGAAAAATATCCGAGATTGGTTATATGTTTTAGATCATTGTAAGGGAATAGATTTAGCGTTCAATAAGGGTGTTACAGGAGAAACCTATAATATTGGAGGTAAAAACGAGCGTAATAATTTATATATTGCAAAAGCCATATGCGAAATATTAGATAAAGTCTTACCTAAAAAACAATCCTATAAAGAACAAATTACCTTTGTAAAAGATAGACCAGGTCATGATTTTAGGTATGCTATAGATGCTTCTAAAATAGAAAAAGATTTAGGCTGGCAGGCTCAGGAAAATTTTGAAACAGGCATCAAAAAAACCATAGATTGGTATATAAATAAATATCAAGGATAATGAAAGGAATCATATTAGCTGGAGGCTCAGGAACGAGATTGTATCCACTTACAAAAGTAGTAAGTAAACAACTTATGCCTGTTTACGATAAGCCCATGATTTATTATCCTCTAACGACTCTTTTATCTGCAGGTATTAGAGAAATACTAATTATATCAACTTCAAAAGATTTAATCAACTTTAAAGCCCTTTTAGGAGATGGATATGATTATGGATGTAAATTTGAATATGCGGTTCAAGAAGAGCCTAAAGGTTTGGCAGAAGCATTTATTATTGGAGAAAGTTTCATTGAAAATGATAGTGTGGCTTTAATTTTAGGAGATAATATTTTCTACGGTTCTGGTTTAGACGTTACTTTACAAAACAATATAGACCCTATTGGCGGTGTTATTTTTGCTTATCATGTTCAAGATCCGCAACGCTATGGTGTGGTCGAATTTGACGAAAACAGTAAAGCCATTTCAATTGAAGAAAAACCTGAAAAACCAAAATCTAATTTTGCGGTTCCTGGAATATATTTTTACGACAACTCTGTAGTTGATATAGCTAAATCAATAAAACCAAGTAAACGTGGTGAGTTAGAAATCACAGATGTTAATAAGGTGTATTTAAATAAAGGCGAGCTAAATGTTCAAATTTTAGATAAAGGAACGGCTTGGTTAGATACAGGCACGTTCACTTCATTAATGCAGGCTTCTCAGTTCGTTCAAGTTATTGAGGAACGTCAAGGCCAAAAAATTGGTTGTATTGAGGAGGTGGCTTATAAAATGGGTTATATAAATAAAGCTCAATTATTAAAATTAGCTCTACCGTTGCTTAAAAGTGGTTATGGAGATTATCTTCAACAAATAGTCTAATATAAAATGAAAGTTGAAGAAACATATTTAAAAGGCTGCTTTGTAATTATGCCTAAAGTTTTCAAAGATGACAGAGGTTACTTTTTAGAAACCTTTAATGAGCAAGTCTTTTCAAAAGAAACAGGAATTAAAACGCATTTTGTTCAAGACAACTTATCAAAATCGTCAAAAGGAGTCCTTAGAGGTCTTCATTTTCAAGAAGGAGAGGCTGCACAAGCAAAACTTGTTCAAGTTATAAAAGGGAGAGTTTTGGATGTATGTGTAGATTTAAGAAAAGATTCGCTAACATTCGGAAAACATTTTTCAATAACATTGGATGGTTTGAATAAAGTTCAACTTTATGTTCCTAGAGGCTTTGCGCACGGATTTATAGTATTAGAAGACAACACCATTTTTTCATATAAATGTGATAATTTTTATGATAAGAATTCAGAATCTGGAATCATTTTCAATGATAAAACGTTAAATATTGACTGGAATTTTCCTGAAGAAAAAATAATCGTGTCTGAAAAAGACAAAACCTTAGAAACATTTGAAAACCTATTCAGATGATAAAAAAAGTTTTAGTTACGGGTGCCAATGGTCAATTAGGAAAAACCATTAAAGAATTATACGAAGTAAATGATTTAGGATTAGAATTTATTTTTGTTTCAAAAGAAGATTTAGATATTACAAATAGTAATCATGTCAATTCGTTTTTTGATTCACATAAATTTGACTACTGTTTAAATAGTGCTGCATACACTAATGTAGATTTAGCTGAATCTGAGCCCGATTTAGCTCGAAAGATAAACGAATTAGGGCCAATAAATTTAGCTAAAGCATGCAAAAAACAGGATGTAGTGCTAATTCATTTGTCAACAGATTTTGTTTTCGATGGTAATAAATCGTCGTTTTATAACGAAAGCGATAAACCAAACCCATTGAATGTTTACGGAAAAAGTAAACTAAAAGGAGAAATTGCTATTTCTGAATTATTGGAAAAATATTTTGTGATTAGAACTTCATGGTTGTACTCAAAATTCGGAAACAATTTCATGAAAACAATGCTTAAATTAGCCGCCAAAAATAACGAGATAAAGGTTGTTTGCAATCAGGTAGGATCTCCAACATATGCTGCTGATTTGGCTAATGTATTAATAAAGCTAATCATTTCTGACAAAAAATCTTACGGTATTTATCATTATAGTAACGAAGGAATAGCTAGTTGGTACGATTTCGCTAAAGCTATTTTTGAAGAAAGCCATACCGAAATAAAATTGATACCAATTAAGCAAGAAGAATATTATTCGCCGGCAAAAAGGCCGTCTTTTAGTGTTTTAGATAAAAGTAAGATTAAAAAAGAATTGGGCATTGAGATCCATCATTGGCGCGACAGTTTAAAAGAAGCTTTATTGTGTTAAAATGATAATCAATTAAAAGTTTAGCTCGGTGTTTTTAAAAAGTATAGTACCGTTTCCAATTTAAGAAATGTCAAGAATTATTTAAATTAGGGAAACATTATATTTGCAAGAAGATTTTATATTTGGGGAATACCAAGTATTTTTTTTACTTTTCTAATTCATTGGTTATTTTAAATGCTGCGCTACGTTTAGCAAGTTTTAGAATTAGTTAAAGCTAACATAGAAATTATTTAAGAATAAAATTATTAAGTTATACACCTCAAAAATGAAGATAATTTCACACCGTGGATATTGGAAAGAAGAATCAGAAAAAAATGCCATAATTGCCTTTGAAAGATCCTTTAATTTAGGGTTTGGAACGGAAACTGATATTAGAGATTTTAATGGTGAACTTGTAATATCTCATGATATACCTAACAAAGATTGTATAAGCGTTAATTTATTTTTAGAAATATATAAATCTATAGACAAAACCTTACCTTTGGCCCTAAATATAAAGTCGGACGGATTGCAATCTAAATTAAAAGAATTATTGAACAAGCATGAGGTTAGTAATTACTTTGTTTTTGACATGTCTATTCCAGATGGATTAAATTATTTAAACAAGGGTTTTAACGTTTATACAAGACAAAGTGAGTATGAACCAAAACCTTCGTATTATGAGAAGGCTAAAGGCGTTTGGATTGATGAATTTCATGAACACTGGATTACAAAAGATACTATCGCACATCATATAAATAATAATAAATCTGTCTGCATTGTTTCTCCAGACCTTCATAAACGAGATTACTTAAAAGAGTGGAATAATTATAAAGATTACAGTAAATCTGGAAATTTTAGTAACGTAATGATTTGTACAGACTATCCCGAAACAGCCAAAACTTTTTTTCATGAATAAAATTAAAGCCGTAATATTTGATATGGATGGCGTTTTAATAGATGCTAAAGATTGGCATTATGAAGCGCTTAATCAAGCACTTGAATTATTTGGCATGCAAATTTCAAGATATGACCATTTGGTAACTTTTGATGGCTTGCCAACAAAGAAAAAACTCGAGATGCTTTCATTAGAACGAGGTCTTCCTAAAGAGTTGCATACTTTTATTAATCAAATGAAACAACAATATACTCTTGAAATTGTTAATCATAAATGTAAACCAAAATTTTATCACGAATATGCACTTTCTAGACTAAAAAATTTGGATTATAAGCTAGCAGTCTGTTCTAATTCTGTGCGAAATTCAGTCCAAACTATGCTTGATAAGGCATCTTTAATCGATTATATGGATTTCTACATTTCCAATCAAGATGTTAACAGAGGTAAACCAGATCCAGAAATGTATAATAAGGCCATAAAGAGAATGGGGTTAACACCTAAAGAATGTATGATTGTTGAAGATAATGATCATGGAATTATGGCGGCCAAAGCAAGTGGGGCCTTTGTAATGGAAGTTGAAACGGTTGAAGATGTAAATTACATAAATATTCTTAAACATATTAATCAATACGAAGCAGAATTATGAAAATATTAGTTCCAATTGCAGGAAAGAGTTCTTTTTTTGATGAAAAAAACTCTCCTTTTTCTAAGTCTCTTATAGAGATTAAAGGAAAGCCAATGATTGAAATGGTAGTTGATAATTTAAATACTATTGATGACAAGCTTGAATTTGTTTTTTTGGTAAATTCTGAGGATTGCAAAAAATTTCATTTAAACAATATTCTTAAGTTAATTTCAAAAGATTGTGAAGTTGTAAAAATAAGTGGAGACACAAAAGGGGCTTTGTGCAGCGTCTTATTGGGCATTGAGCACATAGATGACGGAGAATTAATAATTTGTAATGGAGATCAGATACTAGATTGTAATTTTAATGAAGCCATTAATCATTTTAGAGAAAACGATTATGATGGCGGGCTTATTACATTTAATGCGGTACACCCAAGATGGTCATATGTTCGTTTTGACGACAATAAAAACGTGATTGAGACTGCAGAAAAAAGACCCATAAGTAAATACGCGATTGCAGGCTTTTATTATTTTAAGGATGGAAAAGAGTTTGTAAAGGCTGCTATGGATTCCATTAAAAAAGATTCGAATGTTAATGGCAATTATTACATCGCCCCTGCGATAAACCAAATGATTTTAAAAAACAAGAAAATAACAACTTTTGAAATAAAACCTGAACAATACCACAGTTTTTATTCTCCTAAAAAAATTAATGAATTTGAAAATGGGAATTATTAAAAGCAATTTAAATAAGCTAAAATTAGGATGGTTTGTTGGTAATTTTGAACCATCGCTTTATAAAACAAATGACGTTGAAATAGCTGTTAAGTCTTATTCAAAAGGAGATTACGAAGAGCTACATTATCACAAAATTGCAACAGAAATAACAGTTATAGTTTCTGGCAAAGTAAAAATGAATGGAGAGGTATATGAAAAAGGAGATGTTCTTGTAATACCGCCTAACCACTCAACAGATTTTGAAGCATTAGAAGATACAACAACTACAGTAGCGAAACTACCTGGAGCTAATAACGATAAATACTTAGGAAAACCAAATGATTAATATTGTAATACCAATGGCTGGAGAGGGAAGTAGATTCTCTAAAGCTGGATATAAAAAGCCAAAACCATTTATTGATGTAAATGGAATTCCAATGATTGAAAGGGTGATTAAAAATTTAAAACTGCCCGATTGTAGATTTATTTTAATCGCAAGAGAAGATCATATAAATAAAGAAAAAGAGCTGGTTAAAGAATTAGAGGAAAAGTATAATGCTAAATTTATTTCTATTTCAAAATTAACAGAAGGAACAGCTTGTACTGTGTTGTACGCAAGAAAATATATTAATAATGATCAACCATTGCTAATTGCGAATTCAGATCAAATTGTTGATATAAATATTGAGAATTTTATTAATGACTGCATGGATAAATCTTTAGATGGGTCAATTCTAACATTTGAGGACGAAGAGCGAAACCCTAAATGGTCATTTGCAAAAATTAACGATAATGGATTGGTAACAGAGGTTAAAGAAAAGGAAGCTATATCTGAGTATGCTACAGTTGGAATTTACCTATTTACTAAAGGAAGCGATTTTGTCAATGCAAGTATCGATATGATTATAGAGAATGAAAGAGTGAATAACGAATTTTATACCTGTCCGACCTATAATTATGCGATAGCAGAGAACAAAAAAATAGGAATTTTCAATATAGACTATAAATTAATGCATGGTATAGGGACTCCTGAAGACCTAAATCTTTATCTAAAGTTAATAAAATGAAAATAGCTTTTTGTTTACACGGTTTATCTGCAGGACTAAACTTTAAAGAAGGAGGTTTACCTGTAACATTTAGTAAAGAATCTGATTTATTTAAAAAGCATATTTTAGATTTAAATGATGTTGATTGTTTTTTTCATACTTGGGAATCTGATTCCATTGACGATTTAGTGGCTATTTATAAACCAAAAAAGCACAAAGTAGAACCCATAAAAACGTTTAAAAAACCAAACTTAATTGAACGCCTCAAGCATAAGTATAGAAAATCAGTTAAGGGTGTTAATGAATTACAAAGGATAAATAATGTTTATTCTAGATGGTATAGTTTTTATGAGTCTACAAAACTAGTAGAACAGTATGAAAAGGAAACCGGAATTAAGTATGATTTTATCTTTAACACTCGATTTGACATGTCCTTATTTAAAGACATATTGTTTCAAGACTTAGATAAATCAAAATTTTATTGTGGTGATTGGTATAATTATTATGATAAAAATGGAAATATGCTTGATGAAACGAAACTATTTAATAATAAAGAAAAGCATAGTAAAGAGGTAAATGGTTTTCCTGAAAACATAAATGGTTTATCCGATTTTTGGTTTTGTTCCGGGAGAGACACTATGGTGAAATTTTCTCAAATATATTTTGAATTGAAAGGTCTAGTAAAAATTGCTGGAAAAAGTAATCATCGAATTGCGTTGGCAAAATTGAGATCTATGAATATGGAAAAGGATATTGCGAAAATATTAGAGTATAGTAAAGATTATTATTTAAGCAGATGGATAGAAGATTAGATGGATTACAAATCTTTATTTAAAATTGAAATTTTATTCAAGGTTCTTTCAAAAGGAGTAGGGTTTGGAAAGAGCCTAATTTTATTATTCTTATTTGGTTTTACTAAAGCATTAGACTCTTACTATTTAGCTTTATCCTTAACAGGTATAATACTTTCAATTCCAGTAGTTTTTGAGCTGCTTTTTATGGGTGAATTGAAAGATAAAATTGAAGGGAATAAGCTAGAGTCTCTTCAAAATTTAGGACTACAGTTTCTCACCATAGCCGCAACGTGTTCATTACTTTCAATTATTGCGGTTTGTTTTTTTTATCAAGATGATGTCTTAAGTAATGTAATTATACTTTTAATATGGGCATTCTTTTTCAATCTAAATTCATTTATAATACTAGTATTAAGAATAAAACAGCAATATAAGGCCATAGGATGGTATTTTTTCTTTTTCCCACTTATTATATCAGTAGTGCTTTTTTTATCTTATTATGGCTTTAATTTTAAAAATTCAATTATAGCATCCTTATCTATGTTGGTAAGTGAAATTATTTTAATTCTATTTTTAAAGAGTAAAGTTCGGTCTAGGTTATTTATTGCAGAAAAAATTAAATTAAAATTTGTTTTTAATAAAAAAAGACTTTCACAAATCATAAAATCTTTTAGTCTAATTTCTGCCGTCTATATTATTGACGTAACAGACAAGTCCTTTTCTTATAATTTAGAGGGCGGTTATACTACAGTTCTAATTTATGGGAGTTTAGTGCCTTTAATGGTAAGGCAAGCATTAGATTTTAAATCGGTATTTTATCATAGGCTTCAATATTCCTATTCCATTAAAAGTGATTTAAAAATATTTTATAAAACATTAAAATGGCTCTTTTACATTATTGCCCCGATAATGCTGGGTTTATATATTGTTGTTCAATTTATAGAATTAAGCCTTGTAAATAAATTTATTGATATTACAAACAATCAGTTTAATGATTTAATTCAAGTTGTAAATGTATATATACTTATACTTCCAATATATATAATTTGGGATATGATGTACAGAATATACTATAAAAATGATTATTTAAATAGTTTGTTCTTAATAATGCTCATTGGTGTTGTTCTCAATTATGTTTTAAATTACATTTTCGTAAATGTTTTGTTTATGAAAACTTCCGGTATTGCACTATCTACTTTTATAGTTTTATCTTTATATTGTTCATATTCCTTTGGCCTTTTAAAAATCAAAGAAACTAATGAATTGAAAAAAATTGGAAACCAATAAATTGAAAAAGAAAAAAATATTTTTTGTAATGCCAAATTTAGGAGGCGGTGGCGGTGAGCGTGTTATATCTATTTTATTAAACAATATTGATAGAGAAAAATATAGCCCTAGTTTGGTAATTCTGAAAGAAAGTGGTTCGAATGCTTTTTTGAAAGATTTAAAAAAAGATATTAGCATCCATTTTTTAGGAATAAAAACGAGAATTAAAATATCGTTTCCTCTTGTAATATTTAAACTAATTCAGTTAAGTAAAAAAGAACAGCCTGATATTCTTTTTTTTGGCTCTGGACAAATAAATGCATTACTTTCTCCTTTTATTCCATTGTTTCCAAAACACATTAAATTTATTGCTAGAGAATCGAATTTGCCAAGTTTGTTTGAGAAGTATTTTGTTATTAAGTTTCTATACAAGAAGTGTTATGTGAATTATGACAGTGTTATAGTGCAGTCAGATGATATGTTGAATGATTTAAATTTAAATTTTCACATTCCTCAAACTAAACTTATCAAAATTAACAATCCTGTTGATGTATTACATATTGAAAAAAAATTATTGGAAAAACCGCATACACATGAAAAAGCGCAAGATAATTTCAATATTCTAGTTGCAGGACGTTTAACTTACCAGAAAGGGTTTGATCTGCTTATCGAAGAATTGGCAAAACTAAAAAACATAGCATATAAATTGACTATTTTGGGTGATGGTGAAGAAAAAGAGAACTTAATAGCACTCTTAAATAAATACAACCTAACAAATAAGATTTGTTTTAAGGGCGCAGTTGATAATCCATATACTTTCATGAAAGCAGCAGATTTATTTATACTAAGTTCGCGTTTTGAAGGATTTCCAAATGTTGTTTTAGAATCATTAGTTTGTGGCACGCCAGTTTTAGCAAATAATTGCCTTGGCGGGATAAATGAAATAATCAAACCAGGTATTAATGGGGAAATATTTTCTTTCGAAAAGTTAGATTTTCAAGAAAAATTCGAAAAAATAATTAACACAAAATATGATTCTGTGCAGATAAGTACTGACACTAAAAACAGGTTTTCTGTAAATCATAAGATGAAAGAATTTCATAGAGTAATTGAAATGTAAAAATGAAAATTAAGTTAAATAACATTTTGTTTTATGGCATAATTATTCAAATTATTGCAACTCAAGGTATAGCTACCTTTAACTTCTTTAAAATGTTTGGGCATTGGGAATTAAAGACGATATTGCACCCTTTGTCATTTTTTTTAATTTTAGGTATTTTTTCAATAAAGGCTATTAAAAGGGTGGCTATAACCCCACTCGACTTATTGTTTTTTCTTTATTTAGGAGCCACTTCAATTTTTCTTTTTTTCAATGTCGACTCTTTAAAAGAAGGATATCTCGGATTCAGAGATGTCTATATGTTATTTGTTTTAATTTTTATTTACAACCAAATTTACCTCACTAGAAAACAATGGAATTTTATGTTGAAATTCCTTTTTTATTTAATTATTGTGAATCTCTTTTTTGTTGCGCTAACCTATATTCTTGGGCCAGAGAAATATATGGAAACCTTAACGGGAAGGTTTATTTGGGATATGGATCCAGATTACAAATTCAAAATAACTAATTTTGCGGGGACTAAATTTTGGAGAACTCCTGGTATAGTGGGAGAAGCCGGATCTCTAGCTTATTTTAGTTTGTTGACATTCGTATTAATGGATATGGACGAGAAGTATAAAGTGAAGAAATATTTCGCTCTTGCATTAACCTTTTTATGCTTTACTAGAAATGCATATTTAGTGATTCTTTTATATATAATCATCAAATTTGCTTTTCAAAAAAAGAACTTCGTAAAAATATATTTGATTCTAAAGTATAGTATTCCGTTCATTGTATTGGTTGTAATATATGTTGCGCAACTCAAATTGCTATCTGTTAAATCTGTTTATTATAGAATAAATCATTGGATTAATGACATTAATGTTCCTTATAATATATTTTATGGAGGCGCAGTGGGTAAGTCAGGAGCAGCTGTTAGAGGTGAAGGATTTGCCGCTATATTAGATAATTATTACCTGTTAATGCTGTTTTCAATTGGAATAATTGGTATATTATTGATGATTCTTTTTATTTACGAAAAAGCACGTCCGTACAGAAATTTAAGTATATTTTGCATTTCATTGTCGATAACTGCAATTTTTATCGTTTTAACTCATGGTATACCCTTTTTGGTTTTATTTCCTCTGCTTTTTATAAAAAAAGATTTTGAAAATGATTAATAGACTCCTTTTACTAAAGAATTATGATAAATTTTCTTTGTTGGTGCTATTATTAAGTGCTTTTCCCATACTTCCCTATGTTTTTAGAAGTATTTTACTAATAACATTGGCGGTATTAACTATAATTCATGTTTTTAAAACTTCAGATAACACGGGTAATTTCAATAAAACATTACTTATTACAATACTTCCTTTTTTAATTTTAATGTTGAGTCTCTCTTATACTGAAGATATTAATAAAGGAATTCAAAGGCTGATTCAAATGATGGCTTTTTTTGTATTACCATTCGTTTTTTATTTTAACAGACACCTTATCACGCTAAAATTAATTGATTGGAGTCTTAATATATTTGCTGTTTCAGTCGTTGCGTTGGTATTATACCAATGTGTTTATTGTTTATATTTCAATGAGATTATTTTTTCTGAACCTTCACAGTTAGAACTTAAAAATTTGAATTTATTAAACTCAAATAATTTAAATGAAAACGCCATAAATCAAATAAAGCTTAGACGATTTAGAAAGTTCGTAACCGAAATAACCGATACACATACTACTTATCAAGGGATTTGGATTATTTTTACAATTGCGGTGCTATTTAAAAATATTTTAAAACGAAAATCCGCGGTTTTGAAATCATTATCGGTCTTTTTTAGTATAATTTTAATAACATGGTTATTTATAATTTCAGCACGAGGACCTCTAATTGGATTAATATTAGCATCAATAGCCTCATTTATATTATATAAAAAGGGTCAAATAAACTTAAAAATTATTACTGGTTTACTTATTAGCTTAATCCTTGTTTTTTCTTTAGGGTATAAAGCTATTCCTGGATTTAAATTAAAAGTAGATGAGGTATTAAATACAAAACTGGAACTACCAACCAGCGGCAACGACATTTATAATTTTAACTCAACAAATGTTAGATATGGTATATATTATTGCTCGATTGAAGTCATTAAAAAAAATGTATTTTTAGGGGTTGGAATTGGAGACCTTCAAAAAGAATTAAATTCATGTTTTCATAATACAATTGGAGCAAAAGTTTATTTTTGGAGGGATTTTAATACCCATAATCAATTTTTATTCTTTTTTGCCTCTGCTGGAATATTAGGTGTGATTTCTTTTATATTTTCTATTTTTGCCTCAATTTATTTTGCTATAACATGGAAAGACAGTTTGTTTTTGTTTTTCATTCTAAGTGTTTTAATAGTTTTCTTAACAGAAAATGTTTTATCAAGATCTGATGGTGTCATTTTTTATTCCTTTTTTAATTCTTTAATGTTGTTTAAAACCGCCTTTAAAATAAATGATAGTAATTAACGCAAGATTTTTGACGCAAAGGCTAACCGGAGTACAGCGCGTTGCTTTTGAAATTTGTAATAGGATTCAAAATCAAATAGGCAATAAAAAAGTTATATTCGTTGCGCCTAATGATGAAATCCTTAATCATTTGGACGGAGACTTTAATATAGTTTTTACTGGAAAACGTAAAGGACAGTTGTGGGAACAAATAGATTTACCGCTTTATCTGAAAAAAAACGGGAATCCATTGCTTATTAATTTTGTTGGAATAGGCCCAGTATTTTATAAGAATAAATTAATATTTCTTTACGACTTGGCTTTTAAACATCATCCGGAATGGTTCTCTTTTGCATTTCAAAAATCATACAATCTATTAATTCCTAAAAGCATTAAGAACTCCAGACGAATAGTTACAGATAGTAATTATGTAAAGTCTGACATCATTGAAACCTATAAAATTTCTGAAAATAAAATTGATGTTATCTATCCGGCACCCTCATTACAATTTGTGAATAAAGGATTAAAAAAAGAAAAGATTATATTAACGGTTTCTTCTATAGACCCGCGAAAAAACTTAAAACGAATTATAGAAGCTTTTAACGGTATAGATTCAGATTATAAACTTAAAATTGTAGGCGCGAAAAACAAAACATTCTCTAATATTGGTATAGATGATAAACAACTTAATGAGAATATTATATTTACAGGGTATTTAACAGATGAAGAGCTAATTGATGCTTATAATACCGCTGAGATATTTATTTATGCGTCAGTTTTTGAAGGCTTTGGCATTCCGCCTCTAGAAGCTCAAGCCTGTGGGAGCGCTTGTATCGTATCTAATGCTACGTCTTTGCCTGAAGTCTATGAAGAATCAGTTGAATATTTTGACCCTCATTCTGTGGAAAGTATGAGAAATAAAATAGAAGAAGTAATTAATAATAAAGATAAAATAGAGCAACTTAAAAAATTAGGGCTAGAAAACTCAAAACGATTTAGTTGGGATACAGCAACCACTGAATTAGAATCGATAATAAAAGAATTAATATGAAAAAAGCTTTAGTGCATGATTGGTATACTGTATATGGAGGTGCAGAACGATGTGTTGAAAGTTTTAACAACATTTGGGATGATTTCGATCACTTTTCTTTGATAGATGATTTATCGCAAAAAAACAGAGATATAATTTTAAAAGGAAAACAAACAAAAAATTCGTTTATTCAAAAATTACCCTTTGGAAAAAAAAAATATAGAAGTTACCTCCCTTTATTTCCACTTGCCATTGAACAATTAGATTTTTCAGAATACGAATTAATAGTTTCATCTTCATCTTCTGTTGCAAAGGGTGTTTTAACAAGACCAGATCAATTACACATTTCTTATGTCTATTCACCGGTAAGGTATGCCTGGGATTTGTATTCACAATATATCAAAGAAGCAAAATTAGATCGAGGAATAAAAGGTTTTTTTGCTAGGTATTTCTTGTTTAAATTAAGGCAATGGGATTATTCAACTGCCAATAGACCAAATCATTATATTGCGATTTCTAAATACGTAGCTAAGAGAGTAAAAAAAATATATAATAAAGAAGCTATTGTTATATACCCTCCAGTTGACACGAATTCTTTTACACTCACAGATGAAACAAAGGACTATTACATAACTTGTTCAAGAATGGTTCCTTACAAAAAAATTGATTTGATTGTTGAAACGTTTTCGAAATCAGGAAAAAAATTAATTGTTGTTGGAGATGGACCAGATTTTAAAAAAATAAAAAAATTAGCGAAGCCAAACATAGAATTAATGGGGTATGTTGAAAAAGATGAGATGCAAAAGTTGATAAAACAATCAAGAGCATTTATCTTTGCAGCTGAAGAAGATTTTGGTATAGCGCCAATTGAAGCTCAAGCCTGTGGCATTCCGGTTATTGCATTTGGCAAGGGAGGAGCTCTTGAAACCATTAATGGGGTCTTTCCAAGTAAAAACAAGATTTCGGACGAAGTAACAGGTGTGTTTTTTAACAAACAAAACGTAAATTCTCTTTTAGAAGCAATTGATTATTTTGAAATGAATGAGGCTTTATTTGACAAAAAAACCATTAGAAAAAATACAGATCGATTTAGTATTGAGCGATTTGAAAATGAATTTAAAGAAACAGTAGAAACATTGTATAACAATTGGAAAGAAAACCAATAAAATGAAAAAAGCAATAATAACAGGAATTACAGGTCAAGATGCAGCATATTTAGCTGAACTTTTATTGGAAAAAGGGTATAAAGTTTATGGAACATATAGAAGAACAAGTTCCACTAATTTTTGGCGAATAGAAGAATTAGGAGTTGATAAAAACCCTAATTTAACTTTATTGGAATATGATTTAATTGATTTGTCTAGTGCGTATAGAATTATCTCAGAAATCGAACCAGATGAAATTTATAATTTAGCAGCACAAAGTTTTGTAGGCGTATCATTTACGCAACCAATTGCTACAGCTCAAATAACTGGTGTTGGGGCGATGAACTTATTGGAAGCCATTAGAACGATTAATCCAAAAATAAAATTTTATCAAGCCTCCACTTCTGAAATGTTTGGTAAAGTTCATGCGATTCCTCAAAATGAAGAAACGCCTTTTCACCCAAGAAGTCCTTATGGCGTAGCAAAAGTATTTGCGCATTGGGCAACTTTAAATTATCAAGAATCTTATAATCTATTTGCCACAAGTGGTATTTTATTTAATCATGAATCCCCTCTTAGAGGAAAGGAGTTTGTGACTAGAAAAATTACTGATGCAGTAGCAAAAATTCATTTAGGAAAACAATCACTATTAGAACTTGGTAATATGGATGCAAAAAGAGATTGGGGTTTTGCCAAAGAGTATGTAGTTGGAATGTATCAGATGCTTCAAATAGATGAACCAGGAACTTTTGTATTAGCTACAAATCAAACCCAAACAGTGCGAGATTTTGTTTCTTTAGCTTTTCAAGCAATTGACATTGATATTTCATGGAAAGGAAAAGAAGAAAATGAAATAGGCTTTGATGATAAAACAGGAAAAGAACTGATAAAGGTTAACCCGAAATTCTATCGTCCAGCTGAGGTTGATTTATTAATTGGTGATGCTTCAAAAGCAAATGAAAAATTAAATTGGAAACCAAAAACAACACTCAAAGAATTATGTGATATGATGGTTAAAAAAGATATTGAAAGAAATCAAAATGGAGGAACTTTCTAAAGAAAAAGTTTTCATAACAGGAATTGAAGGATTTACTGGTAAACATTTAGAAAGTTATCTAAAAAGTTTAGGATATGATGTTTATGGCTCTGTATTAAGCGGGCCCAAAAAAGAAAAACATTTTTCTTGTGATATTTTAAACGTAAATTCTTTATTCGAAGTTTTAAATAATATCAAACCTGATTTTATAATTCATTTAGCTGCAATCTCTTTTGTAGCATCAAAAAATCAACAACAAATATATAATGTAAATATATTCGGGACATTAAATCTATTAGATGCTGTCCAAAAACTTCAATACAAGCCTAAAAAAATACTACTTGCAAGCAGTGCTGCTGTTTATGGGAATATTGAAGGCGAGCTAAATGAAGATATGTGTCCGCAACCTGTAAATCATTATGGTAATAGTAAATTGGTAATGGAGAATATGGCCAAGACTTATTTTGAGAAGCAAGATATCATAATCATGAGACCATTTAATTATACTGGGATTGGTCAAGAAAGTAATTTTTTGGTACCAAAGATAGTTTCTCATTTTAAAGAGAATAAACAAATAATAGAATTAGGAAATATAGACGTATATAGAGAGTTTAACAATGTAGATTTCGTTGTTAACTGTTATACCAAACTTATGCAATCCAACTCTAAATCTGAAATAGTTAATGTTTGTAGTGGACACGCCATAAATATTAAAAAAATTATAAGCTTGATGGAAGAAATAGCCGGCTATAATATCAAGGTAATGATTAATCCAGAATTTGTTAGAAAGAATGAAATTAAGATTTTGAAAGGTTCTAATAAAAAATTAAATTCAATTATTAATAATTCGAATAATAGTCTTAAGTTCGAAGAAACGTTAAAAAAAATGTACTTAAGTTAATATTTGCACAAATTACAACCTTTGATTATATCCATTGGCTAATATTAAAAATTATATAACGATATTATAATTGAATTAGTTCATTGTTATGAATAATCTGCTTAATCCATCTTTATAAAAACGTTTAAAAGCTTAAATCTTTAAATGAAAAAAAAAGTTTTAATCACAGGCGCCGCAGGGTTTTTGGGTTCACATCTTTGCGATAGATTTATAAAAGAAGGTTACCATGTAGTTGCAATGGATAATTTTATCACTGGTGATAAAAAAAACATTGAACATTTAATGGGTTTAGAGCATTTTGAATTTGTAGCGCATGATGTGACAAACTTTATTGAGCTTCGAGGCAAACTACATTATATTTTACATTTTGCGTCACCTGCAAGCCCTATAGACTATTTAAAAATACCAATTCAAACATTAAAAGTTGGTGCGTTGGGTACTCATAATCTTTTGGGGTTGGCTAAAGCTAAGAATGCTCGCATGTTAATAGCTTCTACTTCCGAAGTTTATGGAGACCCTTTAGTACATCCACAATCAGAAGATTATTATGGCAATGTGAATGCTATTGGTCCACGTGGAGTTTATGATGAAGCCAAGCGGTTTCAAGAATCAATTACAATGGCCTATCATAGATTTCATGGTATAGAAACTCGAATTGCGCGAATATTTAATACTTACGGCCCCAGAATGAGGCTTAATGACGGCAGAGTTATTCCTGCATTTATTGGTCAAGCACTAAGAGGAGAAGATTTAACAGTTTTTGGAGATGGTTCTCAAACACGATCATTTTGCTATGTTGACGATCAAATAGAAGGTATATACCGATTGTTATTAAGCAATTATTCCGACCCGGTAAATATAGGTAATCCTCATGAAATAACGATTAAAGAATTTGCAGAAGAGGTGATAAAACTTACTGGGACAAAACAAAAAATTGTTTATAAAGAATTACCACAAGATGACCCATTACAGCGACAACCAGATATTACTTTAGCAAAAAAAATACTAAATTGGGAACCAAAGATTAGTAGAGCAGAAGGAATGAAATTAACATACAATTATTTTAAATCCTTATCAAAAGAGGAGTTATATAAGAGTGCACATAAAGATTTTAAGAAACATATAAAGAAATAAGTGAATTATAAAAAGGGACGTTATTCTGGTTTAATAAAACCGTTATTCGGGTTAATTGATTTAGTTATTATAAATGTAACAGTTTTTAACTATGATATAAACCTAAAGAATAATGTTTATTTATTTCTGCTCTATATTTCTTTAATGTGGATAATTATATCTGTGAAAAATCATTTTTATGAAGTGCAAAGACACACAAGAATTATTCAAATTATTCCATTATTGTTTCGGCAAATAATTATTTTTTCAATTCTTGTTTATGCATTTATTGGGTTTTTTAAACAACCTATAATAAGTAGATTAGCTCTTGGGAATTATTTAATATTCACCTTCTTTCTTATTTCAGTTTTTAAACTACTTACAACTTTTTTATTAAAAAAATACAGAACAGTTTTACAAGGAAATACCAGAAATGTTATTGTAATAGGAGGTAATGATAAGGCTAGACAATTAATAAAAACATTTAATACGCGATTAGATTTTGGGTATAAATTACAAGCTAAGTTTAGTGTTAAAGATGAAAATTTCTCTTTAGAAAATTGTTTCGATTATATCATTGACAATAATATTGATGAAATCTATTTTTCAGTTTCAGAATTATCCAACAAACAAATAAATAAGCTCATAGATTTTGCTGACAATAATTTACGTGAACTCAAATTTATACCAGACAATAAAGATATTTACTCCAAGAAACTTAAATACGAATATTACGATTACATCCCAATTTTATCCTTACGATCCATTCCATTGCAAGAACCCGTAAATAAATTCGTTAAAAGGTTATTTGATATTTTATTGTCGCTTTTTATTATTGTTTTTGTATTGTCATGGTTAACTCCAATATTGGCAATTCTTATTAGAATGGAATCGAAAGGCCCTGTATTTTTTAAGCAATCGAGAAATGGGTTTAATTATAAAGAATTTGATTGTTATAAGTTTCGATCGATGACACCCAATAAAAATGCGCACTTACACCAAGCCACTAAAGGTGATCAAAGAATTACTAAAATAGGGGCATTTATTAGAAAAACTAGTATTGATGAATTACCACAGTTTTTTAATGTGCTGTTTGGGGACATGTCGGTTGTTGGCCCAAGACCTCATATGGTAAGTCACACCAATATGTACGCCCAAAGAGTGGATAAGTTTATGGTGCGTCATTTTGTGAAACCAGGAATTACTGGATTAGCGCAAATAAGTGGCTTTAGAGGAGAAGTTGAAACCGATAAAGACATTATTAATCGCGTGAAGTATGATATATTTTATATTGAAAACTGGTCTTTGCTTCTAGATATTAAGATAATGATCCAAACTTTTACTAATGCTTTAAAAGGCGAGGAAAAGGCCTATTAAATAACCTCAACAAGTTGAATTAATTGATTATTGAAATCAAAATTCTCTAAAGCTGTTAGTTGAATCTTTTTTCTATTTGTTAACTCTAGCTTAGAAAGCTCTATTTTGGAAATTACAGTATTTAAATCCTTATAATTGCTTGATTCTGCAACCCAACCTAATTCATGCTTATTGATAAGGTATTCGCCTTCACCACCTCCAAAATATAGCATAGGAATACCTAATCGGGCATATTCAAATATTTTAGAGGGCACAGAGCCATAAATCCGGTTTAATAAAGGAATTATGGTAAAATCATAATTGATTAGTTCTTGGTGCAATGCAGTCCTTGAAATTTCGCCATGATAAATAATATCTAATTCTGGATGTTTTTTAATAAGCTCCTGTATCGCAATTTGTTCTGCCCCTGCTCCATAAATATGAAATTGTACTTTAGTATAGTCTAGCTCCTGGCAAAGTTTTAAAATTCCTTGAGCAACGCCTAACAATCCTGCATAAACCATTTTTAGTTTCATAGAAGAATCAGTCTGTAGGTTAGGTAATGCGGCATCAAAATCGGGATAATTTCTATACAAGAAAGTTTCTTTTTTAGGGAAAATGGAGTTTACGTGACTTAAAATTTCTTGGCTTTGACCCAGAATTAAATCGGCGTGTTTATAGTTAAAACGCTCTATTTTTTCTAAGAGTTTGTAACTAAAATTCTTCTTAAAAGCTCCGAGTTCTAATCCAGCAAGTGGCCATAAATCGCTTACATTCAGTATGACTTTACGTTTCTTTGATCTAAGAAAAAACACGGACGTAAATGCAACCAATAACGGTGGCGATTGAATGATGACTTTCTTAGGAATTTTATTCCACATAAAAAACCAAATGAGGCTGAAACTATACGATAACATAGCAAATAGGCGTAACAGCTTATTCTTTGAATTACTAGCATAAAGCCAAAGCCTATGGATAGTTATGTCATTTTCGGTTGAAGTGTGTTTAAATTGCCCTCTATAGGCTTTAAACACTTCGCCTTTAGGATAGTTGGGTAATGGTGTAACTACGGTTACTACAAAATTGTGTTTTTGAAGTCCTTCGGCTAGATGATAAATACGGTTGGATGCTGCTCCAGTTTCAGGTGGAAAGTAATTCGTTATAATCAGAATGTCTTTCATATTAACTTGACATAGATGCTAAATGATGAACAATTCTTTTGGCGGCATGACCATCCCATAATTCAGGAATTTCGCCTTGTTTCCATGTTCCTGAGAACAAAATTTTGAAGGCTTTTTCAATTTTTTCAGGATCATTTCCCACTAAAATATTGGTGCCAATATCACAAGTTTCAGGACGCTCTGTATTGTCGCGAAGGGTCATACAAGGTACATTCATTACGGTGGTTTCTTCTGTAATACCTCCAGAATCTGTAATTACCGCAAAGGCATGTTTTACTAAATAATTAAACTCTAAATAACCCAAAGGATTCACATAATGCAGGTTTTTAAAATTCAAATTAAGGTTACTTAATAGTTTTTGCGTTCTTGGATGTACCGGAAAAATTATAGGAAATGCTTCTCCCAATGTAACTATTTGAGTTATTAGTGTTTTAAGCCGCTTTTCTTCATCAACATTACTTGGTCTGTGAAGTGTCATAACCAAATATTTTTTTGAAGACAAGTATAACTGTTCCCAAAGCTCTGGTTTTTGTAATCTTTTTTCGTTTTTCAGTAGCGTGTCTATCATAACATTGCCAACAAAAAAGATGTTCGATTTTGAAACTCCTAATCTTACCAAATTATCATTGGCATAATTAGAAGTTGTGAAAAAATAATCAGTTAAACTATCGGTAACAATTCTATTTATTTCTTCAGGCATACGCATATCTCCAGAACGGATTCCGGCTTCAACATGAGCCACTTTTACATGCGCTTTTTTCGCTACAATAGTACACGCCATAGTTGAAGTAACATCGCCAACTACCATCACTAAATCGCATGGATTTTGTTTTAATTCTTTTTCAAAACCAATCATTATGGCCGCAGTTTGTTCAGCTTGAGTGCCACTTTTCACATCTAAATTACTATCAGGTAACGGAATGTTTAACTCCTCAAAAAAGGTGCCGCTTAAATTTTTATCGTAATGCTGCCCCGTGTGTACTAACCTATAATTTAAGTTAAAACCTTCTTCCTTTTTATTTTGAATAGCTTCAATGATGGGAGCAATTTTCATGAAGTTTGGTCTTGCACCTGCAACTATAGTTATATTCATGTGTTTTGGTTTAAATAGGAGGTAAACTGTTTCAATTTACCGCTTTTTGATCGAACGAGTCGATCTTGTTTTTCAAAAGTAATTAAAAGCCCTTTTTCAAGGTAATTTTCCATTTCAGAAATTATAGTTTTCATTTTTTCTTCCGAAAGAGTTTCAGAACTCACATAAAGAACTTTAAACTCATTTGGCTTTAATTGCTCGATTACAAATTCTTTGACATTGCCATCTTCTTCAATAATACTTTTTGTAATGTAATAAAAAGTTAAACCTGCAGCTTTTTTACCACTTGGTAATATGGCGATATCGTTTGTGCGCCCTGTTAGTTTTTCAAGAATAGGTATTTTTTTTGTACTTGCTTTTGAAAGAATGCCAATATCGCCAATATCATACCGAATGAATGGATGCGCTTTGTTGTAAAGTGAAGTGATTACAATCCGCCCTTCTTCACCATAAGGTAAAATATGGTTGTTATCATCAAGAATTTCAACATATAAGGTTTCGCTATTAACCTGCCATTTTCCACTTGGATTTTCAAAGGCAATTAAATCTAATTCTGATGCCCCATATTCGTTAATTATAGGCACTCCTAACTGTGTTTCCAAAAGGGTTTTATCAACATCAAATAGCATTTCGGAAGTGACCACACCAGCTTTTAATGTAGAACATATAGTTTTTAAAACGATGTCTTTTCGCTTTAGAAATTTGGCAAATTGCACAATGGAACTAGTATACCCATTGATATAATCAAATGGCTTAGATTTAAATGTTTCAAGATGTTTTTCAAAAGCGTCATCGCTCAAATCAAATACCGAAAAACGATACCTTCCACTTAATTTATCTTTAAAACGTTCTTTGTAATACCCCTTTTTATCTAAAGGAATTCCGTAAAAACGAGCCTGTTTCGAATTATTAAAATTCAGTTGAAACCAGCCAAATCTATTTTGAATTACAGCCCAGGTTAAGGCATGACAAAATTTATCTTTCGCAAAAATAAAAGGATCGCCAGATGACCCCGAAGTTTTATTGATGTACGTATTATTTTCATTAAACCCTTTTGAAAGACGAGACTTTAATGGTTGTTGCAATTCTTTTTTTGTCATGATTGGAACCGATTTCCAATTGTCAATATCAACCTGTTTTGCAAACGATTTATAAAACGAGTTATGTTTTAAATGATATTTAAGAATCTCTTGTTTTTTAGAAGTGATGTAATCTGAATAATCAGATTCATCTATGTTCTGAATGTCTTGTAATACGCGAGTAGCTTTCTTTATAGGAAAGCCGTTTAGTTTCAATGAAATATCAAATAAATTCACGTAAAAAGGATATAATTTGTAAAGTAAATAAAAAATATTCGTGTATTCGAGTCATTAATTTTATTTTTGCGCAAACAACAAAAAACTATGAATATTTTAATACTAGGTTCTGGCGGAAGAGAACATACATTTGCATGGAAAATTGCTCAAAGTCCTAAATGCGATAAACTATTTGTAGCACCCGGAAATTCTGGTACTGATGGAGTAGCCACAAATGTAAATATAGGAGTTACTGATTTTCCGGCCATTAAAGCATTAGTACTCAAAGAGAATATAGATTTAGTTGTTGTAGGACCTGAAGACCCACTAGTGCAAGGTGTTCACGATTATTTTTTAAATGACGCTGCTATAAAACATGTATCGGTTATTGGGCCTCAAAAAAAAGCTGCAGAGTTAGAAGGTAGTAAGGAGTTTGCGAAAGAATTTTTATTCCGACATAACATTCCAACAGCAGCATACCAAAGTTTTACAAAAGAAACCGTGGCTTTGGGTTTTGATTTTTTAGAAACTTTAAATCCACCATACGTTTTAAAAGCAGATGGTCTTGCAGCAGGTAAAGGTGTTGTGATTTTGAAAGATTTAGATGAAGCTAAAGCTGAATTAAAAAGCATGCTTGTAGATGCTAAATTTGGCGATGCGAGTACAAAGGTGGTTATTGAAGAGTTTTTAGATGGTATTGAGTTAAGTTGTTTTGTACTAACTGATGGTGACAATTATAAAATATTACCAACAGCGAAAGATTACAAGCGTATTGGTGAAGGCGATACCGGTTTAAATACTGGTGGAATGGGAGCTGTTTCTCCAGTGCCTTTTGCAACCCCAGATTTTTTAAACAAAATTGAAGAGCGAATCGTCAAACCAACAATTAATGGTTTCAAAAAAGACAACTTGCCTTATGTAGGTTTTGTTTTTATTGGTCTAATAAAAGTAGGCGATGACCCAAAAGTAATTGAGTATAACGTACGCATGGGTGATCCTGAAACGGAAGTAGTTTTACCAAGATTAAAAAACGATTTTGTTGAAATTTTACAGGCTATGGCAAGTGGTACCCTAAATAAAATTAATATTGAAATTGATGAACGTGCAGCAACAACCATAATGACGGTTTCTGGTGGTTATCCTGAAGCCTATGAAAAAGGTAAAGAAATAACAGGTATAAATGCGATTACAGATTCAATTCCATTTCACGCGGGCGCACAAGTAAAAGATGGAAAAATTGTAACATCAGGTGGACGGGTTATGGCTATCACTTCATATGGAAATACGTATCAAGAAGCCATAAAAAAATCCTACCAAAGTATAGAAAAACTACATTTTGATAAGATGTATTATCGTAAAGATATTGGTTTCGATTTATAAAAACGAGTGTGAAGAAATACTTTTATCTTCCTCGTTATTATCGTTGAAACTTTTTAATTGCTTCATCCAATAAACCATTGCTACGAAACCGATTATTGTAAATAACCAAGAAATACCGTTGGCTAAAAACCAGTTTTCAAGTTCTAAAGCTCTTAAGGCATCCAATGGAGCAAAAAGAACATCAACAAACAAATCTTGTATAGCGTAAAAGAAATCTTTCATTTTGAATTTATTTAATAGTTACCAACCATTTAATAGTTAGTATATTTACGTAGCAAAAATACAAAAACAGTTAATGATTACAAGCTTTTTTAATAAATCTAGATCAATATATTTAATTATTGTTTTTTTTATTGCGCTTTTGGCTTTTGTAATTGCAAGAATTAATGGTGTAAATCAAGACTTTAATTTCGATTTTTTATTAAAACAAGCTTTTCTACTTATTGTTGTTTATGCTTCCATCTTACTACTCAATTTTATTGTAAACAAGAACAGTCTAACTAATAAAAACAATTATGAAATTCTGTTATTTAGCCTCTTTTTACTATTTATAACTCAAACAACTATTAATTCAAATGTTATTTGGTCTAACCTATTTGTGCTCTTAGGATTAAGAAGAATTATAAGCTTGCGCTCGCCCTCAAATACAAAGAAAAAGCTATTTGATGCGGCTATTTGGATTTCTATTGCAGCCTTGTTTTATTTTTGGGCCATCTTGTTTTTTGTTCTAATATTACTTTCACTTGTATTGTATTCCGATAATAATATTAGACATTGGCTCATTCCTTTTTTAGGCGTGTTAACCGTATTAGTTATTACTGCAAGTTTATCCGTGATATTGTATGATGAGTTCTTTGAAATATATAAGTTTTCACCAGAAATAAGTTACGACTTCAGCAATTATAATTCCATATCATATTTAATAGCTATAACAGTGCTTTTATCTTTTGGGGTTTGGTCTTCAATTTTTTATTCGAATAATATTAAGAAGAAGAAAAAGGCATTTCGTGTATCCTTTAAAACCATTATTATAGCTGCTATAATCGGTTTTTTTGTAGTTATATTTGCACCTAATAAAGATGGAAGCGAATTTTTATTTTTATTTGCGCCCTTAGCGATTATTATCGCAAATTACATTGATATTATTCAAGAAAAATGGTTTAAAGAAATCTTTTTGGCGGTGCTAATTATTGTGCCGTTTGTGTTGTTAATGCTGTAATTTTTTACCAAAGGCTAAATCGCCCGCATCTCCAAGTCCGGGAATAATATAGCCGTATTTATTGAGACGTTTATCAATTGCCGCAATCCATAAATGGGTATTGTCATCAAAATTTTCATTTACATAATTGACGCCTTGTTGAGATCCAATAATACTTACCAAGTGAACTGCTTTGGGTGTGCCAAAAGGCTTTAAAGCTTCATAAGTAGCGTGCATCGATTTTCCTGTGGCTAACATCGGGTCTGCTAATATCAACGTTTTGTTCTCTAAGTCAGGGCAAGCTAAATACTCAACAATAATTTCGAAACTTTCAGGGTTTTCTTCATGATGTCTATATGCTGATATAAAAGCATTTTCTGCAGTATCAAAATAATTTAATAAGCCATTATGTAATGGAACGCCAGCTCTTAAAATGGAACATAAAACAATATCTTTTTGAGGTAAGTCAATTTTGCAATTTCCTAATGGTGTTTCAACTACTTTCGGGTCAAAGCTGAGGCTTTTACTCATTTCATAACCTAATACTTCCCCTATGCGTTCAATATTTCTACGAAATCGCATGCTATCTTTTTGAATATTGACATCTCGAATTTCTGAAATAAATTGATTTAAAATGGAATTTTGAAGTGAAAGGTTATGAATATTCATGGCGTGATTACAAAGTTTAGAATAGTAAAGTTAATGAAACCCTCTTAGAAAATTAATCTTTATGATATAGAACTATTGGCCTTTCAAAATTCTTATATAATTTACGTAGTTTTGTACTTTAAATTTATACAAGATGTTTACAGATAAAGCGAATAGAATTTTCCAAGAAGTTATTGAAAAATACCACATTATAAACACCGTAGATCAAGCTTTTGAAAATGCCTATCCGGAAAGCCAATTAATTGATCATTTATTGTACAGAAAATGTTGGATTGATACCGTTCAGTGGCATTATGAAGATATCATTAGAGACCCACAAATAGATCCAGTAGCCGCCTTAACTTTAAAGCGTCAAATTGATGCTTCAAACCAAGATAGAACTGATATGGTGGAATATATTGATAGTTATTTCTTAGAAAAATACAGTCATATTACACCAAAACAAGATGCAACTATTAATACTGAAAGTCCTGCTTGGGGCATTGATAGATTATCTATTTTAGCTTTGAAAATTTATCATATGAATGAGGAAGCTACACGTAATGACGCTTCCGCAGAACATAAAGTAGCTTGCCAAAAAAAATTAGAAGTATTGTTAGAACAACGTGTAGATTTATCAACTGCAATCGATACGCTTTTAAGCGATATTGAAAAAGGAGATAAATATATGAAGGTGTACAAACAAATGAAAATGTATAATGACGACGAGCTAAACCCAGTACTTCGTTCGCAGAAATAAAATTCTTGCTTTAGCAGGAATCTCATCCTCATAGTTGAGATGTCAAATCCACAAAAAAACATTCTAGTTATTCGCCTTTCAGCAATGGGAGACGTGGCTATGACGGTTCCTGTATTACACGCACTTAAAGAGCAACATCCAGAACTTAAAATCTCCGTTTTAACTCGCGCTTTTTTTAAACCCTTTTTTAGGGATTTAATTGGTGTTGAGGTGGTCATTGCCGATGTAAAGGGAAAACATAAAGGCGTGTATGGTCTGTATAAACTAGCAAGAACACTTAACAAAAAGCAGTTTTATGTTATTGCCGATTTACACAATGTGCTTAGAAGTAAAATTTTAAAGAAATTTATTAGGTGTAAACGATTCATTTCTATTGATAAAGGTAGAAAAGAAAAAAAGCAATTAATCAGCGGTAAATTATTTGAACAACTTAAAACAACACATCAGCGTTATGCAGATGTGTTCGAAGCATTAGGCTATAAAATTGATTTAAATAAACCGAAATTCCCCAAAAAGATAGAGCTAAGTGATAAGTTGAAAAAATTTATGGGTAATACTGAATTAAAACCTATTGCCATAGCGCCTTTCGCTGCTCATGAAGGTAAAATGTACCCCATACATTTAATGAAAGAAGTCATTCAAGAGCTAACTAAAGATTATCATGTGCTATTATTTGGTGGAGGAGCTAAAGAAATTGACGTGCTTAATGAAATTGAAAACACAAATAAAAACACCGTAAATCTCGCCGGAAAATTATCGCTTGATGAAGAAATGGATGTAATTTCTAATGTTGATGTGATGCTTTCAATGGATTCTGGGAACGCACACATCGCTGCTATGTTGGGCGTCAAAGTAATCACTATTTGGGGTGTTACCCATCCGTATGCTGGCTTTATGCCTTTTAATCAACCTTCGGATTATGCCTTACTTCCTGATAGAGAAAAGTTTCCGTTAATTCCAACTTCTGTATTTGGAAATAAATACCCCGAAGCTTACAAGAATGTGGCTGGTACAATTAGCCCTAAACAGGTAGTTCAAAAAATTAAATCTATAATCTAACAGTTACGGTTTAAAGTTAAACATCATCATAATCTACAACAATTGTGGGTGTTGTTGGGTGTGCTTGACAGGTAAGAATTAACCCTTCGGCAACTTCACTTTCCGTTAAAATATTATTTTGTCGCATAGTGGCTTCACCTTCTGTAATTCTGGCTAAACAACTACTACAAATACCGCCTTGACAAGAATACGGTGCATCTAAATCTTCATCAAGAGCTGCTTCAAGAATGGTTTGTTTTTGAGACATCTCAAAAGTGGTAGTATCTTCATCAACAGTTATGGTAATGCTAGTGGTGCCAGAGGCAACTTTTTCTTCTTTTACATCAGCTGTTTTAGCAGCTTTAAACAGTTCAAAATGAATGCGGTCTTTGTCTATTCCATGGTCAGTTAAAACATTTTTAACCGTATGAATCATGGCTTCTGGTCCGCATAAATAGTAGGCATCAACTTCAATATGCTTGTGTTTATTTTTCATGACATAGTTAACCGTACTTTTTTCAATACGTCCAAAAATGGAATCGTCTTCATCTTGCTGACTAAAAACAAACTGAATAGAAAATCGCTCTTTATATTCGTGTTGAAGTTCTAACAATTCGTTTAAAAACATAGTGTCGTCGGTGGTTTTATTACCGTAAACTAGAATAACTTTGCTATGTATTTCTTCTTCTAGAGCGCACTTAATTATGCTTAGTATAGGTGTAATGCCACTACCAGCAGCAAAAAGCGCGATATTTTTAGTCTTAGAATCGTTTGGTTCAAAAATGAAACGTCCTTTAGGCGGAGCAACCTCAATAGTGTCGCCCACTTTTAAAGTATTATTTGCAAATGCTGAAAATGTGCCATCCTTAACTTCTTTTACAGCAACTTTTAATTCGCCACTTTTTGGAGATACACAAAGTGAATAATCACGACGCACTTCATTCCCCTCAATTTCTGTTTTGAGGGTAATATATTGTCCTGCTTTAAATTGAAATGTATGTTTAAGATTTTCAGGAAGATTAAAAGAAATACTTATCGCTTTGGCTGTTTCTCTTGTTATGTTTTTTACTGAAAGTTTATAGAATGATGACATATAGAATTAGTTTTAGGCAAAAATAGTGAAGCCATTAAATAAACGGTAAGTTTTTTCGATAAAAAACTATATATAATTTTCAAATGCATAAATAAATTATGTATTATATTTGAAGTTGTATGAAAAATTCAAATTTGTATAAGGGTAGCATAGTTACAATTCTTTTGAAGCTTTTAAACGAGCATGACAAGATGTATGGCTATGAAATTACTCAAAGAGTATTTGAAATCACAAACGGAGAGCTTAAACTTACGGAAGGCGCCTTGTATCCTGCACTTCATAAGCTTGAAGACCAGGACTTAGTGGAAGTTGAAATTGTAAAAATTGGCAAAAGAATTCGTAAATATTATCGATTAACTGAAGCAGGAACCAAAGAAACGGTAAAAAAACTGGCCGAATTAGAAAGTTACATGAAAAACATGAGGGCGTTAATTAACCCTAAATTTCGTGAGAAATTACATTAATTTCTTAAAATTGTAAAAAAAATGTAACAATACGTAACTGAACAGTACTTACTTATTGTAAAACTTAAACCATCAAGATATGATTAAACGATTTTTAATGCTAGAATGGAAATCTTTTTTTAGATCAGCAAGTTTTGGAAAAAGTTTAGGTATTAAAATATTCATGGGTTTTTTAAGCCTTTATTTTATAGCGATGTTTTTAGGAATGGGGGTGTTATTATTTCCCGGACTTAAAAAAATGTATCCAGAGCAAGATCCTCTAATCATTGTGAATAGTTTACTGTTCTATTGGATTTTGTTTGATTTGGTTTTTCGTTTTTTCTTCCAAAAATTACCAGTCATGTCGGTAAAACCATTATTAACACTTCCTCTTAAAAGAAGTAAGGTGGTTAACTATGTTTTGGGTAAATCGGCATTTTCATTTTTTAATTTTCTGCCTCTATTTGCCATTGTGCCGTTCGGCATCACTTTAATCTATCATGATTACCCCTTGGTAAACGTACTTATCTGGATGTTAGCTTTAGTCGTCGTGGTTTTAATTATTAATTTTTTAAACTTCATAATAGAAAGTTTTTCTTCAGAAAAGGAACTGTCTTTTCTGCCTATAATTGTTATCGCAGGAGGTTTCTATGCACTCAATCATTTTAATATTATATCATTTAATAAAATAATTGGAAACGCCTTTGACACTTTATATAATCAACCACTTCTAATTACTGCCCCAATAATGCTTTTGGTATTATGTTATTTGTTCAACTTTAAAATTTTAAGGCAAAAACTGTTTTTAGATTCTGGTTTAAAAACAAAAATCAAAGAAGTTAATGCTTCAAATTTAGAATGGACAAAAAACTTTGGAGATATCGCACCTTTTATGCAGCTTGATTTAAAGTTGATTTGGCGAAACAAACGCACAAAATCTTCAGTATGGATGTTGGCTATTGGCTTATTGTATGGTTTGTTTTTCTATCCGCAACCAACCTATCAAAATCTACCTTGGTTTTTTGTGTTTATTGGCGTGTTTTCAACAGGCATCTTCCTTATTAATTTCGGGCAGTTTATTCCAGCTTGGGACAGTGGTTATTACAAACTACTCATGAGTCAAAACATTAAATACGAGCAGTATTTGAAATCTAAATTCACGTTGATGGCAGTTAGCGTCTTGATATTGTTTGTTTTAGGCATTCCTTACGTGTTTTTCGGGTGGAAAATATTATTAGCACATTTTGCGGCGGCCATTTATAACGTGGGGGTAAATACACATGTTATTTTATATGGTGGTTCTTTCAACAGAAAAAAAATAGATTTAAGTCAAAAGGCGGCCTTTAATTATCAAGGAACTGGCGCTGTACAATGGCTAATTGGTATTCCGCTCTTGCTCTTACCAATGGGTTTATTTGCTGCATGCTATTTTTTAGTAGGCTTCGAAATAGCTTGCTTAGTTTTAATGATTTTAGGAATTATTGGCATTGTATTGCATCAAAAACTAATGAAATTCATTACTCAGAAATATTTAGATTCAAAATATAAAATGATTGATGCATTCAATCAAAACAATTAAATGAAATTATTATGATAACAACTTCTAACTTAACTAAAAAATACAGCGGTAATCAAGTTTTGAAAATTGATTCTTTAGATATTCCTAAAGGGCAAAGTTTTGGTTTGGTTGGTAATAATGGCGCAGGAAAAACGACCTATTTCAGTTTGCTTTTAGATTTGATTCAGCCAACTACGGGATTCATAAAAAATAATGGCGTACAAGTGGATAAAAGTGAAGATTGGAAACCTTTTACATCGGCATTTATTGATGAGAGCTTTTTAATTGGGTATTTAACTCCAGAAGAATATTTTTATTTTATTGGAGAATTACGCGGACAAAATAAGGCCGATGTAGATTCTCTTGTAGCAAAGTTTGAAGACTTTTTTCATGGCGAAATCATCGGGCAAAAAAAGTATTTGCGCGATTTAAGTAAAGGAAATCAAAAAAAGGCTGGTATTGTTGCCGCATTAATTGGTAACCCCGAAGTCATTATTCTAGACGAACCCTTCGCGAACTTAGACCCTACAACACAAATAAGATTAAAAAGTATTGTTAAGGAATTAGCCCAAAAACAGGGTGTTACCGTTTTAATTTCTAGTCATGATTTAATGCATGTAACCGATGTGTGCGAGCGCATTGTGGTTTTAGATAAAGGTGAGGTTGTGAAAGATTTAGAAACCAGTGCGGCTACTTTAAAAGAACTTGAAGCTCATTTTGCGAACTAATCCTTTTATTTAAAAGTCATTACATTTTTTAGGTAAATAGAAAAAGATGCTTATTTTTACCATTCTATATAATAATAACGGCAGTTTACAGTTATTTAGTCTAAAAAAAACAAGCATTGAAAACACCCAATAAAACCATACTACTCGTTCTTTTCTTAGCCATAGTTGCATTAAGTTGTTCTAGGAAAAAGGATAAATTTATAAATCGAAATTTTCATGCTGTTACCGCCGAATATAATGCGTTATTTAATGGTTACAATGCTTTAGAGCAAGGAAAAACTTCACTTAACGAGGCTTATTTTGACAATTACTGGGAAATATTACCCATTGAACGCATGCAGATTTTTGAAGATGTTGTGCTTCCTGGTCAATCTAAAAACGAAAACTTTTCTAAAGCTGAAGAAAAAGCAGTAAAAGCCATTCAGAAGCATAGCATGAATATTGATGGTAAGGAGAAAAATCCGCAAATGGATGAAGCCTATTTGCTGTTAGGAAAAGCCAGGTATTTCGATCAGCGCTTTGTACCAGCACTTGAAGCTTTCAACTACATACTATACAAATATCCAGCTAGCGATAAAATAAATCAAGCCAAAGTATGGCGCGAAAAAACCAATATTAGATTAGATAACAACGAGCTGGCTATAAAAAATTTAAAACGACTTTTTAAACAAGAAGATTTAGAAGGCCAAGATTTGGCAGACGCCTCTTCAATACTAGCTCAGGCGTATTTAAACGTCAAAATAATTGATACCGCAATCACACAACTAGAAATCGCTTCAAATGCTACGAAAAGTAACGATGAACGCGGTCGATATCGATTCATTCAAGGCCAGTTATACAACCAGCTGGGTTATAAAGATAGCGCAAACATTGCCTTCAATAAGGTGATAGAACTCAATAGAAAAACACCGAGAATCTATATGATATCGGCTTATCTAGAAAAAGTTAAGAACTTCGATTTTGAAAACGGTAATAAGTTAGAAATGAACGAATTATTAGCTGAACTCGAAGAAAACAGGGAAAATCGTCCATTTTTAGACAAAATATATCACCACACGGCAACTTATCATTTAAAAAATGGTTCAGATTCTTTGGCGGTGGCGTATTACAATAAATCGTTAAGAACAGATAGTCGAGACAAATTACTGAAAGCAAAAAACTATGAAACGTTAGGCGACATGTATTTTGATGCTTCTGTTTATGCTGATGCTGGCGAGTATTATGATAGTACTATGAGTAATTTAGTGCTCAACTCAAAACCATACAGAATAATAAAGCGTAAGCGCGATAATTTAGAAGATGTTATTTATTACGAAGCCATTGCGAAGGTAAACGACAGCATTTTAAATTTAGTAAACTTATCGGAAGACGAAAAGTTAACCTATTTTGAAACTTTTGTAAGCGATTTAAAAGCGAAAGCCGAAGCAGAGAAAGAAAAAGAAGAAGCTGCCGAGAGAAATACAGGTTTAGCAACGGTAAATACCATTGGGTCTAGACCAAACAGTTTTAATTCTGCCCCACAATCCAATAATTTTTATTTTTATAATCCAACAACTGTGGCTTATGGGAAAAATGAATTTGTAAAATTTTGGGGAGATAGACCCTTAGAAGATAATTGGAGATGGTCTAGTCAAGGCGCTTCAAATACTAGTAATAACAATACTCTTACAAGTGTGCTGGATACGGCCTCAGAAGAAGAACGCTTTGATCCGCAGTTTTACATTTCAAAAATACCTTCCGAAGAAAAAGAAATTGATAGTATTTCAAAAACACGCAATTACGCATATTATCAACTAGGATTAATTTACAAAGAGAAGTTTAAAGAATACGAACTTGCAAAAGATAAATTACAGAATCTTTTAGATAGTAATCCTGAAGAAAGACTCGTATTACCTTCAAAATATAACTTGTATAAAATATATGAATTATTAGGTGAACAAGATGAAGCTTCGATTGCTAAAGAAGAGATTATTGAAAAATACCCGGATTCAAGATATGCCACTATTTTAAAGAATCCAGAATTGGTTACCGAACGGGATGAAAATAGCCCTGAAAGTTTGTACGAAGCCTTATATATTCAGCATGAAAATCAAGAATATGCAGATGTAATTTCAAAAAGTGAAGAATATATAAAAACTTTTGATGGCGAACCTATGGTGTCTAAATTCGAATTACTTAAAGCAACTGCATCTGGACGTTTACACGGTTATGAAGCTTACCAAAAAGCGATTAATTATTTGGCTGTTACTTACGCCAATACACCGGAAGGCAAACAAGCACAACATATTGAGACTAATGTTTTACCTAAATTAGAAAACAAAGAATTTGTTCAAGATACCGATAGTATTCCCGACAATTATAAGGTGGTATTCCGGTTTAATACGGCGCAGCAAGAACAAATAGCTAATTTTAAAGTAACTTTAGACGAAGTTTTAAAAAACGTGAAGTATTATAATTTGAACTCATCTGTAGATGTTTACGATCCAGTAACCAAGTTTGTATTAGTTCACGGGTTAAAAACGGCACAAGTAGCAAAAACCTTTAATCAGTTATTAACTGAAAAAGATCAAAAGAAAATAAAAGCCCCCTATTTTGTAGTATCATCTACAAATTATCAAATCATTCAAATTCATAAAAATTTGGATGCGTATTTGAATATCGATAATAATTAAACTTAACAAAATCATGTTCTCAGAAAACAAAAAGGAAAAACAAATGACTGAAGGCACATCAAACCAAAACATAATTGCTCAAGGCACTAAATTGGTTGGAGACTTTGGTAGCCAAGGCGATTTAAGAATAGACGGTACTATTGAAGGAAACATAAAAACTTCAGGAAAAGTAGTTGTTGGTAAATCCGGACTAATTAAAGGCACATTAAATGGTACCGATGCGTATTTTGAAGGTAAATTTTCTGGTAAACTGGCATTGTCTGGCACATTAACACTAAAAGCTTCTGCACATATTGAAGGTGAGGTTGTTGCCAGCAAATTAGCTGTAGAGCCAGGTGCAACCTTTAACGTTACCTGCGTTATGAAAGGTACTGTAAAAGAAATGAATAATGGCGGACAAGCAGCAATCCAACAACGAAAAGGAGAACCAGAAAAAACAGCTTAAACAAATAGCTGCTTTATCTGGAATTGCTATTCAAATGGGCATCACTATATATCTTTTTGTAATATTAGGTAAATGGCTAGATGTTAAATTCGGAAATTCTGGTAAAGTTTTTTTAATTGTTTGCACACTGTTTGGTGTTGCCATTTCTTTGTATGCTGTACTTAAACAAATAAAGAAACTAAATCCTTGACTATTAAAAAACTTATTTCAAACTGCTTCATTGTGGTTTTTGTTGCTTTAATCGCATTTGTTGCACACCTGCTTCTTAATAATTTGTTTATTGAATCGATTACCGTTAACCAATTAATTTATTCTTATGTGGTTAACGTGATTCTAGCTTGTGGCGTAATAATTCTTCTTTTCGCGTTGCGTAATAAACTAAAGGATCAACTAGGTTTTATCTTTATGGCAGCAAGTATGCTGAAGTTTGTATTCTTTTTTTTTCTTTTTTTCCCGCAGTATAAAGCTGATGGAGTTTTAACCCGATTAGAGTTCTTAACTTTTTTTATTCCTTACGTTATTTGCTTGATTACAGAAAGTGTTATTCTGTCCAAATTTCTCAATCGATTAGACAATTTAAAGCCTTAAAATTGAACGAAGTAAATATTATTAAATTTTCTTTTTTGCTTTTCAGATAAAAACATACCTTTGCACCGATTTTTAAGCCACTATTTATTATAAGTGATATGCAAAATATTATTTCTTTAAAAACTATTTGTCTATTCTTCTTTTTTGTTTCAGCGTCTGTATTCGCAAAAGAAGAACCTAAAGAAGGAGAAAGTGATATAAAAACTGAAATAAAAGAATACATTAATCATCACTTACTTGATTCGCATGATTTTAGTTTAACTTCTTATACAACTGAAAGTGGCGAGCATAAATATATCGGATTTCCTTTGCCGGTTATTTTATGGGATAACGGATTAAAAGTGTTTTCATCTTCAAAATTACACCATGGTGAAAGTGTTGCCGAAGTGGATGGTAATTATTATAAATCTTTTCACGGAAAAATATATAAAACTGATGCGTCTGGAACTATTAATTTAGACGAGCACCATCACGCTACAAACGAAAAACCTTTAGACTTCTCTATAACTAAAAACGTGTTCACCATATTTTTAGTTGGTTTATTAATGTTTTTCATGTTTAGCAGAATGGCTAAAAAATATAAAACAGGAAGTTTACCTAAAGGTATGGGTAGATTTTTAGAACCAATAATCTTGTACATTAGAGACGATATTGCTATTCCAAACATTGGCGTAAAAAAATATAAAAAATACATGCCATATTTACTAACGGTGTTCTTTTTTGTATGGATTATAAACTTATTAGGTCTTACACCACTAGGAGTAAATGTTACGAATAACATAGCAGTTACATTGGCATTGGCTTTAATAACTTATTTCCTAACTACTTTTACTGCTAATAAGAATTACTGGGGGCACATTTTCTGGATGCCAGGTGTACCTGTTCCAATGAAAATAATTTTAGCACCAATTGAGTTGCTAGGAACTATAATTAAACCATTCTCTTTAATGATTCGTTTGTATGCAAATATTACTGCAGGACACATTGTGTTAATGAGTATTATTGGTTTAATGTTCATATTTAAAAACTGGTTAGGAAGTTCATTGTCATTTGGTTTAGCATTCGCTTTATCATTACTTGAACTTTTAGTAGCCGCATTACAAGCATATATCTTTACCATGTTATCTGCTTTATATTTCGGGTCGGCTGTTGAAGAACACCATGACGACCACTAAAAAAAGAATGTTTAATTTTTAATATATATATTATGACAGGTTTAAATTTTGTAGGAGCTGGTTTAATTGTTATCGGTGCTGGATTAGGTATTGGTAGAATCGGTGGACAAGCAATGGAAGCTATTGCACGTCAACCAGAAGCTTCTGGAAAAATCCAAACAGCAATGCTTATCGCAGCTGCACTTATTGAAGGTATTGGATTTGCTGCTTTATTTGCAGCTTAAAAAAGCAAAAACAGCTTTAACGGTTGGTTAAAGCTGTTTTTTAAATTTATTATGTATTAAAATCATAGATATAAATGGAGAAGTTAATTAATGAGTTTTCAATAGGGTTATTCTTTTGGCAATTAGTATTGTTCATTGGATTAGTTTTACTTTTAAGAAAATTTGCTTGGAAACCTATTCTTGATGCTGTTGAGAAGCGCGAAGAAGGCATTCAAAATGCATTAGATTCTGCTGAAAAAGCAAAATTAGAAATGGAGAATTTGCAAGCAGATAACCAAAAGCTATTAAAAGAGGCAAGAGCAGAGCGCGAAGAAATGCTTAAAGAAGCACGCGACATGAAAAATAAGATGATTGAAGACGCTAAAACTGAAGCTAGTGAAAGCGCTGCAAAACTTATTGCTCAAGCACAAGCAAGTATAGAATCTGAAAAGAAAGCAGCTATTGCAGAATTAAAATCTCAAGTAGCTAATTTATCAGTTGAAATTGCTGAAAAAGTAGTACGTACTGAATTATCTAACAAAGACAAGCAATTAAAATTGGTTGAAACTATGTTAGGTGAAAAATCATTAAACTAAGTTATAATGGCGGGAGCAAGAGCAGCAATACGTTACGCAAAAGCATTATTAAGTTTAGCTATAGATTCTAAAACAGCCGAGGTTGTAAATAAGGATATGAAGCTAATTGCTGATACTTTAGCGCAAAGTAAAGATTTAAGCGAAGCACTTCAAAGTCCTGTAATTCCTTCTTCAGTCAAAAAATCTACACTTTTAGAGGTGTTTAAAAATGCTAATAAATCAACACTTAGCTTAATAGATACTTTGGTTGCAAATAATAGAATTGATTTATTAAGCAATGTAGCTTTAAAATACAATGCATTATATGATGAGTCTAAAGGAATTCAGTTAGCTACAGTAACCACGGCAGTAGAGTTAACAGCAGATTTAAAAAAGAAGGTATTAGCTAAAGCTAAAGAACTTACGGGAAAAGATGTTGAAGTAGAAAATATTATAGATGAAAGCATTTTAGGTGGTTTCATTTTACGTATTGGAGATATGCAATATAACGCAAGTGTTGCAAATCAATTAAATAATTTAAAACAAGAATTTACATTAAACTAAGACCTTATAGGTCTAAATAAATAATAAGATGGCAGAAGTAAAACCAGCTGAAATATCAGCAATCTTAAAAAAACAACTTTCAGGTTTTGAAGCAAGCGCTTCATTAGATGAAGTAGGAACTGTATTAACTGTAGGAGATGGTATTGTTCGTGCATACGGATTATCTAACGCACAATATGGTGAGTTAGTTGAATTTCAAGGCGGACTAGAAGGTATTGTACTGAATCTTGAAGAAGATAACGTTGGTATTGTATTACTAGGTGCTTCAGTAGGTGTAAGTGAAGGGTCAACTGTAAAACGTACAGGACGTATTGCTTCTATTAATGTTGGTGAAGGTATAGTTGGTCGTGTTGTTGATACTTTAGGTAACCCAATTGATGGTAAAGGACCAATTTCTGGTAAAACTTACGAAATGCCTTTAGAGCGTAAAGCGCCTGGTGTTATTTTCCGTGAGCCCGTTACAGAACCTTTACAAACCGGTATCAAGTCTATTGATGCAATGATTCCTGTTGGTCGTGGTCAACGTGAGTTGGTTATTGGTGACCGTCAAACTGGTAAAACAACAGTTTGTATTGATACCATCTTAAATCAAAAAGAATTTTATGATGCAGGCGAGCCTGTATTCTGTATATATGTTGCTATAGGCCAAAAGGCATCTACAGTAGCAAACATTGCTAAAGTCTTAGAAGAAAGAGGTGCTCTTGCTTATACTACTATTGTAGCTGCAAATGCATCCGATCCTGCTCCAATGCAAGTATACGCTCCTATGGCGGGTGCTGCAATTGGTGAGTATTTTAGAGATACTGGTCGTCCAGCTTTAATTATCTATGATGATTTATCTAAACAAGCCGTAGCTTACCGTGAGGTATCATTATTATTACGTCGTCCACCAGGACGTGAGGCGTATCCGGGTGACGTTTTCTACTTACACTCGAGATTATTAGAGCGTTCTGCAAAAGTGATTAATGATGATGATATTGCAAAAGAAATGAACGATTTACCAGATTCACTAAAACCATTAGTGAAAGGTGGAGGTTCGTTAACGGCTTTACCAATTATTGAAACACAGGCGGGAGACGTTTCTGCTTATATTCCAACAAACGTAATTTCTATTACAGACGGACAAATTTTCTTAGATGGAGATTTATTTAACTCTGGTGTACGTCCAGCAATTAACGTAGGTATTTCGGTATCGCGTGTTGGTGGTAATGCACAGATTAAGTCTATGAAAAAAGTAGCAGGTACATTAAAACTAGATCAAGCACAATTCCGTGAGTTAGAAGCTTTCGCGAAGTTTGGTTCAGATTTAGATGCCGTTACTTTAAATGTAATTGAAAAAGGTAAACGTAACGTTGAAATCTTAAAGCAAGCTCAAAACGATCCGTTTACTGTTGAAGATCAAGTTGCTATAATTTATGCTGGATCTAAAAACTTATTAAGAGACGTTCCTGTAAATAAAGTAAAAGAATTCGAAAGAGATTTCATTGAATTCTTAAACGCGAAACACAGAGGTATTTTAGATACTTTAAAAGCAGGTAAATTAACTGATGAGGTTACAGATACATTAACAGCTGTGGCAAAAGATTTATCAGGTAAATATAGAGCTTAATTATAAAATTTAATGTCACTCTTAGCGTAGTCGAAGAGTCTTTATAAAGTAAAGAATGGCAAACTTAAAAGAAATACGTAACAGAATAACATCGGTATCTTCAACCATGCAGATTACCAGTGCAATGAAAATGGTATCGGCTGCAAAGTTAAAGAAGGCACAAGATGCGATTACTGCAATGCGACCTTATGCAGACAAGTTAACTGAGCTTTTACAAAGTTTAAGTGCTACTTTAGATGCAGATTCTGGAAGTGCATTTTCTGAACAACGCGAATTAAAGAAAGTACTTATTGTTCCAATTACTTCGAATAGAGGTTTGGCAGGTGCTTTTAATTCTAACATCATTAAAGAGGTTAATAGATTAACAGCAGAAACGTATGCAAACCAAGAGGTTTCGTATTTAGCTATTGGAAAAAAGGCAAATGATGCATTTAAGAAAACCAATAAAGTTATAGCTAATAAAAGTGAAATTTTTGACGATTTAACGTTCGATAATGTTGCTGCAATTGCAGAACTTTTAATGGAAAAGTTTGTTGCTGGTGATTTTGATAAAATTGAAATTGTTTACAACAAATTTAAAAACGCAGCTACTCAAATTGTAATGACTGAACAATTTTTGCCTATTGTTCCTGTTGAAGGTGCTGTAAACGCCAATGCAGATTACATTTTTGAGCCTTCAAAATTAGAAATTGTTGAAGAATTAATTCCTAAGTCTTTAAAAACGCAATTGTATAAAGGCATTAGAGATTCTTTTGCTTCTGAGCACGGTGCGCGTATGACTGCAATGCACAAAGCAACTGATAACGCAACAGAGTTAAGAGATCAATTGAAATTAACGTATAACAAAGCACGTCAGGCCGCTATTACCAATGAAATCTTAGAGATTGTTGGTGGTGCTGAAGCTTTGAATAATTAATACATTCTGGTTACAGTAGTAATCTTAACAAATAAATAGATAAACCTAACTTTAGCGAGTTAGGTTTTTTTGTTATAAAAGCCTTATTTTTAACCGGATAAACACATAACTTTTTTGAGCGCACTCAAGTCCTTATTTAAACAAACATTCATCTATGGTTTAGCAACGGTGCTTCCTAGAATGTTAAGTTTTTTATTGGTGCCACTTTACACAACCGAAGGTGTCCTTTCTTCCGTTGCCGAGTACGGCGAAGTTTCTGTAATTTTCTCCTATTTCGTGCTATTCAATGTAATTCTGGCCTACGGTATGGAAACTGCTTTTTTCAGGTTTTTTAACAAAGAAGACGATAAAAACAGCGTAACCAGTACAGCGGCAATTTCATTACTACTTACTTCAATTGGTTTTTTTGTGCTCGGGTTCTTATTCAAAAATCAGATTTCAAACTTAATCACTATCGATGTCAAATATATTAAACTAGTCATATGGATTTTATTGTTCGATGCCTTAGTTATTATACCCTTTGCGTGGTTAAGAGCAAACGAAAAACCCATGCGTTATGCAGTTATTAAAATCTTCAATGTCGTTGTAAACATTGGTTTAAACTTATTCTTTTTATTAGCATTAAAGGGCTTAGCGTCCAATAATGCGCTTTTTGAAAGTATATATATTCCAAACTTTGAAATTAATTACATTTTCATAGCCAATTTAATAGCGAGTGGAATGACACTATTGTTAATGTTTCCATTTTATGCGAAAATCAAATATAAATTCGACAATGGCTTATGGAAAAATATGATAAAATACGCAACACCTGTGTTAATAGCAGGTATTGCATTTTCCATTAATGAAACATTTGATAGAATTCTATTAGATTATTTATTACCTGAAAATATTGCCAAAACAGAAATAGGAATGTATTCAGCGTGTTATAAACTAGCATTGTTTATGACGCTTTTTGCTACTGCCTATCGTTTGGGTATAGAACCTTTTTTCTTTAGTCATGCTAAAGCAGAAAACCCTCAAAAGAATTATGCTAGAATATTGGAGTTTTTTGTAGCGATTGGGTCGATTATATTACTTGCCGTTGTTGTTTTTGCAGACATATTAAAACCAATTATTGTAAGAAGTGAAGATTATTGGGAAGCCATGTGGATTGTGCCAATAATTCTTATCGCAAATTTTTGTTTGGGTATTTACCACAATCTTTCGGTTTGGTATAAAATAACAGATAGAACCAAATTTGGTGCCTATATATCGGTTTTTGGCGCATTATTAACCTTAGGATTAAATATATGGTTAATTCCAATTATAAGTTACAAAGGATCTGCCATAGCAACCCTAGCAGCTTATGCCTCTATGATGTTATTGTCTTATTATTTTGGAAGGAAATACTATCCAATACCTTATAACGTAAAAAAAATAGGATTGTATTTACTGGTTTCAGTAGTCTTTTCTATACTAGCTTTTTATCAATATCGAGGTAATTATGTTGTAGGAATTGCGATGTTAATTGTATTTTTGAGCTTAGTGTATTTATCTGAAAAAAAACAGATTAAAGAATTATTAAAAAGATAACATGAAAATTAAAATCATTAACAAATCCAATCATGATTTACCACATTATGAAACTTTGGCTTCAGCTGGAATGGATTTAAGAGCAAACATTTCAGAACCTAGAGTTTTGAAACCATTAGAACGCAGTATCGTGGGCACAGGCTTATTTATAGAGCTTCCAGTAGGCATTGAAGCCCAAGTGCGTCCGAGAAGTGGTTTAGCGGCTAAAAAAGGCATTACGGTGCTGAATGCTCCAGGAACTATTGATGCAGATTATAGAGGTGAAGTTGGCGTGATTTTGGTAAATCTTTCAAACGATGAATTCATCATTAACAATGGAGAGCGCATTGCTCAATTAGTAATCGCAAAACACGAACGAGCGGAATGGGAAGAAGTAGAAGTTTTATCTGAAACAGATAGAGGTGAAGGTGGTTTTGGTAGCACAGGTACCAAATAAAACAATTAAACAAATAAACGAATCAACATTATAAAATGAAAATAATAGTACCAATGGCAGGTCGAGGTTCTCGCCTTAGACCACACAGTTTAACCGTACCAAAACCATTAATACCAGTTGCAGGACAACCTATTGTGCACCGATTGGTTAAAGATATCGCCAAAGTTTTAAAACAACCAATTGAAGAAATAGCCTTTGTACTAGGCGACCCAGCGTGGTTTGATGATGATGTGGTTTCAAAACTTGAGGATTTGGCTAAAAGTTTAGGTGCCAAAGCATCGATTTATAGACAAGACAAACCGCTTGGAACGGGTCATGCTATTATGTGCGCTAAACCGTCATTGTCAGGGCCAGCAGTTATTGCATATGCGGATACTTTGATAAGAGCGGAGTTTGATTTAGACCCAACGGCAGATAGCGTGATTTGGACTAAGCAAGTAGATAATCCTGAAGCCTATGGTGTTGTTAAGTTAAATGCGAACCAAGAAATTGTAGAGTTGGTTGAAAAACCGGAAACTTTTGTAAGCGACCAAGCTGTTATTGGTATTTACTATTTTAAAGATGTTGCTGTTTTAAAAGGAAAACTACAAGAAATATTAGACGAAAACGTTATGAATGGTGGCGAGTACCAAATTAACGATGGAATAAAACGCATGATGGCCGATGGGAAAGTTTTTAAAACCGGAACTGTTGATGAATGGATGGATTGTGGAAATAAAGACATTACCATTGAAACCAACCAAAGAATGCTAGGGTTTTTAAAAGCTGATGGTGAGGAGCAATTAGTGGCAAATTCGGCGAAATTAGAAAATTCGAAAATTATAGAACCCTGCTTTATTGGTGAAAATGTGGTGCTTAAAAACACAACTATTGGTCCGTTTGTTTCGGTTGGTAATGATTCTTTAATTGAAAACTCAACCGTTAAAAATAGCTTAATACAAAGCCATACAAGCATAAAAAACGCTAATTTAGATCAAGCTATGATTGGTAATCATGTAAAGTATAACGGCGAATTTAAAGCAATAAGTATTGGCGATTATTCTGTTTTAGAATAATGTCTAAAAAGCAAGAATCTCATAAATTTGAGTTTGGAATACAATTTGAAGTTATTACTAATGTATATAAACTTGCTGCCCGCGTTAGGGATAGAAGCGGTATGCTTTTTTGAGACTATCGAAGCCAAAATATTTTTGGTTGAAGAGACCAAAGCGAAGCATTAAAAAAAGATATAGCGTATAGCCCGACCCTTAGGTAACCTGACTGCCGGTAGGCAGGCGCCCAAATTATTATTAATGAAAAGAAATTTCTACATCGTCATTTTTTTCTTCGGAATTTTATTGCTTCCGCAGATAAATTATGCGCAAGTAGATTTTAACAAAACACCCGATGACGATTTAGGTGATCATGAAGACAGGTTTCAGGAGTTGTTTTACGAGGGCTTAAAGCAAAAAGGCATTGAAAATTATGATAGAGCTGCAGAAGCGTTTCTAAAATGTATAGAACTTGATAAAACGATACCTGTTTTGTATTTTGAATTGGGTAAAAGTTATAATAAGCTTAAAAATTTTGGTGCCGCTGAAGACGCCCTAAAAAAGGCAGTTGATAAAGACCCAGATAACGAATGGTTTTTAGATGAGCTTTATGGATTCTACACCTCTCAAAACGAACAGGAAAAGGCTATAAAAACAGTGCAGCAACTGGTTAGGTTTCACCCAGATTATAAAGAAGATTTAGCATCGCTTTATGTGCAAACCAAAAAGTACGACAAGGCTTTGGAGATTCTGGATGCTTTAGATGCGGAGTTTGGTGTTTCGGTAAATAGAGACATTTTACGTAATAGAATTTATGATGCAACCGGACGTAAGAAAGATCAAATTAAAAACTTAGAGTCACGCGTAGAAAATAACCCCGATAAAGAGTCAAATTACCTTGCGCTTATTTTGCGCTACAGTGAAAATAACGAAACAGAAAAGGCTTTTGAAACCGCAAAAGAGTTATTAAAAATAAACCCCAATTCACAACTAGTACATCTGGCTTTATATAAATTTTATTTAGATGATAATGATGCTGAAAAAGCTATTGAATCTATGAAAGTGGTTATTAAAAGCACTCAAATTAAACCTGAAGCGAAGCTAAAAGTACTTACAGATTTTGTAAAATTTGTAAAAGCAAATCCGGAGTATGAAGCAGATTTGATTGAAGCTACAAGTTTGGTAAGCGATACCAATAATAGTAAAACCATTATCGAGTTAGGGCAATATTATTTAAGTAGGAATAACAAAGAAAAGGCCTTAGAACAGTTTGAAGAAGCCTTAAAACTAGAGCCTAATAATTTTGAAGTTTTAAAAAACACCTTACTGTTATATATTGATTTAAAAAAGTTTGATTTGGCAAAGGTAGAGAGTAATAAGGCTCTCGAAAGTTACCCATCTCAACCCTTACTTTACTTGATAAATGGTGTATCCTTAAACGAATTAAACCAACCTAAAGATGCCTTAGAAGTTTTAGAAACAGGTTTAGATTACCTTATTGACGACACTAAAATGGAAGCCGATTTTTATAACCAATTAAGTAAAGCATATACTTTGCTAAACAATACCGATAAAGCAAAAACGTTTAGTGATAAGGCAAAACAGTTACAATCCCCAAATTAATGCATACATACCAAAAACTTTTTATAGGCTTGTTAGCCATGTTGTTGATAAATTGTAAATCTGCAAAAACCATTACTAATGGTGAGGCTAATTTTAATTTATCTACCAAACAATTAATAAAAGCAAACACAAAACAAGCTGCTACTTTTAGCACGCTTCAAGCAAAACTAAAAATTACGTACACTCAGAAAGGGAAGTCTCAAACACATTCCGTAAATTTTAGAGCTAAAAAAGACGAAGCTTTATGGATTAACGCACCATTCTCTGTAATTAGAGCTATGGTTACTCCAGAAAAAGTAAGCTTTTATAATAAGCTAGACAACACCTACTTTGATGGTGATTATAAATATTTAAGCAATTTATTAGGAACAGAATTAGATTTTGGCAAGGTCCAAAATTTATTGATAGGTGAAACCATTTATAACTTGAAAGATGGCGAATATAAAGCTTCTGCTGATACTGAAAACTATGTTGTACAACCCAAAAAACAGTTAGAATTATTCGAAATTTTCTTTTTGTTGAGTCCGTCGAATTTTAAAGTGAAATCACAACAAATTTCGCAACCAAAGGAGTTTAGACATTTACAGATTGATTATTTAAAATACCAGGATGTTGAAGCACAAATAATACCAGAACTTATAAAAGTAATTGCGGTTGAAGAGCAAGAAGAAATGATTGTAGAGTTAGAAATGAAAAATGTATCTTTAAATGAAAATTTAAGATTCCCGTTTAAAATACCTTCAGGTTTTAAAGAAATTGAGTTATAAATGAAAGTGATGAAGCTTACATACAAACTCGTTTTTATACTCGGATTTTTATTTGCTACCAGTTTATCATTTGCTCAAAATGATAAGCAGAAGGAGCTAGAAACACGCCGACAAGAACTTCGCAGAGAAATCCAGAAGATTAATGAATTGCGTGATGCAAATAAATCGAAGGCAAAATCTGAATTATCTTTAATTGAAGATTTTAACTATAAAATTAGTGTGCTTTCAAACTTAATTAAGGTCACTAACCAGCAAGCTAATTTGTTAACACGAGAGATAGCTTCTAATCAAGACAAAATAACGAGTTTAAGAGACGAATTAAAGCAGCTTAAGGAAGATTATGCTGCAATGATAGTGAAGTCTTATAAAAGTAAAAACCAGCAAAGCAGAATCATGTTTTTGCTCTCTTCTGAAAACTTTAAACAAGCTTACAAGCGTTTGCAATACATCAAGCAATACTCAGACCACCAAAAGCAGCAAGGTGAAATTATAAAGGCTAAAACGCAAGAGCTACAAGACACAAATACCAGTTTGTTAAAGCAACAGGAAGAAAAAAAGAAGTTAATTGCTGAAAATAGAGTCGTTCAAAAATCCTTAGAGTCAGAGCGCCAGCAACACCAATCGGTAATGAATTCTATTCAAAAGAATTTGTCAAGATATGCAGCTCAAATAAAAGAAAAGCAACGAGAGGCCGATAGAATTGATAGAGAAATAGATAGAATTATAAAAGCGGCCATAGCTAAATCGAATACCAAAGCAGGTAATAGCGCAAGCTCAAAATCGTTTGCTTTAACCGCAGAAGAAAAGGTATTGGCTTCAAATTTTATTTCAAATAAAGGTAAGTTACCGTGGCCGGTAGAAAAAGGTTTTGTGCGCTTAGGTTATGGCACACAACCACACCCTATTGATAGATCGTTGACTATAAAAAGTAACGGTGTACGTATTGCTACCGAAAAAGGAGCCAAAGCCAGAGCGGTTTTTGATGGTGAGGTAAGTGAGATTTTGAAGATGAGAAACGTTAACCCCATTATTATGATTAGGCACGGAAATTATTTAACGTTGTATAGAAATTTATCTGAAGTTTACGTGAAAAAGGGTGATAAAGTAAAAACCAAACAGGTTATTGGCGAGGTATTTACAAACCCAACAAACGGCGAAACCATATTAAGTTTTACATTGTCAAAAGGTACTACCACCGAAAATCCTGCAAGCTGGATTTATAAAATGTGACACGAAGTTTAATCCTGAGCTTGTTTCAGGATCTCATTGAATAAAAAATTCCTGCTTTAGCAGGAATCTTATGAAATTATACTTTTACAAAAACACAACCTCTTCGTGTTTTTCTGTAATGTTTTCCATTCCAAAAATAGTAACGTTTACCTTTTACTATAACTGTTTTATAATGTTTTGGTGCTGTTTTTACAACGGTTACTGAACTAGGGTTTGCAACAACTCGCGTAGCACATGATGTGAATGATATCATACAAATAACTGATAATGAAATAAATAAAGTTCTCATAGCAATATGATTTTGGGTTTTACTATAAGACTTTGTATTTTAAAAAAGGTTTAATCAAACAACGCTTTTAACTCGGTAGCATCGTTAGGTTTTATTTTGCCAGCGAGCAATAAACTTAGTTGCTTGCGACGTAAAGCAGCATTGAATCGTTGAATTTCTATTTTGGTTTCGGGAGTTACTTCTGGCACTTGTACTGGCCGTCCAGTTTCGTCTACAGCTACAAAGGTATAAATGGCTTCGTTGGCCTTGGTTTTTTCGCCAGATTCGCGATCTTCAATCCAAACATCAATAAAAATTTCCATGGAGGTATTAAAGGCGCGAGATACCTTAGCTTCAACAGTTACAACACTTCCTAAAGGCACAGCTCTATTAAATGCTACATGGTTTACCGATGCGGTAACAACAATGCGTCTGGAATGGCGTCTGGCCGCAATACTTGCTGCACGATCCATACGTGCTAAGAGCTCGCCACCAAATAAGTTATTTAACGGATTGGTTTCACTGGGTAAAACTAAGTCTGTAAGTGTTGTTTTTGATTGTTCGGGTGTTTTTGCCTTCATAATGTATTTTTATGATGCGGCAAAGTTACGTATTAATGCAATAATTTAAAGGGTAAAGCGTATTAAACTAGTCTAACTTTTTAACCAACAACCAAGCATCGCGGTTGTGTGTTTTTTTGATTTCTCGTAGTGCTTTTAAAGCGTCTAGTCTGCCCTCGTAGCTTGCATAAACCACTTGATGTAAACCGTATTTGTTAGCACCAATTTTTCTGGCACTAAAGCCGTCTGCTTTTAGTTGTTTAACACGTTTATTGCAGTTTTCTTCAATCCTAAATGCACCAGCAACAATATGGTAGTTTCCTGTTTGTTTGGTTACATTTAAGGTAACTGCCGGAAACGGATTTAAATTAAAAGTAGCCTGTTGAATTTTAGTATCCAACTCTTGTGTGGCTTGTTCTTGTGCTAGTTGATTATGAGTTTCTATTTGATTGACATAATATTTTGAAGCACCAAAACCACCCAATGTCAATGCAATTAATGCCACTGCTGCGTATTTTAAGTATGATTTAGACTTGCGTTTTTCTGGCGTAATAGCAATAGGAACCACTTTTTCGATGGCTTCTACTTCTTCTTTGTACACTTCGCGTTTAACATCTGGCGATACAAATTGAGATAAACCAAAAGAATCGGTTAGGTAATTGAGATGATATGTAGGCTCAAATAAAATTTTGCCTTCATTATTAAAAACAATCTCACCAATATTTTTAAAAGTAAGCGTTTCACCTTGTGTTAGGTAAGATTTTAAAATCTTTACACGTTTCGCTATTTTTTTGTTGGCAATTTCGAAAGGAATTTTTTCTACATCGGCAATATAGTTAGCCAGTAACCCGTCATTCTTTTGAATTTGCTCATTAAAAGAGATGACTTTTTTTGGTGCATTAAAAGTATTTGAGGTATCATCAATAGTTGCAGATACGCGTTGCGTTAAAAATGATCCAAACTCAGGAATGGTAACACACTCATATCTATACAGTAAATCGCTTATGTAGGTTTCTAATTGCATGAAAACAAAGTTAAAAAATTGTGCTTTCTAATAAAATTTGGGCTTAACTATTTATTAACAATGCAAAAATTCTTTTATTGCAGCTTCAAAATCAATTGAATAGCATGACAGAAAACGATTTGCTTTACACTTTAGCGCTGCAACATGTACATAATATTGGCGACATTACTGCAAAACGACTCATTTCACATTGTGGTTCTGCCGAAGCGGTTTTAAAGGAAACTAAAAATAATCTATTAAAAATTGATGGCATTGGTAGCGTTACTATAAGCGACTTGTTTAAAACCCATCATTTAAAAGAGGCCGAAAAGGAAATGGTTTTCATAAAGGACAACAACATAAAGGTTTCTTATTTTAAAGACAACGATTATCCTGAAAAATTAAAACACTGTATTGATAGCCCGATATTATTGTTTGAAACTGGGCAAATTGATTTAAATAACCAACACATCATAAGCATTGTAGGTACTAGAAAAATTACAACTAATGGTATTGCATTTTGTGAAGATTTAATTGAGCAATTAACACCATACAACCCGATAATAGTTTCTGGGTTTGCTTACGGAACAGATATTACGGCACATAAAGCGGCCATGAAACATAATTTACAAACGATAGCTTGTTTAGCGCACGGATTAAACCAAATTTATCCAAAAGTGCATAAAAAATACATGGTAGATATGGATAAAAACGGTGGATTTTTCTCTGATTTTTGGAGCACCGATAAATTTGATAAACAGAACTTTTTAAAACGAAATAGAATTATTGCTGGTGTAAGTGAAGCGACTATAGTTATAGAATCTGCCGAAAAAGGCGGAAGCTTGGTTACCGCAGATATTGCCAATTCCTATAACAGAGATGTGTTTGCAGTACCCGGAAGAATTACAGATAGCCAAAGCATGGGTTGTAACAATTTAATAAAACACCAGAAAGCACATATGCTTACAACACCATTAGACGTACCTTATATGTTGAATTGGGAGTTGGAAGATAATAAACAACCTGTAATACAAAAGCAATTATTTGTTGAGTTGGATGCTACCGAGAAAATTATTTATAATTATTTAAAAGATAACGAAAAACAACAGCTCGATATTATTGCTTTACACTGCAAGATGCCCATTTTTAAGGTTTCAGGAACACTTTTAAATATGGAATTGAAAGGCGTAATAAGACCGCTTCCTGGGAAATTGTTTGAGGTGATTTAAAAACTTAAATATTAATTTTTAAAACCCAGATATCTTTAAAATCGTTGAGCTTTAAGAGTTCTTTCTGTTTCTCATAAATAATATACGGGTCAGGGTCTGTTTTTAGATAAATGTAAGTCCAGGTATTTTCTGGGTTCACAAAAGATTCTGGTGTGTAACCTTTATTTTTTAAAAAAGCTGTCCAATTATTAGCATTTTGCTCTTTTGAAAAAATGTTGGTCACTAAATAATAACCTTTTTCCACAGATGGAATTGAAATAGATTGTAAATTTTTAATTTTCTCAAGATCTTCATCAACCATTTCGTTGTTACTATTATTTAAAATTAAAATAGAATTTTTGTTTTCTGTAACATCCATGTAAATTGGAGATATTTCAGTTTCAAAGGCAACAAAAAACAGGTAAAATTGGTCTGCTTTACTATTAAAGCGTATGGTAGCTTCTGATACATTATGAGAAATTAAAGAATTATTCTCATTTGGTAATTTAAATTTTAAAGCATCAAATCCGAATGTGTTTGTGCTATTCGGATTTCGTTCTTTAAAAATGGTATCATCCAGTGAAATTGTACTATTGAAGAAATTGAATTTTGGTCTTAGACTGTTAAACAAAGGGATATAAGTATTGTTTTGGTAATTGTAAAACGAACAATGATCCGATTTAAATTTTTGGTCGCCTTCCAAAGCACCAATTAATAATGATGTTTCTATGTTCCCTTCTTCTGGCGATTTAAAATCGTAGAACCGAATATCAACAGGTTTTTTAAAGACGTCAACAAAACCATTATAGGAAGTAAAATACTTTGGGGTTGAAGCATCTGTTTTATATACTACATATAGTAACCAACCACCTGCGGCACCGCCTGCCACAAAACCTTCAGTTGCTTTTATATTGGCAACCGTGTAAGTCCCATTAACCTGAGTATTATTTTTTAAAATCGAAGTTACATCGGCATAACAAACATAGGGTTTGGTATCTGGAAAAGATTCCTCGTTATTAAAATCGTCAAAAATTATTTTACCATCAATAGGATGATAGGCACCATTAGGGGTTTTGAACAAAATATTGTTTACATTCATAGAGCGATTTTCGCTGCCTTCGTAAACATATTTTTTATAGAGTTTCCCTTTCCTTTTAAAATTTACAACATCCTTCCAGCCTTTATCGTACTTGTAAATAGCGCTCCAGTATAATGCTGCGTATTCGATTTCTGCATCGTTTTCAATAATATTCAAATTAGCTTGACTGGATGAAAAGGTATTTGAATCATCATCAACATCGATATATTGTAATTCAATAAAATCGTTTATAGCGTTTTCATTAAACGGATATTTAACGTGTGTACTTAGAATATTATTTCCAATTAGTGCCGAATTACCTTTAATATAAATTTTAGTATTAGGAGCAAAGTTTGTTTGCGCAAAACCGTTTGAGAGAAATGCGAGTACAACAACTAAAAAAATATTTTTTGTGAAATTAGTATCCAACTTTCTCACGAACTCTTTTTAAAACACTTTCAGCAACTAATTTTGCTTTTTCAGCACCAACAGCGAGTGCTTTGTCAATTTCACTTAAGTTGTTCATGTAGTAATTGTAGCGTTCTCTAGATTCAGCAAAAGTTTCAACAATTAATTCAAATAACGCTTGTTTGGCATGTCCGTAACCATATCCGCCATTTTCATAATTGGCTTTCATTTCAGCAATTTGAGATGCATTAGCCAATAAGCTGTAAATCGCAAAGCAATTGCATGTTGACCATTCTTTTGGAGCCTCAAGAGGCGTGCTATCGGTTTCAATAGACATGATTTGTTTGCGTAGTTTTTTATCATCTAAAAAAATATTGATGATGTTATCTCTACTCTTACTCATTTTTTGACCATCGGTTCCAGGAATAAGTTTGGTGTTTTTTTGAACCTCAGCTTTAGGCAAAACAAAAGTCTCGCCTACTTTAGCGTGAAAACGCGAAGCCACATCGCGGGTCATTTCTATATGTTGCTCTTGGTCTTTTCCAACAGGAATTATTTCTGCATCATACAATAAAATATCGGCTGCCATAAGCATCGGATAAGTGAATAACCCAGAGTTAACATCTTCTAATCTATCTGCTTTATCTTTAAAACTATGCGCTAAGGTTAATCGCTGATACGGGAAGAAACAGCTTAAATACCAAGAAAGCTCGGTCACTTGAGGGATATCACTCTGTCTGTAAAACACCGTTTTTTCTATGTCTAAGCCAAAAGCTAACCAAGTTGCTGCCGTAGAATAGGTGTTTTCGCGTAAGGTTTTTGCGTCCTTTATTTGAGTTAACGTATGCAAATTTGCTATAAATAAATACGAATCGTTTTCAGATTTTTCGGCCATTTTAATAGCTGGCATAATAGCCCCTAAAATGTTTCCTAAGTGAGGTGTGCCTGTACTTTGTATCCCTGTTAGTATTCTTGCCATAATTTTACCCGTAAAAACAGGTATCTCTTTAAAAGTTAAACGAAAAAAGCAAAGGTAAACGATTTAATAAAATAGCTCAATACAATTATGTATTTTTGAGGCTCATGATTTTATTTAAATACATTTTTTGGTTACTTTTTCGTATTTGGTTTTATATTCTTGTAACCTTACCGATTCTAGTGCTTTTTCCAATTCTTTTAATTTCTATTTCAAAAGAATCGTGGTATCCTTTCTTTTTTAAATTGGCTAGATTTTGGGCAAAGTTTATTTTAATTGGGATGGGTTTTGTTTATAGTATTAAACGAGAGCAAATACCAGAGCAAGATAAAAGCTATATGTTTATTGCGAACCATACATCTATGGTAGATATTATGTTAATGCTGGTTTCTGTAAAAAACCCATTTGTGTTTGTTGGTAAGGCAGAATTAGCAAAAATACCGCTATTCGGGTTTTTCTATAAACGTACTTGTATTTTGGTGGACAGAAACTCTGCTAAAAGTAGGCAAGCGGTTTTTTTAAGAGCACAACGACGCTTAAAATCTGGACTAAGTATTTGCATTTTTCCTGAAGGTGGTGTACCAGAAGAACATATCATACTCGATGAATTTAAAGATGGTGCTTTTAGATTGGCTATAAATCATCAAATTCCTATTGTACCAATAACTTTTGCAGATAACAAAAAACGTTTTTCGTACACGTTTTTTAGCGGTGGTCCGGGAAAAATGCGCGTTAAAGTTCATAAATTTTTATCTACTGAAGGCTTAACTATTGAAAATACAAAAACGCTGAATGAAAATGCTAGAACTATTATTTTAAATCAGCTTCAACAATTTAACCCATAAAAAAAACTGCTCGAGGGGACGAGCAGCTTCTTTTTTGATATGAGTTTCGAGCTTAAATAAAACTCATATCTAGATCTAACCAAAAACCTAGAACTTTATAGCAAATCCGGTATAAACACCAATAAAGTATGGTGAAAAATTACCAGAAGTATTATTAAACGTATTAAATTGATATTTGAAAATAGGTTCTAAATTCAAATCGAATCGTTTAGAAACTTTATAGTTTAGACCTAACCCGAAATTCGCACTATAACTTGTTTTATTAATGTTACTAGCCTCACCAAGGTAAGTTCTAGTACCGTTTTCTTCTTGCGAATAAATTTCATTGTCATTTAAAAACAACGAACTAAAACCACCAATTACGTTTACACCAAACTTCTTATCAGAGAGTGTGTATTGAATTTCTAAAGGAATTTCAATGTATCCTAACGCTTGATTAATTGACGCATTACTCGAAGCAATAGATTCGGTGGCATTTGAACTACTTAATGTTTCAGAACTTATAAAAGAAACGTCGTCACTATTTCTATTAGCTCCAGAAACATTTTGCAATGCACTACTACTTGATCTTGAACCGGTAGATTGAAATACAATCACATCATTAGTATTATAGCCTAAGTTCACTCTATTAATACCAGAGCGTATTTTTAGTTTTTTATTTAAAGCATAACTTGCCGCTATTCCATAACTCATATTAATCTCACCAGATTTAGAATTGTTATTAAACTGTGGGTCTATAGATGAGCCTTCTCCAAGCGTATTAAAATAAACAGGCGCTGCGTTTGGTGAAACAGTCCATTTGTTTTTTTGATTATTACTTTCTTCGTCAATAATATCTTTAGTATTATTTATAGCTTCTTCGATAGATACTTTGTTGTTTTCTGAATTTTCATCGACTGTTACGTTATTTTCAATTTCAGAACTAGCATCAACAATTTTTGTATCGTCTTTTAAAGCATCATTAAGTATAGCTTCAGCTTTTTCTTTGTCAACCAAAAGTGTTTCTGTTACATTTTCAACTTTTACAGTTTCTGATAAATTCGCTACGGAAGTCTTCTCATCACCTTTATTTGGAAGACTGATTTGCTCAATTTTGTCTTCGGAAGCGTTTGCTACAGGATCAGTATTCTGATTATTCAGATTGTTTTTAAGCCTTGTTTTATCAGAAGAAACCAATTTGGATTTACTTTGATTTTTTATTGTTGAAGTATTTGTTTCTGCAACAATAGTTTCATTTGAAGCATCAATTTGATCTGTTATTAAAGGTGCTTCGGCATTTAGGTTTGAAGTCTTATTTGATTCTTCTTCTTTCGAGTTTTCTAAAACCACTTGATTGGTTTCAGAAGTATCGTTTATATTTTCATTACCCAAAATCGTGTTTTCAGGAATTGTATTTTCTGTTTCAACTATAGGATTGGTTGAGCCTTCTTCAGTATTATTAAAATAAATCCCACCAATGGTTAATAAAATAAGCAATGCAGCTGCAATACCAGCATATTGCCACCAAATAGGTACAACGCGTCGCTTTTTCTTTTTTTCATTAAGTTTAGCTTCAATATTTTTCCATACAGCATCGCTAGGTACAGCTTCAAAGTCTTTAAAGCCTTCTTGAAAAATTCTGTCTATATGTTTTTTATCACTCATTTATAATGTCTGCGAACGTTGTGTTGTTTTATAATCTTCTATAGTTTGTTTCAAAATTAATCGCGCTCTGGCTAAATTAGATTTTGAGGTTCCTATATTTATTTCTAGCATTTCTGCTATGTCTTTATGCGAATAACCATCAAGTACATAAAGGTTAAAAACCAATCGGTATCTGTCTGGTAATTCTTGAATAATTTTTAATAGATAGTCGATAGAAACGGTATCTTCTTCAACATCTAACTCAACATTCTCAGCTGTATTTTCATTAATTATATCAAAAACTTTTTCGTTTCGGTAACGCTGTAAAACGGTATTTACTGTAATGCGTTTAATCCAACCTTCAAAAGAACCTTTACTTTTATACTGTTCAATTTTATCGAAAATCGTTAAAAATGCGTCTTGCAAATTATCTTCGGCTTCGGCATAGTTTCGCGAATACTTTAAGCAAATAGCGAATAATTTACTCGAAAAGAGTTTATATAATTCACCTTGTGCTTTAGTATCATTAATTTTACAATTTTCTATGAGTTGCTTTAAACTCAATTTTTAAACATGTATTAATTAATTTTTACTCAACTACGGGAACTTCAATGGTTAAATATTGTGTTTCTCCGTTGTCATCTTCACCCTGCCAAAACTTAAAAATGTAAGAGCCATTACTTGTAACATGAAAGTTAAAAGTCGATTCAACTAAGCTCTCTTCAAGGTTTTCACAGTCATTACTATCAAAAACATAAGTTATTGGAGCAACTGTTCTTTCATTATTTTCTTTTAAATAATAAAATTCTTTAAAGGCATGGCATGTTGAAGGCCTGAAATAAGATACCGTAATGGGGTAGATTTCGCCTAATTCGAATTCTTCAGGAATGTCTACACTTTCAACAGGTAAAATTTCAAAACTATAACTTGTACCGTCGTCATCGTTTAAATCACAAGATGCACTAAAAATAACAGTTAAACAAAGAACTAATAATTTTTTCATAACAAATAATAAATTGGGGTTTCATACATGTTTGCACTATTTAGATGCAATTGATATGAAAAGGTTGCGCGACATTATAAAAAAATAAGAAGATATTTGCGATTGAAAAACTGTTTCCAATTAATTATAGACTAGAAAGGAGAGGGTAAACAGCATGACCAAGAATCTAGAAATAAAAAAATCCCGAATTAACGGGATTTTAAATTATTTTTCTGAGACAGCTTGTCTAACCTTGGCTTCGAGCTCGTCCATAAGTTCTGGATTGTCCTTTATTAAAGCTTTTACGGCATCTCTACCTTGACCCAGTTTGGTTTCGTCGTAACTAAACCATGAGCCACTTTTCTTTACAATTTCATGTTCTACAGCTAAGTCTAATATTTCACCAACTTTTGATACGCCTTCGCCATACATAATATCAAATTCAGCCATTTTAAAAGGTGGTGCAACTTTGTTTTTCACCACTTTCACTCTGGTTTTATTTCCAGCAACGTTACCGTCGGTTTCTTTAATTTGAGTTGAACGACGAATATCTAATCGAACAGAAGCATAAAATTTTAACGCATTACCACCTGTTGTCGTTTCTGGATTACCAAACATTACCCCAATTTTTTCTCGTAATTGGTTAATAAATATTACGGTACAATTGGTTTTACTTATAGAGGCGGTAAGTTTTCTTAAGGCTTGAGACATTAAACGTGCGTGAAGTCCCATTTTAGAGTCGCCCATTTCACCTTCAATTTCACTTTTAGGTGTTAATGCTGCAACAGAATCGATAACCACAATATCAATAGCACCAGAACGAATTAAATTATCGGTAATTTCTAAGGCTTGCTCACCATTATCTGGTTGAGAAATAATCAAATTATCAATATCAACACCTAGTTTTTCGGCATAAAAACGATCAAAAGCATGTTCTGCATCAATAAATGCAGCAATACCACCAGCTTTTTGAGCCTCGGCAATAGCATGTAAAGTTAAGGTGGTTTTACCAGAAGATTCTGGACCATAAATTTCTATAACTCGTCCTCGAGGGTAACCACCCACGCCTAAAGCAATATCTAAACCTAAAGAACCCGACGGAATAGCATCAACATCTACAATAGCAGAGTCGCTCATTTTCATTACGGTTCCTTTTCCGTAGGCTTTATCAAGTTTGTCTAATGTTAGTTTTAGTGCTTTTAATTTGGCTTCTTTTTCGTTGCTCATTTCTATATTTTTCTAAAAAATTGTATGCTAAAATACTATAACTTTTTTCACAATACAATATTATCGCGCAACCTTTATCAACATTTTGCATCTATATAAAAAAGAGGAAAAAATTTGCTATGAAATTTATCCTAAATGGTTTGAAATTCGACTAACTCGAACTAATTATTAGCACTTTAGTAAAGCTAAAGTGCTTTTTTTGTGGATTTTATTGTCCTATCTTCTTAAAAGTGTATTTTTGCACCTTATAAAATATTCTTTAATCTTAAAATTAGTATAGCATGCAACTGTACAATAAATTAAGTGCAAAAGAAAGAGCAGAATTAATCGAGAAAGCTGGCAAAGATCGATTAACTCTTTCTTTTTACCAGTACGCCAAAATTACCAATCCACAAGAATTTAGAGATCAACTTTTTATAGTTTGGGATAAACTAGATGTTTTAGGGCGTATTTATGTGGCCAAAGAGGGTATAAATGGGCAGTTATCACTTCCTGCAGACCGATTTAACGAGTTTAAAGCACACCTTGATACCATTAGCTTTTTAAAAGGCATTCGATTAAACATTGCCGTAGAGCAGGATAACATGTCGTTTTTAAAATTGAAAGTTAAAGTGCGACACAAGATTGTTGCCGATGGATTAAACGATGATACTTTTGATGTGACTAATAAAGGTATTCATGTAGATGCGGATAAGTTTAATGAACTTATTGAAGATGAAAAAACGGTATTGGTTGATATGCGTAACCATTACGAAAGTGAAATCGGGCATTTTAAGAATGCGGTAACCCCCGATGTTGATACGTTTAGAGAATCTCTTGATATTATTGAAGAAGATTTAAAAGACCATAAAGAAGATAAAAATCTAGTAATGTATTGCACTGGCGGTATTCGTTGCGAAAAAGCGAGCGCTTATTTTAAGCATAAAGGATTTAAAAATGTGTTTCAGCTAGAAGGCGGAATTATTGAATACACAAGACAGGTAAATGAAAACAATCTAGACAATAAATTTATAGGGAAGAATTTCGTTTTTGATGAACGTAGAGCCGAAAAAATTAGCGATGATGTTATTGCACAATGTCATCAATGTGGCGAACCTTTTGATGTGCATACCAATTGTGCTAATGATGCTTGTCATTTGTTATTTATTCAATGTGATGCATGTAAAGAAAAAATGAATAATTGCTGTTCAACAAACTGTAAAGAAATACACGCTTTACCATTTGAGGAGCAGAAAGCCTTAAGAAAAGGGCAATCCAATAGTAACGACATCTTTAAAAAAGGGCGTGCAGACTATTTACCTTATAAAAAAGACTTGAGGAATATTTTTGAAAACTTGAAAGTCGACAAAAAATAAGTAAAGGTTATGCAGAAGATAGAGTTAATGGCGCCTGCAGGAAATTTTGAATCACTTCAAGCCGCTTTAGATAATGGTGCCGATTCCGTTTATTTTGGTGTTGAACAATTAAACATGCGCGCGAGAGCATCAATAAATTTTACGTTAGATGACTTACAAGAGATTTCGAACCGATGTAAAGCAAAAAATGTCCGAACGTATTTAACCTTAAATACCATTATCTACGATCATGATTTATCAATAGTAAAAACCTTAATAAATAAGGCCAAAGAGGCTAATATTACAGCGGTTATAGCCATGGATCAGGCTGTAATCGCATCGGCCAGAGAGGTTGGTATGGAAGTCCATATTTCAACGCAAATAAACGTTACCAACATTGAAACGGTTAAGTTTTATGCCATGTTTGCAGACACGATGGTACTAAGCCGTGAACTTAGTTTGCGTCAAGTAAAAAAGATAACCGAACAAATAGAAAAGGAACAAATAAAAGGTCCTTCAGGACGTTTGGTTGAAATTGAAATATTCGGTCATGGCGCCCTTTGTATGGCAGTTTCTGGCAAGTGTTATATGAGTTTACATTCCCAAAATTCTTCAGCAAACAGAGGTGCTTGTAAGCAAAATTGCAGAAAAAAATACACGGTTATCGATCAAGAAACTGGTTTTGAAATGGAGCTAGATAATGAGTATATCATGTCTCCAAAAGATTTATGTACTATCGATTTTTTAGATGAAGTTGTAGATGCAGGAATAAAAGTATTAAAAATTGAAGGTCGCGGAAGAGCTCCTGAATATGTGGCTAAGGTTATAAAATGCTATCGTGAAGCTATTGATAGTTTAGAGAAAGGTACCTATAGCAAAGAAGAGGTTGTTACTTGGATGCAAACCTTAGAAACGGTTTACAATCGGGGGTTTTGGAGTGGTTATTATTTAGGACAGAAACTAGGAGAGTGGAGTAAAGGCTCAGGATCTCATGCCACACAAAAGAAAGTGTATATAGGTAAAGGCACACACTATTTTCCTAAAGCTCATGTAGGTGAATTTAAAATTGAAGCCTATAATATTAATGTTGGAGATACCGTTCTTATTACAGGGCCAACTACAGGAGCAAAAGAATTTGTTATAGAAGAATTTTTAGTGAACGATAAAAAACTAACTGAAGGCTTAAAAGGCGATTTAGTAACCATAAAACTACCTTTTAGAATTCGTCAGTCCGATAAACTCTATAAAATCGTTGAAAATAAAGTAGAAGCTTAATGGTAGTTATTACATTGCAACGAAATAAGTGTATTGGCTGTAACTACTGCGTGGAGTTGGCACCAAGTCAGTTTCAAATGTCTAAAAAAGACGGTAAAACTGTATTGTTGCATGCCTCAGAAAAAAAAGGTTTTTACACATTAAAATCTAACGATCATTTAATTTTTGAAGCTTGCGATAATGCAGCAAAAGCTTGTCCTGTTAAAATTATTTCGGTAAAAGATGTTTAAAACTAAAACAAAAGACAGGTAACCTAGTCATTGCGCAATGCTATATTTTTGCCAATTATTTTGATACCTTAGTAAAATCATTTATGAACATATACAAACTTTTACAACTCAATCGAAAGATAAAAAACCACAGGATTAAATTTCTAGGGTTATATCTTTTGCACATATTAAACAGGCGTTATTTAGCGGTTAATTTAGACCCAGTTTTGGCTTGTAATCTGCGTTGTAAAATGTGTTATTTTACAGATGAAGAGTATGTAAAAAAATTAAAAGGTCAGTTTAACGAAGAAGAAATTGATCGCGTAGCTAAAACCATTTTTAACCGCGCATTAAAACTTCAAGTCGGTTGTGGTACAGAGCCAACCCTTTATAAAAAACTACCAGAATTAATTGCATTAGGTAAAAAGTATAATGTGCCATATATCTCCCTGACTACAAATGCAAATTTACTAACCGAAGAAAAAATAGAAGCCCTTTTAAAAGCAGGTTTAAATGAGTTTACCATTTCGCTTCATGGAGTAACCAAAGAAAGTTACGAGAATTTCATGGGAAAAGCAGATTACGAAAAGTTTCATGCCGCTTTCAATGCATTCAAAAAGCTAAAACAATTTTATAATTTTAAAGTTCGAATTAACTATACATTCAATAAAGATAATTTTCACGAATTAGAAGAATTTTTTAATCATTTTGATGGCAAAAGCTTCGATATCCTCCAAATACGTCCTATTCAAAAAATTGGTAATACGGAGTATAATGATTTTGATATTTCTAGTTTAGAAGAAGATTATACTAGAATCATAAAAGTAATTACAGCTAATTGTAAAACTAATAATATTACGTTGTTAGCACCAAATTCAATATCTAAATTAAGTAACAATAACGAAGCCAGTTTTATATTCGATTACACATTTTGCTATGTGTCGCCAACAAGTTTCTGGAAAGAAGGCTTTAATTGGAAAGAAGAGAGTTTTAACGAATTTAGCAAAAAAATAGGATGGAGTAAACTCCTGTTTTCTAATATCTTTAAGTCTAAAAAGCAGCTAAAAACAACCTCAAATAAGCTTAATTATGAAGTTGAGTTTAATTAAAAAATGCTTTGCTTTATAGTCTCTTAGAATAATCTTATATTTACGTCCAAGAACCAGATTTTTAAGAAAATTCATTTCAAAAATCATTTCTTAAATTTTCATTATCAAGTCTTTACGGTAAAGGCAAGATTCAAAATAATTATGAACCATCTTCCGATAGATTTTTAATTCTAATCGGAATCAATATATAAAAATATGGCTTGCGCAAGTTGCTCAACTAAAGACGGCTCACCTAAAGGCTGCAAAAATAATGGTACTTGTGGTACAGATAGTTGCAATAAGTTAACCGTTTTTGATTGGTTAGCAAACATGTCTCTTCCAAATGGCGAAAAACCATTTAATTGGGTTGAGGTTCGTTATAAAAACGGTAGAAAAGAGTACTACCACAACACAGAGAATTTAACTTTAAGTATTGGCGATATTGTGGCAACACAAGCTAAAGCGGGTCATGATATTGGAATGGTAACCCTTACTGGGGAATTGGTGCGCGTACAAATGAAGCGTAAAAACATTCCAGAAAATGTTGAAGAAGCCTTAAAAATTTACCGAAAAGCAAGTCAGAAAGATATCGATATTTGGTCAGCAGCACGCGATAAAGAAGAGCCTATGAAGGTTCGAGCACGTCAGTTTGCAATCGATTTGAAACTTCAAATGAAAATTTCTGATATCGAATTTCAAGGTGATGCTAGTAAAGCTACGTTTTATTATACGGCCGAAGAGCGCGTAGACTTTCGTGAATTAATTAAAGTTTTTGCTCGAGAATTTAGAACACGTATTGAAATGAAACAAGTTGGGTTTCGTCAAGAAGCTGCAAGACTTGGTGGTATTGGTTCTTGTGGTCGAGAATTATGTTGTTCTACATGGTTAACAGATTTTAGGTCGGTAAGCACATCGGCTGCTCGTTATCAGCAATTATCACTAAATCCTCAAAAACTAGCAGGACAATGTGGTAAACTAAAATGTTGTTTAAATTACGAGTTAGACACGTATTTAGATGCCCTGAAAGACTTTCCAAAAACAGACACCAAACTTTACACAGAAAAAGGAACTGCGGTTTGCCAAAAAACAGATATTTTTAAAGGACATATGTGGTATGCCTATGAAGGTGAATGGATGAATTGGCACAAAATTACTACCGAGCAGGCCAATGAAATTATTGAATTAAATAAACAAAAGAAAAAAGTAGCTAGCCTCGAAGAATACGCGTCAGATGTGGTGGAAGACACTAAAACCGAATTTGAAAACGTTGTAGGTCAAGATAGTTTAACACGTTTTGATGGTCCAAAAGGCAATAAAAAACGTAGAAATAATAGAAGGAAAGGTAATCAAGGGAGAAAGAAAACAGGTCCAAAAGACCAGGCGCCATCCAATAATAAGCCTAACCAACAAAAACCTAGAAAAAACAATAAAAGAAAACCACAAAACAGTAAAAATGCTGCAAAATAGATTCTTGTTATTTTTATTAATGTTTTCTTTTATCGTGGTGTCATGCGATTCTAACAGTGTTTATGATAATTATAAATCTGTTCCTAATGCGTGGCATAAAGATTCTATAGTAAGTTTCAAAATAAATCCACCAGACTCAACTAAGGCGTATAATCTTTTTGTTAATCTTAGAAATACCAATGCCTATAAATACAACAACTTATTTTTAATTGTTGAAATGGTATTTCCGCACGGAAAAACAATAAAAGACACTTTAGAATATAAAATGGCAGAACCTAGTGGCAAGCTTTTAGGCGAAGGTTACATGGATATTAAAGAAAATAAACTGTGGTACAAGGAAAAGGTTGTTTTTTCAGAAGCAGGAGAATATATTGTTAACATACAGCATGCCATGAGAGAAAACGGTAAGGTAAATGGGGTAGTAGAGCTAGAAGGAGTAACAGATGTTGGCTTTAGAATTGAAAATCCTATCACAAAATAAAACTTGTCACACCGAGAGAAATCGAAGTGTTTTTTAATTAGAACGACATGGCAAAAACAAAAAAAGAGACAAAAGGAGTACAAGATTTTTCAAAATACATCCGTTGGTTTTGGATGGTATTTATAGGGGGCATATTAGCTGTTCTATTAATATTTTTATTAGCTTCTTGGGGCGCGTTTGGTGAAATGCCAGACCATACGCAATTAGAGAACCCTAGAACTAATTTAGCTACTGAAATTATTTCTTCAGACGGTCAAACTTTAGGTAAATTTTATTTTAATGATAACAGAACACCGGTAAGCTATAGCGAATTACCTCAAAACCTAATTGATGCATTAATAGCTACTGAAGATGCACGTTTTCATGAGCATTCGGGAATCGATGGCAGAGGGACTTTAAGAGCATTTATAACTTTAGGAAGCGGTGGTGGAGCCAGTACGATCTCTCAGCAATTGGCTAAACAGTTATTTCATGGTGAAGGGTCAACAAACATTGTAAAACGTGTACTTCAAAAAGCTAAGGAGTGGATTATCGCTATTCGTCTAGAACGTCAATACACCAAAGAAGAAATTATAGCGCAGTATTTCAACATTTATGATTTTGGTAATAATGCCGATGGTATTCGTAGTGCATCCAGAATCTATTTCAATAAAGAACCTAAACAGTTAGATTTAAAAGAATCTGCAATGTTAGTAGGGATGTTTAAAAACTCATCTTTATATAACCCTAGAAGAAACCCTGTTGGTGTAAAAAATAGACGAAATGTAGTATTATATCAGCTGGAAAAATACGGATACATTTCAGAAAAAGTTAAAGATTCGTTGCAACAAACGGAGTTAGATTTAGATTATTCACCAGAATCGCACCGCGAAGGTATTGCAACTTATTTTAGAGGTTATTTAGATGGATTCATGAAAGATTGGATTAAGAATAACCCAAAACCTGACGGAACCAAATGGAATTTATATAACGATGGTTTAAAAATTTATACCACGATAGATTCCCGAATGCAAAAGCATGCTGAAGATGCGGTTCAACAACATATGCCAAGGTTACAAGCAGAATTCTTTGTTCAAAACACACCAAAAAGAAACCCAACAGCTCCTTTTTTAGATTTAGAGCTAGAAGAAATTGATGCATTGCTTAATAGAGGAATGAAACAATCTGAACGTTGGAGAAAAATGAAATACGATTTAAAAAAATCGAATAAGGAAATCATAGAATCTTTTCAAAAGCCAACAAAAATGAGTGTTTTTACTTGGAAAGATGGTAAAGCTTCAGAGGTAGATACGCTTATGAAACCAATTGATTCTATGCGTTATTATAAGTCATTTTTAAGAACAGGGATGATGTCTATGAATCCACAAACCGGTCATGTAAAAGCTTGGGTTGGCGGTATAAATTATAGGCATTTTCAATATGATATGGTGAAACAAGGTAAGCGGCAAATTGGTTCAACATTTAAACCATTTGTATATACAGCTGCAATAGATCAATTGCACTATTCGCCATGCGATGAATTTCCAGATGTACCGTATTGTATCGAAGCCAATAAATATGGAAACCCAGAAGAGTGGTGTCCTAAAAATTCTGGACACAATTACGGTGGAACCAGAACTTTAAAAAATGCCTTGGCAAATTCTGTAAACACGGTAACAGCGCAATTAATTGATAAAGTAGGCCCTCAAACCGTTGTTAATTTAGCTAATAAATTGGGTATAGAATCTGAAATGCTTCCGGTGCCATCAATTGCACTTGGAACGCCAGATATTAGCGTATACGAAATGGTAGGTGCTTATTCAGCATTTGCAAATCAAGGAGTTTATACAAAACCTGTTATGGTAACTAGCATTGAAGATAAAAACGGAACCATTTTATATCAATTCAAACCTGAAACGCGTGATGTTTTGAGTGAAGAAACTGCCTATGTGGCGGTTAAGCTAATGGAAGGCGTAACGCAGGTTGGTTCTGGAGCTAGATTAAGACACAGTTGGGCTAAAAATGTAACCGAATATAAAGAGGTGATCACAGGATATCCATACGAACTTACAAATCCTATAGCAGGAAAAACAGGAACTACACAAAACCAAAGTGATGGTTGGTTTATGGGCATGGTACCCAATTTAGTTACAGGAGTTTGGGTAGGAGCTGAAGATCGAGCAGCACATTTTAAAACCATTACTTATGGTCAAGGAGCTGCGATGGCGTTACCTATATGGGGTATTTATATGAAAAATTGTTATGCTGATGAGGATTTAAATATCTCCAAAGAAGAATTTCAAGCACCAGAAAATTTAACGATAAATGTAGATTGTGCGAACCATAATTCAGATACAACTGAAGAAGATTCAGATGAAGAAACACCTGAAGATTTAGACTTCGGATAAAATATTTAAGAATTCATTAAATTGATTAAAACCGTTCTGAAAAGAGCGGTTTTTTATTTATCAGAAATTTAGACTTATCATTCAATTATTCGTAAATTTATACAGTAAAAACTGAATAATAATGATTAATAAGAAAGTAGCCAACGTTCAAGAAGCTTTAAATGGAGTTTCCAACAACATGACTTTTATGTTTGGGGGTTTCGGCCTTAGCGGAATTCCTGAAAATGCAATAGCTGAATTAGTAAAATTAGGGGTAAGCGGTTTAACTTGTATCTCTAACAACGCTGGGGTAGACGATTTCGGATTGGGACTATTGCTTCAAAAAAAGCAAATCAAAAAAATGATTTCATCTTACGTTGGGGAAAATGAAGAGTTTGAACGCCAAATGCTTTCAGGTGAATTGGATGTCGAGTTAATACCACAAGGCACCTTGGCAGAACGCTGTAGGGCTGCCCAATCTGGGTTTCCAGCAATATATACACCTGCCGGGTATGGCACTGAAGTAGCTGAAGGTAAAGAAACACGAGAGTTTGATGGGAAAATGTATGTTTTAGAACATGCGTTTAAAGCAGATTTCGCATTTGTAAAAGCTTGGAAAGGTGATGCGGCAGGTAATCTAATTTTTAAAGGAACGGCAAGAAATTTCAATCCTAATATGTGTGGGGCTGCAAAAATAACGGTAGCTGAGGTTGAAGAATTGGTTCCACTAGGTACTTTGGACCCTAATCAAATTCATATTCCAGGAATATTTGTTCAACGTATTTTTCAGGGTGAAGTATATGAAAAGCGCATTGAGCAACGAACTGTGAGACCAAAAATAAGTTAAAAGTTCAACTTTATATCAATAAAAATGTTAGACAAAAACGGTATAGCTAAACGAATAGCAAAAGAAGTACAAGATGGGTATTATGTAAATCTAGGCATTGGCATCCCTACATTGGTAGCTAATTATGTTAGAGAAGATATTGAGGTTGAATTTCAAAGTGAAAACGGCGTATTAGGTATGGGCCCATTTCCTTTTGAAGGGGAAGAAGATGCTGATGTTATTAATGCTGGTAAACAGACGATAACGACTTTACCTGGAGCCAGTTTTTTTGATTCGGCAATGAGTTTTTCTATGATACGTGGAAAGCATGTTGACCTCACTATTTTAGGTGCTATGGAAGTTGCAGAAAACGGAGATATAGCGAATTGGAAAATACCTGGTAAAATGGTTAAAGGTATGGGTGGTGCTATGGATTTGGTGGCCAGTGCCGAAAATATAATAGTAGCAATGATGCACACCAATAAGCGCGGTGAATCTAAATTACTTAAAAAGTGCACACTGCCATTAACTGGTGTAGGCTGTGTAAAACGCATAGTCACCAATTTAGCAGTTGTTGAAGTTACAAACAATGGTTTCAAACTTTTGGAACGCGCACCAGGTGTTTCTGTGGATGAAATAAAAAAGGCTACGGCAGGAAATTTAATTGTTGAAGGAGATATTCCAGAGATGCAAGTTTAAGTTCAAAAAGCACATTTATCGAAAGAAAAATCTACAAAATGTTAAATAATTATGCATTTTGTCGATTTTATATGTTTTTAAACGAACAAATTGAAAATGTGTGTTATATTAGCAGTCCCCAAAGAAACCAAATAATTATAGATTGCCCCAAATCTACCTTAATCTTAACAACCTATGAATATTGCAACAAATCTACCTGAACTACCTACTGATAACGAAAGCAAATTCAAAGAAACTTTAAAAGAAAATTTAAAATTCTTGAAGAGCTTGGTTTATCTTACAAAGAAGTTATTCATGCTATAATCCTTTGGGAATAGCATGAATTAATTTTTTTGTATACTCTTTTTCCGGATCGCTATAAATAATATCGGCGTCTCCTAATTCTTCTATTTTACCTTGATTCATAACAAGTAATTGGTCAGACATATATTTTACTACTGCCAAGTCGTGTGAAATGAAGATATAGGTAAATCCAAAATCAATTTTCAGTGTATTAAGCAAGTTTAATACTTGAGCTTGAACTGAAATATCTAGAGCAGAAACCGATTCATCACAAACTATCAATTTAGGTTGCAACGCAATAGTTCTTGCAATGCCTATACGTTGACGCTGTCCTCCAGAAAACTCATGCGGGTATCGGTTATAATAGTCTTCAGATAATCCTACCTTATTCAATATTTCAATAACTTGAGCTTTTCTTTCAACATCAGAATTGAAAAGGTTATGAACTTTCATGGGTTCCAAAATCGCTTCACCAACAGGTATTCTAGGATTTAGTGACGAATAAGGGTCTTGAAAAATAATCTGAATCTCCTTTCTAAGCACTCTCGTTTCTTTTTTTGAAAGTTTAGTTATATCTGTACCTTTATATAAAATAGAACCTGTAGTGGCTTTATCTAATTGTAAAATCGCATTTCCTAGGGTCGATTTCCCGCAACCGGATTCTCCAACTAAACCTAATGTTTCGCCTTCGTACAATTTAAAACTCACATTATTTACAGCTTTAAAATGTTGAGGTTTTGTAAACCAACCTGACTTTGTAAGGTATTCTTTTTCAACATTAATAACTTCCAACAAAGGCGGTTTGCTGTACAGTTTTTTATGATGTTTTTGACGTTCTGCAGGAGTTATAATTTCATCTGAAATACTATCATTTAAAAAATCTTGAATGGTTGGTAAAATTTTTAATCGTGTTTTTAATGTTGGTCGAGAATTTATTAAAGCCTTAGTATAGTTGTGCTCTGGGTTCTTAAAAATCGTTTCTACTTCACCTTGTTCTACAATTTCGCCTTTATACATAACAAGAACACGATGTGCAATTTCTGAAATTAGGGCCAAATCGTGTGTTATGAAAATAATACTCATTTTTGTTTGGGCTTGCAGGTCTTTTAGAAGGGTTATAATATCTTTTTGCACAGTAACATCTAAAGCCGTGGTGGGTTCATCTGCAATTAAAATATCTGGTTTACAAGCAATGGCCATGGCAATCATAACCCGTTGTTTTTGTCCACCTGAAATTTCATGAGGATAGGCATTAAAAACACGTTCTGGTTGTGGTAGTTTTACTTTTTCGAATAGCGTTAATGTTTCTTCCTTAACTTGTTTTTTTGATAAATTTGAATGTTGCAACAATATTTCTTCAACTTGATCCCCACAAGCCATCGACGGATTGAGTGAACTCATAGGCTCCTGAAAAATCATGGCAATTTTAAGACCTCTAATTTTTTGAAATGCTTTTGAATTTAATTGTGTTAAATCGTCTCCGTTATAAAGAATAGAGCCATTCGTTATTTTAGAAATCTTTTTGGGTAATAAACCCAAAATGGCTAAAGATGAAACCGATTTCCCAGAACCAGACTCTCCAACTATTCCTAAAATTTCGTTTTTATTTAAGTGATAAGAGATATTATGAATGACTTCATTAATTCCAAAAGCTATGTTGAGATTATTGACTTTTAAAATTGAATTCATTCTTTATAACAGGTTAATTTAGAGGTTCAAATATACTAAATAGAAACGTGCTTTTTCATGTAAGACTAATACTAAGTGTAAGCGTTTTCTTCAAGTCTATTATGGCAAACCCGTAAAATGTATAACTATCTAAGAATCAATAAAAAATTATTTAACTATTAAAATATTTTCAATTAAATTCAACACTCATATTTAATATTTAACCAACCTGTTTTCATGAAAAAGAACATTTTCACTCTCCTTGTATTGTTAAGTTTTACGTTTGTATTTTCACAACAAAATTTATCACCAAAAAGAATCTCAATTTCAAACCCTTCTCAAACAGTTATCAAAAAAATTAAACAAGCAGGTATAGATTTAACCTGTGGACCGAGATTTATCGAGAATAATTTAGAGCTAGAACTAGGTTCTGTTGAATTACAGGAATTGCGAAAAAGTGGTGTTCAATACACAGTATTAATTGATGATTTAACGACCTATTACAGCCAAAGAAATGCTATAGAGTTGCCTAAAGCAAAATCGACTTTAAGCAGTCTTAAAACCCAAACAAAACAAAAAGGAAAGACAGGCAATTATCAAAAGAGTTTAAGTTTACAGAACGTGTTAGTTGGTAATCCGACGCAGCACGATGAATGTAGTGAAATTAATTGGCCTGTACCTTCAAATTTTCAATTGGGAAGTATGGGAGGCTGTTTAACAGTCAGCGAAACTTTGGCACAGTTAGATTTGATGCGCAGCTTATATCCAAATTTAATATCTGTAAAATCTGACGCTTCTCCAACCGGACAAACAACTCATGGTAACTCAACGGGAGGAACCACTTGGTCTGGACAAACAGTTTATTATGTTAGGATTTCAGATAATCCTGATATTGATGAAAGCTCGGAGCCTGAAACCTTAATTACAGGTATGACCCATGCCAGAGAAGTAAATAGTCTTATGAATGTGATGTACTTTATGTGGTATATTTTAGAAAATTATAATAGCGATCCGTTTATAAAGAATGTTGTAGATAATCAAGAACTTTATTTTATACCAATTGTGAATCCTGACGGTTTACTTTGGAACGAAGTCATCGCACCAGGAGGTGGAGGTTTACAACGTAAAAACTTGAGACCCGGCGTTGCTGATAATGGAACTACTGCTACCTCCAACAACGTAAGAGGTGTTGATTTAAATAGAAACTTCAATTATTATTGGGGATGGGATAATTCTGGATCGTCTCCAACAACTAGCAGTAACACATACAGAGGACCCTCTGCAGGTTCGGAGCCAGAAACTCAAATTCTTCAAGATTTTGTGTTGAATCACGATATTAAAGTGGCTGTTAACCATCATGGTGGATTAAACTCCATAGTTACCTCTTCGTATAACGGTAGTGTTTCTGCCACAGATTCTGGAAGAGAAGACGAATATGCTAAAATTTGTCATGATTTAACCCAGTACAATCGTTATATATACGGTTCTGCCCCTAATACACTTTATGAGGCAAATGGTGATGCTAATGACTGGATGCTTGGTGGACCATCAGTTTCCTCTGGAGGCCAAACAAATGCTGGTTCTGGTAAAGATGTTTTAGCGTTTGCCCCTGAAAATGGAGATGATTTTTGGCCTACTCCTTCCTTAATTACTCCAATTGCAGTAAGAGCTATGAGAATGAATTTCCTTTCAGTTTTATACTCTGGAAAATTCGCTAAACTTCATGATTTAAATTCGAGTGCCATCACATCAACTTCTGGAAATCTTTCTTTTGGGGTGGAATATTTAGGCAAAACCTATGATGATATCACCTTAACTGTTACGCCGGTTTCTTCAAACATCACTTCAATAACATCACCAACCGTACAATCGGGTTGGACTAAACTTGAACAAAGAAACTTGAGTATTCCATACACCTTAGATGCGGGAATTCAACCAAATGATGAAATTGAATTTCAAGTGACTTTAAGTAATAATGATTTTGTGCTTTATCAAGCAAACTATATTAAATACTATCAATCGAGTTTACTTTTTGAGGACAATCCTGATGTTACTGGAACATCAAATTGGGCCACTTCAGGTAGTTGGGGTGTCACAACCGATGCTTATTCTGGTTCTAGCGCTATAACAGATTCGCCATCGGGAGCATATAGCAACAATTTAAGTAGTACGATTACATTAAATACAGCATTAGATTTTTCGGGTACATCGCAAGCTTTGATTCAATTTTATGCGAAGTGGGATTTAGAGAGAAATTATGATCTCGTGCAGTTAGAAGCTAGTACTAACGGCGGAAGTACTTGGGATGCATTATGTGGAAATTACAATAAGCCAACTTCTACCTCTACTACCAATTATCATTTAAATAAAAATACAACAGCGTTTAGAACACATCAATCAACTAATGGTGACATTGTTTATGATGGTGACACCATGGATAAATGGGTGATGGAAGAAATTTATATTAATCCTTCTGAAAACAGTTTCCTATTTGGGCAAAGTAATGTGCAGTTCCGATTTAGATTAAAAACGGATGCTTCTAACAGAGAAGATGATTTAACCACAACTTTTGATGGATTCACTTTTGATGACTTTAAAGTTATTAGTATTCAAACACCTTGTGCATTATCAGTACCTGTAAATGTAAATAGCAGCAATATATCCACTACAGAAGCGACTATTTCTTGGGATAATATTCCTTCTGCAACTTACGATTTAAGATACCGTATTATTGGTGATACAAACTGGACAGATGTTTTAGGGTTAACAGCACCAACATCAACTCTTACAGGGCTTGCAACGCTAACCGATTATGAAGTTCAAGTACGATCAAATTGTGGAACAAGTAGTTCTGCTTATTCAGCTTCAATTAATTTTACAACCCTAGATGTTCAAGTAAATTATTGTAGTTCAGCAAGTACTAATGTTAATGATGAGTATATAAGTAGAGTACAACTTAACACCATTGATAATAGTTCTGCAGGTCAGTTTTATTCAGATTTCACAGGAATTCAAACGACCTTAACTAAAAGCTCACAATATGCAATAACTATTACGCCAACCTGGACAGGTTCAGTATATACTGAGGCTTATTCCGTTTGGATTGACTTTAACAAAGATGGAGATTTTGATGATTCAGGTGAACAAGTGTTTTCACAAGCTCCTACAAATGCAACATCAGTTACTGGAAATTTTACAGTGCCAACTTCAGCAGTAGAGAATTCTACTAGAATGAGAGTATCTATGCAATACAATGCAATCCCAACGTCTTGTCAAACTTTTCAGTACGGTGAGGTTGAAGATTATACAGTTGTAATCGAAGCTGCGGGTCCTGATACAACAGCACCTGTTATTACTTTGAATGGAGGAACCAATGTTGATGTGAATCAAGGCGCTACTTATACTGATTTGGGGGCAACAGCCTTGGATAATGTTGATGGTGATATTTCTGCAAACATTATTGTAGGAGGAGATACCGTTGACACCAATGTTATTGGAAGCTATGTGGTGACTTATAACGTAAATGATGCAGCAGGTAATTCAGCCACAGAGGTTACAAGAACAGTAAATGTTGTGGTGCCTTCGAGCGGATGTTCAGGTGGGATTGATACATTTCCTTATGCCGAAGGATTTGAAGGTTCAATTGGATTATGGTCACAGGCTTCAGGTGATGATTTAGATTGGTTGGTAATCTCAAATAATACTCCTTCTAACAATACAGGGCCATCTGCCGCAAATGAGGGAAGCAGTTACATCTATGTTGAAGCGTCAGGGAATAATACAGGATACCCGAGTAAGAGAGCGATTATAAATTCACCTTGCTTTGATCTATCAAGTGCTAGTGCAGCTAGTTTCAGTTTTCAATACCACATGTTTGGGGTTGCTGATATGGGAAGTATTGATTTAGAAATAAGTGTTGATGATGGAGCTTCATGGGTAAGTCTTTGGAGCCAAACTGTGAATCAAGGAGATTTATGGTTATTAGTTAATATTGATTTGAATAGTTATGTTGGACAGAGTGTGCAATTAAGATTTAATAGGTTAACCGGAGATACTTGGAGGGCAGATGTTGCTATTGATGACGTTAATCTAACAACTGTTGAAGATGACACCACAGCACCAGTAATTACCATAAACGGAGCTTCGACTATCGATTTAAATGTCGGCGCTATTTACACCGAACAAGGTGCCACGGCCACCGATGATTTAGATGGCGATATTACGGCCAGTATTGTTATAGCAGGCGATGTTGTAGATACCAACAC
>NZ_FQYK01000003.1:0-103114 GCF_900141715.1 Algibacter luteus | reverse complement strand
GATGATTTAGATGGCGATATAACAGCCAGTATTGTTATCGGGGGCGATGTTGTAGATACCAATACGGCAGGAACCTATTTAGTAACTTACGATGTTAGTGATGCCGCAGGAAACCCAGCCACACAGGTGGTAAGAACAGTTAATGTCATTCCAGACACCACAGCACCAGTAATTACCTTAAACGGAGCTTCGACAATCGATTTAAATGTTGGTGCAAATTACATCGAACAAGGAGCCACAGCCACCGATGATTTAGATGGCGATATTACCGCCAGTATTGTTATAGCAGGCGATGTTGTGGATACTAACACCGCAGGCACGTATTTAGTAACTTATGATGTTAGTGACGCCGCAGGAAATTCAGCAACACAGGTGGTAAGAACAGTTAATGTCATTCCAGACACCACAGCACCAGTAATTACCTTAAACGGTGCTTCGTCAATCGATTTAAATGTCGGCGATGTTTACACTGAACAAGGAGCAACCGCTACTGATGATTTAGATGGCGATATTACGGCCAGTATTGTTATCGGGGGTGATACAGTTAACACGAATGCAGAGGGGACTTACATAGTCACCTATAATGTAAATGATACATCGGGAAATGCAGCAATTGAAGTTACAAGAACAGTGAGTGTAGTTAATGTTCCAACAGATGTCATAATACACGAAGGTTATTTTGAAACTGGATGGGATGGTTGGATTGATGGTGGTAGTGATTGTGCGAGAAGAGCAGATGCCGCACGTTCTTACGAAAATTCATACTCAATTCGTATAAGAGATAATTCTGGTACTGCTTCATCTATGACCTCTCCTAGTTTTAATTTGTCGTCATTTAATGAAGTCGAATTTAATTTTTACTTCTATGCAGTAAGTATGGAAGTAGGTGAAGATTTTTGGTTACAATATAATGATGGTTCAGGTTTTGTAACCGTCCGAACGTGGGCTAGAGGAACTGATTTTGTAAATAATGCATTTGATAATTTTATAGTAACTCTTAGCGTTTCTCAATTTAATCTTTCAAGTAATGCTCAATTTAGGCTGATTTGCGATGCTTCAGGAAATAATGATCAAATTTACATTGATCAGGTAGTAATTATAGGAAGAGGTGGTAATGCTGCATTATTTAAAACTAACGAACCTAAAAAAGTTCTTGATGTAACAGAAAATGTGATAGTTAATAATGTTCTTAAAGTTTACCCAAACCCCGTTAAAGGAGACATATTAAACATTAAAACATCTAAAGGAGGAACCATGTCCTTTAGAATTATTAATGCACTGGGACAAATTGTAAGTACAGGTAAAACTTCAAAAGAAATAATTGTAGACCAATTAGAAGAAGGTATGTATTTTATTGAAGTAACCGAAGGTGCTGACAAAATGATGAAACGATTTATTAAAGACTAACTCAAATAATTAAATCAATTAAAAGGTCCGGAAATTATTTTCGGACCTTTTATATATGTTTAATTTCATCATGCATTAAAATGGAATCGCCTCTTAAACGCAGAAAAATTTGAGCTACAGCAACCGTGTCTTTTTCGCAATAGGTAATAATTCGGTCAATTTCTTTTTCTTCGTAATAGACACGATAAACCTCGCTGCCATCAATATCATCCTTAGGTGATGGAATACCTAAAACATTGGTAAGTAGTTTTAAAGATGTATAGGTTTTAAAATCACCAAATTTCCAGAGTTCTAAAGTATCTAAATGAGGTACTTCCCATGGTTTTTTTCCAAATAAATTGAGTTTATAAGGTAATTCTATGTTATGAATTATCATGCGTCTTGCGATGTAAGGGAAATCAAATTCTTTTCCATTATGGGCACAGAGCAGATGCTTTGTTTCACTAAAATGAGAAATGAGTAAGTTTTTAAAATCTTTTAGAATGGTAATTTCGTCGCCGTAAAAAGAAGTAACTCTAAACGTTCTTAAATCACCTTGAAACGTAAAATACCCAACGGATATACAAATAATTTTACCAAATTCTGCCCATATTCCTGCGCGATCGTAAAATTCTTCAGCAGTAAAATCGTCTTTCCGTTGATACTTCGATTTGTGTTCCCAAAGTACTTGTTTGGTTTGATCTAAATCAGAAAAATGTTGAACTTCTGGGACAGTTTCAATATCTAAAAATAAAATGTGTTCTAGGTTGAGTTTATTTATCATAATTCTCAAATAAAAGCAAAACACTAAAGTAAGTATTTACTTTCTTTAATCCTGATATATAAGACAAGTTTTATTGAATTTATAGAAATTTAATAAAAAGCCTGAAATATTATTATTTCAAATAATCTTTTTGGTAAAATATATGTTTTATAATGTGATGTTCAAAATGTTATAAGCTTCTTCTATATATAAACTGATATCTTGAGTAAATTGACCAACTTTTTTATTATTTCCTTTTGAATGTCCTAATCTAACAATAATAATATTATCATTTGGTTCAACAATTACATATTGACCTAAGTGCCCGCGCATCATAAAAAAGTCTTTGGTTCCAATAGATTTTAGCCACCAACCATAGCCGTAGACATCGCCGCCTTCATAAACTGGTTTCAAAGATTTAGCAACGAAAGTAGAATCTAAAATTTGCTGTCCATTCCATTTGCCATGGTCTTTATATAGTTTGCCAAAACGCGCAAAATCTTTAGCATTACTTGCTATACAACAATAAGCTTTTACCAAATCGTGATCCTCGCTATCTACCTGCCAAAGAGTTGGGTTTACTGAACCTAATGGTTTCCAGAAACTTTCAGATAAATAATTATATAACTTTTTGCCAGTTGCTCGTTCTATAACCATGGCAAGCATTTGGGTATCGCCACTAGAGTATTTAAAGCGTTGTCCTGGTTCTTCAGAAACTTTAAGTCCTAGCATAACTTTTTCTAAATCATCATCAAAATAAGCACGTGTTACTATCGAAAAAGGGGAGTAATAACGCTCGTCCCAAGTGGTACCAGAAGCCATACTTGATAAGTGACCTACAGTCATTTTTGCCGCTAATCCTTCGCTAAATTCAGGTATAAAATCACTAACAGGTTGGTCTAAACTTTTAATATGGCCTTCCATTATCGCTTTCCCCATAAGCCCAGAAACGTAACTCTTAGCCATAGAAAAAGAATTAGTTTGAGAGTTTTCATTAAACCCGTCATAATAATTTTCAAACCAAATACTATCTTGTTTTATAATAACATAGGCAATAGTTCCATTGGCTGTATTAATAGAGTCTAATCGTTTGGTCTCTGTAGCCGAATTGTAGTTTTTATGATTTGGCCATGGTTGAGGTGTGCCATTTTCAATAACTCGATTATCAAAAGATTTGTAATCTTCTAAAAATGCAGTTGTATAGCCTTTTAGATAGATGGTTCTTACGGCCTTTATAAGATAATCTGTATCGGTAAGGTACAGGCCAATGACTAGTAGCCCGATTAAAATGACTAACCACTTTAGGAGCTTTTTTAAGAATTTCATTCGTTTAGTTTAAAGTAGAAACTAAAGATAATAAAATTAATATACTGTACTGAAGAAATTTAATTAGAGCGTGCTTTCTGTTGACGTCTTTCTCTGTAATAACTTTTATTGGCAACATAAATAGTTTTGGTTAGTTCTGCAATAACTTGCGTACGTTTATTTATAATATTCGTTTCTTTTACGATATTAAACTTTCCATGTTGTTTTACCTCTATTTTTATAGTTTCAATTTCATCTGTAGAAAAAGTAAAATCGCAAAATACGTCTTCTTTCGCTGGTTTTTTGTACTTAATCGTGGCTTCTTTATCCCAAACTACATAATTGTCTCCTAAAATGTTTAATAATTGAATCATGTAAATTGGATCGGTTGCTGAGAATAAGCTCCCACCAAAAATTGACCCTACATAATTTCTATTTTTATAGCTTATTGGAATTTTAACTTTTACATGATGCAGATCTTGCGATACTTCAACGATTTTACCAGTTGATCTTTTATACATAGGAGACAAATTAAACCCATATTTATAAATTTGAGCTTCAGAAAAAAAGCGTTTAGCAATATGCGATAATGTTCTGTACATTTAAAAAAGTGTTTGTTGCTTATAAGGGCTTTCATGCTCTAATAACCACTGCTTGCGATGCAACCCGCCGGCATATCCGGTTAGACTACCGTCGCTACCAATAACACGATGACATGGAATAATAATCCAAATAGGGTTTTTTCCATTGGCATTGGCCACAGCTCGTATGGCTTTAACATCGCCCAATTGCTTTGATAGTTTTAGATAAGACGTTGTTTTGCCAAAAGGAATTTGTTCTAGTTCGTTCCATACTTTTTTTTGGAAATCGGTGCCTTGTGGATTTAATTTTAAAATGAATTGTTTGCGATTACCTTCAAAATATTCGTTGAGTTGTATGACACAATCTTCTAAGTTATCAGGAATTATATCTGTTATTTTTTCTTCTGAATTCAGAACAGTTACAGAAGAAATACCATCTGCATCACCAATAATTTTGGTAAAACCTAAAGGAGTATTAATGATACAAGTTTCCATTAACACGATGTATTATTCTTCTTCATCAATAATACCTAATTTTTTGGCGCGTGTTTTCCAGCTTTTTCTTGCTAAAAGTTGAAGGTCTGAAACGTTATCACTTTCATCCATAATTTCCAAACCAAGTAAAGTTTCAATAACATCTTCCATAGTTACTAATCCACTTACACTACCGTATTCATCAACTACTAAAGCCATATGGTTTCGGCTTTCCACTAATTTTTCAAAAAGAGTTGGAATGGGTAGATCTCTATTAACTATAATAATATCGCGTTTAAGCTCAGATAATTTTTTCTTATTATTATCTAGAGCCATTTCTTTAAAAATTTCATCTTTTAATACCAGTCCAACAATATTATCGGGGTCATCTTTATATATTGGAATTCTTGAAAATCGAATGTTTAAATTCCATTTAAAAAAATCTTCAACTGTAGTATTTTGATTTTCAGCTTTCATAACCGTTCTAGGTGTCATCACATCTTTTGCAAAAACCTCTTTAAAGGTGAGTAAGTTTTTTATAATTTTACTTTCATTTTCTTGAAAAACACCTTCTTCATGAGCCATGTCTGCCATGACTAAAAACCCTTCACGACTTAATACACTACCGTGCCCTTTACCGCCAATAAGTTTTGTAGTAAGTTGAAGCAACCATAAAAGCCCTGTCCATTTTAAAGGGAAAATCAATACATTTAATGCTTTTGAAGTAAAGTTGGCAAGCTTTTTCCAATAGGTTGCGCCAATAGTTTTCGGAACTATTTCTGAAGCGACTAAAATCAAAACTGTCATCACAGACGAAACCACACCAACCATTAAATCTTCAGTAAATTTAATTCCTAAAATCGTACTAGTTTGGGCGCCGTAACTTTCTACATAAGCCACTTTGGCTTGTACACCAACCAATATAGCGCCTACGGTGTGTGCAATAGTATTTAATGTAAGAATTGCAATTAAAGGTCTATCTACATCTTTTTTTAAAGCTTCTAAATTGGATGCATATTCTTTGCCTTCTTGCTTTTTTACGTTAATAAAAGTAGGTGTAACACTTAAAAGTACAGCCTCTAAAATTGAGCATAAAAATGAAAAAAAAACGGAAATAAAAGCGTAAAATAGTAGTAATCCCATAACATGTATTAAAACTCGAAAATACTAATTTCAAACGAGAAATGGTATTAATCTTTTGTGGCAGTTTAAAATAGCAGCAGTAATTTGTGTTTACTTAAATAAAAGCACTTATAATCTCAAAAAGACCAATATCTTCGGTTTGAATTAGGCAGGTTAAAACAAAGCATATCATTGATAAATGAAAGTTACGAAATCAATTTCACAACATCTTTAGCAAAATATGAAGCAATGATATCGGCTCCTGCTCTTTTTATGGCAGTTACTTGTTCCATCATAACAGCGTCGTGTTCTAACCAACCTTTTTCAGCGGCTGCTTTTAGCATCGCATATTCACCAGAAACTTGGTAAACCGCAACAGGAACATCAACTTCGTTTTTTATTTCACGCACAATATCTAAATAGCACAAACCTGGTTTTACCATAACAATATCTGCACCTTCGTCTATATCCATTTCGGTTTCTCGAATCGCTTCAAAACGGTTGGCGTAATCCATTTGATAGGTTTTTTTGTCCTTCGGAATATCAATTAAGTCCACAGGGGCAGAATCCAGAGCATCACGAAACGGACCGTAAAATGCCGAGGCATATTTTGCCGAATAACTCATAATTCCGGTGTTGATGAAGCCTTCATCTTCTAGTGCTTCACGGATGGTAAGGATGCGTCCGTCCATCATATCACTAGGCGCAACAAAATCGGCACCAGCTTGCGCATGAGAAATACTCATTTCTGCTAATACTTCGGCAGTTTCATCGTTGATTATTTGTCCGTTTTCAATAATACCATCGTGTCCGTAAGCAGAATAAGGGTCTAGTGCCACATCAGTCATCACCAACATATCTGGACATGCATTTTTAACAGTTTTAATAGCACGTTGCATCAATCCGTTTGGGTTCAAGGCTTCGGTACCTTTATTATCTTTCAAATTATCGGGTACTTTTACAAAAAGCAATACCGATTTTAAGCCCAATTTCCAAAGTTCCCTCACTTCATTTTCCAGTAAATCTAGACTGTAACGGTAGTAATTTGGCATCGATGGAATTTCATCCTTAACACCTTTACCTTCAACAATAAAAAGTGGCACTAAAAAATCGTTTGGTGTTATTATGGTTTCTCGAACCAAACTACGAATGGCTTCGTTGGTTCTTAATCTTCGGTTTCTTCTAAGTGGGAACATGGTTTTTTATTTTGATAGGTTTCGACTGCGCTCAACCTGACATTTAGTTTTTATTAAACCCAATCAACGGGATTTTTTAGAACGTTAATTAATTTTTCTTCGTCACTTCCAGCCTCTGGATAATGGTCATACACCCATTGTACATGCGGTGGTAAACTCATTAAAATACTTTCAATTCGCCCGTTCGTTTTAAGTCCGAAAAGCGTGCCTTTATCGTGTACTAAATTAAATTCTACGTAGCGTCCGCGACGAATTTCTTGCCAACTACGTTGTGTTTTGGTGTATGGTAAATTTTTACGCTTTTCAACAATAGGAGCATAAGCATCAAGGAAACTATCTCCAACTTCGGTTACAAAGTTATACCAATTTTCCATAGACATCTGTTCTGAAGTTTTGCAATAATCGAAAAACAAACCACCAATGCCTCTGCCTTCATTTCTGTGAGCGTTGTAAAAATATTCATCGCAACGTTTTTTATACGTTTGATAAAACTCCTTGTTATGCTTATCACATGCTGTTTTACAGGTTTTATGAAAGTGAATCGCGTCTTCTTCAAACAAATAATAAGGCGTTAAATCTTGCCCGCCACCAAACCAACTATCAATAATATCTCCAGCGTCATTATACATTTCAAAATAGCGCCAGTTGGCATGAACGGTTGGCACCATTGGATTTTCTGGATGCAAAACTAAACTTAGTCCGCATGCGAAAAAATCGACATCCCCAACGTTAAAATAAGCTTGCATTGATTTTGGTAATTTTCCATGAACACCAGAAATATTGACACCACCTTTTTCAAAAACCTGACCATTTTCAATAACGCGAGTGCGCCCGCCGCCACCTTCTGGTCGTTTCCAAATGTCTTCTTGAAATTTGGCTTTACCATCTATAGCTTCTAGCTTAGAAGTGATTGTATTTTGCAGATTCTGTATGTATTGATAGAACTTATCTTTCATTGGTTACTCCATTTCATTATACAATTCATATAATTCCATATCTAAAGGCTTCTCTCCTGGAGGGGTATGTTCTTTTTCTAATGTTTTTATCCAGGTGAAGTTACAGTTTTCCGCTACTTTAATGCTTGGTTTATTGCTTGGGTGAACTATAATTTGAAGCGTTTTTAAATTTAAAGTATCAAAAGCGTGATTTGATAATATTTTTATGGCTTTGGTAGTGATGCCTTTACCTTCATATTCGTACCCAATACAGTAAGCAAATTCACCCTCCTTTTTGGTCCAATTTAGTTTTTTTATATAAATTAATCCCACCAGTTGATTGGAATCGTTCGTTTTTAGCGTGAATAGAAACTCACCCTTATTTTCAAATTGTTTTACTTTTTTAGCTACAAATATATTTGCTAAATCGGGAGTTAGATTTTGTTCTAAAGTTTTAGGAAAGTAGCGTTTTAATCGGTCTTCATTAGCAACAACAAAATTGCAAATTTTCCATCCGTCTTTAGGTTGAATAGGAGATATGCAGTATGAATCAAAATTAAGCTGCATTAACAGAGTTTTTTTTAATTTGAAGGGCTTCAACCGTTTTGATTGATGCTGCGGTAACCGATAACGGTAGCACTAAAATAACTCCTATTACAGGAATTAATAAAAAAAGAATAAAAACTATGCCATTACCTATGGCTAAACCACGATGATTACGCACAAATTGTAGGCTCTCTTTATATTGAAAATGGCGTTCTAAAGTGTAATCTATATTACCGAAACCAGCATAATAAGCTTGAACCAAAAACAACAATATGGTTGAAAATATATTGACTACCGGAATAAATTTTAATAACAAGATAGGAATGGTTAAAAGCAATTCCATAATGAGGTTTCTGCCATTTATTTTAATACCTCGCCAGAGTTGTTGCATAAAAGATGTGTTTCTATGGGTATGCGGAACATTGCCTGTAAAATGAGCTTCTATTTTTTCGGATACGGGACTCATAAAAGGTGCAGATAATGCCATTATGATGTGTTTGAAAAGGATTAAACCGATAACTATGATGATTAATCCACCTATAACATTGCTAATAGAAGAAAAGGTTTCTTTCCCCCAATCCCAAATCCAGATTTTGGCAATGAAATTTCCAATATTATCTGATAATGCGTAAGCTGAACCAAAAACGGCAATGGCAGTTACAAAACTGATGAGCATAGGAATAGCAAAATATTTCCAAAGTTTGAGTTTTGAAACTAAGCTGAAAGCACCGAAGTATGCTTTTATACCTGAAATGATGTTTGTTATCATAGAAGCCTCTCCCTAGCCCTCTCCATAAGGAGAGGGGATTAGATTCGTGTTTATTATTTAACTTTCGTTCCCAATTTAATTTTTTTTTACAAATTATTCAATTGAGTAAGAGTTTCTTCCCTTCGGGGAGATTAAGAGGGGCTCTTATATTCTTTTACAGCATCAATAAATGCCTTAGCATGATCTAACGGAATGTTAGGTAAAATACCATGACCAAGGTTTACTATGTATTTATCTTTACCAAACTCGTTAATCATTTGGTGTACCATTTTTTTGATTTCTGAAGGTGGTGAAAATAAACGTGTAGGGTCGAAATTACCTTGTAGCGTAATGTTTCCACCGGTTAAATAACGCGCGTTTCTTGCAGAACATGTCCAATCTACACCTAACGCCGAAGCACCAGATTTTGCCATTTCGCCCAGTGCAAACCAACAGCCTTTTCCAAATGCGATTACTGGAGCATCGTCTTTTAATGCATCGATAATTTGTTGAATATATTGCCATGAAAATTCTTGATAATCTACCGGTGAGAGCATGCCTCCCCAAGAATCAAAAACTTGCACTGCGTTACATCCTGCTTTCACTTTGTCCTTAAGATAAGCTATAGTAGTGTCTGTTATTTTTTGTAATAATTGATGCGCCGCAACAGGATTTGTAAAACAAAATTCTTTGGCTTTATCGAAATTTTTACTGCCTTGTCCTTGTACGCAATAGCATAAAATAGTCCATGGAGAACCTGCGAAACCTATCAACGGAATCTCGTCGTTAAGTTTTTCTTTGGTAGCTTTTATGGCTTGATAAACGTAATCTAATGCTTGAGTAACATCTGGAACAATAACATTATCAACATCTTTTTGGGAACGAATTGGGTTTGGCAAATATGGACCAAAATTGGGTTTCATTTGCACCTCAATATTCATGGCTTGCGGAATAACCAATATATCACTAAACAAAATAGCGGCATCCATACCATATCTGCGAATTGGTTGAACCGTAATTTCACTCGCCAATTCAGGAGTTTGACAACGCGTAAAAAAGTCGTATTTCGCTTTTATTTCCATGAATTCTGGAAGGTAACGACCAGCTTGACGCATCATCCAAACTGGAGGACGGTCTACGGTTTCGCCTTTTAACGCTCTTAAGAATAAATCGTTCTTCATATTTAGCTTTTGGCTTTTGGCTCCTAGCTGTTTGCTAAAAGACATTAACTGTTTTTAATTTTGTTAATTAAACTATTTATCATTCTTGCTTCTAATTGAATTAAAGTGAAAATAGTTTCGAGTTCTTTTTCTTCTATAAATTTTAATTCTTGAGCAATAATTAACTGGGTTTCTACTTCAAAAAGCGAACCTATCGCAATTTCGAGAAACCGTTTAAATTCTACTTCGCTATTTCTACTGCATCCTTCTGCAATATTAGACGGAACTGAAATCGATGCTCTTGTTATTTGACTCCTTAAACCAAATTTTTCTTCAGAGGGAAATTTTTTTGATAATTGATATACTTGCTTTACAAGCTCAATTCCGTTTTTCCAAATATCAAGTTTTCTAAAATCTCTCATTTTATCTAGCAGTAGACTATCTGTCTTTAGCTTTTAGCATTTTTTATTCATAATAGCAGTGCCATGAGCTAACGGCTAATGGCGAAAGGCTATCAAATATAATACTCATTAACCAACTCAATAACACTTTCTACAGTTGGCACTTTGGCAACGCGCACATCGTTAAAGTGCTTTTTTGCTTCTTTAGCAGTTGTTTCGCCAATACAAAAGGCAATGACTTCATCATGGTTACTTTTTACAAAACTTTCTACTGTTGATGGACTGTAGAACATAACACCTTCCACTGAATCGTCTATTTTAACGCCATCATATTTCGTACTATAAGCTTCAACTTCAGTTACTTTTATATGATTTTCAGATAAAATAGTTGGTAAATCGTCTAATCTTAAGTCGCTGCAAAAATAGGTAGTTTCAGTACCTTCCATGTATTCAACTAAATACTCAGCTAGTTTTTTGGCGTTCTTTTCAGCATGCTTAACTTTACCTATTTTATTTTCAATAAGGCGCTTTGTACGTCTACCAACACAGTATATATTTTTAAATTGTAATTCTGATGCCGAATAATTTGTGGTTAAGGATTCAACTGCATTTTTACTCGTTATAATAACGTTCTGAATTTCGTTTTTTAAGAAACGCGGATGAATTCTGTTAATATTGATTTTAATAAAATCACTACTTTCAGCAATCACCTTTTCATGAAATAATAAGCGCTGATCTTCGGTTAACTTTTTAGTAGAAAACACATTGGTTTTTCTATCTGAATTCTTGATTTTATCCATCAAGCGTTTTCCTCCGCGCTCGATTATAAAATCGGCACAATATTGCGCCATATCATGATGCTCACCTAGTTTTTTAACGCGAGTCACATCTATTTTTTTGGTGCCATCTGGACTAAGTAAAACACCTTTAAAGTTTATTTCTTCATCTTTAATGTAAGCTAAAGCGCCAATAGGAGCGGTACAACCGCCTTCTAATTTATTTAAAAATTCGCGCTCAATGGTAGTGCAAATTTCAGTTTCTTCATGGTTTAATTCGGCACAAGCTGTTTTAACAAATTCATCTTCTTCCAGAGCAGTAATCATTATAGCACCTTGCGCAGGAGCTGGAATCATCCAGTCTAAATTAATTGCCTCTTCGGGTCTTAAACCTATACGACCAATACCTGCAGCAGCAAATATGGCTCCGTTCCAGTTATTGTCTTTTAGTTTTTGTAAACGTGAATTAACATTACCACGTAAGTCCGTAATGGTATGTGTGGGGAAACGGTTTAACCATTGTGCGCGCCTGCGTAAGCTCCCCGTGGCAATTACCGCTTCTTTTGCTCCTAAAAACTCTTCGTTATCTTTAAAAACCAGTGTGTCGTTTACATTACCACGTTTCAAAACCGCAGCTTGGACAATGCCATTTGGTAAAACTGTAGGCACATCTTTTAAAGAATGTACGGCAATATCAATATCATGATTTAACATGGCGATATCTAAAGTTCTGGTAAAAATGCCTGTGATGCCTAATTCGTAGAGTGGTTTATCTAGAACCAAATCACCAGTAGATTTTACAGGTACTAATTCGGTTTGATGACCAGCTTCTTCGAGTAATTTTTTTACAATGTTGGCTTGCCATAGTGCTAATTCACTATCGCGCGTACCAATTCTTATGGTTTTAGACATTTTTTGTTGAAGGTTCTAACTGAAACACTTTTTTAATCAATTCAAGACTTTCGTCGGTTGAAATATTGTCATCTTTAAGATGATGTGCAAAGTGATTTGTTATTTTTTGAATGATGTTTTTGCTAATTAATTCGGCTTGTTCCTCGTTAAAATCGTTAATTTTTTTACGTTGAGAATCTAGTTCTGCAGTAGCAAAATCTGATAGTTTATGTTTTAAAGCTTTTATGGTAGGCGCAAACTTTCTTGTCTCTAACCAACCATTAAATTCGCCTTTTATTTCTTCTATAATAGCTTCGGCTGAAGGAATATGAGCCTTACGAGCTTCTAAAGTTTGATCGGTAATTTTCGACAAATAATCTAGATGAATTAGCGATACATGTTCCAATTCTTCAACATTTGAATCAACGTTTTTAGGAATTGATAAGTCTAAAATTAAAAGCGGTTTGTTGCTTTGAATAATGTGCTTGTCAATTGTTGGTCGCTGCGCGCCAGTTGCTACAATCAAAATATCTGAAGATGTGATTTCTTCTTGTAAATTGGCATAATCCTTAACCAGTAAATTAAATTTACCTGCAATTTGTTCTGCCTTGTCTTTTGTTCTGTTAATTAAGGTGATGTGCTCGTTTTTGGTATGTTTTACCAAATTTTCACATGTATTTCTACCTATTTTACCTGTTCCGAAGAGCAAGATATTCTTTTTAGAAACGTCTTGAATAGTATTTAAAATATACTGCACTGAAGCAAAAGAAACCGAAGTTGCACCAGATGATATATTGGTTTCTGTTTTAATACGCTTACTGGCTTGAATCACGGCATTAACAAGTCGCTCTGAAAAATGATTCAGTAAGCCAAATTTTCTTGATAGTTTCGCACTTGTTTTAAGCTGACTGATAATTTCAAAATCGCCAAGAATTTGACTATCTAATCCAGATCCTACGCGAAACATATGCGAAATCGCATCTTTATTTTTAAATACGTAAGCCACTTTTTGAAATTCTTCAACTGTGCCTCGTGTGTTTTCACAAAGGAGTTGAATAAGTTGAAATGGATGTTGCGCAAAACCGTAAATTTCGGTACGATTACAGGTAGAAGTAACCACCAAGCTTTCAATATCATTATCTTTAGCTTGATTAAGCAATGCCAGTTTAGATTCATCATCCAAACTAAATCGCCCTCTTATATCTGCATCGGCTTTTTTATAACTTAAACCAATAGCGTAAAAGGAACTGCTTTTACTAATATTATACTTATGCATTGCTATACCTGAAATTGTCAAGCAAAAATATGTGGTTGCAATAAGAAAAAGTAACGCTAGAAGAACTTTTAGTGTCGTTTGTGGTTTTTTAACATCAAATTGATGAAAAACATGATAAATATCATATTTTTGTAGTGTATTCAATAGGTTTTAATGATTTTATTTAGAACCAATCTAAATAAATACAAATGAATTCAGATTATAAACAAGTAGAAAGTGTCGCTAAAAGTTCTTTTGAAGAAACAAAAATTGAAGACGGATTTTTAATTCTCGCATTTAAGAACGATGAAAGCATCACGCAAAGTCTTGCAAAAGAAATAGATAGCAGTTTTTTGCAATTTCATTTCTGTATCAAAGGGTCAAGTAAATTTGTTTTCAATCAAGGGCGATATACCTTAGATATTCATGAAGAAAATTCGTTACTGCTTTATAATCCGCAACGCGAATTACCAATAGACCTTCAAGTAGAGCCTAACTCTTGGATTGTTACCATCCTAATTTCTATAAAAAAATTCCATGGATTATTTTCTCAAGAGGCCGATTATATCACGTTTTTAAGTGAAGATAATAAGGATAAAAAGTATTATAAAGATGGTGTCATTTCGCCCTCTATGGCCATTGTGCTTAATCAGCTCATAAACTATAACTTAAATGCATCTATAAAACAGCTTTATTTTAAAGGTAAAGCCTACGAGCTTTTAAGTTTATATTTTAATAGAAGTGAAGAGGCAGACGTTGAGCAATGTCCGTTTTTAGTGGATGAAACCAATGTTATTAAGATTAGAAAAGCCAAAGATATTATCATTTCAAGAATGGCAGAACCACCAAGCCTTCAGGAGTTAGCAGACGAAATAGGGTTAAGCTTAAAAAAACTGAAAGAAGGTTTTAAACAAATTTATGGCGATTCGGTTTTTAGTTTTTTATTCGACTATAAAATGGAATTGGCCAGAAAACTTTTAGAAGCAGGCAACGATAATGTTAACGAAGTTGGACTAAAAGTAGGCTATAGCACATCGAGTCATTTTATAGCTGCCTTTAAAAAGAAGTATGGTACAACGCCTAAAAAATATGTGATGTCGCTAAACTAATCATGTAAGGAATGACAACATGTAATTACAAATTGATAAATTTACACGAATATGAAATATTTAACTCCAGAGATAGAAGCCTTATCTAAAAACATTCAAGGAAAATCGTTGGCTAGAACAAATGTGTCATGTGGCATCTTTCAAGATTGCGATTATAACGAAGCACGTCCAGAATTATATCAACAGCCAAAAAGCTCAAAATAAACCACTAAAGCCAATAAATCTTGAAGAATATGTTTTACAAGATTTAAAGATTGCAATATCTATCGTATTTTTGCAAGGCTATAAAAAAGAAATGAAATGAGTCATAACAGCAGCATGGAAACTTACCAAATTGTGACAAGGCGAATTACATCTCATCTTAAAAAATTGAAAATTAACAGATGAAAAAAGGAATTCTACTTGTGAATCTGGGCTCTCCAGACAGTCCAGACCCAAAAGATGTCAAAAAATATTTAGGCGAATTTTTAATGGACGAGCGTGTTATCGATATTCCATTAGTAGCGAGAACAGCACTTGTAAAAGGCATTATTTTAAACACACGCCCAAAACAATCGGCTGCTGCTTATAAAAAAATCTGGTGGGACGAAGGTTCTCCCCTAATTGTGCTTTCAGAACGTCTTCAAAATAAAATACAACAACAGGTTGAGCAACCTGTAGCTTTAGCCATGCGTTATGGTAGTATGACCATTAAAAAAGGGCTTCAAGAGTTAGTAGATAAAGGTGTAGAAGAGGTGTTGCTCTTTCCGCTATATCCACAGTTTGCCATGGCAACAACCGAAACTATTACAGTGTTAGCCGAAGAGTTACGACAAGAATTTTTTCCTAACTTAAAAATAGAATCGGTTCCCGCGTTTTATAACAAACCAGATTATATCGAAGTACTTTCAAACTCCATAAAAGGACATTTAGAAGGTAAAAACTACGAGCATTTATTATTTTCTTATCACGGCGTTCCAGAACGTCATATTCGAAAAAGCGACGTTACCAAATCGCATTGTAAAATAGACGGTAGCTGTTGTGTAACACCTAGTAAAGCACACGAGTTTTGCTATAGGCATCAATGTTTAGAAGTTACTAGATTGGTTGCCGAAAAATTACAATTACAAGAAGGAACTTATTCCACATCTTTCCAATCTCGATTAGGATTCGATCCTTGGTTGCAACCATATACCGATAGAACCATTGAGCGTTTAGGTAAACAAGGCATAAAAAACATGGCTATTGTAACTCCGGCATTCGTAAGCGATTGTCTAGAAACGTTAGAAGAAATTGCTATGGAAGGCGAAGAAATATTTCATGAAGTTGGCGGTAAATCATTTACAACCATTCCCTGTTTAAACGACGATCAAGAATTTGTAGATCTCCTATCCAATTGGATAAACAATTGGGTAAAAAAACCAGAAATAGCCGGCTAAAATGGAATATTACCAATACATTAAAGCATTTCATCTCATTTTTGTAATCACATGGTTTGCGGGCTTATTTTATATTCCGCGCTTGTTTGTATATCAAATCGAAGCTTTTCAAAAACCCTCGCCTGACAAAGAAATTTTGGGTGAGCAACTTAAACTCATGGCCAAAAGATTGTGGTTTATTATCACCTGGCCATCGGCCATTTTAGCTACATTTTTCGCGATTTGGTTGCTCGTTTTACAGCCTTATTGGCTGCAACAACCTTGGATGCATGTAAAACTTGCTTTTGTGTTTTTACTTTACCTATATCACTTTAAAACTCATCAATATTTCAACCAATTACAACAAAACGTGGTCAAAAAAACTTCCAGTTATATGCGGATTTGGAACGAAGGCGCCACATTTATATTATTCGCCGTCGTATTTTTAGTTATTTTACAAAATGCTATCAATTGGATTTGGGGAATTATAGGGCTTGTTATACTTGGAGTGCTTATTATGCTTGGATATAAAGTATATAAAAATATGCGCAATAAAGACCCTAAAGCTTGATAAGTTTTGCCTAGTATGGTTTTAAGAAAAATAGTATTTGTGAATGCAGAATTGCAAAACTAAATACAAAATAGCGAATTGCTATAAAACAGGTTTAAACTTGTATACCTTTTAACTAATCATAATTATTAATTAATGTAGCGTATTCCTTATTGTTGGACTTAATCACAATTTTGAAATTTCCTTTTTCTAGTTTGTAAAGTCGTTTAATATCTTGTTCATCTCTAATAGTCTCAGTGTATATTAACTCATAAGTATTATAGTAATCACCATAAATATTCACTGTTACGGGCTCTTTATTTGGAGACAATTGCGTCAGTTTTACAGACTCATTTTCAAATTTAACATGTGGTTTAAAAAGTGTGTTTTCTTTATTTTTTAAGAAAATAATACCTTTTTCAAAACTAATAGTAAATGGTATTATGTCTATTTGTATATCTTTTTCAATTTCAAAAAAGTAATTACCATCTTTCAAGAAGTTTAAATCAAATTCTTTACTAAGAAGACTTTCTGTTTCCACACGTTCATCAAAAAATGTTTGTCCCCGATAATTTTTTATGGAAATTTTATTTCCTTGTTTTACTTTATTTAAAGTAAGTAACGTCTTTTTTGCTTCAGTATATTCAAAGCGTTCTTCTTTAGTGGTTGCAATTTTCTCTTTATTCCTTTTGTCAGTTGCGCTACCGTCGTTTAAAACTATTTGTTTTTTGTTTAATTTCATATAGTCTCCAATGGTCATATTTATGGTCTCATCAGCAGCTGTACTTGATATTTTAATGATATCATCAATTTTATAATTAACATTTTCTAGTGATAAATTGAATTGACCTTCTTGATCGGTTGTGGTTCTTAAAAAAGCAGCAGGAATGCTGACTGAAGCGGAACTTACGGGCGAATTTTGACTGTTCACAATTGTTCCTATAATTTCAAGGGTTTCTTGAGAGCTTACAAGAAGACTTGAACATAAAAGGATAATAAGCAGTAGTTTTTTCATTTTATTGTACTTAGACTCTACAATAAAGAAAAATATCCGATATAATACAAATTTAATCGATGAAATACGTTAATGTAAATGCATTTTGTCGAATTTTCTTTAATTATTTAATATTTATTAGAATGAGTTATGATTAAATCTTGAATAAAAATCGAAAAACAATACTTAATTGATTTCGATTAAGGTTATTGCTGTAGTGTTTGTAGATAAACTTTATTTTTCTATATATGACCATACAAAAGTTATCTTAGAGTTTTTATATGAGCCTTAGGCTGTTTGGTTTGATTATTGTTATATTTATTGAATCATAATGAATACATGAAATTAAAGAAACTCTCCTTACGCACTCGCATCTTTCTAGCCATGATTTTGCTAGTATTATTAGCATCAGTGCTTATTTCGGCAGTAGCCATTTACCAATACAAGGAGCAGAGTGAAGACTACCATAAAGAGCGTTTAGAGCGCAAAGAAGAGAACATTCAAACACATTTAAAGCGTGTTTTAAATGGTCGCCAAAATACTTGGGAAGTTAAAACAGAAAACATCCCTCTTATATTTAAAGAAGAAATTTACAACGTTGCCGACATTCATAAACTTCAAATTAACTTATACAATTTAGAAGGGGATTTGCTCATCACCTCAAAAGCAGGATTGCAAGATAATAACGTTGCTAAATGCCTTACAGCGGAAGTTATGAATGCTTTAACTCAAAATATAGAATTTAATAACGCTTCAGAAATTGCACAACACCGTTATGTAGATAAGCATAAAGAAAATGGCGAAACCTTCCAGTCCTCTTACACCTACATTACAGATAATAGATCTAAGGCCATCGCTATTTTAAATATCCCGTATTTAGAAAAAGACGATTTTCTTTCCAAAGAACTTCAAGAGTTCTTGCAACGATTAGGGTTTGCCTTTATGTTGGTGCTTTTAACAGCCATTGGTATTGCCTTTTTATTGTCAAAATACATTACCAAATCATTAAAAACTATTAGTGATAAAATAAACACAACAAGACTTGAAAAACGTAACGAACGTATTGATGTTGATGATACTTCTGAAGAAATCTCAACTTTGGTAAACTCATATAATAGTATGATAGACGAGCTTGAGGAAAGTGCGGTGCAATTGGCAAAAAGTGAGCGCGAACAAGCATGGAGAGAAATGGCAAAACAAGTAGCGCATGAAATTAAAAACCCACTAACGCCGATGCGTTTAACGGTGCAGAATTTCCAACGCAAGTTTAATCCCGAAGATGAAAACATCCATCAAAAACTAGATGAATATAGTAAAACCTTAATTCAGCAAATAGACACTATGAGTTCTATAGCCTCGGCATTTTCAAACTTTGCTAAAATGCCAGCACAACAAAATGAAACCCTTAATGTGGTTAAAATTGTAAAATTGGCGCTCGATATTTTTAACGAAGATTATATTATTTTTAGTACGGATTCAGATGAAATAATTGCTAAATTTGATAGAACACAACTCATTCGTGTGGTTACCAACTTGGTTAAAAATGCTATTCAGGCAATTCCTGAAGATAAAACGCCAAAAATTGTAATTCACGTGTCGCAAAACAATGGCGATGTGCTCATAACCGTAGCCGATAATGGATTGGGAGTTGCCGAAGAGAACAAGCATAAGGTTTTCGAGCCCAAATTCACGACCAAAACAAGTGGTATGGGTCTTGGCTTAGCCATGGTAAAAAATATTGTAGATACCTATAAAGGCTCGGTGTCTTTTGTATCAGAAAAAAATAAAGGCACAACATTTAAAGTGTCATTCCCTAAAGAGTAACCTTTCCTATGCAGATAGGGATTTTATAAAGAACCAAAATCATGAAATACAATAATATCCTAACCGAAGAAAACGGTGGTATCAGAACAATAACCATCAATCGCCCTAATAAATTAAACGCACTTAACAGAGAAACTATTGAAGAATTGCACGAAGCCTTTAAAGCGGCGCAAGAAGATAAAGACACTAAAATCATTATTGTAACAGGCAGTGGCGAAAAAGCTTTTGTTGCTGGTGCCGATATAAGCGAATTTGCCGATTATGATGTTAGCGAGGGGACCAAACTTGCCGCAAGCGGGCAAAATATTTTATTCGATTATGTTGAAAATTTATCCACACCAGTTATTGCCGCTGTCAATGGCTTTGCCCTTGGTGGTGGACTCGAATTAGCCATGGCATGCCATTTTAGAGTAGCTAGCGACAATGCTAAATTAGGCTTGCCAGAAGTGTCGTTGGGTGTTATTCCGGGGTATGGAGGAACACAGCGATTACCGCAATTAGTAGGCAAAGGACGCGCCATGGAAATGATTATGACCGCAGGCATGATAGACGCAAACCAAGCCTTAAGCTACGGACTCGTAAACCATGTCACCATACAAGAAGAACTACTACCACTATGCGAAAAAATAGCTTCTAAAATTTTACGAAACTCTACAGTAGCTATTAGTGGCGCCATAAAAGCTATTAACGCGAATTATAAAGACGGTGTGAACGGTTTTGATATTGAAATTAAAGAATTTGGTAAATGCTTTGGCACCGCAGATTTTGAAGAAGGCACTACCGCATTTTTACAAAAACGAAAAGCGGATTTCCCGGGGGAATAAGGATTGTTTGTTTGTAAGTCGTTTAATTCTTATGATGTTCATATGAGGTGATTAAGTAACGAAATATTGAAACTCATGGGATGATATTCAAACAAATTTAATAGATTGTTAATTTATTTTCAAAAATTGGTAAACCAATTATTCAACAACACTTATACCACTTCTAAAATGATGAATTTCAATTTATTACAATCAATTATATCTAAAAGTTATTTCAGATGTTTTACGCTTAAATCAAGTTTAAAATTAGTTTTGATTTTTAATGCGATGCTAAGCATTTCAGAAGTGTGTGCTCAGGCACCTTCAGATATACCAAAATTTCAAGCTTTTTTATCTCATTGCAAATTGCAAGCTCCTGGGAGCAATACTGCTGCAACAAATTCAGCATTAAATAGTGGCTATACACACGGCACTTGGTTTCATGTAGTCGATACTGATAAAATTCTTTTTAATCAAACTGGTGATAGTCAACGTACAGAACTAAGGGATGAAATTAACTGGAATATTAATTCAGCAGATCGTTCATTACATGCTACCATAGATATTGTTTCACAAACACCTGATAACTATCAAGTAACCATATTACAAATACATGATGACGCCAATGCTGGAAGCGGGCCAAATAAACCATTGCTAAGAATTTATAAGCATAATAACAAGACTCCAAACAACCATATTTGGGCGGTTTATAAGACTGATATTTCAGGGAATAATAATATGCATATCGATTTAGGAGCTGATCCTGGTGGATACTTTAACGTCGATATTCGACTAGTAAGTGGGAAAATGATTATTGATTTTGAAGGGGTTGAAAAAGTAAATGTAGATGTTTCATATTGGACTTTCCCAAGCTATTGGAAAGCTGGCGTATATCTTCAGGATCCTGGGACAGCGACTGCTCATTTTGATCAGCTATTTACTGGTGATGGTACGACCTTGAGTAAAAAAAAATTAGAAATTGAAAACATTAAAATATATCCCAATCCTTTCAAAGACAGGGTAAATATTGATACTAAATCTCAAATTCAAGATATAGAATTATATAACTTATTAGGTAAAGTCATTTACAAGTCCACTGAGGTTTCCGATTTTGAATATTTTTCAGGGTCATTACAAAGTGGTGTATATATTTTAAAATTGGTGAGCGAACAAGATAGAACTTCAATCTTGAAATTGATAAAACAGTAATACTCCTGTTAGTTTGTTAATAACCCTTTTTTATTTTAACAGTTTTGGGTTTATATAATTGCTAATTTTAAAGAGCTACTTAAATCATACAACTCTTTAATTTTACAGCATGAACCCAAAATCTACCATAAAAGGTCGCGGTGCGCAACTTAATCTGCCTAATCGGTTTTTTGAACTTAGTCACGAGATGCGTAATGACTTCCTAGAATATTGCCATAAGGAAGGCGAAACCCGCGATACAAATAAAACGACATATCTGGAGGTGTTTCCTAAATCCATAGTTAATAAAGTGCAAAGTCCAGATGTTGGTATGGGGTATTCCTTGAACGCTTACCAAGGTTGCGAACACGGTTGTATTTATTGCTACGCCCGAAACACGCACGAGTTTTGGGGTTACAGTCCTGGTTTAGATTTTGAACGACGTATTTTGGTTAAAAAAGACGCCCCAAAATTATTAGAAGCCAAATTAAAAAGTAAAAACTGGAAAGCACAACCTATAGTCATGTCTGGGAACACGGATTGTTACCAACCTGCGGAAAAAATTTATAAAATAACAAGAGCCTGTTTAGAGGTGTTTTTAAAGTATAAGCATCCTGTTGGGATTATAACCAAAAACGCTTTAGTTTTAAGAGATTTGGATCTTTTAAAAGCCTTGGCTCAAGATCAACTGGTGAGTGTAAACATTTCGGTAACCTCACTTTCTGAAAACACAAGGCGTATTTTAGAGCCTAGAACAACAACCAGTAAAAAACGATTAGAAACCATACAGGTTTTAAGCACAAATAGAATTCCGGTTAATGTGATGTTGGCGCCTATTATTCCGTCTATAAACAGTCATGAAATATTACCAATGGCCAAAGCGGTTTCAGAAGCTGGGGCCTTATCTATTGGTCATACCATTGTGAGACTTAATGGCGCTATTGGTGAAATTTTTACCGATTGGGTTAATAAAACAATGCCCGATAGGGCAGATAAGGTATTACATCAAATAGAAAGTTGTCATGGGGGTACTTTAAACGATTCAAGATTTGGTGCACGCATGCGAGGTGAAGGAAAAATAGCCGAACAAATTAATAATCTAGTAAAACTGGCTAAACTTAAATACTTTAAAGATAAAGCACCACAAAAACTGAATTGTAATTTGCATCAGCCTTGTAAAAACGGGCAGTTAAAATTATTCTAAAAAAAAGTGAGCCATTACAGCTCACTTTTCTCAACATATTCTAAAATAGGGCAATTAGAAATTAGTTAATGTATTCAACAAATTGTCTACCTTCAGAATTAAATATCATTTTGTAAGATCCTTTTTTCAAGCCTTCAAGCTTAAAGATTTTGCTAATAGTTTTAGAAGTGGTTTCTGTAATGATTTCTTTATACATTAACTCTGATCCACTTTCGTTTTGAAAATAAATACTAATTTTTAAAGGTGTTTCGTTTAAATTAAGTTTTGTTACATAAACTAAACCATTCTTAACTCTTACCACAGGCTTGTAGATTGTTTTTTCGTTTTCTTTATTAAAAACAACCACATTTGAATCGACTTTAAAAGGTATAGTGTTTATTTCTAAATCTTTGTCAAGTTCAAAAACATATTCACCATCCGGTAAAGCCGTTAAATCAAAACCTTTTGTGTAAGTTCCTGTTTTTTGGATGTACTCTTTGTATAATATAATACCGTTTATATCTTTTACAGATAATAGGTTGCCTTGCTTTACAGATTCTAAAGTAAGGTAGGTTCTTTTTGCATCATTAGTAATGTTAAATAATGATCCATCATTTGCGAAACTTAACAAGGTAGCAAACATTGTTACCATTAAGATTCCTTTTTTTGTGTTTTTAATTGTGTTTTTCATAATTTGGGTTTTATAACGTTCAACACTTCAAAGGTATGTTAGTTTTACGATGTGTAAAACATTGATATTGACTAATTTATGTGCTAAATTATCTGTTATTTTTACATTAACTTTGGGTTAAATTAAAATAAAATAGAAGTAAGTTAATAGGGTATATATTTACCATTTTCAAGAAATCGATACCAAAAATCTGGAAGACAAAAAAAGCACTACATAAATGTGTGCGTATAAAATTTTGAAGATTGTAGAAAAGAAAAGTGGGCCACCACAGCCCACTTTTACCAACTAAACTAAACTAAATAAGACATTAAACTAATTATTAACGAATTTTGTATACTCGGTATTAATCGAGTTTATTTCAATTTTATAATTTCCTTTATTCAATTTAAAAGCTTTGTGTATCGTCTTTTCATTTTCAAATTTTTCAGAATGCACTAATGTGTATGTTCCTTCAATGTTTTCAAAAATGTTAATCTTAGTATCTTCTTGAGATAAATTAAGTTTAGATACATAAACTAAATCATTAATCTGTTTTACAAAAGGTTTAAAGTACGACACTTCATTTTTAGCATTCATGCTAACCACATCAGATGCAATTGAAAATGGAATGGTTTTGATTTCTAAATCTTTTTCAAGTTCGAAAACATAATCACCATCTGGTAACTCAGTTAAATCAAAAGCTTTTTTATAATCACCATTAATTGCGATAGCTTCTTTATATAAAATGATTCCGTTGCTATCTATAATGGAAAGAATATTACCTTGTTTTACATTTTTCAATACTAACGCCGTTTTTTTAACACCTGTTTTAATAGTAGCATCAGTGTTTGTAGCGTATGAGCTAACCGTAGCCATTAGGGCAACCATTAGAATTCCTTTTTTTGTGTTTTTAATTACGTTTTTCATAATTTGGGTTTTATAACGTTCAACGGTACAAAGATATATTAGATGGAAGCCCCCGAAAACATCAATTTTGACTAATTTGTATGCTAAATTATCTGTTAATTATTTGTTAAGGGTGTGTAAAGTTAATATAGCATACATTTAGGGTAAAAGAATATATAATGTGTGCATAATAAATACTAAATTTGTTATTAAATATGTACCCTCATGATTAAAAAGAAACCTACTTTTGAAAAACTTACCCCGAGTTTTGGAAGTTCCTTGTTAGTAAAGCAACATGGTGAAAACGTAGATAAAAACAATGCCTATTGGCACTTTCATCCTGAATTAGAGCTGGTTTATGTAAATAAAGGCCAAGGAAAGACTCATATTGGAAATCACTTATCTTATTTTAATAACAGTCAATTGATTCTAATTGGTGCGAATTTACCGCATAACGGGTTTTCCGATAGGCTTACAGCCAATGGCACAGAAACGATTGTGCAATTTAAATCTGATTTTTTAGGAGAAGAGTTTTTTAATATACCAGAAATGGCCAATATAGTTGCACTTTTTGAGCGTGCAAAAAAGGGCATTCGTTTTAAAATTGATACTAAAAAGAAGATTGGACGAAAAATTGAGAAGCTTTTAGAGTGCGATGGTTTAAAACGCATCTTGAAATTTCTTGAAATCTTAGATTATTTAGCAAAAACTGATGACTATACATTATTAAATGCCGACGGAATAGCTTTTGAACCCGAAGCACAGGATAGTGCTAAAATAGGTGTGGTTTTTAAATACATTCGCGAAAATTTCCATCACCATATTGCTTTAGATGAAATGGCAGATAAAGTAAACATGACAGTTCCTGCGTTTTGCAGATTCTTTAAAAAAGCCACGAATAAAACATTTACGCAAGTCGTTAATGAATATCGTGTTGTACATGCTACTAAATTATTATCTGAAGAAAGCGAAATGAGTATTGCTGATGTTTGTTATGAATGCGGATTTAACAATTTCTCGCACTTTAACAAGGTATTTAATGATATAGCTGGCAAAAGTGCCTCTAACTATAGAAAAGAAATTAAGCTTATTATACAATAATATTAATAGGTATGATACATAAAATCAATGAAGCTTTAAAATACTATTCCTATAAGAGACAAGGTATTATGGATTATATAAACAGTAAAGACGACTTAACTGTTGAAGAAATTATTGAAAATGCCGAAGAACTTTCTATTTTGGAGTATAAAATTACAGCGTTACAGGTGGCATTAGAGAATTAAACTTAAAAGCATTTACCTCTTGCCTTCCCATTCGCCATAAAACTGGTCTAGGAAACCTAACATATAGTTATGTCTTTCTTCAGCGATTTGTTTCCCTGTTTTGGTGTTCATCTTATCTTTTAAAAGCAGCAATTTTTCATAAAAATGATTGATAGATGGGGCGTTTGAAGCTTTGTATGCTTCCTTAGTCATATTCAGGTTGGGTTTAATATCAGGATTGTAAAGTGCTCTGTTTTTGAAACCTCCATAATTAAAACAACGAGCAATACCTATGGCACCAATAGCATCCAATCTATCTGCATCTTGCACAACATCCAATTCGCACGATTTGAATGTATTTTTCCCAGACAAACTCGATTTAAAAGAAATGTTTTCAATAATTTGAATAACATGCTCTATTATTTTTGAATCTACATTATGTTTAAATAAAAATTCACGGGCTATTTTGGGGCCAAGAGTTTCGTCGCCATTATGAAATTTACTATCTGCAATATCATGTAATAAGGCGCCTAAAGCCACTACTAAAGGATCTACAGTTTCGGTTTTACTAATTAAAAGACTGTTTTTATAAACCCGCTCAATATGAAACCAATCGTGCCCACCTTCGGCATCTGCCAAGGTATGTTTTACAAATGCTATAGTTTTATTTATAATGTCTTCTGAATGCATAACAATTAAAGTTCTTGAAGTGTAGATTTGCCTTTAGATTTGTTACCAGAAGTCCATTGCCATTCTTCATGCAAGGTTATTTTTCCATTGGTATGTATTTCTGGTGTGGAGGTACAAATTCCAGTCATTAATTCGGCATTTTTATTCACTTGATGATACCGCATGTTAATAGAGCCATTGGCACTCACCAATCCTATTAAATGACCTGACACGATATTTTTACTTAAATAGGAAGCCGTAACAATGTTACCCGATTGTTTGTATACAAAAACAGTACTAGCGTCAGTTTCGCTATTTTCTGAACTAGAAATCGGCCTAAACCTTTTGTTATTGTAATTAATCAATTAATAATGAAGTTACTTTTACTTTGTAATAGCGGGCTCTACCCATTTAAATTGAAATGAGTTTTCTGGAATTTTCATACGTTCAGATAAACGATACATTCTGGCAGGCAATTTCATTAAATAATCTCTTGCCTTTTCAGCTTCATCAGTAAGATTAGTGATTTTATCAATTTCCCAGCGGTCTATCAATTTTTGCAAAATATCAACATAGTCTGTCGAGGTGTAAACCCCAATACGCTGTGCAGTATTTGAAAACTCTTCAAAAGCAGTGCCTATTTTATTTCCAGATTCTCTTAAAAAATGAGCTGGCATTGTAATTTTTTGCTTCATCATATAATGAAAAGCCATCATCATTTGGCTAGGATCTACTTTAAAAATACGTTCTACAAACTCAGAATACGCATGATGGTGGCGCATTTCATCGCCCGAAATAATTTTACACATTTTAGACAATCGCTTGTTCCCTTTATCTTTTGCCAGTTTTGCAACACGATTGTGCGACACATAAGTGGCTAATTCTTGGAAACTCGTGTAAACAAAGTTTTTATATGGGTCTCTATCTGTTCCAATATCAAAACCATCGGCAATTAAATGCTGTGTGGTTTTTTCAATTTCTTTCATATTTACGCGACCAGAAAGGTAAAGGTATTTGTTAAGCACATCGCCATGTCTGTTTTCTTCAGCAGTCCATTGGCGTACCCATTTACCCCATCCGTTTCCGCCATTTTCAACTTGGTCTACACCTTCAACATCCATTAACCAAGATTCGTAGGTTGGTAAGGCTTCTTCGGTAATCATATCGCCAACTAAAACTACCCAAAAATCATAAGGTAATTCTTTAGCCAACTCTCTAATTTCTTTAATTTCCTCAAAAAAAGCACCATCCGTAGATTCAGAATTCGGCAAAAAGTCTGTTGGTTGCCAAATGCTGTCAATCGGAATTAAATATTTCTCCATTAAGGCATCAACGTCTTTTTCCAAAAACTTCATCACCTCTAATCTTTTATTTTTTAAAGACATTTCACTCTTATTTTAATGTTTAACACCTGCTTTTATTGTTGTTTCAATTTGCGCAATTAGATCTTGCTTATTAACAAAGGTAGCCAATTCTAGAGGTTTATGCACGGTAAAAGTTAGATGATTGCCCAATCCCATTGGAAACTTTCCATAACGTAACATTTTCCAGGAGTTGTTTATAGAAACAGGAACAACCAATGCTGAAGGTATTTTTTTAAATAAAATATCTAAGCCTTTAGTTTGAAATGGTTTAGGCGTACCGTCTTTACTTCGAGTACCTTCAGGAAAAATTACTGCGGCAAAATTATTTTTTTCAATATACTCACCAAATTTCATGAGTGCTGGTAACGATTGTCTCGGGTTTTTTCTATCGATTAATGCAGCCCCACCATGACGTAAATTATAAGATACGCTTGGTATGCCTCTGCCTAATTCTATTTTGCTAATAAATTTAGGATGATGTTTTCTCATATACCAAGTTAGCGGGTATATATCGTGCAAACTTTGATGATTTGCAACAATAATTAACGGTCGGTTGGTATCTATTTGATGCGGGTTATTTAAAGAAAACCGTGTGCCTAAAATATTTGCACATCGCATTAAACAAAATTGCAACGCAAATACACTTTTTTCGTGAGCTCTCGGACCTAGTGCATTAAAACAAAACCATTGTATGGGGTGGAACACAACAAGTGTTAACCCAAAAATAATATTGTAAATAACCGATAATGGATAAGACAAGATTTTTATCATGCCCCAAAAATAAATAATCTATGTTTTAGTACACAGCAACGCAGATGTTATTTTCGCAAATTATACTAGTTGGTGGGTTTACAATACTACAATCTGAAATAATACCCCATTTTGAGTTGTACTCTGCATTTATTTTATTGTAATTTGAAACTAAACCTTCTAATTTTTCAGTATCAATAGATGTTGAATAAGTTAAATAGCCTAATGGTCCACCACAAGGTTTGCTACCAAAGCCTATATACTTGCACTCAGTTGCTTCGTTACAAATAGACGTTTTTGCTAAATTCTCTATTTCTAATCTTAATACTTCCAAACGGGCGTTATCATCTTCTTGTGTCATGTCATCATCACATTGAAAAGCTAAAAAGCTTAAACAAATCACAGCTAAAAACGGACTAAAAAACTGGTTTCGTATCATCGAATTATTTTTTCCCATTAGATGAAAATAATTAGAAAAGGTTGCGTAAACGCATAAAAAAACCACGCTATTAACGTGGTTTATTATTTTTTAAACGCTTCTTAACAATGCTCGTTATAAGCATCAACAAGGTTTTCAGCAATTAATTCTGCTGGTCTACCTTCAATATGGTGACGCTCTAACATGTGTACCAATTCGCCATTTTTAAATAACGCCATACTTGGTGAACTTGGAGGGAAAGGTACCATGTGGGCACGAGCCGCATCAACCGCATTTTTATCAACACCTGCAAAAACCGTTACAATGTTGTCTGGTTTTTTAGCATTTTGCAAACTCATTCTAGCACCTGGGCGGGCATTGGCTGCGGCACAACCACAAACCGAGTTTACAACCACTAAAGTAGTTCCTTCTTTTGCTAAAGCAGTTTCAACAGCTTCGGCAGTATGTAATTCTTCAAAACCAACTTTTGTTAAATCTTCACGCATTGGTTTTACTAATTCTGCTGGATACATATTTTTTAATTTTAATTCTTCATATTAATAATGTGCAAAGTTAATCAAATCCTACTTAATAATTTATTGGGCGTTCCCTTAAAACGCTTATGGCGTTATAAGGTCAGGCTATCACTACTCGCTTCCCGATTTTAATCGGGAGAGCTCAAACATACCGTTCTATCCTTAACGCATTTCAACTGTAACAAAAGCATAAAAAATTCAACTAACAATGGTATATTTGGTCGTATTTAAAATAAAATAATTACATGGGTTTTTCAAAATGGATAGGTGCGTCAATTGGTTGGTCGTTTGGTGGTCCTATTGGTGCAATAATAGGTTTAGCATTAGGTAGTGTTATCGATGCTATGGCAAACGGTAAGGATAATCCGTTTTTAGGTCAGGGGCAACAAACAAGAAGAGGAAGAACAACCTACAGAACCCAACCCAGACAACGCCCACAAACACAATCGGGCGATTTTGAAGTGAGTTTACTCATTTTAGCTTCGGTAGTTATAAAAGCGGATGGCAAGCAGGATCAAAGCGAGTTAGATTTTGTTCGTCAGCAATTCTTAAACATGTATGGTAAAGAACGTGCAAATCATGCCTTTAAGTTATTTAAAAATATAAGGAAGCAAAATGTTTCGGTAAGACCCGTTTGTTTGCAAATTCGACAAATGATGGATCATCCATCACGTCTACAATTAATGCATTTCTTGTTCGGTATTGCCAAGGCTGATGGTACAGTTACAAGCGACGAAGAAAAACAGATTTACACAATTTCAGGTTATTTAGGTATCAGTTCTAAAGATTACGAAAGTATTAAAGCCATGTTTTATAACAGTAGCGACAATGCTTATAAAGTTTTAGAGGTTGATAAAAGCGCTACCGATGATGAAATTAAAAAAGCATACCGTAAAATGGCCAAAAAATACCATCCAGATAAAGTGATTCATTTAGGAAAAGAACACCAAAAAGGTGCTGAAGAAAAGTTTAGACAAGTGCAAGCTGCTTACGAGCAATTGCAAAAGGAACGTGGGTTTTAATCTTTTCAAGATTAAAATAATTCACAAAAAAAAACCAGCTAAACAAAAATGTAAAGCTGGTTTATTTTTAAAGTAAAAGTTCTTATTTACTCTTGTAGATTTTAGTTTCATTATCTTTTTTAAAGACATAAACTATCTTGTCTTCTGCATCTGTATATACTGATGAAACTTTCCATCCCTCGGTTTTTGTAGCCTCTAAAAGACATTTTCGAACATCTGGATTGTTTAAGTTTAAACTTGAATTAATGGTGTCATCAGCTTTTACATCTACTGAAGCCAAAAGCATCATTGCTGCGAATAAAAATTGTAGTTTTTTCATGTTAGGGATTTTTTAATGAATTAATATGAACTACAAGATTATCACTTATATCTTCAATCATTAAAAATATTAGTTGATTTCCCAATTAAAACCGTTCAATTCAGTTTGTTGTCTGTAAAAAACAGATTAATTCGACGACTGACTCGTCAATTATAAGATTTATAGCTAGTTAGAACGATTATTCAAAGACAATAGTTGTTTTGTTTTTCGCAACATTCAATTGAATTGTGCGTCCCATAATTAAAGCTCGGTTATCATTTTCATGACCAGCAGGCATGTTGAAGGCTATAGGGAAGCTGTATTCCGATAAGGCATCTAATATTAATTGCTCTATTGATGTGCCCCAAAGCGTGGTGTTGGTTCTTAATTTTGACATATCTCCAACAATAACACCTTTGCAACTATCAAAATAACCGGCACGTTTCAAGCTTTGTAACATCCGGTCTATATGGTATTTGTATTCGCCTATTTCTTCAATGAACAAAATTTTACCTGAAACATCAATACTTGTATCCGATCCTAGCATGGTATGCAGTAAGGTGAGATTTCCTCCTACCAATTGTCCTGTAGTGTTGCCTGTCTTGTTATAAGTTGAACCCTCGATGGTGTAAGTCAGTGGCTTGCCAAAAATAGCATCTTTAAAAGAGGTTACACTAGCTTCAATTTCGGTTGCATCGGCATCTAAACTCACACACATAATGGCATGTAAACTCTCTACACCCTCGTTATGAATTTGGTTGTGAAGCGCTGTAATATCAGAATATCCAATCAACCATTTTGGGTTTTGTTTGAATATAGAAAAATCTAGCTTGTCTAAAATTCTAACGGTTCCGTATCCGCCTCTAGCACACCAAATGGCCTTTATTTTGGGGTCGTCTAACGCTTTTTGTAGGTCTTCGCAACGTTCATTATCAGTGCCTGCAAAATGATTATCTACATTAAAAACATGTTTCCCAACCACTGAATGTAACCCCCAACTTTTTAATAAGGTTTGAGCTCGTTGAATTTCTTCTACTCTATTTTTTAAAATTCCTGAAGGAGCAACAATGGCAACTGTATCTCCTGGTTTTAAGTATGGTGGTTGTTTCAAAGTATGGTGATGTTTTGTTTCAACTGCATTTTGCGAATTAGTATTTTCAATTCTTAGGAAGAAAAGAAGACATAACAAGCTAAGTATGAACAGGTTTTTAGACATAATGTAAAAGTACATTTTTTTTCACACGTTTAAATTTAATAATTAATCATAAAATTAAAACGAGTGTAACTACTCACTTCTCGAATTTAAATTATTTAAACTTTATTATAAAATGTATGTTTAAAAATTGTAAACTCTCGTTTCTAAATCGTACTCAAAATGTGTACTTTTACGGCTTCAAAATAACTTCGATAATGCATGTCCACTCGAGCGCAGTCGAGAGGTTTGTTAGAAATTGAGTAAAAGTATGGTCTCGACTGCGCTCGACCAGACATTAAGACAACAGAAATGAACAAACCAAAAAGATATACCATTACAACCGCATTACCATACACCAACGGTCCAATTCATATTGGGCATTTAGCTGGTGTCTACGTGCCTGCCGATATTTATGCGCGCTATTTGCGTTTAACGGGTAACGATGTGGCATTTATAGGAGGAAGTGATGAACATGGTGTTCCCATTACCATTAAGGCTAAAAATGAAGGGGTTTCACCTCAAGATGTGGTTGATAAATACCATGCGATTATTAAAAAATCGTTTGAAGATTTTGGCATCACATATGATAATTATTCTCGTACCACTGCGCCTATTCATCATGAAACAGCTTCAGAATTCTTTAAAACGCTTAATGAAAAAGGTGAATTTATTGAAGAAACTACAGAGCAATTGTATGATGAGGACGCGAACCAATTTTTGGCAGACCGCTTTGTAACAGGTACATGCCCGAAATGCGGTAACGAAGATGCTTATGGCGATCAATGTGAAAACTGCGGAACCAGTTTAAATGCCACCGATTTAATTAACCCTAAATCGGCATTAACGGGCAATGTGCCAACCTTAAAACAAACAAAACACTGGTTTCTACCTTTAGATAAACACGAATCTTTTTTAAAAGAATGGATTTTAGAAGGTCATAAAAAAGACTGGAAACCTAATGTTTACGGACAATGTAAATCTTGGATTGATGATGGTTTGCGCCCTAGAGCCGTAACACGCGATTTAGATTGGGGAATTCCTGTGCCAGCAGAAGGTGGCGAAGGGAAAGTGCTTTACGTATGGTTCGATGCGCCAATTGGTTACATCTCGTCGACTAAAGAATGGGCTGCACGCGAAGGAAAAGATTGGGAGCCTTATTGGAAGGATAAAGACACCAAATTGGTTCATTTTATTGGTAAAGATAATATCGTGTTTCATTGTATTATTTTTCCAGCCATGTTAAAAGCCGAAGGCAGTTATATTTTACCAGATAATGTGCCAGCAAACGAGTTTTTGAATTTAGAAGGCAATAAATTATCAACTTCAAAAAACTGGGCCGTTTGGTTACCAGAATATTTAGAAGATTTCCCAGGACAGCAAGACGTATTGCGCTATGCATTAAATGCGAATGCGCCAGAAACTAAGGATAACGATTTTACTTGGAAAGATTTTCAAGCCAGAAATAACAATGAATTGGTGGCTATTTTTGGGAATTTTATCAATCGCGTAGTAGTTTTAACCAATAAATATTACGAGGGCATTGTTCCAGAACCTGCTGAATTTAATGAAGTTGATGAAGAAACTTTGGCCAGCGTAAAGGCATACCCAGATGTTATTGCAAGCTCAATTGAGCGTTACCGTTTTAGAGAAGCAGGGCAGGAATTAATGAATTTGGCTCGACTTGGGAACAAATACTTAGCCGACGCCGAACCTTGGAAAGTGATAAAAGAAGATGAAGCAAGGACTAAAACAATCATGTATGTAGCACTTCAAATTGCTTCGGCATTAGCGACTTTAAGCGAACCGTTTTTGCCTTTTACTTCAGAAAAATTAAAGAACATTCTAAATATTACTTCAAGCGTGCTTGAATCGTCCTGGAATGAAGTAAGCACCAAAAAAGTATTACTTCCTGCAGGACACCAAATAGGAAAAGCAGAATTGTTATTTTCTAAAATTGAAGATGACACCATTCAAAAGCAACTCGATAAATTAGAAGCCAGTAAAAAAGCGAATGAAGCCGCAAATAAAACCGTAGAACCACAAAAAGAGACCATTGCTTTTGATGATTTCACGAAATTGGATATTCGTGTTGGAACCATTCTGGAAGCTGAAAAAATGCCTAAAACTAAAAAACTATTAAAGTTGAAGGTTGATACTGGTATTGATACACGCACAATTGTGTCGGGTATTGCAGAAAGTTTTACTGCCGAAGAAGTAATCGGGAAACGTGTTACAGTGCTTGTCAATTTAGCTCCAAGAGCGTTAAGAGGTGTAGAAAGCCAAGGCATGATTTTAATGACTGAAACTCCTGAAGGTAAGTTGGTTTTTGTAAATCCTGATGATGCCAGTGTTGGAAATGGTTTACAGATTAGCTAACTTTACATAAAACCAGAAATTATGTTATCAAAAACTATAGAAGATGCTTTAAATACTCAAATTAGAGTCGAGGCAGAATCTTCACAAATTTATCTTGCCATGGCCTGTTGGGCAGAAGTAAAAGGGCTAGAAGGGGTTTCAAATTTTATGTATGCGCAATCTGATGAAGAGCGCGAACACATGTTGAAACTTGTAAAATTTGTAAACGAACGTGGCGGTCATGCTAAAATATCTCAATTAAAAGCACCTAATGTAACCTTTAAGTCTTTTAAAGAGATGTTTGAAAAATTGTTTGAGCACGAAGTATTTGTGTCTCAAAGCATCAATGAATTGGTGCATATTAGTCTTCAAGAAAAAGACTATGCAACTCATAATTTTTTACAGTGGTATGTGGCTGAACAAATAGAAGAAGAAGCCGTTGCCAGAACTATTCTTGACAAAATAAATATGATTGGCGATGATAAAGGCGGGTTGTATTTATTTGATAGAGATATTGAAAATTTAACTGTAACTACAGCTGCTACAAAATCACCTGAATAATTTTAACAATTAAGCTTATTTAGATTCAATAAAAATAACTTATTTTTGCCTCAGTTTTGAATACAATTCTCTGTGGGCAAAAAAAAGAAGCAAAAGAAAGCAATTAAAAAATTACGAAAACTAGGAATTGATCTTCCTGAAAAAGTAAAAAGTAGTTGCTGTAAAAAATTTAAGAAAGGCGAGAACAAGCGTTGTAAAAAATGTCCTTGCTATGATTTAATTAAGAAAGTCGCTTAACCAAAGTCGATCATTTGATTCTGTTAAGGCTAATAAAAATACATTCCAGACCTGTCAGGTTTTAAAAACCTAACAGGTCTTTTTAAATTAGCAGTATGTTAAACTTTATAATATCCCAAACAAAACTCCCAGAGCAATCTGTAAAAAACACCATTGAATTACTCAATGAAGATTGCACCATCCCTTTTATATCCCGTTACAGAAAAGAGCGCACAGGTAATTTGGATGAGGTTCAAATAGGTGAGATTGTAAAGTTCAAAGAGCAATTTGAAGCTGTAGAAAAACGTAAAATCGCCATTTTAAAAGCTTTAGAAGAGCAGGAGGTTTTAACTTCAGAATTAAAACAAAAAATAGAAGCTACTCAAGATTTAACTACACTTGAAGATTTATACTTACCCTACAAAAAAAGCCGAAAAACTAAAGCTGAAAAGGCAAGACAAAATGGATTAGAACCATTGGCTAAAATCATCATGAGTCAGAATGCGAATGATGTAGAATCTATGGCTTATAAATATATAAAAGGCGATGTAAAATCCGCTGATGATGCACTAGAAGGCGCAAGACATATTATTGCTGAATGGATTAATGAACGCAGTGATATTCGGAATAACATCCGTCGCCAATTAGAGCGTTTCGCTATGATTTCCACGAAAGTAATAAAAACGAAAACTAGTGATGAAAACGCTCAAAAATTTAGAGATTATTTTGATTGGGAAGAAAATTTAAGTCGTATCCCATCACACCGCTTGTTAGCGATTTTAAGAGCCGAAAAAGAAGGCTTTATTCGAGTAAAAATAGCCATTGATGCTGATCGTGCAATCGATAATATAAAAAGGCGTATTATTAAAAGTAATAATGCATGTGCTGAACAGATTCAACTTGCCATAAAAGATGCATATAAGCGCTTACTATTACCATCTTTAAGCAACGAAGCCTTACAAATAGCTAAAGATAAAGCCGATGAATCTGCCATTAGTGTATTTGCTAAAAACTTAAAGCAATTGTTATTAGGCTCGCCCTTAGGCGAAAAACGTGTACTGGCTATAGATCCAGGATTTAGAACAGGCTGCAAAGTAGTTTGTTTAGATGCTCAAGGTCAATTAAAATACAACGAAACCATATACCCGCATCCACCTAAAAGTGATAGTATTGGGGCTATGAAAAAAATAAGTTCACTTTGTGATGCCTATAAAATTGAAGCCATTGCCATAGGTAACGGTACAGCATCTAGAGAAACTGAAGCTTTAATAAGAAAAGTACATTTTAAAAACGATGTGCAAGTTTTTGTGGTTAGTGAAGCAGGTGCCAGTATTTATTCAGCTTCAAAAATAGCTCGTGAAGAGTTTCCAAATTATGATGTTACGGTTCGTGGTTCAGTGTCTATTGGGCGGCGTTTGCAAGACCCTTTAGCAGAATTGGTAAAAATTGATGCTAAATCTATTGGTGTGGGGCAATACCAACATGATGTGGACCAAACAAAATTGCAAAAACAATTGGATGTGGTGGTTGAAAATTGTGTGAATGCCGTAGGCGTCAACATCAATACCGCAAGTAAAAGTTTATTAAGTTACGTGTCTGGAATTGGTCCAAAACTAGCCGATAACATTTTCAATTACAGAAATGAAAAAGGTGTGTTTACCTCAAGAAACGACATTAAAAAAGTACCGCGATTAGGTGACAAAGCGTTTGAGCAAGGCGCTGCTTTTTTAAGAATTAAAGATGCTAAAAACCCATTAGATGATTCGGCAGTACATCCAGAAAGTTACTCTATAGTTACTAAAATGGCCAAAGATTTGGGCAAATCTGTTCAAGATTTAATAGGGAATTCAGAGTTACTTAAAAAAATTGATTTAAAGCGTTATTGTACAGAATCAGTGGGTTTGCTAACCCTTGAAGATATCATCAAAGAACTTGAAAAACCAGGGTTAGACATCCGAGAACAAGCTAAAGTGTTTACTTTCAATCAAAATATAAAAACCATTAACGATTTAAAAGAAGGGCAATTACTCCCAGGAATCGTTAATAACATTACTAATTTTGGATGTTTTGTTGATGTTGGGATTAAGGAAAGTGGATTAATTCATGTTTCAAACTTATCGGATAGTTTTGTAAAAGATGTGAATGAGCATGTGAGTTTGCATCAACAAATAATCGTTAAAGTATTAGAGGTAGATATTCCGCGAAAGCGTATTCAATTAAAATTACATCAATAAAAAAATGCGAACTCAAGGTTCGCATTTTTTATAATAACTCTTACTTTATCGTATTAAGTACTTTTTAATCTTTTTGTGAGTTCAAAAATTTATATCTCACTCCAAATTGAATCATCGATGTAGTCATGTCATAAGATATCTCACTGTTAGGGATAGCCCCTAGCGGATTACTAGCACTGATAAACATAGGGTTTAAAACTTGACCTTCGGTAGCATCACCACTCGTACCATAATGATAAACAGCATCAAATGTCCAACTTTCATTGGCTTCATAGCTAAACCCTAATTGGAAGGCGTTTTTAATAATTGCGGTTGCAGGAATGTTAAAAAAAGCTATCTCTTCAGGAATTGGATTAGAGCTATACGTATAGCCTAATCGCAATGGTAATTTATCAACACCTTTGTATTGAATACCAGCTGATACAATGGAAATGTTTTCCCAACCAAAGCCTGCTACAGAGGCTGTTGGTGTCCATCCAGTTTCTGAGAAACCATCAGTATTTTCATAATCCACCAATCTATAATCCAAGGCTAAATCAAGCAGATCATTAGTATACCCTAAACCAAATGATAAGATTGCAGGATAATCCATTTGAAATTTATTTTTTGCTGTAGAATTATCCAAATACGTATTATCAAATTCAAATTCACTAAATTTTTGTGTGGTTTTATAGGATGCACCTGCTTTAAATCCTGAACCAGAATCATAGAATAGTCCAAATTGTGCTCCAAATCCTGTGGCTGTAGCTTTATCTGTTGATGGATAACCTGAACCATTAGGGTTTGCAGTTGGGTTGGGGGCTAGTTCTAATGTAGAATAATTAAAAGTCGGTTGTACACCAATTGAGAATTTATCTGACAATTCATAAGCCCAAGAAAATCCAATTTGTAACAAAATATAATCCGATTCAATATGCCCAAAACCATTAGGTTGAGGCATGTTTATAGGATTCGACATACTTTCTGGGAATGTAACACCAAACCCACTAATTCCAAAAGCAGAGGCACCAAAAGTATGCTTACTGTCTTCCTTTCCCCAGACCATTGCTAAGGCAGGCATAGGCGAAACCCCTCTATCATCTTTTGTGTTACCGCTAAAGAAGTTTCCAGTGGGTTGCCCACTAGAATCAAATTCAGGAACTGTAGAGAATAATTCAGGAGAAGAAAAGAATAATCCTAGATCAAATTTAATAATCTTATCGTCAAAAGTTGAAATAGAAGCAGGGTTCCATTGTAATGCGCCTGAAATATCAAGAGGTTGAGCCGTTGAAGCTCCACCCATAGACATGTTTACAGCGCCAACACCTTGCATAATATGACCTGCTTGTGATAAAACCGAAACAGAAAAAAGTAAAAATAACGAACGTAAAAAAGTAGTTTTCATAACTGAAATATTTAAAAGAATTCGAAAAGAAATACGGATAGAATTCTTATGGTTTGTAATGCGTCTACGAAGTTAATTTTTGATTACACACTGACCTATGACTTTTGTCACAATTGGTTGGTTTTTCAAAAAAATAAATTCTTCCTAATTAATAGTTAGGTTTATAATAATAAATGTCTTTTCAAGCGTGTTAAATTTGGTCGAGTGAAGCTAATTGAAATTTGTTTATCCTTGTGTAACCTTTGTTACACAAGGGTTTATATGACTTTCGTCATAATTTAAGTCTAACACAATGTTTAATTTTACTCCGAATTAAAACAGGAATAAATCAGTTTAGATGGTATTCCTAAAAACCAAAATCAATGAAAAATTTAGTTATTTTAGGTGCAGGTACTTCCGGAACTATGATGGCAAATCATTTGGTTTCCAAACTTCCTAAAAAGGATTGGAAAATCACCATTGTAGATCAGTATAAAACGCATTATTATCAACCAGGATTTTTATTTCTTCCTTTCGATACCTATACAGAAGATCAAGTAAAAAAAGAGGGCAAAAAATTTATTCCAAAAGGGGTTTATTACATTCAAAAAAAAATAGATAAAATTCTCCCTGAAGAAAATAAAGTAGCACTAGAAGACGAAACTTTAAGCTATGATATTCTCATAGTTGCAACGGGTTCTAAAATTGCACCAGACGAAACGGATGGTTTATTAGGGCCATTGTGGAAGAAGGATATCTTTGATTTTTATACGTATGAAGGCGCTTTAGCTTTACGAAACAAATTACGAGAATGGGAAGGTGGTAAATTAGTAGTTCATATCACCGAAATGCCTATTAAATGTCCTGTTGCACCATTGGAATTTGCATTTTTAGCCGATTCTTACTTCAAAAATAAAGGCATGCGAGATAAGGTAGATATTACTTATGTAACGCCTTTAGATGGTGCATTTACAAAGCCAACTTGCACCAAAGCCCTAAATTATTTGTTGAAGGAAAAGCAAATAAAGATAGAGACCGATTTTGCAATCATGGAGGTTGATAATGATAAGAAAGCCATTGTGGATTATGTGGACAGAGAAATTCCTTTTGATTTGTTAGTAACTGTACCTACCAATATGGGAGATGAAGTAATAGAACGATCAGGTTTGGGAGATGATTTAAATTTTATTCCAACACATAAACATACCTTACAATCTAAAGCTCATGAAAATATTTTTGTAATCGGTGATGCCACAAATTTACCAGCTTCTAAAGCGGGTTCTGTAGCACACTTTCAAGCAGAAACATTAACAGATAATATTATCTTATATACTAAAGGCTTTAAACTAAAACAAGAGTTTGATGGTCACGCCAATTGTTTTATAGAAACAGGTAATAATAAAGCGCTATTGATTGACTTTAATTATGACCAAGAACCAGTTCATGGCACATTTCCATTTGCAAAAATAGGCCCCCTAAAATTATTAAAAGAAAGTGTATTTAACCATTGGGGAAAATTAGCTTTCAGGTGGATTTATTGGAACATGTTGTTAAAGGGTATACCAATACCATTTGTTGGTAGAAACATGAGTTTTAAAGGAAAAAAATTCGATATAAAAGCAGATAACTAGTTAATAACCTTATAAATTTTAGAAATAATGAAAAAAGTAATCGCAAATAGAGAAATCGATGTAAACGAAGAAGGCTACTTAGTAGACTTTAAACAATGGGACCGCGAAGTCTGTGAGTGTATAGCAGGTGAGTGTAATGTGGTAATGACCGAAAAACACTGGGAAGTAATAGAGTACTTGCAAGACAAGCATCATAAAGATGAGCCATTATCTATTCGTGGCATTAAAAAAAGTGGCGTTATAAACATAAAAGAGTTTTATGAACTTTTCCCTGGAGGGCCATTGAAAAAATCAACACTAATTGCAGGAATCCCAAAGCCGAAAAGCTGTATTTAAGTTAACTAACACATCAAACACAAGAAATTATGGGCACAAAAGTCAAAAAAATGCTATTTATATTATCCAAAGCTACCATTGAAAATGCTTATGCAGCATTTGTAATGGCAAATGGAGCAAGAATGGAAGGCATAGAATCCGAAATATTTTTTACTTTCTTTGGTTTAGAAGCTATTCAAAAGAAAAAATTAGAACATTTACACGTGGCTACCGTTGGTAACCCAGGAATGCATATTCCAACTATGTTAGGCGGTTTACCAGGAGTGGAAGCATTGGCAACCAAAATGATGAAAAAAGAAATGGAAAAACTAGATATGCCACCTATTGGCGAGTTTTTAGAAATTCTTTCAGATTCAGGGTGTAAACTATGGGCATGTAAATTGGCTGTAGATATGTTCCATTTAAAAGAAGAAGATTTAATTGATGAATTAGATGGAATTCTAACAATTGGAGATTTTTATAGTAGAGCAGATCAAGAAGGCTGCCAGCTCCTCTTTATTTAATTTTAAAGCAAAAAAAAATGCGAACCCAATGGTTCGCATTTTTTTTCTTGTAAAATAGAATTTACCTATTCATATTCTTTATTTCCTGTACAAACGTGTCTAAATCCACACCATTGCTAACAAGAGTTAAAGCTTTATCTACAATATACTTTACGTTTACCGCATGAAAACCAAGACCAACACCAATTTTCTTTAAAAGCATCATTTCAGCATCGCCTTTAATCGTATCAACATGTATCATTCGAACCAAATCATACAAACGCTCTAACCTCAAATCGTAAGATACAGGAGGGTTTATTGGGTGCGATTGGTAATTTTTCAAAATGAGTTTATAATCCTCATCACTAATATTTAAATTACTCGCTAATCTATCCAAAAACTTCTTCTCTTCATCAGTAATCACGCCATCTGCCATAGCCACACGAACAATTGCAGCAAAATGACTTTCATTACGCTTTTTAAACCCACTGTCAAATAAATCTGAAAACGACATATATACTTCTTTTTAGTGCTGCAAACGTACATATTTTTTTTAAGATTTTAAACCGAAATTTTAATTTTTTGGGCGTTACCACAAGGGTCGGGCTTTCCGCTACAAGTCCTCGCTTCGTTCCTTCGCTGTTGGCTTTCCACTACAATCCCTAACGCGTGTGCACAACACTTTTTTAGCTACATAAAAAATTGCGAAATTATAATTAACCTACATTTAAATAAACCTAAACCTTATATTTGCATTCGTAAAACAAAATTAGGTGAGTAAAACCCTTATCTCTCAAACCTATTTACAGACTTTGCAAAAGCAAAATCTGCAAAGTGCTATTGCCCAAACCCAAGCAAAAACACATTTAAAAGGCCTCGTAGGATCTTCATTATCCTTTGTTATTGCTGCTGTTTTTAAAGAGGTTCAAAAGCCTTTTTTATTAGTGTTTAACGACAAAGAAGAGGCAGCGCATTACCTTAACGATTTAGAACAACTTTTAAGCGATAAAGATGTACTTTTCTACCCAGGAAGCTACAGAAGGCCATACGAAATTGAAGAAACTGATAATGCCAATGTATTATTACGTGCTGAAGTTTTAAACCGCATCAACTCACAAAAAAAACCAGCAATTATTGTTACTTATCCCGATGCACTTTTCGAGCAGGTGGTAACACGAAAAGAACTGGAACGACATACCTTAAAAGTTGGTGTAAACGATAAGTTATCAATCGATTTTGTAAATGAAGTCCTTTTTGATTATCAATTTAAACGTGTCGATTTTGTAACCGAACCTGGAGAGTTTTCAGTGCGTGGTGGTATTGTAGATGTATTTTCATTCTCGCACGACGAGCCTTATCGTATCGAATTTTTTGGCGATGAGGTTGATAGTATCCGTACATTCGATGTAGAAACACAATTGTCTATCGAGCAAATTAAAAAAATCAACATCATACCCAATGTTGCCAATAAATTATTGCAAGAAAGCAGGCAAAGTTTCTTAAAATACATTGCTCAAAAAACAGTAGTGTGTATAAAAAATGCCGATTTACTTTTTTCTCGAATCGACGATTTTTATGCAAAAGCCGAAGAAGCCTTTAAAACCCTTTCAGAAGATATAAAACATGCCGAACCTCAAGAATTATTTTGTGATGCCGCATTACTAAAAAAGCAATTACATGATTTCTCTATTGTTGAATTTGGGACTTCTGCTATCATGTCGAGTACTTCTGCTGTGCCAAGCGCTGGCTCCGTCGAGACTTCTCAACATATAGAATTTAACACCACACCACAACCCGCATTTAACAAGCAATTCAATTTATTAATTGAAAATTTAAATGCTAACACAGATAACGGTTATACCAATTATATAGCTTGCGTAAGTGAGCAGCAAGCTAAACGGTTTCATGATATTTTTGACGATTCTCATCTCGATGTTAAAGCATATCAAACCATAATTTTATCATTACACCAAGGTTTTATAGACCATGATAATAAAATAGCCTGTTATACCGATCATCAAATTTTTGAGCGCTACCATAAGTTTCATTTAAAAAATGGGTATGCTAAAAAACAGGCCATAACTTTAAAAGAGCTCACTAATCTAGTTATTGGCGATTATGTCACTCATATCGATCATGGCATTGGGCGTTTTGGCGGACTTCAAAAAATAGATGTAGAAGGTAAAAAGCAAGAAGCCATAAAACTTATTTATGGCGAGCGCGATGTATTGTATTTAAGTATTCACTCGCTTCATAAAATCACTAAATTTAATGGTAAAGATGGCAAACCACCTAAAATTTACAAATTAGGGAGCAATGCTTGGAAAACCTTAAAACAAAAAACAAAAGCCCGTGTAAAACACGTCGCTTTCAACTTAATAAAACTCTACGCAAAACGTAAAACCGAAAAAGGCTATCAATACAATCCCGATAGTTACATGCAACACGAGCTGGAAGCTTCGTTTATTTATGAAGACACTCCTGACCAAAGTACTGCAACGGCCGATATTAAAGCTGATATGGAAAGCGAACGCCCCATGGATAGGCTTATTTGTGGCGATGTAGGTTTCGGAAAAACAGAAGTTGCAATTCGTGCAGCATTTAAAGCGGTAGATAATGGCAAACAAGTAGCTGTGTTGGTGCCAACTACTATTTTGGCATATCAACACTCAAGGACCTTTAAAGACCGCTTAAAAGACTTCCCATTAACCGTCGATTATCTAAACCGATTTAGAACCGCGAAAGAAAAACGAGAAACCTTAGAAGCTCTAGAACAAGGCAAGGTTGATATTATCATTGGTACACATCAACTCGTAAATAAAAACGTAAAGTTTAAAGATTTAGGCTTACTTATTGTTGATGAGGAACAAAAATTTGGAGTAGCTGTAAAAGAAAAGCTAAAAACCTTAAAAGATAACGTTGATGTACTAACCTTAACCGCAACACCAATACCTAGAACGCTTCAGTTTAGTTTAATGGCCGCTAGAGATTTATCGGTTATTACAACACCCCCTCCAAATCGCTATCCAATAGAAAGTCATGTTATTCGTTTTAGCGAAGAAACTATTCGTGATGCTATTAGTTACGAAATTCAACGTGGTGGACAAATATTCTTCATTCATAATAGAATTGAGAATATAAAAGAGGTAGCAGGCATGCTACAACGCCTAGTGCCCGATGCTAAAATTGGTATTGGTCATGGGCAAATGGAAGGTAAAAAATTAGAACGACTCATGCTTTCGTTTATGGATGGTGAGTTTGATGTTTTAGTAAGTACCACCATTGTAGAAAGTGGTTTAGATGTGCCAAACGCCAACACCATTTTTATAAATAATGCGAATAATTTTGGGCTTAGCGATTTGCACCAAATGCGCGGACGAGTAGGACGTAGCAACAAAAAGGCATTTTGTTATTTCATTACTCCAGAATATTCAGCAATGACTGATGATGCTAGAAAACGTATCACCGCCTTAGAGCAATTTACCGAATTAGGTAGCGGGTTCAACATTGCCATGAAAGATCTAGAAATTAGAGGTGCTGGCGATTTACTGGGTGGTGAACAAAGTGGGTTTATAAATGAAATAGGATTTGATACTTATCAAAAAATATTAAATGAAGCGATTGATGAGTTGAAAGAAAACGAGTTTAAAGACTTGTATAATGATGATAACTCTGAGAAAGTATATGTAAAAGATGTGACGATAGACACAGATTTTGAATTGTTGTTTCCAGATAGCTATGTTAATAATATTGCTGAAAGACTGAACCTTTATACCCAATTAAACAACTTAAAAACTGAAGGTGATTTGATTACCTTTGAAAAGGAATTGATAGACCGTTTTGGAGAATTACCCAAACAAGTGACCGATTTGTTAAACAGTGTCCAAATAAAGTGGTTAGCTACTAAAATTGGATTTGAAAAAATCATCATGAAAAAAGGTAAGTTAATAGGTTATTTTATTAACGACCAACAGAGTAGTTTTTACCAAAGTCATAATTTTACTAAAGTGTTACAGTTTGTACAAACACATCCTAACGCGTGTAAAATGAAAGAAAAACAAACCCGAAGTGGTTTACGATTAATGCTAACTTTCGAGAATATTAAATCTGTAAAAAAAGCGTTAGAGGTTTTACAACCTATTGTGGCTTGATTATTGATTTTAAAATAAGGAATATCTAAAATACATGAAACGATTACTTTTTATAGCTTTTTTAATACCAAGTATGTTACTTGCACAACACAGTATTAAAGGTGTTTTTTATCCCGCAGAAGATTTTAATTTTGCACTTCTTTATAAGGTTAATCCAACCATTTCAGATTATATATCCAATGCAGAAATAAAAGAAGATGGTAGTTTTGAGTTCAAATTAGATTCTACGGCTACTAAAGGTATGTATCGATTGGTGTATGCAGTTCCTCAAGAAGATTATAATTTTGATATTATGTACAACGGGAATGAAGACATTGAACTCACGTTTATGTCAGAAACTGGTGTGGAATTCAAGAAATCTACGGTTAATAAATTATTAGCTTCTTATACCAATAGCATGTCTATGGTAACTCAAAGTATAGGAAATTACTATGGAAAAGCAAGTAAAGATACCCTAGCGTTAAAGGCTATTTTTAAAACTCAGAAAGAAACACAGGAAAGTTTCGAGAAAGCTGCAAAAGGCACTATGGCCTTTGATTTTATAAAAGCGAACAGGCCCTATATTCCATCAAAGGTTGAAGATGTTAAAACTTATATTAAAAACTTAGAAAAACATTATTTTGACCATGTAGATTTTAATAATAAAACCTTACAGAGCTCTAACTTTCTTGAAGAAAAAATGTTGAATTATGTATTTGGAATGTCTGCAAATTCTGAAGATGAACTTGAAAATTACAAAAAGAATATCGATGTGGTTTATCGCCATATGAAGACAGCTCCAAAAGAAGTGCAACGCATCTTGTTGTTTGATTTATGGCAGCAAATGTCTGATTTAGGATTTGAATCTATTTCAAATTATATAGCAGAAAATTATTTAATGAATGTTGCTGTGTCTTTAAATGATCAAGATCTTTTACATGCATTAATTTTATATAAAAATCTTTCGAAAGGTAATATAGCGCCAGATTTTGATGTTGAAGTCAAAGAAAAAGGAAAGCTTATTACTAAGAAATTAACACAATTAAATGTTGCCGAAAATTACATAGTCGTATTTTGGAGTAGTGGTTGTTCGCACTGTTTAGAAGAAATACCTCAATTAAGAGATTTTGTAAATACTTTGGAAAAAAGCAAAGTAAAAGTAGTTGCTGTTGGTTTAGAAGATGAGCCTTACAGCTGGAAAAATCTAACTTATGATTTTCCTAATTTTATTCATGTTTATGGTGAAGGCAAATGGGATAACGAAATCGGTGACGCCTATGGTGTAACTTCAACACCAACGTATTTTATATTAGATAAGGATAAAAGAATTCTCGAAAAGCCATCAGACTTTAAATCTTTGGTAAAGTATATTCAAGGCGAAGAAGAATAAAACTAAAAATGGTAAAATGCATTTTTTAGATGCTCAATATTAAAGCCTTTACCTTCTTTTACAATGGCGATAATATCAAAACGTACCTCCACATCTAAATCGTTTACGGTTACATATTCATCAACAGCTTTTACTAAGCGTTGAATTTGCTTGGGTTTAACAAAATCTTGCGGATCTCCAAAATCGGAAGTAGAACGTGTTTTAACTTCAATAATAGCTAGAACACCTTCTTTTTGGGCAATAATATCCACTTCAGCTTTATCAAACCTGTAGTTGCGTTCAACGATATCATAATTGTTTTTCATAAGAAAATCTACTGCCAGTTGTTCGCCTTTTTTACCGAGTTCGTTGTGTTGTGCCATAGTTTAACCTCTAAACAAAAAGAAATCATCTTTCATGTGCTCAATTTGAGCATCTTTGTTAGTAATGATATAGTCGATAGCTTTTGATGTAAATTCATCACCTTTTTCGGTTAATGAAACTATGTTTTTATCAAACTGAATCATATTGTTTTTTAAAGCCAAATCTAAAACTGTTTTAGAACGCACTTTTTGCCAATTGATATGTTCGTTGAGGTGATTAACATGGCGCTCACTTTCTTCAGTATGGTTTTTAAGGTGTAACAAAAACGTTAATAATGATACTTCAGTACGTTGTTGCTTTTCTCTATACATAACAGCAATAACACCTTTGTTAGGCGCAAATAAGTAAACCATAAAAAACAGTAAACCGAGCATGGTGGTTATCGATCCTGAAATTGAGGCATCCAAAACATGTGCTAACCAATATCCTGAAATGGCACTAAATACACCAAAACAGATGGCATATAAGAGCATGCGCTTCAAATTGTTTGTCAATAAATAGGCTGTTGCTGCTGGAGCAATAATTAAAGCAACGACTAATATGGCGCCTACCGCATCAAAAGCCCCAACAGTTGTAACCGAAGAAACCGTCATCAATCCGTAATGAATAACTGCAGGCGAAAAACCTAACGAAGCAGATAACCCAGCATCAAAAGTGCTTACTTTTAGTTCTTTAAAAAATGCGATTAATAGCCCGATGGTAATAATTAAAATACTTCCAATAATCCACATGGATTTTGGGCCAACATCGGCTCCAGAAATAATGAGTCTGTCGAATGGCGTAAATGCGAGCTCACCCAATAAAACCGCATCTACATCCAAATGGACGTCGTTAGCATTTTTAGCAATCATAATTACACCAATACTAAAGAGTACAGGAAATACTAATCCAATAGCGGTGTCTTCTTTTACTAACCCTGTTTTTTGAATATATTCTACCAAAACCACAGTAATAATACCAGTTATGGCTGCAAGTAATATTAATAATGGGGAGTTTAAATCTTGTGTTATAAAAAATCCAATAACGATACCAGGCAAGATAGAATGACTAATTGCGTCACTAATCATGGCCATTTTTCGAAGCACTAAAAACGTACCTGGAATTGCACATGCAATAGCAACTAAACTAGCAATAACCTGTATTTCTAATTGTGCATTACTCATTGTTATCGGATTGTTGGTTGTACAAATTTGATGCAATTTTAAAACCTTCTTCGGTCAAGCTCCACATGCTCCCGTCTAATTTCACATAATTTTTACGTACTAATTTTTGAAGCGTCCCTTTGGTAAAACCCTGAAAGTTGTTTAATATTTTAATAGCATGTGGGTGTGAAATATTTTCATGAGTTTCAGCAATTCTGAACATAAAAGCTAAGGTGTTATGAAGCTGTAAATCTCTTCGGTTTTTAATAAATCGAATTTGCTTAAACAGCAATCCTCGACTTGGTGAAAAAACGAAAGAAACAAGCACAAAAACTCCTGCAACAATAACGATTACAGGTCCTGTTGAAAGGTTATTTTGAGTGGCACTTATTGCTGTACCAAATACACCTGAAAAAGCACCAAAAACAGCAGCAAGAAATACCATTATTCCTAGGCTGTCTGTCCATTGTCTTGCCGCAGCCGCCGGCGCAAGCAACATAGCACTCATTAATACCACGCCAACCGTTTGAAGGCCGAGTACAATGGCTAATACGATAAAGGACGTTATTAATACATCAATAAAATTAGTATTGAAACCTAGAGTTTTGGTATAATCGGCATCGAACAATAAAATTTTAAATTCTTTCCAGAAAAGTAATAAAACAAAAAGGCAAATACCCGTTACTATGGCCATTAACCAGACATCACTTTCAACAAGAGTTGCGGCTTGACCAAAAAGATATTTATCGAGTCCTGCTTGGTTGGCATTAGGTTGTTTTTGGATGAATGTTAGCAACAACATACCGAATCCGAAAAACAGGGATAGTATTAATCCCAAAGCGGTATCTGACTTTAAATGGGTTTTACTAATAATACCTCGAATCCAAAACGTGCCTAAAAGTCCACTTATTAAAGCTCCCAACAGTAACACATTAGTGTCTTTGGTTCCCGTAATTAAAAAAGCAATGGCAATTCCGGGTAAGGCTGCATGAGAAATAGCATCACCTAGTAAACTTTGTTTACGTAATACAGCAAAACTGCCTAGCATACCTGTAACTGCACCAAGAATGGCGGTTCCCATAGTTATGGTTCTTAAGGTGTAGTCTGTAAAGACCAGTTTTATGTATTCTGTTATGTCCATTTTTACTCCTGAATACTTACTTTGTAATTAATACCATAGGTTTTAGTAAGGTTATCATCATTAAAAATATCTTTTACCGGACCTGTAGCAATCTTTTTTACATTTAAAAAGGTTACCCAATCGAAATATTCTGGGACAGTTTGTAAATCGTGATGTACTACTATAACCGTTTTTCCGGCTTTCCGTAATTCTTTAAGGATGTTTATGATGGCAATCTCAGTAGTGGCATCAACTCCTTGAAAGGGTTCATCCATAAAATAGATGGATGCGTTTTGTACTAAAGCTCGAGCTAAAAATATTCGTTGTTGTTGTCCGCCTGAAAGCTGACTAATTTGACGGTTTTTAAAAGGAAGCATACCTACTTTTTCTAAAGCTTCTAATGCTGCCTTTTTTTCTTTTTGTCCTGGACGTTTTATCCAGCCCAAACTGCCGTAAGTGCCCATCATCACGACATCTAAAGCCGTTGTTGGAAAATCCCAATCTACACTGCCTTTTTGGGGTACGTAAGCTACGAGAGATCGCTGTTTGTCATAGGGTTTATCGTAGATGCTAACGCTGCCTGCTATAGGTTTTAAAATACCTAAAATAGATTTTATAAGCGTAGATTTACCAGCACCGTTGGGCCCTACAATAGCCATAAGAACGCCTTCGGGGATTTCTAAATCGATATCCCAAAGCACGGGTTTGTAGTTATAGGCTACGGTTAAATCGTCTACTTTTACGGCTATTTTTTGTTCCATCTTTATTTTATCTATTTGTTCATTTTGTCTTGATACAAAACGAACCAAAAAATCAAATTCAAGCCGAGGAATTTTTTATCCTGATTTTATCAGGATAAAAACCGATTTGAAAACTCCGCGTCGAACTGCGTTCTCCTGTTCTCGGAGCTTTTCTTCATCTATTCTGCGCCTTGACGTTCAATTCTACGAATTGATTTGGGTGTTGACTTTTTGTTATTTGTTCTCATTTCTTATGTAAATGTTCTTGCAAACTAATCTGTAATTACATGCTTTAAACTACTTTTGGCTGATAATCTAGCCCTGATAGAAGCGGCATCCTTTTTTGAGGCACGAAAAAAAGATACAGCGAATAGCAGGAAATAGCTTCAAATTAACATTTTATTTTAGTGCATTTACAATAGTGTTCACGTTATACTCGAACATGCCTATATATGTGCCTTCAATGGTTCCTGCATCGCCCAACGCATCGGAATATAATGTGCCGCCAATGGTAACTTCGTGCCCTTTAGATTTTACTGCTGCTTGAAGCGCTTCAATGGTGCGTTTTGGTACCGAGCTCTCTACAAATATAGCTTTAACTTTATTTTCAATGATGAAGGCTGATAATTTTTGAACGTCTTTTACGCCAGCTTCGGTTGCGGTTGAAAGTCCTTGTAGGCCTACTACCTCAAAATCGAAAGCTTTACCGAAATAGTTAAACGCATCATGCGCCGTTACCAAAATACGCTGCTCATTTGGAAGACTACTTATGGTTTGCTCTAATTTATTTTTAAGCGCATTTAATTTTTCGATATAGACATTTCCGTTGGTTTCGAAGGTTGTTTTTTGCTCAGGTATAGCTTCTGAAAGTGTTTTTACCACAAATTCTGTAGCTTGTTTCCAATAGTTTATATCAAACCATATATGCGGGTCGTAGTTAGAAGCAAAATATTCTGAACCGATTAAAGTTGACTTGTCTAAAGCATCAGAAATCGCAATGGTTTTTTTGTTTTTCATTTTCTCGAAAACCTCAACTAGTTTGCCTTCTAAGTGCAACCCGTTGTAAAAAATAATATCGGCGTTTGATAATTTGGCAACATCGCCTTCACTAGCTTTATATAAATGCGGATCGACACCGCTACCCATTAATCCTTGTAAATTAATGTGGTCGCCACCAATGTTTTTAACTAAATCGGTAATCATGGTGGTGGTTGTAACTATATTTAGTTTACCGTTTGTCTTTTTTTCTTCTTTACAGCTCATGCAAACAGTAGAAAGAAGAAGTATGATAAGTATTTTTTTCATATCGAATTTATTTTAATTTGTTTGTAGGCTTAACACGATAACTCAACCCAAGTCCGAATAAAATATCTTGTCCTTCCGTAATGCTTGTTCCTAAATAGGTATCAAATTGTAAATCGTTTGAAACTAAATAGGTGAATCCGGCATCCCAATAGTGGTTTGCTTTATTGTCTTCTGGTAAATCGCCGTAAAGTTCTGCGTACATGCCAAATTTATCATTAATACTATAACCATAAGCAAGTGTATAAATAGCTGAAGCTTCTGGAGAATCATTTCCCCATTCGGCACCTATATTGTACCCTAAACTTGATTTTTCACTAAGTGTATGAGATAATGATAATCTAAAATCAATGCTCGTATATTCGGGTCTGTAATCGGCAGATGCGCTAAAAACAGGAAACACATGTCCTATTAATGCTATTTCGGGCATGCAGCCATTTTCTTCTGCAATGTCGATTTTCATCCCTAAAAGCAATGGGGATAAACCGCTCGTTACATTATCCAGTTTATTATTGTTTATTTTATTAGTGCCTTCAACAAAATCCCAACCTAATCGTAATTCTAAGTTTTCTAGAACTCCGTATCGAATCAACATCGTATTAAAAGTGTAGTTCTCAGATTTTATGTTTCCTGCTTCGTAGGATTCATACAATCCGCCTGTTTCAAACTGTAAAGTGCCTTTCCCTACAGTTGATGATGCTTCTGTAGCATCTGGTCGGTCGGTAACTAAGGGTTGAGAAAGTCTGTCATCTTCTTGAGAAAAAGTTAAAAAAGAAAATGATAAACTAAGTGAAAAAAGAGTGTATTTAATTGCTTTCATTGACATATATTATTGAAGTAAAGTCTTCGTTAAGTAAAATGGTATTATTGTTTATTAAAATTTGTGTCATTTTATTTTTGTTGAATTGCTTTGAAACAAATAGTGTGTTCCCGAATTTCAATCCGTGTTGCGCGCAAAATTCAAAAAACTCTTTATCGTCGCTCATTAATCTAGAAATCATGTATTTTTTCCCTTCACTGGTCTGAGATAGCGCTATTGAGGTATCAGTGGTTGTTATTTCGCCGTTAGCATTTGGAATGGGGTCTCCGTGCGGGTCGAACTTAGGGTTCCCCAAATATTCACTTATTTTGTTTGCCAATAAATCTGAAGTTTGATGTTCTAATAATTCAGCTTCGCGATGAATATCGTGTAAAGACATATCAAACAATTTAAATAATAAACTTTCCCATAAACGATGCTTTCGCACCACATTTAAAGCCATTTTATTGCCTTTATCTGTTAGTTTTAAAGCTTGATATTTTTCGTAATGCAGTAAATCTTTTGAGGCTAATTTCTGTGCCATATCTGTGGCTGCTGCGTTAGAAATGCCAAGTTTTTTTGCTATGTTACCTGGTTTGGTATCATTATTATCTCGTTTTCCGTTTTTGTAAATGGCTTTTACAAAATTTTCTATGGCTATAGACATTTTTAATTGCTTTAAACAATATTTAAGTAAGCTTAAATATTTTTCAAAAGTAACTAAAAAAAATTAGTTACGAATAAAATCTGTAACTAATTTAAGTTATAAGGTATCAATTTGATTTAATGACAACCGCAACCGTCGTCATTTCCACAAGCTTTTTTAGACTTCGGTTTTTTTAAGAAGAATTTTTTAACTAGAAATGCTATAGCTAATGCTATTGCTGTAAAGACTAATATGTTTTGAATAATCTCATTCATAATAAAGTAGTCGAGTTTAAACTAGTTTCATTTCAATAGTTGAAACGCAATTAAGGCCACAATATATGCGAAAGCGGACATAATAACGAGTTGTAAAATTGGCCATTTCCAACTATTGGTTTCTTTTTTTACAATGGCTAGCGTGCTCATACATTGCATTGCAAAAGCATAAAACAGCATTAATGAAATACCAGAAGCAAAGGTAAATAGTGGCCCACCTAAAACGGGGTTTACTTCGGCTGCCATTCTGTTTTTTATTGTAGCTTCATCATCATTTCCAACACTGTAAATGGTGGCAAGAGTACCAACAAACACTTCACGAGCTGCAAAACTGCTCACTATGGCAATACCTATTTTCCAATCGTAACCTAAAGGACGTATTGCAGGCTCTATGGCTCTACCAGTAATCCCAATAAACGAATGCTCTAACTTATGAGATGCTATTTTTTGTTGTAAATCATCATCAGTTAAATTTTGAGAAGCGTATTCCGTTTTTATAATTTCGTCGGCGTTGTTAAATTGTTCTCCAGGACCGTAAGACGCCAAAAACCACAAAATGATTGAAATGGCTAAAATTATCTTACCTGCTCCAAAAACAAAGGATTTAGTTTTTTCGATAACTGTAAGCACTACATTTTTAAAAAGTGGTAGTTTGTAGTTTGGCATTTCGACTACAAAAAACGTTTTACTTCTAATTTTTAATATTTTATTTAAAATATAAGCCGAAAGTATAGCGGTTCCAAAACCTATAAGATAGAGTAACATTAAGGTTAGGGCCTGATAACCCAATCCAAAAATGCGGCCTTCTGGAATAACCAAGGCTATGATAATTAAATAAACAGGTAAACGTGCAGAACAAGTGGTAAAAGGCGTTACTAAAATAGTGATTAAACGCTCTTTCCAACTTTCAATATTTCTAGTCGCCATAATGGCTGGAATAGCACATGCAGTACCCGAAATTAGTGGTACAACACTTTTACCACTAAGCCCGAAACGGCGCATAATTCGGTCCATTAAAAACACAACGCGACTCATATAACCACTTTCTTCCAACACGGCAATAAATAGAAATAAAAAGGCGATTTGTGGAATAAAAATGACGATGCCACCCAATCCTGGAATAATACCTTCCGACAACAAACTTGTAAAAGCACCAGATGGTAATTGGTTTTTAGTCCATTCGCTTAAATTGGCAAACAACCCATCAATAAAATCCATTGGAATACTTGACCAGTCGTAAATGGCTTGAAAAATAGTAAGCAGAATAATTCCAAAAATTAAATAGCCCCAAACTTTATGGGTTAAAATTCTATCAAGTTTTATACGTAAGTCCTTTGCTTGACTTAAATCTATCGTTTGTCCTTTATCCAGAGCTTCATTAATAAATTGATAGCGCTTTATTGTTTCTTTTTGTTGTAATCGCTTTAAATCGGCTTTCGTTTTAGTTTTAAAATTAGCTACTGCATCAATTTTATTTCTATCGGTTTTTCCAAAATTGACATCTTGAGTAATTACCAACCAGAGTTTGTATAATAATTGATTAGGAAAGGCGTTTTTTAAATTTTCAAAATAGTCTTTGTCTATTTCTGTAGTATCAATACAAGGTTCTATAGAAACCTCTTTATAATTCGAAATAAGTTGTTTTAAGTTTTCAATGCCCTCATTTTTTCGAGTACTTATAAGTGCAATTTTGGTATTAAGTTTATCTTCCAAATAATCAATATCCAAGGAAATACCTTTGTAAAGCATTCGGTCGGCCATATTAATAACCAAAATTGTAGGGATCTCTAAATCTTTAATCTGGGTAAAAAGTAACAGATTTCGTTTTAAATTTTCAACATCGGTAACAACAACAGCTATATCAGGAAAATCTTTATCATTTTTATTCAGAAGAAGCTCGATTACTACATTTTCATCAAGAGAAGAAGCGTTTAAGCTGTAAGTTCCAGGTAAATCAATAATATGTGCTTTAACACCACGTGGTAGTTTGCAAATACCTTGTTTTTTTTCGACCGTAATTCCTGGATAATTTCCAACCTTTTGGTTTAACCCTGTTAAAGCATTAAAAACTGAGGTTTTCCCAGTATTTGGGTTCCCAATAAGTGCCACATTAATTTGTTTACTCATGTGCTACTTTTTCAATTAAAATAAGAGAGGCGGTTTCTTTTCTTATGGCTAAATGCGATCCGTTAATATTTAGATACATAGGGTCTTGAAACGGAGCTACTTGAACAAGAACAACTGTATTTCCAGGTAAACAACCCATTTCTAAAAGTTTTAAAGGGATATCAGATGATGAAACATCAGTAATTACAGCGCTTTCACCTCGTTTTAAATGTGCTAAAGTTGTCTTCAAGCTTATTTAGATTGATTTTAAAGAAGCAAAAGTAATGTAAAAGTTTAGAAGTATAAAAGTTTTAAATATAAATAATTGATCGGGCTTCTGTATGCCGTTAGTCTAATCTACCAAATGAGAGCTTTTGACAAAAATTCCTATTGAAATATGTTACCAATTATGTCATTTTGCAGGCTAAAAGCATTTTTGAAGGCTTTTATGTTAATATAGCATATAAATATGCTAAATCTGTTGTTTTCAGCAAGTTGAAGTGAGGCTTATCTTTGCACCAGAATTAATTACATAATGTAATGCGCCATAACAATCATGTTGATAATGATAAAAAGTGATTAGGCAAACTACATTTTAACTTTTAAAGAACGTAAAATTTAAAAATATGAAAACAAGTAATAGTATTGCAACAGAAAGTAAAGTTGGAACTAAAACGAAACAATTTAGTAACGCTAGTTCATTAGTTTGGAACAACAAAAGACGTTTCAAATAAAATAAACTTTAAAACACAAAAAAGCCCTTTTTGAAAGGGCTTTTTTTATATCCAATTAATTAGTTTTTGTATTCTTCTTTTAAAATAGCGATATCATTAAGTAGTCGTTCTATTTCTTCAGAATTGGTGCCATCATAAAACCCTCTTATTTGACGTTTCTTGTCAATTAGCATAAAGTTTTCAGTATGTATCATATCAAAAGGGCCACCATCACCATTATCTTTTACAGCTAAATAACTTTTACGCGCCAATTTGTAAATATCTTTTTTATTGCCTGTAACCAAATTCCATTTGCGGTCTATAACCCCTTTTTCAATGGCATATCGTTTTAGTTGTGCAACGGTATCAATTTCTGGGGTAACCGAGTGTGATAGTAGCATGACTTCGTCGTCATTTAAAATTTCTTTTTGAATATCAACCATATGATTTGTCATTATCGGGCAAATGGTTTGGCATGTTGTAAAAAAGAAATCGGCTACGTAAATTTTATCTTTATAATTATTTTGGGTCACCGTTTTGCCATTTTGATTAATAAGTGCGAAATCTGCTATTTTATGATATTTTTTTTGATGTTGAATGGTGCTGTCAACCAATTCTGTACTAACCATAGCTGGTTGGTAAATAGGAAGCGGTCTGTAAACGTTTAACGTATTATAAATAATTGAAACAATAATGATAGATATAACACCAAAAACAATTGCGAAAATCTTGTAATCCTTAAAAAAAGATAGCATTTTTAACTCGTTAACATTAAAAGTAGTTGCAAAAATACGACGATTTTAATTTTGAAAGCGTTCAATTCCAGCATAAATTATTGTTAAAACACAAGGCTTTCGGCGAATGACTTTTTAAACTTGGTTTAAAAGCTTACTTTTGTGCGGTTAAAAAAAAATTGTAATACATGTCTGTATTTTTAATAAAAGGAGCTCAATTACTTTTGAGCCTTTCTATATTGGTAGTTCTGCACGAGTTAGGACATTTTATACCAGCTAAAATTTTTAAAACACGCGTTGAAAAATTCTATTTATTTTTCGATGTGAAGTTTTCTTTATTTAAAAAGAAAATAGGTGAAACCGTTTACGGTATTGGCTGGTTACCTTTAGGTGGCTATGTTAAAATTTCGGGTATGATTGATGAAAGCATGGATACCGAACAAATGGCCCAAGAACCGCAACCGTGGGAGTTTCGATCTAAACCTGCATGGCAACGCTTAATAATCATGCTTGGTGGAGTAACTGTAAATTTCTTACTGGCCTTCTTTTTATTCATTATGATGCTATTTGTTTGGGGAACAAAATATTCAACGAAAGATGATATAAAGTATGGTTATAGTGTTGCCAAAACCTTAGAAAACTATGGTTTTCAGCAAGGTGATCGAGTTATTTCTATAAATGGGGAATCTTTTGAAGATCTAACCATCGATATTAATAAATATATCATGTTTAGGGATGTCAATAATATTAAAGTAGAGCATTCAGACGGAAGTGTTGAAGATATTAAGATACCTGAAGATATTGGAACACAACTTTTTGAAGCTGGTGATTTACCCGCATTAACACCTCGTTATCCTTTTGAATTAGATTCTATTACCCCAAATTCTCCAGCAGAAATTGCAGGTTTACAACCGACTGATAAAATTGTAGCGATAAATGGTAATCCTGTTGAATATTATGCAGATTTAACTTATCAAATAAAAAACAGCGATTCAGATGAGTTATTAGTAAAAATAGAACGCAATAATCAGCCAGAAGAGTTACGTATAAAACCTAATGAAGATAAAATAATTGGTATTTATGCAAGACCAAGTGATTTAGAATTTATTAAGTTTAATCAGAAGGATTATGGTTTTGCTGAGAGTGTTTCTGCAGGTATAAGTAACGGCTATTGGGAAGTAAAAGACTATTTGGCGCAGTTTAAATACATTTTCACTAAAAAAGGAGCTACTCAAATAGGTGGTTTTGCTGCAATTGGCAATATGTTTCCTCCAGTTTGGAACTGGCAAGCGTTTTGGTATTTAACAGCGTTTTTATCTATTATGTTAGGCGTTTTAAATTTATTGCCTATCCCAGCATTAGATGGCGGTCATGTCATGTTTTTATTATATGAAATGGTCTCTGGAAGAAAGCCTGGAGATAAATTTATGGAGTATGCCCAAATGCTAGGATTCTTTATCTTAATTGCTTTAGTATTGTTTGCAAACGGCAATGATATTTATAAAGCTATTTTTGGATAAAAATTTTCAAAAAAATGTTTGCAGTAAGTAAAAAGATATATATATTTGCGCTCGCTTAGGCGAAAAATAACACTCCTCCTTAGCTCAGTTGGTTAGAGCATTTGACTGTTAATCAAAGGGTCCTTGGTTCGAGCCCAAGAGGGGGAGCAAAAAAGTCCAACATTTATGTTGGACTTTTTTATTTTTTAAAATTTTAAGAATTTAAATAAGCCTTAGCAGCCTCAACCGTTTTTTTAGAATTACCAACAAAAATTTTATCGTTGACAATTATGACAGGTCTGCTTAAAAATGTATAATGTTCAAGGATGTATTGCTTGTAATCGCGCTCTGTTAAATTTTGGTTTTTCAAATCCATTTCCTTGTAAAGTTTCGCTCGTTTACTAAAAAGTGATTCATAACTTCCTGCTAGTTCTTTCATTTCATCAACCTGCTTGACTGTTATCTCATCTGATTTAATGTCTTGTAAAATAAAATCTGATGATAAATTCAATTCCTTTAAAATTCTAAGGCAAGTATTACACGTTTTTAGATAATAAACTTTCTTCATATGATGTATTTTAATATTCAACTTTTATGATAAGAATCGATTCTTAAAGACTGTTATATACTAAAATATCTTGAACAACCTCGAACGGGATAGCAAATTCCAATATGTCATTTAAATACGGCGAAAGGTCTTGAATATTATACAATAATACTAGACCATCTTCACTATAGCCTATATTTGCAGGCAATTTAAATTGTATAGCATCTAATGGCACATCTTGGTCTGCAATGGCATCATTAAAATAGGGTACGGCTAGAGTTTTAAAAGCTTTAAGGTTATTTATTAGTTGATTGTTTTCAAGACGCTTTCCAGATTCCGATTCAAAATTCAAAAAAGTTATATTTAAAATGCCAGTGGCGCCACCAGTATTAATAAATGTGGTTAAGGCAATACTGATAACTTCTGAAGATTGATACATAACCTCACCATCAATTTGCGCTTCCCATATAGATTCAGATTCAGGAAAGTTTTTCACAAAAGATTGATACTCATTGTTAAAGTTTAATATGCCTTCCTTTATGCTGTTTGATGTAATATCATCGCGATTTCCTATGTGTAATTCAGAAATGATAGTTTGTTCAATTTCAGAATTTATTCGATCTGCAATTGTTGAGTTTCCAATAGCTTCAGGAATATTAACAACGACAATTGAATTGTTTTCAGAAGAAATGTTTACGTCGGTAAATGTGATTTTTTGTTCTTCTTTGCAACTAAAGAGTATTAAAAAACACCAAATTAGTACAGTGATTTTAGAGTGATTCATATGAAAAATTTAAACCTAGACTAAAGATAATTATTGCATTTGAATACACCGAATTAAAAGTTACATTTGTACAAAAGATATATTTTTATGAAATTCAATACTAAAGTAATTCACGGAGGACAGGAGCATGATGCTGCTTATGGCGCGGTTATGCCACCTATTTATCAAACCTCAACATATGCTCAAACAACTCCAGGAGGCCATAAAGGTTATGAATACTCAAGAACTCATAATCCTACCAGAAACGCACTAGAAAACGCACTAGCCAGTATTGAAAACGGAACTTACGGTTTAGCATTTGGCTCTGGTTTAGCAGCAATTGATGCGATAATCAAATTATTAAAGCCTGGAGACGAAGTTGTGTCTACCAACGATTTGTATGGAGGCTCTTTTAGATTATTTACTAAAATATTTCAAGATTTTGGGATAAAGTTTCATTTTATAGGTATGCAAAATGCATCTAATATTGAAGCCTTTATTAACCAAAATACAAAACTTATCTGGGTAGAAACGCCAACTAATCCCATGATGAATATTATAGATATAAAGGCGGTTTCAACGATAGCTAAAAACAATAATATTTTATTGGCTGTAGATAATACGTTTGCTACGCCATACTTACAACAACCATTAAATTTAGGTGCAGATATCGTTATGCATTCCGCCACAAAATATTTAGGTGGCCATAGCGATGTGGTTATGGGAGCGCTTGTTGTTAAAGACAAAGCATTGGCCGATAAACTTTACTTTATTCAAAACGCAAGTGGAGCAATTTGCGGGCCACAAGATAGTTTTTTAGTGTTGCGAGGTATTAAAACATTACATGTTAGAATGCAACGTCATTGCGAAAATGGAAAAGCTGTGGCTTTATTTTTAGCGAGTCACCCTAAAATAGAAAATGTATACTGGCCTGGTTTTGAAAACCACTCTAATCATGATATAGCTAAAAGCCAAATGAACGATTTTGGTGGGATGATTTCTTTTACAACAAAAGGGAACAATTACAAAGAAGCCATAAAAATAGTAGAAAAGCTAAAGGTATTTACTTTGGCTGAATCTTTAGGTGGTGTAGAGTCACTTTCTGGCCATCCAGCGAGTATGACACATGCTAGTATACCAAAAGAAGAACGCGAAAAAACAGGCGTTGTAGATTCTTTAATACGGCTAAGTGTTGGAATTGAAGATATAGAAGATTTGATTGCCGATTTAAAGCAAGCCTTAAATTAGTCTAGATAATAAATATAACCGAAGTTAAGCCATACCAACCAGTCATTGTATTTATTAAAGCTTAATTGATGGTCTAACCCATCAATTCGATCATGAAAATAATATTGCCATCTCATATCTAACATGAGGTCGGAAAGCTTAGTTAGTTTGTATCTTACACCTACACTTGAAACAACAGACCATGTGCTGCCAGGTGATGCGTCAACCGATCCTGGCTCCCAAGCTGTATAAAAGTTACTAGGGTCTGTAACATCTCCCACAGCATCTGGGTTTGGGTTAGCATACGTTGTGCTTACTTCTGGTGTAAACGACGTATAATGCACACCAATACTCACAAAAGGAGCAAAGCTGTATGCAAATCCTTGAAAATCACGAATACTTAATGGAAAAAATTCCAATTGAGTACCAATATCTAAGTTCTTAGCTACCCCTTTATGGCCTCTTAGCTGGTTAGCCTCAATAGTTGTTCTACTTGGGTCAACCCATTTGCCCAAATGTTCTAAATTGGTTTTGTTATAGGAAACTTCGTTTCTTAATTTAAAATGGTCGTTAAAAAAAGTATCGGTAGTATAGCAATTACAGTCTGCCCTGTAAGCGAAATTTATATAATGAATAATTCCAACTCCAAAGCCTGAATTACCAAAATTGGTTTCTTCGTCGCCACGTACTCCGTAGTCCGATCTAAATTGAAGAGGCCCAGCAATAACGCCAATTTCATGAGAAAATCCTAGTTGAGCACTTGCAGTTTGAACTAGCAGAAACAAGCAAAAACCAGAAGCTAAATGTTTTAAGTTAAGCATAAAAGGTTTATTTTTTGAGGGCATGATTAAGAGCAAATATATAAAAACTAAGAAAACAAACAAACATTAATAAATACAACGAAAATATTCGAAAAATATTTATTGCGAAATTCAAAAAAAATCGCATATCTTTTTGAAGATAATGTATATTTGTACCGATAAATTACTTATTTAATAAATAACAGTGCAATAATTGTATATATGAAACAAAACATTGAATCATTTTTGGCTATGGTAACATCGCGAAACAGTCATGAGCCAGAGTTCTTACAGGCTGTGGAGGAAGTAGCAGAAACTGTAATTCCTTACATTGTAGAACATGATATTTATTATGGCAAGAACATACTACTTAGAATGGTTGAACCAGAACGATTAATATCTTTTAGAGTTTCATGGGTTGATGATAGTGGTGAAATTCAAGTAAATAGAGGGTACCGAATTCAAATGAACTCTGCTATAGGTCCTTACAAAGGGGGTTTACGTTTTCATCCTACTGTTAATGCCAGTATTTTAAAATTTTTAGCTTTTGAACAAGTGTTTAAAAATGCTTTAACTACACTGCCTATGGGAGGTGGAAAAGGGGGAAGCGATTTTGACCCAAAAGGAAAGTCTGATAATGAAATTATGCGATTTTGCCATGCATTTATGAGCGAATTATTTAGATATATAGGCCCTAATACCGATATTCCAGCAGGCGACATTGGTGTAGGAACTAGAGAAATAGGATTTTTATTCGGGATGTACAAAAAATTAAGAAACGAATTTACAGGTGTTTTAACAGGAAAAGGCATGTCTTGGGGTGGATCTTTAATAAGACCAGAAGCCACAGGTTATGGAAATGTCTATTTTGCCGAAAAAATGCTAGAAACTAAAGGAGATAGCTTTAAGGGTAAAAATGTGGTTATATCTGGTTCTGGTAATGTAGCACAGTATGCAGCCGAAAAAGTCTTGCAACTTGGAGGCAAAGTGCTAACACTTTCTGATTCTGGAGGTTATATTTATGATTCAGAAGGAATTGATAAAGAGAAATTAGCATTTGTAATGCAATTGAAAAATGAGAAAAGAGGAAGAATAAGTGAGTATTTAGATAAATACCCTGATGCTGAATTTCATAAAGGAAAAACACCTTGGGGTGTAAAATGTGAAGTTGCCCTGCCATGTGCAACACAAAATGAATTACATGAAGAAGACGCTAATATATTATTAAAAAATGGATGTATATGTGTAAGTGAAGGTGCAAATATGCCATCAACCAAAGAAGCTATTGCAGCGTTCCACAAAGCAAAAATATTATTTGCACCAGGAAAAGCTTCAAATGCAGGCGGAGTAGCTACTTCAGGTTTAGAAATGACTCAAAACTCATTGAGATATAAATGGACCAGAGAAGAAGTAGATAACAAGTTAAAAGACATCATGTCTGATATTCATAAGTCTTGTTTAGAATATGGAAAAGATGACGATGGTTATATTGATTACGTAAAGGGAGCAAACATTGCAGGTTTCGTAAAAGTAGCCGATGCGATGTTGGCACAAGGAATTGTTTAAAGGCATTTAAATATAAATTAAAAAGCTTCCAGATTTTATGGAAGCTTTTTTTGTTTAAAATATATTATTTTTAAGTAAAACTCGTTAGTTATAAATATATTTGACCATTCAAAAAACACTTATGTTAAGGAGTTTACTAGTAGTTGTCTTTTTTCTTTTCCCATTATTTCACTTTTCACAAGATTATTCGGCACTTTGGGAAGGGCATTATTCTTATAATGAAATTAAGGATGTTTCTCAAGGGACTAATACCATTTATGCGGCGGCAGATAATGCCATTTTTAAACTAGATTCCCAAACAAATGAAATAGATGAAATTACAACTGTAAATGGTATTTCTGGAGAAAGTATTTCAACTATTTATTACAGTGAGGCCTATGAATTATTAGTTATTGGTTATGAAAACGGACTACTAGAAATTGTATTTGATAACGATTCCGAGATCTTAACGGTAGTTGATATTATAGATAAACCTACAATTTCACCATCAGATAAAAAAATAAATCATATTAGTGCTAACGACAACCTTATCTATTTGTCAACTAATTATGGAATTTCGGCTTTTGATTTGCAAAGACTCGAGTTTGGAGATACTTACTTTATAGGTAATGGAGGCGGCCAAATACCAATTACGCAAACCACTGTTTTTGAAGATTATATTTATGCTTCCTGTTTGGGCGGGAACGGTATAAAAAGAGCCCCAGTGGCAAGTACTAATTTAATCGATTTTCAAAATTGGGAGTCTGTTAGTTCTGGAAACTGGCAATCTATTGAAGCTATTGATAACAACTTATTTGCCATAAATAATAATCGTAAAATCTATCAAGTAGTTGGCAATTCTGTAACTGAATTATTCACATACCCGAATTTACCGCTAGATTTAAGAGCTGTAAATTCAAATTTAGTGGTTACTACCATAAATGAAGTATTTGTATATGACGCGAATTTTAATGTGATTAATCAGGTACCTGTGAGTACAGAATTCCCAACACGATTTACTTGTGCAACAGTTAATCTAGAGAATATATTTATTGGGACCTTTGATTTTGGGATTTTGAAAACAAATATTAATGAGGGATTGAGTTTTGAAGAGATTCATCCAGAAGGGCCTCTTTTTAACACCCCTTTTTCAATTGAAGCAGAGACCAATGGTGTTTGGGTAACGTTTGGTGGCTATAGTCTGTTTTATGTGCCTTTTTCAAGATTAAGAGGGGTAAGTCATTTAAGAGATGAAAGTTGGGTTAACGTGTCAAATCAAGATGCTTTTCAAGCTAGAGATTTAAACGGAGTAGCCATAAATCCGCAGAACAGAGATCAAGTGTTTATCAGTTCATTCCATAATGGGCTTGTGGAGTTAAACGAAAACGTGCCAACCATGTTATACGATCAAAATAATAGCGGATTAGAATCTTTAGTTGTTCCTAGTAACCCAAGTATTGTAAGTGTGAGGGTTTTAAATCCCTTGTTTGATGACAATGGTGTATTATGGACGTTAAGCACACTTATTGACGAGCCTTTAAAATCGTATAATCCAGCAAACAATCAATGGCGATCTTATGATTTTACCGATGTTATAGTAGATGGTTTTACGGGGGGAAATTTAGGTTATGCAGATATTGTTATAGGTAACGATCAAACAAAATGGATTGCTTCATATAAATATGGAGTAATCGGTTTTAACGAGAATGGAAACAATCCTTTAATCAAAAATATTAGTAAAAATGAAGAAAATATGCCCACAGAGTTAGCCACTGCAGTTGCGCTTGATAATAGAAATCAATTGTGGATTGGAACCTTTAGAGGCCTAAGAGTTTTATACAACACCTCAAGTTTTTTCACCAATGATAACATTACTGTAGATGAGATAATTATTGAAGAAGATGGTATTGCAAAAGAACTTCTTTTTGAGCAGTATGTAACCGATATTGAAGTTGATGGCTCAAATAATAAATGGATTGGAACTTCTGATTCTGGTTTATTTTACCTCTCCTCTGATGGGCAAAACACAATATATCATTTCACAAAAGATAATTCGCCTTTGCCATCAAACAGTATAAGCGATGTGTCTTTAGATCAGACAAACGGTGTGGTTTATATTGCTACAAGTAAAGGGTTGCTTTCTTTTAAATCTGGAGGTTCAAGTACTACAGACGATTTAGCCAGTGCATATGCTTACCCAAATCCAGTAAGACCAGGGTTTAATATTTTAGATGATAAGATTAAAATTAAAGATATTTCAGAAAATATAAATATAAAAATTACAGATATAGAAGGTAATTTGGTTGCAGAAGCGCAATCTCGAATTAACTTGAGACATCGTGGTTATAATTTAGAAATTGATGGCGGAACAGCTTATTGGAATGGGAAAAACTTAGCCAATAATATTGTAGCCTCAGGGGTTTACTTGGTTATGCTATCAGATTTAGATACTTTCGAAACTAAAGTCTTAAAATTAATGGTTGTTAGATAATGTTTATCACTACAAATGCCATTGTACTTTCAAAATTAAGATATAGAGATAACGACTTAATTGTTAAGTGTTATACCCAAAAAATTGGCATTGTTAGTTTTTTACTTAGAGGTGTTTTAAAAAGTAAAAAAGGTGGTTCTAAAACAGCACATTTTCAGTTACTATCCCAATTACAATTAGAGTTTGACCAAAAAAACAACAGGTCGTTGCAAACCATAAAAGAGTCTCGATTAAATTTTATATATTCTAGTGTACACAGTAATGTTTTAAAAAGTGCTATCGTAATGTTTTTATCTGAAGTTTTATCAAATACATTGCAAGAAGAGGAGCAAAATGATAGTTTATATGGTTATTTAGAAAACACCTTTTTGTGGCTAGATTCTCAAACCGATTACGCAAATTTTCATTTGCTTTTTCTATTAAAACTTACTAAATACTTGGGGTTTTATCCAGATACTTCCCAAATGGAGTGGTCTTTTTTTAATTTACAAGAAGGCAGGTTTGAAAATAAACCAAGTAATAAATACGCAGTAACTGGAGAAAATTTAATACTACTAAAACAACTTTTAGGCACAACATTTGATGCTTTACCTAGTATTAAAATAAATGCAAAACAAAGGCAATATTTTTTAAGTATGATTTTGCTTTATTTTGAACTACATTTGGGGAGTTTTAAAACCCCTAAATCTTTGCAGGTATTAAATCAAGTGTTTAGTTAAAGCTATGAAGTTCCGTATTATTATTTTTTTCTTTATACTTTTTTCTTCATTATCTCGTGCTCAAAATATAAAAATTCTCAATAAGGTTACAAAAGAGCCCGTTTTTGGAGTAGCAATTTATAATGTTGATAAATCTAAAAGTGCAGTCTCGAACTTTAGAGGAGAAGCCGATTTAGATGAGTTTACAGACTCTGAAATTATTTATTTCAAGCATTTATCACATGTACTTAAGTCTTTAACTAAGCAACAAATAAAATCTAATAAGGTGTATTTAGAATCTAATACACAAGGGCTAGAACAAATTGTAATTTCGGCATCAAAGTTTAGGCAAAACAAAAAAGATATTCCGCAAAAAATATTAAGTATAGATGCAAATCAAATTCAATTTGCAAACCCACAAACCAGTGCAGATTTATTAGAAAATTCTGGACAGGTTTATATTCAAAAAAGCCAATTAGGTGGCGGAAGCCCTATGATTAGAGGTTTTTCTACTAATAGACTCTTAATAACCGTGGATGGTGTAAGAATGAATAACGCCATTTTTAGAGGCGGAAATCTGCAAAACGTAATATCTATTGATCCGTTTGCAATTGAAAATGCCGAGGTAACTTTAGGTGCAGGCTCTGTTATTTATGGAAGCGATGCCATTGGTGGAGTTATGTCTTTTTATACTAAAAAACCAAAGTTATCCTATACAAAATCATTATTGTTTAATGGAAATACTCAAGTTAGATATGCATCGGCTAGTCAAGAAAAAACGGGGCATTTCGATTTTAATTTAGGATATGAAAAATGGGCTCTAGCCACAAGTGTTAGTTATAATAGTTTTGATGATTTATTCATGGGAAGCCATGGTCCAGACGATTATTTACGACCCGAGTTTGCACTGGCTACAACTACTGGCGATGTTATTATTAGTAACGATAATCCTTTGGTTCAAAAATATACTGGATACGATCAACTCAATTTAATGCAAAAGGTACATTTTGAACCGTATGAAGATTTAAGTTTCGATTTCGGATTATATTATACCACAACTTCAGATATTCCCAGATACGATCGATTAATTCGTTATAAAGGGGAGACTTTGCGTTCTGCAGAATGGAGCTATGGCCCTCAAAATTGGTTTATGTCTAACTTTCAAGTCACCAAATTAAGTAGTAAATCAAATTTATACGATAAGATAAAAGCAACTTTAGCCTATCAAAATTTTCAAGAAAGCAGATATGATAGAGATTTTCAATCTTCAACCCGAAATGTTCGAGAAGAAGCCGTTGATGCTTATTCTTTCAATTTAGATTTAGAGAAAAGAATATCACCTAAAACACAGTTTTTTTATGGTGCTGAATATGTTTTTAATAAAGTGAAATCCATTGGTGCTGAGGAAGATATTGTAAATAATACAGCAACTAAAACAGTTTCCAGATATCCAAATGGAGCAAGTTGGCAATCTGCTGCAATTTATTCTAGTATAAAATACAAGCCAAATCCGAAGTTCGTTTTTCAGTCTGGTTTAAGATTTAACTATGTAGGTTCTGAAGCCGATTTTACTGAAAATAATATGTATTTGAATTTGCCTTTTGATACTTCGAGAAATGAGTCGGAAGCCTTAACTGGAACAGCTGGTATCAGTTGGTCGCCAAATCAAACCATACAATGGAAATTAAACGCTTCTTCTGCTTTCCGAGCACCAAATATAGACGATGTTGGTAAGGTATTTGATTCTGAACCTGGATCGGTTGTGGTGCCAAATGAGCATTTAAGACCAGAATATGCCTATGGTGGTGAAATTGGTTTGAAACTAAACTTTAATGATTTGCTGGTATTTGATATGAGTACATACTACACGTATTTAGACAATGCTTTAGTAAGACGAGATTTTACCTTAAATGGCGAATCTGAGATTGTTTATGATGGCGAGTTAAGTAATGTACAGGCTATACAAAATGCTTCAAAAGCATGGATTTATGGCTACGAAATAGGTATGAAATTGGCAATTAGTAATCACTTAAAATTCACATCGCAATATTCTATTATTGGTGGAACAGAGGTTGAAGGTAATATTGAAGTACCGATAAGACATGTGGCTCCAAATTTTGGAAATTCTCATCTTATTTGGTCTTCAAATAATCTAAAATTTGATTTATTTGCTAACTATAATGGTTCCATATCATACAATCAACTGGCACCATCAGAAATAGAGAAAGATTATATTTATGCACTTGACACCAATGGAAATCCCTACAGCCCTTCTTGGTATACTTTAAACTTTCGAACACAATATCAGGTAAATAAATCCATTTCAATAATGGCAAGTTTAGAAAATATTACCGACCAGCGTTACAAAACGTATTCTTCTGGTATTGCTGCTGCTGGAAGAAATTTAATTTTGACTTTAAAATACAGCATATAAAAAAGCCCTAACGAATGGTTAGAGCTTTGGTTACTTATTTGAAATATTCAATTATTTATTAATCGCTTTTTTAGTAATAGTAGCACCATTTAAAAGTTCAACTTTGGCTATAAAAATGGTATTTTCTAAACTAGAAAGGGTATATGTTTCTTGATTAGTATTGCCTTCAAGCTCGTATAATTGTCTTCCTAATAAATCATATATTTTAATTGTTTTAATTGGGCTAGACGTTGTAAATTGAACATGGTTGTCATCAATTTCTAAAATCCTTAAGCTATTAGGCTCTTTGTCAAACTCATTGGTTGAAAGTACCTTATTACTAAATACGATTTCAAAGCGGTCATTAAAAGTACCATCTTCAGAATTAAAAGTATAATCAGAAGTAGATAAATCATGAAGCTCATTTAGAAAATTATCTTTGATATAAATAGGGTTGCTAGATAAAAAACCACCTTCAAATTGCGCAATGGATAATTTGTATTCTGTATTATCTTCAATAGTTGAGCTAAATCCAAGTTTGATAATTTCATCTTCATTAAGGCTGTTGATATCTTTTCCTTGGATTACATACTTCATAGGACTAGCATCCATTTTTGAATACAAAATAGCAGCATAATCTTCACTTACCAGTTTTGGTGCATCATATGATAAACCATCATTTCCATTAGTTGCTCCTTCAACATAAGCTAGTAATATTTGACCAAATACACCATTTTCTGTAGTTAAGTTAAGCCAAAGCCTATTAGCAATATTACTAGATTCTGATTTGTTTGAACCTTTGAAAAATAATGAATTACTTGTGCCATCTGCCATACGCATAGCATTAGTAAATGTGGCAGTACCTGTAGTTAAAGCTGGAATAAAAAAGCCTTGTGCAGAAGGGATATATTGCGCTGGTGTAACACCGCTAGCTCCTGCAACACCGCCAGATCCAACTGTATATGTGGCATAATCATTTTTACTAAAGTTACTTTGCTCGTTACCAGGATTCGACTCTGCATGCGGTGTTGCTTGCGACCAGAAATAGGCTGCACCATCAACAACCGTTGCATTAGCAGAATGAAAAGCATCAAAGTCAACAGCTGAAGGGTAAGGGTTTCCAATAAAATTCCAATTAATTCCTGGATTAGCACCATTAAGAGTTATGTTTACATTAATATCTCCTGTATTAAAAGGTCCTTCAAAACTAGCTGTTCCTGAGCCACCAAAGAAGAATCTACTTTCGGTAGCAGCATAACCAACACCAGGAATCATGGCATCTGCAGCATAGGCAGGTTGCCAATCATCACCATTATCATCAATGTCATCGCCATCAGTATCAACAAAATTACCAGCATTGAACCAAAAACGTCGGTCTCCATCTACATCTGGAAAAACACTTCCAATAGTTTCGCCAGTTACAGGAGAACTCCAATAGGTATAATAAAACCAATCTGCTTTCGATGCTGTTGATTTATTGACTCTTGCTAATCCACCAGTATTAACCGTAAATGTTCCAGCGTTATCACGCTGTACAAAATTACCTTCAGTTTGAACAATTAATTCGCCATCAACTATAACGTCGTTTTCAACTTCTACAAAACCAGAATTATTAACTGTTAGAGTATTTCCGGCATTAATTTGTAAACTACAAGCAGTAAAACTGTTGGCTAAATTAGCATTAAAATCTCCATCGATTATTGCCACAGCAGTAGCACTTGGTGCGACATCCCAAGTAGTTCCATCCCAAGTAGAAACTGATGTACAAGTTCCAAGGGCACCTACAGTACCATTAAATGTAAAATCATTAATACTAAAAGTTCCTAAACCTGAACTTGCTCCCCAAGCATAAATTCTAAAAGTTATTGCGCCTGTAATGCCTTGATAAGCGGCAGCAGTTAAATCAATAGTTGCGCCACCAGCTGTTGGCGTTCCAATATTTGAGGTAAATCCGTCTAAACTTGATCTAAATAAAAAATTTGATGGACCTGTACCAGAAATTTGCCCAGTGTATACAAAACTTACAAAATCAATTTCGTAACCTGAATTTGGAGTAAGGGTAAATTCAAAATAATCGTTTAAATTTAATGATGCTGAATTCCAACTACGAGCATTATATCTATTTGATCCATTATTTCCTGCAATATCAGGTCCTCTAGAAATTCCAGTTACAGAAATATTAGCATTAACTACTTGATTATTCGTGTAAGGGCTTATAAACCCGGGGTTAGTATCTGTAATTGGGTTATTGAATATACTTTGCCCGTACCCCAAAGAAACAACACAAAATAGTGCAATAAAAAAAGAGAAGGACTTTATGAGGGTTTTGTTATTCATAGCTGTTAAGTTTTAAATCTTTTACTCGAAATACTCTGAGCAATTTTGATTTGGTTTTTTTATTTTTTTAACTCTTTGTTTCTCTAACATTGTTATTTTTGATGCCAATGCAAACAAAAAAAACATATACGGTACAAGAAGCCACTAGAAAACTAGAGCATTATTGTGCGTATCAAGAACGTTGTCATCAAGAAGTAAGACAAAAGTTAGTGTCTATGAATATGATACCCGAAGCTATCGATATTATTATAGTCCACCTTTTGGAGCATAACTTTCTAAATGAAGAACGTTTCGCCAAAACATTTGTAAGCGGTAAGTTTAAAATTAAGAAGTGGGGTATACGTCGATTAACTCATGAATTAAAGAAAAAAGACATAAGCAAAGTTAATATAAATCAAGCACTTGCTGAAATAGATATTACGGAATACAACGAGGTTTTCAATGTTTTAGCCGAAAAAAGAGCGAATTCCATCACAGAAACTAACAAATACAAAAAAAAGCAAAAATTAATCGATTATCTGCTATATAGAGGCTGGGAAACGCACTTAGTATATGAAAAGGCTAAGGAGCTTTTCGGGTAACGACATAAAAAAACGGATTAAATGCTAAATTTAACCCGTTTTATAAATTCTCTTATGTTTTTTTTACAAGTTAAAACTTGCGCCAAAATTAATTGTAAATTGATTGTGTAAAGTTTCGGCTGCAGTTAAATTTTCAGTTTTATATTTTGCGAATGGCACATTTAATTCTGTGTAAATACCAAAACCTTCTGTAAAAAAGTAACGCGCTCCTAAATGACCACCAAAATTTTTAAGCCCTAGGCTTAAACCTGGATAAAGATCAAAATTTGGGTCAACATTAATAACATTTCCTAAATTGGCATTAAATCTTGCTCTAACATCAAAACGGTTATCAAAATCGGCATTTAAATCTTCATTAGCGTTATTTTTTAGAATATCGTTAATACCTAAAAGATAAGTTGAAGATATACCTATTGAAATATTTTCTCCAATACCATAGTCGTAACTAATATTTATACCAGATCCGTTTTCTTGTAGGTTGGCACCAACTTGAAATTTGTTGTCGCCTTTTCCTATATAGGCTTGGGCGTTAATAAGAGAAACACTTAACAAGGTTATTAATAAAATTAAATTTTTCATGATTTGAGTTTTAAATTTAAGTGGGCAAATATATTACAAGTTTTTCAATATCAAACTTTATTTATAATTGTTTGTTGGTCTTTACAATAGCTTGCTCGTTTTTCCAATCTATCCATTTTTGCCCTTGTATCCGTCGCATAACGTTATCTATATTTCGCATGACGAAAACATTATAAACAGCTTTACTAAAATTTTTAGGGTTTCTAGCAATGGCGCGTAAACTCATCGAAAATCCTGGGGTAACGTAACGCATATAGTGCCAATAGCCTTCTGGCATATACAAAACTTCACCATGATTGAGCTCGGTTTTAAAGCCTTTTGCTTTTTTTAGCATTGGCCATTTTTCAAAATCAGGGTTATTAAAATCGATATCTTCTCTGGTTATTAAAGAATGGGGTATTTTATATAAATAATCATTTTGATTTTGGTCAAATAATATAACCTGTTTTTTGCCTTCAAAATGAAAATGGAAAATATTTGCTAAATCAATGTCATAGTGCATAAAGGTATGGGAGTCTTTTCCTCCAAAAAACAGCATCGGGATACCTTTCATAAGGCGCAAACCAAAATCAGGAAACGTGAAATCTTGCTGTAGTTGCGGAATTTCTTTAAGCGCATTCCATAAAAAAATACGGAATTTGGTTGGTTCTCTTTTTAGTAAGTCGATATACTCACCAAGTTTCATTTTAGCATGGGGTTCATTAAAACCATCTTTATAGTCAACGGGTCTGTCATCATAAAGTGGGACAATAATATCGCCGCCTACTGCTTTCATGTAATCTAAATTCCATTTGGTATAAGCTGGCCAATCTTCAATAAAACGTTCTATAACCACAGGTTTTTGCGGCTTAAAATAGTGCTTTATAAAATCCTCTTTAGTTAACGTTTTAACGCGAGGAATGTCTTGTAAGTTTAATGACAACACTTAATAAATTTAGATGTGCAAAGTTATGAAAACGTTAGCAAATCTAAATTTATTATGTATTTTTTGGTTAATTGAAATTATATCGCAATCCAAAAAGCACATTGCTTGGTGGCATTGGTACAAATCCGGCTTCAATATAATCGGCATCAAAGATATTACTTGCTGTTATGGTGAATTCAATTTGTTTTAATTGAAGTGCTAAGGATGCATCCCAAACATTATAGCTGTCTCCAGTAGTACGTTCAGCATGTTTATAAATTATATTCTGACTTACATTTTTAAATAATTGTGTACTTAAACGCGTGGTGAATTGATGCTTTAGTGTATTTAATGAATATCGAGATAAGTCTTTATTCTGATCTAAAATGTCATCATCTAAAAAATTATATCCTACAGCAAGTGTTTGGTTGAAACCACTCCATTTAAAATGATAGGCTGCATCTACCTCAAATCCTTTAGTGTTAACCTCGGCAATATTTGTAGCTGTATAGATGGTTTCTGTGGTGTTTGGGCGAATATAATCAATCAAATTTTGAGCATCTCTATTAAATAATGCTAATGAACCTGTAAACTTTGGTGAGAAAAATTTAATTCCAATTTCTTGAGCAAAAGCTTCTTCTACTTCTAAATCGGGGTTTCCAATGGTACTTGAATCGTTATAATACAAATCGGTATAAGTTGGTATTCTATACGTGTAACCAATATTTCCGTAAGCTTTTAACTGGTCGGTAATTTTTAAACCAATATCAATTCCAGGAAATGCATAAAAATCGAAATCTGAGAAATAGGTTACTGCAACACCAGGAGTAATGTCTAGATTATCATTAAATACCTTAAACTCATGTTCTAAAAAAAGCGTCGTCATAAATCTATTTCGGTCTCCTAGATTATTACTTCTAATATAAATTTTAGACATATCGATACCAAACCCAGTAGTTCCTGCTTTCGATTTATAGTTGGCATTCACTTCTGCGCCAATTTTATTAGTAATATGCAAATTTCTGTAAACCGTTGGGTCGTTTCTAAGGTATACATATTTATCTTGGTTTCTTTTCCAGTAAATACGTGGTGCGATGGTTAGTTTTTCGGTGTTAAATTGTGTAGAAAACCCAATCAAACTGTTTTGAGTTTCTTCATATTGTTCGGTGGCACTTGCTCTGGCATAAAAACCGTTGGCACCAAACTTGCGCTCTTGGAACGTGGCAATCATTTCAATAGCTTTTTTGTTTTTATTAAATACACTTTTCACAAAATAATTACTGTTGTCGTAATCGGTGTTATGACGATAACCTGCGGAAGACATTTTATCAACATGCACAATATGTGATGAATTTTCTAAGCTCGAACCGATGGTTACGCCTCCGTTTAATTGTCCAAAAGATCCTGTTTCTGCTTTAACCGATATAGAGTTGCTTAATTCTTTTTTAGTAACAATATTAATGGCGCCACTAAATGCATTTTGTCCAAAAACACGAGCAGCAGGCCCTTTAATAATTTCAATGCGTTCGATAACTTCAAGCGGTAATGCGGCATTCATGGTGTGGTGCCCAGTTTGAGCATCGTCCATTTTTATACCGTCAATTAGTAGTAATGTTTGGTCGAAACTACCACCTCTAATATATAAATCAGCTTGGCTTCCAGCTGTTCCACGACGACGAATATCAACTCCAGCAACTTGTTGTAATAAGTCGGCAACATTTGTAGAAGCACTATTTTTTATATCTTCTGAAGTTATAATATCAATCGTTCTAGAATTTTCTTTAAAAGGCAAATTTATTCTAGTTGAAGTAATAATAATTTCTTGTAAAGAATCTGTTTTTATAGGTTCTACTTGTGCTTGAGCAGATAATGTGAATAAAAATATTAACGAAATAATAGATAATTTTCTTTTCATAATATGATCTTGTTTAAAACGCTGCAAAAGTCGTAACTTTCCGGACGAGTTTAATAGTCCAGTTTTAAAACAATGAATAGTCCGGTTGGCGTACTTCTTAAACAATTAGTAGATTTTGATAAATCGAACATACAACCTGTATATATACAAATTGCTCAGCAAATTATAAATGCTATTCAACGTGGTTATATTTCTAAAGGTTCAGTTTTACCAGGAACGCGAGTTTTAAGTCAGATTTTAAAAATTCATAGAAATACTGTAGTTGCAGTTTACGATGAGCTTGCCTCACAAGGTTGGGTAGAAATTATACCAAATAAGGGTACGTTCGTATTAGTGCCAGAGCAAACAACTGCAACTATAAAAGCTGGCACACAGAAGTTAGATGCCGTTTATCAATATTCAAAAATAACAGGGTTTCCATTTCAACCTTCCTTTAATTTAGCTTCAACTTCGCAAATAACAGAAGCTAAGTATAGTATTAATGATGGTAGTCCAGATTTACGACTGCATCCTGTTTATCAATTTTCTAGATGGTATAGTGCCGTTATGAAACGAAAAACATTAATTAATAAATGGAACCAGCCTAATCAATCCAGTTATTCTTTATTTGAGATTCAACTTTGTAATTACTTAAACGCCACCAGAGGATTTCATATAAAACCTGAGAATTTAATTAGTACAAGAAGTACCGAAATGAGTTTGTACATTGTTTCAAGGCTTTTAATAAAACAAAATGATGTGGTTTTAGTGGGAAGTTTAAGTAATTATGCCTCTAATATGATTTTTCAACAAGCAGGGGCAACGATAAAAACCATTCCTATTGATGCCGATGGCATAGATGTAAATTATTTAAAAACTCATTTTGTTAAACGAAGTATTCGCTGTGTGTATGTTTGTGCACATAGGCAATATCCAACAACTACGACGTTACGAGCAGAAAGACGATTGCAATTGTTAGAATTAGCAAAAGCCTATCAATTTGCTATTATTGAAGACGATTACGATTACGATTTTCAGTTTGAAGGATCTGCCATATTACCAATGGCAACAGCCGATGCTAGCGGAGTAGTTATTTATCTAGGAAAATTTGGTCAGTCATTATTTCCAAGTTTTCAAACAGGTTTTGTTGTGGCACCAGAAAATTTGATTTCTGAAGCTAAAAATTATCTACAACTATTAGATAAGCAAGGTGATGTTATTCAAGAACAAATGCTTACTGAGTTAATTTCAGAAGGTGAAATATATCGTCTTATGAAAAAAAACATTATCACTTATAAGCAACGGCGCGATTATTTATGTAAGTGTTTAGAAAGTAATTTTAAGGATATTTTAAGCTGGAAAACACCATCTGGTGGTTTAGCTCTTTGGTTGCAATTTCAATCTGAAATTTCATTAGTAAAATTAGCCGAAGCAGCCGAAAAGGAAGGTTTATTTATTCCAAATACATCATTATATCAAGATAAAAAAATCTGCGCCATTCGTTTTGGCTTTGGGCATTTAAATGAGGAAGAAATTGAACGTGTAATTAAGAAGTTAAAGAAAGCGTATCAAGTTGTGTCTTCAGTTTATAATTAGGATGTTTTTATATTCAGTGTTTACCCATATCAAATTCAGCATTACAATCTTCACATCTGTATCTGTGTTTCTCGTAAAGTGGAAGTACATTTACAAAGACGTTTAAAACAAGCGCAAAAACAAACGCAAAAAATGATTTAGCATTTTTTATAGTTGAAAATAGTTCTATTTTTTCGCTATTACAATTTGGGCAAATAATAGTATTACCGTCATCATCAATAGAATATTTTTCTATGGATTTTAAAATGTCTTGTGCTTCTGAAGCTTGATGTGTCAAAACTTTAAGTTTCACACCACCAATGGCGTTACTTACCAAAGGATCGGTATCTATTGTTAAGTTATCAGTTAAGAATACTTGAATACCTTCAGCTTCTAAACGCCCTTTAATAATTTGAGCTTCGCTTGAATATTGGAATCTGGCTATAGTTTTAAAAGTGTCGCTCATATTTATAAACAAACATTTGTCGAAAAAGCGAAAAAATTATTTTGATTTCCAAATGGTAAGAAGTCATTAATTCGCTTGGTGAACTCGTAGTTTTTTAAAAAGTCTTTCATCGTTAACAAATATAAATAACGCTTTTGGTATTGAAGTTTTAAAATTATAAGAATGAAAATAAAGGAATTATAATATCATAAATAAAGCCTTTTACTAATCAAACCGATTATTTAAATAAGCTGACTAATGCTTTTTTAGATTACATTTATAAATAGAAAAAAAGACCTTCATTTTTGAAGGTCTCTTTATTAAAAATATATTAACATGTATTATTTTATTTTCACTGCATTAAAAGCTTGAACTCCGGGTATTCCAGAGCCTGAAATACCTATCATTACAGTTATTATTTCGCAACTATAATATCCACTTCCTGAATTAATAGGATAACTTTCATCATATCTGAAGGAATAAAATTTTGAATACAGTTCATTTACACTATGAATATTTAAATTTAAATCATGTACTTTAATTTCACCGTCAGACTTAGTTTCGGTTAATGAACCATTCATATAATACTCATCATTCTGGTATGAAACAATAAAATCTAATTCGAATAAATTCGCCCCATGATATTTAGAACCATAATAATGTCCCACAATATGATTAAAACAATCAACTTCATTTTGAACCGCAGGATTATTATCATCAAGATCTGTGGTAGGCATTTCTTCTAAAGTATATCCTTCTCCTGGAGAATCACAACCTTGTATTGAAGAAGCAGCAAATTTATCCCCATCGGCATCCAAATACCAAACAGTTTCAGGGTTTAATTCAGCATTGGAATCGTCACAATCCCATAATCCATCTTCTCTAAAATTTATTCCACAGTCATTTTCGGCTGGATAGCCATCACCGTCAATATCAAAAACCAAGATATCATTTTTATGATTTTTATGACCGTTTAAGCCATTTTCAGATATTGAAATTCGTTCAAAAGAATTTGTGCCTTCGTTATAATGACAAATCTCAATTTTAGACTTTCCTTTTTTACTCTCGCTTGAGATTTTTGATGTGAAAGTTTCCTCAGTTTCAAAGCTAAATTCATCTACTTCTTCAACAGAACAAGAAAAGGAAAATAGTGCTAAGAAAACGCTAAAAGATAATAAATAAGAATTATTTCTCATAATATATTATAGGTTAATTAATTGTAAATGAGGGATTTGGTGTCAAAGGTATCTTAAAAGCTAGTTGCATTCTAATTTTTTAGATAAATGGATATTTTTTCTCTACCAATGAACGGAAGATGTAATTTAATCCGATAATCTACATTTATTCTATGGTACTTTTGTAAAAGTTAGCATCATTCTAGAGTATTATTTTATAGCACTTTCATTATTATGAAAATTGACTATAATTGTTTCAAGTACGTCATAAAGATTATAATTTACTAAGAGTAATCGAGACATTGTTGCCCATTAGAAGTAAAATCTTACTATTTTAAAACTGGGAAAAGTAAATGTATTAAGGTTTGTAGTTCTAAAAGCAATTTGCAAAGTGCTAAATTGTAAACCATCTGATATTTTAGAATATGTTGAAGTTTAGTTTCGTATTTTTGAGAATCAGTTTAATTTAGTGAACGTTGTTATGAAAGTCTATATTTTATTATTAACATTTTTAATTTCAGCATTTAGTATTGCTCAAAATAATCACATTGTAAAAACTGAAGACGGTAGGCGTGTATTATTAAAAGCTGATTTTACATGGGAATATATTGATGCTGAAGCTCCTGCTGTAAATAATTTGCCCGTTAAAGCAAAATCTGAAACTCATAAAAGTTCACATTGTAAATTAATTGATGCTTTTGTTGAGCCTAAGTTAGATCAAAAAATACAACAACAATTAAAAAAAGGTCGTGCTACAATTAATCATATTAAAAAGAAAGTAGCAAAAGATAACAACTGTACTCTGGAGGAAGTTTTACTACTAACAGTTTCAGAGCAAAAATCAAAAGGATTATATACATTTTGTGCTAATGGAAAGTTGGTTAAATATAAGCGCGTTGGAAATACCATTATAAAAAACACTAAAATTTTCTAGTTAATATCATTGTCTTTTTAATTTCAATACTTTGCTTGTTATTTATCATTTAAATTATGGTAAAAATGAACATAATATACTCTCGAGCTGCAACTGATGAAGAGTTGCATCAAATTTTAAATCTTCAAGAACGAAACTTAAGAATGGTTTTATCGACTCAAGAAAGGCAGGAAGAAGGATTTGTTACTTTAAATCATAGTTTTGAGATGCTCAAAAAAATGAACGATGCTTGTGCACATTGTATCGCCAAACACGAAAGTGAAGTTGTTGGATATGCTTTATCGATGCTGCAAGATTTTAAAAATGACATCCCTTTGTTAGCACCTATGTTCCATGAAATTGATGAGGTATTAGAAGAAAAAGACTTGTATAAAAACTATATAGCAATGGGGCAAATATGTGTAGATAAAAACTTTAGAGGCCATGGGGTTTTTAGGGGGTTGTATTATTATATGGCAAACCAGCTAAAAGATGATTTTGATGCTATTATTACAGAAGTTGATACTAAAAACACACGGTCTTCCAATGCGCATAAAGCGGTTGGTTTTGAAGTTTTAAAAAATTACACCTCTAATAATCAACTATGGGAAGTGATTTTGTTAAAACTTTAAAAATAGAAAGTTACTGCCTCCTATTCGCTAAAAGTGGTGGCGGTTCGCCTGTAAAAGGATTCCATCTACTAATGCTTTTGGCCTCCATTCCTGCCGCATTTATTACTGCCCTATCGCCATAACGTTCGCGCATTTTATCTATAGCTTCACTTAAGTGCAGTTGTTTTTCATTGTCTTCAAATAAATTAATTTGATGTCCGCCTTCAACCAAATGGCTAAATTTCACACCAATAAGTCGTACCAATAAACGACGGTTGTACAGTTTTCTGTATAAATCTAATACCACAGGAATAATGGTATGATCCATAGCGCTATACGGAATGCGTTGTTGTTGTGTATACGTTTGAAAATCAGAATATCTAATTTTAAAGGTAACACAAGCGGTTAATTTGTTACCTCGACGCAATTGGTAGGCTAAATTTTCGGCCATAGCTATAATAATGCCTTTTAATTTGGCAACATCGGTAGTGTCTTTATTAAAGGTACGCTCTGTTGAAATAGATTTGCGTTCGTGGTATTGAACCACAGGACTATTATCTATTCCGTTTGCCTTTTTCCAAATGCTTAAACCATTTTGTCCAAGTACACGATGCATGAGTTCCATGGGCATTTCTTGCACGGTTTTAATGCGTTTTACACCCAAATCGCACAAGGCTTTGTAAGTAACATTGCCAACCATAGGTATTTTTTTTACGGAAAGTGGTGCTAAAAAAGGTTTTTCAGTGCCCGAAAGAATGCGTATTTCATTATTGGGTTTTGCTTCGCCAGTGGCTATTTTTGAAACGGTTTTGTTAATAGACAACCCAAACGAAATGGGTAAACCAGTTTCTTTTATAATACGTTGGCGTAATTCTGAAGCCAGTTTATGGCAACCAAAAAACTTATCCATACCGGTAAGGTCTATGTAAAATTCATCAACCGATGTTTTTTCATATAAGGGTACAGCTTCTTTAATAACTTCGGTAACATTTTGCGAAAACTTGGTATAAACACCAGAATTACCTCTAAGTATTATCGCTTCCGGACACAGTTGTTTTGCTAAACGCATAGGCATTGCAGAATGTATACCAAAGCGTCGTGCCTCATAACTACACGAGGCTACAACACCTCTATCAGAAGTACCGCCAATAAGCACCGGTTTTCCATTAAGGCGGCTATCGAGCAAACGCTCACAGGACACAAAAAAGGTGTCTAAATCCATATGAACAATAGAACGCTCGTAACTCATATCTTAAAATCTATTACAATGTTTCTGGAGTACGCCTCATTATTTTTGGAGACATGGGAGACAGTTGATTTGCTTTATGGTCTGCAAAACTTTTTTTATTCTGAAAAGTGCTATTTAAAGAGTTTACAGCATAACGTGGGTCTTCAACAATCGCAGAACGTTCCATAGCCGAAACTTCAATAGTCACACAATCAAATTCTACCATTATTTTTCCTGTAATGCTGTAAATACCTTTTCCGCGAAACGGGTATTTTGCTGCCACAGGCGGAAAGTGAACGGTATCAATAAAATTACCATCGTAGTCTAAAAACGTACCAAAGTGCATGCTTTTTCCGTTGGAAGTTCGGGTGTTTTTTGTGGCTACCAAATAGCCTTCAATAGTAATGGTTTTATTTTGCAAATGGATTAAATGTTCTGCTCGCATGGTGTTTGATGTTGGGGTTTGCAATAAATGAAACGGATTGCATAATGGAAAACCCAACAACTCCATTTCATCAAAAGCGTTTTCTAAATCGGTGCTAGATAATCTTGGTGTTTTGTAATTTATACGCTCGGTTTTAAACAAGGTTATTACATGCTCTTGAATAACTGTTTTGCTAATTTTAAGATGTGCTTCCCAAAGCAATTCTCGTTTATTAATTTCTGTAAACCTAAATGCATTAATTTTTATGAGTATTGAAATTTGTTCTATGGAAATAGGGACGCGTTCAATAAAACCATCTAGACTTTTAAAAAGGCCGTTACCTCTGCGTTCTTCAATAATTTTAGCAATGGTTTTTGCTTCTAAAGCATGCAAGAACATAAAACCTAAATAAATGGTTTTTCCTTTAATAATAGCCATATTGAAGCTGTGGTTTATACATGGTGCTTCAATAATACCACCATGCATTCTGGCTTCGTGTACATAAAGTTCGGTTCTATAAAAACCACCAAAATTATTAATGGTTGCTACCATATATTCCAATGGGTAATAGGCCTTTAAAAACAGACTTTGGTAGCTTTCTACAGCATAAGAGGCGGAGTGGCCTTTTGCAAACGCATAACCAGCAAAGCTTTCAATTTGGCGCCATACATCTTTGGTTATTGTTTCGGGTTCTCCTTTTTGTTTGCAATTATCAAAAAAGAGTTGCTTTACTTGTAAAAATTCGTCGCGCGATCGAAACTTACCCGACATGCCTCTGCGCAGTTTATCGGCTTCACCTAAAGTTAATCCACCAAAAATATGCGCAACTTTAATAACATCTTCTTGATACACCATAACGCCATATGTTTCGGGCATGATTTTTAATAAAACAGGGTGCGCTTCTTTAATGCGTTCAGGATAACGGTAGCGCAAAATATACTCGCGCATCATTCCAGATTTTGCAACACCAGGACGAATAATAGAACTGGCTGCCACCAAACCTAAATATGTATCAACGCGTAGTTTTTTAAGTAGCATACGCATGGCGGGAGACTCTACATAAAAGCAACCAATAGCTTTGGCATTTCGCAGCAGGTGTTTAATGTTTTCGTCTGCTTTAAATCGTTTAATATCGTGAATATCAACTGGCTTTTTTTTAGGATGATTATAGGCTATAATCTCAACGGTATCTTTAATTTTCCCTAACCCACGTTGACTTAAGATATCGAATTTATACAACCCGATATCTTCGGCAACAACCATATCAAAATGTGTGGTAGGAAAGTTTTTTGGGGGCAAAAAAGTGGCTGTGTAAAAATGAATGGGTTTTTCTGAAATAATAATACCGCTAGAATGAATACCTAAATAGTTTGGAAAGCCTTGAATGTATTCGCTGTATTTAATAACCAATTGCGATAATTTATCAAGCTGATTGATTTGATATTTACCTCGAGTAAGTATATCCATTTCAGATTTAGGTAATCCAAAAACTTTTCCTAATTCGCGCACTGAAGCTCTAAACTTAAAGGTGTTGTAAACCGTTAATAGTGCGGTGTTTTTAAAGGTTTTGAAAATAAATTTGGTAATATCGTCGCGGTCTGTCCACGAAAAATCAATATCAAAATCGGGTGGATTTTTACGATACAGATTTATAAAACGTTCAAAATACAAATCGAGCTCTATGGGGTCTACATCGGTAATGCGAAGTAAATAAGCCACAATACTATTGGCGCCACTACCACGACCAACGTAGAAATAGCCCTTGCTTCGGGCATATTCTAAAATGCGCCAATTAATAAGAAAGTACGATACAAACCCTTTTTCTTTAATAATTTCAAGTTCTTTTTTAATGCGATTATAAATCACATCATCAGGGTTTTTATAGCGATACGGTAAGCCTTCGTAAGTTAATTTTTTAAGTAGCGTATAATCTGAATCTTCATTTTCGGTATACGATTTTTGGTTGTTAGGTACTTCTTGCGAAAAATCGAATTCAATTTGGCAATTTTCTAAAACAGATTGTGTGTTTTTAATAAGCTGCGGAAATTCTTCATAGGTTTCACATAACTCATTATATGGCAACATCATATCGTTCGGGTCGCCTTCTTCTGTTTTAGAAAGTTTACTTAATAAGGTGTTGTTATCAATAGCACGCAATAATCGGTGGGTGTTAAATCCTTTTTTATTTTGAAAAGAAACCGTTTTTAAAACCACCAGTTTATGTTGTAGTTTATTCCATTTTGAAAATTTAAGAGCGTTGAGGTCTTTAGGTTTAATGCCTAAAAACTCGTTGTCTTTAAGTGTATAATCGTTTTGATTTTTATACGGATAAATAACAAAAGTGTCATCAAGCTGAGGTGCTTTTTCAGGGATTTTTAAATGACTATCGTGTAAAAATGTAGACAGATAGCTGTTGATGTTTTGAAACCCGTTATTGTTTTTTGCTAACAACACAAATTGTTGCTGTGCACCATTTCTAAAATCGACACCAACTACAGGTTTAATTTCATATTTTTCAGAAAGTCGCACAAAATCTAAACTGGCCGATGTGTTATTAATGTCGGTTAATGCCAATGTATTAGCCCCATTGGCAGAGGCTATAGCAAGTAATTGCCTTGGGGCGATGGTGCCGTAACGCAAACTATAATAGGTGTGACAATTTAAATACATAGGATTAACAAAATTAGCTACTATTTGTAGTTTTTGTTGCTTATATTTGTAGCAAATAATGTTAAAATTTATTTTTATAATGAAGCATATCCAATCTAACATAAAACACTTACGAAGTCTTAAGAAGTTTTCGCAAGAGCGTTTTGCTGAAGAATTAAAGTGGACACGCTCGATGGTTGGGTCGTATGAAGAAGGGCGTTCAGAACCACCAATAGACCGTTTAATAGAGCTTTCTAATTACTTTGATATTCCTATAGATATTTTAGTGAAAAACGATTTACGCGGCGCTAAAGACACCTCGTTTATAGAAGTAGGGAATAAGCGTGTATTGTTTCCTATTACAGTTAATGAAGCCAATGAAGATTTAATAGAAATTATACCCGCAAAAGCATCGGCAGGTTATTTACAAGGGTATGCAGATCCCGAATATATTGAGCAGCTTCAAAAAATAAAACTCCCTTTTTTACCAACAGGTACGCACAGAGCATTTCCTATAAGTGGTGATTCTATGCTTCCTGTTAAAGATGGCTCCTTTATTGTAGCGAAGTTTGTTGATAATGTAAACGATGTAAAAAATGGTAGAACCTATGTTGTTTTAACAAAAAGCGATGGTTTGGTATACAAGCGTGTTTACAATAAAATAGAAGAGAAAAACAGTTTGGAGTTGCATTCTGATAATAAAATGTATCAACCATTTGATGTTAAAATTGAGGATGTTATAGAGCTATGGGAGTTTACCTGCTGCATCAACACCCAAGAATATGATGCCGATGAACTGAAGTTAAGCAGTATCATGAATATGTTTCAAGAATTAAAGATTGAATTAGAATCCATAAAAAAATAGCATAAAAAAAACGCGAAGTAATTACTTCGCGTTTTTTTAAATATTTTAAAACTGAAACTTAATCAGCTAGAACGATAATCTTATTATCTTTCATTTCAAGAGTTCCAGAGTTTATTTTTAATAATGTTCTACCATTATCACCTTTAGTAAATTTATCTTGAACCTCTTCGTTTAATTCAATATCACCTAAAATTTTAACAAAGCCTTCCTTAAGTATAGATACTATTGGTGCGTGATTGTTTAACATTTCAAAGTCTCCATTTACACCAGGAACGGCAACACTAGTTACTTCTCCGCTAAATAAAGTTGCTTCGGGTGATACAATTTCTAAATACATAATTTTTATAATTGAAAATTGATTATTGTCAATTGATAATAACCAATTGAATTACGCCTCAGCTAACATTTTCTCTCCAGCTTCAATAGCTTCTTCAATGGTACCTTTAAGGTTAAACGCTGCTTCTGGTAAGTGATCTAATTCACCATCCATAATCATGTTAAATCCTTTAATAGTTTCCTTAATATCAACTAATACACCAGGAATCCCAGTAAACTGCTCAGCTACGTGGAAAGGTTGAGATAAGAAACGTTGTACACGTCTAGCCCTACCAACAGCCATTTTATCTTCTTCAGATAATTCTTCCATACCTAAGATGGCAATAATATCTTGTAATTCTTTATAACGTTGTAATAACTCTTTTACTCTTTGTGCACAATCGTAGTGGTCTGCACCTAAAATATCAGCAGTTAAAATTCTTGAAGTAGAATCTAAAGGATCTACCGCAGGATAAATACCTAACTCTGCAATTTTTCTTGAAAGTACAGTTGTTGCATCTAAGTGAGCAAAGGTTGTAGCAGGCGCAGGATCTGTTAAATCATCCGCAGGTACGTAAACCGCTTGTACAGATGTAATAGAACCTCTTTTTGTTGAAGTAATACGCTCTTGCATCGCACCCATCTCTGTTGCTAATGTTGGTTGGTAACCTACCGCAGAAGGCATACGACCAAGTAATGCAGATACTTCTGATCCAGCTTGTGTAAAACGGAAGATGTTATCTACGAAGAAAAGTACGTCTTTCCCTTGTCCTTCACCAGCACCATCACGGAAATACTCAGCAATAGTTAATCCTGAAAGTGCTACACGAGCACGAGCTCCAGGAGGCTCATTCATTTGTCCGAATACGAAAGTTGCTTTTGATTCTTTCATTTTAGACTTATCTACTTTTGATAAATCCCATCCGCCATCTTCCATAGAGTGCATAAAATCATCACCATAACGGATAATTCCAGATTCTAACATCTCTCTTAAAAGGTCATTTCCTTCACGAGTTCTTTCACCTACACCAGCAAATACTGATAAACCACCGTGACCTTTTGCAATATTGTTAATCAACTCCTGAATTAATACTGTTTTACCTACACCAGCACCACCAAATAAACCAATTTTACCACCTTTAGCATAAGGCTCAATTAAGTCGATTACTTTAATACCTGTAAATAAAACTTCAGTAGAAGTTGATAAATCTTCAAATTTAGGAGCTTGACGGTGTATTGGTAACCCAGCATCTCCTGCTTTAGGTAAATCTCCAAGACCATCAATAGCATCACCAATCACATTAAATAAACGTCCGTAAACATCATCACCAATTGGCATTTGTATAGGAGCACCAGTTGCAGTAACTTCAGTTCCTCTACTTAAACCATCTGAAGAGTCCATCGCAATAGTACGAACAGTATCTTCTCCAATATGAGATTGTACTTCTAGTACTAAAATAGAACCATCTGGTCTTTTAATTTCTAATGAATCGTAAATTTTTGGAAGTTCTGAGCCAGCAGCGAATTCAACATCAATAACCGGTCCTACTATTTGTGCAACTTTACCTGTAACTTTAGACATTACTTATGTGTTTAATATTATGCGATTTAATTATGCAAAAACCATGTTTTGTTTTCGCGCTGCAAAGATATATTTTTTAATTTAAAATAAAAGTTGTTTACAAAGCTTTTTTAAATAAAAAAACACCTTCAATTTGAAGGTGTTTTTAGAATATAATTTTTATTATTATTTTATTGTAATAATGGTGAAAAGTTTGTTGGATAAGTTCCAACGTCAACTAAATTACCTGAAGCTTCAAAATTAGAACCATAAGTAGCATCAATAGCTTTCATAAATTCATTGGCAGCCATGGCATACCCTCTAGAGGTTAAATGAACTCCATCTAAAGAAAAAGCACCACCTGTTACCAGGTTAGCGGTTAGAATAAAATTATCAGAAGCAATTCCAGTTGTTGCCAATTCTGTTAATAATGCATTAGCATCAACAAACGCTAATCCAGCACTATTTGCAGCAGCTTCAATAGTTGCATTAAATTCATCGGTTGCCGCTTTAATTTCAGCTTGTTCGCTAGGTAATAAAACCCATTTGTCAATTAAAGGTAACGTGATTCCTTCAACTGAAAACTGAGCTGCCAAGGCTGGAGATAGTCCATAATTTAAAAGTGCTTGATATGAAAAATTATTCACTTCGCCTATAACTGATGCACTAGATAATACTATTAAATCATTTTCGTTAGCTTGTCTTGCTTGACCGTAAGCATTTCCTAATAATAAGGCAACTAACGGGGCAGCTTCCGCTGGTAATCCAAGAGATTGTACAAAGACAGGGAATGCAGGACTAGCTCCCAAAGCGCCAGTAATTTGAGCAGATAAATCGGCTAATGTTTCGTCATAAATAACAACGCCACTGGCTTCTGTTTCAGAGAATACTATGGTGCGAGAAGGGTCTAATACCGCAAATACTTGATTTATGGCACCATAAACAGTATTCAATAGTGGGACTTGAGCTTTAAATTCTTCGCCTGTGTCTTCATCATTTGGATCTAAAGAGTTATAAGCCACTGTAGTAAAATGAGGAATATCCGTTACATAAGGAATATTAGCAACTACACCTTTTGCTCCTCCAGATGTTAAAGTTGTTATTAAAGTAGAAATCGCAAAGTCGAAAGTTGGTTTATCAGAAATAGGGCTTGAACCATCGCCACCAGAAGTAGCATATCCTAATACATCATTATTTCCAGCCCAAAGTGTAAAGAATGTTGGTGATTGAGCCATGGCTAATTCTAACATGCTTGCATTTGGTGTTGCGCCTGTCATTCTTACAAAATAAGGATTTGCAGCCGCAGGGAAATTTGCAATATTTCCATAACCAGGAGCAATCATATGAAAACTTCTAGCACCAGGAACGCCCATATTATTAAACGGACCTGTAGGATTATTTAATGCAAAATCTGTTGTAGGTGTAATTGGTCCAATAACATCTGATAAGTCTTTAGGAGCACCGCCCGTAGTCACTAATCTTGGTTTGAAAAGTTGTTCGCCTGTTACGGGGTTAATAATAATATTACCTCCTACTATTAATCCACCAAAATTGTCATTCATTAAAGGTTGGCTAAAACTTCCGCCACCTAACATTTCAAATTTTTGAGCTAAAATATTTGGAAATGAATTTCCTTGTGAGGCTTTAAACAAGGCATTATCGGTAAATCCGGCAGTTAAAGAATTTCCGACTGAAACGTAAGTTGAAAAATCTGCAGAACCAGAAACCAGCGCTGGTAATTCTACAACTTTTTCGGGTTCAATATTTGTGTCTTTAAGTACATCTTCTGGTTCGTTACAGCCTATAAAAGCAATAAGACCAAATAATAGCGATAAATATTTTATGTTTTTCATGTTTAATTTCATTTTATAGGTTATTAATAGTCCAAGACACATAGTACATTGAGCCAATGAATCCGGTACCAAAAGCAGTAAAGTATTCATCTCCTAAAAGGTTAGTAGCTCCGGCCTTGAATGTAGATTTAAAACTTGGGACTCTCAGGTTTATCTGAGCATCAACCACGTGGTATTCTGGAACAAGACCATTACCAAAGGTTGCTTCCCAGAAATAATCATCACTATATCTGTATGCTATATTAAATCCGAAATTTTCAAACAAATCCGTATTACCAAAAGAAGCTTTAAACTTGTGTTCTGGTGTATTAAAGTTTGTAGTAAAGTCTGGATATTTAGCTCTATCAAAATCAAGTTTAGCATACGTATAACTTCCACTTAAATCGAAATCACCAAAGACTTTCGTTGATAATCCAATAGATGCACCATAAGAATTAACATCGGCTTTAGAATTTGTGTAAGTACTCCAAGCTTGATAATCATCATTAGCGATGGCAGCTACAGATAAGCCGTTATCACCTGCGGTACCATAAAATGGGGAGATAACAACTTCTTGTGAAATAAAGTCTGTGTATTTATTGTAGTAAGCACTGAAATCAACAATTAAATTACTGAATTTTCCACGATATCCAATTTCCGCTGAAGATACCTGCTCTGGTTTAATAATATCAGGATTTGCAACTACTAAGTCAGCAGGGTTGCCTGAATCAGCTAATGCCAATACAGAACTTGCAGAATATGAGTTTTCATAAGCTACACGTCCCGTTTGAGTTACTGAGGATGGCTGACCTAAAGTTTGTCCTTCATCACTAATTTCAAATGTTCTGACGTAACGATCTAAGTTATCTGGAGCAGAACCAACCAATATCGCTCTACCTGCATCTAATCCAATGAATAAATCTTGTGTTGTAGGGTTTCTAAAACCTGTTTGAACAGAAGCTCTTATATTATGATTTCTATTAACTGTTAAACCCGCTGATATTCTAGGTGATAAGAAACCATCAAAGAATTCTGATTTATCATAACGGATAGAACCTGTTAATTTCAAATCTAAGGCATCACTTAATTCTAAGTTCTTTTGAATTTGGGTATATATACCAAATTCAGAATAGTCAATAGTGCCATCTAGATCTGTATAAATTGTTCCTGATGAATTTAAACTATATCTTCTGTAAGATCCACCAACTTGAATTTCAGCAAAATCTATTAAATGACTGAAATTGTAGTTTGCATCAGAGTGATAATATTTAGATGCATCTTGGAATTTAGACCCAGTACTTAAATCAGGGTCGTTGATACTTCTGTTAAATGCCGATTGGTATTCTGGAGAACCTGGTAAATAACGACCAGACTCTGCTTGAGCTCTAGCGGCTGCATGAGATTGTGCTTCGGTAGCTCCACCAAGTGTTGCAGCTGCATAAGTTCCAATATATTCTTCAAACCATTGCTTGTCACCTTTCCAAGCTCTATTGATATTAATACCAGTAAATACCATATCATAAGAATCTCCAGCTTTATCGGTAACTACATAACCTCTTAAAAAGAAATTATCATTTTTGAATTCTAGTTTATGTTGTTGTTGAAAGAAGTTCGAAATATTATATCGGTTTGTTCCTTGGTAAATGGTTGAGCCGGTACCTACTTTTCCAACATATTGAATTTCAAAATCATTTTCCCATGGGCGATAATATAACCCCCAGTCCGATTTTATACTTTCTGCATTGTAATTAGTTAAATCTCTTTCATTATATCCTGTTCTACTTACTACAACATCTGGAATAATACCTTTTATAGCATCAGGTGCCTCAGTTCTAATATTAGCAGAAACCTCATCACCGTAAACATTAATGCCATCATAGTCTAGATTTGCCCTTGTATTTGTTGGGTTTATTTTATCAACTTCACTTGTGGCTGCCCAATCGGTTCCTTTTAGGTAACCAAAATTAATTTTTGCAGCAATTTTATTACTAAACTTATAAGCAGCTCTAAAACTCAAATCCGTATAATCATTGTCTCCAGCAGCTTCTTGGGACGTAATTCCTCTTTTAATAGAACCACTAATACCTTGGTGATTAAATGGGTTTTTGCTTCGCATAAATAAAATACCATTAAAGGCATTTGCACCATATAAAGCCGAAGACGCTCCCGGTAGTAATTCAACACTTAGTACATCGGTTTCCGTCATACCAACCAGGTTACCAATTGGAAAGTTTAATGCGGGTGTTGAATTGTCCATTCCATCTACTAACTGCATAAATCGGTTATTAGCAAATGTGGCGAATCCTCTCGTGTTTACAGATTTAAAAGTTAAACTATTAGTGTTTACATCTACACCTTTCAAATTTTCTAAACCATCGTAAAAATCGGCAGAAGCCGTGTTTCTTATTTCTTTTAGTCCGAGGCGTTCTACCGTTACAGGCGATTCAAAAATTCGCTCTGGAGTTCTTGATGCAGAAATAACTACTTCATCTAAAGAAGTTCCTTCTTTTAAGATAAAGTTAATTTTTTGATTGTTTGAAGTAACTGCTTCAACAACAGTTTCAAAACCAACACTACTTGCTTGTAGCTCAAAAGGTGGTGTTAGATTGGTGTTTAATGAAAAATTTCCATCAAAATCTGTCACTGTTCCAGTGGATGTTCCTGCAATAATAATGTTTGCACCAGGAATGGGTTGGCCATTATCGTCTTGTACTGAACCAGATATTGTTGTTTGTGAGTATGATAAGCCACAAAACAATAGCATTAAAAAGGGGAGAATTGTCTTCATTTAGTAAATTAGGTTTTAGTTAAAAACAAGATAACATAAAAAACTTATATTATGCAAGCGGTCTAAAATATAAAAAATTATGCACGCATAGTATATTTTAACAAAAAAACTGTTATTTTTTTATCAAATACTTAAAAAAAAGGTCTAAAAATAGCAATTCCCATGTTTTTGTCTGAACATGGGAATTGAAAATTAATGTATTAGAATCGTAATTTATTCTACAGTTACAGATTTTGCTAGATTTCTTGGTTGATCTACATTTTTTTCAAGCATTACTGCAATATGGTATGACAATAATTGTAATGGAATGGTTGTAAGTAATGGTGAAAGGGATTCTAAAGTTTCTGGAACTTCAATGACGTGGTCTGCAAGTGCTTTTACTTGAACATCTCCTTCTGTAACAATCCCAATAATTTTTCCTTTTCTAGACTTTATTTCTTGAATATTACTTACCACTTTTTCATAATGGCCTTTTTTAGTCGCAATAACAACTATAGGCATATTTTCATCTATTAATGCTATTGGCCCATGTTTCATTTCGGCAGCCGGATATCCTTCAGCATGAATATATGAAATCTCTTTTAATTTGAGAGCACCTTCAAGTGCCACTGGGAAATTATATCCTCTTCCTAAGTAAAGAAAATTACTAACATCTTTGTATACACTGGCTATGGCTTTTATATTATCATCAGATTGAAGCGCCTTTTCTACCTTTTTAGGAATCATTTCTAATTCTAAAAGATGGGTTCTGAAATCTGAACTTGAAATTGTTCCTTTAGCTCGTGCTAATCGTAATGCGATTAATGTTAACACCGTTATTTGAGTTGTGAAAGCTTTTGTTGATGCTACCCCAATTTCTGGTCCGGCATGGGTATATGCACCAGCATCAGATTCTCTAGCGATAGAAGAACCAACAACGTTACATACGCCAAAAACAAATGCGCCTTTCGATTTGGCTAGTTTTATAGCAGCTAAAGTATCTGCAGTTTCACCTGATTGGGAGATTGCAATAAGTACATCATTTTCTCTAATAACAGGGTTTCTGTATCTGAATTCTGAAGCGTACTCAACTTCAACTGGGATTCTTGCTAAATCTTCAAATATATATTCGGCTACTAAGCCAGCATGCCATGAGGTACCACATGCAACGATAATGATACGATTGGCATTAAGAAACTTTTTCATGTTATCTTCAACACCTGCCATTTTAATAATGGCTTCATTTCTTAATAATCTACCTCGGTAAGTATCTGTTATGGCCTTAGGTTGCTCATGAATTTCTTTAAGCATAAAATGATCGTAACCACCCTTTTCAATTTGTTCTAAATTTAATTGTAATTCTTGAACATAAGTATCTACTAAGGAATCATCTTTAATTTTTCTAACTTTTACACCTTTATGAAATCTTATAACAGCCATTTCTTCATCTTCAAGATAAATCGCGTTTTTAGTGTATTCTAAAAAAGGCGAAGCATCACTTGCAATAAAAAACTCATCTTCATTTTCACCAATTCCAATAGCCAATGGGCTTCCTAATCGAGCAACAACAACTTCTTCAGGTTTATTTTTGTCGAAAACAGCAATAGCATAGGCTCCTATCACTTGATTAAGGGCTATTTGTACTGCTTTACCAAGTTTAACGTTTTCTTGTTTTTTAACGTCTTCAATTAAATTGATTAAAACTTCGGTATCTGTGTCAGATTGAAAAGTATATCCTCTTTTAATTAACTCTTGCTTTAGAGATTCGTAGTTCTCAATAATTCCATTATGAATTATTACTAAATCACCAGAGTTTGAAAGATGTGGGTGAGAATTAATATCATTAGGTACACCATGAGTTGCCCAACGTGTATGACCAATGCCAACGTTTCCATGTTTGGTTATTTCTTTATCAGCACGATCTTCTAAATCTGCAACTTTACCTTTGGTTTTAGAAACTTTTAAATCTGTTCCATCAAACAAGGCAATTCCAGCACTATCATAACCTCTATATTCAAGTCGCTTAAGTCCTTCGATAATAATTGGGTAAGCATCCCTTGTCCCTAAATATCCTACAATTCCACACATGATTTTTTATTTGATTTTGGGGGTTATTAAAACTTAAAGCAAATATGAAAAATATATTCTAACATGAGTCAATTTTTATATGAACTATTTGATTTATACGATAAAACTCACTCCAAAAATTTAAAGTGGTTTATTTTGAGCAACTAATTTTATTTAGAAGCTGTAAAAAACACTTTTAATTCTAGTCTTTTATCTACATCAATAGCATTGCTACCATGCAAAATAGTCCCTCTTGGTGTTATTGTCGACATACTTGGAATAGCTGTTACATCATCTGTACTATTTAATACTTCAGAAGTTGCAGTAACATTTACATTATTTGATAATACTAAACCAAGTTTATAATTTGTAGAATCGTTTTGTATAATATTATTTAAATGTTCGGTAATTCGAATTTTATACTTGCCTTGTGTGCTTCTCTGACTTAAACTAAATATTTTAGATACAATAGGATCATTATCTTCAAAAGGGTCAATTTGGTAATCTAGAGTGGTTGTGTTGTTTTTGATATCATATGCATAGATACGATCGAATTTATGGTAAACATCTCCATAAGCATCTTCTGTGTTTATCACTTTAGTTTCATCTTCGTAAATTACTAAATGGGCTTCGTTAATAAACTTTGTTTGATTTCCTTCTGAATCTCGAAATTGATCTTTAAAATCCTGCAAATCTTCATCGGTTGGAAATAAATCAACTACCGCCATTGAGCCTTCTAATCCTTTAAGATATAACGTTTCATCACCATTGTCCTTATCGCCGTCTTCTAAAGTTACATTAAAAGCGTTTACATAAGTGTTCAATATATTTCCAGAAAAATTTAGAACATATTCATCTTGTGTTCTATCGGTTTCTTCACCTTTAGTATAATAGATTGTTATGTTTGCATCCGATGCAAATAAATTCATTAATGCCATACTTCCATCGTCACCAATGGCTTCTGTTTTAAAGTATAAGCCTCTAAAATAATTCTTAAAATTGTTGGCATTACTTAAAACAGCGTCATCATGCTTGTCTACTATGGTTTGTTGCCAAAAGGCAATAGCATCAGCATCGTTTGTATTATTACTATCAAACAAAATTCGTAATGCCGGCGCGTTATAAGTTATAGTGGTATCTGTTTCCGTAACATTCCATAATTCAATATAACCGGCGCTATGCTTAAATTCATCATTCTCATATAATAATTCACCTAAATGATTGTCAAAATCAATTTCTTGATTGCCATTAGAGATATAATTATGAGTCGGGTCTACAAGATTTTCGGTTCTTGAATAATATTTTTGGGTACCAAAATCGACGTCCGATGGATCGTAATCTCTTAAGTAATAATTGTTCTGATAAATTTTTAATTTAAATGTTGCATCAATATTCCCATATAACGAATCTATTTTATAATCAGCGGCATCAGTATTTTCAGCATTTGTACCAGTTACAGTACTAAAATATGGAATGTTTATTACTACAGAGTCTATAATCGGATTGATATCAAAATCTTCACTGTAAGAGGCTGGCGTAATCTGTGTTATTATACTAGCGCTAGTTTTTCCAAATTCTAAATCGTTAAAAACACCAAGTAAGTTTGATGGTAAATTATTAATTTGAACCGTATCTAGTTTTTTATTATATGCATTAATAGGTAAAACTAACGAATCTATATAAAAATTGGCGTTATCAATACCAAGTACATCACTTTCTATAACACTAAAATCTTTATCGCAAGCAATAAACGTAGATAACATGAGTAGAAAAACGCTGGGAAATTTAAGGGCTTTCAATGTCTTTTTCATAAAATATGTAATGAATTCAAATGTATTAACTTAAAACGGTTTCATTAAAAAATGTTGTGTAAGCTTCACCAAATTCATCTTTACTTTTGTATTCTAAAATAGGCTTATCTGTGGCCTGTAAATAGGAGTTTAAATCTTCAGGAATATCTTCAGACCCAATAATTAGAGCATCGGAGTAATCTATCGCTATTTTCATTAAATTACTATATGAAGGCTCTTCGAGAGATTTAATAGCATCTTCATTTATGTTATCGAATCTAATTTTATTAAACATGTCTTTATTTAACGTGTCTTCAAAACTTTGATTGTAAATAGATGTTACAATTTTACTTTCATTAAATAAAGGTTCATCCTTGTAGTATTCTTTTAAATAAATAGGAAGTAGTGATGCCAACCAACCATGCACGTGAATAATATCTGGTGCCCAGTTTAATTTTTTAACTGTTTCAATTACGCCTTTTGCAAAAAAGATAGCGCGCTCATCGTTATCAGAAAACAATTTCCCATCTTCATCAGTCAAGGTTGCTTTTCTTTTAAAATATTCGTCATTATCAATAAAATAAACTTGAATACGTTCTTTTGGGATGGAAGCCACTTTGATTATAAGAGGCATATCTAAATCATTTATAACTAAATTGATACCAGATAACCTTATAACTTCGTGTAATTGATGTCTTCTTTCGTTAATGTTGCCGTATCGGGGCATAAAAATTCTAATTTGACCGCCTTGTTGATTCACCAATCTTGGTGCTTCGAACGACATAGAAGAAATTTCGGTTTCAGGTAAATAAGGAACTACTTCAGATGATACATATAATACCCTCTTATCTTTCATATGTTTGTTTTTGTTGACTTAAAATAGCACTAATGCAATAGCAATTAATGATTTGTTTTTTAGAAATTAAAACTAGTCTTGCCTAATTGAAGGGTACACTTTATTTAAAATTTCGAAATAAAAAACACGCAAAAGTACAAAATTTTATGCTAATTGGTTGTAAAATCTTAAGTTTGCACGCGTTAATTTTTTATTAAAAGTTGGAAGTTTACAAAGACAAACAAGGAATAATTAAGGCTATTGAAGCCTTTAAAGCTAAAAAGCTAACTTTTGGAATGGTTCCTACCATGGGCGCTTTGCACCAAGGTCATTTACAATTGGTTAAAAAAGCCTTGAATGAAAATGATATGGTTGTTGTTAGTATTTTTGTTAACCCAACCCAATTTGATAATAAAAACGATTTAGTAAAATACCCTCGGACCTTAGATGCAGATGTATCACTTTTGCAAACGGTTAGCACAAGTAAAATTTTAGTATATGCACCTACTGTGAAGGATATTTACGAAGGAAAGACCGTTTCACAGGAATTTGATTTTGATGGATTAGAGTTTGAAATGGAAGGCAGATTCAGAAAAGGCCATTTTGATGGTGTCGGCACCATAGTAAAACGCTTTTTTGAGATTGTAAAACCGCACAAAGCTTATTTTGGAGAGAAAGATTTTCAGCAACTGACAATTATCAAAAAGCTCGTTGAAAAATATCATATTCCTGTAACTATTGTTGGTTGCAAAATTCATAGAGAAACTAATGGTTTAGCCATGAGTTCCAGAAATACAAGGTTAAAGCCCGAATATAAAGACGCAGCACCTTTTATTTACAAAACTTTAAAAACTGCCAAGGAAAAATTTGGCACAAAAAGTGCTGGTAAAGTTTCGGAATGGGTTGAAAGACAGTTTGCTAAACATGAATTATTGCAATTGGAATATTTCATTATTGCCGATGTTAAAACCTTAAAACCGGTTAAACGAAAATCAAACAAAAAAGCATATAGAGCGTTTATTGCCGTATATGCCGATGATATTAGACTAATTGATAATATCGCTTTAAATTAATTATCTTTGCCACATGCAAATTCAAGTAGTAAAATCTAAAATACATAGAGTTAAATGCACGGGTGCAGAACTCAATTACATTGGTAGTATAACTATTGATGAGGACTTAATGGATGCTGCCAATATAATACAAGGTGAAAAAGTTCAGATTGTAAATAATGATAATGGAGAACGATTAGAAACCTATTGTATTCCAGGACCCCGTAAAACAGGAGAAATCACTTTAAATGGTGCCGCAGCAAGAAAAGTATCTGTGGGAGATACTTTAATTCTTATCACCTATGCGTTTATGGATATTGAACTGGCTAAAAATTTTAAACCATCTTTAGTTTTCCCTGATGAAGCCACTAACTTATTAAAATAGGCTTTGAATAAAAAACTTAAAAATACTTTAAAAATTACGCTCCCATTATTACTGGGAGTTTTTTTAGTTTGGTATTCTCTGTCGCAAATTTCAATTAAAGAACTTTTAGAATATTTCAAGAAGGCTGATTACACCTATATTTTACTAGGGATGTTTTTTGGCTTATTAAGCCATTTATCTAGAGCTTATCGTTGGCAGTTTCAGCTGGAGCCAATGGGGTATGAAATTAAATTAGGGAATAGTATTATGGCTGTTTTTGCGACCTATTTAATAAATTATACGATTCCTAGGGCAGGAGAAGTTGCAAGGGCTTCCATACTGACAAATTACGAGGATGTACCTTTTGAAAAAGGATTTGGAACTATTGTAGCAGAGCGTATTGCCGATATGCTTGTCATGTTAGGTATTATTGTCGTTACACTTTTTCTTCAATTTGATTTTATCTATGGTTTTTTAGTTGAAAAATTCGACCCTTTCAAAATAGGTATAGCTTTACTAGCGGTATTCATTTTAATTCTTTTCTTTTTAAGATTTATCAATAGAAGTAACTCTAAAATTGCCCTAAAAATTAAGCATTTCGTTGCAGGTTTAGTTGAGGGTGCTTTAAGTATTTTTAAAATGAAAAAGAAATGGGCATTTATTTTTCACACGCTCTTTATCTGGACCATGTATGTGCTCATGTTTTACGTTACCACTTTTTCATTAGCAGAAATGAATGACATTCCATTTGCTGCTGTTTTAATAGGATTTATAGCAGCCAGTTTTAGTATTGCTGCAACAAATGGAGGTATTGGCTCTTATCCAGAGGCTGTCGTGTTAGTTTTTACATCGTTATTTTTTATTCCTGAGGACCCTAGTCGTGCTTTCGGTTGGATTGTTTGGTCTTCGCAAACCTTACTAATTATAGTTTTTGGAGGACTTTCATTAATCTATTTACCTATTTTCAATAGAAAAAAAACAGTTTAAAGGGGCTTAGAAGCATAAAAATCTTTGCTTTTAAACTCTATCTTAATTTCTTACCTTGCCACTAAAATTTCTCAATTATTTTCATAATGAAAAAATCTGCAATTCTTTTTATACTTTGTTTATTGGCTTTGAATATTACAAAGGCTCAAGTTAAATATGAAACTATTCATTCTTCAAAACTAGGCGAGGAGCGACAAATTAAAATTCAATTGCCTAGGGGTTATGCCGCTAATGAAGATAAAACTTATCCTATATTTATAGTTTTAGATGGCGATTATATGTTTGAAATTGTTGCTGGAAATGTTGATTATTACTCGTATTGGGATGATATGCCAGAAGCTATAGTTGTAGGAGTAAATCAAATAGATAATCGATTTGATGATTGTTTGTATTCTGAACAAAATTCGTTACCAATAGAGACAGGAGCTGTATTTTTCGAGTTTATTGGTATGGAATTAATGCCATATGTGGAAAAAACATATCGAGCAGGTAATTTTAGAATAGCTGTAGGCCATGGAGAAACTGCGAATTTTATAAATTATTACTTATTAAAACCTAATGCGTTATTTCAAGCTTATATATCAATAAGCCCAGAACTAGCTCCTAATATGATAGATTATTTGCCAGAGGTCTTAAATAAAATTCCATCTAAAACATTTTATTATTTAGCAAATACTTCTAACGATAATAAATCGATAACGCAAATGACTGAAGCTCTTAATTCAGATCTTTCAGCAATAGAGAATGACCAATTAGAATATTATTTTAAAAGTTTCAACGGGCCATCGCATTACTCTGTTCCAGCACATGCTATACCAAGCGCTATTGAGCGTATTTTTCAGGTTTTTCAACCAATTTCAAAAAAGGAATATAAAGAGGTTATTCTGGAATTAGAAATCTCGCCAGTGCTCTATTTAGAAGAAAAGTATCAGGCAATATCCAATTTATTTGGTATCGATAAAAAAATCCTAATAAACGATTTTAAAGCTATTTCTGCTGCAATAGAAAAAAACGAATATTACGAATATTACGAAGCTCTTGGCAAATTAGCACGTAAGGCATACCCCGAAACACTTTTAGGAGCATATTATATTGCAAGATTTTATGAAGAAAATGGGGAACCCAAAAAGGCCATGAGAACATATCAGTCTGCTTACACACTTGAAGAAGTTGCTGGACTTACTAAAGATATGATGCTCGAAAAAGCAGAATTAATTAAAGAAGATTTTGGATACTAATAATGGCTAAAATCAAAACTACTTTTTTCTGCCAAAATTGCGGTTCTCAATATGCTAAATGGCAAGGACAATGCAATGCCTGCAAAGAGTGGAATACCATTGTTGAAGAACTAATTCAGAAACCAGAAAAAAGCGATTGGAAATCACCTACTTCTAAAGTAAAAAAAGCATCAATTCCTCTTCGAATTGATGAAATCGATACCTCTAAAGAACCTCGATTAGATACTTTTGACGCAGAATTTAATCGCGTTTTAGGCGGTGGCATTGTACCAGGTTCTTTAACGTTATTGGGAGGTGAACCTGGAATTGGAAAAAGTACTTTGCTGCTTCAAATTTCATTAAAACTACCTTACAAAACGCTTTATGTTTCTGGTGAAGAAAGCCAAAAACAGATAAAAATGCGTGCAGAACGTATTAATCCAGAAAATAACAACTGTTATATTTTAACTGAAACCAAAACTCAGAATATATTCAAACAAATAGAGGCTTTAGAGCCCGATATTGTTATTATTGATTCTATCCAGACCTTACATAGCGATTATATTGAATCGTCTTCAGGAAGTATTTCTCAAATAAAAGAATGTACTACCGAGTTGATAAAATTTGCAAAAGAAACGGCAACACCTGTCTTGTTGATTGGGCACATTACAAAAGATGGTAATATTGCAGGCCCAAAAATATTAGAACATATGGTAGATACCGTATTACAATTTGAGGGTGATAGAAATCATGTTTTCCGAATTTTAAGAGCACATAAAAATCGTTTTGGCTCAACAAATGAATTAGGTATTTATGAAATGCAAGGTTCTGGATTGCGAGAAGTTTCAAACCCTTCTGAAATATTAATTTCAAAAAAAGATGAAGAACTATCTGGTAATGCCATAGCTGCTACTTTAGAAGGGATGCGACCGTTAATGATTGAAGTACAAGCCCTTGTAAGTACCGCTGTTTATGGTACGCCACAGCGGAGCGCGACTGGATTTAATGCAAAACGACTTAACATGTTGCTGGCTGTTTTAGAAAAGCGGGCTGGTTTTCGTTTAGGTGCAAAAGATGTCTTTTTAAATATTACCGGAGGCATATCTGTTGATGATCCGGCTATAGATTTGGCGGTTGTGGCTTCAATTTTATCTTCAAACGAAGATGTTGCCCTTCCTAAAGATTTTTGTTACGCTGCTGAGGTGGGATTATCAGGCGAAATTAGGCCGGTTCAGCGTGTAGAACAACGTATTTTAGAAGCTGAAAAACTGGGGTTTTCAACCATTTTTGTGTCTAAATACAATAAAATTTCTCTAAAAAACACGGTTATAAAAATTCAATTAATTTCTAAAATTGAAGATTTAATAGGTTTAATCGTTTAATTTTATTTTTGATTTCGAAACCGACAAAGTGCAATTCATCGTAAAAAACATGCATTTTATCTGATATATATTAGTTTTTATCGATTTTTTTTTCTAATATTGACCCTTATTTTAATCGAAAAATTCGAATTTGGTTCTCACACTGAAATAACCTTCCCTCAACTTAATTTCAGTACTATGGCGCTGTTTGTATCAATGAAATGATTCAAATCAGTTGAATAGCAACCATTCATCGATTATGTGTATTTGATAGAGTATTTTTTAATTTTTATCGAATTAAATATGTAAAGAGTTGTGAGTCAGTTAATTTTGTAATGCCCAAATCTATAAACCATGAAAAAAAATCTACTCTGTAGTCTATTTTTTATCTTTTTCATGTGCAATTTTTCTTTTGCACAATTCTCCGACGTACAAATAACTGTAGTTTGGCCTAATAGGGCTTATGAGAATAAAATTGAAATTTACAATACGGCAAACGATTTAATTGCTACAATATGTGACGATAATCAATGTTATCAAGGGTCGCAATCTGGTGTAACTCAATCCTATGGATCAAAATACGATTTAGGTTGCGTTGCAAACGGTAATAATTATTATATAAAAATTTACGATTTTGCAAACGATGGTTGGAACGGTAGTGGAAGCTATGTTTCGGTTGTTGTTGCAGGTTTAGAGGTGATTAATAATAATGGTAGCACTGCCGATACTTCTGGGCAAACTATTTATTTTAATGTGGCTGGTGGAGATGCAACTTGTAATGCACAAATAGACACCGATGAAGATGGAGTTATCGATAAGTTAGATTATGATGATGATGGCGATGGTATAACAGATGCCATAGAAAATTTGGGTGAAAATAGGTTTGAATGTACATTACCCTCTTTAGATTTTGAAAATGGATATTATGATGCTGGGGCAAGTTCAGGTTCTGTTGGAACTGTTGGGGCTGTGTATAGATTTGGTAATACCATAGCAGGACATGATGTTCTTATGGAGATTATGGAAATGTCCAATACCACTATCGCTAATATAGATAATGATACCACCGGTAATCCTGAGTATTTACAAACTGAACTTACTTTCACGGGAGTAGGAACACCCGGAGTTACTTTTAAATTTACAATTGTTAATTCTGGTACAACAATTCCTTCAACAGACATATTTAGAATAAACGGAATTACTTGGGATTGTGATGGAAGCGGTAGTTTAAGAGAATCTGTAGTTTATAATGATGCAGCAGCATACGGAACTGAAAACCCAACTTCTCTTGAGGTTCTCGATTTAGGAGCTGGTGATATTCAAATTAGTGCTTCTGGTTTACAAGAAGGTCCTGGTTTTTCAACTTTAAGAGTTCTACGAGCTTATTATCAATTTGTTGGTAATTCATTTACTATGAGAATGCAGGCTCTTAAGACCGCTACTGGCTCTAGAACAAGGCAATTTGGTATGTCATTTACACAATGTCAGTTTTTAGATTTTAATGCGAATTCTTTAAATATCGTTTCTGGAGAAGATTTTGATGGCGATGGTGTTTTTAATCATTTAGATTTAGATAGTGATGATGATGGAATTCCAGATAATGTGGAAGCACAATATACTATTGGTTACATTGCCCCATCTGGCCCTGTTTCTACTGAAGGTATAGATTTAGATTACGGTACGGGATTAGACGTGGTATTTACCGATTTTGATTTTTACCCAGATTTCTTGGATTTAGATAGTGATAATGATGGCATTCCAGATATACAAGAAAATGGAATGGCAAATGCCGTATTATCGGTTGATGCAGATTCAGATGGTTTAGATAATGTCTTTGAAACCAATGGTGTTCTTGATACGACTTGGGATATTAATGAGGATATTGAAAATCCTTCAGATTTATCGATACTTCCAGATGCGGATGGTGATTTAGCTTCTGGCGGCGATTTAGATTACCGCGATTTATTTAATGTTAACCCACCGTCAGCCGCAACGATAGATTTTGATGGGTCGGACGATTATTTAATGGGTGATGCGTTATTGCAAGGATTAGGCGAAGTAACACTTATGGCTTGGATAAAAATTGATGGAACACTCACAGGTGTTTCAGACAGGACGATATTAGGTGAAGATGTGTCTTGTAGGTTATATAGAAAGCATGGAAACAGACCATCATTTGGGATACGATTATCTTCAGGAACAACAAATACATTAAGTGCTAGTTCAGTTAATCCAGATGAGTGGCATCATGTTACCGGAACTTTTTCAGGCACAACAGGAACCCAAACACTATATGTTGATGGTGAATTAATTTCTACGGTTACCAATGCATCATGGATTGGACAAACTATAGAAGCCGATGCGAGTTTATGGAATGGCAAGTTTGAGGTAGGACGTTTATCAAGAGGTACACCTATTCAATATTTTCAAGGGAATATCGATGAGATTCGCATATTTGATAGCGCCTTAAGCTCCGATCAAATTG
>NZ_FQYK01000008.1 GCF_900141715.1 Algibacter luteus | reverse complement strand
GTTTGGAAGGGATAAGCGCTGAAAGCATATAAGCGCGAAACCCACCACAAGATGAGATTTCTTTAAAGGGTCGTGGGAGATGACCACGTTGATAGGCTATAGGTGTAAAGGCAGTAATGTCATAGCCGAGTAGTACTAATAACCCATAGGCTTATTGTACGCCTGTTTTTTTATAAAGTTCAATAGAATTATTACAATCATGTTCTTATTTTCAATATGTTAAGATATTTGTTCCGGTTTTAATCGGAACGCTGAAGACTAGAAGCGAAAGCCGACAGTCAGCAGCTATAACTTAAGGTGGTTATAGCGATGGGGCTCACCTCTTACCATTCCGAACAGAGAAGTTAAGCCCATTAGCGCCGATGGTACTACATTTGTGGGAGAGTAGGTCGTTGCCTTTTTTGAAAGCCCTTCATGGAAACATGGAGGGTTTTTTTGTGCTCTAAACTCAAGTAAATAAAAACGGTATTAAAGGCAAGCGGGAAGTTAACACAGACTTGCGGGAGCGATAGTAGTGGTTAGCTTTTGGTGAGGCGAGCATCGAGCCAAAACTTGTAACGGATAGCGCGGTTTTTGCTTTTTCTGGAAAAACCCGCCCTAAAAAACCTAGTAAATTATTATCTTCAAATTTTAAATTTTATACTTTTTAATGTCGGAAAATAAGGAACTGGAATTAGCATGGGCGTTTGTGAATAATACAAACCGATCTATCTTTTTAACGGGGAAAGCTGGGACTGGTAAAACTACGTTTTTACATCGATTAAAAATGAATAGTTTAAAACGTATGGTTGTTGTGGCGCCTACAGGAGTTGCCGCTATTAACGCCAAAGGAGTAACGATACATTCGTTTTTTCAGATGCCTTTTGGACCTATTTTACCTGATACGGATTTGAATGCTTCTAAGGGTTTTAATAGAAAATTCAGCAAAACAAAAATTAATATTATCAAATCGATGGACCTATTGGTTATTGACGAAATTAGTATGGTTCGTGCCGATTTGTTGGATGGAATTGACAGAACGTTACGCCGTTTTAGAAATAGGAACAAGGTTTTTGGCGGTGTACAAGTGTTAATGATTGGCGATTTACAACAATTAGCACCAGTAATTAAGGAGCAGGAGTGGGATTTATTGAAACATGTTTATAGCAACGGATTTTTTTTTAGTAGTCTTGCTTTTCAGCAATGTGAAGCGGTAACTATTGAATTGAAACACATTTATAGGCAAGAGAACCCTAAATTTATAGAAATACTTAATGAGATTAGAAATAATAGATTGAGTGTTGCTGCGGCATCTGAATTGAATAGACGATATGTACCTGATTTTACCCCTATACCTGGTGACGGCTATATTTCGCTAACAACGCATAATAATAAAGCCGAAGCCACTAATAGGATAGAACTTGAAAAACTAAAGACTAAAGCAGTTGTTTACAATGCCGAAGTTGACGGCAAGTTTCCTGAGTATGCTTACCCAAATAAAGAAAAACTAGAATTGAAAGTTGGCGCGCAAGTCATGTTTGTTAAAAATGATAGTAGCCCCGATAAGCGTTATTTTAATGGGAAAATAGGTAAAGTAATTCATCTAGATAAAGATGAAGTTGTCGTGCATTGTCCGGAAGATGATTTTAATATTAACGCATCGCCTGAAATTTGGGAGAATATAAATTATTCGGTAGATAATGAAACAAAGGCGATTACCGAAGAAAAAATAGGTAGTTACACTCAAATGCCTTTGCGTTTAGCTTGGAGTATTACCATACATAAAAGTCAGGGTTTAACTTTTGAAAAGGCTATAATTGATGCACAAGGTGCTTTTGCTCATGGGCAAACATATGTTGCTTTAAGTAGGTGTAAATCTTTGGAAGGATTGGTTTTGAAGAGTGAAATTCATCCGCATCATATTATTAGTGATGTTAATGTAACAACATTTAATGAAAATGCAGAACAGAATGCACCAAATGAAACAGTTTTAGAAGATTCTAAGAAATTATTTCAATTGGATTTGATTGCGGATATTTTTAATTTTTATGAATTTTTATATCCTGTGAATCGTATCCTGGATATTTATTATAAAAATAGAACTGTAATTGTAGGGCCTATAGAAGATGTATTTATACCTATAAAAGAGACAATTACTAAATTCTTGAAAGTAGCTAATGGTTTCAATGCACAATTAAAGCAACTTAGTACTGAAAGTGGCTTGCCTGTGAAAAATTCAGTTATTCAAGATCGTTTTAAGAAGGGAATAAGTTATTTTAAGTTAGAAACGCAAGCTAAAATTACGGGTCCTTTAAAGTCTTTTGCCTTTACTACAGATAATCAAGCTGTAGGTACTGAAATCACGAAGCATTTGGACGCATTCGAAGAATTATTGTCTGTTAAGCTATTATATTTTAATGGATTGGATGCTGGTTTTGAAGCATTACGAGCTTTAGAATTACGTGCTAAATCTGTGTTTATTGGAAAAGATAAGCCTAAAAAACCTAGAAAAGCAGTTATTGATGGCACAAGTAACGTTGAGTTATTTGAAAAATTAAGGATTTTAAGGAATGACATAGCCCAAGAACATGATTTGATTCATTATCAGATTTTTACTCAAAAAGCTTTATATGAAATGTGTGAAACTTTGCCAACTGATAAGAACGCTTTATTAAAGATAAATGGCATGGGAAAAACACGAGTAGAGAAATATGGGGCTGATATTTTGAAAGTTATAAAGGCTTATTGTGATGAACATGATATTGAAACCTCGAATGAAGTTGAGATTTTTGAAGACTTAAAACCCAAAAAGAAACGAGGTGATACAAAAAAGGTGTCACTTGAGTTATTTCAATCAGGGAAATCGGTTGTAGAAATAGCAAGTGAGCGAGAACTTAATGAAAACACTATTTTTGGGCACTTGGCTAGTTTTATTCCCTCGGGTGAAATAAAAGTTACTGATTTGATGGCAACCTCAGTTTATAAAGAACTAAAGGTTATAATTCCGAAGAAAAAATTTGAAAATCTTTCTGATTTGAAACATCAATTGGATGATAAATATAGTTATGGTGAAATAAGATTGGTGTTGGAGGATTTAAGTAAATAGGAATGCTAATGGAAAGGGATTTTTATGAATTGGCCGTCTTCAATGTAAGGATTGAAAGGTGTTTAGACAAAGTTAACCACACTATAATATTCAATTAATTTAGCTAAATTAGCGTCAATGAACATTATTATACAATCTACTTTAAAATCATTACATAAATCTCAAATTATTTTGGAGCATTTATCGAATTCTCAATTTTGCGACACGTCTGTTCCACCATATTATTCTAGTATCGGAACTCATATTAGGCATATTTTAGACTTTTACGAGTGTATTTTTAATATGAATTCAAACAACAGGATAGATTTAACCAATAGAAGTCGAAATATAGAGGTAGAATCAGATTGTGGTTGTGCTAAAGATTATTTAAAATCAATTGTTGAAAAGTTGAAATCAGCAACATTTGGTATGAATGAATCTGTTTTAGTGATTGATGATTTGGGATTAGGGAAAACGGAAATTCCTTATACTTATGGATCTTTATTAGCGCAAGCCAACAGTCATACCATACATCATTATGCAATTATAAATTATATATTTGATAGTTTAGGGGTTGTAATAATTGATACCGAGTTTGGTTATAACCCCACTACACCAAAAAAATCCGAATTAAATTAATTCATTTTTTATTGAACATGCTGTTCATTATAAGTTTGATGCCTTTAAACATTAGAAAGACAGCAAAAGCACATATTAGACAACCCACAATTAAAAGTGGATAGTAAAGAGATGCTTCTGGTTTACTAAATGCAAAGCTAAGAAGAATTGGTCCCATGAAAAGACTCATTGCAGCGAATACAAGGGTTTTTATGCCTTTAAAAAGTATTGTTTTGTCTGTTTTGTTATCCATTGTTATAATTTTTAATTGCTAATCGAACATTTTTATACTTATTTAAAAGGGCCTCGGCTTCTTTTTGAGGGATATTAAGTTCGTTCATTATCATTTTTGTACCTCTATCAACTAGTTTGTTATTACTCAATTGCATGTCTACCATTTTGTTTCCTTTTACATGTCCCAATTGAATCATGGTAGATGTTGTAATCATATTTAAGACAAGTTTTTGAGCGGTACCAGCTTTCATTCTTGAGCTACCTGTAACAAATTCAGGGCCAACAATCACTTCAATAGGATATTTTGAAACTTTGGATAATGGACTGTTTTTATTGCATGTGATACAACCTGTAATGATATTGTTTGTATTGCATGCTTCTAATGCAGAAATGACATAAGGTGTGGTTCCTGACGCCGCTATTCCGACTACAACGTCATTCGGATTAATATGATATTCTTTTAAATCTTTCCAGCCTTGAGTTGTAGAATCTTCAGCAAACTCGACTGCTTTTCTTATTGCAGAATCACCTCCAGCAATAAGACCAATAACCAAATCGTGAGAAACACCAAAAGTTGGAGGACATTCGGATGCATCCAAAATCCCTAATCTTCCACTAGTTCCTGCACCAATGTAAAATAATCTACCATCTTGTTTTAACTTTGAAACAATTTGCTGAACCAAAGTTTCAATTTGTGGTAGTGCTTTTTCAACCGCTAAAGGAACCGATTTGTCCTCCTCATTAATACTTTTAAGTAAGTCTGAAACGCTCATCTTTTCTAGATGATTATAATTAGAATCTTGTTCTGTAGTTTTCGTAAAAGACATAATCTTAAAATTTATCTGTGCAAAGGTCTTAAAATAATTCGCAAATAAATAATTTAGAATCGATATATGTAAGAATTCATTTTATTTGTCGACCTATAGCTAAATCCAATTTATGAAATCATTTTTACTTACTTCAATTCTAATAGTTTCATTAAATACATTTTCACAAAATAGTAATGCTTTTTTTAATCAAGCCGACGCGTTTTTTTCAACATATGTTAGTAACGGATTGGTAAATTATAAGGCAATTAAGAAAAACTCAGAAAGCTTAAATACATTGTTAGAGCTTTCAAATTCTGTTGCTATAAGTGATCTAGATTCAGAAACAAAGAAAGCATTTTGGATTAATTTATATAATTTGATTACAATTAAAAGTGTGATTGAAAACTATCCTATTAAATCGCCATTAGCTGTATCTGGTTTTTTTGACAATAAAAAGCATAAAGTTGGTGATGAAAACCTAACATTGAATACTATTGAAAACCAAAAAATTAGAGCTCAATTTGATGATGCTAGAATCCATTTTGTTCTGGTTTGTGCTGGTTTGGGTTGCCCGCCTATTATAAACCGTGCTTATTTTCCTAAAACTTTAGATGCACAATTGGAAGAACAAACTAAAAAAGCCCTAAACGACCCAAATTTTATTCGGTTAAACGAAAAGAGAAAAAGAGTAGCTGTTTCTGAAATATTTAAATGGTATTTAAAAGATTTTTCACCTAAAGAATCTAAACTTATTGATTACATAAATAAATACCGAGAAGAACATATACCTACCCATTATAAGATTGAGTATTACCCATACGATTGGACACTAAATAACATTTAATTATGAATTTTTTAAATATGAGAATAGTTTTTAAAATATCAACAATAGTATTGTTGTTTAACCATAATGTTGCACTAGCACAGATAGATGATAATCAGGCAGAAGAACCAAGAGGTTCTGTTATTCAAACACTTACGCCTTCCAAACTAATTGCGAATGGACAATATGATATTAAATGGTTTAATAATTTATATACACAAACTAAATCGGCTGATAACAGTGGGGATATAAGCAAAAATCTTCCAAGAGAAACATTTTTCACCTCTACTTTAGAGGCATATACTGGAGTTTCTGAAAATAAACGAATAAATATTGGCGTTATTTTTGAATTTAGAAGTAATGTAATTGGTAACAGAGATGCTTTAGATGTATTTAAGTTTGACGGTGATGCTAATACGGCCAGAAGTGGATTAACATCTATTGCACCTTCAATAAAATTTGTTCCATTTAGTAGTGTAAATAATTTTTCTATTCAGAGTTCTTTGGTCATTCCACTTATAGATAATGAGGTTGAAAACAATGTGTATTTTGATCAGAAAGGATTTACATGGCAAAACCGATTTTACTATGATTATACTTTTGAAGGCAATCAGTTTCAATTATTTTCAGAGCTAAACTCAGAATTTAATTTCGGTAAAAAACAGGAGTTTGGAACGAATGGAAATAGTACACAAGGCAGTTTTGCGAATAATAGTTTAAGGTTGACTCCGGGTGTCTTCTTTAGCTATTTCCCCAGTTCAAAATTTACCATCTTAGCTTTAGCGCAACATTCTCAACTCATTGATTTAGGAAATAATTTTGAACAAAATTTTACAGCAGTAGGAGGTGGAACGAAATACCAATTAACCGATACTTTAAATTTAGAAGCATTATATACCAATTTTATAAGAGGCAACGATTCTGGTCTTGGGCAAACATTTAATTTAGGAGCTAGGTTAATACTAAATTAATTATCTTGAGGCATGAGAAAAATTGTACTCATCTTGATAAGCCACTTCATGACTTTGTTGTTGTTTTCTCAAGAAACTTCTATTGCAACGCTTCATATTCGTGGATTAAAGAAAACTAAGCAAAGTTTTATTGAGAATGTAATTTCTTCTCATTCCGGTGGGGTATTGGATTCGTTGCAGTTAGATAAGGATATGACTAGGTTAAAGCGATTACCTTTAGTATCTCATGCAAGTTATCAGGTATTTGCTTCCAATGATACCAGTTATAACGTATTCATAAATATTGAAGAAAATTTCACACTTATTCCAGCAGTAAATGTATGGACCGCAACCAACCAACAATTTGCATATAAAATTGGACTATACGATTATAACTTTTTAGGTCGAGGCATTGCTTTTGGTGGATTTTATCAAAATAATGGATACGATACCTATAGTATTAATCTTAGAGCACCTTATCTATTTAACAACCGTTGGGGGATTGCAATAAACCATCAAAATTGGAGAAGTGAAGAACCACTTTATTTTAACGACGGGAGCTCTAATTATCTTTATAACAATAAGTCTATTGAAGCCCTCGCTTTGTTTGAGTTGAATTTTAATCACAAATTTCAGTTTGGAGTTAATTTATTTACGGAAAAGTATGAATATTTATCGGGGTTAACATCTGATGATATTCCTACTCAATTTGAAATAGATAAAGTTTTATTCAAATTTATTTACGATTTAGATTTCTTAGATTATAACTATCAGTATGTGAGTGGATTTAGAAGTTTATTAAGTGCACAATTTGTTACAACTAGTAATTCATTTCAGGATGAATTTTATATAGCTTGGAATGACTTTTTCTTTTACAAACAAGTTGGAAAAAGAGGTAATTGGGCAAACAGATTACGATTAGGTTTGTCTTCAAATAGTGAAAGTCCGTTCGCTCCTTTTTCAGTTGATAATAATTTGAATCTTAGGGGAGTTGGTAATTTAATAGATAGAGGTACCGGTGTCATTGTTTTAAATACCGAGTATCGCCATACACTTATTCAAAAAGGTTGGTTTGCAATGCAAAGTAATATATTTATTGATGCAGGTACTTGGCGTAACCCAGGTGGCGAGTTAAATGATTTTGCCAAATCGCATAATATCCGAATTTATCCTGGAGTTGGTCTACGTTTTATACATACTAAAATATTTAACGCTGTTTTTAGGATAGATTATGGTATTGGTGTAACTGATAATGCTTCAAAAGGAATAGTATTTGGAATTGGACAATATTTTTAAAATGAGAAGATTACCACTTTCAATTTTAGTTAGTTGCTTAATTATATTTTCATGTTCTAATCAGTTACTCGCACAAAGAGCAACTGAAAAGTTTAATAGGGCAGAGCGTATTATTAGTAGAATGATTCGGAAGCACAAAATTCCTGGATTGGCAATAACGGTTTCTAAAAATCAAGAAGTCGTTTGGTCTGAAGGATTTGGGTATGCTGATTTAAAAAATAAGATTCCCGTTATTCCAAATAACACAGTATTTAGAATTGCTAGTGTTTCTAAGCCTATTGCGGCCATGGCATTGTTAAAAGCTGTCGAAGAAGGATTAGTTATGTTAGATAGTTCTATTTACAACTATGTGCCTTATTTCCCTAAAAAACGATATGATATTTCAATTAGGCAATTAGCTGGACATATGTCTGGAATTAGAAATTATAAGGGTAATGAGTTTAAAAATAATAAACCTTTAAGAATTCGAGATGGAATAAAGTTATTTGAATCGGATTCCCTCTTATTCAAACCAGGTACTGATTTTGCTTATTCGAGCTATAATTGGAATTTAATTTCGTTGGCTATCCAAGAACAGGCTAAAATTCCTTTTGAAGATTTTGTAAAAACACGTGTACTGAATCCTTTTCAGTTGAATAAAACTGTTGCCGATAAGAATAAAGTCATAGATGGGAAAGCCATTTTTTATAGAAAGAAAGGGAAAAGACGCTTCAAGCCAGTGAGTGAAGTTAGTAATTATTTTAAGTTAGCGTCTGGCGGATATTTATCAACTTCAGAGGATATTACCAAATTTGGCAATGTTTTATTAAAAGATTCTCTAATTCAACATGATCAATTAAGGCCATTCATTACAGCACAAAAATTAAATACTGATGAATCTCGTTCTACCTATTATGGTTTGGGTTTTGAAGTTAGTAATGACTCCAACGGAAGGTTCTATTTTGGACACGTTGGAAGCGGTTTAGGCGGGTATGGTATTTTTTATATATACCCTGAGCAAGGTGTCGTAATAACGATATTAATAAACTGTTCAAATCCTGAGATTGATAAAACCTTCAATAAGTTAATAGATTCAGTTTTTGAATCACTTGAATCTAATCAATAAAATAGATAAATTCATCAACTTCTGATGCTCTGAAATATCCAAAAGGGTAGTGCTCTGGATTGGTTTGATTAATACAATTTCCTCTTACTGTTGCAGGTTGAGTTTGAAATGGATCACCAGATTGTTCATCAGTTTGCTGTAATAGAATGTTAAAAAATTCGTAATAGCGTTCTGAAACCCCAGCGTTTCGAATAATTAGCTCATCTCCAGCCTCAAGAGTTTCATCGGAATGAAATGCAAATATGCGATTACCATCATTAAATTCGTCATCATAAACTTCCAGATTTAGGGAGTTACTTGATGTTTTAATAAATTCAAATAAATAATAATTATCTATACCTCCAGGATCTGTATAAAAGACCTTTATTTCAATTTCATCTCCTGCAAAACCACCATCATTCTTTTGTTCTACAAATTCAATAGGAACGACAGGCATTAAGGTTTCGCTAGCAGTATATATTTCGTTGTTGTAATTTATTAAAAGATTGTATACCATGCCAATTTCAGGTACAAACGAATCATTTACATATATACCAGAAGCTCCTTCTTCAATAAAATTATAAGTATTGCTATTTGAATCTGTAATGAGAACGGATGCGCCCGAAGCAGCAGGAATCGATTCATCAAAATATGGTGCTGAAAGCGACAGTTTTATAAATTGTGTTTCGCCTGTTGTTCCCTTAATCCAATTTATAGAAGCATCAATAACCAATCTTGGTTCAGACGTATCAAGGTCAACATCAATAACATCCTCACATGAAATAAAAAATAAACTAAAAAGTACAATTACATATTTTTTCATAATCTTAGAGCTTAAAATTATATGAAATGGACGGAACAATACCAAAAATTGCCAATCGTGTTGCTTCATTTCTGCCGGTATCCGTATTTCTATCAAACGAAATTGAATTCGCATTTCTTCGATTATAAATATTATAAATACTAAACACCCAATTTCCTTGTAACCCACTGTTTTTATTAGGTTTTGGCGTGTAGTTTAAAGATAAATCTAATCGATGGTAGGATGGTAGTCTATCAGAATTTCTTCCACTATAGCTCGGAATAATCACACCATTGTATTGATATTGACCATTAGGAAATGTAGCAGGTTGCCCAGTTTGAAATAGAAAATTGGTGCTTATTTTCCATTTGTTATTCCAATCATAACTTCCAGTAAAAGAAATGTCGTGGGTTTTATCGTGAGGTGTATTGTACCAATTTCCATTATTAATTCCAGTTTCAATAACTGTTCTCCCTGGGGTTTGTTGTTCAGATTTTGACAAGGTATACGCTAACCAACCTTTAAATTGACCTTCGTTTTTTCTAAAAAGCATCTCCAAGCCATATGCTCTCGAGCGACCATTTAAAATAACTTGTTCTATGGCATTATTGGCAATTAAATCTGCACCATCAATATAATCTATTCTGTTTTTTACTTTTTTGTAGAATGATTCTAGCTCTAAAGAAAATCTGTTATTATTAAAATTTTGAAAATAGCCAATTGCGTATTGATCTAGTAATTGTGGCTTGACATACTTCCCACTTGGTGTCCAGATATCCAGAGGAGTAGGTGAGTTGGTATTTGAAAGTAAGTGTAAATATTGACTCATTCTATTATAACTAGCTTTAATAGAACTATTTGAAGATAATTGGTATGCTACGGATGCTCTAGGTTCTATATTATGAAAACTCTCAATGACATCACTTCGTTTATAAGTTTCGGTATCTATAGGATCTGCTTTCTCATAAATTTGGAAGTCTTCATTAAAAACGACTGCTTGATTATCTTGATATACATTTAACTCATCTTGTCCCAGCCTATAAAAGCTACTTAAACGAAATCCATAGGATAATGCTAAATTATTTGAAATTTTGTGCTCAGCATCAACATATAAAGCATTTTCAAAGGCGTATTTATCTATGAGTTTAAATGGATTTATTCCAGAAGATGCTTTAGTAGGTTTAATTTCACCTGGATTAAATTTGTAATAAATACTATTAATACCGTATTGCAGTTTTATTTTATCAGTGATATAATGTTTGAAGTCGTATTTTAAGTTAAAATTTCGAATGCCAGAAACCCAATCAAATTCAACAAAACCTAATTCTAAATTATAATAGTAATCTGAATAAATCAATGATAGATTTGAAAATAGTTTATCTGAAAACAAATGATTCCATCTAAAATTAAAAACAGAATTACCGTATATATTTTCAAAAGAATCCTCAATTCTAAACACATCTCTACCAAAGTAACCAGAAAGATAAATGTTGTTTTTAGCGTTTAGTTTATAACTTATTTTCGTGTTTAAATCGTAGAAATATGCAATATTATTAATATCGAATAAAGGCAAAAACAAATGTGCATAGCTCGATCGACCGCCTAATAAAAAGGAACCTTGATTTTTCTTGAGTGGTCCTTCAATTAACAATCTGCTAGAAACAATCCCAACACCGCCATTGGCATGAAACTCTTTACTGTTGCCTTCCTTTTGATAAATATCTAATACTGATGCTACTCGACCTCCATAACGGGCAGGAATACCTCCTTTGTATAATCTTAAATCTTTTATCGCATCAGGATTAAAAACGGAGAAGAAGCCAAATAAATGTGAAGAATTATAAATGGTGGCTTCATCTAAAAGAATTAAATTCTGGTCAGCAGATCCACCTCGAACATTAAATCCTGACGAGCCTTCACCAGCATTTGTAACCCCAGGTAATAACGTAATGGCTTTAATAATATCAGACTCGCCTAATACAACAGGGATTTCTTTAATTGTACCCGAAGTGAGTTTGTTAACACTCATTTGAGGTGTTCTTATATTTAGTTTTTCAACATTTTCGGTAATAATGACTTCATCTAAACTTTCCAAGGCATCGGTTAAACTAAAGTTCTTTATAATATCATCTTTAAGATTTATGGTTTCTGTGATTGTAGTAAAACCAAGATAACTTATTACCATATTATAAGTGCCTTCTGGCAATGTAATGGAATAGAAACCATATTCATTGGTTGTTGTTCCTGCAGAAATTTCTGGAAAAATAATATTGACACCTATTAAGGTTTCATTACTTTTTTCTTCAGAGACAGATCCGCTAATCGTAAATTTTTGTTGTGAGTGAAGTAAATTAAAAGTAAAACAATACACACAAAGAAACCAAAAAAGGCTATACTTCATTTAACAATTTTTTTATAAAAATATAAAAAAAGCCCCTAAAAAGGGGCTTTTTGAAATTATAAAATTTTTTAATTCTTAATTTAGAATTGCATTAAAGGTGTTACTTGGTCGCATTACTTGATTAATTAATGTTTCGTTTGGTTCATAATAACCGCCAATATCTGTTGGGTTTCCTTGCACACTATTTAATTCGTTTACGATTTTTTCTTCATTTTCAGCTAATGCTTTAGCTATTGGAGTAAATTCCGCCTTTAAAGCTTCATCTTCATTTTGATTAGCTAATTCTTGCGCCCAATATAACGCTAGATAGAAGTGACTTCCTCTGTTATCTAATTCCCCACATTTTCTTGAAGGTCCTTTTCTGTTCTCTAATAATTTTTCGGTAGCGTCATCTAAAGTTTCGCCTAATATTTTGGCTTTAGCATTGTTATTCACTTCGCTAAAATGCTCTAAAGAAACTGCTATGGCTAAAAATTCACCTAGTGAATCCCATCTTAGGTGATTTTCTTCAAGTAATTGTTGCACATGTTTAGGAGCAGAACCACCTGCACCAGTTTCAAATAACCCACCACCATTCATTAAAGGAACAATAGATAGCATTTTTGCACTTGTACCAACTTCTAAAATTGGGAATAAATCGGTTAAATAATCACGTAAAACGTTTCCTGAAACAGAAATAGTATCTAATCCTTTAACTAGTCGCTCGCAAGTAAATTTTGTAGCTTCAATTGGCGATAATATTCTCAAATCTAATCCAGTGGTGTCATGATCTTTAAGATACGCATTTACTTTTTTGATTAATTCAGCATCATGAGCTCTATTTTTGTCTAACCAAAAAACAGCTGGCGTTTCAGAAGCTCTGGCACGCGTCACAGCTAGTTTTACCCAGTCTTGAATAGGTGCATCTTTAGTTTGGCACATTCTCCAGATATCACCTTCTTCAACATGGTGCTCAATTAACGTGTTGCCATTTGAATCTATTACTTTTACCGATCCATTTGAAGGAATTTCGAAAGTTTTATCATGAGAACCGTATTCTTCTGCTTTTTGAGCCATGAGTCCAACATTTGGAACAGTTCCCATAGTTGTTGGGTCGAAGGCACCGTTTTCTTTACAGAAATCAATAGTGGCTGCATATATACCAGCATAACTACTGTCTGGAATAACTGCTTTAGTATCTTGAAGTTGACCTTTTGCATTCCACATTTGTCCAGAAGTACGAATCATGGCAGGCATCGATGCATCAATAATCACATCACTAGGCACATGCAAGTTAGTAATTCCTTTATCTGAATTTACCATGGCGACGCTAGGACCTTTTTTGTAAGTTGCTTCAATATCTGCTTCAATTTCTTTACGTTTGGCATCTGGTAATTCTTGGATTCGTTCTAATAAATTTCCTAATCCAGAATTAACATTAACACCTATTTTTTCAATTGTTTCTCCATGTTTAGCAAATACATCCTTGAAAAATATTTTTACAGCATGACCAAAAATAATAGGGTCGCTCACTTTCATCATGGTACCTTTCATATGAAGAGAGAATAAAATTCCTTGCGCTCTTGCATCGTCAACTTGCTGATCTAAAAATGCCAATAAGGCTTTCTTACTCATTACAGTACCATCAATAATTTCTCCTTTTAGAATCGAAAAAGCATCTTTTAAAGTAGTAGCATTGCCGTTTGTATCTGTATGTATAATTTTTACACTCGTAGCTTCTGAAAGAGTTACTGACTTTTCATTATGTGCAAAATCACCTGAGCTCATTGTTGCAACATGTGTTTTAGAATCTTTAGACCATTCACCCATTGAGTGTGGATTTTTCTTGGCATAATTCTTTACAGCTTTTGGAGCTCGTCTATCTGAATTACCTTCACGTAGCACAGGGTTAACAGCACTACCTTTTATTTTGTCATAACGACTTTTAACATCTTTTTCAGCATCAGTATTGGCTTCATTAGGATAATCAGGAATGTTAAAACTTTTAGTTTGTAATTCTTTTATAGCATCCTTTAACTGTGGTATAGAAGCGCTAATATTTGGTAATTTAATAATATTAGCTTCTGGTTTTTTTGCTAATTCGCCTAGAACAGCTAAATCATCGGATACTTTTTGGTCGTCCGATAGAAATTCTGGAAAAACAGCTAGAATCCGCGCAGCCAACGAAATGTCTTTTGTTTCGATATTAATTCCTGAAGATTTAACAAAAGCTTGTACAATTGGTAAAAGTGATCGAGTTGCTAAAGCAGGAGCTTCATCGGTTTTTGTGTAAATGATTTTAGACATTCCTATAGTTGTTTTTTTAGAGTTATTTTGTGGCTAAAGAAGTGATTAAGAAACACCCTTAGTTTTTAGCGTTGCGAATATACAAAAAAATGCAATTTAAAATAGGTTAATCGATTAACTAATATATTATGCCAAATAGATTTTAGATATTCACAATTTAGCTTGCATGTGATAAGAAATTATTAAAAAAGAAGAAGGAAAGTTAATAAAAAACAAAAGCCATATCATTGCAGAATTTAATCTACTTTTGACATGGCTTTCTTGAAATAACTTAGCGTGACCTAATGAGCATTTCTACTCATGATTGTTTAAAATTTTCATCTAAACCGTTTCAGTTCAAGTTAATGTTATTTCAACGAAACATTTTTGCAATTTTCAAAATGTATTGACCTATTACAACTATGTTTCTGTAATTGTTTTCTTGATGCTATTATCTCTTCCTTCGCTTTCGCGTTAAATTTGCCTCTAGCATTGCTCTCATTACAACATCTGCTTTCACTTTTGTTGCTTTTTAAGCTTTCGGTTATACTAGTTATCGCCTACTTACATATGCGATACTTTTTATAACGTCATGGTTTCTTGTTTCAACGCATACACGCTATCCCTCAAAACCTCAAAAACAATTTTATAAAGAACGTTACCTTATTTAGAAAGTTATGCAAATTCGGTGTTGAATCGAAACCAGCCTAAGCTGTCATTTTTCCTTCTGTAAATATAGCACCAAACCACAAAATAACCAAGCTTTTTAACTAATTAGATATCAACCAGTTATAAACCGTTGTTATTAACAATTGTTCATAAAAAAAGCCTTGAGAAATCTCAAGGCTTTTAATACTGCATTCGCAGTTGTATTATTATTAACGTCTACGCTCAGTAATTCTGGCTTTTTTACCAGTAAGACCTCTAAAGTAGAAGATACGAGCTCTACGTACTTTACCACGCTTGTTAATTTCTATTTTTTGTAATGCAGGTAAATTAACCGGGAAGATACGCTCTACACCTATAGATCCTGACATTTTTCTAATTGTAAAAGTTTCTGACGCTCCAGAACCTCTTCTTTGTAATACTACACCTCTAAAAAACTGAGTACGCGTTTTGCTACCCTCTTTAATTTCGTAGTAAACTGTAATTGTATCACCAGCAGCAAATTCTGGTAAATCTTTTCTTGTTACAAATTCGTCTTGTACAAATTTTACTAAAGATTCCATATCTTTAAATTTATTATAATTAATTCAGAACAACATTCACGATTCTCGCCAGAGGTTAACCCGAAATTGGCTGCAAAAATAACTATTAATTCATAATCTGCAATCTTTTTATTTGTTTTTTTGGTGTTTCTTTTTGATTTAAAAATTCAGGAAGGCTTTATATCTAGTAATAGCAAAAAGTCAGGCTTTCACTACTCGCTTCCTCCTGCGTCGGCGAGCTCAAACATACCGTTCAATCCTTAACACATATTTCAAGCCTCTTTTCAGATGTGAATTTAATTTTTAATGTAGCTTATTTTTTCTTGAAGTTGTTTAGAACTAAAAGCAAAAAGCCAATACCAAATAGAAAAAAAGAAAAAACACTGAAAAAATTAAGATATACTTGAGCATTGAGTAAGGCTTCGGCTCCATCTTTTGCAGCAATAGCATTGTAGATAAATCCGCCAATAAATCCTAAACTGGTTAGTAAACTACCAATAAATAACAGTAGGGTAGCCATCGATCTTTTTTTTATAATTAAAACTATAGTAGCAACAAGTACTATTAAATGTATTACACCATTCATTAAACTAGCTAAAGCGTATTGAAGCTGTATATTGTCTATGTTATCCATATCACCTTTTAATTATCTAACAAATCAGGGCGTCGTTCTTTTGTTCTTAAATATGCTTGCTCTTCTCGCCATTTTTCAATTTCTGGTAGGTTACCACTAAACAATAATTCTGGTACTTTCCAACCTTTGTATTCTCTAGGCTTTGTATAAATTGGTGGCGCTAATAATCCATCTTGAAACGAATCGGTTAGGGCAGAAGTCTCATTACCTAAAACTCCAGGTATTAACCTTATTACAGCATCGCAAAGCACAGCAGCTCCTAACTCACCACCAGATAATACATAATCACCTATCGATATTTCTCGAGTTATAAAATGGTCGCGCACACGTTGGTCTACACCTTTATAATGACCGCACAAAATAATAATATTTTCTTTTAACGATAGCTGGTTGGCAATACCTTGTTTTAAGGTTTTACCATCGGGTGTCATGTATATGATTTCATCATAATCACGTTCAGCTTGTAATGCAGAAATACATTTGTCAATTGGTTCAACCATCATGACCATTCCTGCTCCTCCACCAAATTGCGTATCGTCAATCGATTTATAATTGTCGGTTGTGTAATCTCTTAAATTATGAAAATGAACTTCAACCAAACCGGCTTCAATAGCACGTTTTAATATTGAAGCTTCAAAAGGACTTTTAAGTAATTCTGGTAAAACAGTAATGATATCTATTCGCATAGTGATTTTTATTCTGACGCAAAGATAATTTAATTGTTTTGGATGTGGTAAGAGAAATTATTTTTGAATAAATAGACAAATTATTCTGGTTATTCGCTTCATTCTAGAATTTCGTAGTCAATGTTTAGCTTTCGCAATGCTCTTAAAGCAGAGCCTGAGTTTTTATCTTCCACTTGAATATCAACAGCGTCACCTTCTAAAAGTATATCAGTTAGTTCTTTCGATAATGATTCGCTACTATTTAATGAAATCTCTGTAATACAATTGGCAATCGCTCTTCTATCTGGCCTTTGAGCATTACACGACAATAAGTTTAATTTCATAATAATTTCATTTATTATTGGAAGATACTCAATTATATTTGGGTATAAGTATACTCAATTGCTATAGAGGCTAAGCGTTTTTATCAATCACCATATAATTCGTTCAAAAGCTTTATAACTAATATTGAAAACTAGTATTTTGAAATTTTGCTTTATCAACTAGTCTTTATTTTTCAAAGCCGTCAACTCCGCAATTTTACAAATCACTTCAGTAGCTTTTATCATACTTTCAACAGGTACATATTCATAGCGTCCATGAAAATTATGACCACCAGCAAATATATTTGGGCAGGGTAACCCTTTATAACTTAACTGCGAACCATCTGTTCCACCGCGAATAGCCTTTATTAGAGGTTCAATATCAAGCTGTTTCATCGCTTCCTCGGCAATATCAACTATATGCATAACGGGTTCGATCTTTTCGCGCATGTTATAATATTGGTCTTTGATTTCAGTCGTTATTACTTCGCGTCCGTATTGTGAATTTAATTCTCGAGTAAGTTTTATCATCACTTCTTTGCGTGCTTCAAAATGTAATTTATCATGATCTCTAATAATATATTGAAGCGTTGTTTCTTCCACATCACCACTTATATGATGTAAATGAAAAAAACCTTGATATTCTTCAGTATGTTCTGGCGTTTCTAATCTTGGTAAAGAGTTTATAAACTCGGTAGCTATATACATAGAGTTTATCATTTTATCTTTTGCATAACCAGGATGCACAATTTTACCTTTTACTTTCACAACGGCTCCGGCAGCGTTAAAATTTTCATATTCTAATTCACCAATTTGGCTTCCGTCCATAGTATATGCCCAATCTGCTCCAAATTTCTCAACATCAAATTTGTGTGCACCTCTACCAATTTCTTCATCGGGAGTAAAACCTACTCTTATTTTACCGTGTTTAATATCTGGATGTTGTATTAAATACTCCATGGCTGAAACTATTTCACAAATCCCTGCTTTATCATCGGCTCCTAAAAGTGTGGTACCGTCTGTCGTAATTAATGTTTGACCTTTATAGAGTAATAAATCTTCAAAATAATCTGGGGATAGTACAATGTTTTTGGCTTCATTTAAAACAATATCCTCGCCATTATAATTTTCAATAATTTGAGGTTTTACGTTGGCTCCGGTAAAATCAGGAGATGTATCAAAATGAGAAATAAACCCAATGGTAGGCACTTCATAATCAATATTACTAGGCAAAGTAGCCATGATATAAGCATTCTCATCAATATTTACATCTTGCATGCCAATAGATTTAAGCTCTTCTGCTAGTTTATTGGCCAAATCCCATTGTTTTTTGGTGCTTGGAGTTGTTTCAGAATTTGGGTCTGACTCTGTATCAATAGTCACGTAACTAACAAATCGATTTATAATGTGTTCTTTTGATATCATGAAATAAATATTAGTTTTTATACAAGAAACTGAAGGCTTTAATCAGGCTCTAATTTACAATTATTAAGTTTGAATAAGTAAGTGTCGAACGATTTTTTATTTACAGGATTTCAACTTATTTTTGCAGTAAATAAGACTGATGTATAAGTTACTACTTCGCCCAATATTTTTTTCATTCGATCCTGAAAAAATTCATCATTTCACGTTTTCGTTAATAAAATTTACTTCTAAAATTCCTGGTTTCAAGAGTATTTATAGAAGTTTATATGTTGTTGACGACTCGAGATTAGAGCGAAAATTATTTGGACTCACTTTTAAAAACCCAGTTGGTTTAGCCGCGGGTTTTGATAAAAATGCAGTTTTGTATAACGAATTGGCAAATTTCGGATTTGGTTTTATTGAAATAGGAACTGTAACCCCTAAAGGTCAAGCGGGTAACCCTAAAAAAAGATTGTTCAGATTAAAAGACGATAAAGGCATTATTAATCGTATGGGTTTTAATAATGAAGGGTTGGAATCTGCAATCGAGCAATTAAAGAAGAATAAAGGTAAATTAATAATTGGTGGTAATATTGGAAAAAACACCAACACAAAACCCGCTGATTATACGGCTGATTATTTAACTTGTTTCAATGCATTGCACCCATATGTTGATTATTTTGTGTTAAATGTAAGTTGTCCAAATGTAGGCAGTCACGCCAAATTAAATGATAAGGATTATTTAGAAGAATTGATTGGCGCAGTCCAAAAAGCGAACAATACTTTTGAAAAGCAAAAGCCTATTCTTTTAAAAATTGCACCAGATTTAAATACTACCCAATTAGATGAAATTATCGAGCTAGTAAAAACCACTAATTTAGACGGTGTGATTGCAAGTAATACGTCCACAGACAGAAGTGGATTGAAGGCAAGTGAAGCACAACTCGAAGCTATTGGTAATGGAGGATTAAGTGGTCAACCTATAAAGGATAAAAGTACTAAGGTTATAAAATACCTTTCAGAAAAAAGTAATAAAGCATTCCCTATAATTGGTGTTGGAGGTATTCATTCTTCAAAAGATGCCATAGAAAAATTAGATGCTGGAGCAGACTTAATTCAAATTTATACAGGGTTTATTTATGAAGGTCCAAGCTTAATTAAAGCTATTAATAAAGCAATTCTTAAGTAATAAGCTTATTTAATAATTTTCTTAACCACTCTATTTTTACCATTAGTTAAAGTAAGCAAATAGGTTCCTGAAGATAATTTACTCAGATCAATAGGGCTTTCTGTAATGGTGCCAGATAAAAATGGTTGTCCAACTAGATTAGTAACTATATAGGTAGAAACATTGTCTAAATCATTGTTTTTAATATAGAGTAATCCTTCTCGAATAGGATTCGGATACACATTGTAGATATTATCGGAAATGGCAGTATGAATAGTTTTAACTAAAATATTATCAATGGCAATATCGCCTTTCCAACCAGAGCCTCTAACAGCTCTAAATCGAACTTTTATTGTTTGATTTGCATAAGCCGATAAGTCAATGGTTTTTGTTTTAAAATCTTCTTCTGGAGTATTCTGTTGACTTCCTATAAAAGGTGGGATAACATCTAAGTTATAGCCAGTATCAGTTTTGATATCTACATGAAGTTCGCCAACATCTTTTCCATACATATGATATGAAAATTCCAATTCGCTATTTTGATACTTCACATCTATACATGGTGAAATCAATTCAGTAATATCTCCTACGCTTGCACCAGATGCTTCAGCATAGATATAGGTGTTCAATTCACTTTCAGACTTTTTATAATAATTTATAGGCCCAGTTTCATTTGATTGAGTATTACCGTAATTCGTGTACCAATTATAACCATGTCCGGTAACATCACGACTAGTCCAACCATGTTGGTCGAGTAAATTGAATTCCTCAAAATCTTCATCTAAAAGATCTGTAAAAGTTCCTACTTTAATAAAGTTTACAAACTTTTTACTTATAGTTCTCGACTTAATTGATACGGTAAGAATAACATCATAAATACCTGTTTCAAACGTGTGAGAAGGATTCTGTGTGTTGTAATCAATAATACCATCACCATCAATATCCCATTGCCAATCGGTAACATTATCATTTAAACTTTCAAAATTCACTGTTAAATAGTCGTCGCATGTTTCACTTTCATTAACTGCAATATTCGCATTGAATGAAGGACAAGACAAATAACTCTTGGTAGTCATATAAAACGCATACATTCTAGCCAATTGTTGTTCAGAAAAATATTGTCTACATTCTTTTCTTGAATAAGACATCATGTTTCTTGTATCTGGATGGTAAGCATCACCATTAGCATCAATAGCTGAACCTGTGTAGTTACATGAATCATCAACAGATGAATAGCTTAAAGTAGGATCTGCAGGTGTATCGCAAATACCATCACCATCTGTATCACAATTGCTACCATCAACTAACTCGGTTGTTCCATTATTATCTGCTCCATGAGTATGTAATAAAGAGAAAAAATGACCTATTTCATGAGGTAATGAAGAAGCATTAGTTGCACAACTATTTCTCATGACCACAAAATCGTTTCTTCCAACGTTGTCACTATAACCGCAAATGGCTTCACTAGATTCATTCTCAATGTAGTCTGTAAAATAAAGATTTAATAACCCAGGTACATAGTTACTCTCGATAATATCTTTTTCGTTTCCTTTTTTAAAGTGACATAAATTATCGTCATCAATATATTGAACACCATCACACAAGAAAAATTCTAGGTAGGCATCTTTATAGATTTCATTTAGATTTGAAATTGCATGATTCAAATCGTTCATATCCAATCCTCCTGATCCATCTGAATTTCTTACAATATATGCCTTAACTGGTATCGCATTTAAAACTTGGTAAGGCACCGTGCCTTTTGCAGATTTAGACACAAGAAAATCATCCTCATATTTTTTTAATTGAGGCTTAATATTTTTGTAAAAATCTAAGGTTTTTGTGGATGTTGTATTACCGCAATTAATCGCTTCACTATTTTGAGAAAATAGGCTTACAGACGTCGATAAAATTACCGAAAGTACTAAAAGAGTTAATCTATAGGTTAAAATATTCATTTGGGGTAAAAACATTTACTAGTAAATGTATCTGGAAATGTATTGTAACCGTAATAAAAACGTTAAAATGTTAAAATTATCGATAATTTAACATTTACGCTCAGATATTTGAAGATTTGTTAAGAAATTCGGTGCTTTTAAGGTATTTTATATTTATTCAATAACAAGCTTTTTAGTAAGGCTCGCTCCAGAGTCATCTAAAACAGATAAAAGATAAATACCGCTATTCAGTTCGGATAAATTAAGATTAATTTTCGACGTATTTTGCTTTATTGAAATTTGCTTGACAAGAGTACCCAAAACGTTATAAATTTCTATAGATTTAATGCTAAGGTTTTGAATATTTGCAATGCTGATTTGCCCTTTAGAAGGGTTAGGAAATATCTTTAGGTTTTCGATTGTATTGCCCGTATTAGAACTTAAAGTTGAAGAATTATATGTAAAGGTCATAGTTCCCATCCTTTTCCCATTTATTGGAGTTCCAGTAATCATAGATATAGGCATTCTAGGATTACTAGCAGAATTGCTCGATTCGTAATCGGTTCCATCATCAGTGCCTGAATCATATGCAAACATATCAATAGTATAAGTCGATTTCCAACCATTATTTACAGCGTTGTTTCCAGATCTTAAATTTTCACTATTTACAGCTATAAACCAGTCAGGACTGGGAGCAACCATAGAAACTAATGTTACGTATGGAAATAACTCACTAATTGTTACATTTACTTCAGCTATACTACCTTCAGCTTGACGCGGTGAAAATCCATCTTGTAAATACTGATCAGCATCTGAATTGGCTGCTATTTCATTTTGAAAATTTATGGTGTTACCAGTTTCAGCTATATTTTTGATACCATTTGTCAGTGGTGCGGGAACATTAAACTCCAATATATCATTAGCATTTTTATGTGTTGCTCCTGCTAAAGGCGACCAATGTGGATCGTTTGGTATAGAAGTATGGTCAGTAGCATTCCATATAGTGCTTACTGTTATGGTGTAGTTTGCAGTACTTTGACTAAAAGCAAAAGAGCATAATAAAAAAGAAAATAATAAAGTAATGTTTTTCATAACAAAGGCGATAAATGGATTAGTTTCGGATTAGATGGGTCGGGAATTAAGATTAGAACTTACATTCTTAAAAATAATAGTATTTTTAACCTCTGAATTTCGTTTGAGTAACCATGTCAAAACCCATAAAAATTATTGAATGTCCGCGTGATGCTATGCAAGGAATAAAGCAATTTATTCCAACAGCGCAGAAGGTGCAATACATTCAGTCTTTATTACGCGTTGATTTTGATACGATAGACTTTGGGAGTTTTGTATCACCAAAAGCTATTCCTCAAATGGTTGATACGGCAGAGGTATTATCACAATTAGATTTAAGTAAAACGAAGAGCAAACTTTTAGCGATTATTGCCAATACTCGTGGAGCAGAAGATGCCAGTAAGTACAAGGCCATTAACTATTTAGGTTATCCATTTTCTATTTCAGAAAACTTTCAGATGCGTAATACGCATAAAACTATTGAGCAATCTGTAATTACACTTTCTGAAATTTTAGAAATAGCCAGTAAAACCAATAAAGAAGTAGTTGTTTACATATCTATGGGTTTTGGAAACCCATATGGTGACCCATGGAATGTGGATATTGTAGGCGAGTGGACCGAAAAACTGGCAGGCATGGGTGTAAAGATTTTATCTTTAAGCGATACCGTAGGAACTTCAAACCCAGAAAGTATTGACTATTTGTTTTCTAACTTAATTCCAAAGTATCCGAATATAGAATTTGGAGCACATTTGCATACCACTCCAAGTACATGGTTTGAAAAAATTGACGCTGCTTACAAGGCGGGATGCCATCGTTTTGATGGTGCAATCCAAGGTTTTGGAGGTTGCCCAATGGCAAAAGACGAACTTACAGGTAATATGCCAACCGAAAAATTATTGTCATACTTCACTTCTCAAAAAAACAACCCTTTAAACGCTCTTAGTTTTGAAAGTGCTTATAACGAAGCATCGAAAATTTTCAATCATTTTCATTAATTCTACATTTTCTCCCTAAAATTTAAATGTTAAAATTTGTTTATAATATATTGAATTATAGACGGTTAATTTTGTTCGAAATTCTTTATTTAAATTTAATCTAAATAAACTTTGCGTAAGTAATAATGAGTTTTATATTTGCAGCTTCAAATTAAGTATTATTTATAATAAGTCTAAATAAACAAAATCAATCGACAAAAAATGAAGAAAATAACCCTACTTTTTTCAATCTTAGTGGCATCAATGGTTGGTGCACAAACCTTACAAGATTCAATCACTTTTAACCCACAACAACAATTAAACGCAGCGCAACGTATTTTATCTGGAAACTATGGTAAAGCGGTAACTGTAGGTGCTTATGGAGAGCTAACCTATAACCAACCAGAATCTGCAAATGGCGAGCTGGATGTACAGCGTTTGGTATTACTTTTTGGTTATAAATTTAACGATAAAACACAGTTTGTAACAGAATTAGAAATGGAGCATACTGTTGAGGTTTTCGTAGAACAAGCTTTTGTGAATTATAATGTAGGCCAGAATGTAAGTCTGCGTGGTGGTTTAATGTTAGTTCCTTTTGGCATTATTAATGAGTTTCACGAACCAACAACATTTAACGGTGTAGAACGTCCTTCTGTTGATAACGTTATTATTCCAACCACTTGGAGAGAGTTGGGAGTAGGTGTAACAGGAAGATTTAATGATTTATCTTTAGGTTATCAAGCCTATATATTTAACGGATTTAAATCAACATCTTTTGATGGTTCAGGTGGTGTTAACGGTGCTTTACAAGGCTCTAGTGGATTACGTGGTGGTCGTCAAAAAGCCATTCAATCTACTGTAGATAGTCCAACATTATCTGTTAAATTTGATTACTATGGTATTCCAGGTTTACGATTAGGACTTTCAGGATATTTTGGAGATACGCAAGCAGAAGACGATGTAGAAAATATCGATGGCGCTAATATTGGTATTTCAATGATAGGTTTAGATGCTCGTTATGCTTACCAACGTTTCACAGCTCGTGGTCAGTTTGTACACGGTTCTTTATCAGGAACAGAAGCTTACAACAATTTAACAGGAAATCAATTAGGTAGCGAATTACAAGGTTGGTACCTCGAAGCAGGATACAATTTATTACCACAAGAAAAGGCACAACGTTTATTCGCATTTGCACGTTACGAACAGTACGATACACACGCTAATACGGCAGGTGCTTTGCAACGAAACGATGCGTACAACCGAAACGATTTAACAACTGGTTTAAGCTATCACATTGCTCCGGGTGTTGTTTTAAAAGGCGATTACCAATTTAGAGATAATGCGGTATCTGGCGGCGATGTTGCCAATAGATTAAATTTCGGAATAGGGGTTTGGTTCTAAAATAATTTGAGCGCCTGCTTGCTGGCAGGTAGGTTACCACGAGGGTCGGGCTTTCCATTACTAGTTTTGGCTCAATGCACGCCTCGCCAAAAGCTAACCATTACAATCCCTAACGGACAATTACCAAATAGCTTATTCGTAAAACAAGAAAATACGAATAAGCTGTTTGGATTTTTAAGATTTAAACAATAAAAAGCAATACTTTTGTATTATGAAAATGAAATTTATTTCAATATTAATTTTAGCATTAGTCTTAATGTCTTTTGGTCTGCCCAAAAACATCCAAAAAAAGGTTGATAAAGAAATTGTTAAAACATTCGGTATTGAAACCTTCAATTTTACAGAAGTAAAAATTGCTAAATCAATTTCAAAAGATTTACCTTCAAAATTCGAAGAAAATAACCTCTTTAAAATTGAGGCCGATAACAAACTTTTAGGATACGCCTATTTATCACAAGCACCAAGTAAAACAGCTCTTTATGATTATTTAGTGCTGCTCGATAAAGATTTAATAGTTTTAAAATCAAAAGTACTCATGTATCGCGAAGAGTATGGAGGCGAGATAGGAAGTACACGCTGGTTAAAACAGTTTATAGGTAAAAAAGGTGGCGACCAACTAAAACATGGCGATAATATTATGGCCATTTCTGGGGCAACCATTTCTGTGCGTTCCATGACGAACGCTATGAACGATTTATTAAAATCTATTCAAATACTTCAAAGCCAAAACATTCTGTAAATGCAACTAAACGGATTAATAATTACGCTTCCTAAAGAGATTAAATTGTTAATCGGTGCATTTGTAATCCTATTAAGTATTGGTTTTTATACGGGTTTATTATTTGTAGGCGAAACCTCTTCAGCTAACCCGAACGGTATAGAAGAGCATTATTTAGGAAATGAAGACGATGAAAACGCAGAGGTTATGCGTTTCAAAAAAAGCGATCAAGAAATGCTAACCTTGGTACATAACCATATTTTATCCATGTCCATTATTTTCTTTTTAGTTGGCGGACTTGTTTCAATAACTAAACTCAACAGAAAGCTAAAATTGTTTCTTATTATAGAACCATTCGTTTCAGTACTTTTAACTTTTGGCGGACTATATTTGTTATGGATAGGTGTCCTCTGGATGAAGTATATTGTGATGTTTTCGGGCTTTTTAATGACTATTACATTTACAACTTCAACAGTCATTATTTTTAAACAGTTGTTTAAAAAATCCTAAAAATACTCTTATTAATTTCTTAACAATTAATAGGTGTAAAAATCTATTTTTAAATTGTATATTTGCACGCAATTATAACTGTAATTGCATCATGACTGCACACGAAAACAAAATAGTTGGAGAAGGGTTAACCTACGACGACGTTCTATTAGTTCCAGCCTTTTCAGAAGTACTTCCGCGCGAAGTCAATATTCAAACAAAGTTTACACGAAACATCACCATTAATGTACCAATTATTTCTGCTGCCATGGATACGGTTACAGAAAGCAAAATGGCTATTGCCATGGCTCAAGAAGGTGGTATTGGAGTGCTTCATAAAAATATGTCTATTGAAGCTCAAGCACAAAAGGTAAAAAAGGTAAAACGTGCAGAAAGCGGAATGATTATCGATCCAGTAACTTTACCTCTGACAGCGAAAGTAAAACACGCCAAAAAATATATGTCTGAATATAGTATTGGTGGTATTCCAATCGTTGATGAAGAAGGAACTTTAAAAGGTATTGTAACCAATCGTGATTTACGTTTCGAGCATGATAACAAACGTCCAATTGTTGAGGTCATGACAAGTGAAAATCTGGTTACAGCTGCAGTAGGCACTTCATTACAAGATGCCGAAAAAATTCTTCAACAACATAAAATAGAAAAACTTCTTATTGTTGACGATCATTTTAAACTGTCGGGTTTAATAACCTTTAGAGATATTACTAAGTTAAGTCAGAAACCAAACGCCAATAAAGATAAATATGGGCGTTTACGTGTTGCTGCAGCCATTGGCGTTACAGGCGATGCAGTTGATAGAGCAGAAGCATTGGTTAAAGCTGGTGTTGATGCCGTTGTTATCGATACAGCGCACGGTCATACCAAAGGTGTGGTAAGTGTACTTAAGGAAATTAAAGCTAAATTCCCAAAACTTGATGTCATTGTTGGTAATATAGCCACAGGGGCGGCTGCTAAATATCTAGTTGAAGCAGGAGCTGATGCTGTAAAAGTTGGTATAGGTCCAGGTTCTATTTGTACAACACGTGTTGTTGCAGGAGTTGGGTTTCCTCAGTTTTCTGCGGTGTTGGAAGTTGCTGCGGCCATAAAAGGCTCAGGTGTTCCAGTGATTGCAGATGGTGGTATTCGTTACACAGGTGATATTCCTAAAGCCATTGCCGCAGGAGCGGATACAGTTATGTTAGGTTCCCTTTTAGCAGGAACAAAAGAATCTCCAGGAGAAACTATTATTTACGAAGGCAGAAAGTTTAAATCTTATCGAGGAATGGGTTCTGTTGAAGCCATGAAACAAGGTAGTAAAGACCGCTACTTCCAAGATGTTGAAGATGATATTAAAAAATTAGTACCAGAAGGTATTGTAGGACGTGTTCCATATAAAGGCGATTTATTTGAAAGTATCCACCAGTTTATTGGAGGGTTACGCGCTGGCATGGGCTACTGTGGTGCAAAAGATATAGAGACACTTAAAGAAACAGGACAGTTTGTTAAAATTACGGCAAGTGGTATCAACGAGAGCCACCCACATGATGTAACCATTACAAAGGAATCTCCAAATTATTCTAGGTAGTATTCCTATATTATAGAAAAACAAAAAGCTACACTGTTTAAGTGTAGCTTTTTGTTTTTAAGACTTTCGTTTTACCGTTGTACTTGATGTCTAACAATCAAAATTACTAAGATTCTAAAATTTGAGTAATTAAAGATTTATATTTTAGAATATCTTTTTCAAATTTCTTCTGTATTGCGATCCAAATAACAATTGCTAAAACTATAAGTATGCCTCCAAGAAAATACATAGAAGTATTGTTACTAATTCCTGAAATAATTCCAACTAATAAACCTATTCCTAAAAACATTTGAGTCATGATGATTAGTGTTATTAAAAAGTGCTGATGAAATGAAATTTCTACATTGGTTTTATTTTCTGCATTAGATTTTATTAATTTACCATTAACAACAGTCCAGTTTTGAAATACCATGTACCACGCATATAAAATACGCTTGCGAACTTTAAATGTTACTGAATCACTGTTGTCTTGATTCATATCAAAAACAAATCCTTTAACTGCTCCTAGAGAAGATTCTAATTTCTTACTAATTTCAACTGGATTACTTTTTACTTTAAAACGCCAAGTTTTCATATAAATGTTTTAAATAATTAGTACCTCGTGTTATTACGACATGTTAAACGAAGTTAGTAATTTTTTTCGATAGGTTTGATTTCATAAAATTCGTTTGTATTTATGTTATAATCCATTATCTCTCCTAAAGGTTATAAGTAAACGCAAGACTAATATTTCTACCCATATTAAAAATACCGTCTGGTTTTAATCGAGATAAATGATTAATATAAGTTTTATTAGTTAGGTTAGTTCCAGAAAGACTAAAACTTACTTCGTTTTTAAAAAGGGTTAAATTTCCTCCTAAACCGGCACTAAGCAAATTATAACTTCCGGTTGGAGTTTCAAAAATACTCACATTATTCTGGTTAAAAGTAGAGCGTAAGGTTATAAAAGCATAGCCTTGGTTTATAGAATTATTTTCAAATTCTACTCTAATGGTATTGGTTAAATTATTTGCTGGAATTAATGGTAAATACGCACCATTATCTTGCTTGCCAGTTACCATTGCAAAACTGCTTTCAAAATGAATCCAATCTAGAGGATGTGGATGTAAATGCAATCCAAACTCCCCACCATATAATTTGGCATCTTCTTGAGCATACCTGAAAACGGGGTCTTCATCAATAATCTCGCTGGTAGGAGCTAAAAAAATGTAATCGTTTATGGTATTATAAAACCCGTTGGCAAATAATTCTAAATGTTCATTTTTAAATTCGAATGCCACATCGGTTTGAAAATTTTGTTCGTTATTTAAATCGATGTTTCCAATTTCATACCGATTGGTTCCACCATGAGACCCATCGGATGCTAATTCAGATAAATTAGGCGCTCTAAAACCAGTTGCTAAATTAACTCGTGTTGTTATTGCAGGTGTGATATTTGTTTTAAACCCTAAGGCGCCATTAAAACTGTTGAAGGTTTTGTTGAGACTATTTTCAATATTTAAGTGTCTATTATCATATCGAGCACCTAATTGAATATCGGCTTTATCAAAATGAATATGAGATGTTGCAAATACACCTATATCGTTAGTTGTGGCATTGGGTATTAAGGCTTCTTCACCATAATTAGCATTAACTTGATTCATGCCTTGAACTCCAAAAATAGTTTCAACTTTCCCAAGATTAGGTAGACTATACTTCACATCGTAACTCGCGGTTGAGAGTTTCATATTCAAAGCTGCTTCTAGAATTTCATCTGCTTCATCATGATGCTCTTCTTCTTCGTGTTCATCTTCGTCATGCTCATCTTCGTCATGATGATCTTCATCCTCGTCATGGTGATGCTCTTCAAATTCTTTTCTATTGTTATAAATATACCCTAAACTGATATCTAATTTCGAATCATTAAAAAACAATGTAGATTTTGAACTAAACACATGATTGGTAACTTCTTGGTAGGGCAGAAGTGGCATTCTGTTGGTGTTCTGTATGCCTATGTCTTCAGGAATTCCGAGTTTAGATTGGTTTACGTTATAACGAAATTCTGTTTTAAATGCATTGTTATGGTAGGCTATACCAGCTTTTAAATCTTGTTCTCTAAAACGTGTGTTTGTTACACGGTAATCATTCGTTTTATAATCAGCATGTTCTGCTAAACTTCCTCTAAATAAAAATTTAAATTCATCTCCTGAAACTTTAACACCTGCATTGGTACTGTAACCTTGTGTGTTACTAAAATAGTTACCGCCAAAATCGCCTGAAGACGAATTGGTATTTGCAAAACGCTCTGGGTTTAAATACAAAACGCCACCAAGGGCATCACTTCCATATAACAACGAAGCTGGACCTTTAATAACTTCTACACTTTCAATACCTGTTTCGTTTACGCCTAAACCATGCTCATCGCCATATTGCTGATTTTCTAAGCGAATGCCTTGAGTGTAAACAAGCACTCTGTTTGAACTTAACCCTCTAATAACGGGTTTTCCTATACTTAATCCAGTAGTAATACTTTCTACACCAGCTATATTGGTGATACCTTCTGCAAGCGTTACTGCACCGCTGGATTTTAACTCTTTGACAGATTTTTGTTCCACCTTCATAACATTTTCACTCTGTAGTTTGTGAAAAGGTGTAGAAATGATAATACTTTCCATTTCTATGGCGGTGGGCATTAACTTAATTTCAAATTTGGTTTCTGTTGAGATGTTTATTGAAACTGATTGTGTTTCGTAACCAATCATAGAAAAAATAATTTGATGTTTCCCTGTAGGGATATTTTCAATTTGAAAAACTCCATTTTCATTTGTAACTGTGCCTTTTTCAAGATCGGAAAAATAGATATTTACGAATGATAGTGGTTCTGAGGTTTGAGAGTCTGTAATTTTACCACTAAATGTATTTTGACTGTAAATACTTGTGATTGCTAACAATAGCAATGCGTTTAATAATGATTTCATATAATTTGTTCATTTTATTTAATAAAAAAAATAGCTAAAGCTCTTAAAGTTGAGCTCAGTAAAAATTATTAAACTAATGAAGGAGGACCCCTGAGGGAAAAATGTAAACGTTGATATTTACTTAAAAAGAAGTATTGAGACTCAATAGATGTTGAGATTTTTTTAGGTTGAAAAACCGCAAAATCGACATCGGGAAGGTTAAAATGTGTTGTCAATTGAAATTTTTGAAACTCACAATCTAAATCTATTTTATGAATATGAGTTGTGTTTCCACCAACACATATTTCATGTTCATGATGCTCAAAAACATGGATTAATTTAATAGTAGAAGGTACCATTAATGCTATTACCAACAAAAATGTTAGTAAACGAAAAATGATATGTTCCTTGATACGATGCATTAATCTATAAATCGTTTTAAACCTAATCTACGAAGCATCTTTTTTTCGAAGTTCCAGAAAAATTTATACTGACCAAATAACCACCCAAAAAACACCAGCAAAAATTGGTAAACTATAAAAAGTAAAACGATTCGTAGGGTCCAATAACCGAAACTTGAAAAGGTTTCAGTCGTAATATTTAAAAATGAAAGTATGGGTTTGCCTATGTATGATGCCGTAGAACCTGTAACTGCAAATACTATCAGTATAACGATTATTTGCCAATTATGTTCTATGCCCCAACGGGCTTTTAATTTTTCCAAAGTTGCAATTTTATGCAAAAATAAATAAAATAGATTTAAATTCTAGGAATGAACGGTCCTAATCTCTGATTGTATTTTCTCTGAAAGTATATAAAATAATTGTAAAGCACATAATTAACTTCATAACCATAATCTATACCTTGTTGATAATCAATTTGTAATTCGTATAAATCTGTTCTGTATTGTTGAGGAAGCAAAACACGCTGATTCCATTCCATAACATAAAGATTGTTTCTGTTTTCTAAGAATTCTTGCGAGTAATAACCGCGTTGTTTGGCTATACTAGCAAGCCAAAAATTGAAACCAGGCTCTATAATCATGATTTCATATTCTATGTCGTCATTAGCAATTTTTACAGTATCATTTTGTTTTAAACTTTCCAATTGCTCATCTGTAGATGTTTTTGCCACTTTTTTAGTTGTGTTGCAGCTTACAATAAACATTGAAATGCAAAGGATATAACTTATTTTTTTCATGGCATTTAGGCATTTTTTTTGAATAAATACAGAATTTGTGATTTTAATAAAAGTAAAACTTAAACTAATTCTGTTGTGAGTAAAAAGTATTAGCTTTCTTATTAAATTTACAAAAATCATTCCTTAGTGCGTTCTTTTTAAATGTTTTTAACAAAAAAAAAGCCAACGTAATGTTGACTTTTTTAACTATTTATAGAGATTTGGTATTATTTTCTTCCGAATAAGCCTCCTAGTAATCCACCAAGGCCACCTTTCTTTTTGTTTCCACCTAAAACCATGCCAGCAACATCATCAATAACACTACCATCACCATCAGCATCAAGTATCGATTCTAAAAAGCTTTGTTCTTGTTGAGGGGAATTACCCTTTAATAAACCACCAAGTAATCCATCAATTGCATTTGGACTACTCACATTATTTTGTCTGGTTTGTTTACCTAATACACCCATTAAAATTGGTGCCGCAACTTTTAGTATTTGCGCAACAGAATCAGCGTCCATTCCTGCTTTAGCACCTAAAGTATTCTGTACGTTACGTTGTTTATTACCTAATACATGTCCAAGGATTTTCTCACCGTCGGACATCACATTTTGATCAACACCTCCACTAAAAAGTCCACCTAAATTATCAAGTATACTTCCGTCGTGCTTACTGTTTAAAGCACTTAATAAGCCTTCTGCTCCTTGAGGAGTTGATGCATTACGTCTCATGGCTTGCATTAAAACTGGCAAAGCCATTGTTAAAACATCTTGTGTTTTATTTTGAGGTTGTTTTGTTTGACTAGAAACGCCGTTAATTAATGTTTTTCCTAGGTCACTGTTTAATAAATCTAAAATTCCAGACATGATTTTATAATTGTTATTGATTAATATAATTTGAAAAATTGAAGTTGAATGTACAAAAAAAGCCCCAACTGCTATAGTTAGGACTCATTAATCTTTAATTAGTCACAATTTTATTAATCTATCCTAAGATATTAATAATTTGTGATGCTAATTCTGTACCAATTCTATCTTGTGCTTCATTAGTTGCAGCACCGGTATGAGGTGTTAGAGATAAAGCAGGATTCATTAATAATTGCATTTCTGGTTTAGGTTCTTTTTCAAAAACATCTAAAGCTGCTCTAGCAACTTTCCCGCTTTCAATGGCTTTTACTAATGCAACTTCATTTACCACACCGCCTCGCGCAGCATTAGCTATAATCACACCATCTTTCATCATGTTAAACTCTGCTTCATCAATTACGTAGTCTTTTTGAGCTGGCACATGAAGTGAGATAAAATCTGATTGTTTTAAAACGTCTTCTTTAGAAATTGTTTTAATATTGAAGTTTACTTTTTGACCATCAAAAAATTCTAACTCTAAATCTGCTTCTGCTAAAAACGGATCAAAAGCGACTACTTTCATTCCAACACCAAGTGCTACTTTAGCTGTAGCTTGACCAATACGACCAAACCCTAAAACACCCAAGGTTTTTCCTTTAAGCTCAGTACCTTTTGCATATGCTTTTTTTAGTCCTTTGAAGTTGCTATCTCCTTCTAAAGGCATATCTCTGTTGGAGTTATGTAAAAAACGTGCTAAACCATAAAAGTGCCCGAATACCAATTCAGCAACTGAGTGTGAAGAGGCTGCAGGTGTGTTAATTACTTTTAAACCTTTTTCTCTTGCATATTCAACATCGATGTTATCCATACCAACGCCACCACGGCCAATTATTTTCAAACCTGGACAAGCGTCAATTAAATCTTTTCTTACTGTTGTTGCACTTCTAACTAATAAAACAGCGATGTCTTTTTCGTTTATATAATTAATCAATTGTTCTTGAGCCACTGTGGTTGTGATAACATCGAAACCAGCTTTATCTAAGGCATCAATTCCGCTTTGAGAAATTCCGTCGTTTGCTAATACTTTCATTTTTTATGTTTAATGTTAAAGTTTAAGAGTGTAAAGTTGAAATTACTATTACCTCTGTACTTCAATTTATAATTTGTTTTTATGTCTAAGTAAGCACTATAAATTGAGACTGCTTACTGTAATATTTATTATGCTTTACTTTCTAATTCGCTCATGACTTCTACAAGCGCTTTTACACTATCAATTGGTAATGCATTGTACATTGAAGCTCTGTATCCACCAACACTTCTGTGTCCGTTTACGCCACTAATACCCGCTTCTTTCAGCATAGATTCGAAAGTTTCTTTTAAGTTTTCGTTTTCTAAGGTGAACGTAGCATTCATGTAAGAACGATCTTCTTTAGCAGCGAATCCTTTAAATAATGGGTTCAAATCTATTTCAGAATACATTAAACGCGCTTTCTTTTCATTTTCTTCTTCAACTGCTGCAATACCACCAAGACCTTTTAACCATTCTAAAGTTAACATAGACGTATAAACTGCAAAAACAGGAGGCGTGTTAAGCATACTGCCACTACCAATGTGTTTTTTGTAATCCATGATAGAAGGAATTTTACGAGATACTTTTCCAAGAATATCTTCTTTTACTACCACAAGAGTTGTTCCTGCAGGACCCATATTTTTTTGAGCTCCGGCGTAAATAATACCAAATTGAGAAAAATCTAACTGACGTGAAAATATATCACTACTCATATCGCACACCATAGGTATTGGTGAGTTTGGAAATGATTTTAACTGTGTTCCAACAATGGTATTGTTTGAAGTACAGTGAAAATAATCATAATCTTCAGGAATTGTATAACCTTTAGGGATATAATTAAAGTTAGCATCTTTAGATGAAGCCACTTGATAAATATCATCTAACATTTGGGCTTCTTTTATAGCCTTCTCACTCCATGCACCCGTATTTAAGTATCCAGCTCTTTTTTCCAAAAGATTCATGGCTACCATTAAAAACTGTGTACTAGCACCGCCTTGTAAAAATAATGCTTTATATCCTTTACCTTCTAAACCAAGTAACTCTAAAACTAAAGCTCTTGCTTTTTCCATAATATCAACAAAATCTTTACTTCTGTGTGATATTTCAATTAAAGATAAACCAGTGTTATTATAATCAATTACCGCTTCAGAAGCTTTTAATAAGACTTCTTGTGGTAAAATACTAGGGCCTGCGCTAAAGTTGTGTTTTTTCATTTTGAGTGATAAAAAATTAAGATGCAAAGTTGCTAATTAATTAGGTATTTTGTGTTATTAAATCAATAATTTTTTCAAGAAATTGCTAACAAAAATTCAATAGAATCTACACTATCCGCATAATCCCAAAGTTCTGGTTTTTGAGTGTGTCCAAAAGCAATTTCATTTTCAATAAATCCTCTAGAAACAATACACTGTATTTGATTTTTTTTAGCTTCAAGTTCTGTTTTTAAATTTTCAGTTGAGTCATAATATTCATAAAACAACGTCGCTATTGGAGAAGCAAAACTTTCATCTTCTTTAATCATAAAAAATCCGTTCTCAAGCATATCAAATTCGCTCATTAAATACACCGCTTTATTATAGTCGTAGTTATTGGCATATTTTGCTTTTTCCACAATAGGATGCCAATGATAAATACCTTCAAAAAAGGCATCAAATTTATAGCCTTTTGGCACATAGAGTTTAGAAACATTTCTACAGCCTAATCCGTAATATCTAAATATGTCTTCGGAGAGATTTTTTAAATCCTGCGGTGTTTCATTTCCTGTTAATACAGCAACTGAGTTTCTGTTGTTTCTAATAATAGATGGCTTGTTTTTAAAATAATATTCAAAATATCGTGCTGTATTGTTACTGCCAGTTGCTATTACGGCATCAAAATTTTCAACTTTCGCTTCAGTAAAAGAAATAGCACCATTAAATTTAGGTTCTACATATTCTATATATTTCGCTAAAAAAGGAAGTAAATGTTTATCGTTAGAAGATTGTTTGACTAAGACTTTATGCCCCGTAATAAGTACCGATAGAAAATCGTGAAAACCCACAAGCGGAATATTCCCCGCCATTATTATTGCTACTTGTTTTGGAGACACGTTCTCTATGGCATAAGGATTTAACCAGGCTTCTAAAATAGTTAGGGTTAAAGCATCTGCCCATGATTTTAATGCGAACCTAATATTTTCGGCGGTAAACCACCCATTATGTTCTTGTGCCAGTTTTATCTGGTGTTTAAAGCCATCAAAGAATACCTCGTTGTGTTCAACATTATCTGCTTTTGAGATAACTTCATTAGAAAATTGCCTTAAAAAATCTCCTAATTTTACAAAAGCGTTAATTCTTTCCTGTAATTGCATTCTGAATTTGGTTATGAATGGTTTTGGCTTTATTTTTGCAACTGCAAATTTAAGGATTCTATGCAGAGTTCTTAAACTTTAAAAGATAAAAAATTACTATGGCAATTATAATAACAGACGAATGTATAAATTGTGGGGCATGCGAACCTGAGTGTCCTAATACAGCAATATATGAAGGTGCAGATGATTGGCGCTATAAAGATGGTACGAGTTTAGATGGTAAAGTTGTACTAACTAATGGTACTGAAGTTGATGCTGATGAAGCTCAAGAACCGATAAGCGATGAGTTGTATTACATTGTTCCAGATAAGTGTACAGAATGTAAAGGGTTTCACGACGAGCCACAATGTGCTGCAGTTTGTCCTGTAGACTGTTGTGTACCTGATGAAGACCATGTTGAAACCGAAGAAGAATTATTAGCTAAACAACGCTTTATGCACCCTGACGGTTAAAAATGGCTAAAAAATATATTTTAAAAAATCCTAAGCAAACACTTAGGATTTTTTTTTGCCTTGAGTAAGAATTTAAATATTCCTAATAATGTATAAATCTAATTCATCTAATTAACTACATTTGCACTCGCAAAATTAAAGTAATTATGAAAGCAGGTATTGTAGGATTGCCAAACGTAGGGAAATCGACTTTATTTAATTGTTTATCGAATGCAAAAGCACAAAGTGCAAATTTTCCGTTTTGTACAATAGAGCCTAATATTGGTGTGGTAAATGTACCAGATCCACGTTTGGAGAAATTGGAATCTTTGGTTAACCCAGAGCGTGTTGTGCCTGCAACTGTCGAAATTGTTGATATTGCCGGATTAGTGAAAGGCGCTAGTAAAGGAGAAGGATTAGGAAATCAGTTTTTAGCCAATATTCGTGAGACCGATGCCATCCTTCATGTATTAAGATGCTTTGATAACGATAATATTGTACATGTTGATGGTAATGTAAATCCTATTCGCGATAAAGAAACTATCGATATGGAATTACAACTTAAAGATTTAGAAACTGTTGAAAAGAAACTCGATAAAGTAAAACGTGCTGCTAAAACAGGTAATAAAGACGCTCAGAAAGAAGAAGCTGTTTTATTACAAATAAAGGCTGGATTAGAATCAGGAACTTCCGTTAGAGCATTAGAGTTTAGTGAGGATGATTACGAAGATTTTGTAAAGCCGTCACAGTTTATAACCGATAAGCCCGTAATGTACGTTTGTAATGTAGATGAAGGCGCTGCGGTTTCAGGAAATGCTTATGTAGACCAAGTCAAAGAGGCTGTAAAAGACGAAAGTGCAGAGGTTTTAGTGCTTGCAGTAGGAACAGAAGCAGACATCAATGAGCTAGATGATTACGAAGAGCGACAAATGTTTTTACAAGATATTGGCTTAGACGAACCCGGTTCTGCAAAATTAATTCGTTCTGCTTATAAATTACTTAATCAGCAAACCTATTTTACAGCAGGAGTGAAGGAAGTTCGTGCTTGGACTGTAGATATTGGTGCCACTGCACCGCAAGCAGCAGGCGTTATTCATACCGATTTCGAAAAAGGCTTTATTCGTGCAGAAGTTATCGCATATAACGATTACGTAAGCTACGGAAGTGAAGCTAAAGTAAAAGAAGCTGGTAAAATGCGTGTTGAAGGTAAAAACTACATCGTAAAAGATGGCGATGTCATGCACTTCTTGTTCAACGTATAAAATTATTTTATTGGCGTTACCCTTTGGGTCGGGCTTTCCGTTCCAAGTCCTCGCGTCGTGCCTCCGCTGTGGGCTATCCACTACAATCCCTAACGCAGGTGTTCTTACTAAGTCATTTTTCTATTCAGTATTTGAGTTATTTTGCAATTTTTATTACCATAAACAACACTGAACATCGTAATAAATTATTTCTCGAGGTTTAAAACGAAAAAATCAAATCTACTTTCGTTCAATGCATCTCGATAAACAATTTTGGTATGGCGTAGCTCTTGGGGTTTTAGGAATCGTTTTATTTTCTTCTAAAGCGGTCATGGTCAAGTTGGCATACAACTATAATATTGATGCTATTAGTGTTTTACTGCTCCGCATGTTATTTTCCTTTCCATTTTATCTTGTAATTGCTTATTGGTATAGAAACCAAAATTCTGATGCTTTGGTAGAAGCAAAAGACTATGTATGGCTTGTATTTTTCGGTTTAGTAGGTTATTATTTAGCTAGTTATTTCGACTTTGTAGGATTAACATATATCAAAGCAAGTTTAGAGCGTATTATTCTTTTTCTATACCCCACGATTGTATTACTTTTTAATAGAATATTCTTAAAAAAAGCAATTACTAAAATTCAAATTATTGCCATAATATTAACGTATTTGGGTATTGTTATTGCGTTTTCAGATGAGGTTGCTATTTCTGGTTCAGATACCTATTTAGGAGGTTTTTTTATTTTGCTTAGCGCCATTACTTATGCGTCGTATTTGGTTGGTAGCGGATGGTTAATCCCAAAATTTGGAGTAATGAAATTTACTGCGTATGCTATGATAGTTTCATGTGTCTGCGTCTTCATACATTACGGTTTGATTAATGAAATGGATATTTTTAGTTTTTCGTGGGAGGTCTATGGTTTAGGATTCTTAATTGCATGTTTTGCAACGGTTATACCTTCATTTTTAGTTTCTGCCTCAATTAAAATGATTAATTCCTCAAACTTTGCCATTTTAGCTGGTATTGGTCCAATATCTACGATAATTTTGGCAGCCGTATTCTTAAACGAGGTTTTAACTTGGTTGCAACTTTTTGGTGCCTTGGTGGTAATTATTGGTATTTTATTAGTGTCGACTAGAAAAGCAACTTGATAAATAATTTAAACTAGTTCTAAATCGGTAAATTAGTTTAAAAATAATAACCATTTGCAGACTAGTAGTCGTATTTTTAACGTTCTCAACAATATTTACTTTTATTGTTAATTACTTTGTAACGCTGCGGTTTTATTTTTTGAAAGGTTGTGCTATATTAGCGTGCTATCTTATACTTTTGTGTTTAGAAAGTATTAAAATCACAACCTATTTATGCTTGAACAGACCAATTATACCGAAGATAATATACGTTCTCTAGACTGGAAGGAGCATATTCGTATGCGCCCTGGGATGTATATTGGTAAACTTGGTGATGGGTCGTCACCAGACGATGGTATTTATATTCTACTTAAAGAAGTTTTAGACAACTCCATAGATGAGTTTGTTATGGGAGCTGGTAAAACTATAGAAATTTCAATTCAAGGCAATAAAGTCATTGTTAGAGATTACGGACGAGGCATTCCTTTAGGAAAAGTAGTTGATGTGGTTTCTAAAATGAATACCGGAGGAAAATATGATTCAAAAGCATTTAAAAAGTCGGTTGGATTAAATGGTGTTGGTACTAAAGCAGTTAATGCGCTTTCTTCATTTTTTAGAGTAGAGTCTACACGTGATAGTAAATCTGCTTCAGCAGAGTTTGAACAAGGTAACCTCATTAATAAAGATTTATTAGAAGACACTTCACGTAGAAAAGGTACTAAAGTGTCCTTCGTCCCAGATGAAGTTATTTTTAAAAACTATAAATACAGAAATGAGTACATAGTTAAAATGATAAAAAACTATGTATACCTAAATCCAGGGTTAACCATAGTTTTTAATGGTGAAAAATATTTTAGCGAACACGGATTGAAAGATTTGTTGAGTGAAAATATTAATGAATCCGATAGATTATATCCTATTATTCATTTAAGAGGTGATGATATTGAAATAGCTTTAACACATAGTAAAACCCAATATAGCGAGGAATATCATTCGTTTGTAAACGGGCAAAACACCACACAAGGCGGAACACATTTAAATGCTTTCAGAGAGGCTTTTGTGAGAACCATTCGCGAATTTTATGGTAAAAATTACGATGCTTCAGATATTAGAAAATCTATAGTAAGCGCAATCGCTATAAAAGTGATGGAACCTGTTTTTGAGAGTCAAACTAAAACAAAGCTAGGTTCAACAGATATGGGAGGCGATTTGCCTACCGTTAGAACCTATATCAATGATTTTTTAAAGACCTATCTAGATAATTATCTTCATAAAAATCCAGATACAGCTGAAAAAATACAACGTAAAATTCTTCAAGCAGAACGCGAGCGCAAAGAATTATCGGGTATTAGAAAATTAGCAAAAGATAGAGCTAAAAAGGCGAGCCTTCATAATAAAAAATTACGCGATTGTCGGGTGCATTTCGGTGACACCAAAAATGAAAGAAATCTAGAAACCACGTTATTTATAACAGAGGGTGATTCGGCATCTGGTAGTATTACAAAATCTCGTGATGTAAATACTCAAGCGGTATTTAGTTTAAAAGGAAAGCCATTAAACTGCTACGGATTAAGTAAAAAAATAGTGTATGAAAACGAAGAGTTTAACCTGTTACAGGCGGCTTTAAATATTGAAGAATCACTTGAAGACTTACGTTATAATAACGTAGTAATTGCAACAGATGCAGATGTCGATGGAATGCATATTCGGTTATTGCTCATAACGTTCTTTTTACAATTTTTTCCAGAGGTAATTAAAGAAGGGCACTTGTATATTTTACAAACCCCATTATTTAGAGTTAGAAATAAAAAAGAAACTATTTATTGCTATTCTGAAGAAGAACGAAGAGATGCTATTGAAAAACTGAAACCGAAGCCTGAAATAACGCGATTTAAAGGATTAGGTGAAATTTCACCTGATGAATTTAAACATTTTATTGGAGATAATATTCGGTTAGATCCTGTGATGTTAGAAGAGGGAATGTCTATTGAAGAGTTACTTTCTTTCTATATGGGTAAAAATACACCTACCAGACAGGAATTTATTATAGATAATTTAAAAGTAGAATTAGATATTGTAGAATAGTTTTATGTTTATGTACATTTTTAGATAAATAGACCTAATTATAAACTAGTTTAAAGTTAAAATTAATGTGATAAAATATCTTAAATTTGTATTACATATCGTATATCTTGAAATATACAAGTATAAAATAATTAAATCAAACTAAACTAAAATGTTATATAACAAGGATAAAGCGCACTTTACGAAAAGATCTTATAAATATTTGCACGTACACACGAGTAGTGAGCAAGCACATAGATTAAGAAACGTAGGAAGAGTAATGCTTAACGGAACACCTAAAAAATAGGTTTTTTAAATGATTGAAGACGGCGACGAGTTAATTAACGGACAAGACGAACCTAAAGAAACCATAACCCGAGTTACGGGAATGTTTAAAGATTGGTTTTTAGACTATGCGTCTTACGTTATATTAGAACGTGCAGTTCCTGCCATTGAAGATGGCTTTAAACCAGTACAGCGTCGTATCATGCATTCCATGAAAGATTTGGATGATGGTCGATATAATAAAGTTGCAAATATAGTCGGTCATACCATGCAATACCATCCGCATGGTGATGCAAGTATAGCTGATGCTATGGTTCAAATTGGCCAGAAAGATTTATTAATAGACACCCAAGGTAACTGGGGTAACATTTTAACTGGCGATAGTGCTGCAGCTTCACGTTACATAGAAGCACGTTTATCGAAGTTCGCGCTAGATGTAGTTTACAATCCGAAAATCACAGAATGGCAAGCCTCTTATGACGGGAGAAGAAAAGAGCCAATTAACTTGCCTGTCATGTTTCCATTGTTACTGGCGCAAGGAGGTGAAGGGATTGCAGTTGGACTTTCAACGAAAATATTACCACATAATTTTATTGAACTTATTGATGCTTCAATAAAACACTTACAGGGAAAACGATTTACCATTTTACCAGATTTCCCTACTGGTGGAGAAGCAGATTTTTCAAATTATAATGATGGTTTACGTGGGGGGAAAGTACGTGTTCGTGCCAAAGTTTCTCAATTAGATAAAAATACACTGGTAATTACTGAAATTCCTTTTGGTACAACAACATCTTCTCTTATTGATTCGATTTTAAAAGCCAATGATAAGGGTAAAATCAAGATAAAAAAAATTGAAGATAATACGGCTGCCGAAGTTGAAATTTTAATTCATTTACCTTCCGGTTTATCACCAGATAAAACTATTGATGCATTGTATGCGTTTACGAGCTGCGAATCGTCAATTTCACCTCTTGGTTGTGTTATTGAGGACAATAAACCACTGTTTGTTGGCGTAACTGAAATGCTTCGTCGTTCAACAGACAACACGGTGCAACTTCTAAAGCAAGAACTAGAAATTAAATTATCTGAGTATGAAGAGCAGTGGCATTTCGCTTCTTTAGAACGAATTTTTATAGAGAAAAGAATTTATCGTGATATTGAAGAAGAAGAAACCTGGGAGGGCGTTATAAAAGCCATTGATAAAGGACTTCAGCCACACATTAAACATTTAAAACGCGCTATAACTGAAGACGATATTGTGCGTTTAACTGAAATTAGAATCAAGCGTATTTCTAAATTTGATATTGATAAAGCACAACAAAAAATAGATGCGCTTGAAGATCAAATTGCTGAAGTAAAACATCATTTAGCAAATTTAATAGATTATGCAATTGCGTACTTTACTAGGCTAAAAAAGGAGTATAGTGCAGGTAAAGAGCGCAAAACAGAAATAAAAATATTTGATGATGTTGATGCTACTAAAGTTGTTATTAGAAATACGAAACTTTACGTTAATCGAGAAGAAGGCTTTATAGGAACATCATTAAAGCGCGATGAATATGTTTGCGATTGTAGTGATATAGACGATATTATTGTGTTTACTGCCGAAGGGAAAATGATGGTTACAAAAGTAGATTCAAAAACGTTTGTTGGTAAAGATATTTTACACGTCGCCGTATTTAAGAAGAAAGATAAACGTACTATTTATAATATGATTTATCGTGATGGAAGAAAGGGGCCTTCATACATAAAGCGTTTTGCTGTTACAGGAGTCACTAGAGATAGAGAGTATGATTTAACAAATGGAAGTAAAGGATCTTCAGTTTTATATTTTTCGGCAAACCCGAATGGTGAAGCTGAGGTTGTCACGGTTAATTTACGTCAAGCAGGAAGTATTAAGAAACTAAAGTGGGATATAGATTTCGCAGATATAATTATTAAAGGTCGCGTTTCTAAAGGAAATTTAGTGACTAAATACTCTGTTAAGAGAATTGAATTAAAAGAAAAAGGAGTTTCTACTTTAAAACCTCGAAAAATTTGGTATGATGAAACTGTTCAACGTCTTAATGTAGACGGAAGAGGAGAGCTCATTGGTGAATTTAGAGGCGAAGATAAACTATTAATTATAACACAATCTGGAATAATTAAAACAGTGACGCCTGAAGTTACAATGCACTTTGATGACGACATGATTGTTCTTGAAAAGTGGGTGCCTAAGAAGCCTATTTCTGCTATTTACTTTAATGGTGAAAAAGAATTGTATTATGTTAAGCGTTTTTTAATAGAACAGGAAGGGAAAGAAGAAAGCTTCATTTCAGAGCATCCAAATTCTCAATTAGAAATTGTTTCAACAGACTGGAGACCCATGGCCGAAGTCGTTTTTGCTAAAGAACGAGGTAAAGACCGAAAGGAGAATTTAGAATTCAATTTAGAGGAGTTTATTTCAATTAAAGGTATTAACGCATTAGGTAATCAATTAACAAAAGAAAAAGTAAATCAAGTAAATCTACTTGAACCACTGCCATATGATGCACCTGAAGAAGTGCATGCCGATGAAATAGAAGTTGTTGATGAAAAAGAAGTATCAACTGAAATTAAAAGTAATCCTTCTATAAATGATTCAGATTCTAAAGACCCAGATTTAGAAGCTGATGATGGCCAAATAACGTTATTTTAAAAAATAATAACTTGTTAAATTCTATTACTCTCAAATTTGTTTGGCGAGATATAGGTCGCACAATGACTTTAATACCTAGTTTGTTTTTGATGACTGGGTGTGTAATAGTTTCCTGTTATAACGGTTTTTTAGCTTTTGTGTTTTCTCTAATTATACCTTTTCTCTTTACATTAAATGTAATACTCGGAGTTTTTTGGTTGATTACACGAAATAAATTTTTTTTACTTTCAATTTTATCTGTTATAGTTTATTTCTTCTTTTTTGATTCGTTTGTACAGTTTAATTCTTTGAAAGAATCAATAAATTCAGATAATTTATCAATTTTAAGTTATAACGCAAATGGTTTTAAATATGATGGTAAAGATGGAAATCGAGAAGGGGATGATAAGATAGCAGATTTTATAATTAAAAGAGAACCGGATATTGTTTGCTTCCAAGAATTCTCAGCAATAAAATATAAACCGTTTAAAGATTATCCATTTTGGTTTAAAACTAATTTAGTTACCTCAGGAAAATCTGTAATGGCTATGTTTTCTAAGTTCCCTATAGTTAATAAAGGATATATTGATTTTCCTGATTCTAGAAATCAAGCAATTTATGCAGATATTAAGTTCAATGGTAAGATTGTTAGGGTTTATAATATTCATCTTGAATCTTTTAAATTACGACCAAGAAATTCCGATTTAAACCTGTCAGGAATTTTTAAACTCACTAATAGGGTTGAGAAGGTTCAAATTATGCAAGAAGAACAGGCAAAAATAATTATTAAGCACGCTAATGCATTTAAAGGAAAAGTAATTTTTGTAGGCGATTTTAATGCCACACAGTATTCAAATACTTATAGAAAATTATCACATAATATGTTTGATTCATTTATAGAATCAGGACGAGGATTTGGTGGGACTTATCCCAGACTTAATTATCCAATTAGAATAGATTACATTTTGGTTGATAAAGATATTGAAGTACACTCACATGAAAATTTTAAGCTAAAATTATCAGATCATGAACCTATTCTTGTTAATCTAGCAATTCATTAAAGTTTAATATTTTTAAGTTCGCTTTAACTGCTTCTGAATTTTTTTAATTGCCGATTCAATTGATTTTTCTGGCTCAATAATATTATATGCTCCCCAAAATCGTGGATCTGAAAAGCCTGATGCTTTTTCGCTAATAATCGTTGAAGGCGTAATTAAGTTACTTCTTTTTTTAGCAAGTTTTGTATCTTGAATTTGCCAATCTGTTATTGCCATTTCACTATTTAAAGTATAAGTAGAATTGAATAACTTACCTTTCCAATTCACTTTAAAAGTTAAAGAAATATTGCTGTAAGCGTATTGCCATTTGCCATTTGTTGTTCTATAATTAACTCGATATTTTGCTTCTGTCGGATAGACATCTACCTTTCTAGGTTTTTTTCTAACATACATTCTACTTGATAATTCTCTATTTGAAACATTTAAACTATAAACCGCATTGGTTAGCGCTAAAGTTTCAGCATCTATGTAAAGTTTACCAAAATATAACGGAATACCAATGTCTTCTTTCTGTTTAAAGTTCACAACATAGATTTGACGATTGTTAATTTTAGTAGATTTTCCGTAACTAAATTTATATTTAGGCATGTCCTCAGGTGTAAAAATGAACTCAGGATATTTTATAATATCAGTATATAAATTGCTAAATGGTCCACCTTGTAATTTCAAAGCAAGAGTATCAAGTTTCGAATAATCGGTATTCTTTCTGGCTTTTATTAGTTCAATATTATCAGTTCTAAAATTATTATAAGGCTGTTTATGAATTTTAACAACAGCTTCAGAAAGCGATGCGTTTTTTCTTCTTTTCTTAATAGTTTCTCTATAGAATGCGGTCATTACAGAGTTTTCGTTATTGTAAAGACTGCTTTTTTTCTCGAGGGTGCGTTCCACTAAATCTCTCGCATCCTTTGTCACAAGACTTATACTAATTTCATCCAATTCTGTTATTGCAGGTTCAAGCGCAATTTTTTCATTGTTCATTATTGATGAAATTTTCAATTCTTTTTTTTCATAACCTAAGTGAGAAATGATAATACTTCCATCTAAATTGGTATGAGGTACTTTTAATAAAAATTCGCCATCAGTATTCGTAACCGTGCTAATATTTGTGTCCAAAATAAGTACATCTGCGAATACTAAAGCGTCTTTAGTATCTTTATCTATAACTCTGGCTTCCAATTCAATGAAGTCCGTATCTTGTGCAAATAAGGTGTTTACTCCAACAATTAAAAGAAAAAGAGCTAGTAGGTATTTGTTGAATTTTAACGTTTTCATAACTATCTTTTTTTTATTGTTAATAAGATAATGAATTCTTGAAAAAAAAGCCAATAAATTAACATTTAATTAATTAATAATGAGAGAATTAAAAAGTATAAGAATTGATATTGAAAAACCCTGATAAATATTGAAAATATGATTGTTTTTATCGACCTATTTTAAGTCTCTGCAAATATTACATCAATGGACATATAGCTATTTCTTAACTAAAATTTTAGATATTAGAATTTTGAATAGCTGTATATTTACATGTTTTTATTAGTTATATGCAGCAAGAACATTTACCATTTAAGGAAACTGGTTATTTCTCACCTTTAATTTGTGATTATTTAGATAAAAAATCAGTATTAAAACCTTTCTACAATCGATTTCCAGATATCGACAGTTTCAATTTACAAATTGAAGAAAAGAAAAGCACAATAAAAAAAGAATCTCGCGATGTATTGGTAAATGTTTTAAAACAGCAGTATAATGAAATAGATACTTCAGAAATCACACTTCAATATATTGAAAGTCTTAGTTTAGATAACACGTTCACAATTACAACCGGGCATCAACTCAACTTATTTACCGGTCCGTTATACTTTCTTTATAAAATAGTTTCAACAATAAATCTTTCAAAGGCACTAAAAGAAAGACATCCTGAATATAATTTTGTGCCAGTTTATTGGATGGCAACTGAAGATCATGATTTTGATGAAATAAATTACTTCAATCTTAAAGGCAGAAAATTTCAATGGAATAGAAAGGCCAAAGGCGCTGTAGGTGAATTGAATACGGAAGGTTTAAATGAGGTTTATGAGTTGTTATCACAGGTGCTAGGAACTTCTTCTCAAGCCGAAGAATTGAAAAAAATGTTTCAGCAGGCTTATTTACATCATGATAATCTTGCCGATGCCACACGATATTTAGCAAACGAATTATTTAAAGATTACGGATTGGTCATTATTGACGCTAATGAACCTAAATTGAAGCGTTTATTTATTCCATATATTGAAGAAGAGCTCATAAATCAAACATCTTTTAAACAGGTTTCAAAAACTAACGAAGTACTTTCGAAGATTTCTGAAGCCTATAAAATTCAAGTTAATCCACGTGAAATTAATTTATTCTATTTAAAAGAAAACTTAAGAGAGCGTATCGTTTTTGATAATAGCATATTTAAAGTTTTAAATACTGATATTGTTTGGGGCAAAGATGAAATATTACAAGAAGTCGCTAAATTTCCTGAGCGGTTTTCACCAAATGTAATTTTGAGGCCGTTATATCAAGAAGTTATTTTACCAAACTTATGCTATATTGGAGGAGGAGGAGAGTTAGCGTATTGGTTTCAGTTAAAGCAATTTTTTGATGAAGTAAAAATACCTTTTCCCATATTATTATTGCGTAATTCTGTTTTAATTCAATCTGAAAGTCAACATAAAAAACTTGAAAAATTAAATGTTTCTGCTGAAGACATTTTTTTAAAGCGAGACGCTTTTATTAATAAAAAGGTAAGGGAAATTTCTAATGTAGACATCGATTTTTCAACTCAGAAAGAGCATTTAGTAAAGCAATTTGAAGACTTATATAAATTGGCTAAACAAACGGATAAATCCTTTTTAGGTGCTGTAAAAGCTCAAGAGGTGAAACAGCTTAAAGGTTTAGATGTTTTAGAAAAACGTTTATTAAAAGCTCAAAAAAGAAAACTTTCTGATGAGGTTGAAAGAATGATAAAAATTAAAAACGAGCTCTTCCCAAATGGAAGTTTACAAGAGCGGAATGCTAATTTTTCGGAGTTTTATTTGGATTATGGTGAATTATTGATAGCGATGTTAATCAAAAATTTAGAACCTTTAAAAAGTGAGTTCTTAATAATGAAGTATTAAAGCGTATGCACAAAATAGATATAGATTTAGTTGAAATGACCATGGATGTTATGAAATATACCATAGATAGAATTTCGGCTACTGAGCGAGAAATAGGTAAACCTAAGAGTGAATTTGAATTAAAATCAATCGTGGGAGAAACTATCACAGCGAAAGGAATTGGGGGAGAATTTGCTTTTAACCTATGGAAAGAGCATTTAATGAAAGCTAATGTACCTATAGATCATCCGCGTCATTTAGCATTCGTACCGGCAGCGCCTACAAGAGCAGCTATTATGTTCGATTTAGTTACATCGGCTTCTAGCATTCATGGTGCGTATTGGATGGAAGGCGCGGGAGGCATATTTTGCGAAAACGAAGCGATGCACTGGATGGTATCTCTCACAGGAATGCCTCAAGGTGCTTTTGGAGTTTTTACAAGCGGTGGTACTGCAGCGAATTTATCGGCCATGGTAACAGCTCGAGAGCACTGGAGGGAAAATGATGATTTTAGAGGTGAAAAAGGATTGATTATAACATCTATAGGAGCGCATTCATCAATAAAAGCCATGGCAAAAGTTATTGATGCCGATGTAATTTTGGTAGATACTGAAGATCAATTATTAGGTACCGAGTTGCAAGAAGCTATTGATAATTTAACGATACATCAAAGAAAAAGATTATTTGCAGTTGTTGCAACAGGAGGCACAACAAACGCTGGAATAATTGATGATTTACAAGGGATTGCTGCGGTTTGTGCAAACGAAAACTTATGGTTTCATGTTGATGCAGCTTATGGTGGTGGCGCTTTAGTAGCAGATTCTGTTCGCCACTTATTTAATGGTATTGAAAAAGCAGATAGTATTACTATAGATCCGCATAAATGGATGTTTTCTCCATATGATTGTGGTTCGGTTATTTACAAAAAACCTGAATTAGCCAAAAAAGCACACTCTCAAGAAGGATCGTATTTAGAAATTTTTAAAGACGAAGGCGCGCATGGTTTTAATCCAGCCGACTATCAAATACAGTTAACACGCCGCGTTAGAGGGTTACCATTATGGTTTTCATTAGCTACCCACGGAACAGATCGCTATAAGGAAGCTGTTGAAAGAGGTATAGAACTGGCTCAAATGGCTGGTAAAATAATTAAAAAACTACCTCATGTAGAGTTGGTTAGAGAACCAAGTTTATCTTGTGTTTTATATAGAAGAATAGGATGGAACCCCGAAGATTATACACATTGGACCTACGAGAATCATGAAAAAGGATTTGCATTGGTTACACCTACAAAATGGAAAACGGGCGATACTTTCGAAACGGTTTCTAGATTTTGTTTTATTAATCCAGATACCACAGAAAAGGATATTGAAATGATTTTAGATTCTATGGTTTAAAAATTGTTAAAAAAAGAACGAATCCTAATTCCTCAATATAAAATCAATTCCTATTTTTGCGCATGCAACATGACAAGGTACTTATTTTAGACTTCGGATCGCAATACACTCAGCTTATTGCCCGTAGAGTTAGAGAACTCAACATATACTCCGAAATACACCCATTCAATAAAATTCCAATAAACCTAGCAGAGTATAAAGCGGTGATACTTTCTGGTAGCCCGAATTCTGTGAGAGGTGAAGATGCATTGCATCCAGATTTATCACAGATTAGAGGACAAAAGCCTTTGCTTGCTGTTTGTTACGGCGCACAGTATTTGGCTCATTTTTCGGGTGGAGAGGTAGCACCATCTAATACTAGAGAATATGGTCGTGCTAATTTATCTTTTATTAAAAGCAACGAGCCATTCTTTGCGCATATCCACACCGGAAGTCAGGTTTGGATGAGCCATAGTGATACCATCAAAAAGTTACCAACAAACGGTGTGCTAATTGCGAGTACACACGATGTTGAAAATGCAGCGTATAGAATTGATGGTGAAGAAACCTATGCCATTCAATTTCATCCGGAAGTATATCATACTACCGATGGCAAGCAACTTTTAGAAAATTTTCTTGTTAGTATTGCTGGTTTACATCAAGATTGGACACCAGATTCATTTGTTGAAGAAACTGTAGAAGCTATTAAAGAGAAGGTAGGTAATGATAAAGTTGTTTTAGGTCTTTCTGGTGGTGTTGACTCAACAGTGGCGGCGGTTTTATTGAATAAAGCTATTGGGAAAAACCTATATTGTATTTTCGTTAATAATGGATTACTTCGTAAAAACGAATTTGAGAATGTATTAAATCAATATGAAGGCATGGGACTTAATGTAAAAGGTGTTAATGCATCGGCACGTTTTCTTGAAGCCTTGGCTGGTATTGAGGATCCAGAATTAAAACGAAAAGCGATTGGAAATTCTTTTATTGAAGTTTTTGACGATGAAGCTCATAAAATTGAAGATGTTTCTTGGTTGGCACAGGGTACTATTTATCCTGATGTTATAGAAAGTGTATCGGCAACAGGAGGGCCATCGGCTACTATAAAAAGTCACCATAATGTGGGCGGTTTACCAGATTTTATGAAACTTAAAATAGTAGAACCATTGCGTGCGATATTTAAAGATGAGGTAAGGCGCGTTGGAGCTACTTTGGGTATTGATCCTGAATTATTAGGACGTCATCCATTTCCAGGACCAGGATTAGGCATTCGTATTTTAGGTGATATTACAGCTGAAAAAGTACGTATTTTGCAAGATGTTGATGCTATTTTTATAAATGGTTTGAAAGAATGGGGGCTATACGATAAAGTTTGGCAAGCAGGTGCTATGTTATTACCAGTAAATAGTGTTGGTGTAATGGGAGATGAGCGTACCTACGAAAAATGTGTAGCACTTAGAGCGGTTGAAAGCACTGATGGAATGACTGCCGATTGGGTAAATCTACCATACGAGTTTCTTCAAAAAACATCAAACGATATAATAAATAAAGTAAAAGGCGTTAATAGAGTAGTTTACGATATTAGTTCGAAACCACCTGCAACCATAGAGTGGGAATAATTTGATAAACAGGTTTTTGCAGGTTTGCCCGCGTTAGGGATATTAGTGAAACATTTATGTTCATGAATTCATTAATATAAAATAGAAAAGCATGAATAAAAGCCCACAGGGAGGCACGACCGAGGACTTGTAGCGAATAGCCCGACCCTAGTGGTAACGCCCAAATAAAATTTGGCATGTTATATGCTACTAAGATTAAAAGGGTTGGTTTTAAACTTTTTTTAAGAATGAAGCGTATATTATAAAGTGGTTAGGTTTTACTATATTTATAGAGCACAGAAAACAATATGAAGAGAGTTTTATTAGTACTTATTTTGGTTTTAACATTTAGTTTTAACGCAGTTTATGCTCAAAACTTTAGCACACACCAAGTTAAAACAGGAGAAACAATTGAAGATATTGCAAAGCGTTATTTAGTGACACCTTTTGATATTTATCAGCTTAATCCTGAAGTAAAGAAAGAGTTGAAACCTAACACGGTTTTAATTATTCCTATTTCTAAGGCTAGAACTCCTAAGATTACTATCAACAAATCACTTTTAGGCTTTAAAGAACACAAAACAAAACGAAAAGAAACGCTTTATAGTTTGTCTAAAAAATATGAAGTTGAAGAAGAAGATATAAAAAAATATAATAAGTTTTTGTATGCCAATGCTTTGCGTAAAGGTGACAAACTTCAAATTCCAATATATAAAATAACAGAAATTGTTGAAGAGGTAGCGCCAACTAAAGAGTATACGGTTCAACCTAAAGAAGGGAAGTGGCGTATTGCCTACAAATTTGGTATTTCGGTAACTGAGTTGGAGATGTTAAACCCCGGTATAGATGAGGTTTTAAAAGAAGGTCAAGTTATAAATGTTCCTAATATTGATAAAGAAGGACAAAAACAATACGATGATAAATACAGTTACTATAAAGTTTTACCAAAGGAAGGGTTTTACCGTTTAAAACTTAAATTAGGTTTGGAGCAAGAAGAAATTGAAGCTTTAAACCCAAGCCTTAAAGAAACGGGTTTAAAATCTGGTATGATTTTAAAAATACCGCATTCAAATGCTATTGAAAGTGCTGGTTCAGGTGAGAATTTAGCCATTAATTTATTGGATAGTATTTCTGATTTTGAAACAAAGCATATTGTTGTGATGTTGCCTTTTAGAATGCATCGCGTAGATTTTGATTCTATATCGGACACTAAAAATAGTATAAAGAAAGATCCCTATTTACAGGCTTCTCTAGATTTTCATTCGGGCGTATTGTTAGCTGTTGATTCTTTAAAATCTTTAGGAATTTCTTTAAAGGTTGATGTTTATGATACGCGGTATGAAGTTAGTGAAGTAGATCGCATTTTAAGAGATAACGATTTTGAAGATGTTGATGCCGTAATTGGGCCATTGACACCGGATAGTTTTAATAAGGTCGCATCAGATTTGAAGAAGTATAATACGCCGGTAATTTCACCAATAGGCACTAATTTAAAATTATACGATAACGTATTTCAATCTAGACCATCGGACGATTTACTGAAGTCAAAAGTGGTAAATTTTGTAAAAGCTGATACTTTAGTTGGAAATGTTATCATTATAGCGGATACAAAAAATATGGCTATTGCCAACGAATTAAAACGTGAGTTTAATGCGGCAAGTTTGGTTTATTCTAGAAAAAACAAAGAAGGTAAAGATGAATTTTTTGTTACTAAAGAAGATATTGAAGCCGCTTTAAAACCAGGTAAAAATGTGGTGTTTTTAGAAACTCAAAACGAAGGTTACGCCTCGAATGTAACTAGTGTTTTGGCTTCCTTAAACAACAAGAAAGATCCAGAAACTAATGAAGAAGCACCTAATATCATGTTGTTTACAACTAATATTAATTCAGCTTTTGAGGGCGATCAAATAAATAACACACACTTGTCTACCTTACAATTTCATTTTGCGACAGCATCAAAAGAGTATAGTGAAAATGACCATAATTCTTTCGTAAAAAAATATAATAAGCTATATAACATCACGCCTAACAAAAGAGCAGTAAAAGGTTTCGATTTAACGATGGATGTTGTGTTGCGTTTGGTTTCTTCTCACGATTTGTATGCATCTGTTAATAATGCTCCACTTACCGAATATGTAGAAAACAAGTTTGCCTACAAAAAGAAGTTATTTGGTGGCTATTATAATGATACTGTTTATTTAGTTAAATACGACGATTTAACAATTGTTGAGGTAAAACAATAAGACTAAGTGCTATACGTTTTTAACTTTATGGCACTATTAAATTTAAAGTTTCTATTTTTATTTTTCTTTTCAGTTTTAACACAAGAAAACGAACCGGTTATATCTTGGAATCCTTCAAACAAGATAACTTGGTCTGATTTTAAAGGAAAGCCTATTGTAAATAGTGATGCAGTTGCTACAACAGCTTCGGGTATTACTTTTGGTTTCTCTATAACTCAAAAAAGCAATAATGATGTGGTAGCCTTTACCACAGAAGTTAATGCACACTTTTACCCAAAGCAGTCTTGGTACAAAGTGGAACGTGCCGATGCACATATATTAGATCACGAACGATTGCATTTTGATATCACTGAATTGTATGCTCGTAAGTTTCGATATAGAATTGGCCTGTTGAAGGTTTCTAATTCGATAAAAAAACAATTGCAAAAAATGCATAATGATATCAATTCTGAATTAGCTGAAATGCAGGATAAATATGATTCTGAAACAGATTTTTCTAGGAACTTTACCTCACAAGCACTTTGGAAAGCCTATATTGATGCTGAATTAAAGAAGTATGATAAATACCTATACGTAAATTAAATTATGCTACCAGACAAACAATTTTTAATAGACTTAGCACATACCAAAATGCCCTATGGAAAATATAAAGATCGCTATTTGATTGATTTGCCAGAGTATTATGTGGTGTGGTATCATAGTAAAGGATTCCCTAAAGGAAAATTGGGAATCATGTTGGAGCAGGTTTACGAATTGAAATTAAATGGTTTGGAGGAATTAATTAGAAATATAAAAAAGCAATATCCTAAAAAAAGTATTAAAAAAAGCTTCGAAAATTAATCCGAAGCTTTTTTATGATCTTATTTTATATGGATTAGCAACCCATTAAACCAAAAGAAACTACCAATTCTTGGTCTACATTATCACCTTTAGCATTGGAAGCAGGAATCCATCCACCTGGAGTTTCAGAAATTAACAGTGTCATTAAATCATCAATTTCAGGAAATCCTGGAGATCTGTCTAAATTCACATTTTCAATGCTTCCTTCTTTAGTTACAGTAAAATATAACTTGGCAGGTTTAAGTTTGTCTTCAGGAATTTGAGCAGTAGCTGCTTTAGTGTTTTCAACAAAGAAATTAATTAAGGCAGATTTTCCATAAATATATTCGGCTTGTGTTTCTGGAACAACTGTATGGTGTGGCGTAGAATAGGCATCAAATAATTCAGTCGATCCAAAATGTTTTTCTTTGTAATCAATTCTTAGTTTAAATCCATCAGAATAATTAATGGATTTAAGCAAGTTAATTTGTGCTTCGTTAAATTCACTACTTTTAGCTTTAATTCGCTTATTAGATTCTACGTCGTTTTCAATAACTATCAATTCAATAGATTCTATAGAGGTAATTCTATCTTGTTGCATGTCGTCTAAAAAATGAGTGATTGATAAATCGTTATGTATAATTTCTTTCTTAATAGGACCAAATCTAGGACCTATACCATAAATAAAATCTGCATCAGATTTTTTGGCTTCAGTAGTAACTTCAATACTCGCAATATTTAGGGCCTTTTCATCACTTTTGTTTTGACTCAGATAATTAAAACCGAAAAAACTAATGGCTGCAATAACGATACAAGTAATTATAATTGATTTTTTCATAACTGTTGTTCTTTTGATTAATTTCTATCAAATCTATAACTTCTAGAAAATTAACTGTTTAAACGATTGTAAATTAATGTAAATTTTGTGTAAATCATTATTAATTGTCGTTTAATACCATAGTTTTGTAAAATGAATTTGGGGTATTTTAGATCAAAAATTGGTATTTTTTCGTGCTTATTGCTATTTGCAGGGAGTTTGAATGCACAAAATTCTTTAAAAGACAAACATATTGAAGTAGCGCTTCGTATGCTAGGGCATAAAATTCTACAAAGCGTTTCGGATAGCACTTCAAGGGTGTTGCCAGTTATTAAAGAAAACAATCAATATAGAATACAATTTGAATCTGATTTTGCTTTTACTTCTGAAGGTTTAGTGGCCATGGTAAAAGATATTGTAGATGATACGGAAATTGCTAATAATTATATTGTTGAGGTAGAACATTGCAATACTTCTGAAATTATTTACAGTTTTGAAGTTAACGAAACCTCAAAACTTGATATTATTCCTTGTGGTGGCAGAATACAACCAAAATCGTGCTATAATATTTTATTCACCATAATAGATGAAGAGCTTTCTGGCGCAGAATTTATCACTTTATTAAATAGTGACTCAAATCCTCAAGAATTTGGCAACGGTTTTTATGCAATTATTTTAGCACTAGTAATTATTATTTTAATAATTTTCTTTTATAAAAGGAAACAATCTTTAAAGAAGAAATTTAATTCTAATTTGATTTCATTAGGGGCTTATCATTTTGATAAAAACAATACAGAGCTTATCATCGACAACCAAAAAATAGAATTAACAAGTAAAGAGGCAGAATTACTTCATTTACTTTACAAGTCGGTTAATGATACTGTAGAGCGCGATGTAATCTTAAACATGGTTTGGGGTGATGATGGCGATTATATCGGCAGAACCGTAGATGTTTTTATATCGAAGCTAAGAAAGAAATTAGAATTTGATTCTAAATTGAAAATTGTGAATGTACGTGGTATTGGCTATAAATTGGTTATAAATACTTAATTAGAATTTATATCTAAAAGCGATTAAAAACCCATCTTTATTTGTAGAAAAACCCATTTCCATATGCTCTCTTTGATATTCTGTCGTAAATAAATAAGTACTACCAATGCCAACCAGTGCTCCAGCTAAAACATCCCAAAGGTCGTGCCATCCATCTGGTCCTTCCATTCTACTAACTCCTACAATTGCAGCACCTAAATAAGCCCATTTGCCGTATTTCCATCCATAGCGTCGTTGAATGAATGAAGCTCCGGAAAACGCAGAAGTGGTGTGACCTGAGGGAAACGCATCGAATAAATTCCGCCCTTCAGGACGTTCTTTTTTAATTATTTTTTTCAATGAATGCGTAACAATAAAACTAGTGCCATAAGATAAAGCAAACTGTTTGGTGCCTTTCCAATCTTTTTTTATTATCGTTGTTAAACCAGCAATTGATGGGATGGCTATTTGTAAAATATCGCCCGTATCTTCTAAAACAAATTCCCATTTTTCATGAGTAGAATTGTCAGTTTCTGGTGTCTGCGCTTTTACAGAGAAATGTAAGCTTACAATACTAAAAAAGCAAACCAGTTGTTTTATAGATTTTGTAATTTTCATTACGTAGTAATATGGTTAGTTATAACTTATAACTCAATAGTTAACGTTTTATTATGGTTTATTTGGTTGCTTTTAAAATAGATAATCGCCCAATTATTTCCAATATTATCATATTTTGCTTTCGTTTTTATGCAATAGAATAAATTTGTCCTCTATGCGGTTTTAAAGCATCTCTAATAGGCTTCATTTGGTCTTCATCAACAACTAAAAAGGCTATAGAATGATTGTTGGATAAAACTTCACATCCAGTTAAATTAATATTTAAATCTTCAAGTTTTATGTATTCTTTGAGGTGGATTTCATGATGTTCAGCAATTTTAAGAGCATCGGGTCCATGAAAATCCCAAATAAGTTTTAATTTTCGCATTTAAGGTTTCACTTTTATTGATAATACTGGTTAATCTATATTCCAAATATAGCTGAATTAAAAATACAATTTATATATATGTTTTTATGTTTATTAGGTATAATATTTACTTTTTCTAATCGTTTGCAAAACAACTTGTATTATAGGTTTATATTAGTATTTTTGTAATCGTTGAAAAAAAAATACTCCAAGAAATTAGCATTAATAATTAAGTTGATTTTAATATAATTAATTATTAGTAAATGACGATTTACCTATGAAATTAATAAAGATTGAACAGATGAAATTAAAATATTCATTAACATTATTTTTGGCTTGCTTAATTATGCAATTAAATGGGCAATCGGTTAAGAACGATGTACTATTTACCGTTGCGGATGAACCTGTTTATACATCCGAGTTTTTAAGAGTTTATAATAAAAACTTAGATTTAGTACAAGATGATTCTCAAAAAAATATTGATGAATATTTAAAGCTATTTACAAATTACAAGCTTAAATTAAAAGAAGCAAAAAGTTTAGGATTAGATAAAAAACCGTCGTATTTAAAAGAGCTAGATAAATACAAAAAACAATTAGCTAAAAACTACATTACAGATTCGAAAGTTACCGATGCGTTGGTAAAAGAAGCGTATAACCGAATGTCATATGAAGTGAATGCGGATCATATTTTAGTAAAGGTAAATGAAAACGCAACCCCACAAGATACCCTTAAAGCTTATACTGAAATCCTTAAGTTAAGAGATAGAGCATTAAATGAAGGTTTTGAAAAGGTTAGGGCAGAAGTGCATAATGGTCAAACTCTTTTTGGGGAAAAACTAGGTTATTTTACGGGCTTTAAAATGGTGTATAAATTTGAAAACGTAGCGTTTAATACAAATGTCGGAGACATCTCGGAGCCATTTAGAACCCGTTTTGGATATCACATTGTTAATGTACTTGATAAGCGTAAATCTAGAGGAGAGCGAACCGTGGCTCACATTATGCTAGTTGAAAAAAATCAAGATTCTTTAAGTGAAAAGCCCGAAGTTAAAATTCAAGAAATTTATAAAAAATTGACGCAAGGAGAATCGTTTGAAAGTTTGGCGAAACAGTTTTCAGACGATAAAAATTCAGCACCAAATGGAGGGAAATTAAAACCATTTTCTGGAGGACAAATAAGAGCCAAAGCTTTTGAAGATGTAGCTTTTAATTTAGAAAAAGAAGGGGATGTATCCGAGCCTTTTAAAACAGAGTTTGGTTGGCATATTGTAAAACTTCATAAGATTACTAATGTGCCGAGTTTTGAAGAAATGAAACCGGAATTGGTAGAAAAGGTTAAACGAGATGATAGATCGAAGTTAATAGATGAGGCGTTAATCAATAAACTTAAATTAAAATATAATATTGGAGTTGAACCAAATTTGGAGTATTTCGTATCAATATTAAACAACGATTATTTTAAGAGGACTTGGAGTTTGCCTGATAATTTTAATGGTCGTGAGTCTTTAATAAAAATAGGAGATAAGCAATTTACTAACAATGATTTTGCAGTTTATTTGCTAAACACACAACGTCTAAGAACAAAAGAAGCACCTTTCGAAACAATAGTTTCAGATAAATATCAATCATTCTTAAAGGAAAGTTTGATAAAGTATCAAGAAGATCATTTAGAATCTGAAAATGAAGATTATGCAAACATTGTTGCAGAGTATAGGGATGGATTGTTGTTATTTGATTTAATGGAAAATACTATCTGGAATTCATCAAAATCAGATTCCATAGAAATTGAGCGTTTTTATGAGAAAAACAAGGCTAACTATTTTAAACCAGAAAGGATTAATGCAGTGGTTGCAGTTTCAACCAAACAAAAAACACTAAAAAAAGTATCCAAACTGTTAAGCAAAAACATGAAGTTAGATCAAATTAAATCCCTTGTAAATGGTAATGATAAGATTGATGTGATTTTTACTTCGGATGTTATGGATGCTGAACATCAAGCACTACCAGAAGCATTTGAATTTAAAAAAGGAGTTTCTAAAATATATAAACATAATGATAGTTTTGTAGTTGTAAAAGTTAACGAGGTTTTACCCAAAGAACAAAAGTCTTTCAACGAAGCTAAAGGGAAAGTAATTAGTGATTATCAAAATTACAAAGAAGAGAAATGGCTTAATGATTTGAAAGCCAAATATGTTGTTAAGGTTAATGAAGACGTGCTTAGCGATATAAAATCAAAACAAAAACAATAAACGTGCGAATAAAACACTTTTTAATAGGGCTATTTGTTTTAGTATGTTCTTGTGATTTTATTAAAAAATCAGTAGATGGTACTCCAATTGCAAGGGTCAATGAAAATTACCTGTATCAAGAAGACATAGAAGATATTTTGGCAGAAGGAATATCAAAAGAAGACAGTACACTTTTGGTTCAAAACTTTATTAATAAATGGGCTACACAACAATTATTTGTTGATGGCGCAAAACTTAACTTAAGCGAAGAGAAACAAGAGGCATTCAATAAATTGGTTGTTCAATATAAAAATGATTTATACTCAAAAGCATATATTGAAGCCTTAGTCAAACGAAGTATTGACACCACTGTTCCTTTAAATGAAGCGCAACAATATTATGAAGCCAATAAAGAGGTGTTCAAATTAAACGAAGAACTTCTGAAGTTTCGTTACGTGCATATCGATGAAAATATTATTAATTATGATGATATTCAAACACGCTTTAAACGTTATAATGATAAAGATAAAAAGCTTCTAGATTCTATTTCTATTCAGTTTAAATCCTATTCGTTTAATGACTCTATTTGGATTAAACTTAGTCATGTTATAAGGAAAATACCTGCGGTAAATTCTGAAAACAAAAATCAACTGTTAAAAAAATCTAATTTTGTACAACTCAAAGATTCATTAGGAGTATATTTGATGCAAATTAATGATGTACTTGTAAGAAATGATACTGCGCCGTTAGAGTATGTAAAGCCTACAATAGACCAGATAGTAATTAATAAGCGAAAATTAGAACTGATAAAAGAATTAGAAAAAGATATCACAAAAGATGCCATTAAAAACAAACAATTTGAAATATACAATTAACCTAAAACCCCTTTTAGTTTTAAGCTTTGCCTTTTTAGCGAGTGCCACTTATGCGCAAGAAATCATTGATGATGAAGTAAAGGAGGTAGCCAAAAAAGTGGATTCTGTTGATACCTCTAAAGCCAGAAAAGTAGACGGGGTAGCTGCGGTTGTTGGAGATTTTATAGTTCTTGAGTCTGATATTCAAAAAGAAAAAGAACAAATAATAGCTGCAGGAGGTTCTATTGAAGGCGTTGATGATTGCCAACTGTTTGGTTTAATGCTAGAAAGAAAATTGTACGCGCATCATGCCATTCAAGATAGTATTCCTGTATCTGATGCAGAAGTACGAAAAAATGTAGACTATCAAATTCAGCAGTTTCTTCAGCAAACAAATGGTTCTATGGAGCGTTTGTTAGAATTTTATAACAAAGAAGATGAAAAAAGCTTTAGAGATGAAATGTTTGAAATTAACAAATCGAACTTATTAGCTCAAAGAATGCAATCTAAAATCGTTGAAGAAATTGAGATTACTCCAGAAGAAGTAAGAACATTTTTTAATAAGATTCCTGAAGATGAACGGCCAACATTTGGGACAGAACTAAAAGTAGCTCAAATTGTTGCAGAGCCTAAAGTTTCAGAAGAAGAAATAAAAAGAGTTATCGATAGGTTAAGACAATTTAAAGCGGATATAATCGAAAGGGGAGCAAGTTTCCGTTCTAAAGCAGTCTTATATTCTCAAGATCCTGGATCTGCAAGTAAAGGTGGAAAGTATACGCTAAATAGAAAACAACCGCGTATGGTTAAGGAGTTTAGACAGGTTGCTTTCGCCTTACAAGAAGGTGAAGTTTCAGAACCTTTCAAAACCGATTTTGGATACCATATTATTACTCTAGAAAAAATACGAGGACAAGAATATGATGTGGCCCATATTTTATTAACTCCAAAAGTTTCAGACGAAGCTATAGATGAAGCTAAAGAGCGACTAGAAAATGTAAGAAAGCGAATTGTAGCTGAAGAAATTACATTTGCAGAAGCAGCAAGAGAAGTGAGTGATGAAAAAGAAACAAAATATGATGGCGGGCAATTGATTAACCCAACTACACAAGATTATAATTTTGAATTAACAAGAATGGACCCAGAGCTTTATGCACAAATTCAGAATTTAAAAGATGGCGAAGTAAGTTTAGTACTGCGTGAAGAAGATAGAACTGGTAAAGTAAAATTTAAAATTTTAATGGTTACAGATAGAATTGATGAGCATAAGGCAGATTATGCACGTGACTTTTTAAAAATTAAAGATTTAGCATTAGAGGAAAAGAAAATTAGAGCCATTGAAAAGTGGCAAGATGAAAAAATACTCGATACTTATATTAAAATAAGTAAAGAGCATAGAGGTTGTGATTTTTCTGGTAACTGGTTAAAAAAATAATAATATGAGTGACGTTGCTGCCATTGAGGACTTTGTAAAAAAATTTAAAGAATTAAAAACTGAAATTGCCAAGGTTATTGTTGGTCAAGATGAAGTTGTAACACAAATACTTATTTCAATATTTTCTGGTGGTCATTCGTTGCTTATAGGTGTACCTGGTTTAGCAAAAACCTTGATGGTGAACACCATTGCACAAGCATTAGGGTTAGATTTTAAACGTATTCAGTTTACTCCAGATTTAATGCCAAGTGATATTCTAGGTAGTGAAATATTAGACGAAGACCGTCATTTTAAATTCATAAAAGGGCCTATTTTTGCTAATATTATTTTAGCAGATGAAATTAACAGAACACCTCCAAAAACACAAGCCGCTTTATTAGAAGCTATGCAGGAACGAGCGGTTACGGTAGCAGGTCATCATTATAAATTGGAATTACCTTATTTTGTTTTGGCCACTCAAAACCCTATCGAGCAAGAAGGTACGTATCCGTTGCCTGAAGCTCAGTTAGATAGATTTATGTTTGCTATAAATTTAGAATACCCTTCTTACGAAGAAGAGGTTCAGGTAGTAAAAGCAACTACCAACGACGAAAAAGTTACTATCAATGCCTTATTCTCATCAAATCAGATTGTAGATTTTCAGCATTTAATTCGTAGAATTCCTGTTGCAGATAATGTCATTGAATATGCGGTGTCTATGGTTGGCAAAACAAGACCAAATTCTAAGGAAGCACCAGAGCTTGTGAAAACATATTTAGATTGGGGTGCTGGTCCTAGAGCATCGCAAAATTTAATTTTAGCTGCCAAAACTCATGCTGCTATTCATGGTAAATTTTCACCCGATATTGAAAATGTTCAAGCGGTTGCTCAAAGCACTCTTCGCCATAGAATTATAAAGAATTACAAAGCCGAAGCTGAAGGAATTTCTGAGACTCAAATTATCGAAAGCTTATTCTAAAGTTATTTTTGTTTTAAAATTATTCAACTCATATTATACCCTTAGCGTTTTTTATAGCAGATATCTTACTACAACGATTGAATACTGAGGTTTTTTTGGTAATACTTATTACCATAATGACATGAAATCTCAATTAAATGTTGCTAAATAATCATTTATATTCCGAATTTTTTAGATAATATATAATGAGATTAACTAAAAATGTGACAATAATAAATTGCGATTTTCAGTGAATGTATTGCAAGGTTTATTTTTACATCTACATATTAATTTTGTAATTTTCGGGACTTTAAAAAAATCAAGTCAGGTTACATCCTTACAAATATCATTTAGTACTATTCAAGTAAATCATTATGATTTAAATTGAATATAAAATTGAAAACATTTTTCTTATGAATATTTATGAAAGTTACATCAATGAGATCGAAGAAAGAAAAGATCTAGGGCTTAGTCCTAAGCCAATTGATGGTGCCGAATTGTTAAGTGCAATTATAGAGCAAATTAGAGATTTAGATAACAAGTATAGAAAAGATTCATTACACTTTTTTATCTATAACGTGGTACCTGGTACTACCAGTGCAGCCGATGTAAAAGCTAAATTTTTAAAAGAAATTATTCTTGGTGAAATTCTAATTGAAGAAATTACACCAACTTTTGCTTTTGAATTGTTATCTCATATGAAAGGTGGACCTTCTATTGAAGTGTTACTTGATATTGCTTTAGGTGATGATACTGTAAAGGCTAAAGAAGCTGCCGAAGTTTTAAAAACGCAAGTGTATTTATACGAGGCAGATACAGCTCGATTAGAAAAAGCCTATAACAGCGGAAATAAAATAGCTAAAGAAATTCTTGAAAGCTATGCACAAGCGGAGTTTTTTACGAAGCTTCCTGAAATAGATGAAGAAATTGATATTGTAACATTCATTGCTGGAGTAGGTGATATTTCAACAGATTTACTATCTCCTGGTAGTGATGCGCATTCTAGATCAGACCGTGAATTACACGGACAATGTATTTTTGAGCATAATAAAGACATGCAAAACGAACTTTTAGCGTTAAAAGAACAACATCCAGATAAGCGAGTGATGTTAATTGCGGAAAAAGGAACTATGGGAGTTGGGTCTTCAAGAATGTCTGGTGTTAATAATGTAGCATTATGGACAGGTATTCAAGCAAGTCCTTATGTGCCCTTCATAAATATAGCTCCAATTATTGCTGGAACCAATGGGATTTCCCCAATCTTTTTAACTACTGTTGGTGTAACTGGGGGTATAGGAATAGATTTAAAAAACTGGGTAAAACTAAAAGATGCTAACGGTAATACCGTTTTAGATGCCGATGGAGAACCAGTATTAGAACAAAAGTATTCAGTAGAAACTGGAACAGTTCTTACCATAAATACGAAAGAGAAAAAATTATATAAAGGCGATCAAGAATTAATTGATATCTCTGCGGCTTTAACACCACAAAAAGTGGAGTTCATAAAAGCAGGAGGCTCTTATGCTGTTGTTTTTGGTAAAAAATTACAAACATTCGCAGCTAAAACTTTAGGTATTGATATTCCACAAGTTTATGCACCTTCTAAAGAAATTTCTATCGAAGGACAAGGATTAACTGCAGTTGAAAAAATATTCAATAAAAATGCTGTAGGTAACACTCCTGGAAAAGTGTTGCATGCAGGTTCCGATGTTCGTGTAGAAGTTAATATTGTAGGATCGCAAGATACCACAGGATTAATGACGGCTCAGGAATTAGAATCTATGGCGGCTAAAGTTATTTCTCCAATTGTTGATGGGGCTTACCAATCGGGTTGTCATACAGCATCGGTTTGGGATAATAAATCAAAAGCCAACATTCCAAAGTTAATGCAATTCATGAACGACTTTGGTTTAATCACAGCTCGCGATCCTCGTGGTGTTTACCATGCAATGACTGATGTGATTCACAAAGTTTTAAATGATATTACTATTGATGATTGGGCTATCATTATTGGTGGCGATTCGCACACACGTATGTCTAAAGGTGTTGCTTTTGGTGCAGATTCAGGAACCGTGGCATTAGCTTTAGCTACAGGAGAAGCGACAATGCCAATTCCACAATCAGTAAAAGTGACTTTTAAGGGCCTTATGAAAAGCTTTATGGATTTCCGTGACGTGGTTCATGCTACGCAACAACAAATGTTAAAGCAATTTGGTGGTGAGAATGTTTTCCAAGGAAGAGTTATAGAAGTACATATAGGAACATTAACTGCAGATCAGGCCTTTACGTTTACCGATTGGACAGCAGAAATGAAAGCTAAAGCTTCAGTTTGTGTGTCAGAGGACGAAACCTTAATAGAATCTTTAGAAATTGCTAAATCTAGAATCCAGATCATGATTGAGAAGGGTATGGATAACAAAAAGCAAGTGTTACAAGGCTTAATTGATAAAGCTAATAAGCGAATTTCAGAAATTAAATCTGGAGAAAAACCAGCACTAAGACCTGATGCGAATGCGAAGTATTATGCTGAAGTATTGATTGATTTAGATGAAATTGCTGAACCAATGATTGCTGATCCAGATGTGCATAACGAAGATGTTTCTAAACGTTATACTCACGATACAATTAGACCATTGTCGTTCTACGGCGGAACCAAAAAAGTAGATTTAGGCTTCGTAGGATCTTGTATGGTGCATAAAGGCGATATGAAAATATTAGCCCAAATGCTAAAAAATATTGAATCGCAACAAGGTAAAGTTGAATTCAACGCACCTCTGGTTGTAGCACCTCCTACCTATAATATTGTAGATGAATTGAAAGAAGAAGGCGATTGGGAAGTGCTTCAAAAATATTCTGGTTTCGAATTTGACGATAATGCGCCTAAAGCGGCTGCACGTACTAAATATGAAAACATGCTGTATTTAGAGCGCCCGGGTTGTAACCTTTGTATGGGTAACCAAGAAAAAGCAGAACCAGGAGATACTGTAATGGCAACATCGACACGTTTATTCCAAGGACGCGTTGTAAAAGATTCTGGTGAGAAAAAAGGAGAATCTTTATTATCATCAACTCCAGTAGTTGTTTTATCCACTATTCTTGGAAGAACACCAACTATGGAAGAATATGAAACCGCAGTAGATGGTATTGTTTTAACAAGATTTGCACCTTCTACAAAGCAATTAGTGAGATAATTTCAATATTATTTTAATAACTAAAATGCCCGGGTTTTATACTCGGGCTTTCTTTTTGAGATTAACTTTTTATTAGTACAAACTCATTTTCAAAACCACTCTATATTTTGTATATTGTTGTTCAATTTTAACTCAACTAATAATATAGAAATATGGCATTTGACATTGAAATGATCAAAGGTGTTTACACCACAATGGGAGAGCGAGTAAATAAGGCTCGAGAGATTGTAGGGAAACCATTAACATTATCTGAAAAAATATTATATTCTCATCTTTGGGATGGTACTCCAAACAAGGCATTTCAGAGAGGAAAAGATTATGTGGATTTCGCTCCCGATAGAATTGCATGTCAAGATGCAACCGCGCAAATGGCATTGCTTCAGTTTATGCAAGCTGGGAAAAGTAAAGTTGCAGTGCCAACAACGGTACATTGCGATCACCTTATTCAAGCTAAAGATGGCGCTGCGGCCGATTTAAAAAATGCAAACTCGGTAAGTAGTGAAGTTTTTAATTTCTTAGAATCCGTTTCAAATAAATACGGTATTGGCTTCTGGAAACCAGGTGCGGGTATTATTCACCAAGTGGTATTAGAAAATTATGCCTTCCCAGGAGGTATGATGATTGGTACCGATTCGCATACCGTAAATGCAGGAGGATTAGGAATGGTTGCTATTGGCGTTGGTGGAGCAGATGCAGTAGATGTTATGGCGGGAATGGCATGGGAACTTAAATTCCCTAAACTTATTGGTGTAAAGTTAACCGGAAAATTATCGGGTTGGACAGCGCCTAAAGATGTCATTTTAAAAGTGGCCGAAATTCTAACAGTTAAAGGTGGAACCGGAGCAATTGTTGAATATTTCGGACCAGGAGCAATATCCATGTCTTGTACAGGTAAAGGAACTATTTGTAACATGGGTGCCGAAATTGGAGCAACCACATCTACATTTGGTTACGACGAATCTATGGAACGTTATTTACGAGCTACTGAAAGAGCCGATGTTGCCGACGCTGCTAATAAAGTAAAAGAACACTTAACTGCCGATGCCGAGGTTTATGCAAACCCAGAACAATATTTCGATCAGGTGATAGAAATTAATTTATCGGAATTAGGACCATTATTAAACGGACCATTTACCCCAGATTTATCAACCACCGTTGGTAAAGCCATGACCGAAAAGGCAAAAGCTAACGATTGGCCAATAAAAGTAGAATGGGGATTAATAGGATCTTGCACCAACTCATCTTACGAAGATTTATCAAGAGCCTCATCCATAGCGCAACAAGCTATAGATAAAGGCTTAAAAATGAAAGCGGAACTCGGTATCAATCCTGGTTCAGAGCAAGTACGATACACCGCAGAACGCGATGGTATTCTTGGCATTTTCGAAAATCTAGATGCTAAAATATTCACCAACGCTTGCGGGCCATGTATTGGGCAATGGGCCAGATATTCAGACCCTAAAAACGCGCCTAAAAACAGCATCGTTCATTCATTTAATAGAAATTTTGCTAAACGTGCCGATGGAAATCCGAACACACACGCCTTTGTAGCATCACCAGAAATAACAGCAGCCATAGCTATTGCCGGTCGTTTAGATTTTAATCCATTAACAGATAAATTAATAAATGAAAATGGTGAAGAAGTCATGTTCGATGAGCCAACAGGATGGGAATTGCCACCAAAAGGTTTCGCTGTAGATGATAACGGCTATTTAGCGCCAGAAGCCGATGGGAGTCACGTTCAAGTTTCGGTAAAAGACGATTCTGAGCGTTTACAACTCTTAACACCTTTCGAGCCTATTGGCGATTCCATTACAGGTGCCAAACTATTAATAAAAGCCTTTGGAAAATGTACTACCGACCATATTTCTATGGCAGGACCTTGGTTACGTTTCCGTGGGCATTTAGATAATATTGCAAACAACACCTTAATTGGAGCGGTGAATGCTTTCAATAAAAAAACCAACTTTGTTAAAAACCAATTAACTGGCGATTATGGCGGTGTGCCAGATGTACAGCGCGAATACAAAAAAGCAGGCATAAAAACCATTGTGGTTGGCGATCATAATTACGGCGAGGGCTCTTCAAGAGAGCATGCGGCAATGCAACCACGTCATTTAGGTGTTGCGGCAGTAATTGTAAAATCGTTTGCCAGAATTCACGAAACGAACCTTAAAAAACAAGGTATGTTGGGGTTAACCTTTGCTAATGAAGCCGATTACGATTTAATTCAAGAAGACGATACTTTCAACTTCCTAGATTTAAACGCCTTTGCTCCAGGTAAGCAACTCACACTCGAAGTGGTGCACACCAACGGAACAAAAGATACCATCAAATTAAATCACACTTATAACGATGCGCAAATTGCATGGTATAACGAAGGTTCGGCACTTAATTTAATTAAGAAGCAAAACGCTTAAATTTCAAGCATATATATTTTAAAATCCAGTTTTTAAGCTGGATTTTTTTTGTTTATGATAATGATACTTCAAGTCATTTCGATGTTTATCGGAATTGTACCGATAAGTTGGGCGTTACCAATACCCTGAATTTAGTTCAGGGTATAGGTCGGGCTTTTCGTTATATCTTTTTAAAAACGTCATAGCGAGGAGCGAGCGACGTGGCTAGCTTTTTATGCATGACTCAAAGCTAATTTATTGCTAACCATTTTTTAAAAAGGATGCCACTGCAATCCCTAACGCAATTATTTGCTAACTGATGTTTTAAACTGAAAGTATTTTTGTTTTTGGAAGAGTTCGTTTAACGGTCTTGTGTATGAAATGTAGCGTATAAATAAACGCTAACTTTTCGGATTTAGCACGAGCCGAATTTTTAATTTTTATGTTTAATTTTCTTTTCTAAATATAACCAAATAAAAAATTTGGCGTACTTTATAAATATACAAAAATCTCTCGGAAAGCCTATAATAGCTATGTTTTATACACGTTGTTACCTGCTGGCTTTTTTTTCCGCAAACTTGCTAGCGTTGGCAAAGACATACTCTTTTGCAATTTTTGGCTTTTGTGTGGTGGCTGTAGCGAATTGCAAATGTGTATGGCTTTTAGCGTTGGCTTATTTCAGATATATTTCGTCTTTCACATAACTTGCGTTTAGCCAAAAACAATGCTTTGTATATTCAGTCAATCCTGTCAATTTATCTGCAATTGGTAATTCATACGTGTCTGCTGCATTTCTTGCGTGTGGTCTAACGTGACTCACTTTGTTTTCAGACTTTTTTGGAAAATAAGTTTTTCTGACACCTTTTTCAGTTACTTCTTTTACGATTTCTCCATTTGAAACAGTCTTTACCATTTCTTCCCAAACATTTTTGGCTGTAAGAATATCGGAATGAGGCATATTCCAAAACTTTACCTTTCTTAAAATCAAATTTTCTCCCTCAAACTGATAGAACACAAAGAAAAATTTACTTTCTAAAATATTCTTAAAATCCGAATCTTCCCAATCGGTTACTACAAGTTCTTGATATTCAAATGTTGGAAATGAAATATCTTCCTTTGGTAAATCATTTTCTTTAAGTCGAATTGTTTTTACTTGAATATCTGCTTTTTCAAATTCCTCTATCTTTTGACCGAGTTCAAGTCCAAGAATAGCATTTGTAAGATTTGCAAAATAACTTTTGGCTTTTTGATTTAATTCTAAACCTAATTCTTGTTCAATCTGTTCTGCGGATTTTCCATAAAATGGGTGGAATTTTAAAATTACTATTTCTTCTATTGAACGTACTTTCTCTAAAATTTCAGGATGTTCAATTATTTTTCCATAAACAGCAGTCTCTTCTTGAGCAATATTTGCGATTATGTGATTGACATAACCTTGTTTTAAAGAATACGCTCGTTGTTTTGCTTGTTCTTTATTAAATGGTTGATCTCTGAATGATTTTAGAGCAGTTGATCCTTTTGTACAAGCACCAAGATAAAACGTATCTCCTTCTGATAATTCGTGAGCTTTTCCATCTTTGATTTTTTGATTGATAAATTCCCAATCTTGTTTAATGATTTTTAAATCCTCGTTTGGGTATTGCCAACCGTCAACTAACTTTATTAAATAATCGAGTAAGTCTAAATCTCTGTCGTGTAAATAGAATACTAAAAGTAAATGTGCGTTTTTCTTCCAAAAGGAACTCGTTTCAAATTCTTCTTTATGAACTTCTAGATAGTTTATGATATTTAAAACAAGTCTTTCTTTTGAGCGATACTCTCCGTTTTTTAAGGTTTTTAAAGGACTTGATTTTAGTTCAATTCCTGCTTCTTTGAAATCGGGTTCAGCATCAGAATTCGGCTCATAGCCGAAATAAAACTTCTCTAATATTTGACCAAAATTACCCTTTCCTCTGTAACCGTGTTTTTCAATTTCAATACCACAAGCTTGTCTTAAACTTTGATCTTTTAAAAGTTTTGCAAACTCAATAATTGAATTTGGTGAGTTTATATCAAAATTACCTTCTTTATTCATTTGGTGTAATATCTGTAAAGTCTAATAAATTATTCTCCTCGTTGAATCTGTACTGAATTAATTTTACATTTTTCCATTCTGTAGAAACAGATGGTCTTACACCTTTTATGAATTTACGCTCAACATTTTCAAGAAAAGTATCTAAAGCATCTTGTGTATAACTAAAACCGAGCATATATGCTTTAATCATACTATAATCGCCATAAGCGTATTCGTTTTTTACCCAATCAACATATTTCATTAGTTGTAATATATCTTGAGAATTAATTTCATCTTTCTTAATTTCTACTACCAAATAATCTGAAATCGTTGGTTTTTGATCCTGTATATATTTATAGCCAAAAACATCCATTTTATCCATATAATCAACAGGTTTAAATGGTGAAGCAATAACTTGATGAGTAATATAATCCCAAGAGCCAAATATGTTTATTGCGTTTTGTGAATTATTTGTTATTTGATAAATAAGAGATGCTTCAATAGCCATTTCGTGCCTTAAACTACCGTTTACGTTATTTATGGTATTTAAAAAAGGTGCTATATTTAATTGGTAATCAAGATTGTTATTTGTTTTTTCTCTTATTAAATCGTGATTAATTTGATAATTACTTTCAAAGGTGTTATCGTTATCAGGATTGTTAATTGCAGCAATATTTCTTCTTAAGATTATATCTTTAAATGCTTGATTCTCGGTATCTGAAAATTTTATAAAACTTAATTTCCAAAAAGCTCTTAATATTTTAAACTTCTCTGGTGCAGATGACAAAGTTTCATCCATATCAATTCCATTTTGAAAGAAAAATGGAAAAGGCTCAAAAGTGCAAATGAATCTATTGTTTATACTATTTTCTCCATTGTCATAAAGTAAATCATTTTGAATGTCAATATAGTTTTGATTATTGGGTAAATTGGCGTTAGGGTAGTTTAGAAACTTACAGCTACCATTTATATTAATCAATTTACCAATTCCATAAATTTTTCTCTCAAAAAAAAAGTAGACATTATCTCCTTCTTTCATAGAACAATAATCAGCAAAAGTTCCTTCGTGTTGAATCCTCCAAATATTATTATTTGGTCTTGAAATTAAAGTTGAGTAAACTCCTAAATTTATAGATTCAATTAATGATTCAATGCTATTTAAACTAAATAAATATCCTGCCATTATGAATTTACCTGTTTATAAAGTTCTTCTCCAATTTTTTCAATTACACCAACTACTAAAGCATTTCCCATAAAAAATGCACGTTTAGTGTCTGTAATTCCATCTAGTTTAGTGTGATTATCTGGAAACATATTTAGTCTTTCTAACTCAATAGGTGTTAATCTTCGTAAACCTCTATCAGAAACAACTACGTGTTTAAATCTTGAAGGTGATTTTCCACCTTCGCCTGTTATTATGGTTCTTGAAGCATTGTCTAAAGCATCAGGATAAATCATTCCGCCTTCTGAATACTTGTAAACAAATCCATCCGCTGATTTGCGTTCAATGGTTTTAGCTCCTTTTAAATATTCCCATTTGTCTTTGTCTTTTTCATCAATGAAAAATTCAGGTGTAACTTCTCCATTTTGTAATACGTCTGCTAAAACGGTTTTCTTTCCATCATAATTTGGTTCTGTTTTGGTAGTATAAACTTTACCTTTAATTAGTAAACCTGTATTTTGAAAAGGCGACAACTTTCCGTTTTTATTAAAATTATTGGTTATTTCTACTAAATCTCCTTTTAATTCTACTTCTTGAATTGAATTTGTTTTAGCAACAGGAAAAGCGTTTGCAATAGTTCCTTCTTCTGTTAGCCAATTTGTTTTATTCGATTTTTGAAGTCTTTTGTAAACTTCTGTCGATTTATGATAGCCAATAAAGAAAACTCTTCTTCTCCTTTGTGGCATTCCATATTCAGCTGCATTTATAACTCGCCATTCTACTGCGTAACCTAAATCATTTAAGCTTTGAAGCATTACAGCAAAATCACGACCTCTTTGTTTTGCTGGCGATTTTAAAAGTCTATCAACATTTTCTAAAAACAAGTATTTTGGCTTATTTTTTTTGTTTTCTAAAATTTGGTGAATTGACCACCAAAGAACACCTTTTTTACCTTTTAATCCTTTTGAATTATGTAAAGTTGTTGCAACAGAATAATCTTGACAAGGAAATCCACCAACCAACAAATCGTGATCTGGAATTTCTTCTACATTTCTAGTCACAACTTCATTTATATCTTCGTTAGAGTGATTTTCTTTACCAAATCTCTCCTCATAAACTTTTGAAGCGTGTTGCATTTTGGTTGACGGTTCCCATTGGTTACTCCAAACAACTTCATAATTGCTTTTTTCAAGTCCAAGACGAAAACCTCCAACTCCTGCAAATAATTCTGCAACTTTCATTTTCTTATTTTCCATTTTCTTGAGCTTTATAATAGTTAATTTTTTCTTCTGCTACTTTTAATATTTCGGAAGTAGATTCCGTGTATTTTAGTTCGTCCGCAATTTTTTCAGAGTACCAATTTATTACTAATTCACTTTCGGAAAGTCCATAAAAATTGGCAAGTCTTATGATTTGTTCCATTGTTGGTTTTCTTTCATTTTTCTCAAACTTGCTAATCAGAGATTGGTCAATATCTACTTCAGCCGCAACTTTTCGCAGTATCAATTCTTTTTCCTCTCTTGCACATTTTAAAGTGTCACCTAATGTTTTCATTGGTCAAAATTGTTTTAGACAAATATTGTCCAAATATATAAAACATTTTTGAATTCCAAGATTTAATTCAGATTATTTTTCGGATTGTGGTGGTGGGAAAAGGCAAGCTCTTTTTATTTTTTGAGGCACGAAAAAAATAAAATGTGCTTGACTGTGCGGTTGGCTTTTCAGCTTGCAGGTAACTAAGGCGGATATCAAACGTTTAAATGTTTTATATCCGACGTTAAACGAAGTTAGTCTATTTTTCTGACAAAATCAAGCAATTATTTTGGATAAATAATACCATGTCAACATCATCAAAATTGTATTTTTACAAAAACTTCAAAAATGAATTCTAGAGCAGACCAACTGAAAGCCTTTGATAGGTTACTTACCATAATGGACGAGTTACGCGAGCAATGTCCGTGGGATAAAAAGCAAACCATGGAAACCTTACGCCACTTAACTATTGAAGAAACTTACGAACTTGGTGATGCCATTCTGGATAATGATTTGAACGAAGTAAAAAAGGAATTAGGCGATGTTTTGTTACACATTGTGTTTTACTCTAAAATAGGCAGCGAAACGAAAGATTTTGATATCGCAGATGTATGCAATAGTATTTGCGAAAAACTAATAAGCAGACATCCACATATTTATAGTGACGTAAAAGTAGACAATGAAGACGATGTAAAGCGCAATTGGGAAAACCTAAAGCTTAAAGAAGGCAAAACAAGTGTTTTAGAAGGTGTCCCAAAAAGTTTGCCGGCACTGGTTAAAGCAAACAGAATTCAAGAAAAAGTAGCTGGTGTAGGTTTTGATTGGGAAGCGCCGCATCAAGTTTGGGAAAAAGTAGAGGAGGAGCTTAACGAGTTTAAAACCGAAGTACAAGCTGGAAACCAAGATAAAATAGAAAGCGAATTTGGCGATGTCATGTTCTCGATGGTTAACTACGCACGTTTTCTAAAAATCAATCCAGAAAATGCTTTGGAACGAACAAATAAAAAATTCTCTAAACGTTTTCAGTATCTAGAAGAAAAAGCCAAAAAATTAAACAAACCTCTAAAAGACATGACACTTGCTGAAATGGATGTGTTTTGGGAAGAAGCAAAGCGATTGCCAAAATAAGGAATTAGAAAATCTGTGATTTTCAAATACAAAATTTGGGAAGAAGCAAAAAAGCTTTAATATAAATCTTTTATTTTTCGAAGTTTTGCTTTTAGCAATACCAAATCGTCTTTATGTTTTTTAATGTTGGTATGTACTTCTTTTACTAACGGATTGTCATCATCAACATTGGTAAAAAATTGTAAATTATTCTCAAGTTGATTGATTTGACCTTTGACTTCATCAATCTTTTTACGAATATAAATGCGTTCGTTATCTAAATGCTTTGAGTTTTCCGAATCATTAAGACTATCCAATTTATTTTCATACTTAATCAATTCGGCTTCTTTTTTATCAACCTTTAATGAAGACAACAAACTATCAATCGTTTTCTGAAATTTACCTTCAATATAACGTTTGTCATTAGGCACTCTACCTAGGGATTGCCATTCTTTAATTTGCTCTTTAATAGTTTCAACGCCTTTTTCTTTATCTTTTGGAAGCTTCAAATCACTTAATCCTTTTAAAAGCTCATTCTTTTTATTGTAAGCATCAACTTGTTCTTGGCTTGCAGCGTTTCTTTTGGCATGTATTCTATCAAAATAATAATTACAGGCTGCTTTAAAACGTTTCCATATTTTGTCGCTGTCTTTTCTAGGAACATGACCGATTTTTTTCCAATCACTTTGAATTTTTTTCATCAAAGGCGTTACGGTTTCAAAATCTTCACTTTCCTTATTGTCTTCAGCAATTTTTATTAAATCTAGTTTTAGTTGTAGGTTATTGTATTGCTCTTTTTTAAGATCTTTATAAAAAGAATTTTTCTTTCTATTAAACGTTCTTACCGCATCTTTAAATTTTGCCCACGTTTCTTCATTCACCTTAATAGGAACTTTACCTGCATTAAAAAAGGCTTCTCTAAGCACTTCAATTTCTTTTATTTTTTTCTGCCAGCCACCATGACTCTTACTTTCTTGTTCTGAAACTTCCTTGATTTTAGAAATTATTTCTAATTTGTTTTCTAGATTTTTCTCGTAAACCTTATCTATTTCCTTGTAATAAAGCTGGCGTTTATCATTAATTGTTTTGGTAGCTACTTTAAAACGCTCCCAAATTTCCTCACGATGTTCCCTAGCTACAGGCCCTAACTCTTCTTTCCACATTTTATGAAGCTCTTGCAGTTCTCTAAAGGCGCGCATAATATCATCATCTTTAGCAAGTTCTTCGGCACGTTCAATGATGAGTAATTTCTTTTCTAAATTGTGCTTAAAGTCTAAATCGCGTAGGTCTCGATTGATGTGTAAAAAATCGTAGAAACGCTCTACATGGTGGTGATAACTATTCCATGCATTGTTATACTTATCTCGAGGAATTGGTCCCGTGTTTCTCCAACGTTCTTGTAATTCTTTGAAGTGTTTATAAGTAGTGTTTATGTTTTCTTCAACATTTATCAAGCCTTTTAACTCCTCAATAATTTCAAGCTTATCTTGTAAGTTTTGCTTTAAATTCTTTTCTAAACTTTGGTAGTGCTCATGCACTTTTTTTCGGTAAGTATTGTAAGCTTCTTTGTATCGTTTTTGAACTGGAGAACTGTAATAGAAGTCGATTTCGTTGCCACCATTATTAATAAAATCTTCCTTCTTTTCTTCTATTAAAGCTTGAAACTTGGTTTTAAATTCAGAATTAATATTTTCAACATGAGATTTTATAGCTTGAACTTTCTCATTTTTTATAAGCTTTTCTAATTCGATAGCCAAAGCTTCTAACGACATGGTATCGTATGCCTTTACCTCAATAGTATGTCGGTCTTTATTACCTTCATCTTCGGCGTCTTCGGCATTCGATTCTTCAATTTCATTTAAAACTTCGTCATGGTCAGCATCTGTCTCAGCATTCTCAGTTTGGTCTTCAGTGATAGTTTGATCTGTTTGAGTAGATGTTTCTGGAGTTTCGGCCTCAACAGCAGATGTAGCTTCAACTTCTTGATTATTGTTTAAATTTTGGTCTTCAGAATTCTGTTCTGTAGTTCCTTCTACTTCGTTAGATTTTTTAATATCAGACATTTTAAAAATGTTAAGGTTCGTCAATAATGGTTTCGACATTAAAGATACTAACAAGTAAAGTATTTACAAAGTACTATAAGATTTAATTATATTTTAGAAGTGCTTATTTTATATTCCAAATAGACCAAGATTTTTCGGCTTGTAGTTTTAGCATATTCAATCCGTTAACAATAGTGGCTTGGTTTTGTTTCCCTAATTTTAAAAACTTTGTTTCGTCTGGATTGTAAATTAAATCGAAGAGAATGTGATTTTTTGTTATGGCTTGATATGGAATTTTTGGACATACATCTACATCTGGAAACGTGCCTAATGGCGTACAATTTACTATAATTTGATGATTTGCAATATCGCTTTCTGTTAAAGTATCATAAGTAAAATCAATACCTTCTTTTAATTTTCTGGATACGTAATGATAGGAGATTCCCATTTCATGCAACGAAAACGCAATGGCTTTACTTGCACCGCCAGTACCTAAAATTAATGCGTTTTTATGATGCTTTTTAACAAAAGGTTTCAGCGTGTTTTTAAAACCGTAGCAATCTGTATTATAGCCTTTTAATTTTCCTTTTTTAGTTACCTTAATGGTGTTAACTGCTCCAATGGTTTTGGCCTTTTTATTGATTTTGTCTAAGTAAGGAATAACTTGTTCTTTGTACGGAATAGTAACGTTTAGCCCTTTTAAACCCTTAGTGTTTTTAATTATTGAAGGAAAGAGTTCAATACTTTCAATATCGAAATTTTCATAAGTAATATCGTTAATGTTTTCATTCTCAAATTTCTTTTTAAAGTATGTTTTTGAAAAAGAATAGGATATATTTTTACCTAACAGGCCTAATTTGTTCATTTTATTCTTCTTGTTTTTTGTCCGTACCATTCTAACGCTAAAACTATTAAAACACCTAGAATTATAAAAGCAATGGCGTAATACGTTTCAGTATTTAATTCTGGTTTGAAACGTTGATAATTTTCAATTATTTTTTCTCCTGTTGAATCTAATAAGAAATTACCAGATTTGTCGATTTTGTAAATAGTTTTTTTCCATGGCCACACAACACCTAAAGACCCTATAATAAAACCAATAATTGCTGAAAGTGTAATACTTTTATAATGCTTTAAAATATAGCTTAAAACATGCGAAAATGTAACCAAGCCTGTAACCGAACCTAAAGTAAAAACGATAAGTACTTTAAGCATTCTAAGTCGTTCGTGGTTATCTATAAAACTTAAATCGCCACGAATAATATCTGACATTGTATCGTACAATGCATTTACAGAATCGACCAACAGCAACACGTAGTTTCCTAGTAAAATAAGAATAAAAGACCCTGAAAATCCAGGTAAAGTCATACCAGAAACACTAATAATGCCGCAGAAAAAAACAAACCATAAGTTGTCGTTTTCTTTCGCGGGGTTTAAAAAACTTATGCTCACACCAAGGATTATTCCTAAAGCAAGTGAGGTGTATGTTTTATAATTCCAGTCTTGAAAATCTTTATTGATATAATAAATGGAGCCAATAATCATTCCGAAAAACACACTCCATATGTAAAGTTCGTAGTGTTTTATAAGATAGTCTAAAACTTTAGAAACACTAAAGTAACTTACAATCATGCCGAAGAATAATAAGCCTAAAAACCTGCCATTGATATATCTGTAAAAACTCTTAAAGCGACCATTAAATAGTAATTTAAACGCTTTTTTATTTACTTTTCTTAATGAATAAATAAATTCTTCGTAAAACCCAGCAACAAAAGCAACTACACCACCAGAAACTCCGGGTACTTTATTAGCAGCACCCATGCCTAATCCTTTTAAGATTAGAAACAACTTATCTGTGAGTGTTCTGGTGCTTTCCATTACGCTTGTTTTGACCCAACTCTTTCAAGAATAAAAATAGTTAAGAATCCTAAAATCATTAGAATTATGGAAAATATAAAATGATTATCACCTTGAAAAGAAAAAGGAGAAATACTTTCTTGTAATAAAGGCGATTGAATACCTTTTGCGTTAGTATGCCATGTTAGTGTGTTTTTCCAAGGCCAAACTTTATTTAATGACCCAAAAATAAACCCAGTTAACAAAGCGAGCGTCGTGTTATGATAATTTTTAAAGAGCCATTTTAATACGTGACTAAAGCTAAGCAGTCCAACTACAGCTCCAGAAACAAATATGATAAGTTTTTTAATATCGATGTCATGTATTGCATTACTAAGTGTTTTATACGCCCCTAATATAATGAGTATAAATGAGCCTGAGATTCCAGGCAAAATCATAGCACAAATAGCTATGGCTCCGGCTAGAAATAAAAACCAAGGATTGTCATTAGCATCCGAGGCTGGGAGTTTACTTACATAAAAAGCAATGCCTGCACCAATTATTAATGCCAGTATGGTAACTATATTCCATTTTGTTATCTGTTTGCCAACGAAATAAATACTGGCTACAATTAATCCAAAAAAGAAGGACCAAATTAAAATAGGATGGTGTTCTAAAAGATATTTGGCTAATTTCATGAATGACACAAAGCTGATGATAATACCAGACAAAAGAGCCAATAAAAAATTCCCGTTTAATTCTTGCCAAAAAGTTTTGAAACCAGATTTAAAAAGGGTTTTAAAAAGCGATCCTTTAATGTTGCTTATGGTAGAAATAAGTTCTTCATAAATTCCGGAAATGAAAGCTATTGTACCGCCGGAAACCCCAGGAACTGCATCTGCTGCTCCCATGGCTAATCCTTTAAATGAAATAATTAAATATTCCTTAAGGTTTCTTTGCATAATTTTGATTTAATAGAAATCCAAAGGTATACAATTGGAGACTAAAAAAAAACTTGTTGATGTAAGTTGAGAAAGCTTACTTGTAGATTTTCTTGAGTATATTTTTTACGATTGGTTGATTCGTAAGATTGGGAAAAAGTTCATCAATTATAAACGCATAATCTTCGTTATTTTTTAGCCCGTTTTTTAAATGAAAAGTTCCTTTATCGATTTCTTTCAGTGTAAAAAATATTCCTGCTAGTCTAAATTCAATTTCAGCGTTGTCGGGATAAAAAACAACTGCTTGTTCAAAATTAAATATAGCAGCTTCAGGCTCTCCTAGTTTTATTAATAAATCGCCACGGGATAACCATGTGTTTAACTCGAAGTTCCCTAATTCTATCGTTTTTTTGTAACCGCGTTCAGCTTCTTCGTAAAATTTTAATCTTTGATTTATTTGAGAATAAAGCTTCCAATATAACACGTTTTCAGAGTCAATATTTATCGCCTTATTAATGTAGAATAATGCTTTTTGATGATTTCCTCTTTTATTGTAAAACTTGGTAATTGCAATCCATCCTTTATCTAATAAAGGATCTTCATGTACCGTTCTATCATAATATTGAAGGGCCAAATCTTCATTTCCTAACTTTTCGTAACAATTACCAATTCGCAACAATGCAAAGGAAGTTGGTTCATCTAATTTTAAAGTGATGGTATAGTTTTCAATGGCATCTTCAAAGCATTTTAATTTTTCTAAAACCTTGCCACGTTCTATATATGCGCCAACAAAAGTGTCATCAGAAATAATAGCAAAATCAAAAGCTGTTAATGCTTTTTTATAGTCTTTTAAGGTGTAGTATTGTTTCCCTAATTGATGCCATGCCACTTCGCAATATGGATTTTTGTCTAAAAATTCATTTAAAAATGAAATGGCTTCTTCGTTTTGATTTAAAAATTCGAAACAATAAATGACATTGTAAAGTGCTGAGTAATCATTCATATCAGCTTCTAAGCATTTCATGAAAAATGTTTTCGCATTTTCAAACTGATCAAGAAACAAATATTCCATTCCAATTAAGGAATATAAATCAATAACATCATCAGTGAGTTCTAATGCTTGTTTTAGCACTTCAATAGCTTGCTCATGATCATCTTTTTTAGAGAAAATATTTGCTTTTTGAATGTAGATTTCTTCATTGGTTGGATCTATAGCATACAATTCACTTAAAAGTTTATCCGCCTCAATTAGCTTGTTTTCGAAGACAAAAATCTCTACTCTAAACAATCTTAAATTTATAGAAGTTGGATGCTGATCTAGACCTAATTTAATAGCTTTTTTTGCTAATGCTATTTTACCTTGGTTTAAGTAATGATGAATAATGTTTTCAAATTCTTCAGAATCGAAGAACAAAACGTGGTTTGTTTTTAACATCGATTCAAACTTGGTAAGAGGCAAATTGTTGTTGTCATCATGACTAAACTCCATAGGCACATTTGTAAGTTTCTACATGAATAAAATTAACGTTCTATTTGTTTTTCTGTTGAAGAATGATCAAATGTTTTTAACAAAGTAATCAACATTTAAAGCTTTGGTGAAGGATATTGCTGCTACTTTTTGATTATCAATATGTTGAAGTGATTTTGTTAGGAGTGTATTTCGTCTAAAACTTCTAAAATCATTTCACATCCTTTGGTAATTTCTTCATTTGATATGGTTAGCGGCGGAGTTATTCTTGCAGCTTTGGTTTCAAAAAGGAGCCAAAAAAGTATTAAACCTCTATCTTGACATTTAAGAATTAATGCATTTGCTATTTCTGAAGAAGGTAAAATTATGGCTAGCATAAGTCCTTTACCTCTAATTTCTTTTATTAAAGGGTGAACTAATAGTTTGCGAAATAATAGTTCCTTTTCAAGTGTTTTAGGTATTATTTGGCTTTCTGTGATTTTTTTTAAAGTTGCTAATCCTGAAGCTGCAATAACCGGATGACCACCAAAGGTTGTAATATGCCCAAGTTTAGGTTGGTCTTGCAGTAAATCCATTAATTTACTTGAGGCTGTAAAAGCCCCAATTGGCATACCGCCACCAAGTCCTTTACCAGTGACTAAAATATCTGGAACACAATTGTAGTTTTGAAATCCAAAAAGTTTGCCTGTTCTTCCCATTCCTGGCTGAATTTCATCTAAAATAAATAAGGCACCAACCTTTTTACATTGATGTTGCACATGCTCTAAATAACCTGGTTTGGGTTCAATAAATCCTGCCCCTCCTTGTATAGTCTCTAATATAACGCAAGCCGTTTTACTGGTAATCTGTTCAATATCATCAAAAGAATTAAAGTTTATAAACTTAATATCTGGTATAAGAGGTCTGAAAGCTTGTTTTCGTTCTTCATATCCCATAACGCTCATGGCACCCATCGTGTTTCCGTGATAAGCCTTATTCGCAGCTATTATTTCGCTTCTTCCTGTTGCTCGCTTAGCTAACTTTAGAGCACCTTCTATGGCTTCTGTTCCAGAATTAGTTAAGTACGTTTTTTCTAATGATTTTGGTAAATGTTTTGCTAATAATTTTGTGAGTTCTACAGCTGGCTTTTGTATATATTCTCCATATACCATAACGTGTAAGTAGCTGTCTAACTGCTTTTTAATAGCATCAATAACTTTTGGATGGTTATGGCCTAAAGGACATGCAGAAACTCCAGCCACAAAATCTAAGTGTGGTTTGTTATAGATATCGTAAATATAAGATCCTTTAGCATGAGATATCTCCATGGCCAACGGATGGGGTGTGGTTTGAGCTTGATATTTTAAGAAATCAGACTTCATAACCTACTGTTTTTTCAGTATTGGTTTTTTAACAACAAGCTTTGCTTTTTCAGTTGATTTTGAACTCGAAGTCTTTATTAATTCAGCGCCCCATAGATAAACATTGTCGATCGTTTGAATATTACTAATCACACACCTTAATCCATTACCATCAGTATCTTTTTCGGATTCAATCTCGTATTGCTCCCAGCTATGGGTTAATTCTATGTCAAGTGTTTCATAATTAGTATAGTCACCTCCAGCTTCTTGAAATCTAATTCTTATTGATCCAGATCCTTTCAGCCAAATAGAAAATTTAAAAACACCTTCCTTTTCGCTAACCTGTTGTAAAATGTGCCCATCTTTATTTCCAGTACCAATTATGCTTACAGCATTATTTTTGCCATTTGGTGCGATTTCTTTATTATTTAAAACTTTCAAACCATTCTTATACCATTTGTTATTGTCAAATTCATTGGTATAAAGCAGCAGATTATTTTTCTCTGGAATTTTAAACTTATATATTTTTTTTGAAGCACTTAATCTGTCTTTAAGATCAATATTAAAAAACTGCTCTTGTGGAATATAATCGTCTAATCCCTTAATCTTTGGTAATACTAAAGGAGGATCGTCCTTAAATAAATCTTCAACGCTTCTAGGTCGTTCTTCCTCGCGCCAATCAAAACCTTTAAGTATTTTTTCATTTTCAGGAAATTGTGATTCGGGATATAAATTTCCGTCAATTTGATTGTACCTTGTGTATTCGTCTATATCTCCATTGTCGAATAAAATGGTAATACTACCAGATTTAGATTTGTCAATTCCAATAAGTTCTTGTTTGTCATTTCGCGCGTAAAAAATGGATTCGGCATTTTTGGTAACATCAACTTGCTTTAATTGATTTTCATCATTAAATAGCCCTACTAAGCGTTTGCCTGAAATTTGGTTGTATCCATTTTGGCTAATGGTGTCTTTACTTATAATGAAGGCATTTTCAAAAACTAAAAGCGAATCAATTTTTTCTGTTTCTTTATTTGATAATAAATGGATGGTATCTCCAGTCATTTGGCTTTCAATATTCCAGAGTATAGGTCTCCGTTTTACAGCAAACTTATCAGAAGATGCTCTGGTAGGAAGATTTATTAATTTTGTGATTCCTGTTTTTTGGTCGGAGTGGATTGAATCCGCTTTTCCGCTTAAATCTGTTTTAAAGATTTTAGCATTATAATAAGCTTTAATAATTCTCTCTTCTGGCTTACCAGTAACCATAATTTTATCGGCGTGTATGTAAACGGAATCTTGTTCTTGTAAAGTAATAGCCAATGCACGTTTTGTTATAAATAAAGAGTCTTTGTCTTTAAAAACTTCGGCATAATGTCCTTTGACTATACTTCTATTAATAGTATCGGTTACTTTTATATTATTAGATGCAGAGGCAAAACTTGTATTGTTATCAAAGTATAAACTATCGCCTTCAATAATTCTGTTGTCGTATTCAATCCTTGCCTTTTTGAGGGCATATCCTACCTTGTTTTCAGTGTCATAAAATCCTTTTTCGCAATAGGTTTTACTCGTTTCTGTGGTTATTGTTGATGGACCAAATAAATAGGCATAACCAGTATCTGAATAGAAATCAAAATAGTCTGAATTAATTGTAGATTCTTCACTAACCAAAACGACATCTTCAACAAATTGATATTTTTTCTGACTCATGAAATATCTACCAATTCTGCTAGTAATAGTCCCAGAGGAGTCTTTAACCACAGTACCTCCACTTTTATAAAAAGCTTCTTCTTTTGTTCTGTCAAAATAAAGTGTATCAGAAGAAATAGTAGAGTTAGGGTCTTTTAAAATCACGCTACCACTTGCAAATGCAAATTCGGTGATACCGCTATATTCAATATAATTCGAGGTCATATTGATGGTGTCACCTTGTTTTAAAATAACGTTACCATAAGCTTCAATAAAATTTTCTTTACTATAATGAATAGCTTTATCACACCATAAATTGGTTCCACTATGTTCTATATGAACTTGTTCTGCATCATCTCTGGTTAATATTTTTGCTCCAGGATAATTTTCTTCATCTATAGTTAATTTACCCGCATATTCAATTTGAATTTGCTTTTTCGATTGTGCATTTAAAAGACTATTGAATGCAACAATTGATAAAATAAAAAATAAGGTTTTTAGCTTGTTCAAAATCACAAATGTTTGTCGCAAAAATAACGATTATTATAATGGATAATTGTTTTGAAACAAAAAACGCTCCAAAATGTTTTGGAGCGTTCGTTCATGATATATTTTAATTGGAATTATTTCCTAAAAATAGTCTGCTTTCTATCAGGACCAACAGAAACTATAGTTATAGGAATTTCAAGTTCTTTCTCAAGAAATGCTATATAGTCGTTTAGTGCTTTTGGCATTTGTGAAGCTTCAGACATTTCTGTTAAATCTTCATTCCATCCACTAAAATCTGTATAAATAGGTTCCACATTTTCTGGTTCAATGTTATAAGGTAAATGTTCGATTACTTTTCCTTTATATTTATAAGAAGTACAAACCTTTAATGTTTTAAACCCTGAAAGCACATCACCTTTCATCATCATCAATTGTGTCACGCCGTTTACCTGACAAGCATATTTTAAGGCTACTAAATCTAGCCAACCACAACGTCTTGGTCTACCTGTAGTAGCACCAAATTCGTTACCTACTTTGGCCATAGTTGCACCGTCTTCATCAAACAACTCGGTAGGAAATGGGCCAGAACCAACGCGTGTCGTATAGGCTTTAAATATGCCAAATACTTCTCCAATTTGGTTAGGAGCAACTCCTAAACCTGTACAAGCACCAGCAGCTGTAGTATTACTGGAAGTTACGAAAGGATAGGTTCCAAAATCGATATCTAACAAAGAGCCTTGTGCGCCTTCTGCTAAAATTGTTTTACCGCTTTTTTGAGCTTGGTAAATGTATTCTTCAGAATCAATAAAAGTTAAAGATTTTAAAACATCAACAGCTTTAAAAAATTCTTCTTCAAGTTCTTTTAAATTGTATTCTATTTCAACGTTGTAAAAAGCAATCATAGATTCATGCTTATCTGCAAGATTTCTATAACGCTCTTTCCAATCGCTTAATTCTAAATCGCCAACACGAATACCGTTTCTGCCCGTTTTATCCATGTATGTTGGACCAATTCCTTTTAAAGTAGAACCAATTTTAGCTTTACCTTTTGAGGCTTCACTTGCAGCATCTAACAATCTGTGTGTTGGTAAAATGATGTGTGCTTTTCTAGAAATTAATAACGACTTTCTGTAATCAACATTTTGTTCTTCTAGTTTGTCTAGTTCGCCTTTGAAAATCACAGGATCAATAACCACACCGTTACCTACTAAATTAGTAGCGTCATCGTGAAAAATTCCAGATGGAATGGTGTGTAAAACATGTTTTCGTCCGTTAAAAACTAAAGTGTGTCCTGCGTTTGGACCACCTTGAAATCGTGCAATGATATTGTAGTTTGAAGTTAATACGTCAACAATTTTTCCTTTGCCTTCGTCTCCCCATTGTAGTCCTAGTAGTAAATCTACTGCCATTGTAAAATATTAGTTATTAGTTGTTGATTTTCTATTTCCGTAGAAATAAAGTGAATGGTTATTAATTTCGATATCGAAAACTTCTTCGATAGTTTTTTTTATGGATTGAATTCTAGGATCGCAAAACTCAATGACTTCACCTGTATCTGTTAAAATAACATGATCGTGTTGTCTGTCAAAATAAGATTTTTCGTAATGTGCTTGGTTTTGTCCAAATTGATGTTTTCTTACCAATTTACATTCTAGAAGTAATTCTATGGTATTATAAAGCGTCGCACGAGAAACGCGATACTTTTTATTTTTCATATTTAGATATAGAGATTCTATATCAAAATGCTCAGTATTGTTGTAAATTTCTTGAAGTATGGCATATCTTTCGGGTGTTTTGCGGTGCCCGTTACTTTCTAAAAAGCTTGTAAATACGCTTTTTACAATTTCTTGATTTTTTGTATCTGCCTTTCCGTCCATAATTTCGTCGCAAATTTACACTTTTTTAGACTCTTGTAACCTTATCTATACCATTAATTTTTTTAAGTTTTTCTAAAAGCTTTCTAATTATGGTATTATTTTTTACAACCACATTAATTTTTCCTGAAAAAAGCCCGTCGTTACTTTCGAAGCTAATACTTTTCATATTTACGTGCATATTCTCAGAAATTATACTTGTAATATCATTTACTAACCCAATATGATCGATTCCTGAAACAACTATTTTAACCAAAAATTCTTGCTGTGATGAATCAATCCATTTAGCAGGCATAATACGATAGGCGTAGTTTGATTGTAAGCTTACCGCGTTAGGACAATTTTTTTTATGAACCTTAATACCTTCATTTACCGTTAAAAAACCAAAAACCTTATCTCCAGGAATTGGGTTGCAGCAATTTGCTAGTTTATAATCTAACTTTTCTTCATCCTTTCCAAATACTAACGAATCATATTTTAAGGTGATTTCTTGTTTTTCTAATTCTTCTTTAGAAATGGTATGCTTTCTAGAAATTTTATTTTTAAAAAAGCTCATTAATGCGTTGCTTCTAGAAGACGCATAATTTTTTAGCATGGTATTATCAATCGTGCCAACACCAATTCTGTAAAATAAATCTAAGCTTGTTTTTAGCTTGAAATAGTTAACCATTTCATTGATGGTTTTCTCATCAAGCGGAACTTTTAATTGTTTTAGCTTTCTACGAAGAATCTCCTTCCCATCTTCACCAATTAATTTTTTGTTTTCTTTTAGTGCCGATTTAATTTTGCTCCTTGCTCTTGCCGTAGTAGCATAATCGAGCCAGTTCGGGTTGGGTTTAATATTTTCGGCAGTGATGATATCTACTTGGTCGCCACTTTTTAATTCGTGACTTAGTGGTTCCAGTTTTCCATTAACTTTTGCACCACGTGTTTTCATGCCAACTTCCGTATGGATGTGAAATGCAAAATCTAAAGCAGTAGCACCTTTTGGAAGCGACTTTAAATCGCCCGCAGGCGTAAAAACAAATATTTCTTTAGAGTACAGGTTTAATTTAAATTCTTCTACAAAATCTACAGCGTTCATTTCATGACTTTCGAGTGTTTCTTGTAATCTGTTAATCCAAGTTTCTAAATTATCTTCTGTTTCACTACCTTGCTTATACTTATAGTGCGCTGCATAACCTTTTTCAGCAATTTCATGCATGCGTTCGCTTCGTATTTGTACTTCAACCCATCTACCTTTTGGCCCCATTACCGTAATATGTAATGCTTCGTATCCAGTTGATTTAGGAGACGAGATCCAATCGCGCAATCTAATAGGGTTAGGTCTAAAATGGTCTGTAACAATCGAATAGATTTTCCAAGCAATAAATTTTTCGTTATGTGGGTCTGAGTCGCATTTGTAAATAATTCGAATGGCGAATTTATCATATACTTCATCAAAGGATACACCTTGATCTATCATTTTCTTTTTAATAGAAAAAATAGATTTTGGCCGTCCTTTTATTTCGTATCTCAAATTCTCTTTATCTAAAGAATTTTTAATAACCTCGCTAAACTGAGCAATGTATTTGTCCTGCTCTTCTTTGCTTTCTTTTATTTTATCTAAAATATCGTTGTATACATCTGGTTCGGTATATTTTAAACCTAAATCTTCAAGTTCGGTTTTGATATTATAAAGTCCGATTCTGTGTGCTAAAGGCGCATATATGTATAAGGTTTCTGAAGCAATTTTTTCTTGCTTATCAGGTCGCATAGAATCCATAGTTTGCATATTATGGAGTCTATCGGCAATTTTTATAATAATAACTCTGACATCATCATTAAGCGTTAAAAGCATTTTTCGAAAGTTCTCTGCTTGTAGAGAAACATCCATATCTTTCTCTTTGCTTAACGATGATATTTTAGTAAGTCCATCAACAATAGTAGCAATAGTTTTCCCGAATTGTTTTTTAATATCTTCAATGCTATAATCGGGGTTGTCTTCAACTACATCATGAAGCAGTGCAGCAGCAATGGAAGTGGCATCAAGCCCAATTTCTTGAGCCACAATTTTAGCCACAGCAATGGGGTGGAAAATATAAGCTTCTCCAGATTTTCTTCTTTGGTTTTTATGGCCATCTAATGCAACTTCAAAAGCACTTCGGATAAGTTTTTTATCATCATCCGAAAGAGTCCTGTAACTTACTTGTAGGAGTTCTTTGTACGCTTTAGCAATGGCAGCATTTTCTTTTTCTATAGCTTCATCAGTCATATTTTAAAAGTAACATAAAGAATATTAACAGCCAACATGAAATATATTTTTTTATAACTTATTTTCAGGTTTGATAGTATTTAAAAATTCAACAAGTTTTAGAATGGCCTTTCCACGATGCCCAATGCTATTCTTAATACTAAGTTCCATTTCAGCAAAGGTGATATCAAAGCCATTGGGTTTAAAAATAGGGTCGTACCCAAAACCGTTTTCTCCCTGTTGATGATTGGTTATCTCACCTTTGCAGGTACCCGTAAATGATTTTAAAGTATCATTTAAATGTAATGCAATAACCGTTTTAAATTGAGCATTCCGGTTTTTAGTTTGCATCAAATTCTTCAGTACCTTATTCATATTGTCTTCAGCACTGCGCTGCTCTCCGGCATAACGTGCAGAAAACACTCCAGGAGCGCCATTTAGCGCTTCTATTTCTAATCCAGTATCATCAGCAAAACAATCAAAACCGTAGCATTCTTTTATATAATTTGCTTTTTGAATGGCATTACCCTCAATGGTGTTTTTGGTTTCTGGAATATCTTCAAAACACCCAATGTCTTTTAAACTTAATAGTTTAATTGTTGAGGGAATTAAAGCCTGTACTTCCTTTAACTTGTTTAGATTATTTGTGGCAAAAACGAGTTCCATGGCATTTAAATTTTTGGATTTCAAAAATACAACTAATTGAATTTAAATCTATAAAGGCTTATCCAAATTATGAATTATAAAAAATTACGTTTTTTATGATTTTAATCAATTTTGAATTATTAAAAATTAATTATATTTAGAATATATTAATATACAAAAGAGATTGATTATGACAGTAAATTTTCAGTACGTAGGAGTAGATGTTAGTGAAACCCTTTCGGCTTTTACAAAAGAGAAATTAGAAAAATTATTTAATAAATATGAGTTTTTAATAAGTGCCTCGGTACATTTTAAACAAGATGAAAAAAATCATACCGAAGGCAAAATATGCAGTATCGAACTAAGTTTGCCAGGACCCCGAATTTATGCCATTTCTAACGAAAGAAATTATGAGGTTTCTGTAAGAGAAACAATTAAAGATTTAGAGCGTCAACTTAAAAAACGCAAGCAAGTTTATAAAACTTTTTAGTTTTACAAATAAAAGCAGTTAACGATGATGATAAGGTTCCTTTTTTAATATTGTGAAACCTCTGTAAAGCTGCTCAATAAAAAATAAGCGAATCATTTGATGGGAAAATGTCATTTTTGATAGTGATATTTTTCCATTTGCTTTTTTGTAAATACCTTCAGAGAAACCATATGGACCACCAATTACGAACACCAATTGTTTAATTCCAGAATTCATGTGCTTTTGTAAATAAGAAGAAAATGATACAGAATCAAATTGTTTACCGTTTTCATCTAGTAATATAACAACATCTGTTGTATTAATTTTGCCTAAGATTAATTCACCTTCTTTGTCCTTTTGTTGTGTTTCACTTAAATTTTTAGTGTTTTTAAGGTCTGGAATAATTTCCAATGAGAATTTTATGTAATGGCTTAAGCGCTTCATATAATTATCTATTAATTGTATAAGCTGCTTATTATCAGTCTTGCCAATGGCAATTAATTTTATCGTCATAAAGCAAAATTACTATTTAGAAATTATGAATAATGCATTTAAATAAGAAAAAAATTGAAAATTCGTAAAACTAATATTTAAATTAGTAAATCTATTTCTTATTTTTGTTGGCATTAACCAACTTTTTATTATGATTACACAAGAGCAGTTTGATACAGAAGTGAGGATGATTATTGAAAATGCCATTCGAGAAGATGTAGGTGATGGCGATCATAGTTCATTGGCCTGTATTCCGGAAAATGCTAGAGGAAAAGCTAAGATTTTAGTTAAAGATAAGGGCATAATTGGCGGTGTTAATTTTGCTAAAAAAGTATTAGCATACGTTGATAAAAATTTAAAGTTAGATGTTCGTATAGAAGACGGTACTGAGGTTACTTATGGTGATGTTGTTATGTATATCGAGGGGTCTTCACAATCAATTTTAAAGGCAGAACGTACCGTGTTAAACGCTATGCAGCGCATGAGTGCGATTGCAACTAAAACGAGATTGTTTGTAGATTTGGTTGAAGGCACAAAAACTAAAATTTTAGATACTAGAAAAACGACTCCAGGTATTCGTGTTTTAGAAAAATGGGCAGTTAAAATTGGCGGTGGAGAAAATCACAGATTTGCACTTTACGATATGATTATGCTAAAAGATAATCATATTGATTTTGCTGGTGGTATTACCAAAGCTATTGAAATGACTAAGCAATATTTAAATGAAACTGGTAAAAACCTGAAAATTATGGTTGAAGCCAGAGATTTAAGTGAAGTACAAGAAATCTTAAATAACGAAGGTGTCTATAGAATTTTATTAGATAATTTTGATTATGAAGATACTAGAAAAGCTGTTAAATTGATTGGTGATAAGTGTTTAACAGAATCTTCGGGTAATATAAATGAAACAACTATTAGACATTATGCCGAATGTGGAGTAAACTTTATTTCTTGTGGGGCATTAACGCACTCTGTGTATAACATGGACTTGAGTTTGAAAGCTATAAAATAAATTTAATAGCTTAATTTTCTTTTAAATAAATTTGCCATCTTATTTTAATAACTTTGTCATTACCTAAAGTGCAAATTATTAATGACTAATCCTATTGAAGATAAGCTTGATAAAATCCCAATTATAAACATATTGGTACGACTATTAAAGCGATTAAAACTGCCAGGTCTAGAGGGGTTATCTTTTTTTGATTTACTAGAACTTTATATAACAGGGATTGTTAAAGGAGCGCTTACAACGCGTGCAAGTGCTATAGCCTTTAGTTTTTTTACAGCCATATTTCCGTTTTTATTATTCGTTTTAATCATTATACCTTATGTACCTATTGATGATTTTAAAATAGAATTTTTACAATTTTTAGAATCGTTCTTACCACCAAGTACATCTGATTTTTTCTTCGAAAATATTTTTGAAAATATAGATCAATCTCAAAGAGGCGGGTTACTATCATCTGTGTTTGTTTTATCCATTTTGCTTATGGCAAATGGTGTAAATGCTGTTTTTTCTGGTTTTGAAAACTCTTATCATGAGCAATTAACACGTAATGTTTTTAAGCAATATATGTATGCCTTAAGTATTGCACTAATTTTAGCGTTTTTGCTAATTATAACGATTATTGTTTTAGGATATATTCAAATTTATGTAGTACAAGAATTGCTAAATGCTTTAGAAGAGAGAGGTTATGAAGTAGCCGCAAACGCTGTGTTTTGGGCAGATGTGGTGAAATATCTCTTTTTTGTAGTAATGGTTTATATTGCGACTTCCACATTATACTATTTTGGAACACGAGAGGGACGAGATTCTAAATTCTTTTCAGTTGGCGCCATTTTTACAACCTTGTTAATTATGCTCACATCGTATCTGTTTGGAGTTTATATTGAAAATTTTGGTCAGTATAATAAGCTCTACGGATCTATAGGCGCATTATTAATACTACTTTTTTACTTGTGGTTAAATGCCAACATACTTTTACTAGGGTACGAATTAAATGCATCATTAAATAAGCTCAGAAAAATCAAATAGAATATGGTTTATTTTATTGATGTCATTATTCCGGTTCCCCTTCAAAAGCTGTTTACATATAAAATTTCTGCTGCCGAAGCGCAATTTTTAAAAGTTGGCATGCGTGTAGCTGTGCCTTTCGGGAAATCTAAGATCTATACAGGTATCGTTTATCATATTCATAACAATGCGCCCGTTGCTTATGAAGCTAAAGATATCCAGCAAATATTAGATGATTCGCCAATTGTCAACGATATTCAATTACAATTATGGAATTGGATGGCAAGTTATTACATGTGTACCCTTGGCGATGTTATGCGAGCGGCTTTACCATCTGCTTTTATATTAGAAAGCGAAACCGTTATAACCTTAAATACAGTAAAAACTTTCGACGAGTCAATTTTAAAAGACGATGAGTTTTTGGTTTTTGAAGCACTACACCACCAATCAACTTTAAAAATTCATGATATCTCGAACATTCTTGATAAAAAAAATGTGCTTCCAGTTATAAAAAGATTAATAGAAAAAGATGCAATAATTGTTGAGGAAGAGGTATATGAAAAGTACATCCCAAAATTGGTCCGTTATGTTAAACTCCATACGCACTTTTCATCTGAAAAGGAATTACATAATTTGTTAGATGAATTGAGTAGAGCACCAAAGCAACGTGATGTCATAATGACCTTGTTTTCCATTTCTGCCAAAACAAAAAAACCTGTAAAAGTATCGGATTTAGCCAATGAAAGTGGAGCATCATCATCGATAATTAAAGCATTAATAGATAAAGGCGTTCTCGAAGAATATCATATTCAAACGGATAGAGTACAATATATAGGAGATGAAACTGAAAACTCTAAATTATTAAATGAAGCACAAAAAACGGCTTTATCTGAAATAAATGAATCTTTTAAAACGCATCAAGTTACTTTGTTGCATGGTGTCACATCTTCAGGAAAAACCGAAGTATATGTAAAACTAATTGAAGCTGTTCTTGAAAAAGGAAAACAAGTCTTGTATTTATTACCAGAAATAGCTTTAACAACTCAATTGGTAACAAGACTTCAAAATTATTTTGGAGAGCAAGTGTCTGTATTTCATTCTAAATATTCTGCCCATGAGCGTGTTGAAGTTTGGAATCATGTACTGCGTAATTCCGCGAAAGCGAAAATAGTTTTAGGAGCGCGCTCATCAATATTTTTACCATTTAATAATTTAGGATTAATAATTGTTGATGAAGAGCACGAACAATCGTTTAAGCAATTTGATCCTGCGCCTAGATACCATGCAAGAGACACTGCAGTAGTATTAGCACATATGCATCAAGCTAAAACACTTTTAGGATCTGCGACACCTAGTTTGGAAAGTTATTTTAACGCGCAACAAGGCAAATACGGTTTAGTTGAAATTGCAACCCGTTTTAATGATGTATTAATGCCTGACATTGAATTGGTTGACATCAAAGAGAAACTAAAAAAGAAGCGCATGAAAGGGCATTTTAGCGATAGACTCATTGAAGAAATGACCGAAACGCTAAAGGAAGGGCATCAAGTTATTTTATTTCAAAACCGTCGCGGATTTTCGCCCATTGTAGAATGCAAAACATGCGGACATGCACCACAGTGCCCTAATTGCGATGTAAGTTTAACATATCATCAATATAGAAATCAATTACGCTGTCATTATTGTGGTTACCATGCTGCTATGCTGCAAGATTGTGAAGCCTGCGGAAGTCAAGATTTGGATAATAAGGGCTTTGGCACAGAGCAAATTGAAGAAGAAGTAAAAGTGCTATTTCCAGATTATAAGGTCGCACGAATGGATTTAGATACCACTCGAGGAAAATACGGATATGAAAAAATAATAACAGCATTGGAGCAGCAAGAAATTGATGTTTTAGTAGGTACACAAATGCTAACGAAGGGATTAGATTTTAGAAACGTAAAGTTAGTTGGAATCATGAATGCTGATACTATGTTAAATTTTCCTGATTTTAGAGCGCACGAACGTAGTTTTCAATTGATGCTGCAAGTTGCAGGTAGGGCAGGACGAACGGAAGAACGTGGTAAAGTATTAATTCAAACTTACAATCCGCATCATAATATATTGCAGCAAGTTTCTACGAATAATTATATTGAAATGTTTAATGAACAAATGAATGACAGATATAATTTTAAGTATCCACCAGTTTATAAACAAATAAAGGTCACCCTTAAACATAAAGACTACAATAGGGTAGAAACAGCTTCCATTTGGTATGCAAAGTCGTTAAGACAAGTTTTTAAAGAAAATATACTAGGACCAGAAGCGCCACCAATAGCAAGAATTAGAAATCAGTTTCATAAGAATATTTTAGTAAAAATACCCAAACAACAATCTTTGGCAAAAACAAAAGAAGCCATTATTAAAATTAATAATAGCTTCTTGAGTGTAAAAGATTTTCGGTCGGTTAAAGTAATTTTAAATGTCGATAACTTTTAATTTAGTAAGGTTAGGTTGAGAATTTAAATGTTATTTAAAGCATCAACGAGTTGGGTCTTTTTATTTCTACTTAAAGGAATTTCATAAGCTCCAACTTCAACATTTTTACTATTAAACCTATCAATTTTATCCAGATTCACAATGTAAGATTTGTGAATTCTTAAAAATTTACCTTCTGGTAATTCGGCTTCAAAAGATTTCATGGTAGAAAGTACCACTAAGCTGTTCTCTTCGGTAACTAATTTTACATAATCACCAAGCGCCTCAATCCATTTAATGTCTTTAATATAAACCTTTCGTTTTTTAAGATTACTCTTTACAAAGATATGTTCACCTTCTTCTTCGTTAAAGTCTAAAGTCAATCGATGTTGCTCTAGGGCTTTATCAACAGAAGTATTAAATCGTTCTCTTGTAATTGGTTTATGTAAGTAATCGGTAGCATCGTAATTGAATGCTTTAAAAGCATATTCAGTTTTACCGGTTACAAAGATAATTTGGGGTTTGTTGTTTAATACGTCTAAAAGTTCAAATCCATTTAGCACTGGCATTTCAATGTCTAAAAAAATTAAATCAACTTGATGCGTATTTAAACCATTTTTAGTTTCTAAAGCGCTACTGTACTCTGCTATTAAGTTAAGAGAAGGATGATTCTCGACTAACTTAACAATAGAGAGACGTTGTATTGCTGAATCGTCTACTACTACACAGTTTAAAGTCATAACATTTTATATTATTTCGGTTAAGATATCGACAATAGTACGAATAATTCGGTTAAAAACCAAAAAACATCGTTAAAATGCTCATTTTAACATAATTTTAACAAAATACATTTTATAATATTTGTGGTAAATATATTATTAATTGATAATTCACTAATATAATTTTTATTAAGAGATATCAACATATAAATTAGTCATAAAATATGAATTAAATATTTGTTGTTTTATATGTATGTATTTACTACTTTTGCACCCAATTTTTAACATTAAAAACGATTTTTATGAATCATTATGAAACTGTTTTCATCTTAAATCCCGTTTTATCTGAAGATCAGATAAAGGAAACAGTAAAGAAATACGAAGATTTTCTTGTTTCTAACGGCGCTAAGATGATAGCTAAAGAAGATTGGGGGCTTAAAAAATTAGCTTACCCAATACAAAACAAGAAAAGTGGCTTTTATCATTTATTTGAGTACACTGTAGATGGAGAGGTAATCAATCCATTAGAAGTTGAGTTTAGACGTGACGAGCGTTTTATGCGTTATTTAACTGTTGCTTTAGATAAACATGCAATTTCTTGGGCAGAGAGAAGAAGAGAAAAACTTAAACAAAAAGCTTAATTATGTCATCAATAGAACAACAATCAAAAGGAAAAAAGGACGGCGAAATTAGATATTTAACGCCTCTTAATATTGAAACTAATAAGCAAAAGAAATATTGCCGTTTCAAAAAGTCTGGAATAAAGTATATAGATTACAAAGATCCAGATTTCTTATTAAAGTTTGTAAACGAACAAGGTAAAATTTTACCAAGACGTTTAACAGGAACTTCATTAAAGTATCAAAGAAAAGTGTCTGTAGCTGTAAAAAGAGCGCGTCACTTAGCTTTAATGCCTTATGTAGCAGATTTATTAAAATAAAATACACATAACAATGGAACTTATATTAAAACAAGACGTTGAAAATTTAGGATTTAAAGACGATGTTGTAACAGTTAAGAACGGTTATGGTAGAAACTTTTTAATTCCGCAAGGACAAGCTGTTTTAGCAACAGTATCTGCAAAGAAAGTATTGGCAGAAAATTTAAAGCAACGTGCTTTTAAAGAAAAGAAAATAGTTGATGATGCTAATAAAATGGCAGAATCAATTAAAGCTTTAGAAATTAAAATACCTGCTAAAGTTGGTACAGGAGACAAATTATTTGGATCTGTGAACAACATTGATGTTGCAGCTGCTTTAGAAAAAGAAGGACAATCAATCGACAAAAAATTCATTACAGTTACAACTGTAAAGCGATTAGGTAAATATACTGCTGTTGTGCGTTTACACAGAGAAGTATCTGTTGATTTAGAATTCGAAGTTATTGCTCAAGCAAATTAATATTAACATAAAGTTAATAAAAGACTAAATAAAAAGACCACTCATTTTGAGTGGTCTTTTTTATTTATGTTATTTTTGTTAGGCATTACAAACTATGCACGCATAATAACTAACACAATAAAACTCAACTCATGAAAAAAACAGCGCTTTTAATCTTGTTTTTAGCATTTGGTGTACTGGCCTATTCACAGGTTACTACGTCAAACATTAAAGGTTTAATTCAGGACGAAACTTCAGAACCGCTTCCCGGTGCGAATGTTGTTGCCATTCATACACCCACAGGTACTAAGTATGGTGCAGCATCAAACATTGATGGAAGATTTAATCTATTAAATTTAAGAGTAGGTGGCCCTTATGCCATTACAATTACTTATGTAGGGTATAAAGAACAATCATTTAATGATGTGTTCCTAACCCTTGGTAAAACGAAAAACCTTGATATAGTAATGAGCGAGGATAATGAGCAGCTAGATGCAGTAGTTATTCAAGGAGGCCAAGGTACTGGTACATTTGGAAGCGATAGAACAGGAGCTGAAACGAGTGTAGGCAGACGAGAATTAACACGATTGCCAACTATTTCAAGATCAGCATCAGATTTTACTAGATTAGAGCCAACAGCAAGTGGAAACTCTTTTGGAGGTAGAAACGATCAGTTTAACAACTTTTCTTTAGATGGTGCTATTTTTAATAATCCATTTGGATTAGATGCTGCAACTCCAGGTGGACAAACCGATGCACAACCTATTTCTTTAGATGCTATAGACCAAATACAAGTATCTACGGCCCCTTATGATGTGACTCAATCTGGGTTTACAGGAGCTTCTGTAAATGCTGTTACAAAAAGTGGTACAAACGAATTTCACGGAACCGTTTATGGCTTTACCAGAAATGAAAAAATGACTGGTAAAAAAATAAAGGGTGAAGAAGTAACAAGACCAGATTTAAACCAAACTCAATATGGTGTTAGTATAGGCGGACCTATAGTTAAAAACAAATTGTTCTTTTTTGCGAATTTTGAAAGCGATGAAAGAGACGATTTAGGGTCTAATGGTTGGGTGCCAAATACGGGCTCTGGTGCTATAAACGAATCTAGAGTTACCGAGACAGACCTCATGGCAGTACAAAGTGCATTAGCTACTTTAGGTTATAATACAGGCGCTTATAAAGGGTTTACATATGCTTCACAATCTAAAAAAGGAATTGTAAAATTAGACTGGAATATTAACGATAGCAACCGATTAGCAGTTATATATAATTTCTTAAATGCATCAAAAGAAAAACCTGCGCATCCAACAGCTTTAGGGTTTAGAGGTCCTGGTGCAGCAACATTACAATTTGAAAATACAGGTTATGAGATTAATAATAATTTAAAATCTGTTCAGTTAGAATTAAACTCTACGCTTTCTGAAACTTCTTCTAACAAATTACAAATAGGATATACTCATTTTGATGATTTTAGAAACCCGTTATCTGTTCCAGCACCAACAATTACGATTCAAGAAGGTGGATCGAACTACATTATTGCAGGTCATGAGCCATTTTCAATTCATAATAAATTGGATCAGAAAGTATTCCAATTTACCGATAATCTAAATTTTTATCAAGGTGATCATACATTTACAGTAGGTATATCTTTTGAGAAGTTTGAGTTTGATAATTCATTTAATTTAGGTGTTTATGGTGCGAGAGGTGTTTTCTTTCCATCATATGGAAGTGTAGCAGATTTTTTAGCTGATTCAGCACCAGGTGGTGGACTTGAAGCGATGTTAAATGATGCCACTGCAGCACACAATGCGATTGATGCCAATGGCGAAGGTGTTGCTGGAGGTTGGGCTTTAGCTGAAACCAATGTAGGACAATTATCTTTCTATTTACAAGATGAATGGAACCTTACCGAGAACTTTAAATTAACGTATGGTTTACGTTTTGATAAACCTATGTTTTTTGATACTGCCCAAAAAGCACAAGAGGTTATTGATAGAGCATGTTGTTATGTGCCAGACATACCTTATAGAAACCCTAATACAGGAGAAACCGTATTATTAGATAATACAAGAATGCCTAACAGTGAATGGTTAATTTCTCCTAGAATAGGTTTCAATTACGATGTTAATGGCGATGATACCTTCCAATTACGTGGTGGTTCTGGATTATTTACAGGTCGTTTCCCATTTGTATGGTTAGGAAATCAAATTGCAAATCCTGAAGTGTTTTTCTACCAAATGGTAGATCCAGATTATAAATATCCACAAGTTTGGAGAACTAACATTGGTTCAGATTATAAGTTTGAAAACGGCTTAATTTTAACTGGAGATGTATCGTTTACTAAGGATATTAATGGTGCACATGTTCAAAACTGGGGCTTATTACCTCCGACAGGAACATTACAAGGTGTTGATAATAGAGCCATTTATCAATCTTCAGATATTATAAATAATGCCTACGTATTTACGAATTCTGACAAAGGTAGAATTTGGAATGCTTCGGTAAAAGCTCAAAAAACATTTAGCGACGGTCTTTATACCATGTTAGCATATAGTTATTTAAACTCAAAAGATGTTAACTCTATTGAAGCCGAAATTACTGGTGATGCCTTTGCTTTTAACCCAGCTTTAGGAGATGTGAATGATGATGTTTTAGGCTATTCTAAATACGGTGATACACATCGTTTTATTGGTGTAGCAAGTAAAAAATGGAATTACGGAAATGGTAAATGGGGCACAACTTTATCCACATTCTTTGAGTATGCTCAAGGTGGTCGTTTTAACTATACATATGGTGGCGACATTAATGGAGATGGGTCTAACTTAAACGATTTAATTTATATTCCAACAGCTAATGAAATAGGGCAAATGCAATTTGCCAATTCAGGAGATGCTGCTGCCTTAGAATCATTTATACAGCAAGATGATTATTTAAATGACAGACGAGGGAAGTATGCTGAACGATACGGTGCGATCGCGCCTTGGAGAGGGCGTTGGGATATTAAATTCTTGCAAGATTTAAACATTAAAATTTCTGAAGATAAAACCAATACCGTTCAATTTAGTGTAGACATTTTAAACGTTGGAAACTTGTTAAATTCTGATTGGGGCGTAATTCAACAACCAAATAACATACAGCCAATAGGTGTGTCGGTTGATGGTACTGGAACTCCAACTTATTCTTTTAATGGTAGCCAAACAAGTACCTTTGGTTTTGATTCTAGTTTAGCATCAAGATGGCAAGCACAATTTGGATTAAGATATATTTTCTAAAATAATAGTTTAGATATTCTTAAATTTGCGCTCCTAACAAAAAGGAGCGCATTTTTTTTGCGTTAACGATTGCAGCGACATCCTTTTTGTGTGCAAAAAGACCTGCCTGCCGGCAGGCAGGTATAGCGTAAAGCGTGTTATAACGCCCAAATAATTAATTATGAAATATAGAAGACTTACCAAAGAACAATTTGAAGAATTACACCAAGAATTTATAAATTTTTTGGCAACTCAATCTATTACGCATGATGAGTGGACCAACTTAAAAGTTAATAAACCTGAGCTTGCTGAAACCGAACTGGATGTGTTTAGCGATTTAATTTGGGAAGGTGTATTAAACAAAGCTGAATATTTAGAGCACTTTGCGCCACAGCATATGTACTTATTTTATTTAGGTGAAAACAATATGCAAGCCATAGTTGTGAATGTGAAAAATGAAGCTATAGATATTACAACTCAAGAAGGTTATGATTGGCTTCGTGAAAATTTGATGGATGATTCGGTTGAGTTTTTGCAAGCAGATAAAGCGTATACCGATGACAAAAATTTAGATAAATTTAAAATGATTGAGCAAGGTGCAGTGATTACAAAAGGCGAATTGTTTAATTATTTTAATAATTTGATTAATTGAGAATTGTCTATTCTAATTAGATAGTAACTTGTTTCAAATTAAACTGTTATTTTTGTTTGTCCTTAGGCGTTGAGGAAACGTTGATGTAAAAAGTATAATTAAAAAAAGACTCCTGTAAAAGCAAGCATATATATGGCCCAAAAACCAAGCATCCCAAAGGGAACAAGAGATTTTAATCCGGAACAAGTATCGAAAAGAAATTATATTTTTGATACGATTCGTACTGCTTTTGAAACTTATGGCTTTCAACCCATTGAAACACCCAGTTTTGAAAACTCTGAAACCTTAATGGGAAAATATGGTGATGAAGGCGATAGACTGATTTTTAAGATTTTGAATTCTGGGGATTATTTGTCAAAAGCTAATAATGCTGCTTATTCTGAAAAAGATTCAAATAAATTAACCCCTTCAATCTCCGAAAAAGCCCTTCGTTACGACCTAACAGTTCCTTTTGCACGATACGTGGTGCAACACCAAAACGAGATAGAATTTCCGTTTAAACGTTACCAAATACAACCGGTTTGGAGAGCAGATAGACCACAAAAAGGCCGGTTTAGGGAGTTTTACCAATGTGATGCCGATGTTGTTGGAAGTGACTCTTTATGGCAAGAGGTTGAGTTTATTCAGTTATACGACACTGTTTTTTCTGCATTAAAATTGGAAGGTGTTACCATTAAAATAAACAATCGTAAAATATTATCTGGAATTGCGGAAGTTATTGGCGCTAGCGATAGGCTCATTGATTTTACAGTAGCTCTTGATAAATTAGATAAAATAGGAGAGGAGAAGGTAAAAGAAGAAATGCTATCTAAAGGTATTTCAGAAGATGGTATTACAAAATTACAACCCTTATTCACTTTATCCGGTTCGTTCGAGTCTCAAATAGCAAGTTTGAAAAGTATTTTGAATACTTCTGAAGAAGGTAAAAAAGGTATTGAAGAACTTTATTTTATAAATAAAGCCATTTCAGAATTAGGACTGTCAACTGCTACATTGCAGCTTGATGTTACTTTAGCTAGAGGATTGAATTATTATACGGGTGCCATTTTTGAAGTTGCAGCACCTGAAACTGTGCAAATGGGCTCTATTGGTGGAGGTGGTCGCTATGATGATTTAACTGGAATTTTTGGATTAAAAAATGTAAGCGGTGTTGGTATTAGTTTTGGATTGGATCGTATTTATTTAGTGCTCGAAGAATTAGGGTTATTTCCTGAAACAGTTGCAAAACATGTTGAGGTTTTATTTATCAACTTTGGCGATAAGGAAGCATTGTTTAGTTTAAAGGCTATTAAACAATTGCGATTACAAGGTATTAATGCCGAATTATATCCGGATGCTGCCAAAATGAAAAAGCAAATGAATCATGCTAACAAGCGTAATATTCCGTTTGTAGTTTTAGTTGGTGAGCAGGAGATGGAATCGAATACTTATACTTTAAAAAATATGATTTCTGGGGAGCAAGATAAGGTTTTACTTGAAGCGTTAATAAGTCTTTTTAAATAAAGAAGTCCCGAACGTCAGTTCAGGACCTGTTTAGTATTTTAGATTTGGAGTATTTATTTTAAAGTGACTAACTCAAATAACTATTTAATCTATCAATACTTATTTTATAATAAAACCGTAATCTTTATTGGTATAATTTCTTCTTTAATATTATAAATATCAATTGTTTATGGTGCTAATATACAAAAATTATTAATACAACCACGATAAAGTGTAAAAAAATACGATAAAATGCAATATTCTATATGATATTGGAGAATTTTACTACTTTTAAAAAAATGAGACTTCGTTTATAATTGATAACTAGCTCTATGGCTACATGATTTATTCAACTAGTACTTTTTTCGAGATAATTCCAAATTCGGTTTCAATTTTCAATATATAATTGCCAGTATTAATTTGATTAGCATTATATTCTATGTGATTGTTGCTCGTGTTCGATTCAATTTTAAATAGTGATTGTCCTAAAATGTTAAACATTTGAATAGATTCTATTAAGTTAGAATTTGGATTATGAATTACTATTTTGTTTTTTTCATTTGAAAAATAAGCTTCAATTATATTGTGATAAACGTCTTTTGTGCCTAAGGTTTGTCCTTTAGAAAACGTAATTTCAAAACGATTTAAATATTGACCTGAAAACAAATGGACCTCATAATCACTCTGTTTTAAATCATGATAAATTTCTAATTCTTTGTCGTGTAAATAGATATTTAAATCTTCTGGCGCATTTTCTAATTTATCTATGGTTATCGTATTTAAGCCATCATTTTTAGTGTGTATACCTAAAGGCAATATTGTAGATGCATTAATTTCATCTATGCCTTGAATTGTATATTTTTTATCTGTTATTACCCAATACATATCATCCATTTGAGAATCAATATAAGGTGCATCATAACCCCAATCATAATGGGGCGTTGCAGCGTCATCTATAGTTACTAAAAGTTGTCTGTGTATGGTGTTAACTGAATTAAAGCCAAGTCTCAGTTTTGTTCTTTCATCTGAAATTACAGTGTTACTATTTGATGACTTCTTACTACTTTCATTTGTAGATTTAGTAAATACAGAATTAGTTCCATCTTCAATTTGAAATACACGCTGACTGTTATTAAACTCAATAGTACCGCCATTTTCAGCTGTTACAAAAAATCCTTGAGCAACTGGAATATAACGCCCTGGTGTTTTAGTTGGTGTTCCTCCTGTTCCAACATCAGGATCATTCGTTCCTTTAGCTGCTGCAGGTACTCCACCAGAAAGTGAATAAGTTGCGTAGCCACCTTGGTAGCTACTCAAATTATGCGAACCGCCACCCCAATGTTCCCAAAAATAAAGTGTTCCGTTTATATTAGCTCCAACATCTGCACCAGCAATTGTAGGGCCATTATCAGTTATAAATTTATTTGCATCAATTGATGATGGATAAGGGTTTCCAACTAAATAGTCATTGCCTGCATTAATCGTTAATTCTATTGTTCCATTATTTGGCTTTCCTTCAAGAACATAGTTTTGGGGTGTTAATATGGATCCAGTTCCTGGACCTTTCATTGTAAAGCCTTCACCAACAATCATAGAACCAGTGCTACGCACATGTTGCCATTTAGAATAATTATCACTTTGTTGGTTACTATATTTCCAAATCCAATAATCTGCAACGGCCAGAGGTGAAGCCGATCCATTATATCCAGAAGATAAAAAGTTTAAACCTGAAAATACATCTGGTAATGAATAACTATTATTGTTAGATGTGCTATTTGAATACCCTACAGGGGACGACCAGTAATTATAGGTATAAGTGTCTGCCGTTCCTTGCTGGTCTTTTTCTAAAGTACCAGAACTCGTTGGATCGAGAACACTTTCTTGACCTTGAACTAACTGTGATTCACCTTCAAGATCTATTTTCCCATCTAATTTTAAATACCAACTTACATTAAGTTCAGAATCATTTTTAACTTCAAATAATATAGGATTTGAACTGGCATCTTGTTGGTTTATAAATAAGCCTAATTGTTTCAGCTCGCTATCAATAAACACATCATTGTGTTCTATTTTAACGATAGCACTATTGTTATTAATAGCGTCATCACCATTTATACCATTATCAGGATCATTTACCGCTGCATTAAGTCTACCACTCTGTTTGGTCACAAAGGGAAGTGGTGCAGTCTGGGTATCGATTATTTTTATATTATAGATTTTAGCACCTAAGCCCACATCGGCACTAGGAGTTGTAAAATCGTCTAGAATATCATCTTTGAAACCATCCATTCTATAGTATCTTTTCAAATTACTCCAAGCCAAAGGAATATTCGTTTCAGTGTCTATTAAATTATCTACATCTAAAGGAATGATTAGCCCTTTTGTATTATTCCCATTACTCTCAATTTCCTGATATACCATTTTTTGAAGTTCATTGGTTGAGAGTGCTGTAAGAAATACACGTATTTCGTCTAAATAGCCTTTAAAATAATTGCTATTGGTGTTAGGTTTACGTCCTATTGTAAAATTAGAACTATCGGCAGAAAGCGCTCCTGAAACCTCAGTGCTTGATATGTCTTCACCATTAATGTACAATTTAAGCAAACCATTATTATTGCTATAAGTTGCTGCAATATGTGTCCATTGATTGGTGTTTATACCAACACCGTTTGTTGCTGTATTTCCGTTAGCAATTGCCGAAATACTTTTATCGGCATTAAGTTGAAGGTAAAAGGTGTTTTGACCCACAATAACTTGAGTTCCGGAAGCAGTAGGATCAATTTTAATCCAAGCCATGATAGTGGCTTCATTCCATCCATTTATAAAATTAATATCTTCTGCAAAATCGTTTCGGCCATCAAAAAATAAATCAAACTTTCCTTCAAGGTCTCTAGGCGAACCAAAAACAGCATCGTTAGTGTCGAATAAATCTAGAATACCATCACCATCTGAATCGTAGTTATCATCAATAAGACCGTCATTATTTGCATCTAAATCTGCATAATGTGTATGCGATATGTCGAAGGTTGATCCATCAGATGTCGTGTCAATATAATCAGGTATGCCATCATTATCTGTGTCTTTAATAAATAAAGGGCTAGTTCCTTGACTTAAATTACCAAATTCATTGGCTCCAGTTCCATAATCATATATATCCAAGATGCCATCTCCAAAATAATCTAAAATCCCATTTCCATCAAAATCTCTTTCTCTAAAAGCTTCTGAATCGGTACCATCCCCAACGCCATCTCCGGTAACATCACCATCTCCATTTTCAAAAACAAGTTCGGAAAAAACATAGCGCTCCGTTCGCGCTTCATCCACATCAAATACGCCGTCATTATCACTATCCAAATCTAAGTAGTTAGGTGTACCATCTCCGTCAGAATCTAAAGGAGTATGCTGTTCAAAGGCATCATGCATGCCATTATTATTATTGTCTATAAATACGCTTAGTGGAATTTTACCAGTTCCAGCACTTATTGATCCTAATCCTGCCTCTACAATATCCGGTATTCCGTCATTATCAGAATCTAAATCGAAATAATCAGGAATGGAATCTCCATCCGTATCTGCACAATCGTTAGGAATTACAAATAATTGCACATTATCTACAAAATTACCACTACTAGGTGAACCAGAAACAGAGTTTACCCAAGTAAACGTTAATCGGGTGGTTGTTTGTCCAGGAGGAACAACATATGTTCCTGAATGATTTGTCCAAGAAGCATTATTTGCTGAAGCAAAATCACCTTGACTTGACATGGTGCCATTAGGATCTCCAATCATAAGGCGCGCAATATCTTCAGTAGCACTTCCAGCGTAACCAGTTCGTTTACGGTGTGCAAAAGACCATTGTAGTATATCACCTGGGGTGCTGACAATATCTTGATATAAACCGTCATTGGTGGAAGCATTAATTTCGGCCCACTGGTTTCCAGTATAGGCTTGACCTCCAACATCATTTCCAGCAGTTTGAGAATTACTCCATATTTCTAAATAATTGTTCACAGGATCCGCACTTTGCCAAAAAGGAATATTGTTTGCATCACCTTTCCATAGACCTGTTGTAGGTGTTACATCCGTTGGCCCTCCATCTAAACCAGATGAAACAATGTCTACGGATTCAAAATCTGGGTCCAATAAAGGAGGGTTAACAATATTTGGGCATTCCAATGTGTCTAAAATGCCATCGTTATCATCATCAATATCGATACCATCTAATACACCATCACCGTCACTGTCAAATCCACCTGTTACTTCAAAAGTTAGGGGCATTTCATGGGTTACGGTATTTTCATAGCCTTCTTTAGCTTTAGCAGGTATGGAATAGATGGCTGCCACAGTTGGTGTATTCCAATTGTATTCATATGTGCGAGTACAGCTTGTATTCGATACTGATGTAACATTTACGAGACTTCCTGCTATATTTAATTCTAAACTTGTAATATCTTCAAAACCAAAAGGGTCAGTGACAACCGTACGGACATACACAGGAGTTACTACACCTGCTGATGTTATCAGAGAACCTCCCGGATAGGGTGCATCATATACATTATGAGAATTTATATTAATGTAACTTGGTGTTTCAAATTCAATTTTAGAGGGTTTTGTTTTACTATCATAATTAATAGAAAAACCAACGCCTGATTCGGCTGAAGACACAAAGAGATTTATAGCATCACCTGCCGGAATAGTAACATCGGATGCTAAAGTTCCTGTCCAAGTTAGTATTCCAGTACCCGAATTATAAGTTGGGTTTGTCAAGGTTATAATGATATTTGAACAACCTGTTTTTAAAACTGCAGTAACGTCGGGGTTAGTTGGCATAGTTCCAGTTACGATATCAACATAATTAGTGACTGTTATTGGACTTCCACCTTTAATAGTAAATGGGCTGCAAAATGAAGGACTTTGATTAAAAGAAATGCCTCCAGTTGTGTAAGTGACTTGTAAAGTTGGTTTTACACCTGATGTTGTTTCTCTAGTATCATAAGTAGCTATACGATCTCCTCCACCGTCTTGACTGCCAACAACGATACCATTATTTATTGAAATACCTGAAACCCATTCTTTTACCAGGCATGTTAATGGCCAGGTTTGAATACCCGTATCTTTGGCATTTATCGTTGCTTCCGGCGTACCTGAATCATGGTCTGGGCCAATTGCGCCTATAGCACTCCAATTTGAGGAGGCCGTCCTATAATCCCAATTTGATGAATTATTAGAATCACATGAGTTTCCTTCGTCCCAAGAATCAGAACTACCGATTTTAATTACACTTACATCCATATCTGCTCCAGATATGCAGTTTAATTGCAATTCAGCATTTTGTATAATGGCTCCTGTAGGTATAGAAGACAAGTCGAACTGAAATAATGCTCTTTGAAGATCTGTAGCTTCTCTGTCTATTTCAATTGCGGTACATGAACCATAATTTTTATCTGATTTTTTTAACTTTATACCAGTATCTTTTGTAGCTATTAGATTAACCGTGACTGAGCTTCCAGGAGTTATCACAGGAGAAATAACCGTGGTTAAATCATTTGTGGCTACCGGGTCAATTCTGTCAAGACTTTGTGAAGGATCGGAAAGATATAGTTGTTTTTTAACTGTAGATGTTACCGTAATTGACCAACTATTCAAAGTTATTTTCTGATTATCTCCACCAGATTTTGTTGACAAGGTTATCGTCCAATTTCCTCCATAATTACAGGGGAATGTTAATCCATTAAAATTTCCTGCATATAATTCATGATTAACTTCTTTATTATTACTACTTATTGGAAAAGAGGCTCCTGTATTTGAAAAAACGTAACTACCATTTTTAGTCAAATCGTAAGTGCTGCTGCCTGTTCCGCCTATAGGCTCACTAAACAAAATGGTTGAACCACAAGGACCTGATAATGTTGCCGTAACATCGCCAAGATTTTTATGATTAACCACTATGGAAACGGAAATGTTTGCAGCAGATGTAATTACGCCACTAGGTAAATTAATACTAGTACTTACCGTTTGAGGATCAGAGCCGCTACCATCAACAAGTGTGTTATTTGTACCTGTTATTTGGGCCGATAATAAATTGTTGAAGGCTAATATTAGAAGAATAGCAAAAGCCCATATTTTTTTGTTTGGGTTTAAACTTTGGCTATAACTTGTGTTTTTTGAATAGTTAATAATAGTGTGAGACGAACTATTGCTAGAAACATACGAGTTAAGCAATAAAACATTATTCATTTTAGGTTATTTTAAGATTTGAGGGGAAATCTTATTAATTATTGTCAATAGTATGAAATTATCTATTAAAATACAAATAAATCCGATAAAACGTAACATGTTATACTATTTAGACTACAAAAAAAATAAAAAAATGATTTTCACAAAAAGAGATGAGAATAAATGTTGTAACATTATCAAATTAAATGAAGTAAAAAAATAATGAGTTTCTACTAGACTTATGTTTATTTGATTAATACTTTTTTGGTAATGGTACCATATTCTGTTTCTACATTTAAAATGTAACTACCTGCCGCGATCTGGCTTGTTTTATATTCTAAATAACTATTGTTGGTATTGGTTTGTATTTTAAATAGCGCTTGACCAAGAATGTTAAACATCTCCACCGTTTCAATAAATTTAGCTTCGGGATTATTTATAACAACACAATGTTTTTCATTTGAAAAATAAACTTCTATTTGCTTGTTTTCATTTTCTTCTGTACCTAGTGTTTGATTTTTAGCAAAGGTTAATTCAAATCGATTGAAGTAAGCGCCGACAGGAATAAATGTTTCATATTTGCCTTGTTTTAAATCATGATAGATGTTTAAATCTTTATCATGTAAATAAATATTTTTATCATTAGGAATATTTTCTAACTCATCAATAGCGATACTGTTTATTCCATCTTTATTGGTGTGTATGCCTAAAGGAATGGTTGTTTCCTCGTCAATATTGTCTATACCTTGAATGGTGTACTTTTCGCTGTTTATAAGCCAGTACATGTCGTCAACCTGAGTATCTATATACTTGGAGTCGTAACCCCAATCATAATCTGAAGATGCATTTTCATCTACCGTTATTAGCAATTGTCTTCGAAGAGTATTCACAGAATTAAACCCTAAGCGAATTTTCATTCTTGTATCGTTGTACGATTTGCTAGCTAGGTTTTCAGATTTTCTTTTGTTTTTATGAGCTCCTGAATTAGCGTCTTCTTCAATTTGTAATACACGTTGCGTATTTTTGAATTTTATAGTACCATTTTTTACGGCAGTTGTAAAAAAACCTTGACCGCTAGGAATATACCTATTAGGTATATCAGCAGGAGTGCCACCAGTCGAAACTAGGTAACTTTCTGTGTTTTTTGATGCAGCGGGAACACCACCAGAAAGGGAGAAAGTAGAGTATCCACCTTGATAGTCACTGGCTACATGAGAACCGCCACCCCAATGATTCCAGAAATATAAGGATCCATTCGTAGCACCATTATGAGAGTCTATTGATTTATTATCTTCAATAAATTTAACAGCATCAATAGCTGATGGATAGGGATTACCTACTAAGTAATCATTACCCGCATTAACTGTTAAATTAATATCGCCGTTATTCGGTTTTCCTTGAATAGTGTAATTTTGTTCTTCGGTAATAGAGCCAGTTCCTGGGCCTTTCATTGTAAAGCCTTCACCTGGTATGATTTCACCGTTGCTTCTAACATGTTGCCAAGTTGAGTAGGTATCACTCAATCTGTTACTAAATTTCCAAATCCAGTAATCTGAAATGGATAAAGGAGAAGCTATTCCGTTATAACCACTTGTTAAAAAATCTACATCCTTAAATATTTCTCTAACCGTATAGTTGCTATTTATATTATTGCTGCCTATTCTTCCAACTGGGGAAGACCAATAGTTGTATGTATAAATATCTGCGGTACCTTTTAAATCTTTCTCTAAAAATCCTATGCTATTGATATCAAGCGTACTATTTTCGGTTTGAATTAATTGAGATTGCTCTACTAAATCTAACTTACCATCTAACTTTAAATACCAAGTATTATATACCCCAGAATTTTGATTTACGGTTAAGGAACCGTCTTTTTCTATAATAAGTCCGGACGTATTTAAATCTGAGAATGTTTCTAGATTACCATTTATTTTAATTATGGCATGTTCAGGTATATTATTTGAAACATCCCAAACATCACCATGAAGCCAGTTGTTAGCATTGGTTAAAAATCCATTTGCTGTTAAGGTAGTTTCGTAAGGCAGCGGCGCAGTGTATTCTTGAAAGTCCGTCATATTATGAAGGATTCCATCAATTTTGCTATCAGAATCGTCAGCAGTATGGCCTGTATCCAGAACGTCCATTTGGTAATACAATACTAAATCACTCCACATTAAGCCTTCAATATCTTTCGGTACTACTGTTCCTGAAACATTACCGTTGTTATTTTCAATTTTTTGATTTATTTGTTGCTGTAATTGATTTAAATCTAAAGCTTTATTATAAACTCTGCACTCATTTATCGATCCTTTGAAAAAGTAATTATCGAATTCAGAATTCCTTCCAATTTCAAAATCATAATCAGTATAGTCGTCGGTATCAATAATATGTGAACCAATTAAAGCACTATCTTCATGTTTCCAAATAGCAGTGCCATTTAAATAAAGCGTTAGTGTGCCAGTATTAGAATTAAATGATAATGCAACATGATACCAAAGGTCCTTTTCAAGAGTTAATTTTGATATTTCAGGCGAACTTATGCCATTGCCAATATTAGGTTTAAAATATGCTTTTAATTTATTGCTAGAGTTTACAAATAGTCTGAAGTTTGGTTGACCCATAATTTCACCACCATTAAAATCATCATCCAGTTTAATCCATGACATCATAGTGATATCCGATTGACCATTTATTAATTGATCGCGGCTTATGTAATCATCTACACCATCAAAACCTAGTGCTTGTGGCGTACAAAAGCTAAAATTTCCAATGCCTGCAGCATGTGGAAGATTAGGACCACAATCGTTGCAATCATCCCATAAAAAAGAAACGCTTTCAATGTAGTTAGGGTCTGCAAAATTAACCCCTACAATAGGATTTGTACCTGAACTCATGTTCGATATTGCATTGACAACACCAGTACTATTATCTGTCGTGTATGTTGGGTATGGAGAGCTCGTGAATTCTGGGTAAATGGTGTTACCATTAGTGTCTTTTCCAGTAAAAGTGAATTTATCACCATTTGTTTCCCAAACATTTACATGGTGAATATCAAAAGAAAATGCATAAATAGGCTTGCTAAATGTTATTGTACATGTTATTCCTTCACCCGAGAAACCATTTGATAATAAATCTATGCCTTTGTATAGGTAACTTGATTGTGTTCCTACTTTAGGTGTTTGTCCAGCCCAAAAGCCTAATGTGCTTGTTTCTCCAGTAAAAGTTACTGTAATATCTGTTCCAGAGCCGTCGACGTTTGTATAAGTGGTAGAGAGTTGTCCTGGAGGCCAGTAGTGATCATCGCTAACTGTGCTAGTTGTCCAATTTAAATTGAAGTTTTGCCCGCAACTAGGCTCTGGATGAAGTTGAGCGTGCAATTGTAAATTATAAAAGTAGAGTGAGAGCACTAATAATATATTGCGAGTAATGTTCTTCATAAGTTGGTATTTAGTTTGGGGCTAAATATTAATAAGTTTATAAAATCACTTATTTGGCTAATATAATAAAAATTATTAATTATATCGATAAAATGATATTAAAATCCGATTAAATGTATTTTTTTTAAGTAAAGCCCTATTTTATTAGGGCTTTAATTATGAGAATCTCGCTTTTTTTTATTGAAATTTATTTATTATTCAATTAATACTTTCTTGGAAACTATACCATCTTCCGTATTTAATTTTATGATAAAAGTTCCAGCTTGTATTTTATTTGTTTTAAATTCTAAATAATCTGAATTTTCATTATTAGTTTGATTATAAATAGATTGACCAAGTACATTATATAATTCTACTGATTGAATATTTTTTGAATTAGGATTATGAACAATTATGCTTTCCTTTTCATTTGAGAAATATACATACACATATTCTTGGTCTAAATTATCGGTGCTTAATGCAAAAGCATTATTTGAAAATGTTATTTCAAAACGATCAGCATATATTCCTGGACTTAAAACGATGCCGAAGTTACCATCTCTTAAATCGTGATACGTGTCTAATTCTAAATCGTGCACAAATATATTTTTACTTTCATCTATGTTTTCTAAAGCATCAATTTTAATCACAGCTAATCCTTCTTTATTAATTTTCATTGTAAATGGGATTTTTTGCGATTCATTAAAATCACCTAGTGCTTGAATTACAAGGTCTGTACCATTCAAATTCCAATACATATCTTCACGATTTGATTCGGCTAGAATAGCTTCATAACCTAAATCAAAATCATTAGAAGCACTTTTATCAACTCCAACTAGTAATTGACGATGGTAACCGTCTGGAGAATCAAACATTAATCTTATTTTTTCTCTTGTATCTTTTATCTTATTAGCGGTAGTTTTAGAATTTTTACCAGTTTTATGAAATACAGAACCTGTATTGCTTCCAGAAACAATCTCTTTTTGAAATGCCCTTTGGCTATTTTTGATTAAAATATTACCACCAACAATAGGTTGAGTTAATCCGGTTAAACCACCATCATCAACTGCTGACACAAAAAATCCTTGTCCAACAGCTATATAGCGCTCCGGAAGATTAGTTCCAGAAGCATAACTTGCATTTATTCTTGTATCTGTAGAAATTGCAACGGTTCCTCCTAATAAGGTATATACTGCATAACCACCTTCATAATCACTTAAATAATGACTGTTATTTGTAAAGTGATCCCAGAAATAGAGTGCACCGTTAATAACATTAGTTGTATTGGTTCCACCATCGGTAGTACTAATATTATCTAATATAAATTGATTAGCATCTAAAGCAGAAGGGTATGGGTTTCCAATTAAATACTCATTATCAACAGTAACAGCTAAACTAAAATCGCCGTTATTAGGTTGTCCTAAGAATTCATAATTCTGGTCTGGTGTTCCTGTACCAGGGCCTTTCATTGTAAATCCTTCACCTACATTTAGCGACCCAGTACTTCGTAAATGTTGCCATTCACTATAGGTGTCATTTGGTCTATTTGTATATTTCCAAATCCAATAATCTGCATTTCTTACTGGGGAAGTCGTTCCGTTATATCCAGAAGTTAAGAAGCCAACATTGTTAATAACATTTGGTATCGTATATGCAGCATTACTGGTAGGAGCTACTGGCGAACACCAATAATTATATAAAAATGTATTTGAATATCCTTGTTGGTCGCGTTCTAGTGTACCAGTACTTGTAGCATCAAAATCACTTTGATCTGTTTGTACTAATTGAGATTCTCCCTCTAAATCTATAGTTCCGTCTAGTTTTAAATAGTGTGTTACTGTTAAACCAATACCAGTATTTGAAGCGGTACTCCCGTTAACTTGTAAATCGCCACTATTTATTATTAAAGCTTCAACTGAACAATCTCTCGATCTAGCATCTGTAGCATTTGCACCAAGGTATAAATCATGGTTCATTTCAACTATATTCCAGTCAATAGGTGTAGTTCCGTCAATAATGGAAAGTGCATTTGGTAATGTTTGAACAGTATTGTTTAACCATGTTGCACTCGCATCCCATGACCCTGCAGCCTGTGTTTGATATGGTAGAGGCGCAGTTTGAAAATCAACTGTATTTAAATTTCTTAAAGCCCCTTGATTTCCGTTTCCAGACATATCATCTGTATTTGTATAAGTATAAACAGACATTGGGTAATATCCAGCTAAATCGGTCCAAGGTATTGCGCTTATTTCATTTTTAGTAATACTGGTTGGAATAACATCACCATATTCTAATGCTAATGTAACATCATTAGAAATTTCTTGGTTCATGATATATCGTAATTGATCTACTGAAAGCGCCCTATCCCAAACTCTTACTTCATCTATATTTCCTCCAAAATAATCTGTTGTATTAGGATCCCATCCATCTGCAGCCGCAATAAGAAATTTTTGAGAAGTAGCTACAGGTGCGGGTAATCCGGTTGCTGAAGTATCTGGAACGCCATCAATGTATAAAGTGGCAGTACCACTATCGTAGATAACAGCTACTTGATGCCATTCATTTGCAGGTATTGCTACAGAAGATGTTAAGGTTGCGGCACCACCATTCAATGTAAATTCTAATCTACCAAGTGCATTAATTCTTAAATCATAACCTTCGCTATTGGCCGCATTTCTTTTGGAAAGAATGGAGGCATTTAAAGTAGTAAGATCTTTTTTAATCCATGCCGACACTGTAAATTCAGTAGGGTTTAAATCTAAATTATCTTCAATGTCTATATAATCAACAGCACCATCAAAATATACAGAGCGTTCTACAATGACTTGAGGTGCATATCCAAAAGTGATGTATTTAGTGCCACTAAAATCATAATTCGTTTCTAAATTCCCGCTACCATCGGCAGTCATTACTCTATAATCTGCAGTTGGATCAAATACACCATTATCAGAAATAAACATATAGTAATTGCCAGGAGGTGTGATATTTCGAATAGCATTTTGAGGAATCCTTACTTTACATGAAGGAATATCACCTCCAGTTTCAACAACTTTCCATATACGCTGCATCGCAACAAATGAAACAGGTGTTGATAAGCCAGCGATACCAGAGCTCATATCTACATTTACCGTAGAGGCAGCTAAGTTTAAATCGACGCCATTATTACCCCACACTAGGAATTCTCTATCATTAAAATTGGTAGGGTTACTAGTTATATTATCGCTGTTAGTATCATAAATATCAGTTAATCCAATAGATAAAATACCTTCAATTAATCCTGTGCCATCTGTAGCATCGTTTGAGCTACTTGACTGTTTTTGTGTTAATTCTGAAGCATCATCTCTTCCAATTCCAGCGACATCATAGTTATATCCGCTGTTTGCACTAGTATCCCAAATTACTGTATTTTGAGAATCGATATAATCTTTGTCATTTAAATTAACGGCAGTAGTACTTCCTGTATCATGAAGTGTAATTCCGTATTTTAAACAAAGGGCAGATAGAATTTTATGCTGATCTGTTGATGAATTTGCTAAAGAATAACTTAATACTTCGCTAATTTTTCCATCAAAAAAGGTGTCAAATGGGTGACCATTTATAGAAATACGTCCACTACCTAAACAAAAATAAGAATTTAAATATTCGATAAATGGCAATGTATCATATGGCGAACTTGAAACTTCACCCGTAACGTTGTCTATTCGAATACCATTTTTATAAATTTCAGTAGAAGTATTGGTTGCATTATTTTTTATATTAAAGACAATGACTTCGTTATCATAAGAATCTGTTGCACTTGAATACGTTCTACCATAAGAGCCATCTGTTCCTAATCCAGCTAATGATGCAGGAACTGTACTTACCATATGGTTTACCATGGAATTATAATTCTGAAACCTTTGTGAACCAGCTCCAAAGTATAACCCGGTGCCATCACTATGCATGGTTTGTGTAGCATGCCTACCAGAAATTGGTGCTTGTGTATTTGCAACTTGCATATCTATTATGCCATCTGTTTGTATAACTATAAAATATTCTCTTGCATAATAACCACCTTTACCTTTCATCACATCTTGATTAGCTTTCGTAAAATCAACATAAGGATTAAAGTTTATATTTCCAGCTGCATTATTATTAAAAACTGGGCTAGTTGCGGTTACGCTTATGGCATTATTATCTTGAGCTTGATCATTCCAAATGGCAATATCAGTTCCATCAGCAACAGTTCCGATTTCAGAATCTGCTTTTAACCATAATTTTAAATTATTTGTTACACCACCTGGTGCGAATGTTGGATCTGAAAAGGCCACATAAGGGTCTCCATGAATAAAAACATTATCAAAACAAAAACCGTTTCCGTTAGAAGTTTGCGAAGCAAAATATACTCTAAATTGAACAGTTGCTTGGTTGTCTAAAGCAGTTGGTAATGGTATACTGCCTTGATAAAAGTTGTTTCTACCTGCTACTGCTGTAGTGATATCACCATTGCCACTCCAACCGTCGGCACTACCAAGAGCATTAACGCCAGTTGCATTGTACCAATTATAACCAGAACCAGAGGCTCCCAATGTTGTCCAAGTAGAGCCATCAGTTGTATATTCAATTAACGCACCATCGTTAGTGTCAGTTTGAAAACGAACATCAATTTTAAATTCTAGATTATAGTAACCTGTTAAATCAATGACTGGGCTAGTAGCGTAAGTGGATGTGTTATTGGCATAATTATTATAATTGTTTGTATACCAATAATTAGCTTCTCCAACTTCGGTAGTATTTGTTCCATATGCAAAGGTAGAACCAGAACCTGTATTTGACATGGTCCATCCACCATTGTTGTTATCGAAATTTTCATAATAAATTGTATATTCTGGTGGGCCCAAAAGTCCGTTTCCTTGAATATCAAAATTATATGGATTTTCATCAGAATCGTTATTGGCAATACTTACAGTAGCTGTTCTTAAACCACCTGCACTAGGATTAAATGTAATTTCAAAAGTTGTACTGCTGCTACCAGCAATTGTTGAAGCTGGTATTACAGTAACAGTAAAGTCAGCTGCATGTGTTCCTGTAATTGTTATGTATGGTGATGCTCCAGTTAAGTTAAGAGTAGAAACGGTTCCTAAATTTTGAATTGTAAATGTATTTGCATTGGTTCCGCCAGCAACAGCAATACTTCCAAAATCGGTGTCATCTGTGGTAGTTGGAGTCGTATCTCCATCTGCAATATCAGCACCATTACCTTGTACATTCATTTCTTGTAATGTAGTAATACCGGTACCTTGAATATTAAAATTATAAGGGTTTTCGTCAGAGTCGTCGTTAGCGATACTTACTGTTGCTGTTCTTAAACCGGTTGCACTCGGATTGAATGTAATCGTAAAAGTTGTACTCCCTGATGCTGCAACGGAAGCTGCAGGTGCAGTTGTAACCGTAAAATCTCCAGGATGAGCACCACCTATAACTACTAATGGTGCGCCCGTTAAGTTTAATGTTCCAGATCCAGTATTTTGTATAGTAAAGGTGTTGGCGTTTGTACCAACTGTAACATCTACATTTCCAAAATCCGTATCATCTGCTGTGGAAGGCGTTGTGTCTCCGTCTACAATGTTTGTTGCATTTCCTTGTATATTTATTTCTGGAGCAGAAACGGTCCAATTAAGAACAACTAATCCATTTGCACCATTACCACCGGTTCTTCCTCCACCATTTGCATCGCCGGCAGCACCACCGCCACCGCCGTAATTTTGACCATTGCCTCCAGAGCCATCATCACCCCCAGAGCCACCGTTTCCACCGTTAGACGTACCACCGCTTCCTCCATTGTGGGTGCCATCACTTCCGTTGTCTCCGTTTCCTCCGTTTTGAGTATTTCCAGCTCCACCACCTCCGGCTCCACCTTCATTATTATCACCTATACCACCATTTCCGCCAGTAAAGGCAATTTGACTTGTTATAGTTCCAGTGAATGAACCACCGCCACCCACGGCAGCAGGACCTCCTGCAGAATTACCAACGATTCCTCCAGCACCACCATTTGCGGTAATTGTGCCTATAGTATGAGTGACAATAGTATTTCCTCCATTTGATCCATCGTTACCATCACCGTCAGTAGCACCATTACCACCAGTACCAATAGTTATTGTAATATTATCACCTGGTGTTACAGCCATTATTCCTCCTCTGAAACCTCCTCCAGCACCACCATTACCACCATCATTTCCGTTGCCACTTCTATCACTACCACCACCACCAGCACCCCATGCTTCTACTGTTACTTGCGTAACACCAGCTGGGACAGTAAAACTTCCTGATGTAGTAAAGGTTTGACTTTGAGAGAAGCCAATGGTTGAGAGTAGCATACCAGCAATAAGTATACTAGCCCTTATTAAAAAAGTAATTTTTCTCATAAGAGGTTAAATTTAGCTTGGGACTAATTATTTTACTCAACAAAAGTAGATTATAACTCCATGAAATACAAATTTAATCGATGAAATGCATAATGTATGTTTTGTTGTATTGATAATCAGATGGTTAAAAATATTGATTTCGATGAAATTTTAACTATTATTCAGGAAATTGAATGATTATTACCAAAGAACAAAAAAAGGGATGAATTTTATTAAAAATCATCCCTTTTGATTAAGATTACGTTGATTTAAGAACGATTAGTATTTAATCAATCTCTTGTAAGTTATTAAACCTGATTTTTTATTTATGATTTTAAACAGGTATGGTGCTTGATCGAGTTTATCTAAATCCTTAATTTGGATTTCATTATTCATGCTCGTATAACTTCTATCTATGATCATTCTACCATTTAAATCAAATACCTTAATGTTAAACTCACTATTAGTAAATCCTAACGGAAGTTTTATTGAGATATAATCATTAAACGGATTAGGAGTAATGGTTAATCTTTCAAGACTCAAATCTTCTGATTCTAGTGTTGTTAGGTCTGATCCATTACAATCTTGATCTATGCCATCATTCGGAACTTCTGTAGCGCCAGGGTAAACGGTATTGTCGTTATCATCACAATCATTTATTGTTGGCGCTGTAGTCGAGTACCCACCAGGGTTTGTACACTGAGTAGCGGTTAACTGGCTACCGAAGTAACCATCAGAATCATTATCTACACCTAAGTACCACACGGTAGT
>NZ_FQYK01000007.1 GCF_900141715.1 Algibacter luteus | reverse complement strand
GCACATAAACCTGCATTGGTTACCACATTTAATACATCGACACCTGTGGTGCTTCCAAAAGTTACTATGCTTAAATCTAAAAAGTTGGCACTCTCTGGTCTGCCATCATACACTAAGGTATGGATGGTGTATAAGCCTGCACTGTTTACTGTGAACTCTGGATCTGTGTTTACAGCTTCAATCACTAAGTCTGTTCCTGAAGTTAAGACATAAATACTGCTATATCCTTCTGGAATATTGATATTGCCATCCGCTGTAGCACTAAGCATCGCTTTACCGCCACTTAATACAACGCTATCGGCATTGGCATGTAAGCCACCGGCATCCGCACTACATGTATCTCCGAGAGTAAAATAAATTGTTTTAGTATCACAACGCCCAAACCCCAAGTCGTATTTATATAATGATGCGGTTAATTTATAATTGGCGTTTCCTAGATACCAAGGTTTATTTCCAGCTGGAAAAGTGTATGGTAATAAGTTTTCAGTAATTTTTATTTTCTTACCAGTATCTAAATTTTCCAAAACGTAACGTACACTCTGTGAATAACCATCAACATGCAAATTGATATAAAAATTATCAGGCAAATTCTCAATAGAGTATACACCTCCATCAGATAAAGTTGTTGACTCATGTCCGTTGGTAAATTCGAATCCTTCAATATTTCCACATGTCACATCTGCAAATGATTGAAATGTAATAAAAAGAAAGGCAAAAAATAATAGGCTCCTAGATTTGGTTCTTTGGCTTGGTAGTGTTGCTTTCATGATATTGTTTGATTTATTCTGTTCAAAGTTAAACAATAATATTATTTGTTTAACTTTTGTAAAATATATTTAAACAAATAAAAAATACGCTTTATCGAAAAAATAGATTTAAATGTAATCTATTTCCTATTTGTAAAAAGCAAATTGAAAGAACACATATAAATAGCCGCTTTTTAAATTGTTAAAAAAAAACCGATTATATATTAATTACAATGAGTTAAATTTAAATTTATACGTAATTTTGCTACCATGATTTTTGACAAAGACACCGCTAAAAAAACAGCTGAAGTTTTATTGCAAATAAATGCTATAAAACTAAGCCCAAAGGAGCCATTTACATGGGCTTCTGGATGGAAATCCCCAATTTATTGTGATAATAGAATACTTTTATCTTTTCCTACCATTAGAAATTACATTCGCGAAACCATGGCCAAACATATTGAAAAACAATATGGCAAACCAGATGTTATAGCAGGCGTAGCAACAGGAGCCATAGGTATAGGCATTTTAGTTGCCGAATATTTAGGTTTACCATTCATTTATGTAAGACCAGATGCTAAAGGACACGGGCGCAAAAACCAAATAGAAGGTTTTATAGAAAGCGGACAAAATGTTGTAGTGGTAGAAGACTTAATTAGCACAGGTAAAAGCAGTTTAAATGCCGTTAGAGCATTGAAAGAAGCCGGCATTAACGTAAAAGGAATGGTTGCTATTTTTACTTATGGTTTTGATGTTGCTGCTGAAAATTTTGAAAAAGAGAATATACAACTAAATACATTAAGCAACTATGAAAACTTACTTGAAGAAGCTCTAGAAACCAATTATATTTCTGAGAAAGAATTAAAAACATTATCAGATTGGAATTCCAATCCAAGTAAATGGAACGCTAATTGATATAGCCTTATACGGTGGAGTTGGATTTTACAAAACCACTTAACAATTAATAACTAAAAAAAATAATGAATTTAGAATCTCCAAAAATTAGTGTAGATAAATCTCCAGAAGATGTCTTTAATTTTTTAGCTGATATAAAAAACTTCGAATCTTTAATGCCTGAAAACATAAGTAAATTTGAAGTTATAAGTGAAGATAAATTTCTTTTCGCATTAAAAGGAATGCCAGAAATTATACTAAAGAAAAAAGAAGTTATCCCGCCAAATAAAATAGTATTAGGTGCTGCTGGGGGTAAAATAGATTTTTCGCTTATCGCAAATATTACAGAAGTAAACTCAGATTCAAGTGAAGTAAAATTAGATTTTACTGGCGATTTTAACCCAATGATGGCAATGATGATTAAAAGTCCAATAAGTAAATTTATTGAAACATTGGCTAGCAGTATTCCAAAAGCCATTTAGTACAAAAGGGTAATAGTCTTCATATCGAATTCCTTTAATATTTCATCTTCTAACAAAACTTGAAGATTACCAGTTTCAGAAACACCTTTTATAAATCCAGAAAACATAACACCTTCCGCATCCTTAAATGTTGAAGGTTTATTTTTTCTAAATAGATAGGATTCATATTCATTTTTTATCACATTTAATTTATTATCACTTAGTAATAAAAAATATTCTTTGAGTTGATTGATAATCGTAATTGCTAATTCATTTAAATCATAAGTTTTGCCTGTAACCAATTTTAATGAAGATGCTTGAGGTAAATTATCAAAATTATTTTGATTCACATTTAACCCAATTCCAATAACTGAAGCATTTACAGTATTTTGCTTAATGACATTTTCAATTAAAATACCACATATTTTCTTGTTTTCTGACAAAATGTCGTTAGGCCATTTAATATTTAGTTTAGGAATAGAAAATAAATCGAGAGTCCTATATACAGATAAAGCAGCAACCATACTAATATAAAAGGCCGATTCAAATTGAAATTCAGAAAGGTCTTTAAACACACTAAAAGTAAGGTTTTTAGAATTTTCGACGTTCCAAATTGTGCCCATTTGCCCTCTACCTTCTGTTTGGTTTTCGGCTATTACGGCAGTATAATCCGCTATAGATTCTGTAGCATTTAAGTGTTTTAAATAGCTATTTGTGGAGCCAATGGCATTAAGTTTGATTAAGTGCATATAAAGGTTATTAAAATACTCTAAAATCTTATGCTTATTTTAAAGTATAAAGAACTAAAAAAATAATAACTTTGCATAAATTAAAAATAATTAATGGCGAAACAAAAAATAAGCGCAGACCAATTAATATCTGTAATAATTAGTGGAATTGAAGATGTTAAAGGTAAAGAAATAAATATTCTTGATTTAAGAGAAATTGAAAACACCGTTTGTGATTACTTCATTATTTGCGAAGGTACTTCAAATACGCAAGTTAACGCCATAGTTAGTTCTGTACAAAAAAAGGTTAGCAAAGAACTTAAAGATAACCCATGGCATACCGAAGGTGTAGATAACGCCGAATGGGTATTAATAGATTACGTAAACGTTGTTGTACATGTCTTTCAGAAACATATAAGAGATTATTATGATATTGAGAGTCTTTGGGGCGATGCTAAAACAACAATAATAGAAACGAGTTACTAAAAAAACGAATGGCAAACGAAAAGAAAAATATAAAAGATAAAAAACCTAAATTCAGTCCTTATTGGATTTATGGCATACTCATAGCATTGTTTTTGGGCTATCAATTATTTAATGGTAGCACCTATCAAGACGCAAATAAAACAACACCATCAGATTTTTTTAGATATTTAGAAGATGGTGACGTTGAGCGAGTTGATATTGTCAAAAACACACGTGTAGCAAAAGTTTATTTGACCAAAGATGCCGAGACAAAAGAAATTCATAAAAATTCTAAACCTCAAACAATTATACCGTCTGCGACCAAATTACCTAATTATAGGTTTGAATTTGGTGACCTCCAAAATTTTGAAAATCAGTTAAAAGAATTAACTGAAAACCTTTCTGTAAAACCAGTTGTAACTTTTGATACTGAAACGAACGATTGGGGGAATTTGCTCATGGGTATTTTACCATTTATACTTTTAATTGGTGTTTGGATATTTATCATGAGACGTATGTCTGGTGGGGCCGGAGGAGGTGCTGGTGGTCAAATTTTTAATATAGGAAAATCTAAAGCAAAACTGTTTGACCAGAATACAGAGGTAAAAACTAGTTTTAAAGATGTTGCAGGACTTGAAGGGGCTAAAGAAGAAGTTCAAGAAATAGTAGACTTCCTAAAATTTCCTGAAAAATATACGAAGCTTGGTGGTAAAATCCCAAAAGGAGCCTTACTTGTAGGCCCTCCAGGAACCGGTAAAACCTTATTAGCAAAGGCAGTGGCAGGTGAAGCAAAAGTACCATTCTTTTCTCTATCAGGTTCAGATTTTGTTGAAATGTTTGTAGGGGTTGGTGCTTCTCGTGTTAGAGACTTGTTTAAGCAAGCCAAAGAAAAATCGCCTTCAATCATTTTTATTGATGAAATTGATGCCATAGGTCGAGCAAGAGGTAAAAACGCTATGTCTGGTAGTAATGACGAGCGTGAAAATACCTTAAACCAGTTATTAACTGAAATGGATGGTTTTGGCACGAATACAAATGTTATTGTAATTGCTGCAACCAACAGAGCTGATATACTAGATAAAGCTTTAATGCGTGCTGGACGTTTTGATAGACAGATATATGTTGATTTACCAGATGTTCGTGAGCGTAAAGAAATTTTTGAAGTGCATTTAAGACCTTTGAAAAAAGCTAAAGATTTGGATTTAGATTTCTTATCAAAGCAAACCCCAGGATTTTCAGGAGCCGATATTGCTAATGTGTGTAACGAAGCCGCATTAATTGCTGCGAGACAAGGTAAGAAAGCTGTAGATAAACAAGATTTTCTTGATGCTGTTGATAGAATTATAGGCGGACTCGAAAAGAAAAACAAAATTATTACCCCTAGCGAAAAACGCGCAGTGGCATTTCACGAAGCGGGTCATGCTGTAACTAGCTGGATGCTTGAACATGCCGCACCTTTAGTAAAAGTAACTATTGTGCCTCGTGGCCGTTCATTAGGTGCTGCCTGGTATTTGCCAGAAGAACGTTTAATTGTTCGTCCAGAGCAAATGCTAGATGAGATGTGTGCAGCCTTAGGTGGTCGTGCTGCAGAAAAAGTAATTTTTAATAAAATATCTACTGGAGCACTAAGTGATTTAGAAAAAGTTACTAAACAGGCTCGAGCCATGGTTACTGTATATGGGCTAAGTGATAAAATTGGAAACCTTACCTATTATGATTCATCTGGACAAAGCGAATACGGATTTACAAAACCATATAGCGAACAGACTGCCGAACTTATAGATAAAGAAATTTCTCGTATTATTGAGGAGCAATATGAACGTGCTATAAAATTATTAGAAGAACATAAAGATAAACTAACAGAACTTGCAGAGGTATTGTTAGAAAAAGAAGTTATTTTCAAGGATAATCTTGAAAAAATATTTGGAAAGCGTGCTTTTGAAAAGGAGCAACCTATAAACTCTAGTGATAAAGTAAAAGACGAAGAGGAATAAGTCCAAACCATTACTATTTGTTAAGCATTTGGTAAAAATCTTGAATTAATCGTAAGGTTAATTTAAGATTTTTTATATTTGGAAAACCTCAGAATATATTCAGTTAATAGCAATACATTAAATGAGTCTTTTTAGAAAAATTTTTGGTTCTAAATCTGAACGTTCAGGTGAAGAATTAAAATCTGACGACCGTGGCAAATATATGCCGGAGATAAAACTACCAATAGACGAAAGGTTTACTATAAACTTTAAAGCTAATGGCGGTAAGTTCTTGTATTGCGAAAATTTAACTGAAATTTACAGTAATCTTGGGAATATTATCGAAGAAAATAGTTGGGAAGAAGAACAAGTTTTAATGTTGGACTCTGATTTAAAAGAGAAATTCAAAAACTCTCATTTACTTCCAACGAAAAAAATTAGTGAAGCGACTTATTTTTTAACCACTTGTGAAAATTTGATTGCTAATGATGGATCATTATTAATTTCATCAAAACAAATATTTGAAAAAAAACTTCCAGAGCTTCCTTTTAATTTTATTGTTTTTGCCACCACTAGCCAAATTGTTGAAAACATTGGCGAAGGTTTACGTGGAATTAAATCTAAAAACAAACAACGCATCCCTACAAATATTACGACCATTAAACATTTTAAATCTGGCGATGAGAAAGATTTTTTGAGTTATGGTAGTAGCGCTAAAAACCTATACCTTTTACTGTTAGAAGATTTATAACATGAAGGAAACGCTTGTACGATCACTTTCTGGTTTAATCTATGTTGCATTATTACTCATTAGTCTTTGTTTTGAACACGCACTAAGTTTACTATTTTTTGTATTCGGACTTATTTGTTTGGCCGAATTTAAAAAATTGATTCAGCTAAAAAGCAATATTCCGTATCTTATTTTTATTATTATATACGCTATTTTTGGATATTGGCAAGTTGTTCTCAAAACAGATACGGGATTAAAAGAAGCCACACAGATTTTAACGGTTTTATCCATATTTATAAATCTATTTTTAATTAAAGATTTATTTTCTATTAAAAGCATCCCGTTATTTAGCACCAAGCGCTTTTTACTTACCACATTTTATTTATCTAGTGCTTTTGTTTTTTTAATATTAATAGCAAATTATTTTCAAGACACGTACAATCCAAAAATTTTACTAGGTGCTTTCATTTTAGTTTGGGTTAATGATTCTTTTGCTTATTTGGTTGGAAAAAACTTTGGGAAACAAAAACTTTTTGAAATTATTTCACCTAAAAAAACTGTTGAAGGATTTATTGGTGGGTTGTTTTTTTCATGTATCGCAAGTTATTTTATTACTACCTTTACCGAGACTTTAGATTTTACAAGTTGGCTAATTTTAAGCATTATAATTAGTGTGTTTGGCACCTTAGGCGACCTCATAGAATCTAAATTTAAAAGACAAGCTAAGGTAAAAGATAGTGGTGTAATCATGCCTGGTCATGGCGGATTATTAGACAGACTTGACAGTATTATTTTTGCTGCACCATTTGTATATTTATTTTTAAAAATATTGAAATATGTTTCATAAAGAAGGACATAAAATTATAGTGATAACTCTGATACTTGTTGTTGGGGGTTATTTACTAACTGATTATTTTATTGATATCATGTGGCTGAGAACACTTATCATGATCGCTTTGTTAATATTTCTATTTTTAATATTACAATTTTTTAGAAACCCTAAAAGAAACACTGCTCTCAACGACGGTCAAGTTATATCACCTGTTGACGGAAAAGTAGTGGTGATTGAAGAAGTTTTTGAAAAAGAATATTTTAAAGACAAACGCTTACAAGTAAGTGTATTTATGTCCCCAATAAATGTGCATGTAACGCGTTATCCAATTGGAGGCAAAGTGGTGTTTAGTAAATACCATCCTGGAAAGTATTTAGTAGCATGGCATCCTAAAGCCAGTGAAGAAAACGAACGAACAACTGTTGTTGTAGAAAACAAAACATACGGTAAAGTATTACACAGACAAATAGCTGGAGCATTAGCAAAACGTATTGTAAATTACGCAAAAGTTGACGATGTAGCCATTCAAGGTGGAGAATCTGGATTTATAAAATTCGGATCTAGGGTGGACTTATTCTTACCATTAGACACTAAAATTAAGGTTGCGTTAAACCATAAAGTTCGAGGTGGCGAAAGTATTATCGCAGAAATTAATGAGTAGTAAAAAATTAGACATAGAATTTCTTGAGGCTGTAGATCGCGTTAATGCTCATACCGAGCCTTTTCCCGCTGATACACTTTTAAAATTATATGCTTATTATAAAAAAGCAACTAACGACTACGGCAAACCAAGAAGCAAAAAACCTATAATTAATGCTTTTAAAACCAATGCACTATTTCAAGCTAAAAGCTTAAGCGAAGACGAAGCTAAACAAAACTACATCGACTTGGTAAATAACTATTTTTTATACAGAGAATAGAAACCCCTATTATAAAGCCCATTGGCCCCTTATAAAGAATTGAGTATCTTCGTTTTATAATAATTACTATAAGATGAAATATTTAATATTTATGTTGTTTCTGTCATTACCAAAATATGGTGTAGCGCAAGAAGCACCTTCAAAAACTTCAGAAACTAGCAATTCTTTTATTGGCAATTGGAAGATAGACTTAAGGCCAACTCCAGATTCTGATGAATATTTTCAATATTTTGTCGTGAAAACTATAAATAAAAATGCCTTTAATGGAACATTCTACAGTAGCGAAATTACAAACGGCATACTAAATAACAATTGGCCAGAATTGTATTTTGCATTCTCCACTACAGATCAAAGCAATGAATACTATCATTCAGGATATTTAAAAGATGGTAAACTTTACGGCATAACCTATTGTCCAAAACGAGGATTTACAGCTCCCTCGACAGGAATTAAAGAATAGAATAAACGAATTAACCCAAGCTAGCTAAACTTGCCTTCAAGGTTTCGATTTTAGCTAAAGCATCTGCTTCTTTTTTCTTTTCACTAGCTACAACTTGTTCAGGAGCCCCTGCTACAAATCGTTCGTTAGATAATTTCTTTTGCACCGATTTCAAAAAGCCTTCAGTATAATTTAATTCTTCGGTTAATTTTTTGATTTCAGCCTCAACATCAATAGCACCAACCATAGGAATAAAATACTCGTTAGATTTTACTCTAAAAGTCAATGCACCATCAATGGCTTCAGAAGTTTCTTTAATGCTTTCAAGATTTCCTAATTTCGCAATAACGGTATTAAAATTAGGACTTGTGTTTTCATTATTAATCACTGAAAAACCTATCGCATCTTTAAAAGCGATATTCTTTTGTTTTCTAACATTTCTTATTCCAGAAACAACCTCTGCTGCAAATTCAAACTCTGTTATTAGATTTTCATTTATAGCTTTATTTTCAGGCCATTTAGCTACAATTAACGCTTCTCCTGGCGTTCTCTCAGAAATATATTGCCAAATTTCTTCGGTTAAAAATGGCATAAACGGATGAAGAATTTTAAGATTATTTTCTAAAGCTTCAATAACCGATTTATAAGTTTTTGCATCAATTGGTTTTTGATATGCTGGTTTTATAATTTCTAAAAGCCAAGAAGAAAAATCGTCCATTATCAATTTATAAATACTCATCAAGGCATCGCTTAATCTGTATTTACTAAAATGGTCTTCAATTTCAATTAAAGTTTTTTGAAACTTAGCTTCGTACCATTCTAATCCTATTTTTGCTGTTTCTGGTTGCGGAATATTTTCATCGATTTCCCAACCTTGAATTAAGCGAAATGCATTCCATATTTTATTGCCAAAACCTTTTCCTTGTTGGCAGAGCGCTTCATCAAACATTAAATCGTTACCTGCTGCCGAACTTAATAGTAAACCTACACGCACACCATCAGCACCATATGCTTCAATAAGTTTTAAAGCATCAGGAGAATTTCCTAAAGATTTACTCATTTTTCGGCGCTGCTTATCGCGCACCAATCCTGTTAAATAAACATTTTCAAAAGGTTTTTTACCTTTATATTCATACCCAGAAATAATCATTCGAGCCACCCAGAAAAATAAAATATCTGGTCCGGTTACTAAATCGTTTGTTGGGTAATAATAATTAATATCTTCATTGTCAGGATTACGAATACCATCAAAAACGCTAATTGGCCACAACCACGAGGAGAACCAAGTATCTAAAGCATCTTTATCTTGCGTAAGATTATCAACTGTCAATTCTTGATTATTGGTTTTTTGTTTCGCTTTTTCTAATGCCAAATCAATACTTTCAGCAACAACAAAATCTTCTTTTCCATCACCATAGTAATAAGCCGGTATTTGTTGCCCCCACATTAATTGTCTGGATATATTCCAATCGCGAATGTTTTCCATCCAATGGCGATAGGTGTTTTCAAACTTTTTTGGAAATAAATTGATATCTGGATTCTCCCCCAAAACAGCTTCAATTGCTGGTTTAGCCAAGGTTTCCATTTTCAAAAACCACTGGTCGCTTAAGCGAGGTTCAATAACGGCTTTGGTTCGTTCTGAAGTTCCTACGTTATTGGTATGTGTTTCAGTTTTAATTAAAACACCTTCTGATTTTAGTTCTTCAATTATATCTTTTCTTACCTCAAAACGATCTTTTCCTTGGTAATGCAAGCCAAAACTATTTAACGAGGCATCTTCATTAAAAATATCGATTACTTCAAGATTATGTTTATCTCCTAAAACCTTGTCGTTTTCATCGTGCGCAGGTGTTACTTTTAAACAACCTGTACCAAACTCAATATCAACATATTCATCCTCAATAATTGGAATAACTCGATTACAAATTGGTACAATGGCTTTTTTTCCACGTAAGTGCGTAAAACGCTCATCGTTCGGATTAATACAAATTGCTGTATCACCAAAAATGGTTTCAGGTCGCGTAGTTGCTATCGTTAAAGCATCATTACTCCCTTCAATTTTATAATTTAAATAGTAAAGATTACCTTGTTTTTCTTCATAAATTACTTCTTCATCAGACAATGTCGTTTTTGCCTCTGGATCCCAATTTACCATTCTATAACCTCGGTAAATCAAACCTTTTTCATATAAATCAACAAAAACTTTTATAACGGCTTCACTCATGTCATCATCCATGGTAAATTTGGTTCTATCCCAATCACAAGAGCATCCAAGTTTTTTAAGCTGTTCTAAAATCACACCGCCATATTCGTGCGTCCAGTCCCAAGCATGTTTTAAAAATTCATCTCTCGATAAGTCATTTTTATCAATCCCCTGCTCTTTTAACTTGGCAACAACTTTAGCCTCGGTGGCGATAGATGCATGATCTGTACCTGGCACCCAACAAGCATTTTTACCTAATAAACGTGCACGACGTATTAAAACATCTTGAATGGTGTTATTAAGCATGTGCCCCATGTGAAGTACTCCAGTAACGTTTGGTGGAGGAATAACTATAGTGTAAGGCTCTCTTTCATCGGGTGTAGAATGAAAATAATTATGTTTCATCCAGTAATCGTACCACTTACTTTCTACCTGACTTGCATCATATTTTGATGGAATTTGCATGCTTTGGAATAGTTTTTGAATAATGATTTGCAAAAGTACTTATATTTCTTTTTCTATGAAAGCCATATAAGTTTAATGATAATATTGAAAACAACATATTTAAGCTGTATATGGGCTATTTCATTAAAAGCTATACGTACTTTTGAACGAGTTGAATATGTTAATATCCCTGCATTACGTCTATTATTTTTGTAGGTTGTAGAAAAAGTAACTATGTTTGACTTGTTAAATGAACGAATTTTAACCAAAACCTTGAAGATTTCAGGGTAAAACAAGAAAAACAAAAAACAACAAAAAATAGAATCATGAAACAATTAATTACTATTTTATTTATTGGTTTAATCAGTTTTACTGTAAACGCTCAAGCTAAAATTGAATTTAAATCTGAAGTTATTGATTACGGAACAATAGAAAAAGGGTCGAATGGTGTACGTGTGTTTGAATTTACAAATACTGGCAATGAACCTTTGATAATATCTAAAGTTTCATCTACTTGTGGATGTACAATACCAAAAAAACCTAAAGATCCAATTTTACCAGGAAAAACTGGAGAAATTGAGGTTAAGTATGATACGAATAGAGTAAACCCAATTAGAAAAACAATAACGGTAATTTCGAATGCTGAAACTCCAACTGTTGCATTAAAAATTAAAGGTGAAGTCATTGACCCTAGTAAAGTAAGTGTTCTTGACAAACAAGAAAAAAGCGTTATGCAGCAATAGTAAAAGATAAACACATTAAGTAAAAAAGGCTTGAATAATTTTCAAGCCTTTTTTTATGTCTTATAACAATTTTTTTAGTTTAAAATTGAATGTTAAATATTTACCATTCCTATCTACTCTAATCTTCATTTTTTTATCATGTTCTTCATAAAATAGATGCATAACTTGTTGAAGTGATAATTGATAGGTTTGCTTGCCATTTATACTTATAATAATATCTCCTATTTGTAAACCGGCCTCCTCCGCGGGCGAACCTGATCGTAATTCAACAATCGCATAAGCTGGTTTTAACGATAATTTATATTGGTTGCCTAAAACAATACCATCATTAGTACTTTGAGTATTACTGTTTGCTTTAATTGCGCTACGTTTAATTTCTCTTAATATTCTCACCCCATCATGAGCGAGCTCCATACCACTTTTATTATAACTAAAACTCTCTTTAAACTTACTATTCTTAGAAATTGTCATTTTTGCATTTTGGTAATCGAAAATAATATTAAACCGTTTTAATATATTTCCTGAAACACTACCATTTCTGTCTTTTATTTTCTTTGCAAAAAATATATTCTCATCGTTTGGATAGGCCACATTGGCATCTTTAAGTACAAAACTATTTAATGAAAATGCTTCTATTTTAGAACGTTTTCCATAAACACTTCCGTTTAATCCAAGACCAAGAAAATCTTCAAAATATTTATCACCACATGTAATGCCCAAAGAGTCGTCTTCAAATAACCACAAAGCATCACTACCGCCAGAATCAATTAATAATTTAACTGGTATTTCCTTGTTTTTTATGGTAACCTTGGCATTTATATAAGGTTTACCATTGTAAAACTCCAGATTGATTCTTTCGCATTTTTTGCATGATTTATACTTGTATTTTTCAGGCATAGTAAGCCTTAAATAGCCAGAAGCATAATTTATTTCAACAACCAAGTCTTTAAATACATCTAAACCTATTATACCATGAACAGGAACACCTAACCTAGGCGCAAAATTTAAATTATTATTAAAAACAGCATATAAATCTTGTTTTAACTTGACAGCCTCTCCTATTTTAATAACGTTGTTGGTAGACTTTAAGGCTTCTACCGTATCTCCTCCACCTAAACCTCTTAAATGAATTGTAGTAGTATTTTTTATTTTTAGCGAATCTGAGACGTTTAAGAAGTTAAATATTATTGGTTTACTCACTCCCGTGTCTAATAAAAATGAAAGTGTAACACCATTAATTTCAAGAGGAATGATAATTAAGTTATTAACCGATTTAAATCGAATTTTATCCGATTGCTTTTTATTCTGAATAACAAATTTATCTTGAGAATATCCAGAAAGGCATATACTTAAAACAAACAATAAGGCATAAAACCATTTATTCATCGAAGAGAAAATAATTAATTAGAATATCAATTTACAAATCTTTAATCGAGCATTTTTATTTACTAGCGTATTTTAAAAAAACTTTAAGATAATTTTCTCAACTTTGTAGCCAAACAGTTAATAATGCCAACAATATCTAAAAAAGGTCGAGATATGCCATCTTCACCTATTCGAAAACTTGTTCCTTATGCTGAACAGGCTATTGAGAAGGGAAGAAAAATTTATTATTTAAATATCGGTCAACCGGATATTAGAACCCCTGAAATTGCTTTAGAAGCGGTTAAAAATAATGATATTGAAATCTTGTCCTACTCAAGATCTGAAGGATCTGAAACATACAGAAAAAAATTAGCCCAATATTACAGCAAACATGCCATTCATGTAACTTATAAAGACATAGTTGTTACAACAGGTGCGAGTGAAGCACTACTTTTTTTATTTAGTAGTATAATGGATCCTGAGGATGAAGTAATTATTTCTGAGCCTTTTTATGCAAATTATATTGCATTTTCTAAAGCTTCAGGTGTTAATATAATTCCTGCAGTGTGTAATATTGACGATAATTTTGCGTTACCCTCAATAGAAACTTTTGAGAAATTAATTACTCCAAAAACCAAAGCTATATTAATTTGCAACCCGGGGAACCCCACAGGTTGTTTATATACTGAAGATGATATAAAAAAGCTTGCAGCAATAGCAATAAAACATGATTTATTTTTAGTGGCCGATGAAGTTTACAGAGAATTTGTTTACGACGGTCATAAACATTTTTCAATTTTACAGGCTGAAGGGATCGACCAACACGCTGTTGTTATTGATTCGGTGTCAAAAAGATATAGCATGTGCGGTGCGCGTATAGGTTGTTTAGTTTCTAAAAACAAAACCGTTATGCAAACGGTACTCAAATTTGCACAGGCAAGGTTAAGTCCGCCAACATATGCGCAAATAGCTAGTGAAGCGGCGCTAGATACACCTCAAAGTTATTTTGATGATGTAATCAAGGAATATGTTGAAAGAAGAAATACATTAATTTCAGAATTACAAAAAATAGATAAACTAAAAGTTGCACTACCTCAAGGGGCCTTTTATTGTATTGTTGAGTTGCCTGTAAAAAATACTGACGATTTTGCGCAATGGTTATTAGAGCATTTTGAAGTAGATAATGAAACGATTATGGTTGCTCCAGCTGAAGGGTTTTACTCAACTCCAGGCATAGGTGTAAACCAAATAAGAATTGCTTACGTACTTGATAAAGAGAGTTTAATAAAAGCTGTACACATTTTAAAAGAAGCCCTAAAAGTTTATAAAGATTAGTGCAAATAAGAGATAACATATCCCTAAAACCATACAACACCTTTGGTATTGATGTAAAAGCGAAACATTTTGTTTCGATAAATAACATTGAAGATTTAAAGGATATTTTAAACTTATCTGAATATCCAGAAAAGCTGATTATTGGCGGGGGTAGCAACATTCTGTTAACTCAAGATTTTAAAGGACTTGTAGTTCACATCAATATTAAAGGTATAAATATTGTTAGTGAAGATGAAGATTCCGTTATAATAAAAGCCAATGCAGGAGAAAACTGGCACGAGTTTGTGCTATACTGCATCAATAAAGGGTATGGCGGTGTTGAAAATTTGTCATTAATTCCAGGAAATGTAGGTACCGCCCCAATACAGAATATAGGTGCTTATGGTGTTGAGCTTAAAGACACTTTTGTTTCTTGCGAAGCCATATCTATAGAATCACTTTCTTTACAATCATTTGCTAAAACAGATTGCAATTTTGATTATCGCAACTCTATTTTTAAGCAAGAAGCTAAAAATAAATACATCATTACCAGCGTCAATTTCAAATTAACTAAAAAAAACCATAAATTAAATATTAATTATGGTGCCATTTCTTCAGAATTGGAAGCGATGCAAATTTCTCATCCAACCATTAAAACTATATCTGAAGCCGTTATAAATATTAGGCAAAGTAAATTACCAAACCCTAAAGAAATTGGTAATAGCGGAAGTTTTTTTAAAAACCCGGTTATTTCTAAAACACATTACAATACCTTAATTAAAAATTTTGAAGAGCTACCATGTTATCGTGTTTCAGATGATCTAGTAAAAGTTCCTGCAGGTTGGCTTATAGAGAAAGCTGGATTTAAAGGAAAACGCTTTGGTGATTATGGTGTGCATAAAAAACAAGCCTTAGTTCTTGTTAATTATGGGAATGCTAATGGAACGGATATACTAAATCTTTCAAGATTAATCCAAAAAACCGTGAAACGCCTTTTTGACATTTCAATTGAAGCTGAAGTAAATATCTTATAATCTAAAAAGAAATTTCTAACTTTGGTAATATCAATTACCAACTAAACACTTATAACCAAAACCAACACGTCTTGATTTCACCTATTGAAAAGCAAATAGTGACCTTATTACAAAATAGCGATAAAAAAGCTATTGGTTTGCTATATGAATATTATGCAGATGCCCTGTTTGGTGTTATTAAAAAGGTTATTGAGGACGATGATACTGCACAAGATGTACTACAAGAGAGTTTTGTGAAAATTTGGCGTTATGCAAATAAATACGATGCTAGCAAAGCAAAATTATTTACATGGTTATACAGAATCGCCTATAACACGGCTATTGACAAAGTACGTTCGCAGAAAAATAAACAAGGTAAAGAAGTCCAAATGGAAACTTCAAACGTATATAAAGTAACATCCAACGAACTAAATCAGGATGTTTTAGATATAAAAAAACATTTAAATAGTTTAGATGAAAAATATCAAATAGTGATTAATGCGCTCTTTTTTGAGGGCATGACGCAGCAAGAAGCTAGCGACGAACTGAATATTCCGTTAGGAACAATTAAATCAAGATTAAAAATTGGATTACGTGAATTAAAGAAAATTTACGACCCTAAATAAAACGAGTCATGAATGCGAAAATAAATACTTTTTTAAATTCTGGCCTATTAGACAAATATCTTTTAGGTGAAACCACTTCTGCAGAAGCGGAAAAGGTGGAGTCTTATATTGCAAGATACCCAGAAATAGAGAACGCCTACAACACTATGCAACACAACCTAGAAGTAGTTGCGAAAGCTAATGCTGTTGAGGCACCAGAACACATCTTAAATAATATTTTAGATGAACTTGACGACACACCAGTTGTTCAATTAAAATCAAGAACTAGATACAGAAAATGGTATCAATTTAGTGTAGCGGCAAGTATTGCTGCATTAATTTTTGCCGGAACATCTTATTTATTCTATACCCACAATCAAAAACTTTCAGAAGAGAATCAGATTGTAGTTGAAGAATTATTTGATTTACGTAGCGATATAGAGCAAAACAACAAGATGCTGGATAACGTTATGAGGCAGTTATTAAAACTTAATAATCCTGAAACTGAAAAGTATATTATTAAAGGTAATGAGCGTGCTAAAGATTTAAAAACGGTAGCATACATTAATCCTAAAGAAAAAACATCTATGATTGATGTAGTTTCTTTACCAGAATTACCAGAAGAGCAATGCTATCAAATTTGGGCAGAGTTACAAGGTAAAATGGTAAACCTAGGAATTTTAGATAAGGCAGACCGAAAACTTAGAAGCATACCATATATGGAAGATGCTTTAGCTTTAAGTATTACCATAGAGCCTAAAGGCGGTAATAATATTGCTTCGGTAAAAAACTCAGTAGCACAAATTAGTTTGCATTAAAACAAATTACAAGGAAGTTAAAAGCCTCGTTTAATTAAATGAGGCTTTTTTTATTAATTTATTTCGACAAATAATTACAAAATATAACTTTTTATAGTTTCAAAAGTTTCAGTATTATTTCTTATAAATTTTACTAACTAAAATCATATCTTTGCATAAATTATTACAACTTCGCAATGAAACTTATATTAATTACCATAGCCATTTTAGGGTTAGGTGTTGCAGGAATAGCCATTAAAATTTGGGCAAAAAAAGACGGCAAATTCGCAGGAACTTGCGCGAGTCAAAACCCGATGCTAAATCAAGATGGTGAGGCTTGTGGTTTTTGCGGTAAAACTCCAGATCAATTTAGCGATTGCAACGAACCACAACACTCTTAATATTATATGGGTTTTCTTGATATTGTATTCTACGGGTTTGTTGCTGTAGTTATCATTCAAGTTATATTTCACGTTTTTTTCTTTAGTAAATTTGCCTTTGCAAAAAAGCAAAAAGTCTCTCAAAAAAACATTCCTGTTTCTGTTATTATATGTGCCAAAAATGAAGCCGAAAATTTAAAAGCATTTCTGCCTTCAGTAATTGCACAATACTATCCCGACTTTGAAATTGTGCTTATTAACGATGCTTCTAAAGATGATACCTTAGAAGTGATGGAGCACTTTTCAAAAGCACATCGCAACATAAAAATTGTTAATGTAAAAAGTATTGAAGCCTTTTGGGGCAATAAAAAATATGCATTAACATTAGGTATTAAAGCAGCCACAAACGATTATCTTTTATTTACCGATGCAGATTGTAAACCCGTTTCAAAACAATGGATAAAAAAAATGAGTTCTCATTTCAGTAATAAAAAATCTATTGTACTTGGTTATGGTGCATATGCCAAAATTAATAAGTCGTTTTTAAATAAATTAATTCGATTTGAAACCCTTGTTACCGCAATTAATTACTTTTCTTTCGCTAAGTTAGGTATGCCATATATGGGTGTTGGTAGAAATTTGGCTTATACCAGAAAAGAGTTTTTTAATGCTAATGGGTTTATCAATCACATAAAAATAAGATCGGGCGATGACGATTTATTTGTAAATCAAATGGCGACAGTACGAAACACAGCCGTATGTTATACTAGCGGAAGCTTTACTAAATCGACTCCTAAAAAAACATTTGATGCGTGGTTTAAACAAAAGAGAAGACACGTATCCACGGCAAAACATTATAAGCTAAAACACAAAGTGCTGTTAGCCCTATTATATGCATCGAATTTATTATTCTGGATATTGAGTATACTACTTCTAACAACCTTATATAAATGGAAAATTGTACTTGCTTTGTTTTTAACTAGAATTATTTTACAGTACACTGTAATGGGTTTATCGTCAAAAAAATTAAAAGAATTAGATTTAATTTTCTTTATTCCATTTCTGGAAATTTTTCTAATTGTTATGCAATTAACTATCTTTATAAATAATCTTGTTTCAAAACCCAACCATTGGAAATAGAGGAAGCCATTGCTCGTGCTAAAAAAAACAACCAAAAGGCATTTAATTATTTATTAGATAAGTTTTGGGATGATGTGTATGGTTTTCAATTAAAACGCACACAAAACGAAAATGACGCTGAAGACATCACGATTCAAACATTTTCGAAAGCTTTCGATAGAATTGAAACTTTTAATGAAAAGTACACGTTTAAAACATGGTTGATTACCATTTCCAAAAACATTCATATTGATTTATTAAGAAAAGAAAAGAATTCTATTACTCAGGTTATTTCGAAAGATGATAGAAATATGTTTCAGGTTTTAGATGAATCGCCTTCTCCTGAAGACAAGCTTATTACCGAGCAACATTTAGCTAAATTACTTCGAGATATTAAAAAATTAAAGCCTCATTATCAAGAAGTTATAAATCTGCGCTATTTTCAAGAACTGAGTTATAAAGAAATCTCTGAAGAACTTGATGAACCTATTAATAATGTAAAAGTAAAGTTGCTACGTGCTAAAAAACTATTGGCCGAAATTATTCAAGAAAAGTAGTAAACTTTAATTGAAATGACATACCGCGTTAGGGATTGCAGCGAAACATTTATGTTCATGAATTCATTAATATAAAATAAAAAAGTTTGAATAAAAGCCCACAGGGAGTCACGAACGAGGACTTGTAGTGGAAAGCCCGACCTTTAGGGAACGCCCAAAAAATTAAAATTAAGTCAATTAATCTTTGCTATATTAATGTTTTCTGTGATGCACTGAACAACTTAAATTAGCAGCTTTTAAAAGAATACTTCGTATCTTTGCTGCCTATATTTTCAAGATATGAACAACGAAACGGCTTCAAATATATTACCTGAAAGACAAGCTAAACCCAAATGGCTTCGTGTTAAACTTCCAACCGGAAAAAAATATACTGAATTAAGAGGACTTGTAGATAAATATAAGTTAAACACGATTTGCACCTCTGGAAGTTGCCCAAATATGGGGGAATGCTGGGGTGAAGGTACCGCAACTTTTATGATTCTTGGTAATATTTGTACGCGTTCTTGTGGGTTTTGTGGTGTAAAAACTGGGCGACCAGAAACCGTAGATTGGGATGAACCCGAGAAAGTGGCACGTTCGATAAAAATTATGAGTATTAAACATGCGGTTTTAACTAGTGTAGATAGAGATGATTTAAAAGATATGGGAAGCATTATGTGGGCAGAAACCGTTAAGGCGGTAAGAAGAATGAATCCTGAAACGACACTAGAAACTCTAATTCCTGATTTTCAAGGTATTGAAAAACATATAGATAGAATTATAGATGTGGCACCTGAAGTAGTATCTCATAATATTGAAACTGTAAGACGCTTAACTCGCGAAGTTAGAATACAGGCGCAATACGACCGAAGCATGGGCGTTTTAAAATACTTGAAACAACAAGGGCAACGACGCACAAAGTCTGGAATTATGTTAGGTTTAGGTGAAACCAGAGAAGAAGTCATAGAAACGCTTCACGACTTGAAGGCTAACGATGTGGACGTGGTTACGATTGGACAATATCTACAACCCAGTAAAAAACACTTACCAGTACAGCAATTTATTAATCCAGACCAATTCAAAGAATACGAAGAAATTGGATTGGATTTAGGATTTCGCCATGTTGAAAGTAGTGCTTTAGTAAGATCGTCTTACAAGGCGCAAAAACACATAAACTAATTATGATTCATGTTGCTATCAATGGTTTTGGTAGAATAGGCAGGCGCGTTTTTAGATTACTTCAGAACCATAACGACATCAAAGTAGTTGCTATTAACGATTTAGCAGATACTAAAACATTAGCGCATTTACTTAAATATGATAGTGTTCATGGTATTTTTAATGGTGATATAACTCATACCCAAAACGAGATTGTTGTTAACCAACATGCCATCCCGCTTCTAAATAAAAATAATCCGAAAGATATTAATTGGACTCCTTTTGATATAGATTTTGTAATTGAATGTACGGGCAAATTTAAACTATCATCAGATTTAAAACATCACATTAATAATGGTGCCAAACAAGTTGTTTTAAGTGTTCCGCCACTTGAAGAAGATATAAAAACCATTGTAATAGGTGTTAATGATGATAGTATTGACGGTACCGAAACTATAATTTCGAATGCATCGTGTACCACAAATAATGCTGCACCAATGATTCAAATTATTAATGAACTGTGTGGCATTAATCAAGCTTACATTACAACGGTGCACTCCTACACTACCGACCAAAGCTTACACGATCAACCACATCGTGATTTACGACGCTCAAGAGCTGCAAGTCAGTCAATAGTGCCTACAACAACAGGAGCGGCAAAAGCGCTTACTAAAATATTCCCAGATTTATCTGATGTCATTGGTGGCTGTGGCATAAGAGTGCCAGTAATAAATGGATCGTTAACCGATATTACATTTAATGTAAAAAAAACGGTTACTATCAAAGACATTAATAATGCTTTTAAAAATGCCGCTGAAACAAATTATAAGGGCATTTTAGAATATACTGAAGATCCTATCGTTTCTATTGATATTGTTGGTAACCCACATTCGTGCATATTCGATTCGCAAATGACATCCGTAATTGGAAATATGGTAAAAATAATAGGATGGTATGATAATGAAACAGGCTATTCACAGAGAATTATCGACTTATTATGTAATTTATCGGAAAAAAAGTGTCTTTTATCGATAAAATAATTATATTTGTCCGCAACATTTATTAATATGCCCCAAATAAAATCCTACATATTACTAATTTTTATGCTAATCAACATTAGTGCTTTTGCCCAAAAAGCAATTGATGAAGACCCTGAATTAGTACAAAATAATATCAACTACCGTATTGCTCAATCGCAAACAGAGTTAGAAAACTACAATTATTATAAGGCTAAAAAAAATCTTGACGAAGCCTTAGAATTAGCAGAAAAAGCAGATTTTAAAAAAAGTATTGGTGTTATTTACGCTATAAAAGGCAGGTTAGAACTTATTCTTGAAGAAGAAGAAAAGGCAATAAAATCCTTAAATAAAGCTATAGAAATACAACGTATAATAAATGACAACGTTAACCTTGGTAGCTCGTACAAAACATTTGGTGATATTTATTTTGCTAAAAAAGACTACTATTCTGCTTTAGACTCATATACGGCTGCAAAATCTAAATTTGAAGAAGAAGATTTAAATGAAGAATTAGCAGAAACCTTATTGTGTGAAGGTAAAACTTATAGCGATTTAAAAAATTACAAAAAAGCAAGAGATGTTATTGAGCAATCTTTAGCAATTGCCAAAAAATATGATTATTTAAAAATCCAGAGTGAAACATTAATTAATCACGCAAAAATTTATAATAAACTTGGCAATAAAACTAAAGCATTAGAGGTTGCACTAGAAGGATTACAAATTGCTAAAACTAACAATTATACCAATATTCTTAATGAAGGTTATGTTGTAGTAAGTGATTTATATTACGAGTTAGATAACCATAAACTTTCTAGAAATTTTTTAAGTGCTCACCTCAATTTATCAGACTCTATTAGAAGTTTAACGCGAATAAATTCGTCTAGAAATCAAGAAACTCAATTTCGATTAAATGAAGAAATAGAAAAAAACAAAGAAGTAGTACAAAAATTAGAGAAGGCTGAAGATGATAAAAACCTAGGTACGCTAATTTCTATTTTGAGTGTGGCGCTAATTACAATTTTATCGCTTTTAACGTTATCCCTTTACAAGAACAATAATATTAGACTGAAAACCAATAATATGCTTCATAAAAAAAATGGAGAACTTATTATTGCAAAAGAGAAGGCAGAATTAGCCTCGAAAACTAAAGCCAACTTCTTATCAACTGTTACTCACGAATTGCGAACACCACTCTATGCTGTTACTGGTTTAAGCAATATGCTTTTAGACGAAAACCCAAAACCAGAACAAATACAGCATTTAAAATCGCTTAAATTTTCTGGAGACTATTTATTAACATTCATAAACGATATTCTTCAAATAAATAAAATTGAGGCCAATAAAGTTGATATAGAACCTGAATCATTCAATCTAAAAAAGAAAATAAACAACATTATTTTAGCACTTAACAATTCTGCGCAAGATAATAACGTTAAAATTCATTTTGAATACGACAAAGATTTACCCGAAAATTACATTGCCGACCAATTAAAAATTTCACAAATCCTAATTAATTTAATTGGAAACTCCATTAAATTCACCAAAGATGGCGACATCTGGATACGTGTTTATAAAATTGAAGAAAAAGGTAAATTGTATACCCTTCGATTTGAAGTAGAAGATAATGGCATTGGTATTAGCCAAGAGAAGCAAGACCATATGTTTGAAAGTTTCTCTCAAGGGTCTATTCAAATTAATCGTAAGTATGGCGGTACAGGCTTAGGTCTTTCTATTGTTAAAGGATTAATTGATATTTTAAAAGGTAAGATTTATGTTAAGAGTGAATTGGAAGTAGGAACTACTTTCTATTTTGAAATTCCACTTGAACACACCAATATTAAAGAGGCCGAAGAAAATAAAGTCACCTATTTTGATGGCAATAAAAGCAATATTGACTTAAGTAAAGTTAAAATTTTAGTTGTTGAAGACAATAAAATTAACCAAATGATTACCAAAAAGATTCTAACTAAAATGGATCTTAAGTGCGATATTGTAGATAATGGTGAGGATGCGGTTGATAGAATAAAAAATAACGATTATAACATTATTTTAATGGATATTCATATGCCAGGAATTAGCGGTATTGAAGCCACTAAAATTGTTAGATCGTTTGATAAAGAACTTACCATTTTTGCCCTTACTGCGGTAACTATTGAAGATAAAATGCACGAGTTTGAAGAAGCTGGTTTTACAGATATCATTCCAAAACCGTTTAAGCAAGAAGAATTCGAGAAAAAACTTTATAACGCTCTGGCTAGTAAAAATAATACCTCATCTAGCGCTTAACAAAATCTTTAACAAGTTTATTGAGTGCAGTTGCACTGTTTATATTAACCGAAATTGGTAGATAATAAAGTTTATCTTTTAATACGTTATATGGATTCAATCTCACAAAATCCTTTTCAGTTGTAATAATGAGCTCCTTTTTTTCTAAAGCAGCAATATCTTCAGCAGAAAAATCATGATGATCTTTAAAATTTAAATGTTCAAAACTTAATTGTTTAGAATGTAAAAAGTCAACTAATGGTTGCGCATTAGCAATGCCTGTAACCAATGTAAAAGAGGCTATCTTATTAAGTTGCATTGTGCTTTTAGTAGAAAACAAAGTATCAGCATACACAACCGTACTAAAAAGAACATGTTGATGCCTATTAGGATTTATTCGCTTTATAAAATTCGCTTTTTCTTTTTCATTAATAGCTTCAGGACATTTAGTTACCACTATAATATCGGCTCGTTTTGCACTACTTCTTGGCTCTCTTAAATCGCCTGTAGGCAGCAAAATATCTTCAAAATATGGATTATCAAAAGTGGTTAATAAAATATTAAATCCCGCTTTTACTTTTCTATGTTGAAACGCGTCGTCTAATAAAATAACATCAGGATTGACTTTTTTTAAATTCTCAATTCCGTTTCGCCTATTAGAATCAACAGCTACAGAAACTTCTTTTTTAAATTTTGTGTAAAATTGAAACGGTTCATCTCCAATAGTTTCAGCAGTTGAATTTTCATTAGCCAACTGGAAACCTTTCGTTTTTCGTTTATAACCTCTATTCAGCGTTGCTACTTTATAATCGGCTTTTAATAAGTTAATTAAATATTCAATCATAGGTGTTTTGCCTGTACCACCAACGCTTAAATTACCAACACAAATCACTGGTAAATCATAAGTTGTCGATTTCTTAATACCTAAATCGTACAACTTATTTCTTAACCAAGTTACCAAATAATAAATTGGAACTATTGGGAATAATATTTTTCTTATTAACTTCATTTAAGCGAATGTAATTATTTTATCTTTGAATTTAAACACAAATAAATATGATTGTACAAGACGTTATAAATCATTTAGAAGACCTTGCGCCGTTAGCTTACGCTGAAGATTTTGATAATGTGGGGCTTTTAGTAGGTGATAAAACACAAAAAGTTACAGGAATTTTAGTTACACTTGATACGCTTGAAACGGTTGTAGAGGAAGCCATTCAAGAAAACTGTAATCTTATTGTGAGCTTCCACCCTATTATTTTTAAAGGTTTGAAAAAGCTTACCGGTAAAAATTATGTAGAGCGTGTTATAATCAAAGCCATAAAACATGATATTGCTATTTTCAGCATCCATACAGCACTTGATAATGCGCTGCAAGGTGTAAACGATATGATTTGTAATCAATTAGGATTAATTAACAAACGCATTTTAATTCCACAAAGCGAAACTATAAAAAAGCTAACCACTTATGTTCCAAAAAAAGAAGCAGAACAACTAAGAACAGCTTTATTTAAAGAAGGCGCAGGTCATATTGGCAACTATTCAGATTGTAGTTTTAATGTTGAAGGCTACGGCACTTATAAAGGCAACGAAAACTCCAATCCTACTCTTGGGATAAAAGGCGAAACGCATACGGAAAACGAAACTAAAATAACCGTTACTTATGCCAAACATTTAGAATCACAAATTCTGTCAACGCTTTTTAAAACCCATTCTTACGAAGAAGTAGCTTATGAGGTCACCACGATTGAAAACAAAAATCAAAATATTGGCATGGGCATGATTGGAGAATTTGAAAAATCTATGGACGAAGCCAGTTTTCTAAACCACTTAAAAACAAAAATGAACACCGGTTGCATTAGGCACACCATATTTTTAAATAAAAAAATAAAAAAAGTTGCCGTTTTGGGCGGTTCAGGAAGTTTTGCCATAAATGCCGCTAAAGCTAATGATGCTGATGCTTTTGTGACAGCCGATTTAAAATATCACGACTTTTTTACCGCTGAAAACAACATCCTTTTAGCCGATATTGGGCATTATGAAAGTGAACAATTCACAAAAAATCTTTTAGTAGCATATCTTACAAAAAAAATTACTAATTTTGCAATCATTTTATCAAAGACAAATACAAATCCCGTTAAGTATTTTTAAAGTATGGCTAAAAAGAAAGAAGTTACTGTTGAAGAGCGTTTAAGAGCTTTATACGATTTACAACTCATCGATTCTCGTATAGATGAAATTAGAAATGTTCGTGGAGAACTTCCATTAGAAGTTCGTGATTTAGAAGATGAAGTTGCTGGATTAAACATCAGATTGGAAAAACTTGTATCTAATTTAGAGGTTATTGATAACGATATTGCTGGAAAGAAAAATTTAATTGAAGAGTCTAAAGCTTTAATGAAAAAGTACAGTGAGCAACAAAAAAATGTTAGAAATAACAGAGAATACAACTCGTTAACTAAAGAAATTGAATTTCAAGAATTAGAAATTGAGTTAGCCGAAAAGCACATTAAAGAATTTAAAGTTCAAATAGAGCAGAAAAAAGAAGTGATAGCTGAAACTAAAGAGCGTTTAAAAGAGCGCGAAAATCACTTAAAACATAAAAAAGGTGAGTTGGATGCTATTTTAGCTGAAACTGAAAAAGAAGAACAAGCTTTAATAAGCAAGTCTGAAGAGTACAAAAAACAAATCGACGAGCGTTTAGTAGCAGCTTACACCAGAATTAGAACCAATGTAAAAAATGGATTAGCAGTCGTACCAATAGAAAGAGGTGCTTCTGGGGGTTCTTTCTTTACTATTCCACCACAAGTTCAAGTAGAAATTGCGTCACGCAAAAAAGTAATTACCGACGAGCATAGTGGACGTATTTTAGTTGATGCGGCTTTAGCCGAAGAGCAAAAAGAAAAAATGCAAAAATTGTTTGCAAAACTATAATCCATTTTTAAATGGAATAACAAAGCCTTCAGAAAACTGGAGGCTTTTTTTATGCCTTATATTTTGGGCGCCTGCCTGCCGGCAGGCAGGTTACCACAAGGGTCGGACTTGCTTGCCAACAACGTGCCTTAGATTACGGCTTGCACACACCAACACAAAACAATTTTAAAACAACATTAACACAAACCAGATAAGGTTTCGTACTTTTATACGTCTAACAAAAGAAAAATTAAAAGCTATGAATCGAATTCTACCTGTATTAGCACTTGCCCTTTTGTTTAGTTGCCAAAATACCGCACAATCAAAAAAAGAACAAGAAGCCGTTATAAACGCAATTCCTATTGAAGTTCCCATTGAAAACGGAAAAGCCAAAGCCTATTTCGCAAGCGGATGCTTTTGGTGTGTAGAGGCCATTTATGAAAGTGTAATTGGTGTTGAAGAATCTATTTCAGGGTATTCTGGCGGATATACCAAAAACCCAACTTACGAAGCCAGTAACACAGGCAGAACAGGACACGCCGAAGCGGTAGAAATTATTTACGACCCTAATGTTGTGAGTTTTGAAACGCTAGTAGATGTGTATTTTGCATCACAAAACGTCACTCAAGTAAACGGACAAGGTAACGACCGCGGATCGCAATACCGTTCAATACTATTTTACCAAAACGAGGCCCAAAAACAAATCATTTTAGAAAAAAAAGCTGCTTTGGCTAAAAAAATTAATGCTACAATTGCAGCCGAAGTCTATCCTTTTCAAAAATTCTGGGTTGCCGAAGATTATCATCAAGATTACGAAAAACGAAATCCAAATCATCCCTATATCCAAAATGTTTCTATTCCAAGGTTAAATCGTTTTAAGGCTAATTTTCCAAAACAATTCCTAAAAGAGAGTCACTAAGAACTCTTGGTTAAAGGCTTGACTTTGTCAGAAAAATTGGCTAACTTCGTTTAACGTCGGATATAAAACATTTAAACGTTTGATATCCGCCTTAGTTGGCAGCAAGCAAAACAAACTTATGGATACAATTAAATTTTTAATTTTTCTTTTAATTTTCAGCTCTTGTAATGAAACTAAAAAAGAAAAGCCAAGTAATGAGGAACAATCATCCGAACAAGAAATTGCATTTGTAACTAATAGAGACGGCAATTCTGAAATTTATGTAATGGATATAAATGGAAAGAATTTACGTAACATGACAAAAAACGATTCTCTTGACTTCAATCCTTCTTGGTCCTATGACGGAAAAAGTCTTTATTTCTATTCTAAAAGAGATGGGAATGCAGAAATATATTCTCTCAAATCTGACGGAACTGAATTAAGGCGACTTACAAATCATCCATCTTCTGATGTTCTTCCAGAGCTTTCGCCTGATGGAACTACGGTTGTATTTATGAGTGATAGAGATTCCCTTTCCAAAAACATCTATCTAATGAATAAAGACGGTTCGAATATTAAACAATTAACACAAAATAAATCCTACGAAGAAAGTCCAAACTGGTCGCCATCCGGAAAAGAAATAATTTTTACAAGACAATTACGAGATTCTTCAGACACATCTCACGCAGCCAATGGAGAAATATTCAGAATAAATTCAAATGGCAGTAACCTAACAAGACTTACGAATAAAGCTGGATACGATTCTGGCGCTAAATTCTCGCCTAATGGTAAACAAATTGCTTTTTATGGTAGTAATGAGAATGACAATTGGGATTTGTATATAATGGACGGTGATGGCACAAACTTATACAATCTAACGACTGATTCAATTGAGTGTTATTCACCTGATTGGTCAAAAGATGGAAAATGGCTTGTTTATGCAGCTGGTAGCAAAGGGAATTATAACATTTGGAAAATAAATATCGAAACTAAAGAACGAATTCAATTAACGAATACAGATGGTCGGAATGAAAGTCCGATTTGGAAAAAATAATGGAGGATAATTCAGGAAAAATAAAAGATGGAGCTAAATGCCACGTAGTGAGAGGAACTCACAAAGGAAAAAAAGGAGTTGTGAGAGACATAAACAAAAGTAAAGGTGGTAATGTGACAATTACGGTTGTTCAAGAAAACGGAGTAAGATTTAAAACACTCGCCCGTAATGTTGAAATACAGGAATAAGCAGGGATTTAAACATCAAAAGTTGAAAATAATTCGACCGACTTATTTAATAAAAAGAAAATAATGGAATAAATTGAATTTACCGTATAAAAAAAGCCAGCTGCCAACAATGTATAACCGCAATTACGGCGGATTCGACTATGTCTGAATCCACTCGGAATTGCGAGCGTCAGTGCTTAACCGAAAAATAGTAACTTAAAAACCGTAACTGATGGTTATACGAGACCGTTAAACGAACTACTAAAATCTAAAATTTAGTAGCTTTCAAAGTAAATATTAAAGGATACAACTTATCTTCAGTTACAAACATTCCTGAATCCGTTTTAATCAAATTTGGCAAAACATCATAAGGACTTTCATCATGTTCTTTTAAATATTCAATGTGCAATCCAGCTTCAGTTAAGGCGTTTATAACTTCACTTAACCCATGATTCCAACCGTACTCTTTACTCACCACTTTTGAATCTTGATTAGCATAAGTCCCTTCATATTCTTCATATATCACCTCGTCTTGCATGTAACCATATTTCATAACAGGCTTATCTCCTAAATAATCAAACATCCAAACTATCGGGTGAAATTCGGCCATAAAAAAAGTACCACCTTGCTTCAAACGATCTGCAATCATTTTACCCCAAGGTTTTAAATCGGGTAACCAACCAATTACACCGTAGCTGGTAAAAACTATATCAAACGTATCTTTAATATATTTTGAAGTATCTAATACATTACAACACACAAAATTTGCGTCTAGGTTAAGTTCCGCATTTAAGGTTTGTGCTAATTTTATGCCTTCATCGCTTAAATCAACGCCAGTGCACCTTGCCCCCATCCTGCTCCAACTTAAGGTATCTTGCCCAAAATGACATTGTAAATGCAATAACGACTTATTTTTTACATCGCCCAAAGCCTGTAATTCATAAGACATTAAAGACGATTGCCCTTGTTTAAAAGCTTCCAAATTGTACATATTGCTTTTGGCATGCACTTTTACTTTAGCATTCCAAGTTTGCTTGTTGGTTTCAAAATATTTATCGTGAGATTCCATTATCAAATTATATCTTTACAAAAACCTAAATTAGGAAATATCGGCATAATACTGCTTTAAACATTCCAACAAACACATGAAAAAGTTTATTTACCTCATCTTAGTTCTAGCAATTTCTTTTAGCTGCAAACAGAATCAATCAACTAAAAAAGACCTAAATCCTATCGATAAAGAACCAACTGCAGCGCAAAAAATCGCTAACGCCCATGGTTTTGAACATTGGCAACATGTATCTGAAATTGCATTTACTTTTGCCGAAAAACGAAGTTGGATATGGCAACCAAAAACAAACGAAGTAACTCTAATCACTGCTAAAGACACCGTTAGTTTTAACAGAAAAGCAATGGATAGTATTGCTATGAATGTTGATAAAGCCTTTATAAACGATAAATTCTGGTTGCTTATCCCGTTTCAGTTGGTTTGGGATACAAGCGCTCAAATTTCAGAACCTGTAAAAGCAGAGTCGCCAGTGCACAAAACATTGATGCAAAAAATCACGCTTACCTATCCAAACGAAGGTGGATATACACCTGGCGATGCTTATGATATTTATTTTGATGACAACTATGTAATCAAAGAATGGGTATTTAGAAAAGGGAATCAGGCAGAACCTTCATTAGCCAATACATTTGAGAAGTATCAAGATTTTAATGGCCTAAAACTCGCTGAAGACCATAAAAAAGGTGATGATGATTGGAATTTAAAGCTTGAAAATATTCGGGTTGTTTTAGAATAACTCTAACTTTTTACAAATAAAGAGATCCAAAAGCGTAATATATTGCGTATATAAAGTATACAATTTATTTTCCGCGTTATGCGTCTATATATATTAAAGCGCATCAATAGTTCAAAACTATTGATGCGCTTTTCAGTTGTATATGATTAATTTAATTATCCTGTAAAGTTAGTTTTTGAATGGGTACCATCGCAATACGGTTTATTTTTTGAAGCACCACATCTACAAAAAGCGGTTGTTTTATTTTTAACTTCTTCTGTACCGTCTTTTCCGATAACTTTCAATGTACCGTAAACCAATAAGGGTCCGTTTTCTAAAACTTCTACCTTGGTTTCAGTGGCCTCTGGTTTATTTTCTTTCGCTTCGTTTAGATAATAACTTAAAGCCCCAGAAGGACACCGTTTAACTTGATTGATTAAATCTTCCGTCGTACCTTTTTCAATCCTAACCCATGGACGTACTCGAGGTCTAAAAACATCTGGCAAGCCTTTTGCGCAAATTCCAGAATGAATACATAATTCGGGTTTCCATACTACAGTAACTGCACCATTGGTATATTCTCTAGTTTTAGACATGGCTTCAAGTTTTAACTAAATATACAAAAAAATATCACGCCACTTTAATCTTGTTTATGCCATTCGTTACTAACTTTATAATTCTTATTTTTGTTAGAAACCGAAAACATACGCACATTGTCCGACTATAAATTAGGTCTAGATTATGCTTTAGATCAAGACCGTAAAGACGAACTTAAATCTTACAGAAATCAGTTTCACATCCCAAAAGATAAGCAAGGTGATGCTTGGATTTATATGACTGGCAATTCGTTGGGATTGCAACCTAAACAAACCAAGGCATACGTAAATCAAGAACTTAATGATTGGGCTAATTTAGGCGTAGAAGGGCATTTTGAAGCCAAAAACCCTTGGTTGGCGTATCATGAATTTTTAACCGAAAGTATGGCAAAAGTTGTAGGTGCCAAACCTATTGAAGTTGTGGTTATGAACACGCTTACTGCCAACTTACATTTCATGATGGTATCGTTTTACAAACCAACTAAAACCCGTTATAAAATCTTAATTGAAAGTGATGCTTTTCCATCTGATAAATATGCTGTTGAATCGCAATTGCGTCATCATGGATTTGATGATAAAGAAGGTGTTGTACTTTGGAAACCAAGACCAGGAGAAGAATTATTAAATTATGATGATTTAGAAACTATATTAGAAACTCAAGGTGATGAAATTGCTTTGATCATGATTGGTGGCGTTAATTATTACACTGGTCAATATTTCGATTTAAAACGCATAACACAGTTGGGACACAAACAGGGTTGTAACGTTGGTTTTGATTGTGCACATGGCGCTGGAAATGTAGCGCTAAACCTCCACGATTCAGGTGCAGATTTTGCGGTTTGGTGCACCTACAAATATTTAAATTCTGGCCCTGGAAGTTTGGCAGGTTGTTTTGTACATGAAAGACATGCTTATAGAAAAGATTTAAACCGTTTTACGGGTTGGTGGAGCCACAATAAACAAACGCGGTTTAACATGCGTGGAGAGTTCGATCAATTACCAGGTGCTGAAGGTTGGCAATTAAGCAACCCTCCTATCCTATCTATGGCGGCCATAAAAGCATCGTTAGATTTATTTAATGAAGTTGGGATGGATAAGTTGATTAACAAGTCAAAAAAACTAACGGGCTACTTTGAATATTTATTGAAACAATTAGGCGAAGACACCATTAGAATCATAACACCAAAAAGATCTGAAGAACGTGGTTGCCAGCTCTCCATTCAGGTGAAAAATGCTGATAAATCATTACACAATAAATTGACTGAAGTAGGCATCATTAGTGATTGGAGAGAGCCTGATGTGATAAGATGTGCTCCTGTACCGTTATACAATTCTTTTGAAGATGTTTATCGGCTAGTTGAGAAATTGAAAGGCATATTAAAATAAATACGAATTTCTCTTTGAGCACGTTCAAGAGGTTTTAAAGGTCTCGACTGCGCTCGTAAAGACAAAAAAATATGAAAAAACAACAAAACATATTAATTATAGGCGCCGGACTTTGTGGTTCGCTTTTAGCTTTACGTTTAGGCCAAAGAGGATACAATGTTTCGGTTTTCGAAATGCGTCCTGATTTACGAAAAGTAGATATTTCCGCAGGTCGATCTATAAACTTAGCCTTTTCAGACCGAGGGAATAAAGCCATGAAACTAGTAGGTTTAGAAGACCAAGTGAAAGCGCTTTGCATCCCAATGCACGGTCGAATGATTCACGATGCACATGGCAATACATTTCAATCCAATTACAGCGGTCGAACTCATGAATTCATCAACTCTATTTCTCGTGGCGAACTCAATGCTTTACTATTGGATGAGGCAGAAAAACATGAGAATGTCAAAATTTATTTCAATAAAAAATGTAAATCTGTTGATTTTGAAAATACCACGGCATTATTTAAAGATTACAAAAGCAAAGACGAATTTCTAGAAGATGCGGACGTTATTATAGCCACCGATGGTGCGGGTTCAGCTTTACGTAAGAGTTACTATTTAGGTAAAAAATTCTTATTTAGCTTTTCACAAGCCTATTTAACTCATGGTTACAAAGAATTAAGTATTTTACCTAAAGACAATGGCGATTTCAAAATATATAAAAATGCCCTTCATATTTGGCCACGTGGTAGTTTCATGCTAATAGCACTACCCAATTTAGATGGCAGTTTTACGGTAACGCTATTTTTAAGTTATGATGAAGGCACATACAATTTTAATAATTTAACTAACGATGAGCGTGTGCTAGAGTTTTTTAGTAAAGAATTTCCAGATGCTTTGGCTGTAATGCCTAATTTATTGGAAGATTTTTTCACGAACCCCACAGCGCCTTTAGGCACCATAAAATGTTCACCATGGCATTATAAAGGTAATACCCTTTTAATGGGAGATGCGGCACATGCTATTGTTCCTTTTTACGGTCAAGGTATGAATGCTTCGTTTGAAGATGTCGTGGAGTTTGATGCTGTTTTAGATGAAAATTTAAGTAGTTGGGAAGCCACTTTTAAAACCTTCGAAAAAAGACGCAAAAAAGATACCGATGCTATTGCAGATTTGGCGATAGACAACTTTCACGAAATGAAAGGGCATGTTAATCAAGCTATTTTTCAAGAAAAGCGTAAATTGGAGATGGCTTTAGAAAAACAATTTCCTAAAGACTATACATCAAAATATGCCTTAGTCACTTTTAATGAAGATATTGGCTATAGAGAAGCCATGTTGCGAGGTCGAGCTCAAGATAAAGCCATACTGAATTTACTAGCTGATAAAAAAATTGATATCAACGGCGATTTAAAGACAATTTTAGAACAAGTAAAACAAGAAACCGAAGCCATTCTTGAAGATGATAGAATAGCTGGATTAAATCAATAATAATGGACGACAATGTAACACCTAGAGGCGCATACCCACATACCAAACGTGTTGGCGATTTTATTTTCGTATCTGGAACAAGTTCCCGAAGACCTGATAACACTATTGCAGGCGTTGATATTATTGACGACATGGGAACAAAACATTTAAATATTGAGGTACAAACCCGAGAAGTTTTAAAAAATATTGAAAAGAACTTAGCCAAAGCAGGTGCTTCGTTAAAGGATGTTGTGGATGTGACATCGTTTTTAGTGAATATGAACGATTTTGCCGGCTATAACAAAGCCTATGCAGAGTTTTTTGATGTAGCTACAGGACCAACACGAACTACAGTTGCAGTGCATCAATTACCACATCCTGATTTGGTGGTGGAGATTAAGGTTGTGGCTTATAAAAAAAAATAAATTAAACTAAATGTCTCCTCGAGCGCAGTCGAGAGGTTTGTAATGAAATCTTATTTTGTATACATACTGAAATGTTCAGACGGTTTGACATATACAGGAATAACAAATGACATCTCTAGAAGATTTGAAGAACATCAAAATGGACTAAATAAAAATTGTTTTACTTTTAAACGAAGACCGTTAGAATTAATTTTTCATCAAGAATTTAATGATGTAAATCAAGCTATATATTTTGAAAAGAAAATTAAAAAATGGAGTGGGAAGAAAAAGCTGGCTCTAGCAAATGAAAATTTTGATTTATTAGAGATTTTAGCTGAATGCAGAAATGCAACACATTCAAAGTATAAACCAGAATCTAAATAGGTCTCGACTGCGCTCGACCAGACAAGCATGAAGTAATTTACATTAAGCATACATATAAAACAAAATGAAAATCCAAAACTTAATAAACGGCAAATTCGTAAATCCAATCTCAAACGACTGGATAGACAATTATTGTCCAGCCAATGGCGAAGTTTATGGACATATACCCAACTCATCAAAAGAAGATGTAGAAACTGCGTATAAAAGTGCCCAAAAGGCATTTAAGCATTGGTCTCAAACCACTTTTGAAGAGCGGAGTAGAATTTTAATAAAAATTTCAGAATTACTTGAAGCCAATTTAGATCAATTTGCCGAAGCAGAAAGTAAAGACAATGGCAAGCCTATAAGCTTAGCTAAATCTATTGACATACCTAGAGCTGCCAGTAATTTTAGGTTTTTTGGCAATGCCATTACACAGTTTGCTAGTGAAAGTCATGAAAGTGTAGGGCAAGATGCTATTAATTACACCTTAAGGCAACCCATAGGTGTGGTAGGTTGTATTTCGCCATGGAATCTTCCACTTTACTTATTCACATGGAAAATTGCACCCGCTATAGCTGCTGGCAATTGTGTTGTTGCGAAACCAAGTGAGGTAACACCTATGACCGCCTATTTATTAGGGCAAATTTGTACTGAAGCTGGTTTACCTCATGGTGTATTAAATATTGTACACGGTTTGGGTAGCACCACAGGACAGGCTATTATTGAGCACCCAGAAATAAAGGCCATTTCGTTTACTGGAGGCACAGAAACAGGTGCTCATATTGCTAAAATGGCGGCGCCCCTTTTTAAAAAGCTATCTTTAGAGCTAGGAGGCAAAAACCCAAACATCATTTTTTCAGATTGTGATTATGATGATATGTTAGAAACCACAGTGCGCTCATCATTCGCCAATCAAGGTCAAATTTGTTTATGTGGAAGCCGCATTTTTGTAGAAGCATCGATTTATAAAAAATTTAAAACCGATTTTGTTTCACGAGTAAAACAATTAAAAGTCGGAAATCCGGCTATGGCAATAACAGATCTTGGTGCTTTAGTTTCTAAACAGCATTTAGAAAAAGTTTTACGCTATATAGACCTTGCCAAAACCGAAAAAGGTAAAATCCTATGTGGAGGTCAAAAAGTTTTGGTAAAGGGTTTAAAAAATGGCTATTATCTGGAACCAACAGTCATTGAAGTTGCAACCGACGAATGTCGTGTGAATCAAGAAGAAATTTTTGGGCCGGTGGTTACCATAATGCCGTTTAATACTGAAAATGAAGTTTTAGAAATGGCCAATAAAGTTAAGTATGGCTTATCGGCTACTTTATGGACTAACAATTTAAAACGTACGATGCATTTAAGCAATCGATTAGAAGCTGGTATAGTTTGGGTAAACACTTGGATGTTACGCGATTTACGCACTCCCTTTGGTGGCACAAAAGCATCTGGAGTTGGACGTGAAGGTGGCTTTGAAGCACTACGCTTTTTTACAGAAGCAAAAAATGTTTGTATAAAATATTGACACTTTGATGTCATGCTGAACTTGTTTCGGCATCTCGTTTAAAATATAATAATTAAAGAACTAGGTCTCGACTGCGCTTGACCAAACAGTAAGAATTATGGATTTAAAACTAAATAACAAAAACGCACTTGTTTGCGGAAGCACACAAGGCATTGGAAAAGCCACAGCTATGGCATTAGCTGCCGAAGGTGTTAATGTAACTCTCGTGGCCAGAAACCGTGAAAAACTAAAAGAAGTTTTAGAAGAATTACCACAACATAGAAACCATAGTTATATTGTGGCCGATTTTTCGAACCCAAGAGAACTACAGGAGCAGGTTATAAAATTTATTGAAAAAGAACATGGTTTTCATATTGTTATAAATAATACTGGAGGACCAAGAAGCGGAAGCTTATTAACTGCAAGTTTAGAAGCTTTTGATAACGCATTTACTATGCATTTAAAATGCAACCATCTTTTGGCACAGGCCACTATTCCTTTTATGAAAGCTGAGGGTTTTGGAAGGATTATTAATGTAATTTCTACATCGGTTAAAGAACCTATCCCTGGACTGGGCGTAAGTAATACCATTAGAGGTGCTGTTGGTAATTGGAGTAAAACCCTTTCGGTAGAAGTTGCCGAATTTGGCATTACAGTTAACAATGTGCTTCCTGGATTTACAGACACCGAACGTTTAACTGAAATTATAAAAATTAAAGCGAATATTGAAGGGCGATCTATTGAAGACATGACCGAAATCATGAAAAATTATGCGCCTGTAAAACGTTTTGCAAAACCAGAAGAAACAGCAAATGCCATAACTTTTTTAGCAAGTGAAGCGGCCAGTTATATTACCGGAATTAACGTTCCTGTTGATGGCGGAAGAACAAAGTCTTTGTAATTATTTAACGAAACTAAAACACTATAAAATTTCTGGTATTTGTATCTTTATAACAAATTCGCGTTAAGGATAGAAGCGGCATCCTTTTTTGTTGGCTCGAGTATTTTGTGAAGTATGAACAAAATATAACGAGAACTAACAAAAAAGATATAGCGGATAGCCTGACCCTTGTGGTAACGCCAAAAATATAAAACTATGAGTCATTTAACTTCTCCTATAAATTTTAAAGCTTGGATTGAAGAAAACAGGCATCTTTTAAAACCGCCAGTGGGTAATAAAGTGGTTTGGAAAGACGGCGATTTTATTGTGATGGTTGTTGGCGGACCTAACAGTAGAAAAGATTATCATTATAATGAAACGCCTGAGTTTTTCTATCAGGTTGAAGGTGATATTGTATTAAAAATTATTGATAAAGGCACACCAAAAGATGTGCATATTAAAGAGGGTGATATTTATTTATTGCCTCCTAAAGTGCCACATTCACCGCAGCGAGGTGCCAATACCGTTGGGTTAGTTATTGAATATAAAAGACCAGAAGGCGTGCGCGATGCGTTGCTTTGGTTTTGTGAAAATTGTGTAACAAAACTGTATGAAGAGGATTTCACTTTAGACAATATTGAAACCGATATGCCTAAGATTTTTGATAAATATTATGGCGATAAGGACAAACGTAGTTGCCCAAATTGTGGTGAAGTAATGCAACCTCCTAAGAAAGTACAAATTGATTAATTTTAACTTAAAGATTCCTGACCCCTCAGGACTATAAAATGAAACGTAAACTTAGAATTAACGGTCATTCGCACTTATTACCTTACCCGGAAGAGATTCCAGAATTTATGCAAGAGAAAGGTATTTTTTGGGTGGATAAAGACCGAAAATTCATGCTTCAGAAGGACTGGAAACGCCCAGTAACAGACTCTAGTTTTTTCTTGGATGAAAAGCTGGAATGGATGGAACGCAACAAGTTAGACCATGCTGTAGTTTTAAACTTATCGCAACTATACGGGAATGGTTTACGCGTTGAAGAAATGAAAAAAGCCTTACGTTTTCAAAACGATTTTAATGCTAAAGTACAGCATGATAACCCTAGTAAATTTACCTGTGGTTTTGTTGTACATCCTGCTTTTATAAGAAGTGCTTGTTGGGAAATAGAACGCTGTGTGGAAAACCACGGCATGCAATTGTTATGTTTACCAACACATTATATGGATACTATTGGTACTTGGCGTTGCATTTTTGATGAAGAAAACGAGCCTATTTTTGAATTGGCGAGTCAGTATAATCTAGCCGTAGAAATTCATCCTTATGATGGTGAAAAATTTATAAAATTAGAAAATACCTCATGGCGCTTTCACTTAATTTGGATGTTGGCGCAATGTGGCGATGCTTATCATTTTTTAACTTTAAATGGATATCAAGAAAAGTTTCCTAATATGCGTACGTGTTTTGCCCATGGCGGACAGTTAGCACAAATAAACTTAGGGCGACGTATTCAAGGTTTTGATGGCAGACCGGACCTATTTGAAGGTAAGCACCACCCAAGAAAAGCCGTAGGGCATAAAAACATCTTTTTTGACACCTTAGTGCACGATACCGGAGGATTGGAGCTTTTGATTAGGAATCACGGTTCTAAACAGGTTATCATGGGTCTTGACGATCCTTATCCGTTAGGAGAAATGGAAAGCGATAAACAATCGTCTTATCCAGGAAAAATACTTGACCTTGCTATGGAAAGAAAAATTATAAATGAAAAAGAATACGACGATATTTGGGAACATAACGTGATACAATGGCTTTGTGGAGACGACGAAAACGCCAAACAGAAATTAATTAATAGGATTTTAAGTTAATGCATTTTATACCAGAAGAATTAGATAATTATGTAGTAGCACATTCCGAAGATGAGCCTACATTATTGCAACAACTAAACCGAGAAACCTACCAAAAGATATTGCAACCTAGAATGCTAAGTGGGCATTATCAAGGGCGTGTTTTAAGTATCATTTCAAAAATGGTTAACCCAAAAAACATTTTAGAAATTGGAACTTACACTGGGTATTCTGCGTTGTGTTTAGCTGAAGGCATGCAATCCGAGGGAGAATTACACACCATTGATATTAATGAAGAATTAGTTGATTTTCAGCGAAAATATTTTGATAAATCTGGTTTTGGGAAGCAAATTCATCAGCATTTAGGAAATGCTATTGACATTATACCTAACCTCAATATTAATTTTAATCTGGTTTTTATCGATGCCGATAAAGAAAATTACTCAAACTATTTTCACGTGATTATTGATAAGCTAAACCCAGGAGGTATTATTTTATCAGACAATGTTTTATGGAGTGGCAAAGTTTTGGATACCTCTTTTAAAAAAGATGATACTTCTACACCCGCATTAATTGAATATAATAAACTCTTGAAAGCTGATAATCGCGTTGAAACGGTAGTTTTACCTATACGAGACGGACTTACAATTACCAGAAAACTTTAGCACTTAGAAACTTCAATTAAGAAGCTAAAACTAACTGCACATCGCCATTATTATTCTGAGCGTTTTGAATGTTTTCGTTAATTACTTGGAAAAACTCATAGTTATCAAAAGGCTTAATGATGATGTCGCTATACCCAATACCTTTACAGTTTTGTTCTACGTCTTCTATATCGGCTGCTGTTAATGCAACTATAGGAATGGAGTTATTAAACTGTCTAATTAAAGCGGTTGCTTCGTTCCCGTTCATTACTGGCATATTAATATCCATTAAAATAAGATCGTATTTATTATTTTTAACTTCTTTTAAAGCCTCTTTACCGTTTTCAACAATTGTACATAAATACCCGTGTTTTTTCAATAAATTTTTGGTTACAACTTGATTTATTTTATTATCCTCGGCAACTAAAATATTATAATTTGCTTCGGGCTTTTCAATCTTTTCAGCTTTAGAATCGAAATCTGAAATGACTTTCGTTTTGTTTTGATCTAATTCAAAATTAATTTCGAAGTTAATTTTTGTACCTACACCTAATTCACTTTCTAATTTAATTTCACTTTCAAAAAGCTCTATTAAATTTTTAGTAATGGATAAACCTAGTCCTGTACCTTGATAATTTAAATTACTATCTTCTAATTGACAGAAGTTATCAAATATCATATTGAATTTATCTTTAGAAATACCAATGCCGTTATCTTCAATTTCAAAATTTAAACCAACATTTTTATTGTCTAATGAAACTAATTTTACTCTTAAATTAATTATACCGTTTGCGGTGAACTTAACACTATTCCCTATTAAATTAATTAATATTTGAGACAATCTTACTTTATCACATTTAATATATTCTGGTACATAATTATCAATTGAAATTTCAATTTGATTATTAGTTTCTTCTAATCGATAATCAAAAGAATTAACAATATCAGCTAACATATCTTTTAAATTAACAGATACGTTTTTAAGTTCAACCTTATTAGCTTCCATTTTACCAACTTGAAGGATATCATTTATTAAATTCAATAAATAATCTCCAGAGTATTTTAATGATTTTAAATGTTTCTTGTCTTTGGTGTTTAGACTATTATTTTCAAGTAATAACGAAGTAATACCTACTACACCATAAAGCGGAGTTCTTAATTCATGAGAGACATTAGATATAAATTTACTTTTTAATTCTGATGATTTTAAAGCCTCGTCTTTAGCTAATTCTAGTTCGCTATTTTTAACCTTTAAAGTTTTACTTAGCTTCATTTTTTGGCTATAACTTCTATAGATTATAATTATTGAACCAATTAATAAGAATAAGGTTATAAATATTACCGTGTTAATTCTTTTAAACTTGTTAGCAATTTCAACTTGCTGAATTCTTGCTGCATTGGCTATTTGAGCTTCATTTTTATAATCCTCAATAAGAAACTTCGATTTAATTATTAAATCTTGTCTACTTTTTTCTTCATTAAGAAGTTTATCTTTAAAACTATTATGTTCTAATAATGTAATATAAGCCTCGGTACTTTTACCTGCTTTTGCTAATGAAATTGACAATTGCATATAAACATTACTCAACAATTCTAAATCAATTTCTTGGTCGCCTTCTTTTAATAATACAATAGCTTCTCTAAACTTAATATTAGCACTATTATAAAGCTCATTATGCGCAGAATAAACACCATAAATGTACTTGTAATAACCCTTTAAGTTTGAACTGATTTCATTCGTTTTTAAATAATTTTCTAGTTTTAAAAGATTTAATAACGCTTCATCAAAATTTTTCTTTTCAATATATATTTCACATAAATTAATTCTTGCTTCAACAAAAACTTTTTGGATTTGTTCTTTTTCAAGTTCATTGATATACTTACTAACCACAGAAGATTTTAGTGCTTTTTCAAAATATTGGATACTTTTTGTATCAATATTTTGTTCTCTATAAATTTTAGCTAGATTTAGATAAGAGCTAGATATCAAATAGCTATCATCAATAGGTTTTAAAACATTAATTGTTGAATTGTAATATTGTATGGCAGATTCGTAATTCTCCATTAAGAAATAAATATTTCCTAAATTATAGTTTGCAGTTGCACTACCATAATGATCTTGGATAGAATCAGACAATTCTTTAGCGCTAATAAATTCCTTAAAAGATTTTACTATTTCATCATCATTATAAAACTGTAAGGCTGACGAGTTAATATGATCAATTTGTTTGATAATTTCTCGGTCTTCTTTTCCGAAAGATAAGATTGAAAAGAATAAAAAACAGATGAATAGGTTAATTCTCATGGCTATTAAATTTGATTTGGGGAGGGACGCCAATATTGTTTGGGAGGGACTCCAAAGGTATTTTTTAATCCAAAACAAAAATTAAAAAATCGTTAAAACGATTTAACTTCTTGATAAAAAGTTGAGTTATAATCGGATAAATAGTTTAAACGCTAAAATTTACGTTTAACTGAACCTGTAAAGTCGTCTAAGTCGTCCTTTACTTTATCAAGTTCTTTCTTTACATCTTTAGTGATGCTAGTATCTATTCCGTTTTTTTCGGCGGTTTTTGTGATTTCGTGTTTAATATCGTTGGTAGCGTCTTTAAGTGTGCGCATACCTTTACCTAATCCACGAGCTATTTCTGGCAACTTATCAGCGCCAAAAACCATAATGACAATAAATAGTATAAACGCTATTTCCGCGCCACTAATAAATAAAAATGTTGCTTGTAGTATCACAGTACAAATATAGTGAGTTGTTTTGTTAGAATAAAAAAAGCCGATTGTTAAAATCGGCCTTTTTATAAAATATGTGGTTTTAATTAACCTCTTACCTTTTCTTTAAACTTATCGAATTCGCTATCTTCTGCTTGCTTAGGCCATGAATTATTCGACGTATCAACATCGGCAGTTTCTAAATCTGGGTCAACAACTAAGCTTGTTATGGCTTTGTCTGTTCTAAACACCTTTTTTACTTCCCATTCATTATATCTCCAAATTTGAGCTGGGAATGTTTTTCTTTCTTTCGTACCATCTTCATAAGTAATTTCCAATATAATTGGCATTACTAATCCACCTGGTTTTTCAAAAGTAACTTCGTAAAAATACTTTGGTGCATCTTTTAATCTTGCTTTTTCAGCTTCTGGTAAACTTTCAATATAATCGGTAATGAATTTAAAGTCGGAAGCATTTTTTGCTTCTGTTGGCTTTTCTCCTTCTTTCGCTTCAGCATAAAAAACTAATCTATCCTTATAATCATCAAGATTCATGTTATACATTTTAGCTGTTTCAACAGCCGCTTCCGTAGGCTTATCTGTTAAATAGTATTGTTTTACACCTTTTACACCAATATCGGTATAATCAGTTGTGTAGAACCATCCTCTCCAAAACCAATCTAAATCCATTGCAGAAGCATCTTCCATTGTTCTGAAGAAATCTGCAGGCGTAGGGTGTTTAAACATCCATCTCTGTGAATAGGTTCTAAAAGCATAATCAAACAATTCTGGACCCATAATAGTTTGTCTTAACATATATAATCCTGCTGCAGGTTTTGTATATGCATTCGGACCAAACTTGTGTACGTAATCACCTTGTGACATAATTGGTGAAATAAAATTTTGATCGCCACCCATGTAAGGCACTATATCTTTTGGAAGGTTTCCAGTAATGAAGTTAGGATCGTAATCTAACTCAGCTAAAGTTTCAACAAATGAATTTAAACCTTCGTCCATCCATGTCCATTGGCGCTCATCACTATTTACAATCATTGGGAAGAAGTTATGTCCAACTTCATGTGTAATTACACCAATCATTCCTCTTTTTAATCGCTCAGAATAGCTTCCATCGGGATCAGGACGACCGTAATTGAAACATATCATTGGATATTCCATTCCCATTTGCGCATGAACTGAAATCGCTTTACTGTAAGGATAATCAAAAGTTAGTTTTGAATACTCTTCTAAAGTATTAGCAACAACTCGCGTAGAGTGCTCTTCCCAAAGTGGGTTACCTTCTTTAGAATATAATGAAATAGCCATTACAGATCTTCCATTAATATCAACCGCCATGGCATCATAGATAAATTTTCTTGAGGTTGCAAAAGCATAATCTCTAACGTTTTTAGCTTTAAAATGCCATGTTTTCTCTTTCGTACTTCTTTGTTTTTCTGCTTGTTCTGCTTCTTCTTGAGTTATAACAAAAACAGGGTTATCAAAAGTTTTTGTAGCTTTCTCGTAACGTTTTAACTGCTCTTTAGTAAAACAATCCTTTCTATTTTGTAACTCTCCAGTAGCCTCCAACATATGGTCTGCAGGAACCGTGATTTTCACATCAAAGTCTCCAAACTCAAGTGCAAACTCACTTCTTCCCCAAAACTGCATATTTTGCCAACCTTCAACATTATCATAAACACAAAGTCTTGGATAAAACTGAGCAATAACATAAGTGTTATTACCATCTGGAAATGCTTCATAGCCCGATCTTCCACCTTCTAAAATATGATTATTCACATTATACCACCATTTTATCTGAAACTTAAAAATTTCACCTGGTGCTAATGGTTTTGCCAAATTTATTCTCATCATAGTTTGATTTATTAGATAAGATAAATCCGAACCATCTTCGTTTTTTACATATTCTATATTAAACCCACCATCAAAACGATCTTTTAAATTCGCTTTTGTAAATGATTGTGGCCCATTAAATGCCGCGTCAAAACTTTCAGTAGTGATATCTGGCGTTTTAGAATCTTTAGCACGCATATTTTGATCTAACTGTACCCATAAATATTCTAAATGATCTCTTGAATTATTATGGTACGTTATTTTTTCGTCACCAAAAATCTGGCTCTTGTTTTCGTCCAGACGAATATTCATCACGTAATCTACTTGTTGCTGTGTGTAGAGGTGCCCTGGAGCTCCAGAAGCAGTTCTACTCTCATTTGGGGTAGCCAAAACATCTTTCATTTGTCTGAACTTGTTTTGATCGGTATGACCTTGCGGCTTTTGGGTAACTTTTTCTTGTGCAAATACTCCTGAAACAAGGAATACAAATGATAAGAAAAGATAAACGTGTTTTTTCATTGCTATTTTGTTTTGTTAGAAAAAAATATGTTTTTCACAATAATCGTTAGAAGATTGTTATTAAATGTGGCCGAAAATACTAATTTATGTATTCTAAATACTAGAATTTAATTAAATTTTAACAAAGCATTAGGATTATCTGAACTTAGTATGACGCTTTTATTTTTAGAATTTATTTTTGTTTTAATAATATTTTTTTGATCATCGAACAAATCAAACAATATACTATTTGTAACAGAGAAGGTATCTATGTGCGTTACGCCTTCTACCTCTAAATAACAACGTACAATATCGCCTTCATATTCTTTACCAATAAAATTAAGTTTTACATCCTCATCATTTATTTTTAGCTTAAGATGTTCTTGTAAATATCGGTTTAGGTAAGAACTAATTATAGGTGCCTCGTCTTTATCTGAAAGTACTAAAAACTCATCATAGTTAGTTTGTAAAGCGTTTTCTAAATCGTCGATAAAGATTCGAGAAATAATTTGAACCGATTCTTTTTCTTGCACATAATTAATCTGCGTAACACTGATATAATATTTATGCACAGAAGTGAACGCAACAAGCGGCAAGATAAATGCTGCTATTAAAATTTTTAATAATTTCATACAATAATTTAAGATGACTAAAATACTCTTTGAAATTCAAAAAGCATTCCAAAGCTTATTAATTTTTACTAGAATCTAAATTATTTAAGTACTGCCTATATTTCATTCTTAAAAAAATTAAAATTTTAAAATCTATGTTGTTCTTGCAATGTTGTAAAAAATTCGCATCATCAGCACAGAAATAAAAGAAATCCATTTTTAAATCTTCCTCTAAAGGATTAGAAGCAAAAAAATCTTTCGATAATCTTGCTTTTATACTTTGTATTAAGGCTTCTTTCTCTTCAAGTTTAACCCTATTTTTAAGTCTTTTGGTTCTTCCACTTAATCCATTAAGTATTGGATTTAATGGCAAGCCACCAGTCAAAACTCCTAAAAGCATTTTTGGTTTGAAATCGCCTGCTTCCTTTAATCGTCTTTCACTTTGTGTTGCAGGTTTTCCTGTATACCCAGGTATTCCAACATCATAAAAACTTATAGGAGCTTCTCCTTCTATATTTCCTATATCAGACATTAAATTACCAGTTAACACTTTACCAATTACCACTTCATCTAACTCATTAATTTTTTCATCTAATTTCACATAAACGACTCTGTTAGCCAAAATTTCTTTAGTTACAAGAACCTCTTTATTAAAATGTTGAATAGATGTAAATGTTAAAGTGTCATTCAATTTTACAGCAATTTTAAAATGACCATTACGATCTGTAATTGTGAATTTCTGCGCTGTTTTATTTAAAACATGAATATTCTCTATTTCAGAAGTACTATCAACTCTACCCAAGATGTCAATTAAATTTGTAGACTGACTAAATGCAGAAATAGACCAAAAAATAAGTCCTAAAATAAAAAATACGCGCCTCAAATTGGTTACATTAGGTTGTAAAGAACGTATTTCAAATCTTAAAGAAAATGTAAATGGCTTTTAATGTTTTGTTAAAAGGCCTAAAAGCAAGACGTTTTAGTTTTTTCTTCCCAGAAATTCTGCACTTTTGTTATTAAGTAGTTCAAGAAACTCCATTTCTTTACCGTAATTAAGAAGTGCATAATCAAAATCATCGGCTTCAACATATCTTATAAATTCTTCAACCCGATGTTCTGGAATATTAAAATTATCAACCAAAAACTCCGATCCAAAATAATATTTAATTGATTCTATCGGAACTTCAGGTACCCCAGCCGTTTTTTTATCCTTAACTCCAGATCTAAATAGCGGTAATAACAATTGGTCTACAACGTTTATAATGTTAAGACCATTTACCATAGGTTGGTGTTGTCTATCCACAGAAATATTACTAACCTCAGATTTATAATCGGTTTCAAAATCATATTCCTTGCTACGTTTTACCCCAAAATATAAAGCATCCAATTTGGGCTTAAACGGTTTAGCATCTTCCATATCGGTATTTAAATTACCTGTTAACCCTTTTGTAGAAACAATAACTTCATCTAACCTGTTAATCTCTTCAATTAAAAAAAGCTTCATCCTTCTAGAATCTAAAATAGCTTTATTAACCTTAAAACCAATGTTTTGATATTGCAACGCGCTAACTTCTATGTTATCATTTAAAGCAACTTTCAAACTAAATTCCCCATTTTCATCTGTTATAGTTCCTGTATTAGTCGATGTATTAAAAATTGTAATACCTGCAACATCGCTACCTTCAACAATAATTTTACCAGACACCTCAACCCTAGTTATTGTTTGCGCAACACTATTTAAGGTTGTTATAAGAGTTAAAAAGAAAATAAGTTTTTTCATGTTTTTTATTTTGAAAATACCACTTTAAATTCAAATTATGAAGTAAAATTCCTAAAATCTTTAGCAAATATAATTTTTCATTAGCTTTACAAAATAAACAATAATTTCATGCAAAATATAATAATTGCGAGCACTTCCACTGTACATGGCAGCGGCTATTTAGAGTATATTATACAAGATTTAAAAGCGTTTTTTAAAAACGCAGATACCATACTTTTCATTCCTTATGCACGACCCGGTGGCATATCACACGAAGATTATACCCGACTAGCCAACAAGGCATTCGCAAAAATAAATATAAAGGTAAAAGGCATTCATGAATTTTACAATCCAGCCCAAGCCATTAAAAATGCACAAGGCATATTTGTGGGTGGCGGCAACACTTTCGTACTTACCAACCAGCTGTATAAACACAATCTTATAGACATTTTAAAGCAAACCGTAAAAAATGGCACACCCTATTTGGGTACAAGCGCAGGGAGCAACATTTGTGGTTTAACCATTAAAACCACCAACGATATGCCCATTGTTTTCCCACCAAGTTTCAATGCCTTAGGTTTGGTTCCATTTAACATCAACCCGCATTATCTAGACCCATTGGCCAACAGTAAACATATGGGCGAAACTAGAGAAACCAGGATTAAAGAATTTCATCATTTCAACACGCCACCTGTAATAGGACTGCGCGAAGGAAGCTGGTTACACGTCACCCAGAATTCCATCATTTTAAAAGGACCACTAACGGCTCGAGTTTTCGAGTACAACAAAGTTCCCTATGAAGTAGAAACTGAAACCCAACTCAATCAATTAAAATAATTTGGGCATGCCCCAAAAAAAGGGTCGGGCTATACGTTACAAGTCCTCGTTCGTACCTCACTGTGGGCTTTCCACTGCTATCCCTCACGCGGACGTTTTAGCAAACATTAGTTTTTAAACTAAAAATCGAACTTTTTAGCATAAAAAAAGCCTCATCAATTTGAAGAGGCTTTTAGAGCGGGAGACCAGGTTCGAACTGGCGACATTCAGCTTGGAAGGCTGACGCTCTACCAACTGAGCTACTCCCGCATTATTGCGCTGCAAATATATAAACTGTTTCTTTCTGCGCAAGAAAATTTATAGCTTTTTTAAAAAATGATATCCCAGTATTTTAAAGCCTTCATTAAAGTAAAATTTATGCGACTGGTTGTTACTTACATACGTATTCAACTCTATAGTTTCAAAACCTTTATTAATCAAATAATTATAAATCCAATCAAAGAATTTTTTACCTAAACCTTGTCCGCGATAGCCATCATCAATATAAACATGATCTGCTTCAGCACTCTTGCCAGAATAATGTCTTGTGCAATACCATAAACCACAAACTCCAATTAATTTTTCATTATCATAAATACCAGCGCATTCATAATTTTGATTTATCATTTCAGAAAATCGCTGACTCAAACTATCTTCTGTCACCTTAAAATCGTTCAACTTATAAACTAACGGAACAGCCGCAAAAATTTGATCCTTTTCTAAAATCTTAAACTGTATTGCCATAATTATTTTTTAAGTTTGAAAATTACTAAAATCAATAAACATATTAACTCTTCTGATTATAAAATAAAACAAATTACTGCCGAGGAAGCATTTACGGTAAGGCATCCAGTTTTAAGAGCAGGAAAACCTATTGAAACTTGCGCTTTTGATGGAGATAATCTGGAAACAACTTTTCATTTCGGGATATTCGATAATGAAACTTTAGCAGGCATATGTACTTTTTTAAAAAACACGACGCCTTGTACTTCAGAAAAAGCCCAATATCAACTAAGAGGTATGGCGGTACTAAAACCCTATCAAAATAATGGATTAGGCAGTATTATTTTAAAACACGGAGAACGCGTCTTGAAAGCAAAAAACATAAATTTAGTTTGGTGTAATGCAAGGGAAGTTGCTGCTAATTTCTATAAAAAAAAAGGATACAAAACAATTGGCAAACCGTTTAATATTAAAGATATAGGCCTCCATTACGTCATGATTAAAAAACTTTAATCGGAATTTTATTGAAGTGACTTATTTAAATCTGCGGTGTCAAACCTTTATAACCTAAAATTTTGTAATTTTAGTAACCAATTTTATTAAAATGAGAGGAAAAAATCTAAAATTCCGACTATTAATAGGAGCAGCAATCGCGTTATTTTTTGTTTTCAAAAGATGTAGCCAACAAGAGGTAAACCCTTATACAGGTAGAACCCAAACCATTTCTATGACTCCTGATAAGGAAATAGCCATAGGTTTGCAAAGTGCACCACATATGGCACAACAACATGGTGGTTTGCATCCAAACACCCAATATCAAGCCTTAGTTGATAATGTGGGGAATAAATTAGTAAACAATAGTATTGCGAGAGAGACGCCTTATAGATACGAATTTCATTTATTAGCAGATCCAAATACCATTAATGCATTTGCATTACCTGGCGGACAAATATTTATCACGCATGCACTTTTTTCAAAATTAGAAAACGAAGACCAATTAGCTGGTGTATTAGGGCATGAAATTGGACATGTTTTAGGAAGGCACAGTGCAGAAAGAATTGCAGAAAGCGAATATTGGCAAGGACTATCAACCGCAGGGTCTGTAGGTGCCGATATGGGAGGACTCGTTAGTGGTATTGGGCAAAATACCTTATTAACCAATGGAAGAGGCGATGAATTAGAAAGCGACGACCTTGGTGTGAAATTTATGATTAAAGCTGGTTATAATCCTGAGGAAATGATTGGCGTGATGAAAATATTAAAAGATGCAGCAGGTCCAAACCGCGTTCCAGAATTTCAAAGTACACACCCAGATCCTGACAATAGGATAGAAAAAATTCAAGAAGCCATCGAAAAATACAAAAATTTATAAAACAAAAAAGCCTCGTTTAACGAGGCTTTTTTAATCGAGTGACTAACTCAAATAATTACTAAATTTTAAATAATTTTTCTTTTACTGGCTTTAGCTTCAGCCAAAGCTTCAATGATTATTGCTTCTGTATCGCTAGCTCCATGTAACTGTGCATATTCTAAAGCCGTCATTTTTTTATCAGACTTTGCTTTTAAATTAGCGCCATGAATAATTAAAAGCTTTAAAATCTCTGTTCTATTGTATTTTGCAGCGTACATCGCAGGAGTCATGCCATTAGATTTTTCATTAACATCTGCCCCTCTACTTATAAGTTTTTGAACAGTTTCTAAATCGCCTTTGGCAATAGATACACAAAACGAATTCACTTTAAAAAAAGCTTCTAATTCGTAATTAACACTTTGATTTTCTGGAGCTGCATTTGCTGATACTAATGAAAAGCATAATGCCATTGCGGTAATAATGATTGTTTTTTTCATGATGAAAGATTTTAATTTGATTAATTGATTTACGTTTTTTGATATACTAAAGAGACGACAATAATTTTGATCTGTTACATAAAAAAACATTTATAACACATTTTTAACGTTTGATTCACACATTGTTAACGAAAACGTTTGCATAAAAAAACATGAGAACATTCCTTAAAAAATCAGGCTTTTACAAGGTTTTTTTAACTCCATTTATAAGAAACTTATGTATCTTTGTTCGGTTTTAAATTTTAACAAAAAATGAACAAAAAAGTTATTTTAATGATTCTTGATGGTTGGGGAAATTCACCTGACCCAAAAGTTTCGGCTGTCGATCAAGCTAACACGCCATTTATTGATTCTTTGTATAAAAAATATCCATATGCCACACTTCGTACCGATGGTTTGCATGTTGGATTACCAGAAGGGCAAATGGGAAACAGTGAAGTTGGACACATGAATTTAGGTGCTGGTAGAATAGTCTATCAAGATTTAGTTAAGGTAAATTTAGCTGTAAAAAACAAAACCTTAAATAACGAAAAAGCATTGGTAGATGCGTTTGATTACGCTAAATCAAACAATAAAGATGTTCATTTTTTAGGACTTTTAAGTGATGGCGGGGTACACTCGCATATTAATCATTTATTAGGATTAATTGACGCTGCTAACGAATTTGGAGTTCAAAATTCTTATGTTCATGGATTTACAGACGGACGTGACGTAGACCCAAAATCAGGTGCCGGATTTGTTAAGCAGTTAGAAAACCATATAGAAAACACAAATGCTAAAATTGCAACCATCTCTGGTCGTTATTATGCCATGGATAGAGATAAACGTTGGGAACGTGTTAAACTCGTATACGATGCCTTAGTAAATAATGTTGGTGAAAACTCAAACAATATAACTCAAAGTATAGAAGCCAATTACGCTAATGATGTTACCGATGAGTTTATTAAACCTATTATAGCGGTTGATGATAACAACCAACCACTCACAAAAATTAAAAATGGTGACGTTATAATCTTTTTTAATTTTAGAACAGACCGTGGTAGAGAATTAACAGAAGTACTTTCTCAAGTTGATTTTCCAGAATACAATATGCACAAATTAGATTTGCATTATGTAACCCTAACCAATTACAACGATACCTATAAAAATATTAAAGTTATTTTCAACAAAGAAAACTTAACTGAAACCTTGGGTGAAGTGTTAGAGAAAAATAACAAAACACAAATTAGGATAGCTGAAACTGAAAAATATCCGCACGTTACCTTTTTCTTTTCTGGTGGAAGAGAGCAAGAGTTTAAAGGGGAAAAGCGTATTTTAAGAAACTCGCCAAAAGTGGCTACTTACGATTTAAAACCAGAAATGAGCGCTTATGAATTGCGTGATGCACTGGTTCCTGAACTTGAAAAAGGCGATGTTGATTTTGTTTGTTTAAATTTTGCCAATGGTGATATGGTAGGTCATACCGGAGTTATGGAAGCTGCAATAAAAGCATGTGAAGCCGTAGACGAATGTGTTAAAGATGTGGTAACTACAGCATTAAACAATGGCTACACCACCTTACTCATTGCAGATCACGGTAATTGTGAAACCATGATAAACCCCGATGGCTCACCTAACACCGCACACACAACTAACCCAGTACCTGTAATTTTAATTGACAATGAATTAAAAACAATTAAAAATGGTATTTTAGGAGATATCGCACCAACTATTTTAAAATTGATGAATGTTGAACAACCTGCTGCAATGACTCAACATCCCTTAGTTTAATAAAAAAAATTAATTAGCGTAACTTTGCCCTAATCTATGTAATTGAAAAAAAATGAATTTTAACGATACACTTATCATTGCTATTGATTTTGACGGGACTATCGTTGAAGATGCCTATCCAAAAATTGGCAAACCTATATTATTTGCATTTGAAACTTTAAAAAAATTGCAAGAAGATGGTCATCGCCTTATTTTATGGACATACAGATGCGGTGACAGACTTCAAGAAGCTGTTAACTTTTGCGAAGAAAATGGTATTCGTTTTTACGCTGTAAATAAAAGTTTTCCTGAAGAAGAATTCGTAAATGATATAAGCAGAAAGATTAATGCTGATTTATTTATAGACGACAGAAATATTGGAGGTTTTCCAGGTTGGGGCGAAGTTTATCAACTGCTCACAAACACGGCACCTCCTATTCCCGAAAAAAAGAAAGGTTTTTTTGGGCTATTTAAATAACTTGAGTTTTTAAGTATCTTTGCACTCCTATTATTATTTTTATGATTATTGTTAAAACAAGAGAAGAAATAGAATTAATGCGCGAAAGTGCTTTAGTTGTATCTAAAACATTAGGTGAATTAGCAAAAGAAATTAAACCAGGAGTTTCTACGCTTCAATTAGATAAAATTGCTGAAGAATGTATAAGAGACCAAGGTGCTATTCCAGGGTTTTTAGGGTTATATGATTTCCCAAATACCCTTTGCATGAGTCCTAATTCACAAGTAGTGCATGGTATTCCCAACGCTACACCTTTGGTTGAAGGCGATATCATTTCTATTGATTGTGGCGCATTAAAAAATGGATTTTATGGAGACCATGCCTATACCTTTGCGGTTGGTGAAATTGATCCAGAAACAGAAAAATTACTTCAGGTAACCAAAGAATCGTTATACGTTGGTATTAGAGAATTTAAAGCTAATAATCGTGTTGGCGATGTGGGTTATGCGATTCAAAAGTATTGTGAAGATCATGGTTACGGTGTAGTTAGAGAATTAGTAGGCCATGGTTTAGGAAGCAAAATGCACGAAGACCCAGAAATGCCAAATTACGGCAAACGTGGTAAAGGCAAAAAATTTGTTGAAGGCATGGTTGTGGCTATAGAACCTATGATTAATATGGGAACACACCGTATAAAACAACATAGAGACGGTTGGACCATTACGACACAAGATGGTAAACCTTCGGCACATTTTGAACATGATGTAGCACTTATTGATGGTAAACCAGAATTACTTTCAACATTCGCATATATTTATGATGCTTTAGGAATTGTAAGCGATGAGGAAAATGAATTTAGACAAAAGGCATTAGTTTTGTAGTAGTGCATTTTCTTATAATCGAAAATCAACTTGAATGTTATATCTAAAATGAAAATTAAAAAAGTTGTAACTCTTATTGTTGTTTTTTCATCTCTAGTTAATTTCTGCAATTCTCAATCTCGTGAAATATTCTATTACCCAAAACAAACAAAATCTAATAAATCTACTTCTCCTCCATTCACTATAAAACTAAATGATTCAATCTTCATTGATGTTGCTCCTGTAGATAATTTTATGTATTTAGAATTTCTAACAAATTTGAAATTCTTTTGGACCGAAAGGATTCATGACTCTATAAAAAAAATACCTGATTATGGGTTAACCAAAGACATAGCCTATAAACTATTTGAAAATATACCAAACAATAACTTATTATGGTTAAATCAAAAAATACCTAATAATTTAATGGTGGATAAAACCATAAATTCTAATGTATACCTTGAACACCCCAAATATTCTTTTCATCCGTTAGTAAACATTTCTAAAGAACAAGCTACTTTATATTGTAAATGGAGGACAGATGCAGTAAAACTATTTTGGGCTATCAACACTGAAAACATCGAAGAAAGAAATAAATATCCTTATAAATTTGTTTATCGGTTACCAACAAAAAATGAACTTTTGACAGCAACTCAGAAATTTGGATATTCAAATATTTCTATTAAAAAAGACGAAATGCCTCTTTTTCCTTACAGAACAAAATACAGAAGTAAGTATAAAAAAGCACTATTTTATAAAGAGGGAATATCTGAATTTGTATTAGATAGCCTACCTTTTGGTTCTAATTGGCGGAAAAAAAATTCAATTAATAAACTTAACGACTATACTGGTTTTAGGTGTGTCTGTGAAGTTAATGATTAAGCAGATTTTGAAAAAACTATTTAAACTTATACTTAATACCGTCCCTAGACCCTTGCTCATAAGGCTAAGTTATACTATAAGACCAATTTTAGCTTTCTTTTTAAAAGGAAAAACTTATACCGACCCCATTGATGGTAAATCTTTTAAATCCTTTCTACCTTATGGTTATGGCAGCCAACGAAATAACGTATTATCGCCTTCAACTTTAAGTTTAGAAAGACATCGATTGCTTTGGTTATATCTTAAAAATGAAACAGATTTTTTTATTGCTGAAAAAAAAGTACTTCACTTTGCTCCTGAACAAGCGTTTTATAAACGTTTTAGGAATATGAAAAATCTAAACTATGTCACCACAGATTTAAACTCCCCATTAGCAGATGTTAAGGCCGATATTTGTAATCTTCCCTTCAACGATAATGAATTTGACGTGATATTATGCAATCATGTTTTAGAGCACATCCCTGATGACACCAAAGCTATGCAGGAATTGTATCGCGTGCTTAAAGCTGGTGGTATAGGTATTTTTCAAATTCCGCAAGATTTAAATAGGTCTATTACTTTTGAAGATAATACCATCACAGATAAAAAAGAACGCGCAAAAATATTTGGTCAGTACGATCATGTTCGCGTATATGGTCGAGATTATTTTGATAAACTTCGCTCCATTGGTTTTAAAGTTGAAGCGGTAGATTATACTCAAACAATTTCCCCTGAAAAAATTACTGAATATTGTTTAGCTAAAGGCGAAATAATTCCAGTAGTTTACAAATAATTATTCCTCAGGAAACCCATTTAATGTGAGAGTTTCAAGCTCTTGATTATCATTCACAAAAATCAAAAAGACTTTCAATTCTGGGTGTCGCTTTAAAAATGTTTTCACCTTTTCTATTCCCATGACTTTAAAAGCTGTAGCATAAGCGTCAGCAGTCATACAATTTTCTGCAATTACAGAAACACTAAGCAAATTGGTTTTACTCGGGTAACCAGTTTCGGTATTAATTATATGGGCATATCGATTGCCGTTCTCATCAACCTTAAATTTTCTATAAGTACCAGAGGTTGCCATAGCTTCATTTTTTAAAGAAATAGCTTTTAATATAGACTGTCCGCCTTCAAAATTTGGTTCTTCAACACCCACTTTCCATTTACTATGTTTTTCAGTATTTCTACCTTTCGCTCTTAACTCACCACCAATTTCAACTAAATAATTCTTCACATTTTGAGATTCAAGAAACTCTCCAATCAGATCAACGCCATAACCTTTTGCAATAGCGTTAAACTCTAAATACACATTAGGATTCGATTTGATAATAGAACGCTTTAACCTGTATGTTTTATCATAGCCTACATATTGCATTAAACTATCTATTTTTAAACTATCAACAACTTCTATAGTGTTCTCAGCTCCAAATTTCCACGCATTAACCACGTTACCAATTGTTGGGTCGAAAGCGCCTTCAGTTAATCCAAAAATTTCTTTTGACGCATCATAAACATTAATAAAATGATTATCAATTTCAACAGTTTCGTTTCTATTTAATTTTGAAATATCGGAATTGACTTGATATGTAGACATCGATTTATTAATCACATAAAACAAACTATCAAATTGTTTTTCATAATCAATATCGGAATCATAAATTATAGAATAACTAGTCCCAAAAACGGCTCCAGTAAGTTTGGTGTTTTTTTGTTCTCCATTACAGGATATAAAAAGACAAACCAATAATACGCCTAATACTTGCTTCATAAAATTTCTCTAATTCAAATTAGTTTCTAAAACCTGAATACCGTTATACTCTAATAAATAATCTTCGTTTAAATAAATAGGTTGCTTTTCTCCTTCTATACTTCCAATTCCAACACCTGCATACAACACCTTTGCATCTTTTTCTCTAGCGTGCTTTTTAAAAGTCTCCATCCACAACACATCGTAATTATTTGGATTTTCTGGTAAAATCACTGCTCTAACAATTACAAAATAATATTGCTTGTTTTTATCAATACAGACAAATTGAGGATGCTTTTTAAGCTTACTATTCACTGCAATAAACTCAAAACCACGTTCTTCTAGATCTTTACCAACATGATTCATGGCAAGATTATGTAATTCCTGTTCTGTAAGTGGCTTACTCATATATCAAAAATAGCACAAATGCTGAAGAGATAATACCATTTTATAAATGTTTCGATGAGATGATATATTAATCATACAACGTGTAGCATCCTCATTACATAAACTAAAAAGTTTGATTTTTTTTAATTTTAAGATAAACTTTATAAAAAAGCGTGTATTTTTTATTAATTTAAGGTCAAAACAAATGAATATGAAAACCTCTCCTAGACTAGAATCTGCTTTGAAAAAGCTCTATACCGCGTTTCATAGCAATAAATTAAACCCTGAATGTAATAAACATTGTGCTGTGGGGAATATATTAGATAATACTGATATTTGGAAACATCTCTCAGACCATCATGGTTCTATAAAACTTAATTATATTGGGACCGTTCATCAAAGAATCGGACGAAAGTTTAATGGCTATTCGCCTCTAGAATTACTTGAAATTGAAGCAACTTTTTTAAAAGCATGTGGTTATCAATTACCTCTACATTATAAAAATACCAAACCAAAAAATCCAACGGACAAAATTATTTTATTTAAAGGATTAAGTGACGTTATTCGAATTTTATGCGAAATGGATGGCATTGACAATGTTATGGATTATACAAAATTGTTTGAAGTTAAAAATCAAAAGGCTTTTTACGACATAGTATAAATATTGGTTTAATTTTATTAAATAGAATGGATGTTTACCTTTTATTTAATTTAGTATTGTTTGTAAAGTTTGTATTCCTGTATATTCAAACAAATAATCTTGATCAATATATAACGGAAGATTTTCATCCTCTGCATTACCTAAACCAATTCCGGCGTAAAGTACTTTAGCATTTTTTCTATAAGCATGGTATTTAAATGATTCCATCCAAACCACATTATATTTATAAGGGTTAAATGGTAATTTTACTGCTCTTACAATTACATAATAACATTGATTGTTTTTGTCAACACATATAAATTGAGGATGCTTTTCTAATTTATTATTTATCGTAATAAATTGAAAGCCTTGGTCTTCTAAATCTTTGCCAACATGATTCATTGCAAGATTGTGTAATTCCTGTTCTGTAAGTGGTTTACTCATAACATAAAATTTAATTAAACATTAACTACCAACATTTTTGCTGGTTTAAATTTTACAGAAAAAGTATCTTACTTATTTAAATCATTAATTAATGAAACAATTAAAAGCATTTTGTGCTCATAGTGATTAATGAGTTTGAACATTTTAGGGAAAAATAATGTGCTTGTAATTTTGATATTCTATTAGTTAATTTTACACCAACCATAAAAGAACAAACGTAGACTAAAATCAATAAATAGGTTACTTTTTCATTTTAGTAATTTTGGGGTTCAACAAGACAAATATAACATTTATTCGATGAAATGCAAATTTTTATCGATAAAATACATAGTTTTACATTTATTGACTCTGTAAGGATAACATCTTACTTAAAAATTGGGCATAAAAAAACCGCCTTTTCTGGCGGTTTTTTTATTTAAAATGTGTGATAGTCTTATCCACCAAAATCATCAAATCTGATATGCTCATCAGGGATACCAAAATCTTCACCCATTTTTTGAACTGCTTTGTTCATTAATGGAGGTCCACAGAAATATAATTCAATATCTTCTGGTGATTCATGTAAACTTAAATAATTATCAATTACACAATTGTGGATAAATCCAACGAATCCATCACCTGGTGAATCTATAGTTTCTTTAACTTTCCAATTATCTTCTGGTAATGGTTCAGATAATGCTAAATAGAAATTAAAGTTAGGGAAATCTTTTTCTAACTGATAAAAGTGATCTAAATAGAATAACTCTCTTTTAGATCGTCCACCATACCAATAAGTTACTTTTCTTCCAGTCTTTAATGTTTTGAAAAGGTGATATAAATGCGAACGCATTGGTGCCATTCCTGCTCCACCACCAACGTATAGCATTTCACTTTCAGATTCATTAATGAAAAACTCACCGTAAGGACCTGAAATAGTTACTTTATCACCTGGTTTTTGAGCAAAAATGTAAGATGAAGCAACACCAGGGTTAACATCCATCCAGCCATTTTTTGCACGATCCCAAGGCGGTGTAGCAATACGAACATTTAACATAATTTCTCGACCTTCTGCTGGGTAAGAAGCCATAGAATAAGCTCTTTCAACGGTTTCATCATTCTTCATTACTAGTGGCCAAAGACCAAACTTATCCCACTCAGCTTGAAACTTATCTGGAGTTTCATGTTCTTCTGGGTGTGCAGTAATATCAATATCAGCATATTTTATCTGACAAGGAGGAATTTCAATTTGAATGTATCCACCTGCTTTATAACCCATATCCTCTGGAATTTCAACAACAAATTCCTTAATAAAAGAGGCTACATTATAATTACGCACAACAGTTGCTTCCCATTTTTTAATACCAAAAACTTCTTCTGGTATGGTAATATCCATGTCTTGCTTTACTTTAACCTGACATGCTAATCGCGCACCATGCTGCAATTCTTTTCTTGTGAAATGCGGTGTTTCAGTAGGAAGGGCTTCACCTCCTCCTTCTAATACATGACATTCACATTGAATACATGTTCCACCACCACCACATGCCGATGGTAAAAAGATTTTTTGAGCACCTAATGTTGAAAGTAAACTTCCTCCAGAGGCTACCTCAATTTCTTTTTCACCATTAATGGTGATTTTAACTGGACCTGATGGCGAAAGTTTTTGTTTTACAAATAATAACAATGCGACCAACAACAAAGTAATTACTAAAAACGCTGTTACAGTTGCTATTACGGTTCCTAATGTTCCTGCGGCTAATATCATATTACTCATTTACTTTTATGTTGTTAGCTAACACTTTTTCTTTATTTAAATCTTCTTTTGAAGCTTCTACTTGGGTAGCTTCATCTGCTTTTGGAGCTTCATCGTCACCACCCGTTAACATACCTCCAAAACTCATAAATCCTATAGCCATTAAACCTGTAATAATGAAAGTTATTCCTAACCCTCTTAAAGCTGGTGGCACATTTGAATATCTAATTTTCTCACGAATAGCTGCAATGGCTAAAATTGCTAAAAACCATCCGATTCCAGAACCTACACCGTAGTTTAAGGCTAAACCTAACGTTGGTATTTCACGAGATTGCATAAATAAAGATCCTCCCAAAATCGCACAGTTTACTGCAATAAGCGGTAAAAATATACCTAATGAATTATACAATGAAGGTGAAAATTTTTCTACTACAATTTCTACCAATTGTACCATGGTTGCAATAGTTGCAATAAACATGATGAATGACAAGAAACTTAAATCATAATCTGCATATTCAGCACCTAACCAAGATAATGCTCCCGGTTGTAATAAATATTGATCCAATAACCAGTTTAATGGTACTGTAATAGCCAATACAAAAATTACGGCAGCACCTAGACCAACGGCTGTACTTACTTTTTTAGATACAGCTAGGTAAGAACACATCCCTAAGAACGTGGCAAATACCATGTTATCTATAAATATTGATTTGAAAAATAATTCTATATGTTCCATATATATTAGTTATTTGTTATTTGTTAATTGTTACTGGTTCCAATAACCAATAACTAGTAACTTGTAACCAAATTTTAATGATCTTCTATTAATGCTTTATTTCTACTACGTTGTACCCAGATTATAATACCAACTACAATTAATGCCATTGGCGATAATAACATAAAACCGTTATTTTCATAGCCTAAAGCATACAATCCTGTTTTCTCGATAGGATCTCCTAAAACTTTAAATCCAAGTAAAGTACCAGATCCTAAAAGCTCTCTAAAAAATCCAACTATAATAAGAATAACACCGTAACCTGCTGCATTTCCTATCCCGTCAAGAAATGAACGCCATGGTCCGTTACCTAAAGCAAAAGCTTCAAAACGTCCCATAATAATACAGTTTGTAATAATAAGACCTACGAATACTGATAAGGTTTTACTTAACTCGTAAGCAAAAGCTTTTAAAACTTGATCAACTATAATTACAAGAGCTGCTACAACTACAAGCTGAACTATAATTCTAATTTTAGAAGGAATTATATTTCTCATCAAAGAAATAACCACGTTTCCTATTCCTAAAACAAACAATACCGAAACAGCCATTACAATTGAAGCTTTCAATTCTGCAGTAATCGCTAAAGCTGAACAAATACCTAATACTTGAATCGTAATAGGGTTATTATCCGCTAATGGGTCTGTGATTAACTTTGTGTCTTTTTTTGATAAAAGTCCCATAGATTAATTTGTTTTTTGAGTTTTTAAACTATCGAAATAAGGCTTGTATAACTTTAAATCGCTTTTTATCATGGCTGTAACACCATCTCCTGTAATTGTTGCACCAGCAATGGCATCAACTTCGTTATCAGTTTTATCTAGATTTTTAGGATCTGCATTACCTTTTGCAACGGTAATACCTTTAAAGGCACCATTTTCAGTTAATAGATGCTCTCCATAAAAATCATCCATAAAGAATCGTTGCTTAATGTTTGCTCCTAATCCAGGTGTTTCACCTTTATGATCAAAATAAGCACCCTGTACTACCATATTTTCATCTAAAGCAACATATCCCCAGATAGCATCCCATAAACCTTTACCATATATCGGAGCTACGTAATATGTTTTACCTTCTCTTTCACCAACAAATAATGGTAATTTTCTAGAGTAATCAGGATCTTTAGCAGCCGATTTTTCTTTTTTGATATCAATTAAATATGCTTGGTCATCTTCTTTTGCAACACCGTCAATAATAACTAATTGTTTTTTTATAAACGATTGGAAAGCTTCAGGTGCTTCTGTTGCAGAAATGAAAACAGCACTTGTTTCGTCGTTCTCATTAACACCCATGGCGTATAAGATATTCTGTTGCTTTTCAATACGCTTATTTTCTGTAATATTAGGCTTTAATGATGCTGCAGTAAAAGCTAATAAAGCACCAACAACCACAACCATTCCTATGGCGAATAGTATTGTATATATATTAGAATCTGTTTTATTACTCATGATTAAGCCGTTTTTACTTTTAAACGTTTCATTCTTTTCTTTACATTTCCTTGAACCACATAATGATCGATGGTTGGTGCAAACACATTCATTAACAAGATTGCTAACATGACACCTTCAGGGTAAGCTGGATTAAACACACGAATCATTATTGATATAAAACCAACCAAGAAACCGTAAATCCATTTCCCTTTATTGGTTTGCGAAGCAGTTACCGGATCGGTAGCCATAAACACAGTACCAAAAGCAAATCCTCCTATTATTAAATGTTCCCAGAAAGGAGCGCTCATTAAACCGTAAAATTTACTACTATCTGTAATCCATCCTGAAGCTGCCACTTGATTAAAAATTAATCCCATTATAATAGCACCTACAACAGAGGATAACATAATTCTCCAACTACCTATTTTGGTGAATACTAAAAACAATCCACCTAAAATTATTAATAACGTAGAAGTTTCTCCAACAGAACCCGGAATAAATCCTAAGAACATATCCATGACTTCATAACCTGCTTCTTTGCCTTGTGCTAAACTCCCTAAAATCGTTTCTCCAGAAATAGCATCTAAGTTTTGTCCTGCTGCAATAGCTTGATCTCTTTCAACCGCGCCATGAACCCAAACTTTATCTCCAGACATCCAAGTTGGATATGCGAAGAATAAAAACGCTCTAATAGTTAATGCTGGATTTAAGATATTCATCCCTGTACCACCAAAAACTTCTTTTCCTATAACAACACCAAAAGCGACTGCAACAGCTAACATCCATAACGGAATATCAACAGGAACAATTAATGGCACAAGCATACCAGTTACTAAATAACCTTCTTCTACTTCGTGCTTTTTAATTACTGCGAATAAAAATTCGATTGCTAAACCAACACCGTATGATACAATTACAAGCGGTAAAATTTTCACTAAACCAACCAGAAAATTATCTAGTGTCCAGAATTCAGAACTAAAAAACCCACCTGAAACAGCTTCAATTTCTCCTAAAGCAATATAATGCTGGTAACCAGCATTAAACATACCAAACAATAAACATGGCACCATAGCCATAATTACAATATTCATGGTACGCTTTAAATCGTCTGCTGCTTTTATATGGGTACCATTATGAGTAGTTTCATCTGGTAAGTATAAAAACGTATGAAGTGCATTAAAGGCAGGAGCCATTTTTTTGTACTTATACTTTCTCTTTAAAATATGTAATCTCTTTTTTAAATCCATCTTGCAATATTTTTCATTTCGTTCCTCAATGAATAATCTTAAACATTTTTCATTTTACTGTTTAAAATGAATAATTAACCAATTTCTTTAAGCATTAAGTCTAAACCTTCTCTTATAATTTTTTGATGTGGTTGTTTAGATACACATACAAATTCTGTTAAGGCAAAATCTTCAGGAGCTACTTCGTACATTCCTAAGGCTTCCATTTCGTCTAAATCTTTATACATACAAGCCTTCAAGATTTGCATAGGATAAATATCTAATGGAAAAACTTCTTCATAAGTTCCTGTTGTTACAAACGCTCGGTGTTCCCCGTTGGTGTTTGTATTTAAATCATATTTCTTATTTGGCGTTAACCATGAAAATGTTAATGCTCGAGATGTTGAAATTTTATTAAACACAGGCTTATTCCATCCAAACAACTCATAATCATCACCTTCTGGGATTATAGAGATGACATTACTGTAATAATCTAATGCTCCATCTGGCCTAATTTCTTTTCCTGATAGCACATTTCCAGAAATAATACGAGCATTTGATTTTTTGCTTAAACCTTTATCATAAATAATAGTAGAAACTTCACTTCCTGCAAGTGTTTTAAAATATCTAGGTTTTTCAACGGCAGAACCTACTAAAGCAACAATACGCTCAGCATTAAACTTACCTGTTAAAAGTAATTCACCTATAATAACTAAATCTTGAGGTGCAACCGTCCATACAACTTCACCTTTATTTACAGGATCAATTCTATTTATTTGAGTCCCCACATTTCCAGAAGGATGTGGTCCTGAAACTTTATGTAACGTTATCCCTTTTAAATTCGATAAAGGTGAATTAGCATCTTTCCCTACAGAAACATGCACTTTACCTTCGGTTAACTTACCTAAGGCCGTAATTGCAGCTTGTAACTCCGCTTCTTTTCCTTGAAGTGTAAAATCTAAATCGGCTGCTAATGGCGCGCTTGCATAACCAGAAATAAAAATCGCTTTAGGTGATTTTTCTGGATTTGCAATCACATCATACGGACGTTGTTTTACAAACGGCCAGCAACCTGAAGCTAATAAATGTGCCTTAATTTCTTCAGGGCTTAACCCCTCAATATCACATTTACCGTAATCTTCAAAAACTTGCGTTTTATCTGCTTCAATTTTTATAGCATCAATGCGTCTTTTTGGTCCTCTAACCACCTCAACTACTTTCCCAGAAACAGGAGATACAAATTTCACTACTTCTTTGGATTTGTCGAAAAACAATACACCTCCAGCTTTTACTGTAGTGCCTTCTTTTGCAACAAGTTTTGGTATAACGCTATGAAAATCTTCTGGTCTTATAGTGCAGTAGTTGCTAATAATCGCACGTTCTACGGCTTTTTCAGCTTCACCTATAAGTTTAATGTCCAGACCTTTTTTAATACGAATGTCGTTTGACATATTTATTTTATTGAAATTAGTTGTCTAAAAATCGCTGCAAAAATACGAATAAATAGCTAATTTGATACTCAATTTAATCTCTACTTGTTATTTATATTTATTCTAAATAATACGATTTAGCTTAGGCACAGAATTTGCTTATATTTACAAAAAAAGTCTAGAATGTCGTTTAAACTTATATGGTTATCTCTTTTAATCACTACCAGTTTTGTGCTTAATAGCCAAGAACAAGAAGTTAACCCACCTGAATACATCAAATCAATTACTTTTAAAAGCTCCAGTAGCAATTTAGGAGAACTTCCTATTATGAAACTAGGTGAACCTTTTTACTTAGAATTTGATGCTTTAGTGAGTAACGAACCGGATTTTTATTATAAAATTCAGCATTGTGATTATAACTGGAAACCATCAGTTCTCGTAAAATCAGAATACCTTTTAGGAATCGATAATTTTCGTATTCAGGACTATCAAAACTCCTTTAATACGTTTCAACTGTATTCGCATTATAAATTATCACTCCCTAATTCACAAACCAAACAGTTAAAAGTTTCAGGTAATTATATTATTTCCATTTACAACAACTCTCGAGATTTAGTGTTTTCAAGAAAATTTATGATTTATGAAGACATCGTTACCCCTGGTATCGCCATAAAACGCTCAAGAGATGTTAGCAATATTGAAACCACGCAAACCGTAGATATCGAAATTGCAGCAGGCAGATCCGTTAACAACCCGCAGCAAACCGTAAAGACATTAATCATTCAAAATAATAATTTAAACACCGCCATTGGCAACCTAAAACCACAATATACTGTGGGCAATAAACTTATTTATAGATATATAAAAGAAACTGCATTCCCAGGTGGTAACGAATATTTATTTTTCGAGACTAAAGATGTAAGAGCTGCAACGATGCGGGTACAAGCTATTGCACTTGAAGACATTTATCAAGCCTATTTATTTATGGATGGATCGCGAAAAAACGTACCATATACGTATAATCCAGATATTAACGGGCAATTTAAAATTGTGGCTATAGACAGAGACGATGTAAGTGTAGAAGCAGATTATGTTCAAGTACATTTCTCTTTACAATATCCTGAATTACTCGATGGTAAAAACATATATGTATATGGCAATTATAATAACTTTGCTCTTAATGATGAGAACCGAATGGACTTCTACCCCGAAGGCAGAGTTTACAAAACAAAATTAAAGCTCAAGCAAGGGTTTTATAACTACAAATATGTGGTAGTAGATAAAAATGGTATCTTAGATGAAGGCGCTATAAGTGGCAATTTTTGGCAAACCGAAAACAATTATAAAGTATTGGTATATTACAGAAATTTAGGTGCTCGATACGACCGAATCATAGGTTTTAACCAAGTATCGTCTACAAACATCACTAACTAAGTCGACTAGTACATAATAAATACCGCATTAACACTTAGTTAAAATAGAATTTTAACAATTATTGCAGGCTAAAAATGCATTTCATCTAATTTTTCCATCAAAGACGTTAAAAATTACGTTAACCACTTAATATTTATTATTTTAGCACGCGCTAATACTTTGCACAACAATGGTTCAACAAGTAACAAAAGGCATAAAAATTTCGGTAGAAACCACCTTCGAGGGCTCGTTTTATAAAAATTATAAAATACAATACGCCTTTGGATATACTATTACAATCGAAAACCAGAGTAAAGATTCTGTGCAATTAAATGCGCGCCATTGGGAAATATTAGACGCGCTAAATAACATTGAAACCGTCTCTGGCGAAGGTGTTATTGGCAAAAAACCAGTACTAAAACCGGGCGATTCGCACACCTATACATCGGGTTGTTTACTCACCTCACCTTTTGGTGCTATGCAAGGTCATTACAGTATGGTTAACTTCACAACCACCAAAAAATTTCAGGTTACCATCCCAACATTTAAATTAAGTGCACCCTTTGCAATAAATTAGAAGATAAATTGGGCGTTACCCTATCGGGTCGGGCTTTTCATTACAATCTTTTTGATCGTGCCTCACAAAAAGGATTTTCATTGCAATCCCTAACGCAAATCAACTTCACGTATTTATTAAAATTAAGATTTTCTTTCAAACCTATAAATACGTTCATTTTGTTTGACATGGAAAAATTTACAATTAGAATAATGAATAAATTCAAACTCTAAATCGTAATCAAATGAGTCATCTTCAACAGTAAATACATCATGAATATCTATATTTCCGTATGGCGAAACCCGTCTAAAATGATATTCTACATCATGCCCTTTTTTGTGTAATTCAAACCAAGCACCAGCAGCTATTCCAGAAAGCCACTGTGCCTTTTCATGTAAGTCATTAACCGGTTTTGGATGTTGAGTTCCAACCAAATTCACTTCATGATCTTTCAACTTATCTAGAAAACAACGAATGTTTTCACTTCGTTGCGACCCTGTAAATTTTGTTATTTCACCCATTTCTGAAACTTCATAAGGGTGATTTTCAGTATCAGCAAGTAACACATTTCCAACGGTACTAGGTGTAAACCATTTTGAGTTTTTCAGTCTTTTTTTAATCTTAACATCAGTTACCGAAGCAATCAAAGAATCGGTTACAAAACGCGCGCAATTACAAGCATCTTTTACAAAAGCAGCATACCTTATAAAATGCTTTTCTTGCATGCTGGTTATATGGGCTCTCGCTTTTTTATAGTTTACCGCATTACAAACCGAAGCTATTAATTTACCATCACCATGTGTAATTTTGGGGTGCGTTCCTAAATACTCTAAAATAGCATCTAAGTTTTTAATCTCGTTATATTCTATTTCAGCTTTTAGCGGGAAATGTAATTCATTATCGGTATCTCTACCTCGAACTCGTCCTGTGGGTTCTGGCGTGATATACCTTCCAAAATCATGATATTCTAAAACACCCGTTGATTTTTCAATTAAAACCAATGCGGCATGTCCTGCGCGTAAATAATTCTTTTTACCAACACCTAAATATCTTAAATATGGTGAAAACCACTCTTCAGAAACCATTACAATGGTATCAGGATACGCTAATGTTAAAATAATACCCGTATTATCCATTAACAATTTGAGGAACATTAAAAGTTTTAGTAGTCACTATGTTTTGCTCTAAGTTTTCATAGCGCATTTGCAATTGGCCACCTGTTTTTTCAACTTGGGTAATACTTGTTGTTTTTACAAAACCACGGTCCATAATAAGGCCATAATCTAAATTATCTACATCTTCAGTTTTATGAAACTCAAGTAATGTTTCTCCACTCAAAACATTAAAAGCAATAAAATTTTCAAACCATAGCTGGCGCTCTTTTTGCATACCATCGGTATATAAAGTCGTAGAAGACCATACTCTAGGTTCAGGAGGCAATTCAACCAAGTGTTTGAAATTACCATCCCACACCAATTCGAAGATTTTAAGTGTTTGGTTCCAATCTGGAATAACCATAGTGAAGGGTTCAATACCAACAAGATTATAAGCCTCTATGCATGTAACAATATCATCAGCAAGCATAAAATCGTTGGCAACAACACCTCTACTCTTTCTATACTCTGGTAAACGCTCATGATGTTTAAAACCACCATTAAGCACGCAAACTACGCGATTTTTTTCACTAACACCAATCCATGTCCCCCCTTTTACATCCTTAGGAAACAACAATTTAGTGTTATCCATAGTGTAAAAATCAGGTTCTAAAGACTCCCTATCAGGTGCTTCATCACGATTTGTCGTTAATACAAAATCATAATTATTTTTTGGATAAATGGTTACGGTGCACATAAAATCTGTAGTCTTAAAACAGGATAGCAACTTACAAAAAATAAATAAAAATTAACGTGGTTTTAAGAAGTCAACTTTCAATTAAATCATTTAAATATTCGTAAATTTGTGCCAGATTTACTGAAAATTCAATAACAAAAAATAGAAAATCATGGGAAAAGGCTTTTTTAATGTACCAATTGCTGTTAACGAACCTGTAAAATCTTATGCACCTGGATCACCAGAACGTGATGCAGTCCTAAAGACTTACAAAAACATGTTTAATAGTAAAATTGACATTCCTTTATACATAAATGGCAAAGACGTAACTACGGGTAACACCAGAACTATGTCGCCACCACACGACCATAAACATGTTGTGGGCACGTATCACCTTGCAGAACAAAGTCATGTTGAAGAAGCTATTGCTACATCATTAGAAGCGCGTAAAACTTGGAGTTTAATGCCTTGGGAACAGCGCGCCGGTATCTTTTTAAAAGCTGCTGAATTAATTGCTGGACCATATAGAGCAAAAATTAATGCTGCAACTATGATTGCACAGTCTAAGACCATCCATCAAGCAGAAATTGATGCTGCTTGTGAGTTGATAGATTTCTTGCGTTTCAACGTTCAGTTTATGACCGACATTTACATGGAGCAACCAGAAAGCACAAGTGATGCATGGAATAGAGTTGAGTATAGACCCTTAGAAGGCTTTACTTATGCGGTTACACCATTTAACTTTACAGCCATTGCCGGAAACTTGCCTGCTTGTATGGCATTAATGGGGAATGTTGTAGTTTGGAAACCAAGTGATAGCCAAATTTATTCTGCTAAAGTAATTATGGATGTGTTTAAAGAAGCCGGTGTTCCTGCGGGAGTTATAAACGTTGTTTTTGGAGACCCTGTAATGATTACCAACACCGTTATGGCGAGTCCTGATTTCTCAGGATTACATTTCACAGGTTCTACTTATATTTTTAAAGAACTATGGAAACAAATAGGGAACAACATTCATAATTACAAAACATACCCGAGAATAGTTGGAGAAACTGGCGGTAAAGATTTTATTGTTGCTCATAAAACAGCTAACGCCAAACAAGTAGCAACAGCTATTGTACGTGGTGCTTTTGAGTTTCAAGGGCAAAAATGTAGCGCAGCTTCTAGAGCATACATTCCAAAAAGTTTGTGGAGTGACGTTAAGAAATTTGTTATTGAAGATGTAAACTCATTTAAAATGGGCTCTCCAGAAGATATGAGCAATTTTATTACTGCGGTTATTCATGAAGGCTCTTTTGATAAATTAGCCAAATACATTGACCAAGCTAAAGCGGATACAAATGCTGATATTATAGTTGGTGGTGGTCATGATAAGAGCAAAGGGTATTTTATTGAACCTACTGTAATTGTTACTACAGATCCAAAATACACAACCATGTGTACCGAACTTTTTGGACCAGTCATTACCATTTATGTTTATGAAGATGACGCTTACGCGGAAACTTTAAAACTTGTTGATGGCACCAGTGAGTACGCTTTAACAGGTGCGATTTTATCAACCGATAGATTCGCCATTACACAAGCCACAGAAGCTTTACAAAACGCTGCCGGAAACTTTTATATTAATGATAAGCCAACTGGCGCTGTTGTAGGACAACAACCATTTGGAGGTGCAAGAGCTTCTGGAACTAACGATAAAGCCGGAAGTGCACAAAACTTGTTACGTTGGGTATCACCAAGAATGATTAAAGAAACTTTTGTAACACCTACAGATTATAGATATCCGTTTTTAGGAGAATAAACAATTCAAAAAAATACATAAAAAAAACCCATCAAAATTGATGGGTTTTTTTATTCAACACTCGTTCTCAATTTATTTGCTTGATAATTTTTCTTGTTACTATGCCTTTAGCCGTTTTTAATTTTACAATATAAATACCTTCTAAGAGAGATAATGGTACCGATGTATCTGTGTTTGTATTCAATTCTACAAATTCGATTTTCTGACCATAAAGATTGTAAACCGAAAGGTCCAAAAGATCTATTTCTTCAGTATTTATTATTTTAAATATAGAAGTATCTGAGATAAAAATACCTCTTGTAACACTATCAACTTCCTCAGTCGCATCATCAGTTATTACAGAATCTTCATCCGATTGAAATACCAATTTAAATCGATCATCATATGTTCCAGCATCTAAATAAATTTCAAATGGTGTTTCGTTAATTTTGAATACTTCTTCTGTCACTAAATCTTTTATGTATACATCTATTGGAGCAGACATATTTTCTAAAGACGTTAGATTAATTCTAGCAGTGCCTGCGGTATTCACAACTAATCCTAAGTCAAATTCTTGAGTAGAAATGAATCCTCCAACACCTTGAATTACGAATTTATTATTATTTAAATTCCAATACATGTCCTCCTTGTTAATATCAACCATAAAGGCATCAAATCCTAAATCAAATCCTTCAGAAGCTTTACTATTCGTTCCTAAAACAATTTGTCTATGATATCCTAATGGCGAATCATAGGTTAATCGAATAATAGGATTATCATTATAAGTTGTTTTTTTACCTAAAGTATTTGAATTTTTCTTTTTAGAAGTTTTCATAAAAACAGATTCTAACACCCCTGGTGAAGATTCTTCCAGTTCGGTAACAAATACACGTTGACTGTTTTTAAATACAATAGTACCGCCATCAACTGTTGCTATAGGAGTTCCATTATCATTATTAAATCCGTCTATTAATGTCGATACAAAAAATCCTTGGTTTACAGGAATATAAGGCCCTGGAACTTTTGTACCTGTAGCCATATTATCATTAACCCTAACATCATTTGAAATTGCTGCTGCACCACCTGTTAAATTTCGTGTAGCATAACCACCAACATAATCTTTTAAAACATGAGAGTCTGCCTGACCAAAATGATCCCAAAAATAAAGTGCGCCATTAATTACTGTTCCGTTGGTATTGTTACCACCATCAGCTATACTCAAATTATCCAAAATAAAATCGGTTGCATCAATCGCAGATGGGTATGGATTTCCAACTAATCGGTCTACTTCGCCCGACGTATTATCTAAAGCTAACGAAATATCACCATTATTAGGCAATCCTTTAAAAACATAATTTTGTGTTGTTGATATTGGAACAGAAGCAGTTCCAGCAGTTCCTTTCATTGTAAATCCTTCGCCTGCCATTAATGAGGTAGACTCATTAATTTTTTCCCAAGCATTATAGTCATCTGCTGCTCCATAAAATTTATAAAGCCAATGTGTACTGATTGTTCTTGCAAAACCTGGAGGTGGTATTGAAGTACTGCCGTTTGGTGAACTATTAAATAGCATATCTTGATATAAACCAGATATTGTTCCATCTTTTAAAACACTAGCAATTATATGGTTTGCATTTGTGGTTGAAATACCTGTTCCTCTTGTTGCTGTATTTCCTGCAATTGGGCCCACAGAAGAAGACCAGTAGTTGTAATTAAAACCATTTGCAGTTCCTTGTTGATCTCTTTCAATAAACCCTCCACTGTCAATATCTATAACACTACCTTCAGATTGTACTAATTGCGATTCTCCAACTAAATCGATTATCCCGTCTAACTCTAAATAGTGTGAAATGGTTAACCCTTGTCCTGAATTTGTTTCGTTTTGCGGATCTATTGGGTCTGCGATTTTTAGAGTTCCATCGGTTTGAATTAAACCTAAAACTGAAATATCTCTGTCACCTGAATCAATATCATGACCTATCTGTACAATATTCCAATCTATCATAGTACTTCCATCTAAACTTAGCGTATTTGGAATGACTTGATCTGCATTATTGGTCCAAGTTGCTGCAGTATCCCAATCGCCATTATTTGCCGAAATATAAGGCACAGGCGCAGTTTGATCATCAAGAAGCGATTTATCTTTATCTAAATACTTTAGTCTTAAGAAGAAACGATCGTCGGTTAACCCTTCAATGGTTGAGCCATAAATTGAGTTAAAATCGTAATATACTCTTAAACTACTCCATGGTATAGAAGCAACCACATTACTAGCCGATGCTTGCGGTATTATTTTTCCAGTTGTATAATCGGTTCCACTAATATCAAATCGTTCAATTTCTTGATTCATCAAGAATCTTATTTGCTCTTGTGTTAGCTCTAAATCCCATACATAAACTTCGTCTATTTCTCCTAAAAGCGGATTTATCACATTATTTTTATCAATATACAATGCACCAATAGCATAGTTATTGAAATTTGGTGTAGGATGAACTATATCTAGCACAGATTTATCTAAAACCCCGTCGATATACATTAAAATAGTACCACTATCAAATACAAATGCGGTATGATGCCATTTACCATCATCAATATCCATATTTGAAGTATATTTTGGTGTAACACTATCATCAATAAAAACTTCAATATTTCCAGAAGTATTTAATCTTATCTGTAGTTTTTCACCTTTGGCCATAACTGTTCTATTTGCAGCTAAAGTTGGACACTTAACCCAAGCCGAAATTGTAAAATTATCGGTATTAAGGTTTAAACTAGACTCGCCAACAAGGTAATCACCTGAAGCTATATTGATTGAATGGTCATCTGTTAATTTTGAAGTTTTTCCGAAAGTAAAATATTTGGTCCCATCAAAATCGTACCATGTTTGAAGATTTACACCTCCATCCTCAGATCTTAGCGGAATCACATCAATGATATCTCCATCTGCAAAATTAGGATTATCAGCAACAATCAATGCATATTCTTCAGTCGCTGTTTTCGAAAAACCACTAAACGCTGCTGAAGGAATAGATACATAAACTGTTTCCACATCTCCATTTACATCTTCGTTTGATTCTACAATCATCCATTTTCTATCAATTCTAGTTAAACTCGTTGTTAAACCAGAAGCTACGGTTACAGTGTTGGTATTAGTCCCAGAAAACGCACCATTATCATTACCCCACACTAAAAAATCACCATCTTTTTTAAATTCGTGAGTATTAGCACTGTTGGTATTAAAAACACCACCTAAACCTATAGTTACTTCGTTTATTAAATTGATAGTCTTAGATTGTTTTTGATTTAAATCGGAAATAGAATCTCTTCCAATTCCAGCAACATGGTAATTATATCCAGCATTTGCTGAAATATCCCAAACGGAAGTATTAAAAGAATTTATGTAGTCTTTTTGAGCTTCGGTGGCAGCACCTAAAGTGATACCATATTTAATTCCTAAGTAAGATTCAATTTTTTGGCGATCGGCATCTGGGACACGTTCAGCAAAAGTAAATATTTCTGCAACTCTGCCATTTAAGCTTCCCTGTAAATCATAATTTCTTCCAATCCAATAACGAGTTCCTAAAACTGTTGGTGGTGGACCTGGATCTACAGAAGTTACATTCGCATAAGGAGCATCGTTAACTTCAGATGTTGTTAATAAATTAGAGTTATATAAAATCTCTTGGCCAGTGAGTACAGTGATTGAATTATTTCTTACATTAATAATACCCGCATTAGAGTATGTTGAATTGATTTCAGCAACTCCATTAAAATTACCTCCACCAGCAATATCTTGGTTGTATGATAATGATTCGTTTGTAAATTCAGATGAATAATCACCGAAGCCAACACCTGTGATATCTCCAACAGTACCTACAGTTATACCTGCAAAAATAGTGTTTCTTGACGAGGCACTCGTCATGGTCGCATCAGGAATCATAACGATAAATATATCCTGACTGTAAAACCCATTGGTAGCATTATACAAATATTGTTCTACAGTTGCGCCATCATTTTCAAACTCAATTACAGGGTTAAAATTTATATTGTCAGTTGCATTGTCTAAATATGTTGGCTGATTTGCTCCTACAGGTTGAATCGCGTCTTTACCATTTGTACCTAAATCTGCCCAAGTTGAAACTTTCGATGCCGTTTCAGTAATTCCTCTTGTAGACTTTAACCAAAGTCTAAAATCTGCAGTTATACCACCAGGTCCCGGGATATTGAAATCATACATTTCAGCACTCACTGTAAACGTAAATGTTGTGTTATCACTATTACCAATACTTATTATAGAAGATTGCGTACCAGTAGAAGCAGGAGCTGTAAAAGTTACATTAAAAATAATAGACCCAAATGGCAATATATCATTATAAGGAATTGAAAATGGTGATGATACTGCAAAATCAGTATTACTACTAACTACCGATGAAATATCAAGATTACAACTTCCTATATTCGAAATAACATATGTTCTAGTTACTGAAGACCCTTCTTCAACAACACCAAAAAATGTACCATTATCATCTTCAGTTGTAGTATCTCCATGATATATATCGGCATATGGAACGCCTCCTAAAACAAAAATTTCAGGTGTAGATTCAACATCTACTGTAAAGGTAAAATTGGCTTGATCTTTAAGCTCAATGGTTACTAAAGTACTTGTTGAAGGACAGTTACCACTAGTATTCTCAATTTCAAAATCAAGATATTTACTTCCATTACCATTACATGATGCTTGTTTTATCTTTCTTTTAGGGTTATTTGGTGTGATATTAAAGTCGGCAGTGTTTGCTATATCGACATCGTCAACTTTTAACCTTTTATCATTATCACAACTTCCAGGTTCAATATTAGTTATCCTAAAATCGACTCGTGTTCCTTCATTTATTGAAATAGTTGAGCCATCTGTTATAACGGCTCCTCCAATAATTTCAACCTGGATAATTTGAGCTTTACCTACAAAACCAAGTAGTAAAACAAATACAAAAACAATTTTTCTTAAAAGACTCTGAAGTAAAGATCTTCTCATATTAATTTAGATTTAGGGCATTAAAATTATAATGAGAGACGTTCAATTATGTAATAATCGATGCACAATAATAAAAATAAAAATCGATATAACGCAAATTTATTCGATAAAAAACAAAAAAATTTTATTTTGTGAGTATTATATCGATATTTCTAACAATTTTTTATCTAAAATTCACGAAAACATAAAATTCTTTAAATCATTTATTGAAAAAAAAATATTAACTTTAATAATAAAACGGCATATTATTTGTTTCTATTCTACTATGAAAAAAATCTTTCTACTTTTTCTAATTTTATTCCCTACACTTTATTTTGGGCAAGCGAATAAAATTATAAGACAAGCTTCCCGTGAAACAGATTTAAATAAAAAAATTAAGCTTTATAATGAAGCCATAAAACTAGAACCAGAGAATTTAGACTTTTACTTTTATAGGGCTATTGCTAAAAATGATATGGGCGATTATAGTGGCGCAATCGTTGATTACTCAAAAATTATTGTTGAAGAGCCTGACGCCGACACCTATTTTAACAGAGGAAATTCACGATACAGCTTAAAAGATTTTACAGGTGCAAAAGAAGATTATGCTAAAGCCTACATGCTTGACGAGAAATTTATTGATGCCCTTTATAGTTTAGCTTGCGTAAAATTAGATTTAAATGAATATGAAAGTGCTATTAAAGATTTCACTGCAATAATAAAACAGGCTCCGGAAGCAGCCAACGTATTTGCTTTAAGAGCTACAGCTTATTCGGCAATTGAGCAGTATACTAATGCTTTAAAAGATTACACTACCGCTATTTCAATTCAGCCTAACGCCGATAATTATTTTAATAGAGGTGCCTTTTTAATGGAAATGAAATATTATAAAGATGCCTATATTGATTTAACAAAATCATTAAGAAGTAACAAAAACAACCCCTACGCATATTTTTACAGAGGTGCTGCTACTTTATTTATTGGCAAATACGACGAAGCTATTTCTGATTTTCAAGAAGCCATAAAATTTGATTCACTAGATTTTGATTCCTACTTAGGTCTAGCAATGGCTTATATAAAAATTAATGATACTGCCAATGCGAAATTAAATTTCGATAAGGCTAATAGCATATTAAATCCCGATAAACAAGCCTCTTCAATTGAAGATTATAATAACACATATTGGTTTCAAGAACAATATTTTTACTTTAATAATGCAATTAATGCCTTAGTTAAGATTGATTAATTATCCTTTATATTTCATTGGCAAATGAACTACTTTTTTCGTTTCATAAAAATCTTCACTATAATAATCACTTAAATTATAAATAGTTGTGGTTCTGTAATCTTTAAGTTCTTCAGATAAATCACCTCCTTTTAAATACAGAATACCATTTTTAAGTTCATGCTTCTGATCTTTGGCAATCTTGCCTTTTACCCAATGCACAAACGTAGGCATTGCGGCAACAGCTCTACTTATTATAAAATCGTATTTACCATCAATGTTTTCCACTCTGCTGTGTGTTGTTTTTACATTGGTTAACCCTAAACCTGCAACAACCTCATCTACCACTTTTAATTTTTTAGCAATACTATCAACCAAATGAAATGAACAGTCTGGAAACATTATAGCTAAAGGTATGCCCGGAAATCCTCCTCCAGTACCTACATCCAAAAGTTTACTACCAGGTTTGAATTCTATTACTTTAGCAATGCCTAGAGAATGCAAAACATGGCGTATATATAGCTCATCAATATCTTTTCGTGAAACAACATTAATTTTTAAGTTCCAATCTTGATATAAAGATTCCAATTTTTCAAATTTATTTATTTGATCTTCTGTTAGATTTGGAAAGTATTTTAAAATAAGATTCATTAGCTGTTTTATTTAATCGAGTAGTTGCAAGCAAACGTAATGTACGCCCTTAAAACATAGAAAATTTGGCCTATACACTTTCTACGTCTGTTAAATTTTCAACAAAAATATACTTTTTATATACATATTTTTACATAAAAACGTTCTTTGTTGAGTTGGATAATACATATCTTTGCCCCATGGTATAGATTATAAATACCATACAGATTAAACTAAATTAAAAAATATGAGTAAGCAAGCACTTTCGTTTTCAAGAAAAGACCCTGCAAAGTTTTTTAAAACTTTAAATAAACGTGTGAATGATTATTTTAAAGAAAATGATTTAAAACGTACTGGTAATTGGAAGTTATACACAAAGGCTATAGTGATGTTTGCATTATTAATAGTTCCTGTGGTTTTAATTTTAACTTTAGATTTACCTGCTTGGGTTCAAATATTAGGAATGGTAATTGTTGGTATTGGTATGGCTGGTGTAGGCATGAACGTGATGCACGACGCCAATCACGGCTCTTTTTCTAGTAAAAAATGGGTTAACAAACTCATGGGTAGCAGTATTTACATATTAGCTGGAAACGACTACAATTGGAAAGTGCAACACAATGTTTTACACCATACCTACACAAACATACAAGGACATGACGAAGATATTGATGCCGGAAGAATCATTAGATTTTCTAAACATGCTGAATGGCTTAAAATTCACAAATACCAAAGATTTTATGCTTTCTTTTTATATGGTTTGTTAACTGCAAATTGGGCTATAACTACCGATTTTGTGCAAACTTATAAATATTTAAAAAGAAAATTAGCCTATGGCAAAATGCCTAATCCTGCAACACAGTGGACTAAACTAATAATTGGAAAAATAGTGTATTATTCTATTTGGGTGATTTTACCTTTATCATTAGGTTTTGCATGGTGGGAAGTATTGATAGGATTTTTTGTAATGCATTATACTGCGGGTATCATACTAAGTGTTATTTTTCAATTGGCTCATGTTATGCCAAATACAGAAATGCCGCTTCCTGATAGTGAAGGCAACATGAAAAACACTTGGGCTATACATCAATTACATACCACGTCTAATTTTTCGCCAAAAAGTTGGTTTGTAGAATTTTATACTGGTGGATTAAACCGACAAGTAGAGCATCACTTGTTTTCAAATATTAGCCACATACACTACAACAAAATAGCTAAAATAGTTAAAGAAACTGCTCAAGAATTTAGCTTGCCTTACAATGAGTACAAAACTTTTTGGAAAGCTGTAGCAGAGCATTACAACCAATTAAAAGTACTAGGAGAAAAACCTAGTTTAGCCTAAATTTTTATATACCGATCAAATACCTAAAAAAAACAAATGCAATTACTATCTGATAGAATTTTAAACATGGCTACGTCTGCTACTTTGGCAATGGCAGCAAAAGCTAGAGAGCTTAGAGGCGAAGGAAAAGATATTATTGGCTTAAGCCTAGGAGAACCAGATTTCAACACTCCAGATTTTATAAAAGAAGCCGCAATTCAAGCTATTAATGAAAATTACAACTCTTATACACCCGTTGATGGTTATGGGGAATTAAAAGATGCGATTATCATTAAATTTAAACGTGATAATAATTTAACTTACACCCCTACACAAATAGTTGTATCTACTGGTGCTAAACAGTGTTTAGCTAATATCGCAGGTGTGATGCTTAATGAGGGCGACGAGGTTATACTACCATGCCCGTATTGGGTAAGTTATGCTGATATTGTGAAATTAAATGATGGTGTTCCTGTAGAGGTAGAAACTTCGATTGATACCGATTTTAAAATGACACCGGCACAATTGGAAGCCGCTATTACACCAAAAACAAAAATGTTATGGTTTAGCTCGCCATGTAATCCAAGTGGTTCTGTTTACAGTAAATCTGAATTAAGAGCATTAGCTGATGTATTGGTGAAACATCCAAACATTTATGTGGTTTCTGATGAAATATATGAACACATAAACTATGGTGAAGGACATGCAAGTATTGCAGAGTTTGATGATATGTACAACAATACCATTACAGTAAACGGTGTATCGAAAGCTTTTGCCATGACTGGATGGCGTATTGGATACCTTGGTGCTCCTGAAAAAATTGCTAGAGCTTGTAACAAAATGCAAGGACAAATAACTAGTGGCGCCAACTGTATTGCACAACGTGCGGTAATTACAGCTTTAAATGAACCGGCTTCTCGTGTACAATACATGATTGATGAATTTAAGGTACGTCGAGATTTAATTTTAAAATTAGTTAACGAGATTGAAGGATTTAAATCTAACACTCCAGATGGCGCCTTTTATATTTTCCCTGACGTTACCTATTTTTTTGGTAAAACTTTAAGAGGAAAGAAGATTAATAATGCAACTGATTTTTCTTTATATTTATTAGAAGAAGCACTTGTTGCAACAGTTACCGGCGAAGCCTTCGGAAATCCTGATTGTATTAGAATTTCTTATGCTGCTTCGCAAGAACAAATAATTGAAGCTATTAAACGAATTAAAGATGCCGTTAGTTAAGTTGATATAACACAAAACAAAAAAAGTCACTAAAATAGTGGCTTTTTTTTGTTTTAAGATATTTCTAATTTGTGAAAACTAACACGAAACACTCGCGTTAGGGATTGTAATGGTTAGCTTTTGGCGAGGCGCGCATCGAGCCAAAACTAGTAATGAAAAGCCCGACCCTTGCGGTAACCTGCCCATCGGCAGGCAGGCGCCCAAATAACAGGAGCCAACTTATTATCTATTTCTCCAGAAAAATGGGGTGAATAAAATGAGGACGGTAAAGAGCTCTAAACGCCCTATTAGCATTAAAAATGATGCCCACCATTTACCTAAGGATGGCAGTGGTGCGTAGTTGTTTATAGGGCCATAATCGCCTAAAGCAGGACCTACATTACCTAATGTCGAGGCCGCTAAACCGATGGCAGATTTAAACTCGATGCCCAAAATAGAGAAGCCCAAAGAACCAATAATGAAAGAGAGCATGTAAAGGATGAAAAACCCTAGGATATTAAATACGATATCGCCAGATATGGCGCGTTTGTTATAGCGAACTGGCAAGATAGCACTTGGGTGTAGGGTGCGTTTGAACTCTAAAAATCCGTTTTTAATTAGGATTAAATGACGTACTACTTTTACACCTCCTGAGGTACTTCCTGCAGAACCACCTAGAAACATTAATCCGAAAAAGAAGACCACCAAAAAGGGGGTCCACATGGTATAGTCGGCAGTTACAAAACCTGTAGTTGTTATAATAGCAAGTACTTGAAATAAGGCATGCCTAAAGGCGCTTTCGCCCTCACCCCAAACCATAGGATGATTTACTGAAGACGCCGAAACATCGGCTCTGAAATATATAATTAATGCCGCTATTATTGTAAATATAGCTACAAACTTGAAGTAGAGTTTGAACTCCTCGTCGTTTATAACTTTTTGAACTTTACCTTTAAACGCAAAATAACTTAATACAAAGTTTGTACCTGCTAAAAACATAAACAGGATGATGATGTATTGAATTATTGGCTGGCTATTCCAATAAGCAACACTCGCATTTTTGGTTGAAAACCCACCTGTAGATAGTGTACAAAGCGCATGATTTATAGCATCGAAAAACGACATACCTGCAGCACTTAGCAATAAAGTTTCTGCAGCGGTATAACCAAAATAAATTAACCAAAGGCGTTTTGCTGTATCGGTAATTCTGGGGTGCAATTTATCGGCATTTGGACCAGGAGCTTCGGCAGCAAAAAGCTGCATTCCTCCAATACCTAGCAATGGTAAAATGGCAATGGCTAAAACAATAATACCCATACCTCCTATCCAATGTGTTAAACTTCGCCAGAACAATACACCTTTTGGCACTGCTTCAATATCGTTTAAAATTGAAGCTCCAGTTGTTGTATAACCCGACATGGTTTCGAAAAAAGCATTTGTAAAACTTGGAATACTTTCTGTAAAAACATACGGCAACGTTCCTGAAAGTGACATGATAATCCAACCAAAACTAACGACGATATAGCCCTCGCGCTTATTCATTTCTTTGGTATGATTTTTTGTAAAAACCATAGCGATAGCTCCTAAGAATAAGGTAGCAAGACCTGCTAAAAATATTTGAAGTGATACACCATCTTTATAAATATAACTTACCAAAGAAGACAAAAGCATAAAACCACCATTAAACAACATGAGCAATCCCAAAAAATGGAAAATAATTTTGTAATTAAGCTTCATGGATTTGCGCATACTAACGGAAAAGTTTTTCAACACCTTTAATGGATTGTAATAAACTGCAAACTACAACCTTATCACCTTCTTGAATCTTAAAATCGCCTAAAGCAATAACACCTTCGTCGTTTCTAATAACACCACCAATAATTGCAGATCTAGGGAAGTCGATATTTTTTATGTATTTATTGCATATAGACGAAGAAGCTTTTACCTCAAACTCTAGTATTTCAGCATTCATGTTGCTCAACTTTGTCATTGCAAGCACTTCGCCTTTTCTAATATATCTGAAAATGTTATTTGCAGCAAGTAGTTTTTTGTTGATTAAAGTTTCAATACCAACAGAATGCGAAAGCTCGAAATAATCCATGTTTTCAACAAGTGCAATGGTTTTCTTAACTCCTTTTGATTTAGCTACAAGGCATGACATGATGTTGGTTTCAGAATTATCGCCAACCGCAATAAAAGCATCCATACCACTTATATTTTCTTCATCAAGAATATCTACATTTCGTCCGTCACTTTGAATAACCAATACATTTGGTAAATCGTCAGCAATATCAAAAGCACGTTCTTTATTCGCTTCTAAAAGTTTAACATTAAAACCTTTATCGCTTAAATCTCTGGCCGATTTAAAACCTATTTGGCTTCCGCCCAGAATCATAACATCTTTAATATCTGTATTATCTTTTCCTGTAAGTTTACAAAGTTCTTCGGCTCCACCCTCAGAGGTTATAAATACCACATTATCGCCTCGTTTAAATTCAGTATCTCCTCTTGGAATGATAGTATATTGTGTGCCAAATCGTTGAATAGCTATAGGAATAAAATGAATTTCTGGTAAAATTTCGGCTGCTTCCTTCACCATTTTACCAACAAAAGAGGCAGAACTAGAAAGTGTTAATCCAACCATAGTAAGCGCACCATCTTCAAACTCGTAAGTTTCATTAAAGGAAGATTGTTTTAATGACAGTTCAATTTCTGCTGCTGCCAACGATTCGGGAGAAATTAATTCATCTATACCAAATTTTGTAAACCCGACTTCATCTTTAAAATTTATAAACTCGGTATTGGTAATTCTTGCTATGGTTTTTTTTGCACCTAACTGTTTCGCTAAAACACAAACGGTAATATTGGTAGTTTCAATTGCTGTTACGGCAATGAATAAATCGCAGACGTCTATTTTAGCTTCCTTTAAAATAGCAATTGAGGTTGTATCTCCTCTTAAAACTTTAATATCTAAATGCGTATCTGCGTATGCTAAGCTTTCTTTATCTATGTCTATTAAAGTAATCTCTTGGGATTCGTAAGACAATAATTTTGCTAAATGAAATCCTACTTCACCAGCACCAGCAATAATTATTTTCATTATTTAATTATCATAAAAAGTATAGCAAAGATAGTATAAAATAAATATTGAAGATGGAAATTGATTATTATAATATTTAGAATTCTTATTATGTTTAGCTTTCTTAAAAGATTATATTTGCTGAAAAAATTTAAGATTTGTCGAAAGTAAAGCCTTATAAAAACAGCGACTTAGGTAAAAAAGAACAGGTTACCCAAATGTTTGACAACATTTCTGGTGATTATGATGGTTTGAACCGCGTGATATCTTTTGGTATTGATATTAAATGGCGGAAAAGAGTTGTTGAAATAGTTAAAAAGTCGAATCCTGACACTGTTTTAGATATCGCTACTGGCACCGGCGATTTAGCTATAAATCTTGCTGAAACCAATGCAACTAAAATTGTAGGTTTGGATATTAGCAGTGGTATGCTTGAAATTGGGAAACAAAAAATTAACAAAAAATCATTAGAATCTAAAATTGAAATGGTTTTAGGTGATTCTGAAAACATGCCTTTTGAAGATGATTCATTTGATGCTATTACCGTTGCTTTTGGTGTGAGAAACTTTGAAACTCTTGAAAACGGTTTGAAAGAAATATACCGAGTTTTAAAACCTCATGGAACATTTGTGATTTTAGAAACCTCTGTTCCCACAAAAACACCATTCAAACAGGGTTATAAGTTTTACACCAAAAATATTTTACCGCTTATTGGTAAAGCCTTTTCTAAAGACCGAAGTGCCTATAAATATTTAAGTGATTCTGCATCCGTATTTCCATATGGAGAAGCCTTAAACAATATTTTACGTAATATTGGGTTTATAAATGTTGAAGATTTCCCTCAAACCTTTGGTGTTGCAACTATTTATAAATCGTCTAAGTAATTATATGAAGTATTTTTTTGCCTTTATTTCTTTTTTATTCATCATAGAAACTTCTAACGCTCAGTTATTTAAGAAAGAAAAAGTGACCTATGACGCCAACCAAGGACGAGGATCTACCGATAACAATTTGTTACGCTGGGGGTACTTTTTAGGCATTAATAATTACGATTTTAATTTTGACTATAACACCGATTTACGCGATATATATGTAAAACGAAGCCCAGGCTTTAGCGTTGGTCTTATTGGTAATTTACGTATAAATAGTTTTATTGATTTGCGTTTAGAACCTGGTTTACTTATTACGACTCGAGAATTATATTATGGGCAAGAATGGTTTCAAAACGAACCAGATGTTAAAGCTTCAGATTTAGTAAGAGAGGTAAAATCGACATACATCCATATCCCTTTATTATTAAAAGTATCGACGAAACGAGTTAATAATTTTAAACCTTTTATTGTTGGCGGGTTTTCAACAGCACTCAATCTATCTAGCAACGAAAACAACCCTGAAGACAATAGCAACGGACAATTTAGAACAACCAAAAATTCTATTTTCTACGAATTAGGTTTTGGTATCGACTTCTATTTGTACAACTTTAAATTTACACCTTCTATTCGTGGGCTTTTCGGAATTAACGATGAATTAGTTAGAGATAACGACCCTAATAGCCCTTGGACAAGTAATATAGCAGGTATGCAGACACGTGGTGTTTTTATAAACTTTACGTTTCAATAAGCTACAAGTAAAAAAGAATCAATAATTATTTTTAATTTGTTACGTGATTGTTATTTTAGAATCGTCTGCAAAATTCGCTTAATAAAATAGCAGTTGCTGTAGCTACATTTAAACTTTCGGTTGCTTGAACATCTCCAAACCTTGGAATTGATATTTTTTCTGTTACAAACTTTTCAACTTCGTTTGAAATGCCATTGGCTTCGTTACCCATCACTAAAATACCTTTTTCAGGGAGTGTAGTTTTATAAACATTTTCACCTTCCATAAACGCACCGAAAACAAGTAAATTGCCTTCTTTTAAAAACGAAACCAAATCAACATAAGAAATATTTACTCGTGTAATTGAACCCATAGTTGCCTGAATAACCTTGGGGTTATAACAATCTACAGTTTCTTTACTGCAAACCAACTCCTTAACACCAAACCAATCACATAATCTAATAATGGTACCTAGATTTCCAGGATCTCTTATGGCATCAAGAGCAACAATAAGACCAGACTGTTCTATAGCTTTAAATTCTGGTATTTTAAAAATTGCAAGTGCTTTATTTGGGGTCTTTAAAAAACTAATGCGCTTTAAATCTACTTCCGTGATTAAAACTTCATCTTTGGCATTAATATTGAACGATTCTGTAGTAAATAATAAGTGAAGCTTAAAATCTGAATGCAATAATTCTTTTATTGTTTTAATTCCTTCAACAACAAAAAAACCATGCTGTTGTCTATATTTTTTTTGCTTTAAACTCGTTATTAATTTTATTTGACTTTTAGAAAGCATTTATATTTTTTATGTTTAAATAATGTATTTTTGAATCGATTATCAACATTTCAATTACAAACTTACAAATACTGACGTCTTTAAAAGTCTAAAACTTAAATTAACTATTAATTTCATTTGAAAAAACAGCTCTCAAAAATATTAATTTTAGCATTACTTGCAGGTTATTTATACTCTTGTAACGCAGTGAAAAGAGTTGCTGAAGACGAGTATTTACTAACTAACACGACTGTTGTTGTTAATGAGAAAAAAGATAATACCGAAACCATAAACAATTTACTATATCAAAAACCCAACAGAAAAATAGCCGGTATTCCACTTCGCCTCCATATTTACAATAAGGCCAGACCGAATCGAGATTCTCTTTTTGAATCTTGGTTAGATAAAAAACCTAAACGAAGAGAAAAACTAACTAAACGTTTTTCGCAAAAGCAAGTAGATAAGCTTAAAAAGACTGCAGTTGGTTTTAATAATTGGCTTAAAGAAACCGGAGAAGCCCCGGTTATTGTTAATGAAGAAAAAACCAAACGATCGGTTGGTAGACTTAAAGATTATTACATAAGCAATGGGTGGTTTGATGTTGAAGCAGACTATAATATTGAAAAAAAAGATAATAAACGTGCCCAAATAACCTACGAAGTCGCAACAAAACAAGCCTTTTTAATAGATTCAATAACAGAAACTATAAAGTCGCCAATTATTGATTCCTTGTACAAAAGGTTTGAGAAAAATGCATTAATAAAAACTGGAGAACAATATCGAGTAACAAATTTTGAACAAGAGCGCGAACGCATATCAAATGAATTATTAAATTCTGGTATTTATCATTTCAATCAAGATTATATCACCTTTGAAATGGATACTATAGGCACCAACAAAAAAGTAAATGTTGGCATTAAAATACAAGACAGAGCCATAAGAACTCCAGATTCTATACGACGAGAACCTTTTAAAGTTTATAGAATTAGTGATGTCAATATTATTACCGATTATAGTTATGAAAACCGAAACAAACCCTTTCAAGATTCGGTGTCGTATGGTGGTTATAAATTGTTCAGTTATGGTAAAATGCGATATAGACCAAAGGCCATTACAGATGCTATTTTTATATCTCCAGGAGCGGTTTATCGAAACATAGACCGAACTAGAACCTATCGTTATTTAACTGAGCTTCGTACGTTTAAATATCCTAATATTGAATATTTTGAGAATCCAGATAACACATTAACAGATACCATTCGACTGTCGCCTTTAAAAAAGTTTAATTTAAATTTTAGTGCCGATGTATCGCAAAGTAATATTCAGCAAGTAGGTTTTTCGCTTAACCCAAGTTTACAAATTAGAAATATTTTTAAAGGCGCTGAAACCTTGTCGTTATCGGGTATTGGTTCTATTGGTGCATCTGAAGATGCTCGAGAAAAAGGCGACCCGTTTTTTGATATCGTAGAATATGGTTTAAACGTAAAATTAACCATCCCAAGATTGTTTTCTCCGTTTTATACAGAAAACATCATTCCAAAATACATGTCTCCTAGTACAAGTATTGGCTTAGCTACCACTAGTCAAACCAACATAGGATTAGATAAGCAAACTTTTAGTGGTAATTTTAGTTATAATTGGTATCCCAGCACCAAGGTTACAAACAGATTAGACTTGTTTAATATTCAATTTGTAAACAATAAAAACCCAAATAATTACTTTAGTGTTTATACCAATGCCTTTGATAGTTTGGAAGATATTGCACTCGACTCTTATAATACTCCTTCAGAATATATTTCAACAAATGAAGCTGGAGCTGAAAGTTTAATAGAGGAAAAAGCAGACGATTTTATCGATTTAGTTTTGAGTGATACCAACTATGAATCAAGTAATTCAACCGACTATCAAGCCGTTTCGGGCATCAGCGAACGTAAAAACAGATTAACAGAAAACAACTTAATTTTATCGTCTAGTTTTAGTTATTCAAAAGATGATAGAACGAATTTATTTGATAATGATTTTTCTATTTTTCGAGCAAAACTTGAATTGGCAGGCAATGTATTAGCTAGCACTTCAAAACTTTTAGGATTGAAAAAAGATGATGAAGGTCGTTATCAATTTCTTGATGTTGCCTATTCCCAATACGTTAAAACCGAACTTGATTATATTAAACACTGGGATTTAGGCAAAAAAAATGTACTTGCAGCTAGAGGATTTGTGGGTATAGCTATTCCATATGGCAACTCCAACAGTATTCCGTTTGCAAAGAGTTTCTTTGCCGGTGGACCTAACGATAATCGTGCGTGGAGTGCCTATAATTTAGGTCCTGGAAGCTCTGAATCTACGAACGAGTTCAATGAAGCTAATTTTAAACTAGCTTTTAGTGTAGAACAACGATTCAATGTTTTTGGCGATTTAAATGGCGCTATTTTCGTTGACGCCGGAAATATTTGGAATGTTTTAGACAATGTTGAAGATGATGCTGCCACTTTTTCAGGGTTTAATTCATTAAAAGACATTGCGGTTGGTTCTGGCTTTGGGTTACGATACGATTTTAGTTTTTTTATATTCAGATTTGATGTTGGTTTCAAATCCTACGACCCCTCTTACAGTGAGGGTAACAGGTGGTTAAACGACTTTAACTTTACCAACGCTGTTTATAATATTGGTATCAACTACCCTTTTTAATAGATACAGTTTCTACCTTTATCACTATTTAAACTTATTTATTACCACTGTAAAACTCATAATAACAAGTCACTAAACTCAAAATTCTACTAAAACGTTTTAGTCAAACTTTACGCTTTCAAAGGTAAAAACCGACACTAATTATTATAAAATTGATTACTTTTGAATTTTACTAATCACTAATTAAATTTAAAACATAAGTAATGGGACACAACATAAAACCAGGGGTTGCTACAGGCAAAGAAGTACAAGCTATTTTCAACCACGCAAAAGCTAATAACTATGCGTTACCAGCAGTAAACGTAATAGGGTCAGACACTATAAATGGCGTTTTAGAAACGGCTAGAGATTTAAATGCGCCTGTAATTATACAATTCTCTAATGGTGGTGCACAATTTAATGCAGGTAAAGGTTTAAGCAACGATGGGCAAAAAGCAGCCATTGCAGGAGCAGTTGCTGGAGCAAAACATGTACATACCTTAGCTGAAGCTTACGGTGTTACTGTTATTTTACATACAGACCATTGTGCTAAAAAATTACTGCCATGGATTGATGGATTATTAGATGCTAGTGAAGTACATTATAAAGAAACTGGAAAATCATTATTCAGTTCACATATGATTGACCTTTCAGAGGAGCCAATTGAAGAAAACATCGAAATTTGTAAGCAATATTTAGAAAGAATGTCTAAAATGGGCATGACTTTAGAAATAGAACTTGGTATTACAGGTGGTGAAGAAGATGGTGTGGATAATACCGATGTTGATGATTCTAAATTATACACACAACCTGAAGAGGTGGCTTATGCTTACGAAGAATTAAGTAAAGTAAGCGATCAATTTACTATTGCTGCGGCTTTTGGTAATGTACATGGTGTTTACAAACCAGGAAATGTCAAGTTAACTCCAAAAATCTTAAAAAATTCTCAAGAATATATCTCGAAAAAATACGGTGTAGAGCATAATCATATCGATTTTGTATTCCACGGCGGATCTGGTTCTACAGTTGAAGAAATTCGTGAGGGTATTAGCTACGGAGTGATTAAAATGAATATCGACACCGATTTACAATATGCATTTATGAGTGGTATTAGAGATTATATGAACTCTAAAGCTGATTATTTAAAAGGACAAATTGGAAACCCAGATGGAGACGATGTTCCTAACAAAAAATATTATGACCCAAGAGTTTGGTTACGTGAAGGCGAAAAAACTTTTGTGGAGCGTTTAAAAAAGGCTTTTGAAGATTTAAACAATGTAAATACTCTATAATATTAGGGCGTTTGTTAAGGGTTGAATTTTTAATTCTTTCCCGAATGTTAACGGAAAGAAACATTGCTTTGATTCTTTAACACAAATAATATATAAAATCCTGTTTTACAACTAACTAAGTTAGTTTAGAGCAGGATTTTAATTTTTACTATATTTAATGATTCGAGATTGGAGTCACAAATTTTGAGTTTGATTAATAAAAATAGTAATTTTGTACACTTTGCAAACGCAAAAATCAACTAACCAAAATCCATGATTTTTAGATTTATTATAAATCAAAAAATCGTAAAAACTTAAAAAATAAATCAATATATGTCTTGGTTTAAAAGAAAAACAAAAGGAATTACAACAACTACCGAAGAGAAAAAAGACACCCCAAAAGGACTGTGGTATAAATCTCCAACGGGTAAAATTGTTGATACTGAAGAGTTAGAAAAAAACTATTACGTTAGTCCAGAAGACGGGTACCATGTAAGAATTGGTAGTAGAGAATATTTTGAAATTCTTTTTGACGATAATAAATTTAAGGAGTTAGATGCAAATCTAGAATCTAAAGACCCTCTTAAATTTGAAGACACCAAAAAATATCCAGATCGTTTAAAAGCTGCACAGAAGAAAACCAAACTAAAAGATGCGGTTAGATGTGCTGTTGGAAAATCTAAAGGTAAAGAATTGGTGGTAGCTTGTATGGATTTTGCTTTTATTGGCGGATCTATGGGAAGTGTTGTAGGTGAAAAAATTGCTCGAGCGGCAGATTATGCGCTTAAAAACAAATTGCCTTTAATGGTTATATCAAAATCTGGAGGAGCTAGAATGATGGAAGCTGCATTTTCATTGATGCAATTAGCCAAAACATCTGTAAAATTAGCGCAATTAGCCGATGCTCAATTGCCTTACATTTCATTATGTACCGACCCAACAACAGGAGGAACTACGGCTTCTTTTGCTATGTTAGGCGATATTAATATTGCAGAGCCTGGAGCTTTAATAGGATTCGCTGGACCACGTATTGTAAGAGATACAACTGGAAAGGAGTTACCAGAAGGATTCCAAACTTCAGAATTTTTACTAGAACACGGGTTTCTTGACTTTATAACGCTGCGTAAAGAGCTTAAAGACAAGGTAAATAAATATTTAGATTTGATATTGAATCAACCTCTAAGAAAATAAAATGTAGTATAAATATAAAAAAAAAGAGTCGGTAAAATTACCGACTCTTTTTTTTTGAAATTGAGCAATTAAACTAACCTGGTCTGAAATAAACCATAAACTTAGAACCTTTACCTACTTTACTTTTCACCTTGATTCGACCTCCAATAGTCTCAACTTGATTTTTTGTGATAAATAAACCGACACCTGTGGAATCGCTATGATTATGGAAGGTTTGATAAAGCGAAAACATTTTTTTTCCATGTTTTTTTAAGTCAATGCCCATGCCGTTATCTTGTACGGTCAAAACAATTCGATTATTTTTTAATTTGGTTTTTAAAATAATATGCCCTGTTCTAGATTCTTCTCGGTATTTAATAGCATTTGTTAGCAGATTTAATAATATGCTGTCTAGATAAGCCTCAATACCAATAACTTTTACATCTTTTTCGATTAAATTCTCAATCTCACAATTATTATTTTTTGCCAAAGATGCTATGTTGTAAATGGCATTTACAGCATAATCATATAAATTTAATGGTCTAAGTTGAGATTTATCGTATTTGGAAAATTTAGCTATTTCTGTAAGGTGCGCGACGGTATCTTGTAAATTTTGAACCGCTTGTTTTAATACTTTAAAACTCTCATTGGTTGAAGTTTCAGGGATTTCTTCTTCAACAAATTTTGTTAAATTATCTAAATTCCCTGCATGAGTTTTTAAATTGTGAGTAATTATTCTTGAGAAATTTAATAGGCGCTGATTTTGCTCTTTTATAACTTTTGCAATTATAGCTCTATTATTGTCTTTACGCTTACGCTTGGTAATATCTTGTACTTGTGAAATAAAATATTTTGGTTTATTTTCTTCATCTCGAACTAGAGAAACCGATAATTGCGCCCAAATGAGGTCCCCATTTTTGGTAAAATAGCGCTTCTGCATTTTGTAGTTTTCTATTTCACCTTTTAGAAGTTGATTTAATTGACGTAAATCTAAAGGTATATCTTCTTTATGCGTGATATCTTGGAAAGTAAGACTTAACAGCTCATTTTCTGTATAACCCAATATATCGCACAAACTTTTACTTACTAATAACCACTTTCCATCTAAACCCACAATTGCAATACCATGATAGGCATTGTTAAAAATTTCGGGTAATAAATTGGTATCTATGGCATTGGTAAATATTTTATCCATGGATATTAAGTATTTTCATGTTAATTTAATAAAAATTTTACAGAAAAAGAAGTCTTGTTTAATTATAAAAAATACCTATCTTTGCCGCTCGAAAGAAAGGCTTTCGTGTACATAACAATCATTTACAATAATATTAGCATGTATTTAGCAAAAGAAGCAAAAGAAAAACTTTTCGCAAAACACGGTAAAGGAAAGAACGATACTGGAAGTGCAGAAGGACAAATTGCGTTATTTACGCATAGAATTAATCACTTAACTGAGCATTTAAAAAATAATCGTAAAGATTATAATACTGAGCGTTCTTTAGTGAAATTAGTAGGAAAGCGTCGTGCTTTACTAGATTACTTAACTAAGAAAGATATCTTAAGATATCGTGCCATAGTAAAAGAATTAAATTTAAGAAAATAATATTTATAAAAAAGAGGCTATTTCTAGCCTCTTTTTTGTTTTTGCGTTAGGGATTGTAGTGGCATCCTTTTTTGCTTTTTCTGCAAAAAAGATATAGCGAAAAGCCCGACCCCTTGTGGGTAACGCCCAATAAAACAACTCCAGCGTAAGAGTTTAAAGAACGTTTTAGAAGAAGCTAGATTCCGAGGCGAAATCGGAACAAACAGTTTTTCATTGGTCAAGACTTTAAAGTCGCACACACAACAACTACACACAACACAACGACCATTGTTTAACATGATTTGAGTATGATTATACTTGAATTACAAGAAAAAATTTATGATTCCAAAAGTTTTTAAAGAGGTTATAGACCTTGGTGACGGTAGAGAAATTTCTATTGAAACCGGAAAATTAGCAAAACAAGCTCATGGTAGTGTTGTTGTGCAATCTGGAAAATGTATGCTTTTGTGTACAGTTGTTTCCAATTACAAACAAGCCGATGTGGACTTTTTACCTTTAACAGTAGATTATCGTGAAAAATTTGCAGCTGCTGGTAGATACCCTGGCGGTTTCTTTAAAAGAGAAGCTAGACCAAGTGATGGTGAAGTTTTAACTATGCGTTTGGTAGACCGTGTTTTACGTCCGTTATTCCCAAAAGATTATCATTCTGAAACTCAGGTGATGATTCAATTAATGTCTCATGATGATGATGTTATGCCAGATGCTATGGCAGGTTTAGCCGCATCTGCAGCAATTCAATTATCTGATTTCCCTTTTGAATGCCCAATTTCTGAAGCCAGAGTTGGTCGTGTAAATGGCGAATTTATTATCAATCCAACAAGATCACAATTAGAAGAATCTGACATCGATATGATGATTGGAGCTTCGGCTGATTCTGTAATGATGGTTGAAGGTGAAATGAATGAGATTTCTGAAGAAGAAATGACTGAAGCTATAAAGTTTGCACATGAAGCAATTAAAGTACAATGTGCTGCTCAAGTAAAATTAGCTGAAGCTTTCGGTAAAAAAGAAGTACGTGAGTACGATCCAGAACGCGAAGATGAAGATTTGGCTAAGAAAATTCATGATATGGCATATGACAAAGTATATGCTGTTGCTAAAGCAGGTTCTGCAAAACATGAACGTAGTGCTGCATTTGCAGAAATAAAAGAAGAAATAAAAGCTTCATTCTCTGAAGAAGAGTTAGAAGATATTGGTGATTTAGTTTCTAAATACTACAGTAAAGCTGAAAAAGCAGCAGTTAGAGATTTAACATTAAATGAAGGTTTACGTTTAGATGGTAGAAAAACTGACGAAATTAGACCAATTTGGTGTGAGGTAGATTATTTACCATCAACCCATGGTTCTTCAATTTTTACACGAGGAGAAACTCAAGCTTTAGCTACGGTTACTTTAGGTACAAGTAGAGAAGCAAACCAAATTGATATGCCATCTTTTGAAGGTGAAGAGCGTTTTTATTTACATTACAACTTCCCTCCTTTTTCAACCGGTGAAGCAAGACCAATTCGTGGGACTTCGCGCCGTGAAGTAGGACATGGAAATTTAGCACAGCGTGCATTAAAAGGTATGGTTCCTGAAGATTGCCCGTACACTGTACGTATCGTTTCAGAGATTTTAGAATCTAATGGTTCTTCTTCAATGGCAACGGTTTGTGCTGGAACTATGGCGATGATGGATGCTGGTGTTCAATTAAAAAAGCCTGTTTCTGGTATTGCCATGGGATTAATTTCTGATGCCGATTCTGGAAAATATGCTGTTTTATCTGATATTTTAGGTGATGAAGATCATTTAGGTGATATGGACTTTAAAGTAACAGGTACAGCTGATGGTATAACGGCTTGCCAAATGGATATAAAAGTAAAAGGATTAAGTTACGAGATTTTAGTAAATGCCTTAAAACAAGCTCGTGATGGTCGTTTACATATCTTAGATAAAATTACTGAGACCATTGCTACACCTAATGCTGAAGTTAAAGAACACGCACCTACAATGGTAACTAGACGTATTCCTAATGAATTTATTGGCGCATTAATTGGTCCTGGTGGAAAAGTAATTCAAGAATTACAAAAAGAAACCGATACGACTATTGTAATTAATGAAGACCCAGTTACAGAAGAAGGTGTTGTAGAAGTTTTAGGTGTTGGAAGTAAAGGTATTGATGCTGTAATGGCAAAAATAGATTCTTTATTGTTCAAGCCTGAAGTTGGAGGTACTTACGAAGTTAAAGTAATTAAAATGTTAGATTTTGGAGCTGTTGTTGAATATATTCAGGCTCCAGGAAATGAGGTTTTGTTGCACGTAAGTGAATTAGCTTGGGAACGTACTGAAAATGTTTCTGATGTAGTAAATATGGGAGACGTATTTAACGTGAAGTATTTTGGAGTTGATCCAAAAACACGTAAAGAAAAAGTATCTCGTAAAGCTTTATTAGAAAAACCAGAAGGTTATGTAGCAAGACCACCAAGAGATAACAATAGAGATAATCGAGGTCGTGATAACCGAGGTAGAGATAATCGTGGACGCGACAACCGTCGTGACGATAGAAGGCCAAGAGACAACAAAAAAGAGGATTAGTTTCTTTTTTCAAATCTTAATAACAAGCCCGTTTCAATTTGAAACGGGCTTTTATTTGTTTAGGTATATTTATTTATACTTTACCTTCTCAATCATTTCTTTAAAAAGCCTCCATTTATCAATATCTCCATTTATAACATAAGTTTCAGAGTTTTTAAACGCACTGGAGATTCCTCCTATTGCAGCTCCTCCAATAGCTCCTAAGCTCCCAAAAGCTATTGCGCCTTCGCCTGCTGTGTAACCCCACCAATCAGATGGATCTGCGGTTGCAACTCCCAATACTATTCCAATAGTTGCGCCTGTTGCTGTAGATGCTAAAACACTATTCCCTTCAGATCGTTTCGTTTTAATTCGCCAGATATCCTTCACTTGAATATTCTGCTTTTTTTGACCTCTTTTCAAACACAAAATACTATCGTTCATAAACACAATTTTACCTTTAGCTATTTTTTTTCTTGATTCTGAAAATACACGAATGAATAAACTATTTGTTTCTGTTTGGGTATAAACACAAACACCTTGCATCAAAAGAGCGGTGATAATAATATATTTAATTGTTTTCATAATAAATTGATTTAAATATCACACAAAAACTGCTTAGCAACTGATATGCAATTGATTAATAACTTAAAATTAGTTGTAAAAATCACATAGGCATATCGTAAATAGTCTGAAAAACTCATTTATTTTTCTTAATTTTCACAAAACCATTCTACTTCCTACTTGCAATTTTTGAAAAAATGCAAGAATTATTTATTAAATATTTAAAGTCTAAATCCAATAATAACACTTCATTTGTTGACGAAATTGCTTCGGTACTAGATATTGGCTACGATGCTGCTTATAGAAGAATCAACCAAAAAACAAGTATTTCATTAGAAGAAGGAGTTAAACTCGCAAAACATTATAAAATTTCATTAAATAAGTTATTTGAGGTTGGAAGTAGTACAACCATTCTTGCAGACTTATCGCCACCAATCCATAACATTGTGGGTTTAGAAATGTGGCTAAAACAATCTTATAACAACGTATACCCATTAACAAAACTAAAAAGTGCGACCATAATTTATTCAGCTAAAGACATTCCACTTTTTCACACTTTAAAAGATTCGTACTTGTCGCGCTACAAAATGTATGTTTGGTTAAAAGATGTAGATCCAGAAATGACTCGAAATAAAATTTCGTTTGATCATTTCATAAAAAACATTCCAGACTCTCTGCTAGAAAATGCTTTTAAATTAGGACAAGTATATAAAGACATAAATATTACTGAAATATGGAATAACACAACTATTAATGGTTCTTTGCAGCAAGTACTCTATTATTTTGAATCTGGCGCGCTCTCAAAAGAACTCGCTTTACTAATTTGTAAAGATATTGAAGATGTTGTACACCTTATTGAAAAACAAGCTATCCAGCAATGTTTAGTTGGTTCAAAAAATAAATCAATCTACAATCTTTATATAAATGATATACATACAATGAGTAACACCGTTATGGTGAAAACTCCACATCAAAAGGTATTTTTTACTCCTTTTACAGTAATAAGTTATTTTAAAATTGAACACCAGCCAACTTGCGAACTCATGCATGAGTTCTTTGAGAAACAAATGAGCATTTCCAAATTATTGGTTAATGCAGGAGAGAAGGACCGTTCTCTATTTTTCAATAGAATGCACCAAAAAATTAATAGATTACGAGATCGCATTATTATTGATAATGACGCATTTGATTTTGAGTAACTCAGGTACTTCCAAAAGTTAAACCTTGTTAATTATTTGCTTATGTGTTGATTTTCATTATCTTATGAATTATGATACAAGAAGATAAAATAAATAACACCGACGTAGTAGAAAGTTCAATTACCTATCTAGAAAATAGAGGGTTTGAAAATATTAAAGCCGATATTGAAGGTTATGAAACTCCGAAATCATTTATAAAAGCGGGTAGCGATATTAGTATAACTCCAGATATTGTTGCAACCAAAGAGGGTCGAAAGCATTATTTTGATATTAGCTTAAAATCCGAAAAACCAAGACTATTAAAATCGAAGTGGTTGTTTTTGAACACTATTAGTAATTTAAAATCGTCTCGTTTTAGAATCATTACTGTACGCGGTCATTATAAATATACTGAAGAGATGCTGGAAAGCATAAACCTAACGCCTAATTATTTAATTAAAATTTAAAACTGAACTAATTAAACTCTTGTTTTACAGGTGGCGGTTTTTGTGTGGTGAATTGATTGTCGTACTTTTCGAATAATTTTTTAATAATATATCTACCTAATATCATTTTATTTAAAATGATATCGCCTTGTACAGAATACCCTGACCGTAAATTAAATCTATGATTCTTAGGTAAATCTACATGCACATAAAAATTATTATCCTTTTCTTTTCTGTCTGGAATAAAACTTACTTTGCCTTTTATTGGTCCGTATTGATAAAAGTAGTAAGCTTTTAATTTAAATGATTAACACATATAAGTGACTTTTTAATCAATTTCGAGTCATAAATATAAGAAATAGCAATTATTTTGAATTTTTTTGTAACAAAAACTGTTATTCTTACGTATAACTATTGAACGACCTATTTTATTCACAATTTAATACAGGAGAACTTTAGATGAGACAACTTAAAATTACGAAGCAGGTTACTAATAGAGAAACCGCTTCGTTAGATAAATACCTACAGGAAATTGGTAAGGTTGATTTAATTACAGCCGACGAAGAAGTAGAATTAGCTCAACGCATTAAAGCTGGTGATCAAATCGCTTTAGAAAAGTTAACAAAAGCTAATTTACGTTTCGTTGTATCTGTGGCTAAACAGTACCAAAACCAAGGACTTACATTACCTGATTTAATTAATGAGGGTAACTTAGGTTTAATTAAAGCAGCACAACGTTTTGATGAAACTCGTGGATTTAAATTTATATCGTATGCGGTTTGGTGGATTCGCCAATCGATTCTTCAAGCATTAGCTGAACAATCTCGTATTGTGCGATTACCATTAAATAAAATTGGTTCCATCAATAAAATAAATAAAACTTTTGCATTTTTAGAGCAAAGTCATGAACGTCCACCTTCGGCTGAAGAAATTGCAAAGGAATTGGATATGACAATTAATGATGTAAAAGAGTCCATGAAAAACTCAGGACGTCACGTAAGTATGGATGCTCCCTTAGTAGAAGGTGAAGATTCTAACTTGTATGATGTATTGAATTCTGGAGAATCACCAAATCCTGATAAGGAATTATTGCACGAATCTTTACGTACAGAAATTGAACGTGCCCTAGAGACATTAACGCCTCGTGAAGCCGACGTTATTCGTTTATACTTTGGGTTAGGTAATCAACACCCAATGACTCTTGAAGAAATTGGTGAGACTTTCGATTTAACTCGTGAGCGTGTAAGACAAATTAAAGAAAAAGCTATTCGTAGATTAAAACATACGTCTAGAAGTAAAATATTAAAGACTTATTTAGGATAGTAATTAACAATAATTACGACTAAATTACAGTAACAACAGTTACAAAACATAACTGTTCGTTTTTTGATTGATGAAAGAACCCGCGGCTGATTACCGCGGGTTTATTTTTTAAAAAAATTCGAAATAACCAAAACATCTTTTTACATTAGCGACACCAACCAATATAAACCTTATATGTTAAAAACGATTTGTTACATTAGTGATTCAAATGAATCTGAGTCGTTAGAAAATATAAAAAGAATATACGCCAAGGCGAAACAAAATAATTTAAAACGAAATATTACGGGTATTTTAATATACCAAAATGGCAACTTTTTACAAGTTCTTGAAGGCGATGAAGAGCATGTAGATACTACCTATGAAAAAATTAAATTTGATTCTAGACACAAAAACATAATTAAAGTAATAAACAATAAAATTGAACAACGCATATTTGAAGACTATAATTTCGGGTTTTCGATAGTAAAAAGTAGCTCCGAATTTAATCAGTTAAACGAATACCTTAAATGGTTAAAACAAGCCGATAACAAAATTGCAAACAAGGTTATTTCAATGGTTGAAAATTTTATTAGTGTCATTGGTTAAAAAAGATTCTAAAACATTTATTTTTACACAATATTTAATATTTTAAAATGAGTTCTAAATTAATTGCACCTTCCATATTAGCAGCAGATTTTGCTAACCTTCAACGAGATATAGAAATGGTGAACAAGAGTGATGCAGATTGGTTTCATATTGATATTATGGATGGTGTTTTTGTACCAAATATTTCATTTGGGATGCCGGTACTACAAGCTATTAACAAACACGCCAATAAAACCATTGATGTACACTTAATGATTGTAGACCCTGATAGATACATTAAAACGTTTGCCGATTTAGGTAGTCATGTTTTAACTGTACACGTCGAAGCCTGCACACATTTACATAGAACCTTACAAGCCATAAAAGCAGAAGGCATGAAAGCTGGTGTCGCGCTAAACCCGCACACCAATGTTAGTCTTTTGGAAGATACGATAAATGATATTGATTTAGTATGCTTAATGAGTGTTAACCCGGGGTTTGGCGGACAAAGTTTTATTGAAAACACTTATAATAAAGTTAAGCAGCTAAAAGAATTAATTACAAGAAAAGGTGCTGCAACCAAAATAGAAATTGATGGCGGAGTAACCAATAAAAATGCTAAACAACTGGTTGATGCCGGAGCCGATGTATTAGTAGCAGGAAGCTATGTTTTTAAAAGTAAGAACCAACCTGAAACTATCAAAGAATTAAAAGCTCTTGCTAATTCTTAAATCTCGTTAACGAGATAGTTGAGTAAATCTGTAGTTGTTATAATACCAACTAATTCGCCATTATCAACTACTGGTAAAGCATGAAATTCATTTTTAGCCAGAATTTTAGCAGCTTCTTTAATTGACGTTTCACTACTTACAGTCACGACACTTTTTGCCATGACTTGTTCTATTTTAAAAGTATTAAAGACTATCGAATCAATTGTATTTCCGGCTTCATCATCAGTTTCTGCAATACTTATTCGCATCAAATCTGTATAACTTAACATTCCAACTATAACCTCATTGGAAACGACTGGAATATGTCTTATTTTATGACGCTTAAATAACAATTCAGCCCTTTCTAAATCTTCCGTAAGGGTAATTGCTACAATTTTTTTAGTCATAATTGAAGATACTGGAATATGTTTCATGAGATTTCATTTAGATTAAAAAAAATACTAACTCATAAGGAGGCTTTATCAATAAATCATTTGAAATAATAAAACCTTATTTGATGACATACTAAGATGATTTAAAACTGTTTAAGTAAATACTTAATTAAATCTGTAGTAGTTACAATGCCACTTAACTTATTATTATCCACTACCGGTAGCGCATGAAATTCGTTTGTAGCTAATATTTCAGCAACCTCTTTTATAGATTTTGATGACGATACTGTAACTAAGTTTCGTTTCATAACTTGGTCTATTTTAAACATATTATATACCATTACATCTACAATGTTTTCGTCTTCATTGGTAACATCGGCAAAACTCAATCGTAATAAGTCAGAATAACTAAGCATTCCAATTATGGCATCGTCATCGACAACAGGAATATGTCGTATTTTATGTCGCTTAAATAACTTTTCGGCTTTTTCTAGGCTATCTGTTTTTTTTAATGTGATGACATGCTCTGTCATTATCATAGAAACTGGTGCTTTTCGTATCATGACATTAAGTTTTAAATGTTTAGTTCACTAAAATTATTAAACTAATTCTAAATAAAGCATGATAAAAGTCATGGTGATTTAGATCCTTTTATGGTTATATTCTTGAATTAAAATAATTGGGATTTTAAAATGCCTTAATAAAACATTCTAAGTTTTTACTATATGCAAAAAGCAACTAAAAACTAATCCAAAAATATTGAGATTATTTTTTAGTTGCTTTTTATTTGTGACCGCGAAGGGATTCGAACCCCCAACCCTCAGAGCCGAAATCTGATATTCTATCCAGTTGAACTACGCAGCCATTATATTTTATGTTTAATAACTTAAGATAACTTAGCCTTTACAATATTAGAAATGGTTTTACCATCTGCTTGTCCAGCTAATTCTTTACTAACCATTCCCATAACTTTCCCCATATCCTTCATGCCGTTAGCTCCTATTTGGTCAATTATAGCCACAACAACCTTCTCAATTTCGTCATCAGTTAGTGCTTCAGGTAAAAACTGACTTATAACTTCAGCTTCATCAATTTCAGGTAATGCCAAATCCTTTCTACCTTGTTCTAAATAAATTGCAGCACTATCTTTACGTTGTTTAACTAGCTTCTGGAGTATTTTAAGCTCCTGCTCTTGCGTTAATTCTTCTTTTGCACCTGATTCTGTCTGAGCTAAAAGAATAGCCGATTTTACAGCTCGTAATGCTGTTAACGCTGTTTGATCTTTAGATTTCATAGCTGCTTTTAATGCTGTCATTACTTCTTGTTGTAAACTCATAGTTTTTAATATTTGCTGTTTGCGAAGATAAAAAATAGATTTCTGCCTTTGCATTAAAGACCAGAAAAAAAACCCGAAAAGTCGAGGGAACTTTTCGGGTCATTAAATAACACACTAGGTTAAATTCGAATAAATCAATCTACATTATCATGTAAAAATGAATTATTATTTCTTAATTGAAGATCATCATTATCATCTAAACCAATACTTGTTCTAGATAAATCTGTTTCTGATGAATGCTTATTTTCTTTTAAATCGACACCTTGACGCTTGTAAGCAGGCACTTTTTCAATATCATCAATTTTGGCATTATTAAATTTATAGTTAAAGTCCTTCATTTTACGTCTGCGCTCTTCCGCACGCTCTTTTAACAACTCAGAAATTGGACTATTCATTGGGTCTATTTCTTCTGCTGTGTCTTCTCCTAATTCAGGTTCTTTAACAACTTTCTTTTCAAAGACAACTTCCTCATCTACTTCTTCTTCAACAACTTTAGTTGCTTTCTGAGTATTATTCATTGAAGATTCTACCTCAACATAATCATCCAATGCATAACGAATATCGCCTTCTTCGTTTGTCTCGTTTACAGTGATTAACTCCACATAATCATTAACAGATATATCTTTTACATCATCGGTTAAATCATAAGTTACTAAATCTTCATTTTCTATTTCTTCTTCTTTGGATTCGCTTGAATTTGACAATGGCAAATCGAAGGTTAATGTGATTTGTTGCTCTTCTTCAATACTATCTGAAATAACTTCAATATCCTGGACATTTTCAACGTCTGCAACCATTCTAGTAACTGGTTTGATAATGAAATCTTCATCTTCTTCAAATGTGCCATAATCAGCTTTTACTTCATCATAAACCACATTCATGTTTTTTATAATTTCTGAAGTTGGAATGAGTTCAATATCCCTATGTTTTTCTTCAATCTCTTCCTTTTTAACAAAAGTAACTTCCTCTTCTTCAATCTCTAAAGTGTGACGAACTACTGGCGGCTCCTTCTTTTCTTCAAGAACAATTGTTGGTTCGATAACAACAGGTTCTTTTTCTTTTGCATCTAATTCTAAATCTTCACTTAATGAATGAACAACCTTCTTAGTTTCTGTATTGGAAATTTCATCTTGTTGTTCTATATTAAATCCTGTAGCTATAATGGTTACAGCAATTGACTCTTCTAATGATTCATCTTCGCCAACACCCATAATAATGTTAGCACCATGACCAGCTTCATTTTGAATGTGATCATTTATTTCTCCAATCTCGTCAATTGTTATTTCTTGGGTGCCAGAAACGATTAATAATAATACATTCTTAGCTCCTGTTATTTTATTATCGTTTAATAATGGAGAATCGAGTGCTTTACGAATGGCATCTTGTGCACGATCTTGACCTGAAGCTAAGGCAGAACCCATTATGGCCGTTCCGCTATTACTTAAAACAGTTTTAGCGTCGCGTAAATCGATGTTTTGTGTGTAGTGATGCGTAATAACTTCTGCTATACCACGAGCAGCGGTAGATAGCACCTCATCGGCTTTCGAGAAACCTGCTTTAAAACCTAGGTTTCCGTATACTTCACGAAGTTTATTATTATTGATTACAATTAACGAATCGACTACTTTTCTTAATTTTTCAATTCCTTTTTGAGATTGCTCAATACGCATTCTCCCTTCAAACTGAAATGGCATTGTTACAATTCCAACAGTTAAAATGTCTAAATCTTTAGCCATTTTAGCAATAATTGGAGCTGCCCCAGTACCGGTTCCACCGCCCATTCCTGCAGTAATAAAAACCATTTTTGTGTTTGAGTCTAGCATTTGAGAAATGTCATCAAAACTCTCAACAGCAGATTGCTCGCCTATATCTGGATTTGCACCAGCACCTAATCCTTCAGTTAAATTAAGACCTAGCTGAATTTTATTAGGCACACCACTATTTTGTAATGCCTGTGCATCGGTATTACAGATGTAAAAATCTACACCTTTTATACCTTGCTGGAACATATGATTTATGGCATTGCTACCACCGCCACCAACACCTATGACTTTAATGACATTTGATTGGTTTTTAGGCAAATCAAATGAAATGTTTGTTTCGAATTCTTTTTTGCTGCTCATAAAATTCTGTTTTTTGGGGTTTTGTACTTAATATTTTAATTCAAATGGATTTTTTTCTCACTAAGTCTTAAAGACTTTTTATTTTATAGTTCTACTCTGCATTATCTAAAAAGTCTTTAACACGTTCGGTTAACTTATCAAGAAAAGAGCGTCGTTCTTTTAATGGTTTTTCTTTTACTTCGTCTTCATCTTCCGATTCTTCTTCATGACTTATTATCTCCTCTTGCAGTTCAACTTTTTTTCTTTCTTGACGTTTTAAACCATCTAACACTAAACCAACCGCAGTTGCGAAAAGCGGGCTCGTAACATCGTCATCACTATCGCCTGCTAAATGCTCATTAGGGTACCCAATTCTAGTATCCATGCCTGTGATATATTCAACTAATTGCTTTAAATGTTTAAGTTGACTTCCTCCTCCTGTTAAAACTATTCCGGCTATTAATTTTTTCTTTTGTTCTTCGTGTCCGTAATTCTTTATCTCGACATACACTTGCTCGATTATTTCAACAACACGGGCGTGAATAATTTTAGATAAGTTTTTTAAGGTTATTTCTTTAGGCTCTCTTCCTCTTAACCCAGGAATAGAAACAATTTCATTATCCTTATTTTCCCCTGGCCACGCAGAACCAAATTTTATTTTTAATAATTCGGCTTGCTTTTCAATTATAGAACAACCTTCTTTAATATCTTCAGTAATCACATTACCTCCAAATGGAATTACTGCCGTATGACGAATGATTCCATCTCTAAAAATGGCCAAATCTGTTGTTCCGCCACCTATGTCAATTAAAGCAACACCTGCCTCTTTTTCTTCTTGACTTAAAACGGCATTAGCAGATGCTAAAGGCTCGAGGGTAATTCCTTCAAGGTTCAATCCAGAACTTTGTACACAACGCCCTATATTTCTAATGGATGATACTTGACCAACAACAACATGAAAATTAGCTTCTAATCTACCACCATACATGCCAATGGGCTCTTTTATTTCGGCTTGACCATCAACTTTATATTCTTGAGGCAGTACATGAATAATTTCTTCACCCGGAAGCATTACAAGTTTATGAACTTGATTGATAAGTCTATCAATATCATCTTCGTCAATCACCGTTTCAGAATTCGCTCTGGTGATATAATCACTATGTTGTAAACTTCTTATATGTTGTCCTGCTATCCCAACAGTTACATCTTCTATTTTTAAATCTGCTGCAACTTCTGCTTCTTGAACAGCTTGTTGAATAGACTGAATAGTTTGGGTTATGTTGTTTACAACACCACGATGCACTCCCAAACTTTTAGATTTACCTATACCTAAAATTTCAACTTTGCCGTATTCATTTTTACGCCCAATCATTGCCACAATTTTCGTGGTTCCTATGTCTAATCCTACTGCTAAATTATGCTCCATAGTTTAAATTTTGGTACATATTACTTGATTTTCAAACTGTAAATTCACTTTACTATAACTGTTTAGTGTATTATCCTTTTGATTTTTTTTATAAAATGCTTTGAGGTTATTTATTTTTTTATCCAAAAATTTTTCATCACCTATTTGCACCAAAAAATCACACTTCCTTAGTCTTAAATAAAGCTTCTTATCTCTATCTTGATGAATCTCAAAAACATGTTTTTTTAGAAACTCATCTTCTTTAATTTTTCGAGCTATTTTATAGACGTTTTTTAAATTATTTTTTTCCACATAACCAGTAACTAATGGCACTCGTGCAGAATAATTTTTTGACAATGGCATGAATGAACCTTCATCATCAATATAATAAGACGCATTTGTACTTACTCTTGCAATAGGTGTTTTTTGTTCTATTTCCGCGTTAAGTGTAGCATTTACAGACACATACACTTCAGCATTTTTAACCATAGGATTAGATTTGAGGGCTTTTTCTAATTCATCCAAAACTAAAGTTTCTTTAGGCACGTTTTTAAGAGCGCCATAATTTTGTATTAACAATTTACTAACAGTTTCGTTTGTTAAGAACAAATTGTTTTCGCCAACAAATTTTATGCTTGGTTCTGTAATTTGTCGTTCACCATTTCTTGTCGTAGCAAAGGCAAACAAAAAGACCACCACAGCAAACAAAACCACTAATTTTATGTAGCCCCAATTAATTCGCATAACTAAATTCCTTTTTAATATGTCTTACTTCTTCTCCAATATCTCCAGCGCCCATTGTTAAAATAACTTGAGCTTGAGATTCGTGTATTTTAGTGAGCAATTCATTTTTACCAATGAGTTGCTTGTTTTTATGACTTACCTTTTCTAATAACCAAGCGGAGGTAACACCAGGAATCGGCAATTCTCTAGCTGGATAAATATCTAATAATATCAGCTCATCAAACTGAGATAAGCTTTTTGCAAATTCATCTGCAAAATCATTCGTTCTACTATATAAATGAGGCTGAAAAATGGCTAATACTTTCTTGATAGGATACATTTCTCTAACTGCTTGATACACTGCATTTATTTCTTCTGGATGATGGGCATAATCATCAATAAACACAAAATCATCAGTTTTAATGTGATACGTAAATCTGCGTTTTACACCTTTATAAGATGCTAAAGCTTTGGCGAGCTGTTGGTTTGGGCAACCATATTCTACAGCCATCGCCAAGGCTACTAATGCATTCGACAAATTGTGTCTACCAGGTAGGTTAAATTTTAAATTTTCTAGTACTGTTTTTGGAGTTTTTACATCAAAAACATAAGTACCATTATCTATTTTTATATTTTGAATTGTATAATCTGAATCGTCTTCTATCCCATAAGTTATACCGCTTAGAGGCAAGCCATTTTTAATAAACAATTTCCCGCTAGGTTTTATCCTTTTCGTGAAATCTTCAAAGGATTTTTTTAATTCTGAAGCATCACCATAAATATCCAAATGATCTGCATCCATAGAGGTAATGCAAGCTAAATTCGGTGAGAGGGTTAAAAACGAACGATCGAACTCATCGGCTTCAACAACAGAAACTTCATTACCACCCAAAATTAAATTTGAATTATAATTCTCACTAATTCCACCTAAAAAAGCAGTTAAAGGCACTTGGCATTCATGCATTAGATGTCCTAAAATACTTGTTGTAGTTGTTTTTCCGTGTGTACCCGCAACTGCTAAACAAAATGTATTTTCTGTAATTAATCCTAAGATTTGAGAACGTTTAAATACCTTAAATCCGTTGTTTTTAAAATAATTTAATTGTTCATGGTTTTTAGGTATTGCAGGCGTATAGACAATCAATGTTGTTTCCTTATTTTGTAACACAGATTTAATATTTTCGACTGAATCTGTAAAATTAACCTCAATACCCAATTCTCTTAATCCATTAGTGATATCTGTTGGTGTTTTATCGTAACCAGAAACAAGCTTATTATTGGCATTAAAATAGCGAGCCAAAGCACTCATGCCTATACCGCCAATGCCAATAAAATAGATGTTATGGATATCTTTTAAATTCATTTACTTTCCTTGAGAAGTTTTTCGACTTCGTCTGCTATATCTTTTGTAGCATTTACCAATGCCAGTGCTTTTATGTTTTTGCCTAATGTTTTTTGCTTTTCAGTTGAATGGATAAGCTGTGATAACGTGTTTTCAAAATTTGCATCTAAATCTTCTTCCTTAATCATTAAAGCTGCATCTTCTTTCACAATAGACATGGCGTTTTTGGTTTGATGGTCTTCTGCCACATTTGGCGATGGAATAAAAATCACAGGCTTCCCAACAATACATAGCTCTGAAACCGACCCCGCCCCTGCTCTTGAAATCACTATATCTGCCGCGGCATAAGCAAAATCCATATTATTTAAAAATTCATAAACCTGAATACTTTTCGTGTTACCGTGAAGTTTATATTGCTGATAATACAACTTACCGCACTGCCATATAATTTGGATGTTTTGAGTATCGAAGAAGTCGAGCTCCTTTTCTATGAGTTGGTTTATTCTTCTAGAACCTAAACTCCCGCCAATTATCAATAACGTGAGCTTATTAGCATCTAAATCGAAAAATTTTTTTGCTTCAACGGTTTTGGTTTCAATATCTAATAAACTTTGACGTACAGGATTTCCTGTTTTTATAATTTTATCTTTTGGAAAAAATCGTTCCAACCCATCATAAGCGACACATATTTTTTTAGCTTTTTTTGCTAAAATCTTGTTGGTTATTCCAGGATATGAATTTTGCTCTTGTATTAACGAAGGAATCTTATTAGAAACCGCTGCTTGCAACAATGGCCCACTTGCAAATCCACCTGTACCAATGGCAACATCTGGCTTAAATGTTTTGATGATTTTTCGAGCTTTTAAAAGACTACTCATCACTTTAAAAGGAAAACTTAAATTCTTCATGGTAAGCTTACGCTGAACACCAGAAATCCATAATCCTTCAATACGATATCCGGCTTGAGGAACTTTTTCCATTTCCATCCTATCTTTAGCACCCACAAACAAAAATTCAGCATCAGGAAAACGCGATTTTAACTCGTTTGCAATGGCAATGGCAGGATAAATATGTCCTCCTGTACCTCCACCAGATAATATGATTTTATAGTTGCTCATTTATATAGTTTCCGAAAGTATTTCTAATGGATTGTCTTCGTTTATCTCTTGTTCTTTTATTTCTTCTCGTTTTGCACTAACACTTAAAATTATTCCTATGGCTAAACATGTCATCCAAATTGATGTACCTCCACTACTTATTAATGGTAAGGTTTGACCTGTAACCGGAAACAATTCTACTGCAACAGCCATATTAATTAAGGCTTGAAATACAATTGGCAACCCAACACCTAATACCAAAAGTTTACCAAAAATAGTATCTGCTTTTTGCGAAACAATTACAATTCTAAATAATAACCACAAGTATAATGTCATGATTACAAACCCGCCAATTAATCCATATTCTTCAATAATAATGGCGAAAATAAAATCTGAAGACGACTGTGGTAAAAAGTTCTTTTGCATACTCTTTCCTGGGCCTACACCTTTAATTCCTCCGGTAGCAATGGCAATTTTTGCCTTTTCTATTTGATAATCAGCTTCCGTATCTTCAGGGTTAGAGAAACTTTCAATTCGTCCCATCCACGTATCAACTCTATTAGGCATAGCATCTGGAAACGCTTTAGCTATTAAAATAAAAAGAGTTAAAACCAAAATACCCGAACCAACAATTACGGCTAAATACCTCAGTGGATATCCACCTAAAAATACCAACATTAACACCATTAAAAACATAATTGCTGCCGTTGAGAAATTTGCAGGCAAAATCAAGATTAAGATGAGAAAAACAGGCAGCCATAGCGGTAATATAGATGCTTTAAAGGTGATAATTTCGTCTTTAATTTTAGACATATATCTTGCCACATACACCATAAGCACAACAGCAGCTAGGGTAGATGTTTGAAAAGACATACCGACAAAGGGAATTTGAATCCATCTGCTAGCATTCGCACCATCAATAGTTTTTCCTTGAAGAATGGTTAATCCTAACAAAACTAAAACCACTGGTATCATTATTAATGACAAGCCTTTAAAATACCTGTATGGAATTTTATGCACACCATAAATAATTGCAAATCCTAAAACCAAATGCACAAAGTGCTTAATAAAAAAAGTAAAAGTACTACTGCCTGCACCTTTGTAAGCTAAGTTGCTAGCGGCACTGTATACAGGTAAAAACGAAAGAATAGCCAATAACGCTACTATTGCCCAAATTAATCTATCGCCTTTTATGTTTTTAAATAGGGTTTGCACTTTTAACTATAATTATAAGTTTCTTACTGCATTTTTAAATTGGCGACCGCGGTCCTCATAGTTTTCAAATAAATCAAAACTTGCACAAGCAGGAGATAGCAAAACGTTATCGCCAGCTTCTGCAATTTTATAAGCTATTTTCACAGCTTCACTCATAAATTGCGTTTCAATAATCACATCAACCATATTACCAAAAGTGTTCATTAGCTTCTCATTATCAACACCTAGACATATAATGGCTTTCACTTTTTCATTTATAAACGGAAATAACTCTTCATAATTATTTCCTTTATCGACACCCCCTACAATCCAAACCGTTGGAGCATCCATACTTTCAAGCGCATAATACGTTGCATTTACATTAGTGGCTTTTGAGTCGTTTATGTACTGCACTTTGTTGATTTTAAGCACCTGCTCTAAACGATGTTCGACACCTTGAAAATTCTCTAAACTTTCACGAATAGTTTGTTTTCTAATTTTTAGTAAATGTGCCACAGTGGAAGCTGCCATGGCATTTTTAATATTGTGCTTTCCTTCTAAAGTTATGTTTCCTGTTGGCATAATTATTTGATTGTTATTTATTGTTAGTTTTATGTTTTCTTTATCTAAATACGCGCCATTTTCAATAGTTTTTGTTAATGAAAATGGCAATAATTGGGATTGAACTGGGTTGTTTTTTAGATGATTTGTTATCACTTCATCATCGGCGTCATAAATCAAATAATCTTCTTTTGTTTGATTCAAGGCAATTCTAAATTTTGATTGGATATAATTTTCAAATTCATAATTATATCTATCTAAATGATCGGGTGTAATATTGAGTAATACGGCAATTTTAGGCTTGAAACCAATGATATCATCTAACTGAAAACTGCTTATTTCTAGCACGTAATTTTCATAATCATTTTCTAAAACCTGTTTTGCAAAACTATCTCCAATATTTCCTGCTAACCCTACATTTAATTCTTGTTTTAAAATATGATGCGTTAACGTTGCCGTGGTAGTTTTACCATTACTTCCTGTTATCCCAACAACTGTAGCATTTGTGAATTTAGACGCAAATTCAATTTCTGAAACGACTTGAATTCCTTTATCACGAATAGCTTTAACCAATGCAACTTTATCGGGAATGCCAGGGCTTTTCATGACGATATCAGCATTTAGAATTTTTGATTCTGTATGCGTTTCATCTTCCCATTCAATCTCATTATGTAAAAGAACTTGTTTGTAATTCTCTTTTATTTTTCCTTTATCTGAAACAAAAACATCATATCCATTCGCTTTTCCTAAAAGTGCTGTTCCAACACCACTTTCTCCCCCTCCTAATATGACTAATCGTTGTTTTTTCATTCTTTTTATGAAATGCTTTGGTTACACTCAGCATAACAAGTATTATCTAATTTTCAATGTTACAATTGAAAGGATTGCGAGCAATATGCCTACAATCCAAAAACGTGTAACTATTTTACTTTCGTGATATCCAGATTTTTGATAATGGTGATGCAATGGTGACATTTTAAAAATTCGTCGTCCTTCACCATACTTCTTTTTGGTGTATTTAAACCAACTTACCTGCATTACTACAGAAAGGTTTTCGGCTAAAAAGATGCCGCATAATACTGGAATTAACCATTCTTTTCTAACTGCAATAGCAATTACTGCTATAATTCCACCAATGGTTAAACTTCCCGTATCACCCATAAAGACCTGAGCAGGAAATGTGTTATACCATAAAAAACCAATTAATGCACCTACAAATGCCGTGATATAAATTGTAATTTCTTCAACTCTTGGTATATACATAATATTCAAATACTCTGAGAAAATTATGTTACCCGATACCCAGGCAAAAATCCCTAAAGTGAGCACAATTATTGCAGAAGTTCCAGCTGCCAACCCATCTATTCCATCGGTAAGATTTGCGCCGTTAGAAACTGCTGTAATTATAAAAATGGCAACCAAAATAAATACTATCCACGCGTATTTTTCAAGATTTGGGCTTATCCAAGTAATGACCATTGAATAATCAAACTCGTTTCCTTTAACAAAAGGAATGGTAGTTTTGGTGGATTTAACTTCATCTTTAAACAATTTAAAAGGCTCGATATCTGGATTTTCAGCCAACAACGCTCGCTGTTCTGCAATGGGCAGTTTTTCTTTCATCGTTACTTCAGGATGGAAAAACAAAGTTGCTCCAACAATAATTCCTAATCCTACTTGCCCTAAAACTTTAAAGCGCCCTTTAAGTCCTTCTTTATTTTTTTTAAACTTCTTAATGTAATCATCTATAAACCCTATAGTTCCCATCCATAATGTGGTTACTATGAGAAGAATGATATAAATGTTCTCTAATTTTGCCAATAACAGTACAGGAATAAGCGTAGCCAAAATGATAATTACACCACCCATAGTAGGTGTTCCTGCTTTTTCTTTCTGCCCTTCAAGCCCTAAATCTCTAATCGTTTCACCTACTTGTTGTCTTTGTAAAAAACGGATAATTCTTTTACCATAAATTGTAGAAATTAACAGCGACAAAATCATTGCCATTGCAGCTCTAAAGGTTAAAAACCCAAAAAGAGTAGCCCCTGGAAGTTGAAACTGCTGTTCTAAATATTCAAATAGGTAGTATAACATCTTATTATTTTTGAGATTCTTTGCTTAAGCTTAGAATGACATTTACTTCTGTAATTGTTTTAAAAGTTCTTTTACTATTTTAAGGTCATCAAAATCAAATCGCTCACCATTAATTTCTTGATAGGCTTCATGACCTTTTCCAGCAATTAATATGATATCGTTGGGTTGCGCCATTTGGCATGCTGCTTTTATGGCTTGCTTTCTGTCCGCAATGGTTAATGCCTTCTTGAAATTTTGGGGCTCTACTCCAGATTCAATTTCTTTTAAAATCTGATCAGGGTTTTCAGTTCTGGGATTATCATTTGTAAAAATGACTTTGGTACTTAAGGCCGTGGCGATATGTCCCATTTTTGGTCGTTTGGTTTTATCTCTGTCTCCACCGCAACCCACAACTGTTATTAACTCTTCGTTTTTAGTTCGAATGCTATTAATAGTTTCTAATACATTTTTTAAAGCATCAGGAGTATGAGCATAATCAACAATGGCGGTAATTTTATCACTTGATACCACGTACTGAAATCTTCCACTCACACTTTCTAAATCACTTATTAAGCGCAATATTTCAACTCGTTCTAACCCCAACAATTCAGCAGTAGCGTAAATAGCCAAAACATTGTAGGCATTAAAATTTCCAATAAGTCTTGTCCAAACTTCACTATCATTAACTTTGAGTAATAAGCCTCCAAATTGATTTTCTAAAATTTGAGTTTTGTAGTCTGCGTATTGCTTTAAAGCATAGGTATATTTTTTAGCTCTTGTATTCTGCAACATCACTAAACCGTTCTTATCATCGACATTAGATAACGCAAATGCATTACTAGGAAGCTCATCAAAAAACTTCTTTTTAACATCGCGATATTCAGCAAATGTGCTGTGATAATCCAAATGATCATGGGTAAGATTTGTGAAGATTCCACCTTCAAAATGCAAACCTTCGGTTCTATATTGATGAATGCCATGAGAACTCACTTCCATAAAGCAAAATTCTACACCTTCATCATTCATTTCTCTTAAATACTTATTTATGGTTAAAGAATCTGGAGTAGTATGAGTTGCCTTATACTCAGTTTCATCTACCATAATTTTCACAGTTGAGAGCAACCCAACTTTATATCCTGCTTTTTTAAATAATTGATACAGCAAGCTTGTTACTGTAGTTTTTCCATTTGTACCTGTAACACCAACTAGCCTTAAATTCTCTGAAGGGTTTTCATAGTAATTTGATGCCATTACCGCTAATGCTTTACTGGTATTATCAACTTCTATATAGGTAATACTATCTACCAATTTTTCTGGAATCGCTTCACAAACTACACTAGTGGCACCATTTTTTATTGCTTTATCAATATACTCATGACCATCTGTGATTGAACCTCGAATTGCCACAAACAAACTGCCCTTTATTATTTTTCTAGAGTCGAATTCTATAGTAGACAACTCGACACTAGTCGAACCAACGACAGCGTTTAAAGTAACCTTATATAATATGTCTTTTAAAACTTTCATGAGGCTCTTAAGACTATAGTTTGATTGTTTTTTAATTTTGTGTTCTTATTGATTGATTGCGCCTTAACAACACCGCTACCTTCTAATTTTACAGCAACATTTACTTGCATATTTTCTAACAATGCTAAGGCATCCATTGCTGGCATACCAACAACATTTGGCATAATTGTTTTATAAGTTTGCGCTGTTTTATAATAGCTTTCATAATCTTCTTCAACTGAACCAATTTGAACTTCTAAAGATTCTATCTCATCAATTAATGGTGTATCTGTGTAGATTTTTTGCGCGACTCTTTTAAACACAGGACCAGAAACATCGGCACCATAATACCCAACGCTCTTATCAGGCTCATGAATAACTACAATGCAAGAATATTTTGGGTTTTCAGCAGGGAAATATCCAGCAAAAGACGAGATGTAGTTAAGCTTTTCCTTATCTCTATAATTTTTTTGACAAGTACCTGTTTTTCCTGCCATCGAAAAGTTTTCAGAATACAACCTGTGGCCTGTTCCATGTTTCTTTTCAACAACATTTTTGAGCAATGTTTGCAATTTAGCGATGGTTTCTTTAGAGCATATTTGTTTGTTGATTACCTCTTTATTAAAAGGCTCAATAACTTTATCAAACTCTTTAACCTCTTTTAAAAACCTAGGTTTAACCATAACTCCATCATTCGCAATGGCATTATAAAACGTAAGGGTTTGTAATGGGGTAAACTGAACGCCATAACCATAAGCCATCCACTGCAAAGCAATACCGCTCCAACGCCCATTTTTTACCCTAGGATCTGGAATTATAGGTTCTGGCTCACCAATTAAAGGGAGATTTAAGTTGTCTTGAAGATTCATTTCATACAATCTATCAACAAACTTTTCTGGCTGTTTTCTGTAGGCTTTATCTATTACTTTAACAATACCAGTGTTTGATGACACCTCAAAAGCTTTGGCAACACTAATTTTTCCGTAGCCACCATGTTTAGAATCTCGAACTGATTTTCCATAATATTTTACAATGCCTTTCTCTGTATCCACTACATCACTGGTATCAGCAAGTTTGTCTTCAAAAACTGCGGCAAGCGCCATAAGTTTAAATGTAGAACCTGACTCATGACTTTCACCTACAGCGTAATTTAAACGCTCATAATAATGTCCGTTTTTATTTCTTCCAAGGTTTGAAATGGCACGAATTTCGCCCGTTTTAGTTTCCATTACTACAACACAGCCATGGTCTGCTTTGTATTTTTCTAATTGTTCCAGCAATGAGTGATGCGCTATATCTTGAATGTTAACATCAATGGTTGTATAAACATCATACCCATCTTTTGGCTCAATTTCATTGGCATCACTTAAAGGTTTCCACTGCCCTTTCCCTATTTGTTGTTTTTTACGTTGCCCGTCGACACCTCGTAAATATTTCACTCCAAAAGCACCGTCAATTCCAGGTCTAGTCACATTTCCATTATCATCAATTCGCTCGTAACCAATTGTTCTTTGAGCGATACCACCCATAGGATGTTCACGCTTTGTAGTTTGCTCTACTATTAAACCACCCTTAAAAGCACCGAGGTTTAATAATGGAAAATTTCTTAATCGGATATAATCTGAATACCCAATATTTCTAGCCAATAAAAAATATCTGTTTTTATTTGCACGTGCCCGTCTCACATCCTTTTCTATTTGATTAGAGGATTTACCTGTAAATTTTGAAAGAGAATCGCAAAGCGTCTTGATGTGTTTTTCGAAAGTTTTTGATGAAGGGGTAAGTGCATCTAAACGAATATCGTATTTAGGGATTGACGTGGCTAATAAATTGCCGTTAACCGAATACACATTTCCTCTGTTGGCAGGAATAATAACATTTTTTACAACACGCTCTGTGGCTTTAGCTCTATAAACATCTCCTTGAAGAAACTGGATACTTAATAATTTAAACACCACAGCAAGACCGAAGATGAACATACATCCAGCTATAAAATACAAACGGTTTAATATGTTTCTCTCGTTTACTGCCAAGGGTGCGTTATCAATTTTGCTTTTTAACTTTTATTTTTTTTGGCGGAATTACGGAGGGCGCCAACCCTTTTTCTTTCATTACAGCTATAACATGCGACTCCATTTTAAGTCTCATAAGTTTTGAACGCCCATCAACAAAAGCCGATCGCATTTCTTTAACTTCATTTTTTAACCTGGCTATTTCGTAAACTTTCTTATCTGCACTATGCGAGCTAGCAATCATGATTATTGCAAGACCTGAAATAAATATTATGAAACGCCAGTTTCTAAATGAATCATCACTAACTAAAAAAGTCCCTTTTAATATGTTATAGATATTCTTCTTCATTTATAATTTCTCAGCAATTCTCAGTTTCGCACTTCTTGCCCTGTTATTAATTTTTATTTCTTCTGCCGTTGGTACAATTAACCCATTTACTTTTTTAAGTGGCACTTCAAAATTGCCATACATATCGCGCTCTGGCTCACCACTAAACATACCGTTTCTTATAAATCGTTTCACCAATCGATCTTCAAGAGAATGATAGGATATCAAACTTAAACGACCTCCTGGTTTCAACACTTCTGGAGTTTGCATCAAAAACTCCTTTAAAACCTCAATTTCTTGATTGACCTCTATTCTAATAGCTTGATAAATCTGGGCCAACACTTTATTTTCAAAACGCGGTGGCAAAAACTTTTTAAGCACTGCTTTTAATTGTTCGCTTGTTACAATCGGCTGTTTTGCTCTGCTCTCAACAATTAATTTTGCCATGGCAGGAGCTGCACGCAACTCACCGTACTGCAATAACACTTGCTTTATTTGTTCTTCATCATATTCATTAACCACATGAAATGCAGAAAGTTCGCTAGCCTGATTCATTCGCATATCCAAATCTGCTTCAAAACGTGTTGAAAAACCTCGTTCTGCCACATCAAATTGATGAGATGACACTCCAAAATCCGCCAAAATTCCATCAACTTGCCTCACACCATGAAACCTTAAAAACCGTTTTAGAAATCTAAAATTTTCATGAATTAGCGTAAACCTATCATCATCAATTGTATTTTTAAGAGCGTCCGAATCTTGATCAAAAGCATATAGCTTTCCTTTATCACCAAGTCGTTTTAATATTTCTTTACTATGTCCACCACCACCGAAAGTGACATCTACATAAATACCATCTGGACTTATATTCAGCCCATCAACAGTTTCTTTTAAGAGCACAGGATTATGATATTCCATGGTCGTCATCATCTTGTCCCATTACCTCTTCAGCCAAATCAGCAAAATCTAATGCTGCATCATCAATAGCTTGTTCGTATAAATCTTTATCCCAAATTTCAATAATGTTAATAGCCGAAGCCACTACAATATTTTTTGAAATATTAGCAAACACTGTTAAATCTTTTGGAATCAATAACCTGCCATTCACATCAACTTCAACCATTTTTGCACCGGCAGTAAACCTTCTTATGAAATCGTTATTCTTCTTTTTAAACTTATTAAGCTTATTCATCTTCTGCATCAACACCTGCCATTCACCCATCGGGTATAGCTCTAAACATTTTTGAAACACCGAACGACGCAGCACAAAACCATCCTGCAAAACAGCAGAAAGTTGCTTTTTGATAGACGCAGGCATCATTAATCTGCCTTTAGCATCCACTTTACAATCGTATGTTCCTGTAATTAAATCCAAAGAAGGTTTGTTGACTTTTAAACGATTAAGTGTCAAATATATTGAAAAATATCCCACATTATACCACTTAATACCACTTTGTTAATAAATTTTTGATGAAAGTTGTTTTTTATCCGATTTATAAATCAAAAACCACATGTTGAGACTACTTGAATATTTTATATGTATTACTACTTTTCCGTCTTAACATAGTTGATATTTTAATTTTGAAATGATCATCATTCACTTTTTTTCTCGAAAACAATTATTATGGTGGAATTATGAATGAAATACCTATATTTGTTTTTAACGAATGAATGACTAACCGATTAATGACGCATCGTTTAAAAAAAGAACAAAACTATAGCTATATAGAAGCAGGTGAAGGGACAACAATCATTGTATTACATGGCCTTATGGGAGGTTTAAGTAATTTTGATGCAGTTACTCAATATTTTAGTAATAAGGGTTATAAAGTAATTATACCCGAACTACCACTTTACACACTGTCTTTATTAAAAACAAACGTGAAGCATTTTGCAAAATATTTGCACGACTTTATTGAGTTTAAAGGCTATAAAGAAGTGATTCTATTAGGGAATTCTTTAGGAGGGCACATTGGTTTGTACCACACCAAACTATTTCCAGAAAGCGTTAAAGCACTTATCATTACTGGCAGTTCTGGATTGTATGAAAACGCTATGGGTGGAGGTTACACCAAACGAAGCGATTATGAAGTCATTAAGAAGAAGGCGCAAGATGTTTTTTACGATCCTGCTATAGCCACAAAAGAAATAGTTGATGAAGTTTATGAAACTGTAAACGACCGAAATAAGCTTATAAAAACATTAGCCATTGCAAAAAGTGCCATTAGGCATAATATGTCTAAAGACTTACCAACAATCAAAACACCAACATGCATTATCTGGGGTAAAAATGATACAGTAACACCACCTGAAGTTGCGGTAGAATTTAATGAACTTTTACCGGATTCGGAATTGTTTTGGATTGATAAATGTGGACACGCCGCTATGATGGAACACCCAAAGGAATTTAATGAAATTCTCGACTCTTGGTTGCAAAAAAGAGCAATTCATTAGATTTACAAATTAAGATATTCCAAATCCGAAACTCAAAACGTATATGCACATTAAATCTGCCGAATTTGTTATGAGCAACTCTGATGTTGCAAAATGCCCTAAAAGCAGACTACCCGAATACGCTTTTATAGGACGAAGCAATGTTGGAAAATCTTCTTTGATTAACATGCTTACCAGCCGAAAAAGTTTAGCTAAAACATCTGGCAGACCTGGTAAAACTCAGCTTATCAATCATTTTTTAATTAATAAAAATTGGCACTTGGTAGATTTACCTGGGTATGGTTATGCACGTGTATCTAAAAGTTCTAAAAAAGTATTTCAAAAATTTATTACCGAGTATTTTTCTCTCCGCGAACAGCTTGTAACGGCATTTGTTCTAGTGGATATAAGACACACACCTCAACCCATAGATTTAGAATTTATGCAGTGGCTCGGGGAAAATGGCATTCCTTTTTCTATCATTTTTACAAAAGCTGACAAATTGAAACCTAATGCTATTATAAGACATGTTGAAGATTACAAATCTGTACTTTTAGAAACTTGGGAAGACATGCCAAATTACTTTATCACCTCCTCTTCTAAAGATATTGGGAAAGATGATGTTTTAAATTATATTGATTCGTTGAATGAAAACATGCAAATAGATTCTAATTAATTTTATGATCTAAACTCAAATTAAATTGAGCTTCTCTTCTACCTTAGCTTTTCACATCAAAAGCATCTCTTAACGCATTTCCAATGAGCATAAATGCCATAACCAAACTCATTATACAAAGTCCTGGTATAACGGCTAAATAAGGTTTTCCAAGTATAATATAATTATAATGATCTTTTATCATAGCACCCCAACTAGCCATTGGTGGTTGGGCACCAATACCTAAAAAACTGAGTCCGCTTTCTATTAAAATAGCAGCGGCAAAATTAGCCGCTGAAATAACAATTACTGGCGCCATTATATTAGGTAAAATATGCTTCGTTATAATTCTAAAATCATTATATCCCAACGCTCTTGCGGCCGTTACATATTGCATTTCTTTGGTGCTTATAATTTGCCCACGAACCACTCTTGCGACCTCCACCCACATTGTTAAACCAACAGCAATAAAAACTTGCCAAAAGCCTTTACCTAAAGCTAGCGTTATAGCAATTACCAATAAAAGCGTAGGTATAGACCATGTAACATTGATAATCCACATGATTAGGGCATCAATTTTTCCTCCAAAGTAACCCGCAATACTTCCCAAGGTTACACCAATAATTAGGGAAATGAGAACCGCGACAAATCCTATAAAAAAAGAAATTCTTGCGCCTACTAATACACGGCTTAATAAATCTCTACCATATTTATCTGTTCCGAAAAGAAAAGTCTTATGCTCTATATATTCTTTAGGGGAGTTATTGGGAAAAATATTTAGTTTAAGCTCTTTTTCAGCACCTTGCAATCCATCAGAGGCAAATTCTTTATAAACTAATTCATCTTCTGTGATAGTATATTCTGAAATAGGAACTTCCGTATTTGTATTTTTCCTTCCAAAAAAAACCCTATCAATTAGGCTTTGGTTCATTGTGATTTTTGATGGAATGGTTAGCATTTGAACCTTAAAACCAGGCTGTTTTGAATGAATTGCTAAATGCATTTGGTTGGCATATTGCGAATTGTCTGGAGCGAACACATATGCAAAAATTGAAATCAACCCCACCAACGCAATGAAGTAAAAACTTAAAACGCCCCAAAAGTTCTTTTTAAACTTTTGGAGCGCTAATTGTTTTAGTGAGTTTGTTTTTTGACTCATAAACTAAATTATTTCTGTACCGTGGATGCTACTTTTTTAATTGGATAAGCGGTTTTTAAATCTTCTAAAACGTTTAAAGCTTCTTCTACATAAACATCTTTACTTAAACTTTCATGCCAGCGCTTGCGTTTTTCTTTTAAATCTGTAGTATCCTGAGCAATGAGTTGCTTTTCAAATCTAGTAGAATCAAAAGTTAAATCAGAATTATAATTTGTAATAGCATCGTACTTTTTAGATTCAAGTTCATTTGCTTCAACTTGCGCTTTATATGTTTGATAATTTAATGAGAAAACCGTCTCATCAATTTTACTTTTTACCCATTTGGCGTTTTCTTCAATAAGCTTTAATTGTTCATTATTACTCATACGTTGCTTACTTTTAGTAATTGTAGCATCATAATCAAAGTAGTATTCCCATGGTGTGTAATCCGCAGCATCTATTTCATCATAAGGCAATGGATTTTCTTTGTCTTTTTCACCTACATCAATAAAACTAAATCTACCTGGAACTGTAATATCGCTTTTAACGCCCTCCAATTGAACCGATCCTCCATTAATTCTGTAATACTTCTGTCTTGTAAGGGCTAAAGCTCCTAAATCGCCGCTAGTATTTGTTCTAATCATGTTATTTAAATTAATAACATTTTGCACTGTACCTTTTCCATATGTTTGCTTACTTCCTATAATGATTGCACGCTTATAATCTTGCATTGCAGCAGCCAAAATCTCGGATGCCGAAGCTGAAATTTCGTTAACTAAAATTACTAACGGACCATCCCAAACAATAGATTTATCTCTGTCCTTTAAAACTTCTTTTGGCTCGTTTGTAGAACGCACCTGTACGATAGGGCCATCTTTAATAAATAAACCAGCCATATCTACAACTGTTGGCAAAGAACCTCCACCATTATTGCGTAAATCGAGCACCAATCCTTCCATGCCTTCTTCTTTTAATCGCTCAATTTCATGCTTTACATCTTTAGCGGCATTAATATTTTTGTAGTCTTCAAAATCAACATAAAAAGCTGGCAAATCTATAATTCCAAACTTTTTACCATCCTTTTCAACTATTGATGATTTCGCATAAGTATCAAATACCTCCACAACATCTCTGGTTATGGTTACATCTTTAATAGTGCCATCAACTTTCTTTACGGTTAGTGTTACTTTTGTCCCTTTAGGGCCTTTTATATATTTAATAGCATCATTTATTCGCATTCCAACAATGTCTACTGGAAACTGTTCATCTTCTTGTTTTACTTTTAAAATCACATCTTCAACTTCAAGCTCTTTATTTCTCCACGCTGGACCACCTGATATTAATTCTACAATTTTTATATAATCCATTCGCTTCTGAAGTCTTGCACCAATGCCTTCTAATTTACCAGACATACGCTGATCAAAATCTTCTTTACCTTTTGGGGCTAGATAGTAAGTATGAGGATCAAACTCTTCAACAATTGTATTTACATATAAAGCGAACCAATCTTCACGTTTTTGATCGTCAATATAATCTTCAAAATAAATATTTATAGATCTTAATGTAGCCTCTCTTGCCTCTTTCTCGATTTGCTCGATTGATTTCATAATGTAAGAAGGGTCCTTTTCTTTAAGCCTTTTTTCTTCGTCTAAAATATCATCATAATTAGAAAGTGTAGAAAACTTTAATTGTTTTCTCCATCGATCCTTCATCTCTTTTTTATTTTTTACAAAATCAGTGTTTTCGTAATTAGTATCAAAACTCTCATCGAGAGCGTAATCAAAGGGTTGAGACAAAATCTCCTTATATATCTCTTTTGATTCTTCAATTCGTTTTAGGAAACGATCATGAACGACATTAAAAAACGTAATGTCTGTAACTTTTAATTGATCATCAATAATGTGCTTAAATTTTGCAAAATCTTCGTAATCAGACTTATAAAAATATCGTTTTACTGGGTCCATCACCTCAACGAAATCCTCAAATAATTCCTCTGAAAAAGCGTCATCTATAGCGATAGGATCAAAATGACCTTGTTCAATTACAAACGTAATTATTTGAATTAACAATTTATCTTTATCTGGATTACTGAATTTTTTTGATGTGAAGCTACACGACGCAAAAGCTAGCAAAAGCAACAGCGATAGCACTTTATAATTCCTTTTCATAATATTTTTCATGTTTAAATCTTTTTTGCTTCTAGTAAGCACAGCATAATTTTCACTAAAATAAAGAAAAAACCATGCCAATTATGGGAATCGTTATTAATTTTTTGTTAAACCAAAGAATTTAACCATTTACTAACGAAATTACGTATTTTAGCGATGATTTTTAACAAAAATATGAGCAAAAAGCCACTTATACTTGTAACGAATGATGACGGTATTAATGCCCCAGGAATCAGGACGTTAATTACTGTAATGAAGACTATTGGTGATGTTGTAGTTGTTGCTCCAGATTCCCCTCAAAGTGGTATGGGGCATGCCATTACTTTAAATGCCACATTGTATGCCACAGAAGTAAATATTGACAACGGACCTCAAAAAGAATTTAGTTGTTCAGGAACTCCTGCCGATTGTGTTAAATTGGCAATTCGAGAAATTCTAGGCAGAACACCAGATCTTTGTGTTTCTGGAATAAATCACGGTTCGAATGCATCGATAAATGTGATATATTCGGGCACTATGAGTGCTGCTATTGAAGCTGGAATTGAAGGCATACCTGCCATAGGTTTTTCGTTATTAGATTACAGTTGGGATGCTAACTTTGAAGCCTCTAAGTCTTTTGTAAAAAAAATAACAGAACAAGTTTTGGAGCATGGATTACCTAACGGTGTTGTTTTAAATGTTAATATTCCAAACATCGAAGAAAAGGAAATTAAAGGAATTAAAGTATGTAGACAAGCCAGAGCAAATTGGGTTGAAGAATTTGATAAACGCAAAACCCCTCAAGGAAAAGATTACTACTGGCTTACTGGAAAGTTTGTAAATTTAGATGGTGGTGAAGATACTGATGAATGGGCACTTGAAAACGGTTATATCTCGTTAGTTCCTGCACAATTTGATTTAACCGCACATTACTTTTTAAAGGATTTAAATAACTGGAATTTATAAAAACAGAAATATATAATTAATGAAGAAAGATATTTTTATTGGTATGTTAGTAGGACTTATTGCAAATGCTATAGGTTTATTTATTGCATCTAATTTATTGGGAAAGGGCGATGATTTTACGGACGTAATTAAAGCCGCCGCTCAAGAAGGATTTTTAGGGAAACTCATTAGTCTTGGAGCTATCTTAAACTTAATCGCGTTCTTTATTTTTATTAAAAAAAAGCAAGATTATAGAGCAAGAGGTGTGCTGTTAATAACTGTATTTATTGCTGTTTTTACCTTTGTTTTTAAACTCTTTTAATTTCTTTTCCCTCGAGCGCAGACGAGAGGATATTACTAAAAATTGATTAGAAAGGTTTGGACTGCGCATAACCTGTTCACTGAAAAATGAAATATTACATTATTGCTGGAGAAGCATCAGGTGATTTACATGGATCCAATCTTATATCCGCATTAAAAAAACTAGATACTAATGCAGATATTCGATTTTGGGGTGGCGACCTTATGGAGCAAGCTGGCGGAACCTTAGTAAAACACTATAAAGAACGAGCATTTATGGGTTTTGCTGAAGTTTTAATGAACCTCAACAAGATTTTTAAAGATATTTCATTTTGTAAATCTGATATTGAAAATTTTAATCCTGATGGTATCGTTTTTATTGACAATTCAGGTTTTAATTTACGTATAGCGAAATGGGCAAAACAAAAAGGCTTTAGAACCAATTATTACATTTCACCTCAAGTTTGGGCTTCAAGAGCGAGCAGAGTAAAAGCCATAAAGCGAGATATTGATGCCATGTTTGTTATACTTCCTTTTGTTAAACCTTTCTATAAAAAACATGGGTATGAAGTTACCTTTGTGGGGCATCCTTTAATTGATGCTATCGCAAATAGAAATCAGGTAAATGAACTTAATTTTAGAAAAGACAATAATCTTGGAGACAAACCAATTATTGCCTTACTACCTGGTAGTAGAAAGCAAGAAATAACAAAAATGCTCTCAGTTATGCTGAGCTTAATAGATGATTATCCAGACTATCAATTTGTTATTGCAGGCGCACCGAGTCAAGATTTCAGTTTTTACCAACAATTTATAAAATCGACCAATGTAAAATTCATCGAAAATAAAACTTATGATTTATTGAGTATCTCTTATGCAGCTCTAGTTACATCGGGAACTGCAACCCTTGAAACTGCTCTCTTTAAAGTGCCTCAAGTAGTCTGTTATAAAGGAAGTACAATCTCGTACCAAATTGCTAAACGGATAATAACCCTTAAGTTTATTTCGTTAGTAAATTTAATAATGGACAAAGAAGTAGTTACAGAACTGATACAAAATGAATTCAATAAAAAACGATTGAAGGAAGAACTAGACCATATATTGGATTCTGAATATCGTAAACAACTATTTTTAGCCTATTACGAATTAGAAAAGACTTTGGGCGGAAAAGGCGCCAGCGAAAAAACAGCTCGTTTAATATACGAAGCTATAAAAACTTAATAATGAGATGAGAATAGTCGTAATTTGTCTTCTTCTAATTTTAAGTTTTGGCAGTTGTAAATCTTCTAAACGTGCTAAAGACAGAAAAACTTCAAGCACAAAAATAATCACGAAAAAGAGCAAAACAGAACGTAACCAACCTGTTGTTACTAGTTCAGTTGAAAATAGGACTAAAGCGGACGATATTATTAAATATGCAAAACAGTTTGAAGGCACACGTTATAAATGGGGAGGCACAACTAAATCTGGAATGGATTGCTCTGGTTTGATATATGAATCATTCAAATCTAATAATATTATCCTACCAAGGATGTCTCGAGACATGGCAAAAAGAGGAGGGAAAATTTCTTTAAAAGATGTTTCTGCTGGTGATTTATTATTTTTTAAAACAGGTAAGAATCGAAGAAATTCAATCAATCATGTCGGTCTTATAATTGCCATAAAAAACAACGATATCGAATTTATTCATGCTACTACAAGCCAAGGTGTAACCATATCTAGACTCAATGAAAATTATTGGCTTAACGCTTTTCATGAAGCTAGACGTATCTTATAAGATTATTTTATATCTTTCAAGGGTATGAGGTTACTCAATTTCGCCATAATTAAACTAACTTTTTGCCTCATTATAGGCATCATTATTGGCTATTTAATTGATATTTCGCTGCAACTTTCAATTGCACTAACAGCTATTTTATTGATACTTCTAGCTGTTATTTATATTATAACTCACAAACAATTTACACAATCTATCTGGTTTGGATTAATTACTTTTTTTGTAACCATATCAATCGGTGTATTAACTACTAATTTCCATAACCAGAAAAACTTTTCGAATCATTACACTCATGTAATTTCTGCCGAAAACAACCATTTAAAAACCATTACTTTTAGAGTTCGTGAGGTTTTAAAACCAGGTAATTTTTATGATAAATATGTTATTGACATATTAGAAATAGAAGGTAAACAAACAACGGGCAAAACGCTTCTAAACATACAGAAAGACAGCTTGCAAAATCCTTTAAAAGTTGATAATGTTTTTATTAGTAAAGCTGAATTCAAAAATTTAATTCATCCTTTAAATCCACACCAATTTGATTATAAAAATTATTTAAAGAAAAAATACATCTATCATCAACTCTTTATTAATGAAGATGTCTTATTCCCAGTTGAATCTAATACCAAAACACTCTTAGGAATAGCAGATGATATTCGGCAGCATGTAAACGATAAGCTAAAACTCTATCATTTTAATCCAGACGAACTTGCCATTATTAATGCACTTTTAATGGGGCAACGCCAAGATATTAGCGACGAAGTTTACACCAGCTACACCAATGCTGGAGCCATACATATATTAGCTGTTTCAGGATTGCATGTGGGTATTATACTAATCATTCTTGGGTTCATTTTAAAACCAATAGAACGACTTAAACATGGAAAACTTATAAAAACTATTTTACTGTTAAGTATTTTATGGAGTTTTGCCTTGCTTGCAGGTCTTTCTGCTTCGGTTACTCGAGCCGTAACTATGTTTAGTATTGTTGCCATCGCAATTAACTTGAAACGACCAACTAACATATTTAACACGCTTGCCATAAGCATATTTGTGATCTTGCTTTTTAAACCACTATTTATTTTTGATGTTGGATTTCAATTAAGTTATCTCGCCGTATTTGCAATAGTAACCATTGACCCATTGCTTTATTGTATATGGAAACCCAAATACTGGCTCACAAATGTATTCTGGCATACATTCACCATAACCATTTCAGCTCAATTTGGTATTATTCCTGTTAGTTTATATTACTTTCATCAGTTTCCAAGTTTATTTTTTATTTCGAATTTAGTAATCATTCCAGGTTTAGGAATTATTCTAGGTTTTGGCATACTAGTCATTTTATTAGCTGTTTTAAACATGCTTCCACAATTTTTAGCAGATGTGTTCGGACATGTTATTTATTTAATGAATAGTTTTGTTGGTTGGGTATCTAAACAAGAAGCATTCTTATTTAAAGACATTTCGTTTAGCTTGCTTTACGTGCTTGTTTCTTATCTAGTCATTATCACTTTTGTTCGACTACTTTTCAAAAAAAATTATTTAAACTTAAAGCTGTTTTTAAGCGCAATACTTATTGCTCAAGGGGCATTATTCTTTAATACTTTCAATAAGCCTTCAAATGAATTTATTGTATTTCACAAAAGCAGAAATAGTTTATTAGGGAACCTCTCAAATAACAAAATAGTTATTGCAAACGATTTTGATAGCATAACTCGTGCTCATAATAAAATTATAAAAGATTACACTGTTGGCAATCATATAAAAACAGTTTTAGAAGATAGCATCAAACCAATTTACCAGCTTAATAAGAAGCATCTTTTAATTATTGATAGTTTAGGAGTTTACAATATAAAGTCTATAAATCCAGAATATATATTACTTAGGCAATCGCCAAAAATTAACTTAAATAGATTGATTGATTCGTTAAAGCCAAAACAAATTATTGCCGATGGAAGTAACTATAAAACTTATATAGACCATTGGGAAAATATATGTGAAAAAAGAAAGCTCCCTTTTCACCAAACAAGTAAAAAAGGAGCCTTTATTATAAATTATTAAAACCTCTATATTGTTTTATTGACGATGTTATCTGCAACCTCGAGCCATTTACCGGCTCCTCCTCTTACATAACCTGTTTTACCAAGATTATTCAAATTCATTTTACCATCAGGCATTTTTTCTGGTTGCACGAAATAGACTGAAGGATACCCTCTTACTTTAAACATTGCTTGTAATTGACGATTTTGCCCTTTCAATTTAGGATCTTGAGGTGTACGTCTTGGAAAATCTAATTCTACTAACACCAAATCGTCAGACCATTTTTCAAAGTCAGGAGTTTTAAACACTTCATTTTGTAATTTAATACACCAACCACACCAATCTGAGCCTGTAAAAAACAGCATTACTTTTTTATCTTCATTCAAAGCTAATTCTAATGCTTCATTAAAATCGGTATGCCATGTTATCCTTTTCTGAGCGAAAGTTTGAACAGACATGAATCCAATTAAAATCAAAATAAATATAATTTTTTTCATTTTTATTGTTTTAGGTTACCCTTTAAATTCGTTTTGAAATGCCTTATAATAAGCATTAAATTTTTCTTGGGTATCTAGAGTTTTATGATCATCTCGTTTAAACATTTTCAAATAAAGCTCTATTTGCTGCGGCGTTTTATAACCTTTTAAAGGGAAAATTAAATTTGAATTTTCGTCTAAAAAAACAATGGTAGGGAATACTTGAATTTGAAAATAACGCGATAATTCGTGAGGCGAATTTCTTCTGTTTGCTAAATCTGGATTGTAATTAGGATTTGAGAATTCTTGTCCATTAAAATTCACAACCTCGTTACCTTCTGCATTAAACTTTACAGCGTAATAATGTTTATTCACATAATCGGCAACATCTTGATTTTGAAACGTGTTTCTATCAAGCATTTTACAAGGGCCGCACCAATTGGTGTAAGCATCAATCATAATTTTTTTAGGATTCTTTTTCTGACGTATAACAGCTTCTTCTAAAGATACCCAATTTATCTTTTGAGCTATGGCATTGAAACTTACGAAGGCCGTAGCTAGTAGTAATAATATAATCTTCTTCATGACTAACTCTGTTGCAAAAGTTGTTCCGAACTTACAAAAAATGCTCCTAATTAGGAGCATTTTGATAGTTTTTTAACTATTTATTCGATTAACGAACACCATGCATTAATTTTTTTAATATCGGATTTAATAACATGGAAATCACGCCTACACCAGCGGGAACCAACGTAAATATTAAGAAAAATGTACTTAATGAGTATTGTTCAGTTATTTTGTCAATCATTCCGCCCATGGTACCTGCCGCCTTTTGACCAATGGCAATGGCTAAATACCAAATACCAAACATAAATCCAATCATTCTACCTGGAACCAATTTACTGAGATAAGATAATCCTACTGGAGAAATACACAATTCACCCATGGTATGGAATAAATAGGCCAATATTAAGAAAATCATACTTACTGAAGCAGTTTTTGCTCCTTGTGGTATTCCTAGCGTTCCAAAAACTAATATCCCGAATCCTAAACCTAATAGAATTAATCCAATACCATATTTCATTGCTACACTGGGGTTATATTTACTTTCCCACCATTTTGAAAATAGAGGCGCTAATGTAATAATGAAGAATGAATTTAAGATACCGAACCAAGAAGCACCAACCTCTGTAGTTTCTTTACTAAACTCATTATTAATTTTATAATAAACAACATACCATAAAAAAACAAATGTTGCTCCAAGCACGATATTTGAATATGGTATTTTTGAGTATGTTTTTTTAAATAATAAATACAATACCCAAGTTATTATTGCCAACGGTACTATAGTTAATACAGTATCAATAATTTTAAATATTAAAGCCGAATTTCCTGTTAATGCTCTGGCCGTATAATCTCTAGCAAAAAGCGTCATAGAACCTAATGACTGCTCAAAAGCTCCAAAAAAGAATACTGTGAAAATCCCAAAAATTGAAACTGCGATAATCTTGTCTCTTATTACAGCATTATACCTAGACATTCTTGAAATAATTAGATACAAGAACAAGACCAAAGCTATTAAAATTGTGGCACTTGAACCATCTAAATTACCTAAGCTAAAAGGCAATAAATTGATGTTTCCTATTTTTGATATAGGATCATTAAACAGATACAAGAGTCCTCCAATTGCAGATAAAACAATTAATAATTTATCAATAGATGTAAACGGATTTAGTTTTTCATCTTCTTGCTTCTCTATGCTCACAGAAGGTGATTCTTCATTTATATTTTGTGGTAATTCAACTTCATAAACTTTTGAAGGTCTTTCACCAATTTGTCCAAACAAATCTTTAGCTAACCAAAATTGTACTAATCCACCAAGCATGAATATCCCTGCTAACCCAAATCCATAACTCCAACCAATATTTTCAGCCAAATAACCGCAAAGCATCATGCCAAAAAACGCACCTGCGTTAACACCCATATAATAAATGGTATAAGCGCCATCCTTTTTTGATTCTTTGCCTTTGTACATTTCAGAAATCATTGACGTCATGTTTGGTTTAAAAAATCCAGTACCAATAACTAACAACGCCAAACCTAGATATAAGGACCACGTGGTTTCGAAAACCATCGCCGCGTGACCTAACATCATGATGAAACACCCTATAATTACAGCCCACTTATAACCCGTAATTTTATCCGCTAACCAACCTCCTACAATTGGTGTTAAGTATAATAACGAAGAATAGGTGCCAATTAAAGCTAAAGCATTTTCTCTTGACCATTCCCACCCCGGATTATCGCTTAAATACGGAGCCGTTAAAAATAGAACTAGCAGAATTTTCATTCCGTAAAATGAAAAACGCTCCCACATTTCAGTAAAAAATATTACAAAAAGACCCGCAGGATGACCAATGACCTTGTCTTTAAAAAGATTTTCAATATCCGTATTCATAAAAGATTAGTTAAATTTATAATGAATAAAACCCTACTAAAATAGGGTTTTAAATTTTAATTATCAGCTAATTCGAAACCTTCGGCTTCTTCATTTTTTAATATCCTTTCGCTTTCTTCAGCACCATGTGTTAATCGTTTTAAAGGTTTTAAAATCAAAATAAACAATAAACCTATAATAACGGTGAAGATTACAATGCCTGAGAAAATAGTTAACTCGCCAAACTCTGAGGCCGATTCTCCTACAATTCCTGCTACTTTATTACCTAAACCTGTTGCAGCAAAATACACCCCCATCATTAACGACGCATATTTAACTGGCGCCAATTTTGTAATAAATGATAATGCAACTGGAGATATACATAACTCACCAATGGTATGAAATAAATAAGCTAACACTAACCAAATCATACTTGACGTTCCAGATTTATCAAACTCCATTGCAGCGAAAACCATAAATAGAAATCCGAATCCCATAATGATAATACCTAATGCCATTTTAAATAATGACGAAGCTTCTTTACCTTTTAACTTTCGCTTAGCCCAAACGCTTGCAACACCCGTGGCAAAAATAATGATAAACCCTGCATTTAAACTTTGAAACATTACCGTTGGAATTTCCCATCCAAACAACATTCTATTCGTATTGGTTTCTGTGTAAAGATTCATTAAACCTCCTGCTTGTTCAAAAGCACCCCAAAATATAATTACCATAATAAATGACAAAAGAAGTACTAAGAATCGATCTTTAAATATTTGTGTATCTAATTCTTTATAAATCATCATAAGTAATGATGCAATTGCGGTTAAAAACAAAAATAATAATCCGTAGCTCCAACCCATGGTGTACCAACCAATTAATGATGCAACTAATAATATTCCAGCAAACATTAACTGTTTTGGTGAACTAAATAATTTAGAGTATAAATCACCATAAGACACTTCATTTTCATCATTTGTACTTGGAATGAAATTCCCGACCTCAGTTAAATATTTTTGACCTGCAATATAGTTTAGCAATCCAATAACCATTACAACTCCTGCAAGTCCAAATCCTGCGTGCCATCCCCATTCTGCAACTACCAATCCTACTGTAAGAGTAGCTAATAACGAGCCTAAATTAATTCCGATGTAAAAAATACTAAACCCTTTATCTCGCCTAATATCTCCTTGCTTATATAACCCGCCTACCATAGTAGAAATGTTAGGTTTTAACAATCCAACACCAAGTATAACAAGTCCTAATCCCGTGTAAAACGCCCAAATATCGGTAAGCACTAAAACACCATGTCCTAAACATAATATTATAGCACCGTAAAGCACTGCTCGTTTTTGCCCTATGATTTTATCAGCTATCATCCCTCCAGGAATAGACATTACATAAACCAACATGGTATACCAACCATAAAGCGCTAATGCTTCTTGATTGCTCCAACCTAAACCAGGTCCTCTATCATCGCCCATAGTTTGAGTGGTCATGTAAAGCACCAAAAGTGCTCGCATTCCATAATATGAGAAACGTTCCCACATTTCTGTTAAGAATAGTATGTATAATCCTATTGGTTGTCCAAATAATTCCTTTTGATGTGGTTTTAAAGCTGACGCAGACATATGTTTATTTTTGGTTAGTTTTTATCCTTTAATTTTAACTTGATTTACTTTAGTTTCTTCTTCTTTCTGTATTTTATCACCAAGCGTTTCGTGTATAAAGTTTGTCATTTTTTTATACAAGTGTAGTCTTGTGTTTCCACCATAAATACCATGGTTTTTATCTGGGTAAATAGCCCAGTCAAATTGCTTATCGGCTTGAATTAAAGCCTCTGCTAAGCGCATGGTATTTTGTAAATGCACATTATCATCACTAGAACCATGCACTAAAAGAAATTCGCCTTTTAATTTATCAACGTGGTTTATTGGTGAATTTTCATCATAACCACTGGCATTTTCTTGAGGAGTGGTCATGTAACGCTCTGTATAGATCGTATCGTAAAATCTCCAGCTACTAACTGGTGCGACTGCAATTGCCATATTAAAAACATCGTTACCTTTAAATAAACAGTTACTACTCATAAAACCACCATAACTCCAACCCCAAATACCAATTCTGTCAGCGTCAATATATTCTAATTCGCCTAATTGCTTTGCAGCCGCAATTTGATCTTCAATCTCATACTTACCTAATTCATTCTGTGTAACCTTTTTAAAATCGGCTCCTTTAAAACCAGTGCCTCTACCATCAATACAAGCAATAATATAGCCTTGTTGTGCTAAATGCTGATACCAATAATCGTTAGCACCGTTCCATCTATTAGCCACTTGCTGAGAACCAGGACCTGAGTATTGATACATTAATAAAGGATATGTTTTAGAAGCATCAAAATCTGCAGGTTTTATCATCCACATATTTAAATCGTTCCCATTAATTTGAATGGTACTGAATTCTTTTTTAGATGTTTTATATTCAGAAAGTGTTTGAGCTAATTTATCGTTATCCTTAATGCTTTTGATTAAATTACCCGATACCGAACTGTTCAGAGTATACTCAGGTGGTGTTGTAGCACTAGAGAAAGTATTAATAAAAAATGAAAAATCGGCACTAAAGGATGCGCTATTTGTACCATCACTTTTAGTTAGGCGCTTCTTATTTCTTCCGTTAAGGCTTATTGAATAAACATCTCTATTTATCGAGCCATTTTCAACAGATTGATAAAAGATTGTATTATTCTTTTCATCATAACCATAGTAATTGGTTACTTCCCAATTTCCTTTTGTTAACTGATTGATTAAGTTTCCATTTTTATCATAATGATAAATGTGATTGAAACCGTCTTTTTCACTCGTCCAAATAAAACTATTGTCCTTTAAAAAAGTTAAGTTATCTGTAACGTCAACATAAGCTTTATCTGTTTCCGCTAACACTAATTTTGAATTGTTAGTTTTTGCATTAATCATCCATAAGTCCAATTCATTTTGGTGCCTATTCATGTATTGTGCACTTAAAACATCGGGGCTATTTGTCCATTTTATTCTAGGAATATAGAAATCCTCATAAGCTTTATCCAACTTAACTTCTTCGGTATTTTTAGAGGTTAAATCGAAAATATGTAATGAAACTAAAGCGTTAGCTTCACCCGCCTTTGGGTATTTAAAAACGTGTTGCGTTTGATAAAGTTCAGTACCATAAACATCCATAGAAAACTCAGGAACCTGAGTTTCATCAAAACGAATAAATGCAATCTTGTTACTATCGGCATTCCAATCGAAAGCGCGTACAAAACTAAATTCTTCCTCATAAACCCAGTCTGTGATACCGTTTATAACTTTATTTTTTTCACCGTCAGTAGTTATTTGAGTAATTGCTCCACTTTCTAGATTTTTGACATAAAGATTATTGTCTTTAGCAAAGGCCACTTTATTACCATCGGGCGAAAATGTAGGTTCTTGAATTTTATCTTCTGATATTAAATCTAAAGATGCATCCTTTACATTATAAACATAGTAATTTCCAAGTGCTGATCGTCGGTAAATAGCTTTTTCATTCGTAGCTAAAATTACTTTTTGTTCATTATTACTAAACGTATAATCTGTAAAATATGGAATGTCTTCAAGATTTTCAGAACTTACCAAGGTCTTTACCTTTTTCAAAGTTTTGTAATCATAAATATCTATCGAGGTACTTCTACTATCTCTATCAAAATTTAAAACTGAATATTGCTGACCGTTTTGCATCGAATGCAATACATCCATACGTTCAGTTCTAAAAGTGCCATCTTTCCAAATGTCTTCTAAAGTAATTTCTTTTGTTTGTGCCGATAAAAATGTTGTAATGAAAATGCAAACGAAATAGGAGAATTTAATATGTTTCATGTAGTTATAATAATTATTTTTTTAATCTTAAGTTGCACTAATAAACTGACTTTTAACTTGAAAAAATTAATCAATTAGAAGTGTATCATCAAAAAAACTATTTATTTCATAAATTGATGTCAAGTTTACTAAAAATTATGCAAAAAACCCTAATTATTAACACTTAATAATACGGTTTTTAACTAGGTATTCAATATTCATACCAAGAGTAGTATCTTTGCACTGCAAATTTGTAAGACTATGAGTAAAACGATTGCTGGTTTTTCTAAATTATCAAAATCAAAAAAGATTGATTGGATAGTTGATACTTATTTTTCAGATGCTGAAGACGCTAAAGAGATTTTAAAACAATATTGGAATTCTAATATTAAGCTACAACAATTACACGATGAGTTTATAGAAAATACGATTACAAACTATTATTTACCACTTGGTGTTGCTCCTAATTTTCTAATCAACAACAAACTTTATACTATTCCAATGGCTATAGAAGAAAGTTCAGTTGTTGCTGCTGCAAGTAAAGCAGCTAAATTTTGGTTAGAAAGAGGTGGATTTAAGACAAAAGTCATAGCAACCACTAAAATTGGTCAAGTACACTTTATTTATCAAGGTAATTTTGAAAAATTAAAACAGTTTTTCACACAAGTAAAATCAAAATTAATTGATGATACTGAAGCCATCACAAGAAATATGAAAAAGCGTGGTGGCGGCATTATTGATATTGAACTGCGGGATAAATCATCAAGCATAAACAACTATTACCAGCTGCATGCATCATTCGAAACTTTAGATGCTATGGGCGCTAATTTCATAAATTCTTGCTTAGAACAGTTTGCAAAAACCTTTAAACAGGAAGCTTTGCAGTTTGCCTTATTTTCTAAAGAAGAAAAACAGATAGACATTGTAATGAGTATACTTTCTAATTACGTGCCTGATTGCTTAGTACGTGCAGAAGTGAGTTGCCCTATTGAAGACTTAAGTGAAAATGACACCATTTCAGGTGAAGACTTTGCTAACAAATTTATACAAGCTGTAAATATTGCTGAAATAGAGCCATACAGAGCGGTAACCCATAACAAAGGAGTTATGAACGGTATTGACGCGGTTGTACTGGCTACAGGAAACGATTTCAGGGCAGTTGAAGCAGGTGTACATGCTTACGCTGCGAGAAACGGAAGTTACAGTAGCTTGACTCATGCTAAAATAGAAAACGGCATTTTTACTTTTTGGACCGAATTGCCTTTAGCTTTAGGAACCGTTGGTGGACTTACAGGGCTTCACCCTTTGGTGAAACTAGCTTTAGAATTATTACACAAACCATCTGCTAAGGAATTGATGCAAATTGTTGCCGTAGCGGGTTTAGCTCAAAATTTTGCGGCATTACGTTCATTAACAACAACTGGCATTCAACAGGGACATATGAAAATGCACTTAATGAATATTCTAAATCAGTTTGAAGCCAATGACGACGAAAAGCTGGCTTTGACTGAACATTTTAAAACCAATCCTGTTACGCATAGTGCGGTAACTGAAGCTTTAACAAAATTAAGATCGAATAGTGAAAAGTAAAACCTTTTACAGTCATGGCAAGCTCCTACTCTCTGGAGAATATGTCGTTCTTGATGGTGCATTAGCTTTGGCTATTCCAACAAAATTTGGACAATCATTAAGTATCAAACCCATTGAAGAAACTAAATTAGTATGGCAAAGTTTTGATGAAAATAATGAGGTCTGGTTTGAAAATGAATTTGAATTAAATCAATTCAAACCAAAAAATGAAGATGCGCTTTCAAAACGATTGTCTCAAATTTTAAACGCTACCAAAAATTTAAATCCCGAATTTTTAAACACTCAACAAGGTTTTAATATTAAAACGAACTTAGAATTTCCAAAAAACTGGGGCTTAGGGACATCATCTACGCTTATAAATAATATAGCACAGTGGGGAAATATTGACCCATTCAAGCTTTTAGATAAAACATTTGGCGGGAGTGGATACGACATTGCTTGTGCGCAAAACAATAATACTATAACTTATCAACTTCATCTTAATAAAAGCACTAATCAAGTTCAAATAGATAAAAGGGTAATTACTGAGATTGACTTTAATCCAATCTTTAAGGAACAAATTTATTTCGTGCATTTAAATAAAAAACAAAACAGTCGCGATGGGATACAACACTATCATAAAAATAAAGTCAATACCAGAGAAGCCATTGAAATAATTAACAAAATGACTTTAGAAATGATAAATTCTAAATCGTTAGAACATTTTCAAAACTTAATGTATGAACATGAAACCATCATTTCAAAATTAACTAACCAAATACCTTTAAAAGAAGCTATGTTTCATGATTTTGATGGCGCTATAAAAAGCCTAGGAGCTTGGGGTGGAGATTTTATAATGGTTGCATCAAAAATCAATCCTCAACAATATTTTAAAGAAAAAGGTTTTACTACCATATTACCATATAAGAATATGGTATTTTAGACGTATAAAAAAAGCCTCGATAATCGAGGCTTTTTTTATTTATCTATAATAATATAACTATTGTATTTGACTTGCTGCTCTATTGTCTTCAATTTCAGCAGCTTCTTTTAATGCATTATAAAGTTTTGTATTTACAGCACTAGCCTTTTGTTGTTCAACTCTATTAGCAGAAGCTTGATAATTATCTAATTCTACTGCTGGAGTAACTTTAGTAACTTGCACCATATATACACCATTTGCACCTTCAATTAGTCCAGAAGTTTCACCTTCCTTTAAACCGAATGCGGCACCTACTACTAATGGTTCTCTACCAGCCCCAGATATGGTTGGGTTTTTCATATTGATACCACTTGCAGTTCTTACACTTGTTTTTTCAGCTGTTGCTAATTCATTCAAAGTTGTAGCAGACACTCTATCTTTAATAAGTTTTGCCTTCTTTTCTTTTCTAACAATTGGCAATACTCTTGCCGTTGCATCTTCAACAGACATTAAACCTTTTTCGTGCTTTGCAACTAATTGTGCAATTACATAACCATTAGGAATATTAAATCGTTTAATCTCTCCTACATCAACGCCATCTTCAAAAGCCCAACGTACAATTGGTCTTTGATTTCCAACTCCTGGTATATTTTCATCTAAAACTTTGATGCCATTTACTGGTCTTACTGTATATTTTTTCTCAATGGCAAGTGCTTCAAAATCGCCCTCACCTGCTTTAATTTCAAAATTAGAAGCATCTCTAAATACTTTATCTGTAGTTGCTTCTGAAGGTTCAATTTTTCTAGCAATAGTACCTACCTGAATAGCTTTGGTTTTATTTTTTTGACCTTCTATTTCAATAATATGGAAACCAAACACAGTTTTTACAACTCCTAAATCACCTGTTTTACCTTCAAATTCAAAATCATTGAATTCAGGTACCATCGTGTTATATGGGTGCCAATCGTAACGACCTCCCTTTTCAACACTTCCCTTATCAGAAGAAAACGCCGTAACGAACTCTGGGAATTTTGAGCGATTTCTTTTTAGAATTGTTAACAAGCTATCAGCAGTTGCTTTTGCTTGCGCTTCAGTTTTTGTTTCCTCAGGATCAGCACTTTGCGCGCCTTTATAAGGAATTAAAATGTGTCTTACTTTAGCTGAATCTGGAATTTGTTTTACGGCAATAACTTTTGTTACTTTAAAACTTCCGTCGTGCTTATAAGGTCCATAAACTTCACCTTCATTTAAATTATAAATAGCATCCGCAAATTCTGTCGGTAAACTCGATTTAAATACAAAACGCTCATCAAACTTAATATCTGAAGCGGCAATTGAATTAATATAAGCTTCATTATCTTTTACCTTTGAAAAAGCAACTATAGTATCTTTTCTACCTCTTTCGTCAACCAATCTTCCGTTGATATATGTTTCTAATTCTGATTTTATAACATTTTCATCTTCAACTGAAGCTACCTCTTTAAATTCTACAAATCGAATATCTCTTGATGCCTCAACTTCAAATTGTTTTTTATTCTTTTTGATGTATGTGGCAATCTCCGATTTTGACACTTCAACAATACTATCTGGAATCGAAGAAAAAGGAATTTGAACATATTTTATATCTACTTTATTTCCTTCAAGTTCATGCTCTAATTTTCCTTCTGCTAATGTTCCTGTTAATCCTGCCTTAACCATATTGAAATAGTTTTGATTTAAGGCATTTGATGCTAATTGATTTTCATAATTAATCCAACTCTCAAATCCTGCAGGTGATGTTTCTTTTAAATTAGCGATGTATTCATTCATTTTATTTTCATCGAATACACCTGCTTCATTTAAAAAATTAGGGTTTGTTGCTAAAGACGTTTTAAGTAAATCTCTCATTTGGTCCTTTTCAACAGAAATTTCCAACTCTTCGAATTGAGTTTCCATAACGGCTTGTCTCACTTCCTGTTCCCATACTCTATTCATCACTTGGGTAGTTGTTGCATTCGGTCCCATTTGACGTTGTAACTGTTCTACTTTAAACATAAAGTCTTCACGAGAAATTTCTTTTCCGTTTATGGTTGCAACAATATTTTGAGACTTCGATGTTAGCGCATCACTGTTTTTGAATAAATCTGCTAATACGAAAGAGAATAACGCTAAAGCGATAATTAATATCAAAAAAAGTGAACGTTGTCTTATTTTATTTAAAACTGCCATTTGTAAATTAAATTTTTAATGCCCGATAGTAGGGATTTGCTTGTTAAGTTGGTATCAATTAATTTCTAACTGAAAAAAATATCGTGCGCGAAAATACCATTTTCTATTCAATAATAAAAGGGATATTTGTTTTATTGTAATTGTAAAAAACCAAAAAGTTGTTAATGATAGTTTGGAAGTTCAACTCTGAAATTTATTTAATGTTTCGGATATTAAAACCACTTATTTATCTTCTATGAGTAGTTTAATTTCAACCAAATCAATTTTTGTATTTGACACTTCTAAAATTGTAAATTGAAAGTTATCTATAATTACAACATCATTCTGTGCAGGAATTTCTTCAGTATGATTCACTACAAGCCCCCCAAGTGTCTCATAATTTTCACTTTCAGGCAAATTTATCTTATAAGTTTCATTTATGTAATCCACTTCTAAACGCGCCGAAAATTTATAATTATTAGCTTCTAATGTTTCTTCTATCAAATCAACCGAATCGTGTTCATCTTCAATTTCTCCAAATAACTCCTCAACAATATCTTCAACGGTCATTATCCCAGAAGTACCACCGTATTCATCTAGAACTACTGCAATACTTCTGCGCTTTTTAGTGAGTACACTCAACACATCCTTAATTAACACAGTTTCTGGCACAAACTCTACTGGTGTTAACATAGACTTTATGGTTTTACGTTTTTTAAACAACTCAAAAGAGTGAACGTATCCTACAATATCATCAACAGTATCTTTATAAACCAATATTTTAGTTCTTCCTGTTTCTGTAAATAAGGTATTTAGCGATTTTACAGAGTCTGAAATTTCTACAGCAATAATTTCAGTTCTTGGAATCATTACTTCTCGAGCTTTTACTTCTGAAAATTCAAGTGCATTTTGAAAAATTTGAATTTCGCTATCTACATCATCTTTTTCTTCAACCGACTCCATTTGTTCGCTTATGTAATTACCTAACTCCACTTTTGTAAAAGCTAATTGAATCTGATCTCCATCCGTTTTAAAAAGCACTTTCAACACAAAATCTGAAATCCAAATCACAAATTCTGATACCAATGAAAATCCGATATAAAAAATATAGGCAGGTATTGCCAATGCTTTAATTAAAGTATTTGCATAAATCTGAAAAAAAACTTTCGGCAAAAACTCGGCGGTAATTAAAATAATAAATGTTGAAATGATAGTTTGTGTTAACAAACTCAAATCGGTTAACATATAATCTAGTAAGCCATAACTTGTTGGCAGTAAAGACTGAAACCAACCCACTAACAAATCGCCCATAAAAAACCCATAAATAACTAGTGCAATATTGTTTCCAATAAGCATGGTAGTTATAAATTTAGAGGGTTTCGCAGTTAGTTTTGTTAGAGCTTTAGCAAGAATACCATCCTGTTTTTTCTCAATTTCAATATGAATTTTATTTGAAGACACGTAAGCGATCTCCATCCCTGAAAAAAACGCAGAAAGGATTAGTGATACAATTATAATGATAACATAAATGCTCATTTATTTAGAATTGTCTCTTTTCTCAAATTTATCACTAAAGCGTCTTCTAAAAAAGTACATAAAAATAGCCAATGCAGCTAATCCTAAAGAAATGTAAGCACCATTAGTACCGTTACCCCATTTAGTTATGCCATCATAAATAAATAATACCGCAAAAACCAGGTAAGCGTACTGAAAAATCTTAGAATATTTCATCATTTAAAATTTAAAGCGTAAAGATACTTAAAATTGAGAAAGGTAAATTCGATTAATTTGATAAAACTAATCTTCCAAAGTAATAATTCCAGTTACTTCTAATACTTCGGCATTTGAAAAATCGGCATTGGAATCAAAACCATTGCCATTTATGAGATCTTGATCGGTTTTGAAACTTACGGGTTTATTCGTGTACAACCATTCTTTTTTTTGATCATAAAACAATTGATCCGTTTTTAGTACTCTATTATCATGCGTAGTAATCACCACATTATCCTGCATATCAATTAAATCTGTATTCGCGTATACAAAGGCATTTTCTGCCACTACGGTACTTTTTTTATTTTGCTTATCATATACATAAAGCGTTACACCATCTGTAAACTGATGAAATGGAAAATCTCTGTTGGAATAGTCTAACATTTTTGAACTAATAAGGTTTGCAGAAACCCTACCAGAATCCGTATACTTCACATTAATATTATAATCTACACCTATTGGTTCGTTTTCAGAAATACCTATTTTTTGTACTTGTTTAAAACTATCATTACATGAAAAAAACATAGTCACAATAAATATTGTGACTATGTTTAATATATAATATGTTACTCTTTTTTTCATTAAATATTTGGCACTGTAACAGAAGCTCCAATCCAACAATTAATTTTAATAGTTTGTCCAGCTCTTCCCGAACTAAAGATTTCAGCTTTTTGAGGTGCTTTAGCCATATAGTTAGCAATTGATTGTCCAGCTGCTTTACTTAATGTTGGGTCAACACGAGCCGCTTTTCTAGCCTCGTCTGCCGCTAACCAATACACTGCTCTTTTATCAAAATTAGTATCGCCACAGTTATTAGCACTTGAAGCGTACATAGATGCTATAGCTATATAAGGTCTTCCATTTGATGGATTTAACTTTAAAGCTTGTCTGTAATAGTTTCTTGCCTTTCCAAAGCTTCCTCTAGCTTTAAGTTTCGTAGCAATTTTATAATATAGTTTAGATTTCTTGAAATCATCTGTTTCTAAACCAATGGCTTGCTCAAAAAATGATATGGCACCATTTGTATCTCCATCTTTATCTTTTAAAAGACCTAAGTAATAAGCTGAATTAGCCGAAGGACTTAAATTATGATAAGCGTTTACTAATTCAAAGAATAATGGATCATCTGTACATTCTTTTTCAGACATTTTTCCAGCTGCTCTTTGTAACCAAACTGCATTGCCTTTATTTGCCTCAAAATCTTTCTTATATAATGGAATTAGGTTTTGGCAATTTGCTCTATCACCTAGCTTTCCATCTATACTTCCAGAAATTTGATCGTAAGCCTTTAAATAGCTTTCATAATACTTTTTGTATTTACCTTCCTTACTAGTTAAAGCTGTACCAGCTTCTTCTTTTTCAATAAGCTTATTTAACTTTCCAGAAAAACTCTTTACTTCATCTTCAACCTTTTCAACGACATCATCATATTTATTAAATAAATCTGCAGCAGGTTTTTTACCGGCATCATACAAATCAACCATTAAAGAAAAATAGGTATATAAGCTTTTAGGATTTGAAAATGTTTCTTTATCTAACTTATAAGCAGCATCAAAACAATCGTATAATTCTTGATCTGATTTCCCTAACTCTTTTCTATTGTCATACATTAATTGACAAGATTGTGCAGCGTATTCACCTTTTGGTGTTTTGTTTGCAAAATGTTCTGCTCTTTGTTCCCATAATTTAATAAGGTCATTAATAAAAGCCACCTTTTCCGCACCAGTTGCATTATCAATCTTATGTTCTAGAATTTTTTCACCATCAACATATATTGCGTTATTAAACTTAGGACACTTATTTCTTACCGCCATCCAAGGCTCATAAGCAGCATCGAAGTTTTTCGCTTTAGTATATTCATGGAATATCGAAAGCTTCGTCATACATTCTTCATCTTGTTGCGCAAAACCTAAGTTCAACCCAAAAAATAAAAAAGCTAGTAATAATGTAATTTTTGTTTTCATGATTTTAATTTTGTCCTGTTTAGTCATACTTCCTTTTATTAAACCATCTATCGTTCAAAGATAAACTTAATTGGAAATTAATAAAATTCTCTTGTATTAAATTACTGTTTTTTGTACCTCGTTGTCCAATTTCGAAGCCTAAATTTGCGTTTGACAGTAATCTTGCATCTCCAACTGGTATACCTATACCAAAAGATATGCCAAACTCTTTAATTGATTCGTTATTAATGTTTAACCCAGTTTCTTCAGTTCTAAATCCTGCACGATATACAACCCGTTTCCAATAACTTGAAAAAGAACTATACTGCGGGATATAAAATCCTCCAATAGACAACGAGTAGGCATCCTCATAGGCTGTGTTGTTGCTCGATAATTCAGACGAAAAATCACCAGACTTTAAAAAGGTGGTTTCTGCTCCAACGAACCACTTTCTAGGTTCACCTATACCTGCACCAAATGACAGCCTCGAAGGTAAGATTAAATCTGTCTCATCTAAATTCGAAGCAGCCAAATCTGCTTCTATAGTATTTCTTTCAAACACTTGACCTGAACTATTTATTGTTACCGTAGATAACGATCTTTCGTTCTTCGATGTTAAATTACTTTCAGGCCTATAAGCCAAACTAGAAACTAATTCTAATTTCTGGTTTAACATGGTTTTATAAGATACTCCAAAATTTAAATTTAACCCACTTAAATCCGATCTATTTTTTTCAAGAGACTGATATTGTGTAGGTAAGCCATCAGAATATTGGTAAGCAATGATACTATTTTGAACATTTCCAAAATTATATTGTATATCTACTCCAACTGATAATCCTTTAGCCAAAAGATAGCCAAAACCTAAAAAAGCTTTATTTAAACCCCCTTCTCCTTCAAATTTATATGCAGGATCTTCACTAGCATTTAACGATTCTAGTTTATAACCAACAGCTGTATATGGCAATAAACCAAAGCCAAAACCAAACTTTCCAACTGGAATATTTAGTGCTAAATAGTCAAAGGTTGAAGAAGAGGCCTTATCACTGCCTTTATCGCTTTCTAAATTCGTACTAGAATAACTCCCTCCAACAGCAAACTTTACGGGCCTGCTTTCGCCTCCCCACATTTCTAAGTTTTCACCTGCGTAAGATGCTGGATTTCTCAAATTCACATGAATACTATCGGTATATATACTCAAACCTCCCATACTTCTATTTTCAACAGTCCCTTTAAATTTTAAACTTCCAATACCATAAAAAGAATAAGGTGATGTTGTTCCTTGTTGTGCGTAACTATTAATAGCGGTTACTGCAATAAAAACTAGTACAAGTTTTTTAATCATTAGTTTGAGTTATATTGTAAAATAAAGTTCAATCCCTCTAAAAGAAAATTAGGATTGGCAAATATGCTACTTTTTAATTGTTTAGACAAGAATTTACCATCGCCACCTGTTAAAATTACTGTTAAATCTAAATAATTCATTTTATAAGATTCAATAACCCCATCAATTTCATTCAAAACGCCATGAATAACGCCAGAATGTATAGACTCCTCTGTAGACTCTCCAACAATATTTTTAGGCATTTCCGTTTCTAATAACGGTAAATTCGCAGTTAAATTATTTAACGATTTATAGCGTACTCGTATTCCAGGAGAAATAGCTCCACCCAAATATTCATTCTTATTATTTATAAAATCGTATGTAATACAGGTGCCAGCATCAATAATTAAAACATTATTATTTGAGTAGTTTATCCTTGAAGCGCAAACCAATGCAATTCTATCAACACCTAGCGTTTTTGGCGTTTTATATAAGTTTTTAAATGGAACCTTTATATTAGCATCTAAAATAATTATATCAAAATATTTTGAAATAGCACTTAAATCGCTTTTTTTAAGTTTTCCTACCGATGAAATTATCGCGTGCTCAATTAGCTTAAACTCCTTTTTAATAGCCTGAAGTTCTTTTAAAATCCTATTCAGTTCTACGGTTGTCTTATATTCTATATCTATGCCTTTAAAAACAGCAAGTTTTACATAAGAATTTCCAACATCAATTATTAAATTCATATCTCTAAAAAACTTAAATTTACAAAATGACACACAATAACCAGTCCAAGTTTATCTATATTATTAATTAGAAATAAGTTATCTGTTCATATTAAAATTTTCAAGCAAAATATTCAATTTTTTACAATTTTCTCTTGGCGAATAACAAAATTGAATATATATTTGCAACCGCTTTGGCGAGGTACCTTAGCTCAGTTGGTAGAGCAAAGGACTGAAAATCCTTGTGTCCCTGGTTCGATTCCTGGAGGTACCACGAAAAAATCCCGAAACTTCAATGTTTACGGGGTTTTTTGTTTTTACAGGGACAACATAAGGGACAGTATACACAATTTTACTTCTTTATTTTTGATTCATCGTCATTTCGTGATCGTATTGACAACAACTTGGTAAATCTTTATAGGCTCCTTCACTTCCTGCCACTTTTTCGGTATCGTAACCTGAAGCTGCTATTGCCTTATGAATTGACATTGCATCTGTTTTGGCATCATCAAATGAGACATCAATTTTCTTTTTATCGACATCCCAATTAGCACTTGCAACACCATCTACACCATTTGCCGCTTTTTCAATGGTACTTTTACACATACCACAATTTCCTCTTACTCCAAAAGATAAATCTGTCATTCCGATTTCTTTTGATACTTCTGTTGTTGTAGTTTCTTCAACTTTTTTAGTTTCGTTTTTACAACTTGTTAAACCTAATGCTGCTATTACAGCTAAACTTAAAATTACTTTCTTCATTGTTTTAAAATTTAATTGTTATTACTTGATTTATTATTCTATTACTTGTTTTACTTCTCCACAGGTTAGCATTGCTTCACCAAAATATGGATTGATTACTTTTTCTACTTTGCTCAACCAATAAGCACCATTGTTATTATCTGCCATTGGACAAAACTCTACATACACTTTTTCCTTAACTCCAAACAGTTGAACAGCATTTATTAAGTGTGATGATAGATGCTTGAAATGGTCTCTTTGTTCTTTTATATCTGACGTTTTAGAAATAAATGTTGCAGAAGATTGTATTTCTTTGACTAATGACATCCAATGTGTATGAGCATTATTGTCTGTTAATAATTTCATATCCACTTTACTTAAATTGTTTAATAAACTTGTTGCATTATCTGAAGTATTTTTTGAATCTTCTTTAACTAAAGCATCTTTTAATTTGATATAGTCATTGTAAACAACTTTTAATTGTTCTTGAAATTTCTCTGATCCTGTCAATCTTTCGTTCATATTAGCATGGTCACTTTCTTTTTTTGATGCATTATTATCCATTCCTAAATGTCCTTCGTGACCAGTCATTACTTTGCCACCATCTTTATTCATCATTGATTTTTTACCTTTTAATTGAGCTGCTGCATCAACCGTAAAAGTTCCGTTAGTTACGATTTCATTTCCAACAAATAATCCTTCTAAAACTTCATATTCATTACCAATTTGATTACCTAAAACAACTTCACGCATTTCAAAAACGGTTTGGTCTGGATTGGTTTTTAAATAGACAACAGAACGTTCACCTGTCCAAAGTACAGCAGATGCTGGGATTGTTAATACCTCATCATTACTTCTTGAAACTCGTTCAATATTGGCGGTTACAAACATTCCTGGTTTAAATACATCGTTTTTATTATTAAGCACCACACGTAAGGTTACCGTTCTTGTTTTGGTATTTAATATTGGTTCAATGAAATCTACTTTCCCTTTAAATTCCTTATTAGCATAAGCGTTTGTAGTCACTAAAACTTCTTGTCCCTTTTTAAAAAAATCGATTTGATTTTCATAGACATCAAAGTTTGCCCAAACCGTATTGAGATTTGCAATTTTAAGTAATTGTTGACCTTGTTTAATGTAATCGCCTTGTTCTACTAATTTTTCGGTAACTGTTCCTGAAACGGTTGCATAAACTGGAAAGTTTTCTTTTACTTTTCCAGTTTCTTCTATTTGATTGATTTGATTTTCAGATAGCTTCCACAACTTCAATTTATTGCGAACCGCCTTGTACAATGTAGGTTGCGATTCCTTTAAAGATGATGCTGTAATTAACTCTTGTTGTGCTGCATACAATTCTGGCGAATAAATGGTTGCTAATAATTGACCTTTACGGACATCTTCTCCTGTAAAACTGACATTCAAACGTTCTATTCTACCCGAAAAATAGCTTACTTGTACTGCATTAGCTTCTTCATTTTCAGCAATTTTACCAGATAATTTAATTGTGTTGCCATCAACATTTCCATTACCGATTATGGTTGTTTGGATATTGGCTAAAGCCATAGCATTTTTGGTTAATTTGAATTGGTCTGCTAATAGGCCATCACTTCCACTTTCGGCAGGAATTAAATCCATACCACAAATAGGACAATCGCCTGGTTCTGGTTGCATAATTTGTGGATGCATTGAACACGTCCACATTTGATTGGTTTCTGAAACTTCATTGTGATTATGTTCTGCTTCTTTTTTTGATGAATCACCAAAAATCAACCATCCTAACAACAACCCAACTAACAATATTCCGAAGTAAATTATATATTTTTTCATAGTGTTATATTTTAATATTTCTTAATCGTAATGCGTTTACTATTACTGAAACAGAGCTAAAACTCATTGCTAACGCTGCTATCATTGGTGAGAGTAATATTCCTAAAAAAGGAAATAAAACACCTGCTGCAATAGGTACTCCTAATGTGTTGTAAATAAGTGCGAAAAATAGATTCTGCTTTATATTCTTCATTACGGAATGACTTAAATTTTTAGCCTTTACTATTCCGTGTAAATCACCTTTTACCAAGGTAATCATTGCACTTTCTATCGCTACATCTGTTCCTGTACCCATCGCAATACCTACATCACTTTTTGCCAATGCTGGTGCATCATTAATACCATCACCTGCCATTGCAACCACTTTTCCTTTTTCTTGCAGTTTCTCTAC
>NZ_FQYK01000006.1 GCF_900141715.1 Algibacter luteus | reverse complement strand
GATATTCATGGTAACGTAAACAGTGAAACAGCTACGGTAACAGTAGAAGATAAGATTAAACCAATAATTACTTGTGCATCAAATGATACGCGATTTATTGACCCTTATCAAACATACTACACTGTAGATGGAACAGAGTTTGATGCAACGGCTACAGATAATTGTGAAATTGCTTCAATTACTTATACAGGTGGCTCACCTAGTTCAAGTGGGTCTTTAATGGATGGAGTCCAATTATCTTTAGGAACAAATACAATGAGTTGGACGGCGTTAGATGTTAATGGAAATGACTCTGATTGCACAACAATTGTTGAAGTAATAAAACGCCCAACAACATTAACATATAATGGCGATTTAGTTGAGCAATATTCGGATAGCGTCGATTTATCTGCAACCTTAACTGATGATGTATCTGGAGATGGTGTCCAAGGAAAAACAATAACATTCACTATCGGGTCACAATCAACAACGGCAGTCACTAATACAAGTGGTGAAGCTTCTACAACTTTAATTTTAACTCAGGATCCAGCAGGTATATATACAGTAAATGCTGAATTTACTGAAGATGCTAGTTACCTTGGTAGCAGTGATAACAAATATTTCGATATTACTCAAGAAGATGCCATTGTAAATTATACGGGGCAATCGCTTCAGGCAACACCGAATGCTAATAGCACAAGCACTACAGTAATTCTTAGTGCTAATATTCAGGATATTACAATTAATCCTAGCAATACGCTTTATGATCCATACCAAGGAGATATTTTGAATGCAAGATTAAAGTTTGTAGATAGAGAAGGCACTTTTGATTCTGGTTGGTTAGATGTTAACGATTTGATAGACCCAGTAACGGGTACAGTAAGCTACGAATGGGCAACTTCAATATCTGGAAATAACACATCCGAATCATTTACAATAGGAATTATTGTTGATACTGGTTTTTATATTAGAAATTCTAGTGAAGATGATACGGTTGTTACTATTTATATTCCAACAGGAGATTTCATCACTGGTGGTGGTTACATATTACCAAATGCTTCAGCTGGTGAATATGCTTCAACCGATGGCTTGAAAACAAATTTTGGTTTTAATGTGAAGTATAATAAAAAAGGAAATAAATTGAAAGGGCATATGAATGTCATTTTTAGAAGACTAGAGAATGACGGCATTATACACGTGTATCAAATTAAAAGTAACGCCGTACAATCTTTAGGTGTTGATGTTTCAGATGAAGATGCACAATTTGCTACATTCATAACAAAATCTAATTTAAAAGACATTACAGATCCTTTAAACACAATTTCTTTAGGGGGTAATCTAATTTTAAAAGTAGATATGACCGATAGAGGAGAACCAGGTGAATTTGATACGATTGCATTTAATTTAACCGATGAAGGGTCAGGAGAACTTCTTTACTCAAGTAATTGGACTGGAATTGCTACAGATGAATTGCAACTTACAGGGGGGAATCTTAAAGTCCATAGTGGATTTAGTTTAGGTAATACTAGTAGTAAGGCTACAGAACCATTAGCAGAGGAGTTATTTGACAGCTTAGAATTAGTATCATGGCCAAATCCATCGGACGATTACTTTATTCTTAAATTAAAATCTAAAAACACGGTTGATAAAATGTATATCCAGGTTTTTGATTTAAATAACAGATTAGTTTCCTTTAAAACGGGTATTCCAAATAGGGATTATAAAATTGGGGCAACGCTGGAAGCTGGATTATATTTTGTAACAGTTACTCAAGGTAATGCTACTAAAATTGTAAAACTTATTAAGCATTAGGAAATTTAAATAAGATAATTTATAATAAGCAGGGTTTTAATTGATTTTGAGACCCTGTTTTATTTTATTGTCTCTCAAGAAGGCATTTCAATTCTACGAGCAGAAAAATGTTTATGAACAGTTGTGTTTACTGGAGGAAAAAGTTAAAGCCGTCTTGATTTTAAGGCACTGGATCATAGCCGGAACCTCCCCAAGGATGACAACTAAAAATACGTTTTAACGCTAACCAACCTCCTTTAATCAACCCATGTTTCTGTAAAGCTTCTTTGCTGTATTGTGAACAAGTTGGATGGTATCTACAAGTCGCAGGCGTCAGTGGAGATATAAGTGTTTGGTACACTTTTATCAGAATCAAAAACGGTGCAATGAGAAGTTTTTTCATTTTGTGTTAGTCTGTCAGGTTGAGCATAGTCGAAACCTACTTTTTGCGTTTAATGATAAAATAATTCTCAACTGCACTAGAACCGACAAACATTCTTAATTTGTTGAAAAAGTCGTACCGTCTTTACCATCTTTAAGTTGAATACCAACTGCAGCTAATTCATCACGTATTTTGTCAGAAAGTGCAAAATCTTTATTGGCTCTTGCGTCTTGTCTTAATTTAATTAACACATCTACAGCTCCTGCAAGTTTATCGGTTCCAGAATCGCTTTCATTTGTATTTTTGAGTCCTAGAACATCAAAAACAAAATCGTTAATAGTGTTTTTTAGTAACGCTAAATCTTCAGCATTTAAAGTTTCAAAACCTTCTTTTATTTGATTGATATATTTCGCTGCTTCAAATAAATGAGCAATTAAGATTGGTGAATTAAAATCATCATTCATCGCATCATAACACTTCTGTTTCCATACTTGAATATCTAAAGTTGAGGAGTTTGAAGCTTTTAAATCACTTAATAGATTTACGGCGTCCATTAATCTGTGAAGCCCTTTTTCACTAGCTAATAAACCATCATCGGTTAAATCTAATACACTTCGATAAGAAGACATGGCATTAAAAAACCTTATAACACTCGGCGAGTAAGCTTTACTGAAAAATTTGTTTTTTCCCGATAAGAGTTCGTCAGGATTTACAGTGTTTCCTGTAGTTTTAGACATGCGTTGACCGTTTAGCTCTAGCATGTTAGCGTGCATCCAATAATTTACGGGACTTTTACCTTTAGCCGCTTCATTTTGTGCTATTTCACATTCGTGATGCGGAAATTTTAAATCCATTCCACCACCATGAATATCAAATTGTTCACCTAAATACTTGGTGCTCATGGCAGTACATTCAAGGTGCCATCCAGGGAAACCATCACTCCAAGGGGAAGGCCAGCGCATAATATGTTGAGGTTCGGCTTTTTTCCAAAGCGCAAAATCTTGTGGATTTTTTTTGTCACTTTGACCATCTAACTCACGTGTATTATGAATTAAGTCTTCAAGCTTTCGTTTGCTTAATTTACCGTATTCGTTGGTTTCGTTAAACTTGTGTACATCAAAATAAACCGATCCGTTTACTTCATAAGCAAAACCATTATCAATGATATTTTTTATTAACTCGATTTGCTCAATGATATGTCCTGTTGCTGTAGGTTCTATGCTTGGAGGTAAAAAGTTTAGTGTATTTAAAATATTATGAAAATCGACAGTGTAGCGCTGAACAACTTCCATAGGTTCAATCTGTTCTAAACGCGCTTTTTTTGTGATTTTATCTTCACCAGCATCAGCATCATTTTCTAAATGTCCAGCATCAGTAATGTTTCTAACATATCTTACTTTATAGCCTAAATGCTTAAGATAGCGAAATACCATGTCGAAAGACATAAAAGTTCTCACGTTACCTAAATGTACATTACTGTATACAGTAGGCCCACAAACATACATGCCTATGTAACCTTCGTTTATAGGTTTGAAAAGTTCTTTTTTGCCGGTAAGTGAGTTATATAATTTAATCTGTTGTTCTTCGTAGAGTTGCATAGCTGTTAAGTCGTTAGGACTTTAGAAAATGATTTCGTAATGAGTTAATCTTATTAGTAATAGATTCCACTTCAAATCTAATATTTTTAAAGTTTTCTTCGGAAATAAATCCAAGTTCTTTTGATATTAATGCTTGGTTTAATAATTCTAGAGCGGAACTATAAGCTAAAGTCATGAAGTGTGCTCTATCTTTTTGAGTTAATCTTGCAGTACCTTCAGCAATATTTGAAGAAACAGAAACAGAACATCTTCTCATTTGAGAGGTAAGTCCAAATTTTTCTTCATTTGGAAATAATTCTGTAATTTGATAAGTTTTTGCTGCCAATTTAATAGCTTCTTTCCAAACGTCTAACTTTTCAAAAGAATATACATGCATTTTTTAAAAGTTTAGTTGTATGTCGTGTACTAGTAAAGTTGATTATTTCTATCCAACTTAACAGCTTTACGACTAAACATCAAACATCTTAGAACTTAGTATCTAATTTTATGTAATCTAGAAATTCACGACGAGTAGCCATATCTTTGAATTTTCCTCCAAATTCTGAAGTTACCGTGCTACTTTCTATATCTCGAATACCTCTAGAATTCACACAAAGGTGTTTAGCATCAATTACACAAGCCACATCTTTAGTACCTAAAACTTCTTGAAGTTCTCTTACAACTTGAATTGTTAAACGTTCTTGTACTTGCGGACGTTTTGCAAAATAATCAACAATTCGATTCATTTTAGATAACCCAACAACGGTGCCGTTAGATATATAAGCAATATGAGCACGCCCAACTATTGGCAACAAATGATGTTCGCAAGTTGAATATACAGTTATATTTTTTTCAACAAGCATTTCTCCATACTTGTATTTATTTTCAAAAGTAGAAGCACTTGGCTTTTTATTAGGATCTAAGCCACCAAAAATTTCTTTAACAAACATTTTAGCAACACGATTAGGCGTTCCTTTTAAACTGTCGTCTGTTAAATCTAATCCAAGAGTTTCCATGATGTGACGCACGTCATCTTTTATAATGTCTATTTTTTCTTCGTTAGAAAGTTTAAAAGCATCATTTCGCATTGGTGTATTTTCAGAAGTACCAATGTGCTCATTTCCTAAGGCATCAAAATCTTCCAAGTTGTTATCAAATTTCATGATTAAAAGCTCAAAATTTAATTTGCAAAGATAAGCATTTCTGTTTTGCTATAATTGCAGTTTAAAAATAATTAATATTAGACTTAGTCTGCTGTTTTAAGTTGAAATTACAGCATAATAAAAAAAAGCTTGAACGTTTTGATTCAAGCTTTATACCTTTAGTTTCAAAATGTGTTAAATATTAAATCCTAATGATAGGGTTATATTAGAATTTGATCTGTCTATAGAAGCCGTATCAATAAGACCAACATTATATAGTGGTGTTGAATCTGTACGCTCCCATTTATCATATGTAATGTCTAATTTAGTATTGCCGAAGTTGTATCCAAGTCCTAAAGAAAAGCCGGTTAGATCGCCTACCGTAATCCCGTCTGCGTATGGGCTTTCTTCAAAACGATAACCACCTCTAAAACTGAATTGTTCGTGCTTGTATTCGGCACCAAAACGGTAAGTTGCTGCATCAGTTAAAATTTCACTTATGGCGTTATTTAAATTTGAATAATCATTTTCTGGAGTAAACTTCGTTTTGCCATAATCTTTTTTAGAATAATCAAAACTTATCAGTCCTTGTTGTCCAAAAACATATGCTAAACTACCTGTGATTTTCGCTGGTGTTTGTAGTTTGTATCTTGGATAAACGTTTACAATACTTCCTATAAAGTCCATATCAGAATCCGATTGATTTGTCTCAATTAATTGTGAGGCCTCTTCATCAATAGAATACCATGTAGGTGAGTCGTATGTCAATCCAGCTCTAAACTCTGGCGATAATTTCATGATACCACCAATTTGAAAAGAAAATCCGTTTCCAGTTGTTGACAATGCGTTATCAAAATCAATAAAGTTTATTGACCCTCCGTTGGCATTATCCTCCATTAAAGAGGTACTTTTTTGAAAATCAATAAAATGTGAATTCAAGTTGATTCCCAAATAAAGATTGTCTTCATATTGGGCTGCAAGGTTAAATGAGATTTTTCCGTTATAACCGGTGCTTGTATATAGGTAATCTTGATCGAATGTACCATCAACTAAATTTGAAAAATATGTAGTGTTTTCATCATCATCAGCGTCAGGTTCTAGAATAAATGATTGATATCCTAAAAAGGCTTGTTGATGTGCAAAGCCGAAAACATTACCGATATCTGCATAGGCATCCTCAATAAACTCGCCATCTAATAAGGAGATGTCTCCTAACCTTACACCATCTGCGTAGTTTAAGAAATAGAGGTCTATAGATTGATTGTTGGTATTGGTTCCAACTGCATTCCAAACATCATCATAATTGTTAGTCCTTTCATAAGCAATACCTAGGGTGAATTTTTTCCAAGGCGAATTGTTATTTCGGTTTGCAAATACAAACGCAGCACCACCCTGATTAATATTGAAATCAGAAGTATTTGTATTTGTAGAGCTGTTAAAGTAATTGGCATTATTTTCTAAATCAACGTTTGAGCCAGAAAAAGAAGCATGACTTCTGCTAAAAACGGCAGAACTAGCTGGGTTTGCACTAACAGCACTCATATCACCACCCAAGGCACCAAAAGCACCACTTAATGCTCTAAAACGGGCAGTTCCTTGAATTTCACTTTGTGAAAATCTTACGGCATCACTTATATCTTGCGCGTAAATTGTAGACATAGATAGTAAACCTATGAACAGTAAATTTAACTTTTTCATATCTTGAATTTTCTCTTTAATAAATTAGGATTAACGTCTTCTACCACCACTTGATGATCTCGAGCTACTTCCAGAACTTCTACTACTTGATGATGATCGAGAAGCAGAACTTGACCTAGAACTAGAAGAACTAGATCTTGGTGAATAACTTCTATTGTTACTAGACGAAGATGATCTTCTATATGTACCAGAATTTGAGCTACTTCTTGACGATTGACCATAAACTGAACTTGAGCTTCTTCTTGCTGTTGAAGCTGATGATCTTACTGCTGAATTAGAAGAAGGTGTTCTCGCAACTGTTGAACGTCTTACCACTCCTGATGATGATCGTGTTCCGTTAGGGTTGTACGTTCTTCTCGTAGTTGTAGCGGAATTAGCATTTGAAGCAACACTTCCTCGACGCGATGTATTGTATTTTGAAGTTGTTCTACCTTGAGTAGTTACAGAGTTTCTTCGCGTTAAGTTATTGTTCGAGCTTCTAGCATTACTTGCATAGTAGCTACCTCTTCGACTATTGCTGTAAGACACATTATTTCTGTAACCTCTGTTGTTATAATATCCACGATTGTAGAATCCTCGGTTGTAAAATCCTCTGTTGTAACCCCAGTAATTGTTAAATGCCCAACCACCATAAAAACCACCATAATAAGGTGGACACCAGAATGGGTCATAGTATCCCCAAGTATTCCAGCCGCCATAAAAGCCACCGTTCCAACCCCAGTTATTCCAACCCCAGTTGTTGCCCCAACGGTTCCAACGATTCCATCCGAAGCCAAAACCTCCGTTCCAACCCCAGTTGTTCCATCCGTTGTCTATATAATTAATGGTGATATTGTTGCTATCTTGTCCCCATCCGGCATATCCTTGATAGTCATTGGTTAGGGTGTCATTTTCAACATAGTTAGGACCTTCATAAGCATCAATATCTGTAAAGATTTCGTCGCCCGCATAAATATTTTCAGATTCTATGGCTTTCGTTTTAAAATAGTCCTTATAATAATTACTATTTGCTTCGTTTTCCACTTTAACAACAGCCTCCGTATTTGGTGGTGTATATGTATCACCATAAATTCCATCACTGTCTACTCCAACATATTGGTAAGATCCACATGAAGCTAAGCCAAATAGCAGGCCAAGTAGGGCTACAAATGGCACTTTTCGTTTAAGGTAGTTGTTAAATTGCATATCTCGATAATTTTATTGTTGAACATAACAAAAATAGTTAGTTTTGCTAAACTATTTTATTTACAATAGTCACAATATTTGTGCCAAAACAAAAATATGAGCAAAAAACTTACAAGTAGAGCAGAGGATTATTCAAAATGGTATAATGAATTGGTCGTTAAAGCAGACCTAGCGGAGAATTCGGCGGTTAGAGGTTGCATGGTAATTAAGCCCTATGGTTATGCAATATGGGAAAAAATGCAAGCAGAATTAGATAGAATGTTTAAAGAAACTGGGCATCAAAATGCCTATTTTCCGTTGTTTGTACCTAAGAGTTTATTTGAAGCTGAAGAAAAAAATGCCGAAGGTTTTGCCAAAGAATGCGCCATAGTAACCCATTATAGATTACAAAATGATCCTGACAAACCAGGAAAATTGAGAGTAGACCCTGAAGCGAAGTTAGAAGAAGAGCTTATTGTAAGACCAACAAGTGAGGCTATTATTTGGAATACCTACAGAGGATGGATACAATCTTACAGAGATTTACCACTATTAATTAATCAATGGGCTAATGTAGTGCGCTGGGAAATGCGAACACGTTTATTTTTACGAACGGCTGAATTTTTATGGCAAGAAGGGCATACTGCTCACGAAACAAAGGCAGAAGCATTGGCTGAAGCCGAATTAATGAATAATGTTTATGCCACTTTTGTTGAAAAGTTCATGGCTATTCCGGTTATTCAAGGCTTAAAAACAGAGAGCGAGCGTTTTGCAGGTGCAGATGAAACCTATTGTATTGAAGCTTTAATGCAAGATGGTAAAGCGTTACAAGCAGGAACATCGCATTTCCTCGGTCAAAACTTTGCAAAAGCATTTGATGTGAAATTTGCTAATAAAGAAGGAAAACAAGATTACGTTTGGGCAACTTCTTGGGGTGTATCAACTCGATTAATGGGCGCCTTAATAATGACACATAGCGATGATAACGGATTGGTTTTACCTCCAAGTTTGGCACCAAATCAAGTGGTTATTGTTCCTATATATAAAAGTGAAGACGATTTAAATGCTATAACAGAGGTAGCAAATAAGATTATTTCAGATTTAAGAGCCAAACATATTTCTGTTAAGTATGACAATAGAACTACACACAGACCTGGAGCTAAATTTGCGCAGCACGAATTGCAAGGTGTACCACTTAGAATTGCTATAGGAGCAAGAGATTTAGCTAATGGTACTGTAGAGTTAGCACGTAGAGATTTGCTAACCAAAGAAGTTGTGGCATTATCAGATTTGAATGATAAAATTGAATTATTATTAAAAGAAATACAAGATTCTTTATTTAATAAAGCACTAGAATTTAGAGATACACATATAACAGAAGTTGATAATTTTGAAGAATTTAAAACAGTTTTAGAATCTAAAACAGGTTTTATTTCTGCGCATTGGGATGGTACAAATGAGACTGAAGATAAAATTAAAGAGCTTACAAAGGCAACAATTAGGTGTATTCCTTTAGAAGGAAAAATAGAGCCGGGTGTTTGTGTGTACTCAGGAAACCCTTCAAAACGTAGAGTATTGTTCGCAAAGGCGTATTAATTAGTGCTGAAAATGAGGTAAGTAAAATTTTTTTTAAAAAAAGATTATCTACCTCTTGCAACATTTAAAAATAGTTGTATTTTTGCATCCGCAATGGAAACGTTGTGAGTTATTTGAAAGATATTGTAAGTATAGATTTAAGTATTTATATTTGCAGACTCAAACCAAATGGCCCGTTCGTCTATCGGCTAGGACGCCAGGTTTTCATCCTGGTAAGAGGGGTTCGATTCCCCTACGGGCTACAATTAAAAAATTAAGAAAAAAACAAAATGGCAAATCATAAGTCAGCATTAAAAAGAATTAGAAGCAACGAAGCAAAACGCTTAGTGAATAAGTATCAGCACAAAACGACTCGTAATGCTATAAAAAGATTACGTGAGTTAACTGATAAGAAAGAAGCTGAGGCTTTATTTCCATCGGTTGTTTCAATGTTAGATAGATTAGCAAAGAAAAACATTATTCATGCTAACAAAGCTGCTAACCTAAAATCTGGTTTAGCTAAACATATAGCTGCACTTTAATTTAAAGTTTAAAATAATTAAAAGCCTCTCAGAAATGAGAGGCTTTTTTTATACTTAATCATTAAATTTTATTATTTAAGTTAAAGTTGTTTTAATTGGAATAAAAACGAAGAAAAGTGTCTTAAATTGACTTCTAAAATTTAAATTTGCATTTCACTGAAAGTATAAATTAAATCATCTTATCCGTTGGAAAATAAAGAAGCACAGAAATTAATTGATAAAATTCTTAAAAACCTAGACAAGACTGGGATTAATACAGAAGGCTTAGTAGAAAATCTTAAAACCTTAAGAGGTTATGCTTTAGAAGCACAAATTCCTTTAGTTGTAAAAGTATTACGATTAACTTACGAGCATATTGAAGCGAATGAATCTTTCTTAATACCTATTCTTGATGATGAGCCTATAGAAGAAGATGGTGATGTGGTAAGTGGTGATAACGATCCCGTTGAAAGCCTTAAATACTTAATTTCGTTGTTAAAGAATTTAAACAATAAAGGTAATATAGCCGATTTGAAAGAGTATAGAGATCTTCTAAATGATTTCTAAATAAACAGATTTTATTAATAAAGTAAAACCTCGACAACATTTGTTGTCGAGGTTTTTTTTGTTTCATTTGGAATTTGATTGAGCATATTAAAGTACTCGATCGATGTGGTAAGATTCTAAATCTTTTTTAGATTTTTTATTTGTTCTGGTTTTATAAGTTTTTTCGATCTTAATTTGAATCTTTTCAGAATTGCTAAATGAGAATCAAAATTATATAAAAATTCTTTCTTTATCATTCGTATTATGACCTAAATCAGGATTTAAATAACATATGACAATTGTCATAAAATCACATGAGTATTACAATGAAATTTGCATAGAATTAACAAAAGTAATAATATGAATAATTTAATAATAGCTGATAAATTAAAGATTATTGGATTAATAGCTTTAATTTTTTTACTTCCTAATTTAATACAAGCACAAGAGTTTAGTTTAAATAATCAAGAATCTACATTAGCCGTTTATGGTACTTCAAGTTTACATGATTGGCATGTTACTGCTGAAAATAAAAGTGGGAAACTTATTTGTACAAACCTAGAAACAGGAGAACTTCAATCATGCAGTTTTAAAGTTTTAGCAGAAAGTCTTAAAAGCGGTAAAGGCTCAATGGACAAGAATACTTATAAGGCTCTGAAAACAGATAAGTATAAATCAATAAGCTATGAGCTTGTTGAAGTTAAAGAAATCATAAACCAAGGCGCTGGAAAATTTTTAATAAAAAGTTTAGGGAACTTAACAATAACAGATACTAAAAAGCTTACACCTATAGATTTTGACCTCTTTATCGAAGATGGTAAAATAACTTTAAAGGGCGAGAAGGCTATTAAAATGACTGATTATAACATAGATCCACCAAAAGCTTTATTTGGTACAATAACTACCGGAAATGACTTAACAATTAAATTCACATCAATTTATAAATAATTTTTACAATCAACTTAAAAATAACAACCATGAAAAAACTAATTAAAAGTAGTATATTTTTTATCGCTGTATTAACAGCAACCAGTTTTTATGCTCAAAATAGAAATTTGGATAATTATAGACAGCCAGATAAAAATGGCATAAATGTATTTGAAGCACCAAAAGATACCGTTTCAACTTTTACAGATGTAAAGGTAAGAGTAGGAGGGTCTTCAACCTTACAATTTCAATCTTTAGACCACGAAAACTCTGGTGCTGTAGCTTTAAAAGAAATTGGCACAAACTTTAATTTAGCTACTGCCAATTTAGATTTAGATGTAGCTTTATATGATGGTGTTAGAATGCACTTACGTACTTACCTGTCTTCTCGTCACCACCCAGAACCATACGTAAAAGGTGGTTATTTCCAAATTGATAAATTAGATTTTATTAGCGAAGGATTCTTAAGCAATTTCATGAAGCATGCTACAATTAAAATTGGGCACATGGAAAATAACTATGGTGATGCTCACTTTAGAAGAAGCGATAATGCACAAACTATTTACAACCCGTTTGTTGGAAACTTAATTATGGACGCTTTTACAACCGAGGTTGGAGCAGAGTTATACTATCAGTGTGATAGTGGATTATTAGGAATGATAGGGTTTACAAACGGTAAATTAAATCAAGCAGTTGATAATCCAGATACTGGTGGCGCTTCTTTCTTGGCTAAGTTAGGTTACGACAAACAACTTAATAACGACTTAAGATTAAGACTAACGGGGTCTCTTTACAACACAGGAGCTGTAAGAACATCTTATTTATATAGTGCAGATAGAACAGGATCTCGTTATTACTTGGTATTAGAAGGTGAAGACGCGACAACAAAGGGTAACTTTAGATCAGGTCGATATAACCCAAATTTTGGTAATGAAATTACAGCAATTATGTTTAACCCTTTTGTAAAATATAAAGGATTAGAGTTTTTTGGAACCATTGAAACATCAAAAGGAAAGAGTAATTCTGAAACTGAAGAAAGAACTGCAAAGCAATTTGCTGGTGAGTTAATATATAGATTCGGTAACACTGAAAACTTTTATTTAGGTACACGTTACAATAAAGTAGATGCCGAAGATGCAAGTGGTGATGATGTTGAGATATCAAGATTTCAATTAGGTGCCGGTTGGTTTATGACGAATAATATTTTATTAAAACTAGAATACGTGTCACAAAAACATGATGGTTATAGCGCTACAAGTATTTTTGACGAAGGTAAATTTAACGGTTTAATGGCTGAAGCCGTAATTAGTTTTTAATTAATTTAAGTACATTTATTCACAAGTCTCAAAAAGTAATCGATTTAATTATTTGTAAAAGTATTTAAATTAGCATTATTTTTGAGACTTTGAATTTTGCAGAAGTATAAAGCATGGCATAAATTATCATGATTTTCAAAAAGTTAATATTTCTAATTTTTATAGTTTCAGCTCTAGCTTTTACAACTAGAGACTCGATCAGTAAAAACACATCCGTTTTTATAAATTCTGATAGTTACTTGTATGTAAAAGGAACAACCAACATTAGTAATTTTTCTTGCGATTTTAATATTTTAAAATTAGAAAATAGAATTCCGGTAAGTTTTATTACGAATGCTGGTGAAATGATTTTTGATAACACCGTTTTAGTTTTAGAAACAAGTTGTTTTGATTGCGGTGGAAAGGGTATTAACAATGATTTCAAAAAAATTTTAAAATCAGATAAATATCCGCAAATATTTTTAAATCTAGAAAAAATTAGTCGGTTAAATAATAGTAAAAGCGTTGAAGCCAAAATCGCTATTGAAATTGCAGGATTTAAGAAAACTCATGAAATTCCTGTGAAAATTAAGAAAGAACATGGTTTGCTCGTTTCAGGAAACTTAGAATTAAGTTTAAATGAGTATAATTTAGAAGCTCCTAAAAAACTATTCGGTCTAATTTCTATAAACGATACCATTGAAATAGATTTTAAATTACGAGTTCAGGAATATTAAATTAGCACGATATACAGATGTACATAAAAAAAAGCCTCAACAAGTTATGTTTTGGCTTTTTTTAATTTGAGTTAGTTATATAGTTACCCGTTTAAAAGGGTGTAAAATATGTGTTAATTACCCATTCATAGAAATCAAGAATTCCTCGTTGTTTCTGGTTTGCTTAAATCGGTCGTTAATAAATTCCATAGCTTCAACAGGGTTCATGTCAGCAAGATATTTGCGCATTACCCACATACGTTGTATAGTGACATCGTCTAATAAAATATCATCACGACGCGTGCTTGAAGACGTTAGGTCAATAGCAGGGAAAATTCGACGGTTAGATATTTTTCTATCCAATTGAAGTTCCATATTACCAGTTCCTTTAAATTCTTCGAAAATTACTTCATCCATTTTAGAACCAGTTTCGGTAAGTGCTGTAGCTATAATAGTTAAAGAACCTCCGTTCTCAATGTTACGTGCAGCACCAAAGAAACGTTTTGGTTTATGTAATGCATTGGCATCAACACCACCACTTAAAATTTTACCAGAAGCCGGTTGTACAGTATTATAAGCTCTCGCTAAACGTGTAATAGAATCTAAAAGAATCACCACATCATGACCACATTCTACCAAACGTTTTGCTTTTTCAAGAACAATATTGGCAATTTTTACGTGCTCATGAGCTTCTTTATCAAAGGTAGAAGCAATAACTTCACCACGCACATTACGTTGCATATCGGTAACCTCTTCCGGACGCTCATCAATTAATAATATCATTTGATAAACTTCTGGGTGGTTAGCTGCAATGGCGTTAGCTACATCTTTAAGCAACATGGTTTTACCCGTTTTTGGTTGCGAAACAATCATACCACGTTGTCCTTTCCCAATAGGAGCGAACAAGTCCATTATACGAGTTGAAATGGTGCTTTGTTTTTCGGCAATGTTGAATTTTTCTTGAGGAAATAACGGTGTTAAATGCTCGAAAGACACACGGTCTCTCACCACATTTGGATTTTGTCCGTTAATTTTGCTCACCTTAATTAAAGGGAAATACTTTTCACCTTCTTTTGGCGGACGTACATGCCCTAAAACGGTATCACCTGTTTTTAAACCAAACAATCTTATTTGCGATTGCGATACATAAATATCATCTGGTGATGATAAATAGTTGTAGTCCGATGAACGTAAAAATCCATAACCATCTTGCATGATGTCTAAAACACCTTCACTCTCAATAATGGCATCAAACTCATAATCAGGCTCACGATAACGATTACGGTTATCTTTATTACCCTTTTCTACATTACCATTTTTCTGGTTTTTATGCGGATTTTTATGTCCTTTTTGACTCGAACGTTGTTGATTGTCGTTCTGATTTTTATGTCTTGGATTATTATCCTGTTTTTTATCTTCTTTTGGTTGCTGATTTGTAGCGTCGTTCTGAGGAGCGGTTTCAGCTTTAACCTCAGTAGAAGATTCTGCGGGTTTAACAGCACGTTGTGGCTGTTCGTTTTTTACAGGTTTTTGTACGCGCTGTCTTGGTTTTCTTGCAGCAGGTTTAGGATTTGCTGATGCATCAGCACCTTCAGTAGGAACTACAGCTTTTACAGCTGATGGGTCTGCGGCTTGCTGATCTAAAATTTGATACACTAAATCCATTTTCTTTAAAGTACGGTATTTAGGTACGTTTAATTTTTTAGCAATCTCCTGTAAATCAGTAAGTTTTTGTTCTTTAAGTTGTGAAATTTCAAACATTGATGTTGAATTGAATATTATATTTGAATACTATTATAAGTAATCTTGAAAATTTTGATTTTATAATCTGAAGAATTAATCGCTTGTAATTGCGATTGTTGTGAATTATTACTGCAATAATACAACTTTATTTTATTTTTTAATATTAATTCTATTATTTTTGCGGTCTAGTTTCTTAAAAATTTATGTTACAACGCATACAAACTGTATATCTTTTATTAGCCGCTGGGGTTTCAGCAGGCTTAACTTTTGTATTTCATATCTGGATTACAGAACAAGATGTTGTGGTTTATGCGAAAGATGAATTATTGTATTTTGCCTTATTTTTAGGCTCTGCAATTTTATCGATAGTAGCCATATTTATGTATAAAAATAGGAAGTCTCAATTTGTAATGGGGCGACTTAACATCATATTAAACTTTATTTTACTAGGATTTTTCGTTTATCAATCACTAAATATATCTGGAGAAACGGCGGTTTCAGAGAAAGGTATTGGGATGCTTCTCCCTATTGTTTCTATCGTGTTGTTGGCATTAGCCAATAAGGCCATCAAGAAGGATGAAGACCTCGTAAAATCTGTTGATAGATTGCGTTAAACCTAACATCTTAGTAGTATTAGTGCGAAAAACCCAAAGCAATTGCTTTGGGTTTTTTTATATTATAGGCCTATTAACCTACCTTTTTTAATAACAAAGATTTATATCCTTAATGTTATTTTATCTCAATAAGTTCCAAATCGAAAGTTAATTCTTGTCCAGCTAATGGGTGGTTGGCATCAACAACAATAAATTCCTCGTTAACCTCGGCAACACGAAATTGTACTTCTCTACCATTTTCGTCTTTAGAAGCTAATCCCATACCAACCTCAGGCGTAATTTCTTGCGGAAGTTGTTCTTTCTGCACGTTATAAAATAATTCTTGTTGTACTTCACCATAAGCTTCTGCAACCGGAATAGTAATGGTTTTTTTCTCGTTTAGCGCCATAGAAATAATACCTTTCTCAAAACCAGGAATCAACATACCTTGCCCTAAAGTCACTTCTAGTGGTTCTCGTTCTAACGAGCTATCAAAAATTTGCCCGTTACTTAATTTTCCTGTGTAATGTACTTTTACCGTATCATTTTCTTTTACTTGACTCATAAATAATAATGTTTACTGTTTTTTTAAATAAGTCAGCAAATTTACAACTTATAAGGCAAAAAGGAACTGCTTTTTTGCATCACTTCTCGTACTTATTAGATTTTTAACAGAATTATAATAAATCTTTGGGCGTTACCCCGAAAAGGGGTCGGGCTTTCTGTTGCAAGTCCTCGCTCCGTGCCTTCGCTGTGGGCTATCCACTACAATCCCTAACGCACATATTTACTAAGTACATTTATAATTATAAAGTAAAGTCACTATTTGTTTAGAACACTATGGTTAATTATGCGTTTTAGGATGCCTAACCGGAAACTCAATAACCTCCAAATTATCAATTTTTTTTCCATCAATGGTAAATCGTAGCATGGTCCGTACTTTATGAAAACCATGTTTACCAACCGCTCCTGGATTCATGTGTAGTAAGTTTAATTTTTTATCGGGCATCACTTTTAAAATATGCGAATGACCACAAATAAACAGTCTTGGAGGGTTTCTTTTAATTCCTTCATAAACTCTACTGTTATATTTTGGTGGATACCCACCAATATGTGTTATCCAAACATCAACACCTTCACACATAAAACGATTGTGTTCAGGATATTCTAAACGCACTTTATCATCGTCAATATTACCATAAACAGCTCGTAAGGGCTTTAAAGCTTTAATGGCATCGGTAACTTTTAAGTCGCCAATATCGCCGGCATGCCAAACCTCGTCGGCTTGTTTTACGTGCCTTAAAATATCATCGTCAATATAACTATGCGTGTCTGAGAGTAAGAGTATTTTGGTCATGAATTTGTAATAGGCGTTTGCGCAGGTAAAGTTATTGATATTTGATTTAAACTTTTATATACATGTAAATAATTACTTGACTATGTGAAAGTTTTCGACTATCTTTAAGTTTAAGGTAAAAACATTATAACCTTGCCACGTAACCTTTGTTGTTTGTAAATAAAAACTAACCAATTAAATAATATATTATGAAAGTAAACGGATATGCTGCCCTAGAGCAAAAAGCAAAATTAGTACCATTCTCATATGAATTAGGAGAAATTGGTTCTGAAGAAGTTGATATTAAAGTTTCCTATTGTGGTATATGTCATTCAGATTTGAGTATGATAAATAATGATTGGGGAATGACTCAATATCCCATGGTGCCTGGTCATGAAATAATTGGTGAGGTAATAGCCAAAGGTAATGCCGTTAAAAATATTAGTGTTGGCGACAAAGTAGGATTGGGCTGGATGTCGGCATCATGTATGAGTTGCGATCAATGTATGGATGGCGAACACCACCTTTGCGCAAAAAGTGAGGCTACAATTGTAGGCAGAAATGGTGGGTTTGCCGACAAGGTTCGCGGGCATTGGTCTTGGGCCATTCCGCTTCCTAAAGGTATAGATATGAGTAAAGCAGGACCTTTATTATGCGGCGGTATTACCGTTTTCAATCCTATAATATTAGCTGGTGTTAAACCAACGGATCGCGTTGGCGTTATTGGCATTGGAGGCTTAGGGCATATGGCCGTTAAGTTTTTAAAACACTGGGGGTGCGAGGTAATTGCGTTTAGTTCAAATCCAGCCAAAAAGAAGTCCATTTTAAAAATGGGTGCGAGTCAGGTGATAGATTCAACATCACCCGAAGAACTAGAAAGTATAAGCGGCAAACTAAATTTTATATTAAATACCACTAATGTTTCATTAGATTGGAATTCTTACTTGGCCACATTAGCACCCAAAGGAAAATTTCACACGGTAGGTGCAGTATTAGAGCCAATGGAAATTTCAGCATTTAGTTTAATTATGGGAGAAAAATCGGTTGGTGGAAGTCCTATAGGTAGTCCTGCACTAACTAAAACCATGCTTGATTTTTGTGTAAGACATAATATTTATCCAGATGTTGAGGAATTTCCAATGGCAAAGGTGAATGAAGCCCTTGAACACCTAGAAAAAGGTAAAGCTAGATTTAGGATAGTCTTAAAAAATTAATAACAACCCTCTTAAAAAAAAATCACGTTTAGATTAAATACATAATCTTCAAACTAACGACGTTAGGAATTGAACAGCATGTTTTATGAGTCATAAAATGTTACTGATTATTGTTTTATGCGATACCATATTATATTACTGGGTAGCATTTGATTTTATAATAAAAATGTCGAAATTCGCTATATAACTGATAAAATTCATCGAACTAAATCTTCATTTTTACGTTCAATATAGCTTTAACGAAACGACTATAACAAATGGAAAATATCAAGAAAAGACTTTCATTTCTAAAACCGCAATTAATTGATAACATTATTGAAGTATCAGATGTGAAGAACATTCCAAATGGAACAGAAATTTTAAAAGAAGAACAATATGTAAAAGTATTACCAATTGTATTAGAGGGATTAGTTAAAGTTTATTCCAAATTTAATGAAAAAGAACTACTCTTATATTATATCGAGCCATCACAAAGTTGTGTCATGACTTTTTATGCGGCATTAAAAAACACTCCCAGCAAAGTTTATGCAACTACCGAAGAAGATTCGAAAATTTTATTAATTCCGGTTCAACATTTATCTACGTGGTTAAAAGTTTATCCAGATTTTAATGAATTGTTCTACAATCAATTTAATCTGAGATATTCGGAACTACTAAATACCATAGGACACCTGTTGTTAGATAAAATGGATAAGAGACTTTTTGAACATTTGAAGAAAAAATTAAGGTTGAGCAATACCACTACTGTTAAAATGAGTCACAATCAATTAGCCAATGAGTTGGGTACGGTTCGCGAGGTAATTACGAGGGTTTTAAAAAAACTTGAAACAGATGGTAAAGTGGAGCAGACTCATGAAGGCATTAAAATTACCGATGAGTGGTGACTTGAGTCACTGCACAGAATTTCTAATACCATTAATTTTGACGTAGCAATATTGCTCATAATTAAAATATTAGAAAATGAAAAAGAATATGGGAACAGCAGACAGGGTTATCAGAATTATAATCGCTGCAATTATAGGGATTCTTTACTTCACAGGAATTATTTCAGGAACTTTAGGACTTATACTACTAATTTTAGCAGGAGTATTTGTTTTGACAAGCTTTATTAGCTTTTGTCCAATTTATGCACCTTTAGGTATAAGTACGTGTTCATTAAAAGCAAAAAAATAGACTTATGAAAACGAGAATCATATTAATGATACAGGTTGTTTTATTGTCATTTATTTCTTGTAGTAACGATGATGATAGTTCATCAATTAACGTTAATAATCAGGTTCAAAAAAACGTTCAAAGTGGTACGTGGCGTATTACTAAATTTGAAGATTCTGGAAAAGACGAAACTAATCATTTTACAGGTTACAATTTTACATTTAATAGTACAGGAGTTTTAAATGCAAACAACGGAATTACTAATTACGATGGTACTTGGAGCTTAACGCATAGTAATAGTGATGACGACAGTGTAGATGATTTAGATTTTAATATCAACTTCAATTTAACTAATGACTTTGAAGATCTAAATGATGATTGGGATTTAATTTCTCAAACAGCTACTAAAATTGAACTTATTGATATAAGTGGTGGAAATGGTGGGACGGATTATTTAACTTTTGAGAAGAATTAATAATTGCAATCAACTTTGAATCAAAAAGCAATAGTGGCGAAAACCAGAGTTAACCCACTATTGCTTTTATTATAAACCATAATATAAGCATCAAAATTAATAAACTCCTATTTTATAAATTCACTCTAAATAACAAACTCACGTCAGGGATTGTAGTGGATAGCCCACAACGGGGGTACGGAGCGAGGACTTGTGACGAAAAGCCCGACCCTTATGGTAACCTGCCTGCCGGCAGGCAGGCGCCCAAATTCTCAATACAATTCCGATTAAAAAATCGAAATCACTCGAAGTGACACAATCAAACTTTTAATATTTAATTAAGATGCGGTGCTTTTTAGGAAGCGCAAATCTGTCTATCTTTGTGCTTTTAAATTGGTAAAGAACGCATTGAGGTATTTTATAGAACTTTCGTATAATGGCAAGGGTTATCATGGTTGGCAAAACCAGCCCAATGCATTGTCGGTTCAAGAAGTTGTTGAGAAGGGGTTGTCTACTTTACTGGGGCAGCCAATAGCCATAATGGGCGCAGGCCGTACTGATGCCGGTGTGCATGCTACGCAGCTGTTTGCACATTTTGATATCGATGTGAATTTTGTGCCTAAAGACCTAACATACAAGCTAAATTCTTTTTTACCAATAGATGTGGCCATTAACCGCATTTTTAAAGTGAAACCTGAAGCGCACGCCCGATTTGACGCAATTAGTAGAGCCTATTTGTACCGTGTAGCCTTAAAAAAAAATGTATTTACCTTTGATAATGCTTACTTTGTAAAACAGGATTTGGATGTTGAGAAAATGAATGAAGCCTCGAAAATGTTATTGGAGTATAAAGATTTTCAATGCTTTTCTAAAAGTAATACTGATGTAAAGACGTATAATTGCGATATAACACATGCGGAATGGTTTTTTAAAGATGACGAGCTGCATTTTGTTATTAAAGCCAATCGTTTTTTGCGAAATATGGTGCGCGCTATTGTTGGTACCATGATTAATATTGGTTTAGGGAAGATTTCGGTTGACGAATTACATACCATAATTGCCTCGAAGAATAGGAGTGAAGCGGGGTTCTCGGTTCCGGCGCATGGGTTGTATTTAACGAATATAGAGTATCCTGAAGATATAGAATTGTAAATGAGTAAAACGAAAGAGCAAATTTTTGACGTGAAACTTTTTAAGCGTCTGTTCGATTATATTAAACCTTATAAAGTTATATTTTTTGGTTTAATTTTTCTTGTTATCATGTTGGCTGCTTTAAGTGCAGCAACACCCTATATTACTAAATATGCCATTGATGAAAGTATAACCAACAAAGTTGAAAAAGACTTTTTGTTTTACATCATGCTCATGTTAGGGGTATTGGTGATGCAAACGGTTTTTCAGTTACTGTTTATTTATTATGCGGCTTGGTTAGGGCAAAACCTAGTAATGGATGTGCGTGTAAAATTGTTTGACCATTTGTTGCGTTTTAAAATGAAGTATTACGATAACTCATCGGTTGGGGTTCTTATAACCAGAGCAGTAACCGACATGGAAAGAATTGCCGATATTTTTGGTGAAGGCCTTTTTATGATTGTAAGAGATTTATTGACCATGACTGTTGTTTTTGGTGTGATGGTTTATTTAAATGTGAAGCTGAGTTTAATTGTGTTTATAATGATGCCTGTGTTGCTTTATGCCACTAGGATTTTTCAGAAATATATGAAACGCGCTTTTGAGGAGGTAAGAACAGAGGTTTCAAATTTGAATTCGTTTGTTCAAGAGCGTTTGACAGGGATGAAGATTTTACAAATTTTTACGCGTGAAGTTACAGAATACAAGAAATTTAAAGCCATAAACGAACGCCATAAAAAAGGATGGTTAAAAACGGTTTGGTATAACTCGATATTTTTCCCGTTAGCCGATTTGTTTTCTTCAATCACCATTGGTTTGGTGGCTTGGTATGGTGGATTAAATGTTGTACTGGAAAGTAGCTCGGTGTCGCAAGGAGATTTGGTAGCGTTTATCATGTTTGTACCTATGTTGTTTAGACCTTTAAGACAAATTGCCGATAAGTTTAATACACTTCAAATGGGAATGGTTGCAGCGACAAGAGTGTTTAAGGTTATAGATACCACATCGCAAATTGATGATTTGGGAACTCATGTGGCGCAATCTTTTAATGGAAATATAAAGTTTGATAATGTACACTTTAGCTATGTTCCTGATGAAGAGGTTTTAAAAGGTATTTCGTTTGATGTGAAAGCTGGCGAAACTGTTGCTATTGTTGGCGCTACTGGAGCAGGAAAATCCACAATTATAAATTTACTGAATCGTTTTTATGAAATTGGTGATGGTGTCATTTCCGTTGATGGTATTAATATTAAAGAAGTGACTTTACAGTCGCTACGGACTCAAATAGCTGTGGTCTTGCAAGATGTGTTTTTATTTGCCGATACTATTTTAAACAATATAACTTTAAATCATCCTGAAATTACCGAAGAGCAGGTGTATCAAGCAGCGAAAGATATTGGAATTCATGATTTTATTATGAGTTTACCCGATGGTTACCATTATAACGTAAAGGAGCGAGGTGCGATGTTATCATCTGGTCAGCGCCAACTCATATCGTTTTTAAGAGCATACACAACTAAACCGAGTATTTTGGTGTTGGATGAAGCCACGTCGTCTGTTGATTCGTATTCAGAACAACTCATTCAAAATGCAACCGATAAAATTACAAAAGGAAGAACTTCTATAGTTATTGCGCACCGTTTAGCAACAATCAAAAAAGCAGATAAAATTATTGTTATGGATGCAGGACAAATTGTAGAACAAGGTACACATGATGAACTTCTTAAAAAGAAAGATGGGTATTACAGGAATTTGTATGAAGTTCAGTTTTTACAAGAAGAAGAGCTTATTTAATTATTTTTTAGGCACAAAATCTTGAATATTTAAATCGCCCGTTAAAAATAAAATAATCATTGTAAAAATTGAAATGCCCATATAGCCAATAAATACAATCATTAGAAATGAAGGTATTCTCCAAAGCAATGATGCATTACTACAGGGTGAATTTTTAATAGCCACGTACATACAAAATAGAATCATAATAACCACATAAATTAAGGCTGTATCTACGTACATTTGAGGGCTTAAAGCTAACAATAATACTGCATAAACCGTTGAGATGATACTGAAGCTTGTAAGTGAATAAGTAGAAATAATAACGTGTTCTGGTAAATTATACTTCTTTCTATTAAAGACTAAATAACTCGCTAACGTAATAATTGGAATATATAAGAAATAGATTAACGAGCTATATTCCATTGAAGCTGAGAATATTTTTTCTGTACCTTCTTGTGGGTTGCTTGTTTGGGCGTAACTTATTTTTGAAAAATCGATTTTACCCCACGCCACTTTTTTCATAAAAAACAAAATTAACCCCGATGTTGTTAGCGCTATGGCTAGCATACTCACAGGGTTTAAGTATTTTTTACGCAATCCGTTTATATACCCACCACAAACTTCTTGCGGTTTTACAAGCATGTGCCAAAGGGTTTTAAAAAAGGTATTGTCTAAATTAAAATAGCGTTCAAAAAAATCTGAAATAAGACTCTTAGCAGTAATTCGTTTACTAACAACTTTTGCGCCACAGCTTGGGCAAAAACTAAAATCAGAACTTAAAGTATTGGCGCAATTTTTACAAGTCATACTAAACTAAACCTTCTTTTATCATTGCGGTAAGCTCGGTAGTATCATCGAAAACTACAAATTCACCATCTTTAAAATAAGATATATGTCCGGTTTCTTCACTTACTACAAGAGCTAGGGCATCGGTTTTTTCAGTAATTCCAATTGCTGCTCTATGACGTAAACCAAATCGCTGCGGAATTGATTTTTCATTGTTTACAGGGAGGATAACACGTGTTGCTTTAACAATATTATTACTAATAATTATGGCGCCATCGTGTAACGGACTATTCTTAAAAAAGATACTTTCAATAATAGGTTGGGTAACTTTTATATTCATTTCGTCTCCAGAAGAGGATAAAAAATCTAAATTATTATTTCGCTCGAAAACAATAAGTGCTCCCGTTTTAGACATCGACATTTTATTACAAGCAGATATAATGGCATCAACATTGGTTTCATCATTAGTCTCTGTTTTTAAAAATTTAATTTGTTGCAGAAATTTGCGTCGCCTTCCAAAATTTGTGGACCCAACCATGAGCAAAAATTTTCTAATTTCTGGCTGAAATACAACTATTAACGCGATAATACCCACTTTCATAAAACCACCAAAAATTCCAGTTAGCAGTTCCATATTCAGAAAATCCGTTAATCTCCAAGCGCCGTAAATAATAATGATTCCAATAAAAATATTGATAGCAACGGTTCCTTTAATAAGTCTGTAAACATAGTAGAGTAGAAGTGCAACGAGAATAACATCTATAATATCTACAACAGTAAATTTTAAAAGGTCTTTAAAAATATCCAATGGTGGTGGGTTTTTGTAAATTTAGTAAAAAAGGCTTAATTAAAAATGAATTCTTTATTAGAGATTTTAGTATGTTTTAAATCTGTTTGTTTCATAATTGATTTATAGTCAATGTAGTTTTGGAAAGACAAATCTTCATTAAAATTCAATAAAATAATACCATTAATTGTATCACATTTTTTTAGGTAATATGATAGACTGTCTTTTGTTGTTTCAACAATCATGGTTTTTAGCGACGTGCTTGCTATAGTAATTCCATTATTGGCTTCAAAAGCTATCGCGGTAGAATTATTTGAATCTTCAAAATTTGAAATGGCACCAGAATAATTATCCAACGATTCAGTTTGATAAGCAATATCAGTAAACTCAATAAATCCTAAATTCTTATTACTGGTATCACTACAGGTATAATAGTTTTTAGCATTTTCATTTTTATGACCAGCATTTGCCTTTTTGTTTTGCAAATATTGTATGTTAGGAATGACTTGTTTTAACGTCAAGCGCTTATCAACATTAACTAACCAATTTGTGCTGCTGATGAGGTTTTTTCTATTGAGTTCCATACCGTCCTCAGCTGTTTCATCATAAAATAAATACGCTGCCGAAACATCATTTATTTCAGATATTTCAGAATGACTTATCTCTGGTAATTGTACTACTTTTTCGTTTCCGCAGGATATGAAAACTAATAAAATGAACACGAAAAATATATACTTCATAATTATTTAAAATCTAACAATTCAACTAACTTAATACATTCTATGGCTTCTTTAACATCATGAACTCTTAAAATAGAAGCACCCTTTTGTAAAGCCACTGTATTTAATACCGAAGTACCGTTCAAGGCCTCCTTTGCTGAAGTTTTTAAGGGTTTATATATCATTGATTTTCTGGATACACCTACTAATAACGGTTTTTCAATAGAATTAAAAAGCTCAAGTTTATTTAAAAGCTCAAAATTCTGCTCTAAAGTTTTAGCAAAACCAAAACCAGGATCGATAATAACATCATTAATTCCTGAGGCATTTGCAGCAGCAATACGTTCTGAAAAATAATATGAAATGTCTTTCAGTAAATCATCATAATCTGTAAGTTTTTGCATGGTTTTTGGGTTTCCGCGCATGTGCATCATGATATAAGGCACTTGTAATTTAGCAATGGTTGTTAGCATGTTACTATCTAATTTTCCCGCAGAAATATCGTTAATTATAGCAGCACCAGCTTCTATACATTTTTGTGCGACTTCGCTTCTAAAGGTGTCAATTGAAAGTATAACTTCTGGAAATGCTCTTAGAATTAAGTTTACAATTGGTAGAATACGATTTAATTCGTCGGTCTCACTAATATGCTCTGCATTGGGTCGCGAACTATAGGCTCCAACATCTATAAAAGTGGCACCTTCATTTAACATTTGCTCAACGTGTTTTAGAACTTCACTTTCATTTTTGTGCTTACCACCATCATAGAAAGAGTCTGGGGTTATATTTAGTATTCCCATCACTTTTGGTGACGACAAATCAATCAGTTCGCCTTTGCAATTAATAGTCATTTATATTGTTTTGAATGGTGTTGGTACATAATTTAAAACTTTAAACCATAATCCTTGAAGGTTTTAATTATTTATGCGAAATTTACGCAAAATTCAATTTATAGATGCAAGATACTTCAAAACAATACGATGCGGTAATAGATACCTGTAAAAGTTTATTTGTAAAGAAAATGAGCGACTACGGAAGCGCTTGGAGAATTCTTAGATTGCCATCTTTAACCGATCAAATTTTTATTAAAGCACAGCGTATAAGAAGTCTACAGCAAAACGAGGTTAGAAAAGTTGATGAGGGTGAAGCTAGTGAGTTTATTGGAATTATAAATTACTGTATTATGGCTTTAATTCAGTTGGAAAAAGGTGTTGTAGAACAACCCGATATGTCTACTGAAGAAGCCGCAAAATTATACGAAGAAAAAGTAGCTGTAACAAAACAATTGATGGAAGATAAAAATCACGACTACGGCGAAGCATGGCGAGATATGCGTGTGAGTAGTTTAACCGATTTAATTTTACAAAAGTTGTTGCGTGTTAAACAAATTGAAGATAACCAAGGCAAAACAATAGTGAGCGAAGGTATTGATGCTAATTATCAAGATATGATTAACTATGCGGTTTTTGCAATGATTCATTTAAACGAAGGCAGGTCATGAAAGCAATAGTAAGTATATCAAGAATTTTAGTAGGTGTATTATTTATTTTTTCGGGATTTATAAAACTAAACGACCCATTAGGGTTTTCTTATAAATTACAAGAATATTTCAGTCCAGATGTATTAAATATTCCTTTTTTAGAACCTTACGCATTAATAATTTCAATTTTTGTTGTTGTTTTTGAAGTGGTTTTAGGGGTGTTTTTACTCATAGGCTATAAACCAAAATTTACAGTTTGGAGTTTATTGCTTATGATTTTGTTTTTTACATTTCTAACCTTTTACGCCGCTTATTTTGAAAAAGTAAAAGATTGCGGTTGCTTTGGCGATTTTATTAAACTGAAGCCTTGGGAAACCTTCTGGAAAGATGTGGCACTTTTGTTTTTTATACTCATTCTTTTTATTGGTGTGAAGTATATCAATCCTGTGTTTTCAAAATTGCCTACAACCATTCTTGCGCTTTTAAGTTTTGTCATCAGTTTATGGTTTGGATACCATGTGCTGATGCATTTACCAACAATCGATTTTAGAGCTTATGCCATTGGTAAAAATATTCAAGAAGGTATGTTGATACCAGAAGATGCACCAAAACCAATTCAAGAATACAGTTGGAAGTTTAATGTAAATGGCGAAGAAAAAATTATAAAAACCAATGGATCTTATCCGTCTGTTGATGGCGAGTTTTTAGAGGTTGAAACAAAAGTTATTCAAGAAGGTTACACGCCACCGGTAGTCGATTTTTCCATTGAAAGTGCGGATGAAGATTTAACTACGCACTTCTTAGAACAAGAAAATCTAATTCTAGTGGTATCTTACAGTTTAGAAAGCATCGAACAACAAGGCGCTTTAAAACTGAAAGCGTTACAAGATAAAGCGAGAAAAAACAATTATCAAATTATAGGGTTAACAGCTTCAGGAGAAGATGCTAAAAAGCGAATAAATGAGGCTTATAATATTGATTTCAACTGGTATTTATGCGATGAAAAAGCACTAAAAACTGTGGTGCGTTCTAACCCAGGAGTTTTAGAATTAGATAAAGGTTTGGTGCAACAAAAAGTGCACTGGAATGATATTGAAGATTTGAAGCTTCCAAAGGTTGCAAAACAACCAGAACCAAAAAAAGCAGAGGAAATAGCCTATTTTGTGAATGGAGAACCATCAACAAAAGTAGAAGTAGAAGCTATAGATTCTGCTAACATTGAAAGTGTAAATGTTATTAAGGATTCTGTTCAAATTAAGGAATTGAATGCCTTAAATAAGACTACATATAAAGGAATTATCGAAATAGAGCTTAAGGATTAATCTGTATTTGAATTCAAAACAACTAAACGCATCAACAACTAATATTGTTTATTGATAAACTATCTACTAAATAAAATTTTTTACGCGTTACTGACTTTACTGGGAGTCGTTACAGTAATATTCTTTTTATTTAGCGTCCTTCCAGGAGATCCTGCACAAATGATGATGGGGCAAAATGATGATAGCGAACAATTAGCTATAATCAAGAAAAAATACGGTTTTGATAAGCCAATATCTACACAGTATTTGTATTACTTAAACGATTTATCTCCCATATCATTTCATTCTAATAATGCACAAGATTATACATTTCTAAGTGAAGGGAAATATAATGCAACATCGCTGTTTTCTTTAGGTAATACAATCACAGTATTAAAAAAGCCATACTTAAGAGAGTCTTTTGCGAAGCAAGGTAAACGTGTTAGTCAGGTATTATCTGAAACCTTGCCAAATACATTTGTTTTAGCGGTATCGGCAATTATTATAGCCATAATAATAGGAATTTTATTGGGTATTGTATCGGCACTCTATAAAGATCAATGGCTTGATAAGAGTATTCAAATTTTTAGCACTTTGGGGATGAGTATTCCTTCTTTTTTTAGTGCGATTTTATTCGCTTGGTTTTTTGGTTATATTTTACACGAATTCACCAATTTAGAAATGACGGGAAGTCTGTATGAACTTGATGATTTTGGTGAAGCCATGCATATTAAATGGAAAAATTTAATTTTGCCAGCTGTGGTTTTAGGAATTCGTCCGTTAGCTGTAGTCATTCAATTAATGAGAAATTCGTTATTAGAAGTTTTTAATCAAGATTATATCAGAACTGCACGTGCCAAAGGCTTAAGCGAATTTCAAATAATTAAAAAGCACGCCGTAAAGAATGCGCTAAACCCTGTTGTTACTGCAATTTCAGGATGGTTTGCTTCCATGCTGGCAGGAGCAGTGTTTGTGGAGTACATTTTTGGTTGGAACGGCTTAGGAAAAGAGATTGTAAACGCCTTAAATACACTAGATTTACCTGTAATTATGGGTTCTGTGTTAATTATAGCCGTAATGTTTATAATAATCAATATTTTTGTAGATATTATTTACGTTTGGTTAGACCCAAAAGTAAAACTAGAATAATTACTGTAAAAGCAAGCACTTTACAAGTAGCCTTAACGTATGAAGAAAACACTGTATATCTTAATCCTATTTTTATCAGTTTTTAGCTGTAATTCGCAAGTGCCAACACAATTTTCAGAAGTAGCTCTAAGTGATATGTTTGTCAATTTAGATGGTGATGATATAGCATTTAATAACATTTTAAAAGCCCAGAGCAATCAAACCATCGTTATAGATATTTGGGCATCTTGGTGTGGCGATTGTTTAAAAGGCATGCCAAAAGTAAAAGCATTACAAAAATCGTATCCAGATGCGTCTTATGTGTTTTTGTCTTTAGATAAAAACCAAGAAGCTTGGAAACGAGGCATTAAAAAATATAAGATAAAGGGGAATCATTATTTCATGAAATCAGGTTGGGATGGTCCGTTCGGAGAGTTTGTAAAACTAGATTGGATACCAAGATATATGGTAGTTGATACCCAAGGAAACATAAAATTATTCAAGGCTATAAAAGCCGATGACGATAACATAAAACAGAGTTTAAAATAATTAAATAAAATCCCAAACTTAAAAATGGGTATTATAAAATGAGAAAACAAATAGTAGCCGGAAACTGGAAGATGAACAATGATTTAGCACAAACCGAAGCGCTAATCACTGCCTTAAAAAAACAAACTAAAACTACTGATGCCGAAGTCATGATTGCGCCGACAGCAACCAATCTGTGGCAAGCATATAACTCGTTAAAAGATTCAAAAATCGAAGTTATAGCACAAAATATGCATTTTGCAGAAAATGGTGCTTATACTGGCGAAATCAGTGCAAGTATGTTAAAAAGTATCGGTATAAACACGGTTATTTTAGGACACAGTGAGCGTCGTGAGTATTTCAATGAAACCGACGAGCTGCTTGCTAAAAAGGTAGATGCTGCTCTTGCAAAAGGTATGCGCGTTATTTTCTGTTTTGGTGAAGAATTGGCCGATAGAAAAGCTGGAAAAGAAGAAACAGTAGTTGGAAACCAAATCAAAAACGCGTTGTTTCATTTAAATGCGGCGGCATTTCAAAATATCATTTTAGCTTACGAACCAGTATGGGCTATTGGAACTGGCGAAACTGCAAGTCCAGAGCAGGCGCAAGACATGCATGCATTCATCAGAAAAACACTTGCAGATAAATACGGAAACGATATTGCTGAAGAAGTTTCAATTCTTTACGGCGGAAGTGTAAAACCTGCTAATGCCGAAGAGATTTTCTCAAAACCAGATGTCGATGGAGGTTTAATTGGTGGAGCGTCGCTAAATGCCGATGATTTCTTTGCTATAGTAAACGCATTTTAAAAATTTATAGTTTTAACATTTCCAGAACTAAGGAAATTTTTAAAAATAACTTGTGCGCCTGCCTGCCGGCAGGCAGGTTACCACAAGGGTCGCGCTTTACACTTCAAGTCCTCGCTTTAGCGCTATTAATCGCTAAAGCTGTGGGCTTTCCATTGCAATCGCTAACGCGGGTTAATCCGCCAAAATAATAGTTTAAGCCATGTCCAATACAATCTATATTGGTTACAACTTTAAAGTACAACCGCTTCAACCAGCAGTAGAAATACTTATTGCAGAATTGGGTTATGCCGGTTTTGAAAGTTTTGTTGAAAATGAAGATGGCGTTACGGCATACATTCAAAAAGAAGAGTGGAACCAAGATATTTTGGAAGATGTTCAAATACTAAATTCCAAGGAGTTCAATATTGCCTATACTTTTGAAGATATCGAGCAAACCAATTGGAATGCCGAATGGGAAAAGAATTTTAATCCTATTGTAGTCGATGATACTTGTGCAGTTCGCGCGCCATTTCACGAAAAATTTAATGTACAATACGATATCATTATAGAACCAAAAATGAGTTTCGGTACAGGGCATCACGAAACTACACATATGATGATACAGCATATTTTAAAAAATGATTTTAAAGATAAATCTGTTTTAGATATGGGTTGTGGCACAGGCGTGTTGGCTATTTTAGCCGAATTAAAAGGCGCAAAACCAATAGATGCCATAGATTATGATAATTGGTGCTATCTCAACAGTTTAGAAAATGTAGAGCGTAATAATTGTAAACACATCACTGTTATTGAGGGAGATGCATCAGTGTTAAAAAATAAATACGACATTATAATTGCAAATATTAACCGAAACATTTTATTACAAGATATGGCAACTTACATCTCGTGTTTAAATAAAAATGGCATGTTATTTTTAAGTGGATTTTATGATGACGATGTTGCATTAATCACTTCCGAATGTGAAAAACATTTGTTAAAATTTGAAGAAAAACTAGAACGAAACAATTGGGTATCATTAAAATTTTTAAATTAGTAAAGAAATTAATCCCCAAAGATTGTTGAAATTATGAGTAATCAAGAAAAAACATCCGAAGAATTATTATTACAGGAAGAAGTCTTAACTCAAAACGAGATTGTGTTATATAACGACGAGGTAAACACTTTCGATCATGTTATTGAAACACTAATTTATGCCTGCGACCATACTGCAGAACAAGCAGAACAATGTTCGTTAATCGTGCATTATAAGGGAAAATGTACTGTAAAAACAGGCTTATACGACGATTTAAAACCACGTTGCTCTATGCTTTTAGAAGCAGGATTGAGTGCAGAAATCGTTTAATTATTCATTCTGCCAATAGCACAACTCACAAACGACTTTGCTTTTGTGGTTAGGGCATTTTTATCTCCAACCTCAGGATATCCTATATCCACTAAAACGGCTTTCACTTTTGCAATAGTACTTTCATTTTCATAATCAAAAGTAACGGTGCTTGTTTCGTTATTTACTAAAATTTGTGAAACATCATCTAAACTAGAGAGTTTTTTAGTAATGGTGTTAGCACAACCACCACATTTTAAATTTTGTATTTGTATTGTAGTATTCATTTTTTAGATTTTACACTATTCACTCCTAAAATGCTATAAATAGAACAAAAATTAATAAAACTAGTTATTAGTAGAATAATGGCAACAACCATTAATATATAGGCTAGTGTTCCAGTAATAACATTGAAGTAATATAATAACGCCACTGTAATTGCTATAATGACTCTTAAGCCTTTATCTAAATTCCCAATGTTCTTTTTCATATGCGATTAATTTAAAGTTGATGGGCACACATAATTGGTTTTTGGCAAATCGGTTTTTTTCAAATCAGCAAAACCACCTGCCAAATCAACTAAATTGTTAAATCCACGAGCTTTTAAAATGGATGCAGCTATAACAGAACGATAACCTCCAGCACAGTGCACATAGTAAGTTTCGTTTTTATTAATAGCATTCATGTTATCGTTAATATAGTCTAATGCAAAGTGTTTCACATTATCGCCTTCCAAATGTTCAGATTGGTATTCACCATCTTTTCGAACATCTAAAACTTTAATATTTTGAGATTTAAAAATTCCAGAAAAGGTCTCAGCATCAATAGATTCTATGGTTTCAATATCTTTTCCAGCTTTTTCCCAAGCCTGTAAACCGCCTTCCAAATAACCTAAGGTATTGTCGTAACCAACCCTAGAAAGTCTTGTAACGGTTTCTTTTTCTTTGCCTTTAGGAGTAACTAATAAAATAGGTTGTTTTAAATCTGTTATTAAAGCACCAACCCAAGGCGCGAAAGAGCCATTTAAACCTATAAATATCGAGTTCGGTATATGTGCTTTTACAAATTCCTTTTCGCTTCGCACATCTAATACTAGGGCATCTTCATTATTCGCTATATTTTCAAATTCTTCTGGATTTAAAGGTGTATCACCTTTTTTCAAAATGGTTTCAAAAGCATCATATCCAGATTTATTCATCATAGCATTTTTAGCAAAATATTGCGGTGGTGGTGCAATACCAGTTAAAACTTCTTTAACAAACTCTTCTCTGGTCATGTCTGCTCTAAGCGCATAGTTTGTTTTCTTTTGTTCGCCTAAAACACCAACAGTTTCTTTACTTAAATTTTTTCCACATGCAGATCCTGCACCATGAGCCGGATAAACAATAACATCATCTGGTAAAGGCATTATCTTATTACGCAGAGAATCATATAACATACTCGCTAAATCTTCTTTTGTTAAATCTGATTTTATAGCTAAATCTGGTCGTCCAACATCGCCTAAAAACAGGGTGTCACCTGAGAAAATTGCGTGTTCTTTTCCATTTTCGTCTAATAACAGATAGGTTGAAGATTCTAGTGTGTGTCCGGGTGTATGCAATACCTTAATGGTGATATTACCCACTTTAAACGCTTCATTATCTTTGGCTTCATGAATATCATAACTGGTTTTAGCACCAGGGCCAAATATTATTTTAGCGCCTGTTTTTTTTGCTAAATCAATATGTCCTGAAACAAAATCGGCATGAAAATGGGTTTCAAAAATATATTTGATTTTGGCATTTTCTTTATTCGCTTTGTCAACATATTGTTGTGTTTCTCGCAAGGGGTCTATAATAGCAACTTCACCATTCGATTCAATGTAATAAGCTCCTTGGGCTAAACAGCCTGTATATATTTGTTCAATTTTCATAACTAATCTTAATTGTCTTAAAATTACAAAACCTTAATCAATCGAAATGTGATTTAGGTCAGATTTAATACTATTTTAACTCTTTGTAAATGATATATATAGCCATAATTAATACAAAGTAGCCGAAACTCTTTTTTAATTTAGGGCCACTAATAAATTTTGATAAAAACACGCCTAAAACGATTCCGAAAACTGAAATTAATGTAAATGTCAACAAGAATACCCATTCAATTTCTAAAGTTTGAACGTCACCGATAAATCCTATTAATGAATTTATAGTTACAATAATTAACGATGTTCCTACGGCTTTTTTCATAGGAATATTTGCCCAAATCACTAAAGCTGGGACGTACAAAAAACCACCGCCGGCACCAATAATTCCCGTAATTGTTCCTATTACTAAGCCTTGAACAAATGTTTTGTAATAAGGTTGACTCTTTGAACTTACTTCTAGTTCTTTTCTATTTTTAATCATAGAAATAGAGGCCAAAAGCATGATAATGGCAAAAAATATCATGATGCCCATCCCTTTTGAAAGTTGAAAGTCTCCTATAGATAACAGAGTTTCTGGTATTCCTGGAACCAAATAGCGTCGTGATAAATATACTGCGACAAAAGACGGGAATGAGAAAGCTAATCCTGTTTTAAAATCAACCAGACCTTTTTTGTGCTTTTGATAGGTGCCCACCATTGATGATGTGCCCACTACAAAAAGAGAATATGCTGTAGCAATGACAGGATTATAACCAAGTAAGTAAACCAAAAGAGGAACTGTTAAAATGGAGCCACCACCACCTATAAGTCCTAAAACTAGACCTACGATTAGTGCTCCTAAGTATCCTAACATTTCGGTTAAATCCATTTAGTGCGGTAATTTGTTTTTTACAAGTCCGTATATGAAAGTTCCAACTATGGCAGCAGCTATAACAATTATCATGCTCCAAACTCCGGTACCTAAAAGGATGTACATTGGCCCTGGACATGCACCTATAAGCGCCCAACCAAAACCAAATATTATTCCACCAACTATATATCTAACTAATCCATGTTCTTTTTTAGGAACATGTATTTTTGAGCCTGTAATGCTTTTTATATATCCTTTATTTGAAATTTGTAGAAATACAATTCCAGTAATTATGGCTGTACCAATAATGCCATACATGTGGAAGGATTGAAACCTAAACATTTCATAAATGCGGTACCAAGAGACCGCTTCAGATTTCACCAAAATGATACCAAAAAATATACCTACCAATAAAAATCTTAATGCTTTCATATGTTTAAAATATTAGAGGTAATAAAAAATTTGCCATGACTAAACCGCCTATAAAAAAACCTATTACGGCAATTAAAGATGGTTTTTGTAAACTGCTTAAACCAGAAATAGCATGACCGGAAGTACAGCCAGCGGCATAGCGCGTACCGAAACCTACCAAAAGGCCACCAACTACCAATAATAAGAGTGTACTTGGTGAGTTTAAATTTTCTAAACCAAAAAGTTCGTTTGGTACTAGGCTTTTTCCTGGATTATTAAACCCCATTTTTTCTAGTTCTCCAATGGTAGTAGGGTTTAAGTTGGTTCCGCTGTCATTGGATAAAAATTGTACAGCAATAAAACCCCCAATTATAGATCCAAGAACAACAGTTAAATTCCAGAGTTTATCTTTCCAATTAACATTGAAAAAATCTGAGAATTTACCAGCTCCAGCCATTGAGCACATGGTGCTAAGGTTCGATGACATGCCGAAAGTTTTACCAAAGTAGAGTAGAAGTGCCATAACAAAGGCAATTAATGGCCCTGAAACATACCAAGGCCATGGATTTAAAATGAATTGTAAGTCCATGAATTTTTGCGAATTTAAATTAGTCGAATTTAAGTTATGTAATATTTGTTACTTATTAATGGCGAAAGATACGTAAAGTGTTTGAACCATAGGTCTTGACCGCGTTAGGGATTGAAATGGAAAGCCCACAGCTGAGGTACGAAGCGAGGACTTGTAATGTAAAGCCCGACCCTTTTGGTAACCTGCCTGCCGGCAGGCAGGCGCCCTAATAACGGTTTACAATATTTCTATTTTGTTTCTGCTGAGTTTGATTTTGTTTTCGTTTTCGAGTTGCTTTAACAGTCTTGAAATAACCACGCGCGAAGTATGTAAGTCTTCAGCGATGTCTAAATGTTTTACAACTAAGGTTTTTGACGCATGCAGTTTAGTTTTGTTTATGAGATAGTTGTAGAGGCGCTCGTCCATTTTTAAGAATGCTATACTATCTATGGCTTCTAGCATTTCATCGAATCGGGTTTGGTAGCTTTGAATGATGAAATTTCTCCAGCTCTCATTGTTATGAAACCATTTTTGCATGTTTTGAACAGGAATCATAATTAGGGTTGAGTCTTGTTCAGCAACCGCTCTAATCTTACTTTTTGTGGTACCCATACAACAGGTAAGGGACATGGTGCAGGTTTCGCCAGCTTCTAAAAAATAGATAAGGAGCTCGTTACCACCTTCGTCTTCACGGAGTATTTTGATGTTTCCATTTAGAAGAATAGGAATGTGCGTTAGTGGTTGGTTGATATCTATGATGATGTCATCCTTTTTAAAAGAAACTAATTTACCAACAGTATCTATTTCGTTGAGGAGCGCTTCATCAAAAATAGAATTGAATTTATTTTGTAGTACGTTTGAATTCATATTCAAAAGTAATGAATTTAAAAAAATTGAAAGAAATTGTTTGGTGGAGTTTTAATAAAAAATGTATATTTGCACCCACGAAAAAAGGCCATGTGGCGCAACTGAATAGCGCACTTGATTACGGCTCAAGAGGTTGCAGGTTTGAATCCTGCCATGGTCACAAAAATATTACTAGAGAAAAAGTATTTAAAAGCGAGTTTCAATTTTGAAACTCGCTTTTTTTTATTCGCTATTCTATACATTTTAGCTTATCCATAAAGAACTCTTTGTATTCTATAAAAGGAATGATTTTAATGTCTTCGGTTCCGCGAAGTTCAATAGATTTTATGGGAGCAGTTTTTAATATTTCTATATGCGTATCGGATAATCTTGCTTTGAAAAGAAATACTTCTCCGCATTCGATATCCCAAGAATGATAAAATGCTATGGTTCGATCGTTTTCTAGGGTTACCCGTACGCTAGATCTTTGGTTTGGTAAATATGTGGCGCAACCTAAATCATCTGTTAGATTGAAAAAGATGTCTGTTTTTCTACCTTGTTTGTAAAGCTCTACTGTTAGATTTTTACCTAAGGTATAAGGCTCAGTTCTTATAGTTGTGATGTTATAGAATTTATCATATTCATTAATCTGGTAATGACAAGAGTCTCTAAACTTCATCCTTTCTAACAAGGCCTTTTGTTTACGTTCTTCTTCAGCAGATTTAGAAGCGATCTCTTGATTTTCAGTTGCGTTATTTGTGTTGTTTCTTATTCTTTCTAATGCTAAGCGTTCTTGTTGTAAAACTTGAGCGATAGAATCGTTTTGTCTTTTAAGCTTTTGTAATTCTTTACGTTCCTTTTCTATTGCTTGGGCGACAGAATCTTTAATTCTTTTCTCTAGAAGTAGTTTTGCTTGTGCCTCTTGACTCTGATTCAACTTATTTTGTTCCTGAGCTGCTGCTAATGCTTTTTGTTGTGCTTGCGCTTTTGCAACGGAGTCGTTTCTTTTTCTAAGAAGCTCGAGTTCTTTTTGCCTTTCTGCTTCAGCTTTGGCCATCGCTTCTTGCTTTTTTCTTTCGTCCAATGCTTTTTGTGCTGCTTGAACTTTAGCAACAGAGTCGTTTCTTTTTCTTAGTAGCTCCAGTGCTTTCTCTTGTGCTTCTTTTTCTGCTTTAATTATAGAGTCGTTTCGTTTTCGCAGTGCTATTAGCTTTTCTGCTTCTGCTTCAGCTTTGGCAATAGAATCTTTTTTGGCTTGTTCCAAACGCAGGCGTTCTTCTTCGGCTTTAGCTTTTATTATAGAGTCGTTACGTTTTTGCAACGCAAGGAGTCTTTCTGCTTCGGCTTGAGCCTTAGCTTTTGCTTTAGCGATAGAATCTTGTTTTTGCTTTTCTTCTAAAAGTCTTTTTTGTTCTAAAGCTACTTGGGCTAAAGAATCTTTTTTGGCTTGCTCTAAACGCAGGCGTTCTTCTTCGGCTTTAGCTTTTGCAATGGAGTCGTTACGTTTTTGTAATGCAAGGAGTCTTTCAGCTTCAGCTTGAGCCTCAGCTTTTGCTTTGGCGATAGAGTCTTGTTTTTGCTTTTCCTCTAATCGTCTTTTTTGTTCTAAAGCTACTTGGGCTAAAGAATCTTTTTTGACTTGCGCTAAACGCAGTCGTTCTTCTTCGGCTTTCGCTTTAGCTATAGAGTCGTTACGTTTTTGTATGGCTAAAAGTCTTTCAGCTTCGGCTTGAGCATCAGCTTTTGCTTTAATGATAGAGTCTTGTTTTTTCTTTTCTTCTAAAAGTCTTTTTTGTTCTAAAGCTACTCGGGCTAAAGAATCTTTTTTGGCTTGTTCTAAACGCAGTCGTTCTTCTTGGGCTTTAGCTTTTGCGATGGAGTCGTTACGTTTTTGTATTGCAAGGAGTCTTTCTACTTCAGCTTGGGCTTCCGCTTTTGCTTTAACGATAGAGTCTTGCTTTTGCTTTTCTTCTAATCGTCTTTTTTGTTCTAAAGCTACTTGGGCCAAAGAATCTTTTTTGGCTTGTTCTAAACGCAGGCGTTCTTCTTCGGCTTTAGCTTTTGCAATGGAGTCGTTACGTTTTTGTAAGGCTAAAAGTCTTTCAGCTTCAGCTTGGGCTTCCGCTTTTGCTTTAGCGATAGAGTCTTGCTTCTGCTTTTCTTCTAATCGTCTTTTTTGTTCTAAAGCTACTTGGGCCAAAGAATCTTTTTTGGCTTGTTCTAAACGCAGGCGTTCTTCTTCGGCTTTAGCTTTTGCAATGGAGTCGTTACGTTTTTGTAAGGCTAAAAGTCTTTCAGCTTCAGCTTGGGCTTCCGCTTTTGCTTTAGCGATTGAATCTTGTTTTCGTTTTTCTTCTAGAAGTCTTTTTTGTTCTAAAGCTACTCGGGCCAAAGAATCTTTTTTGGCTTGCACTAAACGCAGGCGTTCTTCTTCGGCTTTCGCTTTTGCAATGGAGTCGTTACGTTTTTGTAAGGCTAAAAGTCTTTCAGCTTCAACTTTAGCCTTAGCAATGGAGTCATTACGTTTTTTCTCCATCAGTATTCTATTGGCTTCAGCTTCAATTGCTGCAATAGAATCTTTCTTTCGTTGTTCGATTAAAGCTTTTTCTGCATTGGCTTTATTCGCTATTTCGTCTAATTTTCTTTGTCTTTCTTTCCTTTCGGCAATAGCTTTTATTCTTTGAGCTTCTTCATGATCGAAATATAAATCCATCATTTGCTCATTCACAAAGAGATATTGATCTTTTACAAAGCCAACAAGGTCTTTATATTTTACTTTGTAGGTATAACTGCCTAAGTAGCTAGTTACGATACATCTTTCGTTCTCTTTAAATTCAGCAATAGTTTCAGAATTTGATGCTTCAGTGGCATAAAGCGCACCATCTTGAGCGAATTTGGTAGCAATTTTGGCTTCTTCTTGAGCAAATAGGTTTATGGTGAAGCTTAAAAATAATATTAATGGATAAATATGTTTAACCATGAGTGTTCGATTTGTGGGGCTTTTTTTAATTATTGTACAAATGTAATATACCAATCATTTAAAAAACAAAATTTAAGCCAAAATGCAAATTTTACCTATCAATTTAATGCATTTCTGGTTACAAACCATCTCCAGCCTATAATTGCCATTTGTATTTTAGTGGCTTTAGCTAAATCTAATTGTTTTTTGGAATAACTCGGTAAGATGAGTTTGTTAACCTTTGCTAATATTTTAAAAACTTGCTTTTTCACGTTGCTGTCTGTTTTAATGCAAAAATAGTAAAACTTATTCTAGACTAAGTTTTACAGCATTTTGATTAAATAAGTGCGATTAGAAATAATATCACACTAATGATAATTTTGGCAAGTGCAATCATAGTTTTAAAATTTAGAAGATTATTAATTAGATTATTTTTTTGAATGTTTTTTGAAGATATAGATTTCAAGATATGTCTACCAAACGTTTAAGCAAAAATCGATGAATTTGGATATAGATTTGTAATTAATAAAATGAAATTAGTTTTAATATTGTAGTGACTACCTTTATCTAAGTTTCAATTAGTAATAAATTATATTAAAAAAGTAAAATTATGTTATAAATATAGAGGTGTTTTGTTCTGTTTTTTAAAACCCTAGGGGCTTTTTGTTATAAAAATTCAATATTTTAATGAATTCATCTTTTTTTAGGATATTTAAAACAAAAAAAGACACTCGTAGGAGTGCCTTTGAATTTTAAACTAAAATGATGCTTTTATTTTTTGGTAGTAATTTCAACAACACCATGTTCAGCCGGTTTACCATGTTTTTTAATGGCGGAATCTCCTTTAATCACGTTTATAGTTTTAATATCATCATTATCTAATGCTTTAAACGTTTTTGAATCTACAACTTTACCATCAATAATGTATAAAGGTTCTTCACCATCTTCAGTTTTTAAAACAAACTTGTTTTTACCTTCACCTTTTCCTAATGTTTTTATTTTATAAGATTTCCCGTTTGATTCATTGCCTTTAACAATAATAATGTCTTCTTCTTTATTGATGTCGTCATTATCTACCATCACTTCAATAATATCGTCTTTATCACTGTTTTCGTTAATTTCAACAACCTTAATGCGTTTTTTAAAGGTGTTTTCTCCCTTATCTTTAGTTATAAAATGAATAGAATTATTATTTAATTCATAAACTTCGTCCTCATCAGAAATAAAAATAGCATTAGTGCCACTTCCTGTTTTACGAATTTTGTGACTAACAGTATCGCCATCTTTTATAACATAAGAGATTATTTCTTTTTTAATATCTGCATTGCCAATAGAAATGTTTTTCCCGTTTTTACCAAAAGCTATTTTAATAGGTGCAATGGCTTCATCAGAGTTTAAGTTAAAATTGGCGTTCGAGTCTTTTCCAGAAGCTTCAATTTTAATGGCAGTTATTTCACCTTCTGCATTACGACTCACACCTTTAAACTTTAATGTAACGCCTTTTGATTTGGCGGTTTTCGCTATTTTATCTAATTCGGCATCGGTTGTGGTTTTTGTAATAATAAATACTTCTAATTCTTTTCGTGCATCTATACCATTGCTAATAACGGATGGCTTAACGGTTACCATTTCGTTTCCAAGCGCAGTTGAAGTTTCAAACGGTTCTAAATTACCTAGAATCGTATTGGGCATCATATTCACAACAGGTTCTGTCTTTTCAATATAAATTTCCTTCATATTAAAACTCATAAGAAATAGAGCTATTAAAGGAACAACAAGGGCATACTTAATTTTTTTAATGTTTTTTGATTTTGTTTTTTGTAACATAACGATTCGTTTTTTGATTAATGAATTATAGAAATTATTGCTTAAGGCCAATTGATGAGTTGGCACACTCGTTTTAAGCAAGGTATATTGATACGTTTTTTTGCATACCGCAGTATTAACGGTATCATGATCAGCTAAAAACTCTAAATTTTGTTTTAAATCTTTAGTATAAAGCCATATAAACGGATTAAACCAAAGCGCAATACATGCCAAATGTGTAAGTAAAATATCAATACTGTGGTATTGTTTTGCATGAACCTTTTCGTGTGCTATTATCTGATTTAACTCTGCTTGATCAAATTGATCTGGATTGTAAACAATCCAATTAAAGAATGAGAAGGGAGACACGTCCTCAGCTGTTTTCACAAAAGTGTATTCGCCAATTTTCTCTTTGTCATTTCCTGCTATAACTCGTGCTAAAGAAGACATTTGAATTAAGAATCGCGTAAAAAACAAGACCATCCCCAATACATAGGCAAATATGGTATAATCTAGTAAGCTCAATCCCGAATCTGTCGCGGCAGGCGTAACATCAATAAAAGCGTAATTGGTTACATTAACAGGTGTATACTCAACGTATACCGGAATAACAATCAAAGGTAAAGTTAAAGCAACTAACAGTCCTATTAACAAAAACCATCGGTTAGACTTAAAGAATGTTTCTCGCTGTAACAGTAGTTTATAAAACAAGTATAATATAGTTATAATGGCACTGGCTTTAATAATATGTTCCATGATTAGGCTTCTTTTTCAATTAGTTTAATAATCTCCTTTAAGTCCTCAACACTTATTTTTTCTTCCTTAGCAAAAAACGACACCACATTTTTATACGAATTATTAAAATAATTATCTATGGCCATGTTCATAAATCGTTTTCTATAATCCTCTTTTTTCACAATAGGGTAGTACTGGTGTGTTTTACCATAAGCGTTGTAAGCCACATAACCTTTGTCTTCTAAATTTCTAATAATTGTAGAAAGCGTGTTATAATGTGGTTTGTCATCTTTTATTTCTGCAAGTACATCTTTTACAAAAGCCTTTTCTAACTTCCATAAAATGTGCATAATTTCCTCTTCCTTATTGGTTAATTTTTCCATTAATTCATGTGTTTTTAAGTCGGTACAAGCGTAAACTTATGTGTTTTAATTTGGGCGCCTGCCTGCCGGCAGGCAGGTTACCACAATGGTCGGGCTTTTCGCTACTAGTTTTGGCTCGATGCTCGCCTCGCCAAAAGCTAAGCACTGCAATCCCTAACGCATTACAAACCTATAACTATTTTTATAGTTATACAACTATGTTAGTAGTTATTTAACTAAATTTTAAGTTTTCAACTCCAATTTGAAAATCATAATTCAAAAATCGTAATTCGTAAATTCTTGTATTATCTTCGCAAAAATTTTATTTATGAGTATCCTTTGGGTAATCCTTGGTTTTATTTTGTTAGTCGTAGGAGGAGAGTATCTTGTTAGATCTTCGGTAGCATTATCATTTAAATTTAATATCTCTAGAATGGTTATTGGTATGACGGTGGTATCTTTTGCCACGTCTGCACCCGAGTTATTAGTTAGTTTACAAGCAGCACTTTCAGGTTCACCTGCAATAGCCATAAATAATGTTGTAGGATCAAATATTGCTAATATCGGTTTAGTTCTGGGAATTACTGCTTTGGTAGGTGCTATAGCTGTCGATAAATCGTTTTACAAGCTTAATTGGCCAGTAATGATGGTTTTTTCAATAGTACTTTATTATTTTTTAAAAAACGACAACCTGCTATCGGCATTAGAAGGAGCTATACTTTTCATCGGCCTTCTTTTATTTTTAGTCATTCTTATTAAAAGTGCAAAAAAGGATTTGGTTGTAGAAGAAGTTGACGAAGCACTTTCTACTATATCAAATTTTAAAATTGCACTATGGTTATTAATTGGTGCGGTGGCGTTATATTTTGGTAGCGAATGGTTGGTAGAAGGTTCTAAAGAAATCGCGCGTTCTGTAGGAGTAAGTGAAGCCGTAATAGGCGTTTCTTTAATTGCAATTGGCACCAGTGTTCCAGAATTAGCAGCATCGGTAATAGCCGCAGCTAAAAAGGAGAAAGCTATTTCTTTAGGAAATTTAATTGGCTCAAATATATTTAATATAGGTTCCGTTTTAGGATTAACAGCCTTAGTTAAGCCAATTCCAGTAACAGAACCACAAATTCTTTCAAGCGATATTTTTTGGATGCTTGGTTTTTCGGCAGTTTTAATTCCATTAATATTTTTACCCAAACGATTACAAATAGGACGACTCGAAGGATTCTTTCTGGTAATTTGTTATGGTGTTTTTATGTTTTTAGTATTTACCAAAGGCAAATTTTAAAATTTTTAATCTTTATATACGGCAACTGCAATTTTAGAATCTGCAGTACCATAATATAAAAACCATTGGTTATTAAAATAAACTAAACCTTCAACGAAACATACTTCATTCACTTCACCCACTTTTTCATAATCTTTATCTGGGTGAATAAAATGCTTATCCGTTCTATCAATTAGTTTAAAAGGTGCGTTTTTATCAAACAAGGCTTGTCCTGCAGCATAAGTAAATTTCGGTAAACTCGTATCGTTAAAATTTTCGGCATTACTACCATTATAAATTAACAGAATGCCATCGTCTGTAATTAACGCATAAGGTCCAGGTTCAACTAATCTGCTATCAAAATAACCCATTCTTGGATGTAACACAGAAATCATTTTTTTAGATTCCGAGTTTTCAGCGACTTCCCAATTTATAAGGTCTTCAGAATATGCCATAAAAATATTAGTATCGCCAAAATACATCCAGTATTTGCCATCAATTTTTTTTGCAACCATTTTATTGCCTAGTAATTCACTTACTATGGCTCCAGCTTTAGACCATAAATCTTTATATTTTTCATTTTTTAAAATCAATCCGTGTTTTATCCAAGTTGCTAAATCTTTTGATGATGCGATACTCAAGCGAGCCGTTTTTCCATCGTAAGATGTGTAGGTCATAAAATATTCTCCAGTATCACTCTCTATAATTCTAGGGTCTTCCACACCATCAAAATAACAGAAATAACAGTCTTCAGAATTTGTTTTCGCAGTCGAATCTTTTTTATAGTTCCATTCGTAAATTTTCATAGCATCGGTATCAGGATAGAAAATAGGTTCTGGCATTTTATCGAAATGCAAACCGTCTTCACTTATAGCCATACCAATTCGGGAAGTTCCCAAAGAGTCTTGTGCTCTGTATAATAAATAAACTTTATTGTCTTTTACAATTGCTGTTGGGTTAAGCACATTGCGTTCTTCCCAATTTACCGTATTGTTTGTAATAGGGTCTATAAATTTTAAATCCGAGGTTGGACTTAAAATAGGGTTTAAGCTATCAACTTTTTCAAAATACGGAAATGCCCAATTTTTTAAATCTTCAGATGATGTATTTTTTGTGGGTATTTTAGTTTCGCACCCCATTAATAAGAGTGCTATAAAAAGATATTGAAATAGTTTCATAACATTAGAGGTTAGTTAGTTTAATGTATTTGTGAATCACTAAGTTAGGTGTTTTAAATACAAATTCAATTAAAGACCCTCTTAAAGTTATTTATAAAAAAAAAGCGCTTACAACTGTAAGCGCTTTTTTTTATGAACAAAACTAATATTATTAAACTTTTGCAGATTTAACAGTTTTAATAATACGTCCTGCAATTTTATAAGGGTCACCATTAGAAGCAGGTCTTCTGTCTTCTAACCAGCCTTTCCATCCTTTTTCTACTGTAATAATTGGAATTCTTATTGAAGCTCCACGGTCAGATACTCCATAAGAGAAATCAGTAATAGCAGCTGTTTCGTGTAAACCAGTTAAACGTTGATCGTTAAACTCACCATAAACAGCAATGTGTTCTTTCACTACAGGGCGGAAAGCTTCACATATTTTCTCGTAAACTTCTTTAGAACCACAAGTTCTTAAAGTCGTGTTAGAGAAGTTAGCGTGCATACCAGAACCATTCCAATCCATATCTTTTCCAAGTGGTTTTGGATGGTAATCAATGTAGTATCCATATTTTTCAGTCAATCTATCTAATAAATATCTAGCAACCCACATTTCGTCACCAGCTAATTTAGCACCTTTTGCGAATAGTTGGAATTCCCATTGTCCACAAGCAACCTCCTGGTTAATACCTTCAAAGTTTAATCCAGCAGCAATACATAGATCAGCGTGCTCTTCAACTAAATCTCTACCATGTGTGTTTTTACCACCAACAGAACAGTAGTACATTCCTTGTGGCGCAGGATATCCTCCTACAGGGAAACCTAATGGTAATTGAGTAGCAGTATCCATTATGAAATATTCTTGCTCAAAACCAAACCAGAAATCATTATCATCATCATCAATAGTTGCTCTTCCGTTTGATACGTGAGGTGTTCCATCAGCATTTAAAACTTCAGTCATAACTAAATAACCGTTAACGCGCTCTGGATCTGGAAAAATAGCAACTGGTTTAAGGATACAATCAGAAGATCCGCCCTCCGCTTGTCTAGTTGAAGATCCGTCAAAAGACCAATTGTCTAATTCTTCAATAGTTCCTTTAAAGTTTTCATGCTCTTCTACTTTAGTTTTACTTCTCAAATTTTGAGTTGGGAAATACCCGTCTAACCAAATGTATTCTAATTTAATTTTTGCCATAATATTTTAAAATGAGAAATTAATATTGTTTCAACAAATATATATTTTTATTGAGACACTGCATATTTGAGGGGGTGTTAATGTGAAAACCTGAGTTATTTTTATTTATACCCTATTTTTTTGGGGTTTATTTTAAAAAAAGCATAGTATATTATATAAATATTGAAAAATTGTTAACTAGGTGTTTCAGGATTCAATCGCTATAGTTAATTTTGTAATTCTAATTGAATCAAATTAATACGCCCATGTCAACATTACGATTTCATGCTTTAAAAGAATCATTCGCTCATAAACCTATTCCTATTGAAGAATCTTTGAAGCGTTCAGAGATTTTTGGAAAAAATGTATTTAATGAGAACACGATGCGTCAGTATTTAACAAAAGACGCTTTTCTTGGTGTAATGAGTGCCATTCAGGATGGTACCAAAATTAAAAGATCAATTGCCGACCAGGTGGCTTCATCTATGAAAGATTGGGCCTTATCTAAGGGCGTAACCCATTATACGCATTGGTTTCAGCCTTTAACGGGTGCGACTGCAGAAAAACATGACGCCTTTTTTGAAACTATAGAAGGCGGAATGGCTATTGAGAAATTTGGAGGTAACCAATTGGTACAACAGGAACCAGATGCGTCTAGTTTTCCAAGTGGAGGTATTCGGAATACATTTGAAGCAAGAGGATATACCGCTTGGGATCCAACATCACCAGCTTTTATATATGGTACAACGCTTTGTATTCCAACCATTTTCGTAGCTTATACAGGAGAGGCTTTAGATTATAAAACACCACTTTTAAGAGCCTTACAAGCTGTAGATTCAGCGGCAACAGCTGTGTGTAAATATTTTGATAAAAACGTAAAAAAAGTAACTTCATCTTTAGGTTGGGAACAAGAATACTTTTTAATAGATAAATTAATGGCGGCCAGTCGTCCAGATATTTCCTTAACGGGCAGAACCTTATTAGGACATTCTTCAGCCAAGGGACAACAATTAGATGATCATTACTTTGGATCTATTCCTAACAGAGCTCTTAACTTTATGCGTGAATTAGAAACCGAATGTATGCTTCTTGGTATTCCGGTTAAAACAAGACATAATGAGGTGGCTCCGAATCAATTTGAATTGGCTCCAATATTTGAAGAAGCCAATTTAGCTGTCGATCATAACGCTTTACTTATGGATATTATGGGACGCGTCGCTTCACGACATAATTTTAAAGTGTTGCTTCATGAAAAACCGTTTGCAGGTGTAAATGGTTCTGGTAAGCATAACAATTGGTCATTGTCTACAGATACCGGTGTGAATTTATTGGCACCCGGAAAGACCCCAATGAGTAATCTGCAGTTTTTGACATTTTTCATTAATACCATTAAAGCAGTACATACCTACGAAGCTCTTCTGCGAGCATCGATTGCTTCTGCAAGTAACGATCATAGATTGGGAGCTAACGAAGCGCCGCCAGCAATTATGTCGGTGTTTATTGGAGACCAATTAACAAAGGTTTTAGAGGAGTTAGAGGGTGTAACCAAAGGTAAATTATCGCCAGAAGAAAAAACCGAATTAAAATTAAATGTAGTAGGTAAAATTCCTGATGTACTTCTTGACAATACTGATAGAAATCGTACATCGCCTTTCGCCTTTACAGGAAATAAGTTTGAGTTTAGAGCTGTGGGGTCGCTTGCAAATTGCGGTAACCCGATGACGGTTTTAAACACCATCGTTGCTAAACAACTAAAAGACTTCAAAAAAGAGGTTGATACCTTAATAGCGAAAAAAGACTTAAAGAAAGACGAAGCCGTTTTTAATGTACTAAGAGAATATATTAAATCTTCGAGAGCTATCTTATTTGAAGGAAACGGTTATGGAAAAGAATGGGAAAAAGAAGCGAAAAAGCGTGGATTAAGTAATAACAAAACCACGCCCGAAGCCTTAAAAGCTAAAATTTCAAAAGAAAGTATTGCTTTGTTTGAAGACATGAAAGTAATGAGTAAAACCGAAACTGAAGCTCGTTACGAAATTGAGGTTGAAGCTTACATCATGCATGTGCAAATTGAAAGCCGAGTGTTAGGTGATATTGCAAGAAATCATATCGTACCAACTGCTGTGAAATATCAAAATATATTGGTTGAAAACGTACGCGGATTGAAGGAGATATTTGAAGAAAAGTACAACAGTGTGTCTAAGGAGCAAATCAATCTTATTGAAGAAATTTCAAATCATATAGAAGGCATCAACATTAATGTAAATAAAATGATTGACGCGAGAAAAGTGGCAAACGATATGAAAGACATTGATAAAAAGGCACATTCTTATTGCAATCAGGTTAAACCATTATTTGATGATATTCGTTATCATTGCGACAAGTTAGAATTGTTAATCGACGACGAAATTTGGCCTCTAACCAAGTACCGTGAAATGTTGTTTACAAGATAGTTTTTTCATTAGTCAATTGAGGTGACTTTTTTTGGAGTTTAAGTTCAAATGACTTCTTGATATTTTTAATAAATAATGTTTTTCTTAGGAAAAGAGATAAAAGTGTAAAATTAAATTCGCTTGAAAACTTGGTTCTGATTCATTCTAAAGCTTTAAATGAAACTAAATAATCATACTTACTAGATTTTGAATTGTTATCGAAGGATTTAACTTCATACTGGAATTTATTCTGTTTTCTGATTTCTAAAGAATAACTGTAAGGACTTAAATTGCCATTATAATCTATATAGTTTCGGTAAAAACTTGTAATTCCTTTTTTAGAAAATCGAAAACCTTTGTTGTAGAGTATAACAAATAGCTCTTGGGGTAGAACATAATAATATTGTTTACTAAGTAATAAGCTGGGAAATGAATGGTCTAAGAATTCAAAATTTTCATAAATAGATCCTTTTCTCCAGTTTGTATTGGTGTTTCTTACTGGCGATGGGTTTTCGTTTGTAAACTCTTCTATTTTGATTAAATTTTCTTGATCGTTATGAGAAAAAATAATTTTATGCCCCTCGAGAAACCCAAGAGAATCTTTATCTGAAGAAATAAAGGTTTGAATTTTTGTGATGACTTTATTTTGGTTAAAATGAATTATTGATTTGTGTTCAATAAATTTCATTTTGCTATCAAATCTATATATGACAACTTGCTCATGATTAAATTTAATACATCTTCTTGTTATGTAGAGATTTGTTAAATTCGTAAAATAATCATCAATCACTAAACTATCCGGCTCGCTAAATTTTTCTGCAAAAAGACTACCAGTACTAAAAGATGTGTAGTTGTTATTAGTATCAAAACGATATCTTATATTTGAATTGTATTCTTTTTCGGCGCCAACCCAAACCATTTTAAACTGTTCGACTTTATCATAGTCAGGGAAATATTCAATTTTTGAGTCAGAATCAGAACAACTTAGTAATGTTAGTAATAAAAAGACAATCCAAATAGCAAATATTTTCCCCTTCATTATTAGTTGGCAATTAAAAACTCAGATGCGTTATTTTTAATTAAATAAACGAATTTAATTGAAAATTTTTACAAAATGAAATTTGTTTTAGTTTAAAACCTGTTAGTAAAACTGGATTAAAAAAGCACTTAAGTTTTAATACAAAGAATTACCTTTGCACCATATTATATATTTATGAGTCAAGAAGTTTCAAAACGATATGCGCAACGCGGTGTATCAGCATCAAAAGAAGATGTGCATAATGCCATTAAGAACATTGATAAAGGATTGTATCCTAAAGCATTCTGCAAAATAGTTCCAGATTATTTAACTAAAGATGACGATTATTGCCTAATCATGCATGCCGATGGTGCAGGGACAAAATCTTCTTTAGCTTACATGTATTGGAAAGAAACTGGCGATATTTCTGTTTGGAAAGGTATTGCTCAAGATGCGTTAATCATGAATATCGACGACCTGTTATGTGTTGGGGCAACTGATAATATCATGTTATCATCAACCATAGGAAGAAATAAAAATTTAATTTCAGGCGAAGTACTTTCTGCTATTATTAACGGTACTGAAGAATTGCTCGATGATTTAAAATCGTTCGGTGTAACTATTCATTCTACAGGTGGTGAAACTGCCGATGTTGGCGATTTGGTTAGAACCATTATTGTTGATTCTACCGTAACCGCAAGAATGAAACGAAGCGAGGTTATAGATAATGCAAATATCAAAGCTGGCGATGTTATTGTTGGTTTAGAGAGTTTCGGGCAAGCCACTTATGAGAAGGAATATAATGGAGGTATGGGAAGTAACGGTTTAACATCTGCACGACACGATGTGTTCAGTAAATATCTAGCAAAAAAATACCCTGAAAGTTTTGACGCGTCAGTTCCAGAAGATTTAGTGTATTCTGGAGGTGTGAAACTAACAGATAGTGTTAATGATTCACCGCTTGATGCTGGTAAATTAGTGCTATCGCCTACTCGAACGTATGCGCCAATTATAAAAACCATTTTATCTAAATATAACAGTGAATCTATTCATGGTATGGTACATTGTTCTGGTGGTGCACAAACTAAAATTCTTCATTTTGTTGATGAGTTTCATATTGTAAAAGATAATATGTTTCCAATTCCACCATTATTTAAATTGATTCAAGAGCAATCAAAAACCGATTGGAAGGAAATGTATCAAGTCTTTAATTGCGGACACCGCATGGAATTATATGTATCACCTGAAGTGGCGGAAAGCATCATTGAAATATCGAAGTCTTTTAATGTAAATGCTAAAATTATAGGTAGAGTTGAGGCTTCAAAAGTTAAGAAGCTTACAATAAAATCAGAGTTTGGTGAGTTTAGTTACTAAAATTCTTAAAATTTAATTTACTATGGAATAGTTTTTGAGGCAAAAACTGATTTTAAAATCAACCTAACAACCATGAAAAACACCATTTTAATTTTAGTATGTCTATTTGTTAATTTTGTCTTTGCGCAACCAGATACGCTTTACATAAAAGTTAAAAAAGAAAAATACACAGGGCCACAATGGAAACAAAAGAATAATGTATCAGCAGATATCAATCAAGTTTCATTTACTAACTGGAATTCTGGTGGTAGTAATTCAATTTCTGCTTTAGTTGGTTTAAGATCTGCCTTAAATTATAGTGATAAATTCTTCAATTGGAAAAATAACGCATCCATTAGTTACGGTATTAATAAACAGCAATCACGTGAGCTTAGAAAAACCGACGATTTATTTGAGTTAAACTCGAATATGGGGTATAAACCAGATAGTTTATCAAATTGGTTTTACTCCGCAAGACTAAATTTCAGAACTCAACTTACCAACGGTTATAAATATCCAAATACTGATGAGCCAATTTCTAGATTAATGGCTCCAGGCTACTTGTTTTTAGGTGTTGGTATGGAATATGGTAAACGAATTGAACAACTATCATTTTACTTTTCTCCATTAACTTTAAAAGCCACTTTTGTTTTAGATGAAGATTTAGCAAATGCTGGATCATTTGGTGTTACGCCTGCGATTTTCGATGATGAAGGCAATGTGCTTGTTCCTGGCGAACAAATAAGGCGGGAAGTAGGAGTTTTGGTAACCAATAGTTATCAAATGGAGCTTGCAGAAAATATAAACGTTAAAAATCAATTAAGTCTTTATTCAGATTATATAAATAACTTCGGAAATCTAGATATTGATTGGAGAATAGATTTCGATTTTAAAGTGAACTCGTTTGTTCGAGCCACACTTGGTTCTCATATTAGATATGACGACGATGTTAAAATACAAACACCTACCGAGATAGAGGGGGAGTTTGATGAAGCTGGGGCTAAAGTGCAATGGAAACAGTTTTTAGGAGTTGGTTTTGCTCTAGATTTCTAAAAAAATAAATCACAACTTTATTGAAAAATTTGTTAACTTTTTTATGTTGATAAATTATTAAAACACTATAAATCAGTTACTTAGGTCGTTTTGTTGGTAAACTTTATGACTTTTGTCATATTTTATGTTGTACATTTAGGGTTTCTTTATAGAATTAATTAATCTGTATTAACCTTAAAACCTTGAATGTATTAATGAACACTGAACTTGCCCAAAAAACAGCCAAAACTTACAGCACTGACAGTGCATTTGAAGCCTCCCTCAAATATTTTAAAAATGATGAATTAGCCGCCCGTGTTTGGTTAAACAAATACGCTTTAAAAGATTCGGAAGGGAACATTTACGAATTAACGCCTAACGATATGCATACTCGCATAGCAAAAGAAATTGCTAGAGTCGAGAAAAAGTATGCAAATCCGATGTCTGAAAAAGAAATATTTGATCTTATTAAAGATTTTAAATATATAGTTCCTCAAGGAAGCCCAATGGCCGGAATAGGAAATCCTTATCAAATTGGGTCACTATCCAATTGTTTTGTTATTGGTAATGATGGAAATTCTGATTCTTACGGTGGCATCATGAAAATTGACCAAGAACAAGTTCAGCTTATGAAGCGCCGTGGTGGTGTTGGTCACGATTTGTCACATATCAGACCTAAAGGATCAGCCGTAAAAAATTCGGCATTAACCTCTACAGGTATTGTGCCTTTTATGGAGCGTTATTCAAATTCTACAAGAGAAGTAGCGCAAGATGGAAGACGAGGTGCACTTATGCTTTCAGTTTCAATTAATCATCCAGATTCCGAAGATTTTATCAATGCCAAATTAGAGCAAGGTAAAGTAACTGGTGCGAACGTTTCAGTAAGAATTGATGATGAGTTTATGAAAGCTGTTAAAAACGACTCAGATTACATTCAGAAATATCCAGTCTTCAGTGAAAACCCAAAAGTTTCTAAAACTATAAAAGCAAATGCTTTATGGAAAAAAATAGTTCATAATGCATGGAAATCTGCAGAACCCGGAATTTTATTTTGGGATACTATAATCAACGAATCAGTTCCAGATTGTTATGCTGATTTAGGTTATAAGACCGTGTCTACTAACCCTTGCGGAGAAATCCCTTTGTGTCCTTATGATTCTTGTAGATTGTTAGCTATTAACTTGTTTTCTTATGTAGAAAATCCGTTTACAGATAAAGCAGCATTCAATTTTGATTTATTTAAAAAACACGTTGCGGCAGCACAACGTATTATGGATGATATCATTGATTTAGAACTTGAAAAAATCGATAATATCATTAAAAAAATTGACCAAGACCCAGAATTGGACGAAGTTAAAGCTACCGAACGTAATTTATGGTTAAACATTCAGCGTAAAGCTGAAGAAGGAAGAAGAACAGGAGTTGGTATTACGGCAGAAGGCGATATGTTGGCTGCATTAGGTATTCAGTATGGAAGTAAAGCAGGTAATGCATTTTCATTAGAAGTTCATAAAACAATTGCAATTGAAGCTTATAGAGCATCTGTGCATTTAGCTAAAGATCGTGGTGCATTTTCGATTTTTGATGTAGAGCGTGAAAAAAATAATCCTTTTATAAATAGGTTAAAAGAAGCCGATAGTCAACTCTACTATGAAATGTTGGAATATGGCAGACGTAATATTGCGTTGTTAACTATCGCTCCAACAGGAACAACAAGTTTAATGACACAAACAACTTCGGGAATTGAACCGGTGTTTATGCCTGTATATAAAAGAAGAAGAAAAGTAAATCCTAACGATAATGACGCACGTGTTGATTTTGTTGATGAAGTAGGGGATTCTTGGGAAGAATATGTTGTTTTTCATCACCGATTCAAACAATGGATGGAAGTGAAAGGCATTGATACTACGAAAAACTTTTCTCAAACTGAAATAGACAAGCTAATAAAAAAATCGCCTTACTATAAAGCGACTTCCAATGATGTCGATTGGTTAAGTAAAGTGAGTATGCAAGGTGCTATTCAAAAATGGGTAGACCACTCCATTAGTGTAACTATCAATTTACCAAATGATGTTTCAGAAGATTTAGTTGGTGAATTGTACTTAAAAGCATGGGAAGTAGGTTGTAAAGGCGTTACCGTTTATAGAGATGGTTCGCGTTCAGGAGTATTAATTTCTAATGAAGATAATAAAGAAGAAAAAGCAGATACAACGCTAACGGCGTTCCCAATTAAGCGTCCGCAAGTTTTAGAAGCTGATGTTGTTCGTTTTCAGAATAGTAAAGAAAAGTGGATTGCCTTCATAGGATTAATAGATGAGAAGCCTTATGAAGTGTTTACTGGACTAGCTGATGATGAAGATGGAATCTTAATTCCGCGTTGGGTTAATAAAGGTGTAATCATTAAAAATAAAGATGAGGATGGTAGTACCAGATACGATTTTCAATACAAAAACACCCGAGGTTATAAAACAACTATAGAAGGGTTGTCGCATAAATTTAATCCAGAGTTTTGGAATTATGCAAAACTCATTTCAAGTACGCTGCGTCACGGTATGCCAATAGATAAAATTGTAGATTTAATTAACAGTTTGCAATTAGATAGTGAATCTATCAATACCTGGAAAAACGGTGTTGTAAGAGCATTGAAGCGTTATGTTGCAGATGGTACAAAGGCCAAAGGACAAGCTTGCGATAATTGCAAATCTGAAAATTTAATTTACCAAGAAGGTTGTTTAACTTGTAAAGATTGCGGTTCTTCAAAGTGCGGTTAATATTAGAATAAAATAGATTTTTAAAAAAGGAAGCCCATTGGTTTCCTTTTTTCATTATTCAAAAGGCAACTTCAATTATATAAACTCTTGTAATATGATTAAAAAGGGAAGCGAAAATACCGCGTCAATAATAAAAATAATTGAGAATAATTTTAAAGTTGTAATGCCTAAATTTTTGTAGAGATTTAGTTTACGTTTGGCACGAGATTCATTCAATAAATGCCATAATGAAAGTACTAAAAGCAATTTAACTATAAGAATTACGATGATGTCTAACTTTATAAAAGAAAACAACATGTTTAGTATTAAAGACCAAATAATAAATGGTCTGTAAAACATCAATATGGATAATAGTTGCTGCATGAGTATCATTAATAACGATTTATACGAGATATTATTTTTTATTTTACCAATTACAACCCTTTCTAATCATTGAAAATTGATAAATTATCGTATTTTTGGTGTCCAATTATAAAAGGCAGATGTTAGAGAAATTACAGATAGTAAAGCAACGTTTTGATGAGGTTAGCGATTTAATTATCCAACCAGATATTATATCAGATCAAAAGCGATATGTTGAGCTAAATAGGGAATATAAAGACTTGCGAATTCTTATGGATAAACGCGAGAAATACATAGAACTTACCAATAATTTAGCAGAAGCTGAAGAAATTATTTCTGATGGAAGCGATTCAGAAATGGTTGAAATGGCTAAAATGCAATATGATGAAGCCAAATCAGGAATTTCAGCTTTAGAAGAAGAAATTAAAGTGTTATTAATACCTAAAGATCCTGAAGATGCTAAAAATGCCGTTGTAGAATTACGTGCGGGTACAGGTGGTGATGAAGCAAGTATTTTTGCAGGTGATTTATTTAGAATGTATACTAAATATTGCGAAAGTAAAGGTTGGAAAGTAGATACTGTAGATTTTAGTGAAGGCACCAATGGAGGCTTCAAGGAAATTCAGTTTGAAGTTACTGGTGAAGATGTTTACGGAACATTAAAATTTGAAGCAGGAGTGCATCGTGTTCAACGCGTACCACAAACAGAAACACAAGGTCGTGTGCATACTAGTGCAGCTACCGTTATGGTTTTTCCTGAAGCTGAAGAATTTGATGTTGAAATAAACCCGAAGGATGTAAGAATTGATTTTTTCTGTTCTTCTGGTCCTGGTGGTCAATCGGTAAACACCACGTATTCGGCGGTACGTTTAACACATATTCCAACAGGTTTAGTTGCTCAATGTCAAGATCAAAAATCACAACATAAAAATAAAGAAAAGGCATTTAAAGTTTTACGCTCACGATTATACGATTTAGAACTTGCTAAAAAGCAAGAAGAAGATGCGGCTAAACGTGGTAGTATGGTGTCTTCTGGTGATAGAAGTGCAAAAATTAGAACGTATAACTATCCACAAGGTCGTGTAACAGACCATAGAATTGGTTTAACACTTTACGATTTGAGTAATATAGTAAATGGCGATATTCAAAAAATAATTGACGAATTACAGCTTGCTGAAAATACTGAAAAGTTAAAGGCAAATAGCGACGTAATTTAAAACTAACTAAGTGACAACAGCACAACTCGTTCAGGAAATCAAAAAAAAGAAATCCTTTTTATGCATAGGATTAGATGTTGATTTAAATAAAATACCAAAGCATCTTATAGAAGCCGAGGATCCAATTTTCGAATTCAATAAAGCCATAATTGATGCCACTCATCATTTATGTGTAGCTTACAAACCAAATACGGCATTTTATGAAGCTTATGGTATTAAAGGTTGGCAGTCTTTAGAAAAAACTATTAACTACATTAATAATAATCATCCTGAAATATTTACAATTGCCGATGCTAAACGTGGTGATATTGGTAACACAAGCAGTATGTACGCTAAAGCATTTTTTGAAGACCTTGCGTTCGATTCTGTAACAGTTGCACCTTACATGGGTCAAGATTCCGTCGAGCCTTTTTTAGCATTTACAAATAAGCACACTATTCTTCTGGCCCTTACTTCAAACCAAGGTGCTTTTGATTTTCAGACAAAAACTATTGATGGAAAAGAAGTGTACAAACAGGTATTGGAAACTTCAAAACAATGGAAAAATGCTGAGCAATTAATGTATGTAGTTGGAGCTACCAAGGCCGAATATCTAGCGGATATTAGAAAAATAATTCCTGATAGTTTTTTATTGGTTCCTGGTGTTGGCGCTCAAGGTGGAAATTTGCAAGACGTTTGTAAGTATGGGATGAACAACAATGTGGGCTTGCTAATAAATTCTTCAAGAGGTATTATTTATGCTTCAAACGATACTGATTTTGCACAGGCCGCTGCAAGAAAATCTCAAGAATTGCAGGAAGAAATGCGCTCAATATTAGAATTAATTTAATTGAGTTTTAGCCATAAATATCTAAGCTATTCTCTTTCGAAACTAGCTAGATATTTTAATATATTTCGATGAAAGTTTTAAAAAGCACTTTTTAAATCTTCAGAATAATAGACTTTTGATGTGTCGTCTACAAAGTTCGCTATTCGTCTTTCTAATTCTTTTAAACTGATTGCTTTACTAAGGTTGGGTCTTATTTTTCCAACTCTACAAAATTGTGTGTTCATATACGTTCTTTTTTATACTTTAAAGTACGTATAAATGAGCCAATTAGATGTGACGGAATAGTTAAAGAATTATTAAATAAACTTAAGCAATAGATTGATATTGTTCTCTAGCAAGAAATTTTAGTCGATTAAGTTTGTTTAGAAGCTTTATTGCTTTGTATTCTGAAATATCACTTAATGCAGAATCTGTTTGTCTAAAATTATAAGCTTGTTCAACTAATTTTTTGTATTTACTATTGAGTTCTTCCTGCTTTTTAAGAATCACATCCGTGTTTTGCATGACTTAGTTAAATTTCAATCATTTAAATATACATTTTTTATTTAAAAAATTCAAACGAGAAAAATTAGTCCAATAAGACAAGGCTTTTTACTCTAATCTTGTAGTGCGAAAACTTTTTTGAGTAAATCTGTTGTTCTTGATGATATATTTGTTCTAATATCTTTTTCTTCAACGGCTATCATGGTATAAACCCCTTTTAAAGCTTCACCAGTTACATAATCCGTTAAATCTGGATTCACCTTGTTTGTAAAAGGAATGTTATTGTATCTATTAATCAAATTACTCCAAATTTCATCTGCACCTACTTTATCAAAAGAATTTTTAATTACTGGGTTGAATTTAGCGTATAACTCCAATTGTGTTTTTGCGGTGAGGTATTGTGTTGCAGCATCATTATCTCCTAATAGAATGTTTTTAGCATCATCAAAAGTAATTTCCTTTACAGCATCCGCAAATATTGGAGTAGCTTCTTTAACGGCATCTTCCGCAGCTCTGTTAAGTACTTTTAGACCTTCGTCTGCCAAATTATCTAAACCAATATCTCTAAGTGTTTTATCGACTTTCTGAAGTTCTTCAGGTAGTAATATTTTAACCAATTCATTTTTAAAAAATCCATCGGTTTGGGTTAGTTTAGTTACCTGTTTATCTATACCAAAGTCTAATGCTTGTCTTAATCCAGCAGCAATATCAGAATTTCCAAGGGTTCCTCCTTGCGGGAGTTGATTGACAACTTGTTGAAGTTCTGCACAGGCAGTTAGGTTAAGAATTAAAATTAAGGCTAATAATTTACGTGTCATGATTTTGGGTTTTATGTGAAAACAAAGATAAATTTTAGTTCTTAAAATTTTTAGGTTTATACTTTTATTTAATAAAATACTATTTTAGCACAATGTTTGTTATGTAATTGATACAAAGTCAATTTAATCAAGTTAAAGTTTAAATTATAATGAAATTTAAAAAGATATCTTTTTATTTAGTATGCTTTTTTAGTTCGACGTTTATCTTCGGACAAATAAAGGTTTCTGAATATATTCAACAATCAACCATTGCGACTCAAACAGACAATAAGCTTTATTTTGTAGATTTTTGGGCTACCTGGTGCGGTCCTTGTGTTCATGCATCTAAATATATTGAATCGCTACAAAAGCAATATGCTGATGATTTTTATGTGCTTTCGTTATCTCAAGAAAGTCCTGAAGTTGTGAAACGTTTTATGCTTAAACATCAAAATGGATTAGCTACAGCAATTGACTACGAAGGACAAACTTTTTCCAAAAATAAAGTACAGAGTTTACCTTACAGCATTTTATACAACGCACATGGTATGAAACTTTGGGAAGGTCATCCTGCCGATTTTAAGCCAAATCATTTAGAACAGTTTTTGAGAGATAACCCCAATAAAATAGAAGTAGATAAAATAATACTAACACAAGCATATCAAAAAACGGTAGTTAAAAAGGAAGATGTGCTTAAAAAAGACATTGAGATAACGCCTTTAAATGAAACTTGGGATGCCGCTTTGCAAATTGTAAAACATGATAGTTTTATTGAGTTAACCGGTAATTTAAAGGATATTTTGGCATATGCTTTAGATTGTTACAAAAGCCAAATTAAATTAACTAATGCCAATAATGATTCGTATCGGGTTAAATTAAGAATTGATTCGGATGCGTTTAATAATAAATCTAAATATGTATTGAAGGCCTTAAAAATGAAGGAGTCTAGAAAATATACTGAGGGAGAGGCTTTGGTTTTTGAAATTAAAAACCCAACATTTTGGGATACTAATCAAATCGATTGGGGTAAGGATACACAGCAGTTTTTAATTGGTGATTCTGAAATTAAGGCAGATAATGTTACATTAAATCAAGTTAAATTTCAGCTTTCTAATGTGCTTGAAACACCTATAATTGTAACATCGAATGTTGAAAACCAAAAGCATGATTGGGATATTCATTATAAGTATTTTGATTTGATGGTGTCCATAATGAAAGATAATTATGGCATTGATATTGAAAAGAAAGTTATTGAATATCCGGAGTATACCATAACAAGAAAAGGAAGAAATTAATCTTCTGGTATATTAATAAAGTAAAAAAGGCATCCTAGTGGATGCCTTTTTTATTTTTAGTGTTGAATTATAACTATTAGTTGTTTAATACTCTAAATTCAGTTCTTCTATTTTTTTGGTGTTCTGCTTCAGAGCACTCTACACCATTAGAACAACGGTTAACTAATCTAGTTTCTCCGTATCCTCTTCCAGATAAACGGCTTCTGTTAATACCTTTAGATACTAAGTAGTTTACAACAGCATTAGCACGTTGTTGTGATAAAGACATGTTGAAATCATCATTACCTCTAGCATCTGTATGAGACATTAATTCAATATTTACAGGCTTACTGTTTAATAATGGTAATAAAGTTTCATCAATAGTTTTCTTAGAGGCTGGAGTAATACGCGCGCTACCTAACTCATAGAAAATTGGTAATACGTTAGCATCAAATAATCCACAGTCAACTTCTTCCCAAGTAGTGATTCCACCTTTTTTAGCTAAAACAGTTCTAGTAATAGTTTGTGTTTTTGCAGGTACAGTTATACTTCTTGTTGTTGCAGGACTAGCAACAACTTGACGAGTGATAGTTCCATATTCAGCAGGAATCTCAATCTCAGTCATTGTAGCTGGAGTTTTAACAACACGTTTTTTGTAAGTTCCACCTACTTCTCCAACTGGTGAGTTACTTACTGTAGCATCTTTTGCTAAAGTTGTAAAGCTAACATCTTTAAATTGAGCTGGGTACCCAACATAACAAGCAACCATACAGTCCTCTTTGTTTGGAGAATCACATGCAGTTTCTTTGTATTCCCATCCAGAAGTTTCAGGATAAACCTCAAAAGTTCTAGAGTTAGTAGCAAATGATGCAGGATTTACCTTTAAATCACCTCTACCATCTTTTTTAGTATAAGGAACATCAACAGTTTCATATACAGCAGGTACATATACGAATTTTTTAGACGCTTCTTTAATTAATACACGATCTTCAACAGTCTTGTAAGTTGCAGGGACAACTTCTAATTTTGTATAAGAAGGATATACTTCAATAGTTTCTGTAACTTCATTGAATTCATCTTTTGTGATACATTTTACATAACACTTCCCTGGTTCTGGGTTCGAGGGTAGGTTTTGAGCTTGAGCAAAACCTAAGCCTAATAAAAAAGTTAGGCATAAAAATACTTTTGTTTTCATAAAAATTAAAATTTAGTTAATGGGTTAATATTTCCACAGTTGTGAGACACACATAAAATAAATAAGTCACACAAAAAAAAAGAAATTAACATTTGTTAAGAGTAAATTTTAATTTTTTGCAATAAAAATCTTAAATAAATAGACTAGGAGAAGATCACAGTTTTATTATTAAAAACCATTACTTTTCTATTAGCGTGCAGTTTAACTGCGTTGGCGAGAACTATCTTTTCTAAATCGCGTCCTTTTGCAATTAAATCTGATATGGCATGAGAATGTGATACTCTTGTAACATCTTGTTCGATAATAGGACCAGCATCTAGCTCCTCTGTAACATAATGGCTTGTGGCACCAATAATTTTAACACCACGTTTAAAAGCAGAGTGATAAGGTTTGGCACCAACAAACGCTGGTAAGAACGAATGATGAATGTTGATGATTTTATTAGGGTATTGATCAATTAATTTTCCAGAAACTATTTGCATATATCTGGCAAGTACTATAAAATCTATTCTATGGTTTTTTAGAAGTTCCAGCTGTTGGTTTTCGGCTTCATCTTTTAACTCTTTAGTTACTGGAATATGATAAAACGGAATATTAAAACTGTCTGCAATAGGTTTTAAATCCAAATGATTGCTAATAATAAAAGGTATTTCTAAATTGAGTTCACCTGAGTTGTAGCGTCCAAGTAGATCGTATAAGCAATGGTCATATTTTGATACAAATAAAGCCATTTTAGGTTTCTTTTCAGAAGAATAAATACGCCATTTCATTTCAAATGTTTTAGCTAAACCAGTTTCAAAAACAGATTTAAAATGTTCTGTAGAAAATGATTCCGAACTAAATTCACTCTCTAATCGCATAAAAAAGATGTCTTGTTCTCGATCAACATGTTGGTCAATATAAACAATATTTCCGCCTTGTTCTGCAATAAAACTTGTAACAGATGCAATTATTTTAGGTCGGTCTTTACAATGTATTAATATGGTAATCTTATTCATAATGCCTTCAGTATTCGGCGCTAAAAATAGTTTAAAATTGACTTAGGCAAGAATTGGAATAATAGTTTTATATAATCTTTTGTAAATGGCTTATTTTTTTGAATATTTCGTAAATTGCGGTACTAAAATGTAATAATCTTTACGAATGAACCAACAAGTGCCTTATAAGCCCGAGCATAAAGTTAGAATTGTAACAGCTGCATCACTTTTTGACGGACATGATGCGTCAATAAACATTATGCGCCGTATTATTCAAGCAACAGGTGTAGAAGTGATACATTTAGGACATGATAGAAGCGTCGAAGAGGTTGTTAATACTGCCATTCAAGAAGATGTGAATGCTATTTGTTTAACTTCATATCAAGGTGGACATAACGAGTATTTTAAATATATGTATGATTTGCTCAAGGAAAAAGGTGCAGATAATATCAAAATATTTGGCGGCGGCGGAGGCGTAATTTTGCCTGCTGAAATAAAAGATTTAATGGATTATGGAATTGCTAGAATCTATTCGCCAGATGATGGTCGAGAAATGGGATTGCAAGGTATGATTAATGATTTGGTTAAGCAATCAGATTTTGCCATTGGTGATAATTTAAATATAGCGCTAGCGGACTTAGAAAATAAAACTCCAAAAACCATTGCCAGGGTTATATCTTCCGCAGAAAATTTTCCGGATATAGCAAAAGAAACATTGGATAAAATTCATATAAAGAATAAAAATTCAAAAATCCCAGTTTTAGGTATAACAGGAACAGGAGGCGCAGGTAAATCTAGTTTAGTCGATGAATTAGTAAGACGATTTTTAATTGATTTTCCTTCTAAGACAGTTGGTATTATATCTGTTGACCCCTCTAAAAGAAAAACAGGTGGCGCATTATTGGGCGATAGAATCAGAATGAATTCTATTAATAACTCAAGAGTTTATATGCGCAGTTTAGCTACACGTCAATCTAATTTAGCATTATCAAAACATGTTAATGAAGCGGTTGAAGTTTTAAAAGCAGCTGAGTTTGATTTGATTATTTTAGAAACTTCAGGAATTGGTCAATCTGATACCGAAATTATTGAACATAGTGATGTCTCGTTGTATGTTATGACTCCAGAATTTGGAGCAGCTACACAATTAGAAAAAATTGATATGCTTGATTTTGCAGACTTAGTAGCTATTAATAAATTTGATAAACGAGGCTCTTTAGATGCTTTACGCGATGTAAAAAAGCAATACATGCGTAACAATAATTTATGGAATACGCCACAAGAGGACTTACCTGTTTTTGGTACCATAGCATCACAGTTTAATGATCCAGGTATGAACACTCTATATAAAGCAGTCATGGATAAATTGGTTGATAAGACCGACGCTGATTTAAAATCTACGTTTGAAATTTCACTTGAAATGAGTGAAAAGATTTTTGTAATTCCCCCAAATAGAACCCGTTATTTATCGGAAATTGCAGAGAATAATAGGGCTTATGATAAAACAGCTATTGATCAGGTTGATGTTGCACAAAAATTATATGGAATTTATAAAACCTTAGAATCTGTTTTGGGAAAATCTCCACAATTAGATAAAGCTGGTATTGATTCAAAGTCAATCGAATCTAAAGAAAATAGAGAGTTTATAAAATTGCTTACAGGAGAATTCGATAGAGTAAAACTAAACCTAGACCCTCATAATTGGGAAATGATAACAGGTTGGAACGAAAAAGTAAACAGATACAAAAATCCAGTTTATAGCTTCAAAGTTAGAAATAAAGAGGTGAAAATTGAAACCCATACGGAGTCTTTATCACATGTCCAAATTCCAAAAGTAGCGCTTCCTAAATACCAGGCTTGGGGCGATATTTTAAAATGGTGTTTGCAGGAAAATGTTCCGGGGGAATTTCCTTTTACATCTGGACTGTATCCGTTTAAACGAACTGGCGAAGATCCTGCTAGAATGTTTGCGGGCGAAGGTGGTCCAGAACGAACCAACAAACGTTTTCATTATGTAAGTGCTGGTTTGCCTGCCAAACGTTTATCTACAGCTTTTGATAGTGTAACGCTTTATGGAAACGATCCAGATTATAGACCAGATATTTACGGAAAAATTGGAAATGCAGGTGTTAGTATTTGCTGTTTAGATGATGCTAAAAAACTGTACTCAGGGTTTAATTTGGCTGATGTTATGACATCGGTGAGTATGACAATAAATGGTCCTGCGCCCATGTTATTAGGTTTTTTTATTAATGCAGCCATCGACCAACAATGTGAAATTTATATAAAAGAAAACGGTTTAGAAAAAGAGGTTGAAGCTAAAATTGCAAAGTTCTATGAAGGTAAAGAGAGACCCAAATATAATGGAGAATTACCTGAAGGTAATAACGGACTAGGGTTAATGTTGTTAGGGGTAACAGGTGATCAAGTGTTGCCTGAAGATGTTTACGAAAGTATAAAAGCGAATACCATTGCCCAAGTAAGAGGAACGGTTCAAGCCGATATTTTAAAAGAAGATCAAGCACAAAATACCTGTATTTTTTCAACTGAATTTGCATTGCGCTTAATGGGTGATGTTCAGGAATATTTTATTGAAAATAATGTGCGTAATTTTTATTCAGTTTCTATTTCAGGCTATCATATTGCAGAAGCTGGGGCAAACCCAATTACACAGTTGGCATTAACACTGTCTAATGGTTTTACTTATGTAGAATATTATTTAAGTCGCGGTATGGACATCAATAAATTTGGTCCTAATTTATCGTTTTTCTTTTCAAACGGAATCGATCCTGAATATGCCGTTATAGGTCGTGTGGCACGAAAAATTTGGGCTAAAGCTATGAAGCTTAAATACGGAGCCAATGCCCGTGCACAAATGCTAAAATATCATATCCAAACCTCAGGACGAAGTTTACATGCTCAGGAAATTGATTTTAATGATATTCGTACTACGCTTCAAGCATTATATGCCATTTACGATAATTGTAACTCACTTCATACCAATGCTTATGATGAAGCTATAACAACACCTACTGAAGAATCTGTACGTCGTGCAATGGCTATACAGCTCATAATAAATAAAGAATTGGGATTAGCGAAAAACGAAAATCCAATTCAAGGATCTTTCATTATTGAAGAGTTAACCGATTTGGTAGAAGAAGCTGTGTTGTTAGAATTCGATAGAATTACTGAAAGAGGAGGTGTTCTTGGTGCCATGGAAACCATGTATCAACGATCTAAAATCCAAGAAGAAAGTTTGTATTATGAAACTTTAAAACATAACGGAGATTTCCCAATCATCGGTGTAAATACATTTTTGAGTAGTAAAGGATCTCCAACAGTTTTACCTGCTGAAGTAATTCGAGCTACGGAAGAGGAAAAGAAGTTCCAAATTAAAACTTTAGAAAATCTTCATAAAGCACATAAAACCGAAGCCTTACTTAAAGAACTTCAACAAAAAGCTATTCATAACCAAAACATTTTTGAATCTTTAATGGAGGTTTGTAAAGTTTGCTCCTTAGGGCAAATAACGAATGCATTATTTGAAGTTGGAGGGCAGTATCGCAGAAATATGTAAGCCGTTAATCACTTAACTTAGAACATAATTTCATTTTTGAAAGCTAATCAAAAGGTAGAATTATATGAATGTCGAGTACTAAAATTTAAGAAATTATAAAGTTAACATCCAAGAACTTTGAAGTTTTTTGAATTTTTTCAATTCACTTCTTAAAATTGGCAAGAAATCTTTACCGTTACTATTAGATTTTTCTAATCGATAGGAGTTTCTGTAAAGTTTGTTTGTAAGTTTTCTTAAAGACGCAAGATGTTTATGTTTCTTATCCGAATAGCGCTCTAATTCGGCATTAACAATTTCAGGAACAAGGGATACAGATTGTTGTACAATATCACCAGAGAAATAGATATTGATATCTTCTGAACCATCTGGTTTTAAATTAGATAGGTCGTGATTTAAATACAAAGATATGTTCTGAGATAAAGCGAAAATCTCTAAAGCCTTTTGATAAACCGGTAAATCCGATAGGTTTGATGGGGTATTGTGTAACATATCTTAATTCAGTAAGCAATTTTACCAAAATTACTCACAAGTTATGATATTCAACTTTAGTTTTTAAAGTAAAAATGTATATTTGCTTTAATTATTAATTATTTTTAGTTAATTTTCCTTTAAATGAGTATCGATAATATAAATAGCAAAATTTTAAAGTGCTTACAAGAAAATGCGAGACTATCAAATGCTGCCATTGGGAGGCAAGTTGGCATAAGTTCTCCTGCAGTTTCAGAACGCATTAAAAAAATGGAAGATCTTGGAATAATAGAGGGTTATAAAACTATTGTTTCTCCATTTGAAATTGGATATCAACTTAAAGCTATCATAACCTTACGTGCTTTTATGGGTAAACTGAAGCCCTTTTTAGAAAAAGTAAAAACCTATGATGAAGTTATCAATTGTTATAGAATTACAGGTGATGAAAACATTGTAATGGAAGTAGTTTTGAAAAATCAAAAACATTTAGAAACCTTTATAGACCAATTGATTACCTATGGTGAATCAAAAACACAAATCGTTTTGTCTCGGGTTGTTAAACAAAAAGAAATAAAACCACTTAAGTAATCCTTTAGTGAACGCGCCAAGGTGGATTTTTTCTGTTTTCACCTGCTTTATATAAAATGATACAATTTCCGTCAGGATCCTTTAAATGTGCTTCGCGCCAAAGCCACGGTTTGTCCTCTGGTAGTACATCGAATTGAATACCTTTTTTTCGAAGTTCATCTACATATGCATCTAAATCATTTTCTTCAAAATAGATGGTAACACCTGCACCTTTTGGAAGCTCATCAACTTTATGAATAGAAAAGGTAGTATCTCCATCAGGACATTCAAATCTTGCATAATTTGGGATGGCATCCACAATTAATTTCAATCCTAACGATTTATAAAACGTTACTGCTTGTTCTAAGTGAAGCGACGGAACGGTTATTTGATTTAAATTCATAAACAAAGAATTTTAAAAGCTTTTCTTTAATTTTAAATGACTCCTCAAAATAAGAAGTAACAGCATGCAAAAGCCACCTATAATGGTAATCATATACCAAGTATTATCAAATCCGAAACCATCAACCATTTGCATACCTGCCTTGTGTCCGAAAATATGTGCCATTGAAAACGCGATGGAATAAAGAGCCATATATTCCCCTTGATTTCCTTTTTTAGCGCGTTCCATTGCAAAAGCATTGGAGAAAGGAAAAGCAATCATTTCGCCTATGGTCATTAAAAACATACCAACAATTAAAATACCAGACCAAGTTGTATAATTTAAAATTATAAAACTTGATGTCGTTAGGGTTGCACCTATGAGCATGAGTTCGGTTTTCGACAGTCTGCTATTTTCTAGCCACTTTATTAAAGGCATTTCTAATAAAAAAATAAAAAATCCATTGGCACCAAGAAGTAGCCCAATTTCAAGTTCTGATAAAACATGAATTTCTCGGTAATAAATAGGCATTGTAGAGAAGTATTGTAAAAATATAACACCGAATAAAAACATGGCTATCAAAAATATTGTGAATGCTTTATCATTATATGCAGAAACAGGATTAGTCACCAAAATATCATCGAGTACTGTAGATTTTTTAGGATTTAATACCATTATTAAAACTACTGTTGCCAGTATGCATGTTATACCATCTACCCAAAATAAGCCGCCGTATCCCATAGTAGTAATAATAATTCCACCAATTGCAGGACCCGCTGAAAAACCTAAGTTTATTGCTAACCTTATAAGCGTTACACTTCGTGTTTTATTTTCGGGTTTGCTATAAGCACTTAAAGCCACAAACATGGCAGGACGAAACATATCTGCAACCAACATCACTAAAAAAATACCAAAGCATAAGGCGTAAAAAGTATCTAAAAACTGAAGCGCTATAAATAAAACGCCCGTGCTTAAAAGACTTCTTACCATAACTTTGTAGTAGCCAATAGTATCGGTTAATTTACCTCCTAACCATGAACCAGAAACTGAACCCAGACCAAAACAAACCATAAGCGTACCAACATTACTTAAAGAAAAGTTTAAATCTTCAGTAAGATATAATGATAAAAAAGGAATGACCATAGTACCGGCTCTATTAATTAATGTAATTAAAGCAAGCCACCATACTTCTTTTGAAAGTCCTTTAAATGTATCAAGATAATTGTTGAATAATTTTTTCATTGGTTTTAATTGGTGCGAAACTGCATATTAAAATTGAATTCGTAATGTCTTTAAAAATAAAAAGTCCGACGGTGAAGTCGGACTTTTACATATTGTAATAATTTATAATCATATCACCATAATATATAAAAAGTCCAGCTTCTTGCCTTAATACAAGAGGTCCATTGCTTTCTATAAATTCTGACGTTATTTAACATTTTATTTCTTTTCGTGAATCAAATCTAGGTAAAATAAATTTAACTTGTATTTTTACATTGATAATTTCTATAATATGAAGCGATTTGGTTTAGCATTATTAATCAGCTTTTTGCTGGTTTCTTGTAGTAGTAGTTTTCAAAGTTTTTATGATAACCATAAAGCAGATATAGGCACAACATCGTTTCAAGTGCCCAATTTCATGAAAGCTGTTTTAGGTAATATTTCTCCCGAAGTAAAACATGCCATTGGAAATATTTCAGATTTCAAATACATAAAATTCGAGAAGGTTGATAATATAAAGCGACAAAACTTAATTGCAGAAATGAGTGTCGTTACAAATAATGGATTTACAGATGTATTTAGAAAAAATGAGCTTGATAATACTCGAATTATTTCTGTGCGTGAATCGGGAGTTGTCGTTACCGATGCCATTATTTTTAATAGTAATCCAACTGAGACAACAGCTTTTTATTTGCAAGGAAATTTTGATCCTGAAAAAATCAAAATGTTTGCTGATGAAGAGACTTTTAATACATTTTCAAACGATTTAATACAAAATTATAATACCAATCTTAATCCATCATTTAATCCAGAAAATTAATGAAAAATGCAATTTTTATTAGTATTCTATTCATTTCACTGTTGAGTTGCGCACAAAAAAAAAGAGCGTTAAAAGGGGAAACCAAGTTTCAAAAAGAGCTTAACGCAAAATATAAGGATGCCTCACAATCTCCTTTAAAAGATAAGGATAGAAAACAATTTGAAGGATTAGATTTTTTTAAGTTTGATTCGCTTTATGTTGTTGAAGCCAGTTTTAAAAGAACACCAAATGAAAAACCCTTTAAAATGAAAACGACAACTTCAAGAAGACCCATTTATGTGAAATATGGTGAGTTATCTTTTAATTTGAAAGGCGAATCTTTTACTTTAAATATTTATCAAAATCAAGAAGTAATCACCAAAGAAGGTTATGAAGATTATTTGTTTTTACCTTTTTTAGATGAAACCAACGGTTTAGAAAGTTATGGTGGAGGTAGGTATGTTGATGCCAGAATACCTGAGGGCGAAACTATGATAATTGATTTTAACCAAGCTTATAATCCGTATTGCGCTTATAATGATAAATATTCTTGTCCGTTAGTTCCAAGAAAAAATTATTTAAAAACTAGAATTGAAGCGGGAGTAAAAGCTTTTTCTAAAAAATAGGGTTTCAAATAAATTTATGGGAACCGTCGCAATTCGGTTTTCGTTTGGATAAGCCACAAGTGCAATCATTTAAACCATAACCATCAATTATTCTTTTGATGTTTTTTTCAATTCTTGAAATTCTAGTTTTAGATTGTTTTGGTTTAGTAAAATGTAATAGGTAACCGCGCTGTCTGCCTTCAGATAATTTATAAAAAGCATTTTTAAAAGATGAATTTGTTTCAAATATCTGCTCTAATTCATCTGGAGTTTCAAATTCAGAAGTTGTTTTCATCTTTACTTTTAGACCCATTTTTTCAACTTCTATGGCTTCAAAAATATAAGATTTAATAACGGACTTTTGTTTCTCAATGTCATTAAGGTTTGTAAATCTTAATTGTCTTGCAGATTGTGTGTTTTCTGTTTGTTGTACTAAAATGCCTTTTTCATCACTTAACAAGGCACCTTTATTGAAAAGTAGGGCACAATAATCTTTAAAACCGTGAATTAAAATCACATTCTTACCATTGTCAGTGTAGCAAGGGTGCATCCATTTAAAATCTTCAGTTAAACCGCAATCAAGAATAAGTTCTCGTAATCGTGTCAACTCTTCTTGCCAAGTTTTGAGGTTAGCTAAAAATGTATCTACTTTTGCATTCATTTTTTATTTCACTAAAAAGATTCCTAGAAAAACTGCTAAAAAACCGATAACGAAACTAGCTATGGTATATATGGCAAAATTTGTAAAATCGCCAGATTTTAAAAAGATATGATTCTCATAAGCGAAAGTTGAAAAGGTTGTAAAACCGCCGCAAAAACCCGTAGCTAAAAGTAAGGATTGACTTTGTGATAAGGTATTGTTTTTAGCCGCTAAACCGAGAATAATACCTATAAGTAAACTTCCTATTATATTGGCTAAAAAAGTACCATATGGTAAGCTGTTTTCAGCGTTGTTTAAATATTTCCCGAGTATAAATCGTAACACACTTCCAAATCCGCCACCAACAAAAACTAAAAACAGTTGCTTCATTACTTTAATGCCAAATAAATTTCGGTTGTCCAATCGGCAGGATTTGGATGTTGCATAGGATCGTTCGTGTACACTTCAAGAGCAGGACCATTTTCATCTTGTACTAAATTATTATCCTCAATATATTTCATAGCAACTTCCCAAGCTTCTTTTAAATTAGAATAATCACCTTTTAAAGTTGTTTTAAGTGCTTTAAATGGCTTTAACTGACCAGTTAGAATATCGGGTTCAGTTGAAATAATTTTACTAATGGTTGGGATACAACATGAGAACATGGTTGTATTATTTTCTTCATCCCACTTATGATAATAATTAAAAGGAGCTCCAGCCATCTTAATATTATTGTCAATGGCATATGCACCTAATTTAGGCATCATTTTTTCGATATTTGCTGGCATATCTGGGATTTTACACGATACAGTGTTGTATATATAAAACCCACCGCTATGTTCGGTAACACCATCAACGGTAACACTAAATTTTTTCATATCGGCAACAACAATACTATCTAATTTCTCTAAACTACGCTCGTAATGTGGTGCAATTTGTTTTTCCATACCTCCAGTAAAGGTTGCAAAGGCCTTAAATCCAAACGGTAAATCTTTTCCTGAAATGGTCCAGGTAACATCTGTTGTCTGGTCTTCATTTGGATTAAACTCCCAAGAAATATCAGAAGGTGGAAAATCGGCAAATTGCATTTGTTGTGTGATGGATTTATTTGGAGTTGTAGCAATATTTTTCATCGTACCTACGCCATCCTTATCTTCCCATGAATAAGAACCATCAACACCTTGAGTTTGATCAGAAAGCATTATTTGCATATCTGGATCTGCTTCCACCCAAGACGACCAAGCTTCCCAGTTTTTAAAATCAATGACATTGTTATAAATAACTGGTGCAGGTGCTTTTATCGTTCTAGTTCTGCTCACTTCAAACTCGTTAGGTTGAATTGCAATATATATAGCTACACCAATTATAACTATGAGTAATAAGAATAAAATGTATTTGAGAGCTTTCATTATTTTTTGTTTGATTATTTACAAATCAAAGATAATCATTTTTAATTTTCGATTAATAAATTATTACATTTGTTGTGTTGATAATAGATAATTAATATTTAAAACGTAATATTTTCGTATTATCAATAATTTAAGAGCTTTTTTAAGCGTTTTTTTATTTATAATTTAAAACATATTTAATCACAATGAAACTAAAATCTATATTAAATTTATTATTTGTTGCCACAATTTTGTTCTCCTGTGGTAATGAGAAATCTCAAAAAGATAGTGATATTTTGGCATCAAAAGAATCTGTAGCGTTTGATCATAACGTTGAGCAGTTCGCTGATATTAAAATATTAAGATACCAAGTTCCTGGTTGGGAGCAACTTACAATTAAGGAGAAAAAATTAGTTTATTATTTGGTTCAGGCAGGATTATCAGGAAGAGATATTATGTGGGATCAAAATTACAGACATAATTTAACCATAAGAAAAGCTTTAGAAAACATCTATACGAATTTTGATGGTGATAAAACTTCGGAAAATTGGAAGGCTTTTGAGACGTATTTAAAGCGTGTTTGGTTTAGTAATGGAATTCACCACCACTATTCAAATGACAAGTTAAAACCCGAATTTTCTTCAGATTATTTGAAGGAGTTATTAACTTCAACTAAAACAACCTTAAAAGGTGAAGCCTTTGATGTTATTTTTAATAACGAAGATGCTAAAAAGGTTAATCAAGCTAAAGGTGTAGATAATGTAGCACTTTCTGCTGTGAATTTTTACGGACCCAATGTTACCAATGCAGATGTTGAAACATTTTATAAAGCAAAAAAATCTCCAGACCCTAAAAAGCCTTTATCTTTTGGTTTAAACTCACAACTAGTAAAAGAAAACGGTGTTTTAAAAGAGCGTGTGTATAAGTCGGGCGGACTTTACGGGCAAGCCATTGATGAAATTGTAAAATGGCTAGAATTTGCAAAAGGTGTGGCAGAAAATGAAGCGCAAGGAAATGCTCTTGGGCTGTTAATAGATTATTACAAAACTGGTGATTTACAAACTTGGGATGATTACAATGTTGCTTGGACAGCAGCAACAGAAGGTAATATTGATTACATCAATAGTTTTATAGAAGTGTATAATGACCCTTTAGGATACAGAGGTTCTTATGAAAATATCGTACAAATTAATGATTTTGATATGTCACAGAAAATGAAGGTGTTGTCTGATAATGCACAATGGTTTGAAGACAATTCTACATTAATGGACGCTCATAAAAAGAAAAACGTTGTGGGTGTAACTTATAAGGTGGTTAATGTAGCTGGAGAAGCTGGAGATGCTTCACCAAGTACACCTATTGGCGTGAATTTACCAAACGCCAACTGGATTCGTGCTGCTGTAGGTAGTAAATCGGTTTCATTAGGAAATATAACCAATGCTTATAATAATGCTTCAAGCTCCGGACGATTAAAAGAATTTGTAAATGATGATGAAGAATTTGAATTGGAAGAAAAATATGGTCAGTCAGGAGACAAGTTACACACAGCATTACACGAAGTGATTGGTCATGCATCGGGTCAGTTAAATCCTGGTGTTGGCGAAACTAAAGAAACGCTAAAAAATTACGCTTCCACGTTAGAAGAAGGACGAGCAGATTTAGTGGCATTATATTATTTGTATAACCCAAAACTGCAAGAATTAGGACTGGTTGATGACTGGAAAGCGGTTGGAAAAGCTACTTATGATGGGTACATCCGTAATGGATTGATGATGCAGTTAATTCGTTTAAATCTAGGTGATGATGTTGAAGAAGCTCACATGCGAAACAGACAATGGATTTCTGCTTGGGTTTATGAAAAGGGGCTAAAAGATAATGTCATAGAAAAAGTAACCCGAGATGGCAAAACCTATTTTAATATTAACGATTATGAAAAACTCCATGAACTTTTCGGTCAATTATTAAGAGAAACCCAACGCATAAAATCTGAGGGCGATTATGCAGCAGTTGAGGAATTGGTTGAAGGTTACGGCGTGAAAGTAGATCAAGCCATACATGCTGAAGTTTTAGAACGAAACAAGCAATTCACATCGGCACCTTATAGCGGTTTTGTCAACCCTGTATTAGTTGCAGAAAAAAATGATGAAGGTGAAATTACAGATGTAAAAGTAACGCAACAAGAAACATTTGCTGGACAAATGCTAAACTACAGCGAGCAATATAGCTTTTTACCAGAGGTAAATTAAATATTGAAATAAATGGAATAACAAAAGCAGAATCTTTTTTAAGGTTCTGTTTTGTTGTTTACACTAAAAACTAATAAAATTAGATTGACTATTACGAGAGCGCAAACAATTAATAAAATATTCATTTTTTAGTTTGGTTTAGTATATACTAGATGCAATCTTTTAAAAATGGTTGCGTCAAAAATCAATAATTTATTAACTCATTGAAATGGCTTGCTTTTATTCTTGGTTTTTAATTATTATTTACTTCTTAAAGTTTTATAAAACAGAGTATTGAATGAGCCTCACTTTCACAAGTAACTCAAGTTTGATTTAATAATTTTCCAGGTGTTTCATTTGATGAATTATTTAAACTAAAATCGTTTGCTGTCCAATGTTATGTTTTCTTTAAACTAATTATGGATTTTAAGAAATCTATAAATGGATTATTATTGATATAATGGAATTTTTAGCCCAATATAGGCGTCTGTGGTTTTTGATGAGTCTGAAAGTAAGTTTGATAACATAGAGCCAGAACCAATCATTAATGGGCCAAATCTTAAGCCTGCACCCCATGCAAAATCACCATATTCTCTAAAGCTTACAGGCGAGTATAAACTAAACCATTTTGTTTCTAATCGAGGAGCCAATGTTACAGAGTTAATGATATTATTGCTGTGGGTTGAATTCTTTTTAACCAACGATAAATTAGTCTGTAAACTAATATAAAGTTTATTCATTATGTGATAATCTGCTAAAAAGTGAAAAGCAGTTGGTAAATTAATTTTTTGTGCAATGGTTTCTTCGCTACTGGTATAATTATTATCTAAAAATTCTTCAGTGTCTTCATTGAAAGTTGAAGCATCGGCTGTAGCATTTAAATCGTAGGTTGTGACAACACTTTCCTTGTAATCAATAGAGCCTATATCTGTTATTGAAGCTCCAATTTTTAACTTGTATTTGTTGTGTTTTCTAGTTACAGAATCAAGATCCACATTTGGTCTAAATTCATAAGTAAACCCAACATCTGCACCGAAACCAGCAGTTAAGTTTGAAAAGTCGATGTCACTGTTATCAAAATCTTGACTAATACCATATTGCAATTCTCCAGTAGTAGTTAAAGTTTCATTAGTTGCATTATACTGTCCCGTAAAGTTTGGGCTGTTTAAAAACACACCGCCAGCACCTTGTAAATATTTTAAAGTGACACCTCCTTTAAGGAAGCTGTTTTCATTATCAACTAAAATGCGCCCGTATACTAATCCGACTTCTGCCCAAGCATGAATGGTACCAGTTAAGTTTTCAGAATTAAAATCAAAATCTTCACCAATATCAAAATTATCAGATATGTTTTCGTACAACTCACCGCTAATGTTATTCAAATTGAAAAAGGCTCTTACTCTACTAACAACACCTATACTACTTTTTGGTGACAGGTTAAACATAAAGGAAGGACCTAAAACATCAGCATTTAAAAAAAAGTTATTGGCATCAGATGGGAATTTTTCAGTATCAGATTCAATATCAATACTGCCTTCAGATTTAATTATATTGCTAACGTCGATACCAAAATAATCACTCCCTCCAAAAGCACTCACAGAAATTATATTAATATCAGCTTTAAGTCGAGAATCTACGACGTTTGAGGGGTTAGAAATTAAGGAATGAACACCTGAGTAATTATCAACAGCAAACCCAACATAGCTTTGGGCTTTTAAATTTGTTAAAATGGTACTAAAAAGCAATAGCGTAATTAATAGTTTTAATTTCTTCATTTTTTAATTGGTTGGTTAATAGCTGCAACAATCTAAATAATTAAATTTTTTCAAAGCTAAAACCTAGATATAAAGCAAATAAAACCGAAGTAAGGGTTTTCGCGTTAAATATATTGTTGGCGCATTCGAAGCTTGACTTCTAAATTTACATCGAAAAAATTTATAGTAGTTTAAATTAACTGTTTAATTTATTTTTTTACAATTCGTTTTACAAATAAGTTATTGGTAGTTTTAATTTTTAAAATATAAATGCCTGAATTCAGTTTGCTAATATCTGCAATTGTAATATTGGTTTTTAGTTCGATATCTAATATCTGTTTTCTACTAAGATCATATAATATGGCTTTATCAGCTTCTAAATTATTTAATTTAATATGTAAAATATTAGAAGTTGGATTTGGATAAAAAGTAATCTTATTTGTGTAAAGATAGTTTATCGATGAATGGTTGTATACTGGCTTATTGTTTAATAATGCGTTTTGTCACAGTCTTATTTTGAGATGATAATTTAATCAAATACATGCCTTTTGATAATTCTGAAATGTTAATTGCTTTATTTGGTGATTCAATTTTTGAGATTAATTTCCCAGTTATATCGAATATCTCAGCATAATCAATTTCTGCTTTTGAAATAATATTTAAATAAGCTTCAGTAGGATTTGGATAAATATTGATTTTTAAATCACTTGTAATTGAATTTAAAGACAAGGTGCTTTTATCGACTTTAAAAAGCCAATAATCAGTATCGCCATTTGGAGCTTCGGTATTATCGCCAGATAATTCATCAACAGTTGAAACAACGACATAATTACCATCGCTGGTTTGTAATATTTGTTCGGGGTATTCCGTTGAATTGGTTCCATAAGTTTTATCTGCAATTAAATTGCCATTGCTATCAAGTTCTATTAACCAAATATCATTGCTTGCACTGTTTTCGGTTTTATCACCCGAAATGTTGGATAGAGTTTCGGCAGCAAAAACATAACCTCCGCTAGATTTTTCAAAACCATAGGGCGTATATTCATCATCCGATCCGCCAATAGTATTTTGCCATTGTATGGTACCTGTATTGTCTGTTTTTATAAACCATAAATCAGTTCCGCCATTCGTGTCTTCGGTTTTTTCACCACCAATGTTTGAGTCTGAATCTCCCGCTAAAAGGTAGCCTCCATCAGAAGTTTTAATTAGTGTTGAAAGTGCACTAACAGAAGTTGAGGTGCCACCATAATTTTTTTGCCAATCAATGGTATTTGTGCTACTTAATTTTACGACCCAATAATCTTCATTGTTACTGGTATTGACTGTTTTATCTCCTGAAATTCCAGATTCTGCAATAACCCCAATTATGTAACCGCTATCTGCGGTAAGTTCTATCCCGATTAGCTCTTCATCAGCATCACCACCAAGGGTTTTATCCCATATTAAAGTTCCAGTACTGGAAGTTTTTATAATCCAAGCATCTGTAAATCCTCGTGAATTTTCAGATTTATCACCTGATATATTTGAGAACGAATCGCCAGCAATAACAAGTTCATTACTAGCATTTTCGCGTACGGTAACTCCATACTCATCATCTGAACCTCCAAAAGTTTTATCCCAAAGTTTTGTTCCTGCACTATTGATTTTTACTATCCAAAAATCAAAACCGCCTTTTGAATTTTCAGATTTATCACCTGACATGTTTGAGTTAGAATCTCCAACGATAACAAAACCGCCATCTGATGTTTCAATGGCCGACACTGGAAAATCTTCTCCGCTGCCTCCAAAAGTTTTATCCCATAGAACAACTCCTAGATTATTGGTTTTAACTATCCAATAGTCACTACTTCCTCGAGAGTTTTCAGTTTTGTCTCCTGAAATATTAGATTCTGAAACACCAATTATTAAAAAACCCCCATCAGAAGTATTTATAACATCTTCAACATCGTCAAAAGTATTGCCTCCAATAGTATTTTGCCATAATATTTGCGCTTGTAAATTGAAAGAAGTAAAAATTAGTAATGTAAAAAAAAGTAATAATTGTTTCATAATGAGAGTTTTTATAGAATAATTAATAGCTATTCAAACATAATGAATGATATGAAACAATAAAATCCCCAATACTGGGGATTTTTTGGTTTTGAGTCAAAAAATATATCGATAAAGTGTTTTTCTGCTATTATCAACTACTTTATCGATTCAATAAAATCTATTAATATGGCATTTAGCTCTTTTGGAGAATCCAATTGCGGACAATGTAGCGCATTTTCAATAAAAATAAGTTGTGCGTTCCATAGCATTGGAATAGTCAAATTAGCCACATAATTTGTATTGACCAATGAATCATTAATACCAAATACCATCGCAATTGGTACCGTTGCGTTTTTTAGAATATCAACTTCATTGTGCATCTCTCCATTTCCAATAGAAACCGCTAGATGTTCTCTAAATTTTGCATCAGTATTTTTAATATCATTTTCTATTAAAACTGTATTGGTTGTTATGCTGGTAGCAAATTGGTTGATTTCTGTTTTAGTCAATTCTTTTTTAAATAGTAAAGCCATCAATTCACTTGGCAAATAAGCATCTTCAATAATTAAAGGGATATTTAGTGGTGAAGCACCAATAATAAATACACCAATGCAATTTTTTAATTTAGGTAAGGATTGTATAGTAAAATGTCCCCCTAAAGAATGTCCAACTATTACAAAGTTTTTGAGTTTTAAACTGTCACAAAAACCAACAACTGTATTAGTAAATAGTGGTAACGTGTAATTTGTTGCTGAATCAGAATCTCCATGACCAGGTAAATCCAATGCAATGAGCCTGAAATTGTTTAATAAATCATCTTTTAATTGATAGGCATAACTTTTAGAGCTTTGTGAATTTCCATGAATAAAAACAATAGCAATATTTGAATTTACTTCATTATCTAAATACGCTATTTTTAAATTATTTATTATCTGAGTTTTGTTTTTCATATGGAATAAAACATATTTAAATAACACCAATTTTATAGCAAAAGTCAACAAGATCTGCAGCATTATGGCAATTGCTTTTTTTAAGAATATTTTTTCTATGAGAGTACACAGTATGTTCACTTATATAAAGTTTATCGGCGATAGCTTTAGTGCTAAATTTATCTGAAATTAATTTGATAACTTCAATTTCTCTATGAGTAAAAAATGAGTTGAACTCCTTATAAATTTCTTGTTTAAAAGCTTCTTGTTCAATATGTGGGGCATTAAATTCCCAATGAACCGTATTTGAATTATCAATAAATGAAATATCGGTTAATAGTGATAAGTTGCTTTTTAGCTTACCGTTTTTGGTGGCTTCAAAAAGGGAAGACTGTCTCAGTAATTTAACGTACGAACCGTCTTTTTTTCTAAATCTGTAAGTAAGATTAAGAGAACTTTTTTCCAAATTCAAGCATATGTTATTAATAAGATGACTTACCGCTGCCTGAGTAATTTTTTTTATAAGATTTAAATCATCAGGGTGGGCAATGCTTAGAACGGTATCTAAATTAAATTCATCTGCACGGTATCCTAAAAGTTTGTCAATATCTTTTTGATATGAAACTTTTCCATCTTGCCAGTCAATAACATACAAACATTGTTTTGAATTGAGAGGGAAGTTGTCGATGTTTTCAAAGTCATTTTTATGATAGTCTAACTCTTTTAATTTTGAAGTAATTTCGCTTATAAATTTCCGATTGGATTTAATCATTAATTAAGACACTATTTTTAGTAGATGTTTTAGGAGGGTTTGCTAATTATTTTTAAGATTAAATATCAAAACATATCACATATGCATATTAATTTAAAAAGATAGAGAAACCAAATTTTTAAAAGCTAAATCCTAGATAAAAAGCATAAAAAACCGAAATAAGGCTTCATACTTTAGGAATTGATGAAAATAGACGTTTTAATTAACTCACTTAAAGAAAAACTTAATAGCAGAAATAAATAATATAAATGAAATAAAGGCAATTAATATCCAAACGCTACCAGCATAAAAGCGCTTATGTATTTTTAAATCTTTTCGGTAAGTGTATGCAATTATAGTAGCGAACACCAAAAAAAATATAATTCCAAAAATGATTTGACCTTTACTAAACATATAGTTATTTTTATTGCAAATTTAGCAAAATCAAGATAGGATTTACTTTGAAATAAGAATGTTCCAAAAAAATTAAACCGCATCGTAAATTAAACAACTAAAAATCAACTAGATGGAAAATAAAATTGAAGCTGTAAAAGCATTTCATACCGCTTTTAAAATAGGTCATAGAGAAACTCCTAAAGCAGATTTAGGTCTCGCAAAAAACATGTTACGGTATAAGTTAATGCGAGAAGAAAATGAAGAATACCTTGATGCAGCCAATAATAATGATTTAGTTGAAGTCGCCGATGCGTTAGGAGATATGCTGTATATTTTATGTGGAACAATCATCGAACATGGTTTGCAACATAAAATTGAAGAAGTGTTTGAAGAAATTCAGCGCAGTAACATGAGTAAATTGGGTGAAGACGGAAAGCCTATTTATCGAGAAGACGGTAAAGTTTTAAAAGGTCCAAATTATTTCAAACCAAATATTGAAGCCATTTTAGACAAATAGATTCCAAATAATTTATATATAAAAAAAGCAGCCAATTGGCTGCTTTTTTATTACTTAACTTCGTAGCGCCATCCAAAAGGATCTGCTGCTTTATTAGTTTGAATATCGGTAATACGCTTCTTTAAATAACTAGCGTAAGTATCATCAAATTTTGGTAATTCGTAATCTTCATTTTTATAACCAAACCCAGAAATAGGAGAGATTACAGCAGCAGTTCCTGCACCAAACATTTCTTTTAACGAGCCATTTTTAGCAGCTTCAACAACTTCACTAACCGTTATTTTTCTAACCTCTACAGGGATGTTTTCAGATTTAGCCAATTCAATAATACTCTTTCTGGTAATACCATCAAGAATTCTATCACTAGTTGGTCCGGTAACTAATGTATCATTAATTCGCACAAAAATATTCATAGCTCCGGCCTCTTCAATATATTCGTGGGTATTATCATCAGTCCAAATCACTTGTTGATAACCTTTTTCTATAGCTAACTGTGTTGGGTAAAATTGTCCTGCATAGTTACCACCAGCTTTGGCAAAACCAACACCACCATTAGCAGAACGCGAATATTTTTCTTCAATTAAAACTCTAACTTCACCAGCAAAATAAGCCCCTGATGGTGCAGTACAAATTATAAATTTATACTCATCTGCTGGCGATGCATGAAAGCCATTTCCTGAAGCAAAAATAAACGGTCTTATATATAACGAACTTCCTGCTTTTTTTGGAATCCAATCTTTATCAACTTCTAATAACGTTTTCAAACCATCCATAAAATAACTTTCAGGAAGCTCAGGAATAGCCAATCGTTTCGATGAAATATTCAAACGTTTAAAGTTCTCTAACGGACGAAATAACCAGACTTTCTCATCGACATCCTTATAAGCTTTCATGCCTTCAAAAACAGATTGCCCGTAATGAAAAATTTTAGCAGCAGGATCCAATACAATAGGTTGGTAAGGCTTCACTACAGGAGTTTGCCATTTACCACCTTTATAGTTACATTCCAACATGTGGTCAGAGAAAACATGTCCAAATTTCAAATTATCAAAATCTACTTCATTGATTTTCGAAGTTTTAGCTTTTTCAATCGCTATGTTGTTGATAATAGTATTCATAGTCTTGTTATTTTAAGAGACAAATTTAAAGAAAATCGTTTTTAAAAAAGCGGTATATTTACATAAATCGTTTAAAATTGAAATTTTAGTGTTATGAAATCAGTTACATTATTAATTATATCAGTTTTTATGTTAATTTCTTGCAAAAACAATGCTCAAGAAAATACAGAAACTACCCCAAAAGAAAAAAAAATAGAATACGCCTCATTCGGTAAAAGTATTATTGCCACAGATGCCATTGCAGCGAGCTCTATGGCAACCCATTATAAAACCTTGAATGTAGGCGATAGCATCGACTCAAAAATAAAAGCAAAAGTAAACGACGTTTGTCAAGCCAAAGGCTGTTGGATGCGTTTACAGTTAGACGACGAAAATGAGGTAATGGTAAAATTTAAAGACTATGGGTTTTTCGTTCCAAAAGACATTTCAGGCAAAACCGTTATTATTAATGGTAAGGCATTTATACAAGAAGTCTCTGTAGACGAGCAGCGCCATTATGCCGAAGATGCTGGTAAAACCCCCGAAGAAATTGCAAGTATTACAGAGCCTAAACGCACGTACTCCTTCGAGGCCGATGGTGTTTTAGTAGCACAGTAAAAAATAATTTTTTGGGCGTCGGCCTGCCGGCAGGCAGGTTACCACAAGGGTCGGGCTATACATTACAAGTCCTCGCTTCGTACCTCCGCTGTGGGCTTTCCATTACTATCCCTAACGCGGGGTCAATCAATAATGGACAGCTTTTAGTTCAAAATAAAATCAACTCAATTATAGATAAACAACACATGAAGCGCGAAATTATTATTACCGCCGATGGATCTTCAACCATTCACATCCCAGAATGGAACGAACAATACCATTCAAAACACGGGGCAATCCAAGAAGCGTATCATGTATTTATTAAGTCTGGTTTGCATCATTTTTGTCATCCAAAACAAAGTGACGAATATGGTAATAACATCTCCATACTAGAAATCGGTTTCGGTACAGGCTTAAATGCCTTCATTACACTTTTAGAAGCCGAAAAACTAAAACTAAACATCAATTATAATGGGGTAGAAGCTTACCCAGTTTCAACAGCTGAAATTCAAGCATTAAATTATATCGAAACTTTAAATGCAGAAAACAAATCTGAAGTTTTTAAAACCCTTCATAAAGTCACTTGGGAAGAAAAACATCAAATTAATGATGCGTTCAATTTAATAAAACGAAAACAATTTTTTTCAAAAATTAATGATTACGAAGCACACGATATCATCTATTTCGATGCTTTTGGAGCTCGGGTACAACCCGATTTATGGACAGAGCAAATATTCACAATAATGTACAAGGCTTTAAAGCCAAAAGGCATTTTGGTAACTTACTCTGCCAAAGGAAGTGTGCGTAGAGCAATGCAAGCCGTTGGGTTTAAAGTAGAAAGACTTCCTGGGCCTCCAGGTAAACGCGAAATGCTAAGGGCTACCAAATAATTTGCCGTATTCTTTCTCAGTTTGGGGTAGAAGAATTTAAGGCAAGTGATAATTTTTAATTTCCTGCTTGAAACTTGCATCTTCTTCCTACACTGTGTTAAACCTAATATAAAATTTCAATAAGCCTCTTACCATTTCGTAACTTTATAAAAAAAAGTAAATGCGAGTTTTAATTACTGGAGCAACCGGATTAATTGGAGGAGAAATTGTAAAGCTTTGTCATGAAAAAGACATTCAAGTAAATTACTTAACAACAAGTAAATCTAAAATTGTTCAAAAAGAAAATTATAAAGGATTTTATTGGAATCCAAAAGCAAACGAAATTGATGTTGAGTGCATCAAAGATGTTGATGCCATTATTCATTTAGCAGGCGCAACGGTTTCAAAACGTTGGACACCTAGTTATAAAAAAGCAATTTTAAGCAGTAGAACCCAAACTACGGCTTTATTAGTTGATGCGCTTAAGCATAATAAACATAAAGTTACACAAGTAATATCGGCAAGTGCAATTGGTATCTATCCAGACTCATTAACCAATTATTACGACCAATCTCATCAAGAAGTTAGTACGTCGTTTTTAGGAAACGTAGTTGAGGTTTGGGAACAGGCAGTCGATGAGTTTGCTAAACTATCCATAAGTGTTTCAAAAATAAGAATAGGCTTGGTGCTTTCCAGTGAAGGTGGCGCACTTACAGAAATTGTAAAACCAATAAAGTTTGGTGTAGGCGCTGCTTTTGGTAGCGGTAAGCAATGGCAATCGTGGATTCATATTCACGATTTAGCAAACTTATTTATGTATGTATTACAAAATAATTTAATTGGTGTTTATAATGCGGTAGCACCAAATCCAGTTTCTAATTTAGAGTTAACCAAAACGGCGGCAAGTGTATTAAACAAGCCTTTATTTATGCCAAATATTCCTAAGTTTTTTATGAAATTGATTTTGGGCGAAATGCATATTCTACTCTTTGAAAGTCAACGTGTAAGTTCTAAAAAAATCGAAAACAAAGGGTTTAATTTTGAGTATAACTATCTAGAACCAGCATTGACAGATTTGTTGGGTAAATAATATTCGCGTTAAAGCTTAGTGCAGGATTATTACTTTTTTCATACGATGCTCATCGGTATATAAATAAAAAACCATCCTATTTTTACAAGATGGTTTTTCAATTAGGTTGTTCTATCAATTAAGACTTTGCAGCCGAAACAGAAACCTTTAATTCAATATCGTCGTTAATAAATTTATCACCTAAATTATCAAAAAACGATTTAGAACCGTATTGCACATTCCATTTACTTCTGTCGATGGTAAACGTTTCACTTGTTAAAGTAACCACACCATTTTCATTAGTTACACTTACTGGAAATGTTACATTGTTCTTAGCGTCTTTAAGAGATAAATTACCAGAAAGCATCATTTTTCCTTCAACCTCTTCTAAACCAGTTATTGTAAATCCTGCACTTGGATACTTTTCGGCATCAAAAAAGTCTGGACTTTTTAAATGGCCAGTTAATTTTGCGTTTTTCTCGTCTTCAGCAGGAATATCGGTTACAACTATAGAGTTCATGTCAATTAAAAAAGTTCCACCTACTATGTTTCCATTAGAAACATCAAGCACCCCATTTTCAATAGCAATGGTGCCAGTGTGCGTTCCCGTAGGTTTAAACCCTTTCCATGCAATTGTTGATGCGTCTTTGTTAACCGTGTAAGCTTCTGCGTTTACAACTTCTTCAACTGCCTCGGCTGCTGTAGTCGTTGCTTCTTTTGCCTTGTCTTTACAGGATGTTACAGCAAATGTAAATGCTGAAATAAATAAAATAATTACAAAATTCTTTTTCATTTTAATTGTTTTTAGTGTTGGCTTGTAAAATTAGTCATTCGCTTTCAAAAAAAAAATTAAAATAATTTTAATGACATTATGACATTTTTATAATATTGGCAGTACTTTTGCCAACTAAATTTAAGATTGAAAATTTGAATTTACTATGAGTAAAAAAGATAAGAAGAATATTGATAAGGAACAAGTTGAAACTTCTCAAGCAGAAACTGTTGAAATTGAGGAGCAAGTAACTGAAGAGCAAACCAAAGAAGAAAAACTTGAAGCTGAATTGAAACAAGAAAAAGATAAGTTTTTACGTTTGTTTGCAGAATTTGAAAATTATAAAAGACGCACATCAAAAGAACGCATTGAGTTATTTTCAACAGCTAGTGAAGATGTGATGAAAACCTTATTACCTGTTCTTGATGATTTCGAGCGCGCATTAACTCATATTGAAGAAGATAAAGAAGCTGAAGAATTACGTAAAGGCGTGTTGTTAATTTATCAAAAATTAATAAAAACATTAGAGCAAAAAGGTTTAAAAGCAATGGAAGTTAACAAAGGCGATGCCTTTAATGCAGATAACCATGAAGCAATCACACAAATACCTGCCCCAAGCGATGATTTAAAAGGAAAAATTATCGACATCGTAGAAAAAGGATACCTTCTTGGAGAGAAAGTAATTCGTTTTCCAAAAGTAGTTATAGGGCAATAAAATTAAGACATGGCTAAAAGAGATTATTACGAAATATTAGGTATTAGTAAAGGCGCAAGTGCTGCCGAAATAAAAAAAGCTTACAGAAAAAAAGCGATTGAATTTCATCCTGATAAAAACCCAGATGATAAACAAGCAGAAGCGAATTTTAAGGAAGCAGCTGAAGCTTATGAAGTTCTAAGCGACGATAATAAAAAAGCGCGTTACGATCAATATGGTCATCAAGCTTTCGAGAATGGCGGCGGCTTTGGTGGCGGTGGTATGAATATGGACGACATATTCAGTCAGTTTGGTGATATTTTTGGTGGTGGCTTTGGAGGTGGTTTCTCTGGATTTGGCGGTGGCGGTGGCCAACGTCGAGTAAAAGGGAGTAACTTACGTATTCGAGTAAAACTAACTTTGGAAGAAATAGCTAATGGCGTTGAAAAGAAAGTTAAGGTAAAACGAAAAGTTCAAGCACCAGGTACAACATATAAAACCTGCTCGACATGTAATGGTTCTGGGCAAGTTACCAGAATAGCGAATACAATATTAGGTAGAATGCAAACATCATCACCTTGTAATGTATGTGGTGGCGCAGGACAAACTATTGATAAAAAACCAAGTGATGCAGATGCACAAGGCTTGAAAGTAGCCGAAGAAACAGTATCAATTAAAATTCCTGCAGGTGTAGTTGATGGTATGCAACTTAAAGTTTCTGGTAAAGGAAATGAAGCACCAGGAAATGGAATTTCAGGAGATTTAATTGTAGTGATTGAAGAAGAAACTCACGAAAAATTACAACGCGAGGGCGATAATTTACACTACGATTTGTATGTAAGTTTCCCAGAGGCCGTTTTAGGGACTTCAAAAGAAATTGATACCGTAACAGGTAAAGTGCGCATAAAGGTTGAAGCCGGTGTACAGTCTGGTAAAATTTTAAGATTACGCGGAAAAGGAATACCAAGCATAAATGGTTATGGTAAAGGCGATTTGTTAGTTCATGTTAATGTTTGGACGCCCAAAACACTAAATAAACAACAAAAAGACTTTTTTGAATCGATGCAAGATGACGACCATTTTTCACCGAAACCTGAAAGTTCAGATAAGTCTTTCTTTGAAAAAGTAAAAGATATGTTTTCTTAAGAAAACGGGTCATACAGCATGAAAATCCACTTTTATAGTGGATTTTTTTTTGCATAAAAAGTGAAGATAATTAATAGTTTTGCTATTATTATTGAAAAAAAAACTATATTTGACTATCACTAAATTTATTTAGTGGTAATTTTTCTTTTTCATAGCAATTTTTTTCCCATCCTTAATTTATTAAGGGTGGGTTTTGTTTTTTAAGTAAAACTCAATTTTAGGAAGCCAAGAAAATGTAAGTAGAATTTAACCTGAATGTATATCGGGTTCACTTAAAAAATTTAATAAATGTCTTACTAATTAAAAATAATTATTGCTGAAAGCACCGAACTTCTTAGGCAACATTTAATATATTTACCATTTAGAAGTTAATTAAAAAATTTGCATGAATAACTTACTTGAAGTAAACGGTGTTTCCAAGTATTTTGGCGATTTTAGGGCATTGAATGACGTGTCTATTTCAATACCAAAAGGTAGTATTTTTGGATTATTAGGCCCTAATGGTGCTGGTAAAACAACATTAATTAGAGTAATCAACCAAATCACAATGCCAGATTCTGGATCGGTGTTTTTGGATGGTGAAAGCTTAAGTCAAAAGCATATTGAAGATATAGGGTATTTGCCTGAAGAACGTGGCTTATATAAATCAATGAAGGTTGGAGAGCAGTGTATTTATTTGGCCCAATTAAAAGGATTGAGTAAAGCTGAAGCAAAAAAAAGATTAAAATATTGGTTTGAGCGTCTAGATATTGGAGATTGGTGGAATAAAAAAATTCAAGAACTCTCTAAAGGGATGGCACAAAAAATTCAATTTGTAGTTACTGTGCTTCATGAACCTAAATTGTTAATTTTTGATGAACCTTTTTCTGGCTTCGACCCTATAAATGCTAATTTAATAAAGGATGAAATTTTAAGATTGCGCGAAAATGGCGCAACCGTTATATTTTCAACACATAGAATGGAATCTGTTGAAGAATTATGCGACGATATTGCTTTAATACATGAATCTAATAAAATATTAGATGGTAATTTGGTTGATATAAAGCGTCAATTTAAAATTAATACTTATGAAGTAGGAATTAGAACCAACAATCAAAATGATCTAGAAAAGGATTTAGCTGATAAATTTAGTATTTCAAAAGCTAATTTTAAAACTTTAGAAGACGAGTTGAAACTCAATATAAAACTTCAAGAAAATGAAACCCCGAATGAGTTATTGCGCTATCTAACAGAAAGAGGCGATGTGTCTCATTTTGTGGAGCTTATTCCTAGTGTAAACGATATATTTATTAAAGCTGTTAAGAATAACTAAGCTATGAATCACTTACCACTTATTATTAAACGTGAATATTTAACGAAAGTGAAAAACAAGTCGTTTATTATAATGACTTTTTTGAGCCCGTTAATTGTTATAGCATTTGTTGCCATTGTTGCCTATTTATCCCAGTTAAATAGTGATAAAGTAAGAGTAGTAACTATATTAGATGAATCTGGTTTAGTAAAAAATATTTTTAAGAGTACTAAAAACACATCGTATAATATTCTAGAAAGTATGTCTTTGGAAGACGCTAAAAACTTAGTAAAAATTTCTAATGGTTATGGGTTGTTACATATTGAAGATATTTCAGGTGGAAAAATCGAATCAAAAAATATCACATTCTATTCCGAAGAATCACCATCTCTTACTTTAATATCTGGTTTAGAAAGTCAAATTCAATCAGAGTTAACCCTTCAAAATAGGATAAAAGAAGGAATTGATGTTGAAAAACTCAAAGCTTCTATAGTTAATATTGAAATTAATCAAGAAAGTTTTGAAGGTGAAAAAACATCTAAGGCAGATAGTGTAATCAAACTTATTTTTGGAGGTTTAGCAGGTTACTTATTATTCATGTTTATCATTATTTATGGTAACATGATTATGCGGAGCGTTATTGAGGAAAAAACAAGTAGAATTATTGAGGTGATAATTTCTTCAGTAAAACCTGTCCAACTCATGCTTGGTAAAATTATTGGAACGTCGCTAGCCGGAATTACTCAATTCGTAATTTGGATAATTTTAGGTTCTATATTAATGAGTATAGTGTCATTGATTTTAGGAATTGATATGGCGCAAATGCAAACGCCGCAGCAACAAATTATAGAACAAGCCATGGAAAACCCGGAGGTGAATGCACAATTACAAAATATTCTAACAGGTTTTTATAATTTACCGTTAACTAATTTAATTGTTGCTTTTATATTATTTTTTATTGGTGGCTATTTATTATACAGTTCGTTATACGCAGCAATTGGTGCAGCAGTTGATAACGAAACAGATACCCAACAATTTATGTTACCCATAATGCTTCCACTTATTTTAGCAGTATATATTGGTATATTTACGGTTATAGAAGATCCCCACGGTACAGTTTCAACGGTATTTTCATTTATACCATTAACTTCGCCTGTGGTTATGCTAATGCGGATTCCTTTTGGTGTTCCAATTTGGCAACAGGTACTATCCTTATTAGTTTTAATAGGCTCTTTTATGTTTACGGTTTGGTTTGCAGCAAAAATTTATCGTGTTGGTATATTGATGTATGGTAAGAAACCGAGTTACAAAGAATTAATTAAATGGATTAAATATTAGCATGCAAGACAATGTAAAAAATCAAATCGAAGATAAAGTACAACAAGTAGAAGAAGTCATTACTGAAAGTTCTTTATGGGAGAAAATTAATGAGTTTCTCGAATATAAAATTATTAATTATACAACCGGAACAGGTGCTGAAGCCCACGATATTGTGCTTAAGGTAAAATATGTATTATTGGTTGCTTTAGTCTTAATCGCAACAACATTCGTCTTAAGGTCGGTTAGAAAATTGGTAACTAAAAACATGCCTAAAGACGATAAGGTTAAATTTACAACCGTTTTTTCGTTTGCTAAATGGATAATTTACACCATCGTTTTACTCGTTGTTTTTGATTCTATAGGGATTAATGTAACAGCTATTTTTGCAGCTTCAGCAGCTCTATTAATTGGTATTGGTTTAGCGCTGCAAACGCTTTTTCAAGATATTATCTCTGGTATTTTTATTTTAGTAGACCAATCTGTTCATGTAGGCGATATTATTGAAATTGATGATAAAATTGGTAGAGTAGAAGAAATAAAACTAAGAACTACTCGCGCTGTAACGATAGATAATAAGGTGTTGGTTATTCCGAATCATTTATATTTAGAAAATAGTTTATTTAATTGGACACAAAATGGCACAACCACAAGAGAGTCTGTAAGTGTTGGTGTTGCCTATGGAAGTGATGTACAATTGGTAAAAAAGTTATTAATTCAAGCAGCCAGTGCACATCCAGAGGTTATTAGTACACCAGAGCCCACAGTTGTTTTTACAGATTTTGGCGACAGCTCACTTAATTTTAAAATCGTATTTACATTAAACGATAGTTTTAAAGCACAATTTCCTAAGAGCGATATTCGTTTTGAAATAGATAGATTATTTAGAGAACATAACGTTACTATACCATTCCCACAAAGAGATATTCATATTATAAAAAAATAGACATCGAATTGATTAATTGCAAATTAGATTATAAATTAAAGCTAAAAGCAAGATTTGTAGTGATATCTATGTTCTTATCTTTTCAGGTTACAACTGCTCAACTTACTGATTTGGCGAGGCTAGAGTATTCGTTTATACCTCAAAGTAAATCTGAAGATCAATACACCCGATTACGAGCACTTTTAAATTACCCTATAGAATTAAAAAACGACTCTTATCTTATTGTTGGCGCGGAATATAATCGAATATTACTTAACTTAGAAGATAGTTATCCGTTTGAAACATCGAGTTTAAATAAAATTCATGTAATAGATTTAAACCTTGGTTATACTTTTAAATGGAATGAAAACTGGCGGTTTGGTGTGAAGTTTAATCCTAGAATTGCATCAACACTTTCAAAGACTTTAAACTCCGATGATTATTTCATGAATGGAGGTGTTTTTGTTTTAAACGACAGAACTAAAGATGAAAGTTTAAAACGTCCATACCGTTTAATTTTAGGATTAACTTACAATGCAACAACAGGGATTCCTTTTCCGCTACCCTTTGTAAGTTATTTTAGAGAGGTGAATGAGCAATGGAGTTTTAATTTAGGCGTACCAAAGTCTAATATTAAATATACCTTTAACAAAGAAAACAACTTACAAGCGTTTGTTGGGTTAGATGGCTATTTGGCACATTTACAAGAACCTACTACAATAAATGGTGAAAATGTAGATCATATTTCATTATCTGTTGCCATTGGCGGACTTGGGTATGAATATTGCTTTACAAAACATTTAGTGGCTTATATGTATACAGGATATACGTTTAGATTGAATAATGTATTACGAAATAAAAATAGAGATGAAGTTTTTAAATTGAACGATGTGAATGCATTTTATTTAAGAACAGGTTTAAAATTTAAAATATAAATATGGCAAAAATACTAGTTATTGAAGATGAAGCAGCTATAAGACGCGTGCTAGTTAAAATACTATCTGAAGAAAATGAAGCATATTCTGTGGACGAAGCAGAAGATGGATTGTCTGGTATAGAAAAAATAAAAAATGATGATTTCGATTTAATTCTCTGCGATATCAAAATGCCTAAAATGGATGGTGTTGAGGTGTTAGAAGCAGTTAAAAAAATTAAACCTGAAATTCCTATTGTTATGATTTCTGGTCATGGCGATTTAGATACTGCAGTAAACACGATGCGACTAGGGGCTTTTGATTATATCTCAAAACCACCAGATTTAAACAGATTGTTAAACACGGTTAGAAATGCTTTAGATAGAAAGGAATTAGTTGTAGAAAACAAAATTCTAAAAAAGAAGGTAAGTAAAAAGTATGAAATGATTGGCGAAAGTGAGGCCATTTCTCAGATTAAAGAAATTATCGATAAAGTAGCACCAACTGATGCACGTGTATTAATAACAGGGCCAAATGGAACTGGTAAAGAATTAGTAGCACATTGGCTACACGAAAAAAGTGAACGTGCAAAAGGTAGTTTAATTGAAGTAAACTGTGCTGCTATTCCAAGTGAATTAATTGAAAGTGAATTGTTCGGGCATGTAAAAGGAGCCTTTACGAGTGCTAATAAGGATCGTGCAGGAAAATTTGAAGCGGCTAATGGAGGAACTATTTTTCTAGATGAAATTGGCGACATGAGCCTTTCGGCCCAAGCTAAAGTATTAAGGGCACTTCAAGAAAGTAGAGTGCAACGTGTTGGAAGCGATAAGGATATTAAAGTTGATGTTCGAGTAATTGCAGCCACAAACAAGAATTTAAAAAAGGAAATAGAGGAGGGTAATTTCCGTGAAGATTTATATCACAGACTCGCCGTTATTTTAATTAAAGTTCCAGCTTTAAATGAGAGACGAGATGATATTCCGTTGCTAGTAGATCATTTCTCAGAAAAAATAGCCAACGAGCAAGGGACAACTAAAAAGACGTTTTCAGATAAAGCAATTAAACTTTTACAAGAGTATGATTGGACAGGGAATATTCGAGAACTTCGTAATGTTATAGAACGCTTAATTATTCTTGGAGGTAACGAAGTTAGCGAACAGGATGTTAAGTTATTTGCTTCTAAATAAATCAAAAGAGGTCTTATTTTTATAAGACCCCTTTAATATGTTTAGCAAAATCATCGATTCTTTTTTTTATAACATCGGGTATCCTATTGTCTTCAACATAGGTATGGATATCACCCAAATAATGCATCCCTAAATATTTAGCAGACTGCACAAACGGCATGTTAAATCCTTCAACTAAATCATCATGATTATTAATGCTAATCATTGCCATGTTTTTACCCCGTAATTTTCTACCTGTATTTTTATGCACCCTTATCAAATCAGAAATTCTATCAAAAAAAACTTTTAGTAAGCCGCTCATACTGTACCAATATACAGGTGTTGCAAAAATGATGGTATCATATGTGTTTATAATGTTGGTGATTAAATCTATGAAATCGTCATCTTCATTCTTATAATCATAATCATAATGTCCAATTGTTTTTGTGTTCAAATCAATAACATCAAAATGATTTTTACTAGCGAGATAATTCACTATTTTGCTAGTGTCTCCCTCACTTCTAGAGCTACCTTGTATAATAACAGTTTTATTCATAATTCAATTCATTATAACAAAATAACAACTTTTATGTCCTTGAATTATCGTTTTTAAATAGAAACTAATAATGCTATGCATGAGAAAATCGATAGCATTTTTATATATTTAAATCCAGTTAATTAAAAATTTTATGAACGATTACAAAGTAACCTCAAACATTTCTTTAAAAAACACACAAACCAAAGTTGTTATAGACGATGCTGAAAAGCAACTTAAAAAACTTAGAAAAGAATTAGGAAAACTTCAAGACACACTTTACGCACACGGTAAATATTCAGTATTGGTATGTTTACAAGGTATGGATACAGCGGGTAAAGACAGTTTAATTCGAGAGGTTTTTAAAGACTTTAATGCTAGAGGTGTTGTAGTTCATAGTTTTAAAGTGCCTACAGAATTAGAGTTAAAACACGACTATTTATGGAGGCATTACATCGCGCTTCCGGCACGTGGTAAGTTTGGTGTTTTTAATAGAACGCACTACGAAAATGTATTAGTAACTCGGGTGCATCCGTATTACATTATGGGTGAAAATATTCCGGGAGTAGAAAGTGTAGAAGATGTTAACGATGCTTTTTGGAATAAGCGTTTCGAGCAAATAAATAACTTCGAAAAACACATTGCAGAAAACGGAACTATCATTTTTAAATTCTTCTTAAACCTATCTAAAGCTGAACAAAAAAATAGACTTTTGCGTCGTTTGCGTAAACAAGAAAAAAACTGGAAATTCTCACCAGGTGATTTAAAAGAACGCAAGCTATGGGATAAATACCAAAACTGTTATGAAGACGCTATCAATAGAACCTCAAAGCCTCATGCGCCTTGGTTTACTATTCCTGCCGACGATAAACCGACTGCTCGTTATTTGGTGGCAAAAATTATGTTGGATACCTTAAAAACATACAATAATATAAAAGAACCCGAACTTGACGACGATATAAAAGCCAATATCGAAATGTATAAACAGCAACTTAATAATGAATAAGTTTATTAGGTAGTTTTTATACCTTTTAACTAATCTACAGATTTATATTCGCATAATTCAAACCGTATAAGCGTTAATGCAATTAATGCATGGTATTAACACAAATTTAAGTTCAGTTTTAGTTTTCAGATTTCAATTAATAGTATCTTTAGCAAAGATAAAATTGATATCAGATCGTAGTGAAAATGTCATACCAAGCATTGTTTAAAATAATATTCCAAATCAATGAAAATTTTAAAATTTATTCTACTTATCGTCACAGTCATTTCAACATTAAATTTTAATGCACAAACCGATGAGGATGTTCTAAAAACCATTTATAAACAATCCTTGACCAACGGTAAAAGTTATGCTTGGTTAAATCATTTATCCAATCAAATTGGTAGCCGTTTATCAGGGTCTTTAGGAGCCGAAAGAGCTGTTGAATATACAAAAGAAGAGCTTGATAAACTGGGATTAGACAAAGTATGGTTGCAACCTGTCATGGTTCCTAAATGGGTTCGAGGTTCTAAAGAGTACGCCTATATTGAAAGTGAACCAGGAAAAACAACCAATGTGAATATTTGTGCTTTAGGTGGCTCAGTAGCTACACCAGCTTTAGGTTTAAAAGCCGAAGTTGTTGAAGTGAAAAATTTTGAAGAGTTAAACGCTTTGGGAGCCGAAAATATTGAAGGTAAAATTGTGTTCTATAACCGTCCCATGAAAGCCGATTTAGTAAATACATTTGAAGCATACGGTGGTTGTGTAAATCAACGTTATAAAGGGGCTGCCGAGACCATTAAATATGGAGCAATTGGGGTTATTGTACGTTCTATGAATTTACGAATGGATGATTTGCCTCATACCGGAAGTATGACTTACGATAACTTACCTGTAGATAGACGTATTCCATCTGCCGCAATTAGCACCAATGATGCCGAATTATTAAGTACCATGCTAAAGCTAAACAAGAACATTAAATTTTACTTCAAACAAAACTGCAAACAACTTAATGATGTGCAGTCTTATAATGTTATTGGAGAAATAACAGGAAGCGAATACCCTAATGAATATATAGTTGTTGGTGGTCATTTAGATTCATGGGATTTAGGTGATGGCTCACACGACGATGGTGCGGGTGTTGTACAATCTATGGACGTACTGAGGCTTTTAAAGGAATCAGGAATAACACCAAAGCGCAGCATTCGAGTAGTTTTGTTTATGAATGAAGAAAATGGTTTACGAGGTGGAAGAAAATATGCTGAGGTGGCCAAACAAAAGGGTGAAAACCATGTATTCGCACTTGAAAGTGATTCAGGTGGTTTTACTCCACGTGGGTTTAGTTTTGATTGTAACGATGCTGCTTTTAATCAAGTGTTAAGTTGGCAACCTTTATTCAAGCCTTATCTTATTCATTATTTTGAAAAGGGTGGAAGCGGTGCCGATGTTGGTCCGCTTAAAACAGAAACCAACGTGTTGGCAGGATTGCGTCCAGACTCCCAGCGCTACTTTGACCATCATCATGCAAGTAACGATACCTTTGATGCGGTTAATAAACGGGAGTTAGAGTTGGGTGCAGCTACCATGACCGCTTTGGTATACTTGTTCGATAAATATGGCGTAAACCCGATTGCTAATGCGGCGCCAATAAAAGATTAGTTTAACTAAATGAAAAAATTACCCATCATTTTAGTCTTAATTTTAAACACCTTTGTTATGGCTCAGAACGAAGAAAAACTACCCTTTTATCAAATACCAGATTACGCTGAAACTTATACTCCTGGAACAGTGGCTTCAAGAATGGTTGATGGGTTAGGATTTAGATATTATTGGGCTACTGAAGGTTTAAAGCCTGAGGATTTAAACTATAAACCGAGTGAATCGGGACGAACTTCAAAAGAAACCATTGCTCATATATTTGGACTTTCTAATTTTATTTTAAAATCAATTTCTTCAGATTTTAAAGCTTTGGAAGCTGAAGACATGACGTTTCAAGAACAAAGAAAGCAAACATTGCTAAACTTTCAAAAGGCTTCAGAATTACTAAGAGGAACAAATGATTTATCAAAATTCGATAATGAAAAATTCCCGTTTTGGAATCTTATAAATGGGCCAATTTCAGATGCGCTGTGGCATTGCGGACAAGTAGTTATGTTGAGACGTGCTTCTGGTAATCCGTTTAATTCTAAAGTTAGTGTGTTCTCTGGAAAGTTAAGAGAATAGTGAGTTCTTCTTTTTTATCCTTTTCTTCTAATAAATCTCATAATAAAAAAGATTAAGCTTAAAATTGAGATGACTATTCCAGTTACTGCCATTTCATTTGTTGATAGATTTGATAAAAAATACAGAATAGTGGCAATAGCTACAATTGGTACGGTCCAACCTCCAGGAATTTTAAAACCTTCATAAGAATCTTTTTCAGATTTACGTAATTTGATTACAGACAATGCTACTCCTAAATATAGGATTAGCATAGAACTACTGGCAATAACTGCAAGTTGTTCGAAACTCCCAGATATGGCTAAAATGAAGCCGATGGTTGCATATACAATTATGGCGACATAGGGGGTTGCAAATGATTTGTGAATTTTAGATAATGCTTTTATAGGTATAACGTTATCTCTTGAAAGGGCGTAAACTATTCTTGGGCTATTTAATATAGTGCCACTCATATAACCAAACATAGAAATAACGGCACCAATAATTAACAGCGTATACCCAAAAGAACCCATAACCACCTTAGCGGTTTCGGCTAAAGGTGCAGCCTTAAAATTTGGTAAATCAGTTCCCATAACACCTTGAGAAACCGTTTGAATTAATACATAGACAACAACTACTGTTGTAATACTTATTAAGATAGCTCTAGGAATTGTACGTTTAGGATTGATAACCTCACCACCAACAATAATACCAGTTTCACACCCTTGAAAGGCAAAAAATAATATAAGCGATGTTTCACCAAGCGTTTTAATACTTGGCATATTTTCAAAATATAAATTACTTATTGAAACATCTTTAAAACCGATAACAATAAGAAGTAGTAGTGGTATGAGTTTCATTAGTGTGTTAAATTTCACTAAGCCAATACCTTGTTTCAGGCCAATAACATTTATGTACACCATGCCATAAAACAATATAAAAAGGAACACAAACCGAGGTAAACCTTCTGCGAAAATCGGGTATGCAGAACCAATAACATTAACTAAAGCATTGGATACTGCCGCATCTGCAAACAAATTACTTCCAATGGCAAAAAAGCCTGCAATAAAACCGGCATAATCTCCAAACGCGGTTTCTATATACGTATAAGGACCGCCAGTGTTGGTCACTTTACTGCCTGCTTCTGCAAAGCAAAGCATTATCATTGCCATTAATAAGCCGCAAAAAAGGTAAGCAATGATGCTTGAAGCTCCCATATAGCTGGCTACAATGGCAGGAAGTACAAATATACCAGACCCAATTATAATATTAACGATGTTTGCTGATAAGCCTAATACACCAACTCGCCTTTTTAATCCTTCTTCTTTTTGAATCATAGTTTCCTTATTATAAATAGCTTAACCACCATTTGTCTTTATTATTAGCTTTGTAAATCATGTATTTTTTGCTCGGAAAATATAGGAGTGCAATAACTCCAATCCAAACTAAATATACCACAAATAGTGAATAACCGTAGTCTAGAAGCTTTGCGTTATTAAAAACATCTACAGTAATAATCATGTTTTTCCAATTACCGCCAAAAATAAGCATACCTATTATGGCCAAAACGTGAATAACAAGGACATGTATGAAGTAAAAAAAGAAGGGCACACGTCCAAAGACTAGTAAGAAGTCGGTAATTTTATTTTTCACACGTTCTATACCATATAAAAATAAAAGTGCAGGTCCTATGGTAATTAACAAAAACGAAAGGGAAGGTGGGTATTTGGTTACTTTAAAAAATGATAAAATAGTATTTGTAGTGGTGGCCTGTTCTGTCCATGGGACTAAATCTCCATAAACATTTAACCCTCTTATAACAAAAAATAAAAGAATAGCTCCAAGACCTAGGCGTAGTAACCATTTTTTTCTTAAAGTAGCATCAAAATCTTTGTTATAAAACGTTCCAAAGCAATAACCCAAACTTATTAATCCGACCCACGGAATTATGGGATAAACAAAGGCTATCATTCTGCCATTCTCAAAACTTACAAATTGAAATTGGTGCAATATATACCATAAGATAGACGTAAAACTTTTGCCTTGAAGCACAATTCCATCTAACAAATTATGGCATGCAATTAAAATTACACCAATCAGTAACAGTAGTTTTTTTGGGAGGTAAATAAGAAAAGATAAAAGTATCATACATAGGCCTATAGCCCAAATAACTTGAAGCGCAATAAATTCATAATTAATATTAAACCACCAAAATAAATTGTTTAAAACAATCTCTAAAAAAACTAACCACAACCCTCTTGTAAAAAGGAATTTAAAAAGTTGGGACTTTGATTTTTTACTACCATATAAAAATGCAGAAGTCCCTGCTAAGAATATAAAAACCGGTGCGCAATAGTGTGTTATAAATCTAGTAAAAAACAAGAATGGTGTTGTTGTTTCAAGATTGGTTGGGTCGTTAAAAAACGCTCCATAATGAAAATAATCTCTAACATGATCTAGCGCCATAATTACCATGACAACACCTCTTAATACATCAATAGATTCAATTCGGGTTGATTTTATGATACTCATGCAACTAATTTAAGTGTTTAAAATTGAAAATAAATAAATTGTTCGCCGCTGCCTTGTGCAATAACGATTAAAAAAAACATGATTGCCCAAACAACACCCAATACCCACGTTGGTGTTTTTAAAGATACTTCTTTCATTGAAGTATTTCGCATGATCCAATGGCATAAAAATAAAAGACTTATAACTATTGATACTTTCATTATATCGAATGATTGAAGAATTTTGGCACCATCTTGGTTTAAATAAAACATAGATTTTATCATGTTCCAAGCGGTTTCAAATTCTCTAGCTCTAAAAAACACCCATGTAATATTAACGCATGAAAACGTGATGAATGCTAAAAAAATACCATTCCATTTGGTTATTTTAAATGGTAAATATTGCTGTTGCAGTCGTTCTAAAATTAAATAGGTGCCATGTAAACCGCCCCAAACAATAAAAGTCCAAGCTGCTCCGTGCCATAAACCGCCTAAAAACATAGTTAACATCAGCGCTACATACATTCTAGTAATTCCATGTCGATTTCCTCCTAATGGTATGTATAAATAATCTTTTAACCATGATGATAATGAAATGTGCCAACGTTTCCATAAGTCAGAAAATCCAAGCGATGCATAAGGGTATCTAAAGTTGTCTGGTAGAATGATTCCTAACATTAAAGCGATTCCTATTGCACAGGTTGAGTAGCCTGCAAAATCGAAAAATATTTGTCCTGAAAAAGCAATGGTTCCGATCCAAGCATCAACACCATTGAGTATTTTTCCAGCACCAAAAACGGTATCTGAGGTATCAGCCAATAAGGTATCAGCCATTACTACTTTTTGAAACAAGCCGATGGTTAATAAAAACAAACCCCAAATAAATTGATTAGTCGTTGCTTTCTTTTCTTCGTAAAACTGAGAGATTAATTCTTTTGCTCTAACAATTGGTCCTGCAACCAATTGAGGAAAAAAGGTAACGTATAATGCGAAATCTAGAAAAGTTCTAGCTGGTTCAATTTTTCTCTTATACATGTCGATGGTATAAGACATGGTTTGAAACGTGTAAAAGGAAATACCCATTGGTAAAATAATATCCATTGGTCGCGCCTGAAAATCTACCCCAAAAGCATTCATAAGAGCGACAAAGTTTTCAAGTATAAAATCGCCATATTTAAAAAATGCTAAAAATCCAAGATTAACAAACATGCTAAGCATTAACCACATTTTTCGTTTCTTTTGATTCTCCTCGACAGCAAGCTTTTTACCTGCCGTCCAGTCTACAACCGTAGAAATCCAAAGTAAAATAACTAATGGCGGATTCCATAAGCCATAAAAGACGTAACTCGCCAAAAGGAGCATTCTCTTTTTTCCAGTCCAACTAAATAGTTTTAAATAATAAAGTGCTAAAACTATAACCAAAAACACTACGAAGCTTAATGAATTAAATAACATAATTAATTGGTATTATAGTTAGTTAAAGCGCCATCAGATTTCATAATTTTAATAAGCTCTCTGGTAAAAAACTGAGCATCTTTTAAAGCTAAATGAGACCATTCTGGTAAAAATAAATTTTGAAACTGTGGGTAGTCAAGGTAATTATAAGCTTTCGCTCCCGATTGTTCAACAAGGACGTTCCAAAACGCTTCTCTCGGAAACCCTTTACTTTCAACCATTTGAAAAAGACCTGATGACGGGCACCTTATTAAAATGAGGTTGCCACCTCTTGCTTTGAATTTCTTAGCTAATTCAGAAAATGCAGCAATTGTTCCATCTTTATCTGGTGGTGGATGGTCGCCCGATAAAATAGCGGTCCATACTTTTTTTACGGTGTTGGCATATGCTGTGTCGTTTTCCATTCGTTTGGTCATTTTCATATGCCTTTCTAAAGTAATGTCTTCAAAATTGTTGAAGGGCGGATAAATTGGGCCTCCACGTTCGTCTGGATTTAAATTTTTTAGTAGTGTTTTTAAATCCACATCAGAATCCCAATTTTCATCACCATCACGAATAAATGCCAAACTTTTTTGAAGCGGAACCGATAATTTGTGATTAATACGTTGTGCGTAGGTTCTATTATAATAGTAATCAACAAGTGTTTGAGATCGCTTCATAAACTCCGCTTCAGGATATGTTGTAGCGAATAGTAACGGAGGTGTAACGCCTACTAAGAGTGTTCCACTAAAATCGGTATTATCTACAATATCTTTAAAAACAGGAATAGGCGATGCCCCTTGTGTGGCTAACATAACTGGGTCGGTGTTGGTTTCTGTTTTCCAAATATCTAATTGTAAATCATATAAAATCCTGGAAGAACCTATAATAGCTACTGTGTTTTCTTGGCTATTTTCTAATTTCGCTCTTTGATTCGCCCAAAGGTTTTTATTATCGTCGATATTTGGGTGATGACCTTGAGAGCGCCAATAAAGCTCCCATGCAGTTACTGATAGAAATCCAATAGTTACTGCAATTATGAGTGATTGTTTTAATTGCATGACGGTTTATTTTTTTTCTGCTTCGGCGAGTTTTTTGGTATCTACGTATTGCTGAAAAGCAATTACTTTTCCGTCATTTATTGTCCAGAGGTGAGCTGCCTGTGCATTATAAGTTTTACCACTTTCTTTATATTTGGCATCATAGCGCAATGTTGCCAAAACTTTATTATTGCTCATTTCATGCAATGTAATATCAGCGAGTTTAAAATATTCATGGTCTTCACCAACACGTGCAAAAACACCGTTTAAAACAGCATCTGGACCAATGTAAGGATTACCATCTGCCATTTTATTACTTTCTGCTTCATTCCAGACTATTTTAGAATCAAACCGGCTTAATACTGCCGGAATATCGCCTTCTGAAAATGCCTTATACATTGCATCAACTATGGCTGCATTTTTTTGAGGTATGGCATAGCGATAGCTTTTAAAAATTTTCCAATTGCCCTTTACCTTTTTTAATGTGTTTACAAATTGCCCACTTTGTACAACTTTTGGTTCATCAATTTTACTAAATACAAAAGAGCCACTCACAAACATAAATCCTTTTTTTAACACCGTTTCATCAATCGTTTTTAAGGTAATATTATATTTTCCAGCATTAAATGTGGCACCATATTGAGCTTTTATGGCATCTAAACCAGATACCATACTACCGTCTGTATTTTTAATTGAGGCATCATTAGTATACAAGGCATCTATAAAGTCTAGATTCTCAGTATCTATCAACGTGATATATTGTTGGTGCATTCTTTCTACGTCCACATTTTGAGCATGTACATAAAATGAACTCGGTGCGCTGATTGAGACAACAAATAATAGCAGTATGTTTTTAAGATTTCTCATGATTTTAATTTTTGGTTGGTTAATAGTTTTAGTGATAATTTGTTATTTGGCTTTATGTGCTTCTAATTCAATTTCAATCATAAATTCGGAAATAGCCAATTCTTTTACACCCAACCAGGAGCCTGTTGGGAATCTTCCTTTGTAAATTTCATTTCTATATCCTGCAACTTCGAGAAACTTGGGCATGTTTGTGGTAAAAACATTTTCTACAATCACATCATCAAAAGTGCAACCATAATGTTTTAAGATTTTCTCCAAATCGGAATAACAGTTTTTCATTTGCTGTTCTATATCCCCAATTGCTGTGGGGTTTCCTTCGTCATCCATACTTACGGCTCCAGATATTTTAATGTCATTTCCAATTTTAACAGCGTGCGAATAGCCGTAAGCTTTTTCAACTTCTGGACGAAGAAGAAAGTAATCCGGTCCTTCAGGCGTTGTTTCAACTACTTCAACTTCTTTAATTTCCTCTTGTTTGGTTTGGTTGCATCCTAAGAAAATCGTGCAAAGAATGATTGATAACAAACCTAATTTTAGTTTTTGTGTTGTTTTCATTATTTAAATGGTTTGATTTATGATAACGAGTTTCGTTAAAGGGAAAAAACTAAAAGACAGCCAATACGGTTTGGCTGTCTTTTGGTATAGTATGAAGCTTACTTCGCATTTAGTAAAGCTTGACTGTAATAAATCATGTGTGACGTAATTTTACCATCTTTATCAAAACTGCTACTTGCATGAAGAGGTACTTCTAATTCTTTTTTATCAGATTTGCGTATCAAATGATAATTCCACCATGAAAGCACCTCACGACCGTTACTCATTTCATATTCTAAATAATCTGGGTATCCTATCATATCAAGACTTACAATTTCAAAATTATCTAAGAATTGTTGCCAGTTTGCTCTTGCTTCGGTTTTATTGTCCGATTCCCCGAATTTCTGATGAATAGTGCTGAAAGTAGCATCATCACTAAAATAACTTAAGCATTTGTCTAAATCTGATTGTTCGAAAGCATAAAAAGCGTTACGAACCGTGTTGATATTATCATGATGATTGTAAATTGTGCCATTCGTTCTATTTCCATAGCTAGCTCCAATCTCGTCGAAAACACTTTGGTTAGTATAATTTATAAGAGTTTGTATTTTATTGTCTTTATTCACAACATAAAGTCTGTGCATGGGCATATTAACTTTTACTCCAGTTTTTTTGTGAACACCTTTAATGTCTTCCCAGGTTTGTACCCAAACTACGTCCTTGTCGTTGTCTTTTTTGTATTCAATAGCGTCTGGATATGCACCTTTAGTACGTACTATTGAAAAATAATCTAAAGCTTTGTTCCAGCCAATGGCGCCTCCTGCAAACGAAGCCTTGTCTCGACCTTTTTGTTTTGTGGCTGTGCTTACACCATTATAAACTTTAAAGTCATCTGCTAAATAGCTAGCCACTTTTGTAGAATCGCCTGCAACAAATGCTTTTGTCATGGCTTCAACTGTTACAATTGCTGGATGATCAATATAAACAGTACCGTTTGATTTTTTTTGAGCATAAATGCTCGTGATGCTTAAAAGAAAAGCGAGAATTGGTAATAATGTTTTAGTTTTCATTTTTTCTTGGTTTTAAGTTATTTGTTAATAGAGTTAATTCAATACTTAAATTGAGTACTGATTCAAAGTTGGTTTTGTATGTTTAAATTGAATGATTAATTGAATTTTAGCCAATTCAATATGATAAACAACGCTAGGATTGTCAATAAGACACTTTAATAAAACTACAGCTAGAGTTATACTTCGGGTGCAAAGTTTTGTCACTTTCATTTTAAATGGGTTAAAATTGGTTATTACGAAAGTTCTTACTATTAAAAAATAGTGAAGGGAGCTGCTTTTGCGAAAAGTAAATGCCTTTTAATCCAGAGCGATGAATTAATGGCTAATGAGAACTTTGTCTTCATTGTTGTCTTTATATTAATTAAGAATCAATTAAAGACTTAGGGAAAAGTGTTATAATATTAAGTAAAATATTGAATATTAACAAATTAATTGATAGATTTTCATTAAAAGTAATGAATAATAAAAAAATGCTTAACATTTGTTAAGCATTTTAGTTATTATGATAATAAAATATGATAAACTATTTTACAAGTTGTTTTTCGATTTTTGTAGAAAAATCAACTTCAATTTGGTTGTTCAGAATGTTTTCAAAAGTTTCTCTTTTTCTAATAAGATGCGCTTTACCATTATACCATAATACTTCAGCAGGTCTGAATCTTGAATTGTAATTACTCGCCATGGAGAAACAATAAGCCCCAGCATTTTTAAAACTTAAAATATCACCTTCATTAATTTCATTAATTCGTCTGTTGTTACCAAAAGTATCTGTTTCGCAGATATAGCCAACTACAGTGTAAAAACGTTCGCGTCCTTTCGGGTTAGAAATGTTAGAGATTTCATGATGAGAGCCGTAAAACATGGGTCTAATTAAATGATTAAATCCAGAATCTACTTGAGCAAATACTGTTGAGGTTGTTTGTTTAACCGCATTCACCTTAGTTAAAAAGTAACCAGATTCACTGACTAAGAATTTTCCAGGTTCAAAAGCTAAGGTTAATTCTTTACCGTATTCTTTACAGAATGCATTAAATCTTGCCGTTAATTTTTTGCCTAATTCTTCAATATTGGTTTCTATATCTCCTGGTTTATAAGGTACTTTAAAACCAGAACCAAAATCGATGAAATCTAAATTTTTAAATTGTTTTGCCGTGTCAAATAGAATTTCACTAGCATATAAAAACACTTCAATATCTAATATATCACTACCAGTATGCATATGTATACCATTAATATTCATTTTGGTATTTTCTACTATTCTTAGTATATGTGGTATTTGGTGTATTGAAATCCCAAATTTTGAATCGATATGTCCAACCGAAATATTGGCATTTCCACCTGCCATAACGTGTGGGTTAATTCTAATACAAACTGGAATTTTAGGGTGTTTTGTCCCAAATTGTTCTAGTATAGATAGATTATCAATATTAATTTTAACACCTAATTTTGCAGCTTCTTCAATTTCATCTAATGATACGCCATTAGGAGTGTAAATAATTTGGTCTGGCGAAAAACCAGCAGCCAAACCTAATTGAACTTCCTGAATTGAAACCGTGTCAATACCAGATCCAAGCGACTTAAAAAGCTTTAAAATAGAAATGTTTGACAAAGCTTTAACGGCATAATTAAGTTTTAACTTCTTAACATCTTTAAAGGCATTGGTGAGTCTTTTATACTGACTTTCAATTTTACCAGCATCATAAACATAAACTGGACTTCCAAAATCTTGTGCAATTTTAAGCAACTGATTATCTAACATAGTACTTCTAATTTTTGTCAAAGATATTTCTTTGAGTGAAAAAAAAAATAAATAAATAAAAAATTTTTAAAATTAAACATAATGTTAATTATTTAACAATAATTAATATTATTCAAGTTTTCGTAATTAAATATTAGGGTAAGTAAACGCTATTATATACATTTGTGAATCTTAAAACAGAAGTTAAATTATGAACTTACACGAATACCAAGGTAAAGAAATATTAAGCACTTTTGGAGTGCGTATACAACGCGGAATTGTAGCCCAAAATGCTCAAGAAGCTGTGGCTGCAGCAAAACAACTAACAAGCGAAACTGGCACAAGTTGGCACGTTATTAAAGCTCAAGTTCATGCTGGTGGACGTGGAAAAGGTGGCGGTGTTAAGCTAGCTAAAAATCTTAAAGAAGTTGAAGAAATTGCTGGAAAAATTATAGGCATGGATTTGGTAACTCCACAAACTTCAGCCCAAGGTAAGCGTGTTCATCAAGTGTTAGTAGCTGAGGATGTGTATTATCCAGGAGAAAGTGAAACTAATGAATTCTATATGTCTGTTTTATTAAATAGAGGTACAGGACGAAATATGATTATGTATTCTACTGAAGGTGGAATGGATATTGAAACTGTTGCTGAACAAACACCACATTTAATTTTTACTGAAGAAGTTGATCCTGCTGTTGGTTTATTGCCATTTCAAGCAAGACGTATTGCTTTTAACCTAGGACTTTCTGGTTTAGCATTTAAAGAAATGTTGAAATTTGTTACTGCATTATACACAGCTTATGTAAAATCTGATTCTTCTTTATTTGAAATCAATCCGGTTTTAAAAACGAGTGATAATAAAATTATGGCAGTTGATGCCAAAGTAACTATAGATGATAACGCCTTATTCAGACATAAAAATTATGTTGATCTACGTGATGTACGTGAAGAAAGCGCTATTGAAGTTGAAGCAGGTGAACTAGGACTAAACTATGTAGACTTAGATGGTAATGTAGGTTGTATGGTTAATGGTGCAGGTTTAGCCATGGCTACAATGGATTTAATTAAACAAGCAGGAGGAGAGCCGGCAAACTTTTTAGATGTTGGTGGAACTGCAGATGCAGCTCGTGTAGAAGCAGCGTTTAAAATAATCTTAAAAGACCCAGCTGTTAAAGCTATCCTAATTAATATTTTTGGAGGTATTGTACGTTGCGATCGTGTGGCACAAGGTGTTATAGATGCATACAAAAACATGGGTAATATTAATGTGCCTATTATAGTGCGTTTACAAGGAACCAATGCAGATATCGCGAAAGAGTTAATTGATAATTCTGGTTTAGCAGTATTAAGTGCAACTGAATTTCAAGAAGCTGCAGATAAAGTTCAAGAAGTATTAGCTTAAATACATATTGCAGAAAAGGAATTCTGTAATTTGAAATAAAAAAAGAGCATCAATTATTTGATGCTCTTTTTATTTGTATTAGAATGTAATAAGCTTTTCTTTTTTTTAGGTTTTTTGTTTATCGCTTTCGCGGAAGCTTGGTCTTTTTCCAATCTAGAATCGTTTTTGGATTGGTCTATTCTTTTGTCTGGCATTGGTCCTCTAAGGTGGATAACAAGACCATTTAAAAAATTCCGAAGTATTTGATCACCGCACTCCATATATTTTGGATGATCTTCTTTTCTGAAAAATGCTCCTAATTCACTTTTAGATATTCTAAAATCAACAAGTGCTAATATTTTTACAATATCATCATCGCGAAGTTTTAAAGCCACCCTTAATTTTTTTAAAATATCGTTATTTGTCATCGTAATTCTTTTAACGGTCTAAAGATACATGTATTTCATCGATTTTCATTCTTGCAGACTTCAAATCTAACGTTTTGTCTTTATTAATTGAGACACTAAAAATCCTGCTATTTTAAGAACTTAATTTTGCGTATCTTTAATTAAGTTAAAATGTTGAAAATCAACAATTTGTATTCGTTTATTTTAACTTTTGAGTAAATAATAAAAATGTTGAATTGCATTTTTTTTGGATATAATAAATTAAATAATTGATGAAATTGTCAAAATCTACGATTAAATACCTATCCTTTTTCGATAAGTTACCTAATAACCACGATTATTAAAAGATGTATCTGCTTAACTTTATATTGTAATTAATTGATCCCTTCCATAATGATAAATAGAGTAGAAAAATTGAGTCTTCTATCAGAAATGATAGCATTCGCGAAATACGACAAGGATATTCGGCGAATCGAGTATAATTTCTTATTAGGAGTTGCAAAACAGTTAGATATCTCTCGAGAAGATTTTGAATATTTGTTAGAAAACCCAGTAACTTATACACATTTAAAATCTCATAGTGAGCGCATTGTTCAATTCCATAGATTGGTTTTGTTAATGAATATAGAACAAGAACATAATGAGGATAATAACTCTGCTGGAGTAATTAAACTTTATAATTTTGGTTTGCGCATGGGTCTGAGCCATGAATCAATTACCAAAGTACTTTATTTAATGGAAAGTTTTCCAAATAAAATTGTGCCTCCAGATGTTTTAATAGACATTTTTAAGACGCAGTATAACTAGTAGTTTCTCTTTAGATAGTTCTAAAGACCCTAATAATTTAGTGTTGATTATAATTTTCAAGAGTAGATTACCGAAAAGCTAAAAGTTTATTCTTTTAGCTTTTCTAATTTTGTACGATAGTTTTTAATATCGTCTCTAAGTTTTGCTGCTACATTAAAATCTAAAGCTTTAGCAGCTTCTTCCATGAGTTTACGTTTTTCACGGATTTTCTTTTCTAATTCACCCTTACTTAAATATTCGCTTTCTGGTTCAGCAGCTTTTAGCGCTTCAAGTTCATAGCTGTATGTACTAACCGAATTTTTTGAAAGTGCGTTATCTAAACTCTTATTTAAAGCCTTTGGTGTAATGTTGTTTTTAGTATTGTAAGCAATTTGTTTTTCGCGTCTGTATTCCGTTTCATCAATAGTTTTTTGCATGCTTTTGGTAATTTTATCGGCATACATAATGGCTTTTCCATTTAAGTTTCTAGCAGCCCTACCAACGGTTTGTGTCAATGAACGTGCCGATCGTAAAAAGCCTTCTTTATCGGCATCCAGAATAGCCACTAACGATACTTCAGGTAAATCTAAACCTTCACGAAGTAAATTAACTCCAACCAAAACATCAAAAAGTCCTTTTCGCAAATCTTGCATAATTTCAACTCGTTCTAAAGTATCCACATCACTATGGATGTATCGGCATCGAATTTGAATTCTATCCAGATATTTAGTAAGCTCTTCCGCCATACGTTTGGTTAAAGTCGTTACTAAAGTGCGCTCATCTTTTTCAACGCGTTGTTGAATTTCTTCAATTAAATCATCTATTTGGTTTAAACTAGGTCGGACTTCAATTATAGGATCAAGTAAACCTGTAGGCCGAATGACCTGTTCTACATAAACACCATCAGTTTTTTGTAGTTCATAATCGGCAGGTGTTGCACTCACGTAAATGACTTGATTTTGCAATGCTTCAAACTCTTCAAATTTTAAAGGCCTGTTGTCCATAGCTGCTGGTAGCCTAAATCCATATTCCACTAGATTTTCTTTTCTACTTCTGTCGCCACCATACATAGCGTGTACTTGTGAAATGGTAACATGACTTTCATCAACAACCATTAAATAATCGTCTGGAAAATAATCTAATAAACAGAAAGGACGAGTTCCGGGTAGTCTGCCATCTAAATAGCGAGAATAGTTTTCAATACCTGAACAATACCCTAATTCACGTATCATCTCTAGATCGAATTCTGTACGTTCTTTGAGTCTTTTGGCTTCTAAATGTTTGCCTATTTCTTTAAAATAATCATGTTGTTTAACTAAATCGTCTTGAATTTCTTTAATCGCCCCTTGAAGGATTTCGGGCGAAGTCACAAACATGTTTGCAGGATAAATGTTTAATCTATCATATTTTTCAACCACTTGATTGGTTTGAATGTTGAATGATTCTATATCTTCTATTTCATCACCAAAAAAATGAATTCTAAAGGCATCATCAGCATAACTGGGGAAAATATCAACAGTATCGCCTTTTATTCTGAAGTTTCCATGATTAAATTCTCCTTCGGTTCTTGAATATAAACTTTGCACGAGTTGATGTAACAATTTTGTTCTGGAAATAACTTGATCTCTTTCTATTGTAATTACATTCTTCTGAAACTCAACCGGATTTCCAATACCATAAAGGCAAGATACCGATGCTACTACCAACACATCTCGTCTACCAGAAAGTAACGATGATGTAGTGCTTAAACGCATTTTTTCTATTTCCTCATTTATAGATAAGTCTTTTTCTATATAAACTCCAGAAACAGGAATGTAAGCTTCAGGTTGGTAATAATCGTAATATGAAACAAAATATTCAACTGCATTATCAGGGAAAAATTGTTTGAATTCTGAGTATAATTGAGCAGCCAACGTTTTATTATGGGCTAGAACCAAAGTAGGTTTTTGTACTTCCTGAATCACATTAGCAACAGTAAATGTTTTTCCAGAACCTGTGACGCCAAGTAAGGTTTGGTATCTTTCTTTAGATTCGATTCCTTGAACGAGTTGTTTTATGGCTTGAGGTTGGTCGCCAGTTGGACTAAAATCCGATTCAATTTTAAACTTCATATATCACTTAAATGCCAAAGTATTTTATTTGACTAAATTACTTAAAGTAGATGGATTTTGGAATTTAAGCCTTGTGAAATTTAGAATTATCGTTTTAATGTAAAGTGACCAGAAAATTGCCTGCCATCTTCAAGAATAACTTGGAACCAATAATCATCGGTTGGTAAAATTGATCCATTAAAAGATCCGTCCCAGCCATCATATTCAACTATTAGCTGTTTTAATAGCTTGCCATATCTATCGTAAATGAGTACGGTGCTGTTAGATTGAAATCTAGCATCTACACCTTGTATTTTCCAAGTATCATTAACGCCATCCCCATTTGGTGTGAAATATTTAGGATAGCCAACAACGGCAATATCTAATGTGGAAACTCCACAAATATCATCTAAAACATGTATGGTGTAAAAACCTGGGCGAACATTATTAAAGAAAGGAATGTCTTGATAAACAATAAATGTTGAACCTTCTTCTTGTAATGCAAACTGATAATTTCCTAAACCGAGATGTGTCGTATTTATAGTCACTGAGTTGTTTTCAGAAAGATCAACAATTGTAACATCGTCCTGAGTAATGGTTGCGATTTCGGATGCATCTACATAAATTTCCTTAGATTTAGAACAGTTAGTTCCATCGGTTTTGGTTAATGTTATGGTATAAATGCCAGGATCTGATACTGTTATTATTCTATTATTTGAAACAAATTGATTTGAAACCGTATTATCCAAACTTGTAAAAAACCATTCATAATCAAAAACTTCTGATGAATTGGCTTCATAAGGCTCCAATTGAATGGAGAACGTTGGGTCTGATGAACAAACTAATCTTGGGCTTTCTACTTCAAATTCAGGTAACGGATTTACCACAAAATCTACCGTTGTTGATACTGAGCATGTTGGGTTAATAGTGTTAAAAACATCTACAGTAATAGTTTGATTTCCGGAAATAAATGGATTGGGTAGAGTAGGACTGTTGTTAACCGTAACACTATTTTCATCAATATAACTAAATCGAACGTTCATACCCGTTTGGTTTCCTAAAATAGTATTTGAAAATGTTGTTGTTACAAACGGAAAAACACCATCATCATCAACATCTCCTGCATTTCCATCGCATTCAACTTGAGCAGGAATAGTATTAACTATTACAGGCTGTTCATCTACAATAAAGTTAATTAAGGTCTCATCGAAACAAGCACCATCAGGATCCTGAGTGTTGTTATTAGTCACTCTAACTATTATATTTTGATTTTCAGTTAAAAAATTAGGCTGAATAGGACTTACAACTTGAGTGCCATCTGAATAAAAAAGTGGAGCGCCCGTTTCAGTATAATAGGTTATGTTAACATCTGCTAGGTTTTGGCCATTTAAAATATCGGATTCTAGTTGTGAAGTATCGAACGGAAAGTTTAAAATGGTATCAGTCATATCAATATCACATTGTCTATCAAACTCAACAGGACTTGCAACAGGTAAGGCTTCAACATTTAAAATATTCGTGAGCTCTTTTAGACCTAAACAATTATTACCTAAATCACTTTTTACTCTTACCCATATTGTTTGAATATTGGGAGAGTTAGTGTTTTCGTGATTCGCAACATCCAATATTTCGTTATTTTCTAATTCGGCATCAATTATGCTTTCATAAAAATGAGTCGTAACGTTTATGGTATTAAATACATTGGTTTCAATGTCATCTTTAATAGCTGTCATATCAAAAATGGCAGTCCCATCGCGGTTATCAACACCATCATCACATTGAAACAACGGTTGTGGATTGTAAGTTGTTAATACCGCACTACTTGGGTTTACCTCGAGTGTTAAAGGCACAATTCTATAGCAACCGTTTGAGTCTTCAACTCTTATCCAAATCGTTTCTGGTGTAAAGCCTAAATCATCCTGATAGGCTTCCGGGGCTAAAATCGGGTTAGTATTTTTGTTTGCGTCTGGTTCAGTTTCGAAATAGGTAAAAACTAAATTTTCTGTGATAAAATTTGGGTTTATTTCAGATTTAATATGGTCTTGAGTTAAATTGAAAAAGGATTGCCCATCATTACTATCGTCATCACATTGATTATAAATACTAGGATTATTTGCAACCGGTAATTCATTGACTTCTAATAATGCAGCTTCAGAATATATGCCACAACTATTCCCACTTCTATCCAGTTTTACACGGAATTGAAAATTATTAAAAGTAGGTTGAATATTAGTTATAGTTAGCTCATCTGTTTGAGAACCGGAGTAAGTTGCATCATCAGTAATTAAAGCCCAAGTAGTACCACCATTGGTACTAATTTCCCATTGAAAAACTTCTGCTTCGGGAGATATAACTATAAAACTTTCTATTGATGCTTCGCATGCCACTAGATTTAAAGGTTGTTGCGTTATAGAAATAGGACTATGGGTTAAATAATCTGCATTTGGTATCGTGTAACCATCGCTGGCATTGGTAACTAATCCTAGTCCTGTAATAGAATCGGATACTAAATCTACTAAAACAGTTCCGTCACCTAAATAAGTATCCATATTTCCATCTGAGAAACCGGCCTCTATAACATCTGTACAATTATCGCCATCGCTATCTTCATCTATATAACTAAAAATACCATCACTATCTTCATCATTAAGTGCATATCCAATTTCATTACTATCGGGTGTGGTTTCGGCAAAATCTGTCCAACCGTTAATTCCAAAACCTGGGCCATCAACAATACCGTTTAAATCGGTATCGGAAAGCAATCCTAATTCACCTGTTTCAAACAAATCAGTAATCCCATCATTATCACTATCCAAATCGTAAAAATCTGGTATGGTATCACCATCAGTATCTAATGGGGCTACACTAGCATTGTAAATATCATCTAATCCGTCATTATTAGAATCCAAACCAGACAAAGGAACATAGGTTCCTGTATTTTCAATAAAATCTGGGATACCATCATTATCGCTATCTAAATCGAAAGCATCTTTAATTCCATCAAAATCTGTATCTTTCTTATAGCACGATAAGGAGATGATACCGTTAAATGTTGATGTTGCATTGCCATTTTCTAAAATATGAACAAATGATAAACCATCAACTTGGTTCGCAAGAAACTCATATGGTGCTGTGCCATTTGGGGATGCATTAAATTTAAATCGTATTTCTGAACCAGAAAGCATAGTTACACCAGTTTCAAAAATACCGTCGAAATTAGAATCTACTAATAGTCTGTCATCTGGGTCTACAAGTGTTATATTTTTATTTACAGGCAGTATTCTGGCTATAAAATATTCACCGTTGATAGTGGAATGTACTACTGAAATATCTTCTAAAAATTTGACATCGACAGATTCTGTAAATGATATACTATAGTTATTTTCCGCTGATGAAGCTGGCGCTAATGTGCTCGTAATTTTACCTGCAGTACTACCATTAAATGTATTAGTACCACCATTACTATTTGATTGCATAAGAACACCACTCGCAATGGTGTTATTGGTACTTGCGTCTTGAAAAATCAGCTGAGGCGTGTTAAGATTAGTTACGTTTATAATGACATTTCCTAGAGATTCTGTGCAATCGGGTATACCGTCGTTATCGTTATCAATATCAACGTTATCGATAATACCGTCATCATCCCTATCATCGGGACAAATACTTATAGGGATTTCTATAGACTCTAATTCTTCACCTGTACAAGTAATTATTCCAATTAATTTATAGGTGCCAGGTGCATTTGGTGTTAAACTTGCTGTAGGCTCCATAAGATCAATAAACCCTGACCCGCTACCATCATCAAAAAGCCATCTAAAACTATCAAAGTTTTCTGCATTAGCGGCTTCTAAAGTTACATTTGGAATACAATTTCCTAGTGTTGCAAATTCTGCGTTAAAATTAATTTCTGGTGGTGATGGAAAACCTGAATAAAAACTTCCTGAAGTTGCGGCGCCACTATAGTTAAAGTATGCACAATACAACTCGTCATCACTTTCAACTGTAATATTGCCACTTATTCCCTTTATTTTATAAGTGATGTAATCTGCTTTTCCAGTTACAGTATTTACAGCACCTAAGTTAATATTTCCAGTTATAGAAGACGTCACTGTAACATTTGCGGTAGCTTTAGTCACTATTGTAATACCACCCTCGTAAGGTGTAGATCCAATGTTATTTATATTGGCAATATTATCTAAATTACCTCGAGTTTCACAACTTAAAGGAGGTACAAAAAACATACCTTGGTTGGCTTCGGAGGGTGAGCCATTGTTATTTAGTCCTCCAACCCCTTGATATGCAAAAACGGGTTGGGAAGTTTCAACATACATGTTGCCATTACTGCTATAGTTGTTGCCCTCTATTACATAATACTCTCCAGCATCAATAGTTACTCCTGTAACATTTCCGTTAATATTTATAGAGGTGTTGTTTGTATGGGCCACTAATAAAATGTTTTCCCAGTCATTTGTGCCATCGCCTCTAACAAAAATATATTCAGTACCAATTTTACTTAATCCAACTATTTGATCGATACCATAATCTCTTGCACCGCCAGTACCAAAACTTCCATTGGCAGAACCGCAATTCACTACAACTGGTTTGTCTGAACTCACCAGACATCCTATTAATCCATCGGTATTTATACTCGTATCATTACAATTAATGGCCAAGGTATAACTTTCACCTTCATCCAATGTGACGTTCACGGGTATTGGTCCACTGTAATTTTGAATGATAATACCATTTGGAAGATCACTGAAATTAACTTTAGTATCGTCTACTGTGGCCATGACAGAGACAAAGTTGAGGTAGTTGTCCTGCGGATTTTCACTCGTATAACTACCAATTCTAAAAATTGTATCTGGTGCAGATAGTCCTTTACTTACTAATGCACCTGCTTGAGAACCTGCATTCATTCTAACTGATACATAAATTACATCCTCAGATTCAATTATATATCCTTTATTAGTAGTTATGACACTCGATGAAGGCGAGGGTATAAACAATTGTGTATTACCTCCAGATCCTATTGATATTTCTGCAGGGTTTGAATTATTTACTACGCCCGTAATGTAATTCGCCTCTGGTTGGCCTATTGGTTTTATAGTATAAGGAACATCTATGTTTCTAGGCGTTGATAAGTAAATATACTGGTCTTGAGGAGTGGAACTACCCGAGTTTGCAAACGTTAGTGGCGGTATGTAGTGTTTTTTACTTAATTGTGCATAACCTCGAATACTACAAAGAATTAATAAACAAAATATAAATCCTTTAACGATAATATTATTCGTCATGTTTTAATATTAAGTAATTACCTTAATTACTAGTTGGAAAAACTAAAATATAATATTTAAAGTAAATAAGACTTAAAAAAACTTTTAAGGTTTAATTACATCGTTAAAACAACTTTATTTTTAAATTATCGTTTTAAAGCAAAATGCCCTTTAATATTGAAAGTTTCTCCATTTTGAACTATGTCTGCCGAAAACCAGTAATCATCTGAAGGCATATTTTCGCCATTATAAGTTCCATCCCAACCTTCTGAATAATGAGGTAATGTTTTAATGAGTTTTCCGTGTCGGTTATAAATATAAACCATAGTTCCGGGCAATTGATTTGCTCCTACAATATGCCAAGTATCGTAAGCGCTATCATTATTTGGAGTTACAAATTTTGGAATATCGAAAACGAATACTTGTTTTGTAACATCCATACACCCGTTGATATCTCTTACGGTTACAAGATGTTCTCCGAAAGAAACATCTTCAAAAATATTAGAATTTTGCGGTTCACCATCATCCAGAATATAAATATAATCTCCTATTCTCGAGTTATCTATTTCAACTGTAATTCTATTTGGGTCAGCAAAATTAACAGTTGAAGTGAAGTTTATTATCGCTTCTTCCGAAGGAATTACTTCAAAATTATGAGTGTATGAACAGTCATTACCCACAACATTAGGTCTAGTTACGGTTACAGCATAATTACCAGGATTTGTTGGAGGTATTACAATGCTACTAGTAGTGGCTCCTGTAGACCATAGATATCTATCGCCAGCTACTCCGGTATCTGCAGATACAGTAACAGGTTCGTTATTACACAACGGTACGGTTTCATTTATTGCAATAACGGGTAAGTTATTTATGCGAATATTAAATTGGGTTGTGCTATAACAGTTTGTTCTATTGTTTTCTAACCGTGCGTAGATAGTTTCCCCGTTTGAAGCCGAATAAATATTCCGTAGATTATCCGTTTTGCTTTCAGCATCTTCTAAAGAACTATAGAAGGTTATGATATGATTTAATGAATTTAAAGACCCTAGAATAATACTGTTATTATCTCGTAAATCAAAGCTTTGTATACCATCGTAATCATCATCACAATCCACTAAATCTGGCGGTGTGTTGGCAACTGGATTTTCATTTATTTGCAATACAAAAGTGGGTACAAAATAGCATCCGGTAGATGGGTCTGATACCCTGATGTATATGGTATGGCTTGCCGCTGAATAATTAAAGGTACTACCTAGAGGTGCCAAATTATCATCCGCATCAGTTTGTGAATTATGATATGATATCGTAACAGCAGAAGGATCGCTAACAATCATATTATCAACTTGCGATAAATCATAAGAATTAGTTTCATTATCGCAAATCTCGATTGTACCTATTAAATTAGTTGCAGGTGGCAGGTTTACTATTAATTCTAAAGGAATAACAACAAAACAGCTAGTTAAATTATTGGCTACTTTTATATAAACAGTTTTCGTATTCGAATTAAAATTAGATGGATTTGTAATTTCCATGGAGTTATCTAATCCGTCGTTTGGATTTATATCTGTTAAATTCTCGAAATAGTTTAGAGAAAGATTACTTTTTACTCTATCTAAAACTTCAAAATCATCATCAACAGTATCAATATTATATGTTGTTAAATCAAAATCAACAATACCGTCATAATCAATATCACAATTGGTAATACTCGGGACGTTATACATAACATCGGGAGCGGCAATAATATTTATCCCTAATTCTTCAACGATATGGCATAATGAGTCTTCACTTTCAATTCTGATATAAATACTTTGCGGATTCGTAGTATTAGTATATGTAGAAGGTAAAGGCGCTGTATTAGAATCCGCATCTTCAGGTGAAATATGGAACGAAATATTCAAATTATCGGGTGAACCAGAGCTAATTTCGGTGGCTTTTTCAGCTAAATTAAATTCATGTAAACCATCATTGCTATCGTCATCACAAATTAAATAATCTATTACAGTATTATAAACAGGATCTGGCGAAACTTGAATGAGAAAAGATGAGGTTCCAAAACATGATGGATCTGTAATGTTTTCTACCCTAACATAAATTGTTTGAGGACTAGAAGTATTTTGATAGACATTATTTTTATCTATTGGCATGGTATATGCTGCGTCTTCAAAATAATAAACTTCTTTACCAGGTTGTCCGTTTAAAATTTCAACATCCTTTTCAACTAATAGGAAATCTGAAGTTCTATCACCATCATCTTCACATAATTGAAAATTACTAATAGTTGGGAAAACGGGTAATGTATTTACAATTGCTTCAAATGAAACAATAGAATAACAGCCCGTGCCACTTGCAGCATCTTCTACTCGGATATAAATAGTTTGTGTATTTGAATTGTAAGCACTACGGTCAGCAACAGGAATAGGATTTGTATTGTTATCAGCATCTTCAAAAGATGTAAAAACATCTAAGTTTAAACCTGTTCTGCTTGGTACGGCTTCATCAATTTTATCTTCAAGATTTATTATTGAAAAACCATCTTGATCGTCATCACATATTATTTCATTAGAAGGTTGATTGGTAGTAGGAGCAACCAAAACTTCAATTTGAAACGGGTTAACTGTAGAACAACCAGAATCCAAACTCTCAATACGCGCATAAATGGTTTCTATGGCATTAGTGTTGTTATAAAAAGGCGGTAACTGATTCGCTGTATTATTACTTATTGCATCTGCATTATTATCAAAATAAGTAACTGTAAAGTTGGTGTTCCCTCCAGTGATTATGTCATCTATTGATTGTAAATCTATGCTTGCAATACCGTCGTCATCATCATCACAATATGGAATTGTTACATTTGAAAATAATAATATAGGGTTTACTAATAAGGTAATTTGAGAATTTTCAACACAACCGCCATCTTCTATTCTGATATATAAAACTTGTGGGCTTGTTGCCGCGTAAGGTGCAGTTTTATCTATAGGGTTTGTCCCATTATCTCTGTCTTCTTCTGTTTCGTAAAAAGTAACTGTAATTGAATTTGGTAAATCGTTAGCAATAAATATTTCTACGGTATTTAAATCGAAATTTAAGGTGTCTGAATTATCATCATTGGTATCACAAAGTGCGAAATCGCCAGTATCCGTTCCAGTAAGTAATAAATTGGTATGAATTTCGAATGGTACTATAGTTGTACATCCTGTAGTATCATCTTCAATTCTTAGATATAGAGTGGCAGAACCAGGTTCTAACACGGCATTTGTATATTGGTAATTGGTTTCGTCTGCAATAACGTTTGTGTTGTTAAACGCATCATCATAAGTTGCATGAAAAGTTGTTGACACACCTGTTAAGCCATTAAGTATGGCGCTAATAACCTCGGTTAAATCGAAAGTGGCATCGCCATCTAAATCTCTATCACAAGCATCAATATATTGCGTTTCTCTGTTAACAATAGGGCTAAGCGTAACTACAACATCTAAAGTTGTGGTGGTAATACATCCTGTGGTTGTATCAACAACTCTAACATAAACTTGTTCGTTTGGTGTGTTCGTATTAATGTAAGGTGATGGAATAGGATTATTTCCCGTACTAGCATCAAGTGGGTTATAATGATAGCTCACTAATAAATTCGTTTGACCTTGTGTAATTTCGTCATCTTTTTGAGTTAAATCAATAATGGCATAACCATCAGGGATGTCGTCTCCATCACAAATTTCTAAAGTTGTAGGCGTTACAATATCTGGTAACGGATTAACAATTAAATTAAAACTTGTATATGCTAAACAATTACTATCGTCATCCTCAACCCTAACAAATATTGGCTGCGGGTTTGAGGAGTTTGAAATAGGCGTTGTTACAGGTAAAATATCAAGTCTTGCATCACTATCGGATAAATGATAGCTAAACGTATAATTTGTAAAAGGAATATTTGCAATAACTTCTGCATCTTTGGTTGATAAATCAAAGATTTCGGTTTCATCGCCGCTCGGATCATCACATATCTCATAATCCGAAACAGGATCCATCGGCTCTTCGGTGTTTAAAACAACTTCAATTTCATCCGTCTCTAAACAGGTGCTTCCATTTACGGGCACTGAAACTTCTACACGATAAGTACCATCTTGAATGGTTGTATAGGTAGGTGATATTGCACCGGGTATTAATGTGCCATTTCTATACCAAGCGTAAGAAGCCAATGGGTTTTGTAAATCGGCGTCTAAAGTTGCCACACTTTCACAAGTAGCAATATCTTCCCCTAAATCGAGTACTCTGAAACTATCACCTTCAATAAATACAGCGGAATCAAAAGTTCCATCTGTTTGGTCGGCGATTATTAATTTAATATGGTAGGTTACGTTAGGTTGTATGCTACCCATTGCTGTTAAAACGGTAGTTCTCCCATTATAATTTGTATCACCACGGTTATAACCGTCAAAATATTGGTCGTTTTGTGCGGCACAAACTCCAAAAATTTCGTCGTGAATGGTATTGGTATTTACAGGTATGGCTGTACCTGGAATAAGTGCGATATTTTGATAAGGATTAGTTGTTCCTGCTTCTTTGATAAGAAAAACAAAGCCATCAGAAAATTGACAGGGATTAATGCCAAAGTATTCTTCGGATGCTAATAAATAATTAAATTGAAACTGATTTGAGATGGAAACAAAATCGAACTCAATTGAGGTGGCATTAACGGTATTTGTAATTCCTAAAGCGGTTTCTAAATCGGGGTCTGTTCCCCATGTATTTGAGCCTTCACTAAGCGTTGGTGTGATAGTAGCATTACCACCAGAGGCTGCCCCACCGGTTGATAACATAATACCTCTTTCAAACGGAAAATTTGAACTACCTCTTTCAAAATAAGCATAACTAGAAAGACCGTTGGCACTACCATTGACAAATGAATCAATATTAGAAATATCTACACAACCGTTTACCAGATTGTCTTGTATTAAAGCTTGTAAACTAACAGTATCATCTACAGTTATTTGCTGTGAAAACAAATAATTACTTCCGCAAAGAATCGAAATTATGATGAAACGTGCAAATCTCATAACGTGTAGGTATTTTCTATTAGGTTATTATTAATTAAAATATGACCATTAGTTGGGACTAATATGGTCGAAAAATAGGCATATTTAGATGAAGCGCAAAAAAAATCGGACAAAATGCACGAAATTTAGTTTTTTAGACCCTGTCATCTAGTTTTTCAAAGTGAAATGATCCTTAAATATTCTTCCGTCTTGTAAAATGACAGAAAACCAATAATCATCACTAGGTAATTTTTTACCATTGAAATAACCATTCCATCCTTCACTTAAAGGAATGAGTTGTTTTATTAATTTTCCGTAGCGGTCATAAATTTTAATTTTAGTATTGGGCTGAAACATACTAGATACACCATAAATTTTCCACTCATCATTAACACCATCGTTATTAGGAGTGAAAAATTTAGGAAACCCAATAACAGAAACATCACTTTGAGTAACACCACAATTGTTCTTAACATCTTTTACCGAAACCGTATAAATTCCAGGAAAAACATTATCAAAAATATTACTGTCTTGATAATCTTTTACAGTATTTCCATTTTCATCTATCAAACGATATTGATAAATCCCTTCTCCTGAAACGTAAACTGTTATGGTATTATTTTGAGAAACATCATTAACATCAAAAGCTGGAGAGTTAAACGTTGCAGTATTTGAAGCTTCAATGGTAACCGTACGTTCTTTAAAACAGTTATAACCATCGGAAACTGTTACGGTGTAAATACCAGGTTCATTTATTTGGGTTGCGTAAGTGTTATCTCCGTTCGACCAATTGTATGTATAATTATTTGGATTTCCGCTGTTCAATGCCGCATCAATAGTTATAGTTTCAGGAAAATCATTTAAGCAATAGTAAAATAAATCTTCAGTTTTGATATCAGGTAAAGGAAATACGTATAGAAAAACTTGACTGATACCATAACAATCATTCGCATTTTCAACCCTTGCATAAACAATATGATAGTAAGGGGTAGTGTTGGTATAAATTGGATTTAATGGATTTTGCTCTAATACGGCATCTTTAAAAGTTTGATAGTACACGACATCTAGGTTTGCCGGTAACCCCGCTAATATATCTGCTGAAGCATCCTCTAAATTAAAGTTGTAAAGCCCATCTTCTATACCATCATCGTCACAAAAAGTGAGATACGCGTTGTTCGAATCTGTAACGGTAACCGCAAGTGTAAGTTCAGAATAACCAATGCATCCCGAAGCATTATTAATTACTTCTACATAAATTATTTGTGGATTCGAGGTATTGTTAAATGCATCGCCATTAACTTCAGAAGTTCTTACAGCATCCGTATAGAATTTTAATGTCCTATTCGCAGCAGCTCCAGTTAATTCAGCCTCCGCTTGATTTAGATTAAAAGTTGTTAACCCATCTGATAATCCATCTTCATCACATTGCAATAAAGTAGTGTTTAAAGCTTCAGGAGCTTCATTTACTTGTAAATTTAAAGTTGTAAAACTGCTACAAAATGAATTGGATACTTCTTCAATACGTACAAATATTTGCTCGTTAAAAGGCGTAGTATTGTAATAGGAATAGGGAAGGGCACCAATTCTATTTTCAGCATCTGAACTTGAAGTATAATATAATACGTTGAAATCTGCTGGGTTTTGCCGATTAAGAATTTCGCTGTTTTTTGAAGCCAAATCAAATATAACCTGTCCGTTTTTATCATCGCCATCATCTAGATTGTCACATAAAATATAATCTGATGGTGATGTAAAATCTGGTCCGCTAACACGTAATTGAAAATCAGTTAATTCAAAGCAACCAGTGGAATTATTTGTAATTCTAGCATAAATAGTTTGTGGATTGTTAATATTAGTATAAGGGCTGTTTAAAGCGTTTGTGCCTATATTAGCATCACTTGCAGAAATATGGTAAGTCACTGAAACGTTGGATTGTGAACCTATAATTGACGGTGTATTATTGGAAAGTGTAAACTCTGTTGTTTCATCTGTAAAAGGCGCAATTTCATCGCAAGAATCAACATCTAATGCTGCTCCAGAAGTTCCTGATTCATCAGTTGGAGGCTCCGAGAAGGTAGCAGTTCCTGTCCATTCTAAACTAAACGGACTGTTACCTATAGGTCGGTCTATAACAATAAAATAGGTTTCTCCAGCATTGACATCAAGCCATCTTACAAAACTATTGCCACTTGCTCCTGGCCCTTCAGAAGTGTCGGTTTCTGAACCATTCATACCAGTTTTATTGTTTGATAAACCTGCGTTTTGAGGATTAGTTGTTGAACATCTTATAGCTTGACCTAAAGCGCCACAAGCCACATTTGGACCAAAAACAAAAAAATCATAATCTTCAGTGATACTTCTACTATTTGGTGATAAGGTGAACCCAAGAGTTCCAGAAGTAACTGTAGTAACACTAAGCCAAATGCTATTGTTTTCTTGACTTGAACAGTTTTGGCCAGCACCTAATTCTTGTGTGCCTATTCCGTTTACATCTAAAGTAATATCAGCATTTCCACATGCTGTTACAGCGTTGATACAATCCGTTGGTTCTTGACTTATTAATACGTTCGAATACAAAACTATCAAACAGAAAAAACTAAATTTTAGATATACTTTCAATATGTTAATGTTTGAGAGTGAAATGATCCTTAAATATTCTACCATCTTGTAAACGAACAGCAAACCAATAATCATCACTAGGTAATATTTCACCTTGATATAATCCATTCCAACCTTGCCCTAAAGGATCAAATTCTTTAACCAATTTGCCATATCTGTTAAAAATTTGAATTTTAGTATTCGGTTGAAACATGCTTGAAACACCATATATTTTCCATGTGTCATTCACCCCATCATTATTAGGAGTGAAAAACTTAGGAAACCCAATGACTGATACATTTTGATTTACAATACCACAATCATTTTTTACATCTTTAACGAGAACATTATAAATCCCAGGAAAAACGTTCTCAAAATAGTTACTGTCTTGATATGGATGCGTGGTGATATTATTTTCATCAATTAAGCTGTATTGATACGTGCCCTCGCCGCTAACAAATACAGTTATGGTATTACTTTGTGAAGCATCGGTAACCTCAAAAGCTGGATCTTGAAAAGTTGCAATGTTAGATGGCTCTACTGTTACCGTTCTATTTTTGGTACAGCCTGTTATCTTATGAGTTACCGTAACGGTGTAGGTGCCAACCTCATTTATTTGAGTAACATAATTTGTATCTCCGTTAGACCAATTGTAATTGTAATTACTTGAAGCATCATTTATAAGTCCTGCATCAATATTGATAGTGCTTGGAAAAAAATTGATACAATAAATATCAGACCCTTCAGTTTCTATATTCGGTAATTCGTGAACCGTTAATAAAACTTCACTTATACCGTAGCAATTGTTGGCATTTTCAACGCGTGCATAGATAACTTGATTGTAAGGATCAATATTGGTATAAGTAATAGGTAAATGATTTATTTCTAACAAGGCATCGTTATAAGTTTCAAAATACGAGAGGTTTAACCCTGCTGGCAATCCTTTAATGATATCATTTTCGGCATCGCTAAGGGTGAAGCTATAGAATCCATCCTCAATACCATCATCATCACAATGCTCTAGGGAAGCATCACTAGCACTTGTAGAGCTAACCGCTAGCACCAATTCTGAAAAACTTGAACATTCCGTTAAATCGTTTATAACTTCAACATATACCGTTTGAGGATTAGATATATTGTTATATGCATCAGCATTAAGCTCTATAGTTCGTGAAAAATCTTGATAAAATTTTGTCGATCGATTAAAAATATTCCCGACTAATTCGTTATGTGCTTCAGTTAGATTAAAAGTAGTTAAGTTATCTGCAATTCCGTCTTCATCACATTGTAGTAAAACATGATTATTTGCTTCTGGATTAGGAACAAAGTTAACAAATGCTTGACCTTCTAATGCGCAATCGCCATTGTTGGGCTCAATGTATACTTGATAATGTCCTTCTTGAAAAATTTCTAAATCAAAATCTGTTTCAGGCAAAGGCGCGCCATCAACCGTCCATATGTAGGTTGCTCCAGGAATATCATCTGCGGCTAAAATGTAAGAACCTCCATCGCATATATCTAAATTAATTGAGCTTTTTCCGTTTTTTATGATATCTATTTCTGTATTAAAAAAAGATGCTATAAAAGGAGGCAAGCCTTGTGACGAATTGAAAGGTGAAAGGTTTATAGCATTGTGCCTATATGTACAGCCTGGACCTACAACATTTGGATTTTCTATAACACCTAAGAACGGTAATCCAACATCGTAAGTTGAACTTAAGGCTCTATATATTTTTCCATCAGGACCTAATTGTAATGCGCCTCTATAAAGTTGTCTTGAATCTATATTAACTTGAGAGTTTTGCACATCGGCATCGGCTAAGTTAAACTGAGATAAAGTTGATTTATGATTGGCTGGATTATTATTACTATTAGGGTTTTGGGTATCAAAATAGTCGTTATAAGAATGCACGTATAAAAGCTGACTATTTGGTGAGAACTCAACTCCATAAGGAAAAGCACCACCATTATTTGAGGTTATAAATAATGCAGTTTCATTGGACAATGTGCCTAAAGTTGAATCAAAATCGTATAAAAATAATCCGCTTTTTATATTGGCCGATGCCGCTTTCGTACCATCAGGCGAAAGTTTTAAATAGCCACGAATCTCGTTGGTAGGATTCATTCCAGGAGATTTTACGGAAGTTGTGTTAATACCTGTATTACTTATTTCAAAGGCATGGAAAGTATCAAAAGTAGTGCCTGTTCCATCCTCTGATGCATAAGTTACCACCCAAATGGATTCAGTTACGCAATCTTTTAAAACCGCTGTAATTTTCTCTGAACAAAACGAAAGTAATTGGGTGTTTTTAGCTGTTACTTGACCTAAACCTCCATTAAGTGTCATATCGACTATTGAATAATTTAAACCGTTATTAACGCCGTCGAGACTATTATCTACAGTAAAGACATAATAAATGGAGGAGTCTGCTGGTTTGGGAACTATAATGGCGGATTGTGTACTAGACGAATCACCATGTAAACCAAAGCCATTCACCATTTGTAAATGGTTACTGTTCCAAATGGTAACGCCGTCAGTATAAAAAAGCAAATTACCATCTTCATCTGATATTGAAGAACAGCCTTCTCGAGTATTTAATTGCCCGTCGGTTTTTTGAATAATGGTATTCGAAGCTAGATCGAAAGATATACCCGCATTCTCCCCAAAATACCAATTTGAGGCTTCATTTTGAGCATAGAATAGCAGCCCAAAAAGGCTAAAAATTACAGATAAAGCAGTTTTTTTCATTTTTCAATAGCGAAAGCTACCAAAGATATTATAAATCTCGCTTTTTTAATAATCTATACGACAAAAAGATAAATAAGGCAGTCCAACATAGTACAATAATTATTTCGTAGCTGTGAGCGCCATAATCATAGGCCAATTCCCCTTTGTCTGGGAATTTCGTCATGGCTACTCTCTGAAAAGGTTGGTCTATAAGTTTATACATAGACTTTAATGGAAAGAAATTTTGTATTTTTTCTGCAATTGAAGCATTAAATTGCCATGTTATTAAACCAAACAGTATCCATTCTAAAATATACAGAATAAATAGAAAGGCTAAAGCGAAAGCAGATCGCTTTACTAACATTCCAAAGAATAAACACAAACTAAAAAAACCAATCAATTTAACAAAGTAAGCTAATAAAAATTCAGTTTCTCTAACCACTATGGTAGCTTCGGTATAACTGGAATAATACATACCAATACAAAATGAAATTAACGTAATTAAAACTGTTGAAACCAACGAAAAAAATACAATGGTATAGAACTTAGAAAGTATAAATTCCTTTTTACTTAAGCCATCAATAAGGTTTTGTTTTATAGTTTTATTACTGTATTCGTTGCCAATCATACTCACTACAACTATAGCGAAAAAGAATTTAAACTGAGAGGCAAAAAAAGTTGTTAAATGCCAAATAATTGGAAAATTAAAAACGCCCAATTCTCCTAATTCTAACGTGAAAAAACCAAATACATTAATCTTTAATGATGACAGTAAAATAACAAAAAAAGGCAAAATAAATGATATAAAAATGAGTATTTTACTCGTTCTATTCAGCAATAATTTTTGCAATTCTAAATTTAATAGTCGTAGCATAAAAATTAGTTTTGGTTGTGGTCTGTTAACTGCAAAAATTGCTCTTCTAAGCTTTCTTTACGCTGCACTAAATGCGTTAATACAATACCTTGTTCAAAAAGGTATTTATTAAAATCATCAGATAGCATGGGTTCGCTTAGAAATGCCGTAATTAAATGATCTTGAATCTTAACTTTACTAAATGATTTATGGTTTTCAAGCAACTTAATAAGTTCGGTTTCTTTATTGCACTTTAGCTCGAAAAAACCATGGCTGGAAATCATTTCATCAACTCTGCCCGAATATAATTTAACACCTTTTCGGAGTACAACTACATGTGAGCATACTTTTTCAACTTCATCTAGCAAATGCGATGCAAGTAGAATGGTAGTCCCTTTTGCAGCAATTTGCTTTATTATTTCTCGAATTTGATGAATTCCTTGAGGGTCCAACCCGTTTGTAGGTTCGTCTAGTATTAAAATTTCTGGGTCGTTTAATAGGGCAGAAGCAATGGCTAATCGCTGTTTCATACCTAAAGAATAGGTTTTAAACTTACTATCTTTACGTTCTAATAAACCAACTATTTCTAACTTTTCGTCTATTTTACTAAAATCTACGCCCTTAATTTTACAAACCAATTTTAAATTTTGTGTGGCTGTCATGTACGGGTAAAAGTTTGGGCGCTCAATAATAGCGCCTACCTTCTTTAAAGCATCATGTGTTGAGGTGTTGCCATCAAACCAATGAAAACTACCTTCGGTTTTGTTCACAACGTTAAGTACTATGCCTAAGGTTGTAGATTTTCCGCTACCATTCGGACCCAAAATTCCATAAACATTTCCTTTGTTAATGGTGAATGATAAATCTTTAACAGCCGTTAAATACCCGAATTTTTTCGTAAGGTTGTTTATTGTAAGAATAGATTCCAAACTATAATGTTTTTCTGCTAGCTGAAGATGTTAGCAATGGTTAGTTGTTTAAGTAAGACGAGAGTCTTTAATTATTGTTACAAGTTTATGATAAAAACCTTAAATTTGAATAAGTTTATACCTCTATGCAAGATTTAAAAATATCTAAAAGAAAGCCTTCATTTCCTATAACACAAAAGTTGGATGAATATCTTACCTTATATAATAGAAACGTAAAAATTCCTATTTTTTATGATGATTTATTAAGATTTCAAGGGTCTATTGTTGTGTATGATAAAGATGATAATGACACCCTTTGGATTCGTGTGTATTACAATGAGTTTGAGCGTGAAGAAATTGAGTCTGCCTTAAAAAAAGTTTATACCATTTTCCACTCAGATGGTAATGAGAATATATTGCCATTTTTAAGTGTTGATGCCATAGATTATTGCACTTTCGGAAACTCTAAACCTTTTAGAGTAAAGATTAGAAATATTTTAAATGATAATTCTACTTATTTCTATGTAAAAACTGCCGATGCTTCTCGTGTTTACGGGTTGGAGTTGGAGCACATGCTTTCGCCTTACAATTTGAATTTTCTAGTATACGAAAACACTTTGATTGAAGAACATATTGCGGGCATTCCGGGAGATGAGTTTATAAAAAATATGTTGCCAGATTGTAATAAATCTGAAAAGTCTCAAATAGCCAAAGAGTTTGTAAAATTTAATGAACGTTGCATGATTAGAATGCTAGGAGATATGCGTTCGTATAATTATGTAATTGTTCCTACTCATGATTTTGATAAAGTGGTTTACAAGATAAGGGCCATAGATTTTGATCAACAGTCTTATGAAGGAAAATTTAATATCTATAGACCTCAGTTTTTCAAGGAAAATTTTCAAATGGTAGAATTAGTTTCAAATAGTATCCAGAAGTTGTCAATAGATCAATACAAAACTGAAGAGCGTTCTATATTAGTAAAGCGTTTAAAGAGTTTTCAAAATAGGGTAGCCCGATTAATAAAATGTATGGAGGCAGATGACATTTCGCCAAAAGAACACGTAGACCAATTAAAGATGACTATTTTTAGTTACACCAACGATGTAAATTTTAAGAAAAGTAAGAATATGGGAGAAATACTTAAATATTCGCTTGACTTTTTAACCCGTAATTATGAGAATGTTACTTTAGAAAATTTAAAACGCTAATAGGTTAATTCCAGTTCTCATCAAAATCTAAATTATCGTAATCATCTACGTCAATTTCATCTTCAAACTCATTAAATTCATCTTCTTCACTATAAGTTTCAAACGATTTTTCATGAGCTTCATCTGGAACTTGTCCTTTAACAAACATCAAGTTCGGATAATCGTGCCCTTCAGTTTCTTCAACTATTTCGGCTAATTCAACAAAGAAGGTCCACATGCTTAAAAAATCGTAAACATAAATAAGTTTAGTTTGTGCTTCGTGAACAACACTATCTAAACTAGTTTCATTCATTAAACGCGCAGAACCATCATCACTTAAATCGAATAATGAAATTTCTTCACCTTGATCCCATTGATCGTTACTTAAATAAAATGAAGCCATTTCAGTTCCGTCGAAACCAAACGATTGCGTTATGATGTTGTGCAAATCTTCAAGCGTATCGGTTTCACGAATTTCTAAATCGCGGAAGATATCTTCTTCTGTGTCATTATCTAAAATAACTCTAAATCTATAGATCATTACGTATAAATATTGAAGTGCAAAGTTAACTCATTTATCTTATTTGGAAAAGCGATGCAAAGTAAATGTCATAGCACTTAAAAGAAAAAATGCACCAACTTGATGAGCAACACCTAACCAAACAGGGACTTGTAATAATATGGTAAAAACCCCTAATAAAAATTGAAACCCTAAAATAACAACTAATAAATTTAATCCTTTTGATTGATAGTTTGTAAGGGCTAATTTTTTAGATTTATAATAAATGGCTAATATAAATCCAACCACTACAAAAGCTAGTATTCTGTGTACAAATTGCACTCCGCTTTTGCCTTCAATAAAGTTTTTATAGGTAGGAGTTTGTTCGGTATAAACGGTTTCATGCATAAATTTTCCTTCGCTCATCATTGGCCAGTGGTTGTGCATAAAACCGGCATCTAAACCTGCTACAAAAGCACCGTAAATAATTTGCACAATTACTATAAATAACCCCCAGCGAATTAAGTTTCTAAACGCATTATTGATTGCTTTCTTATCAGGAAACATTAAATCTAATGCTACCCAAAAAGTATAAGCAAAGGTTATAAATGCGGTAGTTAAGTGCGCTGCTAATCTGTAATGACTAACATCAGGATTATCAACCAATCCGCTTTTTACCATATACCAACCTAGAAAGCCCTGGAAGGATCCAAGGCAGAGTAAAACTATTGCTTTTTTTAAAGTGGATTTTGAAAGTTGTTTCGTTATTAAAAAATATAAAAATGGAATTAAAAATACGAGACCTATAAACCTTCCAATAACACGGTGGAGCCATTCCCAAAAGTAGATATCTTTAAAATCTTCAAGTGTAAATTGGTTGTTTAATTTTTGATATTCTGGGTACTGCTTGTATAAATCGAAAGCTTCCTGCCATTCAACTGCATTCATAGGAGGAATGGTGCCTGATATTAGTTTATAGTTGGAAATAGACAATCCAGAATGTGTTAATCTGGTAATGCCACCAACAACAACCATGATAAAAATTAAAATGCAACCCGTTAATAACCAGTAAATTACTTTTTTGTTGTCCTTTTTCATATCTGTCTGGTCGAGCGCAGTCGAGACCTATTAAATGTTGTAACCTCTCGACTGCGCTCGAGGAGACAATAGTTTATTTTAATTCCTTTTTAAAACATAAACTATTTTCAATGCCTATGTACTGTCCGTAGTTTGGTATTATGCTATAATTCATTTTTTTATAAAATGAAACGGCTTCCTTTTGACGTTTTCCTGTTTCCAAAACACAGGTGTTAAAATCAAGTTCTCTTGCCCAAACTTCTAATTCTTGTAACACTTTTGAGGCTAAACCCATGCCTCTAGAACTTTCTTGAGTAAACATGCGTTTTACTTCAACTGTATCTTCACTTAAGGCTTTAAAGGCACCACAAGCAAGTGGCGTTTCATTTTTATAAACAACAACTACATGTTTTAAAACATCAATATTATTATACTGACTGTAAAACGCATGTTCATCGCCATCAATTCTTTTTAAATAGGCGTTTAATAAGGATACTAAACTTATAAAATCTTTATTTTTAGAATTTGTTCTTTTAACAGTAATCATGAATCTACGGCAGATTTTAGTCCTAATTTTTTACCTTTCTCCAGCATGAGTTTATATGCCGCTTCATATTCGTTTGGAATTTCACCTTCAAGAATGGCTTCTTTTATGGCTTCCTTAATTATTCCAATTTCTCGTGAGGGTTTTAAATTAAAAACCGACATGATCTCCTCACCAGAAATAGGAGGTTGAAAATTTCTAACATGATCGCGCTCTTCAACTTCAATAATTTTTTCGCGAACAATTTTAAAGTTATTATGATATTTCGTGAATTTTTTTGGGTTCTTGGTAGTAATGTCGGCTTCACATAAAGTCATTAAATCATCTACATAATCGCTCGCATCAAAAACCAATCTTCTCACGGCCGAATCGGTTACAATATCTTGTGCTAAAACAATTGGTCGAGAACTCATTAATACCATTTTTTGAACAAATTTCATTTTGTCATTCAATGGCATTTTAAGTCTTTTAAATAAGCGATATACCATTTTTGAACCTTCAAATTCGTGCCCATGAAATGTCCAACCAACTTTTTTGCTAAATTTTTTGGTAGGAGCTTTACCAATATCATGAAGCAGTGCAGCCCATCGTAACCAAAGATTATCTGTATTTTGGGCAATATTATCAACCACTTCTAAGGTGTGATAAAAGTTATCTTTATGCCTTTGTCCTTCAACTTCATCAATACCCTTTAATGCAATTAATTCGGGCAAAATATATTTAAGTAATCCTGTTTTTTCTAATAGCAAAAAGCCAATAGAAGGTTGTTTGCTTTCAAGAATTTTATTGAGCTCCGTCACGATACGTTCTTCGGTAATTATTTTGATGCGCTCACAATTTTTTGAGATGGATTTTAAAGAAGCATCTTCAATTTTAAAGTTTAATTGGGCTGCAAAACGTATAGCTCGCATCATTCGCAATGGGTCGTCACTATAAGTAATATCTGGGTTTAAGGGTGTTCTTATCGTTTTATTTTCTAGATCTTTAATACCATTAAAAGGGTCCAGTAAATCGCCAAAATGAGCTGGATTTAGATTTAAAGCTAAGGCATTAATTGTGAAATCGCGTCGGTTTTGATCGTCTTCAAGTGTGCCGTGTTCAACTGATGGGTTTCTACTATTTTCAGAATAAGATTCTTTGCGTGCGCCAACAAATTCAATTTCTATATCTTCAAAACGCAACATAGCGGTTCCATACGTTTTAAAAACTTGTACTTTTGGTTTATTAGGAAGGTTTTGAGCAACTTGTTTTGCCAATTTAATACCATTGCCAATCGCAACGACATCAATATCCTTCGCATCACCGCGCTTTAAAAGAAAATCGCGAACAAAACCTCCAATAACAAAAGCATCCAATTGCAGTTCTTTAGCAGATTTTGATATGATATTGAAAATAGGATGTTGTAACGCTTCTTTGTAATTCATTGATGATGTTGAGGTTTTAAGCTCTTATAATCTTAACAATACCATTGTTACCCAATTTGATTATTGATGATGGTTTTGAACAGATTTTATCGTGTTGCAAATTTACAACATAGTCCACACCTTTTAAAACCTCTGGACTTATTTCTTTAAATGATTTTGGAGTTGGTTGGTCACTAATATTTGCAGAGGTAGAGACAAGTGCACCATTAAGTTTTCTGGTAAGCCAATAGCAAAAATCGTCGTCTGGAATTCTAATGGCGATTGTTCCGTCCTTAGCAATTAAATTTAAAGGCAAATGTTGAGCTTCGTCGTAAATTATAGTTGTTGGTTTATCGGTTATTTCTATGATGTTTAAAGCAGAAGCAGGCACGTGCTTTACATATTTTTTTAGCATTCTGTCGTCTGAAACCAAACAGGTTAATGGTTTGCTTTTATCACGTTTTTTTAATGCAAAAACTCTATCTATCGCTTCTGCGTTCGAAGCGTCGCAACCAATAGCCCAAACCGTATCTGTAGGGTAGAGTATAAGTCCCCCTGCTTTTAAAACTTCAAGTGCGCTATTAATTTCTTTATTCATATTTTGAAGCTATATTTGCAGCATTGCAAATTTACAACAGAAAATAAAACTAGCATTTGCTAGTTTGTTTTATATATGAAGAAAATTAAGGTTTTTAGTGAAGATTTAAGTGACTCTTTTAAAACGGAGATTTCTAAAATAGTTGATAACTTCAGTGAGATTGAAGGTGGTGTTGGAAAACGAAACATCATCAAAATAGTGAAAATAGAAGGGGTTGATTATAATATTAAAGCCTTTAAAATTCCTAATATATTTAACAAAATAGCTTATAATTTTTTTAGAAAAAGTAAAGCACAACGTTCTTTTGAATATGCGAAAAAGTTGAATGAATTAAAAGTAGGAACCCCGAAACCAATAGCATATTTTGAAAATAAGAGTCCTCTGTTTTTTAAAGAAAGTTTTTACATTAGTGAGCAATTACAATGCGATTTAACGTATAGAGAGCTTACTAAAGATTTAAATTACCCTGATTTCGATACTATTTTAAGAGCATTTACGAGATTTACCTATAGTCTGCATGAAAATGGAATCCATTTTCTAGATCATTCTCCTGGAAATACTTTAATTAAAAAAAATGGTAATACTTACGATTTTTACTTAGTGGATTTAAACCGGATGAAGTTTGAATCTTTAGATTTTGAAAGTAGAATTAAAAACTTCTCTAGACTTACAACTCATAAATCTATGGTTGAATTAATGAGCGATGAGTATGCGAAAGCATCAGGTGAAGATTTTAATAAGATTTTCGATTTAATGTGGAATTCTACAGAAACGTTTCAATATAAATTTCATAAAAAGAAACGTCTAAAAAAGAAATTGAAATTTTGGAAAAATTAGATTATTGTCTGTTTTTTCGAAGTAACCAAAGTTTTACATAGCGCATAAATACAACATATCCTTGTATATATCCAATGGTTAAACCTACAACACCATCACGAAAACCACTTTGTAAAATATAGTGTTTAAAGAAGCCCCAAAATGGTTTTATAATAAAATGATAAGGTGTTAGCTTTCCCGTTTTTTTATCATAATCTTTCGCTTGCCACCACGCATAACGATTCATTTTTTCAAGATATTTATCGAAAGTAATATAGGTGTTATGATACAGTTTTTCTTTTAATCGCCCTACGTCACCATCTGCAATAATTTCGGCATGTACATGCTTATCTTGGTATTTACAGAAATCCCTTTTAAACAATCGGATAACAGCATCGTTTCTCCAACCGCTATAATTGACGCGTTCGCCCATAAAATGATTGTTTCTACCTATCCAGTAGGCTACAATAGGTTCTGGAGGATTTTTTAAAATTTTAAGGATTTCGGATTTTAATTCAGGTGTGACGCGCTCATCGGCATCAACAAGTAAAACCCATTCGTGTTTAGCTTGTGGAATAGCCCAATTTTTTTGAGATGCAGAATATTCATAAGCCCTTCTAATCACTTTTACGCCTAATTCTTTTGCTTTTTCATAGGTGCCATCTGTACTTAAACTATCTACTACTATTATTTCATCTGCAAAATTTACTGAAGCAACAACGGCTTCAATATTATGTATTTCATTCCCAGTTGGGATGATGGCTGTAAGCTTTTGCATTTTTAATCTTTTGAAATGGTAAACTGCTTGTTATAGCTTTTTAATGTAAAGTAATTAAGCTTTTTTCTGATTTTAAATTTTCGAATCAAATTTAACGGTTTAGATTTTAAATGGCGTTTATCTTTATGTAAAAATGATATAGTAGCATCAATAAGTCTGCTGCTCGATTTTCCATCGGAATAGGGATGTAATTCTTTAACAAAGTCGTTAATTTTTTCTATTAAATCTTTAGGATAGCTTAAGGCAAAGTTAAAAGTGTCTTCTAAATCATTAGCATTATTAACATGCAATAAGTAATCGTGTTTGTAAGTGTGGTTAAAAGTAACTACAGGCTTTTTTTGCAATAAATATTCTTGAATTGCTGAAGTCGTATCGGCAAACAAAATATCTGATGTTTTGAACAACGGAATTAATTGGGTTGTGTTATGAAATTTGAAATGTTTTCCGTTTAATGATTGCCATTTTGCAACAATATGTTCTGGTAATTTTGGATGTAAAACCATTATAAAATTGAACATGCCGCTATTTGAAAGTCGTTTTATTTCATTAAAAACAGCATCATTATAGGCTAAACTTAAACGTTCAGTAAACGTTGAAGCAATCATAATCGTTTTAGTGTTTTCTTTATTTTCTAACGGAAATAAAGGGTCTACTTTAGGCCAACCAGTTTCCATAACTTCAAAATATGGGTACTTCTTTTTTTGTTCTAGAAACCCTTTTGTAGTTGAAGGCCCTTGTGTACTGTACAAATCGAAAAATCCCCGAATTCTAAAATGCGCTTCCCCTGTTTTCTTCTCAGGTCTTTTATAAGTTAAAAAACCATGAAATATTTGAACTTTTAAACCGGTAATGAAATCTGGCACATCATCGGTTGCGGTTAAAACTATATCGGGCTTAAATTCTATTACTTCATTAATTGTATCTAATGTATTCGTTTTATGACTTATTGATTTTTTACCGTCATCTAAATCTGAAAACCATTTTACGGTATATCCTCGGTTTAAAATCTCTGTTTCCAAAGGATTTCCTATGGGTAATGCATAACTGTATGATATGTAAATTAAAAATCTATAATTCATTCTAACTTTTTGAGATTATAATTGGTTTGAAATTATCACTAAACCATACGGTTTTCAAGCCATTTCAAAATATAATCTAAAATTTTTGGCGGACACAAATCTAAACTTTGCATACCTAAAAATAATTTGTTTTTAGATTTTACATTTAATTTAAACTTATACCAAATTAATGGTTTCTTGTAAGACCTAAAGTATAACAATTGTAAATCATCTTTAAAAACGCAGGTTTTATTTTTTATTTCAAGATGATTTGCTAAACCTTGGGGTGTAAATTGTATGTCGTTTCTAAATTTATGTTTAATATTTTCAATTAATACAGCCTCATGACCTTCGAAGTATGTTTTAAACGTCGTTTTTCGTAATGGATGCGGAGTATGTTTGAAATTATAGTATTTATTGAATCCTGCGAGTTTCGCAGCATTTTGTTGTATTGCTTTATGACCTTTTTTTGCTTTTTTGAACCTTTTATAAAAGATATCTTTATCAAACTTCAACCATTTACCTCTTAATACAGGGAGACCATTTTGAAAAAAATCTGATGGTTTTGTTTCATTAATTAGGAAGAAGTCGTCGTTAAAATAAATAAAATGTTCAGCTAATTCAGGAATTCTATATAAACACGTTTCAATGGGCCTACAATTAAAGGTGGGTAAATATTTTTCATAACCATCAAAAATCTCCGTATGATCAATAATTTTTACGTTTTTGTATTTAGCATCCTTATGCTCATTTTTCAGAAAACTTGGAGTTTGTTCATCAGTTACAACGTAAATATTTCTAACATATGAAGCAAATTTCAGAATAGAATCAATTGTAAATTTAATCTCATTGACTTGATCAAATCGGGTTCTGAATTTTTTAGAAGTAATTTTATTTGAGTCTTTTAAAAAAGGCAATATTTTGGCCTGATGTTTTTCGTCATCACCATCTACCCATAAAATTACGGCATCAATAATAAGTTCTTCTGTTTTAGTTGTAGTCATAACTTAACGAGCGGATGGTATCTTGTAACATTTTATTTATTCAATTTCAGTAATAACTTTCTGCCCTTTTTTAAGTTTAGGAAGTTCAATATATTCACCAATAATTTTATTGTATTCATCTGGAATAAAATCTTTTCTTCCGTCTGAGGGATAGAATGTCATTTCGCCAAAAACGCTTTTGCCTTCAATAGAGTAAAAATCAACTCGAACAAATGGGAAATTACCAGCTAAGATTTCAGATAATTTTATCATTTCTTCTAAATTGCTTGGTTTTTCAACTTCCGATGAAATACTTTTTTTAAGAGATACATATCTAAATGGCAGAGGGTTAAATTCGAAATCATAAAATCCACGTTTATGATTTTGTTCTCTATCTAAATGTACCTCTAAAAACTTAGCTTTCCCTTTAAAGCAATAAAATTTGTAATCAATTAAAGATATTCCGCCTTCATCTTTTAAAAGCTTTTCAATAATTAATCGAGGTTTTACGTTTTTATATGCCCATTCTTGACCTGTTCGATAGTACTGACTTTTATTTAGCCATTTTTTAAAAAGTTTGCTGGTTTTCTCTTTATTTAGATTTTCATTATCTCGAACAATTAAATTATAACTACTGGCATGGGTCGCTTTTACTATAAATTTAACAGGTAAATCGTCGTAATTTATTTCTTTTGGATGGTCATAAACGCCATAAATATCGTTTAAATATTGTGCACCAATTTTTGCTTCAACATATGCTCTTACTGCATATTTATCTACCAATTGTGTTAAGATGTCAGGGTGATAAAAAACTTTAAGCCATTGTATTTTGGCATTAAATTCTTGTGGATTTTCGAGATTTAATTTTTTTCCGGTGTAATGTTCATAAAGAAAGTGAGCATAAGTTTTTGGAGGTAAAAACTTTAATTTTCTCAACATCCTCATGCTGAACTTACGTATGTTTTTAAGCATTATGCGAATAATTTTGACAAATATAAAATAAAACTACAAGGTAGTTTAATATTAAATTTAAAGTAGAAATTGTTTGAAAAAAAATAAGACCAACTTACATAAAGCTGATCTTATTTTTATTTTAATTCGTTGCTTAAATTAAACCGCTACATTATGTTCACGTAAAGCATCGTTTAAACTTGTTTTCTTATTGGTGCTTTCTTTACGTTTACCAATAATTAAAGCACATGGTACGTTAAATGTTCCTGATGGAAATTCTTTGGCATAACTTCCAGGAATAACTACAGAACGCGCTGGTACAAGTCCTTTATATTCAATTGGTTTGTCGCCAGTAACATCAATAATTTTAGTACTCATAGTTAAAGTAACTCCAGCACCTAAAACAGCTTCGGTTTCAACACGTACGCCTTCAACAACAATACAACGGCTACCAATAAAGGCATTATCCTCAATAATTACAGGAGCAGCTTGTAATGGCTCTAAAACACCACCAATACCAACACCACCAGATAAATGTACATTTTTACCTATTTGTGCACAGCTTCCAACAGTAGCCCAAGTATCAACCATGGTACCTTCATCAACATATGCACCAATATTTACATAACTAGGCATTAATATAGTTCCTGGAGAAATATAAGCGCCATGTCTTGCTACAGCGTTAGGAACTACTCTAATGCCGCGTTCAGCATAATTTCTTTTCAACGGAATTTTATCATGATATTCAAAAATACCAGCTTCTAGAGTTTCCATCTTTTGAATTGGGAAATATAAAACAACTGCTTTTTTAACCCATTCGTTAACCTGCCAACCGTCTGTTGTTGGTTCTGCAACACGTAATTCACCTTTGTCTAGCAAATCGATTACGTTTCTAATAGCTGTGGTTGTTTCCTCTTCTTTTAAAAGCGCTCTGTTATTCCAAGCGTTCTCTATGATTTGTTGTAGTTCAGTCATTGATTTATAATTTTTGGCAAATATAATGGCTATCCTTCAAAAAGTCATTGAATAAGAAATAATAATAAGCTCATTTCAATGAAAATTATTCAATTCTGTATGTGCTTTTTATGGATAAATAGTGCTTTTCATCTTTTAGACTAATCGATTACTCGACTAAAAGCAGGACAGCTTGTATTTGAGCGTTAAAAATTGTATTTAAACCATTTATCGGTAAAAATTTACCGCTGCTCTAGTTATCGAAAATACTGGCTCGTACAACTAATTTTTTATTCAAAACATAACAACTCGATATATATTTGAATCATCAAACAATGATAAACAGATGAAAACAAATATTTACATATTATTAATTTTATTACTTTCTTTCTCTTTCGGAAATGCACAAAGTGCTTCTGAAGTAGATGCAATAGAAACTAATAAGACTGTTTCTTTTTCTGTAGATGCTGAAATAGCTACTATGATGGTAGAGACTAATACTGTAAATGATGATTCATTATTAATTGATGTTTCAGAATTTAATGAAACGATTGCACGAAGTACTAGTGATATTAGAATTTACTTAAACCGTAAAAGAAAAGTAAGTAATATCAATTTAGTTTTTAAAGAAATAAATAAAGCTGTTAGAGCTTAAAAAATAATGTTCAAGTATTAATAATTAAGGTTAACTATTGAGTAAAGGCTATCCATCTGGATAGCCTTTGTTATTTTATTATTATACTTTTACATAAAAAATAAATGGCAAGAATACTAGCAATTGATTTTGGAACCAAACGAACAGGGTTGGCAGTAACTGACGAAATGCAAATTATAGCATCTGGTTTAACTACAGTTGAAACTAAATTGTTGCTTCAATTTTTAAAAGAATACACTGCAAAAGAAACTGTTGAATTGTTTTTAGTTGGCGAACCAAAGCAAATGGACAATACGCCTTCTGAAAGTGAAACTCACATTTTACCTTTTATTACTAAATTGGAGAAGGCTTTTCCTAAAATCCCTATTAAGCGTGTTGACGAACGATTTACCTCTAAAATGGCATTTCAAACCATGATTGATAGTGGACTAAAAAAGAATCAAAGAAAAAATAAAGCTCTTATAGACGAAATAAGCGCTACTCTTATTCTACAAAGTTATTTATACTCAAAATAATTTATTTCTTAAAAGAATAAATTTTTGTTAAATACAATACAAAATATATAAGTATTGTATTTTTGCAAAGATTTAATTAAACACAGCATGATTTTACCAATAGTAGCATACGGAGACCCTGTATTAAAGAGGAAGGCAAAAGAGATAACGAAAGATTATCCTAATTTCGATACACTTTTACAAAGTATGTTTGAGACTATGTATAATGCAGCTGGAGTAGGTCTTGCTGCACCCCAAATAGGTTTGCCAATTAGAATGTTTTTAGTGGATACAGCACCTTTTTCAGAAGATGAAGATTTTACAAATGAAGAAAAAGAGTTGTTAAAAGGGTTCAAGCGTGTTTTTATAAATGCTAAAATTGTTGAAGAAGCGGGTGATGAGTGGGCATTTAACGAAGGCTGTTTAAGTATCCCGGATGTAAGGGAAGATGTTTTTAGAAAACCAATTGTTACAATTGAATATTTAGACGAAAACTTTAATCCGCATAAAGAAACTTATAACGGATTAATAGCTCGAGTAATTCAGCATGAGTACGATCATATAGAAGGTATTTTATTTACCGATAAATTATCTAGCCTAAAAAAGAGATTAATAAAAGGCAAGTTAACCAACATCTCTAAAGGGAAAATAAATGTAGATTACAGAATGCGTTTTCCCGATGAAAAAAAGAAACGATAATACTTGCAATACATTAATAAACATTTGATATTTGCCCCTTTTTAAAACATAATTTATGAGTTTAGATAAAGTAATTTCAATTTCAGGAAAACCAGGGTTATATAAGTTAATAACTCAAACGCGTGGTGGTTTTGTTGCTGAATCATTAGTAGACAATAAACGAATTTCTGTAAGTATACAAAGCAATGTAAGTGTATTAAGTGAGATTGCAATTTATACTTTAACAGAAGAAGTGCCTTTACGTCAAGTTTTTCTAAATATAAAAAAGAAAGAAAACGGAGAGCCAACATCTGTTAAGCCAAAAGATAGTAAAGATAAATTAGAAGAATATTTCTTTGATGTTCTGCCAGATTATGACGAAGATAGAGTATATGCTAGCGATATTAAGAAAGTAATACAATGGTATAACTTGTTGCAACAGCACGATATGCTCAACGATTTAGAAGTAGTTGAAGAAGAAGCTTCAAACGAAGAAGAATAATATTAAATATAAAAAGCCTTCATTTAGAAGGTTTTTTGATTTTTAAACCATGAAATTAACAAAAGGTAAAATAAAAAATATTATTTTTTTTATAATTATTGGTTTATTAATAATTCCTCAAACAAGACAGCCAATACAGGTTTTGTTGCATAAAAGTTTAGCAGTATTTAGTCCTTCTACAATCAATACGTCTAAACAAGAAACTCTTGAAGATTACAATTGGTTACTTAAAAACAGTGAGGGTACCGTTCTAAATTTTCAAGACCTAAAAGGAAAAGTTATTTTGGTTAATTTTTGGGCTACTTGGTGTCCGCCATGTATTGCTGAAATGCCCAGTATGGAAGCTCTTTATAAAGATTATAGCGGTAAAATTGACTTTGTTTTTGTATCTAATGAAGATTTTCAAGTAGTTAACGAGTTTATTAAAAAGAAAGGCTACACTTTTGAAGTGTTTAACCCATTGACTCAATATCCTAGCAACTTTGATGTAACAAGTATTCCAAGAACATTTCTTTTAGATAAAGAAGGACATATTGTTATTGATAAAACTGGAGCAGCCAATTGGAATAGCGACAAAGTCCGAACTTCTATTGACGATTTATTAAAACTTTAAAACGTTTTAAAAAAGGCCTTTATAAAACTCCAAGAAAATAAAGAATACATGATTTTAATTTCTTCAATTACTGTTGATTCTTCATCTAAAAACCGGAACATGGTTTGTATAGAATTTTTATTGTAAAACTGTTGAAATATCCATTCTCCTCTTTGGTTTTCATCTTTTAAAACTTTCAAGAATACTTTATCATAAAACTTAAATCGACGTTTAAATAAGCGCGCTGAAGGGTTTTTATTGGCTTTTAAATTTTCTATAATTTTTGAGACTTTTTTCTCAGTGTGTTTAAAAGAATACCCAGTAGACCCTTTAACCCAACCGCCACCAGTTCCTATTTTTGTTTTGCTATTTGTGTTATAGCTTTCAAATGGAAAGTTAGTCATGGGTATTTGACCCATTTCAGTTTCTATAATTTTATAGTCTACAATATTAAGGTAATCACTAATGTATTTTTTTATAAAAGAATCGTACGTAGTTTCACTAACCAAATCTGATGTAAAATAAGTGAACTCTACTAGAGCTGTATTTTCAGAAAAGGGTAGCACATAGGTAAATGTAGTTTGGTTGCTGTCCTTTAATCGATAGTCCATCATGGTAATGGAATCAGACTTAAATACGTTTTTTTTAGTTTCTATAACCCAGCCTTTAAAATGTTGAATAATCGAAATATGCTTTTTTGAAAGAAGGGAAAATGCATCAGGAATTCTACTGTCAAAAACGTGAGAAGCTGAATATGTATTTGTGTTAGTTTTTACAGATACGTTATCAACTTCTGTCACCGTTTCAACTTTCTCAATTATAAAATTAAAGGTTTCTTTAACTGAAAGCATTTGCTTCGCATAATTATAAAAATCTATTGCCCGAACGGTTTTGTACGTATATGGATTTAACTCTAAATTGATGTGCTTTTTATTAGTTATAACCGATGCTTTACTCCAAGTTTTATGGGTTATAGTATCCCACTGAGATTTACCAGATTCCCAAAAACTCCACGTTTTATCGTTACTATTTTTAGGTGATGCATCAATTAACGCGATGTTTTTGTTATCAAAAAAAGTATCCGATGCCAATTTTAGAGCAAGCTGTAACCCAGCTAAACCATTTCCAATAATGATATAATCGAAATGGGTATTATTTGCCATTAGTTTGAAGTGTAAACTACTTTTTAAAATATTTAAAAGGTACAAATAGCATCCCAAAACACTCACCATCTTTTTTACCTAAGTGTTTATGATGAATTTTGTGTGCGCGTCTTACGCCTTTAGCATACCAATTATTGGCATTTCTAAACAGTTTAAAACGCTGATGGATAAAAATATCATGCACAATGAAGTATGATAATCCGTAAGCAAAAATACCAAGTCCGATAGGTAAGCCTGCCCAAAAACTGGTGTATTTCCAAAGTAAAAAGAAACCGATACTAACCACTGCATAAAAAATGAAGAAAGCATCATTTCGTTCAAACCAACTATCATGGTCTTTATGATGATGATCTTTATGTAAACTCCACAAAAATCCGTGCATAATATATTTATGGGTAAACCACGCCATAAACTCCATAAAGCCATAGGTGCCTAAAAATATAAGTATCCAATAGAAAGTATGCATGTTTGAAATTTTACAATAAATTTAATTGATATTTTACATAACTACGCATTAAAAGCTCGATTTTTTTCGGGTTTGAGACGCGAATTCTAGAATCTTTTATTTTTAATGCGGGTGTTCTTTTAAGCTTTTTTAATAATTGTTTGTAGTACCTGTATGCCATAAAAACACCAAATTTAGCTTCAATAGGTAATTTTTTAATACCGCTTAATCCTGCTTCAAAATCATTTTCGATATCATTTATTATTTCTTGTTTCGATAATTCATTTAAATTTTTTAAATCGGTGTTAGGAAAATAGGTCCTATCTAAACCTTCAAAATCAGCTTTTAAATCTCTTAAGAAATTTACTTTTTGAAAGGCTGAACCTAATGCCATTGCAGATTCTTTGAGTTCATTATATTTTTCGTCATTCCCATTAACAAATACTTTTAGACACATTAGGCCAACAACGTCTGCAGACCCATAGATGTATGCTTTGTATTCATCTTCAGTTAAATAGGTGGTTTTGTGTAAATCGAGCCTCATACTTTGCATGAAAGCATCAACTAAAGCCTTGTCAATCTGGTATTTATGAAACGTATATTGAAATGAGTTCAATATGGGATTTAAACTTATTTTATCTTTCAATGCTAACTCCAGATCTTCAGAAAATCTATCAAAAAGCTCTTCTTTATTGTAATCATGAAAAGAGTCTACGATTTCATCAGCAAAACGCACAAAGCCATATATGTTATAAATATCGTGTCTAATTGATTTATATAACATTTTTGTAGCTAATGAAAAAGACGTGCTATACGTTTTTGTGACTAGCTTACTACAATTGTAAGAAACGGTATCGAATAATGACTTCATACTAAAATACTATGGTGTTTTGTTACTAAATCGGCTACTAATTTTCCTGAAATTAATGATGGAGGAACACCCGGTCCAGGAACCGTTAATTGTCCGGTAAAAAATAAATTATTAACCTTTTTACTTTTAATTTTTGGTCTTAGAAACGCGGTTTGCAAAAGCGTGTTTGCCATACCATATGCATTTCCTTTATATGAGTTATAGTCGTTTATAAAATCATTAATACAAAAACTCTCCTTAAATATAATACTTTTCTTAACGTCTTGAGAAGTTAAATGTTCAAACCGATTGATTATTTTATCAAAATATTCAGATCTTAATTCGGGAGTATCTTCTAAACCAGGAGCTAATGGAATTAAAAATATTCCTGCTTCTTTGCCTTCGGGGGCAGCGTTATCATCTGTTATACTCGGGAAACTCGCATAAAATAATGGGTCTTTAGGCCATTTTGGGTTATCGTAAATGGCTTTGGCATGTACATCAAAATCAACATCGAAAAATAAGGTGTGATGATTTACATTTTCTAATTTTTTATCGAACCCTACGTAAAAGAGGAGTGAAGAAGGAGCAAATGTTTTCTTTTCCCAATAACTCTCGGAATATTGCCTTAATGATGAATCAATAAGTGTTTCTGTATGATGATAGTCTGCACCACTTACTACAATATCTGAATAATAATTGGTTCCGTTTGAAACTAATCCTTTTGCTTCTTTGTTCTCTATAAGTATGCTTTCAACAGGTGCATTTACCTTTATATTAACTCCAAGTTCTTTAGCTAAATGTTCCATAGCCAGTATTACTTGATACATGCCTTTTTTAGGATGAAAAGTGCCTAATCCAAAATCGGCATAATTCATAAAACTATAAAATGAAGGGGTATCACTTGGTTTGGCGCCTAAAAATAGGACTGGAAATTCAAGAATTTTAACTAACCTTTCGTTTTTAAATTCTTTTCTGACATCCTTCTTTATAGTACTAAAGAATTGGTTGATTTTTTTAATTGTTGCCGGAGTAATTAATTCTAAAGGTGAAACCCCAGGATTATAAACCAAGTCTTTTATAGCAATATCATAATTGTTTTTTGCGGTATCTATAAATTTTTGGAGCTTTTTTGAACTGCCAGGTTCTTCTTTATCAAAAGCAAGTTTAATTTTTTCTAAAGTATCTTCAATCGTGATATAGTCATCTTTTCCAAAATAAACACTGTAAGCAGGGTTTAATTTTTCTAGGGTGTAGTAATCCGATGGTTTTTTGTTAAAATCAGAAAAAAAGCGTTCAAAGACATCGGGCATCCAATACCAAGTTGGACCAATATCAAAGGTAAAACCATCTTTGATAAGTTGTCTGGCTCTTCCGCCGATAGTACTGTTTTTTTCAAAGATTGTAACCTCGAAACCAGCTTTTGCTAAATAACAAGATGCTGCTAATGAAGAAAACCCGGAACCTATAATGTTGATTGTTGATTTCATAATGTTTAACAAATATAGTAAAAAGTTAAACAAAATCAAATATTTACAACTCTTTTACCAAATTTTCTATAGAATTGAAGGTACTCATTTTTTTAGGAAGGCTATTCGTTTCAACTTCAGAAAGCTTTTTTCCTAGTAAATATAATTTTGTATTCTCTTTCCTTAATAGTAATTCATTGAAGTCATTTAAGTATTTTGGTATATCTTTCGCTTCAGGATATACTGTAAAGTAAGATACAAAGGTTACTTCATCAAAAAACTCTAACAAATCGGTTAAACTTGCCATAGGAACACTTTCTCCTAAGAAAATAGTATGATAACCCTTACTGCGTAATTGATAGTTTATAAATAACAGTCCGATATCGTGAATTTCATTTTCGGGTAAGAAAAGTACAAAGGTCTTAGAATCTGGTTTAGGTTCTAATAATTGGATACGTTCTGTATTTAAGAGAATTTTTTGTTTTATATGAACAGATAGAAAGTGTTCGTGTGCAGGCGTTATTGTGTCTGTTTGCCATAATAGTCCTATTTCATTAAGCAAAGGAAGAAAAACAGAATAGAAAATTTCACTGAAAGTCTTGTTTTCGAGTAGGTTGTTGTAGGTGCTGTAAAACAAAACTTGATCAAAATTAATCATAGCCATTTTCAAGGCGTTGATGGCATGATCTTCAACTTTGGCTCTAGAGGCAATTTCTCTAACTTTTATCGGGATTTCTTCTTCACTGAGATTTGCGATTTTAGAAATTTTAATACCATTATTATTGAGAAAAGAAATATTTAAAAGCTTCTGAAAACTTGTTAAACTGTAATTTCTAATATTGGTATCAGACCTATCTGGACTTAAAAGATTATATCTTTTTTCCCAAATACGAATGGTATGAGCCTTTATGCCTGTTAGGTTCTCTAAATCCTTAATACTAAAATTAACCTTAATATTGTTCATCAAAATTTATATTTTGTTAAACAAAAATACTAATATTAATTGAGAATTAGCAAAAAAGTTTTATTAATCAAAATTTGTTTCTGTTAAAACCCGATGTTTTACTAATGATTAAATAGTAAAAATCACATCAGTTCAAAGTAATAAAAATATAATTTATTACGTGTTGAAATAATAAACTAAGTAAGGAAATGATACACTATAAAGTGCGCACGAGAAGATTCGAACTTCCACATCCTAAAACGGATACTGGCCCCTCAAGCCAGCGCGTCTACCAATTCCGCCACGTGCGCATTAATGAGGTGAGTAAAAATAGAAAAAGTTAAGCAATAACGCTTAACTTTTTTCTTGTGACCGGGCTGGGGCTCGAACCCAGGACCCTCTCCTTAAAAGGGAGATGCTCTACCAACTGAGCTACCAGGTCATTATTTCAATAACTAACATACTGCCGTTAGCGGGTGCAAATATAAAATGTTTAATTAATAAAACAATACTTTTTTTAAAGAAATTTTCGTTTTTTTGTGCAGCAAATGCGTATGTTTTTAATAATCAATTTATAGCGAAAAAATGATCATTGTATTAATTGGGTATATGGCTTCCGGAAAGACGTCTGTTGGAAAGAAATTAGCAAAAAAATTGAATTATAAATTCATTGATTTAGATGATTATATTGTAGAAAAAGAGAACATGTCTGTAACTGAGGTGTTTAAAGAGAAAGGAGAGATTTATTTTAGAAAGCAAGAATCTATTTATTTAAATAAATTATTAAAATCTAAAAAAAACAGGGTTTTATCCGTTGGTGGTGGTACGCCTTGTTACAGCGGTAATATGGATGTTATTCTTAACTCAAAAAATGTTAAGAGTATCTATTTAAAGGCTTCTTTAAATACTTTGGTAGAAAAATTAATGAGAAAGAAGGCAACACGCCCATTAATAGCTCACATAGAAACTGAAACAGAAATGACCGAGTTTATTGGAAAACATTTGTTTGAACGTGTTCAGTTTTATAACCAAGCAGAAATTCAAGTTTCTATTGATAATAAGTCTAAGGATGATATTGTAGAAGATATTATTCTTGAATTATTCTAAAACAACTTCAAATTTTTTGCCTTCTAATACTACCTGTACATGCTCATGTAATGATGTAGAAAGCGAAATACCTTTAAAATCTGCTTTTACAGGGTATTTTTTATGATTTCTATTCACTAATACAGCTGTTTTAAACTGTTTTAGTGGTACGCTTAAAAAGTGTTTTACGCCATAAATTAAGGTAGTTCCAGAATTTAAAACATCGTCAACCAATACAATTGATTTGTTTTTGAAATCTTCAGCAGCAATAGAAGTTTTTATTTCTGCCAATGGATTCTTTTTATCAATACTAACTTTACAAAGAATGGGTTCAATATCGGAAATTTTTTGTAATTCGGATTTTATTTTTTTTGCAAATACGAATCCATTTTTATCAATTCCAGCTAGTATAACCTCCTTCTCATCTACGTTACTTTCATATATTTGAAAAGCAATTCTCCTTATTTTGTGTTTAATTTCGTTATGATTAAGGATGATGTTATCTTTTACTTCCATAGGGTGTTTGTCAATTTAAAGTATAAAATTACTCATTTTTATTTGTATTCTCTAGTTTTTAAAGGCCTCAAATGCAATTAAAATTAAATATCTTCTAATGAAGTTTCATCTGTAAAATCATCAATATCTCTTCGGTCTTTTTTAGTCGGTCTACCCACACCCTTTTTTCTGTAATAATCTTTAGAGTATTTTAAAAGTTCTCGAGCTTCAAATTGTTCTTTTGGCGTGGTATCTGTTCTATAAATATCTACTAATTTGGCGCCAACTCTACTCTCAGGAATATCATTAACTTTTAACTTATAATTAATTTGATCTTTTCTCAGCTCAATTATATCCTGCGGAAATACTTCTCTGCTAGGTTTAGCTAGATCGTTATTAACTTTAATTTGTCCTTTTTTACAAGCGGTAGTCGCTAAGGTCCTTGTTTTATAATACCTAATACACCATAAATACTTATCTACACGCATACAATTAATGTGTTAAAGGGCGTTAATTTTGTTGTGCAAGAATGTTTTAAAATTGTATCTTGCAGCCTCAAAAATAAGGAATAATGAGTTTAAGAAAAATTGGTTTTTATATATTAAGTTTTGTTGTTGTATTTGCTTCTTGTAAAAAGGATGACGACGGAAATATTGTGACCATTGAAATACGTGATAGAGCGGAGCAACAAATAAGTGATAATGATTCTATTATAGACTATTTAGAAACTCATTATTTTAACAAAAGTGCTTTTGATGGAAGTAGCACTGACCTTAATTTAGCAGACATTGAAATTACCAAAATCACAGACGAGATTATTTCTAGCGATGCAGATTCATTGTTAATAAACGCTGTACTAACAAAGCAAGCTGTTTATGAAGATACTGATTACGATTACTATGTTTTAAGATTAAATGACGGCGGCGGTATCGATAAGCCAACTTTTGCCGATAATGTTGTAGTAACTTACGAAGGTTTTACTTTAGATAATGAGGTGTTTGACAGTAGAGTGAATGCATTAGGTGACGACCCGTTTGATTTAGTTTCCTTAATTCAAGGATGGCGATTGGTTTTGCCAGAATTTAATACGGCTGAGAGCTACAATGAAAATGGCGATGGCACAGTAAATTTTGTAAATAGTGGTTTAGGTGTTATGTTTTTACCTTCAGGATTAGCTTATTTTTCATCTGCAGTACCTGGGTCTTCATACGCACCTCTTATTTTTAAATTTGAATTGATTGCTACTTTTCAAAATGATCATGATGGCGATGGCATCCCTTCTTATTTAGAAGATTTGTTTAAAGGGGATGGTACACCAGGAAGCGACGCAGTTTTTGATGTTAACTTTGATGATTTAACTGATGAAACAGATGATGATACAGATGGCGATGGTGCACCAAATTATTTTGATACTGATGATGACGGCGATGGTATTTTAACCGAAGATGAAATTGTTGTAACAACTGAAAATAGAGCAACTATTGAAGAAATTAAAAACTTGCCGTTGGAATCTAACCAAGTTCTTTTAAATAAAATATCAAAAGAAACAGATGGAACATATACTGGTACCATAATAACCTTTACAGATTCTGATTCAGATGGAATTTATGATTATTTAGATGATGAATAAATGTATTTTAAAATAAAAAAACCTCGCGTTAGCGAGGTTTTTTTGTTTAAATGTATATCTATAATAATAACGATAAACTCAAAATTAATTGATCCGGTCTGGTATCTAATCTATCCGTACTAATACCATTGTTTCCAATAAAAGTAGCTTCGTTATCAGTAAACCCACGTTCGTATCTTAAATCAATACCCAATTTTTTAAAGTTAAGCCCGATTCCAAAATTTAATCCTACGGAGAAATCTTCTTCTACATTATTAATAGCAATACCATCAAATTCAGTATCTAAAATATACTGTAACGAAGGGCCTCCAAATACGCTAATTGGTCCTAATACTTTTAAACCTACCAATAACGGTGCGTCAAGCTTTTGCATTTCGAAACTATCATCATCATAATCACTTTTGGTACTAGTATAGATTATTTCAGGTCTAAAAAATACTTGATTTCCAATTTTCCCAAATAATCCAATGTGATAACCTACATTTCTGTCGGGGTTCCTGTAGTTATCATTAATAGATTCAAAATAATCACCATTAGCGTTATAATTTAAACCGGCCTTTAATCCAATACCTTGAGCGGTTTGAGCCAAAGAAACATTTGGAATAACAATGGCAATAAATAAAATAAAAAATAAATTCTTGTTCACGACGCTAAAAGGTTTTAAGCGTTCGCGAAAGTTTTGCAAACTTTTCATAATGTTCGTTTTTTTAGATTTCATTAACAATATCAAAAACGTTGCCAAAAGTATTTTATTTTCTTTTTAATACAATCATTTTCTTTTTTCAGTTATTTATCTTTGCTGCTTATAATTACTTTCAATGAAATTCGAATTGCACGCAAAAGATGCTCAAAGTAAAGCTAGAGCCGGAAAAATAACTACAGATCATGGTGTTATAGAAACACCAATTTTTATGCCTGTTGGTACTGTAGGAACAGTAAAAGGCGTACATCAGCGTGAATTAAAAGAAGATATAAACCCAGATATTATTCTCGGTAACACTTATCATTTATACTTACGTCCTCAAACCAACATTTTAGAGCAGGCTGGAGGGTTGCATAAGTTCATGAATTGGGATAGAAATATTTTAACCGATTCTGGTGGTTATCAAGTGTATTCTTTGTCTGCAAATAGAAAAATTAAAGAAGAAGGTGTCAAATTTAAATCTCATATTGATGGAAGCTACCATACGTTTACACCAGAAAATGTAATGGAAATTCAACGTTCAATAGGTGCAGATATTATTATGGCTTTTGATGAATGCACACCCTATCCTTGCGATTATAATTATGCAAAACGTTCCATGCACATGACACATAGGTGGCTTGATAGATGTGTAAATCATCTTGAAAAAACACCATTAAAATATGATTATAACCAAGCTTTTTTCCCAATTGTGCAAGGGAGTACTTATAAAGATTTGAGAAAGCAATCAGCTGAATACATTGCCAATGCAGGCGCTGTTGGTAATGCCATTGGAGGATTATCAGTTGGCGAACCTGCTGAAGAAATGTATGCCATGACCGATGTAGTTTGTTCTATTTTGCCGGAAGATAAACCAAGATATTTAATGGGCGTGGGGACACCAATCAATATTTTAGAAAATATTGCGTTAGGTGTAGATATGTTTGATTGTGTTATGCCAACCAGAAACGCTAGAAACGGTATGTTGTTTACGGCTCATGGAAGTATAAATATTAAAAATTTGAAATGGGCTGATGATTTTTCACCAATTGATGAGATGGGAATCACTTTTGTGGATACTGAATATACAAAAGCTTATTTGAGACATTTATTCACTGTTAATGAGTTATTAGGAAAACAAATAGCAACCATTCATAACTTGGGCTTTTATTTATGGTTGGTTCGCGAAGCAAGAAAACATATATTAGCAGGAGATTTCAATACTTGGAAAGATCAAATGGTTAAACAAATGAACAATCGTTTATAGGCATTAATGAAAATATTAGACTGGTACATATTAAAACGATATTTGATTACTTTCACCATGCTATTATTGTTATTTATTCCAATAATGATTACAGTGCATATAGCTGAAAAAATTGGTAAAATTCTCGAAAACGAAGTGCCATTCGGTGAGGTAATGATTTACTTTTTAGATTTTACTGTTTACTTTGTTTATTTACTGTTTCCGCTGTTTTTATTTATTTCGGTAATCTGGTTCACTTCAAAATTAGCTAACAATACAGAGGTAATAGCTTTTTTAAGTTCAGGTGTGTCATTTACAAGATTTTTAAGACCTTATATGATTGGTGCTACCTTTGTGGCACTTTTTTCAATAGTTTTAGGATTATTTTTAGCGCCAAAAGCAAGTGAAGGCTTTAATGATTTTTCATATAAATATTTTAAGAAAGGAAAAAGTGCAATTGAAACTACCAATGTTTTTAGACAGATAAATGACCAAGAAATTATTTATGTAAGTAATTTTGATGTTAAAAACAATGTAGGTAATAACTTTACTTTAGAACATTTTGAAGATAATAAACTTCAATATAAAATTACAGCGAGCAGTATAAGGTATATGCCTAATGATACTGTTTACAGATTAACTAACTATGTAAAAAGAGACATTGGAGAACATACCGATGAGCTTGAAATTATAAGAAGAAAGGATACGCTTTTCTCTTTTGATGTTGATGATTTAATTCCTGTGATTTATGCTGCTGAAACAAAAATGTATGGCGAATTAAGAGATTTTATTGCTAAGGAAGAAGCACGAGGATCTTCAAATGTTGGGCGATTTAAGCTCGTGTTATATAGAAAATGGAGTTTGCCTGTTTCGGTATTTATTTTAACCATTATTGCTGTTGCCGTTTCTTCTATTAAAAGAAGAGGAGGAATGGGAGTAAACCTTGCTGTAGGGATATGTATCGCTATGGTATTTGTGTTTTTTGATAAAATTTTTGGTGTCATGGCAGAACAATCAGACTTCCCGCCTTTAATTGCCGTATGGTTTCCTAATGTCATTTTTGGTATTTTAGCAATATACTTATTGTACAATGCCAAACGCTAAGGTTAAAAATTTTCTACACTTACATTTCTTAGTTTTTATAGCTGGTTTTACTGCTATACTAGGTGAGTTAATTACTATAAAGGCCATTTCTTTAGTATGGTATAGAATGGTAATAGCGTTCATTTTAATATTCATTTACATTAAAATAGCGAAGGTTAACTTAAAAATTGATTTAAAATCTGTTTTACGACTGTCAATTGCAGGAATTATTATAGCCTTACATTGGATAACCTTTTTTGGAAGTATCGATGAAGCCAATATATCTATTGCTTTAGCTATGTTTTCAACTGGGGCTTTTTTTGCATCTATTATTGAGCCTATTATTTATAAACGAGCCATAATTGGCTATGAAATAGTTTTCGGGATACTAGTAATTACAGGTGTTTTTATAATTACACAAAGTGAATTAAAATATCTTACTGGAATAATTTTAGGAATTTCATCAGCTTTTTTATCATCCTTATTTGCTGTACTTAATGGGAGTTTTTTAAAAAAACATACGGCAACGGTAATTTCTTTTTATGAATTTATTAGCGGAGTAACATTTATTTCTTTGTACCTCTTATTTTTTGGCGAAGGTTTTACTGTAGAGTTTTTCAATCTGAGTCATTTAGATTTTGGGTATCTTTTCATTTTAGCTTCAATATGTACGGCATATGCTTTTATCGCATCAGTCTATATCATGAAAACAATTAGCCCATATACTGTAGTTTTAACTTATAACTTAGAGCCTGTTTATGGAATTATTTTAGCTCTTATTTTATTCCCCGAAAAGGAAAAAATGACAAATTCCTTTTATTACGGAGCAATCATAATTATTGGCGTGGTGTTTTTAAATGCCATCTTGAAAAACAAGAGAAAACTAAAAAGAAAGTATACTTAGCGTTTAAACACAATTAAAGTTTTTATATTTGTACACTAACTAAATTTTAAAAGTCAAAAATAAATTTCTTATGGAATATTTAGAATTTGAACTCCCAATAAAAGAGCTAGAAGATCAATTGACAAAATGCAAGGTGATAGGTGAAGAAAGCGATGTCGATGTTTCTGAGACATGTAAACAAATTGAGAAGAAACTTGCTGTAGCTCAAAAAGAAATATACAAAAACTTAAGTCCCTGGCAGCGTGTTCAACTATCACGTCATCCAGACAGACCGTATACCTTAGACCATATTAGAGCCATCTGTGGGGATACTTTTCTGGAACTGCATGGAGACAGAAGCTTCAAAGATGATAAAGCTATGATTGGCGGTTTAGGTAAAATAGGAGACCAAAGTTTCATGTTTATTGGTCAGCAAAAAGGATTTAATACCAAAACAAGACAGTATAGAAATTTTGGAATGGCTAATCCAGAAGGTTATAGAAAAGCTTTAAGGTTAATGAAATCTGCAGAGAAATTTGGTATTCCAGTTGTAACATTGCTAGATACACCTGGTGCTTATCCTGGATTAGAAGCTGAAGAGCGCGGGCAAGGAGAAGCTATTGCAAGAAACATTTTAGAAATGACACGCTTGAAAGTGCCGATTATAACGATAATTATTGGTGAAGGTGCCTCGGGTGGCGCATTAGGTATTGGAGTAGGAGATAGAGTGTACATGCTTGAAAACACTTGGTATTCTGTAATTTCTCCCGAATCTTGTTCATCTATTCTTTGGCGTAGTTGGGAGTATAAAGAACAAGCTGCTGAAGCGTTAAAATTAACTGCTGCCGATATGAAAAAGCAAAAATTAATTGATGGTATAATTAAAGAACCACTTGGTGGAGCACATCGCGATAGAGAGAAAACTTTTAAATCTGTTAGTGACACTATCGTAAAATGTTACGACGAACTTAAAAACTTATCACCAAAAGATTTGGTTTCTCAGCGTATGGATAAATATGCTCAAATGGGAGTTTATAAAGATTAAGTCTTTTAAATCAATAACTTTTAAGAAACTGAAGTTTAATCTTCAGTTTTTTTTGTACTTATCCACAATTTTTTTAACTTATTAACAGTTAAATTGTTAACGAGTAGTGAACATAGAAATATAATAAAACTACAAAACAACCTTCTTTTTAATTACTTTCGTAGCTATGAAACAACCCAATCATTTACGAGGCTATAAAATAGACAAGAGTACCATAATCAATCTTGAGAAAGGTAAAATCCCTCCTCAAGCTCTTGATTTAGAGGAAGTTGTGCTAGGCGCTATGATGATTGACAAGAAGGGGGTTGATGAAGTTATTGATATTTTAAGCCCCGAAGCGTTTTATAAAGAAGCCCACCAACATATCTTTGAAGCTATTTTTCAGCTTTTCGAAAATAGTGAACCGGTGGATTTATTAACCGTTTCATCACAATTAAAGAAAAATTCCAAGCTAGAAATTTCAGGAGGCGATTTTTATTTGATTTCCTTAACCCAAAAAGTGTCTTCCTCTGCACATATTGAGTTTCATGCGCGTATCATTTTACAGAAATTTATTCAACGTAGTTTAATAAAAATTTCTAGTGAAATTATTGAAGATTCTTATGACGAAACTAAAGATGTTTTCGATTTATTAGATAATGCTGAAGCGAAATTATACGAAGTCACTCAAGGAAATATTAAAAAATCGAGTGAAACAGCTCAAGATTTAGTCATTCAGGCTAAAAAGAAAATTGAGGAAATTTCAAATAAAGAAGGTTTAAGTGGTATTCCAACAGGTTTTAATAAATTAGATAAATTAACTTCAGGTTGGCAACCATCAGATTTAATCATTGTGGCTGCCCGTCCTGGTATGGGTAAAACAGCATTAACATTATCTATGGCACGAAATATTGCTGTAGATCAAAATATTCCAGTGGCCTTCTTCTCTTTGGAGATGGCATCAGTACAGTTAATTACACGTTTAATTTCTAGTGAAACAGGCTTGTCTTCTGAGAAATTAAGAACCGGTAAACTTGAAAAACACGAATGGGAACAATTAAACGTAAAAGTTAAAGGACTCGAAAAAGCACCTCTATTTATTGATGATACACCATCACTTTCTATTTTCGATTTAAGAGCAAAAGCACGTCGTTTATCGTCACAACACGGTATCAAATTAATCATGATTGATTACTTACAGTTAATGACTGGTGGCAGTAGTCATGGTGGAAATCGTGAGCAAGAAATATCTATGATTTCAAGAAACTTAAAGGCATTAGCGAAAGAATTAAATGTACCTGTTATCGCATTATCGCAGTTATCGCGTGCGGTTGAAACTCGTGGTGGAAGTAAACGACCATTACTTTCAGATTTACGTGAATCTGGTGCTATCGAACAAGATGCCGATATTGTAAGCTTTATTTACAGACCGGAATACTACAAAATTGATGAGTGGGATGATGAAGAACGTTCACCTACAGAAGGTCAAGCCGAATTTATTGTTGCAAAACACCGTAACGGTGGTTTAGAAAACATTCGATTAAAATTTATTGGGCATTTAGGTAAGTTTGATAATCTCGATGATTTTGATTCGCCTTTCGAGTTTCATTCTAAAATGAATGCTGCCGCCAATGATGATACGTTTAAATCGGATAACTTTAAAGCGAGTCCAGATCAAGCATTTGGGAGTTCTTTCAATGATGATGAGGATAACGAAGTACCATTTTAATAGAACTCTTAATACCTAAATTTTTTATAAAGTTTTTACTCGGGCATATTTTTTGAGTATCTTTCAACCTATGAAGAAAGCCCTATTCATATTATTATTACTTATCTATTCACCTATGTTTGCCTCATACATCCTAATCCCTATGGATGTAGATAGCCAAAAGAACCATTTAAAAGCATACGGAATAACCTATTGGACACTCAAAAAAGAGTTGAAAGTTAAATGGCTTTTAAATTACAAAGGAGGTTCATTTTTACTCCCAGACACCGAAGCTATCAGAAGAGAATGCCAAATTCGAGGTGTATCATTCGAAGTTATTTCTAACGCTAAAGCTGAAGGCATTCTAGAAGAAATAGCAAGTCCGAGTCAAAATATGGAAGCTGTAGTTTTAGAAAAAGCTCCGAAAATTGCGGTTTACACCCCAACAGGAAAACAGCCCTGGGATGATGCCGTAACAATGGTTTTGCAATATGCTGAAATTCCATATGAAACGGTTTATGATGAAGAGGTATTAAACGATGGGTTATTAGCTTTTGATTGGTTGCATTTGCATCACGAAGATTTTACAGGACAGTATGGTAAATTTTATGCACAATATAGAGCGGCTTCTTGGTATATTCAAGAGAAGAAAGATGCAGAAGAATTAGCGAGTAATTTAGGATATAATAAAGTATCTCAAGAAAAGTTGGCTGTGGCTCTTAAAATTCGCGATTATGTAATAGGAGGAGGATTTATGTTTGCGATGTGTAGCGCAACAGATAGTTTTGATATTGCTTTATCTGCTGAAGGTGTAGACATTTGTGAGCCTATGTTTGATGGCGATGGAAGTGATGCCGGTTATCAAAATAAAATTGATTATAAAAAAACCTTTGCATTTACTAATTATACCTTAGAACGAGACCCAAAAATTTATGAGTTTTCTTCTATTGATATGACAAGAAAACGCATGATTCCAAAGACTGCTGATTATTTTTCACTCATGGAATTTTCTGCTAAATGGGATCCAATTCCGAGTATGCTTTGTCAAAATCACACCGCTTTAGTAAAAGGTTTTATGGGACAAACCACATCCTTTACTAGAGAAGAAATAAAATCGAACGTGTTGGTGCTAGGAGAAACAAAATCAAATGGAGAAGCCAAATATATTCATGGTATAAAAGGTAAAGGCTTTTTTACATTTTATGGAGGGCATGATCCTGAAGATTATCAACATAGAGTAGGAGATGCCAAGACTGAATTAGATTTGCACCCAACTTCACCAGGTTATCGCCTTATTTTAAATAATGTTTTATTTCCAGCAGCAAAAAAGAAAAAACAAAAAACATAAATAAAGACTTCTAAAATTATTTCAAAGTAAAACTAATGTAATACCCAAATATGTTGAATCACTAGAATACCTATCCAAGTTTTTGATGTAACTGAAAATATTAAACTTTTAAAAAGTGAAATAATCTAAATTGGCTAGAGAACGAATTAATTATTCTATAACAACAACTTCTCTGGTAAAAGTATAGATATAGCCGTCAGCACCAGAGCCCGATAATTTAGTATTTTGGTCTAGAGTAAAAGTACCATCTTCATCCGAAATAGAAAGTAAACCATTATCAATTCCATCCACTTCTAAGTATAGTCTAGAATCTTCATCTTGTATGACTCGATAAGGATAAATTCCTGTATCAAAACCATCTTCAAGGTCATCATCGTTATTGTTGTTTTCAACATACAGTATACCATTTGCGTCTTCAAATTGCCATATGATTACACCCATTTCAAAATTGTGATCTACTCCAGCAAAACCTCCAGAAACAGTATTTAAATGCCATTGTATAATAGTTTCCGTTTGATCGGACGTTTTGATATTGTTATCTGGTAAACAGCTAACAATTAGTCCGATAGATAAATAAAATAAAAGAAATTTAGTTTTCATAAATAGGTAGTTTGTCATTAACAAGATGAAAAAAATGTAAATTGGTTGCGTAAAATTATTTACAATTTAAAAATGATCAAAGTAATTTATCAATAAACTCAGTTTTTATGTATATTAAAAATAAAATTAAATTTTTAAAATGTATAATTTAAAACAATTTTTAAGACTATTTGTTTATTCAATTCTGTTTTGGACGTTAGCCTTTTTCTTATTTATTTTTATTCGTTTTGTTGCTTACGGAGAAGAGCAAGAGGCTATACATTCGGTTTCAGATAACACGAGTGATATTTTTAGTTGGTTACATTTCGGGGTTATTTTAGGTGTGCTTATAGGTACAGTGTATGCTTTAGTTGAGTTTCTTTTCGAAAAACTAATAACAAAAAACATTTACCTCGGTTTAGCTATATTATTAAAGACCATAATTTATTTAGTATTACTTGTATTTTCATTTCTGTTCATTATAAATCTTGCAGAAATTGAAATGGATATAGACCTAGTAAATGATATATCTTGGTGGCTTAATAATGGAATTTTCTGGGTGGTCATCTCATATTTCTTCATAGCATCGTTGGTATTTCAATTTGTTAAGTTAGCGAATGAGAAATTTGGTAGAGGTGTTTTATTCAATATGATTTCAGGTAAGTACAGAAAACCAATTGAAGAAGAACGCTTATTTATGTTTATAGATTTGAAATCTTCTACAACTTTAGCAGAAAAATTAGGACATTATAAATACAGTCAACTTCTACAAGATTGTTTTTTCGATCTTAATAGAATAATAGGACGTTATAATGCTGAAGTTTATCAATATGTTGGAGACGAAGCAGTTTTAAGTTGGGATTATAAAAAAGGTATAAAAAACAGGAGATGTATTGATTTGTATTTTGATTTTCAGAAACTTCTAGTAAAACGCTCAAATTATTATTTAAAAAATTATGAAATTGAACCGTTTTTTAAGGCAGGTATTCATGGCGGAAAATTAATAGTTACTGAAGTTGGTACATTAAAAAAAGAACTAGCTTATCATGGCGATGTCATAAATACAACCTCTAGAATACAAGAGGCTTGTAATAAGTATAATCAATCACTTCTAATCTCTGAAAATATATTAAAGGATTTAAATTTAAAATCGAAATATAAGTCTGAAAAAATTGGAGATTTACTTTTAAAAGGAAAGAAAGACAAGTTGAAAATTTATGGTATTCATGAAATTTAAAATTAAAAACAAGTGAAGTATTTTCAAAAAGAAATAAAATTAAAATCACAACCAAGAGGGTTTCATTTAGTTACAAACGAAGTATTGAATGCCATACCTGAAATTAAACAACTTAATATTGGGCAATTACAGGTTTTTATTAAACATACCTCGGCTAGTTTAACAATTAACGAAAACGCAGATTTTACAGTAAGACAAGATTTCGAAAGTCACTTTAACAAAATGGTTCCTGAAAATGCATCGCATTACAAACATACTTATGAAGGTTCAGATGATATGCCTGCACATATTAAGGCATCTATGTTAGGAGCTTCTGTGCTAATACCAATTTCCAACGGTAAGTTAAATTTAGGTATTTGGCAAGGTATTTATCTGTGTGAGCATAGAGATTATGGCGGCTCCAGAACTATAGTAATTACTGTTTTCGGAACTTAGTTTTTGAATTTATCAGTTTTTCTAAAATATATTCAACGCCAAAATCATTATTGCTTTTTGTTTTATAATTAGCAATTTCTTTTACATTTTCATGTGCATTTTCCATCGCAAAACTATAAGTTGATTTTTTCAACATTTCTATATCGTTATTATAATCTCCAAAAACTAGAGTTTCATCTGGTGATATATTAAATTTTCGCTGTAATAATTCTATCGCATAACCTTTATTAGCTAATTCATCTGAAAGATCTAACCAATGCTTTCCGGAAATTTTTACTTTATAAGCATTTTCAAGATGTTCAAAATGCGGATATATGTACTTTTCTGAATCTTCGGCATGATACAACGCTACCTTCATAATATCATCTTTTATGTCATCAATACTTTCAATAACTTCAAATAATGGGTAATATTCAGATAATAATTTGATATTACCATCAGAGTTACTTTTAAAGTAACCTTTGTTTTTTGTACAAAACACTGGATGAATGTGGCTGTTTGAATCTATTAATAATTCAATATCATGCAAATGTGTTTTATTTATTGGTGTCGATAATAGCAATTCATCTTTCTCTATAACGATACCTCCATTTTCGGCAACAACAATAATGTCATTTTTAATGGCGCTTAATTTCTCAATAATACTATAATACGGTCTGCCACTGGCAGCTGCAAACAACACATGGTGTTCTTTCAGCTGTTCAAATAATTCAAAAAATAGTGGACTTACTTCATGGTTAGAGTTTAGTAAGGTGCCGTCCATATCGGTCACAACCAATTTTATTTTAGATAAATTCATATAAACCGTTTTGAATTACAAACTTAATATTACTTCGTATATATAACGCATTGAAATAATTAATAAATAAAAAAATCCGATTCTTGCGAACCGGATTTTTTATTAAGCGAATAATATGTTTTACAATAGGCGAAAGCGCCTTATTTTACTTTGTTAATTATAGCTTTAAAAGCTTCAGGGTTATTCATAGCTAAATCTGCTAAAACCTTACGGTTTAATTCAATATCATTAGCTTTTAATTTCCCCATAAATTGAGAATATGATAAACCGTATTCTCTGGCTCCTGCGTTAATACGCGTTATCCATAAAGCACGGAATGTTCTCTTTTTGTTTCTACGGTCTCTATACGAGTATTGCATCGCTTTGTCAACCGCATTTTTTGCTACTGTCCAAACGTTTTTACGACGTCCAAAGTAACCTTTTGCTTGTTTTAGAACCTTTTTTCTACGGGCTCTTTTTGCTACAGAATTTACTGATCTTGGCATAATTTTAATTGTTTTTTGTAGTAGGCGGTCAATAAATTGACACTTTCAATATGGCCTAACTCCAGGGTTTATAAATTGTTTTAACCGATTAAAACGTTAGTTACTTTAAACGTAACATCGTTTTAATATTATCTTCGTCAGCCTTATGTACTAATGTATCATGGGTTAACGCAAGCTTACGCTTCTTAGACTTCTTTGTTAAGATGTGACTCTTAAAAGCGTGCTTTCTTTTAATCTTACCAGTACCCGTAAGCTTAAATCGCTTTTTGGCACTAGATTTTGTTTTCATTTTAGGCATTTCTTTTCCTAGTTTTTAATTATTTCGCTTAATTATTTTCAACTGAATTTATTTCAGTAATTTTTTATTATTTCTTAGGAGCAATAAACATGGTCATACGTTTTCCTTCCAAACGTGGCATCTGTTCTACCTTTCCAAATTCTTCCAAATCTTGTGCTAAACGAAGCAATAAAATTTGTCCTTGCTCTTTAAATATAATCGATCGTCCTTTAAAGAATACAAAAGCTTTTAGCTTTGCACCTTCCTTTAAGAATTTCTCTGCATGCTTCTTTTTAAAATCGTAATCATGATCATCAGTCTGAGGACCAAAACGAATTTCTTTAATAATAACTTTAGTAGCCTTAGACTTTAAAGCTTTATCACGTTTCTTTTGCTCGTAAAGAAACTTTTTATAATCCATAACCTTACAAACAGGAGGATCAGCATTCGGAGAAATCTCTACTAAATCTAATTCTTGCTCGTTGGCTATTCTCATAGCGTCTCCTTTGGTATAGATACCAATCTCAACGTTATCTCCTACAAGACGTACTTTTTGAGCAGTAATCTTAGAGTTAATCTTATGCTTATCTTCTTGTGAAACCCTTCTAGGTTGTTGTCTTCTTCTAATTGCTATGGCTTTATGGTTTTAAATTAAACTTATTATTTTTTAAAACGATTTCAACGTTTTTTTAATGTCTTCTTTTATTATGTTTGAGAAAGCTTCTACTGATATCATGCCTAAATCTGCGCCACCATGTTGTCTTACAGTTATTTTGCCTTCTTGCTCTTCTTGTTCGCCAATGATAATCATATAGGGGTGTTTCTGCATTTCAGCTTCCCTGATTTTCTTCCCTATAGTCTCATTTCTATGGTCTACAAGGGCGCGAATTTCGTCATTTTCTAGCAAATTTAAAACTTTTTCAGAGTATTTTTCATATTTCTCACTAATTGATAAAATAATTGCTTGCGTTGGCATCAGCCAAAGCGGAAAATTACCACCAGTATGCTCCAACAATAATGCCACAAATCGCTCCATACTTCCAAAGGGTGCGCGATGTATCATAATAGGTCTATGAGACTCATTATCACTACCTTTATAAGTCAAATCAAAACGTTCAGGTAAGTTGTAGTCTACCTGAATTGTTCCAAGTTGCCAGCGCCTTCCTAAAGCGTCTTTCACCATAAAATCTAACTTCGGACCGTAAAAAGCAGCTTCACCTTCTTCAATAACAAAATCAAGGCCTTTATCTGTAGCAGCATTTATAATAGCTTGTTCTGCTTTTTCCCAGTTAGCGACATCACCAATATATTTGTCTGGGTTTTCAGGATCCCTTACAGATACCTGGGCTGTAAAATTTTCAAAGCCTAAGGAGCCAAACACATAAAGCACCAAATCAATAACATCTTTAAATTCTTTATCTAATTGTTCTGGCATACAAAACAAATGGGCATCATCTTGAGTAAAACCACGTACACGAGTTAAACCATGTAATTCTCCACTCTGTTCATATCTATAAACGGTTCCAAATTCGGCATAACGCTTTGGTAAATCTTTATAACTCCATTGTGAACTGTTGTAAATCTCACAATGGTGTGGGCAGTTCATTGGTTTTAACAAGAATTCTTCATCTTCTTTAGGCGTTAATATCGGCTGAAAGCTATCTTCTCCATATTTGGCATAATGTCCAGATGTAACATAAAGCTCCTTTTGTCCAATATGCGGTGTCACCACCATTTCATATCCAGCTTTTTTCTGTGCTGCCTTCAAAAAGTTTTCTAATCGCTCACGTAAAGCCGCACCTTTTGGCAACCATAATGGTAAACCTTGACCAACTTTTTGTGAAAATGTAAATAACTCTAATTCTTTACCAAGCTTTCTATGGTCACGCTTTTTGGCCTCTTCAAGCATTTCTAAATACTCAGTAAGCTCTTTCTGTTTCGGGAAAGAAATTCCATAAACACGTATTAGTTGTGGTTTGTTCTCATCGCCACGCCAATATGCACCAGCAACACTCAGTATTTTTACGGCTTTAATGATACCAGTATTTGGTATATGGCCACCACGACATAAATCTGTAAATGTAGAATGATCACAAAACGTAATCGTGCCATCCTCCAAATTCTCTATCAATTCCGTTTTAAAAACGTTGTCCTTATATAGTTTCAATGCTTCAGATTTGCTAACAGAGCGCATATTAAAATCGTGCTTTTCTCTAGCAATCTCTAACATTTTATTTTCAATAGTCTTAAAATCTTTTTCAGATATGGTGTGCTCGCCAAAATCTACGTCATAATAAAAACCATTTTCAATCGCAGGACCAATAGTCAATTTAGCACCATCATACAATTCCTCAATGGCCTGAGCCAAAACGTGTGCAGAAGAGTGCCAAAATGCCGTCTTACCTTCGTCATCTTTCCAAGTATATAAAACCAAAGAACCATCGGTGGTCAATGGCGTAGCAGTTTCCACAGTTATACCATTAAAATTTGCCGAAATAACATTTCTCGCAAACCCCTCACTAATGTTTTTAGCAACATCCATTGGTGTAACGCCCTCGTCAAAAGTCTTCACGCTACCATCAGGTAAAGTAATATGTATCATTAAAATAATTTAAATTAAGGCTGCAAAGATAATAGTATAAACAAACCCACACAATATATATGTATAAATTCATTAGTGCGTTCCCCAAAGGGGTCGGGCTGAAGTTTATTCTGAGCGGAGTCGAAGGGTTTCAAGCCCTCGCGTCGTACCTCCGTTGTGGGCTATCCACTACAATCCCTAACGCGGGCATAACGTTATAAAGATTAGACACCATAGAAAGATTAGGTACCATAACAATACCGTTCACATAAAGAAAGAACAATTCAAGCCTACAAGATTCACAGGTCAAAATAGCTAATCAATTAACAGTATATAATCCGTACCTAGATGCTTTTAGTTACAAGATTAAAAAAAAGCAAATAACATTAAGGTTTATAAATAACAGAAAACAAGGCAGTTAAAAGTGATATAAAAAAAAGGCAAAAAAAAGTTTAAAAAAGCCATTGCGTAATTAAAAATAGGTAGTATGTTTGCACCCGCTAAAAACAGCAGTAGAGTTGATTAGCGAAGTTCATAAAATGTTACTTATTTAGTTGGGAAAGAAAAAGGTTCA
>NZ_FQYK01000009.1 GCF_900141715.1 Algibacter luteus | reverse complement strand
TTAATCAATACACCATTTTGAGCACCTTTGCCCACACCAACCATTACAGACATTGGTGTTGCTAAACCTAAAGCACAAGGACACGCAATGATTAGTACTGCAATTGCATTCACAAACGCATACACATAAACTGGTTCTGGACCCCAAATTGCCCAAACAATAAATGTGATAATAGAAATAAGAACTACAACTGGCACAAAATAACCTGATACCTTATCTGCTAAATTTTGAATAGGTGCGCGACTTCTACTCGCATCATTAACCATATGAATGATTTGTGAGAGTAACGTATCACTTCCTACTTTTTCCGCTTTCATCAAGAATGATTGATTCCCATTAATTGTTCCGCTACTTACTTTATCATCTTTAGATTTGTTTACAGGAATAGGTTCTCCCGTAATCATAGATTCATCAATAGTTGTTTTACCTTCAGTTATTACACCATCCACAGGAATTTTATCACCTGGTTTTACTTTTAGAATATCATTTAATTCTATCTTATCTATACTGACTTCAATTTCTTCACCATCTTCCATTTTAATGGCTTTATTAGGTGCTAACTTTAATAATTCTTTTACTGCCGAATTGGTTTTGCTATGTGCACGCGCTTCTAACAACTGTCCTAAAAGCACCAAGGTTAGAATAACCGTTGCTGCCTCAAAATAGACGTGGACTGCACCTGATTCAGTTTTAAACTGTGCCGGAAACATATCTGGAAATAACATACCAAAAACGCTAAATAACCAAGCTACACCTGCACCGATTCCAATGAGTGTAAACATATTGAGATTCCACGTTTTTAAACTTCTATAAGCACGTTCAAAAAACATCCAAGTCGCATAAAATACAACTGGAATAGATAATCCAAACTGAATCCAATTCCAATATTTCTGTTCCATTATATCGTACAATGGATTGTTATTGAGCATTTCGCTCATAGCCATTAAGAATATTGGTAATGTGAATGCAGTTGCTATCCAAAACTTCTTCAATAATTTTTTATAGGTCTTTTCTTCTGCTGAAACATCTGGTTGCATTGGTACTAAATCCATACCGCAAATAGGACACGAACCTGCTTCATCTTTTACAACTTCTGGGTGCATTGGACACGTCCATTGTTCAGTTGTAGCTGTTGTTAGATTTTGTTCTTCGACCAAATCCATTCCGCAAACAGGACAATCTCCTGCTTTATCATAAGTTTTATCTCCTTCACAATGCATAGGACAATAAAATGTACCTGTGCCTTTTGATGTTTTTTCCGTTTTAGGTTTTGAATAATGATGCTGTTCACCTTGTTTATGAATACTGTATCTATCACCATCCTTTTTTAAGGCTTCTTGAAACTTTTCTATAGGAATATGCGATTCCATTTCGATAGTAGCTTCTGCCTTATCTAAATCGACTGTTGCTTTTGAAACACCTTCCACTTTTGAAAGTGTTTCTTCTACGTGAGTACGACAACCGTTGCAAGTCATTCCGTGTATGTGATATGTGTGTTTCATCTGTTGTTATTTATTTTTTCTTAATGGACAGATGTAATTCGCTTATAAAAATCTGGAATAGATTTATAATAATACACCTGCTCATTTCATTACTATTGTATTAAATAATTAATAATTGTGCTTTGCACATAGTAGCCCTTAATAGACTCTATTTGGTTCATTTGAAACTTTAACTGTAGTTCTTGAATATCTAAAACATCATTAAAATCAATCGTTCCTGTTTCGTAGCTTTTGATTAAAATTTCTTCAGCATCTTTGGCTTGTTTTAAGTTCTTGGTTTGCGTAGTATAACTTATTCTTGCAGAAATACGCTCATTAATCGCCTTACTTAAAAGTGTTTCCAAAGTGTTTAAGCGTTCCTGTTTTTGAGCTGTAATTTCCTGCTGTTGCAACTCATTTTGCTTGGTTTGAGATTTATATTTTTTATTAAAAATTGGGATTGACAATGAAACCATAGGCATCACAATATCTTTACCGTTATCCGAGAAATTCATATCTGGCCTTTCGGAAACATTGATATAGTCTAAGCCTAAACCAATCATAGGACTGCTTTCTTTTTGGTTTAGTAATTCTGATTGCTCTATGAATTGAAATAGTTTATCATACTTCAACAATTCGGGATGTAATGCTAAATTTTTAGTAGTGATTTCAAAGTCTTCTGAAGGCATCATTAAACTATCTACCACAGTAACAGCAACATCATTTTCTCTATTCAAAAGATTATTCAGATTCGCTTGTTCTGCTAAAAACTGTTGACTTAAAACATCTTTTAATTGTTGCATTTCATTTTGACGCATTTGCAATCGCAACACATCTACAGCAGATGCTTTACCAACCTCAACAGATGTAAGTGCTAATGTTTCATAGGTCTCAAGTAATTTTATGTTTTCTGTTAGCACCTTTTGTTTCGCTATGTTAGCGTATAAATTATAATAGGATTGTGATACAGAAGCCATCAATTTTCGCTTTGCAATAACAATGTCCTCATATTTTGCATCGGCTAACGAACTGACATAATTTTCTCGTGAAGTAATTGTGCCAAACCACGGTAACATTTGTTTTGCTGATACTTTAAAGCGTTGCGCTCCTGTTCTCGTTTCTGGTTCGCTTACAAAATAACCTACACCAAATTCAGTATTAGGAATGATATTGACTTCGTTTACCTTTTCGGAAATTCTTTTGTATTGCAACTTAAATTTTTGAATTTCTGGATTGTTATTTAATGCTACATCAATGAGCGTTTCTAACTCTTGACTTTGTGCAGAAAAAACAAAGCATAAAGAACAAAGAACAAAGACTGTTTTTATATTGATTTTTATGTATTTCATTTTGTTGCTCTTTTAAGTTGAACTTCGGATTTCCAGCTATATAATACTGGCACTACAAATAGGGTTATTAAGGCTATAAGCATTCCACCAAAACTTGGTATTGCCATTGGAATCATAATATCGCTTCCTCTCCCTGTAGATGTGAGTATTGGTAATAATGCTAATATGGTAGTTGCTGTTGTCATTAAACAGGGTCTAATTCGTTTTTCTCCTGCTTCAACAACTGACGCTCTAATTTCCTTTTTATTCTCTGGTGTATTTCTATCAAAAGTTTGCGTTAAATAAGTCGCCATTACTACGCCATCATCTGTTGCAATACCGAAGAGAGCAATAAAACCAACCCAAACCGCTACACTTAAATTAATGGGATGCATCTGAAATAAGTCTCGCATATTTTCCCCAAAGAAATTGAAGTTTAAAAACCAATCTTGACCATAGAGCCATATCATTATGAATCCACCAGCAAATGCTACTGCAATACCTGTAAAAACCATTAATGATGTACCAACGGAACGGAATTGGAAATACAGTATTAAAAAGATGATTGCCAATGCTAATGGCACAACAACAGATAAGGTTTTTTCTGCTCGTAATTGATTTTCGTAAGTTCCTGTGAATGCATAGTTGATTCCTTTTGGAACTATCAATTCACCAGAGTCTATCTTTTCTTGAATCAATGCTTGTGCATTTTCAACAACGCTTACTTCTGCAAAACCATCTAATTTATCAAACAAGACATAACCTACTAAAAAGGTGTCTTCACTTTTAATGACTTGTGGTCCTTGTTCGTAACGAATGGTTGCTAATTCACTTAATGGAACAGGACTGCCTTTTTCAACTGGCACATAAATCTGTTGTAAGTCTGTTGGGTTTGCTCTTAATTCTCTTGGGTATCGCACACGAACACCATATCGCTCTCGACCTTCAACCGTTTGAGTTAATACCATACCTCCAACTGCTACTTTTAATACGTCTTGAACGTCTTGTATAGAAATTCCATAACGTGCAATTTTCTCTCTATCAATATCAATTAACAAATAGGGTTTACCAACGATACGGTCTGCAAAAACAGCTTCCTTTTTAACACCTTGTGCTTCCTTGATAATGTTTTCTAATTGGACGCCAAATGCTTCAATTTGTTTTAAGTCTTGTCCTTTTACCTTTATTCCTATAGGGGCACGCATTCCTGTTTGAAGCATTACCAATCGGGTTTCAATAGGTTGTAGCTTTGGTGCTGAAGTAACACCTGGTAATTTGGTAACTCTTACAATTTCATTCCAAATATCGTCTGGTGATTCAATTTCTGGTCGCCAATTACGATAGTATTCGCCATCCTTGTCTTCAATTAATTGAGACCTTTGGACATTTAATAAAGTTGATTTGATTATCGCTTTGTTCTCGACTGCGCTCGAACTGACAGCTATATTTTCGTTATGAATTAATCGACCATCTTTTAATTCAAACAAACCATCCTCATTGACTTTGTAGCGTTGTCTTTCACCATCTACATTCAGCATATATTCTGGTTTGTACTGAATGACATTTTCATACATTGATAGTGGTGCTGGGTCTAACGCTGATTCTGTTCTACCTGCTTTACCAACAACGGTTTCAATTTCTGGAATACTGGCTACTGCCATATCTAATTGCTGTAAAACTCGTTTATTTTCTTCTACGCCAGAATGTGGCATTGATGTTGGCATAAGTAGAAATGAGCCTTCGTTTAAGGATGGCATAAACTCTTTGCCTGTGTTCTTCATAATGAGAAATCCTGCAATAACTATTGCTGTTGGTATCGATAGAAAAAGGAGCTTGTTGCTTAAACACCATTTTAAAATGCGTGTATAATACCTTATGAATAATGAAAAAATGACTAATAAGCCAAAACAAATAATACTTACAAAAATTAGATTCCAAAAGATACTTTTATCTATACCTAAAGGTCTCCAATATTCTGCTAAAAGAAATACAATTGCTTCTACCGAAATGATAATATTGACAAGGTTTGCTTGCTTTTCATTTAATTTTTCTTGAAGTCTTAATATGCTTGTAATTCCAAAACCTATTAATATTATTCCTAACCAGTAGCTATAGATAACACCTATTAATCCTGCTAAAATTAAAGCTGCATTTATAATATAACTGAAATTCTTTTTGATACTTTTTCTTCTAAACAAAAACGCTGCAAATGGCGGAATTAAAAATAACGCGACAATAATGGATGCTGTTAAGGCAAAAGTTTTTGTAAAGGCTAATGGTCTGAATAATTTCCCTTCAGCTCCAATCATTGTAAATACAGGAATGAAACTAATAATCGTTGTCATAACCGCTGTAACAATAGCACCAGAAACTTCTGTGGTAGCATTATAAACTACTGTGTTAATAGGTAGTTTTCCATCATCTTCGTCCAAATGCCTAATAATGTTTTCAGAAAGTATGACGCCTACATCGACCATAGTACCAATAGCAATTGCAATACCTGAAAGTGCTACAATATTGGCATCTACACCAAAAAGTTTCATGGCTATAAAAACCATTAACACAGCAACGGGTAACAAGCCTGATATTAAAATAGAAGCTCGAAGATTAAATACCATTATGATGATAACCAAAATGGTTATAAGAATCTCTAATGTTAAGGCTTCATTAAGTGTTCCCAATGTTTCCTGTATCAGTTCAGTTCGGTCATAAAATGGAACTATAGTAACTTGCGAAGTTCTGCCGTCACTCAAAACTTTTGAAGGTAATCCTGCGCTTAAATCGTTTATTTTTTCTTTTACATTGTTTATGACTTCCATTGGATTGGCTCCATATCTTGCCACTACAACAGCTCCAACAACTTCGGCACCTTCTTTATCCAATAATCCTCTACGTGTTGCAGGACCTAACGAAACTTTACCTATGTCTTTAATTCGTATGGATGTGTAATCTTCAGAAGAAACGACTGCATTTTCTATGTCCGAAATAGATTTTACATAACCCAAACCACGTACTAAATATTCTGCTTGGTTTATTTCTAATGTTTGTGCTCCAATATCTTTATTACTCTCTTTTACAGCCTTTACAACATGATGTAATCCAATATTATATTGACGCATTAATTCTGGATTAACATCTACTTGATATTCCTGAACATAACCACCTATTGATGCAACTTCTGACACACCACTTGCAGACGATAAAGCATATTTAACATAATAGTCTTGTATGCTTCGTAACTCATGTAAATCCCAACCACCTGTAACGTTTCCGTTTTCGTCACGACCTTCAAGTGTATACCAAAAAATTTGTCCTATACCAGTTGCATCTGGACCCAATGCCGGATTCACACCTTCTGGTAATAATCCGCTTGGTAAGGAGTTGAGCTTTTCTAGAATGCGACTTCTGCTCCAATAAAACTCTATATCTTCTTCAAAAATGATATAGATACTTGAAAACCCAAACATAGAAGAACTACGAATTGTTTTCACTCCAGGAGTTCCCATTAGGGAAGTGGTTAGAGGGTAGGTAATTTGGTCTTCTATGTCCTGTGGAGAACGACCATCCCATTTAGTAAAAACTATTTGTTGGTTTTCACCAATATCTGGAATAGCATCAACAGCTACAGGATCACTTGGCAAGAAACCAGTATCCCAATTAAAAGGAGCGTTAACAGTTCCCCAACCAATAAAAAGGACGAGCAATAGAACTGCAACTAATTTATTTTCTATTAAGAATTTTATGCTTTTATTTAGCATGGTTTTGAATATTAAACAGTTAGACATAAGTATTAAGAAAACACCGAATACAGTAAAGTATCCTTATAACATTACAGTTATAGGATAGCACAGTCTATTGTTTAAAAATCAAATTAAATAAGTCTCGTCAATCTTGAAGATTTGCCTGATGACGAGTGGTGGTTTGTATTCTTCAAAGGAACATACATTGTTGTCTAAACCTTCAAAAAGGTTAGTATATGCGAAAACAAATGAAGCTGTAAATACTTGCTGCTCAAAAGAAATGGTGTCAACTTGTAGTTGTAATTCATCCTGACCATCAATTACTAATTGTTTGTCGTTACAGCAATTCTTTTTGGTAATAGCACATCCTTCAGTTGAAGGATTTTTCATTTCCATTCCGCATCTTTTTGCTTTTTGGAAAATAGCAGTTTCAACTAAAGTACCGCCACAATAATGCATATTAACTGTAAAGGATAGTGTAGAAAATAATACTACAAAAGCCATTGAAAACGACATTATGTTATGGAATACTTGCTTCATATCTATATACAAAGTTAAAAATTTTATTTGTCTTATTTACAATATTGTGTTAATTTAAGGATATCAGACAATAATATTGATGCTTGATTTTGTGCAGAAATAGTTAAAATATAGGAGACGTAATAATAAAAATTCTCATTCAATTATATTTATATTTTTAATTATTATGTAAAATAGAACCTCGATGTTAACCTTGGCCTCATAAAATTACATTAACATTCAGTACACAAGTCAATGGGGAGTGGGTATTAGAGAGCCAAGTGATTGAATAAGATTAACTAGATAATTAAACTTTAAAAGTTTCATCTTAACTTCCTGTAAATATGGACGCTCAATAATATAAACCAGCTTATGAAAGATAAAAATGTTACTTTTTGAATTAATGGAAGGATATCAATTAATAATTCTGTTTCATAAATATAGTAATTGGTTAAAAATAAGAGTAAGCAAATAATACCTATTAGTAATAGTTTGTAATAATTGGCTTTATAAAGTTCAATAAAAGAAATGAGCAATGCGATTACCCCAAAAACGCCTGCAATACGTATTATGAAATCGTGAATTCCAGAAGCTAAAAATAAAGTAATGAGCATGGACAACATTCCTGCAATACTCATAATAGTTTGGGACCTATTTTTTCTATCAAATAATTTTGATAATTGATACCAAAATAATATCAGACTAAAACAAAGTATGCCTAATGCTATACGTGCATAAGTCCGTGCTGAATTAAAAACACCATTTATGGCTCGATTATCCAGTAAATCACATAAATAATTGTTTTTTAAACTAAAACCTGATTGGTTTGGTGAAGCATAAGACCCTTCAGGATAAAATAAAGCAGCAATAATATAAAAAAGCACAAACAGGGCAATTCCTAGTATTGGTAACAATGTAATTACTTTATCGAATCTTTTTTCACGAGTAGTCATTACTAGTCTTGTTAATTAATTAGTTAGATCTAAAGTATAAATGTATATAACAATAGCCTGAACACCAATGACTTTTATCACAGTATAAAATAACCACCTATTGCTATCTTTCATTGAAGAGGTCTGTAAAGTTTATACTGATTAAAATCATTGTATTTAAACATAGTAATAAGTAACTTCATGTGTTTAATATTAAATTGCTCTCTTTATTATGTACAGAATTGTAACCATTTTAGTCATTATATGTTTTGCTGATAATGTAAACGGTCAAGATAATTATGCAACACAAAGGGAGCGTATGGTTCATACACAATTGTTAGGTAGAGACATTTATGATATCAAAACACTTGATGCTATGCGCGAAGTAAAAAGGCATGAATTTGTACCAACATCCATAAAATACATGGCGTATACAGATGGCCCTTTAAACATTGGCCATAACCAAACCATATCACAACCATACATTGTAGCTTACATGACCCAGGAACTAAAACTTAAACCTAACGATCGTGTTCTTGAAATAGGCACAGGTTCTGGCTACCAAGCAGCAGTACTTGCCAAAATAGTAGATTCGGTTTATACCATAGAAATTGTAGAACCCTTGGGTATAAGTGCCGACAAACGATTAAAACGTTTAGGCTATAAAAACGTTTACACAAGAATAGGAGATGGTTATCATGGTTGGCCAGACAAAGCACCATTTGATGCTATTATTGTGACTGCTGGAGTAAAGGAAATTCCGCCAGTCTTGCTGGATCAGTTGGCAGAAGGTGGACGCATGATTATTCCAGTTGGTAAAACACTATTTCATCGAAACCTCATGCTGGTTACTAAAAAAAACGGAAAAATAAAGGCAAAAAAACGAATTCCTGTTGCTTTCGTGCCGTTTACTAGAAAAAATGAATGAGTAAAAAATGAAACGTCAATTAGATTTAATGTGTTCTAAAATGTCACGAGCATCTTGCGTTGAAAAAAATAAAAGGTACAATTATTCAATTATGAAAATTTTGATAGCATCTTAAAGGTTAGCTTTTATTTTGGCGTTGGCAAGCGTTAGATATCCCGATGTAAAATCGGGACGAGCGCTTGGTAGCGGCTATTTTACATAATGGCTAATTATAGATACATAATGTTTTAAATAACGCTGCGAAGCAAACCGCTTATTAGTTTAATGACCCAAGTTCTAATTAATCTTATGAAAACAAATGCTTCTGGGATATTTTACATACTTTTTAAATAAGAACATCCAGTGGATGTTTTTATTTGAAAACAATATAATTTATATATCATGTTTAAGACAAGTATTGTTTTAATATTGAATCATCCACCGGATAATCCAATATCAAAAATGTACTATAATTTATATTATGTAAAATAGAAAATATCGAATATCCTCTTACTTCCAAATTGTATTAAAAGAATTGATACTTAATCAATTCGTTTAATAGTATGTAAAATAGAAATTATAGTAACAGTTATAGCTCCCCTCATTACGACATAAATTAATTCTTAATCAATTTATCTAATAATAAGTAAAGTAGAATTTCTAACGATGTGCTTTACTCCACTCAGAATGATATACATAGATACTTTATAATTTAATTTAACAGAATGTTAAAAATTCTTAATTCCTTCACATACTAAAATTCTTATGTTATATTTGCCTTCCCTTTATCTGTTATGACATATGAAACAAAAATCTAAGCCAAAAGCTGCAAAAACACGTTGGCAGCTATTACACCAATATTATTCCTATACCGGATTTTACAATTTTGTATGGCAAGCTGTTAAAAAAGCTTTACCATATATTATTGCTATTGTTATTGCTGTATATACGCTTAATCATTTTTGGGACATCAATAATGCCTTAATTCGCTTAACCGAAATATTGCCTTCTTACGGTGTGTTAAGTTTCTTTTTTGTTTCAGAAACACTTTTGGGATTAATTCCACCAGAAATTTTCATTGCCTGGGCAGGAAAAATGTACAGTCCGTGGTTTTATTTAAGTCTGTTAGCCCTATTATCATTTGGCGGTGGTTTAGTATCGTATTGGATGGGACGCAGCATTACCAAAATGCCTGCAGTACACAATTACCTAGAAACCAAAATGGAAAAGCAACTTAAAAACTCTAAAAAATGGGGCGGATTTTTAATTGTGGTTGGTGCTTTATTGCCACTTCCCTTTTCAATTTCTTGTATTGCCGCTGGTATTATAGAGTTTCCGTTTAAAAATGTGATGGTATACGGATCACTGCGTTTAGTGCGTTTTGCCATCTACGGACTCATTATTTTCAACGTCTTATAAAAAAAACTTAAAACGTACCGTTATTATGGCTGTGTGAACTACTTTTGCACAAAAATTAACGCATATGTTTTCTTCATTAAATATATTTAGACTTGTAGCCCTTTTAGAGGGTGTTTCATATATCCTATTATTGTTTATAGCAACACCTATCAAATACATATTGCACGAACCCCAATACGTGAAACTATTAGGCATGCCTCATGGTTTATTATTCGTGGCTTATGTAGCATTAGCTCTCTTGTTTAAAAAAGAATTTTCTTGGTCTAATAACACCTTATTAATCGTGTTATTAGCCTCTATCATACCTTTCGGAACGTTTTATATCGATAGAAAATACCTTAAACCAAGTCATTAATAATGGATCAATTTAAACATTTAGTCTACGATTTTTTAGTTAATAAAGGGTTGTCCAGTCAAGTGGCAGAATACCTGAATATGCTTATTTTACTGATAGGTTTACTGATTATTATTGTGATTGTAGACCTTATTATCAGGAAAATACTAATTGGTGCTTTTGCTCAATTTGCATCACAGACTAAAACAAATTTCGACGACCTATTAATAGCTAATAAAGTCCCGAGAAATATAGCGCATATTATACCGTTGCTAATCGCTATCGAGTTTGTGCCAGATGTATTTATCGATTTTTACAATTTTGAAAACATCATTGAAAAAGGACTTATCGTGTTCGCTATTGTGCTCACGCTTTGGGTGGTTAGAAGTTTACTAAACACGCTTCGAGATCATTTAAAAACCTTACCGCGTTTTAAAGACAAGCCTATATCCAGCTACATACAAGTCTTTATGATTTTTGCTTGGGTTGGAGGATTTATGTCGGCTATAGCCATAATTACAGGCATTCCGTTTTGGTCGTTTGTTACAGGGCTTGGTGCCATTTCTGCGGTTATTATTTTAGTATTTAAAGATACTATTATGGGCTTTGTGGCGAGCATTCAAGTGTCTATTAACGATATGGTGCGTATTGGCGATTGGATAACTTTCGAGAAATATGGTGCCGATGGTGATGTTACCGAAATTACATTAGCAACCGTTAAAGTTCAGAATTTCGATAAAACCATTACTACCATTCCTACTTACGCCTTAATTTCAGATTCTTTTAAGAACTGGCGCGGTATGACGAATTCTAATGGTCGACGTATTAAACGCGCGCTATATATTAAACAAGATGGCGTAAAATACTTGAGCGAATCTGAAGTTAATAAACTCAAAGACATTCAGCTCATCACAGCCTATTTAGAAACCAGACAGCAAGATATTAAAGAGTATAACACATCTAATAACATCAATAAAGAATTGCTTTTAAATGGTAGAAACCTCACTAATCTTGGTGTTTTCAGAAAATATATTGATAGCTACTTGCAAAAACATTCAGCCATCAATAAAGATATGATGATTATGGCGCGCCAACTAGCACCAACAACGCAAGGTATTCCTTTAGAGATTTACGCCTTCAGTAGTGATAAACGTTGGGAAAATTACGAGTATATCATGTCTGATATCTTCGATCATTTAATTGCAGCCCTTCCCTATTTTGATTTAGAGATTTTCGAATTACCGAGTAGTTCTAGTTTCGTGGCAAATTCAAAAAAGTAACTATTATTAATTCTGAATCATATTTAGAAATCCATAAATAAAAAAGCCTGATGTATTTACATCAGGCTTTTTAAATGTCTATAATTCAGATTAGATATTAGCAGCAAGCCAATCTCCAACCTCTTTAGTGCCGTAAGCTGTACCTCCGTCAGCTAAATCTTCAGTAACAATACCTTTATTTAAAGCCTCGTTTACAACGGTTCTTATCGCTTTACCTTCATCCAGCAAACCAAAGTTCTCAAACATCATAGCTGCCGATAAAACCGTTGCCATTGGGTTTGCAATATTTAATCCTGTAGCCTGTGGGTACGACCCGTGAATAGGCTCAAACAACCCAATATCAGACCCTAAAGATGCCGAAGGCATTAATCCCATCGATCCTGAAATTACAGAAGCTTCATCCGTTAAAATATCACCAAATAAGTTTTCAGTAATCAATACATCATAGCTGTTTGGCCATTGTACCAAACGCATCGCTACAGCATCAACAAACTCGTAACTTACTTCAACCTCAGGATAATCCTTTTCCATAGCCTGTACCGTTTCTCTCCATAATCTAGAGGTTTCCAATACATTCGCTTTATCTACACAACATAATTTTTTACCACGTGTCATGGCTAATTCAAAACCTTTTTTAGCTAAACGCTGCACTTCTGCTCTGGTATACACACAGTTATCATAAGCCGTTTCACCGTCGTCTCTTCTACCCTTTTCACCAAAATAAATACCACCGGTTAACTCACGTAAAAACACCAAATCGGTACCTTCAATACGCTCCTTTTTCAATGGCGATTTATCTAATAACGATGGGAATGTAAACGTCGGTCTCACATTAGCAAATAAACCTAAAGCCTTACGCATTTTTAATAAACCTTGCTCTGGGCGCACTTTTGCAGACGGGTCGTTATCAAAACGTGGGTGCCCAATTGCACCGAACAATACCGCATCGCTATTTTTACAAATCTCATGCGTTTCATCTGGGTAAGGCTCACCAACAGCATCAATGGCCGCAGCACCAGTTAAAGCTGGCTTCCACGTAATTTCATGTCCAAATTTCGCAGCCACAGCATCACTCACTTTCACTGCCTGATCAATAACTTCTGGTCCAATACCATCTCCCGCTAAAAGCGCTATGTTTAATTTCATTCTTTATGTATTTTAATGTATTTAATATTCAGTTTTAAATCGTTTTGGGCGCCTGCCTGCCGATAGGCAAGTTACCACAAGGGTCGGGCTTTTATTCATGCTTTTCTATTTTAAATAAATGAATTCATGAACATAAATGTTTCACTGCAATCCCTAACGCGGGTTTATTAACTCACAATAATATTCAGCATCTTCTCAGTGGCTTTTATTGCCGAAACCGTTTGGTCGCTATCTAAACCTCTTGTTTTAAATTCTTTTTCATCATTTTTCCAAGTAATAATCGTTTCGCATAACGCATCCGAGTTACTTCCTGGAGGTATTCTTACTGCATAATCAATCAAGTTAGGCAGAATCACTTTTTTCTTTTTAAATATATTTTTAAGGGCGTTCATAAAGGCATCGAACTGTCCGTCGCCCTGCGCCTGCTCTTCAAAAGTTTCATCTTCAATAGTAATAGAAACCGTTGTAGAAGGCTTTAATCCTTTCGAGTGTGTTAATACATAAGCATTAACCGTTACCTTCTCTTCGTAAGTTCTATCTAATACATCCGAAATAATGTATGGCAAATCCTCTTTAGTAACCACCTGCTTCTTATCACCTAGTTCAATAATACGCTGGGTTACCTTCTTTAGGTCTTCATCATTCAACTGCAATCCTAATTGCTGTAAATTCTTCTGTATATTGGCTTTTCCAGAGGCTTTCCCTAAGGCATATTGGCGTGTTCTACCAAAACGCTCTGGCATCAAATCACTAAAATACAGGTTCTTTTTATTGTCGCCATCGGCATGAATGCCGGCCGTTTGTGTAAAAACATTGGCGCCAATTATTGGTTTATTCGCAGGAATCATCACGCCTGAAAAATTCTCAACCAATTTACTTACTGTGTATAATACTTTTTCATTCACACCAATTTCAACATCTGGCATAAAATCGTTAATTACGGCAATCGTACTAGACATAGGTGCATTTCCTGCACGTTCACCCATGCCGTTTACCGTTAAGTGTAAACCATCAGCTCCAGCTCTTAATCCTTCCATAGCATTCGATACGCCTAAATCGTAATCGTTATGCGCATGAAAATCAATATGTAAATCTGGATACTTATCTTTTATTTCTTTTATAAAATCGTAAGACTCTCGGGGTGTTAAAACCCCTAAAGTATCGGGAAGCATAATACGAGCCACATTCTGGGTTTTTAAAAAGTCTAAAAACTCGTAAACATAAGCTTTAGAATTTCGCATTCCGTTACTCCAATCTTCCAAATACACATTGGTTATAATGCCTTTTTCAGTTGCTAATTTTATAGCCTCTGATACATCACTAAAATGCTGACTAGAAGTCTTTTTGAGTTGATGAGTTAAATGATTTAATGAACCCTTTGTGAGTAGGTTTTGAACCTTAGCACCAGCCTCAATCATCCAATCTATAGAAATACCTTTATCAACAAAAGTGAGTACTTCTACCTGGTTTAAATAACCATGCTCAGCAGCCCAATCGGTGATGTCTTTTACCGCTTGAAATTCACCTTCGGAAACTCTAGCCGAAGCAATTTCAATACGATCTACTTTTAATTCTTCAAGTAAAAGTTTAGCAATAGTTAATTTCTCTGAAGCAGAAAACGATACGGTCGATGTTTGTTCACCGTCACGCAACGTGGTATCCATTATTTCTATTCTTCTTTTACTCATATTATAATTCGCAAAAAGCATTTCATTTAATTATGAAATGCTTCTTTACATTTTAAATCTATATGTTAAAATTGACTTTAAACACCAATGATTATTTAAAACGGTCTTGTTTTACCAAAAGCAAGCACTTCATCTTTCATGTTTTGTAAATAATCAATATCATCAAAACCATTAAGCATATTGTCTTTTTTATAATCGTTAATTTCAAACGATTCAGACTCTCCTGTTGCTACCAAAGTTACTTTCTGGTTAGGTAAATCTACTTTAATTTCTGTTTTCGGATCTGCTTCAATAGCATCAAATATTTTTTGAGCAAAATCAGCCGAAACTTGCACTGGCAACACACCAACATTCAAACAGTTGTTTCTAAAAATATCTGCAAAAAATGATGAAATAACGCAACGTAAACCAAAATCGTAAACAGACCAGGCGGCGTGCTCTCTAGAAGACCCAGAACCAAAGTTCTTCCCTCCTACTAAAATTTTAGATCCTGCGTACTTCGCATCATTTAAAGGAAAATCTGCAATTGGATTGCCTTCAGAATCATATCTCCAATCACGGAAAAAGTTATCTCCAAATCCTTCACGCTTTGTTGCTTTTAAGAAGCGTGCAGGTATAATTTGATCGGTATCTACATTCTCTATTGGTAATGGATATGCGGTGCTTGTTAATACTTCAAATTTATCGTAAGCCATAATATATTTTACTTTTGGCCAATAGCCTAACACTATTGGCAATTTTTTAATTTATTGAATTATACGCTTGCAGCTTGTAAAAGTTCTCTAGGATCGCTAACAACGCCAGTTACAGCAGTAGCAGCTGCCACTAATGGCGATGCTAATAATGTTCTTGACCCTGGTCCTTGACGACCTTCAAAATTACGATTAGACGTAGATACTGCTAATTTTCCAGCAGGTACTTTATCATCGTTCATAGCTAAACAAGCCGAACATCCTGGTTCTCTTAATACAAAACCAGCTGCTTCAATTATTTTATCTAATCCTTCTGCTTTTATTTGATCTACAACTTTATGAGATCCTGGTACCAACCAAGCGGTAATATTATCTGCTTTTTGTCTGCCTTCAATTATAGAACAGAACGCTCTAAAATCTTCAATACGCCCATTAGTACAAGATCCTAAAAACACATAATCAACTTGTTTTCCAATCATGTCATCACCTTCATTAAACTTCATGTAGCCTAATGATTTTTTATAAGTAGCAACACCACCTTGAACCTCTTCAGCTAAAGGAATTGATTTGGTTACGCCCATACCCATTCCTGGATTTGTTCCGTAAGTAATCATTGGTTCTATATCGGCAGCATCGTAGTTAAACTCTACATCAAACTCAGCGTCATCATCAGTTTTCAACGTTTTCCAATAAGCCATGGCTGTATCCCAATCGGCACCTTTTGGCGTATGCTTTCTTCCTTTTATATATTCAAATGTTTTTTCATCTGGAGCAATCATACCTCCACGAGCACCCATCTCAATTGATAAGTTACAAACCGTCATACGGCCTTCCATAGTCATGTTTTCAAAAACATCACCAGCATATTCTACAAAATATCCTGTAGCCCCAGAAGTGGTTTGCTTAGATATAATATAAAGCGCCACATCTTTTGGTGTTACGCCGAAACCTAATTTACCATTCACGTTAATACGCATTTTCTTAGGTTTAGGCTGCATAATACATTGTGTAGACAATACCATTTCAACCTCGGAAGTACCAATACCAAAAGCAATAGCACCAAAGGCACCGTGCGTAGATGTGTGCGAATCGCCACAAACAATAGTAGCTCCTGGTAATGTGATTCCGTTTTCTGGACCCACAATATGAACGATACCATTATTTCTATGACCTAATCCCCAATGCGAAATTCCATATTCTGCAGCGTTATTAGCTAAAGCTTCCAACTGATTAGCCGATAAAGGATCTGCCACTGGTAAATGCTGATTCCAAGTTGGTGTATTATGATCTGCAGTTGCAAATGTGCGCTCTGGATACATTACACCAATTCCTCGTTCTTTTAATCCAACAAATGCCACCGGACTTGTTACTTCATGTATAAAATGACGATCTATAAAAAATACATCTGGTCCGCCTTTAATCTTACGCACCACATGCGAATCCCATACTTTGTCAAACAATGTCTTACTCATAAATAATTTAATTTTTAAAAGGGTTACAAAGTTAATTTTTATTACAGTTAATCGGAACTTTAAAGCACATTGTTATTTTATTTTTATAAAAAATACAATGGATGCTTTATAATTTGCATTTTATGCAACAAAATCAAAAATTTGATTGTAATTTTTAAAGACATTTTATTATAACGGGCTATAATCTATCTTTTACATATTCTACTTCTGTTTTTCCATGCGGTAAAACCTTACCATCTGGACCAATATTTACCATGACAATATTTGAAATTGTAATTATGGTTTCTCGGGTTCGCATGTTTCTAACTTCGCAAGATAATGTTAAAGAAGCTTTACCAAATTTTATGGCTTTAATGCCAATTTCGATAACATCACCTTGTTTAGCAGACGATTTAAAATCTATTTCGCTGATGTACTTTGTTACTACTTTCTGGTTTTCTAATTGAACAATACTATAAAGGGCAGCTTCTTCGTCTATCCACTCTAATAATCGGCCGCCAAATAATGTGCCGTTAGCATTTAAATCTTCTGGTTTTATCCATTTTCTGGTATGAAATCTCATTGGTAAAGTATAATATTTAAAATTTAAGGTTTTTAATCATTTTTAAATTAATTCATCTGAAATTTGATGAAATAAAAGGCGAAATTAAATTCTAGATAAAGATAGAAAAATCGTAACTGTTAATAACCTCGTTAACAATTATAAAGTCAATAAATAAAAAGGGCTACTTAATTCAATATTTTTATTCAAAATCTACTCCTATGAACACACGACAGTTCGATTTAAAGAACATTCGCCCAGAAATTTCCAGTGCTACAATTAACGATAACATGAGTGCCGACGAGCGGTTTCAGAATTTGGTACTGCGTCCAATCATTAAATTTCAAAATGATTTATTACTTGAAGTTTTTAGAAACTACATCAGGAAACACAAATCTGTATTTTATGATTTATCTTTAGAAAAACGCCTTTTGTATATTGAAAATGCCATCCAAAAAGATATGAAACTTCGTAACTCAATGAAGGGCATGATTATAGGTTGTTTTACTGTGGAAGAGTATCTTATCTATATTGAAAATTCTTCAGCATTAAATAAGCGTATGATGAATATTACTAAAGAAAGAATACTTAGCCATATTCAACTTCTTGAAAAACCAGAATTGATGCAAGCTGTTTAAATTTAATCAACTAAAGAAACCCCATTGAGGTCTGTGGTTAAGACGTCGCTCATGTAATTAAAATATGGGCGAACCGCTTTAAATGCAGCATCAACTTCGTTGATAAACTGATCACTTTGCACCTCTTTATCTGTAAATTTCTTAGTAAATATATATTGTTTCTTTTTGATTAAATCAATAGCCTTATGATCTTTACTGAATCCTTTTGGCGCTGTTTTTACTTCATCACCAACAAAGGAATCTCCCCAAACCTTATTAAATTTTTTATCTGCAAGTATATCTCGAATCTCTGAATCGTCCATTTCGAATTCTTTACGAATTCGTAACAAATCCGCAGGAGCAGGTTCCCAAAAGCCGGTAGCAATAAAACTTTCATTATTGGGTTGAATATGCAAATAATAACCGCCTCTTAATCTTGGTTTTGTTCTGTGAAACGAACCTCCAAAATGTGTTTTATAAGGCAATTTATTTTTAGAAAATCGTACATCCCGATAAATTCGAAACAGCTTTACTTTATCAATATCGTCGTGTTTATTAAGGTTTTCAAAAACCAAATTGTAAAATGCTTTTACCTCTTTTTCAATAGCTTTAAACTCTGTCTTGTGCTCGTTAAACCAATCGCGATTGTTATTTTTTTCTAATTTTGAAAGAAACGTAAAAACAGCATTTGGCACAATAACACTCATAATATTGGATTATTTATTAAAACTCTAAAATACAAAAAGTCCCGAATGAATCGGGACTTTTAAATTTTTCTTAATCAACTTTTATTTTAAAACTTCTTTGTTTTCTTCAAATGTTATGGTTTTTAAACTTCCTGAAGCTTCATCATAGTATTGCACTACAAAATCTCCATTTTTATTAAAGAAACCAATACCGTTATAATTGTCGCCTTTAACTATATAACTTCCGGCATTAAGCGATTTCCAAGCATTTCCAACGCCAACAAACTTATTGTTGTTATTATCGAAAGCCATATCAAAACCATTGTCATTTGGTGTGAACTTATAGTTTTGTTCGCCACTTATAAAATAGGTTTCTTTAGATAGTAGATCATAATCGTTATCGGCATCATTATCAATCATTACCATTTTCTCTACTTTTTTAGTAGCATCTACACGATCTTGATTCACTTTATTTTTATCTTTTTCATCTAATTCGACATTAGAAGTTTCGCGGGTAATTACTTTTACCTTATCCTCTTTTACGCTATCAGCGTTTTTATACTTTACAGTTTTAACTTTTGTTTCTTGTTTTATTTCTGTTGCTTTTTCTTGTGCCATTGTTGTGGTACATATAAAAACAGCAAGCAGATAGATTATATTTTTCATTTTTTTATTTAAATTTTTAAGATTAATTATTCGTTTTAAGGCTAGATCTAAATAGGATTATTTGTCCTTTTTAGCTTCTTCTTTTATTTCTTCAATTTCGTCTTCAACATCTTCTAATGCATCTTCAACATCATCTGATATCTCTTCAGAGCTTTCTTTTATCTCTGTTTTCACATCTTCAATTGCCGCTTCAATTTTATCTTCAGGCGTTTTCTTTTCGTCCCTGCAGCTTGTAAAAGCAATTGTAAATGCAAACAACATGGTTAATACTAATACTAATTTTTTCATCGTTTTAAATTTTTAAGGTTAATAAAATAGATTTCAACTGTTTCTTAAAACTCGTCTTCAATTTCATCGGCAGCATCTTCTACACCATCTCCTACTTCTTCAACTGCTTCTTCAATTTTATCTCCTGTACTTTTTTCCTCTCTACAACCTGTAAAAGCTACAGATAGTGAAAATAAAAAGACTAATGCTAATATGATTTTTTTCATGATTTTAGTTTTTAAGTTAATGTGGTTTCTTGTTATTTCTTTAATAATCCTTTTAATAATGAGAGCACAAATAATACAAGGAATATGAAAAATAATATTTTAGCTATTCCTGCAGATGCTCCTGCTATTCCGCCAAAGCCTAATACTCCAGCTATTAATGCGATTATTACAAATGTGATTGTCCAACGTAACATAGTTTTAAATTTTTAAGGTTTGAATTAATAATTTATCAAGGATGATAAATCTACTCTAGTTGTTAGAGAATTGCTTGTCTATAGATGTTTTGTCTAACTTCAATTTATTGTCGAATTGAAGTGTTCTGATAGGGAAAGGAATATTAATTCCAGCCTTATCATAAGCTTTTTTAATTTCAATAATGGCTTTGTTCTTAGCTCTTAATTTCTCAAGCATACTTTCTGCATCTATCCAGAAGCGGCATAAGTAATTGATAGAGCTATCGCCAAATTCGGTGAAATAAAACTCAACATCATCCATCGATTCAACTTGATCGAATGTGTTTGCAATGGTTTCTTTTGTTAATTTTTCTACTTCTTCTAAGTCAGATTCATATCCAACACCACAAGTAAGAGCGATTCTCATTTTTGTAGTCAAAGAGTAGTTTTTTAAAGGATTTTCCAATATTAATTTATTGGGTATCACTACCATGTTATTATCGGCTTCCTTTAAGGTGAAATCTTTCAAATTGATATCTATAACTTCACCTGAGTATCCATTAGTTTCAATCCAGTTTCCTATTTGAATTTTCTTTCTAAAGGATAATACAACACCGGCAAACGTATTAGATAATGTTCCTTGTAATGCTAAACCTATGGCTAAACCTGCTACACCAGCACCGGCTAATAAAGAGGTTAACATTTTACTTAGGTTTAGAATCCCGAGGGCCAAAAATAATCCAGCTACAACGACTACAACTGCAGATATTCTAGCTATCATGTTACTAATTGACTTTTGGCTAACGCGCTTTTCAACTAATTTAGATACAATTTTGTTGATGTATTTAGCAATAAAATATGAGGCTATCATAACTAATATTGCTAAAATAAGATTTGGGATGTTTTGAATTATTGCAGATACCCAACCTTCTAACTTATCTATAAGTTGGTTAAATGCTGTTCCTAATGTATTTTTCATTTTTTTATGGCTTTAATGGTTAATAATATTTCTAACTAATCGATTTAATTAAAAAGCATTATTTAACATTTGCCATTTCAGGACTTATATTTTTTGTAGAATTTTTAGTCCAAGCATTGAGCATCCAGCTAGATTTTTCTAACTCTCTAATATATGCTCCAATTAAATCAATGGTTCCTTCGTCTGAGATTTCAGTAGCTTTTTCAATAACTTTTGCCATTTGCTTAATTAAAAGTTTATGGTCGTTTAAAGTATCGTTAACCATGTCTTCATCAGATTTAATAGGTTGATTTTCACTGATGGTTGCAGTTTTAAGATAATCTTCCATTTTACTCATGGGGTGAAATCTTAAAGTTAAAATGCGTTCTGCAATTTCATCGATTTTCACTTTAGCATCATTGTATAAGGTTTCAAATTTTTCGTGTAAGTCGAAGAAATTTTTCCCCTTAACATTCCAATGATTACTTCTTAATTTTTGGTAATACACGTGGTAATCAGCTAACAAAATATTTAGTTCCATCACCACAGGTAGTACATCTTCATCATTCATATTTAAATAGTTCATATTTTGTGTTTTTTTTATTGATTACACTATATAAACTAGGTGATATATAAAAAATGTCAAGTGCTTTAACAGGTTTTAACCCTGAGCATGAAGTATTAACATAAAATTATGTTAACATGTTATAAGTTTGTTAAAATATTTAACAGCATTAGGTGTTACTTTTTATTAAAGGAAGTCTATTTTATTAAGAATTAAGCCAGAGGCTGGCGCTATATAGTCCATTTTTACTGCGCTTTCCGGCAACAAGCTATTACGAATATCGTCTAAAGTTAGTTTGCCTTTTCCTAAATCGATGAGTGTTCCCATCATTAATCTAATTTGATTTCTCATAAATCCTTCGCTCTTAACTCTTAGAATATATGATTGTTTCGGAAAGTAATTGGCAGTATAAATCGTGTTCTCTTCAATTTCACAAGTTATGATGGTTCTAGTATAAATACCATTATCGGTTGGTTTAAAACAATAGGACTTTAAAAAATGTTCACCTTCAAATAGTTTAGCGCCATGTTTCATGAGTTCAATATCTAAATCATCCAGAATGGTTGTCATGATTGGTGCACAAAAGGGGTGACATTTATCACCATAGGTAAACAAATAAAGGTATTCTTTAATTTTTGAATTATTTATGATGTTGAATTTAGCATCTACTTCTTTGATACTTAAGGCACGAATATCTTGTGGCAGATTATAATTAAATAATTCCAGAAACGCATTTTGGTCTTCTAATGGTTCTTTTAAAAACAATTCGAAAGCTGCATTTTCAGCAGAAACCATTGCATCAGTTCGTCCCGAACTTAAACTTTTGAAATATTTACCTTCAAGTATATAATTTAAGGTTCTATCTACCATTAAATGCAAGGTTTTTACATCAGGTTGCTTTTGCCAACCGTGAAATCGATACCCTAAATATTGAATGGTAATGACGTAGAAATATTTCTTCATTTCGAATTTTTAAAGGCTGGGAAATTACTTTAATTTATTATTTGTGGCAAAAAAATTATAAATTGTAGCTTATAAACTAACTAAAAACTTAAAATTATGACAAATGTTTTAACTAACAAACCACCAATTTGGTTCTGGATTATAAGCATTATAGCCCTTATTTGGAATGGCATGGGTGTCAATGCCTATTTACAACAAGCTTACAATACGGAAAGCTACCGCGCGATGTATACAGCAGAACAACTAGAAATTGCCGCTAATATGCCCATGTGGGTTACCGCTGCTTTTGCTATAGCCGTTTTTTCTGGTGCTTTAGCCGCTATTGGATTATTACTCAGAAAATCTTGGTCGTCTAAGTTATGGCTACTTTCTTTAATTGCAGTTATTATACAGATGGGCTACCTTTTAATTAATGGCTACGCATCCAGTTTAGGTATGACCATTATGATAATTGTATTTGCCTTCCTTTTTGTGTGGTTTTCTAGAATGTCTGAAGCTAAAGGATGGCTATCATAAACAAAAAAAACAGGTGATTAAAAAAGGCATTAGTTTAATTTCTAACGCCTTTTTTAATTTTTATTTGTGTCTTGATTTTAATTCTGCCTCAATATCTTTTAAAGTAAACCCTTTTGCCTGAAGCAACATTAAATAGTGAAATAATAAATCTGTAGATTCATATAAAAAGAGTTCATCATTATTATCCATAGCTTCTATAACAGTTTCTACAGCCTCCTCTCCTACTTTTTGGGCTACTTTATTGATGCCTTTTGAAAATAAACTAGCTACATAAGATTTGTTAGTGTCTTTATTGGCAACACGTTCGGTAATCACATTTTCTAAGGTAGTAAAGAAACCATAAGACGATTCATTTGCTTCACCCCAACAGTTGTCTGTTCCTTTATGGCATGTTGGACCAACAGGATTTACCTGAATGAGCAACGTATCATTATCGCAATCGTTTTTTACATCAACCAAGTTTAAGACATTACCACTTTCTTCGCCTTTTGTCCATAAACGTTGTTTTGATCTACTAAAAAAAGTGACTTGTTTGGTTTCTATTGTTTTTTGATAAGCCTCTTCATTCATATAGCCTAACATCAACACATTTTTAGTAGTCGCATCTTGAATAATGGCAGGCACTAATCCGTTTGAGTCGTATTTTATTTTCATAATCTTATGTTGTATGAAGCCGAAACACTTTCGGCATTACTCTAGCACGTTTTATAAACGCACTTCTATATTATTTTCTTTTAATGCTTTCTTCAGAACTGGAATAGGAATTTCACCAAAATGAAAAACACTTGCTGCCAAAGCCGCATCAGATTTCCCTTCTTTAAAAGTGTCAATAAAATGCTGAATATTACCGGCGCCTCCAGATGCAATTATTGGAATATTTAATTCGCTCGATAATTTAGCCAAAGCTTCGTTTGCAAACCCATTTTTTGTACCATCATGATTCATGGATGTAAATAATATTTCACCAGCACCACGAGCTTCCACTTCTTTTGCCCATTCAAATAAATCGATTTCTGTTGGAATACTTCCACCAGCCAAATGCACTTTCCAATGGTCTCCAATCTTTTTAGCATCAATAGCAACTACCACACACTGACTTCCAAACTTATCTGCCAATTCATTAACTAACTCAGGACGTTTTACTGCGGATGAGTTTATAGACACTTTATCGGCACCGCATTGTAAGAGCGCATCAACATCTTCAACCGAAGATATTCCACCGCCCACAGTAAATGGTATATTTACTTGTTCTGCTACATGCAACACCATATCTAAAGTTGTGGCTCGTCCTTCTAAAGTTGCAGAGATATCCAAAAACACAAGCTCATCTGCACCATAATCGGCATATTGTTTTGCGAGCTCTACAGGGTCTCCTGCATCTCTTAAATCCACAAAATTAACACCTTTAACTGTGCGTCCGTTTTTAATATCTAAACATGGAATGATTCTTTTTGTTAGCATTATACGAATTTTTCAAGTTGATGAAGACTAATTCTGTTCTCATAAATAGCCTTTCCAATTATAACACCTTCGCAACCTAAGGCCTGTAAATTAGGTAATTCATCAATTTCTGAAATACCACCAGAGGCAATTAATTTTATGGATTGACCGCTACTACTATTTGAACACTCCTCAATAATTTTTTTATACAAATCAAATGAAGGACCTTCAAGCATACCATCTTTAGAGATATCGGTACAAATTACATATTTGATACTCTTTTTTTGGTAGGCTTTTATAAACGGAATAACCTCTTCTACACTATCTTCTAACCAACCGCTAATGGCTATCTTTCCGTTGTTACTATCGGCACCAAGAATGATTTTTTCACTACCATATTTATTAATCCAGCCTTCAAAGGTTTCAGGGTCTTTTACTGCAATACTACCCCCAGTAATTTGTCTTGCTCCAGAATTGAATGCTATATGCAAATCTTCGTTGGTTTTTAATCCGCCTCCAAAATCTATTTTTAATTTCGTTTTTGAAGCGATTTGTTCAAGTACTTTATAATTGACTATATGTTGTGCTTTGGCACCATCTAAGTCTACCAAATGCAAATACTCAATACCTGAAGCCTCGAACATTTTGGCCACTTCTAACGGGTTTTCATTATATACTTTTTTAGTATCATAATCACCTTTAGTTAATCTAACACATTTTCCGTCTATAATATCTATTGCTGGTATTATTCTCATCTTATAATTCTAAAAAGTTCTGTAATATTTTAGCTCCTGCTGTACTACTTTTTTCAGGGTGAAATTGAACCCCGTAAAAATTTTCATGTTGTAATGCCGATGCATAATTAATACCGTAATCTGTTTTCGCAATGGTTTCATTGCAATGTTCAGCATAATAACTGTGCACTAAATACATATATTCGTTTTCTTTAATGCCTTTGAATAAATCAGACTTCAAGTCTTTTATAACATTCCATCCCATTTGAGGCACTTTCACATCATTTGCAAATCGTTTCACATCTGTTTGAAAGATACCAATACCTTTGGTATTCCCTTCTTCAGTAGACTTACAAAGCAATTGCATGCCTAAACATATACCCAAAACAGGTTGTTTTAAAGTTGGAATCAACGTATCTAAGCCACTTTCCTTGAGCATTTTCATTGCTGAACTTGCTTCTCCAACACCAGGGAATATAATTTTATCCGCGCTTTTAATTTCATCAGGATTACTTGACAAAATAGCCTCTACACCCAAACGTCTAAAAGCAAATTGAATGCTTTTAATGTTACCAGCGCCATAATTTATAATAATTAATTTCATTCTTAAGCTTTTAACTATGGCCTTTATTTATAACATTCCTTTTGTTGATGGCAAAAACATCTTATTAGCATCTCTTTTTACAGCCATTTTCATTGCTTTTGCAAATGCTTTAAAAATCCCTTCTATTTTATGATGTTCGTTTACACCTTCAGCCTTTATGTTTAAATTACATTTGGCTCCATCAGTAAACGATTTAAATAAATGATAAAACATTTCTGTTGGCATATCACCGATTTTTTCACGTTTAAACTCAGCATCCCATTCTAGCCAGTTTCTTCCTCCAAAATCTACAGCAACTTGTGCTAAACAATCGTCCATAGGCAAGCAGAAACCATAACGTTCAATCCCGAGTTTATTACCTAATGCTTTGTTGAATAATTCACCTAAAGCTATCATAGTATCTTCTATGGTATGGTGTTCATCAACTTCTAAATCGCCATTTACCTTGATCGTTAAATCCATAGCACCATGTCTCCCAATTTGATCTAACATATGATCGAAAAACGACAGACCTGTATTAATATCGTTCTGGCCAGAACCATCTAAATTTAGTTTTATATATATCTGTGTTTCATTAGTGTTACGAGTAATCTCTTCAACTCTATCTTTAAGTTTTAAAAACTCATAAATTTCTGCCCAATCTGTACTTGTTAAGGCTATAACATCTAAAATTTCTTGTTTCGAAGTTTCAATTTCATCAGCTCCTAATTCAGGGTCCTCAGATAAATAAATACCCTTAGCTCCTAAATTTTTTGCTAGTTCCATGTCGGTGATTCTATCCCCTAAAACAAAAGAATTTGCTAAGTCATAATCTTCAGAAAAGTACTTGGTTAATAAGCCAGTTCTAGGTTTACGAGTTTCAGCATTTTCATGCGGAAAAGTTTTATCTATATGAATTGCTTGAAACTTCACACCTTCCTTTTCAAAAGCATTAATAATTTTATTTTGAGCGGGCCAAAAGGTGTCTTCTGGGAAAGAATCCGTACCCAACCCATCTTGATTGGTAACCATTACCAATTCAAAATCCAGTTCATTGGCAATTTTAGCCATGTATTGAAATACTTTTGGATAGAACTCTAACTTCTCTAAACTATCTAATTGATAATCTACTGGCGGCTCTAACACTAATGTTCCGTCTCGGTCTATAAATAGTACTTTTTTCATAATCTAGCTTTTAGCTATTGACATTTGGTTATGAGCGAAAGGCAATAACTATATTTCTTTCATTACTTTTATTAGTTGCTTATTCTCAAAAGTAGTCCCGACCGTAAGTCGTAAACAGTTTTTGCAACCCGGTTGAGTTGTTCTGTTCCTAATTACAATACCTTTCTCGATAAGTTGGTTATAACGCTTTGTGGCATCATCAACTTCAACTAATACAAAATTAGCATCGGTTGGGTATATTTTCGAGATATAACTTACTGTATTTAACTGATTGATTAAATTCTTGCGCTCAGTTAATATATCTTCAACTTGTTTTTTAGTCAAGTCGTTTAATTTTAATTGCTGAATTGCACGTTGTTGTGTTAACTCATTAACGTTATAAGGCGGCTTAATTCTATTTAAAACCGATATTATTTCACTTGATGCATAACATATACCCAATCGGATTCCTGCCATTCCGTAGGCTTTTGAAAGCGTTTGCGTCACAATTAAATTAGGAAACTCACTCAATTTACTTATCCAGCTTTCTTCATTTGAAAAATCGATATAGGCTTCGTCAATCACAACGATACCTTGAAATTTTTTAATTAATTCTTCAATTGATTTAGCCTCAAAACTATTGCCTGTTGGATTATTAGGTGAACACAAAAACAATAATTTCGAATTATCATTTGACACCTTTAAAATCTCATCAACTTTTGGCTGGAAATTATCGTCTAATTGAACACTTTTAATCTCTACTGCATTAATATTGGCCAAAACACTGTACATGCCATAGGTTGGTGGTAAAGTAATGATGTTATCTTGATTAGGCTCACAGAACGCTCTAAAAATAAGATCTAGTACTTCATCACTTCCATTCCCTAAAAGTATATTGTTTTCGGGAATATTTTTAATTTCTGAAAGCAAAGACTTTACCGAACGCTGTTGCGGGTCTGGATAACGATTGACACCATTTTCAAACGGATTTTCATTCGCGTCCAAAAACACCATATCATCACTATTACCTTGAAATTCATCTCTCGCAGATGAATACGGTTTGAGTGCCTTTATTGTTGGCCTTATTAACTTTTGAATACTCATTTTTTCAAATCCTTTAAACGTATACTCACGGCATTTTTATGTGCTTGTAAACCTTCGGCTTCGGCCATCAATTCTATAGACTGTCCTAAATTTAAAAGGCCTTCTTTAGATATTTTCTGAAAGGTCATACTCTTCAAAAAGCTATCTAAATTAACCCCAGAATAGGCTTTAGAAAAACCATTAGTTGGCAAGGTATGATTGGTTCCAGAAGCATAATCGCCCGCACTCTCTGGAGTGAAATCACCTATAAAAACAGAACCTGCATTTGTTATGCCATTAATATATAAATCTTCGTTTTTAGAGCAAATTATAAAGTGTTCTGGTCCGTAATCGTTTATTAATTCTAAAGCTAAATTGTCATTTTCCATGTAAATTAACTTCGAATTCGCAATGGCTTTTTCTGCTATCGCTTTACGCGGAAGCACCTCCAACTGCTTTTCAACTTCATCTGAAACTTCATCAATCAAACGTTTTGATGTCGATACCAAAATTACTTGACTATCGGTACCATGTTCTGCTTGACTTAATAAATCTGATGCCACATAAGATGCATTTGCAGAATCATCAGCAACTACCAATAATTCACTAGGTCCCGCAGGCATATCAATGGCAACGCCATATTTTGTAGCAATTTGTTTCGCTACAGTTACATATTGATTTCCTGGTCCGAAAATCTTATACACTTGAGGAATGATTTCTGTACCAAAAGTTAATCCTGCAATGGCCTGAATTCCTCCTACTTTAATGATTTTTGTAACCCCACAAAGTTGTGCTGCAAACAAAATTTCAGGAGCTAAATTTCCAGTTTTATTAGGTGGTGAACATAACACAATTTCTTTACAACCCGCAATTTGTGCAGGAATTGCTAACATTAAAACTGTTGAAAAAAGCGGCGCAGTTCCCCCTGGTATATAAAGACCGACCTTTTCAATTGGTCTTTTTTCTTGCCAGCACGAAACACCACTAACAGTCTCTATTACTACTTTATCTGTTTTTTGTGCCTTATGAAACGCTTCAATATTTTGTTTCGCCAACTTAATGGCCTTTTGAAGTTTTTCTGGCACCTCTTTAGCCGCTAGTTCTATTTCTTCAACGGAAACACTATTAGAATCTAAAGTCACACCATCGAACTTTGCAGTATAGTCCTTAATAGCGCGATCTCCAGTTTCAGATACCTCCGAGAATATTTTATTAACCGTCTCCTCGATATCGTCTACAGTTTGAGTAGGGCGCTTTAAAACATTCGTCCAGTCTCCTCGTTTTGGGCTATTTATAATTTGCATGACAGAAGTTGTTAAAGTACCATTTTTTCGATTGGACACACCAAAATACCTTGAGCGCCGTTGGCTTTTAGTTCATCAATAACATCCCAAAATTCGTTTTTACTAATTACAGAATGCACAGAGCTCCAACCCTCTTCCGCAAGTGGCAAAACTGTTGGACTTTTCATTCCTGGCAGCACGTTAATGATGTCTTGAATTTTATCGTTAGGTGCATTCAACAGCACATACTTTGAATTTCTACCTTTTAAAACAGATTGAATTCTAAACTGAATTGTGTCTAATATTTTTTGTTTTTCCTCAGATAAAACAGGAGAAACAGCTAAAACAGCTTCAGATTTTAAAATTGTATCTACCTCTTTCAAGTTATTTTTAAACAATGTACTTCCACTAGAAACAATGTCGCAGATAGCATCGGCTAATCCAATGTTAGGTGCAATTTCAACCGAACCATTAATGATGTGCAAGTTGGCTTCAACTCCATTTTTATCTAAAAACATTTGAACCGTATTCGGGTAAGATGTGGCAATACGTTTACCTTCTAAATCTTTAACACTACCGTATTTGACAGATTTTGGTACCGCAATACACACTCTACAAGAAGAAAACCCAAGTTTTTCAACAATATTAATGCCTTGACCTTTTTCTATTAATACATTCTCACCAATAATAGCTGCATCTACCACACCATCCTTTAAATATTGTGGAATGTCGCCATTTCTTAGATAGAATACTTCCACAGGAAAATTTCTTGCTGAAGCTTTTAATTGGTCTTTACCGTTATCAATGGAAATACCAATATCTTTTAAAATACTCATTGAGTCTTCGTTTAGTCGACCCGATTTCTGCACTGCAATTCTTAGTTTACTCATTTTGTTGTTTTTATATGAGTTTGAAACAATCTTTTAGTTGGCATAATTAAAAAACCCGCTTGATTGTCTCAAACGGGTTTAAAATATATGTTGATTTTACTCAATACATTTTCACTTCGCTTGAGAGCAAATATGAAAATGATGATGTGTTTGAATAAAAGTCATGTCTTTTTTTTACTTGTACAAATATCTACATTTTATCTGATTAAATCCAAATTATAAATGTAAATATTCTAACATTTAAACAATATCAATAATTATCAATAAAAAAATTAATATTTTATAATATATTGATATAAATGCTGAATTATTTTATTTAGATATTACTGATTCCCCAGAATAATAGGCATTCCAGAATCTCCCGAACCTATTACAATTACTTTACTGTTTGGAGATTCAGAGAGCTTTACAGTTGCCTCAATCCCTTTATCCTGTAATATTTTATCAGTTAACGAAGCACTTAAAATTCTATTAGACTCAGCTTTACCTTTGGCTTCAATAATTACTTTCTCAGCTTCTTTTGCTGCTGTAACTAATCTAAATTCGTACTCTAAAGACTCTTGTTCTTGACGCAATTTACGTTCAATAGCTTCTTTAATTGTATTAGGTAATGTTACATCACGTACAAGTACTTCATTTAATTGCACGTATTGCTTTTCTAAAATCTTTTTAGTTTCTGCAAAAATTTCATCTTGAATAGCATCTCTTTTACTTGAGTATAATTGTTCAGGTGTGTAACGTCCAACTACACTACGCGCAGCACTGCGAATAGCAGGTTGTATAACACGTTGCAAGTAGTTTTGACCAAGCGATTGATGTAAATTCCCTAAATCGTTATATACAGGTTCGTACCATGCCGATGCATCAATTTGAATTTCTAATCCATTAGATGATAAAACTTTCATTTTTTCAAAAAGCTCTTGCTGGCGCACTTCATAAATGTAAACCTTATTCCAAGGTGCCACAATATGAAAACCTTCACTCATAGGCGGTTCATCAACAACAACTCCCTCTCCAAAGGTTTTAAAAAGTACACCTGCTTCACCAGACCCTATGGTTACTGCAGATTTTGCTAGCAACACAATTAATACAAAAACACTAATAATTATTGGCACCGCCACTTTTGGTAATCTTTCCATTTTCAATTTTTATTTAAATTAATCCGTTATATTTTCTTAAAAACCACTCCAATCCTAGACTTAAAGCCATTATTGCGAGCAGATATTTCCAATCTATCAAAGGTATGGTATTTTTACTGCTTTTTTGAATTGGTGTAAATCTTTTGTCTTCTAGTAAATCTTCAAATACCTTTTCAGCATCATCAATAAAATAACTTGACCCTCCACTGTTAGTGGCTAATTGCTGCAGTTTTGTTACATCAGCATTTAAAAACTTCTGTTCTACATCAAATTTTAAAATTTGGAAACTGCCCGATCTTGACAAGTTTTCTTTAGAAGTACTTACAACAAAACTATACTCTGAAGGCGGTAAACTACTTAAATCTACTTGATAATTATTGTTTTTTAATATTAAAGGAAATGTTTTTTTAACATCTGTAGCTTTATCTATTATAGTAATATCAAGAGTTTCACGAGAATCAAAAACATAATTTTTATCGAAGTACTCTGCTTTTATTACAATATTACTGCTTCCATTATAAAACGATTCATAATCTATATTCAACCTACTTTTTTGTTTATTACTTGATAAGTATTGAGTGAGTTTTCCAAAGAAATTATCAAAAGCTTGAAATGATTTTTCGTTTAAATAACTTTGTGCACGCCACTGCCATAAATTTTCACCAAACAAGACTGCCTCTCGCCTTCCGTTTGTCTCAAACGTAGCCAAAAGTGGTAGGTTAGTTGAAAAACCACCTACCGATTTATTTAATACAGATTGAAAAGGCACTGTGAAGTTCACCTCTCCATAATTCGAAATTAGAGGTGGAAATGATTCAAAATCTAAATCTTCAATAATGAATGGCGAATAATTTATATTTAATTCGCCTATATAATATTCAGTTTGTTCGGTGACATCATGCGAATAATTTTGAGCCACTTGATTTATAAAATTCAAGTCTGTTTTAGGTCCTATTATTACAAATTTATTTAGATTTTTTGAATCTAAAATACCATATAAATCCTTAAAGTTTTTATTAGGTTGATATATTATAAATAATTGAACATCATTTATTTGACTTATAACATTGGATGAGTTTAGTATTGAAACTGATCGTTGCTCATTACTTTCAATACTTTTTTTGATGACACCTATGTCGGGATGAAGCATATCAGTAACTAAAGCTATTTTTGTTTTTTGATTTATCACCTCAACGGCAAAATTCTTATTATTATTAACCTTATTTTTTTCATTTTCTAAAGGTACCAAAGTTGCTATATAATTATTTACGCCAACTCTATTTGCTGGAAGTGTGAAATTGATAACTTTTGAATTATCAGCTTTTGAAAAGTTGACTGCTTTTGAAAATACCGTGGCGTTACCATTTTTAACAATAAAATTAGAATTTACAGATTGGTTTCCGTTATACACCAAAATAGCTTCTACTGGGAATTTATTTTTTAAAAAGGCGTACTTATTAACGTTGAATTGCTGAATTTTTAAATCAGTGTACGTAATAGTATCCCCTAAAATTATTGGAAAAATAGGCTGTTTATAATTTCTGTATGAAAATTGATAATCGTTGCCGTAGGTTTGATTTCCATCTGTAATTATAAGTGTTGGTGATGTAGTAGATTTATATACCTCAGCTAATTGCTGAAAAGTTTTTGAGATATTAGTTTGCGTTTCTGAAAAAGAAATTGAGTCTAGTGGGTTTAAACCTTTACCAAAGGTATAAACACTCAAATTAAATTTTTCTTGAATTTCTTTATTGCTATTTAGTTTTTCAATAAAATCTTTGACATTACTATCCTGTTTTAAATGTTCAATAGAACATGAATTATCAAGAGCAACAACTAAATTTGGTTTCTCAATAGATGTTTTTACTTGATTAAAACTAGGGTTAATAATTAGTAGTAACACAGCAAAGACTGATAAAAACCTTAAAAAAGAAAAAAGCATGTTCAATTTAGACATGCTTTTTCTATTTGTGAAATACTGAAAAAGCGCTAAACTTAGTGCTATAATTCCAGCAAGTATAATGTATAATAAAGTTTCTGTTTGCATTTATAAGCCTTGTGCCTACGCTCAAGGTAACATTTCGATTATGTTAACATACCGCCATCAACATTTATAGTTTGTCCGGTAATGTATGCGCTCATATCACTCGCTAAAAACACGCAAACATTGGCAATATCTTCTGGAGTACCTCCACGTTTTAAAGGAATTCCTGCGCGCCAGCCTTTAACAACTTCTTCATCTAATTTAGCTGTCATTTCTGTTTCGATGAAACCAGGAGCAACAACGTTACTTCTTATGTTTCTTGATCCTAATTCTAATGCAACTGATTTAGAAAACCCAATAATTCCAGCCTTTGATGCCGCATAATTAGTTTGTCCCGCATTACCTTTAACCCCAACAACAGAGCTCATATTAATAATAGACCCTTTACGCTGTTTTAGCATGGTTCTTTGAACAGCTTTGGTCATATTGAAAACCGACTTTAGATTTACTTCTATTACCGTATCAAAATCTTCTTCAGTAATACGCATTAATAAATTATCCTTAGTGATTCCTGCATTATTAACAAGTATATCGATACTACCAAATTCTGCAGCAACATCTTCAGCAAGCTTTTGAGCTTCTTCAAAGCTCGCCGCGTTACTTTTATAACCTTTGGCTTTTACACCCAAGGCATTAAGTTCTTTTTCTAATTCGTTTGCTGCTTCAACAGAAGAGCTATATGTAAAGGCTACATTAGCACCTTGTTGAGCAAAAACTTGTGCGATTCCTTTTCCAATTCCACGACTAGCACCAGTAACTATGGCTGTTTTACCTTCTAATAGTTTCATTTATAAAGTTTGGTTAGTTATTAATAATCATAGTATTTCAAATATAACAAATACTAATGGTAACCAATAAAAAAACCTCACAAGATTGCAAGGTTTTTTTATATATGTATTAAGAATTAAGCTAAAACTTCTGCTACCTTTTTTCCTATTTCTGCAGGTGAATCCACAACGTGAATACCACATGCTTTCATTATTTTCTTTTTAGCTTGTGCAGTATCGTCACTACCTCCAACAATAGCTCCAGCATGACCCATGGTACGTCCAGCAGGTGCAGTTTCTCCAGCAATAAAACCAACTATAGGCTTTTTACTCCCACTCGTTTTATACCAATTAGCTGCATCAGCTTCTAACTGACCGCCAATTTCACCAATCATAACAACAGCTTCTGTTTCTGGATCATTAATTAATAACTCCACAGCTTCTTTTGTAGTTGTTCCAATAATTGGATCACCTCCTATACCAATAGCTGTTGTAATACCTAACCCTTGTTTTACAACTTGATCTGCAGCTTCATAAGTTAAAGTACCAGATTTTGAAACGATACCAACCTTCCCTTTTTTGAATACAAAACCTGGCATAATTCCTACTTTTGCTTCTCCAGGTGTAATAACACCAGGGCAGTTAGGACCAATTAAACGACATCCTTTATTTTTAATATAACTAGACGCTGTAATCATGTCTGCTACAGGAATACCTTCCGTGATAGTAATAATAACTTTAATACCTGCATCGGCAGCCTCCATAATTGCATCGGCAGCAAATGCTGGTGGAACAAAAATAATAGTGGTATCTGCACCAACTTTTTCAACAGCTTCTAAAACCGTATTAAAAACAGGTTTATCTAAATGCGTTTGTCCACCTTTACCTGGTGTAACACCTCCTACAACGTTGGTACCATATTCAATCATTTGACTAGCGTGAAAAGTACCTTCACTACCTGTAAAACCTTGAACAATTATTTTTGAATCTTTATTAACTAATACGCTCATTTTATATTATTTGAATATTGTTGCACAAATATAATTTTTTGTAACCACTTAATTATATTAATTTTTTAATTGTTTTAAAATATTTGGAATTTGCTTTATTGAAGCCATTTCTTTAAGATGGGCACGCACTTCTTGTGCTGGTGTGCCCCAATATACCTTTCCTCCCTCAATAGATTTAGTAACGCCTGATTGTCCTTGAACAACTGCTTTTTTACCAATGGTAATACCACTTGTAGTACCAACTTGACCCCATAGTGTAACTTCATCTTCAATTACCACACAGCCAGCAATACCAACTTGCGATGCTATTAAACATTTTTTACCAATTACGGTGTCGTGGCCAACTTGAATTAAATTATCAAGTTTTGAGCCTTCACCAATAATTGTATCTCCTGAAACTCCTCTGTCTATTGTACACGAAGCACCGATATCCACATAATCTTCAATAACAACACGTCCGCCTGACTTTAATCGATCATAGCCTTCTGATCTGTTTTTGTAATAAAAAGCATTGGCTCCTAAAACCGTTCCTGAATGAATGGTTACATTATTACCAATAACTGCATCATCATAAATACTAACATTAGAATGAATAATGCAATTTTTTCCTATAGTCACATTATGACCAATAAAGCAATTAGGTTGAACAACCGTACCCTCACCAATTTTCGCAGTGGCTGAAATTGAATTGCTTGAACTCTGGAAGGGTTTAAAATGGTCTGTAAGTTTGTTAAAATCTCTAAAAGGATCATCGCTAACTAATAATGCTTTCCCTTCAGGACAATCAACTTCTTTATTAATTAAAACTATGGTGGCTGCTGAATTTAAGGCTTTATCGTAATATTTAGGATGATCTACAAAAACTATATCTCCACGTTCTACTACATGAATTTCATTCATTCCAAGCACCTGAAAATTAGCATCACCAACAAACTTACAGTCTATTAATTCTGCTACTTCCTTTAATGTATGTGGTTTTGGAAATTTCAATCTTACTCTTTGATACGTTCTTTGTAAGTCCCTTTTTCAGTTTCAATTTTTATTTTATCGCCTTCATTAATAAACAACGGTACATTTACTTCAGCACCAGTTTCAACCGTTGCTGGTTTTGTTGCATTAGTAGCGGTATTACCTTTAACCCCAGGCTCGGTATGAGTGACTTCTAAAATAACACTTGCCGGCATTTCAACAGAAAGTGGCATATTATCTTCAGTATTGATTAATACTGTAACCACTTCCCCTTCTTTCATTAAATCCGGTCTATCCAAAGCAGCTTCTAAAAGTCTTATCTGCGTATAATCAGCTTCATTCATAAAATGATAAAATTCACCATCATTATACAAATACTGAAATTTGTGTGTTTCAACACGAACATCTTCAATTTTATGACCTGCAGAAAAGGTATTATCAATTACTTTTCCTGTTGTTACACTTTTAAGTTTAGTTCTAACAAAGGCCGGTCCTTTACCCGGTTTTACATGTAAAAACTCTATTATTTTAAAAATATCGTGATTATATCTAATACATAATCCGTTTCTAATATCACTTGTGCTTGCCATAATACTACTTATTGAATAATTATTTTTGTTTGTTAGGTTAGTTTGATTTAAAATAACCTTTCATAATACCTCTATGTGAATTTTTTATAAACTGAAGAATTTCATCACGTTCTGGAGTTGCTTCCATTTCAGCTTCGATAATTTCTGCTGCTTGGGTATTATTGTAATTTTTTTGATATAATATTCTGAAAATATCTTGAATTTCTCTGATTTTTTCTGTTGAAAAGCCTCTTCTTCTTAATCCTACGGAGTTTATGCCAACATATGATAAAGGTTCTCTTGCAGCTTTTACAAAAGGTGGCACATCTTTTCTAACAAGAGATCCACCAGTCACAAAAGCATGATTTCCTACCGAAACAAATTGATGAACAGCAGTCATACCAGCTAATACAACATAATCGCCAATAGTAATATGCCCTGCCAAAGTACTGTTATTTGAAAATATACAATTATTTCCAACAATACAATCGTGAGCGATATGGCAATAAGCCATAATCAAACAATTATCACCAATAACGGTTTTCATTCTATCGGTTGTTCCCCTATTTATAGTCACACATTCTCTAATGGTCACGTTATCCCCAATTTCAACAGTGGTATCTTCGTCGTTATATTTCAAATCTTGAGGAACCGCCGAAATTACAGCCCCTGGAAATATATTACAGTTTTTACCAATTCGAGCACCTTCCATAATGGTAACATTACTACCAATCCATGTACCCTCTCCAATTTTTACATTGTTATGTATGGTTGTAAATGGTTCAATGACTACATTTTTTGCAATTTTTGCACCTGGGTGCACATAAGCAAGTGGTTGGTTCATAATTATTTTACTTTAGAGATTTGAGCCATTAATTCCGCCTCGGCACATAATTTACCATTAGCATACGCATAACCTTGCATATGACAAATTCCACGACGTATTGGAGTGATTAACGAACAATTAAATATTAACGTATCACCAGGCATTACTTTTTGTTTAAACTTTACATTATCCATTTTCATGAAAAACGTTAAATAGTTTTCAGGATCTGGAACCGTATTTAAAACTAAAACACCTCCCGTTTGAGCCATAGCTTCAACAATTAAAACACCCGGCATTACTGGAGCTCCCGGAAAATGGCCTTTAAAAAATTCCTCGTTCATAGTCACACTTTTTGTTGCAACAACGTGGTGGTCTGAAAGCTCAAATACTTTATCTATTAGCAAGAATGGTTGTCTGTGAGGTAACATATCCATAATTTGAACAACATCCATTAATGGAGGTTGATTCAAATCTATATTTGGAACGTTATTACGACGCTCATTCTTAATAATTTTTGATAGTTTTTTCGCAAATTGAGTATTTACAAAATGCCCTGGTTTGTTAGCTATAACTTTACCTCTAATCCTAGTTCTTACTAAAGCTAAATCTCCTAAAACATCTAATAACTTATGTCTTGCAGCTTCATTTGGATGGTGTAAAGTTAAATTATCTAGAATACCGTTTGGTTTAACTTTTATAGAATCTTTTTTGAAAGCTCCTCTTAGTTTTTCCATGGTTTCTGGAGATAATGCCTTATCAACGTAAACAATAGCATTGTTTAAATCGCCTCCTTTTATTAAACCGTGCTCTAAAAGCATTTCAATTTCATGCAAGAAACTAAATGTACGTGAGTTGGCGATATCTTTTTTAAAATCTGAAACCTGATTTAAAGTTGCATTTTGAGTCCCTAAAACTTTGGTTCCAAAATCTACCATGGTAGTAATTTGATATTCCTTAGCAGGCATTACTAAGATTTCGCTACCAGATTCTTCATCAACATAGGACACAATATCTGTAACTACAAACTCTTCTCTAAACGCATCAAGTTCAACAACACCCGCCTTTTCAATGGCTTCCACAAAAAACTTAGAAGACCCATCCATTATTGGAGGTTCAGAAGCGTTAAGTTCAATAATAGTATTATCAATATCCATTCCAACTAAAGCTGCTAAAACGTGCTCGCATGTTTGAATAGATACCCCGTTTTTCTCTAAACAAGTACCTCGTTGTGTGTTAGTAACATAATTAGCATCTGCTTCTATAGAAGGCTCACCTTCTAAATCAACTCTTTTAAACGTATATCCTGAGTTTGCCGGAGCAGGCTTAAAAGTTAAGGTTACATCTTTTCCAGTATGCAATCCTACTCCTGTTAGAGAAACTTCTTTTTTTATAGTTTTCTGCTTGATTTCAGTATTAACTATTCCCATTTGTTCTTTTCTAAATCATTAATATTTTTAACTATAGTTGGCAAATTTTTAAAATGCACATAAGACTTATTATAGTCTCCGTAAGGTATTGCAGGAGAACCTTGAAGTACTTCATTGTCTTTTACATGTCTTCCTATTCCTGATTGAGCCTGAATTTTAACATTATTCCCTATTGTAATATGACCAACAATACCAACTTGTCCTCCAATTTGGCAATTCTCTCCTATTTTGGTAGAGCCAGCAATTCCTGTTTGGGCAGCAATTACAGTATTCTTACCAATTTCAACATTATGAGCAATTTGAATTTGATTATCAAGTTTTACGCCTTTTCTTATAATAGTTGATCCAAGAGTAGCTCTATCAATAGTTGTTGCAGCGCCAACATCTACAAAATCTTCTAAAATAACATTGCCTATTTGTGGTACTTTTTTATATACTCCATTGCCGTTAGGCGCAAAACCGAATCCGTCTGCTCCTATTATGGCTCCAGAATGTATAACACAGTTTTTACCTATGATGGTTTCGGAGTAAATTTTAGCCCCTGAAAAAACCGAAGTATTGTCGTCTATAGTCACATTGTCTCCTATGTAGGCATTTGGAAAAATTTTCACATGATCTCCAATAACCACGTTCTCACCTATGTAAGCAAATGCACCTAGATAAATTGATTCACCATACCTTGCGGAATCTGAAATATATACAGGACTCTCAATACCTTCTTTATTATTCTTTACTTGATTATAATACTCCAATAGTTTCGAAAATGCCTCATAGGCATCTTCAACTTTTATTAAAGTCGTTTTTATTTCGTTTTCGGCAACAAACGATTTATTTACAATAGTAACTGAAGCGTTAGTAGTATAAATATAGTTTGTGTATTTAGGATTCGCAAGAAATGTTAAAGACCCTTCAAACCCTTCTTCGATTTTGGAAAGTTTTGATACTTCAACATCTGGATTTCCAACCACATCACCTTCTAATATTCCTGCTATTTGTTGTGCTGTAAATTTCACACTTTGATAGTTTGATGTTGTTTTTTGTTTGAATGACGCAAAAATAGGAAAAATGTACTAAAGTTTAGCCTTTGGATAACATATATAATGTTTTGTAACCGGTTTTGATAAAGCCTTAAGATTCAATTGGTCTGAAGCTTTTACAATATCTTCTATTTTTCCAGACTTGTGAAGTATATTAATTTGTTTAGTATCTAACTGGTAGGCTTGGTTAGAAATACTACCAGTAAAAACAAAATATTTAGCTTCATGCTCTGATATGTTGTAAGTTTTAATTATCGCATCAATATGCTTTTTTAAACTATTTTCTTTAATGATATTATTCTTTATTTTAATTTTAAGCAGATTTCTATTTATAATCATTTCACACAAATTACTTAAAACAAAATCTTCATGATATTGCCAATCTTTCATGGCTGAAATAATATCGAAATCATCTAATTGTGAAAAAATATTTAACGTTTCACTATTAAACTCTTCTAACGTAACATCGTTTTTTAAGAAATAAATTAAAGCATCACTTGCATTGAGTTTATAACCCAAATCATGCAACTCATTGGCTCGCTGTAACACCCTAATTAATAATTGTTCTGCAACCAATCCTGTTTTATGCAAGTACACTTGCCAATACATTAATCGTCTTGCTATAATAAATTTTTCAACGCTGTAAATACCTTTTTCCTCAACAACCAATTCGTCATTAACCACATTCAACATGGTTATTAAGCGTTCGCTATTTATATTACCTTCGGCTACACCAGTGTAAAAACTATCGCGTTTTAAATAATCGGCCCGATCCATATCTAATTGTCCCGAAATTAGTTGACACATAAATTTTCTTGGATATATCCCTTTAAATATTTCGATTGCAAGCGTTAAACTTCCGTTAAATTCTTCATTTAATTGTTGCATAAAAAGCAATGAAATTTCTTCATGAGATACATTATTGACTATAGAATGTTCCATGGCATGAGAGAATGGACCATGACCAATATCATGCAACAAAATAGCAACGTAAAGTCCCGTTTCCTCCTCTTCAGAAATCGTAACTCCCTTAAAACGAAGTACATTAACAGCTTGCTGCATTAAATGCACGCAACCTATAGCATGGTGGAATCTTGTATGATGAGCACCTGGATAAACCAAATAAGACATGCCCATTTGTGTAATTCTACGTAACCGTTGAAAATATTTGTGCTGTATTAAATCGAAAATTAGCGAATTTGGAATAGTAATAAATCCGTAAATTGGGTCGTTTAATATTTTAAGTTTGTTCAAACTTTAACTTTTTACTTTTACAATACAAATATAAACATAAGAGCCTATAATGGACTTAACAATATAAATAAAAGAATATGATAAAAATACTTTGGGTTGATGATGAAATAGATTTACTAAAACCTCATATTTTATTTCTAGAAAAGAAAAACTATCACGTTACTACATGTAATAGTGGCTCTGAAGCTATTGACGTTTTAGATGAAAATAGTTTTGATATTGTATTTTTAGATGAAAATATGCCAGGTTTAACAGGACTTGAAACATTGAATGAAATCAAAGAGAAAAAAGACAATCTTCCTGTAGTTATGATCACAAAAAGTGAGGAAGAATATATAATGGAAGAGGCCATAGGTAACAAAATTGCCGATTATTTAATTAAACCAGTAAACCCAAACCAAATCCTTTTAAGTTTAAAAAAGAATTTAGATCATTCTAGATTGGTTTCAGAAAAAACCACTTCAAATTACCAGCAAGAATTTAGAAAAATAGCCATGGATTTATCTATGGTAAATAGCTATGAAGAATGGGTAAGTCTTTATCAAAAATTAATTTATTGGGAAATTCAACTAGAAGATATTGAAGATGCAGGCATGTTTGAGATTTTAGAATCTCAAAAAAATGAAGCCAACATTCAATTCGGAAAATTTATTGAAAAAAATTATGCCAATTGGTTTAAGCCCCATACCGATGCGCCTATAATGTCGCATACATTATTTAAAGAAAAAATAGTCCCTGAAATAAGCAAGGAACAACCAACACTTTTGGTTGTTATTGATAATTTACGTTACGACCAATGGAAAGTTTTTGAACCGATTGTTAATAATTACTTTAAAAAAGACAAAGAAGATGCCTTTTTTAGTATTCTTCCAACGGCAACTCAATATGCAAGAAATGCTATTTTTTCTGGACTCATGCCAAGTGATATGGAAAAGTTATTTCCTGAATATTGGAAAAACGATACTGATGATGGTGGCAAAAATTTACACGAAGCCGATTTTTTAAACAGTCAAATGAAACGATTAGGTTTAACTGATTTATCTTATGAATATCACAAAATTACAAATCTGAAGACAGGTAAGAAATTAGCAGAAAACTTCAAGTCTTTAAAAAATAATGACCTAACAGTAGTGGTTTACAATTTTGTTGATATGCTTTCGCATTCTAAAACCGAAATGGAAGTTGTAAAAGAATTGGCATCGAATGATAAAGCGTATAGATCTTTAACTTTAAGTTGGTTTAAAAATTCACCACTATTGGAAATGATACAACAAGCTCAACAATTAGGGTTTAAATTAATTTTAACTACCGATCATGGCACTATAAATGTAAAAAATCCATCAAAAGTAATTGGTGATAGAGAAACTAGCCTAAATCTACGTTATAAAACTGGAAGAAGTCTTACCTATGACAGTAAAGACGTACTATTCGCAAAAGATCCTAAAGAACTTCACCTACCCTCTATAAACATGAGTAGCTCGTATATATTTGCGAAAAGCGATTTGTTTTTTGCGTATCCTAACAATTATAATCATTATGTTAGTTATTACAGAAACACCTATCAACATGGAGGTGTCTCACTTGAAGAAATGATAATTCCATTTGTAGTATATAATCCAAAATAATCTATAAAAAGCATATATTGCCGATGAAATGCAATTTTTTTTAGGATATCTTATTTATTTTAATTAATATTGCCAATAAATTTAATAGCAATTGAAAATTAGCTACGGCATAAATGAGGTTGAACAAGTAGCTAAAAACCTCTTAAAGAATACAAAAACAAAAACGATATTATTCTATGGGCATATGGGCGTTGGCAAAACTACCCTAATAAAAGCCTTAGTAAAAGTTTTAGGAAGTAATGATGATGTAAGTAGCCCAACATTTTCAATTATAAATGAATATAAATTGCAAGAAGGAAAAATATTTCATTTTGATTTATATAGAATAAATGATATTGAAGAAGCTTATAATTTTGGTATAGAAGATTATTTAGATTCCGAGCATTGGAAACTCATTGAATGGCCTGAAAAAATAGAAGCCATTTTACACCAAGATGCGGATAAAATTGAAATAATTTTAGACGACAATAACAACAGAATTATAAGTTTAAAATAATAGAAAACAACCAAATAAACCACTAGCATATGGCTCATAAATAGCATATTTCCTTTAGATTATGAAGTTTTACGGGAAACCCACATCAATAATTTTAAGAATCAATGTTTTTAACATAATTTTAACATTTGGTGATTAACTTCAAGATAGTCTTTATTTACATTTGGGTTATTAATTAATTAAATCCCTTATAAATATGAAGACTAAAAAGTATCTAGTTGCAATTGCAATTTTCGGAGGTGTGTTATTTTTAACTCAAGCTGTAAACACTTATAACGTTGATGCACAAGCAACCGCAAAAATCGAAAAAAGTAAAATTAAACTTGCTCCCAGAGGATAAAAGCAGTTTAGTAACAGGTACCGTTGTAGCCACATTAATTGCTATAACTCCTTACTTGTTTTACTTGTATGAAAGTGTTCCAGACAACTTAGTTTGGAACACTTTTTTATTTACTTTTACCAGTAATTTTTATGAAAGTGCTCAAACTGCAATTTGGATTTTAACAGGCAAATTAGTTCCTGTTTACCTATTATTTATTTGGTTTTTTACATGCAGACACTGGTGGTACCATGTGTTACTTGTACCGATTGCCATGTATGTGTTTCAAATTATGAATATATTAAATGATGATTTAACTTATGTGGACGAATTGCATATGATATATTTAATTCCCGTAATGGCTATTGTTATTCCATCGATATACCTGATTAGAGCTAGAATTTTCAACAAAATTAATGATGCCAATAAATCCTTAGAAGAACTTGAAGAAGAATTTAAAATATCACCTAAAAATTTCTGGGGAAAATTAAAGGAATACTTTTAAGGAATTTACTCTAAACGATTACGCTCTTTTATGTCGATTTCTTTTTTATTGTTACTCAATCTAAAATTCCCAAACTTATAATTAAAACCAAAGGTTATTAATCTGTTTTCTAACCTCGATTTTAACAAAAGATCTTGATTCAAGTATTTAGTGGTTTGATTAACATTTAATGTGTTGAATAAATCTGTTACACCAACACTCACAGATGCCCTATTATTCCATAGTGCTTTTTTAATATAAATATCAAGGCTAGATCTTTCATTAAAACTAGAAGCGCCTTCTACCAATGGTGAAATGTATAAATACGCTATATCGGCCGTCAAACTTTTATCACTTAAAAAAGATAAGTAATTAACAATTTGCGAATATAAACTCCATTGATCAGTACTTGATAACACGTTATCGCTTTCAATAGCAAAAAATTGATTATCATAGTAGAATAGAGAGGTTAATAAATATAAATCCCAATTATTAGTAATAGAAGTATACGTTGTAAAATCTAATCCATAAGAAATACTTCTATCAATATTCGTATTTATAATCTTTAATAAATTATTGTCGTTATCTTGAAACAATATTTCTATTGCTGGATTACTTTCATAACGATAATAAGCTTCAAAAGTATATTTTTGGTTAAAGGTATAACCTAAAGTAAAGACATCATCTATTTGAGGCTGCAAATTAGGGTCTCCAGTTATGTATGTGTTATCATTTAAAAAATATTTAAATGGGTTTAACTGACTATATCTTGGTCTGAAAATTCGTCTGTTATAATTAAAATAAACTTCGTTGTTTTCATTTAAATTATGCAAAAGATAAAGCGACGGGAAAAACTTTCCGTATTCATTATCATTATTTGTATTTGTAGAAATAGAATTAGATTTGATATCCGTCAGTTCCGTTCTCAAACCCAATTTTAAACTCCAAGATTCCCAATCTTGAGCGAAACTAAAGTAAACGGCGTAATTGGTTTCATCATAAAAAAATGTATCAGAATTTTGCAAATCTTGTTCTCTAATATCATTTTCAAAATTGAATTGCGTTAAAATACTTTTAGAGTTTATATTCGAAATTTTCATACCTGCTAAAAACAAACCACCATCGCCAGCAGGCAATTCATAATCTAACTGACCGGTATAAAGCTTAATTTCTTGGCTTGCGAAAGTTTGAAATCTATTATTTCTAATTAATGACGCATCAGGAAAAAAATAATCTGTATCGACATTTTGAAAACTTGAAAAATCGTAATTGGTATGATGGGCACTTACTGCAAGCTTCTCCCCTTGCTTTTTAAACCTGTGCAAATAATCTAAAGTGAATGCCAGATTGAACGTTTCATCTACTTTTCGATTATCAGTTATAAAAGTAGAATCTAAAACTTTATTACTATTAAAAACATCTGTTATAGAATTTACATCAGTTTGTGTGTTCTCCCTTGGTGAGATAAGGATATTTGTTGAAAACCCCAAACTGTTATTCTTATTTAAATCATAATCAATATTTGCATTAATATTATGGTTTGAAGTTTCACGAGTTCGTTTAAAATCGGTTACCCAACTAGAAGTTATGTCGTCGTTTCCATCAATAAAATTTACAAACTCGTCATCATTTCTATAATCTTTTCTTGGACTAATATTGTAATTTAAATACGTATTTAGCTTTTTAGCTTTAAAAAAATGACTTGTTCCAAATGAATATTTTGGATATTCACTACCTTTCTTATAATTTCCAAATACACTACCATTATATCCAGTAACAATATTTTTTGAAGTAATTATATTTAAAACCGAACCACCTTCGGCTTCGTATTTTGCTGGAGGACTCGTAATAACTTCAATAGATTTTATATTACTTGCTGAGGTGCCTTCCAGAAGTTGTTGCACTTCGCTAGAGGATAAATGTACCCTCCTGTCATTGATATAAATTGTAGGTGTAGATTGCTTTACGGTAATTTTGTCGTTATTTACCAAAACACCTGGTGCATGCTTTAAAACATCTAATACATTATTATTAGAAAGGGTTGAGTTTTCAACATTAAACACCAACCTGTCAACCATTCTTTTTACTGTAGGCCTTTTAGCAACTATTGTAACATCATCTAGTTTTTGTACTAATTCGTTAAGTACAATAAGATTTAGATGTAAGTCTTCATTGAGGTTTATTTCTTTCAAATAGTCTTCAAATCCTAAAAAACTAATTTTTAAAGTGTATGTCCCGACACTTATATTATCAATCCTAAAAGCTCCATCATCATCTGTTGTTGTACCTTTTATAAAATCAGGGTTTTCAGCATTGAATAGTATCACATTAGCAAATGCAACAGGTAAATTACTTGTTTCAACAACGTTACCGCTAATATTAAACTGTTGAGCAAAGCATAAAGAAGTGAAAAATATAAAAATGTGGGGAAGAAATTTTCTAAGCATACTCAAATTTATGAAAACAAACTTATAATAATTTATTTACACATCAAATTTGCAGATATAAAGTTGTTTTTATATTTAACATGCAAATTGGTAGTAAACATATTTAAAATTTCAAATGGATTTATCTTTCGTAATTTATTATGATTAAAATTTTTATTTGTAATTTGAAATTTTATAATTAAAACTAACCATGTCGAAACAACCACTTTCGCCTTTCACAAAACAACAACTACTTCCACAGGAAGAAACCCTTGAAATATTTAAGAAAAAGGGAGAGCTTTTTATAGGAGTTCCAAAAGAAACCGCTTTTCAAGAAAAACGAATATGTTTAACACCTGATGCTGTTTACGCTTTAGTGAATAATGGACATCGCGTTTTAATAGAATCTGGGGCCGGAAAAGGCGCCAATTTTAGCGACAAAGATTATAGTGAGGCTGGAGCCGAAATCACAAAAGATGCCGCAAAAGTATTTTCTTGCCCCATGATTTTGAAAGTAGAACCTCCTACCCTAGAGCAAATAAAACTTTTAAATCCGCAAACTATTTTAATCTCAGCACTTCAGATTAAAACACAAACTAAAAAATATTTTGAAGCTTTGGCATCCAAAAGAATTACAGCCTTAGCTTTTGAGTTTATAAGAGATACTGATGGCAGTTATCCTGCCGTAAAATCATTAAGTGAAATTGCTGGAACCGCTTCTGTTTTAATTGCTTCAGAATTACTTTCAAACTCTAACGCTGGTAATGGCTTAATGTTTGGAAATATTAGTGGTGTTCCACCAATAGAAGTTGTTATTTTAGGTGCTGGCACAGTAGGCGAATTTGCTGCTAGAAGTGCTATAGGCCTTGGAGCAGGTGTTAAAGTGTTTGATAATTCGATAACAAAGTTAAGAAGCATTCAGTCGCAACTTGGCAGACCTTTATTTACATCAACCATTCAACCTAAAAACTTATTAAAAGCGTTAAAGCGCTGCGATGTTGTTATTGGAGCGGTAAGAGGCTCTAACAGATCACCAATTGTAGTTTCAGACGCTATGGTTCAATCTATGAAAAAGGGAGCAATTATAATAGATGTAAGTATTGATATGGGTGGATGCTTTGAAACTAGTGAAGTTACATCGCATAAGCAGCCTACTTTTATAAAACATGATGTGGTGCATTATTGCGTACCAAATATTCCGGCTAGATATCCTAGAACAGCAACTGTTTCTATTAGTAATATTTTCACACCTTATTTACTTAAAATTGCCGAAGATGGTGGAATTGAAAATTCTTTAAGATTTGATAAAGGTTTAAAAAATGGATTGTACTTTTACCACGGTATTTTAACCAGTAAATCTGTTGGCGAATGGTTTGATTTAAATTATAGTGATGTAAACTTACTTATATTTTAAAATCTATTTTCTGCCTCATTAAACATTTTTAAATGAAACTTATTCAACGAATTGGATATTATCTTGGAGGATTTTCTTTAGGACTTATTATTTTAGCTTTCTTTCTAAATGGAAAAAAAACATCATGTAGTTATGGTCCTGACGCAAGAGTTTTAAAAAATATAAATTCTAAAAAAATAAAGTATAGTGAAACACTATCCAGTCTTTTAATCAACAAAACAATAGATTCTACTGGCATTAATTTCGTTCTGAAAAAAGGAGATATAAACTTTTCTGAAAGTAATCCAAGACAAGAACCTTGTGGAATATATGTTGTAGAAGGTACTTATAATGATAATGACGTTTTGTTAACTGTTGAAAACTGTGATAGTATTGCCACGGTTTTAGACTTTAAAACACTTCAGTAAAATGATAAAGCGACTTTTTGATGTTGTTTTTTCAATTATTGGATTAATTGTATTATTTCCTTTTCTTTTACTAATCGCTCTTTTGATAAAAATAGATTCAAAAGGACCTGTTTTTTTTATTCAAGGTCGTGTTGGTAAAAACAATACAGACTTCAATATTTATAAATTTAGAACCATGCGGGTTCAATCTGATAAAAAAGGATTACTTACATTAGGAAATCACGACTCTAGAATAACCAAAATCGGATATTTTTTAAGACGTTACAAAATAGACGAGTTTCCACAACTACTTAATATCCTTAAAGGCGATATGAGTTTTGTGGGTCCTAGACCAGAGTTACGATATTATGTTAATTTCTATTCTCATGATGATATGACTATATTTAAGGTTAGACCAGGTATTACGGGTTTAGCTTCTCTTAAATATAGGAATGAAGTTGAGCTTTTAAAAGCTGCGAATGATCCTGAAGAATTTTTCATAAAAACTATTATCCCTGATAAATTAAAGTATAATAAGGAATATATTAAAAGACAAAATTTCTTTTTTGATTTAAAACTTATTGGTCTTACAATAATTCAAGTAATAACTAAATAATGGATTGAATAGTCAATTTGTGGCTAAACATTATAATTCATAATTTGCATATAGATTAAATAACGAACTTAATTTCTACTTGAAAACTTTTACTGGTTTATATGAATAAAGAAATGGCTAATTATATTGATAAATTATTATATGATTCTGATCTCTTTCCTGATAAAACTAAGCAATATTCCAATTCTTCCAGTTACGATTTTACTAATGAAACTATTATAATTACGGGTGCTGCTGGTTCGATTGGTAGTGGATTATCAAAACAACTGATTCATTGCAAATTCAAAAAACTCATTTTAATTGATAATGCCGAATCACCATTATATGAGCTCATTAAATCATTAGAGTTCAAAGATACATCCAAAGTAGAATTTATATTAATTGATATTACAAACCAAAATTCGATTACTCAAGTATTTAAAAAATATAAGCCTACACTCATTTTTCATACAGCGGCCTACAAACATGTACCCTTAATGGAAAGCAACCCAATTAAGGCGATAGAATTGAACATTTTTGGTACGAAATTATTAGCAGATTTAAGCTGTGAGTTTAAAGTTAAAAAATTCCTTTTTATTTCTACTGATAAAGCTGTAAATCCTATTAGTATAATGGGCCTAACAAAAAGAATAGCAGAAAATTATTTAAACTTATTAAATTCTAAAACTAACACGGTTTTCGTATCAACAAGATTTGGCAACATTCTAGGGTCCAATGGCTCTATAGTTCCATTAATAAAAAAACAAATAGAGTTAGGCCTACCAATTACACTAACTGATATTAATGTAACCCGATATTTTATCTGTAAACAAAAAGCTTGCAACCTAATTTTAAAATTAGCCACATTAGAAAAATTCGATTACAATTTATATACTTTCAATATGGGTAATCCTGTTAAAATATCAGATTTAATTGAAAGAATGTATTTGATTTGCAATAGTGAAGCAAAAACACGTGAGTTAAAAATTATTGGATTAAGACCAGGTGAAAAACTTCATGAAGCAATTATTTCTATAGATGAAGAACTTTTTAAAACAGTGAACCCTGAAATTCTTGGAGTAAAACAAAAAAAAACCATTCAGCCAAAAAATATAAATTTTTCTGAATTACAAAATATGACCAACGAGATGACTAGTAAAGAAGTGAAAAAAATCTTAAAAAAATTCATTTAACCTTACAGTGTTTTTCTTCTCTTTTTTTCTTTGGTTAACAATGCTAATTCCCTACCAGTTTGTCCTGCCACCGATGTATTCTCTTCAGCACGTCTTATTAAATAAGGCATAACATCCTTTACTGGTCCAAATGGGATATATTTTGCCACATTATAGCCTTTATTAGCTAAATTAAAACTTATATGATCACTCATGCCATATAATTGCCCAAACCAAATTCTAGGGTCGTTATTAAGAAGACCTTTTTCTTTCATGAGATTCAGTAATAAATACGAACTGTCTTCATTATGCGTACCTGCAAAAACAGACATGCAATCTAAATTATCCAAAATATAACGAAGACCAGCATTAAAATTTTCATCAGTTAGAGCTTTACTTTTACAAATAGGCGATTTATAACCTTTTTCTTCAGCCCTTTCATTCTCCTTCTCCATATATGCGCCCCTTACCAGTTTATACCCTAGAAAATATTTACCAATTTTAGCTTTTTTATGTTCTTCCTTTAAAAAATCTAATCTATCATGTCGGTACATCTGTAAAGTATTGTATACTATTGGCTTCTCAGTATTATACTTCTCCATCATTTGCGTAACTAAACTATCTGCGGCACCTTGCATCCAGCTTTCTTCTGCATCAATCAAAACTGCAACGTCATTGGCTTTAGCTTTTCTACAAACCGCATCAAATCTGTTAACAACATTTTCCCATTCACTCTGTTCTTTAACAGTTAAATTATCCCCTTTTGTTATCTTCTCATATAACGATAAACGTCCAAATCCTGTTGGCTTAAATACAGCAATTGGTATCGCGTTAATTTCTTTAGCAAAGTCAATAATTTTTAATATTTTATCTTTTGCAGAGTCAAATTCCTTTTCATTTTCCTTTCCTTCAACAGAATAATCCAGAACAGAACTCACACCTTTTTCATACATTTTATCAATCACAGATAAGCAGTCTTCTTCATTCACACCACCACAAAAATGATCGAACACGGTAGATCTAATTAGCCCTTCAATGGGTAAATGCGCTTTTATGGCGAAATTAGTGGCGACAGTTCCTATACGCACTAAAGGCTCAATTGAAATCATTTTAAATAAGAAGTAAGCACGTTCTAATTCAGAATCGGATTTTAATGAAAATGCTATTTCAGTGTTATCAAAAATTAAATCTGTAGTCATTGGATAAAAATTTATTCAAAGATAATTATAGCGAAGTTATCATTTTATTTAAAAACTCCTTAATTTCACAGCCTTAAAAAAAATAATTCATTTATGGATTCCATTAAAGCTAACAATAGTATTATTCATTTTAATAATAATTGTTATACTTCTTTAAATCAGCATATTGAAAAAAATAATTTTTCAAAGATTTTCATTCTTGTTGATGAAAATACGCATCAATATTGTTTACCAATTTTATTAGAAAAGCTTGAAACCAAACTAACAATTGAAATTATTGAAATTGAATCTGGCGAAATAAATAAAACAATAGACACTTGTGTTGGAGTTTGGAATACCCTATCAGAATTAGATGCCGATAGAAAAAGTTTGATGATTAATATTGGTGGTGGTGTTATTACAGATTTAGGTGGTTTTGTTGCTTGTACTTTTAAAAGAGGTATTGCCTATATTAATGTACCAACTACATTATTATCTATGGTTGATGCATCAGTTGGCGGAAAAACAGGAGTTGATTTAGGCCATTTAAAAAATCAAATTGGTGTTATAAGTAATCCTGATTTGGTATTAATAGACACGCATTTTCTAAATACTTTACCTCAAAATCAAATGAAATCTGGATTAGCAGAAATGCTAAAACATGGACTTATCACAGGAGAGAATTATTGGAATAAATTTCAAGATTTATCAAAACTTTCTTTAGATGATTTAGATGAATTGATTCATGAATCTGTTGTGATAAAAAAGAATGTGGTAGAAGAAGATCCGTTTGAAAATGGATTACGTAAAACATTAAATTACGGACACACATTAGGTCATGCCATAGAATCTTATTTTTTAAGTCATCCAAACAAAAAGACATTATTACATGGTGAAGCTATAATTGTAGGAATGATTTTAGCTAGTTACATTTCTAGTGAATTGGTTGGGTTTTCGAAAAAAACTACAGACAAAATAAAACAATTGTTTTTAAGCTATTATAATAAAGTAACAATTGAAGAAAGTGATTATCCTGCTATAATTGAGCTATTAAAATATGACAAGAAAAACAATCATGGTAATATCAATTTCGTGCTTCTAGAAGATATTGGAAAACCAAAAATTGACTGCTTAGTTGATAATAAGTTAATAATAGAATCATTTATATATTACGCATCGTAATTTATAAATAGATATGAATAAAAAAAGCATCAATAATTGATGCTTTTTTTATGTTTTTAGTTTACTCGCTTTAAGCTTTTCTAAATCTGCTAAATAACCCTTTCTTTACTGGTGTACCGTAATAACCATATTTGGCTCCATAGCCGAAATTAGATTGCTCTACATCATTTACAACAAGCATCATATTATTAAGTTTATTTTTAGCATTCAATTCTTCAGCGAAATTTAATATTTTCTTTTCAGTGTGATCGGCTCTTGTTAAATAAATTGTATATCCTGCATATTCACTAATTAATAAGGTATCGGTAACCAACATCGAAGGCGCAGTATCAACAATTACATAATCATAATCCTTTGATACTTTATCAAACAAATCTTTAACTTTATCACTCATCAATAATTCAGCTGGGTTAGGTGGGATTTTTCCAGAAAGTAATATATCAATACCTATATCATTAATTTTATAATCATTAATGGCTTCTTGAATACTTAATGATTCATCTGCTAAGTATTCCGTTAATCCCAATTTCGAGCTGTCATAATTTTTATCTTTTTTGTTTTTAAAAGATGAATAAATCTGTGGATTTCTAACATCAGCACCAACTAACAATACTTTTTTACCTGTATTGGCAATTGTAAGGGCCATATTCAAACTGAATAAAGATTTACCCTCTCCGTTGATAGTTGATGTAATGAAGACTACGTTTTTATAATTTTCATTTTGATCATGACGCCGAATGTATTCAAAATTTGTTCTTATTATTCTGAAAGATTCTGATAAAATCGATCTATCATTACGCTCAATTAAAAGTTTTTTATTACTAGAAATTCTTGGAACTTCTCCTAAAACTGTAATACCTCTAATGATTTTTTCTAAATCTTCTTTATTATGAATTTTGGTGTCTAATAAATCTTTAATGTAGAAAAAAGTAAAAGGTATGCAAAGACCAAAAATTATATAAGTAAAGTAAGTTATAGTTCTATTTGGTGATACTGGTAAATTATTTGAACTTGCGGAATCAACTAATTTTGCATTCGGAGATGTTGAGATTAAAGAAATAGTAGCCTCCTCTCTTTTTTGCAAAAGATATAGATATAATGATTCTTTTATGCCCTGTTCTCGTTGAATATCTCTAGATTTTCTAACTTGTCCAGGGACAGCATATATTTTAGAATTAAGTTTAGAAGCTTGATTTTCCAGACTTCTAATTTGAAGACCTATTGCTTCTGCTGAATTTTCCAATCCCTCACGAAGACTGCTTTTTAAAGCAAGTAATTGTTGATCTAAATTTACAATAATTGGATTTTTTTCATTTGAACTTTTTAAAAGTCTATTTCGATTTTCTAATAGTTCATTGTATTTATTTGCAATTGAATTAACAGAACCATTTGACAAACCAATATTAGCAGGTATCCTTTCAAAACCATCATCATTAAGTTGGTTCTTCATGAAATTTATTTTGTTATACTCCGTACGAGTAACGGCTAATTCTTGTTCAGTTTGTGCATTAGTTTGTAAATACAAATTAGCTTCTGATGTAATATCAGTTAGCTTGTTTCCTGTTTTAAATTGCTCTATCTCGTCATCAACCTTACCTAAATCTGATGCTATATAATCTATTCTTTTGTTGATAAATTCAGCTGTACTATTAGATTTAGCACTTTTTTCTTCTATCGATGCCCTGTTATATTCCTCAACTAGGGTATTTAATACGCTTTTTGCTTTCTCAACAACATGATCATTCAAGGATAAATTTAATACCTTAGAAAATTCACCTGCTTGTTTAATTTTAACTGCATTTCTATAACTTTCAGCCACTTTATCAATAGGTCTAATTTGAACATAAATAGTTTGACCAATGTAATTCGATAAATTGTTAGTATTTGGAGTTATTAAAACACCCCCTATTGGGGTCTCAACATTTTTTCCAAAATATGCCTTGGTTGGAACCCCTTCTTCCTGTCCAATAATACGAATGAAATTGAATGTTGTTTCTGAAGTAATATTCACACTGAAACTCAACCTCGACTCATAAATTAAAGTATCAGATGCCAGAAAATCAATTTTAATAGGCGCTATTTTAAGAGGAAAATACTCTGTATTATGAAATCGACCTTTAGCAAAAATCTTTTTGTTTAAATCTAATCGTTTAACAACTTCTTTCATCAACATTCTAGACTTCAATACTTCAATTTCATCCTCAACTTTTTTACTATCGGAACTAGAAATTTTGCCTAAATCTTTAAGTAATTCTTCAGCTGGGTTAGACATACCTCCATCATCCACAAGCATTATTTTTGCATTTGCATTATACTCAGGTGCTGTATATCTTAATTTAAAAAAAGCCAGTCCGATAAAAATAATAAGACTTAAAACAAACCAGTTCCATTCTTTTAAATATCTTATTATAACTTTTTTATAATCTATATTATTATTCATTAATTTAATATTTAGGTAAGAACTTACTCATTGTATGTATAGAAATTTAATTTCTTGTCACAAATATTAAAGCAGTAGTAATTAAAAAAGAAGATATGCTTATTATTGTTCCTATTCGTGCATCTCCTGAGGCACTACTCACAGCAGAATTATTAGGTTCAATATAAACAACGTCATTTTGAGTTAAATAATATACGGGAGAGTTAAATAATTCTTTATTAGTGAGATCTACCCTTGTGTATGTTTTCGTACCATTAAAGTCGCGAATTACCAAAACATTCTCTCTTTGGGCTTTTATGTTTAAATCTCCGGCTAAAGCTATCGCCTCTAGTATGGTTATTCTTTCCCCCGAAACTTCATATCTACCGGGCGCACGAACTTCACCTAGAATTGAAACTCTAAAATTTAATATCCTAATATTTATTATTGGATCTTTTAGGTATAAGGCAAGCTTTTCTTTAAACAATTCTTGAGCTTCTTGAACAGTTAAACCTAATAATTTAACCTTTCCTAAAACAGGATAGTCAATATTTCCTTCAATATCAACTAAATAATCAATTAATTGTGGCAGGGCAGAATTGCCACCTCCATCAATAAATAAGTTAAATGGTTTAACAGCTTCTAAATCATAAGTTGACACATAAATACTAACTATATCATTCACTTTGAATTTTGGAGTAAATGTGTCAGTATCAACTATAGTTTCAAAGTCTTTTGCATTTTGAAAATAAACTACTTTTTTCTTTGAAACACAAGAAAATAATGAAATTAAGATGAATACATAGCTTAATACAAATTTCTTTTTAATAAAACTTAGAATCATTTGTTATGGATTTGGGAAGTAAAATACAAGATTTTAATCAAAGATTATTGAACAGACTTGAAAACTTTAGAATCTTTAGAATTATTTTCTAAAATTCCTTTAGCTTTCTTGTAGATTTCAACTCTTGTATCGAACTTTTCGTACTCAGAATTATTAGATTTATACTCAGGTATTAAGCTTTTCATTTTCATTACAATATTATTATTTTGAAAACGATTGGTAATACAAAGTTCCTCTATTTCAGATTTTACTTTCGCATAATCTAACTCTCTAGTTTTACTAATTAAAATCTTTTTATGATAAGTAGATAATGTATTTTCCCCATTAGCTAGCAACTCTTCATATAATTTCTCACCTGGTCTTAAACCTGTAACATTAATATCTATATCTTCTGGATATCTTAACCCAGAGAGCCTTATCATGTTTTTGGCTAAATCAAAGATTTTAACCGACTCACCCATATCAAAAATAAAGATTTCTCCACCTTTACCCATAGTTCCTGCCTCAAGTACCAGTTGTGAGGCTTCAGGAATAGTCATGAAATATCGAGTAATATCTTTGTGAGTTAACGTTAATGAACTACCAGCTTCAATTTGTTTTTTAAATAATGGAATTACAGAACCATTAGAACCTAAAACGTTTCCAAAACGTGTTGTAATGAATTTAGTTTTACTTTCTTTTTGGAGACACGTAATATACATTTCGGCTATACGCTTGGTAGCTCCCATTACACTTGTTGGATTAACAGCTTTATCTGTAGATACAAAGACAAATTTCTTTACATTATATCTTGACGCTGTGTCTGCTAACAATTTTGTGCCATTCACATTTATTTTTATGGCTTCATAAGGTGCTTTTTCCATTAAAGGAACATGTTTATAAGCAGCTGCATGAAACACCATTGTTGGCTTATGTGTTTGAAAAATTGAATCAATTCTTAAACCATCTCTAATATCTGCAACAATTGCGGTATAATTATGCTTCCCGTCACGCTTTAAATCCTGCTGGACATCATAAAGTGCAGATTCAGCTTGGTCCACTAAAATCAAATGTTTAACATCAAAATTTGATAATTGTTTAACTAACTCGCTACCTATAGAACCCGCTGCTCCTGTTACAAGTACTGTTTCTCCTCTAAATTCATTAAGTAAATTAGGATTATCTATTTCTATTGGTGGTCTACCTAATAAATCTTCAATTTGAACTTGCTTTATTTGTTTGGCGCTTAATTCTCCATTTATCCATTGCTCAATTGGAGGAACTTTGGTTATTTTAACTTCAGAATCAGAAAGTGCATCAAGAAGTTTCATCAACATTCCAGAGTCTGTATTATGATCGGCAACAATAATTTCATCAACGTCATTAGTTTCAACATAGTTTAAATCTAAATTAGAGCAAGAAACTATTCTAACACCATTGATTACTTTTCCGTTCTTCTTATTATCATTATCAACAAAAGCAAGTATATCAAAGCTAGTTTTGGCATTATTTAACAAAGCGTTATATGTTACTATTGCAGAATCGCCAGTTCCATATATCAGGACTCTCCTAGTTAATAATAATTTAGATTTTAAATATTTATAAGTCATTTTAAACAACAGTCTACTAGCGCTTAGTGCAACAAAACTTAGTAAAGCGTGCATAACTATAATAGATAGTGGAATTGTAAAACCAGGCACAATGTTAGTAAAACGATTAATTGACACAATTGTAATACAAGCGAAAGCCATTAATACAATTGCCTTAAATACGTTAACAACATCTGTAAATCCAGTATGTCTAATCACACTTTTGAAAGATCCTACAACTAAAAAACTTACAGCTGATACAACCAATACAAAAGGTATTTCAAAGAAAAATTGCTTTAAATCAAAATCTAAAGTAAAATTAAATCTTATAAAATATGCTAAGAAAAATGTAACTAATAATAGACATAAATCTATCCCAAAAACTAGCCATTTTGAAGCATACTTTTGTGAGTAATAGGCAAAGTAATTGTTTATCATGTTTTGAGGGTTTTAGTAATATTATCAAGAATACGCTGTAAGTCGTCATGACTTAAATTAGATCCACTAGGCAAACAAAGTCCTTTTTCAAATAGATGCTCTGAGGTGCCATTTGTAAAATGCAAATAATCTTTAAAAATTGGTTGCATATGCATTGGCTTCCATAGTGGTCTCGATTCTATATCGTCTTTTAAAAATTCTAATCTTATTTTTTCTCTAAGTTCAAAGGATTCGGTTTCTATACATGTTATCCATCTATTTGAATAAAAATTTTCAGGTTCATCTAAAAACTTTATTTCTTTAAAATGCGATAAATGCTTTTTATAAAATTCAAAATTCTTTCTTCTAGCAAGAACTCTTTCATCGATAACTTCCATCTGTCCTCTCCCTATACCTGCTAAAACATTACTCATTCTATAATTAAATCCAATAGAAGAATGTTCGTAATGTGGTGCATTATCTCTTGCTTGTGTTGAAAGAAAGACAGCCTTATCTTTATCTTCTTTGCTCTTTACAATAAGAGCACCTCCTCCAGAGGTTGTTATGATTTTGTTTCCATTAAATGATAAAATACCAATATCAGAAAGTGTTCCGCATTTTCTATTGTAATAAGTACTCCCCAATGCCTCTGCACTATCTTCTACTATCGGAATATCATATTTTCTTGCTATAGCATTAATTTCATTTGCTTTATATGGCATTCCATACAAATGAACGGCTATAATAGCTTTAGGCTTTTTATATTTTTCTATTCGATCTTTAATTGCTATTTCTAACAATTCAGGTGACATATTCCATGTTTCTGATTCACTATCGATAAAAATTGGCGTTGCACCTTGATATACGATTGGATTAGCAGATGCTGAAAAAGTAAAACTTTGGCACAACACTTCATCTCCATGTGTCACTCCCAATAATTGTAATGCTAAATGAATAGATGCGGTACCAGAGCTTAAGGCAGCAACATAATTATTCTCTCCTAAGTAATTCTTTAAATCATTTTCAAATCCATCAACATTAGGTCCTAATGGAGCAATCCAATTAGTAGCGAAAGCTTCATCAACAAATTTTTGTTCAGAGCCTCCCAGGTGCGGAGATGATAAGTATATTTTAGTTTTAGTCAACATTTAGATTAGCAATCCTGCTCTTTAAATTTATGGCAAATGAAATTAAACATAGCCTATGTTTCATGCTTCAATGTGAAAAAAATTATCTGGATAATCCCCCTTGCATTTGAAACAAAATCAATTCTTTATTTTAATAACTCAATTGATTTACATTAAACTTTATAAAAATATTAATTCAATCTTACCCTTGGGCACTATTTCATTTGGAGAGTTTTAAATATTTTTACTATACTTTTAATACAAACAAATCAATCTGCTATTAATCAATTCAATTTTGCTTTACGCTGTAAATTTAATAATTGTTTTAATGCCACAAGAGTAGAACTGAGTTATTTCGCTAAAAGAGTATTTAAAATCGGTTAACTACATTTTTACTATTCTATATCAGATAAAAACACTAGATTATCGATAAGAACTACTTATAAATTAACTCAATTAAGAAACTTTAGCATGCATCGCATTTTAATTCATTATCTAATTATAATAAAAAAACAAGCATGTAAGAATTTTAGGTGTAAATATTCAGGTCAGTCTATTTTTAATTATGAATATATGCATTTTAAAAAGTGCAACAAGTTTTATGTAAAAGAAAAATTAATGTTTATTTTTTATGAAACTTGAAACTTGATGTGCAACCTGCTTATATCTTTAACAAGTTTATTGGTTATAGCGATCAAAAATCCAAATATTTAGATATATTCTTAAATAGTAATGTCACCAATTCCAATATTTACAAATTATTCTATAACTCCTTTACTTGAATTTTATAAACTTAATTATTTTAATAATGGAATAACTCGTCATTGGATAATTATCATTCTCACTCCCAATTCCATAATTAATTTGGATTTTTTGTGCTTTTGTTTACAAACAAAATTAATTTTTTTATACTTATGTGGAAAATTATTCGAGCAGATTTACATAGATATGGAACTCTAACAAATTTACTTAAAGGCTTAAAAGAACCAGGGTATAGATTCTTGTTTTTCCATAGAAACGTATCTAAGCACAAACCATACTCTCTACTTGGACTTATGTATAGAAGAAGAAGAAGAAGAAGAAGAATGCTAATACATAAATATGGTTCTAAAATTCCAATAAACACGGAAATTGGAGAAGGGTTTTTTATTGGACATTTTGGTACTATTGTAAGAAATGATGATGTCAAAATTGGTAAGAATCGTAATATAGCTCATACAACCACAATTGGTCAAGCCAACAAAGCTAAGCTCCAAATATCTCCTGCAATTAGAGATAATGTTTGGATTGAAAGCGGTACTAAGTTAGCAGAAAAAATCAGAATTTTGAGTAATATTTTAAAAACTCCAAAAACTTTTTTAAATATTGATGTACCCAATAATTCATTAGTTTTAAACTACCATGTAAAAATCATAGAAAAAGAGAATCCAACTCAAGGATACATTAACAATATCTACAAAACCTAATACTTCATTAATTTTAAATTGGCTCTGTCTATATTACTTCAAAATAATCAATTAAGCATATCAAATCTTTAAAACAAAAGTAAAAGTGCACGGTTAAAGTTTAAGTATCAAAAAAGTAAGCTTATTAGTTAGCATATTTACTATTTATATGAGAAAATAAGAGAATCCAATTAGTCAGTTATCGATTAGATATACCCAATGCACAATAAAAGGTTCACATAAAGACTTTTTTAAAATTTGAAAGATATGCTTTAAAAGATTAGAAAAACAAACAAGGAAGTCAAATATAAAAAATCCTGTGAGGTTACCCGCACAGGATTAAGTTAAAATAATTTTATAAAAGTTACCATATTATTTTAAGACAATTCATTTATTTGTCAACCTGATTAAAAAATTCTTCAATGTTTGTGTAACCATCTCCGTCCTCATCTCCATTAGAACCTTTTGTTAAATCCCCAAAAGTGGCATTTTCCCAAATATCGGGCATACCGTCATTATCAGTATCATAGCCTGCGGGTCTTATATTTGTTGGCATTGTTGGCAAGCCATTATTTGCAATATTAATCCAATTTGCACTGTAACTTTTAGAAACTTCATTTTCAAAATTATAAATTGCATCAGTATCTATTGGATCACGATATGTAATTGCTGTGCCATCTGCATTAAGGTATTTGTTTGCGCCTGCATTTGGAAGTACAGCACTTAAAACTTGCGAACTCGGTAAAATATTTGGTGTTGCTCCCAATAAAGGTAATCTGGAAGTCCTAAACCATTCCGACTTTACAGGATATGATGATGAATGAGGCATTGGCTGCCAAACTAAAGATATATCAGCAGGATAACCCGCAGGTGCAGGATCATATTCATTAGAACCACCTTCATTATATACGGTAAACACAGTATCTTCATCCCATACTTCTGGACTCATAATTGTATTGGTAGTCATTCTAAATAAAGTATGACCTCCCCATGAAGCATCTTGCCCTAGAGTTTGCGCACCAGTTTGAAAATAATTACCAATTAGATTTAATTTCCAATCGGTTCCATCATTATTGATAGTTTTTGCAAACCAATTATGAACAGCATTGTTTATCATATCAACTGTACAAGCACCTCCTATTTTTGCAGGAGCCCTCCAACCTGTATTAACATAAACGTTATTTAAAATACTAAAACCGCCCATTTGGATATTAGTATTAGAGCTACTACCAATTAATATAGCATCTTTACACTCGGTAAATAGGTTGTTTTGATAAGTAATATTGCCATCGTTGTAAATAGTGCCAGCTTCCATAGCCATTTCTTCAGAATAAGCAAACGAGCAATGGTCCACAACAACATCAGAACTCTGAGTTATAAGCAAGCACCAATCCCAATATGAGGATTCACCTGGTTTTCTAAATTTAATATACCTAATTATTACGTTGTCTTGTTGGTAAAACCTAAGAGGTTCGCCATAAATAGTTATACCACCTTCAGGTGCTGTCTGTCCTGCAATAGTTACGTTACCTTTTGCTCCTGTATAAATAGTACCATCATTAGGTATAGTTATTATTCCACTAACATCAAAAACTATAATTCTTGGATAATTTTCTTCTAATGCCCATTTAAGCGATCCTGGTGTATCATCCCAATCTAGTTTAGTAACATGAAGTACCACTCCACCTCTACCACCTGTAGTATAAGCACCTGCACCATAAGCAGATGGAAATGCTTTTAATTCAGTAGCAAAATCATTTTCACGGGGTTCAACAGTTATTGAAACTATTGCTGTATCACAATTATCAATATTTTGGGTATCACAAATTGTATATTCAAATGAATCTATACCAGAAAAGCTTGGATTTGGCGTGTAAATAACCAAATCATCCAATTGATTATCTGGTGTCCCATTATTATTAACTTGTAGTAAACCATTAGAAGGCTCTGTTGTTGCTATAGTACCACTAGTTGGCAAACTCGTGTCGTTAGTATGCAATACCATTTCAATTGGGATATTTTCAGTTGTAATAAAATTATCATCAACAACATCAACTGGCACTACAGGCACCTCATCCTCAGTGTTAGGTGTTTCTTCTTCAGTTCCTTCCTCTTCTGAAGGGATTTCTTCAACTATAGCCGATTCTTCTATAACGAATACTTCTTCGTTATTGCAAGAAGGTAATAGTAACAATAAAGCAAAAATTAAGGTCAAAAATTTTGGATTTAACTGTAGGTTTCTCATAACAAATTTAAAAATTAGACTTTTGGGGAATTCAAATATATATACTAAAAAACGATTTTATTTGCATTTCATCGAAAATATGATTTTTTTTGTAGTATTATTCTTAAAATACGTATTTCATCGGTAACTTTCAATCATATACGGTCGAATAATCAATTCGGATTATAAATTATTTTATTTTATTAATTTCATCGCGAAAATAAGTCGTTTATCGATTATTTAAAAGTATTGTTGATAACCTAGTAATAACTTTTATTTTAAAACAAAAAGGGTGATACAACTTAGAACATACTTTTTTTTATATCACAAGGAGTACAAAATCAATTGTTTAATTAATATTATAAATTTTTATTCTTTTCATCTTAAATTGCATCTGTTCACATAACGAATTCCATTAATGTTTATAATAAAATATTAAATTATTTAGTTATTTCAGATACCTAAAAAGCATGTATCCTTTTCTGAAATGTTAAAGCTTATTAAATTCAGAAAACCTTTAAGTGATTTTGGATCTATTGGGATTGATAATTTTATTAAAGAAAAGATTTCAAAAACTAAAACTCAGTTTTATTTGAGTATACATATAAAATACTCTCTGAGATTGTACTTATTAACTATACGAAAAGTAAAATCTTTTTAATTTAAAGATTATAGCGGTCAGTATTTAATTGATTTATTAACAAGTAAAAAACACTAATGTGTAAACTGAAAAATCACTTACCAATCAATCCATATAATGAAAAAATTTAATTGAAGAATTAAGCTACTCAAAAACAAAAAAGTCGAAAATATATTAATTTATTTCGTGGTCTTCAAAAATTTTTTCTTTAAGTGCTTTTGTGAAAACTGTAGCTCCTTGTGCAGACATATGAGTAAAGTCTTTCCAATAGTCCGCATTATATTCTTTAAAAAATTCAGAATAATCATAGTACGAAATATTCTTAGATTCAAAATATTGTTTAGTTTTATTTCGAACATTGTTGTGAATTTTTCTTAATTTAGGAGAAGTAAAGAATACTAATCGAGAATTGTTTGTTTTACAATGTTCGATTATTTCACCTATAAATTTATTAATTAAAGGGTTAACTTCTAAATCACTTACCGCAGCCAAATCATCTTGTTCCAATTTTAAACTATCTGATTTTACCATTTTATTAAAAATATTTCTTTGTTCTAGGTTAGGAAACAAAGGGTCATAGCCGCTATATCTGTTGTAATCATAGTTTGGATCTACATAGTTTTTTAAGATTCCTAATACCTTACCGTTATAAATATAGCAATTGAAAGTCTTTGAAATATAAATTTCTTCAGGAAAAAATTTATACATAAATGTAGTAATGTCAGCATTCCTTTGAGTCATATTCATTAGGCTAAGCATGTCACTACCGTCATATTCAGAATCATAAAGAATTTCATGGTCTATATGAACTAACAAAATTTGACCTTTCTTTTTTAATGTAGATATTAAAGCAGCACTATAACCTATTCGGGTACCATCCGCTCCCATATTAAAAGATGTAATATCTAAAACCGTATTATCTATATGATGATTTGCTCTTGAGCTTCCAAAAATCAACATATTAACAGAATCTTTTAAAGAAAAAAAATGATTAACCTTACCAACACTTTGTCCTGTAAAGACCTTTTTATCTATTTCTTTTAAGCACATGCAAATTAACCTGTCTGTAACAAAAAACACGATAGCTAAAATTAATAATAATTGTATTGACTTTTTCATCTAAAATTGAAAATATATAAAGTTACTTGAACTAGAGAAGAATAAAACTATGTTAATTAAAATAAAAGTAGAAATCAGTAAAAAACTGAATTTACTTAACTTTGAACCAAACTCTTCTAAAGCCACATCTTTTTTAAAGATATAGATATCAAATATAAACGCAATTAATAATCCGTAAATAAGGCTTATCAAACTAGAGATATTACCAATATAAGGAGCTAAATATGGACCTTTAATTAGTTTTGTAAACATAACTATGGAATCATCAAAACTTAAAGCTCTAAAGAATATCCAAATTAAGCTGACCAAGCTAAATATAAAAAGATTTTTTAGCAATGTGTATTTTTTTGGTATTAAATGAAATCGCTTCTCAATACTTAACAACAATCCATGAATAGCACCCCAAATAACAAAATTCCATGAGCTACCATGCCACAACCCTCCTAATAACATAGTTATAAAAAGATTCCGATATTGTATTTTAATTCCTTTTTTATTACCCCCTAATGGTATATACAAATAATCTCTTAACCACGTGGATAATGAAATATGCCACCTTCTCCAAAATTCAGTAATGGAAACAGAAAAATACGGAAGATTAAAGTTTCGTTTAAAATCAAAACCTAAAATTTTAGCTGTTCCGATAGCTATATCTGAATACCCACTAAAATCAAAATAAATCTGAAATGAATATAAAACAACAGCCATTACTATACTAGATGCATTATGAATATCTGGTGCATTATATATACCATCAATAATTGCCCCAATAGCATCTGCAACAACTACCTTTCTAAAAAAACCAATAAAGATTTGAAATAGACCATTTTTAAATCTAACCAATGACATTTCTCTTTCTCCAGCTAATTGGGGTAACAAATTCGATGCTCTTTCAATTGGACCAGCGACAAGCTGAGGAAAGAAGCTAACAAAGGTTGCAAATTCTATAAAATTTCTAGTTGCCTTAAGCTCGCCTCTATATATATCTATTGAATAAGACATCGTTTGAAAAGTATAAAAAGATATTCCAACGGGTAATATTATATTTAGTGTACTTACGGACATTTCATAGCCAAATAAAGACCATAAATTCACCCAAGAATCAATGAAGAAGTTAAAATATTTGAAAACACATAAAAGACCTAAGTTTGAGATTAAGCTAATTGTCAAAAACATTTTCTTTTTTGAAACCGAATCATGAATTTTTATTCCAACCACATAATCTAAAACGGTAGAAAAAGCTATTAAAGATAAAAACCTCCAGTCCCACCAGCCATAAAAAACATAACTAGCAACAAGTAATAAAATATTTTGCCATTTAAAGTGTTTTCTTGGAATTAGCCAATAAGAAGTAAAAACTATTATGAAAAAAAATAAAAAAGCAACAGAATTAAAAATCATTTATTGTTTAATAGTTTTATTAATAATAGAAAACGAAGATAAACATATATCAGAAACGATAAAATATATTCATTAATTTTCGATGTATTAAGGCTTTTAGCCAATAAACTGTGCGCAAAAAAATTGTATTTAATTTTTAATCAACCTCGTCGGTAAAAATGTAATGTTTATCAATTTTTTAACCATTTATCAATTGAATTTTACATCTTTGTTCTGCAAATGTAAATAATTTCTCAAATCATTTTGAAACAACTTGTTTTATAAAATAACTTTCTATAACCATGAAAATACTTGTAACAGGAGCTGCTGGCTTTATTGGTTTTTACACATCAAAAGTTTTATTAAATATTGGGCATACTGTTGTTGGCCTTGATAATATTAATGATTATTATGACACCAACCTTAAGTTTAATAGGTTGAAAGAACTAGGCGTTGTTAATAATGAAGCCTCAGTCTTTAACAAAATCTGCGCAAGCGAAAAACATGATGGTTTTTCATTTATACGAATGAACTTAGAAGATCGAGAAGAACTTCCAAAATTATTTAAAAGTGAAAATTTCGATGTAGTATGTAACTTAGCCGCTCAGGCAGGGGTTAGATATAGCTTAGAAAATCCAGAATCTTATGTGGATTCAAATTTAGTTGGATTTCTTAATATTCTTGAGTGTTGTAGAAACTATAGTATTAAACATTTAGTATACGCCAGTAGTTCTAGTGTGTATGGATTAAATAAAAAAGTTCCATTTTCTACGGATGATAATGTAGATCATCCAATCAGTTTATATGCCGCCACCAAAAAAAGTAATGAGTTGATGGCGCATACTTATAGCCATTTGTTTAAAATACCAACTACAGGACTTCGTTTCTTTACTGTTTATGGCCCTTGGGGAAGACCAGACATGGCAATGTTTTTATTTACCGATGCCATTGTTAATAATAAACCTATTAAAGTTTTTAATTATGGTAAAATGGAACGCGATTTTACTTTTATTGATGATATTGTTGAAGGTGTTGTTAGAATTTTAGAAAAACCTGCAAACCAAAGAATTGAAAACAATCAATTCTATAAGGTATATAATATAGGTAATAATAATTCTATTAAACTGCTAGATTTTATAAAAGAAATTGAATTAAATCTTGAAAAAGAAGCTAAAAAAAACATGCTTCCTATCCAGCCTGGTGATGTTGAACGCACTTGGGCAAACGTTGATGATTTAATAAATGATTATGATTACAGACCTAATACCTCTATTGAACTTGGTGTAAAAACTTTTGTGGATTGGTATAAATCATATTATAAATAGTTTAATAAGTTGTATCCCTCTTTTTATCGATTAAAGCCTTTAATAAATTAACTCATTGGTTTTTATCGTAAAAAACGTCTACTTAGTATAATAATCGTACATTTTAAAATAATTTTTCACATATTTGCCCAAGCTATTAATAACAAACCCAAATTACATGCTAGAAAATCTACAAAATAAAACTGTATTAGTTACAGGAGGTGCTGGATTTATAGGTTCTAACCTTTGCGAAACACTCCTTAACAACAACATAAAAACAGTTTGCTTAGATAATTTCTCTACCGGTAAACTTGAAAATGTAAAACCCTTTTTAAGTAACTCGAATTTTCAACTCATAGAAGGTGATATAAGAAATTTAGATGATTGTCATAAAGCTTGTGAACATGTTGATTTTGTATTACATCAAGCTGCATTAGGTTCTGTACCAAGATCTATTAACGATCCTATAACAACTAACGATGTTAATGTTTCTGGCTTTCTAAATATGCTTGTTGCAGCTCGTGATGCTCATGTTAAACGTTTTGTTTACGCTGCTAGTTCTTCGACTTATGGAGATCATGAAGCGCTTCCAAAAGTTGAAGATGTAATTGGGAAACCATTATCTCCTTATGCCATAACAAAATATGTAAATGAACTTTATGCCGATATTTTTCAAAAAGCTTATGGATTAGATACTGTTGGACTAAGATATTTTAACGTATTTGGAAGACGGCAAGACCCAAATGGAGCTTATGCTGCAGTAATTCCTCTTTTTGTGAAACAGTTTATAAACCACGAATCTCCAATAATTAATGGAGATGGAAGTTATTCTAGAGATTTCACATACATCGATAATGTGGTTCAAATGAATATGCTTGCCATAACTACTGAAAATGAAGAAGCATTAAACACGGTTTATAATGTAGCATACGGCGATCGCACTACATTATTAGAACTAACATCTTTGTTAAAAGAACACTTATCTGCATTTGATGAGTCAATTAAAAATATTGAGATTAAGCATCGTGAAAACAGAGTTGGAGATATTCCACACTCGCTTGCGTCCGTTGATAAAGCAAAAAAATTATTAAACTATAATCCTAAATACAATATTAATGATGGCATTAAAGAAGCCGTTAATTGGTATTGGAAACATCTATAATTCAAAAAATGAAAGTAACAAAAATTTGTTGTATTGGAGCCGGTTACGTTGGTGGTCCAACAATGGCAGTTATCGCCAAGAAAAACCCACACATTAAGGTTACAATAGTAGATATCAATCAAGCTAGAATAGATGCTTGGAATGATTCTGACGTATCAAAGCTGCCGATCTATGAGCCAGGTTTAGCAGAAATTGTAAAAGAAACTAGAGGTAAAAACTTGTTTTTCTCTACTGAAATAGACAAAGCTATTAATGAATCTGAAATGATTTTTATCTCTGTAAACACCCCTACCAAAACCTATGGCAAAGGCAAAGGTATGGCTGCAGATTTAAAGTATGTAGAACTTTGTGCCAGAAATATAGCTGATGTTGCAAAAACAGATAAAATAGTCGTTGAAAAATCTACTTTACCTGTTAGAACAGCTCAAGCTATTAAAAGTATTTTAGATAATACAGGTAGTGATGTTAAATTTGATATTTTATCAAATCCTGAATTTCTTGCTGAAGGTACTGCTATTCAAGATTTATTAAATCCTGATCGTGTTTTAATTGGTGGTGAATCTGAAGATGCCATTGAAAGTTTAGCAAGTGTATACGGCAGTTGGGTACCACAAGAACAAATTTTGCGAACTAACGTTTGGTCTTCCGAATTATCTAAACTTACAGCTAATGCTTTTTTAGCACAACGTATTTCTTCAATAAATGCTATTTCAGAGTTATGTGAAAAAACAGAAGCTGACGTTGACGAAGTTGCAAAAGCCATTGGTATGGACACAAGAATTGGATCTAAATTTCTTAAATCTTCGGTTGGCTTTGGCGGATCATGCTTTCAGAAAGATATATTAAATCTAGTTTACATAGCAAGAAGCTATAATTTACATGAAGTTGCAGATTATTGGGAACAAGTTATTATTCTTAACGATCATCAAAAAAGGCGGTTTGCAGATAACTTAATAAGCACACTATATAATACAGTATCAGGGAAAAAAATAGGGTTCTTAGGTTGGGCGTTCAAAAAAGACACCAACGATACTAGAGAATCTGCTGCTATATATGTTGCTGACCATTTATTAAATGAACAAGCTAATATTGCTGTTTACGACCCTAAAGTTTCCAATGAAAAAATACAATCTGATTTAAATTATTTAAATACAAGATCTGAAGAAGAAAACAGAAACTTAGTTCAAGCTACTAATGATCCTTATGAAGCTTTAAAAGACGCTCATGCTGTTGCTATTATGACAGAATGGGATGAATTTAAAACCTATGACTGGAAAAAAATATATAACGAAATGAAAAAGCCTGCATTTATATTTGATGGTAGAAACATACTTGATAAATCTGAAATGGAAAAAATAGGCTTTGAATATTCTTCAATTGGAAAATAAAATATTATGAATACAGAAAAAATAGCAATTATAGGATTGGGATATGTAGGTTTGCCACTAGCCCGATTATTTGCAACGAAATATTCAGTTGTTGGTTTTGATATTAATGAAAAGCGAATTTCGGAATTACAACAAGGAAAAGACGCTACCTTAGAAATTGAAGATGACGTTTTAAAAGCAGTTCTTAAAGACAGTGCTAATTCTAGCAATGGTTTATATTGTTCTTCAAATATTGAAGATATTAAAGATTGTAACTATTATGTGGTAACCGTTCCTACCCCTATCGATAAAAATAACAGACCAGATTTAACACCGCTATATAAATCTAGTGAAACTGTTGGTAAAGTACTGAAAAAAGGAGACATCGTCATATATGAATCAACAGTATATCCTGGTGTAACTGAAGATGAATGTGTGCCTATTTTAGAAAAAATAAGCGGGCTTAAATTCAACTCAGATTTTTTTGCAGGCTATTCTCCAGAGAGAATAAACCCTGGAGATAAAGAACACACGGTTGATAAAATTTTAAAAGTTACTGCCGGTTCTACTCCAGAGATTGGAGTACAAGTAAATAATTTATATGCTAGCGTTATCACTGCGGGTACTCATCTTGCTCCTACAATTAAAGTAGCTGAAGCAGCAAAAGTTATTGAAAATTCTCAACGTGACATTAATATTGCATTTGTTAATGAATTGGCAAAAATATTCAATTTAATGAATATTGATACTCACGCTGTTCTAGAAGCAGCCGGGACCAAATGGAACTTCCTTCCTTTTAAACCAGGTTTGGTTGGTGGGCATTGTATTGGTGTAGACCCTTATTATTTAGCTCAAAAAGCACAAGAAGTTGGATATCATCCAGAGATTATTTTAGCAGGCAGACGTGTTAATGATAGCATGGGACAATATGTTGCCAGCGAAGTGGTAAAAATGATGCTAAAAAATGATATAAAAGTAAATGGCGCAAAAATTCTGATGTTGGGGATAACATTTAAAGAAAATTGTCCAGATGTTAGAAACACTAAAATTGTTGATGTTATAAAACACTTAAAAGAATACGGCCTAGATATTACTATTTATGATCCATGGGTAAATTCTGAAGAAGTTAAACATGAATACAACCTTGAGGCTGTTAATACTGTACCTAAAGGTCCTTTTGACACCATTGTACTTGGCGTTGCTCATTCAGAATTTCTAAATGTGAACTTTGATGATTTATTAGCTACAAATGGGCTAATTTACGATGTTAAAGGTATTATTAAAGAGAGAGTTTCTGGAAGATTATAAGATAATTATTTAAATTAGAAAGATTAAATATGCTTTTCAATTCCTTTGAGTTTGTAATTTTCTTTTCTATTGTATTTTTTGTATACTATAAATCTTACAACAATTTAAAATATCAGAATGTTATTTTATTAGTTTCTAGTTATGTTTTTTATGGCTGGTGGGATTGGAGGTTTCTTTCCTTAATAATTATTAGTTCGATTAGTGATTATTTAATTGGATATGCAATAGATAAGAATAATAACAAAAAACAAAGAAAACAACTTCTTATTTTAAGCTTATTTGTAAACTTAGGTATACTTGGGTTTTTTAAGTACTATAATTTTTTCACTGAGTCTTTTACTGATTTCATTTCCATATTCGGATTTGAATCTAACCCATCCTTTCTAAATATAGTTTTGCCGGTTGGAATTAGTTTCTACACTTTCCAAACAATGAGTTATACTATAGACATTTATAGAAACAAAATGAGTGCTAATAAAAACTTATTAGAGTTTATGACGTTTGTATCTTTCTTTCCACAATTAGTTGCTGGACCTATTGAAAGAGCTTCTCATCTATTACCTCAGTTTGGTAAAAAAAGAAAATTTGATCCTTATGAATTTAAAGAGGGCATTAAACAATCTTTTTGGGGTCTGTTTAAAAAAATAGTAATTGCTGATAATTGTGCATTTTATGCTAATCAAATTTTTGAAAATTCTGATAGCTATCCTGGTAGTGTTTTAGTAGTAGGTGTTGTTTTATTTGCTTTTCAGATTTACGGAGATTTTTCAGGATATTCTGATATAGCAATAGGGATTTCAAGAATGATGGGTATAGATTTAATGCAAAACTTTAAATCACCTTATTTAGCAGAAAACATTCAAGATTTTTGGAGACGCTGGCATATTTCATTATCCACATGGTTTAGAGATTATGTTTATATTCCTTTAGGAGGCAGTAAAGTAAATTCAAGCTTTAGAAGATCATTAAATATCATTATTACTTTTGTTGTAAGCGGGTTTTGGCATGGTGCCAACTGGACTTTCATTATTTGGGGAGCGCTACACTCGCTCTTTTATTTCATTCAAACCGCATATAGTAAAAACCTAAATACTTTAAAAATTTTACCTGCGAGTTTAGTCAAAGTATTTAATATTACAGTCACTTTCATAGCAGTTACATTTGCTTGGATATTTTTTAGGGCAGAATCATTTACACATGCAATAAATTACATATCTGAAATTGGATCAAGTACAATTTTGGTAAATCCAATTAGCTACTTGAGAGATATGGGAGCATCAATTCAGCCTATTATAATTATTATTGGTTTAATATATTTAAGCGTATTTGAAATTTCTAATAGGAATGCTTCTTATTCGTTTCAAGTTGGACATTACAAAACTCCAGTTAAAACATTGATATATTGTTCTTTATTATTTTTATTAATATTTTTTAGAGCAACCAATGGTTCTGTTGATTTTATATATTTCCAATTTTAAAATATACAATTATGAAAAGTATCTTAATAAAGGCAATACCATTTTTGATTGTATTTTTTGCTATTAATTTTATTGTATATAAAACAAGCCCTTTTTATAAACAAGAAAGTAAATATTCTAATCGAATAGATTCTATAATTAGTTCAAAACCAAAAGTCGTATTTTTAGGCGATTCGCATTCAGAATCAATAAAACACTTAAACTTATCTGAAAATGTTGGAAACCTTGCCTTTGGTGCTGATGGAATTAAAGAAATGTACATAAAAACTTTAATAATGGATAAATATAATCCAGAATTAGAATATGTCTTTATTTCAACAGAACCACAAATGTTTAATAACAGCATTTCATCAAACAGTACTTTTTTAAACAAATATTTACTAAAAATAAAAGACCCTAAAAATATTTATAATAAATCAAATCTAAATCTAATAACGGAAAACATACCTTACCTAAACGATAATTATTTAAGATATTTTCTGAATAACGTATATGCCTATTTAAGAAATATTAATAAAAGTGATACTAATGGCAATACTCCAATTAATTGGTCAGAAGTCTCGAATTCTGAAAAAATAAAGATCGCATCAAATGCAGGAATCGCAGACCATAATGGAATAATGACAAATGATGAAGATTTAGAAATTTATAAAGCAATAGTAAATAAATTAAAGCTAAAAAATGTAAAAGTAATTGGCATCAGGTTTCCTGTCAATGAGCATTATTTAAATCAATGCAATAAAGAAGATTTTGATAGAGTAAATCATTTTATAAATAACTTAAATCTTGACTATAATTTAGACTATTCTCTAAAATTAAAAAACGCATTATATTTTGAAAATGAAGACCATTTAAATAAAATTGGGATGCAAAAACTATCTAAACTAATATATAGAGATACTGGCATTAAACTTAGCAAATAATTTAATTTAATAAAGCACGCATCTTATCCCAATATATTGAAATTAAATAACTAAAAATAAGGGATTTACCGTAAATATAAGGACTTAATAGAGTTGTTTTTATTAATTTACTAAAAAAAATTATTTTAGGTCTCTCTAAATTAATACAACACAATTTTAGCTTATGAATAATAAAAATGAACCTTTCATTATACACAGATACAAAAGCCTTGGATATGCTTTAAAGGGTATGTTTTTATTATTAAAAACTGAAGCTAGTATTCAAGTACAATTTTCAATAGCCATTTTACTAACAATAGCTGGGTTTTATTTTGAAATCTCGTCTTTAGAATGGATAATTCAAATTTTTGCAATTGTATTAGTGATGAGTATAGAAGCTTTAAATACTGGCTTAGAAAAAATTTGTGATTTTGTGCATGAAGATTTTGAAGCTCGTATTGGTTTTATTAAAGATATTGCAGCAGGGGCGGTCGCCATATCATCATTGGGAGCTCTGTTAATTACTTTAATATTATATATCCCTAAATTTATTTAAACACACATGAAACTACCAATAAAAAGTATCTTGATTTTAGCTTACTTTGCTAAAGACTTCGATGTCTATTTAGAACGCCTTAATTATTTTGGACTATCAGTTTCTGCGATCATATATTTAGTGTTTTTCGTTTTATTAATTTTAAGCGTTTTTATAGTTGCTCATATCAAAAATAATTATTTACGTATTATAATTGGTATTATATTCTTTTTCTGTGTAGTTGCATTCGATTCTTATCAAAGAATTATGATGGAACCCTTTGATTATAATGCGTATATAAATATGATAGATGCTGCTGGTTCTGCTGGTGAAGCTTTACAACAATACTCAAAGTCTTACTTAATTTCTATCGGGTTTGCATTGTTATTACTTATAGGGATAATTTTAAGGCCTATAAAATGGACGGTTAATAGATTATACTTAAAAGCAGTCCCTATATTTTCATTTTTGCTATTTACTTTTTTAATTTTCTATAAAGGTGGTAGTGGAGCCTTAGGCCTACCTTCTTTTTACACCCCTCTTTCCTATTCTTCGCTTGTTTTGTATGAACTAGCCCAAGATGATTTTGGAACTAGAGAAGCCATTACTATTGAACGGACAAATATTGAGATAGGGCATGATATTGTTTATATTTTGGACGAAAGTGTTGGTGCAAACTATTTAGATATAAATAATTCTAGTGGAGTAAATTCATCCTTGAATGATACTTATTCAAATCTAGATATTATAAATTATGGCTATGCTGCAGCTGCTGCAAATTGTAGTTACGCTTCCAATGTAACACTTAGATATGGAGGTACTAGAGAACACTACAAAAAAATAATTTATTGTAAACCATCCATTTGGGAATATGCACAAAATGCAGGTTTAAAAACTGTTTATATTGATGCTCAGCGGTCTGAGGGAGAATTACAAAATGGTATGACTGTTAGAGAACTAAATTATATTGATAAATTTATTCAATTTGACAACATAGGCATTCAAAATAGAGATCAAGAAACGGCTAAAGTTTTAATAGATTTGATAAATAATGACACCAACGAGTTCGTTTTTATTAATAAAATGGGAATACATTTTCCTATACACGATAAATATCCTGATGAATTTCTTAAATATAAACCAGCTTTACCTAGGGGAAATTGGTTAAATGTTAGCGATACAGGACTAAGGACAGGTTTTAATGGCACACCTGAAGAATGGGTTCAATATAGAAATTCTTACAGAAATACAATAGAATGGAATGTTGGTGAATTCTTTTCAAAAATCTTCAAAAATGCTGACTTAAATAAATCTGTAATTATTTATACTTCTGATCATGGTCAGGATCTTCACGAAAGGAAAAATCCAGGTGTCAATACTCACTGTAGTGCAAACCCAACAATTGAGGAAGGTTTGGTGCCTCTAGTGATAATTCAAGGTAAAAATTTAAAAACTTTAAATTGGAATAAATCTTTAAATGATAATAAAAACAAATCTAGTCATTATAACATTTTCCCATCGTTACTCAAAATAATGAAATATGATAGTGTTGAAGTTGCTAAAGTCTATGGAAACTCGTTAGATGTTAAAACAAATGATGAATTTACATTTAATAAATATTGGAATGCCAGACTAGGTCAAAATCCAAAATGGGAGAAGATTATTCTAGATAAAATGGTCAGTCCACCTGAAAAAGATTTTTTAAAAAAATAGAATTTCTTAAATAATAATTTAAAATGAAGAAGAAATTAAATTTTAGAAGTCATATTAAACTTCTCTATTTTTTAATTCAAAAAATCTACCCATTAAATTTTTATTTCAATCATTAAATTATGAATAAAAAGAAAATTTCATTTGTTATAGGTGCTTTAAAATCTGGTGGTTCAGAGCGTGTTATCACTAATCTTTCTAATCAACTTGTTGAAAAATATGAAGTACATATTATATGTTTAACAAAAAGCGAACCCTTCTATGAACTTAATAGTAATGTCAAGTTATTTTATTGTAAAGAGCAATATCAACCAAGTAACAGCATTTTGCAAGGAATAAAATTAAACTATGCACTTTATAAAACAATATCCAACTATTTAAAAAAAGAAAAAATAAATTTATTTATAGGCTTTATTACTAGTGCAAACATTTTGGCCATTTTGGCGTCTAGAAAGAATAATATACCATGCATAATTAGCGAACGGAATTATACAAATAAATCAAACACGCCACTTCATTGGCGAGTTTTAAGAAAATTATTATACAAAAAAGCTGAGTTTTTAGTGGTTCAAACTGAAGAAATGAAAAAGCAATTTGAACCGATTATTAATAACAACAAAATAGTCATTTTAAAAAACCCTATAGCTCCAGAACTAACTCATGCACGAGATATCAATTATAAAAAAGAAAACCTCATTTTAAACGTAGGTAGTTTAATCAACCAGAAAGCTCAAGATGTATTAATTAAAGCTTTTGCTAACATAGATAATGCCAATTGGAAATTAATAATAATTGGAAAAGGAGAAAAACAAAAAGTGTACGAAGAACTAATAAAATCATTAAATTTAGATAATAAAATTACTTTATTAGGTCAAACCAAAGATATTGCTCAATTTTATAATAAATCAAAGATTTTTGCATTTACATCCTTATTTGAAGGTTCTCCTAATGCTTTAATAGAAGCCATGCACTTTGGGCTTGCATGTGTGTCTACAGATTGCCCTACTGGGCCTTCGGAATTAATAACAGATAATCACAGCGGATATTTAATACCTATTAATGATCAAAAAAAATTAGAATTGTGTTTGAAAAAACTAATGAATGACCAAAAGTTAAGAGAAAAATTCAGTACTCATGCTATACAAAGTGTTGCATCATTAGAAGCAAAACCTGTAACATTAGAATGGATTCATTTATTTGAGAAAGTATTAAATTAAAAAGCATAAGCCCCAAAAAATGAAATTTTTAGATTTAAAAAACCTAGTATTAAACTTTTCAAAAAGTACTGTTCTAAAAAACATTCTTTTAGTTGGTGTTATAACTTTAATTGTTAAAGTTTTTGGCTTTTATAAAGAAATATTAGTAGCATCAACATTTGGGCTATCGGTTTTACTCGATACTTTTCTAATTGCAATATTAATACCATCTTTCATTCAAAATGTATTTATAAATGCACTAAAAAACATATTTATACCCAACTACATCATTGAGCAAAATAATGGCGGGAATACTAGCCAATTTCAATCTGTTATTTATATAATAACGCTATCGATATCTTCTATTTTCTTTATATTAATTTATTTTTCGAGTGATTATTTTTTAATCAAATTATTCCCAGGTCATACATTCGAATATTATGAATTAATAAATAATCAATTATTTTATCTTTTACCTTGTCTATTTTTATGGGGTATTAATTCCATTTTAAGCGGCTTACTGGAAATTGAAAACAAATATTTTCTATCATCAATATCAGGAGTTTTTAGTCCTATTTGTATAATTTTATGTTTGTTTTTTTTTAAAGATGCTTTAGGTGATATGGTACTGGCCATAAGCATGTTAATTGGTGCAATAGTTTCGTTGATATATATGATTTTTATTTCATTAAAAAACAATTTGATTTGTTTAAAAAAACCTAAACTTAATGCTAATTCTTTAGTAATGCTTAAGCAATTACCGCCAAAAGTATCATCAGGTTTGCTCAGTTCTGTGAATGACTTTGTAGATCAATTTTTTGCTGCTCAATTAACAATTGGTTCTATTGCTGCTATGAATTATGGCATAAAGGTACCCTCTCTTATTGTTTCAATTGTTATTATGGCTATGGGCAATGTATTATTACCCTATTTTTCTCGATTAATAAGTACCAACTTACTTGATGCGTATAATCAATTATTTAAAATATTGAAATTTGTGTTTTTCACCTCCCTTATAATCTCAGTTATCATAATCATTTTTTCAAATGAAATTACTTCAATCTTATTCGAAAGAAATCAATTTGATTCTGATGATGTTTTAATTGTTTCCGACTTACAAAAATTAGCGTTCATCTATATTCCTTTTCTACTTTGCACATTAATATTGGTAAGATTCCTAACCAGTATTAACAAAAATAAGTTTATGGCTTGGGTAGCGTTTTTTAGCTTAGTGGCTAATATTATACTTAACTCTATTTTAATCGAAAAATATGAAATTTATGGTTTAATGTTAGCAACCATAATCATCCATATTTTTAGTTTTATTTTTTATGTTTATTTCACACATAAACAATATCGTTTTGCTAAATTATATACAAATTAAATAATCATGAAAAACATTTTGAATGTAAATGAATACTATAAATAATGCACTTATATTTGTATTTAGGTCTAATCATAAAGGTTTTCCTAATGCCTTAGCAGAAGCGCTATGTACTGGAACACCTTGTATTTTAACAAATTACCCTCATGGCCTATCAGAATTTATTGAACATGACACAAATGGGGTGTTAATAATGAAACAAAAAATATTTAGCAAAAAATTCTTTAAATTAATCTAAAAATTAAACATTTAAAAAGTAAAATTTAATGGATCATATATTTATATAAACTTATCTAATAATTATTAAAAAATATATTTGAATTGAAAATATTAAAATATACAATATTAGCTTTAATAGTACTAAATTTACCAACGGCCATGTTGTTTTGGGTAAGTGAAGGTTTAGGAAGTGCTACAAGTCATTTAGTTTATGCACTTTTACTATTATATCCTATTTTAAGAAAAGAAGGTGGTAGTACAAATAAAATAATGCTCTTGTTGGGAATAAGTTACTTTATTATTTCTGCTTTAGACTTTGAGTATGGACCAATTGAAACAAAATATTATTTTTTTGATCTTATTAAATACATTATTTTTATAATAGGTGGTTCTAGACTTGTTGAAGATACAAACAAATTTGAGCTCGTTATTTTTTTATTATTAGGAACAATAAGCATTATAATACACGCACTGTTTTATTCAGATAATTTTGGTAGATATAGCGGATTTTATATGAATCCAAATGCAGCTGGATTTATAGCAATTACTGGTTATGCTTTAACTTACAGTCTTAATAACAAATTTTTTAAAACTCTAACACAAATAATTTTTACAATTGGAGGCATAATAACATTCTCGAGAACTTTTATTATTATTTGGATTCTTGTAAATATTTTATCGATAAGAATAAGTATTAAAAATGTTAAAATTTTAGCTGCAGGCGCAGCAGTATTTATTGCCTTAATAACATTTGGGGAGATTTTTAAGTTAAACACAATTCGACTAAAACAATTTAGTTCTATTTTAAATAACGAAGAAGGAGCGGTTACTGAAGCCAATGATGACTCCAGAACTGAAACATGGGCACTTTTTTATGAGGACGTTCTTGATAAACCATTTTTAGGAAATGGTTATTTAGCTTTATCTGGCCACGGCCTTCATAATCAAGGGGCTCATAATTCTTTTCTTATGATACTTGGGGAAGCTGGAATTGTACCATTTATGCTTTTAACTGGAATATATTTTTATTTTTTATTTAGTGGATTAATGTTATTTGATTCCGCACCTCACATACTAATGCAGGCTATATCAATTTTTCTTTTTCTTTTAACTTTTCATAATTACTTTGTTACATTCTATGTACTAATATTTACGTTATGGATGTTTCATGAAATAAATATCAAAAAAAAACATGTATGAAAAATATAATTAGTAGAATAAAGACATTATACATAATGAAATTTAAACCTAATATAGATTTTCTTAGACACATAGGTGTTAAAGTAGGTGAGAATTGTAGAATATACACTAGAGACTTTGGAAAAGAACCATGGCTTGTAACGATTGGCAATAAAGTAACGATAACATCTGGTTGCAAATTTATTACACATGACGGTTCTACGTGGTTAATTGAAGACGAGAAAGGAAGAAGGTATTTATATAAACGGGTTAAAATCGGTAATAATGTATTCATAGGAATGAATTCAATTATTTTACCAGGTGTGAATATTGCAGATAATGTTGTAATTGCTGCGGGAAGTGTAGTAACCAAATCAATACCTTCTGGAAAAATTGTAGGTGGAAATCCGGCAAAAATTATTGGAAACTTTAAAGATTATGAAGATAAAGTTTTGCGGAATTATATTTCTCATGAAGAAATGAATTTTGATTTATCATATAAAGAAAGAATTAATAAGGTCTTAGACAAGACTTATAAAAAAGAACTCAATTAATGTGCGGTATTTATTTAACAAACATTCCAACAATAAGTGATTCAGAAGTTTCGGAAAAACTAAAATCTATAAACTTTAGAGGTCCAGATAATTTAGGTTTCTTAGAGAAGGATAGCTTAAAATTAGGACATTTACGATTATCAATTTTAGATTTGGATTCTAGATCCAATCAACCCATGCAATATGATGATCTTTATATTACTTACAATGGAGAGATTTATAATTATAAAAAAATAAAAGAGGAACTTCAAGAATTAGGTTATAAATTTAATACAACTAGCGATACTGAAGTATTACTGATTGGTTATAAACACTGGGGAACAGATTTACTTGATAAGATTAATGGTATGTTTGCCTTTTGTATTTATAATTTTAATACTCAAAAAATATTTTGTGCTCGTGATAGACTTGGAGTAAAACCTTTTTATTATTATTGGGAAAATGGGAATTTAGAAATATGTAGTCAATTGAGACCTTTGGCGACAGGTAAGAAGATAAATAAAGAAGCCATTTCAATATTTTTAGATACCGGATATATTCCTAGCCCTTATTCTGCTTTAGAAAATGTCATGAAATTACCTCCCGGTAATTATATGGAAATCGATCTAAATTTAAAAACACTTCATGTTAAAGAATATTGGAATTTAAAAAAAGTAAAAAAAACCAATATGTCCTATGAAGATGCTAAAAATGAAGTTCATGAATTAATTAAGGATGCTGTTAAGATTAGATTACAATCAGATGTGCCTATTGGTTCATTTTTATCCGGCGGAATAGATTCAGCTTTAGTTTCAAGTATCGCTTCTAAAACTTTAGATGAACCTTTAAACACATTTTCAATAGGATTCAAAGATCCTGAATATGACGAAAGCAAAGTTGCAGAACAGTATGCTAAAATCATTAAATCAAATCATAATACAACCATTTGTAATCCGGATGATATTTTAAAATTACTTCCAAAATTAATAGAAGTTTATGATGAGCCGTTTGCAGATAATTCTGCATTACCCTCTTTACTAATTAGTTCTATCGCAAAAGAACATATTACCGTAGTTTTATCTGGGGATGGTGGAGATGAAAGTTTTATTGGCTATAATTATTTTGTATGGTTGAAAAATTTTGTATGGATATTTAATTTCCCAAAGTGGATGAGGAAGCTTGCTTCCCACCCTACTCTACTAAAAATTGCAGGAAAAAACTCTTCAGCATCAATTGATGCCTTAAATACTGATTCAAAAAATGATCTTTTAATTAAAATGTTTACTGGGTTTAACTCGATACAACTAAAAAGAAATTTTGCTTGGGTAAAACACTATGAAGGATTTAAAACTTGGTCTAAAGATTTAATGCAAAATGCAGCCGATTTAAACATTAAACTTTGGTTGGAAAATGATAGTAATGTCAAAGTAGATAGAGCAAGTATGGCGTATTCTTTGGAAATCAGAAGCCCTTTTTTGGACTATAGAATAATTGAACTTGCTAGAACATTACCTATTAACTATAGGTATCGTAAAGGAATTCGTAAAAAAATTCTAAAAGATATTTTATCTGAGTATATTCCAGAATCAATTTTTGATCAACCTAAAAGAGGCTTCTCTATTCCTCTGCATGATTGGATAAGAACTGATTTAAAAGATGAAATTATTGAAACTCTAAATGATGAATTTTTAAATAAAGTTCCGAACCTAAACATTATTAAATTTAAAGAACAATTAAATTACCATTTAGAAAATAAACAAGACCATACAGCTAATATTTGGAAATTATTTATTCTCGGAAAATGGTATAGAGAGTTTAATTTTTAATTAAAAAATAAAATTTTGACAAAAAAATAGAATTTGTTCTGACTTCTATAATGGTACTTGTTGCAAATTTCATTTAGTTTTATTTTCGAGAAGAACTATTAACTTAACAATATTAAATAGTTTTTGATTTATAATAACTAACTAACTAAACGCCTTAATATTAATAAAATGATTAATTCTAAAAAGACATACAAAGCGTATTTGAAATCTGATGGTATTGCTCTTGGATTGGATGTTAGTAGTTTTAAGTTTAAATTAATAAACACTTTCTTTCCCAATTATATATGGTCATTTCAAAAAACATTGAGACGACTAGAATATTATAACAATTGTAAAAACAAAGGTTTAAATAAATTATATTTTTATTATTTAAAATATAAGTTTAGAAAAATATCATTAAAATTAGGTTTTTCAATTCCTATAAATGTCTTTGGCCCAGGTTTATCAATAGTCCACTATGGCACAATTGTTATTAATAGTGCCTCTAAAATTGGTAAAAATTGCAGAATCCATGCCTGTACAAATATTGGAGCATCTGGTGGGAAACCAGAAGCACCACAAATTGGAGACAATGTTTATATTGGTCCAGGAGCAAAAATATATGGAAATATTAAAATTGGAAATAATATAGCTATTAGCGCAAATGCTGTAGTAAATAAGTCATTCGAAGAAGACGGTATTTTATTAGCAGGAAACCCCGCGGAAAAAATTAAAAAAATTGATATAAAGAGACTTATTAAGCATATTTAATTTGAAATTCAATTGTTTATTCTATGAAAAAGAAAATACTTTTTGTTTTACCAACTCTAACTGCAGGAGGAGCAGAACGTGTTATTTCATTTATTTCTCAAAACATAAATAAAAAGAAATATGACGCTAAATTATTAGTCACAGGACATAAAAAAGACGCTGCGTACGAAATAGAAAATATAGAAGTAAAATTTTTAGAAAAAAGAAGAGTCCTAAATGCGGTTCCAAACATATTTTGGTATTTAATAAAACAAAGACCTAATGTTGTTCTTAGCTCTATTGGTCATTTAAATATAGTTATGGGACTTATGTCTCCACTTATTTTTAAAACTAAATTTATTATAAGAGAGGCAAGTGTTATTTCATTAATGGGTAAAATACATAATGAATCAACTACGAATAAAACATTCAATATTTATTCGTTTTTATCTCGAAGAAGTTTTAGAATGGTAGACAAGATTATTTGTCAATCAAAAGATATGGCAGATGATTTTACAAATATTTACAATGTTAAAAAGCAAAATGTTGTAATCATAAATAATCCCATAACTAATTTTCATCCTCTAAAAGAAACAAATACAGACTCTTCAAAAGCTGCTAAATTTATTACAGTAGGTAGGTTAAGTAAAGAAAAAGGACAATTACGCGTTATAGAATTACTTTCTAAATTGAAATTCCCATTTCACTATACCATTATTGGAGATGGTCCGTTAAAAGACACTATTTTTGAAGCTATCAAATTAAACCATCTAGAGGATCGATTTACTTATATCCCATTTACTAATGAAGTCTCGAAACATATCGCTGCAAACGATATGTTTTTACAAGGATCATACGTAGAAGGTTTTCCTAATACAGTTTTAGAAAGTTGTTTTGTTGGCACACCAGTTTTAGCATTTAACGTGCCTGGTGGTACTAAAGAAATTATTCAGCATCAAGTTAACGGGTATTTAGTTGAAAACAAAGAAGAATATTTTTACTATTTAAACAATAGATTACCTTTGAAACCTCAAAAAGTAAGAGCTTCTGTAGAAACAAAGTTTGATAAAAAGACTATTATTAAACAATACGAATCATTATTTGAACAATTATGACTAAGGATCAACCAATAAGAATTTTACAAGTTTTAACAATAATGAATCTTGGTGGTGCAGAAACTATGATAATGAATTATTATAGACATGTAGACAGAACTAAAGTTCAATTTGATTTTTTACTACATAGACAGGAAAGAGGTTTTTTTGATGATGAAATAGAATCTCTAGGTGGAAAAATTTATAGAATGCCAGCCATTTCACCAAAAAATTATTTTTCATACAAAAAGCAGTTACATGTATTTTTTGACGAACATCCAGAATATAAAATAGTCCATTCACACTTAAATGCTTTAAGCAGCATCATTCTAGGTGTTGCAAAAAAGAAAAATATCCCCGTTAGAATTGCTCACAGCCATTTGGCAGTAGAAGCTGGTGTACTTAGAAAAATATTTAAGAAAAATACGGATATAAAAGCAACTGTAAAAGATTCTATACAATCATTGGTTCGAGGAAAAGTTGCTAAAGTAGCCACTCACTTTTTTGCATGTGGAGAAAAAGCTGGTGAATGGCTTTTTGGACAAAAAAACAAAGATAAAGTCACTATTATTAACAATGCAATTAATGCCTCATTGTTTACTTATAATGCCTCAAAATCACAGAAAATAAAAGAAGATTTTAGTTTGCTAAATAAAAAGGTAATTGGTCATGTTGGACGATTTAGTGAACAAAAAAATCACTTTTTCTTGATTAAAATATTCAATGAAATTTATAAAAAAGATAATAATTGTGTGTTACTTCTTATTGGAAATGGAACCTTAGAAAATAAAATAAAAGCAGAAGCAAAACGATTAAATATTGACAAAAGTATACGCTTTCTAGGTTTAAGAGACAATATTCCTGAGCTTTTACAAGGCTTTGATTTATTTTTATTTCCATCGTTATATGAAGGTTTACCTGTAACATTAATAGAAGCACAAGCTTCTGGACTCAAAGCGATTACTTCGACTACAGTTACAAAGGAAGCAAACATAACAGGTCTTGTAACATACTTAGACTTAGAAAAATCAGAACTAGATTGGGCGGAAAGTGTTTTGTCTCATATTGATTATAATAGAAAAGACACCCTAAATCAAATAAAAAAAGGTGGTTATGACATTTTTGAAAATGCAAAAAACTTACAAACCTTTTATCTAAATAAAAATTAGAATGTGCGGAATTAACGGATACATAAAGTTTAGTCACGAAAACGACGAGCAGCTAAAAGCTGATATGAATAAAATGAATACCTTAATCTTTCATCGAGGACCTGATGAAGATGGTATATTTGCTGAATCGAACAAATCTCACTCTATTGCTATGGCAATGAGACGATTATCAATTATAGATTTAAGTTCTGGGAAACAACCCATTTATTCGGATGATAAAAGCATTGTTATTGTTTTCAATGGTGAAATTTATAATTACAGAGTATTAAAATCGAAGTTAATGAATGAGGGTGTCACTTTTTCAACAACAAGTGATACAGAAGTGATTTTAAAACTCTATGAAAAATATGGTCCATCTTCTTTTAAAGATCTTGATGGCATGTTTGGTTTTAGTATATATGATAAAAATATTAATAGGGTATTTATTGCACGAGACTTTTTCGGTGAAAAACCACTGTATTACTATAAGTCAGAGGATCAATTTATATGGGCTTCAGAATTGAAATCAATAGTTAGCATAACTGATAATAAACCACAAATATCGAAAGAAGGTTTAAATTTATACTTTAGATTAACTTACATTCCAGCTCCACACACTATCTACCAAGGTATAAAAAAATTAGAGGCTAATCATTATATCGAATTTGATATTAAAGACCAAAGTCATTCTATAAAAAAAATTAATCAAGACCATATTGATGACAAAATCAATATTTCATTTGATGATGCTAGAAAAGAAGTGAAAAACTTAGTTTATGATAGTGTACAGTCCAGATCTATTTCTGATGTTCCAATAGGGACCTTTTTGTCTGGAGGAGTAGATTCTTCTGTTGTTTCTTTATGCCTATCTCAAGGTGTTGAAAATAAAATAGATACGTTTTCAATAGGATTTAAAAATGAAGGTTATGATGAGTCTGATAAATCAAGATTAGTTGCAAAACTAATTAATAGCAATCATCATGAGTTTATCATTGATGAAAGCGATTTAAAACATAACATTCACGAAATTGTTTTGAATTTTGATGAACCTTTCGCAGACTCTTCTGCCCTACCTACTTTTCTGGTATCTAAAAAAACTAGCTCAAATGTTAAAGTTGCACTTACAGGTGATGGCGGAGATGAAGTTTTTGGAGGCTATAATAAGCATTATATGGGTAAAATTAATAGAACCTACACATCTTACGTCCCAAAAATAGCTCATAATGTCTTTTTAAAAATGTCAGACTCCATATTAAGAACTAGCAGTGATAATAGAGGAAAAAGATATAAATTAAAAAGACTCTTGAATAGCGTTGACTATAACGGTGAATTTTATTGGGATATTATTTCTTTAGCAAATACAAGTAATGAGGTTTCAGAAATTATTAACCCTCATTGGCACTTACCAAATATTTTTAGCGTCTATCAAAAGCAATTCGGTCTTGAAAAACCTAAGACTTTAAGCGATTTTAGAGAAATTGACAGACACATTAGCTTAGAAGGAGATTTATTAGTTAAAGTAGATAGAACTAGTATGTTAAATTCCTTAGAATGTAGAGCACCCTTTTTAAATAAAAAAATTTGGGATTACACGCATACACTACCTGATAGTTTTTTAATAAAAGGATGGGACAAAAAACATATCTTAAAAGAAGCTTTTAAAGATCAATTTCCAGATCATTTTTTAGATAAACCAAAAAGCGGATTTGGTGTTCCTGTTGGTGACTGGCTAAGAACAATTTTAAAAGATGAACTTGAATCATTTATTGATAGAAAAAAGTTAAATAAACAACATATTTTTAAAACAGACGACATTATAAAATTGGTTAAAAATCATTTATCGAACACTAAGGATAATACATTTAAAGTCTGGTCTTTTTACTGTTTTCAAAAATGGTATTATAATACATACGTAACAAATGAATAACGAAAAGAAAAAAATAGTAAGAATAACAACGGTCCCTTCTTCTATTTGGGGCCTGCTCAACGGGCAACTAAAATTTATGTCTCAGCATTACGACATTCTTGCAGTATCATCAAAAGGAGAGAACAACTTTCTAGAAAAAATTGGGAAAGACCAAGGTATTCGGGTTCACGATGTTGAAATGACAAGAACAATTTCACCTATTAAAGATTTAAAATCAGTTTATCTATTATATAAATTATTAAAAAAAGAAAAGCCTTTTATAGTGCACTCTCATACACCAAAAGCTGGAACTGTTGGTATGATTGCTGCAAGATTAGCAAATGTTCCTCATAGATTACATACTATAGCGGGTTTACCACTACTTGAGGCAACAGGATTTAAGCGATTTATTTTAGACCTTGTAGAAAAAATAACTTATTCGTGTGCTACCAAAATTTACCCTAACTCCCATGGTTTAAAAGATATTATTTTAGAAAGCCGATTTACTACCGAAAATAAATTGAAAGTTATTGCGAACGGGAGTTCAAACGGGATTGATACAGAACATTTTAATCCAGAACTTTTTGATGAAATTAGTAATTCAAAAATTAGGAAAGAACTAGGTTTTAGTAATGAAGATTTTGTTTATGTTTTTGCAGGAAGAATGGTAAAGGATAAAGGAATAAATGAACTCATTAAAGCATTTGAAAAAATTAATAATGAATTCAAAAACACAAAATTATTACTTATGGGTGATTATGAGAGAGGTTTAGATCCGTTACTCCCTGAAACCGAAAACATTATAAATATAAATAAGAATATTAAATTCACTGGTTATATAGAAGATATTAGACCGTATTTTTCAGCATCTGATGTACTTGCATTTCCAACGTATCGAGAAGGGTTTCCAAATGTAGTAATGCAGGCTTGTGCAATGAGTTTGGCTTCAATTGTTACAAATATAAACGGTTGTAATGAAATTGTAGAGCATGATAAAAATGGTATTATAATTCCTCCAAAGGATGAACAAGCATTGTACGAAGCTATGAAATTTATGCTAACACATCCCGAAAAATTAAAAAGTATAGCCGAGGTTACTAGATCTAAAATTATAGATAATTACGAACAAAAAGTCGTTTGGAAAGCCTTATTAGAAGAATATAATCAATTAGCATAAATAACATTTTAATAATTTTTATGTCCTTCATATTTGTTCATTAGTTGGGTAATTGAAAAAAATTACGATTTATAAATTAATGGATTCTTTGGCATCTATCATTTTTAATCTTCTATCTATTTAAAATTGATAGTATATTATTTCCAGTAATATAAAATCTTAAAATTGAATTCAATAGAAGTCACATCTGTTATCCAAATTGATTTAAAAGTTCAGAAATTGATCTTCTTTTTTTTTGTTTAAACTTAATATGAGCTATTCACGTTATATAATTCTTACTCAAAGGAAATTGCTATTTCCCATAATGAATTGGGTAAGATATTAGAGCCTCATATAATTTAGGCTCGTATATAAAATTAAAAGAAAACCTAAATATTAATTGTACTAAATCAAAAGAGCTGAATAAAATTCAGCTCTTTTGTATAATATATGAAATTAAAATATTTAGTATTTAATTAATGATTTGAAAATGCTATTTCCATCATTCATGCTTGAAATTTTTAATAAATAAGTAGCGCGTTCCAGATTATTTAAATCAATTAAATTAATTGTTTTATTCGTACTTAAATATTTTTGACTGTAGACTAATCTACCACTTATGTCAAATATTTTAATATTAAATTCATTATTATTTAAACTTAGCGGTAGTTTTATAGTAATTGTATCATCAAATGGATTAGGATATAATTTAATATACTTTTCTAATTTCATTAATTGATTATCTCCTAAGGTTCTTTCCACTGTTTCTTGAGAACTAAGTGAAACAATTGAGGCTGCACCATTATCCGAAGTTTCTGGATTACAATCATCATCAATCCCGTTACCTACTATTTCTGTTGCTCCAGGATTGACATTTGCATCTGTATCATCACAATCATTCGCTATATCAAATCCATCCCCGTCTAAATCATCATCTAAAGTTAATGGATCACAATCGTCGTCTACACCATTGTATGGCACTTCTGTGGCGCCTGGATTTATTGCTGAATTATTATCATCACAGTCTGCCGCATTTAAATTGATATCTCCTCCTGACCAATCATCCATGGCATAACCTTCAACCATAATACCTGGATTACCCGAAGTATTAGCGCCAGAAGGATTATTAATGGAGTGTGCCAAAGTACCATTTATAAATACCTTGTAAGTCGTTCCAAGAACTTCTCCTCGTATGACGTCACCTTCTACTACTGGATAAGTAATAAGACCTTTACCAGATCTTGTACCATTTTTCACAACTAACAATTGTATATAACTGCCACTACACTGCCAGACTACACTCGATGTTGGATTACATCTAAGCGCTACACCAGACCA
>NZ_FQYK01000005.1 GCF_900141715.1 Algibacter luteus | reverse complement strand
ATACAATGCAACAACTTTTAACAACTAATCAGAATCTCTAGTACTCAAAATGGTCTATTCTCTTTGTTGAAAATTATCGTTTCCAATAACTTTCTTACGCTGTCAATTCAATATGTTTATGAACTTTTTTTATCTTTTCTTAAAGTCTTTCCTCCTTAAGCGGGTGCAAATATAAAACCCTTTTTTTAACTCCACAATACTTTTTTAATCTTTTTTGAAAAAAATATGAACCTTTTTCTTTCCCAACTAAATAAGTAACATTTTATGAACTTCGCTAATCAACTCTACTGCTGTTTTTAGCGGGTGCAAACATACTACCTATTTTTAATTACGCAATGGCTTTTTTAAACTTTTTTTTGCCTTTTTTTTATATCACTTTTAACTGCCTTGTTTTCTGTTATTTATAACCCTTAATTTTATTTGATTTTTTTTAATCTTATGACTAAAAGTATCTAGGTACGGATTATATACTGTTAATTGATTAGTTATTTTGACCTGTGAATCTTGTAGGCTTGAATTGTACTTTTATTATGTGAATAGTATTGTTATCGTATCTAATCATTATCTCGTTATGCCCGCGTTAGGGATTGTAGTGGATAGCCCACAGCGGAGGTACGACGCGAGCACTTGAAACCCTTAGACTCCGCTCAGGATAAAATTCAGCCCGACCCCTTTGAGGAACGTACTAATGAAAAAATTTTATAGGAAGAAATTCCATACTAAGCCGAAACGTATTGCGAAATCGCGGTATGGATACGTTGGTGCTGAATAAAAGTTATAGCCTGTTAATGAGGAATTGAAATGTTCGAGCTTGAAATAGATACGGGTTTGACGGATTTTTGCGTTTAAGAAAAAATCTAACCTTGGAAAATCGCCATATTGGGTTTCGTTTTGCACATAAAATTCTGATAGTAACGGACTGTAAGCATCCATATAATACTTTGAGAAGTAATTTAATGTTACTCCGGTTTGCAGATACATGGCTTTTTTGAATAGGTGACTTGAGAAATAGAATGTGTTTCGGGTGTTTATTTCGGGAACGTTTAATACCTGATTATCGTCTTTTACGCTTTGATACATTATAGTATTGTTTAAGGCGAATTTTCCGAATTTTATTTCGTTTTCTAACTTAACCCTAAAGTAGGATATGGATTTATTGTTTTGAAATGGATTGACTTGCGCTGTGGTTTGGTCTTTTTTAAAGTATACGTAATCATTTATTGTTGAGAAATCTGCTGTAATGTTTGCGAGTTCCTTATATTTTAGTTTGAACCCTATTTGCTGGGTTTCGATATTATTGAAATTATTTTGCCAGTTGTAATTTAAATAATCACTTTGGTATAATAATGTATTAAAGTTTGGCACTTTTGAACTGTGATTTAAGGATGCCGATGCCGAAATATCGTCGTTTAATTTAAAGGTTGCATCTGCTTTGAGGTAATTGCCTTCAAAATCTCCAGTGACATTTACTCCCAACTCTCCGTTTAATCGAAAGCCTTTATAGCGTTTACTATATTTACCGCCTACACCAAACACATTTCCTTTTAAGCGATTTACAATGGTATTACCGTTTAAAACTACTAACTTATTATAACCGTAGTTATAGTTTGTATTGTTTACATTTATTTGAACGTTACCTAATACGTTATTATAGTAATCTAGTTGCAGCTCGTTATAGAAATTTTCTAGTGTTGCTTTATCTGACAAACTTCTTGATTTGAAAGCATCACCAAAAATAGTCATATTCGCTATTGTTTGTTTATATTGATAGTATTTATCTTCAAAAGTCATGATGTGTCTTACACTAAGTCTGCTTTTTGAAGTAGAATCGTTTAAGGTGTTTGGAAGATACTTCTCAATTACTTTTTTATAGATGTCGTAGTTTTGATCGAGATAAATGCGTTTACCAATTAAAATATTTTCGGCATTTTCATAATTAACATCGAGGATGGAGCGTTCAAGAAATTCTTCTATGCCTGCTTCAAAATTTTCTACACTTTCGTCAATTAGTCCGCCATTTTCTTCATTATACAAATCTTGTGTTACTATATGGCCTCTGGCCTGATACTTCTTATTTTTAGAAGTATAGTTTGATGTAAACCTAAAATTACCTGTACTTGTAATGGCGTGCTGGTAAAAACCAATGGAGCGCATACCTTTATAAGCGATGGAGAAGTTTAATTGTGGTGAAACGTTAACACTAAAAAAAGAATCGGCAGTCTGCCCTTGTTCAAACACGGTACGATAAAACAACTCGGTAAACGGGGTTGGCATTCGATAATAAAATATATCATCGATTTCCATATAATTAAAGTGTCTTGCTGTTGCGCCAAATTTTGGCATGGCGCCGGTATTTTGAAAATTATAAGTTAGGCTATTATAAGATTGCCCAACATTCGAAAAAGGAATTAAACCAAAATTATCTTTTCGCAAGTAATTGAATTTAAATTCTTTTTTGATTGTTAATGTGGTATCTACAAAGGTAGTGTCTCTATGATGTGAAATAATAAGATAATCTTCTATTTTAGTTTTTGGACCTTTTTTAGTTGACCCTGTTGACTTTCTGGTTATTGAATCTTGTACACCAAAAGATTTATCGTCTATACTAGTACCCTTTTGAATTGGTTGTATTTGAGCCACAGTAAAATTAAACATAAGCAACCCGAAACAAGTTAAAAAGACTTTAAGCATCTGATTAGATATATTTCTATTTTTAATTTTTAGGGTTACTACCATATTAAGATTAAGGGTGAACTGAAGAAAATTTAGTTGTTTCTAGATATTCTTTGGCAAAAGTAATTATTTGAACGTAAAGTGTTGAAAAATATTTTAAATAAAGAAAGCCAGCGTTATTTAGCTGGCTTTCTTTTTAATTATAACATCTAATTACATAGATGAGATTTAAAATTATATTTGAGTTAGTCGATAGCAAACATCTAAATAATAAATTTAAAAAACAACTACTTTTACGAAAAACATACACATCTCTAGTTTATATGAATGATACCTAGCAAGTTAATTTTATATTTGTTTTTATTTTAAATATGCTATTACTAAACCACTCTGAATACAATTTAGAATGCGGAACTGACGAAGCAGGACGAGGTTGTTTGGCTGGTCCTGTAACCGCTGCAGCAGTGATTTTACCTAAAGATTTTAAGAATTTAATATTAAACGATTCCAAACAATTAAGCGAAAAAAAAAGAACGCTTTTAAAACCGGTTATTGAAGAAGAGTCTATTTGTTTTGGAGTTTCTCATGTTTTTCAAGAAGAAATAGATACTATTAATATTTTAAACGCTTCTATTTTAGCTATGCATCAGGCTATAGAAAACTTAAATACAATACCAGAATTTATAATTGTTGATGGTAATAAATTCAAGCCCTTTAAAAACATTCCTTATGAAACCATAATAAAAGGAGATGGTAAGTATTTAAGCATTGCAGCCGCTTCTATACTAGCAAAAACTTACCGTGATAAATACATGGATAAAATTCATGAAGAATTTCCGATGTACAATTGGAAACAAAATAAAGGTTACCCAACCAAAGAACATAGGGCTGCCATAAAAAAGTACGGCATAACCAAATATCACAGAAAATCTTTTAGATTATTGCCAGAACAATTAAAGTTAGATTTTTAAGTTTTTATATTTGCTGAAATTAATGAAGTCCATGAGATTATTTTGCTGTTCCCTCCTACTTTTTTTATTTTTTGGTTGCTCAAACACAGGCAAAAAACACAACAATCTTATAGAATTTATTCCTGACAATGCTAGTTTAATTATTAAAACCAATAACCTAGAAAGTTTAAATAGTAGTTTAAAAAACAACGATTTTATTGAACGGTTTTCCAAAACAACTGCTTACAATCGTTTACAAGAAAAGCTAAAGCCTTTGGCTTTACTCAAGCCATTAAACGAAGTTGTTTTATGTTTATCTGAAGGCGTTAATGACAATCTGGATTTCACCGTGATTACCAAACTAAATTCGAATATATTCGAAACAGATTCACTTCCAAATTACACTGAAGAAACGTTAACCTATAAAAACAAAACAATAATAAAATCGACACTAAATGATAATTCTTTTTACACTGCAAGTATTGATAGTGTGCTAGTAGTTTCATCATCAAAATCCATAGTAGAAAATACTTTTAGTAGTTTTAACGATGATGATGAATTTAAAAAAGCCTATCGCACTACTAGCAACGACAAATCCTGCTCTATTATTATAAAACCCAATTCAGAATTTATTTCAACATTTTTTATTGAAGATTTTTTAACTCTTAATAATTTTACCGAATATCTTGCTCTTGACGTTGAAATGAACCAGAACAGTATTTATTTTAATGGTATCACTAAAGCTTTAGCTTCTTCAAAAAAATTAATTAATATTTTTAAAAACACCTATCCTCAGGTTAATCAAACTCAGTATATAACGCCTTCAAACAGCGACGGTTTTATGAGTTTTACCTTTAATGATTTTAAGATTTTAGAATCAAATTTATTGAAATATCAGCAGAAAGATTCTTTAATGAGTAACGCTATTCTTTTAAATGATGTTGTAGAAGTTGGTGTGATTTATGAAGATAAAAACCGTGCTATTGTACTTAACTCTGTAGATGTTATAGCTACTAAAGATGCTTTAATAGCAGAACAATCCGTTGCAGATACTTATAGAGAAATTGAAATTTATAATTTTAGTCAACCTAAGTTATTCGTTGAAACATTTTCACCTTTAATAAGCGATACTCATGCCAATTTGTATTGTATTTTAGATAATTTTTTTGTGTTTTCAAGCCAAATGGACATGTTGCAAAATATAATTGCTAGTTATCAAAACAAAACCACTTTTTCGAACTCTTTAATTTTTGAAGACACCAAGGAGAAACTTAGTGATGCATCTTCAATTTTACAGATAAATAATGCTTCAGCATTAAAAAACATTTTTGATAAAAATTTAGGCTCCGATGAAAAATTTAAAATTGTAGAATATAACCAATCGGCCATCCAATTTATCTACGATAATAATTTTGCTCATGTTAATGGCGTTGTAAATAAAAACAAAACTCGAGGGTCTATAAATTCTGTTTCGGAAGAATTAAATATTAAGTTAGATAATGATATCTTAAACACGCCTCAATTTGTTACAAATCATATTACCAAGCATAAAGAAATTGTTGTGCAAGATGTAAACAACAACCTTTATCTTATTTCTAATAAAGGAAAAATTCTATGGAAAAAACGATTACAAGGACCTGTTTTAGGCAGAATTGAACAAATTGATATTTACAAAAACGGTCGTTTACAACTGGCTTTTGCAACACCAAAAAAAGTCTATGTTTTAGACAGAAAAGGGAGAGAAGTTAAACCGTTTTCGTTGAATTTTAAAGACAAAATTACACAACCGCTTGCTATTTTTGATTACGATAAAAGAAAAGATTATCGACTTTTAGTTACCCAAGGTAAAAACGTATTAATGTATAATGTTAAAGGAAAAATAGTATCTGGCTTTAAATTTAAATCGGCAAAAAATGCTGTTGTATGTAAACCCGAACACTTTAGAATTGGTAGTAAAGATTATATTATTATTAAAACAAACAAAAACCTTTATGTTTTAGATAGACTCGGTAAAATAAGAGTTAAACCAAAACAGTCTTTTTCATACACCAATCAACCTGTTTTTCTATATAATAATACTTTCACAACTACAAGCGAGTCTGGAGATTTAGTTTCTGTTAATCCATTGGGAAACGTTTCATTAAGAAAGTTAAACCTTTCTAATAATCATTTTATAGAAACAACAAGTAAAACGCTGGTAACACAAAGTGAAAACAAGCTATTTATAAAAAATAAAACTACTGAGCTTGATTTTGGCAATTACGTAAATCCAAAGATATTTTACATCAATGATAAAATTTATGTTTCGACAACAGATTTGCAATCTCATAAAATCTATTTGTTTGATAGTGCCTCAAAATTACTTCCCAATTTTCCGGTTTATGGCAATTCGACCATAGAGTTAAACAATATAGATAAGGATAAAAATTTAGAATTTGTTACCATAGGAGAAAGCAATGCTATTATTCTATATCAAATTAATTAAATTTATGATCATTTAAATACATTAAGTTGTATGAAATTATCATGAATTTTAACACTACATTTTTGTTTGTAAAAAACTAATTTCTATCTTTAAGGCAGCTATTAATCAATTAATTACAAATGAAAATTCCCAAAAGTGCTTACAGCATTCTACTTTTTTGGATTGCTTTTGTATTTACTTTCCCTAACATTGATGCACAAACCAAGAAATTAAAACGCCCAGGAAGTAAAGTTGGCATTTATAGCGTTGATAAATTTGTGTCTGAGTCGTTTGATATTTATGATAAAGTTTACAAATACGATGGGTATGCCGAAGCTGGAACACCCTTAGATGATGAAGATATTGATGTTCTCGAGGATGCTCTTGACGATTTAGAAGGTTTAAGTGATAGCGCACCCGATATTCTGAGTGATGTTGATGGCACCAGCGTCTTAAAACAAGCTAAAGCTACTTTGCAAATTAATAAAGCTAAAAAAGCCCTTAATTATAGCATAAAAACTGCGAAAGAATTATTGTTAGGACAGCGGGAACATGACACTGAAGAAGAATCTGAAGAAGAATCTAATGACACTTCAACCAATGATAATCCGAAAACCAATTCTACTTCAACCAACAATGATATTGAAGACAACGATGACACCAATATATCTGACAACTTAGAGATTTATAGCAAATTTGATTTTGTTCCTGGAGATAAGCTCTTATTTTTTGATGATTTCTCACAAGATTTTATCGGCGATTTTCCTAGTAAATGGAATACAAATGCTTCAGGCGAGGTGGTGAAAATTGGTGATAAAGGCAACTGGTTCGAATTAAAATCTGGTTACGGGGTCTATTTCATTCCAGATGTGAAAAACCTACCAGAAGATTATACCATTGAATTCGATATGTTAACTCAAGGAGTGGGACGAAACACCTCTTCAACAGCGAGGATTCATGTTATTTTAAGCGATGATGATAAAATTAAAGAGGGCAGCAATCATTACGCCTTTGTTTCTATTCCAGTAGGTCAATATGGTGCTTTTTCATTACGAGCCAAAAACTACTTTAATAGAGGGGGTGGCGCCATTAATACAGATATTAAAGCAGACGTTAGAAAAGCGGTTCTTAATCAACCACATATTGCGATTTCCGTGACCAAAAAACGATTTAGACTTTGGATTAACGAAACAAAATACGTCGATATTCCACGATTTATTGAGGAATTAAACGTACTCAAGTTTTTAAAATTTCACATCAATAATTTTAAAGATGGTGAAGAGCATCTTTATATTTCAAATTTGAAAGTCTCAGAAGGCGGTGTAGATTTAAGAAGAAAATTACTTGCCGATGGCAAAATTTCTACAAACGGCATTTTATTCGATACAGGTTCTGCAAATATAAAACCACAGAGCTATGGTATTATTCGCCAAATTTCTCAGGTTTTAATGCAAGATGAAAATATTAATTTAAAAATTATTGGACACACGGATGCTGATGGTACCGATGCATCCAATTTACAACTCTCCAAAACACGGGCTGAAGCTGTAAAAAATGCATTAATTGAAATTTATAAAATTTCTGAAAATAGGTTGCAAACAGATGGTAAAGGTGAAAGCGAACCTCTAAAAGACAATGGAACTAGTGATGGAAAAGCACAAAACCGTCGTGTAGAATTTGTAAAAATTTAAAATAATATGAAAACAAAAATCATCATACTCATAGGTCTTTTATTTATAAGTTTTTCGTCTTATAGCCAAAGTAATTGCAAAGCCTACTACCCTTTTGAAGAAGGCACCAAATTTGAAATTACCAATTACGACAAAAAAGGCAAGAAAGAAGGCGTCGTTAAATATCATGTATCAAATATTGAAAATAATGTGGCAACTATTGAAGCTGTAATTTTTGACGCGAAAGACAAAGAAGTTACCACCATGAGCTATAATGTAATGTGCGATGGTAATAAAATTTCTATTGACTTTAAGTCGTTAATGAATCCAGACATGTTAAATCAATATAAAGACATGGAAATGGAATTTACTGGTACTAATATTGAGCTTCCAAATGATTTACAAGTGGGCCAAAACTTAAACAATGCTAACATGAATATGGCTTTAAATATGGGAGGCATCACTATGAACATGAGCGTTAATATGTTAAACCGAACCGTAGACAAAAAAGAATCTATCACCACACCTGCAGGCACTTTTGATTGTTTTGCTATTAGCTACGACAACGAAATGAAAATGGGTATGAAAATGAAGTTTAAAATTAAAGAATGGATAGCAGAAGGTGTTGGTATGATTAGAAATGAAACATATAATAAAAATGATAAACTTATGGGTTACTCAGAACTTACAAGTTTTAGCAAATAACGATTTTTAACAACCAAAAGCAAGTCCTCGAATCTCGAGCGTCAAAATATTATGTTTTGGCGCTCTTTTTTTAAACCAAATTCAGCTTAATTTTATAGTATTGCATTAATAATACACGATACATGATTTCAAGAAAAAACGCCTCAATTTCAAAATTCATCATCCATAAAGTTGGTAATAAATTCAACGACACTAAAAATGCATTTTCAGAAAAACTAGTAGATTTTGACGAAGCGAGCTACGATTTAATGTTACCCTTTTTGTTAAGGCCATTTGGCAGTGTGGTACAGAGTTACCGTTTTAATCATCACGCTAATATTGCTTTAAATGAAATTAACAGCTATTGCACGCAATTGTTTAATGATGAAGATAGTTTTGTAGACATTTCAAAACACATTGTCACACATTTATACGAGCAATCGAGTTCAGCGCAAATAAAAACTGGCGATGTATTGGTTGTTATGTTTGAAGGTATCGAGTTTCGGGACATGACAACCAACGCCTTAGGTATTTTTAAAATTGAAAATAAGGTTAATTTTTTTCAAACGTATTTAGAAAACAACAGTTACGATGTTTTAGTACAAAAAGGTATTAGCAGTAAAAAAGTTGATAAAGGCTGTTTAATTTTAAACCAAAGCGATACTGAAGGCAACATTATTTTAAGCGTAGACAATAATAGTTACGATGCCCAATATTGGCTCAATCATTTTTTAAATATTAAGTACGCCGATGACGCTAATAATCATACTCAACAGTATATTGAGTTGTGCAAAGATTTTTCAACTGAAATTATAAAAACCAGTTATGGCGCACAAGAGCAAAATATGTTTTTAGCTAAAACCATCGATTTTTTTAAAGAAAATGAAGTAGTCAATGTTGAGCGATTTAAAGAAGAACTTTTTGAAAACGAAAAGCATATTCGCGAATTTGAAAACTATAAAAAAGAATTTGAAGGTGAACAGAATCTCGTGATTAGAAATCAGTTTGATGTTTCCGAAGCGGTTGTAACAAAAGAAAAACGAAAAATAAAAACCGATATTAAGTTAGATACACACATACAAATAAAGTTAGATATTGATGCTCCTGATGCTTCTTCGGAATATTTGGAACGCGGTTATGACGAGGAAAAGAAAATGCATTATTACAAAGTATTTTTTAATGCCGAAAATTAATAAGAACCTTTATAAATTACCTTTATTTTAAGCAATAAAGCGTGCTTAAATCGCTTCATTTTTATGTTTTTCTGTAACTTGTGTTTCGTAAAAGTTTTAATATGGCAAAAGACAAAAAATTCAATTACGAAGCTGAATTAGCAAAACTACATACCGAGTTAGTTCATCTACAAGAATGGGTTAAAAAACAAGGTTTAAAAGTGGTTATTGTTTTTGAAGGCAGAGATGCTTCTGGTAAAGGTGGAACTATAAAACGATTTACAGAACCTTTAAACCCCAGAGTTTGCAAAGTAGTTGCATTAGGCGTTCCTACCGAAAAAGAAAAAACACAATGGTATTTTCAAAGATATGTTTACCATTTACCTGCTGCTGGCGAAATTGTACTTTTTGATAGAAGTTGGTATAACCGAGCCGGAGTAGAAAAAGTAATGGGATTTTGCACCAATGACGAATACGATGAGTTTTTGCGTTCATGTCCAGAGTTTGAACGTATGTTAGTTCGATCGGGAATTATAGTTTTAAAGTATTGGTTTTCTGTAAGCGACGAAGAACAAGAACGACGTTTTAAAAATCGAATAAGCAATCCTTTAAAGCGTTGGAAATTTAGTCCGATGGATTTAGAATCTCGCTCTCGATGGTTGGAATATTCTAAAGCTAAAGACAACATGTTTGCACATACAGATACTAAACAAGTGCCTTGGTATGTAGTAAACTCAGACAACAAGAAAAAAGCGCGTTTAAATTGTATTAGCCATGTTTTAAGTCAGATTCCATACCAAAAAATGGATATTAAGCCTATTGAACTTCCGGAGTTACCAGACTATAAAGCCTATGTAAGACCACCAATGAATTACCAAACGTTTGTGCCTGAGAAGTATTAGAATACTCGTTTTGTAACTTTTCCTATTTACTTCACTAACAACATTTCATTGAAATACATTTTAAAAACGAAACCACATGATTGAAATTATTGATTTAAGTCAAGAAATTTATGAAGGCATGCCTGTTTTTAAAGATCTGCCTCAAGTAAAAATGGAAATTCACAATTCTCACGAAGAATGGGATGGATTTAAGAACCCAAAAAAAAGAACCCCTGCTGTACATAAATTAGAACTTGGAGAACACACTGGAACACATGTTGACGCCATAAATCATATGGCAAAACAATATGAAGGACAATCAATAGATACGATGCCTTTATCTATGATTTATACAGAAAGCATTTGCATAGATTTCTCTCACAAAAAACTTAAAGAATTAATTGAGCCTTTTGAAATTGAAAATGCTTGTAAAAAAGCGAATTTAGAAATCAGAAAAGGAGACACCATTTTAATTTATACAGACCATTACCGAAAACATTTTAACGGCAATGATTGGGGAAACGGACCCGGTATTTCTGGAGAAGCTGCGCGTTGGTTAGGAGAACAAAAAATCTCTGCTTTTGGAGTTGAAACCATGTCTCCTGGTGTTCCAAAAATATCTAATAAAGAAGTACATCAAATTTGCGGAGAATTAGGCTTTACACATTATGAAAATATGGTAAATCTTAATTTATTAATTGGTAGAGGACGTTTCCGATTTATTGGATTTCCATTAAAAATTAGAGGAGGAACAGGTTCTCCAGTAAGAGCAGTTGCCATATTTGAAAAATAATTTTTGATAGCACTCAATTACTGACAATCTAACAGGAAACGATTTAACCATAGAACCACTATAGAAACTTGAATTCGTAAAATTTATCCTCTAAATTTGCTAACAACTGATATCAATCAGTAAAACGACTTCATATCATTTAAGTTAGCAGATATTAAAGAAAAAAAACAGAAAAGTTTTTAACACACATAACAGATGAAAAAATTAATAAGTACCGCCATAATCTTATCTTTTATTCTTTCTGTAAAAGCTCAAATTACGCTTCCAAAAGTTGTTCATGGTAAGATAAAACGTATTGAGAATTTTGAGTCCAAATATATAACCTCAAGACATGTTGATATATGGATGCCAGAAGGCTATTCTAAATCGAAAAAATATGCGGTATTATACATGCATGATGGACAAATGTTATTTGACCCTGAAAGTTCATGGAATAAACAAGCTTGGAATGTAGATGATGCGGCTTCTAAATTATTTCAATCAAATAAGCTTAAAGAATTTATTGTAGTTGGTATTTGGAATGGAGGCGAAACAAGGCACTCTGATTATTTTCCGCAAGAACCATTTAAATATTTATCAACTAGTCAAAAAGACACAATCAATGCTCAACTTAAACGCTCGCACGTTCCAATAAAAAAAACATTTAATCCTCAATCCAACAATTACCTTAAGTTTGTTGTTGAAGAGCTAAAACCATATATCGATAAAACCTATTCGGTTTATTCCAACAAAGAAAACACATTCGTGATGGGTAGCAGCATGGGAGGTTTAATTTCTATGTATGCTATTTGTGAATACCCAAAAATATTTGGAGGTGCAGCCTGTTTATCAACGCATTGGACAGGCACTTTTACACTTGACAACAACCCTATGCCTGATGCATTTATTGAGTACTTGAATAAAAACCTTCCAAATCCCAAAAATCATAAAATTTACTTTGATTGTGGAGATGAAACATTAGATAAGTTGTATCCGGAAATCCAAAAAGAAGTCGACCAGTTGATGGTAAAAAAAGGATACAATGAAAACAATTGGCTAACTAAATTTTTCCCAGGAGAAAATCATAGTGAAAATGCCTGGAGTAAAAGGCTCAATATCCCTTTAATATTTTTATTTAAAAAATAAGGACTGATAACCTTGTTTACAAAACCGTTAGCTCCCCTGATAAAACTCTGCCTCAAAAAGCGATTTAAAATGCTTCAAAAGTTTTGCTTTAACTTCAGATTCATCTACTTTTTCAAGTCCGAGTTCTACGTTAAGCGAAGTGACCGCTTTTCCACGAATACCGCAAGGAATCATTAAATCGAAATACCCTAAATCGGCATTTACATTTAGAGCAAATCCGTGCATGGTAACCCAGCGGCTTGCCCGTACACCCATAGCACAAATTTTTCGTGCAAATGGCGTGCCTACATCTAGCCAAACACCTGTTTCGCCAGGGCTTCGTTCGGCTTTTAAACCGTATTCAGCAAGGGTTAAAATGATCATTTCTTCAAGAAAACGTAGGTATTTATGAATATCGGTAAAAAAATTATCTAAATCTAAAATAGGATATCCAACAATTTGCCCAGGGCCATGATAGGTAATATCGCCGCCGCGATTTACTTTATAGAAACTTGCGTTTTTTGCTTTTAATTGTGCTTCGTCAACCAATAAGTTGGACATATCGCCACTTTTACCAAGGGTATAAACATGCGGATGCTCTACAAACAAAAAATAGTTTTTGGTTTCTAAAGCGGCGTTTTCGCGTCTGTTTTTAATTTTAGTATCTACAATGGCTTTAAACAAGTTTTCTTGGTAATCCCAAGTTTGCTTATAATCTTTAAAGCCTAAGTCTTGAAGTTCGATGTTCTTATTCATGAACCGCAAAATTACAATATTTTATATGATTTTGAATGAAGAAGGTAGATAGATGATAGCAGCCAATTAATCGACTACCTGTTACTGAAAAGCACCTTCTACAAACTAATTTTTAGGATTATTAAGTATTACCAATGCTGCTATAACTCCTGGCACCCAGCCACAAAGCCATAACAAGAACACAATAATAATAGAACCGCAACCTTTATCGATAACGGCTAAAGGTGGACAAATAATAGACAGTAAAACTCTCCAGAAACTCATGATTTATTTTTTAATTGATGATTTAATTATATGACGTAAAAGTATATTTTTTGTTACAATTTGCGTTAGGGATTGCAATGAAAATCCTTTTTGTGAGGCACGAGCAAAAAGATTGTAATGGAAAGCCCGACCCTTGTGGTAACCTGCCTACCGGCAGGCAGGCGCCTAAAAAAAAAATCGTAATTCAATAATCGTAAATCGTAAATCAATTGATTATCTTTGTGCCTTAAAAATTTTTACACAGCCATTAGACTATGTCGCAACTATCAGAACAAGAACTTGTAAGAAGAGAAAAATTAGCCAAATTACGCGAATTGGGTATTAACCCCTATCCTGCCGATTTATATCCTGTGAAAAACACATCGAAATCTATAAAAGCCAATTTTGAGGAAGGAAAACAGGTGAATATTGCAGGTCGTTTGATGTCTAGACGTATTCAAGGAAACGCGAGTTTTGCTGAATTACAAGATGCCGACGGACGCATACAAGTGTATTTTAACAGAGATGAAATTTGTACTGGTAATGATAAAAGCAAGTACAACGATGTTTATAAAAAACTACTTGATATAGGCGATTTTATTGGTGTTGAAGGCGAATTGTTTTTAACCAAAGTTGGTGAAAAAACTGTGAAAGTTAAAAATTTTACGCTGCTTAGTAAAGCCTTAAAACCGCTACCATTACCTAGAACGGATGCAGAAGGTAAGGTGCATGATGCTTTTACCGACCCAGAGCAACGTTACAGACAACGCTATGCCGATTTGGTAGTAAACCCACAGGTTAAAGACGTGTTTGTAAAGCGTACCAAATTATTTAATGCGATGCGTTCGTTTTTTAATGATGCTGGGTATTTTGAAGTTGAAACGCCGGTTTTACAACCTATTCCTGGTGGTGCTGCGGCACGCCCGTTTGTAACGCACCACAATGCTTTAGATATTCCGTTGTATATGAGAATCGCTAACGAACTTTATTTAAAAAGATTAATTGTTGGTGGTTTTGATGGCGTTTATGAGTTTTCTAAAAACTTTAGAAACGAGGGTATGGACAGAACCCACAACCCTGAGTTTACAGCGATGGAAATCTATGTAGCTTATAAAGATTATAACTGGATGATGGATTTCTGCGAGCGTTTGTTAGAGCATTGTGCTATGACTGTAAATGGGAGTACGAAAGCTACTTTTGGTTCTAACGAAATTGATTTTAAAGCGCCATATGCTAGAGTAACTATGGCCGATTCTATAAAGCATTTTACTGGTTTTGACATTACTGGAAAATCTGAAGACGAGATAAAACAAGCCGCCAAAGATATGGGTATTGAAGTTGATGATACCATGGGTAAAGGAAAGCTTATTGATGAGATTTTTGGTGAAAAATGCGAGGGTAATTACATCCAACCAACATTCATTACGGATTACCCAAAAGAAATGAGCCCACTTTGTAAAGAACACCGTGATAACCCAGAATTAACCGAACGTTTTGAGTTGATGGTTTGTGGTAAAGAAATTGCAAATGCGTATTCTGAACTTAATGACCCTATTGACCAACGTGAGCGTTTTGAACACCAATTGAAGTTGGCTGCGAAAGGCGACGATGAAGCTACCGAGTTTATTGATTATGATTTTTTACGTGCTTTAGAATATGGTATGCCTCCCACTTCGGGCATGGGTATTGGCATGGATCGTTTAATTATGTTTTTAACTAACAACCAGTCTATACAAGAGGTGTTGTTCTTCCCACAAATGCGACCAGAGAAAAAAGCCGTTGCTATTAGCGATGATGCTAAAGCGGTGCTAGAAATTTTGAAGAAAGCAGAAACCATTGATCTAGTTGCGTTGAAAGGAAAATCTGGATTATCAAACAAAAAATGGGATAAATCGATTAAAGAATTAACTAAAAACAATCTTGCTAAAGTTGAAAAGACTGATGAAGGATTGTTTGTTAATCTCGTTTAAAGCACACTTATATCTAAAATTAAAAAAGCCAGTAATTCATGAATTACTGGCTTTTTTTAAAACTAACTAAACTAACTAAATTTATTAACTAAACTTCTCTACAAATAGACAGAATATTTAGCGTTTAGAAAAGTAATTTAGAAATGTTTAACACTCCTTTTTTGTATTTTAATTTTTATTTAAGAATTAATGCTTAGATATGTTAAAATATTAAGAAAAAGAAGCTATTTCCACTGCTTTTATTCAGCACCGTAACCCAACTATAAAGTTTATTTAAGTACCATTTCCATATGACTATGATAAGCATCAAACGCACTTAAGTTATGATGCGTTCCTTCTGGAAAAGTTACAAATGTGGTTCTATCCTTAGGAGAAGCTTCATATAGTTTTTCGGCAGATGCATAAGGCACAACATCATCACTGGTGCCATGCAACATTAAAATAGGGCAATCGGTTTTTTGAATAAACTGATAACTCAACAATTTGTATTTTAAAAGTGCTTTTACTGGCAATAAGGAAAATCGAGATTCGGCAACATCTAAAATACTGTAATAAGGGGTTTCTAAAATGAGTTGTTTCGGTTTGTTTTTGGAAGCTAAATAAGTGGCTATTCCTGTTCCTAATGATCGTCCGTAAATAGTGATATCTTCTTCATCATATAAACCTTTTATATAATTGTAGCAACACTGTCCGTCGTGGTACAATGCCTCTTCACTAAGTTTGCCTTTACTTTTTCCGTAGGTTCTGTAGTCCATGATTAAAACATCATACTGTTTTTCAACAAAATATTCTGCCAAAACACCCCAACGTGATAAATCGCCCGCATTACCATGAAAAAAAAGCACCACACCTTTAGGTTGTTCAATTTTAAAATGGATGGCATTTATTACAGCATTGGTTTCTGTTTGAAAAAATAGTTCTTCAAAAGGATATGAAAAATGATAGGTATAATCTTGCTCTAAAACCGTTGGCAAAAACAACATTTTCTCTTGAAAAAAATATAAAAGGGCTGTTACCATAAAATATAAACTGAGTAAAATAAAAACTAGGTTTTTAAATATTCGTTTTATTGGATTTTGAGCTGTGTTGAACATGAATGCTTGTAGTTGATAAATCGATATCTTGAAGAGTGCTATTCAATATATCATGAATCATTTTATGATACGATTCAAAATTATTTAAATTTTTATGTCCACCACCAATTACTGTATGCAGTTTCGTGAGTTTAGGGTTTACCTTCGATAATTTTACACTCGTTTTATATGGTATTAACTTATCATTCGTACCATGAATAATATGTATAGGGCACTGCACATACTTGAGCCATTTATAAGTAGGTAACGGATATTTTATTAAAACTGATAATGGCATAAAAGGCGCATATCGAGCGGTAACTTTTGTTAGACTATAATAAGGTGCATCTAGAATAAGCATTTTGGGGTGATTCATAGAAGCTAGTTTTGCAGCAAAACCAGAACCTAAAGATCTTCCGTATAAAATGATTCTATTTTCAGAAGTACGCTCCTTAATTTTATTATAAACCTCTTGTAAGTCTCTCTTTATGGCTTTCTGTGAGCGTCTGCCCGTACTTTTTCCAAAACCTCGATAATCTACCATGAGCACATTGTAACCATGTCTGGTAAAATCTACAGCAAATTTACCCCAACCTTTTATGCTTTTAGAATTTCCTTTGAGATATAATACAATGCCTTTTGATTCGCCCTTAGGCTTAAAAAGTAAACCATTAATTATAGCACCATCTCTTGTTTCTAAATTATACTCTTTGGTGTCTTGATTTTCATAATAGAATTCAAAATCATTTGGAAGTTTTTCGGGCTTAAATAGCATATAATCTTGTAAATAATACAAGGCAATACTTATTACCACATAAGCAATTAAAATGATGATAAGAATATGTAACCAATACGGCATTAATAAAAGATGTTAGCATACTAATATACAATAAATTGGTTTCTTCTCTATATTCAGAATTCACTCAAGCAGAATTAAATATCAAACAAACTTTACTTATTTTTGCTCGATGCAAAAAATCATGCCATTTGCTTTAATTATCTTTTTACAATGTTGCGCTCTCACTCAAGCGCAACAAAAAGATAGCCTATTAGTTAAAAATGGTATTGAAAACCCTAGTATTTTATCTACCCACCATTTTGGAATTTTTAGTTCTAGACTAAATACCAATTTTAAATATGCGCCGCCTTTAAAAGCAACGGTGGCAATAAATTATACTAGCGGAAATAATTTTCACCCGTATGTAGAATCTTATTACCCAAAAGATCCAACCGTTAGAGCACAGCAAAGTGAGGTAGCATGGAATATACGTCCGTTTCATTTTATAGACCAAGAAACCACACCTGCCGATTATTTAAACATTGTTATTGACGCTGTTATCAAAGAATTTAGAGCAACGGCAACCATTCCCATTAATCAACAACACGAAATAGGTATATCATTGAGATCCTACCTTATTACCAAAGGTAAATACCCGTTTTCATTTTTTACCAGCGATGAGTCTATAGAATGGTTTCATAGCCATGTTGCTGGTGGCGAAGATCCATTTGGTAGGCGCTATTATGGTTTAAACCAAGTCAATTTCAAATATTTAGATCGCAACGGTAAAACCTTAGAGCTAAATAATAACACATTCTTTCTGGGAGGCATAGAGTTAAGTCATTACTACTACCCAAAACTCAACATCAATAAGTCGCGACGTATTTTCCTGAATTTTGGTACGCATGTGGGTTTAAACACTTCGAGGTTTAATTCATCTATCGATGTAGGAATTTCAGCAAATGCCATTAAAAAACTGCCGTTAAAAAATAACTACGAGTTAAATATTGCCACAGGCTTAAACGTGTTACGTAAAAATTTAATCAATTTTAAAGAAGTGATGGATTTGGGTAATAATCCTTATTTAGGAACTTTCGAAGCCGAAATAGAAATTACCAAATACACGCTAAAAGGCAATTACAATGCTTTTGGTATTAATTATCATATCCAGACGCGCTATAATAAAAAAGAAGAATACGATTATTTCAAACTTATAGGAAAATGGCGTGAAATAAATGGTGGTTGGCAAAACGGCGTATACAATCTTTACCAACCATTATCTAGCTGGAATTTCATATACACCTACGGCACACCAAAATACCTGCTCACCCTTTTCGTAAAGGAAGATTTAGAAGTCAACAACGCGCCAGACTTTCAAACAGGTATTAGTTTAAAAATACCAATCGCAAAATAATTGTTTAGGGTGCCTGCCGGCAGGCAGGTTACCACAAGGGTCGGACTTTACACTGCAAGTCCGCGTTCGTGCCTCACTGTGGGCATTTCACTACAATCCCTAACGCAAATCCATTTCCAAAACAAATGCACAGTTTTGTTAACGTGTCGTTAAATTTCTATTGACAATTAAACCTTTTTAAAATGTGAAAGTCAAAAGAGCAAAGACATATAAAAATACACAAAATGAAAAAAATCTTAATTATTGCAGTAGCGTTGTTAGCATTACAAGTTACAGCACAACAACAGAATAAAGAAAGAGGAAACAGAGGTGAAAGAGCCAATAAAATGATGAATCTTTCTGCAGAAGAAATAGCGACACTTCAAACTAAAAAAATGACTTTACATTTAGATTTAACAGAATCTCAACAAAAAGAGATTATGAAAATAAATTTAGATAATGCTACCAAAAGAAAAGAAATGATGGCAGCACGTAAAGCTAAAAAAGAAAGTGGAGAAGCTAAAAAACCTACGGATGAAGAGCGCTACAAAATGGCTAATGCCAAATTAGATCATAAAATTGCTATGAAGGCTAAAATGAAAAAGATTTTAAACGACGAGCAATATGCTAAATGGGAGAAATCTCAAATGCGACAAGCAAAAAAAGGAAAAGACAAAAAGAAAAGCATGAAAGAAAAAATGCGTTCTAAAACCGAATAAAAATTTAGTTTAGTTAGTTGATTATAGTTTAGTTGATGTTAAACGCATCCCGAAATTTCGGGATGCGTTTTTTTTATAAAGCAGTTGCAACCTTTTTTACAGCTTCAATAGTAAAATCTAAATCTTCATAACTTAAGGCGTCTGTTATAAACCAAGTTTCAAAAGCACTAGGTGCAATGTAAACACCAGCGTTCAACATGCCATGAAAGAATTTTTTAAAAGTATCATTGTTTCCTTTGGCAGCTGTATCAAAATCTACCACATCGGCTTCATCAAAATGCACAGAAATCATAGAGCCTACTCTATTAATGGTATGTGTTATACTATTTTCGGTTAATACCTTTGCAATGCCTTCGTGCAAATAGGCAGTTTTATCTTCTAGCCTTTTAAAAACTTCAGGGTTTGTATTAAGTTCGGTAAGCATCGCTAAACCTGCAGCCATGGCCAACGGATTACCGCTTAAAGTTCCTGCTTGATAAACCGGACCTAATGGTGCTAAGTAATTCATAATTTCATTACGTGCCGCAAATGCCCCAACTGGAAGTCCGCCGCCAATAACTTTTCCAAAGCAAACAATATCTGCATTGATACCATATAATTCTTGTGCCCCTCCTTTAGCCAATCGAAAACCAGTCATCACTTCATCAAAAATCAAAAGCATATCATTCTCGTCACACAAGGTTCTTAAGCCTTGTAAAAATCCTTCTTTAGGCGGAATACAACCCATATTTCCAGCTACTGGCTCAATAATAATACAGGCTATTTTGCCTTTGTTCGCTTCTATTAAGGCTTTTACATTATCAATATTGTTGTATTGAGCTAACAACGTATCTTTTGCAGTTCCTTTGGTAACACCTGGGCTATTTGGTGTCCCGAAGGTGCTAGCACCACTTCCTGCTTGAATTAAAAACGAATCTGAATGTCCGTGATAACAGCCCGCAAATTTTATAATTTTATCTTTCCCAGTATAGCCTCTTGCTAATCTAACAGCGCTCATGCAGGCTTCAGTTCCAGAATTAACAAACCTAATTTTATCGATATTAGGCACCATGGACACTGCTAATTCAGCGATTTTGGTTTCAATTTCAGTAGGCATTCCAAAGGACGTTCCTTTTTTAGCCTTTTCAATAACAGCGTTTACAACAGGTTCGTGGGCATGACCTAATATCATGGGCCCCCAAGAATTTATGTAATCAATTAATCTGTTGCCATCTTCATCATACAAATAGGCGCCTTTGGCTTCTTTGACAAAAATTGGCGTTCCACCTACCCCTTTAAAAGCTCTCACTGGCGAGTTTACGCCTCCTGGAATTACTTTTTCTGCTTCAGCGAACAATGCGCTGCTTCTTTTATAAATCATGAAAATTAATTAGTTGTTTGATGATGATTTTACGACTAATACCTGCCCAATACTAAGGGCCGTATCGCTCAAACCATTTATATTTTGAAGTTCTTCAACGGTAATATTATGTGCTCGAGAAATAGAATACAAAGTATCCCCTTTTACAACGGTATAAGTAATTCGTCCTTCAGATTGAGGCAACTCGAATTGCTTATACTTATCGCCTAAAACCTCTTTATCGTACTCGTACAAATTATAACGTTCTATTAAGCTAATAAGTTTTTGTGGATATTTTCTATCGGTAGCATATCCAGCAGCTTTTAAGCCTTTAGCCCACCCCTTATAATCTTCTATTTTAAGTTTAAAAAGATTAGAATACCGCTTTCTTTCAGTTAAAAACAATGAATGGTCTCGAAACGAATATTTGGCATCTTTATATTTTCTGAAACATTCTTGCTTCTCGTCATCGTCGTGATATATTTTTTTTCCTGTCCATTCATGACATTTAATTCCGAAATGATTGTTCGCTTCAACTGATAATCTTCCTCTTCCCGAACCCGATTCTAAAATACCTTGTGCTAAAGTGATACTAGCCGGAATACCATACAAACTCATTTCTTGTTGCGCGGTAGCTTTGTGCAAATCGATGTAATGCTCTGTGCTCGTAACATACACTGCTGGCGATTCTTCTTCACTTTTTTGCTCATTATCTTTTTGAGTTACTTCAACAGGTTTAGTATTGTCCTTTTGTTTTTTAGTAACAATACCTTTTCTGGATTTGCAACTAAATGCTAAAAGTGCAACACAAAATATAACGATGAGTCTTTTCATTAAATTAAATAATTTCAGATAAATTTTTCTTTCTTAAATGAGCATTCATTCCTTCAATGCCTTGTAAACCTCCAGTATGAATAACCAATATTTTTGATCCCTTTGAAAAATAATTTTTGTCAATTAAATCCATTATTCCAAACAACATTTTTCCTGTATAAACCGGATCTAAAGGCATGTTATAATCCGATTTAAATTGATTTATAAACGCTACCAATTCGTCATTTATTTTGGCATAACCTCCAAAATGATAGTCTGTAATAAGTTTCCAGTTGGTTTGAGTTGCAAATTTACTAATATCTTCTTTTAAAAAATCACCTTTTAAGGCAGGAAAACCTAAAACTTGTTGACTAGGTTTTGAACCATTGATAAGCCCTGAAATAGTGCCTCCAGTTCCTACCGAACAACAGATATAATCAAAATTAAAATCTTCTGGATATAAAATTTCTTGACAGCCTTTCACGGCTAATTCGTTTGTACCACCTTCAGGAATCACATAAAAATCGCCAAATTCAGCTTCCAAAGATTTTAAAAACGATTCGGAAGTTTTACTACGATAGATTTCACGTGATACAAATTTAAAATTCATTCCATTTTCTTGTGCAAAATTTAAAGTAGCATTTTCAGATATTTTAGATTCTAGTTCATCACCTCTTATAACACCAATGGTTTTAAACCCAATTAAATGTCCTGCGGAAGCCACCGCAGCAATATGGTTTGAAAACGCACCACCAAAGGTTAGCAACGTTTTATACCCCGATTTTTCAGCTTCTAAGAGATTATATTTTAGCTTTCTATATTTATTTCCAGAGACAAATGCATGTATTTGATCTTCGCGTTTAACATACAATTCAACGCCTTTGGTTTTTGGAAGATTTACCCGCTCGTTTATGGTCTTTTCAAACTCAAATATCATGGTATCAAAGATACTTTAAAAAATACCAAAAAGGTCGATGCTTTAAATATTCTAAATCAAATTCGTTACAATAAGCCTCTTTTTCAAACGAAATATTCTTATAAGCTTTGTGCCAATTTTTGTACTTAATTAATTTTACCAAAAACTCGACACCATAAATGAGATAAAAGGGGATAACTAACAATTCTAATTGCTGTTTCAAATGAATCCTTTCATGGTTAATTAAAACCTGATTTTCTTTTAAGAATTTCGATTTTAAAAACACAAAAGGCCATATGGTTATTCCAGTATAACCTCTTGGAACGATATGTTTTGAAATAAATATCATGATTAAGCAACTTCAAAAATCAATCCAATTTACATTATCTTTGTGATTCATGAAAAAGTTTATTCCCATTGAAGAGGGCGATTACTACCTAACACCTGAAGGGTATCGCTGTTTTACCGAGCAGTATCTTTTAAAACGCGGATATTGTTGCGAGAGCGGATGCAGGCATTGCCCCTACGGCTATAACCCAGCGACAAATTCAATAAAAAAGTAAGCAAAAAAGCCTTTGATTGTAGTCTATACTTGGTATGATTATTGATGCTATTTATGATAGAAGTCATTAAAAAAAGCTGTTAAAAAATATTAATTTTAAGTCCCGAATAGTTTTTACAGCCACTGCAACCTTTAAAAAAATGTATTATGAAAAAAATTATTAAAACCCTACCAATTGTGGCATTACTACTTGTATTTGCTTCTTGTAGCTCGGTAAGAGTAGCTGCCGATTATGATAAAGAGGCGAATTTTAGTGATTACAAAACGTTCGCATTCTTTAAAACTGGAATTGATAAAGCTGAAATAAGCGATTTAGACAAACGTAGAATACTTCGTGCCATTGAAGCTGAACTTTTAGCAAAAGGCTATACTAAATCTGAAAATCCAGATATTCTGGTAAGTCTATTTACCAAATCTCAGCAACGTGTAAACGTTTACAACAATACTTGGGGCTACGGTGCCTGGGGCTGGGGTGGCTGGGGAGGCTTTGGTCCTGGATGGGGCTGGGGTTGGAACCAACCTAATGTAACCACCAGTGTACAAGGCCATTTATATATAGACCTTATTGACGCCAACAAAAAAGAATTGGTTTGGCAAGGTATGGGCACTGGATATCTTACTAGAAACATGGATAAGAAAGAGGCTCGAATAAAAGAATTTGTTACTAAAATTATGGAGAAATACCCTCCGGGTTCCCAACAATAAAAACGATTAAAAGGCAGCTAAATAGCTGCCTTTTTTATTTAATACATTTAACTTATTAAAACCTATTTTGTCTGGTTTTATATATTTTTATAAACGACATTCTATTGAAAGAAAAGTTAAAAACTGAATATTTCAATGTATTATTCGTATTTTTAAACAAGTTTTATACATAAAATTTACCGATGTCGCATTTATTTGAATCTAACGAAATACTTCAAAAGCTACCCAAGCATCTTCAGCAATTTATTAAACCTCAAAACTATGAGGATTATTCAGCAATCGATCAGGCCGTTTGGCGCTACGTGATGCGTAAAAATGTTGATTTTTTAAGCACAGTAGCCCACGAGTCTTATTTGGAAGGATTAAAACACACAGGTATTTCCATTGATAGCATTCCCAATATGTATGGCATGAATCGAATTTTAAAAGATATAGGTTGGGCTGCCGTAGCGGTTGATGGGTTTATACCACCCAATGCTTTTATGGAGTTTCAAGCGTATAATGTACTAGTAATTGCGAGTGACATAAGACAGTTAGAACATATTGAGTACACACCTGCTCCTGATATTATTCATGAAGGCGCAGGACACGCACCCATAATTGCTAATCCCGAATATGCGGAATATTTAAGACGCTTTGGAGAAATTGGATGTAAGGCAATTTCATCAGCAAAAGATTATGAATTGTATGAAGCTGTTAGGCATTTATCTATAATTAAAGAAGCTCCCAATTCGACGGAAGAAGATATTATTTCTGCAGAAAAAAAAGTTGAAGATTTACAACAAAATATGGGAACACCCAGCGAAATGGCTCTCATAAGAAATTTGCATTGGTGGACCGTTGAATATGGCTTAATTGGCACGCAAGAAAATCCGAAAATTTATGGTGCTGGATTGCTTTCTTCAATTGGAGAAAGTGCATGGTGCATGACAGATGAAGTTGAAAAATTACCCTATGATATTAATGCAACCTATAAAGATTTCGATATTACCAAACCACAACCTCAGCTTTATGTTACACCAGATTTTGCCCATTTAAGTTTGGTTTTGGAAGAGTTTGCTAACACTATGGCATTGCGAAAAGGCGGGCTTTCTGGAATTAAAAAATTAATAGCGTCGCATGCCTTGGGCACCATTGAATTAAGTACAGGGCTTCAAATCTCCGGAGTATTTGACACTGTTATTGAAAATGAGAACAATCCCATTTATGTTCAAACCATTGACGAAACGGCACTCGCTTACAGAGAAAAAGAACTTGTGGGTCACGGCACAATCACGCATCAAAAAGGTTTTGGGTCTCCCATCGGAAAATTAAAAGGCATCAACCTAGCTATTGAAGATATGAGTCCTCGAGATTTGGCCGCATATCATATTTATGAGGGTAAGGTAGTACATTTAGAGTTTGAAGGCGGTGTGAAAATTTCAGGAGAAATTATCACTGGAAAACGGAACTTACAAGGAAAAATCATTCTTATTAGTTTTAAAAACTGTACCGTATCGCACAATAACTTAACACTCTTTAAACCAGAATGGGGCATTTACGATATGGCTGTTGGAAAAGAAATTGTTTCAGCATTTTCAGGACCTGCTGATTTAAATAGCTTTGATTTAATTACACATAAAACATCATCGCAAACCATTCATATTAAAAAATCAAAAGAACGATTAGCCTTAGAAACTTTATATCAACAGGTTAGAGATTATAGAGATGGCACTAATAAAACCATTTCAAGAACAAAAGTGCTTGAGCAACTTATAGAAAAGCATCCTAATGATTGGTTGCTACCAGTTGAACTCTACGAATTAGCACACCTAGGAAATGAAACTGAATTATTAGAAAAAATATTGAAACATTTAGAAACTATCAAACAGAATAAACCAAATTTAGGTCATTTAATTGATGATGGATTATCCATAATTCACAAAAACGCCGTCATTAATTAAAAAGCTATTAAGATCTGAAGCTTTTTAAAGTCTTTTTTGTGAATTCACTTAGCACTAGTTTTCCGCTAATTTCAGCACGTTCGGTTAACAAATCATCCCAATGTTCGGTATCTTTCCAAAATACTTTTTTCATTTCAGTTAAAGCTTCAGGATTATAACTAGCTAGTTTGGTAGCCAAAGTATTTAAAGCGTCATCTAAAGCTTCGGTAGTTTCAAAAACTTCAGCATAAAGCCCTTTATCTTTAGCAAACTGTGTTGAAAAAAACGTTTCAGCATCAATTGTCATTTGTGCCATCGCAGTAACACCTATTTTTCTTGACACCACGGGTTCTATAACAAACGGACCAATGCCAATACTTAATTCACTCAATTTTATAGAAGCAAATTTGGTTGCCATACAATAGTCTGTTGCCGCTGCTAAACCAACGCCTCCACCAACAGCTTTTCCTTGAATACGTCCTAAAATAATTTTAGGACATTTTCGCATTGCATTAATAACATTGGCAAACCCCGAGAAAAAAGTTTTCCCCATCGCTTCATTTTCAATTGTAATAAGTTCATTTAAGCTTGCACCTGCACAAAATGCTCTATCGCCTCCACTTTTTAAAACAATAACTTTTACATCATTGTTTTTACCTGCACTTACAATAGTTTCCTCTAAAAGTGATAAAATATCACTAGGCATTGAATTTCTATTAGGGTGAAAAAATTCAATAACACCAATAGTATTGGTTATAGTAAGCGTTACATAAGGTTTCATAAAGACTCGAGTTTCTAAAGGATGAATATACATAAAATTTTAATGCGTCGTAATGCAACTTATGTTACCCACGCTTTAAACTTTTTTGGAGTAATTTGCATAAAAAATTATTATATGGGTTTATTGAATTTATTATTTGGAAATAAGAATAACATGATTAAAGAATTTCAAGAAAGAGGTGCCATAATTATTGATGTAAGAACCACAGGTGAATTTAGCCAAGGTGCTATTGCGGGTTCAAAAAACATTCCTTTACAAGCCATCGGATCAAAAATTAATGATATAAAAAAATACAATAAGCCAGTAATCACGTGTTGCGCAAGTGGCATGCGGTCTGGAAGTGCTGCTTTGATTTTAAAGAATAATGGTATAGAGGCCGTAAACGGAGGTGGTTGGACAAGCTTGAATAGCAAACTATAACTTTAACCCTTGCAAATCGTTTATTGATTGCAGTTCGTTTTGGTTGTATTTTAAAGTCCAGCCTAAGGAATTGGTTAGAATATAAAATTTTGAAAGTTCGCTAATAAGTCGGTTTTTGGCATTTGCTTTTAAATCTGAAGCTACTATTTTTTTTGATAGCGTTGCATTTACCATATTCTTAATATCGTTATAATCTTTAGCTTCAAACGGATTTAAGTAATCTGCCTGCACATCATAATACTCAAAATCAGGATTGATTTTTACCTCCTCATCGGGTATACTTAAAATGGTAAGGGTTTTATTAACCTCATCTACTTCAAATTCAATTTGACTTAAATCGTAGGCCACCGTAACTTCAGCATTTACAACAACCAGTGCTTTTTTTTCAGCCGATAATAAATCTCCAAATAGATCTTTAGAATTTTTATATGTAAAAACTTCACTAAAATGCCCTTCGGTAACTATGAGTTTACCAACATTTTTAATTTGTTCTTGAATTAAAGCCGAATTTTCTTTGAGAATAACAGTGTCTTCGCGTTTTTCTCCGCAATATTTAAACGTAAATAAAACCACTAAAGTGATGATAACACCGAATAGAATTTTTCGCATGGACTAATTTAAACAAAAAAACATTAGTTCCTTCGACATAAGAAGTCTAACTAATGTATTCAATCAAATTTAAACTAACACCACAAATATACTTTGTAAATTCAGAAACAACATGAATTTATTGTTATGCCAAAATTATTTAATTAATAAGTCATTCAAAAAAAAACACCAATTACAAATCAAAATATTGATAAGCATTGGTGTTTTTTGATATGAACTGATTAATAGCAATCTAAATCTACAATTAAAAGTGATATGTCTTACAAATACTCGACCAAATGTTATTAAAAAAGACGAATTACAATAATCTGATTTTCAATATAATTAACAATTCTACGTAAGAAAAGTGTTCTATTATTTTAATTAATTAGATGAATATTTTTTAAGCTCCCTGAATCTTTAAAAGGAAACCATGTTGTTATTTGAAATGAGGAAATTGTGCTTTTAGCTTCAGAATTCTTGCCTGTAATTTCTCCACAAAGACCTTGTGTGCATCAGAATCAGGATTAAATGGTTTATGACGCAGTCCTTTTTGAATAGCATCCACTTCATCCATAATGCTATAGGAGTCTTCAGAAATCCATACCATTTTAAATCTTTCCCAAATATAATTTATAGCAGTTTGGTTAGGGTGAATCATATCTTCAGAATAAAAACGATAATCGCGAAGTTCGTCCATCATGATTTCATATGATGGAAAATAACTAGATTTATTACCTATTATTTGATGAATAGAAGAAATTAAATGCGCTTTACTCTGCGTGTTTTCTATAAATCCATCTTTAATATGTCTTATTGGCGATACTGTAAAAACCACTTCGGCATTATAATTAATCGATTTAATTTGAGTTCTTATATTTTTTAAAGTTTTAGTAATATCTTTAACCGACAATAATACTTTTTCAAATTCCGATTGAGGCACTTTGTGACAATTAGCAACAAATTCTCCAGTTTTAAAATATCGATATGCCCAAGCTGTTCCTAAAGTGATGATGATATGCGTTGCGTTTTGAAGCGTATTAAAGGTGCTATTTAAATTAGCATTCAACCCATTAATTAACGCTTCTTTCGAAGTATGACTTAACTGTGAGTGCGCCTCAAAGCAATGCCATTGCTCGTTATGCAAGAACACATCTTTCTCTGTGTATTGTTTTTGTTCTATTGCATTGGCAATTAAACGTTCTATCGCGGCAGGATGAAATAGTATCCCGAAGGGATTTTGAGTATTTTGTATTTTAAAATACTCTAATTTATTAGCTATGTTTTCTGAAAAACAGGAACCAAGTAATATAACTTTAGAATGGTAGTTTATTTGATTTTCAGACTGTTTTTCTAATGGTATTTTGGTTTGAAAATTCAAAACTTAAGATATATAATTCTTAGCATTCTCTAAGGCATCCACAATACCACCTGGGTTTTTACCTCCCGCAGTTGCGAAAAATGGTTGCCCACCGCCACCACCTTGGATGTATTTACCCAATTCTCTAACTACTTGTCCTGCATTCAATCCTTTGCTCTCCACCAATTCTTTAGAAATATAGCAAGATAATAAGGCTTTACCTCCTTGGTCGGTAGCCAATAATAAAAACAGATTATTAAATTGCCCTCCTAATTCGAAAGCCACATCTTTTAAACCAGCAGCATCTAGATCTAACTTTTTAGCCAAAAACTGAACACCGTTTATAGTTTCGAGTTCATTTTTAAGTTCACCCTTTATGTTTTTAGCTTTGTCTTTTAACAAAGATTCAATCTGCTTCTTTAAATTGGTGTTTTCTTCTTGTAAACTTTGAAGTGCTTTTACAGGTTCTTTAGCATTGTTTAATAAATCTTTCATTTCGAAATAAGCTCTGTTATTTTCAAAATAAAAGTCTTTAACAGCGTCATTGGTAATCGCCTCAATTCTCCTAATACCTGCAGCTACTGCGCCTTCTGAAACTATTTTAAAATGCCATATATCTGCTGTATTCTTAACGTGAGTACCTCCGCATAATTCTATGGATTTACCAAAACGAATCGCACGAACCGTATCGCCATATTTTTCACCAAACAAACTCATTGCGCCTTCGGCAATAGCTTCTTCTTTTGGAATATTACGCATTTCTACTAAAGGTAATTTCCCTTCAATTCTCCGGTTCACAAAATTTTCTACATCGCGTAGTTCATCTACAGTCAATTTTGAAAAATGTGAAAAATCGAATCGTAAATATTTTGAGTGTACTGCACTTCCTTTTTGTTCTACGTGCGTTCCTAGCACCTCGCGTAAGGCCTGATGAAGCAAGTGTGTTGCCGTATGATTACATTCTGTTCTGTAACGTTGTTTAGCATCAACAACCGCTTTAAAAGACTCGTTAATATGTTTAGGTAGATTCTTAGTAAAATGAATAATAACGTTGTTTTCCTTTTTAGTATCTAGGATATAAACCACATCGCCATGAGCGTCTTCTAAATACCCTTTATCACCAACTTGTCCACCACCTTCAGGATAAAATGGTGTTAAATTAAACACCAATTGATACATATCGCCATCTTTCTTAGATGTTACCTTTCTATATCTTGTGATATTAACTTGAGCTTCTAAAGTATCGTAACCAACAAATTCTTCTTCGCCATCTTCTGCTAAAATAGTCCAATCGTCAGTAGACATTTCACTTGCCGCACGCGATCGATTTTTTTGTTTTTGCAACTGCTCATTAAATCCTTTTTCGTCTAACTTCAAGCCTTTCTCTGAGAGGATTAATGCTGTTAAATCTATTGGAAAACCATAAGTATCGTACAATTCAAAAGCTTTTTCTCCCGAAACGGTATCGCTTTTGGTTTCATCTACAATTCTATTTAACAACACCAGACCTTGATCGAGTGTTCTTAAAAAAGATTGTTCTTCTTCTTTAATAACATTCTCAATAAGTTGTTTTTGAGCTTTCAATTCAGGAAAAGCTTTCCCCATTCTATTACTCAAAACATCAACTAATCGGTAAATGAATGGTTCTTTTTTATCAAGAAATGTAAATCCGTAACGCACAGCGCGACGCAAAATTCTTCTAATTACATAACCAGCGCCAGTATTACTTGGTAATTGGCCGTCTGCTATTGAAAAAGCCACCGCGCGCACATGGTCTGATATTACTCGAATAGCAACATCTGCTTTTTCTTCTTTTCCGTAGGTTTTAGCAGTAATGGTTTCAATTTCGCGAATTATAGGTTTAAAAACGTCGGTATCATAATTAGACTGAACATTTTGCAACACCATGCATAAGCGCTCAAAACCCATTCCTGTATCAATATGTTTGTTAGGTAAAGGTTCTAGAGAACCATTGGCTTTTCGGTTGTATTGCATAAAAACCAAATTCCAAATCTCTACAACTTGCGGGTGGTCTTGATTTACTAAATCCTTACCTGGAACTTTCGCTTTTTCTTCAGCAGAGCGAATATCTACATGAATTTCACTACAAGGTCCACATGGTCCTTGATCTCCCATTTCCCAGAAGTTATCCTTTTTATTGCCTTTTAAAATACGGTCTTCAGAGATGTATTGTTTCCAAATATCGTATGCTTCAGTATCCATTCCCAAACCGTCATCTTCACTTCCTTCAAATACTGAAACGTATAAAATATCTTTATCGATGCCGTAAACTTCAGTTAGCAACTCCCAAGCCCAAGCTATAGCTTCCTTTTTAAAATAATCACCAAAACTCCAGTTCCCTAACATTTCGAACAGAGTATGGTGGTACGTATCATAACCTACTTCTTCCAAATCGTTATGTTTACCAGAAACACGCAAACATTTCTGCGTATCTGCAATACGGTTATTTTTAGGTTGCGCATTTCCAAGAAAATATTCTTTAAAAGGCGCCATACCCGAATTAACAAACATTAAAGTTGGGTCGTCTTTTAAAACCATAGGAGCCGATGGCACTATACTATGCTTTTTTTCTTCAAAAAAACTTAAAAATTTTGATCGTACTTCTTGTGAGTTCATCTATAATTATTGAGCATCTTGTTTCTTATAAATTATTTTAAATAAGAAACTATTTTTATATTTACTCTCCAAAATTATTTAATAATAAGGAGAACTTGGGTCTACTGATTAAAACAAAGCCTTAATTATTATGAAAATAATTTCGTAGGTTTGTTCGTTTACATATCTGACAGACCAAAACATTGGTTGTTCAAATTTAGTTGCAAAAATAGCATAATTTAAGAAATGAGTAAGGTAAAATATTACTATGATAAAGAATCGCTTTCATATCGCAAAATTGAGCGAAAAAAGCGAACAACATTCAAGTATGCTGCTCTGTTTATGTTAGCCGCAGCATTTTTTGCATTCATTTTTGTTTTTATTGCAAGTCAATACGTTGAATCTCCTAAGGAACGTGCTTTAAAAAGAGAACTACAAAACGCCCAATTACAGTTTGAATTACTCAATAAAAAGATGGAACAAGCTGAAGCTGTTTTAGCTAATATAGCCGATAGAGATAATAACATTTATCGCGTGTACTTTGAGGCTAACCCTATACCTGAAGAACAGCGTAGAGCGGGTTTTGGTGGTATTAACCGATATAAAAATTTAGAAGGGTTTGATAATTCTAAACTCATTATTGAAAGTAATAAGCGCTTAGATATACTTCAAAAACAAATAGTTGTGCAATCAAAATCTTTGGATGAAATTGCGATACTGGCTAAAGAGAAAGAAAGTTTATTAGCTGCAATACCAGCCATACAACCCGTAAGTAATGAAGATTTAACACGTATGGCTTCAGGGTATGGCATGCGTTCGGACCCATTTACTAAAGTAAGAAAAATGCATTGGGGCATGGATTTTACGGCGCCAAGAGGAACGCCAATTTATGCAAGCGGGGATGGTGTTGTAGAACGTGCAGACAGTAATTCATCGGGATATGGAAAACATATAAGAATAAACCACGGTTACGGTTACACTAGTTTATACGCGCATTTATACAAGTATAATGTTCGCAAAAATCAAAAAGTAAAACGTGGTGATTTAATAGGTTTTGTTGGTAGTACAGGACGCTCTGAAGCGCCACATCTGCATTACGAAATCTTTAAAGATGGAGACCGAATTAACCCAATAAACTTCTACTACGGAAGTTTAACTGCGGAAGAGTTTAATAAATTATTAGAACACGCCTCGTTAGAAAATCAATCTCTAGATTAATGCATATAGATTTACCAGAAAAAAGATATTATGGTATTGGCGAAGTTGCTAAGGCCTTTGGTGTGAACACATCATTAATCCGATTCTGGGAGGGAGAATTTGATGTTCTTAAACCTAAAAAAAACGCTAAAGGCAACCGAAAATTCACACCAGAGGATATAAAAAATCTTAAATTTATTTACCATTTAGTAAAAGAGCGAGGATTTACTTTGGAAGGTGCTAAAATACATTTGAAAGAAGAAAAAAAACAAGCACTAAGTAATTTTGAAATTATTAGTAAGCTTGAAGATGTAAAAAACCAGCTTATTAAAATAAAACAACATCTTTAATATTAAAGGTTGATGTAACTTTTTGCTATAAAAAGTGTCATATACATAACATTAACTAAAACAGATCAAACTTATTTATCATGAAGAAATTTTTACCAATAATTATTATTGCAGTAATAGTTTTAGGTCTTTATTCTTGGGGAAAAGGCTTTAACAATACTGCTGTAAACTTGAAAGAAACTGCAACTAAAACATGGGCTAATGTAGAAAGTAGTTATCAGCGTCGAAACGACTTAATTGGCAATTTAGTTAAAACAGTACAAGGTGCTGCCGATTTTGAAAAAGGTACATTGCAAGCAGTTATTGAAGCAAGAGCCAAAGCGACTTCAATTAACATCGACCCTACAAATATCACTCCTGAACAGTTAGCTAAATTTAACGAAGTTCAAGGTGGTTTATCAGGTGCTTTAAAAAGTTTATTGGTAACGGTAGAACGCTATCCTGACTTAAAAGCAAATCAAAATTTCCTAGAATTACAAAGCCAATTGGAAGGTACTGAAAACAGAATTAATGTAGCAAGAGATCGTTTTAACGAAGCTGTTGAACCGTACAATAAACACATTAAAACCTTTCCAAACTCTTTATTAGCTGGTATTTTAAATTTTGATGAATTGAGTTATTTCAAATCAGAAGCAGGTAGTGAAAAAGCACCCGACGTTAACTTCGATTTTAAATAGAAAACATGTCTAGTAAAATTGAAGATTTTTTGACAGCCGATGAAGAACAAGATATAGTTGAGGCTATACGAGTGGCTGAACTAAATACTTCAGGAGAAATACGAGTTCATATCGAAAAAACTAGCAAAGGCGATGCAACAGCTCGAACGCTAGAACTTTTTCACACCTTAAAAATGGATAATACCAAACTTCAAAACGGCGTGTTAATTTATCTTGCTGTAGAAGACAAAACCTTTGTGATTTATGGAGACAAAGGCATTAACAAGGTGGTTGGAGAATCGTTTTGGGACAGTACTAAAAACCTCATGCAATCTTTTTTTAAGGAAGGTAATTTCAAACAAGGACTTATTGAAGGGATTTTAAAATCTGGTGAACAGTTGAAAAAATATTTTCCATATTCAGATTTAGACACTAACGAACTAACAAATGAAATTTCTAAAGGGTAGGTTTAAACATGCAAATTTCAATTTTGAATTTTAGAAAAGTAACAAACAGAAAAAGCTTCATTTGTGCTTTTTTGCTGCTGTTCTCCGCTACAAACTTTAGTTTTGCCCAGTTTGATATTCCTGCAAAACCTAAACTGGAAACAAGTGTTTATGACTATATAAATTTACTTTCGGCTTCTCAAAAAACCAATTTAGAGCAAAAATTAATTAAATATTCTGATACAACTTCAACGCAAATAGTTGTTGCTATCATCAAATCTACCAACGGAGAAAACATAAATTACTTGGGTGCCAAATGGGGGCAAGAATGGGGAATTGGTCAAGCCAAAGAAGACAATGGTATTTTAATAATACTCGCCCATTCTGATAGAAGAATTGCAATAAATACAGGTTACGGTGTTGAGCATTTACTAACCGATGCAATGTCTAAGCGTATTATTGAACGTGATATTATTCCATACTTTAAACAGAATGATTACTACGGTGGATTAAATAGAGGCGCCGATGCAGTTTTTGAAGTTATGAACGGTGAATATCAAGGCACCCGTCAATCAAACGAAAGTGACTTTCCTGTAGGACTCATTATTATACTGATTTTTATATTTATCATCATTCTTATATCTATTTCTAAAAATAGACGCGGTGGCGGCGGAAACCGAGGAAATCGTTCTGCTGGAACCGATTTATTAGAAGCCATTATTCTCAGTAATATGGGCCGTGGCAGTTACCGCAGAGGCTCTTCTGGTTGGGGCGGAAGCTCTGGCGGCGGTGGATGGTCATCCGGTGGTGGCGGCTTTGGCGGTGGCTTCGGCGGCGGTGGCTTTGGTGGCGGTGGTGCTTCTGGTGGTTGGTAAAAATTTATCTATTAAAACGGCCGGTTACATTACCATCAACAATACGCAAAACCTCATCAATGGTTGTGTAATTTACATCGCCCACATAAGTGTGTTTTAAAGCACAGGCTGCACTTGCAAATTCCATAGATTTAGTATCATCATAATTTAATAATCCATAAATTAATCCTGCCGCAAATGCATCTCCTGTTCCAATGCGATCTACAATATGTGTAATATCGAAATCTTGAGTTTCACGAAACTCACTACCATTCCACATTCTTGCTCGTATTTTATGCCACGATGAATTTATAGAAGTTCTAATTTTATCAAATACCTTTTCAATTGTAGGAAATTTATCCATGATTAATTTACTAGCTTCAACAAACTCATCATTACTGTATCCGAAATTTGTTCCAAGTACTTCATTCATTTCATTTATACCACCAATAAATATAGTTGAACAATGGAGTAATTCAGTTAAAGCTTCTTTGGCATCTACTCCGTATTGCCAAAGCCCACTTCTGTAAGTTGGGTCTGCCGAAACTTGCATCCCTTTTTTTCTAGCTAATTTTAAGCCTTCTTTTAAAGTATCGTAACTGCCTTGAGATAAAGCAGGTGTTATTCCTGTCCAATGAAACCAGCCACCGTCCGCTAATGATTTTTCCCAATCAACCATACTTGGTTTTATTTCAGAAAAGGCAGAATGTGATCTATTATAAGAAATAGAACTCGGCCTCATTACCGCCCCAACTTCTAAAAAATAAACCCCTAAAGGCCTGTTGGATCTTACAATAGCTGTAGTATCTAAATCAAATTTATTAAGATAAGCCATGGCGGTATTACCAATAAAATCATCCGAAATACAGGTTATGTGTTTCACATTACCTCCAAAATTAGCAATTGAAATACCTACATTTAATTCGGTACCACCAAAATAAAATTCAACTGTATTAGATTGTATAAATTTTCTATTCCCTCGAGGTGATATACGCATAAGTACTTCACCAAATGTTATTATTTGACTCATAAATTAGTTAGTTACACTTTAAAAATAACTAAATAATCTTAAAACCAATCAAAAAACTTAAGGCTTTTGGAAAATTATTTTTTGCGCATGTAAACACTGATTGGAACGCCAGTAAAACCAAAATGTTCTCTTAGCTTATTTTCTAAAAACCTTTTATAAGGCTCTTTTACATATTGAGGTAAATTACAGAAAAACGCAAATTGTGGTTGCGGCGTTGGCAATTGCATGATATATTTTATTTTTACAAATTTTGCTTTATATGCTGGCGGTGGATAGTTTTCTATGATCGGCAACAGCACATCGTTTAGCTCGCTTGTTTTTATTTTTTTAGTTCGGTTTTTATAAACCTCTACAGCAGTTTCAATAGCTTTAAAAATACGTTGTTTTGTTAATGCAGATATAAAAATAATTGGAACATCTGTAAATGGTTCCATTTGTTTTTTTATAGCTTTTTCATATTCTTTTACCGACTTATGATCCTTCTCAACTAAATCCCATTTATTAACTAAAACCACAATACCTTTTCTATTGCGTTCAGCCAACCAAAAAATATTTTGCACCTGTCCATCAAAACCTCTATTGGCATCTAAAACTAGTAAACAGACATCACTATGTTCGATGGCCCGAACACTTCGCATCACAGAGTAGAACTCTAAATCTTCTTTTACTTTAGATTTTCGTCTAATTCCTGCAGTGTCTACTAAATTAAATTCAAATCCAAATCGATTGTATTTTGTATCTATTGAATCTCTTGTGGTTCCAGCAATATCTGTTACAATGTATCGATCTTTACCAATAAGTGCGTTTATAAACGATGATTTTCCCGCGTTAGGTCTTCCAACCACAGCAAAACGAGGTAAATCTTCTTCCACAACTTCTTCTTTTTCTGGTAAGGCTTCAACAAGTGCATCTAACAGCTCACCTGTTCCGCTACCATTTATACTAGCAACGGTATAATATTCACCGAGACCCAAAGCATAAAATTCTACAGCATCTTCAGCTCGTTTTCCATTATCAACCTTATTAACTACTAAAAAAACAGGTTTGTTAACCTTCCTTAATAATTTAGCAACGTCTTCATCCATACCTGTTACTCCAGATTCAACATCTACCATAAAAATGATTGCATCTGCTTCATCAATAGCCAATTCTACTTGCTTATCTATTTCAGCTTCAAAAACATCATCACTTCCAAGAACGTAACCTCCGGTATCGATTAATGAAAATTCTTTACCATTCCATTCACTCTTACCATAATGACGATCTCTAGTAACTCCACTAACGGCATCAACAATGGCTTCTCTTCGTTGTATTAAACGATTAAAGAATGTTGACTTCCCAACATTTGGCCTTCCTACTATTGCTACTATATTACTCATTCTCTTTTCTTTAAGTTTCACACCTCATCCGGTGCCTTTTTTATTCCTATCCGAAATATTTTGCAAAAATAGGAAATATACACGACGCAAAGTTCTTTTTTAATAAAGATTGAAGTTATTTAAAGTTTAAATAAAAAATAGTATTTTACTTTGCGAAACTAATTAAGATGGCATTAAGTAACGATATTGTATTGCGTCCAAGGTTTAAACTGGAAATCCCAAGACCTAACGAGTCTATTTTAAAAGATTTTGAGACCGCTAAAAATACTCAAAAAGAATTTATTGTAACTCGTATTGACGATCATGTTTTTATAAAGTTCCCTAAAGTACAGCAACATTTTTGGTCGCCTCAACTGCATTTAGAAATCAACAAAGTAGATGAAAACTCAAGTCGGTTACACGGTTTATTTGGGCCTAATCCAACGGTTTGGACACTCTTTATGTTCTTACATTTTTTAGTTGCGGGAATATTTATTGCTTTTGCTATTTGGACTTATACCAACTGGTCTCTGAAAAAAAGCTATGCAATTCAGATTAGTGTAACACTGTTAATGGTATTAATTTGGATTGTGTTATATTTTGCTGGAAGTATAGGTAAGGCATCAAGTACTAAAGAAATGCGATTACTAAATAATTTTATGAATAATGTACTGAAGATAGACTAATAGAAGCAATTATTATTCTTTATCTATAAAATTAAAACTTGAATAAAAATCTTCCCAAGCCCTCCAAATAGCGACGTAGGCATATTTTGGTTTTTCTAAAGTACTACCGTTACTTCCAACACCTAAAATATTATATTTTACACCATTTTTATTCTTGATAACATAAGGTAATTGATTTTCCAATACTTCAAAATCGTTGGCGTTACTAACTTTAAAAGCATTTATGAATCGTTTTGATTGATTACCAACAATGATATATTCTTGATTCCTAATGATTTTAACAATCATTTGATTAGAGAAATCTGAATATTTAAATATATGCACATTGTCAAAATCATCAATAATACCATATACAAACTCGCCATTATTTGGTATGTTGCCACCCGAATCGTCGTCAGTGTTGCCTGTATCATCTGGAGGTTTACTATTGTACTTTAAAGACGATTTATTATTTAGTGAAGGAGGACCAGCGAGCACTTTAGCATTAGGAAAAAAGGATTTCACTACACCCAAAGTGGTTTCTAATACTGGTATGGTATTAAATCTATTATTTTTTCTATCACCCTTAATACCTTTTATTAGCATTTGTGACCAAATAGATTCGGTTTCAGCATCCCATGGTGTTAAGTTGTTTTTATATAAATATCCTGAAGCTCTAAAAATTCCTGTTCGATTAAATGCAATAGCACTTTTAGTAATAGGACAATAGGTGAAAGCATATTTCCTGCCTTGAAATTCACTATTTATAACTTCGTTCTCAAAAGTATAAACATAGGGATAAACTATTACTTGATTACCAAAGTTAACAATACCAACCAACTCACCATCAGCTAGGTTTATATTCTGAACACTATCGAAATTAGGATTTAATGCAAGTGGATATAAAAAGAATTCTCCTGTAACATCTAGTTCATCAACAATCCAATCAGAATCAGTAATTATATCCGCTTGTAAGTCATTTTTACTACTACAACTCACGATGAAGATTGAAAGGATACCTATAAATACTAATCTAAACCACATGCAAATTTGTCGTTACTACCTCGAAAACCTTACATGAGGAGATTAATACGGCTTATTGGTTATAACCAAAACGCTTCAATTGATTTTGATTACTACGCCAGTTTTTATTTACTTTAACGTATAGTTCAAGATGAATTTGTTTACCGAAAAAAGCCTCTAAATCCTTACGAGCTTCAACTCCAACGCGTTTTAATGCAGAACCTTTATGTCCAATAATAATACCTTTTTGAGTTTCTCTTTCAACCATTATTACCGATCGGACACGAATTATCTTTTCTTCTTCGAAAAACTCTTCAGTATCAACCTCAACTGCATAAGGGATTTCTTTTTTGTAATGAATGAGAATCTTTTCCCTGATGGTTTCATTAATAAAAAAACGTTCTGGCTTATCTGTTAATTGGTCTTTTGGATAAAATGGGGGCGATTCTGGAAGTAATTCGATAATGCGATTAAATACTTCTTTAACATTAAATCCTTCTAGGGCAGAAATTGGAAAAATCTCAGCATTGGGAACTTTTTCAGCCCATGACTGAACTTGCTCTTCTAACTGTACTTGATCTGACTTATCTATTTTATTTAGAAGTAATAAAACCGGGATTTTGGAATTGGTGATTTTATTAAAAAACGCTTCATCTTTTAGTTCCTTCTCACCTATTTCCACCATGTAAATAAGTACATCGGCATCTTCAAAAGCAGATTTTACAAAGCCCATCATAGACTCTTGTAACTCGTACGCTGGTTTTATAATGCCGGGAGTATCACTTAAAACTACTTGAAAATCATCTCCGTTTACAATTCCTAAAATTCGATGTCTTGTTGTTTGTGCTTTTGATGTGATAATAGAAAGTTTTTCTCCAACAAAAGCATTCATTAATGTAGATTTACCAACATTCGGATTTCCAATAATATTTACAAAACCTGCTTTATGGTTCATTTTATTTTATTTTTTAAGACTACAAAGTTACAACCTTGGATTATCAATTGCGCTATCTATTGACTTTAAAACCAATTTATTTCATTTTAAATATCTGATAAAAATCATATTTACTCATCATGAAGTGTATTAATTTAGCTGAAAATTTTAAATTATGATAGCTCAATTTATTTCTCTTTATAGCTGGACTAATGGCGCCATAATGATTGCCGTTTTTGGAATTGTTTGCCTAACACTGGTTGGGTTTCTAATCAAATTTATGATGGGTGGCAAGAAAAAAGACGAACTAGATAACTAACTAAACAAAAAACAGTCGTTTAAACTTATGTTAAACGACTGTTTTATTATGTAATAATATCTTTTTTACTTTACTATTTCTAGTAATTCTACATCGAAAATTAAAGTTGAATTCGGTTTAATAGCCCCACCTGGTCTTGGGTTACCACCATATGCTAAATCACTTGGGATAAAAAATTTGTATTTTGATCCAACTGGCATTAATTGTAAACCTTCTGTCCAACCTTTAATCACTTGAGTTACTCCAAACTCAGTTGGCTCACCTCTATCAACTGAACTATCAAATACAGTTCCGTCAATTAAAGTACCATGGTAATGCACTTTTACTTTTGATGCGGTAGTAGGTTTTTCACCTGTTCCTTCTTTAAGAACCATATATTGTAACCCACTTTCAGTAGTTACAACACCATCTTTTGTTTTATTTTCAGAAAGGAATTTTTCACCCTCTTCTTTATTTTTTAGAGCTTCTTCTTGACGCTTAACGGCTTCTTCCTTTTGTTTGTTTTGGAAATATGTTCTTACTACTTGTTGCGCAACGGCCTGGTCTAATAATATATCAGTTGAATCAATGACATTATTAAATCCTTGAATAAACAAGTCATTATCAAAATCATCAAAACTTGCCTTTACATTTTTAGCAACATCCATTCCAATGGCATAACTCACTGAATCTAATTCTGTTTTAATAGGCTTTTGGGCAGCACCATTTTTATTACAGGATACTAGAAAAATTAACACCGCTGTAAGACTTAAGTATTTCATTATTTTCATTTTAAAAATTTTTTATTCGATGCCAAATGTAGCAAAATTATATAGAGTAAAAAAGAAAAATAATGCGACATGATAAAGTATAGTTTCTAATGACGAAGGCATTACAAACCATGGTTAAAATTTGAATAAAACAAAAAAAAGAGCCACAATTCATGTGACTCTTTTAAACTTAATTAACTACTACTATTATTTTCTAACAGATTTAACAATCGCTAAAGCAGCTTTTACATCTTTCTCTAGTTTTGCATAGTCTTTGTTAGCAATAATTTCTTTTGAGATTAATTTAGATCCCATTCCAACACAAGTTACACCTGCATCAAACCAAGCTTTTAAATTTTCCTCAGTTGGAGAAACTCCACCTGTTGGCATAATAGAGGTCCATTGTTGTGGTCCTTTTATACCTTTTACAAATTGTGGCCCATAAATATCGCCAGGGAATAATTTTACAATTTCGCATCCTAGCTCTTCAGCTCTAGTAATTTCAGTTAATGTACCACAACCAGGAGACCAAAGTACTTTTCTTCTATTACATGCAATTGCAATATCTTCTCTTAATACTGGTGTTACTATAAAGTTTGCTCCCAAAGTCATATACAATGATGCTTGTCCTGCATCGGTAACAGAACCAACACCCATAATCATTCCAGGTAATTCTTTAATTGCATATTTAGTTAACTCTCCAAAAACTTCATGAGCAAAATCACCACGTGCTGTAAACTCCATTAAACGCGCACCACCATCGTAGCATGCTTTTAATACTTTTTTACTTAATTCTATATCATTATGAAAGAATAAAGGAATCATTCCGGTATCTTTCATTGCTTGTGCCACTTCTAATCTTGAAAATTGTGCCATTTTATTGTTTTTTAATTTTTAGTTCCAGTTTAATATTTTCTTAAAATCATATGCCTCGGGGTTTGGCACATATTTTTTAGCTTTTTCATAATCCTTTTCTTGAATATAGAACAAATTGTTAATGAATAATTGTGCCATATCCGAATTAATATCTACCAATCTTGGAGGTATTTTGCCATTTTCATCTTCAAAATCTTTTAAAAATAAAGGTGTTATATCTCCTTTGGAATTTGCACTAACTATGCAACCAGATATACCTTGGTCAAATAATTTCTTAACGCCTATTCCTAAAAGCGTACACAATGTTAAATCAAAAGCAATGGGATTACAACATCTTAATTCATAACCAAGTTCTACTGGTCTTGATTTAACTTTTAGCCCGATCTCTTTTAATTTTAATTGTAAAAGATAGTTAAAAATATGAGACTTACTTACATTTCCTAACTCAGGATGTCCATGATCATCATAAGTAAAATTGATTCCGGAGTTTATAATTTCTTCCTCTTCCATAAAATGAAAAACACCTTCACTTACCAAAGCAACGCCATACTCTACGCCTTCAATTTTGCATTTTACTATTGAAGACACAATCAAGTTAATGAGCTTTTCGAAAGTAATGGTTGTTTTATCAAACATTTCTGGAATAATCATCATTTGAAAATGACAAGCCGAAGCAATGCCAAAAGCCAAATGACCCGCTGAACGCCCCATAGCAGATACAACAAACCAGTTTTCACTAGTTCTGGCATCTTCATAAACCGTATTTCCTATACGAACACCTTCATCTTTAGCTGTATGAAAACCAAAAGTTGGATTTCTATCAGGTAAAGGCAAATCGTTATCGATAGTTTTTGGAACATGAACATGCGAAACCGTTAAATCTTGAGATTGAAGATACTTGGTTAATCTATTGGCGGTTGATGCTGTATCATCGCCGCCAATAGTTACCAATAATTTTACATTATGTTTTTTAAAAAAATCAGCTTTAAAGTCGCTATCCTTGGGTTTAAATCTACTCATAATTAAAGTAGAACCACCACGGCTAAAAATACGATCGGCATGATGAAAATCGAAAATCTTCAATTCTGGATCGTCTGATAGTAATCCTTGATACCCATGATGAACACCAATTACCTCGTAACCATCTTTTAAAAAAGTTTTGGCTACTGTACTTATAACGGTATTGATACCAGGAGCTGGACCGCCTCCGCAAATAATTGCAATCGATTTTTTCATGAGTCTTTAAAGGTTATTTTAAAATAAAAATGTTTTATTAGATGCTTATCTAGCAACACGCCCAGAAGCATCACCACCCATAAGTTTTTCAACCTCGGCAACTGTTACTAAGTTGGCATCACCTTTAATAGTATGTTTTAAACATGAAGCAGCTACAGCAAAATCTAAAGCATTTTGATCATCTTTTGGGTATTTTAATAATCCGTAGATTAAACCTCCCATAAATGAATCTCCTCCACCTACTCTATCAACGATATCTGTAATTTGATACTGACGTGTTTGGAATAATGTTTTACCATCATATAAAACACCCGCCCATGTATTATGAGAAGCAGAAATAGATCCTCTTAAAGTCGTAATTACTTTTTTAGCTCTTGGGAATTTTTCCATCATTTGTTCACAAACCGATAAGAAAGCTTCAGCTTTTACATCGTGCCCTTGAGTTTGAACAGTAATTCCTTCTGGTTTAATACCAAAGTGCATTTCAGCATCTTCTTCGTTTCCTAAAACAATATCACAGTACGATGTTAACTCGGTCATTACTTTTTCTCTATGAGCAGCATCACAATACTTCCAAAGTTTTGCTCTGTAATTTAAATCTGTAGAAATAGTTATTCCTTTTGCACTTGCAGCTTTTACAGCTTCTAAGCACACATCAGCAGATCCTTGAGAAATAGCAGGAGTAATACCTGTCCAGTGAAACCATTCACAACCTTCAAAAACTGCGTCCCAATCAATCATTCCAGACTTAATTTCTGCAATGGCAGAATGTGCTCTATCATAAACTACTTTAGAACCTCTAGATACGGCACCAGTTTCTAAGAAGTAGATACCTAAACGATCTCCACCCCATACAATTTTATCAACACCAACGCCTCTTTTGCGCATTTCCATCATGGCACATTCACCAATATCATTTTTTGGTAAACGTGTTACAAAATCTACATCTACACCGTAGTTTGCTAACGATACTGCTACGTTTGATTCACCTCCTCCGTAAATAGCATCAAAACTATTTGCTTGAGAAAATCTTAAAAATCCTTGAGGAGCTAATCTTAACATGATTTCTCCAAATGTTACTACTTTACCCATTTGTTTAATTCTTATTTAAAATATTAATTAGTTTGCTTAAACGTTTAACCAAAAAATTAAAAATAAAACCAAAACCTTTAATGTATTGAAGATTTTGATTCAAACAATAAATACATTACATTTGCTTAAACGATTAAGCAAAGATATAAAAAAATTGAATACTAAAAAGAAAACTACTATAAAAGATATTGCAAATGTGCTAAATATCTCTACTGCTGCGGTTTCTAAAGCGCTTCATAACGACTCTAGAATTAGCAAAAAAACTAAAAAAGCAGTAAGACAAGTAGCAAAAAACTTAAATTATCAGCCCAATCATCTTGCTAGTGCATTGCGAAAAGGTAAAAGTAATTTAGTTGGTGTTATTGTACCTCGTACCAATAGCAACTTTTTTTCTTCGGTGATTCAAAATATAGAAGAAGTTTTAAATAAAGAAGGATATAATATTATAATAACACAATCAAACGAATCCTATAAAAAGGAATGCAACAACATAGATACTTTATTATTTACACAAGTTGATGGGATTATAGCTTCAATGGCTAATGAAACTATAGATTTAGAATTTTATGAAAAAGTAAAGGCTAAAGGTATCCCTTTAATACTTTTTGATCGCGGTGAGAACGATTTAAACGTAGATTATATTGGAATTAATGATTATGAAAGCAGTCATGTTATTGTAGAACATCTCGTTAAACAAGGTAGAAAACGAATTGCACATATTGGCGGTTATAAACATACCAGAATTTTTAATAATAGAATTAGAGGTTACGTTGATGCCTTGAAAAAACATCATCTTCCTTTAGATAATGAACTCCTTATTGAAAGCAGCCTCACTATAGAAGACGGAAGGCAAAAAATGGAGCAATTATTAAAACTCAAAAACAGACCCGATGCTGTTTATATTGCCAGTGACTACGCTGCTCTAGGAGCTCTTCAATTACTGAACGAATTACAAATAAAAGTTCCAGAAGATATTGCGTTGGTTGGTTTTGGTAACGAACCTTTCACTGCAATGGTTACACCTTCAATTACAAGTATCAATCAGCATAGTGAGGAAATTGGCAAACAAGCCGCTTTAACCTTCTTGAATTACAAGAATAAAAAAACAATTAAGCAAACCTTGAATAAGATTATTCTGGATGCTGAATTGGTTGTTAGAGAATCTTCTGCTCCAAAATAGAAATACGTTTAAAGTAGAAAATATTAAGCATAAAAAAACCAAATACGTAAATGTATTTGGTTCTTCTCTTAGTAGCGGGAACTGGACTACCACAATGAAATTCAATAGATTTCAGATAATTTCAAAAACCATCTTAAAAGCCTTATATATAAAGAGTTTATTGTCTTAATGGGTTTCTTTAAATTTCACAAAAATTCAAGTAATTACATAATAATCGGGAATATTTCGGGAAGATTTTATATATTAGCTATAGAAAGACAATAAAAAAAATGGCATCAATACGATTTATAGTAAAAGGAAAGAAAAACCCATCCCACATTTATGTTAGGTTTTATCATAGCAAGGATTTTGACGAAGTATCTAAAATAAGATTGCTTATAAATCCAAACCATTGGAACAACAAACTACAACGTTTTAAGAGCATTGCTGAACACATTGAGGACAAAGAAGATATAACTAAAAGGTTAGAGGATTTAAAGACCTCTATAGTATCTGAATATAACAAATCGGAAGCAAGAGGCGAACTGATTACTAAGCAATGGCTTGACAATACTGTAAATAAATTTAACAATAGACCCACGGACGAAAACGACACAACAGTGTTTTTTATACCTTTTATAGACAACTATATAGAAGAATCAAATTCAAGAATAAATCCCGATACAGGAAAACCTATTAACATAAAAACAATTAGAAAATACAAAACAACATCTACACGATTAAAAGAATTTGAAACCAAGCATAAGACTAAACTTAAACATATTGACATTGGTTTAGAGTTTTTCACAAAATTTGTAAGTTTTCTATCCATTGATGGCGGTTATTCTAAAACCACTATAAATAAATATATAAGTCAGGTAAAAATGTTTTGTAATGAAATAAAAACAAAAGGCTATAAGTATAACCCTGAATACGAAAGCAGAAGATTTTATGTTAAAAGAGGCGAAACACTGGATACCTATTTGAACAAAGACGAAATAAAAAAAATATTTGAATTAGAGATTAAAGATGAAAGACAGGACAAAATTAGAGATTTGTTTATTATCGGACTATGGACAGGTTTAAGGGTAAGTGATTTTAGCGAGATAGAAAGACTAAAAATTGTAGGCGATAATATGCTAATAAGTGCCACAGTTAAGACAATAGCACCCGTTAAAATACCTCTACACCCACAAATAAAAACAATCCTCAAAAAAAGGGGCGGGAAGTTACCTGAATTTGAATTAACCCCTAAATCCCTTGAAAATTTATTTAACAAAGAAATAAAAGTGATTTGCAAAAATGCAGATATTGATGAGGAAATTATCGGAGATTTAAGAAACAAGGAAACTAACAGGAATGAAAGAGGCATCTATGCCAAACACTTATTAATTTCTTCACATACCTGTAGAAGGTCATTTATTACAAATCACTTAAACGTATTGCCTGATAAAGCAATAATGACCATAACTACACATAGCAGTCCTGAACAACTACATAGGTACAATAAAAAAGCCACAGAAGATTACCTTGAACAAGTTAGGGAGCATTGGGAAGAAGAAAGAAAAGCAAAACTAAAAGTTATATAATGCTAGATAATTTTTCTGAAAACTCATCTTCTCTATTTTGCATGTTATAAAAGGGCATCCCTATTAATTTATATTGTTGGTTTTGGTATAATTCTATTAAAGCTTCTTTCTCTATTTCGGCAAGGAATTGCTCTTTCCATTCATCATTGTATAACAAATGGTCTCCTTTTGGCTCTATAAATAACTGGTAAATAACTTCTTCATCTGAATTTTTATCTGTCATAAATAGTACAAAGTCGGGTTCGGTAGCTTTTGCATCACTAAACCTATATAGTTTAAAGAACCTCTCATTTCTTAATAAAAATATGTCCTTAAATTTTTCTTTTAGCTCATCTATATTATCATGGAAATACTTTACTAAAAACTTTTCTTCGGAAGAGCCGTAGTTCTCTTTATAAACATACCAATCGGCTTTATTTAAATCCACAAAGTATTTTGGATCTATATCATTCCTCATGGTTGGTTTTCCTGTTTCTGCTGTAGTATTTGTATTCACTGAAAAGGATAATTTCTTGTCTCTAAAATACTTTCTTAAAGGCTCTCTATAAAAGGATTTTGTCCCTCTGTAATCTCCAAACTTTGTTGCTATTTCGTTTGCCACTCTTGTAGCAACATCAATAACTATTTCTAATTTTTGTTGAGGCGATAAATTATTAGTGTCTTTTTGCAACCCTGTAACTTCTACTGTTACCCCACCAAAATATTTAGCATCTGTAATAAAATCGTCTATAGACTTAACGCTAGGAAAATAACGTCTAATATTACTAAAGTGGTAAAATGGGATTTTGTTCAACCCCTTTTTTAATATGGTCTTGTCCCAAACAGAAAAATGATGTTTATTAGAATAATTTGCTTGTAATTTATTTTGTTTTACAGAAGCATTATCTAATATAGTTGTCGAAGCTGAACGATTAGTTCTTAAAGCGTAAGTATGCTTTTTTACAATGTCTGGCTCTTGGTACTCTAATAATGTTTTAGGGTTATTTTTTACCTTTTTATTTAAGAATATAAAGCCGTTTTTATAAAAAGATGTTGCTTTAAATTCGTCTTTTAAGATTAAATCAACTTCAATCTTTTCTTCTGGAAACATTCCTATTTGACGGAGCGCATTATTTAACTCTGTTATGTATCTTGGATTGTGTGAACAGTGATAATGTAAGGTCTCACAATTACGCATGATATTTTCTAAGTCATTATCATATTTGCGCTTGTCTATTTCTTGGCTTTCTTCTAGTTGAAAAGGATAATATCTTGCACCTCTGCCTATTAATTGCGCTTCGGCTACAGTTGTTTTCCCTGGTTTACTTCCCGAAGCATCACGGGTATCATACAGCCTAACAATATCGTATAAGTTTAATACGTCCCAACCCTCATTTAATTTATCTACTGCAAAAACTGCCCTATATTCGTTATTATGGTCTTCAAGGCTATTAATAACTATTTGCTTTTCATCAGTGTCATTTTTAGAGTTCACAGAGATTATTTTATCTTCTGAAAAATCTTCTTTTATCTCATCTATTAAATTTTGTAACGATATGTTCAGCTCTTTAAAATATGCTACTGCCTTATCCAAAATAGCGTTATCCAATTTAATTATGCCTTCTAATTTCTGCACCGATAAGTTTTGTATTTCCTTTTTAAAGGCTTCTTCCATTACTCCACTTTCAGCAGTTGTTTTAGATTTAAACATTATTACTGGCTTCGCTAAAATACCTTTAGTAGCAAATATTTTCTTTTTGAACTGACTTATTAAAACCGCTACAATTGCCCTTTGTATAGGCTGATAATCTACTTGGTTTGTTTGTACTTCCTTTGAATAACCATCTTCTCTAAATTTAGTTAGCGAATAATCAAAGAGTAATTTGTTAGCGTATTTAGAAGCTACATTTGGATGATTTAACTCTAATGTTGCTGTAAACTCTATTAAAACATTATTTGGGTTCGATGTTAATATGCGTTGTACAGTATATTCCCAACTTGTAGCATTACTTTTTTCTTCTTGTGAAAGTGTTTTCTTGGTTAGTGTATTAATGTGATGCGCTTCATCACTTATTAAAACTATTTCTTTGTCTATAAAGTCATCAAAAGTGATACTGTTCTCTCTTGGTGCGTTTAACTTAGAATGTAAGCCCTGTGTAGTAGAAAATAGAATACTAATATCAGCATCATTTGTAGTCTCAAAACTTTCTACCTCGGTAATATTCACATTAACGCCATCAATATTTATTTGTTCCTTAAAAAGGTATTTAGAGCTACTAGGGTTTAAAAAGTTCTCCTTGGTTTTACGAATAATAGTGTCGGTATTCACAAAGAAAATAAAATTACGATAACCCATTTTATACAATTCCAACATTGCCCCTGCCATTATTAGGGTTTTACCACTACCAGTAGCCATGTGAAACAACACTTGTGTAGGTTTTAGCCTTAAACGAGGGTTATTTATATAATAATTAAAATAAGAGAAAGCTTCTACTTGGTATGGTCTCGGTGCAAACCTTAAATTATTTTTAATAATAGGAGACAATTCTATTTCTTTAATACCGTCTTCAAAAACAACAGATATTCGTTTGTCTAAGCGTTGTAAATTGTCCTGATTAAATAAATTCATAAAAATATTTTATTTTTTCCAAAGTGGTTCAGCTTTCCAATCTTTTACATTTCCAAAGGCATCCGTTGGCAAGCCCATATACTCGATTTTTATGTTAGGATACTTTGTAAAAAGTGCTTCTAGTTTAGTTTTAAAAGAGTTGTTCGGGTTAATAATATTTAAAAAATATTTTAAAACATTAAGGTAATAAAACGTCCTATTATTTATATCAAATGCATTATCAACCCAATTAAATTTAGGGCTTTTTAGGTAGGACGGTGTAATTCTGTATTCCCTATTCCAAACTCTACAATGATGAGCAGATAAGTTTCTTAAATGCGTCATAGAATGAAACCAAGACTGAAATACAAAATGTGGTAATTTATAATTTCGTGCTATTAACTTTTTATCATCGTCATTAGCTAAATTACTATATAACCTTGACAAACCTCCTACAGTTACCAACTCTATAGCCATCCAAGAAGGTGGATTAGGTGGTGTATCATAATTGTCAAAATAGTGCTTAATAAAAACTTCGGGGTCTGAAGAATTATACTCTTTATTTAAATATGTTTGCAAACTGCCAAAAGGGTCAATATAAGTTCCGTTTCTATTTGTGTAAGGGGCTTTAAATACGCCTTGATTATCTTGCCAGTGTGAGCCGTATTTATGGGCTAAATCATATATAATTTTGGTTCTTAAAGCTATTTCAATACGTTCTATAGCATCTAAAATTAAAAGCCTTAATTCTCTATCAAAAAGATACAAATTTAAAACATCATCAAAAGTAGTACCTGCATCAAACGTGTCCTTTACACTTTGAAAAGGCAAACAATAAGCACTTAAACGGTAATAGCTTATATGCGATAAATAGCTTTGTGCCCTATATATGTCAGGCACTTGTAAACCTCTATCTATCCATTTTTGTATTTGAGCTTGAAAAGTAAGCGGTGGTTTTGTATAAGGTTTCTTTGCCATACCTTACCGCTTTAAATTAAAAAGGGTTATCCAGTGTGCATTGTGAAGAGGCAGGATAACCACGTTATTTTGAAACACTCTTGTAAAAGTGTTGTTAGTATCTAATTGTTGTACAAAAGTAGATAATAAAACTACCTTTTGCAAACTTATTAACATATATTTAATTTTATAAACAAAAACCATACCCTATTTTATATTATAAAATGAATAGTTTAAAGCCTTATCTTCTTCACTTACATTAAAAGATTTATCTTCAATTTCACTAAAATTAACATACAATTGGTTTTTATCTAATATTTCTATTAAATAGTGTTGCATAGTCTCTATTGAAGCTGTTTTAAAGGCTTCTAAGCTATTATTAAAGATGTCTTTATCAAATTGATAGGATATGAATGCTTTGTCTTGCATTTCGCTCCAAATAGCTATAATATTTTCTTTGGTTTTAGCTTCTTGAATTTTATTTACAAAGTATTGGTTGTACTCCAATAATTCAGCATAGACAAAAGTACCGCCACCTTGCCAATTTACTTTTTTTGAAATTCCTGCCTCGTCGCCTTTAGTAACATCAATTATACGCTGAACAGGAATAGGCTCTATGTAATTTAACTGCTCAACTCCAATGTACTTTCTATTCATTTTATGAGCAGTTGCACAAGTTGTACCACTACCAACAAAAAAATCTAAAACATAATCGCCTTCATCTGTAACCATTTCAATTATTCTATGAAGTAGGGCTTCAGGTTTTTGACCTCCTTCAAACTCTCCCCTTTCTTTACTCATAGGATTTATTACACTTATGTCAGTCCATAAACTTGAAACTGGTTGCCCTGAATATTCATCTAAATATATTTTTCTATTTATATTTTTTTCTTTGTCATCTGGAAACCATAGCTTGCCTTCTGCATCCCATTCCTTCATTTTTTCTTCTGAAATTGACCATCCATTTTTAGGAGTTTTGAATCCTTTATAATCATACATTAAATTTGGTCTTGGATTTGGGCTTTGCAAGGGAGATTTCATAAATTTCCTTCCATTTTCATCTACGTTTGTAAACCTTTCTTTAATATATTTCTTTGTGTTTGGATCGTCAATAGTAAATGGAGTATGAAAAGTAAAATTTTCATTTTTTGAATACCACAAAATATAATCTACAACATTATTAAGTCTATTCTTTGGATTTGCACTACCCCCCCTTCGTTTCCATGTTATTTTATTTCTAAAATTCTCTGGCTTAAAAAGTTCATCCATTAAAACCTTTAAATAAGCATCTTCAAAATCATCTATTTGTATAAAAATACTTCCTTCTGGATGTAATAACTCTTTTGCTATTAACAAACGATTTTTCATAAAAGTCAACCAAGAAGAATGGTTAAAGGAATCGTTATACATAAAAGTATCGCCTCCTGTGTTATATGGTGGGTCTATGTAAATAAGCTTTATTTTGCCTCTATGTGTTTTTAGCAATGACGAAAGAACTAATAAGTTGTTCCCTTTTAGAATTAAGTTTTCATCTCCTTTAAATTCTGTTATTTTATGTTCCCCCTTTTTGTCATATCTTTTAAAGTTGGTAAACGCTTTTGCATCTAATAATCTATCTACACTATCAGGAGCGAGGGTTTCATTCCAAAATATCTCATTTCTTTTTTGGTCTTCTTTCGTTTGCCCTCCTTCTAACACACAATCTTTATGAGGCCATACCAAAACCACGTCATTTTTAGTTTTAATGAAATTATCTACAGTGTCGTCGTTAATTGCTAACCCTATTTTATTTTTAAAGGCTGTATAACTATCAGGTAAAAAAGACTTGTTATTTACAAATCGCTGAAAGTTAATTTTATCGAACACCAATACATTTTCCACCTCTTGAAAGAAGTGTTTTTTAAAGGTCTCGTTCTTAATTAAGAGGCTTATTAAAAAGGGTTCAACCTTTAAAGCAGCTTCTATTATTTTATTTTTATTAAGTTGGTTATCGACTACTAAATTGTCTTCGTGTTTAAGTAGTTCTATAAGTTCGTTTTGTAGATTTTGCATTCTTTGGTTCGTCCTAGATATATTTACAGATTATTCAAAAATAGCATAATTAATAATTATACGTCTGAATTGTTATATAAAAAAACTAAAAATATACTATAGGTATTTGAAGAACTCCCTAAAGTCAACATCAAGGGCTTTTCCAAGTTTTACAAGGGTAATAATAGACACTTTATATTCGCCTCTCTCCAGTCTGCCTACTTGATTTTTAGATATTTCGGCATCTGTAGCAAGGTTGTATTGAGTAACATTCTTTTGTTCTCTTAATTCCCGAACTCGTTTACCAAGCTCTGTCAAAATTTTATTTTCCTCGCTCTTTGTTAACATCAGTTAAAAATGCGAGAATCACATCGAAAACCTTAACCCAAATTTGGGTTAATTAAATAAATTCACTTACATTAGTTCTATAAAACCTACGTTATGAAAAAAATACTTCTTTTATTATCTGTTATTTTGCTTTTTGACTGTACATCTTCTGATGACAACAAAGACCTTCAACTAAGTCAATCTGAACTGTTAATTATGAACAGCCCTTGGAAACTAACCCACCATGAGGTTTTAGAAATTACAGACCTTAATGGGACTAGTGTTACTAAATCTCAAATACAAGGAAGTCTTAATAGTGATACTGCAACACGAATAATGATATTTAACGATGACGGTACAGGCACAAAAGTTTCAGAGTATCCAGGGAACAGTCCTTTATATGGAAATTTTACATGGGCTACTCCTGATGGAAATAAACTCCAGATTGATGATAATGTTGCAGACTCCTTTACAGTCAATAATAATGAACTAACTTTTACAACTAGTAATGCTGAATATTATCAGTTGGGAACAGTTGTTAAATTCTCAGTTAAAACTTTTTATAACAAGAACAACATATAGTATGGCATTTATATATATCGGGTTTTTTATACTAATCGTAGTAGTTATTGTAAATATTTCTAGTTCTAGTCAAAAACAAAAAACTAGACCGAAACCAGAACCACGAAGAGTTACTATGGATAGCATTGAAGCTACTATGAAGTCTCAGGAAGTTGCTATGAAAAAAATTGAGCAACTAACAGAAACAAAATTATATAAAGCTTTAACTTTTGCTATCGAAACTGTCCCTGTAACAATCCAAGAAAACCCTGACTACTTAAAGAAATATATGGATGCTTTTATAGAAAAGCAAAAAGAAGTGATGAAGAACTCTATTTTTAGTACTCCAGACCTCATTTCTATTTTAAGTAAGGAACAAATTAACTACTCTATTGATGAAGCTACTAAAAGAGTGTCTAAAAAAGCCTCTACCCTAAATAAGTAATAATTAAAGGAGAATGAAAGAAATATAATAGAGGGATAATTGTAAGCTATATAACTAATAACAACTACCCCCTCTTATACTAAGCAACATTTGTAAAAATCCCACAATCGCAGTCCATTAATTCTTTGTACTTCTTCACTAACAGTATTCTTAACTTTTTCTTTGTTTTAAGTAGTCTATATTTATTAAGAAGATTATTAAAATCGTTTTTAAACCTGTACCTCACTTTAGAAGACACTTTGTTTTTTAAATCTTTCCAATATGTTGCACTAATACCATTTTGAAAGAATATCATTTCGTCCATTCTATGATTGTTTTTAAGGGACAATGTGTCAACGATTAGTAATTTATCGAAATGCTCTAAAAGTTTATCAAATAGCTTCTTAAACCTATCTCTATCTAGGTCATTAACTGTGTAAATGTTAAAGTGTTTTTTTAAATACCTTGCGCCAGTAATTTTTAACTCTACTCTTAAAATATTTCTATTCTTTAAAGAATGTTGTTTTGACTTATTATAAATTTTAAGACTGTAATCTGTAGTCTTAAACTCCAAATAATCGCCCTTACCGTAAAACTTTTCGTTTCTGTTAGGCATTTTATAATCATACATTAAAATATAATTATCTATCAGCTTTTGGGGTTCTTCCTCGATGTCTATATTTAAACCAAATTCTAAATTTGTTATATAGGTATCATTGCCGTTTATATCTAAGGCATTTTGTAGTCTATTCAAAGCATACTTAAAATCGCAAAAGCTAAAGTCATTATAGTTTTGTTCCCCATGGCCCTCAAAAATATTAAAGTACTTATGAATACTCCCTTTAATCGTAGCTCGATTTTCTGTTATCTCTATAAACAAATTTTTATAATGCGCAGTTTGTTTCTCTAAAATTTCTCCAGTTTTAGAGTTGATGCACATCCTTAAATCTACCTCATTTGAATTTTCTATGTTCTTTATAAATAACTTCCTGTTTTTCATATAGAATTTTAATAAATCTATCATATCACATTACCTTTTATAAAGTCAAACACATCTTTTTTAGAATAATAGACCTTTCTTCCTATCTTATTTTTAATTTTTAGGACACCCTGTTTATTATACCTCCACAAGGAAGTAGAAGAAACCTTTAAGATAACACTAACCTCTTTTGTGGTTAACAAGTCATCATCTGGGATTGAATCACTATCATTTAAACCTAGATTTAAGTTTTTTGTTGGCGGTGGCGGAATTACCGACAAGACCGCTTCTTTAATTATTTCCTTCAAGTCATCCATTGACACTTGCAGGAGTTGTATTACTTGATTATTCATTTTACTTTAATTTTCTTATTAATTATAAATTGTTGTAAAGTGATCACTATCTACAAGGCAAAGATATACTCGTAAATAGCTGCAAAACAACACTTTAAATAAAGTAAAATAAAACCTAGGGGTAAAAATCGGTAACTAATTGTAGTTTAGAAGTTTAGCCAAACTACTTTATTTAAAACTGGTTTTTTAAGAAAACTTTATGATTTAAATATAGATTTTACCTACAAAATCGAAGTAAAAAACTCTTTTTTTGGAATTTTAAAAGAGAAAAAGTGTTAGCGTCTACCCCAAAAAACACTAAAACAGTTAATTTTTAGTTTTAAATATAAACGCAATCAATGATTAAATTACCTGTCATGCGTGCGTATAGTCTTTTTATAGGTTTACACATTTTCCATTAAACGTAAGTTTTGGTTTCAAATACTTACTTTAACCCCTGTTTTACTAAAAATGCATATTTACCCTTAAAATATGGACTAGTTTATCCGTCAACTTATTTTATAAAGTCTAACATTTCTTTCGTTAAGAAAAACTAATAACCCCAGTAAAAACAACATTTAAGAGGTAGCTGTCACAATTAATGTGCTATTAATTTTACAACCAGTTTTATATAAGTTTTTTGTAGGTTTTAGAAAAATATTATTTAAGCCCCTCCATCTCCATCTACCATTAGCATAATTAAGATATAAACAATCGTTTTTTTACAGTCCCGCCCCTTTTTTATTTCAACGTTTACTATTTCAAATTAAATTCCTAAAAAAATCACTATTAAAAAAAGAGGTAAATTACATAAGTAGAACTATTTTGTTTGTGAATGCTTATGAAATAGACATAATTTCATTGGCTTTCAATAAGGCAAATATAAATAATCGGGCTATTTTCGGGAAGAAAAAAAGTCAACCATTTGATTAACAAGTGATTGACCTTTAAATTAGTAGCGGGAACTGGACTCGAACCAGTGACCTTCGGGTTATGAGCCCGACGAGCTACCTACTGCTCTATCCCGCGATGTAATCTTAAAATGATTTTCTTAGCTCTTAACTTTCGGTTCATAATGCCGACCAAATCATTTCGGACTGCAAATATACAACCCTTTTTAATTTCTGCAATAATAATTTTAGAAAATATTATTGTTCAATACTATGAGCTTGAAAACCCGATAATTCTGAATTTGCGAACTGCAAAGAAACCTGGATTGGATTGCAACAAACCTCGCAATCTTCTATATACGATTGATTAGAAATTGAATTATCAAGCAACATAGAAATAGTTTCCCAGCAATAAGGGCATGTAAAATGATGTTCTAGCATAACTAAAAATAAAAAAAAGCCATCAATTAAGATGGCCTTTTAACATAAACTCATTTATAAAATATAATTTATTCTTTTTCAATGTCCATAGTTGCAGTTGCATTTTCAATGTCTAATTGCATCAATGAAGGAGGATTTTTACCAGAAACACTAATATACTCTTGGTTTAAGTTATTATCACTCACCATCATTGTATTTAGTTTTGTAAGGTTCATAAACTCTTTTGGTAAATCTCCAGAAAATTTATTAGTTGATAATAACAACTCTTCTAAATTTCTTAATTGTGCAATTTCTGCAGGAATTTCACCATCCATTTTATTATCCATAAGACTAAGTTTTTGTAACTTACTTAATGCATAAATTTCTGTTGGAATCTGTCCTGTTAAAAAATTACTTCCTAATAAAAGTTCTTTAAGGTTAGTTAAACCCATTAACGACGTTGGAATTTCTCCAGACAGTTTATTACTATATAATTTTAATATCTCAAGATTTTTTAATTCTCCTAATTCTGCAGGTATTTCACCTTCAAAACCATTCATGAATAATTCTAGAGACTTTAATTCTTTTAAGTTTTTTAATGAAGTAGGAAGAGAACCTTTTAATTTATTAAATCCTAAATTCAATACCTTTAAACTTGATAAGTTCCCAATTTCTTTTGGTAACTCTCCATTCAAGTTATTAAATTGAAGATTAATTTCAATGATTTTATCGTTCTCGATTTTAACACCATACCATTTATCTACAGACGTACTTAAATCCCAAGAGGAATTCCATTCTGCTCCGTTAGTCGCTTTATATAAAGCGATTAAAGCATTTTTATCTTTAGAAGAAACGTTAGCAAACGAATACGCTGTAACGAAGAAACAAATTGCGATTAACTTTAGTGATTTCATGTTTTTGGTCAAATTTGGGATTAATTCTTATACGAATATAGAACTAAACCAGACTAAAAACTATTTTTATCGATGAAATGCATATAATTTTAACATTTAAAAGTCGACAAAGTACACTTTCACTAATTAAAAATCTACATTTAATAGCTCTCCACTTATTTGAAGCATCTGTAATTCAGCGATTTTCGCTAAATACTTAGCTTGATTTTTATTAAACTCTGCGCTTAATAAATTAAGTTGAGCCTGTCTAAACTCAATTGAAGTTGCTTGACCTAACTTAAACTTTTCCTCTGTACGCTCAAAATTGTTTCGGGCTGTTTCAATATTTTCTTCTTGAAGCTTATAAATATTGAGCTTATTTTGGAAGTCTTCCCAAGCGTTTTTAAAATCGCGTTCTAAAGTCACTAACTGTTGTTCTTTCTGAATAGTGTTGGCCTCTAAGCTAATTTTTGCGTTTTTAACATTCGTTACAGTCCTGCCACCATCAAATAGATTCCAGCTTAAATTCAATCCCCCTGACAATCCAGTATTAGTAGATACAGCAACAAAAGATGCGGCGTTATTATTGTTCTTATTCCATCCATAACTCCCAGTAAGTCCTATAGTTGGCAAGTAAGCAGATATTTGAGATTTTACACCTAACTTGTTTATTGCAATACTTTTATCAATCTGCAATAGGCTTATATTATTGGCTTTAGCCTTTTCTAATAGCAATTCTTTATCATATAGGTTTTTAAATTCGACAGTGGTATCTACATCGAATACTTCATTCAGCGTATTACCTAAAACAAGGTTCAAATCGCGTTTAAAATTTTTCAATTGCTGCTGCGAATTCATCAAACTTATGCTATCGTTGTTAATATCAACCTCTGCATTAAGTACAGCTAGTTTTGTACTCTGCCCATAATTAAATTGATATTCAGATCGAACCAACCTATCCTTGGATATAGACAAAGTTTGATTAATAGCATTGGTGTTTTCTTTTAGTTCTGCAACGCTGTAATAAATTGTAAACAATTGTACGATTGTGTTTTCTATCGTTTCTCGCGCTTGCATTTCGGTGAGCTGTTCCGTTTCCTTTAATTGTTTATAGTTATAAATACGCCCTAATCCATCAAACAAAGTGTAATTCAAATCTAAAGAAGCTGAATAACGAGAACTTTCGGCTCCTTTAAGAGTAGTAACTCTTCCATCTGAAAATTCAGCTTCTGTATTATCTAAATTATAAGTTCCGCCAGCATTTCCTGTTAACGTAGGTAAGTACCCCGAGTTTAAAATACTAGCATTGTTTTGAGCAATTTCAACATCCGTTTTAGCCAATTTTATACCGTAATTGTTTTCTAATGCTAATTGTACAGCTTTATCGGGTGTAATTATTTCTTGTCCATACAATAATATTTGCGACAATAACAAAGCTATAATACAGAATACTTTAATGTTCATTTTCTTCTTTTTGTTCTTTAATAGCGCGTTCTACTTCTTCTTTTGTTACGTCGTTACCCGTAGCTAGCCATTTTGCGTTCTTTTTAATACTGTTACTAAATGACAAAAATAAAGGCAACACCAATAAGGTTAAAACCGTTGCGTAGGCTATACCAAATGAAATGGAAATGGCCATAGGTTTTAAAAATTGCGCTTGCCTACTTTTTTCTAATAACAGCGGCGCTAATCCTGCAACCGTAGTTAAAGAGGTTAAGAAAATAGCCCTGAATCGTGATTTTCCGGCTTCTGATAATGCCAAATCAAACGTCATACCTTCTCTTAAATTGGTGTTGAATTTACCAATTAACACCAAACCGTCATTAACCATAATTCCAATTAATGCAATAATTCCAAGCATTGATAATACATTAACCGAGAAGCCCAATAACCAGTGACCCCAAGCCACTGCGGTTAAACTAAATGGCACCAATAATATTAATAAAATGGGCTGGCTATAACTTCTAAAAGTGAAGGCTATGGTTATATATATGAGAAGTAAGATTGGTATTCCTGCATTTTTTAAGGACGTTGATAATTTAGTAGCTTCTCTATTTTGTCCTTCAAAAGAAGCAGAAATTGTTGGATATTTAGATTGAATATTTGGTATTATATTCGATTTTATATCATTTAAAATATCAGTTGCACTACTACTTGGATCTTTTAAATCTGCCGAAATTTGAATTTCACGCTGACCTTCCAAATGGTTTATGGCAACATCACCTCTTTCAATACTATAACTTGCAATATCCTTTAATGTCACCCGCTCTCCAGAAGGTGTTACAATACGCATATCATCTAAATTATTGATTGATTCTCTGTTCGCTCTATCATAACGCACCCACACGCGAATTTCGTCTTGCCCACGCTGAAAGCGCTGTGATTGAACACCAAAAAACCCAGCCCTTATTTGAGACATGACGGTACTTAAGTCTAAACCTAATAAATAGGCGCTTTCTTTTAGTTGTAATCGAATTTCTTTAATACCGGCAGGGTCATTATCCTCAATATCTTTTAATAACGGATTGGTTTGAAGTACTTCTTTTAGCTCTAATTTCGCCGCTTTTAATTCTTCAATATTATTACTTAATAGGGCTACTGAAACTGGACTTCCACCAAAATTTCCACCCGAACCAAAAACTAACCGTTCTGTACCTATAATTGGGCCAACCAACTCTCTTAGTCGATTTGCTACTAATGAGGAGTTAATAGCATCTGGTCTTTCTTCACCAGGCAACATGTTTATTTGAAGTTGTGCACTAGATGAACTGCTTATGGTTAAAATGGTATTTTCAAATAATTCTTTATCAGTTCCTTTTAAATATTCGTCTGTTAATTCCTTGTTTACGATATAAGATTTCTGTTCAATCATAGAAATTATCGAATCTGTTATTTGAACATGAGTTCCATTTGGCATATCTAGTTCTACAGTAATTCTATCACTTGCAATGGAAGGAAAAATAGTAACTCCAATAATACCTCCACCTATTGAGCCAATAGTAAGCACCAGTAATGCTACAAAAATTCCTAATGAAAGCATTTTAAAACTTAATACAAATTGTAATACTGGCGTATAAACGCGGTCTCTTAAAAAGGCCATTATTTTATCGCCAAAACGATTAATGACGCGCATTTTAGTAAAGAATTGCTTAAGTTTTGAAGGGTTCTCTTCTTCAACTTGCTTGGTCAATGCTTTAGAATGTGCCAAATGCGCTGGCAAAATAATTAAAGCTTCAACTAAAGAAACTACTAATGTCAATATAACGATTACAGATACTTCGCTAAAAAATTCGCCTATTCTACTATCTAAAAACAGGAATAATGAAAATGCTAACAGGGTTGTAATAATTGCTGAAACTACGGGAGGTATAACTTCTAAAGTCCCATCAATAGCTGCCTGTTTAGGTGTTTTTCCTTTTTCGTAATGCTGATAGATATTTTCGGCAATAACTATTCCATCATCTACCAAAATACCAATAACAATTATCATCCCAAAAAGCGAAAGCACGTTAATAGTAACATCAAACTGCCCAGCAAAAATAAACATACCTAGAAACGAAATAGGAAGTCCAAAAGCTACCCAAAAGGCTAAACGCGTATTTAAAAACAGGGATAGAAATATTAATACTAGGAAGATTCCAGCAATAGCATTTTCTATTAAAAGTTGTGTTCGTTGATTTAATGTAATGGATAAATCTCTAACCACATTTAGCTTAACATTGTTATGACTTTGATTATAATCTTCAATATAAGCTTTAACCTTATCGGCAGCTGAAATCAAATCTTCAGTATTGGTGCTGGTAACCGAAACATTTACAGCCAAATCTTCATTGAAGTAAGAAGCGTTTGGAGTTTCCGAAAATCGATCTCGAACAATAGCCACGTCTTTTAAACGTACCGTTTTACCATCTCCACTTGCTTTAATAATCACATTTGAAAGCTCAACACCGTAATAAGACCTATTATTAGCCCGTATTAAATACTCTTCGGTATCGGTTTTTATATTTCCTCCTGTTACCAGAATATTCGATCTGCTAACCGCATTTGCAACATCTTGAAAACTTAAATTATAAGCCAAAAGACTCGATTCATTAACAGCAATTTCAATTTCCTCTTCAGGATATCCGGTGACCTCAATTTGCGAAATGCCATCAATTGCTCGCAAATCATTTTCTACTTGTCTGCCCAATTGCTTTAATGTGGCCAATGGTATGTCTTTGCCACTAATAGCGAACGAAATAGTTTCTCTTACTTCTTCTCTTTTTGAAACAACCAATGGCTCCATACCAGTTGGAAACGATGGCACACGATCAACCGCATTTTTAACTTCGAGCAGCATAAAATCAATATTCTCGCCCTTCTCAATTTCTACTGTTATTGTTCCACTATTCTCGCGAGACACTGAAGTTACCCTATCGATGCCTCTTAGGCCTTTTAAATTATCTTCTATTTTTAAAACAACACCTTCTTCTATCTCTTGTGGCGAAGCCCCAGGGTAAGCAATACTAACGGTTATTATTTTGGAATCAACTAACGGAAAAAAGGACGATTTTAGAGACCTAACTCCAATAACCCCGAATACTATAAATGCTATAATAAAAACATTAACAGCAACATGGTATTTAATAAAATAACTTATTAACTTCCTCATTAGTTTTGGTTATTTTCAGAATTTTTAAATGGCTTTACCAGCATACCAGCATAGGCTCCAGGTACCGATTTTTTAAGAATAACAGTACCATTAGGAATGTCTTTTAAAACCACTTTGGTATCTGAAAAATAAATAGGTTTAGCATCAATAATATCCAATATGCTATCGCGAATAACAAAAACTTGATTATTCTCTAAAAGTAAATTGCGATCTATTTCTATAACATCTTGCTCTTCTTTAGCATCTAAATTTGCTTCAAGATACATGCCTTCTTTTAAGCTCTCATCGCGAACTTCAATATATGCGGTAATGGTTTGTGTAGTCGCATCTATACTTCCATTAACACGTGAAACAACCCCTTTATAAGTTTCCGTTTTATCCAAATTATTAAGCTTAACGGGTTCTCCAACTTTAAGTAAACTCGCATAAGTTTTACTTAATGCCACTTCCATTTCATAAATTGTTGGATCTATAAATTCACCTAATTTTTGACCGCTTCTAATCAACGATCCTTCAGTAACCAAAGCTTCAGTTAAAATGCCAGTAAATGGTGCCGTTATGGTATATTTAGAAAGCCGCTGTTCTAAATTTTTAACGTTATAATAGCTCGATACAATACCCCGACCCGTTATAAAATAGTTTTCTTTATCTGAAGTTAATTTAGGAAGTTCTGGTGTTGATTTATTCAAATCGAAACCATTTAAATAAGCTAGCCATTTTTGATATACATCAGGAAAATCCAAGCGTAAATCTGGCATAATAGCTGCAATGGTGTTATACAAATTACTTTTAGCAGATTGCACACTTGCATAATATTCAGAAGCATCAATGCGAATTAGAGCCTGTCCTTTACTGTATTTCTGACCTGGTTTAAAAAGCACATTTGAAGGCTTAAAAACACCTTGAACTTCAGCATACAATTCTACTCTGCGTTTAGCCACTAAGCTACCGTTAGCAGGAATGACAATTTTCACATTGCCATTTACAACCGTATCGACAAATACCGTTTTAACAACTTTTTCTCTTACCGGTTTGGGTTTATTTTTATTAGCTATAAGATTTTTGGCAAATAAAACAGAAAGAATAATAAGCAAAACGCCTATTATAGAAAGTATAATTTTTCGCATTGGTTAATTTGTATAACTTTTTAGACTACAAATCTACCTGTTAGTTTAATTTAAGGTTCTTAAAAAAAACTTAAAAAAAATCTTAATTTTCTAGGGCTTCAATTTCCAGCTGAATCCCTTCCCATTTATCCATTAAGTCCTGTAAATCAGATTTCTTTTTTTGGTACTTATTAAAAAAATCGGGTTTTGCCGTCGTTTCTTCATAGTTGGTTTCAAGTTCAAAATCAATCGCTTTAATATCGCGTTCTAATTGATTAATCTTGGCTTCAACATTACTCAACTTATTATTCAATGATTTGGCCTTTTTCTGATCTTGATAAGATTGCTGCTTTTTTACTTTTGGTGTTTCTTTTACGACTGTTCGTTTTTCAACCTCACGCAAACTTTCAACTTTACGTTGTTCTAAATAGAAATCAATATCGCCTAAATACTCTTTGAGTTTATGATCTTTAAATTCATAAACAATATTTGTTAGTCCTTGTAGAAAATCACGATCATGCGATACTAGTATAAGCGTTCCTTCAAAACGATTCAGCGCTTCCTTTAAAACATTTTTAGACTTAATATCTAAATGGTTTGTAGGCTCATCCATAATAAGCACATTAAAAGGTTGCAGCATCAACTTCGCTAAAGCTAAACGATTACGCTCACCACCAGAAAGCACACGAACATATTTATCAACCTCATCGCCTCTAAATAAAAACGATCCTAAAATATCTCTCACTTTAGTTCGGTTGGTTTCATTAGCTGCATCAATCATAGTATCGTGTACGGTTTTATTTCCGTCCAAGTATTCAGCTTGATTTTGAGCAAAATACCCTATTTGCACATTATGCCCTAGTTTTAAAGACCCATTGTATTTAATATCGCCAACTATTATTTTGGCTAAAGTTGATTTTCCTTGACCATTCTGCCCAACAAAAGCTGTTTTGCTATCGCGCTCAATAAATAAATCAATACTTTTCAAAACTTCGTTATCCCCGTAATTTTTCGAAATATTTTCCGCTTCCACCACCACTTTACCTGGAGTAATTGAAACAGGGAAATTAAGTGTCATTACACTATTATCGTCCTCATCAACTTCAATCCTATCAATTTTATCCAACTTTTTAATTAAAGATTGAGCCATGGTAGCTTTTGAAGCTTTGGCTCTAAATTTCTCAATTAATTTCTCGGTTTGTTCAATCTGTTTTTGCTGATTTTTTTGAGATGCTAATTGTTGCGTTCTTAATTCATCACGTAATACTAAATATTTGGAATAAGGTTTCGGATAATCGTAAATACGCCCCAAAGAAATCTCAATGGTTCTGTTAGTCACGTTATCCAAAAACATTTTATCATGCGATACAATAACTACGGCGCCTGCATAATTTTTTAAAAACCCCTCCAACCAAATAATAGATTCAATATCCAAGTGGTTTGTAGGCTCATCTAAAAGTAAAATATCGTTATTTTGAAGTAAGAGTTTTGCCAACTCAATACGCATACGCCAACCTCCAGAAAATGTATCTGTTAGTTTATCAAAATCTTCGCGTTTAAAACCTAATCCTTGTAAAATTTTCTCGGTATCCCCTTGGTAGTTATAACCGCCTAGTATCTCGTATTGATGCTGCAATTCATTAACATCAACCATTAATTGATGGTAACCGTCACTTTCATAATCTGTACGTTCTGCCAGTTGGTTATTTACCGTTTCCATTTTAGCTTCAATAGCCTTAATTTCGGTAAATGCCTCGTAAGACTCTTCTAAAACGGTTCTTCCAAAAACAAAATCAATATCCTGTTTTAAGAATCCTATTTTAAGCTCTTTATCGGCAGCAATTTGGCCTGTATCAGGCTCCATTTCTTTAGATAAAATTTTAAGCATCGTAGATTTACCGGCACCATTTTTCCCAATAAGCCCTATCCTATCGCCATTACCCAACTTAAAAGTAAGGTCCTCAAACAAGTATTCGCCTTGAAATGAAATCGATAAATTATGAATGTTCATCATAGAAATGTAACTTTAGTCACAATACAATATTAATAATATAGTATTTTTGCACTGCAATTCAGGATGCAAAAATACATTAAATTATATGTTTACAAAAGGCTCAAAATTATATAGCATATTCACAGGCACATGCCCAAAATGTCACGAGGAATCAATGTATAAAAACAAAAATCCTTATATCCTTTCCGAGGCATTAAGCATGCACGAAAATTGCAGTAATTGCAGCACTAAATACAAAATAGAACCCTCATTTTTTTACGGTGCTATGTACGTAAGTTATGCTGTTGGTATAGCTTTTGCTGTGGCAGCATTCGTTATCAGTTTCTATATTTTCAACGCAGGCTTAAATGCTATGTTTATTTCAATAATTGCCACATTAATCGTGTTTATGCCAATAATAATGCGACTTTCAAGAAACATTTGGATTAACTTTTTTATGAGTTACGATAAAACTTTAGCTAAAAAATAATTTGGGCGCCTGCCGGCAGGCAGGTTACCGCAAGGGTCGGGCTTTACGTTATTAGTTTTGCCTCGATGCGCGCCTCGGCAAAAGAAAGCCACTACAATCCCTAACGCACAAGTAAACTCACCTTTCTAGTATAAATTAAACCATTAGTTTTCAAAACGATTAATATCAATATCGCTTTGCAGTGGTAAGCTATTTTCAACAAAATCGTACAATTGTTTAGCCACATAAGGTCCAATCATCACACCCCGAGTACCAAGGCCATTTAAAACTAAAAGGTTTTTATGTGATTTATGGCGTCCTACTAAAGGTCTTCTGTCTTTAACAGTTGGCCGTATTCCAGCTACCTGATTAACGACTTCAAACGGACAATTAATAAGCTTGTTCAATTTACTTAAAAGCTCCTCTTTTGCCTTATTTGTTGTATCATGGCTTAAATCTTTCCACTCGTAAGTGGCGCCAACAATGTATAAATCATTATCCAACGGAATTAAAAACACGCCCGCTTTTAAAACAAAATCCATTTTTAATTCTGGTGCATGTATAGTGAGCAATTCACCTTTAGCAGGTACGAGCGGTAAATTTTTAAAATAGGGGTTCTTTTTAACCCCAAAACCTTCAGCAAAAACAACATATTTTGCATCAATATTTTTATAGGTAATGGCGTTTTCTTGAATCTGAATGGTATCATAATTGAAAGGTTCTTCAAATAAAAGCTTATTAGCTAACAAATCAGCTTTATAGATATCAATCAAGGTTTTCACGTCTATCCTACCAGTTTCTAACACCTCCCCAAAACCGAAATTACCATCAATAAATTTATTATCGTTTTTTATAACTATTGGAGAAAGATATCTAGTAAGCAAAGGCTTATCAGAAGCTGTAAACCAATCATTTTGCTCTTCCAGTGATGCAAACTTTCTATAAACGGAAATTTTATAATCTAATTTTACCTTTAACCTTTTTTCAATGTTGGCATAAACTGGTAAAGCAATCTCCAACTGCTCCGTGCTTTTCCAAACCGATGTAAAACGTTTTAACACCACCGGGTTGTAAAGTCCCCCCGCAACGGTTGAAGATTGCTGAGATGCGTTATCATACACTACAAAACGCTTTTCATGTGCTCTTAACTGTTCGCAAAAGCTAATGCCTGCAATCCCAATCCCAACTATAATATAATCTACTTGCATAATGAATTGCGAAGATAATCAGTTTTATATGTTTAAGCGACGATTTACCTCAAATGACAATAAAAAAACGCCCACTTTATAAGCGGGCGTTTTTCATTTATTTGTTTATTATTATGGCTTAATAAGTCCACATATCCAATTCAAAATCTCGAATTTTATCTTTAATTCTTTCAGATTCAAGTAATTGCATCAAAGCGTTCTGAGACACATATTCGTTAACCGCTCTATCGCCTTGAACATTCTCTTCTCTAAAGATATATCCTTGAAAACGTCTTGCGTTCAGCACATGATCAAAAGAAAATGGCATCGAACTGTTTTGATTGTTAAAAGATTTCGCTTCGTGTAATACCTCTCTAGCATCTGGGAAAAATACCCAAAATAAAGGCACTAAATCTGGTTCAGCATCATCAATAAAGTTCACATCTGGAGCTACCGGAGCAATTCCAAGAAGTCTGTATTTCATTTCAGCTTGACGCTTATCAAAATACCAAAGTCCTTTAATGTGATATTCTTTAATATCTGCAGCAGTAATATCTCTTTTATTGATAAACTCTGCCGATAATTCTTCACCAGCATTTAACTGTTCGATACCTAACTCTGTAGTATCAACCATAGTTAATGCAGACTGAATATCCTTTAAAGTTCTTTTTGTTGTAAAATAAGAATCGTCATAAATATTTTTTATTTTCCCGTTTTTAATGTTCTTCATTAGCACATGATATAATGATCTTCTATCACTACCAATATTATTAGTATCAATTGGGTAATACAAAGGGAAGTTAGCACGTTCGTCAAGAACAATTTTTTCCCAAACCATTTTAGAAAATAGGATGTCTCTATCATCAACATAACCGTATTCTAAAGGTTTATCATTGTCAACTGCTTTTTGAGCTTCAGTTCTTACACCAATTTCTTCAGGGCTTTTAGCATTAAGTATATTGGCTTGCGCAAACATACCACATGCTGTAAAAACTGTAACAGCGGTTAATAAAAAACGTTTTAATTTCATCTTAATTTTGTTTTACATTTTAACTATAAGAGGTAATCTTTTTGCAAGATTACCTCTTATAATCTATTCCTAATTTGTAAGCTCAACAAATACTGGTGATACTTTTTTAAGTATTACACTAACACCACTTGCTTTGGCTTCTATGTCAAATATTTGAACACCAGATCCACGTTTAGCTTTTGCTAAAGCTTGTTGTGCTCTACTATCTAACTTATTTCCTCTAACATTTATTGTTGGTTGCCCAGGAACTTTAAATTTAAATCCTGTTACACGTAACGGTAATTCAAAATCAAAGTCATCAAATTTTGCACCAATAGTAGATATTTTAAGACTATTACGTTGCATTTTTAATGCTCCATCTTCACCTCTTACAGTACCTGTTGGTTTTGGTAAATCTTTAATTCTAAATTTAGCATTATCGCTTACTTTACCACCATCCGGCAATGTACCAGTAACGTTAATAGTTACTTCTCTACCTTGAATTCTAGATGCATCCATGACATAGCTGCTACCAGAACTTCTTGATAATCCTTGAGCACTAGCAGTCACTTTATTATCCGGAATACCAGCAAACGAAATAGTCATTGGGTTTTTAACACCTCTATAAACTACATTCATTTTATCAGCAGAAATTGTTGCTGAGTTTGGTTTAGCTACCGTTGCGAACGATGACTTAACAGGCACAGGAATTTCTTCTCCGCCTTCGCCAAAAAACAAGTTACCTTCGATTTTATGTTCGCCAACGCCTCCGGCACCAACTTTTAATTTTACTTTTCCACCTTCTAAGGTATAATCTCTATCTTTTACTAGTTTTCTACCATCTAAAGTTAATTCTACTCTACTAGGAACGGTAGTTGCATCAGTACGACCTAATACAATTTCTCCATCAAATCGCTCACCATTAAAATAAGCTGATTTAGATGTTTCCATTAAAGTTGAATAATTGGTCATAGAAACTTGTTTACCAAGTTCACCAGCCAACATTGTTGACAATACTTCAGATTCTGTAGTTTTAATATCAGATTGTAATTGGGTCATTTTCGTTAAAGAAGCTACTAAAGGGAAACCTTTGTAGTGATAGTCTAACCAATCAACTTTAATACCATCTCTGTTTACTTCTTGGTCGGTATTAAATTTATCTTTAACTTGTTTGATAATGTCTTCCATACCTTCTTCAGTAGAAAGAATTTTTACAACACCATCTCTAAATCCATTAATCTGATTTAAAAATTCTTGTCCGTCTGGTTTTAACTTGTCTCCTTTAAAGAAATTTTGGTCAAGGTAATCTCCTTTATCCATTATTTCATAATCTGTAGGATCATCAAGTTTTGCCGTCATTTTGCCTTTTAATTCTTCTAAGTAACCATCAAATTTGTGCGCTAGGTCATCTATTTGATCTGCTTTAGCTTTTAAAGGCTTGTATTTTTCAGGCTGATCGTTTGCTTTCTCAGCTAAATTATCTACAAAAGTTTTATTTCTTAATTCTGTAGCTTGATTTGACTCAGTAAGCTTCTCGTTCATTAATCCGAAGGCTGAAAGCACTTCTTTAGACATATTTAACGCTAGCATCGCTATAAATATTAAATACATCAGATTAATCATCTTCTGTCTTGGTGATAAATTATTTCCTGCCATGTGTAATTAGGTTTTTTTTGGTTAATTAATGTAATTTGGGATTATTTATTAACTCTCCTAATTATTTGTTCATTGCAGATAACATGCCACCATATACACCATTTAATGACGATAAGTTAGACGCTAAAGATTGCATTTGCTCTTTTAATTTAGCAGCATTTTCAATTGATTCTTCGTTAATTGTAGCTTGTTTGTTTACACTTTCTAATTGCATTTTGTATAAGCTATTTAACGACTCCATTTGAGCAGCAGCTAATGATAATTCTTCACCATATTTCTTAGTAGCTTCAATTGAATCTACAGTAGAAGACATGTTTTTTGCAGCACCTTCAAAGTTTTTGATACTATCGCCTAAACTTGCGATTAATTCGCCATCAATTTTTGCTTCTTTTAATAAATCATCTAATTTTTTAGATAATAATCCTTGTGCATCTTCTTTTCCTTCTCTTTTAACTGATTGTCCGCCAGCTAATTCAGGATATACTAGAGCCCAATCTAATTCTTCATCTACAGGTTCGAATGCAGATAATGCAAAAATGATTGCCTCGGTTACAAGACCAATGGTTAACATTACGTTACCAGTTAAAGGTCCAATTTCAAAGTGAATAATTTTGAATAGTGCACCAACGATTACAATTGCTGCCCCTAATCCATAGGCCATATTCATGAATTTCTTGTTTGCTTTTGACTTTGCCATAATTTTCGGTTTTAAATTTTAAGTAGGTTTTTTTTTACTTAAGTAGGTTAATTAATAGTGTTTATAATTGATTTGATTTGAATTATTGATTTCCGTTACTTGTTACTTGAGTCCCCATGTAATCTTGTACCGTTCTAAATCCTATATAACTTCTTGCAGAATCTGCATATTCGTAATCTCTCGAACTTACTTGTAAAAAGTAAGCCACATCTTTCCAAGAACCACCTCTAACAATTTTACGTTGATTGTTATTATCGTTTACACTTGGGTTAATGGTTGATGTATACTCATAAGATGAAGGATCGTAAGAGGCATTCACCCATTCTGAAACATTTCCAGCCATATTGTATAAGTTATAATCATTAGGATCATAAGACTTGGCTTCAACAGTGTATAATGCCTGATCTGCAGCGTAATCTCCTCGAACTGGTTTAAAGTTTGCCATAAAGCAACCTCTATCACTTTTTGTATACGGACCACCCCAAGGATAAGTTGCAGCTTGCAATCCGCCCCTCGCGGCATACTCCCATTCTGCTTCTGATGGTAATCTGAACGTATTTACCATAGCAGCACCTTTTTTAGATTTTTGGTATGTATTTTTCCATAACGTTCTCCACTCACAGAAAGCTTTTGCTTGTTTCCAAGTCACGCCTACTACAGGATAATCGCTATAAGCATCATGCCAAAAATAATCGTTATGCATTGGTTCGTTATATGAATATGCAAAATCTCTAATCCATACCGTAGTATCTGGATAAACTTCTACTTCTTCTTTTATTATAACGTCTTTACGTTTTACACCTCTACTTCTAGCTGCTTCTTGAATATCCATATAATTGTACTGGAATTTAAACTTGGTTACATCCCAAGTTCGTTGTCCGTTATACGATTCTTCTAATGGTAAGTACATAGTATCCATAACTTCTGCGTAATACTCATCTAAATATTCTGAAGTATCAAAAATTAAGTCTACATCTTTATTGATTTTTCTTCCTTCATAACCCGTTGGACCTAATCCAGTATAGTTATCATACATGTATTTTTCGTAAACCGACATATTCTCTGGGTCCGCATCACTAAAAGCAAATTCACCTATGGTACCTTCATCTGCTTGGGTCAATCCAACCTCATCGGCCAATATAGCTAGTCTCATTCTAACAATTGAGTCTCTTACCCAATTTACGAATTGACGATATTCGCTATTTGTAATTTCAGTTGCATCCATATAAAAGGCTCTAACAGTAACTGTTTTTGAGGGTGCATCGTTTACACCAGCAAGATCGTCGTCCGCTTTACCCATTATAAATGCTCCGCCAGGTATTAGCTCCATACCATAAGGCTTTTCTGGATGCCATTTTTTCCCTTTAACACCAACTAGTTCGCCCCTATCTTTTGAGCCGCAACTCGCTAGCATAGCGAATACTGTGGTTAATAATAAAAACTTCTTAATATCCATAGAAAACTTGAGGTTAATTATTTTAAGCTTCATTTTTGAGAGCGTAAACATATTTATATATTTTTTAAAAAACAACTATTTGTCTAAAAAATTTACGTTTCATCGTAAAAATTAAGCATTTCAACGATGAAAATGGTATTTGAACTGTCTTACCTGTACTACACACTGTTCTTTTGCAATGCTTTATACCAGCGGTCTGGGACCTTATTATTACAGGCATCCAAATAATCTTGGTGCATGCATGGTAATAACGTATGTCTTTTTAATTTATTATTAACATCTGCTAAAAAAGGAATCTCAATCCACCATCTTCCAGTTTTATTACTCTTGTAAAAAACTAATTCTTCAGAGTCCACCAGTGTTATGTATTTTTTATAATTTCTATCATCTGAAAAATCATCGTCTTTTACTCTGTAATTAACACCCTCAATAAAATACCATAAAATTTGAGCTACTAGCATTGATGTAAGCTCATCGTCATTTGATGGTTTATATTCATAAATACCAAACGAGGTCACTTTATTACTAATACCAGCATATCTTGCAATGGCACAAATTTCTTTACCATCTAAACCATTTGGCGAAAACTTTTGTTTTAAACTTACTTCGGCTCCTTTTACCGAGGTTAAATCTAAACTTACAATATTCGCATCTCTTAATACAGGCTCAACTATGGTAACATCTTTTGAAACTGCACCTAATCGATACGATTCAAAATATAGATTATCCATCAAATCTATTTCTTCTTGCGAATTAAAATAGGTTTGATAGCCTATTGTGGCATAATTAAATAAGTTATAGGGTTTATCGAGAATTATTTTTCCAACAAAGCTATTGTTTTTTATTGGTTTTGTAGAATCTCCTAAGTTAAATTGAGCATCAACATTTACGATGTTAACCATAGGAATTAAAGCATCATAAGCCCTGTAATTCGAATAAGTTAAATCTTGAGAGCCTCCTAAAATTATAGGAATGATATTCTTTTTAACTAATATTGTTATTGATTCTTTAAGTGCAAAATAAGTATCTTCCACACTTTCACCTTTATTAATATCTCCTAAATCGGCGACGGTAGTATTCCAACTTCCTGGAAAAAGACCATAAAATGACTTTCTTATTTCATTAAGTTGAAATTCTTCACCTATATAATTAACATCGTTTCTGTTTTCAAGAACGCCAAGAATAGCAATATTAACATCTTCAAGGTCTGGAATACCATGTTGTGCAGAATGTATTTTAAGTTTTCTTCCTAGTGCTTGAGCAGGCAATAACTCGTTATGCGCCAATACTGAATCTGAGACAGGAGATAAAAAATTAAAATTCATTTTGTATTATTTCTTTTTTGCTGGTGCTTTCTTTTTTGCAGCAGTTTTTTTCTTTGCTGGTGTTTTTTTCTTCGGAGCATTGGCTTCAATAATGGTCTTTGCTTCCTCTAAGGTCATTTCTGAAACATCAACTGTTTTAGGTAATTCAACTTTTATTTTACCTTTTAACACATTGTGTCTTCCCCAACGTGCTTTTTCAACTCGAATCCCTTCGTCTTCCCAATTATGGATAACCTTATCGATTTCCTTTTGTATTTTGGTTTCGATTAACTCAACAATATCTTCGTCTGATAAATTATCCCAATCGTATTTTTTATTTACGTTAATAAACATATTGTTCCATTTTATAAATGGACCAAAACGACCTTTACCTTTTTGTACAGGTAAATCTTTGTACATATAAATAGGGGCATCTGCTTTTTGCTTTTCTTTAATTAAAACAATCGCATCATCCAATTCAACACTTAATGGGTCTACACCTTTGGGTAATGATACAAAAGCATCTCCAAATTTTACATAAGGACCAAAACGCCCATTGTTAACTTGAACTTCTTCACCTTTATATTCACCAAGTGTTTTTGGAAGCTGGAATAAATCCATGGCTTCTTCGTAAGTAATTGAATTTAATTGCTGGTCTGGACTTAAACTCGCAAATTGAGGTTTTTCTTCATCATCAACTGTTCCTATTTGCACCATTGGTCCAAATCTTCCTAAACGCACACTTACTTGTTTCCCTGTTTTTGGGTCTTTACCTAAAATACGCTCACCAGATTCTCTATCGGCATTTTCTTTTACATCTTCAACTACAGGATGGAAATCTTTATAAAACGATTTCATCACTTTCGTCCAATCTTCATTGCCTTCAGCGATTTCATCAAAATCGGCCTCTACTTTTGCCGTAAAATTATAATCTAAAATATGTTCAAAATGATTCACTAAAAAATCAGTTACAATCATTCCAATATCTGTAGGAACCAATTTCCCTTTATCTGAGCCAACTTTTTCTGTTAGAGTAACATCCTTAACTGTTCCGCTTTTTAAGGTAAGTTGTGTATAATTACGCTCTTCACCTTCAACAGAACCTTTCTCAACATAATTTCTATTCTGAATCGTTGAAATTGTTGGTGCATAAGTTGATGGACGACCAATACCTAACTCTTCTAATTTCTTTACTAATGACGCTTCTGTGTATCGTGCTGGCGGACGCGTATAACGCTCTGTAGCCGTAATGTAATTGTTTAATAGCGTTTCATTTACTTTCATTGCTGGAAGCATACCATCTTGCTCTACATCCTCATCATCTGTACCTTCAAGATATACTTTCAAGAATCCATCAAAAGTAATAACCTCACCATTTGCAGTAAAAGTTTCGTTATGCGTTGAAGCACTAATTTTCACATTCGTTCGCTCTAACTCAGCTTCACTCATTTGTGAGGCTATAGCGCGTTTCCAAATTAAATCATATAAACGAGCCTGATCACGATCGATATCAACGGAATGCGTTGCGAAATTTGTTGGTCGAATAGCCTCATGCGCTTCTTGAGCCCCTTTGGCTTTGCCTTTATAATTTCTTGGTTTACTATATTTTGAACCGTAAGCATCTTTGATTTCGGCTTCGGCACCTTTTCTAGCTTCATCTGATAGATTTACACTATCTGTTCTCATATAAGTAATTAAACCTGCTTCATAAAGGCGTTGCGCCATCGTCATGGTTTTACTTACTGAGAAATATAACTTTCTAGATGCTTCTTGTTGTAATGTTGACGTTGTAAATGGAGCAGCAGGTGATTTTTTAGCAGGTTTTTTTTGTAAATCTGCTACCTTAAAATTAGCCGTTGCATTTTGCTCTAAAAATTTTTGTGCTTTTGCCTTAGTTGAAAAATTCTTAGGTAGTTTAGCTTTAAAAGTTTGCCCGTCTTCATTTGAAAACTCAGCATCAATTCTATAGGATGCTTCAGGTGTGAACTCTTGAATTTCACGTTCTTTTTCAACAATTAATCTCACAGAAACCGATTGTACTCGACCTGCAGATAAACCGCCTTTTACTTTTCTCCAAAGTACTGGCGATAATTCATACCCTACAATCCTATCTAAAACACGACGCGCTTGTTGTGCATCCACCAAATCGTAATCTATACCTCTTGGGTTATTAATAGCTTTTAAAATGGCATCTTTAGTAATTTCATGAAAAACAATACGTTTGGTTTTGTCTTTATCTAATTTTAAAGTTTCTGCCAAATGCCACGCAATAGCTTCTCCCTCGCGATCTTCATCACTTGCTAACCAAACCATTTCTGCTTTTTTAGCTAAATCTTTAAGCTTTTTTACTACTGCTTTTTTATCTTTGGAAACTTCGTATTTTGGTTTAAAATCACCATCCACATCTACCCCTAATTCTTTGGAAGGTAAATCGGCTATATGCCCAAAACTAGATTCTACTTTAAAATCTTTCCCTAGAAATTTTTCAATGGTTTTTGCCTTTGCAGGTGACTCTACTATCACTAAATTCTTCGCCATACTTCGTTTTTTGAAGCTACAAATGTATATGAAAAAAAGTTTATCTGTAGCATTTTATGGATTATCTGGATGATATTTGAATAAAAAAACCTGCTTTTAACATTTTAAAAACAGGTTTTTATTTAATTATTATAAATATTATTCTGTTACGATCCCTATCTCATCTATAACACTTTGCTCGTTATGCCCAATTGAATCTTTGTATATATAATATAGTGGCACGTAAGCGAATGAACTAGTTACAAAAACACCAATAAAACACAAGACAATTCCAACTAATTGTGCCAGAAACCCTGCAACTATAATTAAACCAAAGGTGATAAGCCACTTTTTGTTTCCTAGTTTAAATCCGATTTTTGTGATATCTGAAGCCGATAAATCTGGATTAAAGGCGTAAATTACATTAATTAAAGCTATGGGCACCATCGCATAAAACATTGGTAAAACGCAAAGTAAAATGGCAAGCAAGCTAATACCGAAAGTTATGGCGGCGAGTTTTATAGTTTTTCCCAAGTATGGTTTTTTAAAGAAATAAAAATAATCATCTGACCCTGCTTCATTCAAATCTTTCATTTTACAAATTCTGAAGAATGCCGACTTAAATCCGAAAGTAATAATCATTGCGAAAAACATAAATACCGTCATTAATAAATAAAATGGTATTAACAACATCATATTAGCCTCTGAGCCTTGTTGTAAAGAATCTGGATCTAAAATCCCCATTGCTATCAAGGGCAAATACATGATGATGTAAAAAGGTATCATCATAACCATTGTTAAAAGCATTATAACCAATCCTTGTAACCAAACTTTCTTAAAAAGCTCGATTGACTTATTAAAAATATCGCCAAAGTCTAGATCTTTTGCGTTTTCAATTTTAGTGAGTAATGTTTCAGTTGTGTTCATTATAAATATATTTTAATTTTCGTAATCGTCTCTAACCCCAATTTGTTCTATTTCATTAGTATCCTCAAAACCTATAACCTCTTTGTATATAAAAAATACGGGCAAATAAATAATAGACATGGTAAACAGAAGCCCTATACCGCATCCTAAAATACCCAACATACCAATGACAACCGATACGAAGATTGTCCCAAAGCTAATAAGCCACTTTTTTGTTCCTAATTTAAAACTTGCTTTTACAATTTCAGCCTCGCTTAAATCTGGATTATTAGCAAATATTATAGTAAAGTAAGCCAATGGCACAAAAACATAAATATAAGGTATAAAAAACATGAACTGAGCTACTACCGCAATACCGGTATGAATTAAACCAAGCATGAGTAATTTAGAAAAGTAGGCCTTTTTTAAGAAATAAAAATAATCGTCTGGCTCTAAAATACCTGAAACTTGATTTCTACAAATTCTATAAAATCCAGCTACGATAGCCATGGATATAGTAGTTACTAAAATAGTTTGAGGAATACTAAAAATTATAGATTCTGAATAAAAATCAACAAAAGAGTCGATATTAAATTGACCAAAGGGTAGTGTAGTTTGAGGTGCTAAGCCTATTAATGAGAATACAATATTAATTCCCATGGCAAATACAACAACTAGTAAAACAACTAAAAATCCTTTTATCCAGATTTTTTTAAATAATGCAATTATGCTATCAAATAAGTTACTAAAATCTAATGCTTTGGCGTTATCAATTTTTTTTGATAAACTATCAAATGAATTCATTATTGGTTTGGTTAGTAGATGATTTTCTTTACAATTATACATAAAAAAATCTGCCCGAAGGCAGATTAGTAAACAACATTTGTTTAGTTTAGTTTAGCAAGTATGAGCTAATCAGCTCGATGTTGTTTTCTTTATATTCGTATTGATACAAGGTATTTCCTCCTATCATAATTAAATTATTTTCCAGAGGAATTACATCAGTAGCTTGAATATCACCTAAGGTATTTACCAGTTTTAAATATTTTGGCGTTTCTAGTTCAAATAGTTTTAAACCCGCTGTTCCGTCGCACACATAAAGCATGTTATTTCTTATTCCTAAGCCATAAGGATTTTCTAAATCGTAACGTGCTGATAAGGTAGGATTCGATTTATTGCTAATATCTATAACTTCTAACACACTTTCTAATTGCCCGCAAAGATTACCGCCTCTTAAAGTTAAATAGGCATAGTCACCATTTACAACCACAGGATCGCAACCTTCCCAATGTGTAAATTCCGAAACATATTCTGGAGCGGACGGATTCTTTAAATTATATATATACATGCCGTTTGTGCTACCAAGATATAAATAGCCTTCTGCTTGAAACATAGTTTCTATATTCCATCCTGCATATTGCGTATTTACAAGAAATGGCTCCTCCAAATTCTGAATATTAAAAATAGCCATTTCATAATTTCCAACGGTATACAGATAATTATCCACAATTTGAAAACGTGCTAAAGATCCTCCCGTTCCTGTTGATGATTCTGCTTGTGAGCTTACCATCCCATCATTAAAAATAACGTCAATAACACGTGTATTATCCACTTTTTTTCGACGCTCTGTACTTAACGTCCAACCAATTATAATTTCTTCTTCATAATTGTATTTTCCATAATCAACCTCTTGCGCTTCAATAGGGATATCGTAATCATATACCGTAAAAACATCTTCTAAACGTTCAGACATCACCACATTATTGATATCTGAAATATCAAAAACAACTAAATCTGTGGCGCTATCAGCAAACAAAAAATTGTCCTTAACCGAGATATCTTCATTTCCTGGAATCTCAATAAATTTTATCGCCTGTGGCATTTCAGGGTTAGTATTATCTATAATATGGACCCCAGAATCTACATCACTTACAAAAATATAGTCCTGGTATACATAAATTTTACCTGGCTCTTCTATGGTTTTAGGAGCATTGACTTTTACAGCGCTTCTAAACGCCGCCTTACTCATGAGCTTTGGCGATGCTACTTGAATAAATTCATAATCGGCATCGTCGTTTTTATCGCAAGACAAAGCCATTAAAAAAAATAGAGGCAAAAAAAGGTGTTTTAATTTCATACGACTTGGTTTTTATTCAATATTTATAATTTAATGAAGACTCTAACCCTTCAATATTCAATATTATTTCTTGACTTCCTTCAATTTGAATTGGGGTTAAATCAAATGTTACCGTTCGTTCAAAAACGGCCAAACATTCTTCTTTATTATCTAATTGAAACTTTAAATAACGCTGTTCTGGGAACGATTCAGCAATAGCTTCAGAAGCTACTAAACTAAAACTCCATGAATTTCCATCGCAACCAGAAGCTCCAATAGTTATACTCAAGCAGTCATCAATAATTTCAGTATCAATAAATGTAAAGTTTTCAGAACTCAAACTATTATATAGGCCTTCGTCTACTATTAAGACATCATCACAATTACCAAAATAATAATCATCATCTTCATCACATTGGGTATTCATAAAACAAAACGCCGTAAGTAATATAAATACTATCTTTTTGAAATGCTGCATATTAATGGATTGGTTTTACAAAAGATGCAGCGAATGCCTTTTGGTTGCGTTAATTATATAATAAAATAAACTGCCACTTTGTCATAAAATACAAATAAATTGTATCTTTGCATGCTTATTGACTCAGATAGGATTCAGTAAATTATGGAAAAGACAATAGACGAAAAAAAACAAGGAGAATCTTTAGTTTTAGATCAAAAAGAGGGCAACAAACGTAAACTTTTTATTGAAAGTTACGGATGTGCTATGAATTTTAGCGATAGCGAAATTGTAGCATCTATCATGCAAAATCAAGGGTTTAATACGACACAAAACCTTGAAGAAGCCGATTTGGTTTTAGTGAACACGTGCTCCATTAGAGATAAAGCAGAACAAACCGTTCGCAAACGTCTTGAAAAATATAACGCTGTAAAAAGAGACCATAACCCTAAAATGAAAGTAGGCGTATTAGGTTGTATGGCTGAACGTTTAAAGACTAAATTTCTTGAAGAAGAAAAAATTGTTGATTTAGTTGTTGGACCGGATGCTTACAAAGATTTGCCTAACCTATTAGCCGAAGTTGACGAAGGAAGAGATGCTATAAACGTCATTCTTTCAAAAGAAGAAACCTATGGCGATATCTCGCCGGTGCGTTTAAACACCAATGGTGTTACAGCTTTTGTATCGATAACCCGCGGTTGCGATAACATGTGCACATTTTGTGTAGTACCTTTTACGCGTGGTAGAGAGCGCAGTAGAGACCCGCAGAGTATTATTGAAGAAATAAACGATTTATGGAATAAAGGCTATAAAGAAGTTACACTTTTGGGCCAGAATGTAGATAGCTACCTTTGGTATGGCGGCGGACTTAAAAAAGACTTTAAGGATGCTAGCGATATTCAAAAGGCAACATCGGTAAACTTCTCGAAGTTGTTAGATCTTTGCGCAGTGGCACAACCCAAAATGCGGATTCGTTTTTCAACATCAAATCCTCAAGATTTAACTTTAGATGTGGTTGAAACCATGGCGAAACATCAAAACATCTGTAATCATATTCATTTACCTGTACAAAGCGGTAGTAATCGTATTTTAAAAGAAATGAATCGATTACACACTCGCGAAGAATACATGGCTTTAATTGATAACATCCGAAAAATTATTCCAAATTGTGCTATAAGTCAAGATATGATTGTTGGTTTTCCTACCGAAACGGAAGCCGATTTTCAAGATACCATTTCACTGATGGATTATGTAAAATATAATTTCGGTTATATGTTTACCTATTCTGAGCGTCCTGGAACTATGGCAGGTAGAAATATGAAAGACGATGTTCCTGAAGCAATTAAAAAACGTAGACTACAAGATATAGTAGACTTACAACGCATTCACAGTGAAATTAAAACCAAAGAATGGCTTAACACCACTGTGGAAGTTTTAATTGAAAAAGAATCAAAAAAATCAGATGCCCAATGGTCTGGTCGCACACCTCAAAATATTGTCTGTGTGTTTCCAAAAGCAAACTATAAAGTAGGCGATTTTGTAAATGTAAAAGTTACAGATTGCACCAGTGCAACGCTTATTGGCGAGGGTATTGGGTTGAGTGAGAATAATTAATTAAAAAAAGCACAGAGAAAATAGAATAGAGAAAATAGACCCCACAATTAAAGTCTAAACTCTTGTTTCTTGATTCTCTCATCTAAATAAACATGGAATCAGTTCAAGCTATAAAACAACGTTTTGGTATTATTGGTAATGCACCAGCGCTAAATCGTGCTATTGAAAAGGCGATTCAAGTAGCACCTACAGATATTTCGGTTTTAGTAACTGGAGAAAGTGGTGTTGGTAAAGAAAGTATTCCTAAAATAATACATCAATTATCTCATAGAAAGCACAATAAATACATTGCTGTAAACTGTGGTGCCATACCAGAAGGCACCATAGACAGTGAGTTATTTGGACATGAAAAAGGATCTTTTACAGGTGCCACACAAACCCGTGCAGGGTATTTTGAAGTAGCTGATGGCGGAACCATTTTTCTAGATGAAGTTGGCGAATTGCCCTTAACAACTCAAGTGCGTTTATTGCGTGTTTTAGAAAATGGTGAATTCATAAAAGTAGGTTCCAGTAAAGTACAAAAAACCAATGTACGTATTGTAGCCGCTACAAACGTGAATATGTTCGAAGCCATTGAAAAAGAAAAATTTCGAGAAGATTTATATTATAGATTAAGCACGGTAGATATTCATTTACCTCCACTAAGAGATCGTCAAGAAGATATTCATTTATTGTTCCGAAAATTCGCTAGTGATTTTGCACTGAAATACAAAATGCCTACCATTAAATTAACCGATAATGCTGTACAAGTTTTATTGAAACACCGATGGGCTGGTAATATAAGACAGTTAAGAAACATTGCAGAACAACTCTCTGTATTAGAGCAAAACAGAACTATTTCTGCTGAAACATTGCGTGGGTACCTACCAGCTACTGCAAATACAAACTTGCCTGCGGTTATAAAAACATCAAAATCTCAAAGCGATTTTAGCAGCGAACGCGAAATCTTGTACAAAGTTCTTTTTGATATGAAAAGCGACCTAAACGACCTAAAAAAGTTAACGCTAGAATTAATGAAAAATGGCAATGTTAAGGATGTTGAAAAAAATAACGAGAGCTTAATCCAAAAAATTTATGGCAATGATGAAGAGGAGCAGGACATGGATTTAGATTTTGAAGAAAACACCATAAACGACGATATTATTGCTATTCCAGAGCATAAAACTACCGAAGAAGAAGCAACTCCAGTTCAAGATAAGTATTATTTTGCTGAAGAAATTGAAGAAGAAGAAACCTTATCATTACAAGACAAAGAATTAGAATTAATTAAAAAATCGCTTGAACGTCACAACGGAAAACGTAAATTAGCAGCTGCAGAATTAGGCATTAGCGAACGTACGTTGTACAGAAAGATAAAACAATACGATTTATAACTTATCGTTAAACAAGAAACTAAAGTTCTTATTTCATCAGAATTTGTGAATATGAAAAAATATAGTATCCCTTTTTTATTTTTAACTATCTGCTTTACGCTTGTAGGTTGTGGCATTTACTCTTTTACGGGTGCGTCCATACCTCCGGGAACGGAGACTTATCAAGTCAATAGGTTTGAAAATACGGCGTTATTAGTTGAACCAGGATTAGAACGAGATTTTAAATTGGCTTTAGAAGATCTAATACAAAATCAAACGAACTTACGATTGGTTCCATCTAATGGCGATTTGGTTTATGAAGGTGAAATTACAGAATATAGAATCTCGCCAACTACAGCAACCTCTGATAATACGGCAGCTCAAAACAGATTAACTATTGGTGTAAAACTGAGGTTTTTCAACAGAAAAAAAGAAGAAGACGATTTAGAACAAAGTTTTACATTCTTTTATGATTATCCAGGAAGCGAACAGCTTATAGGCTCACAAAAAACCACAGCGCACGAAGAAATATTTGAACGCCTAACTCAAGATATTTTTAATGCTACATTAGCAAAATGGTAAAATTTTTAATTAAATTGGGATAAACCAATGCATCAAACAGATTTTACATATTTATTACAAAACCCTCAAGCCATATCTCATGGGCAAATCGAGGATGTAAAATCTATTATTGACGCCTATCCTTATTTTCAACCGGCACGCGCCATTTACCTTAAAGGTTTAAAAAACCAAAGTAGTATTTCTTATAATCAAGAACTCAAAACAACTGCTGCTTACACTACTGATAGAAGCATACTATTCGACTTTATTACATCGGATGCTTTTATTCAAAATGAAGTTTCAAAACATATAAAAAGCAATACAGAAAACCTCAAAGGCATTAGTGTTGATATTGAAGATCTTTCAGTAAATAAAAGTGTTGCTATTGACGATGCCTTAAAACAACAAATAAAAGAAACTGCTGGTGTTTTAGACCCTACTTTATTTCAACCTAAAGAACCCAGACCAATTAAGGTGTCAAGCTTCAGACTAGATGAATCTGAAGCTATTGAAAACGTAACCGAAGAAACCAAAACCCAAGAAGCTTCAGCAGAAGATATTTTAAAATTAGGAGAACCTCTTAAGTTTGATAAAAAAGAAAAGCATTCTTTCAATGCATGGCTAAAATTAGCGCATTTCAAGCCTATAAAAAGATCAACTAAAGAAGAAGAACCCGTTGAAAATAAAACTTCTGAAAGTTTGAATAAAGAAAAGAAATTTGAACTAATTGATAAATTTATTTCAGAAAATCCAAAAATCAAACCGAGCAAAACGAGTACGCCAAATATAAACTTAGCACAAGCCCAAATGATACAGCCAGAGTCTTTAATGACAGAGACTTTAGCACGTATTTATGTTGAACAAAAAAATTACAAAAAAGCTATTCAATCTTATAAAATTTTAAGTTTGAAATATCCAGAAAAAAGTAGTTTCTTTGCAAACCAAATTAAAGCGGTAGAACAATTACAAGAACAAAATAATAAATCATAATGAGTACGTTTACAATATTTTTAGTCCTTATCGTCGTTGTAGCATTTTTACTAGTTGTAGTAATCATGGTGCAAAACCCAAAAGGAGGAGGTTTATCATCGTCATTTGGTGGTGGTGGCACACAACAATTAGGAGGTGTTAAAAAGACAACCGACTTTTTAGACAAGAGTACCTGGACATTAGCAACATTATTATTGGTTTTAATACTTATATCAAATGTAGCTATTGACAGAGGTGGTTCAGCTAATACAGAATCTAAAGCCTTAGATCCTGATACACAAACTGCACAACCTTTACCAGCAGTTCCTGCTGCTACAGATAATACAACGGCTACCCCTGCAGATTCAACGGGTAACTAAGCGACATAAAACAAAACAAAAAATGCCAACCTTAACAGTTGGCATTTTTTATTTCTACCAATCGGTAGAAGAGTCTGTAAGTTTGTCAGTTCGGAAGCATTGGCACATTTTTAGCATAACGCATAAGCGTTAATAAAAATTTTTAAAATCAAAAACATATAAAAAATGGCATTAAACATTAAACCATTAGCAGATAGAGTTCTAATTGAACCAGCTGCCGCCGAAACTAAAACGGCATCAGGAATTATAATTCCAGATAATGCAAAAGAGAAACCACAAAAAGGAACTGTTGTAGCTGCCGGACCTGGCACAAAAGACGACCCGATTACAGTTAAAGTTGGTGATACCGTTTTATATGGAAAGTACGCTGGAACAGAGCTTAAATTAGAAGGAAACGATTATTTAATCATGCGCGAAAGCGACATATTGGCTATTATTTAAATGGCTATTTGCTATTAGCCTCTGGCTTTTAGCTCAAAATAAATTATTATTAATACTTGGCCAATAGCACACAGCTAAAGGCTAAAAGCAAAAACTAAAAAAATGGCAAAAGATATAAAATTTGATATTGAAGCACGCGACGGTTTAAAGCGCGGTGTAGATGCATTAGCAAATGCAGTTAAAGTAACTTTAGGACCAAAAGGACGTAACGTAATTATAAGCAAAAGCTTTGGTGCGCCACAAGTAACCAAAGATGGTGTTTCGGTTGCAAAAGAAATTGAATTGGCAGACGAGCACGAAAATATGGGCGCTCAAATGGTAAAAGAAGTAGCTAGCAAAACTAACGATTTAGCTGGTGATGGAACAACTACCGCTACCGTTTTAGCCCAAGCTATTGTAAAAGAAGGTTTAAAAAACGTTGCTTCTGGAGCAAATCCAATGGACTTAAAACGTGGTATTGACAAAGCTGTTGAAGCTATTACTGCAGATTTAGAAAAGCAATCAAAGCAAGTTGGCAATTCTTCTGAAAAAATAAAACAAGTTGCAGCTATTTCTGCTAATAACGACGATACTATTGGTGAGTTAATCGCTCAAGCGTTTGGTAAAGTTGGAAAAGAAGGTGTTATTACTGTTGAAGAAGCAAAAGGTATGGAAACATATGTTGATGTTGTTGAAGGTATGCAATTTGATAGAGGCTATTTATCACCTTACTTTGTTACCGATGCAGATAAAATGATTGCCGATTTAGAAAATCCATACATTTTATTATTCGATAAAAAGATTTCTAACTTACAAGAAATCCTACCTATTTTAGAGCCAGTAGCACAATCTGGTCGTCCGTTATTAATTATTGCTGAAGATGTTGACGGACAAGCTTTAGCAACCTTAGTAGTTAACAAATTACGTGGTGGTTTAAAAATTGCTGCTGTAAAAGCTCCAGGATTTGGCGACAGACGTAAAGCGATGCTTGAAGATATCGCAATTTTAACTGGAGGAACAGTAATTTCAGAAGAAAGAGGATTTACTTTAGAAAATGCAGATCTTTCAATGTTAGGTACTGCTGAAACTGTAACCGTTGATAAAGACAATACAACCATTGTTAACGGTTCTGGAAAAGCTGCTGATATTAAAGCACGAGTAAACCAAATTAAAGCACAAATTGAAACAACAACTTCGGATTACGATAAAGAAAAACTTCAAGAGCGTTTAGCTAAATTAGCTGGTGGTGTTGCTGTACTTTACGTAGGTGCTGCAAGTGAAGTGGAGATGAAAGAGAAGAAAGATCGTGTTGATGATGCTTTACATGCTACAAGAGCTGCTGTTGAAGAAGGTATTGTTGCTGGTGGTGGTGTTGCTTTAGTGAGAGCAAAAGCAGTATTAACTAAAATTACTACCGATAATTTAGATGAAACAACAGGTGTTCAAATTGTAAATAAAGCTATTGAAGCACCATTAAGAACTATTGTTGAAAATGCGGGTGGCGAAGGCTCTGTTGTTATCAATAAAGTTTTAGAAGGGAAAAAAGATTTTGGTTACGATGCCAAGTCTGAAGAATATGTAGATATGCTTAAAGCTGGAATTATCGATCCTAAAAAAGTAACACGTATCGCTTTAGAAAATGCCGCATCTGTTGCTGGTATGATTTTAACGACTGAGTGTGCTTTAATTGATGTTAAAGAAGATGCTCCTGCAATGCCTCCAATGGGAGGTGGCGGAATGCCAGGAATGATGTAGTCGAAACTTCGACACACAAATCATATAAAAAAAAACGCTTCAATTCATTTTGAAGCGTTTTTTTATTTGCAACAAATTATTTTTTAGTTAAACCAAACCGCGTAGCGTTGTCGGCGTAACTCTAAAGCTAAAGCTTTTTCCATTTTAAGTGCTTCTTCTCGAGTAGCAAGAGGGTCGATATGATTATATAAGCTCGGTCTTAAATAAGAGCCATATTTCTCAACAATATTAGACGATAACTTATAGCCTTTTTTGTTTCTATAACCAGTTTTATGCTGAAGAAAACGTTCTTTTGGTGACTTGCTAGTCATACCGACATACAAACATTCCAAAACGCCATTAAACTGCGGATTTGCGGCCCGAAATTTAGCATTTTCACTATAAACCCGTTTTTTTAATTCAACAACATAAATTCTATATGGCATTCTAGATAAACTTAAAATCTATATCAAATAAAGCTATGTGATTTAATCTTTGTGGTCATCTATAACCTCATCATCACGATATTTACAACAGGCATGAACGGAAGCGTAAGCTTCATCAGTAGCTTTAAATGCCTTGGTATCATGACCCGCAGCTAATACTTGCTTTTCAATAGTTTCAACATCTGTTTTGCGTGCATCGAAAATTAATTTTAGCTCGTGGGTATCAATATTCCAATCGGCAAACTTAACGCCTTTGGTATTTAAACATGCCTTTTCAATTCGTGCTTTGCACATGCCACAAACTCCATCTACTTCAAGAGAAGCTTTGGCATTTTTATTTTGCCCAAAGGATAATGTCCCGATTAGCATTAAAGCTATAATTATTAATTTTTTCATTTTATTTGTTTTAATTTAATTTATATCGTAATCCTGCATAATACATACTCCCAAAAATGGGGCCATATACAAAAGTAGAATCAAAATTCGCACCAAAAGGATCATCAGCCCCTAAAATAGGATTTGGCTGTCTTACATTGGTTATGTTTTCACCCCCTAAATATACTTCAAATCTTGGCGAAAATACCTTTGTAATTTGCGCATTTAAAGTCGCCACGGTTGGTGTTCTTTCTGGCAACTGATATTCCACAGGGTTACTTACTGTTGAAGCATAACGCTGATCGCTCAACCAATTATAGGTAATATCAAATTTCCAATGTCCAGATTCTTCAACTTCTTGTTTTGTTTCATAACCCATATTAGCAAAAATTCTGTGTTTGGGTGTTAATGGTTTTTCTAATCGTCCAGAATTATAATCTGTTTTTACATCATAAAACTTGTAGGCGGTTCTTAAATCGAATCCTTCAAAAGCATTATAATTCAATTCTACTTGAAAACTATTGGCAAAACTCTTGCCATTAAGGTTGTAAAAATTTATTTCAGTAGGTGTTTCCCAATCTACTACCACTTGATTCTTAAAATCGGTTTTATAATAATCAAAGGTGATATCTGCTTTTCTTCCAAAAAGATTGAATCCTTGTAAATATGAAAATCCATAATTCCATGCAATTTCTGGATCCAAGCCATAAATTGTTCCGCCAATATCCAAAATTTGTATTTGTCTGGATGTTGAAAATAGTTGCTGGTTTTCAGTAAAAATATTAGCACTTCGTTTTCCTCTTCCAAATGAAGCCCTAAAGGCCGATTTACTCCAAGGTGAATAGCGCGCGTGCACTCGAGGTGTTATAAATGTACCTAATAAATTATGGTGATCTACGCGAACCCCTGCTGTTAGATTGAGCAATTCTAAATTATCAAAACTGTATTCAAAAAAGGCACCAACAGAGTTTTCTGTTCGTTCATAATCAGAGGCATTTACCTGCTCATCATAATGATCGTAAGTATAGCTAATTCCGGTTTTTATTTTATGTCGAGAATCGCTAATTATAGAATTATAAATGGCATTCGCATATAAACTATTGTGGGTAATATCATAAGAATTCAATCCGAAATATGAATCTTGTTTATGGCTACTAAATGCCGTTTGAACTCCTAAACTTTGCCATGGAATTTCAGGATTTACATAACCAAATTTGGTTGATATTTCATAGCGTTGTGTGTCAATCTCACTGCCCCAGGCATTGGTTGTTAGTTTGCCGGTATCCGGATTAAAATCTAACTGGCCCGTTTGCTTTTCGTCGTTTAAAAACTTCAAATTAATGAAACTTACAAACCCTTTTTCGGTATCGATGTACTGCCAACGATTCATCAGATTGATTTGATTGAATTTCGGCATATCTAAAAACCCATCGTTGTTAACGTCGTGTTCCTTGTTATGTGTATTCCCGTGGATATACAAGCCAGTATGCCACTTATCATTCACTTTCGTATTTATATGTGTATTGAGTTCTAAACGTTCGCTTGATGCGCCATATAAATTAACAAACAATTTATCATCGGTAAATGGTTTGACCAACTCCGTATTAATTTGGCCTGCAATACTTTCAAAACCATTCACTACGCTTCCTGCACCTTTGGTAATTTGAATACTTTCCACCCATGTTCCGGGAATAAAACTCAATCCGTAAGCTTGCGACGCACCACGAATGGATGGAATATTTTCAGTAGCAATCAAAATATACGGACTTGTTAATCCTAACATTTTTATCTGTCGTGTTCCTGAAATGGCATCGGCGAAATTAACATCGATAGACGGGTTGGTTTCAAAACTTTCAGAAAGATTACAACAGGCCGCTTTCAACAACTCATCACTACTTACATTAATTACATTTGTGGCTTTATAGAACGATTTTGCCGTTGTTTGCTTTCTAGATTTTATAGTTACAGTATCCAAATTATCTGTGGATTGTAACCAATGTTTAATAGTTTTTGGCCCATTGATGGTTAACGTATCGGTTTTAAAGCCAACGTAACTAATAATAAGCTTTTTGTACTCTGGTTTGTAGGTTAAATTGAACTTACCATCAATATCGGTTACTGTTCCAACTTCGGTATTTAACCAATACACATTGGCTCCTGCCAATGCTATTTCTTGATTTTTATCGTTGGCTTCAAAGACTACACCTGTAATTTTATCCTGAGACAAAACCATAATTGGGAATAGCCATAGTATATATAAAAACTGATTCATTTTAATTGAAGGTTTTTATTAACATAACTATAGCCATCACAATCATGATCGAGTTTTCAATAAAGGTTGCTTTAGTCATGGGCAGTTTTAATGCTGTTCCTAGGCAAGCACATTGTATCGCTTTTTTATCAAGTAATGTTTTAGTAACACCTATCGTGGTGATTCCTAAAATAATTAAGGTAATGATTAATGCTATTGGAATTTCAATACGCATTAAGAACATCACACCAAGAATGGTTTCAATAAAAGGATACACCCAACCGTAAACAGGAACTACTTTAGCAACAGGATCGTACACTCTAAACGATTCTGGAAATCCTTTTAAATCAAGCATTTTAAAGAAGCTAAAGACAATATAAAATAAGCCCATAAAATCGAGCATAAATTCGCTACTATTCCACGGATTGTAATTGAGAATAACAGACGCAATGGTAATGTACCCAAAGATTAAAAACAATGGAAATAATTGTTGTAAATCGGTTTTTTCTTGTTCAACAACCCCTGAAGATTTAAACACATTTATCTTATGTTTTTCAGAAATTGTATATTTATTTGGCAATGTTTTTTGAAGTGTTTCGACTGGAATATGTTTAGACATTTCAATGGTAGCTTCAGCCCTTTCTAAATCTACCGCTGCATTAACGACATGATCTAGCTTGTTGAGATTTTCTTCAACTGACACCTTGCAATTATTACAGGTCATGCCTGTAATTGTATATGTATGTTTCATGATTTATTTGATTATCAATTTTTAAATAAAATTTTCAATGGAAATAGATTCCGAATCTATTTCAGAAAAAAAATTAATAAATCAAATCAAGAAAACTTGATCTAACACCTGAATATCGGTGACCAAATTGGGTGGAGAATAATCTTTATGAGGTATGGTTTCTTTAGGTAAACTTTCAAAACCATGAATATAAGTGTGGAGAAAAGCTGTCAGAAACTGAACTTTTTCAAATTCTAAATCATCAAAAGAAGAGAATTTAAGTTGGTCTTGTCCTTTTACAACGTCTACCTCATCTTTACAGCAGGTTTTTTTCTGAAGCATTTCCATAGCTTCCATACCGCATTTTTCAGCTTCAGTAAATACTGCAACATCAACTAAAACATCACCACAATAGTGCTTTTCAATGGTAAAAGATACCGTTGAAAACAACACGAGTAATGCTAAAGTTACTGAAAACGTTTTATGTAAAATGGCTTTTATCACAATACAAAAATACAAAATTTTGAAGTGAAGCGGTTGACTTTATCAAATGATTAACATTCAATTTTTAAGCTTGTGATAGTAAAATGCGGGCAGTAACAGAATTAATATAATAGGCTGAATTAAAAACCTTCTGATATTAAAAAACAAATAATAATCTTCTTGTCTTGGGTTGATAACAAAATACAAATAGAAAAGCATCAAAATAAAAAAGGCGACTGCATACACCAATGTTGAAAATTTTATAATGCTTTTATCCTTAAAAACAACAAACAGTATTGCTAGAGAAATGAGTGTATTCAGCAAATAGCGCAAAGTTGTAAAGGCAACCAATTTAAGCACTTCCCGTCTTGGACTATCAATGTACAAATAATCGTTTTCAAAAAAAGTTAAGTAGGGATCATAGAACAACACGTCTTCAAAATACCGAATTAACATCAGCATCAATATGAGTATTGAAATCAATATTAATTTAGTAGCTCTATGCATGCTTTTTATTAAATTTAGAAAATCTATTCACCCAAAAAATCCACAGTAAAAATACCATTCCATAAATAATAGCCGGAAATATTACGGTATGTAACACATCTCCATACTCTGGGTAATGATACAACCCGACAGTTAAAACAACAATACGCAATAAATTAACAATGTATATTAAAACGCTACCCGACAAAATATAGAAAAATGTCGTTTTCAGTTTTCCAGAAAACGCTGCAATAAAAGACACAAAAAGGATAATTACACTAATGGAGTTACAGCCTTCAATAATTCGCCCGAGATATTCGCCATTTAAAATCAGTTTCATAGATGGTTCATCGGGATGCGGTAATACCTGTGCTTGATAGCCGAAAGATTGTAACAACTCTTGACTTTGAATAGCCACTAAGTTGGTTACATAATCGGGGTAAAATTTAGAGCCATCAGAATATTGCAAGTACAATTTATAAAAAACAGAAAGCACCACATACACCACCAAAAATGTCATGATAAATTTTATTACCGACTTATATTTAACGAAAAGTGATTTCAATTATAAATTTTTGTGTAACAGAATATCGAAATTACACCTTTTTAAATACATTTACCAAAACTTTTAAAGTTATGATTTTTGAAACCTTAAAACCACAAGTTGAAAACATTATCTCGAACAGCACTAAAACGGTTGATGAGCGCCTATTAGCGGTTTGCGATTTACTTAAAACCAACATTAAATATTACAACTGGGTTGGTTTTTATTTTAGAAATGGGCAAAAAGAAGAATTACTATTAGGTCCTTATGTAGGTGAGCCCACAGACCATACGGTAATTCCTTTTGGGAAAGGGATTTGCGGACAAGTAGCAGTAAGTGACCAAAATTTTGTGGTACCCGATGTATCGGCACAAGATAATTATATAGCATGCAGTATTACGGTAAAAGCAGAAATTGTGGTTCCTATTTTTGTGAAAGGTGAAAATATTGGACAGATAGATATCGATTCGAATACACCAGACCCATTTACTGAAGCCGACGAGCGATTTTTAGAGTTTGTTTGCCAAAAAATTTCTGAAATTTTATAGTTGTTAACAACTTCCATTTTTCGTTAAAAAAATACCCCGTTTTTTGATAATTCGGGGCTTGTTTTTTAAAGGAAATAACTACTTTTGCAGAGCATTGAAAAATTCATGCTAAAACCCTGAAAAACAAGCAATAATTTCATTTTAGAAAACTAACAAAACACTAATGAGCAACGAAAAAACAATAAAATCGGCTTTAATTTCTGTATTTAGTAAAGACGGTTTAGAACCCATTGTAAAAGAACTAGACAAACAAGGTGTGACCATTTATTCTACTGGTGGTACCGAGAAATTTATAAACGATTTAGGCGTTAATGTTGTTCCTGTGGAAGATGTAACTTCTTACCCATCTATTCTTGGTGGTCGTGTAAAAACGTTGCATCCAAAGGTATTTGGTGGTATTTTAAACAGACAAAACCACGACGGTGATGTTGCTGAATTATCGGAGTATGAAATCCCACAAATTGATGTGGTTATTGTTGATTTATATCCGTTTGAAAAAACAGTAGCTTCGGGTGCTAGCAATCAAGATATTATTGAAAAGATTGATATAGGTGGTATTTCTTTAATTCGAGCAGCAGCTAAAAATTATGCTGATGTGATATGTGTTTCGTCTGTTGATGATTACGCAGAGTTTTTAGAGTTGATTTCAAAAAATAATGGAAGCATTTCTGAAGAAGACAGAAAACGATTTGCAGGAAAAGCATTTAACGTATCATCGCATTACGATACTGCAATTTTTAATTACTTTAACCAAAACCATGATGAAGCAGTTTTAAAAATTAGCGAAACTAACGGCAAGGTGCTACGTTACGGTGAAAACCCACACCAACGCGGTTTTTTCTTTGGGAATTTTGACGAATTATTCACCAAACTTCACGGTAAAGAATTGAGTTACAACAACCTTTTAGATGTTGATGCCGCAGTAAATTTAATGTTAGAGTTTAAAAATGATGCCCCAACGTTTGCGATTTTAAAACACAATAATGCTTGTGGTTTAGCACAACGCGAAACATTACATCAAGCTTATGTTGATGCCTTAGCTGGCGATCCTGTTTCTGCTTTTGGTGGTGTGTTAATTAGTAATAAAGAAATTGATTTAGCTACGGCTGAAGAAATTCATAAATTATTCTGTGAGGTGGTTATTGCGCCATCGTTTTCTGCTGAAGCTTTAGACATTCTTAAAGGTAAAAAGAATAGAATTTTATTAAAAATTCATGATGTTGAAATGCCACAAACCAACGTAAGAAGTTGCTTGAATGGTGTTTTAGTACAAGATAGAAATAACATTACCGATAAGGCTGAAGATTTAAAAAATGTAACGACTACTGCCCCAACTCAGGCACAGATAGACGATTTAATTTTTGCATCGAAAATATGTAAACACACCAAATCGAACACCATTGTTTTAGCTAAAAACAAGCAGTTATGCGCTAGTGGTACCGGACAAACAAGTCGTGTTGATGCTTTAGAGCAAGCCATTCATAAAGCTGGGACTTTTAAATTCGATTTAAATGGTGCTGTAATGGCTAGCGATGCGTTCTTTCCTTTCCCGGATTGTGTTGAAATTGCCAACAATGCAGGAATTTCTGCAGTAATTCAACCTGGTGGCTCTATAAAAGACCAACTAAGTATTGATTATTGTAACGATAATGGTGTTGCTATGGTAATGACTGGTACACGTCACTTTAAGCATTAAAAGAGACCTCAATTATACTTGAACGGACTAACGGTTTTGATTTAACTGAATGATAACTAGCAAGTGCGTTAGGGATTGCAGCGGCATCCTTTTTTACTTTTTCTGTAAAAAAGATATAGCGGAAAGCCCGACCCTTGTGGTAACCTGCCTGCCGGCAGGCAGGCGCCCAAACAATTATCGTTGAAATGCGTTTAGCGTATTGAGTTTAAGCTTAAATGAAATTTGAATACCATAAAACATATATATTTATTTACTTTTATTACATTTACAACATTCGATTTAAAACCACTAATAATTTTTAATAACACATGGGATTTTTTGACTTCTTAACTGAAGAAATTGCAATAGATTTAGGTACTGCAAACACACTTATAATTCACAATGACAAGGTTGTTGTTGATGCGCCATCGATAGTGGCTCGCGATCGCATTTCTGGTAAAATTATTGCCGTTGGGCAGGAAGCCAGCTTAATGCAAGGAAAAACTCATGAAAATATTAAAACAATACGTCCGTTAAAAGACGGTGTAATTGCCGATTTTGATGCTTCTGAACAAATGATAAGTATGTTTATTAAAAACATACCTGCGCTTAAAAAGAAGTTTTTTACGCCTGCATTACGAATGGTAATTTGTATTCCTTCGGGGATTACAGAAGTGGAGATGCGTGCGGTAAAAGAAAGTGCGGAACGTGTGAATGGTAAAGAAGTGTATTTAATACACGAACCTATGGCTGCGGCTATTGGTATTGGTGTTGATATTATGCAACCTAAAGGAAACATGGTGGTAGATATAGGTGGTGGTACTACAGAAATTGCGGTAATTGCCTTAGGTGGTATTGTTTGCGATAAATCGGTTAAAATTGCGGGTGATGTTTTTACTAATGATATTGTGTATTACATGCGTACGCAACACAACTTATACGTTGGAGAACGTACTGCTGAAAAAATAAAAATTCAAATAGGTGCGGCTACTGAAGATTTAGAGCTGCCGCCAGAAGATATGAGTGTTCAAGGACGTGATTTATTAACTGGAAAACCTAAACAAGTTTCTATCTCGTACAGAGAGATTGCTAAAGCTTTAGATAAATCGATACTTCGTATTGAAGATGCGGTAATGGAAACTTTATCTCAAACCCCTCCAGAATTGGCTGCAGATATTTACAATACAGGTATTTATTTAGCTGGTGGTGGATCGATGTTGCGCGGTTTAGATAAACGTTTATCGCAAAAAACAGATTTACCTGTTTACATTGCTGAAGACCCATTACGTGCGGTAGTGAGAGGAACTGGTATTACACTTAAAAATTTACCTAAATACAAAAGTGTATTGATAAAATAGAGCTCCAAACAGGTATATAACCCATGCAACAGATTATTAATTTTATAATAAGAAACAAAAACTTTTTGTTGTTCTTGTTGCTGTTTGGTTTATCGCTTTTGTTTACCATTCAAACACATTCTTACCATAAAAGTAAGTTTATAAATTCGGCTAATTTTTTAACTGGAGGCGTTTACAATTCTTTAAACAACATCAATAGTTATTTTGATTTAAGGTCGCAAAATGAGCTACTTTCAGAAGAAAACAAGCGCTTACGCGTGCTTTTAAGAAACTCTGAAATACATGCCGATTCTGTTTTTACCGACAGTGTTATGTTTAAACAATTGTATCGTTTTTACACCGCGAATATTATAAAAAACAGTTACTCATTTAGTAATAATATTTTAACTATAAATAAAGGCAGAAACGATAGTGTACAGCAAGATTTTGGAGTTATTTCAAGTAAAGGCATTATAGGCATTGTAGATAAAACAAGTGCTAATTATGCTGCGGTTATTTCTATTTTAAATACCACAAGCAGAATTAGTGCGCAATTAAAAAAATCGAATCATTTCGGGACCTTAACTTGGGATGGGAAATCGCCAGAATACAACCAACTTATCGACATTCCTAAAATAGCACCTGTAAGCAAGGGCGATACTATTGTTACTTCTGGGCGTTCCTCGATTTTCCCGAAAGGCGTTCCTGTAGGGATTGTTGAAGATTTTAAGCTGGATTTAGCCGAAAATTATTATGAAATAAATGTGAAGTTGTTTAACGATATGACCAGCGTTGAGCATGTTTACATTATTGAAAATGCCGATAAGGAAGAGATTGAAAACCTACTAAGCAATAACTAAATGAACAGTATTTTTTCCATACATACCGTAAGATTTATTGCTTTAGTGTTTGTGCAAGTTTTAATTTTAAACCACATTAACTTTTTGGGGTATATAAACCCTTATATCTACATTTTATTTATTGCATTATTTCCTGTAAAAAACAATCGTATTATTCTTATTTTACTTAGTTTTTTATTAGGTATAACCATCGATATGTTTTTAGACACAGGTGGTATTCATGCCGGTGCTTCGGTATTAATAGCCTATGCACGCCCAGTCATTTTAAAATCTTCTTTCGGCACTGTTTACGAGCACCAAAGTGTGAAATTTAATACTGTAGATTTTGGTTCGAAACTCACCTATTTTACATTTCTAACAGTGTTACATCATTTCGTTTTATTTACTTTAGAAATATTTAGCATTTCTAAGATAATTTTAATCTTCCAAAAAACGTTATTCTCAAGTATATTTACTATTTTATTAAGTGTTGTAGTAACCATAATTTTTAGTAGAAAACCCAAATGAGACAATTATTACTTTTTATATCGATAATAGCAGTAGGCATATTATTTCTGTCGAGACTGTTTTATCTGCAGGTATACGATTCTAATAATTACAGTCTTTTTGAAGATAACGCCATTAGAAAGGTATATGATTACCCTAAACGCGGCTTTGTTTACGACAGAAACGGGCAATTATTAGTAGCGAATCAACCATCCTATGATGTGATGATTATTCCTCGAGAAGTAAAACCTTTAGACACCTTGGAGTTTTGTTCGTTATTAAAAATTGACAAAGCTACATTCGTAAAAAAGTATAACAGAGCAAGACATTATTCACCCCGATTACCTTCTGTTTTTGTATCGCATTTATCCAAAGAAGATTATGCCGTTTTACAAGAAAAAATGCGGAAATATGAAGGGTTTTACATTCAGAAAAGATCGTTACGTAATTACGAAACTACTATAGGCGCCAATGTCCTTGGTGATATTGGTGAAGTAAACAATGCGAATATTAGAAGAGACCCGTACTATAAAATGGGTGATTTAATAGGAAAACAAGGTATTGAAGCCTCCTATGAAAAAACCTTGAGAGGCGAAAAAGGTATCAAGTTCATTCAGAAAGACCGTTTTAATAGAAATATTGGCCCTTATAAAGATGGTAAATTTGATACCATACCTGTGCAAGGGAAAGACATCACCATAACCATTGACGCCGAATTGCAAGCTTATGGCGAACTGTTAATGAAAAATAAACGCGGTGGTGTAATTGCCATTGAACCTTCAACAGGAGAAATTCTAGCTATGGTTGCGGCACCAACCTACGACCCGAATATATTGGTAGGAAGAGCGCGCTCCAAAAACTTCACCAAACTGTATAACGATTCCATTGCAAAACCTCTTTTTAATAGAAGTTTACAAGGTGTTTACGAACCTGGTTCTCCTTTTAAATTAATGAATGCTTTAATCGCGCTTCAAGAAGGTGTTTTAACGCCTGAAGAGACCGTAACATGTTATGCAGGTTATAAATACGGAAATCGGTTTATGAAATGCCATTGTAACCGTGGCACTCGAAATAATATGGTTACAGGTATACAGCGGTCTTGTAACGCTTATTTTGCGACCACTTACAGAAAAATTTTAGATAAAACTGGAAGCGCTTCCCAGGGAATTGATACCTGGAGCAATCACGCCCAAAGTTTTGGCTTGGGTCAGTTCTTAAATAACGATTTGTATGTGGGTCAAAAAGGAAGAATTCCAGACAGAGACTATTACAAAAGTATTTATCCTAGTACGTTTTATTCCACGTACACCATTTCTAACGCTATTGGGCAAGGTGAAGTAGCCACAACGCCTATACAATTAGCAAATATGGCTGCTGCTATTGCCAATAGAGGGCATTATTACACCCCTCATATTATAAAACATATTGAGGGCGAAACCTTGCCGGAACAATTTACAAAACCAAAATATACTAGTATTAACAAGGAACATTTTGAACCTGTAATTGAAGGTATGTATCAAGTGTATAAAAAAGGTACCGCCTCTTCGCTGCAAGTAAAGGATATTGATATTTGTGGAAAAACAGGAACGGTTGAAAATTTTGCGATTATTGATAGCGTAAAAACGCAATTAACCGACCATTCTATATTTGTAGCCTTTGCACCTAAAGACAACCCGAAAATAGCTATTGCCGTTTTTGTTGAAAATGGGTATTGGGGAAGTAGATTTGCAGGTAAAGTAGCGAGTTTAATGATAGAAAAACACATTAAAGGGTATATTACCAGACGTGATTTAGAAGAATGGCTTTTAAAACATAGCCTTGAAAATGAGTATGCCAAACCTTATTCTGGCGAACCCTTTAAAATTAATGGCTATACAAGCTTACAAATTGTTGAAGAGCAAGAGTATTACCGTTTAAAAAAAGAATTAAACCGAATTAAAAAGACTGAAAATTAATGGTTAGAGAAACTAACAGGCATTTTAAATTCGATTGGATAACCATCATTCTTTTCTTCTTATTGGTTGGTTTTGGCTGGTTGAATATTTTATCGGCTTCTCATACGGGAACAGACGTCAATTATTTCGATTTCTCTCAGCCTTTTGGTAAACAGCTTGTTTTTATTTTTCTCACATTCGGTTTAGTTATACTATTATTGGCTATTGATGCTAAGTTTTTCGAAAGGTTTTCTAGTGTCATTTACATCATTTCCATGTTGTCTTTGGTCGGGCTTTTTCTATTTGGAAAAAATGTAAATGGTGCCACGTCGTGGTATGCTATTGGCGGCATGACCATTCAACCCAGTGAATTTGCAAAAATGGCTACAGCCCTCGCGGTTGCTAAACACATAAGTGATATTAACACGAATATAAATTCATTAAAAGACCAATTGCAAACATTTGCAATCATCATTCTTCCTGCCATTTTGGTATTACTTCAAAATGACACGGGTAGTACAATTGTTTACGGTGCCTTCTTTTTTGTTTTATATCGCGAAGGTTTACCTAAATATTACTTAACCATTGGTGTTGGTGCCATTATCGTTTCCATTCTTTCTCTAAAATTCGGAGCTATACTGGCATCATTTGTGACTTTAATTTTTGTGATTGGTTATCATTTTTTAAGTAAAAAAAGACTCCGCGTTTTTCAATCTATATTCGTTGTTTTAGTTGCCATAGCGATCTCTTTTGGCGTGAAATTTTTCTATGAGAGCATCTTAAAACCACATCAACAAGATAGAATAAGTCTTTGGTTGCGTTTGGAAAAAGATCCAGAAAAGCTTGAACAAATGAAACGCACGTTTGCTTATAATTTAAACGAATCGGAAAAAGCCATAAGCTCGGGCGGTTTTTCAGGAAAAGGATTTATGGAAGGCACACGAACCACAGGGAAATTTGTTCCAGAGCAACATACCGATTATATTTTTAGTACGGTTGGTGAAGAATGGGGCTTCTTAGGCAGTGCCTTTGTTGTGATTGTATTTGTTTTATTATTGTTGCGTATTCTGCATTTGGCAGAATTGCAAAAATCGCAGTTTAGTCGCGTTTACGGTTATGGGGTGGCTTCCATTATATTTATTCATTTTTTTATTAATGTAGGTATGGTAATGGGCTTAATACCAACCATTGGAATTCCTTTGCCCATGTTTAGTTATGGTGGTTCTGGATTATGGGCTTTTACCATTCTCATTTTTATTTTTATTAAATTAGATTCTAACAGAATAAACGAATGGTAGCCGATAATCGGCATTTAATTATCTCACCAGGATGGGAAAACAATTAATTTTAATTTTTGGATTGGTTTTAGTTTTTGGATGTTCCAGTTCGAAAAACATAACTAAAAAGTCTTTTTCGGAAGAAGAAATTAAAATGATTATGAATGCAGACAGCTTAAAACCTATGCGCGTTTATAAGATTACTAATGAAAAAGATTCTTTGTTGCTTAGAATGAAAAGCAGCTATATCAAACCAGATGCTAACAATCCCATTTTACAAAATTTCATAAAGCGTTTATACGCCACGGTAAGAGATAGCACTTCTTTAGGTGTTGGCATTGCGGCACCTCAAGTAGGTATTTTAAAGAACATCATTTGGGTACAGCGATTTGATAAAGACAACTTCCCGTTTGAAGTTTATTTAAATCCGAAAATTATTTCCTATTCTGAACAAAAACAGACCATGCGCGAGGGTTGTTTATCCATTCCTGATAGAAGTAAAACGCTTTATAATCGAGCAAATACCATAACAATTACGTATGACACCATGCAAAACGAACAAAAGACCGAATCGATATCGAGTTTTACAGCAATTATTTTTCAACATGAAATAGATCATTTAAATGGTATTTTATATCTTGATCATTTAAATGAAAACATACCCATAAAACTTTAAATAAAAACGATAGCATCACTCAACATGTTTAACCTAAATCTTGAAAAAATGAAAAAGCCATTTCTTACTTTAACCTTAATGATGTTAAGTCTAGCCTTTTGTAACGCTCAAAAAATAGATATTGAAAAAGTGTTTGGAGGCTATAAATACACTTATAATGATGAACTGATTTCTATTGGCGATTTGGCCAATATTATAGAATCGAACAATGAAGCCTTCGAAATCATGAAAAAAGGAAGAACCAATCGTAGTTTATCTGGAGTTTTAGGTTTTGTAGGTGGCGGGCTCGTAGGATGGCCTATTGGGAATTCTATAGGTGGTGGTAATCCGAATTGGACTTTGGCTGCTGTTGGTGCAGGTATTATCGTGGTTGCTATACCAATCGCATCTCGTGCTAACAAAAACATAAACCAAGCGGTAGAACTTTATAACGCCTCGGTTGACTCTAAAGCATCGAATTGGATGAAACCAGAATTTAGTTTAATCGCCAATAGTAACGGATTAGGCTTATCTATGAATTTTTAATTCTTCGTAAAAACGATTAAGTTTTTATTTCTTTAATTCTAGTTTTTCGGCGAAGTAATCGCAAAAATCTTTCATAGTCGCACTCATTTTTTCATCTTGAGTTGCGCGGTAAAAGGTATCGCTCATGGCCACGAGTGTTTGATGAAAAAACACTTTCATTTCATCTACCGGCATATCTTTGGTCCATAAATCGATACGCAATGTTTCTTGGGTTTTGGCGTCCCAAACGGCAAGCATCATAGCTTTAGCTTCTTCATTGGTAATGCCTCCATCTTGAGCTGTCCAGTGCAGTTTTTCTGGCACTCGATTTTCATCCAATTCAACATTAAGCTCTATTTTTGAAGTTATTGTATTTGCCATTATTTACGTGGTTTAAACTTAGAATTATTAAAAATATCTTCGGTGCTTTTTATAAGCATTTCTTTTAAGGATACATCGTTTTGGTTCATATAAGCTCTTACAATTTGCCAACCAATATACTGCCCTATTCTACCTGGTGAATCGGTATCTATTTCTTCTAAAAAGAATTTTGAAAACGGTGCCGGATTTATAAATCTGCCCGGTAATTTAGAATCTGTACTAAATAGCATTTCTCTACTTACAAAATAACGCCAAATATAACTTTCGTTAGCTTGAGCCCATTTAAGTTGCGCTTCGGTATAACCTATACGCTCCGCTTCGGTTTTAAAAGGCAGCATAACATCTTTAAAGTATAAGAGTTTACCAAAGTAAATCATTTCATCTAGCAAGGTTTTACGCTCTTGCTGAAAGGTGTATTTTTTAGCGTAAGCCTCAGCCAAATCGACAACAATTTGTTCTTTATTTAAATTGGCTTTTAAATAATTTGCAATACCACTATAAAACTCGTGGCTTGTGCCTAAATACGTATCTAAAGCTATAAGCGCAATGGTATCTGTAACAATCACCTTATTTCTGTAATCTACATCGCTAGTTGTAGTAATAATTCTAGGCGGATTAAACTCTGGAAAATAATATTTTAAATGATTGAATAAGGATTCTATTTCGGTTTCTGTGTTCTCAAAATCAGCAAAAGTTTCATCTACAGCATCAAACAATTGTACTTGCAAGGTATCATTACTTTTAGCTAGCCATAAAGAATCTGGATACTTTTCAGAAAACATAAAAGGATAAGCCGTCTTTAAATTATCTAATTTAAGGGAGTCAACATTTGCAAATAGTCTATCAAAACGTTCTATTTGCACATTGGTATTTATTTTTGCGATATCTTGTTCTAAAGACCTTTCATTCTTACAAGAAACAGCCATTATTCCAATAATTAAAAACAATAATGTAGGTTTCATAGAAAACTTAAACGGCATAAATTTTTATAAATTGAGTGTATGGGTTATTTTTGTTTGCAAAGGTACTATTCTTAGATTAAAATTCATTTATAATGCAAACAGAAAAAATAGTAAATCACATTGTTAATTGGCTAAAAGAATACGCTACAAATGCTGGCGTAAATGGTTTCGTAGTTGGTGTTTCTGGCGGCATAGATTCGGCTGTAACCTCTACCCTTTGTGCTAAAACAGGCTTAAATGTTTTATGCGTAGAAATGCCCATACACCAAGCCGAAAGTCATGTAAGTAGAGCGCATGAGCATATTGCACAGTTAATTGAGCGCTTTGATAATGTTGATGAAACCCGTTGCGATTTAACTCCCGTTTTTGAAGAATTTAAAACTGAAATATTTATGGAAGGCGACCAAGCCACTGTAGATATGGCTTTAGCCAATACCCGCGCCAGATTAAGAATGACCACACTTTATTATTACGCAGGACTTTACAAATTACTGGTAGCCGGAACAGGCAATAAAGTGGAGGATTTTGGTGTTGGTTTCTACACTAAATATGGTGATGGTGGTGTCGATTTAAGCCCCATAGCCGATTTATTAAAATCTGAAGTGTACCAAATAGGTGAATTTTTAAAAGTACCAGATTCTATTATGAAAGCAGCGCCTAGTGATGGTTTATTTGGCGATGCCAGAAGTGATGAAGACCAAATTGGCGCATCTTACCCAGAATTAGAGTGGGCTATGAAAATGGATGATGAAGGCAAGACAGCAAACGACTTTAAAGGTAGAGAACAAGAGGTATTTAAAATTTATAAACGCTATAACAATTCTAACAAACACAAGATGATCCCTATACCGATTTGCGAAATTCCCAGTAATTTACAGTAATTTTTGCAGATTATTTAAAAAAGTATTACATTTACAGCAAGCTTATTCTCTCAACCTAACTATCTCTCACGTAGTTATTTAAAAAAGCTTTTCAATTATGATAAAATTATTAATAGCAGACAACCACCCAATTACGAGGAAGGGACTAGAGGTTCTTTTTTCTGCTTCTCCTAACATCAAAGTTGTAGGAAGCGTGAACGATGGCGAAGCCATCTTAGATTTTGTAAAGAAAAATCCAGTAGACATTATTTTGACTGAAACTGATTTTCCGAAATTAAACGGACTTACAGTATTGCGTCATTTAAAAAATGATTTTCCGGATATTAAAACCGTAATTCTTAGTGCACAGCCCGAAGAAGTTTATGCCATAAACGCCATTAAAGCTGGTGCTGCAGGGTATTTAAACAAATCGGTAAATGTAATTACTATTAATGAAGCCATTTTGAAAGTACATGATGGTGGTATTCATTTAAGTAACGATTTAACCCAGCAACTAGCCTTAGGTACTCGAGTAAACAAAGGCGGTGCTTTTTACAAAAAACTTTCTACTAGAGAAGCTGAAGTATTGAAACTTCTAACGATAGGTAGAAAAAACAAAGAAATTTCTAAGGAATTAGATATCAACGAAAAAACAGTTAGTACTTACAAAGCTCGACTTATGAGAAAGCTTAAGGTTACTAATTTAGTTGATTTGGTAAACCAAGCAAAACTTAGCCAACAGGTATAGTTTTACAATACCCTGTTTAATTTTCTAGACAACAACATTTTTAGACCCGAATAGTCTTTTACTTCTTCAAGTATATTTCTATTCGAGTCTATTTTATTTTGTAGTGTTTCTTGCTGAAATTCTTTAACCTTTTGGTCGATTAAAAAACAGCGCAAACTTAAAATGGTTTCGCTTACCAATTGTGCGATGGAGTGTGTTTTTTCTTTAGGAAAAATATTCATTCTATTCCAATTGTCTAGAGCATATCGCTCGTCTTCCATTAAAATAGTTGTAATTTCATTAGCCATATCTTGGTCTACTGAATTTACAAAGGTTTTCAGTTCAAACTCTTGATCTTGGTTCAACCTATCAATAATGGTGTAATACAGGTTTTTAAACTTTTCATTACTAAATTCCATTTCATCGTCTTGCAAGTCTAAAAATACTTTTTCGAATACTTTGGCTTGATGGATTACAGGTTCTAAAACCAATTCGCCTTTATCGTTTTCTTTTAAAACAAGGTCTTCAAAATTTTCAGTTTTATTACCGTAAAGCAAAAGCACTTCAATAATTTTTCGTTCTAAGATATATTGTACATCAACTTTTTTAACAGGTTGTACGTGTTTTATAACATCGAAGGCTTTTTGTTCAGTTTTATACCTTTTATTTTCTTCTTGAACATCTTTTTTATTGATTTGCGCCAAAGTACTAAAGAGGACTTCTTCACTAATATCCATTATTCGGGCACATTCTTGAATGTAGATTTCTTTTTTAATTCGGTCTGGAATTTTAGAAATACTATTTACAATATCGCGAACGGTTTCTGCCTTTTTTATAGGATCGTTTTTAGAATCTTCAAATAAAATTGAGGCTTTAAACTGAATAAAATCTTTAGCATTTTCGGTTAAATAGGTGTTTAGCTCTTCAAGGGTGTTTTGTTTCGCAAAACTATCCGGATCTTCACCTTCAGGAAACGAACACACCTTAACATTCATGCCTTGTTCTAGAATTAAATCTATCCCGCGAAGCGATGCGCGCATACCAGCTGCATCACCATCAAAAAGCACGGTAATGTTTTTGGTAAGTCTGTTTATAAGTCTTATTTGTTCTGAAGTTAACGCAGTTCCGGAAGAAGATACTACATTTTTTATTCCTGTTTGATGAAACTGAATGACATCTGTATAGCCTTCAACTAAATAACAATTATCTTCTTTAGCAATACTTTGTTTGGCATGATATATACCGTACAACACTTTACTTTTATGGTAAATATCGCTCTCTGGCGAGTTTACATATTTAGCTGCTTTTTTATCGGAAATTAAAATACGTCCGCCAAAACCTAAAACACGTCCGCTCATGCTTTTTATAGGAAACATAACGCGCCCTTTAAACCTATCAAAGCGCTTATCTTCTTTTACAATGGTAAGCCCAGTTTTTTGCAGATAATCAATATTATAGCCTTGCTTTAAAGCTTCATCGGTAAAGGCTTGCCATTCGTTTAAGGCATACCCTAAATCGAAGGTTTTAATAGTTTCTTCAGTAAAACCACGTTCTTTAAAATAGCTTAGGCCTATGGCCTTACCTTGATCGGTTTTATGAAGTATTTTCTTGAAGTAATCGTTTGCAAATTCACTTACCAAATACAAACTTTCACGCTCGTTAGCTTTTTCTTTTTGTTCTGAAGATTGCTGCGTTTCTTCTAACTCAATATTATACTTTTTTGCCAAATATCTTATGGCTTCAGGATAGGTAAAATGCTCGTGTTCCATAAGAAAAGATACGGCTGTACCACCTTTTCCGGTAGAGAAATCTTTCCAGATTTGTTTCACTGGCGATACCATAAAACTTGGAGAACGCTCGTCGCTAAAAGGGCTTAGTCCTTTAAAATTACTTCCTGCTTTTTTAAGTTGCACAAAATCACCTATAACCTCCTCTACTCGGGCGGTTTCAAACACTTGATCTATGGATGCTGGTGATATCAAATTTGATTTTTTTTTGTGGAATGTAAAAGTAAGATAAAATAATGCATTTTAAAATATATAAAATGTACATGGTTGATAAACTCCTAATTTTGAACATGGATTATTTGTAGGAATTTATTATTTTTAAGAAAATATTTCATTACATGAGCGTATTGCCCTTAGTTACTTTAGATCGTAAATATCATAGAAAGGCACATCAAATTACCATTAATTTCAAGTATAATGCGACTTTAATTAATATTCTGCGAGACATTCCAGAAATTATATGGAGTCAAAATCTAAAAACATGGTATATAAAGAATACGCCCGAACATTTAAAGCTAGTTCTTGAGTTATTAAAGGGAAAAGCCAAGGTGAATGCTGATGCTGTTTTGGATACGAGCATGCCAACCAAACAATTTCCTAAAAAACGCATTAGAAACTTGACGCTAGACAACAAGAACTTATTAAATGGTTTTTATTTGTACTTAAAAGGGAAGCGTTATAGCAAAAGTACCGTTGATACCTACGCTCATTTTATGGCAGATTTTATAGAGTTTTACAATGCAAAGGATATTTCTAAATTGAATAATAGAGATGTTGAATTATTTATTGAAACCGTTTTTGTAAAGCGAAAATATGCCATTAGCACACAACGACAATTTGTAAGTGCTTTGAAATTATTTATTGTTTTTTACCCGAATACCCATATTGACGATTTAAAACTGATGCGCCCATCGGCTTCAAAAAAACTTCCTAATGTGTTATCGCAAAACGAAGTGATAAGGTTATTGCGAGTGACTGAGAATTTAAAGCATAAAACGATATTGGCTTTAATTTATTCGGCCGGATTAAGGATAAGTGAATTAATTAATTTAAAAATTGAAGATTTAAAAATAGACAGGAAACAAATACATATAAAAAACGCCAAAGGCAGAAAAGACAGGTATGTTGTTTTAGCAGAAAGCACATTGCCCTTGTTGCATCATTATTTAAGAATATATAAACCAACGGTTTATTTAATTGAAGGCCAGAAAAAGGAGGCGTACACTGCTAGTAGTGTTCGAAAATTTATGTATCAATCTTGTAAAAAAGCTGGGATTTTAGGAAAGGTGACGCCACATACTTTAAGGCATAGTTACGCGACACATTTAATAGAGCGCGGTGTTGGGTTGAGACACATCCAGGAGTTATTAGGGCATTCGAGCCCTAAAACCACGATGATTTATACACATGTAGCACGGAAAGATATTTTGTCGATTACAAGTCCTTTAGACAACGCTTTAGAGCAATTATCAAAATCACAAAAAGAGGAAGAAAAATTCCTCTTATCATCCCGAAACGGAATGAAATAAGAAATTAAATAATATATTTATCCACATATAATAAGTTGTAGCACATTTGCGAATCAATGAGTGAATCAAAAAAATACCCTGACTCAGATATTGTTCTCTTTTTTTTAGGACCTGTATATCTAATATTAGTAAAATTAAGTGGAACTTATAATCCAACATATAACTCAGGACTTAAACGAAGTAAAGACGACAAAATGGGACGAAAATTGATTTTGATGAGTCTAGGCACAGTATTTTATGTGGTTCTAATTATTGTTCTGACTAGCTATGATTTATAATGAATAAAAGAAAATATAAAATTGTGAGACTTTACATTATTGCTTTATTATGTATTGTCTTTTTCTTTTTTTTAGAAAATTCTAACATCATATCTGAACTAGTTGAAAAATCAAACAAATTTAGGTATGGGAGTTTTGGAACATTTTTATTAACAGGATTATTCAAATACGGATTATTAGTAGTCGGAATAAGTATTATTATAATTATGAGTTTTATGCTAATTAGAGAAAGAACAAAAACCTCTTAAATAAATAAAAACGTGCTACAACATTGTATAAAAATAATGCTTAAGTTTAATCCTAAATCTAAAGGTTAGTGCGTATTTGGTCACTCCGATTTTCCTACGGAAAATCCTCGGACTCAAAACCGCACTATTCTTATACCAACCGTTAGCTACAATAAAAAACGACTATGAGAAATTTATTAATATTACTATTGATTTTCTTTTTAAGCTGTCAAGAAGTAGAAAAAACACCTCTAAAAAAAATAGTAGTTGATACAAATGAAATTGTCAACAGTAAAAAAACGAACAAAAAGGAATTAATTGGAGAAAAATTTATTTTTCACGACATAAAAACACTTGCAGATAAAAAAGTTAATTCTGAAATATTAATAGGAAAACCAACATTAATAATAGCTTGGAGTATTACTTGTAAATCTTGTATAGAGGAAATTCCAATTTTAAATGAATTAGTAACAAAATATTCTGATAAAGTGAATTTTATAGCAATAACTAATAATAGCAAGAAGGAAATTAGAAGGTTTATAAGAAAAAGGGAATTTAATTTTACCCATATTATAAATGCAAAAGAAATACATAACGACTATAATATTTACAGTTTCCCTAAAACCTTTTTACTTGACAAAAATGGAATTATAACAAAAACTAATATTAGAGGAATTACTTACAAAAAAATAAATGGAAAGTTTGTGAAACGGAATGAAAATGGTGAGGAATTTGTAAGATTGATAGATAAATTACTGTAGCTAACACCGTATATAATTTATTGCTAGTTCTAGTCTACTTACGAAAGTCCTCGCGGACTTTCTTTGTCGGTAATTATTTACTAAATTACTTGTTTAAACCACGCAACAAACCATATACAAACACGTTGTGCATAATACCGAAACGACCTAAATGAAAATCAAATCTTTCTCAACCATATTTGGATTATTATTTTCTGTAATTGGAATTATTGTTGGAATTTGGATTGCATATACAACAACAAATAAAGACTATGATTATTTCTATATCTACTCTGGAATTTCTGGATTTATAACGGCAAAACTAATTGCGAAATATCTAATTGAGAAAAAGAATAGATTTAACCATACGAGTTATATAATTGTGGCAATAATGACTGGATTAATTTCTCATTGGCTGTGTTGGTATATTATAACCTTGGAATTGAACTTCCGATATTGGATTTTGAACGAACATTTTTTTTCTCAACCGATTGACCCATTACTAGGAATTTTTGGAGTATTAGTGTTTTGTTTGTGGAGTTGGATTTTTGTTGGTTGGGCTACAATTTTAGGCGGAATTTTAAGTATTTATACGACCAAATGGATTTATGAAAAGAATAAAAGTACTATGCACAACACCGTATAAAAATAATTGCTATTTTAGGCTTAATCAAAGGTAGTTGCACTTTTGTTACGTCTGATTTTCCTTCGGAAAATCCTCGCACACAAAACCGCAACTATTCTTATACAAACACGTTGTGCTTCATACCGATGAAAAAGATAACACTCATATTAATTATTCTGATTTCAACTTTAAGTTGTAAAGATAAATCTGAAAAAAAGATTGATTCAACTAAAATTGAACCAAAAGTCAAATTTGAAAAGCTCGATTCTGAAGATGAAAATAATTTTAAAAATAACGAGTTAAAATTTGAACAATTCAGGTCAGCTGAAAATGATGAATTGAATAAATTATCAATAGATTTTGACAATTATAAATTAATTATTAATGGATACTCAACATTTAATGATAATTTTATTATTGATAAAGACACTCTAATATTTGATGAGGAACTTGGATTTAATTTTGAGAATAGATTGATTGAAATTCAACCAAAAAATAAGTTCGACAAATTTGAGTTATTTATAGCTTTAGAAAATAATTTGACCGTTTATGTTGGAGAAAAACAATTTCAAGAACTGAAAAATTGGAAAAAAATTGAACAATATGAGAAATTAAAAGATTCTTCTAATTTTTTCTTTAAAACATCAAACTACAATCGAAAAATTAAAGAACAAAAACTTGAGAGTGATTTTGAAAAGATAAAAAGAGAAGTTTTAAAATTAAAAGGAGAATACATCACAGAGGAAATTAACAAGGCTGATTCAATTAATAAACTTCCGATTGAGTTTTGGATAAGTCGAGTATTCTTAAAAATTATTAGAACAAAAGAGAACGGAGAAAAAGAACAATTAGTAATAATTAATAATTCAAGTTGGGGATGTTGATTAAGTACGAAAGCACAACAATGTACATAAAAAATAGCTTCATTTAGTTAAATAGAATGTTTCTAAAACAAAAAAATATTAAATTTAAACATCGGAAAATAACGTTTTCAAAAACGCTACTTTTCATGTACTAAACCGTTACCTGTAATATTTCTCTCATCTCAGGTTTGCGAATTTTAATGTGAAATATACTACGCTCCTGCCTTCTAAATTGTCTTAAAAAATCAAATTGTTAGCGGATTTTAAAAAAGTGAAATGTTGCGCGGATTAAAAAGAAAAGCGGATTGTTAAGCGGATAAAAAAAAGTGGAATGTTGCGCGGATTGAAAAACAGAACGGATGGTTGCGCGGATTGAAAAACAGAACCAATGGTTGCGCGGATTGAAAAACAGAACGGAATGTTACGCAGACTTTAAAGCAGTACGCAAGCAGAACGCACCGTTCAATACTACAGGTAACATTGTGTATAATTCATTGCTGCGGAATTTTCTAGCGAAAATTCACGCGCATTTGTTATCTTTCTACTCAAGCGGAAAGAATCCTGCGGATTTTTCCGCAACGAAATCATACACTAGACCGTTACCTACAATTATGAAAAACATCCGAACTCAAATTCAAATTTTATTGATTATTATATCAATTCCCTTATTTGGACAAAATGATTCTCTTTCAATTAATGGAAACGGATTTGGATCTGTTTTTCAAAATTTAGAATCGGGAAAATTTAGTGGAACTATAAACGGGATTTTAATTCTGAAAAATTCTAAAAACAAAGAGTCTTTATTGGATTTTCAAGGCAGTTACGCAAAATTGGAAATAGAAAAAGATGAAGATGAAGTTTATGATGTGAGTTATAAAAAATATACTGGAAAAACAACAAGCGGAAAGACGGAAATTAAATACGAAACCTACGCTTACTCAAACTCAATCGGAATTGAATACAATGGAGAATATTATGATTTATCGTTAATAGATGGAGCTTGTGATTTAATAATTAACGGACTTGAATACTCTTACGAATCTGAAAAGAGTGCTGAATATCTCATTATCCGAATTACGAAAGAAATAAAATTAATGAATCGTTATGACAGCAAAATTAGAAAAACAATTAAACTTTTACCGAATTCAACTTTGGTAATTGCAATAAATCGGAATAAAAAACTGTAGGTAACAACGTGTATAATTCATTGCTAGTACTCGCCTACTTACGAAAATCCTCGCGGATTTTCTATTCGGTTTGTATTTGCTAAATTAGTTGCTCAAACACGCAACGAAATCATACACAAACACGTTGGCAACAAGCTGAAAAAACAGAGAAAATCGAAAATGAACAACGAAAAATGGAATGAAATCTGCTTTATATTATCCGACAATATTCGGACTGATATTAGCGAAAGTGATTTTGAACTAAACGTAGTCCAAGCTTTAAGAGTTTTGGATTGGAAAGAATATTCTGGAGATATAGAAATTCGACCTTCCTTTCAAGTTGGTGCCTCAAACAGAATTACACCTGATTTTGTAATAAAAGATTCCGATAATAGAAAATTGTTCGTGATTGAAATTAAACAACCAAACATTCCACTTAATTCAAGATTCCAACAACAGTTATTTTCATATATGCGTCAGTTAAAACTCGAATACGGAATTTTAATCGGACAAGGAATCCAAATTTTTTACGATGGAAATTTAGCAAAACAAGAAGACCCAATACTTTTAGAAACAATAAAGTTCACAAAGGATAATGACAAAGGATTAAAATTTGTCGAAATATTTGCTAAAGAAAATTTTAACCAAGAATCATTGCGGAATTTTACTCTTAATGGACTAAAAAAATTAAATCGCAGAGAGGAACACAAGGAACTGACAAAAAAACTACTCGATGAAAATTATCAAGAAAAAATATCGGAACTTATAAAACAAGATTTTCTTGACCAATATGATGGCGAATTAATTGAGTCTGTTTTGGAAAATTTGAGAATTGAGATTAGAGCAAAAAATGCACTACCAACACAAAGTGAATTACCAAAAAGAGAATTTTCTAAAGAAAGAATAGTTGACTATTCAAATGGAATTTTACCAATTGAATTAAATCCGTCAACGGAATATGAATTTAAAAGGAGACTTTTATTGACCAAAACAGCTTATATCACGACATTTTATAAAAACGGAACTTCTAAACAAAAAGTTTGGAATGCTAACAGATTTAGAGAAACTTCGGGAGTTTTAGGAAATTTAAGGTCAAGACCAGAATTCAGAAATGGAGAATGGCAAAAACTCGGAATTGAAAAAGTTTTAGTTTCGATTGACAAATAGAAATCGGAAAGAAAAGCCAGTTGCCAACAACGTATAAAATTAATTGCTTGGTTCTAGCCTACTTACGAAAATCCTCGCGGATTTTCTATTCGGTTTGTATTTGCTAAATTCGTTGCTTAACCACGCAACTAATCTTATACAAAACCGTTGGCAGTAAGTGTGAAGGAAAACCCCGAAAAACATTGACAAACGAAAAAAAAAGTAAAATACTGATTTATCTTATTGCAGCCATTTGGATAGCGAATGGGCTTTTTTGCAAAGTGTTAAACCTCGTTCCCCGACACGAAGAAATTGTTGCCCGAATTTTAGGAAACGATTATTCCAGAATGCTAACAATTCTCATCGGACTTGCCGAAATTGTAATGGCAATTTGGATTTTGACAAAATTTAAATCAAAACTAAACGCCATATTTCAAATGGTAGTTGTTGCAACAATGAACATCATTGAATTTATTGCTGTTCCTGACTTGCTTCTCTGGGGAAAACTAAATATTATTTTTGCTTTCCTATTCATCGGACTTGTTTACTACAACGAATTTGTTTTAAACAAAAAACCTAACTCACCTATCACAATATGAACTTCCTAAAAAACCATCCGTTTGCCGTTGAAGCATTTTTTGAAAGTTCGTTGGTTATGACCTTTGCCGTGCCCAAAGAACAACTTCAAAATTTCATTCCTAAATGTTTGGAATTGGACACTTTTCAAGACAAATGGGCTTTTTTAGCAATTGCAATGGTTCAGACAAAAGGGCTTAAACCAAAGGGCTTTCCAAAATTTATGGGTAATGATTTCTTCCTAATCGGTTATCGAATTTTTGTCCGCTACACCAACAACGCGGGAAAACGATTAAGAGGTTTGTACATCATCAAATCGCAAACTGACAAAAAGAAAATGGAATTATTTGGTAATGTATTCACACATTACAATTACACTACAACAGACATCACGAAAACAACAAACGGAAATTTACGAACCATTAAATCCGAACAATCAAAATTTCAAATTTCAGTTGAACAAACTAATAACGAAATAAAAATCCCTGAAAACTCCCCGTTTACCGACTGGAAGGATGCTCGAAAGTTTGCAGGTCCTTTGCCTCATACTTTTACCGTTAACAAAAAAGATAAAACCATACTTACTATTTTGGGCGTTCGACAAAATTGGAAACCCGTACCTGTAAAAGTGGAAAGTTACCATTTTGATTTTCTGAACAGTTTGAAACTTCAAAACATAGTTCTGGCAAATGCTTTTGAGATTAAGAATATACCATATCATTGGGAAAAAGGTAAAATTGAAAAATGGAAATAAGCAGACGAAAATTTCAGGGAGTTCTTAATATCTTAAGTTTCAACAGGCATTTTTACGTGTTTGGACTAATTGCTTTGGTGCTAATTATTGGAAGCAAATATATTTTCAACTGGAATAATAACTTGTTTTGGTTGGTCATTTGTGGGTTTATCTACGGTCTTACAATGCCCTTAATCGTTTCCGCCTACGTTTACGATTTTTCAGGTTTCTATCATTTCGACTGGCTAAAAAAAATAAATCTTGACGATTCAAAACAAAATCTTAATCTAAATATCAATGCCGGTTTTGATGAAACAAGCTATATCATAAAAAACGTTTTGCCTAAATCAGAATTACAAGTTTATGATTTTTACAATGCCAAACAGCATACAGAACCTGCAATAATCAGAGCAAGAAAAGTCAGTTTGGTCTATCCAAACACCGAACAAATAAAATCAAATATAATTCCACTATCAGACAATTCGGTTAACAACATTTTTTTACTTTCAGCTATCCACGAAATACGGAAACAAGACGAAAAAATACAGTTTTTAAAAGAATGCAGAAGGGTTTGCAAACCCAATGGAAATGTAATTATGGTGGAACATTTAAGGGATTTACCTAACTTTTTTGCTTTTACCATCGGCTTTACACATTTCTTTTCAAAAACAACTTGGGTTAAGGCGTTCAAAGAAGCTGGTTTTACATCAATCAACGAAACAAAATTCACACCGTTTATGTCAATTTTCGAGTCTAAATAACAATGGAGGTACACTTAAAAATTATTGGAGTTTTATTAATGGCTTTAGCGTCAATTCACGTCTTTTTTCCAAAATATTTTAGCTGGAAAGAAGAACTAAAATCCTTGAGTTTGATAAACCGACAAATGATGACAGTTCATACCTTTTTCATTGCCTTTGTGGTATTTCTAATGGGCTTACTTTGTCTGACATCTGCAACAGACTTAACTCAAACCAAATTTGGAAGAACAATAGCACTCGGACTTGGATTTTTTTGGGCAACCCGATTAATTTTTCAACTCTTTGTGTATTCAACGAAACTTTGGAAAGGCAAGACCTTTGAAACAACAATCCACATCGTATTTACGATATTTTGGATATATTTAACAAGCGTATTTTTACGGACTGGATTAAAATAATAAACGGTGTTACGGTAGAAAAACACCAACTGCCAACAACGTATATAAAAAATAGCGGTTAAGTCAATTAATCAAAAGAAAATGAATAAATAAAAGGTCTGTTTAAACTGAAAAAATTGTGCTTAAAATCCGCTACTTTTCATATACAAGACCGTTGCCTACAATAGCGGAATCCACTCAAGCGCGAGCAATACGGAATTGAAAATCATCTGACTTTTGCCAATCTCTACGCTGAATTTTTTTCTCGAAATCTGAATTAAGCCTGTTGCGGACTTACCACTCATACGGAATTTATAAACGTTGCGGAAATCAGATCTGAACGCTGAAATTCACTCTTGCGGAATTGAGCCAGTTTGCTGAATTGAAAATCTGAACGGAATAAATGCGTCTGAATTTTTGGCTAGTTTGTTTTTCGCGATTTTTTTTTTAGAATTTTAAGAAAGTAAAAACGAAAAAACTACAGTAGGCAACAACGTATAAAAATAATGCTTAGTTTAGTGCTAAATCAACGAATAGTCCACTTTTGCTACTTCTGAATTTCCTGCGGAAATTCCTCGCACGCAAAACCGCACTATTCTTATACAGAAACGTTGTAAGTAATGCAGAAATCGTGATAAAATGAACATTTGAACTAAAAAAAGCCAACGCGCAAACAGCACATTTATTTTTTTTGCCAACGCGAAAAGCCAAAGCTGAAAAAAATAAAAGAGCTGTTTCTTGCCAACGCTCGAAATGATATTAACTTTGAGAAAAACGATTAAAATTTTATGAGCTTATTTCAGAACTCTGTTCTAAACAAATATTTAAAAGGATTGGAGTCCGAAAAAGTCAATCAAGCTTACGAGCGATTTACCAGCCATTTCCATAATCCGACGATTCAAGAAAACATCCGAAATTCCAAAGAGGAACAGTATCAAGGCGAATTTCTAATTGACTTATTCGTAAACGTTTTTGGCTACGTTAAAAACCCAACACCTAGTTTTAATCTGACAACCGAGTTAAAAAACTTTAAAGGTTCAAAAAAAACAGATGGAGCAATTTTAAAAGGCGACAAAGCTCTTGCTGTAATTGAACTGAAAGGAACAAACACAACGGATTTAAGCAAAGTAGAAACTCAAGCATTTGGATATAAAAACAACCAACCAGGTTGTAATTATGTAATTACTTCCAACTTTGAAAAGTTGCGATTTTACATAGACAACGCAGTCGATTTTGAGGAATTTAATCTATTTCAACTCACAAAAGAACGCTTTGAAATACTTTGGCTTTGTCTTTCGTCAAAGTATCTTTTAAAAGACCTTGCAAAAAAAATTAAAGACGAATCTATAAAGCAAGAAGCGAACATTACCAAAAAGCTTTACAAAGATTACTCTGAATTTAGAAACGACATTTTTGACAGTATTCAAAAAGAAAATCCAGAATACGACAAACTAACTTTATTTAAGAAAACACAAAAGTTACTTGACCGTTTCCTATTCATATTTTTCGCAGAAGACAGGTTATTAGTTCCACCAAACTCAATTAACCAAATTATTGAAAAATGGAAAGACGATGTAGATTTTGGAGACCACAAACCATTATATTCAATTTTCAAGCAATATTTTAATGTTTTAAATGTAGGTCGTCCAGCAAGAGGAATTAGAGAAGCTATTTTTGCTTATAACGGAGGTTTATTTGCATCTGATGAAATATTAGACAACATCAATATAAATGATGACTTACTTTTCAAGCACACATTAAATTTAAGTAACTACGATTTTGAAAGCGAAGTAAGTGTAAATATTCTTGGACATATATTTGAACATTCTCTAACCGAAATTGAAGAAATTCAATTGGAATTAGCTGGCATTCCGAATGACAAAGGAAAAACCAAACGGAAAAAGGAAGGAGTTTTTTATACGCCAAAGTATATCACTAAATATATTGTAGATAATACGGTTGGTAAACTTTGTGAAGCAAAGAAAAAAGAACTTGAAATCAACGATGACAATTATCAACCAGCAAAACAACGAAGCAGAAAACGATTGGATAATCTTCAATCTTATAGAGATTGGCTATTGCAATTGACAATTTGTGACCCAGCTTGTGGCTCTGGTGCTTTTTTAAATCAAGCATTGGAGTTTTTATTAGAAGAACATAAGTTTATTGATGAACTCTCGGCTAAATACAACAAAGATGCTTTGGTTTTAAGTGATGTTGAAAATGCAATTTTAGAGAAAAATATTTATGGCGTAGACATCAATGAAGAGGCAATTGAAATTGCCAAACTTGCATTATGGTTACATACAGCTCAAAAAGGGAGAAAACTAACATCTTTAAGCGACAATATAAAATGTGGGAATAGCTTAATTGAAGACCCAGAAATTGCAGGAGATAAAGCATTTAATTGGGAAAAAGAATTTCCTGATGTTTTTAGCAAAGGTGGTTTTGATATTATTATTGGAAATCCGCCATACGTATCCAATAAAGATATGCATAGACACGGAATGCAAAACCAAATTAATCATTGGAATGATAAGTTTGAAAGTGCACAATCTGGTAATTATGACATTTTCATTCCATTTATTGAACAAGGAATGCGATTAGTTAAGGAAAAACAATATCTATCTTTTATTATTCCTAATAAATTTTTAAGTGCAAAATACTCGAAAAGCTTACTTGACTTAATTAGCAAAAACTACACATTTGAGGAAGTTATAGATTATTCAAATATAAATGTCTTTACAGACGCTTCTGTATATCCTATAATTATAACAATCTCAAAAAATAAACAAAAACAAAAGAACCAAAATTCTGTCGATAGAATAATTGTAGAACAAGGTGCTTTTGAGGAGTTTGGTATTCATCGAAAATGGGATTTCATTAATCTAAAGTATTTAGATTCTATTGACAAGGAGAGTGATTCAATCATTTCAAAAATTGAAAAATCTAAAAACACCTTAAACAATGATTTAAGTTTTGAACCAGGAATAAATGGATTTCAATTTACCAACTATGCTCAATGTGTTACAGATGGTAAAATAAATGATGATTCAAAAAGGTTAACAGTTACTGGCAGTATTGACCCACATATTTTCACCAACAACATAACAAGATACAAGAAGAAAGATTACATAAAACCATTTATAACTTATGATTCAGAAATAATATCCGAAGGTAAATGGGCTTTATTCTGTAAACCAAAAGTTATGGTAGCTGGAATGACTAAAATTATTGAAGCGTCTTTAGATTCGAAAGGGGAATACGCACCAGCTGTAAGTGTTTATAGTATTTGCGGAGAATTAGACAAATTGTACCAAGTCCAATTAATTATCAATTCTAAACTAATTAATTGGTTTTTTAGATATAAATTTTCCGATAAACATATGGCTGGAGGCTATATAAGTGTGAATAACTTACTACTTCAAAAAATACCATTTAGACAAATAACAGACGTAAGTCAAACAAAAGTTTTAGTAGAAAACGCCAATAAGTATAGATTGGAAGTAGAAACATTAGCTAATAATTTCTCGACACTTCTAAAATCGAAATTTGAATTGGAAAAAATTAGCAGAAAATTGCAAAATTGGTATCAATTAGAATTTAAAGACTTTTTAAAAGAGCTTAAAAGATTAAAAATCTCTATCGCAATTAGTGAAGAAGCAGAATGGTTACAATATTTTAACCAAGAGAAAGATAAAATTGTAGAACTCGAATCGCTTATTTTACGGAATGATAATGAAATGGACAAAATAGTATATGAACTTTATGAACTAACTAAAGAAGAAATTGAATTAGTGAAAAATGCCAACGCATAAGCCATACACATTTGCAATTCGCTTCAGCCAAAACACAAGCCAAAAATTGCAAAAGAGTATGTCTTGCCAACGCTCACATTTGAACTAAATAACAAACATCGGAAAACAAAGCAGAACGTAAAAAGCACTACTTACAACAACGTGTATAAAACATAGCTATTATAGGCTTTCCGAGAGGTTTTTGTATATTTACAAAGTACGCCAAATTTTTTATTTGGTTATATTTAGAAAAGAAAATTAAACATAAAAATAAAAAATTCGGCTCGTGTTAAATCCGAAAAATTAGCGACTTTTTATACGCTACGTTTCATACACAAGACCGTTGTAAGTAATGCCGAAAACCCACGAATTTGAATGAACAAAACAATATTTGAAATTACCAAAATGGACTGTCCATCGGAGGAAAATTTAATCCGAATGAAATTGGACGGAATTTCAAGTATTGCCAATTTGGACTTTGACATTCCGAATCGAAAATTGACCGTTTTTCACAGCGGAGAAATTGACCAAATCGAAAAGTCAGTTATCGAACTGAATTTAGGCGGAAAGAAAATCTCAACGGAAGAAACCGACCAAACGGAATTTAAAGAAAACGAAAATCAGAAAAAGCTACTTTGGTCTGTACTTGCAATAAATTTCGCGTTTTTCATAATCGAAATGACAACAGGAATTATCTCAAAATCAATGGGACTTGTTGCCGACAGTTTAGATATGCTTGCGGACAGTTTTGTTTACGGAATTAGCTTGTTTGCGGTTGGCGGAACAGTAATAAAGAAAAAACGGATTGCCAAACTTGCTGGATATTTTCAAATAACACTTGCGATTATTGGATTTGTAGAAGTTTTAAGGAGATTTTTTGGAGACGAGAAACTTCCCGATTTTTCAACAATGATTATCGTCTCTATTTTTGCACTTATAGCAAACGGAATTTGTCTTTACATTTTGCAAAAGTCAAAAAGCAAAGACGAGGCACATATGAAAGCTAGTATGATTTTCACCTCGAATGATGTGATTATCAATTTAGGCGTAGTAATCGCTGGACTTTTGGTAAATTGGTTGAGTTCGAGTAAACCTGATTTGATTATCGGAACAATCGTTTTTGCATTGGTAATTCAAGGAGCATTCCGAATACTAAAATTGAGCAGGTAAGCAAAAAAACACTACTTACAACAACGTGTATAATTAATTGCTTAGGTCGTTGCCTATTTGGAAAATTCCTTCGGAATTTTCTCGCGTTCGTTTTTGTTTACTAAATTAGTTGCTGAAACACGCAACTAACCATACACAAGACCGTTGCCAGTAATTTGAACCCAACCAATAATGTCAGTAAGTAGTTACAGAAATAAAGTCAGCCAAATAAATTCTCAAATTGCGGATTTAATGAAAAAGCAAGTTGCTGAAAGGAAAAAAGAAGTCGATTTGAATTCTAAAATCAATGATTTATCTAAAAGAGCTTTCTCAACGAAAAATCTTTCTACAATTCAAAGTTATCAAAGACAAATAGATGGTAAATCAAAAGAGCTAATTCGTATAAGTTCGAAAGTTGCTGACTTTGAAAAAAAACTGGCTGATAAACGAAAAGAATTATCTCGAAATCAAGATTACTTGACAAAAGCAATCGATAGTGAAACAAAAAAAAGACAGAATCAAGAACTGAATTTTTTAAAAGAAAAAGAGAGAATCAATCGTTCTGAATTGGGCAACATTCGGAATTTAAACTCTGAAATTCAACGCCAACAAAATATATTTGAAAATTACCAAGTTCCAGAAAGTGAATTAACAGATGACGATGTTGACTACTCTCTAAAGGAACTTACTGAACTTCACGACCGAATTAACTCTGTATTGGAAAAACTTGAGAAACTGGGTTATGGACAAGAAATAATATTTGATGAAATTGAACAACTAAAAGGAAAAAGTAAAAAAATCAGCAAAAAGGATTTGAAAATGATGCTTATTGGAAAGATTGTAAGTTTTGGAATGGGAAAAATTGACACGGAATTAGCTGCTCAAATATTTGAAGAAATTACGAGTGTTGATTTAACTAAACTGATTGAATAAAAACTATGAACTTAAGCGCAAATACACTATTCCACATTACACCCAAAATTGAATTTTTAGAAAATATTTTAACCAATGGTTTTGCACCCAGATATTGCATTGAAGAAATAGGTTTTTTTACACCTTTTACAAATGGTTCTGAAATGGTTGCCCAACCAATGGTTTGTTTCTGTGACATTGGTCTTGCTTCAATAAGTGAACACGTAAATAAGTACGGATTCTTCGGCTTAGGAATGACAAAAGAATGGGGAAGCTCGAAAGGAATTTCACCTGTAACTTATGTTTATGAACATAGTTCTACTGCAGACTTAATAAGATTTATTTTGTGGAAGACGTTTGAAATGAAAGTAAGTGATGAAAGCAATCAATTTTTAGGTTTACTTCAAATTCTTAAAAATTACTATAAGTCATCAAAAGGACATATGTATAAAGATGGTAAATTTCAAGATAAACTTTACAATTTTTACGACGAGAGAGAATGGAGATATGTTCCTTTTGGAGAAATTGAAAAAGCAGCTTCAAAAATACCAGAAATAAGAGCATTTTTAGAAAAAGAAATTTTTGACAACATTGATATAAGAGAAAATAACAATAGTATTTTACAAGAACATTGCAGTCTAAAATTTAATTATAAAGATATCAAATACATCTTCGTAAAAACAAATGAAGATTTTGAAAGATTATCGGATTTTATTGAGCAAAATTATTTGAGAAATCAATCAAAAAGTGTCCAACGAAATATGATTGGTAAAATTCAAGTAATGGAAAATTTAATGGAGGATATTTAAAATAAAAAACTACTGGCAACACCGTGTATAATTAATTGCTTTGGTCGTTGCTTATTTGGAAAATTCCTTCGGAATTTTCTCGCGTTCGTTTTTGTTTACTAAATTAGTTGCTGAAACACGCAACTAACCATACACAAACACGTTAGCTACAATGACCTAAAAACTAACGTAGAACAATTAAAAACCACAAATGTTGAAAATATCATTCGTATTTTTTATCACACTACTCTTACCTATTGTATGTATAGCACAGGAAAATAAAGTAACTACAGGAAATGAAAATGGAACACTTATAGCGATTGGTGGTGGAGATATTGGACACACTAATATTATGAAAGAATTTCGGAAACTGGCTGGCGGAGATTCTGCAAAAATAGTAGTTATACCAACAGCGTTTGTGAGGAACAATGAAATAGATACATTGTTATTAAAAAGAAATTTCAAAGAATATGGAATACCTAATTTTACTGTTCTACATACAAATGATTCTATTGAGGTAAATACAGATGATTTTGTTAAACCGATTAAAGAAGCTACAGGTATTTATTTTACAGGTGGTAGACATTGGAGAATTGCAGATAGTTATTTAAATACCAAAGTACACAAGGAACTATTAAAATTATTGGACAGAGGTGGCGTAATTGCAGGTTCGTCAGCAGGCGCAACTATACAAGGTTCCTATTTAGCAAGAGGAGATACGAAAAACAATCAAATAATGATGGGAGACCACGAAATTGGATTCGGATTTATTTCAAATATTGCTATTGACCAACACGTGTTAAGCCGAAATAGACAGTTTGATATGTTTACAATCCTAGAGAAAAAACCTGAACTTTTGGGTGTCGGAATTGATGAGAGTACAGCTATTGTGGTCAAAGGAGATATTCTGGAAGTTATTGGAGAAAGTTATGTTATTATCTATGACAAATCGTTCTGGTCAATTGAACATAATCCATTCGATGAGGAAACTCAAAAAGAACTTCCAAATAAAAACCAATTATTCTATTTTTTGAAAAGTGGAGATAAATATAATTTAAGAGACAGAAAAGTCATTCGGAATTAAACATTATGCATAATCACTGTAGCTAACACCGTGTATAATTAATTGCTTTGGCAAGTGCTTATTTGGAAAATTCCTTCGGAATTTTCTCGCGTTCGTTTTTGTTTACTAAATTAGTTGCTGAAACACGCAACTAACCATACACAACAACGTTGTGCTTCATTATCAGAAACCGCTAACCAATGATAAAATTCTTTAGAAAAATTAGACAAAATTTACTTTCAGAGGGAAAAACTGGAAAGTATATTAAATATGCTATTGGTGAAATTTTACTAGTTGTTATCGGAATTTTGATTGCTCTTCAAATTAATAATTGGAACGACCAACGTATTTCAAAAAAAGAAGTAATCACGCAATTAAAAATATTGTCGATCGAATTAAAAGATGATATCAATCTATTTGAATCCCAGATTAAAAGTTACCCAGAAAGAGTTGATTATCTTCAAAAACTATCTCAAGGAGAATTTGAAGAATTAGATTTAAGTCTGTTTTTTGAAATAGTAGTTTGGAATGATACTCCTATACTCTTCGGTGATTCTTATGCTAATTTAAAAACCAATGGAGGTATTGATTTGATAGATGATAAAGATTTAAAAAACAAATTAGGTTTCTACAATGATCGCGCACGACTTACAACTAACGAATTAATAGATTATGGAAGGTCTACCGCTCTTGAAAATGTGGATATGACTGTTTTATCGTATATGGAATATGATAATAATAATGAACTGGTAAAAGAAAACACGATTAGAGTTATTAAAGAAAAAAAACTCAATAACATTATCAATTATCAATTGATGACGAAGAAAACACAACTTAACATTTATACGGATATGAATGAATTTGCCCAAAAACTTAAAGAACAATTAGATGAATATATACAGACACTTGAATAAATAACGAAAGCACAACAATGGCTATAAGTAATTGCTTGTTCTCGTCTACTTCTGAAAATCCTCGCGGATTTTCAGTTTGGGGTGTACTTGCAAAGTTAAGTGTTAATCCACGCAACTACTCATAGCCGAGACCGTTGTGTGTAATACCCAATCTTATCCAAAAACTGACTGAATGCTAATAACTTAAATAATTATGAAATCTTTAATCATCATTTTAACCTTATTATTATGTTTCAGTGTTAATGCTCAAGAAAAAAAATTAAAATCGAACACTTTTTTGAGGATATACAATTTAAATGGAAAGAAAATCGCTAAGGGAAAATTACTGTCAACTACCAAAACTACGTTAACATTAAGAAGAAATAAAAAACCAATAAATATTTCAATTGATAGTATAGGTTCAATTAAAACTAAGAGATCTGTAGGCAATAATATACTTATAGGTTCATCAATTGGTGCTGGCACTGTAATTCTTCTAAGTACCAGAACAGATGAATCATTTACTGAGGGCTATACAGGAATAGGGACCTTGGTATTCTCAGGATTGGGTGCTGGAATAGGTGCTATTACTTCTATTTTCAAGAACTCTATGACTTTTCAAATTAATGGCGATTCAGTTGTATGGGAAAATTTCAGAAATCTTTTACCAAATTAATCTGAATGATAAAATTAACCTCTGATAATGAACAAAATACTACACACAACAACGTGTATATTTAATTGCTTGTTCTGTGTGTACTCGGAAAATCCTACGGATTTTCCTCTGGTTCGTTTTTGTTTACTAACTTAGTCCTAGCCAACGCAACTCACCATACACGAACACGTTGCCACACATATGAGAAAACCGCTAACTACATTTTTTGCAATTTTGGTTTTGACTTCAATTTTTTGGAATTGTCAGCAAGAAAAAATTATTTCTGAAACTGAATTTGAACAAGCTGTTTTCTATGAAATATTTCCTTCTATTTTAGATTCTATTTATGACGACAGGCGAAAATCTCCACCTCCTCCACCTCCTTCACCAGAGTTTTTTGACAAATATGGAAGTATAGATGAAGCTATTGAAGCTTATAAAAAGACTGATGTTTATATACAAGCAATAAAAGATTACAAAAGAAAAAAAGATTCCTTAAACCGAGATACAGCATCAATATATTTAGCTATTTCGGATTCTATTACTCGTTTTGACAGAGAAGATATGTACGAGTTAGTTAAACATTTTAAAAACCAAAACATAGTTTTAGATTCAAAAAACATTGAATTGGACAATGGATTCAAAATAGATTTAACCAGGTTAAAGGCTAACAATAAAAAATTCAAATTCAAATATCAATCGGAATTCCCTAAAGGACGTGAATTCTGGAGAACTAAATATGATTTTTACATTGGAGCGAAGATTGGGTTTAGTCGAATATTATTTGACAAAAATAAATCTTACGGAGTTCTAAATGCTGGATTTGGAATGGGAATTCTAAACGGAAGTGGTTTTCGAGTTTTCATAAGAAAAAATGACCAAGGTAAATGGATTATTGATAAGATTATTGACACTTGGATTTCATAAAAAATACGTGTGGCAACAACGTGTATAATTAATTGCTTTGGTCGTTGCTTATTTGGAAAATTCCTTCGGAATTTTCTCGCGTTCGTTTTTGTTTACTAAATTAGTTGCTGAAACACGCAACTAACCATACACAAAACCGTTGGCAACAATACAGGAATGACAGATAAAAATCGAGAATATGATTTTGAAGAATGGATTTCGTTATCTGAAAATGATAAGGGAAAAATAATTAATGAATATTGGAATCCTTACAAACCTGAAATCGGAAAGAAAACTCGGGAGCAAATAATTGAAAAATTAAAAGAAAAAATCTCCGACCAAATTGACTACTGCGAATTCCGGTACTTTGGATTTTATGCGAGCGCAATATTTATTATTCCGAATAATTCTAAAACGAGAATTCCGACCTCTTTTGCTGGTTTGACTATCAATAAAGGAAAAATAAAACAGAAAGTGGAATCTGACTTATGGAAAGTGAAATGGAACTATTCTGGGACTGAAGAACTAAAAATAAATAAAAGTACAGTTGCCAACAATGTATAAAAATAATTGCTTGGTTCTTGCCTACTCGGAAAATCCTGCGGATTTTCCTCTGGTTCGTTCCATTTTTGTTAAGTTAGTTGCTTAATCACGCAACTATCCTTACACAAACCGTTGTAGGTAATTTAACTGACCCGAATGAGAAAATCAATTTATTTAATTTTAATAATCCTTTTAGTATCCTGTACCGATAGAAGAACTGAATTAGAAAAGCAGTTTTTGGAAAATTATGCAAATGGAATTGGAACTTTCTCAAGAGATTTAACTGGCCATTTTCCGAGCGAACTGAAAGAAGAAAAAAAGCTTTCCGTAAGTTATCCTTCAGGAGTTTATGCAATTGGAATGGCAAATATGATTTTCTCTCATCAAGTGGATTCAATGGAATTTAACAAAGTTAAACGCAAACTGGAATTGAATAAGATTAAATCTTATAAACCAACAGATAGCATTTTTATAATAGTTGGAGATACTATCAACTATTCTGAAAAATTAAATGGAATTCCCATACCGAATTTCGACTCTTACGAAAGAGACTTTGGAATGAATAGCAAATATCTACCTGAATATCATAAAATTTATGTATTTGAATCCAAAACTGGAAAATATTTACAAGAAGAAAATTTATCATCGGGAAAGAATCTACCTGAAAAATGGAAAAATGGATATTCAAGAGGAATTGCCACAAATGAAAAAGAAAACGAATTAGTATATTGGCTTTACGTATGGTAAAAAAACTACCTACAACAATGTATAACCGCAATTACGGCGGATTCGACTACGTCCGAATCCACTCGGAATTGCTAACGTCTGTTCCTAACCGAAAATTATTAACTTTAAAACCGTAACTGACGGTTATACGAGACCGTTATGCTACATTAGACCTATGAAACAAACATTAATTCTTTTAATTGGAATTTTAGTTTCCACAACAACTTTTTCGCAGAATAAAGCGACGGAATTATATACTTCTGGAAACTCGAATTTTAAATCAGGAAAATTTCAAGAGGCAATTTCAAATTATACTGAATTGATGGAAATGGTGGACGAAAAAACTGTTCGAAAAACTTGTTTCATAAATCGTGGACTATCATATGACCGAATTAAAAAATATGATTTAGCAATATCTGACTTTACAGAAGCAATTAAGTTGGACATTACTGATATGGCTTCATTTATAGACAGAGGACTTTCTCAAATGCACGCTGGAAATTTAGAAAAAGCAAAAGAGGATTTTAATTATGTTGTTGTAAAAAACAATAACAATAGAATGATGGAAGCATCACTTTATTGGCTCGCTCGAATTAATTATTCTCAAGGTAAGTTTGAAGAAGTAATTAAAAATTGTGACAGATATTTTACCATAAACGCAAAAGACCCTGAATTATATTTCATTCGTGGAACTGCGAACGATATGTTGCGGAATTTTGAGCAATCAATAATTGACTATTCAAAAGCAATTGAATTTAAACCAAATTATGTGGAATCTATTGCAAATCGTGGAACTGCGAAAATCAATCTTCTGACTGGAAACGGAAATTTACAACCGAGTAAAAAAGAAACGAAAAGTGCTTGTAAAGATTTAAAGAAAGCGAAAGAATTGGGAGATAATGCAGTCGATGATTTAATTTATGTTTATTGCGATAGAAAAGATAAAAAGAAACGGAATTAATAACGTAGCATAACACCGTATATAATTTATTGCTAGTTCTCGCCTACTTACGAAAATCCTCGCGGATTTTCTATTCGGTTTGTATTTGCTAAATTAGGTGCTTAAAACACGCAACAAACCATATACAAACACGTTAGGCACAATTAAAGCATCTATGAAATTTATTAAAAACTTATTTATTACAATTTTCTTTTTTGGAATAGCAAATGAATGTTTAGCCCAAATTAAAAAAGATACATTGAATGTTTTATTTGTTGGAAACAGTTACACTTACTATTCCAATTTGCCACATCTCGTTTCTCTGATTTCAGACAGTACTAAAGTCAAATTAATAACCTCTAAAAGTACTGCTGGTGGAGCTAAATTGAGCGACCATTGGTATGGCAATAAAGGACTTAAATCAAAAGAAGCAATAATTAACGGAAATTACGATATAGTTGTATTACAAGGGTCAAGTAGTGAAGCTGTTAAGAAAAAGGACGAATTTTTCAAATACTCTAAAAAGTTATCTGACCTAGTTAAAGCTTCTGGTGCTAAACCTTACTTATATGTGCCTTGGCCACCAAAAAAATTTCCACAATTTCAAGAAAAAATAACAGAATCGTATCAACAAGCATCAAAAGAAAGTGATTGTGGACTTGTTATGGTTGGAGAAGCTTGGAAATTAGCTAAAACATTAAGACCAGATATACAATTGTATTTACCAGATGGTAGTCACCCAACAGATTTAGGAGCATTTTTAACGGCTTGTGCTTTTGTAAACACTCTTTCGGGAGAACTACCTAAAAATCTACCGGACAGGTTTTTTATAACCGATTCAGATGGAAAGGAAGTTATGTTGTTTAGAGAAAATTCTATGAATATTGCATTCTGTCTAAAGGTAATTCAAGGTTTATAAAAAACTGTGCCTAACACCGTATATAATTTATTGCTAGTTCTAGCCTACTTACGAAAATCCTCGCGGATTTTCTATTCGGTTTTTATTTGCTAAATTTAGTGGTTAAACCACGCAACAAACCATATACAAACACGTTGTACGCAAGCTGAAAGACTGTTTCAAATCTTTATTAATCCAAAAACCTCGACACGTCCTTTGTCAATGTAAACTTAAAATTCCCTATTGTGTAGTATAACATTCCAATTGTTACTCCTATAAGTGCATATTCAATTTTTGGAAGAATCGTTGAACCCACTGTTATAAAAACACAAATAAGTGTATTGATAACTATAGGTTTTCTAAAAGGTGGTAAAAATTTAAAATATATGGTTTGTTTTCCTACATAAAAGAAACACATTCCCACTATTGCCAGTACCCTAAAATCGTTTTGGTTTAAATCATTCAAAATAGCATGTCTGATGACATTAGCTAATATCACAAATCCCATAGCAAGAAAGAAGTGAGAATAAATAAGCGCAAAACCATTCTTCATTGCTTTTAATCTTTCCATTATATGGAAGCTATCATAATAAATCCACCAGATTAATCCTATCATAATAAATCCAGTTACGGCAGCAATGACACTCAATACATCCCAATTAATATCTCTTAAGGCTGTTGTTAAACTAATAATAGATTCACCTAAAAGTATAATGGAAAGAAGACCAATTCTTTCAACTAAATGCTCTTTATGTACTGGAGGCACAATCTTGTTTTTGCTTACAATAACAAAGGCTATCATTTCAAATACGATTCCTAAAACTAAAGTAATTTCTCTATAAGGATCAGGGAAGAGAAATGAAGCACCAATAATAATTGTTCCAATAATTATAATTATACCGCATTTATTAGCATACTCTTTTGACTCATTAAGTGCTTTAGTAGAATTAATATACAAGCCTGCTATAATGATTTGAATAACTGCATAAAAGCCAATAAATAACCCATAGTTTTCAAATAAATCACTACCTAAAAAGGCAGTCATTGTTATCATTAAAAACATGATAGCCAAACTTGAAATTCTATGGTACCTACTATCTGTGTCAAAACGATTAGCAAATAAGGTATGCAGCGTCCAAATCCACCAAATAGATAGGAATTGAAGAGGAAACATCCAAATTTGTTTAGGATCTATATGATTATGATGCGTATGTGCAAGTTGATGCGTAACAATACCTATACTGGACACAAAAACCAAATCAAAAAAAAGCTCCAACCATGTGGCATGCCTATTTTGAACTAAATATTTGAATGTTTTCTTCAACAGAAACTATATTTTAACATATACGAAATTATAACATTTCTCCACGAGCTGGATAATGAGCTGTAATAATGTAATCTACCGCTTTTACAAAAGATGGTAAATATGGTCTTCCCCAAGGATTACTGTTTATAGCTGAATAATAAACTTGGTTACTATTGTCAATTAAAAATAATCCTGGTTCACTAAACTCACTTGGCTCTCCATCTTTTACTCCTGCACTTAAATACAAAGCCCAATCTCTGGCTGATTTTTCAGATAAACCATAGCCCAAAGTAAGATTAGACAATTCCCACTTTTGACGAGAAAGTCTAGCTCTCTTTTCGGTATCCATACTTACAGCTACAACATTAACGCCTCTTTGCTCAAATTCGGGTAACAATTCTTGTAATTGTTGTAAGTACTTTTTACATAATGGACAATGTAATCCTCGGTAAAAAACAACCAAAGTAAAGTTGCCTGGTTTTTGGTCTGCTAAATTCCATTGATTTCCATCTAATAATGGGAATTGTAAATCTGGTGCTGTATGTTTTGGTGTTGGTCTATTCATAATTAATACTTTAAAAGTTTGCTTTTAAATGATTTTCAAAACGATTAAAATCATTCTCTATTTCAGGGTTTTTCATTACATCATATGCCACAAAAGTTGGTAATGGTTCAAAACCAAACCATTTAAAATTAAGATGCATAGGTTTTAGTAAGTCATCTTCACTCATACCATTAAAAAAAGTTTCCTCTGGATTATTAAAAGCTTCTTTTGGTGCATTAGCCGTTACTGACATCATATAATTTCCGTTTAACTTTCCACCTAATCCGTAATTCTTCTTCGGTGCTTCTTTACTTCTTCCATCACCATCAGACATTTCGCCCATCATACCCATCGAAAATACTTCATCAATGTATTTTTTAAATGACCAACTAACACCCATCCAGTTTAAAGGAGTTTGAAAGAAGACCACATCTGCCCATTTGAATTTTTCAATTTCTTCATTGACATTATAATTGTCTTCCATTGTAGTTTTCTTGATATTGTAACCGTTGCTCTTAAAGTAGGTTTCTGCTTTTTTAGTTAAACTTGCGTTTAATTTTCCTTCTGAAAACGGATATTTTTGATGTCCATTTATTATAAAAATATTTTTCATTTTAAATTTTTAATTACATTTGTATCGCAAAGAAACTAATAATAGTTTATAAAAGAAACTATAGTGTTTGAATTTGAACAAATAGTGGTAACCAAAAAGTAACTAATGGCAAGAAAATATATAGACAACCCAAATGCATGTTCCCTTGTGCATACGATGAACATAATTGGAAACAAATGGAAACCGATTATATTATATTTACTATCTAATGGTTCTATGCGATTTGGAATGTTAAATGCACTTATACCTACAATCTCAAAAAAAGTACTGACTAATCAATTGAAAGAATTGGAAAATGATGGATTACTTTTAAGACAGTCCTTTGCTGAAATTCCACCAAGAGTTGAATATTCATTAACCGAAAAAGCAGTTGGACTTTTACCCGTTTTAAAGTTGTTAAGTGATTGGGCAAATGAAGCTTATCCCGAAATGGACTTTGAACAATGTAGAATAATAGAAAATGGAAAAAAGCCAGCGTACAACAACGTATATAAAAAATAGCGGTTTAAGCGCCTAATCGAAAATGAATTTTATAAATTTAAGGTCAGTACCAAATCGAAAAGTCCGTGAGTAAAATCCGCTACTTTTCATATACAAAACCGTTGTACACCAATTAGAGAAATGACGAAAGAAGAAATTTACGAAAAAGCAAATAGCGTTATTGGAATTGGTGGAATGACGGGAAATGAACGTCTTTTTGCAAGTGGATTAATGCACACATTTGACAAAGCAAAAAAGAAAGACAAGTATTTAGCAAGAACAATTTTACAAGCTTTAAAATTTGATGAACTTTCAATAAGCCGAATAATTGGCTATTCAATAGATTCATTGAAATATCCAAACGCTTGGGACTTTCCGAATGAAAACTCAAACGGTCTGAATAATGACGAAAAAGTTATTTTGGAATACTCTGACTTAAATGAAATCGGAATTGGAGCACCTTTACGTGGAATTTGTAGAATAAAAACAAATGAGAATAAAAGTATTTTAATTGACAACAATTGTGGTGGACCTGCAATTTGGACAAGAAATGGATTAAAAATTGCTATTCCGATTTGGGAAAAGTCATTTTTTAGTGGAACATTTCAAAGAATTGGAATTGTAGATTTAAATAAACAAACGTTGACTAAATACAAGAAAAAGTTTCGAGTTTTAGATTTAAGGTCATTTAGTGGTAATTTAATTTTAGGAATTGATAGTCCAATTCACAGAATGAAAACTGTGGAGTTTAATTATGAAAATGAACAGATTGAAAAAGTAGTCGGAATAAAATAACTGGTGGCAACAACGTGTATAATTAATTGCTTTTTACGTGCCTACTTGTGAAAATTCCTGCGGAATTTTCACGGGTTCGTAAAAGTTTGCTAATTTAGTTGCTCAACCACGCAACTAACCATACACAAACACGTTGGCAGTAATTAAAGCGAACATCCAAACAAGAAGATAAATGCCGAAATTCACAACAAATAAAGTTACAATAAGCTATGAAGTTCACGGCAAAGGAAAACCAATAGTACTTCTTCACGGTGGAGCAGTTGATTTCAATTATAACTATGTACAAACTGGATGGATTGAGACTTTAACAGAAAACGGATTTCAAGTAATTGGTATAAATTTTCGTGGTTATCATGAGAGCGATAAAAGTAATGACCCAAAATTTTATGGAACAGAAAACTTCTCAAATGATGTAATAAATTTAATTAAGCACTTAAAATTTTCTAAAGTTTTCTTACTTGGCTATTCAATGGGAACATTAATAGCTTTTGATTTATTATATAGATATCCTGGATATTTTTCTAAAGCAATTTTAATTGCTACTGGTAATGGTCTGATTGGAATTCCACCTTATATTTTAGAAAATCTCTTGCCTGGTTTTGCAAAAATATTTTCATATGAGAGTTACCCAAGTCACCTACCAAAACATTTATCTGCATATTGGAATTTTATTAATGAAGTGGGATTAGATAAAGAATCTATGATTGCTTTAAGTTTAGGAAAATATCCAAGTTTGACAGTAGAGAATGCTTCGAAAATTGAAATCCCAACTCTTATCATTAGTGGAGAATTGGATTTGGTGCTTGGAAAAGGAGAAAAAGTAGCTAAAACCCTGCCTAATGGAGAGTACTTGGAAATAAAAGGGGCCAATCATTTTGCTCTGGCAACTGAAAAGAAAGTACACGAATCAACTATTAAATTTTTAATTGCTGAATAAAAACAATAACTACAGCCAACAACGGCTATAGTTCATTACGGCTGAAATTCCTAATCGGAATTTCGAGCCTTTTTGCTAAATTTATGGTTACGGCGGAATGATACTCGCGTACCATTCCGTAACGAAACCATAGCCAAAACCGTTAGCCTCCATTAAAGAAAAAAACTAATGATAAAGTTCTTCAGAAGAATCAGACAAAAGTTGCTCTCCGAAAACAAATTCAGTAAATACCTGATTTACGCAATTGGAGAAATATTACTTGTGGTTATTGGGATTTTAATCGCTCTACAGATAAATAATTGGAATGAAACAAGAAAAACGGAAATAGTTGAAATCGAAATTTATAAAGAAATTAAAGTTGATTTGAAAGCTGTCCTAGGGGACTGGAAATCTGGTATAAAAACACATTCAGAATATCTGGAAAATTCGATTAAATTAAGAGATCACATTATTAAAAGAAAACCTTTAAATGGAGATGTTTCAAGCTATTTAAGCAATGCTCATCGCGATGATCAATTTTTCCCCAGGTCTGTAGGTTTGGAAGCTTTAAAATCAGCGGGTTTAGAAACACTCACCAATGACACTTTAAGGAGAAAAATAATTACTATTTATGAACGTGGATTTAAAAGAATAGAATTATTAGGATATCACAATGCACCAAGACATAATTTTAGTTTTTTGCAACCATTAACAGATAAATATCTCACATTGTCCGATAGTGATATCAATAATTACAAGATTACAAAAAGGGACAGCATTAAGCTGTACAGCAAGAAAATCGTGAATTATGAAAAACTTTTAAATGATGAGCATCTATTAATGAAACTACAGGATGCTATTAGATTGAGAGCGTGGAAATTAGCAATGTACAAAAGGTGGTATGGCCATGTTGAGAATCTTTCCACTTTAATCGATGCTGAACTAGATAGGTTGCAAAATTAAATACAACTTTAGATGAAGTGAATATGGGTTATTTAATCAAAATATCGAAGATGATTATATATATATATATATATAATGCCATTTCCAAAGAATTAGAAAAATAACGAAAGCACAACAATGGCTATAAGTAATTGCTTGTTCTCGCCTACTTTGGAAATTCCTGCGGATTTTCATTTTGGTGTGTACTTACAAAGTTAAGTGCTAACCCACGCAACTACTCATAGCCGAGACCGATGTGCTTCATTATCTCTCACTCGAGTTAAATAATTGTTCTACCTTTCAAGAAACAACTAATCAATGATAAAATTCTTTAGGAAAATTAGGCGAAAAATGTTGACTGAAAACAAATTCAGTAAATATATACTTTACGCAGTTGGGGAAATTATTTTGGTTGTTATTGGAATTCTAATTGCATTGCAAATTAATAATTGGAATGAAAACCGTAAAGTTCAAAAACAAGAAGTACAGATTTATAAGGAAATAAAAAATGATTTAAGTCAAACTAAACAAGAGATATTACAAGCTGTACAAATAAATAAATTTTGTTTGACCAGTAATCAAAATCTGATAAAAGCTATTTTAAGTAAAGAGCAAAATTCTGAAATTATAAATAATCACTTTATTGCGTCAATGGTAGAACAAAAGGTATTCCCTAAAACAAGTGGTTTTGAAAACCTCAAGACTATTGGTTTGAATACCCTATCAAATGATAGCTTACGAATTGCTATTACAAATTTGTTCCAATTAAGTTTTGAGCGTATGAAAGACAAATCAAGAATGGAAAATCAAGATTATAATATTTCCAAAATTTTATTTCCCTTTCAGACGAAGTATCTGAAACCAGATAAAAGTAAAATAATGAAATACCCCTCAAAATTTGCCGATACATTGTCAGTTCCTAAATTAGCAATCAATAATTACGAAAACTTTGTAAATGACGAAGAATTATTACAAACTCTACAGATAGTGCTCTTTAACAGGAGCAATATTATTAATAGCGAAATGGAGGTCTTAGAGGAAATAAATGCAGTGACCAAAAACATTGAAGACGAACTAGAAACTCTGAATAAATAACGAAAGCATAACAATGGCTATAAGTAATTGCTTGTTCTCGCCTACTTTGGAAATTCCTGCGGAATTTCCAACTTGGTGTGTACTTGCAAAGTTTCGTGCTAACCCACGCAACTACTCATAGCCGAAACCGTTAGCCTTTATTTAGAAAAACATAACTAATCAAAATCAGAAAATATGAAAACAGTTGGAATTATTGGAGGTTCAGGCTTCATTGGAAGTCATACCACAAAGAAATTTTTGCAGGAAGGATTTAAGGTAAGAGTATCAGCTACCGATATTTCCAAAAGTGAAAAATATGACCATTTAAAAAATTTACCGAATGCCGAAAACCTTGAAATTCTTCCTTTAAAAGTTGAAATCAAGAGTCAGTTGAAGGAATTCACAAAAGGCTGTGACATAGTTGTTCACGGTGGAACACCTTTTCAGTTGGATGTGCAAGACCCAAAAACTGAATTATTTGACCCGACTATTAAAGGAACAGAAAATTTCCTTGAAGTAATAAACGAAACGCAAGGAATTGAAAAAGTCGTTTTCATTGCTTCTGTAGCATCGTATAACACAAATTTTCCTTTGCTTCCTAATGGTAAGAGTCCTGATGATACAATTGATGAATCTGACCAACCATTTATGAGTGAAGAAAGTCATCCTTATGCACAGGCAAAATATATTGCTAACCAAACCGTAGAGAAATTTATAGAAGAACATCCAAATGCTGATTTTGAAATAACAAGTGTTTCACCTGTTGCTGTTATGGGTAAATCATTATCACAAAGAGAAGATTCAACTTCTTCAGGTTTACAATTTCTTTTCAAAAACAAAATTGCACCAAATCCATTTGTTCAAATGTTATTTGACACAGATACGGAATTTGCGATTGTAGATGTAAAAGATGTTGCAGACGGAATTTATAGTTCGGCCATAAAAAAAGGATTAAACGGAAAAAACTATCTATTAAGCAGTGAAAGCTGGAAAGTTTCGGACATTACAAAAATGCTGAATAACGAAAAACCTAATGGAAATGGTAAAATCGTTTACAGAAATGATAAAGCAAAACAAGAATTAGGAATTGAATTCAACAAAGCAGAAGTTCCTTTACGAGAATTCGGACAATAAAAAACAAAGGCTAACAATGGCTATAAATAATTGCTTGTTCTAGCCTACTTTGGAAATTCCTACGGAATTTCCAACTAATTGTATACTTGCAAAGTTAAATGCCAACCCACGCAACTACTCATAGCCAAGACCGTTGTGTGTAATTTGAAAAAAAACAATTACCCTAATTTTCATCTCAGTTTGATAAATGAAAAAAAAGAAAAATTTCACATCTGAAAGGGAACGGAAATTATGGATTTGGGCGTTAATGGTTTTAATTGCAATCTATGCTACTCTGTTTTTTGGAGGTCAACTCATAGATTATATGATTGAACGTAGAATAATAGAACAAAGCACTTTTTACTTATTTCTAGTTTTGATTTTAGCATTCATATTCAGCGGATTGAAAAGTTCAGGAAAGAGATTAGAGTATTGGATTTATGCGGGAGTGATAGCTGTATATGGGATGGCAATGTTAAGAATGGATCTCACAACCGCTGAGCGCTCTCACATGTTTGAATATGGATTACTTTCAATATTAATTTATGAAGCATTAATTGAAAGGAGACTTAATGGAGTGAATGTCAAATTTCCTGTATTTACCTCAATTATGGCTGCAGGAACTATTGGATTATTGGACGAATTTATTCAGCTTTTTATACCTTATCGAGTTTTCGATTTTGTCGATATTGGTTTCAATTATTTGGCATCGGCTTTTGGAGTGCTTATAAGTTTTGGAGTTAAAAAATTGCGACTAATTTTCACAAATTGGACTAGGAAGTAGATAAGTATTTAAAAACCACACACAACACCGTGTATAATTAATTGCTTGGTCACTGCCGACTTACGAACATTCCTGCGGAATGTTCTATCTGTGATTTATTTGTTAAATTAGTTTCTGAACCACGCAACTAACCATACACAAACACGTTGTGTGCAATTTGGGGAATTTGGTCATTATACCAATTTTTGGTATATTTGAGATAAATTAGTACTCAAATGAACAAAAACACATCTATATCACTTGGAAATTATTTTGACCGATTCGTGCAAAATTGCATAAGCGAAGGAAGATTTAAGAACGTTAGCGAAGTTATTCGTGCAGGATTAAGACTTTTAGAAGAAGAAGAAAGTAAAGTAACTGCATTGAAAAAAGCTATTCAAGAAGGAATTGACAGCGGAATAGCTCACGACTTTGACCCAAAAAAACATCTTGAATCTCTAAAAGCGAAAAAGCACTCGAATGGCTAAATATAAATTGACCAACAAAGCTGTTGAGGATTTATCAAAGATTTGGGATTATACCTTTGAGGTTTGGTCGGAAAAACAAGCTGACAAATATTACGCTGAACTGATTTCTAATTGTCAAGAAATTGCAGAAAACCCAGACATCGGAAAATTCTACGATGGAATATCAAAGCAACTTCTCGGAATGAATACAAATCGACATATAATATTCTACAGAACTTTGAACGAAAATTATGTTGAAATAACGAGAATATTGCACGAAAGAATGGATTTGAAGAAAAGAATATCTGAATAAAAACTGCACACAACACCGTATATAATTTATTGCTAGTTCTAGCCTACTTACGAAAATCCTCGCGGATTTTATATTAGGTTTTTGTTTACTAAATTAGTTGCTGAAACACGCAACTAACCATACACAAAACCGTTGTGATTCATTATCAGAAACCGCTAACCAATGATAAAATTTTTTAGAAAAATTCGTCAAAACTTACTTTCAGAAGGAAAAACTGAAAAGTATTTGAAATATGCAATCGGAGAAATAGTTTTGGTCGTAATTGGAATTTTGATTGCTTTGCAGATTAATAATTGGAATGAAAACCGAAAGAATAAAAATGCCGAAGCAGATTATTACTGTAGAATTTTAGACGACTTTGAGTTAAATGACAAATTAATTGATGAAACTTCAAAACTCACAACTGATAAAATTAAGCTTTGTAAAGAGCTAATATTAGATTTAAACAAATTACCTAATGACAGAGGTGAAATACTTAATAAATTCGTAATTGCTTTAAGACAAGACGTTTTTGTACCCAGTAATATTGCTTTTGAAGACATAACATCGTCAGGACAGCTAAAACTGTTGAGGGATTTAGAACTTAAAAACAGACTCATTCAGCATAGTACATTTTTGAACAATATTCTAAATCTACTTCAAGAGAATAGGAATGAAATTCTCAAAAGAATGAGTGATTTTGAATTAATATGTGATTTTGGGTTTCAAGATATTGATTACCTTAATCAGGAGCTCGACAAAGAACTATTAGAGGTATTGCCAAAAAATGATTGGACAAACGAGATCAATAACCCAATTTTCGTAAAGTTTCAAGATAATCTAGTTTTTTTTATTGCCATGCTCATTAGACAGAAACAACATTTATCAAATTTGAAAAAGGAAATGCAAGAACCTATAGGATTATTAAAAGAAAAAGAATGTAAATAACGAAAGCACAACAACGTTGTGCTTCATTATCAGAATTCCCAAATTCATTTATTATCCTACCTTTAAAGAAACTAACCACTAATGATTAAATTCTTTAGAAAAATTAGACAAAATTTACTTTCAGAAGGTAAAACAGGAAAATATCTGAAATACGCAATTGGTGAAATTGTTCTTGTGGTTATTGGTATTCTCATTGCACTTCAAATTAATAATTGGAACGAGAATAAAAATAACAATGCCAAAATTGAAACATTGTTTGAACAAGTTTTGCAAGAACTCGAGCAGGATATAAAAGCAATTGACGGTACTATTTTCTATCTAAATAAAAAAGATTCAATAGCAAAACTAATATTAGAAAGCAATTATAAAATTAATGAAGTAACAGGTTTTCAGTATGGAGAGTTAACTGATTTTTTTAAAATGAGTCATAATTTTAGTCAGTCCACTAATGATTACAATAGTTTAATGAATGCTATAAATATTATACCGAAAAAATATAATAGTATCCTTAAAAACCTTACCCCTTTATACACCTATAATGCAGAAAAGGTATACGAACCCATGGAGTCTTTAACAAATTTAAATGATGATATTAAAAAAAACTTTATGTTCAACCAGCCTTGGTATTATGATGTATTGAGCAAAAAGCCAAATAAGGAGGCCTTTGCTTTTGTTGAACAAGCATTATTTAAAAATATGGTGGCCTCATATAAAGAAAGAAATATCAAATATATTGAATCATTGATTTTTTTAAAATCTGTTTCAATAATAAGTTACGCTGAACTACATGACGCCATATTTTCAGAAAAACCCTTACCGAAATTTATGCCTAGACATGCTATAAAAATAAGTAATGACAAATTAGAGACCTATTCCGGCTGTTATAAAACTGGAAGAATAGACTTGGATATAACTATTGAAAGAAAAGGTAACTTCTTAGCATTTGGAGACTCTGGCACTGCCCATTTACTTTTGTCTATAAATGAAAATGGTGATTTTATTGCTAAAATTAACAAAACCAGTATCATAAATTTTAATTTTTCCAAAGATGATGCTGGTAATGTCTATAGTGTAAAAACAATTGTTAATGGACAAATAACTAGTGAATTTATAAAATTGAAAAACTGTGATTAAATTCTTTAAGAAAGCATAACTTACTAGAACAAAACTGAACAAGAAATAACGAAAGGCTAACACCGTATATAATTTATTGCTGGTTCTAGCCTACTTACGAAAATCCTCGCGGATTTTCTATTCGGTTTTTATTTGCTAATTTATGTGCTTAAACCACGCAACAATCCATATACAACTACGTTGTGATTCATTATCAGAAACCGCTAACCAATGATAAAATTCTTTAGAAAAATTCGTCAAAATTTACTTTCTGAAAATAAATTCAGTAAGTATTTAATTTATGCAATTGGAGAGATAGTTCTTGTAGTAATTGGAATCTTAATAGCATTACAAATCAACAACAATAACGAATTAAATAAACAAAGAGCCAAAGAAGTACAATTCTTGAAAAATTTAAAGAGTGATTTAGTTTTTGAAGAAAGTGAACTTGAACGCTACATTGGTATTAGAGAAAGTATAGTGAACTCTGCCCAAATTGCTCTTGAACATTTTAATGGAAAGCCTGTAGAGAATATTCAAATGTTTAACTTCCATACCTTTAATGTGGGCATCTGGCAAGAATTTCAGCGGAATAACAACACTTTCGTAGAATTATTGAATTCTGGAAATTTTACAATAATCTCAAACGCATCAATAAAAAATGAACTTTTAAATTTAGACTTAATCCACAAACAAATTATATCATATCGAGAGCATTTGAGAAATGATATGGAGCACTATTTTTATGACCCTTGGTTTAGAACTGTTGATTTAGAACCTTTTGCCCAAAGCTTTGTTTTCTATGCTAACAATGGAGAATTTGATAATAAGATAGAGCTTTCAAGGGAAGAAATAGATAGACTGATTAATAATAAAGTCTTTAAGAATGGATTTGTCGTTTCAGTATTTACGAATTCATTGATTATCGATGATTACAAAAGAATGAAAGAATTGAACAAAAAAGTTATTGACTTAATTAATAAAGAAATAACGAAAGGCTAACAATGTATAACCGCAATTACGGCGGATTCGACTACGTCCGAATCCACTCGGAATTGCTAACGTCAGTCCTTAACCGAATATTAACGCATATTAACCCGCAACTGACGATTATACAAACACGTTATGCTTCATTATTCTCACTCGAACGGATTAAAATAATTATCCTAACTTTAGTGAAAGAACTAACCAATGATTAAATTCCTTAAATTATCGAAACATAATTTTGTGCAACAAAATCAAATGTCCAGTGGACATTTGGTTGAGATAGCCGCTTGCGGACAGACTAAATGCTTAAATTAGATATATGATTAAGTTTTTTAGAAAGATTAGATACGACCTTATGGAAAAAAATAAAACTGGAAAGTATTTCAAATACGCCATTGGAGAAATTATACTTGTTGTTATTGGTATTTTGATTGCTTTGCAATTAAATATTAGTCGAGAGAATAGTGATTTGAGAAAAAATGAAATTGTACATCTAAATAATATTCTTCAAGATTTAAATCAGGAAATAATTGCTTTAGAAAAAATGATAAAATTTAAAGAATCACAATCTAAAGCTTCTGATACTATAAGGGATTACATTGATGGAAAAAGACAACAAGATTTAGTCTCTTTCAATAAAAATCAGTTCAGAGCATTTATTTGGAGAGTTCATCACCCGAACAACAACTCATTTAGTGAACTTAAAAGTTCCGGTCAATTGTCATTAATTAATAGTAATGAAATACGACAACATCTTTTAAATTTAAATTCGAAATATGTGCAACTTGCAATGATGGAAGAACATTTAAAATATGAGTATCACGAATTCCTTTATAAAAAAAATATTAATTCTATCGATTATGAGCTAATGTTTAATGCAAAAAAAGTGGATTTTGATAAAAATGATTCCATTTTATTAAAACAGAATATTGAAATGATTAAAGGTGATAAAAGTTTAAAAAATACATATGTTTTAGCTTCATCAAATAATTCCTATATAGCATCAATTTGTAAAAATATTCTAGACATAGTAGAAAAAACTATAGTATTAATTGAAGAAGATATTGAGAAATAACGAAAGTACAACACCGTGTATAGCTCATTAACAGAAACCGCTAACCAATGATAAAATTCTTTAGATTATCGAAACATAATTTTGTGCAACAAAATCGAATGTCCAGTGGACATTTGGTTGAGAAAGCGGCTTGCGGACAAACTAAATGCTTAAATTAGATATATGATTAAGTTTTTTAGAAAGATTAGATACGACCTTATGGGAAAAAATAAAGCTGGAAAGTATTTTAAATACGCCATTGGTGAGATCTTTCTAGTGGTGATAGGAATCTTGATTGCTGTCGCCATAAATGATGCCTATAATGCGTCTAAAAACGAGCAAAAAATTAAAACTATCCTTACCCAGATACAAGAAGATATTCTTATTGATATAAAAGACTCCAAGCGAATATTCAAACATTTTATTCGAAAAGACTCAATGGCTTATAAGGTTTATAAGGACTTATTAACGGTGGAATCTACACCCTATGAGTTACGTCCATATGATGGTTTTGTAAATTTTAGTGTTAATAGAGGAGGTTATGAACGCTTGATGGACAATCTGGAAAACTTGCCGGATAAATACTCTGTGCTCATGCCTAGATTAAATGGTTTATATACGGTAACACAAGAAGATATTACCGACAGTAATGCCACCTTAATTGCAAAAGCTGATGACAGCAGATATAACCGGGCATACATAGATCCAAATCATGCAGAACATCAATTCAACAACTTTACTACAAAAGAAGCCAGACAATATCTATTGGATGATCCTTTTTTGAAAAACAGGACGGCAGAGTACATGAAAGCCTTTCGAAGTGTGGCCTTTATATCATCTGTATTCAGGTTTGAGGCTACAGAGCTGTACCATCAAATTGATTCGTTACTAGGGAATCATGGCTCCAAGACTCCAGAAGTTTTAAGACTTTCAGCCAATAAAGATGACGTTGAATCCTTTTTAGGGGATTACATCCATTCAGAAGGACTTGAGATTCGCCAAAGGCTTTCCTTAATCTTTGAAAACAACGAACTATTCATTAAAACGGAAGACAACCAAACGCAATTATATTGGCATCAAGACAATTTTTATTTTGCCGGTAGGGCTGCGATTATAAGGTTATACAAAAATGAAAAGGGGCAGCACTTCCTGAAAAGAAGTAATGGCATAATAACTCAAATACTAATTAAAGAATAACGATAGCCTACCTACCCTAGGCAGGCACAACAAGTTTATAATTCATTGCTTGTTATAGACTGCTTACGAATATTCCTGCGGAATTTTCTCGCGTTCGGTTTTGTTTGCTAAATTAGTTGCTTAAACACGCAACTAATCATTCACAAAACCGTTAAACAACAAGTTTGAAATCGAGCACATTAAATTAATTCTGACAATCTTCCAATCCCCAATTATCCAAACTTCTTAAAATATTCTCAAGTGATTTCCCTCTAGTGGTTAATCTGTATTCCACTTTAGGAGGAACTACAGGAAAAACTTTTCTAGAAATAAGTCCATCTTTTTCTAGATCTCTTACTGTTTGTGTAAACATTTTATTTGAAATCTCTGGAATTTTCTTTTGTAATATTCCTGAACGTAAACCGCCTTCTAATAAATGAAATAGAATTAAAGGTTTCCATTTTGTTCCTATTAATTTCATAGTATAATTTAATGGACAACTATTTTCTTTCATCAAAATTACAACTTTAAATTATTGATTATCATTATTTTACTCATTTTAGTAACTATACTCCTTTTTAGTAAGTTATTGCCGATTAGGCAAATATAGATTATTTTTGCAATCTAAAATTTAACTTATGACAACGAATAAAAATTATCCAAAATCATTTTCGCATATCGGATTAACAGTTCCAAATATAAAAGAGGCCGTTAAATTCTATTCAGAAGTAATGGGCTGGTACATAATTATGGAGCCTTCAGAAGTCAAAAAAGAAAAGGAAACTGCTATTGGTCAAATGTGCATTGACGTTTTCGGAAACGATTGGACGTCGTTTGAAATCGCTCATTTAGCAACTTCTGACGGTATTGGAATAGAATTATTTTCTTTTCCGAATGGAATTAAAGAAGCACCTGAATTTAATCCTTTCAATACCGGTCTATTTCATTTTTGTATACAAGACCCAAATATTGAAGAACTCATTGATAAAATTTTGTCTTATGGAGGAAAACAAAGAATGCCAATAAGAGCATACTATCCGAATGACAAGCCTTTCAAAATGTGTTATGTTGAAGACCCGTTTGGAATTGTATTTGAAATCTACACGCATAGTTATGAATTGACATATTCTTCAGGTGCTTATTCAAAATAAAAACCAGTTGTCTACAACGTTTATAATTCATTGCTTTGGCCGTTTCTTGTTTGGATTATTTCTTCTAAATTTTCTCGAGCTCGTTATTGTTTATTAAATTAGAGGCTAAACCACGCAACTAATTTGTTACAAACACGTTGGCGCACATACTAAATTGCGATACTAATTTATAAAATGGACTTAAAAGATTTAGTGAAACAATGGTTTGACAAATGGGAAAAAGGTGATTTTCTTAATTTGCCAATCTCTGAAAATTTCAAACACACAAGCCCTTTCGGGATCATAGAAGGAAAAAAAGCGTATACAAACTTAATTGAAGAAAATAAGGATAAATTTCTGGGATATGAATTTGAGATTCACGATGTAATTTATGAATCAAATAAAGCATGTGTAAGATATACAGCGAAACAAGGTCAAGAATTTAGTTTGGATGTAAGTGAATGGTATTATGCAAAAGACAATCTCATTGAGCAAATTATAGCATATTATCATGTAGGTGAAATTCGTGACGAACGAAAGATTCAAAACTATAATAATTAAATTAAACCACGACACGCCAACAACGCGTATAGTTTATTGCGCTTGATTTCATTCGGAAAACTAGATGCTTTGAATTATAGGTTTCTGTTAATTTACTATCTTAGTTCTATTACTCCGAAATCACACACGAACACATAGGCAGGCATTTTAAAGCACTTAACACAATTAAAGAAATGGTTAAAAATAAAACAACTGAAACTGAAGTAGATGTATTTGATTTTATTGAATCTTATGTAGACAACGATCAAAAGAAAGCCGATAGCTATAAGCTAATAGAATTAATGAGTGAATGGTCTGGTTTTGGACCAAAAATGTGGGGGCCGACAATAATCGGTTTTGGAACCTATCACTATAAATATGCAAGTGGTCATGAAGGTGATGCTCCTTTATTAGGTTTCTCACCAAGAAAAGCGCAATTCTCCCTCTACGTCTATTCAAAAACAGAAAAAAGTGATGCACTTTTGAAAGACCTAGGGAAATTCAAAATGGGAAAAGCTTGTATTTATTTTAAAAAACTGGCTGACATAAATATTCCAATTGTGGAAGAACTAAGTTTGGAAACCATTGCGTATCTCGAAAAACATCATGAGTGTTCTTGTAGAAAATAACAACAGACCTATAGTAAATTAGTGTAGAAAGTTAAAAACCATGCTAACGTGAAACTTTTGAACTGAACATATAATGGCTCAAAAAAATGAACTAAAAGAAATAGCGAAATTATTCTTTAAATTAGGAAGTATTGCTTTTGGCGGTCCTGCAGCTCATATCGCCATGATGGAAGATGAGGTTGTTAAAAAAAGAAAGTGGATGACCCAAGAACACTTTCTAGATCTTGTTGGCGCTACCAATCTAATTCCTGGCCCAAATTCTACTGAAATGACCATGCATTGCGGCTACGAACGAGCCGGTTGGAAAGGACTATTTGTTGCTGGTTTTTGTTTTATTTTTCCTGCCGTAGTTATCACTGCTATTTTTGCTTGGCTCTATCAGAAATACGGCCAACTACCTAACGTTGAGCCTTTTATTTACGGTATTAAACCTGCAGTTATTGCCATTATAATTATGGCAGCGTACCGCCTAGGAAAAAAGGCAGTAAAAAATATGGAGCTCGCCATTTTAGGTATTATAACTTTGGTGGTTTGCTTATTGGGTGTTAATGAAATAATTGCGCTTTTTGGTTGCGGTTTACTTGGTTTAAGCATTTATTTGTTTAAAAAAAATACGAGTAATTTAAAGAGTTTCATACCGCTTATTATTTTTCAGATAGCCGATCCTTCTAAAATTGGAGTATTTAAAATATTCTTAACCTTCTTAAAAGTTGGCGCCATACTTTATGGCAGTGGCTATGTTTTATTTGCATTTCTAGATTCTGAATTAGTAGTAAATGGTTGGCTTACAAGACAAGCTTTAATTGACGCCGTTGCTGTGGGACAAATTACACCTGGCCCTGTTCTATCTACTGCTACTTTTATAGGTTGGCAAATGCATGGAATAACAGGAGCATTGGCTGCAACAATTGGAATTTTCCTGCCGTCATTTTTCTTCGTATTGGTATTAAATCCATTAATTCCAAAAATGCGAAAATCAAATATATTAGGCGCCATTTTAAATGCCGTAAATGTAGCCGCGGTAGCATTAATAATTGCTGTTTGTCTAGAAATGGCAAAAGATACTATAACAGATTGGCGAACAATCGTCATAGCCATTGCAAGTTTGGTTGTTGTATTCGTTTTTAAAAAATTGAATAGTGCCTTTATTGTTTTAGGCAGTGCATTTATTGGTTATCTATTAACCTATATTTAAATTACAAACACTTAATTGTGAGCATACTACAACAAGTAACTTTTTGGGTTAAATTTCCAATTAGAATTCATTGCAATTTGCTATCTTTCCATTACACGGTAAAAGTTCGCTGATTTATAATTGATTTGAAAACGCGAAAATAAATGCTGAAACTAAATATTTATTGAATCGTATGAATCATTTAACGCCTTGGATCATTTTAATTATTTATGTGCTAATTCTTTTATTTATAGATTTCTTTATACTACATAAAAAGAATAAAGTAACTTCAGTAAAAAAGGCGATTTTCGAAACCATTTTCTTTATTTCAAATGCCTTAATATTTTCCGGAATATTGCATTGGTGCTTTAGTCAATCTCTTGTTGAGAATATAAATAATTTAACCCCTAATCAAGCGCTAGTTAAATACTTAACTGGCTATATTATTGAACTCTCTTTAAGTGTTGATAATTTATTCGTTATCGCAATTATCTTTACATCATTTAAAATCCCTAGCCAATACCAACACAAATTACTTTTTTTAGGCATATTAGGTGCCATTATATTTCGAGCCATTTTAATAAGTGTTGGACTTGTGCTGATACACAAAATACATGGCATGAGTATAATTTTTGGTCTGTTACTTCTATTCAGTGCTCTAAAAATGTTAAAAAAAGAAGCCGAACATAAGGATGCTAAAGAGCCTAAAAGCATCATGAAATATTTTAGATTTAGTAACGAACTTGACGGCGGGAAATTTATTACCAAAATTAACGGTAAGCGCGTTTTTACGGCTCTTTTTGGCGCATTGTTAACCATTGAATTTACAGATCTACTATTTGCTTTAGACAGTATACCAGCTATTTTTGCCGTAACCACAGACCCATTTATTGTTTATAGTTCGAATATATTCGCTATAATGGGTTTACGTTCGCTTTACTTCTTTCTTTCAAATATGCTTGAAAAATTTAAATATTTAAAATACAGTGTTTTTTCTATACTCTTGTTTGTTTCAATAAAATTAATGACAGCAAACTTTGTGGATATTCCTGAATGGTTTTCGCTTTTATTTATTGGAATTTCATTAGCCATTGGAATTTACATTTCGGTTATTAATATTAAAAAAGCTGAATAACGCGAGTTGATATCATAGTTATTAAGATTACTTTTTTAGACTATATTTAAACGATGAAGTACGTTTGAAATGTATATAAATGTGAGTAAATCAACTTGAGATTTACCATACTTAGGAACTTTATTACAACCATAATACCAACAATTATGAAAAAAATTATCGTCGTAATTCTCATCTTTTTATTTCATTCAGTAAATACCCAAGTTGAAAAAGATATAGCAATATTTCATAGGCTACTAATTTTAAATTCTCAAAATGAACTCATGGTTGTAAACATTGAGAATACTGATTTTTAGGTAACACCTGGACTTTATCAAACTAAAAAACAACACATTATAAATTAAACTACAGATGACTAATGAATTAAAAACATACACGCTATTCATAATTGGGTTTATTTTTCTCTCATATCTAATTTTCGCATTTTTTAAAGAAACTCCTGATACATCTAAAGAAAACATTGTAACGAGTTTAAATCCAAAGTTTGATGTTTTAGTGTGGTCTGATGAATTTGATGTTGAAGGAACAATTAATCAAGAAAAATGGTTTCATCAAACTAAGCTTCCTCCTAGTGGTAGCTGGTGGGGTGGATTAATTCAGCATTATACCAATAGGGATACAAATTCATATGTAAAAGATGGGTATTTGCATCTAGTTGCTAAAAAGGAATCATTTGAAGCTCATGGCGAGGTAAAAGAATACACTGCAGCACGATTAAATTCAAAATTCGCCTTTACCTATGGTCGCGTTGAAATTCGAGCAAAACTGCCAGCAGGCATAGGAACTTGGCCAGCCATTTGGATGCTTAATAAAAATATTGATGAAGATGGTGCATATTGGGACAATCAAGGGTTCGGCACCACAAAGTGGCCATTTTGTGGCGAAATAGATATATTGGAACATTGGGGTAAAAATCAAGATTATGTCTCAAGTGCAGTACACAATGGTTCAGGGTACGGCTCTGATGTTAAGAATATTGGAGGTCAAAATATTAAAGGTGCTTCTACTAAATTTCACAATTATGTTCTCGAATGGTCTAAAGATAAAATGATTTTTAGTATTGATGGGGTTGAACATTATAAATACCAACCAACAATAAAAAATTCTGATACTTGGCCTTACGATTCTGATTATTATATTATATTAAACATAGCAATAGAGCCTGATATTGACCCTAATTTCGTCGAGAGCCCGATGGTAGTTGATTATATTAGGGTTTATCAATAATGATTTAAATCGATAAATAAAGACTATGAAAATAATTAATCTATTAATAGTGTTAGTTCTGGTTTTGGGATGTAACGAAACCAAAGAAATTAGTTCTATAAATCCAGAAAACTGGTCGAAACGAACAGCTAATTTAAGCACTAAAGATTCGCTAGAATACGGGAAATCTTATCTTTCTATTTACTCGCAAATTTATAGCATGTCTGAACATAAAACTCACAATTTAACGGCCATGGTTAGTTTGAGAAACACCAGTGATACGGACACCATTTACTTGTTAAAAGCGAAGTATTTTGATACACACGGTGTACCAGTGAGAACGTATTTTGAAAAGCCCATTTTTTTGGCACCTATGGAAACTACTGAAATTATAATTGATGAAATTGATACATCGGGAGGAACAGGGTCGAACTTCATATTTGAATGGAACATTCCAAAAGGTTGTCCGGAACCTTTATTTGAAGGTATTATGAATTCTACTGTTGGACAACAAGGACTTTCATTCACCACAAAAGCAATACGCATAAAATAATATGGCAGAATATATAACCACCTTGTTTTTCATATTTGCAGTTATTGACCCGATTGGATCTATTCCTGTATATCTTGAAGCCACAAAGGAATTTGACATAGCACATAAGAAAAAAATTGCCATAAGAGCTTCGGTAATGGCTTTTTTTATCCTTCTGTTTTTTATTGTGATTGGGCAGTTAATTTTAGAAGGTATGTCGGTTAGTCTAGATGCTTTTCAAATTTCAGGAGGCGTTATTCTATTCCTTTTCGCATTAACAATGATATTTGGCGATGGTAAACCAGAGCAAGAAAAAAACAGAATTACAGACTATAAACATGTTACCATATTTCCAATAGCCATACCTTCAATAGCGTCCCCAGGAGCAATAATGGCCGTAGTTTTAATGACTGATAATCATATTTACACCATCCAGCAACAAAGTATTACAACCGGACTTGTATTGGTTGTAATTGGGATTACTTGCTTAATTCTTTTAACTGCAAATCATTTACAAGAGCGCATCGGGAGTTACGGAATTACAGTCATTAGTAAAATTATGGGGCTTATTCTCGCATCTTACGCAGTACAAAGTATTTTGAGTGGCATAAGTCATTACTTTGGGCATGTGTAATACATGAAAAGCATGTTTAATATAAAAGGAGGCCAAAATATGTACCTCCTTTTATGTAATTAAATCCCAAAATGACTTTATCAATTATGAAATTTTAATACTTCTAGCTGGTTTTTGTTTTGCTTCTTCTTTTTTAGGCAAATGCACTGTTAAAATACCTTCATTGTATTTCGCATTTATTTTATCATCATCAACACTTTCTGGCAGTGTAAACGATCTTTTAAAAGAAGCATAACCAAACTCGCGTCTTGTGTAATTCTCTTCTTCAAGCTCTTTTTCATCTTTCGTTTCAGTTGAAATAGAAAGAACTTGATTATCAATGTCTATATGGAAATCTGATTTTTTTAGTCCGGGAACCGCCATTTCTACAAGATATGCATCAGCAGTTTCTTTTATATTAACTTTCGGTAAAGACATACCGGTATTAAAATTTGAGGTAAATACCGAAGGTAAATCTCTATTGAATAAATCATCTATCCAGTTAGACCAATTTGGGAAGCTTACATTTGAATTACTGTTTGATAAACTTCCGTTTTTAGGAACATTAACTAAGTTGCTCATAATTACAAAATTTTAAATTAAACATGATTTCAAATTTGAAAATATTATTTTTTCATTGAGTGTAATGCAAAAAAAATACCAAAATAAAAATGACATAAAAACATGATTAATTTCTTAAAATTTCAGAATAATTGTCATTTTTTCATTAGTCAAAATGTCATATTGACACTGATACTTAGGCTCTTAAGTTTTTCTGTTTTCTATTCAGATAATATTTATTAAATTAGGTGTTCAACCAACATTAACTCATATTATAATACCTAATCTTCTGCATATAGTAAACGATACAAAATATTCTAAATCAATAACTGTAAATCTTAATCAGGCTATTTAATTTGTAAAATATGATTGAAGATTCAATTAACATATCGCAAATAATTAAAGAGATTACAGTAAAACCCAATAGTGAAAACTATGCTTTTTGTTGGATTAAAAACAAAATAAAGGGCATTGAATTAAATGGTGTTTTCTATAAGGATGTCTCTAATTCTATTTTTTTCTTAGACCCAAGACATCAATGGAAGGTATTGAAAAAAGACAGTTCAACCTCTGCCGGCTATATTTTATATTTGTCTAAAACAGTTTTGAATAATCCGGCGTTAAGCAATCTTCATATCAATAAGGTAAGACTTTTTAACTCTGGCGAAATTCCTCTTTTTAAATTAAGTCCAGGAATTGAGAAAAGAACTCAGGCCATACTTGAAATGATTGATGAACTTGCAGGTTCTCATCTCAATCATAAAGAGGATGCTATACTTTCTTTACTTTACACCTTTTTTGTTTATTGCGACGGGCAATGTAATATTAAATCGGTAGCCTCGAACAACAACTCTAAATCCAATATTGTATATAAATTTAAAACGCTTGTTGACGCACATGTTTTAGAAAATCATGATGTAGCTTATTATGCCAAACTTTTAAATATTACACCTAAATATCTTAATGAATGTGTCCAAGAAGTACTTTCTGTGAGCTCAAAAAGCATTGTTATAGAACAATTACTTATGCGATCCAGACACGCATTAAAATTCTCAGATAAATCAATAAAAGAGATTAGTTTTGATTTAGGTTTTTCTTCACCCGATTATTTCAGTTACTTTTTTAAAACTCATACAGGAATAACCCCTTCGGCATTGCGAAAGGGGTAGGAATTCCTAAATTCTAAGAGATTACTGTGATTTTCACATGGCAATGAGACAATTGAAAGTGTAAATTGCAATAAAACAAAATCATGGACCGTAAAAAATTCATTCAAACTACAGGTATAGGTTTAGGCCTTGCGCTAGTTCCTAAATTGCTTCAAGGCCAAAATCAAGAAGCCAAAAACACATTTTCTACTAATGCCAAACCTAAAATTGTTAAAGATTCAGAAGGTGATGTATTAAACGTTATTGGCGATATACAAACCCACAAACTAGTTGGAAGCGATACTGGAAACCAAATAGTAGAATGGGTTGATAATGTTGAACCAGGTGTTGGTATTCCTCCTCATATTCACACCTTAGAAGATGAAATATTTAGAGTTATTAAAGGCCAAATTGAAATCATGGTAGATGGACAAGCTACTATTTTAAATCCTGGTGATGTGGCTTTTGCTCCTAAAAACGTTCCCCATTCATGGAAAGTAATAGGAACTGAAAAAGCTAAAATGATGACTTCAGCTTTTCCAGCTGGTATCGAATTGATGTTTCAAGAAATAGCAAAATTACCTCCAGGACCACCAGATTTTGAAAAAGTTACAGAAATTTGTGGCAGACACGGCATTAGTTTTCTGTAAACAAAATGACTTCGAATAAAAACCCGTTCTAATCCATATCAAATCGAATTCCTAACGAAATATTATTCTGGTCTATCGTCTGGTTTTTAAATATAGGTGACAAATCGTACTTAACATAAAGTGCCACATCATCAAATGCGATATAGCTACTTAAACCATAAACGAGGTTTGTAGTATTGAACGAACGCTTTTGTTTGTCTTTAATGCGCTCTCCATCCAGTTCATATTTCAATTTCTGTCTTGTTCCTATATTGAAACCTGCGTAACCCCCAATGCCAATTTTAAATTGATTTTTTGTGGAATATCTAAAATAAGTATCCTTATCAATTCGTTTTGAAGGGCCAAATTCAAAATGCACAGGAAATACTAAATTGGTAATAGAAAGTTTAGATTTTTTAAGTTTTTCTGGGAATTCTTCTAAATAAGTCTCGCCTTCATTCTGAACAAAATATTGATTATCGGTAGGTTTTAATCCATTAATTTGAAGAGAATACCCGTATTTCAATCTCAAGAAATTTGAGTTCTTAAATACTCTTGTTTTCCACGCCCAACCTATTTCGAAGAATCGAGAACCTCCAAATTTATAAGGCGAATCATCTAATTTTTCACCATCAATAATGGCATTATTTAAACCAAAGGCTAATACAAAATCGCTGGAAGTTCGTAAATCGTATTTCTTAGGTTTGTTTTTATAATTAATTTTTACACCTGCAAAACTGTCGTCATTTCCACCAATACTAAAACCAACTCTCGATAAATCCTCTTCATTGTTGATGTGATACCCTTCATCATTCCGTTCTAATAAAGAAATTTTATTGTTTATAATGTCCAACCGGTTCTCAATATTTAGAGCGCGCTTTTTTGCCAATTGCTTTTTAAGATTTTCTGCTTCCTTTTGGGTAATCTCACCATTGCTTAAACGTGAATTAATAATTTCAACTTCTGCTTTTAAGAAATTACGTTCTTCTTCTTTAATGAGCTCTTTAATATCTTCTAATGTTTCTATTTTATACTTATTATTAACGTTTCTAATGGTGTCTTGAGCATAAAGAAGTTGCATGCTTAAGGCCATGATAATAAGCACCACTTGTTTTGTAATTGTTTGCATAACTGTTCGTTTTGATTTTAATTAATTGATTTGATGATTGAATTTTTTATTAATCGTTACGTTGGGCAACTGCAGTTTTTACCGAATCGAAACTTGATTTTAAGGCTTCAAAAACCTTACTTCTAAAAGATTGATCTAGCTCTTGTTCAACGTCTTGAAGTAGTGCATTGGCATCAACCACATTTAGGGTTTCATTATTTAATCTATTTAATTTAATTTCTTTTTGGGCTTCAATTAACAGTTGCTCAATATCGGCATCTGTAATTTCTTGATTTTCATTTTTCATAATTAGAACTTGAGCTACAACATCTTGTATTTTCTGTTCTTCAAAGCTCAGTTCTTTCCTAGGTGTTTCAACAATACTTGTGGTTTTGGCTACTTCTTTTTTAGCCAATTCACTCTTTTTAACCACAGTAACAATATCTTGTTCTTTCTTTACATCATGAATTTCAATAGGACTTGCACTGAGGTCTTCAACGGCATTTAAATCTGTGTTTTCTAAAACAATAGCATTCGATTTTTCGTCCTGAATTACCTCTGGTGAATCGGCTATTTTTGGTATGCTAATTTCTTGAGTATTATCATTTAAGAACTGAGAAACCACAAATACAACACCAATAATGCTCGCGGCAATTCCAAGCCACCAAAATGCCTTATTATTTTGCTTTTTTTCTTGTACATCTAGCTTGTTAGATAGTTTGCTCCATGCATCAACCGATGGTGTTAAGGCTCTCTTTTCAAGCTTATCTTTTATGCTATTTTCAATATTATTTGGTGCCATAACTTAAGTTGTTTAATTTTTTTATTTTCTGCTGAAGCATTTTTCTAGCTTTAAATAATTGCGATTTTGATGTGCCCTCTGTAATTTGTAATAAGTTGGCAATTTCATGATGTTTATAACCTTCAATAGCATATAAAACAAATACCATTTTGTAGCCTTCGGGCAAATCATCAATAATTTGTTGTATTTCTGCTACTTCTAAATTAGTGTGAATGACATCAGTTAGCTGGTTATTAATTTCTATTTCTTCAGATAAAAACTCGACTTGCTTTTGTTGTCTTAAAAACGAAATAGATTCTCTTACCATAATGCGTCTTATCCAACCTTCAAAACTGCCTTCACTTTTAAAGCTTTTTAAATTTGAAAACACTTTAAAAAAACCGTTTAACATGGCTTCTTCAGCTTGCTGCAAATCTTTTATATAATATCTACACACACTTAACATTTTTGGAGCATGTAATTCAAAAAGTACATGCTGCGCTTCACGATTATTATTAATCGCTTTTTTTATCAACGCCGATTCGTTTTTATGTAACGGAATAACTTTCAAAAATGATTTTATGTGTCGATAACTCTTTTTTTTCATCGGTCAGAATTAATACTCATTTTAAGTATTTCAATAATTAGAAAATTAAAATATGAATATTTCATTGAGACTTCTATTTATAAAGACGTAAATTTTATATAAATGGTTGCCTGCAGTATAAAATTTTTTTAAGAATTTTTTAAAGATTGGGGGTTTTCATGTTATCAGATTTAGAAAATAACAAAATTTCGCAGTGTTTTTCTTCAAATACAAAATAATATTCAACAAAATAAAGTAAACAATGACTTATTTATTAAAAAACCTTAAATTGATTAATAATATATTACAATCTTTCTACTTTTAAAAAGCAAATATATATGACAAACGACGCGCTATCTTCTACATACGAATTAGTCCCTAAAACATGGGATGAAATGCATACAGATCCTACGAATATTAGATCGCAATACGATGTTATAAATGCATATCTTAAAAAAACCTCACCCGATATTCTTTATAAAAAGGAAGAATTATCAAAACAGCTATTTATGAAGCAAGGGGTTACATTTACTGTATATAATGATAATGAAGGTATCGAAAAAATATTCCCTTTCGATATTGTACCAAGAATTATAACAGCAGCCGAATGGGATAAAATAGAAAGAGGTATCAAACAGCGCCTTAAAGCACTTAATTTATTCATTAAAGATATTTATAATGAACAATTTATAATTAAAGACGGTATTATTTCTGCCGAATTGATTTACTCATGCCCTAATTTTTTAAGAGAAATGAAAGGTGTGAAAGTGCCTTACGACGTTTATGTGCATATATCGGGAGTTGATTTAATACGGAATAATGATGGTGAATTTTATGTGCTTGAAGATAACTTAAGAACACCATCTGGGGTAAGCTACATGCTTGAAAATAGAGAAATTTCAAAACGATTATTTCCTGGTATTTTACCAAAAAGTAATGTTAGAGGGGTGTCAAACTACCCAAACATGCTTTATAAAAAATTGAAAGAACTCTCTATTAAACCTAACCCAAATATTGTGCTCTTAACTCCAGGTATTTATAATTCAGCATATTACGAGCATACTACATTAGCGAGACTTATGGGTATCGAACTTGTTGAGGGGAGTGATTTGGTAGTTAAAAACCATACGGTTTATATGAAAACCACAAATGGGTTAAAACAAGTTGATGTGATTTACAGACGCGTTGATGACGACTTTTTAGACCCACTAGAATTTAATGCTAAAAGTGTATTAGGTGTTGCCGGAATTATGGCAGCTTATAGAAAAGGTAATGTTAATATCGTAAATGCTCCTGGAACAGGAATTGCAGATGACAAGGCCATTTATATTTATGTGCCAGACATGATAAAATACTATTTGAAGGAAGAACCAATATTAAAAAATATAGAAACCTATCAATTGGGTAACCCAGAAGAGTATGATTACGTTGCTAAAAACATCAAAGACATGGTAATTAAAAAAACCGATGGTAGTGGTGGTTATGGTATGCTTATGGGGCATGAGGCCTCAGAAGCTGAAATAAAAGATTATTTAGAAAATGTAAAAAAGAAACCAGAAAATTTTATTGCACAACCTATTTTAAGATTGTCGACTGCGCCATGTTATATTGATGGGCAACTGACACCGCGTTGTATCGATTTACGCCCTTTTGCGCTTTCTGGTAGAGATGGTATTGATATTTGCCCTGGCGGACTTACCAGAGTCGCACTTAAAAAAGGATCATTAGTAGTTAACAGTTCTCAAGGAGGTGGTAGTAAAGACACTTGGGTACTTCAATAAATTTAAAAAAAACAATATATGTTAAGTAGAGTTGCAAATAACCTCATTTGGTTAGAAAGATACATGGAACGTGGCAATGGTATTTTAAGTTTATTAAAGGTAAACTTTTATGCCAATCAAGACTCTCCAGAACTGTTTTCTTGGACACCAATAATAAATAATTTCACGACTTCGGATAACGAATTTTATACTGAAGACGCCATTGAATGCATTGATTTTATGATTTTCAATCTTGACAATTCTAATTCGCTTCTTAATATTGTTACTCGGGCTCGAGAAAATGCCCGAAGCGTTCAAGAACACATATCAAGAGAAATGTGGTTGTGCATCAATAACTATTATTTGCATCTTACTCGTAAAGATTTGCCTAAAAAACTCAAAGAAGAGGACCCTGTTCAATTTTTGGAAGAGTTAAAAAGTCATCATTTAATTTATAACGGCACCTTAGACATCACGCAAGAGCGTGGTGCCTCTTATTATTTTTTGAACGTTGGTAAATATTTAGAACGTGTTATTCAAATTTCAGATTTTACGGTTCTGAAACTCGCCGACATAGGTAAAACAACCGATAAATTAGAACAAACCATTTATTGGAAAAACTTACTTTTATCTGTTGGAGGTTATCAGTTATATTTAAAAACACATAAATCTACCTTTAATGAAGACCATGTTATAAAAATGGTATTTCAAGACAAATTATTCCCAAGGTCTGTGTATTACTGTGTTAATAAGTTAAATAAACATATCAATCAATTGATAGAAAGTAACGAGCTTGAGAAAAATAATTTAGAATTTTTACTAGGAAAGCTTGAAAGCACAATTAAATACACTACTATTGAAAGTATTAATGCTCAAGGATTGCATAATTTTATAGATGATATTAAAGCAGATATTAGAAATATATCTTTGAATATCAATTCAGTTTACTTTTCTAATACTTAATTTATGGCGACTTTTTATATAAAACATATTACCAAATACACGTATAGTAAGGATGTTATTGATGGCGCTACATTAATTAGGCTCCACCCTATTAATGATGAATTTCAAAAAGTGAATTCGCATTTCCTAACCATTACCAATAATACTTTTGTTGAAACCTTTACCGATTTTTATAATAATCGTGTTGGTACTTTTATGATTACTGAACCACATAGTGAATTGGTTATAGAATCGGATGTTGAAGTTATCACTTTTGATAGAATTTTTCCGGATGATAGTGTAGATACACCATCACAATGGTTAGCCCTAAAAAAGTTAAAGCAAGACATTAATTTTATAGACTTTTTGCAGCATAGGCCATTTAGTGGTAGTCAAGATGTATTAAAACTAATAGAATATAAAAACTTAAAATCTAAATCGCCATACAAAGCTGTTTTAGAACTATGTGAATATATCTACCAAAATTTTAAATACCATAAAGGCATTACTAACGTGGATTCTTCTATTGAAGAAGTATGGAAATTAAAGGCTGGTGTTTGTCAGGATTTTACTGTTTTACTTTTGCAAATGGTTAGAATGTTAGGGATTCCTGCCCGTTATGTAAGCGGCTATATTTGCCCTAATGATGCAATTACACGTGGTGAAGGCGCTACCCATGCATGGATTGAGGCGTACATTCCATTTTATGGCTGGCTAGGTATTGACCCTACAAATAATGCCATCGCTAATGAAAATCACGTGCGATTAGCCATAGGAAGAAATTATAACGATTGCTCGCCAGTAAAGGGTGTTTTTAAAGGAAAAGTAGAAGCAGAATTGCATGTTAAGGTTCATGTGAGCACATCAAAAAACATGGTGAATAGCACGACTCAAACTGATAATTTCATTCCATTAGAAACGGACAACAGTTTCCAACAAAACTTAGAGCGTATTCAACAGCAACAAATGCAGCAATAATTATTTTTTTCTATCGATAACATAATTCACCATAAGAATTAGTGAACTTTTAAATTCCGATTCGGGGTAGATATTTAATAGTTGAAGTGCTTCCTGCTGAAACGATTTCATTTTAGTTACCGCATAGTCTAAGCCATTATTTTGTTTTACAAAAGCAATAACTTCTTTAACTCGCTTAACATCTTTATTATGGTTTTTAATGGAATTAATAAGCCATTTTTTGTCTTTTTTTGAGGCCTGATTTAACACATATATTAAAGGCAGTGTCATTTTTTGCTCTTTTATATCTATACCTGTAGGCTTTCCTATCTGCTCTTCGCCATAATCAAACAAATCATCTTTTATTTGAAACGCCATTCCTATTAACTCACCAAATTTGCGCATCGTTTCAACATGTTGCGATTCTGGCTTTACCGAAGCGGCGCCCAAACTACAGCAAGCGGCAATTAAAGTTGCCGTTTTTTGACGAATAATTTCGTAATAAATAGCTTCTGTAATGTCTAATTTTCTTGCTTTCTCAATTTGTAGCAATTCGCCCTCACTCATTTCACGAACGGCTATCGAGATGATTTTAAGCAGGTCAAAATCGTTATTATCAATAGAAAGCAATAAGCCTTTTGAGAGCAGAAAATCGCCAATTAAAACGGCAATTTTATTCTTCCAAAGGGCATTTACAGAAAAGAACCCTCTCCTGCGATTACTATCGTCAACCACGTCATCGTGCACTAAAGTTGCCGTATGAATTAATTCTATAACCGATGCCCCACGATAAGTACGCTCGCTCACCTCGCCATTTGATACCATTTTGGCCACAAGAAACACAAACATAGGTCGCATTTGTTTGCCTTTTCGATTGACAATGTAATGCGTAATCCTATTTAACAAAGCCACTTTACTTGACATAGAAAGCTGGAACTTTTGCTCGAAAAGATCCATTTCGTAGGCTATAGGTTGCTTTATTTGTTCTACTACTTTCAATTGGTTGGTTTAAAAGACGTTCAAATATAAGTTTATTTAAGATTTATTAGCCAATTGTCCGCAAGCGGCATCAATATCTTTTCCTCTACTGCGTCTAACAGTTACCGTAATATTGTTTGCTTCAAGTACTTTTACATACATTTCTAAGGCTTTCGAATTGGCTTGTTGAAATTCACCATCGTCAATAGGATTGTATTCAATAAGATTGACTTTACTAGGCGCAAATTTACAGAACTCAACAAGGGCATCTACATCTTTTCTTTTGTCGTTGATGCCATCCCAAACCACATACTCGTAAGTAATTCGGTTTTTAGTTTTTGAATACCAATATTGAAGTGCTTCTCTTAAATCGTTAAGCGGAAAAGTGGCATTAAACGGCATGATGGATGTTCGCACCTCATCGATGGCTGAGTGTAAAGACACTGCAAGTTTGAATTTCACATCGTCGTCGGCCATTTTTTTAATCATTTTTGGCACGCCTGAAGTTGACACTACAATGCGTTTAGGCGACATACCTAATCCTTCTGGTGATGTTATTTTGTCTATGGCTTTAATAACATTATTATAGTTCATAAGCGGTTCGCCCATACCCATAAAAACAATATTACTTAACGGACGATTATGATATAATCTGCTCTCGTTATCGATAGCGACAACTTGATCGTAAATTTCGTCTGGATTCAGATTTCGCATACGTTTTAAGCGTGCCGTTGCACAAAACTTACAATCTAAACTACAGCCTACCTGACTTGACACACAGGCTGTTGTTCTGGTTTTTGTTGGAATTAAAACAGACTCGACTATTAAACCATCATGTAATTGTACTGCATTTTTAATGGTTCCGTCTGAACTACGTTGCATCTGATCGACTTTGATATGATTAATAACAAAATGATCTTCTAGCATTTGGCGCGTTTCTTTAGAAACGTTGGTCATATCCTCGAAAGTATGTGCTGCTTTTTGCCAAAGCCACTCGTAAACCTGATTGCCACGAAAGGCCTTATCGCCTTGATTCACGAAGAATTCTCGGAGTTGCTCTTTGGTTAATGCGCGTATGTCTTTTTTCTTGATTTCCATGTTTTAATCCTGAAACTTGGATTAATTATAATCGATTAGTTGCAAAAGTAAGCAAAGGTTTTACGATTGCCGAATTACTGATTGACGATTTTTAAATGCGAGCAGTAATTTGCATTAGGGATTGAACGGCATGTTTAAGCTCGCCGACGCAGGAGGAAGCGAGTAGTGAAAGCCCGCCCCCTGTGGAATGCCCAAATAATTCATAAAAAAAGTCCCGCTAAAACGGGACCCTTTTATATTTAAAACCTTAGCTTTTAGATGATTAACATAGCATCACCGTAGCTATAGAATTTGTAGCCTTCTTTGATAGCCTCGTCGTAAGCACGTTTGATAAATTCGTGACCTGCGAATGCTGAAACCATCATTAACAGTGTTGATTTTGGCGTGTGAAAGTTAGTAATCATGGCATTTGGAATGCTAAATTCGTAAGGTGGGAAAATAAATTTGTTGGTCCACCCGTCGAATTCGTTAAGTAAACCGCTTGACGAAACCGAGCTTTCTACAGCACGCATAACGGTAGTCCCAACGGCACATACGCGACGTTTTTCTTTAATTGCAGTGTTTACTATTTCAACAGCTTTAGAATCAATTGTTAGCTCTTCGCTATCCATTTTATGTTTAGACAAATCTTCAACCTCAACAGGATTAAAAGTTCCTAAACCAACGTGAAGCGTCACTTCTGCAAATTTTACACCTTTAATCTCTAAACGTTTTAATAAGTGTTTTGAGAAGTGAAGACCTGCGGTAGGAGCCGCTACAGCACCTTCGTTTTTAGCAAATATAGTTTGGTAGCGCTCTTCATCTTGAGGCTCTACATCTCTTTTGATGTATTTTGGAAGTGGTGTTTCTCCTAATTCGTTAAGTTTGATACGGAATTCTCTGTACGACCCATCGTATAAGAAACGTAATGTACGCCCTCTTGATGTAGTGTTATCAATAACCTCTGCAACTAAAGTATCATCGTCTCCAAAATAAAGCTTGTTACCAATTCTTATTTTACGAGCCGGATCTACTAAAACATCCCAAAGGCGTTGTTCCTCGTTTAATTCTCTTAACAAAAACACTTCTATTCTTGCACCTGTTTTTTCTTTATTACCATAAAGTCTAGCTGGAAATACCTTGGTGTTATTTAGCATTAAAACGTCATCTTCATCAAAATAATCGATGATATCTTTGAACATTTTATGCTCAATGGTTTGATCTTTTCTGTTCAAAACCATTAATCGAGATTCATCTCTATTCTCTGCAGGATATTCTGCTAATAACTCGCTTGGTAACTCAAAGCCGAAGTGTGATAATTTCATAAATTATTTAATTTTTTAGGCGTGTTTAATTTTTACAAGATTGCAAATATACAATCTGAAGATAGGGGTTGTCAAGTAAATGCGTGATTATTATTTAGTTATTTGAAAACCAATAGATTTTAAGTCGTCCCAAAAGGTTGGATAGGACTTTGATACCACCATAGCATCTTCAATAACAATTGAGGTTTTTAGAGCTAAAGGTGCAAATGCCATTGCCATTCTATGATCGTTATAAGTGGCTATAGACACCATAGATTTAATTGCTGTTGATGCTGCCAAATGCAACGATTTATCAGTGATTTTTACGCTACCACCTAATTTTTCAATTTCTGTTTTTAAAGCGACCAGTCTGTCGGTTTCTTTAATTTTCAAGGTATGTAAGCCGGTTAAATCGCAAGGTATGCTTAAAGCAAAACAGGTAACTGCAATGGTTTGTGCTATATCTGGTGCGTTTTTTAAATCTAGATTAAGCGGTGTTAAAGTCGTGTTCTCCTTTGTTAAGGTTACCGAATTTTCATGAAACTGCGCAGAAACTCCGAAGTGTTTGTAAATTGAAACTAATGCCGAATCGCCTTGTAGTGAATGTTCTTTATAAGATGATAAAGTAATTTCAGTACCCACAGGACTTAAAGCTGCGATACTAAAATAGTATGACGCCGATGACCAATCAGACTCCACAGTTAGTGTTTTAGGCTCTAACTTATTTGAATTAGGTTTTACAGTAATTGTATTTTCTTTAAAAGTTGATTCTACGCCAATTTCGTCTAATAAACTTAAGGTCATTTTTATATATGGCACCGAGGTAATTTCGCCTTCAAGTGTTAATTCGATACCGTTTTCTAATTTTGAAGCTATCAATAACAACGCTGAAATGTATTGACTACTTACATTTGCATTTAATGATACCTTGTTTTTGGTAAGTTTTTTTCCAATTATTTTTATTGGAGGGAAGCCATCATTTTCCACATAACTTATTTCGGCGCCTAATTCTTTTAAGGCTTCAACCAAAATTTTAATGGGGCGCTCCTTCATACGTTTAGAACCGGTAAGTACCGTTTCTCTCCCTTCTTGAATAGAAAAATAAGCAGTTAAAAACCGCATTGCAGTACCTGCGTGATGAATATCTACCACTTTAGATGAAGATTTTAATGCGTTGGTCATTAAATTACTATCATCAGAATTTGAAACATTGTTCAATTCTATTTCTGGGTATAACGCTTGTAATAGCAACAATCTGTTAGATTCACTTTTTGAACCTGTAATTTTTATAGACGATTGTTTTGCAATGTTAGATTTTTGAAGTGTAAAATGCATACTTATTTAAATCTCAATTAAAAGAAGCAGCAAATTTACTGGATAATGGATATTAATACTAAGTTATTTCGTGTTTTTTTTTGAGGTTTTACTTAAGTACGATTATAAAAATGTTATTTCAATTTTTCGTTATTATGATGCCTATCGTGGTCTCGTTTAGCTTTCTTATCCATTCTTTTGTTAAAAGCTTGTTGTAAATCGACATCGGTTTGGTTGGCTAAACATAGCAAAACAAAAAGCACATCGGCTAACTCTTCGCCTAAATCTTTATTTTTGTCGCTTTCTTTTTCGCTTTGTTCGCCGTATCTGCGGGAAATAATTCTAGCTACTTCCCCCACCTCTTCGGTAAGTTGCGCCATATTTGTAAGCTCGTTAAAATAGCGTACACCGTGTTCTTTTATCCAATTATCAACTTCTTGTTGCGCGTTTTGTATGTTCATTATGCTTTTGTTAAAACGATTTGTTCTGCTTCTTTTTCGATAAATTTATTAAAATATTCTTTTAAAGCATCATAATACAAAGGCGTAATAATAGAAGAATTAATTTTAGTTGAAATAATTAACTGGATAGAATTACCTTTTCCGGATATATTATACTTAAACTCTCCTAAATTATCTGGTAAAGCCATAGCAGATGGTTCTGGCATACTTTCCATTTTATAACCTTCTGGAATCGTAACTATGACTCTGTAAGTTGTTGACGATGGGTAACCAAAATCGACTGGAAATTCTCTTTTTTCTAATTTAAAAGGGTTTTCTGCTGTTCTTAAGAAAAATAGAGGTGAAAAATAGATCTTGTCGCCAATAATATCTGCTTGATTTTCTTTGAAAAAATTATACGATTCCATAACTGGTTTTGACAAATCGACATCGTTTTTTACAGCATAATCAGACACCTCTAATCCATTATATTTATTTTCTAATTTTTCTAAAAACTCTTCTTTATTAGCCTCAACATAGCGTTCTCTAAAATCTAGCGCCTTATGATTGGTTTTAACACTTCTAATCATGCCTTCAACACCACCCTCACTATCTAACTTTGCCATCATGGTAATTGTATTTTTAGAAGCCACACTAGGATACAAATCGATTAATTCTGAACTCCCATGCTCTGCGATGACCCTACCCTGCCAATTCAAGGCTCTTAGCGGTAAGACATTAGGTACTGAATACTTATTAGTTGCATCAAGCAGTACAACATTGCCATCAGGAAGTTTTACATAAGTAACCACATAATTATAGCCTTCTCTTGTTGGAAACAACGAAATACCATGACCTCTTGTACTCACCAAAACAGGATGCGCTTTTAGACCTGCATAACGTAGCATTGAAGTGAGCATTAAATTAATTTCGGCAACATTACCAACGCCTTCTTTAAAAGATTTTTTAACACCATCATCGGTATACTTTCCATAGTAACCGTTCCACTTAACTTTAGATTTTACGAAATCAAAAATAAGAGACATACGTCTTTCCGGGTCGGAAATTGAAGACACAATGTTATCTATGTCATCTTCGTAGTAACCCGTTCTATCCAATTCATCTCCAAAATTGGAGCTTTTAAAAATCGTTTCCACTACATCTTCCCAAGTTGTGGTATAATATTCTATTTGTGAATATGGAAATTTAGTATAAGAAAGTTCATATTTAATTGATGATCTGTAATTATTAATACTATTTACATATGGTTCATTTTTAAGTGCTGGAACATTTTCTATTTCATATTTACTTATTTTTGTAGAATAAGACACTTCTGAAGTATTAAAAGTAGTAGTGCTACTTGCAGAATATCCAGAGCCTTGATTTCTAGTTTTATTAACGAATCTGATATACTCCGTTTTACTATCTGTAGTAGGATTAACTGTTAAATATCCTTTTGTATTGATTCTAAAATTAAAGTACTCCGGAATTTCAATATTTGATTCTAATTTCTTTATTGGTATATCATGCTGAAAAACCAATTCATCAATATTAGACCAAAATGGGGAGGTAATTTGGTATTTATATTCAATGACAGAACCAGGCTTTATATTAGGCATAGTAAATTTCACCTTATTAAAATATTTATTAGTTTCAGAATTGAACATTCCCTTTTTAGTTAATTTTTCTTCTACTATTTTACCGTTTTCAAGATTATAGGTAAAAGCCTTTATTGGAGAAATAGACTCTTTAGTATTACCATTTTTATATAAGTTTAACTGTTTTGTTGCATAATCAAAACCATCTTTATTGTATATTTTTATACGCTCATGGATTTCTGTTTTTAACTCAAACCCGAGACCTTTAATGTAATCAAAGTAAGTCCGTCGGTTTTTATACAAATACGTTGCACTGGCAGAAGAATCTGAAGGGTTAAATTTTTCTTGAAGTTCTTCTTTGGATACGTCTCCAAAATCATAATCTTGTGCAAATGCGCTTAAAGTAAAGCTAAGGGCTATTATTAATGCTGAAATTCTCATGGATACTACTTTTTAATTAATGCTATTTTTGCGTTATCTTGTCTTGAAACTGTTTTATAAAACGATCTGAATTTTTCGTAATCTTCTTTGGGAAATTCGCCATCATTTACCTTAAACTCCCTTTTGTACAAAAGTTTGTTTTCGTCTATTTTTTCAATTTCCGTTTTATAATGTCCAAACTTATTTTCTATAGCAATGTTTTTAGGCATAGATTCTACTTTATAATCTGATGGTAACTCAATTTCAACTTCATCAATATCAACAAACCCACGACTCACTTTAAGTGGATAATTTCTATTTCTGTAACGATCTGGCACATGTGTACTTCTATTTAATGCATTTACAGTTAATAGCATTCGGTCTCCTATAACCTTAGAATAATTTGTAGCATTAAAACTTACTTGTTCAATAAATTGAATATCTTGTTTATCATTTTGAATATCCATACTTTCAATAGACATGCTATTAACATAGCGCCATCGTTTTTTGTAATGTTTATCTAAATCTCTTTCAGTTTCGGTTTCTAGCCAATATTTATCATCGTATTGAATCCCTTTTGAACCAACTATAACCTGCGCTTGTAGATTACCATCATTAGAAATACTATATTTTCCATTAATGGTTTGAATACTTTCTTCTGGGTTATACTTTTTTGTATGTTTTATTTCTCCACCATCGGTTGTAATGACTAACACATCTCTATCATCTGTGCTATTGGCTATAAAACCAAACGGCAATTTCTGACTGGTACATTCTAACCAGATATCTTCGTTATTTTCGGTGGGAATGTTTAGAAACACATGATTACCTTGCATTGAGGTAAAATCTTTTTCAATGCTTCTACCTTGAGTATATCTCCAAACCACGCAGTAATTAGATTTAACTCCAACAGCATTAAGAAGCGCCATTGTATAATTGGTAAGTCCTTTACAATCGCCATAGCCCAATTTATCAACATCAGATGCGTTAAAAGGTTTCCAGCCTCCAATACCCACTTGTACACTTATATATCGTGTTTTATCCTGTACATACTTGTATATTTTTTTTGCTTTCTCAATATCATTAGTTTCATCTTTAACTAGTTCCTGAATCATAGCAATAGTACTCTCAGGTAAATCGTGTGTATCTTTAATTAAATCATGATACATCCATTTTCCAAAATCATTCCAATTTTCAACTTTTGCCTGTACCCCTTCTAACGTAAACTGATTTGAAGCTAATAATACTTTTGGTGCTAGATCAAAAAACGCTGGTGCATATTTTTCTGGCTTAAATGCATTTATATTCTTGACTTTATATTTCAAAACCCCACTAGCTTCTTCTTTAATTAATTCATAATTATCAAAATTTCTCTCTAGTGTTCTAAGTGTAATTTCTGTTGGATAGTTAATTTGATACGTACTTCTTTCAATACTTAAAAAATAATCATCTATTGGCATAAAAGGCTGAATGAATGCTGTGTTATTGCTCACGGTTTCTGAGATGAATTCAACCGAATATGGATAGTCTACTGCGGTATATTCAAGATACTTGACTCTAGAATCAGAATACAATGTGCCACCATCAACTGCACTTACATCTTTAAAGTCGTTTTTCTTGAATTTATTAATCTGAGTTCCAAAATTATTATAAACTTTAACTTCTAAGTTTTTTATTTTAACATTGTTATCATAATGCACCACAGCATTAATCGCATCATCCCCTTCTTTGTTTAAAATTGTTACAACTCTTTTCTGAAGAACAGACATTTCATAAGAAGAATTTAAAGCTATCTGCACATGGTTATAACGAACCACAGCGTTGGCATTTCCTCGTAATTTTGATGGAATTGTTAAACTCGTGTATAAACTTTCTTGGGCTAAAACTTGAATGGAAAATAACAGCAGTAGAATGTAGGCTAAATTCGTTTTATGCATAAAAAATATCTTGTTGAAGCTTAAAAATATTGTTTTTATGCAAACGATTTTATGAGAAAAGTCATATTTCGTTGTAATGCGCGTTTTTTAGTTTATTTGCTAAAAATCTTACAATCAATAACAGAGAACACGGCACTAAAACATATTTTATTTCGCTTACAATAACTCGAAGCCCCCATTCTGAAAAAAACCTTCCCACACCCAATGGGGAAACTATAATACCTTGAAAAGAAAAGAAATGCCGACTATTATCAAAAGGAATAAAGAAGCCAACACCCATGCCGCCTGAGGTCATAGCATCTAAAACACCATGTGAAAGGGTGGTTAAAAAAATAACCATAAACCAAATGAGTTTATTTTTTCTACCAAAAGCCAACATTAATATGAGTGCCCAAATAATAGCAAAAAGTATAGAATGTGTAAAACCACGATGACCTAAGGGATGCTCGTATGGTATGCCCAATTTAAAAGTAAGCACATCAAAATCTGGTAAAATCGCAGAAAAAATAGCAGCAAATAACAACCACTTAACCTGTTTATTATCAATTAATTTAGTGAGTGTAAACCCAACAATACTGTGCCCGAATATTGAGGCCATTATTCTTTGTTTTTAGTATCAATAATAATAGTTACGGGTCCATCGTTTATTAACTCCACTTGCATATTCGCTCCAAATTGTCCGGTTTGAATGGTTTTTCCTAAATCTTTTTCTAGTTGTTTCACAAAACGCTCATACAACGGAATGGCTATATCTGGTTTTGCGGCTTTTATATAACTTGGGCGATTTCCTTTTTTTGTTGATGCTTGTAGTGTAAATTGACTTACTACAATGGCATCGCCTTTTACATCGAGTAACGAGGTATTCATGACACCGCTATCATCATTAAAAATTCGAATATTTACAATTTTATTAGCAAGCCAATTAATATCCTCTTGAGCATCTTCATTTATAATTCCTAATAAAATTAAAAGTCCGTTTTTTATTGAAGCCACTTGTTTGCCTTCAATAGTAACGCTCGCTTTTGAAACCCTTTGAATTACCGCTTTCATAGATTCTTAATTTCAGTAGGTATTTTAATATTCGTGATTTTATTATTGGTTCTCCCAAATATCGGTTCTGTAATGTTCATCTTCACCTTCTAAAATTTGCACATAACTTCTATAACGCGAATAGGCGATTTCATCATTCTCTAAAGCTTTTTTAACAGCACATTTGGGCTCTTTTAGGTGTAAACAATTATTGAATTTACAATCTTGTTTAAGTGCGAAAATTTCAGGAAAATAATCTCCAATTTCTTCGCGTTCCATATCTACTATTCCAAAACCTTTTATTCCTGGTGTGTCAATAATTTTTGCACCGAAACTCAAATCGAACATTTCGGCAAACGTAGTAGTATGTTGCCCTTGGCTATAAAGCGTTGAGATTTCTTTGGTTTTAATGTTTAATGTAGGTTCAATGGTATTAACTAAAGTTGATTTTCCAACTCCAGAATGACCAGAAAACATACTCACTTTATCCTGCATTAAGGCCTTTACTTTATCTACATTTTTGCCCGTAGTTGCGGAAACCCCAATACATTCGTACCCTATTTTGCGATAAATATGGGCTAAATATCGAACTTCATCAAGTGTTTCTTTATCGTAAGTATCAATTTTATTAAAAAGCAACACCGTTTTAATGGAATAAGCCTTGGCAGTTACCAAAAACCGATCTATAAAACTCGTTAACGTTGGTGGGTTATTAATGGTAATCATTAAAAACACCTGATCTAAATTAGCGGCGATGATATGAGTTTGCTTCGATAAGTTTACCGACTTCCTAACTATATAATTCTTCCTATCATGAATCTTATGAATAATTCCTGTTTCTTCATTGTTATCAGTTTCCAATTCAAAATCCACAAAATCTCCAACAGCAATAGGATTGGTGCTTTTTATACCTTTAAGACGAAATTTGCCTTTTATACGGCATTCGTACGTATGCCCCAATTGGGTTTTTACGGTATACCAACTTCCTGTAGATTTATAAACGTGTCCTGTCATAATATGTCCTCAAAAATAACTTAAATTAATTATTTTAAACGTAAGATTATACATATATTCGCTATCAAATTTTAAAACCTCAACAACATGAAAAAAATTTTATTTTCAATTTTTACCTTTATTTTTATTTTTAATCTAAATGCACAAACTAACCTTTATGAAAATCCTGAATTTGATGAAATAGCAAAAACTCATAAAATAATTGCAGTAGTTCCTTTTAAAACTCAAGTCAAATTGAGGCCTAAACAAATGAAAGATATGGACGATGAAAAACTCCACAGACTTGAAAAAGCTGAAGGAGAAGGAATTCAAACGGCTATGTACTCATGGTTTTTAAAAAGAAAAAAACGTGGAAAATTGAAAAACTTAGAAGTACAAGACCCAAAAGTAACTACCGCTTTACTCAAAAGAAAAAATATTAACTATGATAATATAACGGATTACACGCCTCAAGAGTTGGCAAAATTACTTGAAGTTGATGCTGTAATTTCAGGAGAATTTGAAACTAACAAACCAATGTCTGAAGGCGCATCTGTTGCTTTAGGCTTGGTATTAGGTTTCTGGGGTAGTACAAATAGTGCTATTGTAAATATGAGCGTTCATAATGCTGAAGATGGTGTTTTATTATGGAATTACAATAAAAAAGTGAGAGGCAGTATTGGCAGTTCACCTGAAGATCTAATAAATATCTTAATGCGCAAAGCATCAAGAAGATTAGCTTACACAAAAAGCAACTAGTTTTAACAACTACTAATTATAAAAAAGCCTCCTAAAATTAGGAGGCTTTTTTTATCGGAATTAATTGAATAGATAAATAAATTTATCCGTTTATAATTTTCTCTTGATGGTTTATAGATTCTTGATGAACCGCTTTAAACATTCTTAAGATAAACTCTTCACTTAAGCCATGTTGCTCTCCTTCTAATACCATTTTTCCTAAAATCTCGTTCCATCTTTTAGATTGTAAAACAGCAACATTTTTTTGCTTCTTAAGCTCACCAATGCTATCTGAAGATTTCATTCGCTTACCTAACAACTCTATAATTTGATTGTCAATCACATCAATTTGTGCTCTTAAATTACCTAAAGCACTATTGTATTCTGCTTCTGGATCAGTTTCTTTTTTAATTTTTAAATCTCTCATGATTTGTACTAAAGTAGATGGCGTAACCTGTTGAGCCGCATCACTCCAAGCATTATCTGGGTCGTAATGTGTTTCTATCATTAAGCCATCAAAATTTAAATCTAATGCCGTTTGAGACACATCAAAAATCATATCTCTTTTACCAGTAATATGCGACGGGTCGTTTATTAATGGAATATCTGGGAATTTATTTTGAAACTCGATAGCCATCTGCCATTCTGGATTATTTCTATACTTCGTTTTTTCATAAGTTGAAAACCCTCTATGGATGGCGCCAATATTGTTTACCCCTGCTTTGTATATTCTTTCGATACCTCCTAACCATAAAGCTAAATCAGGATTTACTGGGTTTTTAATTAATACAGGTTTATCAGTACCCTCTAAAGCATCTGCAATTTCTTGCATAATAAAAGGTGATACTGTAGATCGTGCACCAATCCAAAGCATGTCAATATCATGCTCTAAAGCTAGTTTTACATGAGCTGCATTTGCAACCTCAGTACAAACTTTCATTCCCGTTTCTGCTTTTACTTTTTGTAACCAATTTAAACCTAAAGCACCAACACCTTCAAACATACCTGGGCGTGTTCTTGGTTTCCAAATACCAGCTCTAAAATAGCTAACATCTGTGTTTTTTAAATCGTGAGCAATTTTTAATACTTGCTCTTCTGTTTCTGCACTACATGGACCTGCAATTACTAATGGATGATCTAATTTTAAATCATCTAACCAGGTTCTCATTTCTTTCTTGTTTTCCATAATTTAACTCTTAACTAATTCCGTTTAAAATATCTTTAATATGATTTGTGCTTGCCATTTCTTCATAAATAGCATCAAAATCGTCTTGTTTCATCAACTCTTTAAAATGAGTGAGATTGATTATATACTCTTCTAATGTTTCAATTACATTTGTTTTGTTCTGCTTAAAAATAGGTGTCCACATTTCTGGTGAACTCTTTGCTAAACGCACTGTAGACGCAAAACCACTACCTGCCATATCGAAAATATCGCGTTCATTTCGCTCTTTATCAATAACCGTTTTTCCTAACATAAAAGAACTTATATGCGATAAATGAGACATGTATGCGATGTGCTTATCATGATCTACAGGATTCATATATCGAATACGCATACCAATATCTGTAAACAGCTTCAATGCTTTTTCTTGAAGTTTAAACGTTGTTTTTTCAACTTCGCAAACTATATTGGTTTTACCTTTAAATAAGCCTTCAATTGCAGCTGTTGGTCCTGAATGTTCGGTTCCTGCAATGGGGTGCATGGCTAAAAAATTTCTTCGTTTAGGATGATTTTCAACAGCCTTACAAATATCTTCTTTCGTAGAACCAGCATCAACAACCAATCCCGTATCAGATATTTTATCTAAAATTGTTGGCAATAATTTTACAGTAGCATCAACCGGGATAGACACAATAACCAAATCGGCATTCCCTAAATCATCTAATGTTGCTTTTTTGTCAATCAAGCCTAATTCTAAAGCCGTATTTAGCGTTGTATCTTTTCTACTGATACCGTGAATAATCACATCCGGATTATTCTTTTTAATATCAATAGCGAGACTTCCTCCTATCAACCCAACTCCTATGGCGTATATATTTTTCATTACTTTACTCTTGCTATAGCTTCTTCTAATACTTCGGTTGATGCACATAAGGAAAACCTAATGTAACCTTCACCCTGTGTTCCAAAAATGGTTCCTGGTGTTATAAATATGTGGTTTTCTTTCAACACCAAATCTATAAACTCTTCAGACTTCAAATATGCTGGTAATTTTGCCCAAACAAATAAACCTGTTGCCTCTTTATCGTAAGTACAGTTTAAAGCATCGGCTAATTTCCATACTAAATTGCGGCGCTCTCTATACACATTATTTAAGGTTGCAAACCACATTTCTGAACATTTTAAAGCTTCAATAGCACCTTTTTGAATGCCGTAAAACATTCCCGAATCCATATTACTTTTTACCTTCAAAATGTTATTAATATGTTCGCTTGCTCCTAAAACCATCCCAACACGCCATCCTGCCATATTGAAAGTCTTGCTTAAAGAGTTTAACTCTAAACACACATCTTTCGCCCCTTCAACACTTAAAATACTTGATGGATTATCGTTTAAAACAAAACTATACGGATTGTCGTTAACAATTAAAATATTGTGACGTTTTCCAAAAGCCACTAGCTCCTCAAACACATACTTGGTAGGTTTTACACCTGTTGGCATGTGTGGATAATTTACCCACATGAGCTTTACTTTAGATAAATCTGATTTTTCTAAAGCCTTAAAATCTGGCATCCAGTTGTTAGCTTCATCAAGCTCGTAAAGCACACCCTTTGCTCCAACCAATTTGGTTACCGATTGGTAAGTTGGATACCCCGGATTTGGTATTAAAACCTCATCGCCTTCATTTAAATAGGCCATAGAAATATGCATAATGCCTTCCTTACTTCCCATTAAAGGTAAAATCTCAGTACCAGGGCTTACATTTACCGAAAAATGTGTTTTATAAAATTTCGCGATAGCGTCTCTTAGCTCTGGTAACCCTTGATAGCTTTGGTATTTATGCGCGATAGGATTTTCTAAACTTGCAGAAATAGCAGACAACACCTTTTTGGGTGGCTGCAAATCTGGGCTACCAATACCTAAATTAATTACTGGCTTACCACTAGCTATAAGTAAATTTACTTCTCTTAATTTCTTAGAAAAGTAGTATTCTTCAACAGTTTGCAATCTGTTAGCTACTTCTATCATAACTTAGCGTTTTTATATTCTCCTAAAACTTTAAAGGCATCACCCATAATATCAATTATAGATTTTGCTTTTTTAAAATCTTCAAAACTTTCAAATGTCACATCTACAAAAAAAGCATATTTCCAGGGTGTTTCAACAATGGGTAAGGATTGTATTTTTGTTAAATTAAGTTTACAATCGCTCATCACATTTAAAATTGTAGCGAGACTTCCTCTTTTATGGTTGGCTTCAAATTTAACCGAAGCTTTATTAATTTCTTTTTCTGGCACTTCAGAATTGGTGCGTTTAACAACTACAAAACGCGTTTCGTTGTGTTTTATGGTTTGTATGCTGTGTGCTAAAATTTCTAGATTGAAAATTTCAGCAGCCGTAACGCTTGCTATGGCCGCAATGCCTTCCAATTTATGTTCTTCAATTCGTTGCGCAACTTCTGCCGTATCTTTATCTTCAACTAATTTAATATGCGGATGTAATTTAAAAAACTCTTTACATTGCAACAGTGCCATAGGATGCGAATACACTTCCTTAATATCGGCTATATTTTGATTTGGTAAGGCCATTAAATTGTGTTGAATATCTAAATAATGCTCGCCAACAATATGTAAACCATACTTATCAATTAAAGCGTAATTAGGTATTATAGAACCTGCAATAGAATTCTCTAAAGCCATAATCGCTGCATCACAAGTTTTTGTTATCAAGGAATCAACAACACCATCGAACGTCATACACTCTATAACATCAACAGGTTTTGTAAAAAACTCCTGAGATACTATATGGTGGAACGATCCTTTAACACCTTGAATGGCTACTGCTTTTATCAAAATTTAAAATTTCTATGGTTTTAATTCAATCTTTTAAACGCTTAAACAAAAAAAAGTCTCGATTTTCATCGAGACTCATATTTTAATTTATTAGTATAAATTATACATACAACGCCTCGATCCTTTTGCTAAAAAAGAAATAGAACCAGTTGTTAAAATATGTATAAGTTGCTGTCATCTTCATAATTATGTGGCTAAAGTAATTATTATTTTAAGAAATCAAAATACAATAAAACCTTTTTTTTATTTTTCTGAAAAGTTTTAAAGATTTTACAGCAAATGTACCTTTACATTAGTTAATCGATTATTTTTGAACAAATTATTTTAATTATGTCTATTGAAGTTGAAGGCGTTACCAAGATTTATGGCACACAAAAGGCGTTAAACAATATTTCGTTTAAAATTGAAAAACCAGAAATTGTTGGGTTTTTAGGACCTAATGGTGCAGGAAAATCAACCATGATGAAAATTTTAACGACGTATTTACAAGCCAACAACGGGAGCGCAAAAGTTAATGGCTTTGATGTGCATACTCAACAAAAAGCGGTTCAGCAAAATGTGGGTTACCTTCCTGAACATAATCCTTTATATTTAGAACAATACGTCAAAGAATATTTAGCTTTTAATGGAAATATATATGGGGTTAGTAAACAACGCATACAAGAAGTTATCGAATTAACAGGTCTTAACCCTGAAGCACACAAGAAAATAGGTCAACTCTCAAAAGGTTACAGACAACGTGTTGGGTTAGCCAATGCATTATTGCACGACCCCGATGTTTTAATTTTAGATGAACCTACAACAGGATTAGACCCAAACCAATTGGTGGATATTCGAAACCTTATAAAGTCCATTGGTAAAACAAAAACAGTTTTTCTTTCAACTCATATCATGCAAGAGGTTGAAGCGATGTGCGAACGCGTGATTATAATTAATAAAGGCGAAATAGTTGCCGATAAACAGCTTAAAGATCTGCGTGACGAAAAACAACAAATTGTAATAGTAGAATTTGATTATCGTGTGGAAGATGCCTTTTTACTTAAACTTCCAAAAGTTGAAAAAGTAGTTAATACTCATGATTTCATTTACGAAATCACTTTTAAAACATCCGAAGATATGCGCTCTTATGTTTTTGATTTTGCTCATGATAACCAATTAAAAATATTGCAGCTCAATCAAAAAAACGCAAGTTTAGAAAGTCTATTTAGAGAATTAACCCAAGGTTAAATCATAAAAATTCGGGCTTTTCCTCTATTTTTTAGTACATTATTTACGAAATAGTTTATTTTTGTTAAAATTGGTTAACCAATTTATTTTTATGATAAATATCATCTTAAAGATAAAGTGAACGCCCTAATTTTGCGCACATATATTATAAAACAACACAATAAACAACAGCTATATTCTAATAAAAGAAATTAAAATTATAGCAATTAAAGACTATGAGTAAAGGAATTTATGTAGCAACCATTGAGCCAAATAGTGGAAAATCTGTTGTAGTACTTGGTTTAATGCGCATGCTTTTAGGGAAAACAGCGAAAGTAGGTTATTTTAGACCAATTATTGAAGACACAAAAAATGGAGAACCCGACAACCACATTAATACGGTGGTGTCTTATTTTGAAATTGACATTAATTACAAAAAAACTTTTGCTTTTACGAGAAGTGAAGTTTTAGACCTTTATAATAAAGGTAAATCTGGTGATGTTATTGATGAAATTATCAAAAAATATAAATACCTTGAAGAGCGTTTTGATTTTGTTTTGGTTGAAGGCACAGACTTTTCGCATGAAAATTCAAGTTTAGAGCTAGATATCAATATATTAATTTCTAAAAACTTAGGTCTTCCTGTTATTATTGTATCTCAGGGTGATGGAAAACCGTTAAACGAGATTGTTGATAATGTGCAATTAGCGCACAATACCTACAGAGAAGAAGTGGATGTGCTGTCCATAATGACCAACAAAATTGATCCACAAAACATAACAACTTTAAAAGAGCTTTTAAAAGCAAAAATAAATAACGGTACAGATGTGACTGTTATACCTAAAATTAAAAGTTTAGCAAATCCTACAATCAAAGAAATTGTAAAGAAACTTGAAGCCACAATTCTTTTTGGTGAAGACATGATAAATAATCAGTCTGAAAACTTTAGTGTTGGTGCGATGCAACTGCGTAACTATTTAACACATCTCAAAGAAAATGCTTTGGTAATTACGCCTGGTGATAGAGCCGATATTATCTTAGGAGCCCTTCAGGCTAATATATCGAAAAACTATCCTAAAATTGCTGGTATCATTCTTACAGGTGGTTTAATTCCTGAAGATCCTATATTAAAATTAATTGAAGGACTTTCGAGTGTTGTACCAATCATTAGTGTGAAACAAGGTACGTTTAATGTTACCAATTCCATTGGTCAGATTAAATCTAGAATTTACGCAGAGAATATCGAGAAAATTGAAACTTCTATTGCGTCTTTTGAAAAACATGTTGATACGGATAAACTCGCAGAAGATTTAATAACTTTTGAATCTGGTATATTCACACCCAGAATGTTTCAGTATAACTTGTTGCAACAAGCCTTAAAACATAAAAAACATATTGTTTTACCCGAAGGAAATGATGAGCGTATCCTTCGTGCTACCGCAAGATTAATTGACGAACAAGTTGTAGATTTAACTTTAATTGGTGATAAAGACAAAATAATTGAGACCATCACTAAATTAGATATTGCTTTAAATATTGAAGATATTAATATCGTATCGCCGCAACAATCTCCATATTTTGAAGATTATGTAAACACATTTTACGAATTAAGAAAACATAAAAATGTAAATTTAGATATGGCGAAAGATGCCATGTCTGATGTGTCTTATTTCGCAACTATGATGATTTATAAAGGACATGCAGACGGTATGGTTTCAGGAGCGGTTCACACCACAGCACACACTTTGCGCCCAGCTTTACAGTTTATAAAAACGAAACCAGGCGTCAATATTGTGTCGTCGGTATTTTTTATGTGTTTAGAAGACAGAGTTTCTGTTTTTGGTGATTGTGCCATAAATCCAAATCCTAATGCCGCACAATTAGCCGAAATTGCTATCTCTTCTGCAAAAACTGCTAAAGATTTTGGTATAGAACCTAAAGTCGCAATGCTTTCTTATTCTTCTGGTGCATCAGGAAAAGGTGAAGATGTTGATAAAGTTAGGGAAGCCACAGAAATGGCTAAAGCACTGGCGCCAGATTTAAAAATTGAAGGTCCTATACAATATGATGCAGCCGTTGATATGCGCATTGGTAAAAGCAAACTACCAGACTCTGAGGTTGCAGGACAAGCTAGTGTTTTAATATTTCCAGATTTAAACACCGGAAACAATACTTACAAAGCTGTACAACGTGAAACAGGAGCTTTAGCTATCGGACCCATGTTACAAGGTCTAAACAAACCTGTGAACGATTTAAGCAGGGGCTGTACTGCAGACGACATATATAGCACAGTAATAATAACCGCAATTCAAGCTCAAGACCAATAAAACATGCAAGTATTAGTTCTAAATTCAGGAAGTTCATCATTAAAGTTTCAACTATTTTCAATGCCAGAAGAAAAAATACTTTGTTCTGGAATAATTGAGCGCATAGGTTTAGAAGATGCCATATTTAAATACAAAACAGACAAAGATTCTATAGAAGTTGTAAAAGCAATACCAAACCATAAAGTTGGTTTAGAGCTGGTATCAAAACAACTTTTAGATAAAGATACAGGCATCATAAAATCTACAGACGATATCAATATTGTTGGGCATCGTGTAGTGCATGGTGGAAAACATTTTAGCGATACTACCGAAATTACAACAGAAGTAAAAGATAAAATAAAAGCGCTTTCCGCATTAGCACCATTGCATAATCCAGCCAATTTAGAAGGCATAGAAGTAGCTGAAACTATTTTTACAAACGCAAAACAAGTAGCTGTTTTTGATACTGCTTTTCATCAATCTATCCCAGAATATGCATATAAGTATGCTATTCCTAATGAGTTTTTAGAAAAACACAATATTCGTGTTTATGGATTTCATGGTACAAGTCATAAGTACATTTCAGAAAAGGCTGTTGAATATTTGGGTAAAACGCATTCAAAAATTATTACCATTCATTTAGGAAATGGTTGTAGCATGACAGCAGTTAAAGATGGAAAAAGTATTGACCATACTTTAGGGTTCTCGCCAATAAACGGCTTGATTATGGGAACCCGTTCTGGTGAGATAGACCAATCTATCATCTTCCACTTAGCTAAAAAATTCAATTATAGTTTAGATGAAATAAATGATATCCTTCAGAAAAAAAGTGGCATGTTAGGATTAACAGGTTATAGTGATTTAAGAGATATTCTAGCTGAAGCGAAAAAAGGAAATCGAGATTGTGAATTAGCTTTACAGATGAATGCCTACCGAATTAAAAAATACATTGGAAGTTATGCAGCTGTTCTAAATGGTCTAGATGCTATTGTATTTACTGCAGGTATTGGTGAGAATTCTCCAGACATTAGAGAACGTGTTTGCGAAGATTTAGACTATTTAGGAATTATTTTAGATAAAGAGAAAAACAACATTAGACCTGATAAGTTAACCGAAATAAATACGGATACTTCTAAAGTAAAGATATTAGTAATTCCAACTAACGAAGAATTAGAAATCGCAAAACAATCGGTAGACTTATTCGAAAATTAATCGACCACGATAAAGGACTTCAACATTCACTATTGGAGGTGTATTTGTAGAAATTACATCTCCAATACCTAAAATTTGTCCTGATAATTCTTGCTGTGGGTTTACAATCATATCGTTAGAACTTCTATTAGAAACGGTAACTTTTTGAGCGATTAAATTTCGCCCTTCAAACCGCGATGTTCCTGAAGCAAAGATTACATTCAAATTCTCTGTTTGCCCAGAAACATAGCATATAGAAATGTTATTAAACACCACATTTAGGTTAGTATTATCGATTTGTAATCTAAAATCACCTACATTAAAAGATCCTGCAGCGCCAAAATCTTCAGACAAGATATTCAAATTAGGATAGGTTAAAACACCATCTGAACTCACATCATACTGTGTGGAGCTTCTTATTTCGGTAATATTTGGAGCGTTTACATACACTTTGGTAACACCGTAATCTCTAACATAATTGCAGGTGTTATTATCAGTTAATATTAATGTACCATCAATAACTTCAGCCACCACATCATTTAGCAAATTTTCACCGGTTTCAATAGTTACTTTTTGATTATCGTCTTCTTTCAAAATCAATTCTATATCCCGATTCACTAAAATTTTATCAAAACTATCCACTACAATATCCTGCTGAATTATAGATCCAGATTTTTGGAAACAATCACCTGCGTTTTCACTATCGCAAGCCATAACGATTAGACAAATTAATATGTATTTTAATTTCTGCATGAATTATTTTAATCTAAACAACGTTTCCTTTCTCATCTAATTTCAAATAGGGATTAAATGCTATTTCCCATAAATTTTCATCAGGATCTGCAATATAACTGCTATAGCCACCCCAAAACACCTCCTCGGGTTGTTTTACAATTTTAACACCTCTAGCTTCAAGTGTTTCAATCAACGTATCAACTTCTTCTTTTGTTCTAGTATTATAGGCTAGAGAAAACGCTTTAAATCCTTCACCTTCACTAGATACTCCAGCATCTTCAGCTAATTTATCTATCGGATATAACGACAATAGCATCCCGTTTAATTGAAAAAATACAATGCTCTCATTACTGGATTCTGTTTTTTTCCAACCAAATTTTTCTTCATAAAACTCTGAAGATACTTTTAGATTTTTTACGCCTAAACCTATAATGGTTAATCTCTGTTCCATATCTGTCTATTTACAGTCTTATTCCAAGTCCAAATTCAACACCTTCAGCCTTAGCACCGTGCGATTTTAGAGTTAACGAACCAAACCATTTCTTTGAAATGTATCGTTTTAACCCTATTCTAAAATAGGTCCTTCCTTCAAAATCAAAAGGATAATATACATAATACCCCAATTGGGTGATTAACGATGTTTTATTAATGAACAATTCATGTCCTGCGAAAACACCAATACGCTTATGGTCTTCATCACCTGAAAGCCCCTTGTTAGGAAAAGCTACACTCTGATAATAAATTAACTCTTTCAAAAAGTTAGAAAAAAACACATCGGTTCCTAGCTGAAATGCACTTGATTTATTAATACGCTTATCGGCATAGGCAGATATAACATACATAGCATATTGTCCGCTACCAACAACATCGCTCTCATTAATTCCAGACCTAAAAACAAGGTTGTATTTTAGAGGCTCAGAAAAATCCCGATCCGCCTGTTTATCTAAAGTATATTGGTATTCTATATCGGTATCGTCTAAATTATAGGTCATCCCCAAATTAAAGGTAATCGAATTGGTTCCGTTGTTAGGCGATTTCACATTCGCATTTGAATAATGTACCAACGAAAACCCAGCTTGCAAACCAAATCTATCAATAATGCGCTCTTTTTTGTAGTTAAGCATTACATAGGTACTACTCCCAAATGTAGAGCCAAAGGCCACATTTTTAAAGTTGGTATCTATATCATATGGATTGGTATTGTATGACAAACCTTGCCCAATTCTAAACATTAAATGACGCTTTAAAAAGTAAAAGTTGTAATGTGCGTAAAGCGCAATATTGTTTCCTAAAACATCGTTTTTCATATTCTGATAAGTCAACGAAACCCCGTAGTCAGGAAAATTAAATCGTTGTTCCCAGTCTTGAAAACCATAAGTTTTTTTATTCCAAGCTAAAATAACACCTTCAGGATGTCCTTTAATTAAATGAAGGATTTCATTGTTATGAAGTGCAATATTCCCACGAAAATAATTAACATCTATAAAAGACGTATGTGTCTTATCTTGAGAAAAAGAAAAGCTAAAAGAAAAACAAAAAACACAAACAAGTATTTGGCGCATAAATAGGTGTTACGCAGCAAAAATAACTTAATTATTAAAACAATGCCGATGCAATGGCTTTAATATTGTCGCTTTTACCCATAGAATAATAATGTAATACTGGCACACCAGCTTCCCGCAACTCTCGAGACTGTTTAATGGCCCACTCAATTCCAACTTGTCTTACCGCTTTATTGTCTTTACATTTTTCAACCTCAACTATTAATTCTTCAGGTAAATCAATTTTAAATACTTGCGGCAATAGTTGCAAATGACGCTTTACTGCAATTGGTTTTATACCCGGAATAATTGGTACATTAATGCCTATAGCTTTAGCTGCTTTTACAAACTCAAAAAACTTGTTATTATCAAAAAACATTTGCGTAACCACATAATCTGCTCCAGCATCAACCTTTTCTTTTAATCGTCTTAAATCGGTTTGTAAAGAAGGGGCCTCCATATGCTTTTCAGGGTAACCCGCAACTCCAATACAAAAATCAGATTTATGCTCAGATTCAATTACATCATGTAGATATTTCCCCGTGTTTAAATTCTGAATTTGCGCGACCAATTCGGTTGCGTATTCATGTCCGCCAGCGCATGCTTTAAAATACTTTTCATGGCTCATGGCATCACCGCGCAACGCCATAACATTCTGTATCCCAAGATAATGACAATCTACTAAAACATATTCCGTTTCCTCTTTAGTAAATCCACCACAAAGCACATGTGGTATGGCATCCACATTATATTTATGCTGTATAGAAGCGCAAATACCAACCGTTCCAGGGCGCATTCTCGTAATTTTTCTATCTAAAAGCCCATCACCTTTATCAATATAAACATACTCCTCCCGCGAGGTAGTCACATCAATAAATGGCGGATTAAACTCCATTAAAGGGTCAATATTATTATACAATTCCTGAATATTTCTACCCTTCTGTGGCGGTATAATTTCAAACGAAAACAACGTTTTTCCTTTCGAATGTTTTATGTGATCTGTAACCTTCATAACTCGTATTTGTCATTCCCGAAAAAACGGAAATCTCATCAGTTTTATTTTTATCTTTTTAGCGTTACCACAAGGGTCGCGCTTTATACTATATCTTTTTCTCGTCCCTCAAAAAAGGATGTCGTTTCAATCGCTAACGCGGGCTAAATCAAAGCTTTTTTAACCTCAGCAAAAGCCTCTTTATATTCCCAATATATCCATCGTCCATCCACATAATCCGTTAAAATATACTTATCACTAATAGATTTTATTCTAGAAACCGCAACAATCTTCTTTGAAAATGTATCCGAGTGTACATGCTCTAAAACTTCTTTGTTCTTGTCATCATATCCGTGCGATATCACATAACTCCCTAAAGTTAATTCTATAAATTTCATATCTTTTATTCTGCAATATTTGGGTGCAACCACTTTCTGGCCTTTGCTTTTGTTATGCCTTTTCGTGTTGCATAATCCGTTACTTGATCGTCGGTAATTTTACCTAGACCAAAATATTTGGCTTCCGGGTTTGCAAAATAATATCCAGAAACTGCTGCTGCAGGCCACATGGCTAAACTTTCGGTTAATTTTACACCTATAAGCTTTTCCACTTCTAGTAGTTCCCAAATGGTTTCCTTCTCTAAATGATCAGGACATGCCGGATAACCCGGAGCTGGACGAATGCCTTTATAACTTTCTTTAATTAAATCGTCGTTAGTTAAATCTTCATTGGCTGCGTAACTCCAATGCTTCACTCTTATTTGCTTGTGCAAATATTCGGCGAATGCTTCGGCAAACCTATCGGCAATAGCCTGCGCCATAATAGCATTATAATCATCCTCTTTTGCACGATAACTATCAGCCAATTCTTGCGCTCCAAAAATTCCAACACAAAACGCTCCTATATAATCGGTTTTACCAGTTTCTTTGGGTGCGATAAAATCTGCTAACGCATGATTAGGAATCCCTTCACGCTTTTTTAATTGCTGGCGTAAAGTTCTAAAAACGGCGACTTCCTTTCCTTTTTTCTGAACAGTAATGTCATCGTCATTAATCGAATTTGCTTCAAATAATCCAAAAACCGCCTTGGGTTTTAGCAATTGTTTAGCAATAATTTGCTGCACCATGTCTTTAGCATCTTCAAAAAGCTGCGTAGCTTGTTCACCAACAACCTTATCTTTCAGAATATCTGGATATTTACCGTGTAGATCCCAACTTCTAAAAAACGGGCTCCAGTCTATGAAAGGTTCCAATTCTTTCAAACTTAATTGTTTTAAAATCTGAACGCCAAGTTCCTTTGGTTTTACAATTTCCGAAGTTTCCCAATCAATTTTATATTTTCTGGCTCTAGCTTCTTCAATTGAAATATATGATTTCTCTTTGCCTCGTTTTAAAAACTTGGTGCGAAATTCGTCATAATCCTTTTTTAATTTCGCTGTATACTCGTGTGTACCTTTCTTATTTAATAAATCGCCCACAACCGTTACTGCACGTGATGCATCGTTAACATGAACCACGGCTTTATTGTATTGCGTATCAATTTTTACAGCGGTATGTGCTTTTGATGTTGTAGCACCACCAATTAATAATGGTATTTCAAAATTTTGCCGCTGCATTTCTTTCGCTAAATACACCATTTCATCAAGCGATGGCGTAATTAATCCAGAAAGTCCAATAGCATCAACACGCTCTTTTATGGCCGTTTCTATGATTTTTTCAGGCGGTACCATCACCCCTAAATCTACTATTTCATAATTATTACATGCCAATACTACACTTACAATATTTTTTCCAATATCGTGAACATCGCCTTTAACAGTAGCCATTAAAATTTTACCAACTGGTTCTTGCTTATCAGTTTTTTCAGCTTCAATAAATGGATTTAAGTAAGCCACAGCTTTTTTCATGACCCTAGCCGATTTTACAACTTGTGGCAGAAACATTTTTCCTGCACCAAACAAATCGCCAACCACATTCATACCAATCATTAAATGCCCTTCGATAACATCAATAGGTTTTTCGGCTTCTTGTCTTGCTTGTTCAATGTCTTCAATAATAAAAGCATCAATACCTTTAACTAAAGCATGAGTGATACGCTCCTGTAATGGATTTTCTCTCCAAGATAAGTCTGCTCCAGCTTCCTTCTTTGACCCTTTTACGGTTTCAGCAAAATCTAATAAACGCTCAGTGGCATCATCTCGTCTGTCTAAAATCACATCTTCTACATACTCTAATAAATCTTTTGGAATATCATCATAAACCTCCAATAACGCAGGATTTACAATACCCATATTCATTCCAGCTTGTATGGCATGATACAGAAATACAGAGTGCATCGCTTCACGAACACCATCATTACCTCGAAATGAGAATGACACGTTGCTAACGCCTCCGCTTACACTTACATTTGGTAAATTTTCGCGAACCCAACGTGTGGCTTCAATAAAATCGATAGCATTACGCCTGTGCTCATCCATTCCAGTGGCAACAGGAAATATATTTAAATCGAATATGATATCTTCTGATGGGAAATTTACCTTGTTCACCAAAACATCATACGATCGTTTGGCAATTTCAATTCTTCGTTCATAATTATCGGCTTGCCCAACTTCATCAAAAGCCATGACAATCACAGCGGCTCCATATCTCTTTATTTGTTTTGCTTCCCAAATGAATTTCTCTTCTCCTTCTTTTAACGAAATGGAGTTTACAACACATTTTCCTTGTACTACCTGAAGTCCAGCTTCAATAATTTCCCATTTTGAACTATCAATCATGATAGGAACACGACAAATATCTGGCTCAGCGGCAATTAGGTTTAAGAAACGTACCATTGCTTCTTTTCCATCAATTAAACCATCATCAAAATTAATATCGATAATTTGTGCGCCACCGTCTACTTGATGACGTGCTATATCTAAGGCTTCATCAAATTTTTCTTCTTTTATTAATCGTAGAAATTTTCGAGATCCCGCGACGTTAGTTCGCTCTCCTACATTTATGAAATTGCTATTTTCGTTTAGAACCAAAGGTTCCAAACCAGATAATTTCATGTATTTTGTTTGTTTAACTTTCATTTTTTCTAATGAGAATCTTAGACTGCGCTCAGAGTTGCAAATTCACGAGGTTTATATTTAGCTGCTATATTTGCAATAACGCGAATATGCTCTGGACTTGTTCCGCAACAACCACCAATAATATTAATTAAATTCTTCTTTAAATATTCTTCAATCTGTTCTCCCATTTCTTCAGGAGTTTCATCATACTCACCAAATGCATTTGGTAAACCGGCGTTAGGATGTGCAGAAATTGCAAAATCGGTTTTACTAGCAATAGCTTCTAAATGTGGTTGAAGTAAATTGGCTCCCAAAGCACAGTTGAACCCTACAGATAGCAAAGGTATATGAGATACTGAAATCAAAAATGCCTCAGCCGTTTGTCCAGATAAGGTTCTTCCCGATGCATCGGTAATTGTACCGCTTAACATAATTGGAATATCGATTCCGCGTTCTTCTTTCACTTCTTCAATAGCAAATAACGCTGCTTTGGCGTTAAGTGTATCAAATACAGTTTCCACTAAAAGCAAATCTACACCGCCATCTACTAAAGCCTCTACTTGTTGCTTGTAAGCAATTCTCAGCTCATCAAAAGTTACGGCTCTATAGCCAGGGTCGTTTACATCTGGAGACATACTTGCCGTACGGTTTGTTGGCCCTATAGAACCTGCGACAAATCGTGGCTTATTTGGCTCTTTAGCTGTGAACTCTTCTGCTACTTCTTTAGCTATTTTGGCCGATTGATAATTTAATTCATAAACTAAATCTTCCATTTGATAATCAGCCATGGCTATGGTTGTCCCTGAAAACGTATTGGTTTCAACGATATCTGCACCAGCTTCAAAATATTTTCCATGAATGGTTTTTATAGCTTCAGGCTGTGTAATAGACAACAAATCGTTATTACCTTGCAAAGGCGTTGGGTAATCTTTAAAACGTTCGCCTCTAAAATTGGCTTCGGTAAATTTATAAGCTTGTAGCATGGTGCCCATGGCGCCATCTAAAACTAAAATTCGTTCTTTTAATGCTTGTTGTATACTCGACATTTGATAATTATTATCTGTATGTCATCAAGAAAAGTTAGGGATTTACTTTTCGTTATCTGTCCAGTAAATTAATTACTGGTAGAACGTAGCACCTTTCCCGAAGTTCGGGAGGTTGCCAAGGTTTCAACGGGTCTATTCCCTCTACCTTTCTTGATAACATTAATACGTTAATGAACTGGGATGCAAAAGTACTAACTATATTGCTTTATTCACACGAAATTTGCAAAAATTGTTATTTCTTAATCAAAGAGTGTGGACGATAAATATCTATCTCCGCGATCGCAAATAATGGCTACTATAACGCCTTTATCTATTTGATTTGCTATTTGCAGTGCACAATATACTGAACCACCACTACTCATACCTGCAAAAACGCCTTCTTCTTTGGCCAATTTAATTGTAGTTGCTTTAGCATTTTCTTCTGAGACATCTACTACAATATCAACCTTTTTAGGGTCAAAAAATTTCGGAACATAATCAGGTGACCATTTTCGAATACCAGGAATTCTTGCACCATCAGCAGGTTGTGCACCAACTATGGTGATTTTTTTATTCTGCTCTTTTAAATAAGTAGATGTTCCTGTAATGGTACCAGTTGTGCCCATGGCAGATACAAAATGGGTTATTTCGCCTTTAGTAGCCTTCCATATTTCAGGGCCTGTTGTTTTATAATGCGCCTTCCAATTGTCATCATTTTCAAACTGATTTAAAAGCGTATATCCTTTTTCGTCTCTTAGTTGAAATGCCAAATCTCGCGACCCTTCAATTCCAATATCTGAGGATGTTAATATAACTTCAGCTCCATATGCGCGCATGGTTTTTACACGTTCTTCGGTTGAATTCTCAGGCATGATTAATACCATATTCAGGCCTAAAAGTTTCGCTATGAATGCAAGCGCAATTCCTGTATTACCGCTAGTGGCCTCAACTAAAGTACCTCCCTTTTGAATATCACCACGTTTTAAAGCTTCATTAATCATGTTGAAGGCAGGCCTGTCTTTAACGCTTCCGCCAGGGTTATTGCCTTCTAATTTTAAAAACAATCGCACACCCTTTTTGTTAATTAGATGAGTTGCTTCAACTAACGGCGTATTTCCAATTTGACCAATTATACTATTCTCGAATTCCATTTTTCTTTGGTCTTATTTTAATTTCTGTTTGATAGGTAACTAAGGAGTTTTCAGGTACGGATTGCGTTATCCAAACGTTTGCTCCAATGATGCTATTAGCACCTATTACAATATCGCCACCCAAAATAGTCGCATTAGCATAAATACATACATTATCTTCTATGGTTGGGTGTCTTTTTATTTTGGCTAAATCTTTACTCACTTGAATACCTCCTAAAGTTACCCCTTGATAAATTTTAACTCCATTTTTTATGATTGAAGTTTCTCCAATAACAATTCCGGTGCCATGGTCGATATAAAACGACTCACCTATTGTGGCCCCTGGATGTATATCAATACCTGTAATGCCATGAATATATTCAGTCATCATTCTAGGAAGAATATGCACGTTCAACTTGTATAATGCATGACTTAATCTATAAATAGAAATGGCGTGAAACCCAGGATAAGCCAAATAAATTTCTTCCAAACTATGAGATGCAGGATCATTACATTCAAAAGCAATGGCATCCAAGTCTAATTTTTTTCTTATTTGCGGAAGCTCTTTTTGAAATGCTGTCCAAATTTCGTCGCCATTATCAATGTTTAAAGCTGAAAGAATTTTTAAAAACGTAGATTCTAAATACTCACCATGAGCCTCTTCTTGCTCGCAGTCAAACAATGAATAAAACAATCTTTTAGTGAAGGTTTTAACGGTATCTTTTAAGCAAACATTATAACTTTTCATGTGTTTTTAAATTATAGGCCTTTCGGCTGCTAAAAATAAAACTATTCCTTTTAAATCTTACAATTTATTAAAAACTAAATCCTGCGAAGTAAAAACTAAGCAGGATTATTCTAAAACAACTTGTGTTTATAGTTAATTTATAGCTTGTACTACAGCTTTTGGAGCCTCTTTACGAGAACCGTCAAAGCCATCTATTCCGCTTACAGTTGTATATTTTAATACGTACTTTTTTCCTGGGTTTATAATTCTATACGCTGCTTGACACATTAAAGTGGCTTCATGGAAACCACAAAGTATTAACTTTAATTTCTCAGGGTAGGTATTCACATCGCCAATCGCAAAAATACCTGGAATATTAGTTTGATAATTTGCTGCGTTATTCACCTTTATGGCATTTTTTTCAATTTCTAATCCCCATTTTCCAATAGGTCCTAATTTTGGTGATAATCCGAATAAAGGAATAAAATGGTCCGTTTCAATTTGAAACGATTCGCCATCTCTCACATAAGTTACGGCTTCAATTTTTCCATCGCCATGCAATTCTTTAACCTCAGCAGGCGTCACTAAATTAATTTTACCCGCTCTAGTCAATTCTCCAACTTTTTCAACAGAATCTAAAGCTCCTCTAAATTCATTTCTTCTATGGATTAAGGTTACTTCTGAAGCGACATCGGTTAAAAAGATACTCCAATCTAAAGCAGAGTCTCCACCTCCAGAAATTACTACACGTTTATTACGATAAAATTCTGGATCTTTAATAATATACTCAACACCCTTGTCTTCGTAATCTGCAATACCTTCAATGGCAGGTTTTCTTGGTTCGAAAGAGCCCAAGCCTCCTGCAATTGCCACCACTGGCGCATGGTGTTGTGTACCTTTGTTTGTAGTTACGATAAACGAGCCATCATCTTGTTTCTCTATGGTTTCAGCACGTTCTCCTAAGGTAAATCCTGGTTCGAATTGCTTGCCTTGTTCAAGCAAATTATTTGTTAAATCTCCGGCTAAAATTTCTGGGAAACCTGGAATATCATAAATTGGTTTTTTTGGATAAATCTCCGAACATTGTCCACCTGGTTGTGGTAATGCGTCTATTAAATGACATTTTAATTTTAATAATCCTGCTTCAAATACAGTAAATAAACCTGTTGGTCCAGCACCTATGATAAGTATATCAGTCTTAATCATTTTATGATTCTCTTTTTTGTATTAATCCTTTGGTGAATTCATTTAATGTTTCCACTTTTTCTTCGAAATCACCTTTTATTGTTTTTCTATATTCATTTAAATTTTTCACTAAATCGTCGACGTTTTCAGGAATAACATCCTCGAAAAACTGTCTGAGACGTTTAGCAGTTGTTGGCGATTTTCCATTGGTTGAAATCGCTACTTTTACATTGCCTTTAGTTACGATACCTCCCATATAAAAATCGCAATATGGTGGATTATCTGCCACATTAACCAATTTAGCTTCTGCACGACAATCTTTCCAAACCTGAATATTTACATCTGGTACATCTGTCGTTGCAACCACTATATGCTTGCCAAATAAATACTTTTTTTTGTAAATATCTTCAACCAAAGTTACACAACCTTTTTTTGCAATTCCTTTGGTACCTTCTCTAAACATAGGAGACACCATAGTAACCTTTGCGTCAGGGCTTGATTTTAATAAGAACGTTAATTTTTCTTCAGCGACATTTCCTCCTCCTACAATAAGCACATTCAAGCTTTTTGCTTTTAAAAATATAGGATATAAATTATTTCTTTCCATAATAATTTACTCCTGAGTCACTTCTTTATAAATGGAACCTAAAACTGCACGTTGTTTTACAACTTCACCAATAATAATTATAGCGGGATTTGCTAATTGTTTTTCTTCTACTATATCTTCAATAGTACTTATTATTCCGATGCCAACATTCTCATTGTTTCGCGTTCCGTTTTGAATTACAGCAATAGCAGTATCCTGCTTATTTTCATTTGAAAAAATTTGAACGATTTCTGATAATTTACTCATCCCCATCAATATTACTACCGTAGCTGTTGATTTCGCAGCCAAAGCAATATCATCTGACAATTGATGGTTTTTAGTTGTTCCTGTAATAACCCAAAAACTTTCTGAAGCACCGCGTTTTGTTAAAGGAATACCTTGATAAGCGGGTACCGCAATAGATGACGAAATACCAGGAACCACGTAAGTTTCTAAACCAAATTGGCGCACAAAATCAATCTCTTCTGCGCCACGACCAAAAATAAATGGATCACCACCTTTTAAGCGCACCACATGCCCTTTTTCTTTAGCTTTTGAGACGATAAGTTCATTTATTTGTTCTTGTTGAAAAGCATAACATCCTTTGCGTTTCCCTACAAAAATAAGCTCCGCACTTTTGGCAGCATATTTTAGTAAAGATTCGTTTATAAGCGCATCGTATAGAATGACATTCGCCGATTCAATTGCCTTAATTGCTTTAAGGGTAATTAAATCTTCATCTCCAGGGCCTGCACCTACAACTGTTAATTTTGGGATATTAATACTCATTTTAAATATCGCTTATGCCGATTTCTTTTGTTCTGTTTCTCTAAATGATCTCACTGCCGCCAAAAATTTATTAGCACTAGTAATATAATTTAAAGCAAATTCTTTACTAGGCGCATTTTTATTAATTTGATAAATTAAATCTGAAAATGAAGTACCTAAGTTAATTTTTTCACTTTCAACAAATATCTCATCAAATTGAGAAATGATGCCAGCGTGTGTATTTGTTTTTTTGTTTTCGGCTAATAATAACGCTTTCGCGGAATTAACCAAAGATTGGTAAGCATAATAAATTGCTCCTGAATACACACCATCTTCGAATGAAGTTTTAGCATTTTCAATTTTCTCTTCACTTTCAAAAAACAAAGTTGCAATTAAATCTATAACTACACCAGCACATTCGCCAATTCCTATTTCTTTTACATATTTCTCATCCTCACCCCAATCTATAAAATCTTCTTGAGTTAAATTGGTGGCATCTTGCAAATCATTCAATAGATCGTAAAAATAGCGTTCTCCTTTTTCTTGATAGTAATCTACAAATGCTTTTCCGTTGGCATGAGCTTCAAAATCATTTAAGATTCGGCGTAAAGCTTCTGGCCCTCTTCTACTAGGTACTTTCGCCACTTTATCTGCAAAAGTTGCGTTGCCATCACCTTGATTACCGCCACCAAGCAACACTTGTAAAGCCGGTGCTACCAACTTATCTGGTGTTCTAATCGTCATCCCCTGAAAGCCAATATGTGCCATATTGTGTTGACCACAAGCATTCATACAACCACTAATTTTAATAACTAAATCCTCATTTTTTAAATACTGTGGATATTCTGCTTTTATCACACGCTCTAATTCTTCAGCAATACCTGTACTACTTGCAATACCTAGATTACAAGTATCTGTACCCGGACAAGCCGTAATATCTACTGCTTTATTATAACCCGCCTCTACGAAGCCTAACTTCGCTAATTCTTGATAGAAGAAAGGCACTAAATCTTCTTTTACAAAAGGTATTACGATATTTTGTCGTAATGTTAAACGCACCTCACCAGCGGCATAATTATCTACTAAATTAGCCAATAATCTGGCTTTGTCCGTATAAAAATCACCTAAAAGCACTTTTATTCCAATGGCAACATAGCCATCTTGCTTTTGTGGAATAAGATTTGTTGATTTCCATAAATTAAAAGCCTCTTGGTCTTTAATTTCAACCTGTGGAGTTTCAACCTCTACTGGTTTTGAAGCTTTATAAGCATCGGCGTCTATTGCCACACTTTTAAACTCAATGGCCTTTTGTTCTTCTGCAATTAAATCTTTAAATGCTTCTAAACCTATATCTTTTACTAAGAATTTCATTCTCGCTTTAGCACGACTTTTACGCTCGCCGTAACGATCAAAAACTCTTAAAACGCCTTCCATTATTGGAATTATTTTATCGGTTTCAATGAAATCATATAATACATCTGCATGTCTTGGTTGAGAGCCTAAACCACCTGCAACCATCACTTTAAATCCGCGAACGCCATCTTTTGTTTTAGCAATATATCCTATATCGTGTAAATATGACAACCCGGTATCTTCGTCAGTCGAAGAAAAAGACACTTTAAATTTACGTCCCATTTCTTGACAAATTGGGTTACGTAAAAAGAACTTGTAAAGCGCATCTGCATAAGGAGACACATCAAAAGGTTCGTTTGGATCAATACCTGCGGTTTCAGAAGCCGTTACGTTTCTTACCACATTGCCACAAGCTTCACGCACCGTTACTTCATCTTTTTCTAATTCAGCCCAAAGCTCTGGAGTTCTGTCTAAATCTACGTAATGAATTTGTATATCTTGTCGTGTTGTAATGTGTAAACGACCACGAGAATATTCATCAGACACCGCAGCAATTCTTCTTAATTGATTACTCTTTAACTTACCGTATGGTACTTTAATACGAATCATTTGTACGCCTTCTTGACGCTGACCGTAAACACCACGAGCCAAACGAAGACTTCTAAATTTTTCTTCATCAATTTTACCATTATGAAAAAGCTCAATTTTATTGGCTAATTCAATGATGTCTTTCTGGACTATCGGATTTTCTATTTCTGTTTCAAAACTTCGCATGCTATACCTGACCTTTTCTTTATTAGAAAAGAATTTTTAATTTATGTTTTACTGGATAAAACCAGCTCCTACTGTATTGTTTGATTGTGTATCGATAATAATAAACGAGCCATTCGTTCTATGATTTTTAAATTGATCGTAGAAAATTGGCTTATTTAATTTGAACGTTACCGAAGCAATATCATTAATAGCTAAACCAGTTACACCTTTTTCAAAACCAGAATAATCTGGATTGATTTTATGATTGATGCGTTCCACTTTGGCTAATACTTTGTTGATGCCATGTTGTACAACGTACTTGCCACCAGGTGTTAACTCATTGGTATCCATCCAGCAAACGTTTGCTGTAAATTGCTTATCGATTGTTGGTAAATCACCTTCTTTTACAATCATATCGCCACGACTTACATTAATATCATTCTCTAAAGTAATAGTTACAGACGAGCGTCTTGAAGCCGTTTCGTATTTCTCATCATAGAAATAAATATCTTTTATTTTAGAGCGTGTTTTCGATGGCAACACAATAATATCATCACCTACACTTAAATCGCCACCATAAACTTTTCCTGCATAACCTCGGTAATCATGAAATTCTTCAGTTTTCGGACGAATAACATACTGCACAGGGAAGCGCGGTGTACCAACATTAAAAATATCAGCTTTATCCAATTGCTCTAAATGCTCTAATAAGGCTTCACCTTTATACCAAGGCATTTTATCTGTTTTGTTTACTACGTTATCTCCTTTTAAAGCACTTACTGGGATGAAAGTGATTTTCTGGTCTTGGTAATCACGCTTACTCATTAATTCAGAGAAATCTGCTTTAATTTTATTGTAAACTTCTTCCGAATAATCTACCAAATCCATTTTGTTGATAGCTACTACAACATCTTTAATTCTCAATAAATTGTTAATGAAAAAGTGACGATTGGTTTGCTCAATCACCCCTTTTCTTGCATCTATTAAAATTATTGAAGCCTGCGAAGTAGAAGCGCCAGTCACCATATTACGTGTATATTCCACATGGCCTGGTGTATCTGCGATGATGTAACTTTTTTTCTTTGTAGAAAAATAGATGTGCGCTACATCAATGGTGATGCCTTGTTCTCTTTCGGCAACCAAACCATCTGTTGCTAACGAAAAATCTAAATAATCGTATCCGCGTTGCTTACTTGTTTTCTCAATAGCTTCTAACTTATCGGTAGTTAAAGATTTTGTATCATAAAGAATACGACCTATTAACGTACTTTTCCCGTCATCTACACTTCCTGCTGTTGCAATTTTTAATACTTCCATTTTTTATCGGCTGTTGGCTATTGGCTTTTAGCTATTGGCTAATTCCAAAGACCTTATTTTAAATTCTTATTTGTTTTGCTAAAGGCTAAACGCCAAAAGCTAAAGGCAAAATTTTCAAAAGAAAATTTTAAAAGTACCCTTGTTGTTTACGTTTTTCCATAGCTGCTTCAGATCGTTTGTCATCTATACGCGCGCCTCGTTCTGAAATTGTTGAATCTCTAATTTCTTCAACAACTTTATCAATGGTTGATGCTTCTGATAGTACAGCTGCAGTACAACTCATATCACCAACGGTTCTAAAACGCACCATTTCTTCTATAACTTCTTCATGGTCATCTCTATAAACCACTTCATCATCAGCAGACCAAATCATACCATCTCTTAAGAACACTTTACGTTTATGTGCAAAATAGATTGAAGGAATTTCAATGTTTTCTTTTTCTATATAAGACCAAACATCTAATTCAGTCCAGTTTGAAATTGGAAATACACGCACGTTTTGCCCGTGCTCAATCTCGCCGTTCAACATATCGAATAATTCTGGACGTTGATTTTTTTCATCCCATTGACCAAAATCATCACGTACAGAAAAAATACGTTCTTTAGCTCTGGCTTTTTCTTCATCTCGACGTGCTCCACCTATACATGCATCAAATTTAAATTCTTCGATCGCATCTAAAAGCGTTGTTGTTTGCAACATATTTCTACTGGCATAACGACCAGACTCTTCTTTCACTTTTCCTTCGTCAATAGAATCTTGAACATTACGAACTATTAATTCTAAACCTAGTTCTTTAACCAAGCGATCTCTAAATTCAATAGTCTCAGGGAAATTGTGCCCTGTATCTATATGCATTAACGGAAACGGTACTTTTGCAGGGTAAAATGCTTTAACAGCTAATCTTACCAAAGTAATTGAATCTTTTCCTCCTGAAAATAAAAGCACTGGTTTTTCAAACTGTGCTGCTACTTCTCTCATGATATAGATTGCTTCGTTTTCTAGCGAATTTATATGTGATGTGTCTTTCTTCATAATCTATTTTTTAAGCGTGTAAACCACACTCTCTGTTTTCTAATGCTTTGGTGGGATCGAAATATTTAAACTCGTTTGGCAAATTGTTTTCTTCTAAATAAGTGTCTAATTTTTCATCAGACCAATAATAAAATGGACTTACCTTTAAAACGCCATCTTTACTTAAACTAAAAATACCGATGCTGTTTCTAAATGCTGTTTGCCCTTGACGCAAGTTTGTAAACCACACGTTTGGCTTATGCTCTTCCATGGCTCGTTTAAAAGGTTCTAATTTTACTTGCTCTGTAAATAAAGCATGTTCTGGAGCATCAACTGTTGGAATACCCATAACTACATCGCGGTGTGCCGAAGTTTGTTTTGGAACATATAAAAACACATTTAAATTTAAATCTTTTATGACCTGTTCTGCATGTTTATAAGTTTGAGGTGTGTTGTAGCCTGTATCACACCAAACCACAGGGATTTTAGCTTCCACAAGACTTACAGCGTGTAAAATTGCTGCTTCGTAGGGTCTAAAATTTGTAGTAACTACTGCGTTATTATTTAGCTCAAAAGCCTTCTGAATAATTTCAGATGGCTTAGCTTTTTCAAAACTTTTGTTTAATTCTTCTATTTGACTTTCTGTAAACATATTGTAATCTTATTTACCCCACTTAATTGAATTCCAAATGCGTTCGTGAAAAAAGTATAATACCATTTTAGTCACTAACTCTATACCGCCAATTGAAAATGCTAAGTCTAGCTTCCCAGTTATTACCCAAGAAATTAAAATCGTATCTAAAGTTCCGATAGTTCTCCAGCTAAGTGATTTGACCACACTTCTTAATGGTTTTTCATTAGCAGTATCCTCTTTATAAGTCGACTTTTCTTTTTCCTTTGTTAACATTTGTGCAAACATTTCTAATTGTTTTATATTAATCCTATCGATTTAGTAGGGATTACAAAAGTAAAACTTTTTATTACATAAAAAAGAATTTTGGAAACTTTTTAGAAATATGAAAAATTTTAAGGAATAAGTGCGAAATATTCTTTTAAAAGCACTTGTTTGTTGTGAAATTGTTATCTCTTTGTATTAGACAAATCAGCCAAAGTGGTATTTCTAAATACTTTAAGAGTGCTATCACGAACTTCAATCATTAATTTATGAACGCTACATTTATGTTCATCGGGGCAGTCGTCGCATTTTTCATAATAGTTTAAACTCACACAAGGTACCATAGCAATAGGGCCTTCTAAAACGCGCATAACTTCGGTCATTAAAATTTCCGAAGGTTCTTTTCTGAGGTAATACCCTCCGTGTTTTCCCTTTTTAGACCCTAAAACACCAGCTTTTTTCAGTGTTAGCAATATCCCTTCAAGAAACTTAGAAGGAATTTGTTCGCTTTTTGCAATCTTACTCACTTGCACAGGCATATCGCCTTCATTTCTCGCAATGAAAGTAAGTGCTTTTAAGCCGTATTTAGTTTTTTTAGATAGCATTTTGCTAATATAGCGATTTTAGAAAAGTCATTTCTATCCTATAAAGAATAGAGATTAATATTAAGCTAATTACTTGATTTCTAATCCAGTGCCTGTTTCAAGTCTTTAATAATATCATCAACATGCTCCAGTCCTACAGATACGCGAACCATACCGTCACTGATACCTGCGGCGGCTTTAACTTCTGGCTCCACCTTGGCATGCGTTGTACTTGCCGGATGAGTTACAATGGTTCTGGTATCTCCTAGATTAGCAGACAATGAACACATTTTAATGGCATCTAAAAACGTTCTTCCAGCTTCTATACCTCCTTCAACTTCAAAAGCGACAATATTACCGCCTAATCGCATTTGCTTTTTGGCAATATCATACTTAGGGTGCGACTTTAAAAATGGATACTTCACCCATTTTACCTTAGGATGTGATTCTAAATAAGTTGCCAATTTTAAGGCATTTTCACAGTGTTTATCCACTCTAATCGCTAGGGTTTCTAAAGATTTAGACAAGACCCATGCATTAAACGGACTCATTGATGGACCTGTTAATCTTGAAAATAAATAAATTTCTCGAATGAGCTCTTTTTTGCCAACAGTTACACCTCCTAATACACGTCCTTGCCCGTCCATTAATTTGGTAGCTGAATGAATTACCAAATCTGCTCCAAATTTTATAGGATTTTGCAAATATGGTGTGGCAAAGCAATTATCAATCACCAATAAGAGATTGTGTTTTTTGCAAATAATACTCAGCGCCTCCAAATCTAAAACATCAACCCCAGGATTGGTTGGTGTTTCTGCGTAAATAAACTTTGTATTTGGTTTTATTAAGCTTTCTATATCTTCAACTTCATTGATGTTAAAGTAAGAACATTCAATATTCCATTTTGGAAAGTATTTTGTAAACAAACCATGAGTTGCTCCAAACACAGAACTACAAGACACAACATGATCACCAGCATTTAGTAAGGTAGCAAATGTTGAAAACACGGCAGCCATTCCACTTGCGAAAGCAAAACCGGCTTCTGCCCCTTCCATTAAACACACTTTATCTACAAACTCGTTGACGTTAGGGTTACTATATCTACTATATAAATCTCGTTGCTTCTCTTCTGCAAATGAGGCTCTCATTTCTTCAGCATCATCAAAAACAAATCCTGATGTTAAATACAAGGGTACAGAATGCTCTGAAAACTGCGTGGTTTCAGACTGGGTTCTTATCGCTTCTGTTTCGAAATGTTTTTTATTCTCTTTCATTTTATTGTATGAGGTCTCGACTGCGCTCAACCTAACTTTAATTTATATGCTTAGACAACCTTAGGATATCTCCAAAAACGCCTCGTGCAGTAACTTCTGCTCCTGCACCAGCACCTTGAATAACTATTGGTTGCTCGCCATAACTTTCGGTAAATATTTCAAAAATCGCGTCACTTCCTTTTACGTGCCCTAAGGTACTATCTTCTGGGATAGAAACTAATTTCACCTCCAAATTTCCTTTATCTTGAGACAAATCTCCTGATAAATCGCCAACATATCGCAACACATGACCTGGCTCTTGACTGTCTTTTATTTGTTGATACTGCTCATCTAACACATGCAATTGAGATAAAAATTCTTCAACTGAAATATCGCGATAAGCTTCTGGTATTAAATTCAAGACCTCAACATTTTCAAATTCGTTTTGCAAATCTAACTCTCTTGCCAAAATTAATAGCTTTCTTGCCACGTCATTTCCTGAAAAATCTTCACGAGGATCTGGCTCAGTAAATCCTTTATCTACGGTTTCTTGAATAATGGCACTAAACGGTTTGTCTTCAACTGAAAAATTATTGAATAAATAACTCAATGTTCCTGAAAAGACCCCACGAATTCTTGTGATATTTTCACCAGATTCATGTAATAATTTTATAGTATCAATTAACGGCAAACCTGCACCAACAGTAGTTTCGTATAAGTATTGCTTATTATTTACTGCCAATTGCTCTCGTAATTCTGTATAAAAATCATGAGAAATGGTATTGGCAATTTTATTTGACGATACTAAATCAAAACCTGCCTCAATTAAAGGAATATAATTTTGATAAAACGTTGAACTCGCGGTGTTATCAACCGCAATTAAATTTTCTAAATGATGATTTTTAGCATAAGTTATAATATCGCTAATTGAACTTTCATAAGAACTTGATGCAATAGCATTTTTCCAATCAGATGCTACTCCATTTTTATCTAACAATAATTTCTTCGAATTTGCAATGGCAAACACATTTAAATTGATGCCTTTGCGTTTTTCAATATCATTTTTCGATTTTAAAATCTGATTGATTAATGCGCCACCAACACCACCATGACCAAAAATGGCAATGTTTATTTTCTTTGAAATACCGAAAATTTCACCATGAATCACATTGACCGCTTTGTGTAATTGCGATTTTTTAACCACCAAACTCACATTCTTTCCTGTAACCGTATTATTGAATAAAAGTGGGGTAATTTGGTTTTTAATCAATGCATTAAATGGCTTATGAAACGAACTTAATTCAATACCAATTATTGAGATTACAGCAACATCATCAACCACATCAATTTTGTTCACATCTTGCGAGTAGAAATCGCTTTCAAACTCGCGCTCTAAAGCAATTACGGCTTGAGTAGCTTGGTCTGCATCAATTATTAAACCAATACCTCTTTCCGATGATCCCTGAGACACGATACTAACACTAATACCGTATTTACTTAAGGCACCAAAAATTCTGGCATCCACTCCAATTTTTCCTAATAATCCGCGGCCTTCAAAATTCAATAAAGCCACGTTGTCTAAAATAGACAAAGAAGTTACCTCTTTATTACTCGGTCTAGCAGTGATTAAAGTCCCTTCATCATCAGGATTAAAGGTATTTAAAATACGTAAGTTAATGTTCTTTTCAACTAAAGGAATTATGGTTTTGGCATGCAATACCGAAGTACCAAAATTTGCCAATTCGTTCGCTTCACTAAACGATAATTCTCTTATTTGTTTCGCATCTGCAACCAACCCAGGGTCGGCAGTATAAATTCCACTTACATGTGTGTAATTTTGAAGCTCTTCTGCATCTAAAAAATTAGCAAGTAAAGCCGCTGTATAATTGCTGCCATTACGACCTAAAGTCGTAGTTTCGTTCTTTAAATTGGAAGCTATAAAACCAGTAACCACATTAACCACATTCTTGTTTTGACTAAAATAAGCTAGCGTATTTTCTTTAGATAATTTTGATAAAGGTTGTGCATTACCAAAGGCTTCGTCGGTTTTTATTAAATCTCTAGCATCGGTTGCTTGAGCCTCAATACCTTGATCTTTTAACAAAGCAGTTATTAATTTTACCGAAAGCAATTCGCCTTGGGCCAAAATATTGTCTTTGGTTTTTTTACTGTAATCTCGCAATAAACTTACTCCTTCAAAAAGCTTATCTAAAACCATAAATTCTTTTGAAAAATCAATGGTTTTCAAAGGTTCTATTTGGTAATTTTTAAAAGCCTCTAAATCTTCTTTATAAGCTTCACCTTTTAGTGCTTTATTTAAGATAGCATCTAGTTCGTCGGTAGCGTTGCCTCTTGCAGAAACAACAATACTATTACGCTCTCCAGACTCCACTTTATTTTTAATAATTGAAAGTACCGTATCTAAGCCTTTTCCGTTGGCTAAAGATTTTCCTCCAAACTTTAATACCTTCATAGGTTTTCTTTTAGAATGTGGCACAAAAATGCCTTCTATTATTTTTTCCAACTGGCTGTATTCCATTAAAAAGGCATCATGCCCATGTACCGAATGAATTTCATTATAAGTAACATTAGGATGCGTTAAAGCCAATTGTTTATGGGTTTCACGATTCTCTTCGGCGGTAAAAAACAAGTCAGAATCGACGCCAATAATATGAATTTTGGCTTCAATATTTTCAAGCACATTAAAATTACTCGACCTGCCTTTAGTCACATCAATCGTTTTTAACAACTGATTCATTAATTTATAAGCCGAAAGCTGAAAACGTTCCTGCAGTTTTTTTCCATGGTGCAACAGCCAACTCTCTACATTAAAGATTTCTAAATCGTCGTTTTTTGAACGCTGAAAACGCTCTTTAAAAGACTCTGGCGTGCGATAACATAACATGGCATGCATTCTAGCATCATGCACGGGGTGTTTAGAATTTAACAAGAATTGTTCTTGTATCTGGCAATTGGCAATTAACCAATCTGTCGATTTCCAATCGGTTGCTACAACCACCAAATGCTCCGTGAAATTAGGTTGCAATACGGCCATTTCCCAAGCAATACCACCACCCAGAGAACCTCCAATAGTTGCGAAAACAGTACCCGTTTTTAATTCTTTTAATCCTGTTAAAAACAATTTCGCAACATCTCTAGCCACAAAATCTTTGTAATTATCAATCACAAAACCATCAAAACCATTCCCTGGAATATTAAAGGCCAACACCGTATACAATTTGGTATCAATAACCTTATCGTCGCCTATTAAATCTTTCCACCAACCATCATCGCCAGCAACATTACTATTACCAGTAAGTGCATGGTTAACCAAAACTATAGGCGCCGTTCCAAGCGGTTTACCAAAAACCTGGAAACTCAATTTTATTTCAGGAACAACCGCACCACTTTCAGTTGTGTAGTTAGGTACAATAATATGTTTTAATGGGTGTTTCAAATTTTATTTATTTGGGCGTTACCCTGTCGGGTCGGGCTATTCGCTATATCTTTTTTTCATGCTTCAAAAAAGGATGCCGCTACTATCCCTAACGCGGGCAAAACTGCCAATGTCATTTTCTAACTCGTTAAATCGTTTTAAAAGCTTCGGTTAAATCTGCTTTTAAATCCTCTAAATCTTCAATACCCACAGACAATCGAATTAAATCTCCAGAAACTCCTGCCGAAGCTTGTTCCGCTTCATCTAACTGCTGGTGCGTTGTACTTGCTGGATGAATAATAAGCGATTTTGTATCTCCAATATTTGCTAATAAGGAGAATAGTTTCGTGTTATCCGCTATCTTTTTAGCCGCTTCAAAGCCACCTTTATGTCCAAAGGTAACAATTCCACTTTGTCCTTTTGGTAAATATTTATCTGCAAGTTTTTTGTATTTACTGCTTTCTAAACCAGGATAGTTTACCCAAGCCACTTCGTCTTGTGCTTCTAACCATTTTGCAAGTGCTAAAGCATTCTCGCTATGTTGCTTGATTCTAACAGGTAAGGTTTCTAAACCTTGAATAATGTTGAAAGCATTTGTTGGACTTAAAGCCCCTCCAAAATCTCTTAAGCCTTCAAGAATTAATTTAAACGTGTAGGATGCAGCACCTAAAGCTTCGTGATATTTTAATCCGTGGTATCCTGCTGAAGGCTCTGTAAACTCGGGGAATTTACCATTTGCCCAATCAAAAGTACCAGCATCAATAATAGCGCCTCCAAGAGAATTTCCTTGACCGCCAATATATTTCGTTAACGAATGGATTACAATATTAGCACCATGCTTTATCGGATTCAATAAAGCTGGTGTTGCTACCGTATTATCAACAATAAATGGTACGCCAGCAGCTTTTGAATTTTTAGAAATTGCTTCAAGATCTAAAACATCCAACTTCGGGTTTCCTAAAGACTCTACAAAAAAGGCTCTCGTATTATCTTGTACTGCCGCTGCAAAATTATCTGGGTTTGATGCATCTACGAAGGTTGTTGTAATACCCAATCTAGGTAAGGTTACACTTAATAAATTATAAGTACCGCCGTATAAACTACTCGATGCCACAATATGGTCTCCAGCTTTTAACAAGGTTAATAAACCCGTTGAGATTGCTGCTGTTCCAGAAGCAAAAACCACGGCTCCTATGCCGCCTTCTACTGCAGCTAAACGCTCTTGTAGAATTTGGTTTGTAGGGTTGTTTAATCGTGTGTAAATAAAACCTAATTCTTGTAATGAAAACAGGTTTGCTGCATGATCCGAATTGTTAAAAACATACGAAGTTGTTTGGTAAATAGGTACCGCTCTAGTGCCTCCGGTTGCCTTAACATCGTGTCCTGCGTGTAGTGCGTTTGTCGCTAATTTGTGATCGCTCATTTTTCTAAATTTTTTTGAGTTAATAAATTAATTCAAAAGCCAAAATGCATCAATTTTGATGTACTTATATAGAAAAATGTTATTAAGAGTTTTGGAAAATTACTGAAAGTAATTTTCTTGGGTTATCTATCTAAAGCACTTAATATTAAATACTTAAGTAGAATTTAGCACCTTCCCCGAAAACTCGGGAGGTTGCTAAGGCTTCAAAGGGTCTATTCCCTCCACCTTTCTTGATAACATTTCAATAAGTGTTTGAACTTTGTGAATGCAAATATTCGGTTAGAAAAAGTTAATATCCAAATTTTTTCTTGAAAATTTTATTTTAAGTTTCACTTTAAGTTGCTAGACACACCAAAAATAAAGTTTAAAATAGGTGATGGCTGGCAAGTGCGTAAAGGATTGTAGAGGCTAGCTTTTGGCGAGGCGCCTATCGAGCCAAAACTATTAACGGAAAGCCCGACCCCATAGGGTTACCTGCCGGCAGTCAGGCGCCCAAATTTTAAGAGTTAGTTTTTTTAAATTTGTCGCGAATAACATCTCCAATTGGACGGTTTTCTATCTTGGATTCTAGCCACGAAATGATGTCTAGATACAGGAACGCACGACTTTGATAGGGGTCGTTCTCGAATTCTTTTAGTTTTTTGTGCAACTTGATGAATTCATTTTTAACCTCGTGCGGGTAAATGTCGCCCAAACCACGTAAAAATTTGATGAATTCTTTTTGCACCTCGTACAAATCTTCCATTTTAATTAAAAACTTGTAGGTGCTTTTTATTAAAACATCGAGGTTGTAATCGAGTCCAGCTTCATAATGCGCAACCAAATTTAAAATTCTAGAAAAACACAACAAATCTTCGCGCATCTGTAGTGATTTATTACTAATTATTTTTTCAAGGAAGAAAATACATTTTTTGGTGTCGCCAGCGCCAAAATACATGCTGGCAATTTTGTAATAAAACACCATAATGTGATGCTCGTCTATTCGGTTTTTGTAGCTTTCTAATCGTTCTAAAACCTCATCAACCAGCTGTAAACCCTCGTTAAAACTGCCTTCTATAAAATGTAAATTAAATTTGTTATTGTAGATATAAAGGAAGGCTAATCCATCAATATTATCGTCTATAGGAAACCATTTTTCTTGGGTGATATTCTCGAGATTTGATAAGGTTTTTTTAAATTTATTATATCGTCTTAGATAGAAAAGTGATTCTAATAAATAATGATTACCGCGAAGAAAAAACACAGGATTTAAGGCAATCATCTCTTTATTTTCATAGAATAAATCCACCCATTTTGAGGCGTATTTATAACATGCTAAAAAATCTACAGTTAAAAAACTGTACCACAAATACGATTTGTAAAGCCATAGTTTTTCTCTAAAACCTAGTTTATTGATGTCGTATTTTGGAAGCCTATCGTGAAAATATTTGGTAATTATTTTATGCTCTTCGTCATTTTTTATATAACCTGTTTTTAAAAACAAACCGTATAACTGTAACGATAGGTTTGAGAGTTTACTCGCCATTACATTTTGTAAACTAAGCTCTTTGGCTTGTATAGAAAGCTCGTCTGCTCTGTTACTTAAACTTCGTGTAATATATTGTGATTCTATAATTTTTTCGAGCTCAACAATCTCGTAAGCTACATTTTTTTCTTCGTGATTTATTGCTAACGTTTTAGCTTTATCTAAAATTTTAAGACTTTGCTTGTACAATCCCTTATGATACAAAATGGTCGCAAAATCTAATTGTTCGCGAATTTGAATTCTAATATCCTGATGCGACGGATTTAATCGTAAACTAATTAATATTTGCTTGTATAAATGTGCTTTTAAATTTGAAAGTTGTTGCTTTTTTACGATGCCTTTTTTTAAAATAGTCGCCTCATCATAAACCGAAAGTTTATCAAGTATATTAAAAAGCATTAAGAATTTAGAGTCTTCATTTACACCCAATCTTCCTACATAGAGCTTAAATTGTCTTTTTTCTGATTTAGACAACGATTTTATTAATACAAATAAATTATCTTTTTGCTCTTTTGTCATAGTCATAAAAACAATATTATTAAGCTGATTTTCAGCTATTTAAATCAGTATATATAAGGTTAAACATCGTAAAATTTATATATGAAGTTCTGTATTTAGAAAACCAAAATATACATTCGTATAACAATACGAAAATATATTTTAATAAATGTCTGATAATAAGGTCCAAATTTTTGATACAACACTACGTGATGGAGAACAAGTCCCGGGTTGTAAACTAAACACTGAACAGAAATTAGTTATTGCTGAACAGCTTGATTTTTTGGGTGTTGATATTATTGAAGCTGGTTTTCCGGTATCAAGTCCTGGAGATTTTAAATCGGTTGAAGCCATTTCAAAAATCGTAAAAAATGCTACTGTTTGTGGATTAACACGTTCGGTTGAAAACGACATAAAAGTAGCTGGAGAAGCATTAAAACATGCTAAAAAAGCAAGAATTCATACCGGAATAGGAACCTCAGATTCTCATATAAAATTCAAATTTAACTCTAATCCAGATGCTATTATTGAGCGTGCTGTACATGCCGTGAAATATGCCAAAAGCTTTGTTGAGGACGTTGAGTTTTATGCTGAAGATGCTGGTAGGACAGACAACGCTTACTTAGCTCGAGTCTGTGAAGCTGTAATTAAAGCAGGAGCTACCGTTTTAAACATTCCGGATACCACAGGATATTGCTTACCAAGTGAGTATGGAGCAAAAATTAAATACTTAAAAGAAAACGTAAAAGGTATAGATAAGGCTATTTTATCTTGCCATTGCCATAACGATTTGGGGTTAGCAACTGCCAACTCTATTGAAGGTGTTATTAACGGAGCACGCCAAATAGAATGTACTATTAATGGTATTGGGGAGCGTGCTGGAAACACAGCCTTAGAAGAGGTTGTAATGATTTTAAAACAACACCCTTACCTAAACCTAGATACCAATATTAAAACGGAAATGCTATACGGCATAAGCCAATTGGTGTCAGACAGTATGGGTATTTACACACAACCAAATAAAGCTATTGTTGGAGCTAATGCATTTGCACACAGTTCTGGAATTCACCAAGATGGTGTTATTAAAAATCGTGAAACTTACGAAATTATAGACCCTAAAGATGTAGGTGTTACAGAATCTGCTATTGTATTAACCGCACGTAGTGGAAGAGCAGCATTAGCATATAGAGCAAAAAATATTGGATACGAGTTAACTAAACTTCAGTTGGACGAAATCTATACAAATTTCTTAGATTTTGCCGATAAGAAAAAAGAAGTTGATGATAACGACATTCATAAAATTATAGAAAACAGTAAAGTATATAAAGAGATTACCTCAGCATAAATAAAATAGATTCCCACTTTAATGGGAAAGACAAATAGTTGACTAAATGAAATTAAATATTGCCCTTTTACCAGGCGATGGTATAGGACCAGAAGTTACAGCACAAGCCGTAAAGGTATTGAAGGCTATAGCTATGGAATTTAATCATGTATTTACATTTCAAAAAGCATTGGTCGGGGCTTCGGCTATTGACAAAACAGGAAACCCTTTACCAGAAGAAACCATAAGCATCTGTAAAAACGCAGATGCTGTTTTATTTGGCGCTATTGGAGACACCAAGTACGACAACGATCCAGATGCAAAAATAAGACCAGAACAAGGTTTATTAGGAATTCGTAAAGAACTTGGATTATACACCAACATCAGACCAATTATTGCGTACGAAGATTTATTAAGCAAATCCTCATTAAAAGTAAAGCAAATTAAGGATACCAATATTCTTATTTATCGCGAGTTAACCGGAGGTATTTATTTTGGGGAGCGCTACCTTAGTGAAGATGGAAATATAGCATCAGATGTTTGTAAATATGAGCGTTTTGAGATTGAGCGTATAACACATCTAGCTTTTAAAGCAGCCCAATCTAGAAGAAACAAATTAACCTTAGTTGACAAAGCCAATGTTTTAGAAAGTTCAAGACTTTGGCGTCGTATAGTAAAAGAAATAGCGCCTCAATATCCGAATGTAAAGGTAAATTACACCTATATTGATAATGCCGCCATGGAACTTATTATCAAACCAAGGCAATTTGATGTTATACTCACTGAGAACATGTTTGGCGATATATTATCGGAAGAAGCAAGTGTTATTGTTGGATCTATTGGTTTATTAGCATCCGCATCTATTGGCGACAAGCATGCTATGTTCGAGCCCATTCATGGGGCATACACAAAGGCAGCGAATAAAGGTATTGCTAACCCAATTGCATCTATTTTATCGGCAGCTATGTTGTTAGATCATTTCGGATTAGATGAAGAGGCATCTTTAGTAAGAGAAGGTGTAGACAAATCGCTAAAACTGCACATTACCACACCAGATTTAAATAACAAATATGATAATATAACCACAACAAAAGTGGGTGATTTTATAGAAGATTTTATACAAAATCCGGACGAAACTAATCTAAACTTTACAAATATTCATTTAGGACAATCCACAATTATTTAATTATTTTGAGTTAGTCACCAAACAATTAAACTAAACATTTTTTTCAGGAAAGTCCTTAAAAAGCGCATTTACATAATGCGCTTTTTTAATGCCCTATATTGTGTTAAATTTAAATCTTGTGAATCAGGAATTATCTTTGTTCCTCTTGAATCTTTTAGAGTTCGAAACAATCAATAAATACGGAATTCCAATTAGCATTGCCATCCAAAGAGCATAATTATTAATATTTGGGAGTTCAGCCCATTTTGCAACAAAGTACCCAGCAATAATAAGAAGTGCCATTCCAAACATAACATTACGAAATACAGTTGCAATACCTTCAATATCGTATTTTTCTTTATCTTCTTTTTTCATGGTATTATACCCCGCAATAAGAAAATACATTTTTCCGTATTTTATTAAAATCCCGAGCACAATAAAAAGAACAGCAACTGCTATCATATCTAAAAATTTTACTTTGGAAACTTCGCTTTAATTTTATCTAAACTCAAATTATGGATGCTTCCAACGTGTGTGTGCTTTTTAGAAGTATCTGGTACGTAGGTTCCATCTTGCACTTGTCCGCCAATTTTTTGGTAAGCTTCTCTAAAACTTTGACCTTCAACAACCAAAGTATTGATATTGTCAACAGTAAATAAATACTTGTACTTATCATCATTGATATCAATATCCTTAACAATAATTTGCTGAATGGAAAAATTAAAAATATCAAGAATATCTTTTAATTCCTCAAAAGCGGCAATCATGTTTTCTTTTAGCAACTGAAAATCTCTGTGGTAACCACTTGGTAAATTATTGGTTATTAAAATCATTTCGGTTTGTAACGCCTGTATTTTATTGCATTTTCCACGAATTAACTCAAAAACATCTGGGTTCTTTTTATGTGGCATGATGCTGCTTCCAGTAGTTAACTCATCTGGAAAAGATACAAACCCAAAATTCTGACTCATATACAAACACACATCCATTGCAAAACGTGATAAAGTGTTGCATAAACCACCTAAGGCAGCGGCAATAGTACGCTCGTTTTTACCACGTCCCATTTGCGCAGCAACCACATTGTATTTTAAAGTCGCAAAACCCATTTCTTTGGTGGTTAATTCTCTATCAATTGGAAATGAACTACCGTAACCCGCGGCAGAACCCAATGGATTTTGGTCTACTGTTTTTATAGCTGCGTTTAGCATGTAAACATCGTCTATCATTAACTCTGCATAAGCCGAAAACCACAACCCAAACGATGAGGGCATTGCTACCTGCAAGTGTGTATAACCCGGTAAAACTTTGTCTTTGTACTTATCTGCTAAATCTAACAACGTGTTAAACAGTACTTGTGTTTTATCTTTAATTAAACTTAAATTGTCTTTATAGTATAGATGGCAAGCCACTAAAACTTGATCATTTCTTGAACGAGCGGTATGGATTTTTTTACCAACTTCACCAAGGCTTTTAGTAAGTTCAAATTCTATTTTAGAGTGCACATCTTCAAATTGCTCATCAATAATAAAAGTTCCGTTATCAATTTGGGTTTCTAAAGCTTTTAGTCCACCTAATAAATCAACCAATTCTTCAACTGAAATAATACCTATTTTTTGAAGCATTTTAGCATGTGCACGAGAAGCGATAACATCATATTTCGCAATGTGAATGTCAATTTCACGATCGTTTCCAACAGTAAATTGTTCTATTTTTTTATCGATACTTATGCCTTTATCCCAGAGTTTCATTTTAAAAATGTTTATTTGTTTATGCGTTGATTCGATTATGTGTTGATTTGTTTAAACTACTACCCGTTTCAACAATTCAATATATATTTTTATGCCTTCTTCTATTTCACTTACATATATAAATTCATCTGCCGAATGCGAGCGAGTGCTATCCCCAGGTCCTAATTTTAAACTCGGGCAAGACAATACCGCTTGATCTGATAATGTTGGCGATCCGTAGGTTGATCTTCCCATAGCTATGCCTGCTTTCACCAACTCATGATTTTCAGGTATCGATGATGAATTTAAACGTAAACTGCGCGGTGTAATTTTTGTTACGGGCGCTTTGTCTTGTAATATTTTTGCAATTTCTGAATTGCTATAAGCGTCATTCACACGTACATCAATAACCAAATCAACATGACCAGGCACCACATTATGTTGTGAACCTGCATTAATTTGTGTGACTGTTAGCTTAACATCACCCAAAGCTTTTGAGCCTTTTTCAAACTTAAAATCTTTAAACCATTGTAAGGCTTCTATACTGTTATAAATCGCATTATTTTCGTTTGGATGTGCTGCATGACTTGGAGTACCTTGAATAACTGCATCAAAAACTACTAAGCCTTTTTCGGCAACTGCTAAATTCATTAAAGTTGGTTCGCCTACAATAGCCACATCTACTTTTGGAATTATGGGAAGCATACTGTTTAGTCCATTAGGTCCACTGCTTTCTTCTTCCGCGGAAGCGACTATAACTAAATTGTATTTTAGATTGTCTTGATTATAAAAATGGGTGAATGTTGCAATTAACGACACCAAACATCCTCCTGCATCATTACTCCCTAATCCGTATAATTTACCATCTTTAACAAAAGCCTCAAAAGGATTATTGGTATATGCCGAATTAGGTTTAACAGTATCATGATGGGAATTTAACAACAGCGTTGGCTTACCTTCTTGAAAATGCTTATTAACAGCCCAAACATTATTTTTGGTGCGTTTATAATCGATTTTATAACGCTTAAACCAGTCTTCAATATGTGCCGCTGTTATATCTTCTTCAGATGAGAACGATTGGGTTTCTATTAAGATTTTTAATAGTTGAATGGCATCATTTGTCAATTGCTCTAATCCCATTTACAAGGTTATTTTAGTGAAATTATCATTTTCTCGTGTTAACATAGACGTATTACCCATGTTAATATTATGAACACCATGCTTTAATGCGTCGAAACAATTTTCCAGTTTCGGAAGCATACCATCTGCAATAATACCTTTTTCTAATAAATCTTTATAAATTTTAGAATCGATGTGTTTGATAACCGAATTTTTATCGTTGATGTTTTCTAAAACGCCATTCAGCTCAAAACAATAATAAATTGAGGTTTCGTACAAATGACTCATCCCGACCGCTACTTGTGATGTGATGGTATCGGCATTTGTGTTTAACAACTGTCCGTTTCCGTCGTGCGTAATCGCACAAAATACCGGCGTAAAATCAGCTTGAATTAATTTATCGATAGACTTGTAGGCCACTTCTTTGACATCTCCCACAAATCCAAAATCTACCTCTTTTACAGGGCGCTTATCAGATTTAATACTGTTAATGTCGGCACCCGTTAACCCAATGGCATTGGTATTTAACGCTTGCAATTTAGCAACTACATTTTTGTTCACCAAACCTCCATAAACCATAGTAATTACCTCTAAAGTATCTGCATCTGTAATACGACGACCATTAATCATTTTAGACTCAATACCTAGTTTTGACGCCATGTGTGTGGCGCGTTTGCCACCACCATGCACTAAAATTTTTTTTCCTTTTAAATTGGAAAACAATTTTAGAAAGGCATGTAAAGCCTCATCATCTTCAATGATATTTCCTCCTATTTTTACTATGGATAGTTTTTCCATTTTTTATTTTTAAGTCTCCTGTGCTGCGCAGTCGAGAGGTTATTAAGGTTCTGACTCCGATCGACCAGACAATAAGTTGAGATTCTGAAACAAGATCAGAATAACAAACTATGAGTCTTCCAATATCTTTTTAAGCACTAATTGTGCAGCATAGGTCCTGTTGTTGGCTTGTTCTATAACCAATGAATTATCGCTATCTAAAACGGCATCTTCAACCACAACATTTCTTCGTACTGGTAAACAGTGCATAAATTTAGCATCGCCAATTTTAGCTTTAGTAATCATCCAATTCGGATCTGAATTCACAACTTTACCGTAATTTTCATAAGAGCTCCAGTTTTTAGCATATACAAAATCGGCATCTTTAAATGCTTCTTCTTGATTATGATAAATTGGTGTGCTTCCTGTAATTTCAGGATTTAAGTCGTAACCTTCAGGATTTGCAATAACAAATTCTACATCCATCTTTTGCATCGCTTGTACAAAACTATTACCAACCGCGTGCGGTAGCGCTTTAATATGAGGTGCCCAAGATAAAACCACTTTGGGCTTTTTCACTTTTGCATATTCCGAAATGGTTAAAGCATCGGTTAACCCTTGTAGAGGATGACCCGTGGCGCTCTCCATGTTTACAATTGGTACAGAAGCATATTTTTTAAAAGCGCTCATAACCTGTTCGCTTTCATCTTTTACTTTATCGGTTAAGGTTGGAAATGCTCTTACAGCTATAATATCGCAGTATTGTGAAACTACTGCTGCTGCTTCCTTAATATGTTCTGCAGTATTGCCATTCATTACAGTTCCATCATTAAACTCTAAACCCCAAGCATCGCCAGAAACATTCATCACTATTGGGTTCATACCTAAGTTTAAAGCCGCTTTTTGAGTACTTAATCGGGTACGTAAACTCGAATTAAAAAACAGTAACCCAAGGGTTTTATTTTTACCTAATGTGATATGCTTTAACGGCTCTTTTTTTAATGCTTTAGCATCTTCAATCCAAGAATTAATATGATCTATATCGTGTATGGATGTGTAATGTTTCATTTCTTATTTTATTTTGGTAAACGGCACTTTATTTTCCATAGCATTCACTATAAAATCATCCTCCAAACCGTTTACAATCCATGTTTCTATATTTGCTGCTTTTGATACCGATGCCGCTTCTATTTTGGAAGCCATACCACCACTGCCGTGTGTTGATTTAGAACTAACCACTTGCGCTCTTAATTCATTAAAATCAACAACTTCACCAATGGTTTCGGGCGTTTTACTGTTTATGGAAGCTTTGGTATAAATGCCATTTGTATTGGTGGCAATTATAAACAAATCTACATCCAATAACGATGCTGTTAATGCGGCTAATTTATCGTTATCCCCAAATTTAATCTCATCAGTAGCTACCGTATCATTTTCATTTATAATAGGAATGTAATTATTGTTTACTAATACATTTATGGTGTTTACTATATTGGTTTTACTTTCCTGTTTTTCAAAATCAGAATAAGACAATAAACACTGCGAACTTAATAATCCGTATTCTCTAAAAATTTCTTGGTAAATACGAATTAAATGCGGCTGCCCAATTGATGCTAACGCTTGTTTTACAAAAACCCCATTGCCTTTACTTTCCAATTTCACAAATTGTTTTGCAACTGCAATTGCACCCGAACTTACTATAATAAACTCGCAAGTATCTTTGAGTTTTGCGATTTGACTTGCAACATCTTCAATTTTACCTCTCGAAATATTGTCGGTTTCTTTGGTTAACGTGTTAGACCCTATTTTTAATAAAATGCGTTTCTTTTTCTGCATGCTATCTTATTTGCCCATTACCGTGAATATACCACTTGTTAGTTACTAAATGCTGCAATCCTATAGGTCCGCGTTGGTGTAACTTATCTGTACTAATAGCCAACTCACCTCCTAAACCTAATTGCCCGCCATCTGTAAATCGAGTGGACGCATTATGATAAACTGCTGCGGTATCAACATTTTCCATGAAGGATTTGGCCTCATCGTTATTTTTCGAAATTATAGACGAAGAATGCCCACCTGAATAGGTGTTTATTTTAGCAATAGCATCGGTTGTCGATTCTATTTCACCAATAACAATTTTATAATCTAAAAACTCTTCGTACCAAATGGCATCAGATTTAAAAGCATCAACGTCATCAAATTGACTTATGGCAGCATCACCTAAAATTTCAACGTTATAGGTTTTTAACTTTGAAATCAAATTCTTTACAAATGTATCTTTATTAGGTAAATTCTCATCAATTAAAACTTTATCAACAGCGTTGCAAGCTGATATTTTTGCTGTTTTTCCATTGATTATGACTTTCATTGCGATATCTAAATCGGCTTCAGCATGCACATAGACAAAGTTGTTTCCTCGTCCGCTTATAATCACCGGACAAGTAGCATGTGTTTTTACAAATTCAATGAGTCGCTCACCACCTCGAGGCACAATTAAATCGACCTTTTGAGTTGGTTTTTCTAAAAATGATTGGGTTTCGGTTCTATTGAATTGTAAATATTCAACCCATTGGTTTGAAGCCTTGAATTCTTGCAACGCTTCGTGCCATAACTCGACAATTTTCAGGTTGGATCGTAATGATTCCTTTCCACCTTTAAGCAGTATTTTATTACCCGATTTAAAAGCAATTCCTGCCGCCTCAACTGTAACGTCTGGTCTAGATTCATAAATAATTAAAACCGTACCAAACGATGCTGTTTTATTATACACTTGCATGCCATTTTCATGTTTAAAACTAAACCTTTCAACACCAACAGGGTCGTCCTGAGACGCTAAATGTTTAACGGCATTAATCATTTCATCAACCTTGGCATTATCAACTTTTAATCGATCGTACATAGAAACATCGTCGCCATTGTAAGCATCCAAATCTTTTTTATTAGTGGCAATTAAAACTTCGCGTTCGCGCTCCAATAAAACTGCCATTTTAAGTAGGACTGCATTTCTAGTTTCTATAGATAATAATGTATTCATTTCTAATTTTTATTCCGTCTATGCTTCAACCTCAGCAAGCGTTTCAATTAATGCTTCAAAAAACATATTGATGTGCTCTTTTCTTATCGTTAACGGAGGTAATATTCTTAACAACTTTTTATTTGATGCACCGCCCGTAAAAATGTGATGCTCATAAATTAGTTTTTTTCTAAGGTCGCCTACTTCAAAATCAAATTCTAAACCTAGCATTAAACCGCGCCCTTTTATATTTTTTATCTGCGGAATGGTTTTAGCAAGCTTGATAAAATATTCGGACATCTCATTCACGTTGTCCATCAATTTTTGCTCTTCTATAACATTTAAAACTGAAAGACCCGCAGCACAAGCCAAATGGTTTCCACCAAAAGTAGTTCCTAGCATGCCAAATTTAGCTTCAATATCTGGGTGAATCAGAATCCCTCCAATAGGAAATCCATTACCCATACCCTTGGCAATCGAAATAATATCTGGCGTAACATTATAATGCTGAAACGCGAAAAATTTACCCGAACGTCCGTACCCAGATTGCACCTCATCTGCTATAAACATTGTATCATTGGCTTTACACAGCGCATATACTTGCTCAAAGAAATCTGAAGTTCCTTGATCTAGCCCTCCAACACCTTGAATAAACTCCACTATAACAGCACAAACATCACCCTTTTCAAGTTCTGCTTTTACACCAGAAATATCGTTAAGCTCCAGAATAGTTACTTGCTGTTGTGCGTTTATAGGCGCAATAATACTTGGGTTATCGGTTGCTGCCACAGCTGCCGATGTACGCCCATGAAACCCATTTCTAAAGGCCACTATACGTGATTTTCCAGTTTTAAAAGATGCCAATTTCAAAGCATTCTCGTTAGCTTCTGCTCCAGAATTACACAAAAACAATTCGTAATCTTTACAACCCGAAAGTTTTTCAATTTTATCTGCCAATTCTTTTTGTAACGGGTTCTGAATGGCGTTAGAGTAAAACCCTAGTTTAGTTACTTGATCGGTAACAGCTTTAACATATTTAGGATGCGCATGCCCAATAGAAATTACAGCATGACCACCATAAAGATCTAAAAACTCTACTCCCTTTTCATCATAAACATAAACACCATTCCCCGAAACAGGTGTTACATCGTACAAAGGATATACATTAAATAGTGGCATTTTATGTGGTTTTAATTTGGTTAATTTTTTCGAATGATGCGGTTATACCTTTAATTAAAGACGAGCTTAAACCCTGGTGTTCCATTTCGTTTAATCCTTCAATAGTACAACCACTTGGTGTAGTAACTCTATCTATTTCTTCCTCTGGATGTTTTCCAGATTCTTTTAATAAAGTGGCGGCACCAAAGCAAGTTTGCATCGCCAATTCGTGTGCCTCATGGGCTTCAAAACCCAACTGAATTGCACCTTGGGTAGTCGCTCTAATCAAACGCATCCAGAAGGCAATTCCACTTGCACAAATAACTGTTGCTGCTTGCAATTGTTCCTCAGGAATCTCCATAGAGCGCCCCATACTATTAAAAATAGTTTTCGCCAATTCTACTTTTTCTTTGCCTTTGTTATTTGATGAAATACAAGTCATTGATTGCCCAACCGAAGCCGCAGTATTTGGCATGGCGCGAATAATAAATTTATCCTGCCCAACAATAGCCTCAATTCTTGAAATCGAAAAACCAGTAATCACCGAAATCAGCACCTGGCTTTTCTGTAAAACTGATTTATAATCCGTTAAAATAGCTTCTAAATGGCGGGGTTGAACAGCAAAAATAATAACCTCAGCGTTTTTAATTGCCAACGCATTATCACTGGTTAAAAACACCTTTTGGTTATCCTCAAACCCTTTAATAGAGCTTAAATCCCGCTTAGTTAAGTACAACGAAGTTAAAGTGCTAGACGATACTAACCCCTTCGCAATAGATTGTCCTAAACTCCCTGCTCCAATAATTGCTACTTTCATTTTATTCTTATTTTGTTCCCTATCAAAAAAGGAATTCATTTAACTTTTTATGGCGTTACCACAAGGGTCGCGCTTTACGTTGCAAGTCCTCGTTCGTGCCCTACTGTGGGTTTTTATTCGTGAGTTTTTATTTTAAATTATCTACTCATGAAATAAATATTTCACTACAATCGCTAACGCAGCTAAGCCTTACCAAATACCTCTACTCAAACTTTCTACTTTAACTCCCAGACATATTTTCTTTTCTCCCCTTCTGTACGTTAGGTGGGAATCTAAAAATACGTCGCCTTCAATCCCAACCCAGTTGTTTCTTCAAAGTCGAACATTAAATTCATGTTCTGTACTGCTTGTCCAGATGCTCCTTTTAATAAATTATCAATCGTACTTGTAATTAATAATTTACCGTTATGTTTATGCAAATGTACCAAACACTTGTTGGTATTTACCACTTGTTTCATATGTAAAAATTCGTCAGACACAAACGTGAATTTCGCATCTTGATAATACAATTTATAAATGTTTTCTGCATCTTCAACTGTACCTTCAAAATCGGTATAAATGGTTGCAAAAATACCTCTAGAAAAATTACCTCTATTTGGCATAAAAATAATTTCAGACTTAAAATTATTTTGCAATTGCTTAACCGATTGGTTTATCTCGCCTAAATGCTGATGTGTAAACGGTTTATAATATGAAAAGTTATTATCTCTCCATGTATAATGCGTTGTTGCAGATAATGAAGTACCGGCACCTGTTGCACCAGTAACCGCGTTTACATGCACATCTTGTTGTAGTAAACCTTGATCTGCTAAAGGTAATAACCCCAACTGAATGGCAGTTGCAAAACATCCAGGGTTCGCAATATATTTGGCCTTTACAATGGCATCTTTGTTCAATTCTGGCAACCCATAAACAAATGTTTTGCCTTCAAATGTTTTATCGGCTTCAAGCCTAAAATCGTTACCTAAATCGATAATCTTAGTTTGATTTGAAAATGTATTTGCAGATAAAAATTTAACCGAATTTCCATGACCTAAGCATAAAAACAATACGTCCACATCTGGATTAATTGTATCTGTAAATTCTAAATCTAAACTCCCTATTAAATCTTGGTGCACTTTACTAATTTTGTTTCCGGCGTTACTCGTGCTATAAACAAAATTAATTTCGGTTTCAGGGTGATTAATCAGTAATCTAATTAATTCTCCTGCGGTATAACCTGCACCACCTATAATTCCTACTTGTATCATTTTATAGAATTTACTTGCTGATATATTTTATTTTGGTTTCCTAATATTTTAATAAAACCTTTCGCATCGTCAGCAGTCCACGCTTTATTTTCTTCACCATAACTTCCAAACTTCGCACTCATTAAATCGTGTTTAGAGGAAATACCATCTAATGAAAAATGATAAGGTTTCAAAGTTACAAAAACATCGCCTGTTACTTTATCTTGACTGCTTTGTAAAAAAGCTTCAATATCTCTCATCACCGGATCTAAATACTGACCTTCGTGTAAATGCATCCCATAAAAACTTGCTAAATACTCTTTATGTTGTAGTTGCCACTTGGTAAGCGTATGCTTTTCTAATAAATGATGTGCTTTAATTGTAATTAATGCTGCTGCCGCTTCAAAACCTACACGCCCTTTTATACCAACAATGGTATCTCCAACATGAATATCTCTTCCTATGGCGTAAACTGAAGCTAAGTTGTTTAAAACTTCAATATTAATTTCGGGTGCATTTTCAATACCATTAACAGCTACAAGTTCACCTTTTTTAAATGTTAGTTTTTCTTTTTCATCTTCAGCATGTTTTAATTGCGATGGATAAGCTTCGTTAGGCAATGGTTTTTCTGAGGTTAATGTTTCAGAACCTCCAACACTTGTACCCCACAAACCTTTATTTACAGAATATTTGGCTTTTTCCCAAGACATATCAATACCGTTAGATTTTAAATAATCTATCTCTTCTTGTCTTGTTAATTTTTGGTCTCTAATTGGTGTTATTATCTTAATATTCGGTGCTAAGGTTTGAAAAATCATATCAAAACGCACTTGGTCGTTTCCTGCACCAGTACTACCATGAGCAATATATTCAGCGTCAATGCTTTTCGCATATTCTACAATTTCAATGGCTTGAATAATTCGTTCCGCACTTACTGATAAAGGATACGTGTTGTTTTTTAACACATTCCCAAAAACCAAATACTTCACTACTTTTTGATAAAAAGTGGCAACTGCATCAATATTTTTATAAGTTGAAACTCCCATTTTATAGGCGTTAGTCTCAATATGATTTATTTCTTCTTGTGTAAAACCTCCTGTATTTACACTAACCGCATGAACATCATACTCTTTTGATAAACTTACAGCGCAATACGACGTATCTAATCCGCCACTATATGCTATTACTAATTTTTTCATTTTAATTATTTTGTTATTTCCTAAATCTGGAAATATTAATTATTTATCTTTTTTAAGAAGCAAAGCTTGTTTTATTTGTTTCAACCTTTTAAAAACACTTTCCTTAATAGGTTTTATATCTTCTTTTTTGGCATTAGGATCGAACAACATCCCTGTGCACAAACACATTTTTCTATTGGTTCGTGTTAAAACATCGTAATTTTTACAGGTTTGGCAACCATCCCAAAACGTTGGATCGTCTGTAAGTTCAGAGAAAACCACAGGCTTATACCCCAAGTCGCTATTCATTTTCATAACAGCAGACCCTGTTGTGATACTAAACACTTTGGCATCTGGAAATTTCTTTCTGGAGTGTTCAAAAACTTTATGCTTAATTTTTTTAGCTAAGCCTATACTTCTGTAATCAGGATGAACTATTAACCCAGAGTTAGCAACAAACTTACCATGACCCCATCTTTCTATATAGCAGAAGCCAGCAAACTTATCGCCATCTAGAGCAATAACCGCATTTCCGTTTTCCATTTTGGTAGCAATGTACTCAGGAGTTCTTCTAGCAATTCCCGTTCCTCTAACAGCTGCTGATTCAGCAATGGTTTCGCAGATAAGCTCTGCGTATTTTATATGTGATTTATCGGCTATTACAACCTTCATTTCCTTACTTGTATTAATATCAATTATTTTATTTTTCTTAAAAGCTGAACTGGACTCACCTAATTCAATAAAATTAAAACATACCCTTACGGGCGACGAGGAAAATTACGGCGCATAATAGAACTTGGGTTAATTAAAAAATTAACTGAATTTTGAAATACTATGAGAATAAATTTGGACACTTTTGAAAAATTAAAATTACGTTTGGTTTTACTAAAATTAGAGCATTAGAAGCTGCGGCGATTGCGTGCGGGCAAACGAGAAATAGAACAACGTATTTTATTATTTAAATTTTTCACATGGTAAAACTAAAATTTTATTTGATACAACTAATCAATTAAGGTTGATTTTTTCGAAAAATTATTAATTTTTAATAAAATTTTACCATTTGTTATGAATAATGCGCTATTTAAGATGTGTAATTATTATAAAAAAAATGGAATCGCTGATTAAACGACTCCATTTCAGATTTCTATTGATAAAAGAGTTCTTATAGATTTCTAATTTTTATGTTTTTAAACCATACCTTATCTGAATGATCCTGCAGGCCGATATGCCCTGTTTTATGTTTTCCAAAACCTTCCCAATCTTTAAATTTTGAATTTGCTACGAGCGCATCCCAAGCTTCACCATGTACAGGAAAACTGACAATTTTGGTTCCATTTAAAGTTACAGACCCCTCATTTGTTTTATGATTCACACTTAAAACACAATGATTCCATTCACCCGCTGGTTTACAAACGTCTTGCTCTGGCTGAACCATATCATAAAGCGCACCTGCTTGATGGAATTTAGGATTCGCTTTAGCATCAGGATGACGCTCATTATCTAAAACTTGTATTTCTGGCCCAGTTTGGTAGGCTTCGTTGTATTTTGGATCTTCAAAAACACTCCAAAAGATTCCACTATTACCAGCTTCAGATATTTTCCACTCCAATGATAATTCAAAATTGGTAAACGTATCTTTAGTAATAATATTTTTTCCGCCTTCTTCACCAGGAGTGAACATCATTACTCCATCTTCAATGGTCCATTCTGGGTGCATTTCATCTTTTAAATATCCGCGCCATTTATCAAAATTTGTTCCATCAAAAAGATAAACCCAATCTGAATCATTTTCAACCTCAACTTCAGTGTTTACCTCTATATCCTCCTCAGCTTGTGCAGATTCTTTTGTTTTGTCTTTGCAGGCTGTAAAAGCTATAGCAACCACAGTAAATAAAATTAATTTCTTCATTTTAAATAGTAATTAGTTTATAATCCTAGTATTTTTTTAAGTTGATTTTCATCTGTATTTCCGCCCGCAAAATCGTCAAAACGCTTAGTTGTTGCTTCAATAATATGAGTGCTTATAAAATCAACACCTTCTTTAGCGCCTTGCTCAGGGCTTTTAATAACACATTCCCATTCTAAAACTGCCCAAACATCACAACCATATTCTGTTAGTTTTGAGAACACAGTTTTAAAATCTACTTGTCCGTCTCCTGGAGAACGATATCTACCTGCCCTATCTTTCCAATCATTATACCCGCCAAAAGTTCCTTTTTTACCTGAAGAATTAAATTCTGAATCTTTGACGTGAAACGCTTTTATAAACTCATGATAATGATCAATATATTTTATATAATCAAGTTGCTGAAGCACAAAATGCGAAGGGTCATACAGAATATTTACTGCTTTATGATTTCCTGTGGCTTCTAAAAAACGTTCGAAAGTATCACCATCGTGAATATCCTCAACAGGGTGAACTTCATAACAAACTGCCACACCGTTATCTTCAAAGGTGTTTAAAATAGGTTTCCACCTATCTGCTAGTTCTTTGAATCCTAGCTCGATTAAACCTTGAGGTTGTTGTGGCCATGGATGAACGTACGGCCAAAGTAACGACCCAGAAAAAGTAGCATGTGCTTTTAATCCTAAACGTTTACTTGTTTTACCAGCTTTATGCATTTGGTCTATTGCCCAAGCAGTGCGTTCTTTAAATTTTCCTTTTAAATGATCTGGAGCAAAGGCATCAAACATAATATCATGGGCCGGATGAACTGCTACTAACTGTCCTTGAATATGGGTGGAAAGCTCTGTAATTTCTAATCCGTAACTATTAATTTTTCCTTTGAATTCGTCGCAATAGGTTTGACTATTTGCCGCAATATCTAAATCGATAATCGATTTATCTAGAGTTGGAACTTGAATACCTTTATAACCTAAATCTGAAGCCCATTTGCACAATCCGTCCAAAGAATTAAACGGTGCTTTATCATCCATGAATTGTGCTAAAAAAATAGCTGGTCCTTTAATTGTTTTCATTAATCTACATTTTCAATGTCCACCCAAACATTTCCTTTTTGGTGAGATTCCACTGCTTTTTCAATAAAATTCATTCCTCTTACTCCATCAATAATTGTTGGGAATTCTCCATGATTGTAAGGTTCTTTGTTAATAGCTTTTGCAACGCCTTTATAAATATTTCCCATAGAATCAAAGATTCCTTCTGGATGTCCAGGCGGTAATTTTGTTCCATCTAAAGACAATTCAGAATTATAAGAATGTCCTGGTTTTAAAACACGTAGCGGTTTTCCATCTTCCATTAAATACAAGTAATTAGGGTTTTCTTGTTCCCATTTTAAACCTGCTTTATCACCATACACTTTTACTATAAAACTGTTTTCTTCACCAGTTGCAATTTGACTAGAGCAAATTACCCCTTTAACATTTTTACTACAGCGGAGTAAAACGGTTCCGTCAATATCCATTTTATTATCTGAATACAAATAGTTTAAATCGGCCAAAACCGATTCTATTTTAACACCTGAAACAAACTCCAACATATCAAAAGCATGAGTTCCGATATCACCAATACAACAACTAATTCCAGATTTTTCTGGGTTTAACCTCCATGTTGAAGAACGTTTTTCTTTATCGTGAATAATTGGATTTATCCAACCTTGATAATATTGCGCATCTACCTTTTGAATGGTTCCTAACTCACCGTTTAAAATCATTTCACGCATTTGACGCACCATAGGATAACCGGTATAGGTGTATGTAACTGCAAAAACAGTTTGCGCCTTTTTTAAGGTTTGATTCAGGATTTTTGCTTCTTCGTAAGTGGTTGTCATTGGCTTTTCGCAAATCACATGAAACCCATTTTCCAATAGCTTGTTTGCCATAGGAAAGTGTAGAAAATTAGGTGTTAGTATAGACACCACCTGTATTCTCTCAGATTCTGGGAGTTTTAATTCTTCTTCAATTAAAGTGTCAAAATCTTTATAAATCCGATTTGTCGGTAACCCTATTTGTTTTGCAAAACCAATATTATCTTCCCAATTAGGATTAAACACACCGCCAACAATTTGATATTTATCGTACATTGATGAAGCTACGCGGTGTAAAATACCAATTAAAGAATCGCCTCCGCCCCCTAAAATTCCTAATCTTATTTTATTACTCATTAGTTTATTTTTTACTCTTTATATTCTACTTTTTCATTTTTAAAAAAGAATGCGAATAGAACAAAAACGCCTAACGCAAATAATGCTGGAAACCTCCAAATATCTACCCAACTATGATCGCCATTTGCCAATGCATTTTGGTCTACAATTTGTCCTGCAACCCAAAATCCTACTAACATCCCAACACCATAAGTAGCTAATGTAATTAATCCTTGTGCTGCACTTTTAACTTTCTCACCAGCTTTTGAATCGGTGTAAATTTGACCTGAAACAAAAAAGAAATCATAGCAAATTCCGTGTAATGCTATTCCAACTACCAACATGAAAAACAAGTCACCACTATTACCATAAGCAAATAATACATAACGAATTGCCCACGCTAGCATTCCGAAAAGAATGGTTTTTTTAAAGCCATATTTTTTAAAGAAGAATGGCAATAATAGCATAAATGCAACTTCAGACATTTGCCCTAATGAAGCCCATGCTGTAGAATTTTCAACTTTATACTCTGTTAAAAACGGACTAATATTTTGATAATAAAAGGCTAATGGAATGCAAATAAGAACCGATGACAAGAAGAATACTAAAAAGTTTCTGTCTTTTAATAAATTCAATGCATCTAGTCCCAAAATATCCCTAACTGTTACTTTTTCATCTTTAGAAACACTTGGTGGTGTTTTTGGTAAGAAGAAACTAAACACCCCTAAGATAACTGAAGCTATAGCTACCATTATAAAAGTATTTGACAACATGCCTTGTCCAATATTTTCGATAGAATCCCACTTAAAAACAAAACTTATTACTAATCCCGCTAGAATCCAACCAATGGTTCCCCATACTCTAACAATCGGAAATTGTTTCGCTGGGTCGTTCATTTGATTAAATGATACTGAATTTACCAAAGCTAATGTTGGCATATAAGCTATCATGTAACCCAAGACATAAGGATAAAATGTCGCAACTTCAGTTGATTGTGCCATTTGATACATTAAAAATGCACCGACAATATGCAACACTCCAAGAATTTTTTCAGCATTAAAAAACCTATCGGCAATTAATCCTATAATAAAAGGTGCTATAATTGCTCCCCAAGATTGTGTTGAATATGCCATTCCAGTTTCAGCACCTGTTGCGCTTAGATTGTTTCCCATAAAAGATCCGAGGGTTACAAACCATCCTCCCCAAATAAAAAATTCAAGGAACATCATAAAAGACAATTGAAATTGTGTGGATTTTTTCATTTATAATTTAGTTAGTTAGTTATCAGAATTCTATTGCAATCCGCTAGCAGCCTTTAACAACAATGCTTTTGTTGCTAAAATACCTTCCTTTTCGCTTAATCTTTTGCCTTCATATTCAACTCCAATAAAACCTGTATATCCGGCATCTTTCACTAATTTCAATATTCTTGGATAATCTAATGTGGTCTCATTTCCTTCCTCATCAAAATCATAACTTTTTGCGCTAACCGCTTTGGCAGCTGGTAACATCATTTTAATGCCTTCGTATTTATCTGAATAAACCTCTTCGCATTCGCCCCATTTAGCTCCTTCTTTACGCTTCAAACACCAGTTTCCAAAATCTGGTAATGTGCCACAATTTTCCATATTTACTTGATTAATTGCTTCCACTAATTTAGCTGCATCAGAAGACAACCAACCATGATTTTCACATAATACATTTATATTTTTGGTAGCTGCATACTCCGATAATTTTTTCAATCCATCAACCACCGAGGGCAACCACAATTCTGGGTCGTTAGTTCCAAATGTATTTACTCGAATAGAATGGCAACCTAATTTTTGTGCAGCGTCAATCCATTTTTTATGGTTTTCAACAGCTTGATTACGCACTTTTTCACTCGGGTCAGCCAAATCGCCTTCGCCATCAACCATAATTAATACGTTGCTCATATTATGTAATTGACTCATTACCATTAAAGAATCGATTACTGTATCAATACCTAAGGCTTCAATTTGATTTTCGTATATCTGACTTACATATTCTAAACCTTCAAATCCATGAGCTTTTGCCATTTCAGCAAATTTAAAAGGACTTACACCTTCATCATTAAATGTTTTATGAAGTGACCATTGTGCTAACGAGAGTTTAAAAAATGGTTCTTCAGCTATTTCATGAGCAATTGGTTCGTCATTAGTTGCTACCTTTTTATTGTCTTTACAAGATAAGATTAATAAGAATGAACATATTACTAATGCGATTACACTCTTTTTATAGAGATTTAAAGTCATTTTTATAGTGTTTTAATTAGTTTAAAATAAATTGAAAATTATAAAATTACACCATTAAACATGTTTATAATTATTCAGTGAAAGAATTTATACAAACTAGACAATAATTTTTAAACTAAAATCTCATGTTTTTGGCGATATTCTATTGGTGTGCACTTTTCTTGTTTTTTAAATACTGTTGAGTAGTATTGACTTGTTGAAAAACCACAACTAAATGCAACTTCTGCGACGCTCAAATCTTTATTTTCTAACAGCATTTGTTTGGACATTTTTAGGCGTCTCATCATCAAGTAGCGCATGGGTGTTAAATTAGTTAATTGCTTACAATGAAATGTAAATCTTGTTAGACCAACTCCGGCAGATTCAGCCATTTTTTCAATAGTCCATGCTTCAGCTAAATTTTTTTCTAATTCATTTAAAAATAATTTAACGCTTCTAGAGCTATCCGTTAGCTCTTCTCTAAGCTCAACATTTTCAGATTCTAAAAGATCTAATAGCAGAATTAAAAGGTAGTTCACTAATAATCTTATTCTTGATGAATTACTTCCTGACTTATCCGTATCAACAGCGCGTCCTATTCTTTGAAAACAATCTCTAACCCTTCTGTCTGAGCGCAATCTTACATCTTCATTCTGTCTCAAAATAGTTGTTAATCTCATCAAATCTTCAGGCGCCAAAATAATCCAATCAGGCCAAACCCAATTTTGATGAGGCCTACGCACGCCTAAGTCTAATATTACCCAATAAAATTTACCTACTCCTATGTCTGGGTTACCAACCTTATGCGCTTCCCAAGGTCGTGTTATGGTTAAATCATTAGGCTGCAATTCTAGTTCTTTTTTTTCTTGAGCATACGGCATAGAACCTGATTCTAAAAAATGTATTTCAATACCTTCATTTCTGTGCCAATCCAGACCCCAATCTTGCTGTTCGTTGGCATCCCAATACCCAATACTATTTAATCCCAATGTGTCATCGGTTAATCTATCTCCAGGATAAGTATATCTTGCCAATGCTTTAAACTTAACTTTCTTTCGTTTTACGGCATCAATTAAAGGTAAACATGTGTCTGCATGATAGATTATTCCATCAGCTTCAAAAGGGGTTATTTTTTGTATATTTATCTTCACTGAAAAAAATTGAACATTATTAAAATGCAAATTAACTAATTTGGCGTTAAATGTGTAACTTATCACATTTTAAATTCTAAACTAAAACCAAATAATACGTAACAAATGAGTGTTAACAATTTAATTTCTATTGAAGAAGAATATGATGCCATTGTAGTTGGAACGGGAATATCTGGAGGATGGGCCGCCAAAGAACTTTGTGAAAAAGGCTTAAAAACCCTCGTTCTTGAACGTGGACGAATGGTGAAACATATTGAAGACTATAAAACTGCTAATATGGATCCGTGGGATTTTCCGAACGGCGGTGTAGCATCTAAAGAAACAAAAGAACGTAAATTCAAACAACACCGAACAGGCTATGTAACTCAAGAAGCACATCAACATTTTTTTGTAGATGACATTAAGCATCCTTATAATGAAGACAGACGTTTTGATTGGATAAGAGGTTATCATGTTGGCGGACGCTCATTAATGTGGGGAAGACAGAGTTATCGATTGAGTGATATAGATTTTGAAGCAAACAAAAAAGAAGGTATTGCTGTTGATTGGCCAGTACGATATAAAGATATTGCCCCTTGGTATGATAAAGTTGAAGAATTTATTGGTGTAAGCGGCGAAAATTTAGGTTTAGAGGTGCTTCCAGACCAAAAGCTACTAAAACCAATGAACCTTAATTGTGTTGAAAAAGAATTAAAATCAAAAATATCAGAAAAATTCGATGACGGTAGAGTGCTAACAATAGGTAGAACTGCACATATTACCGAAGGCACTAAACCAGGAATGGGTAGAAGTACCTGCCAATATAGAAACAGATGTATGCGTGGTTGTCCGTTTGGTGCATATTTTAGTAGCAACTCTTCTACATTACCTGTTGCAGAAGCAACCGGCAACATGACGTTAAGACCAAACTCTATCGTGCATGAAGTTGTTTATGATGAAACCACTAAAAAAGCAATTGGTGTTAAAGTAATAGATGCAGAGACTAAAGAAGCCTTCCTGTTTAAAGCAAAAATCATCTTTTTATGTGCTTCAGCTATTGCATCCGCTTCTATTTTACTACAATCAAAATCAGAGCGTTTTCCTAACGGTTTAGGAAACGATAGTGGCGAATTAGGGCACAATATTATGGACCATCATTTCCATGTTGGCGCCACTGCGGTAGCTAAAGGATTTGAAGACAAAATTAACAAAGGTAGAAGAGCCAATGGCGTATATATTCCGCGATTTAGAAATCTTGGTGGCAAAACCAATGTTAAGGAATTTAGAAGAGGATATGGTTACCAAGGTGGTGCAAGCAGATCTGGACTTTCCGATATGGTTGCCGAATTAAAATACGGACCAGAATTGAAGGAAGCCATTTTAAAACCGGGAGAATGGCGCGTCAATCTTCTTGGGTTTGGTGAAACACTACCCGACCATAAAAATAGAATGTATTTAGATTACGATAAGTTAGACGAATGGGGATTACCAACAATCACTTTTGATGCCGATTTTGGTGAAAACGAAATAGCAATGCGAAAAGACATGCAAGAACAAGCCATAAAAATGCTCGAATCCGCAGGGTTTAAAGATGTAGAAGGTTATGACAGAGCAGAAGGAAGAGGTATGGGCTTAGGTATTCATGAAATGGGAACTGCGAGAATGGGAAGAGACCCAAAAACATCTGTATTAAATGAATACAACCAGATTCATGCTTGTAAGAATGTCTATGTTACAGATGGTTCGTTTATGACCTCTGCGGCTTGCCATAATCCATCATTAGGCTATATGGCTTTTACAGCTAGAGCAGCAAATCATGCTGTTGAACAATTAAAAAAAGATAACCTTTAATAATTTTTAAAATGAAAAGAAGAGATGCATTAAAAAATTTAGGTTTAGCAACAGGGCTTTTTGTAGCCACCCCTACTATTGTTAGTTTATTACAAAGTTGTACAAGTGATGTTAAAACTTGGATTCCAGATTTTTTGTCTGAAGAACAAGGGAAAGTTTTAACTAGGTTCGTTGATATTATTTTACCAAAAACAGAAAATTTACCCTCCGCGTTAGAGCTCAACGTCCCTCAATTTATTGATAAGTATATTGTAGAAGTTGTTGAAGATGAAGACAAAGCACATATTAAAACAGCGTTTAACAATATTATTAGTGTTTTAAAACCTAATGCTGAAGAAACTATAGACTCAGTAACCGATGAAAATTACAAAGCATTATTAGACAAACACATGTTGCTTAAAGATGAAATTGATGAAGAAAGAGAAGCCGATTTAGAATCGTTAATCCCTACGAAATCTGAATTTTTAAACAGTATCAAAATGATGACCATTAGTGCCTATGTTACAACGGAACAGATAGGCGAAAAAGTATTGAAGTACGACCCTGTACCGTCTCAATATTATTGCGGTGATTTACAAGAATTAACCGAAGGTAAAGCTTGGTCTCTTGATAACTCATTAGTTATATAATGAAATTTGCTGCTAAATACATTTTGTTGATTCTTGCTATTGCTTTATTTAGCAATTGTAAGATGAATGATGAAAAAGAGTCTGACGAGATAGAAACTGAAAATTGGATTTCCCTGTTTAACGGCAAAGATTTAACCGATTGGACTCCTAAAATCAATGGTTACGAATTAGGCAACAATTACAACAATACTTTTCGAGTAGAGAATAATCTTTTAAAGGTATCTTATGATGGATATGAGAATTTCTCAAACGAATACGGGCATTTGTTTTACAAGGCACCTTTCACAAATTATAAATTGCGTTTGGAATACAGATTTGTAGGAGAGCAAGCTAATGGAGGCGCATCTTGGGCAGAAAAAAATAGTGGAATTATGATTCATTGTCAATCTCCAGAAACCATGTTAGTTGGTCAAGGGTTCCCAATTTCTCTAGAAGTTCAATTACTTGGTGGTGTTAATGAAAACGCACTTCGTCCTTCAGGAAATTTATGCACCCCGGGAACTCATGTTGAAATGAATGGCGCGTTAGTTACCGATCATTGTATTTCTTCAGATAGTAAAACTTATTATGGCGAAGAATGGATTACTGCCATGGTAACTGTAAACAAAGATTCTATCACGCATTACCTTGACGGAAAATCGGTTATTTCATACTCAAACCCAACAATTGGTGGTCAGTTTTTAGATTCAACTTCAGAAGAAATTCAAGCTAAAGATGGGCAACCTTTAACCGGAGGATATATTTCATTACAAAGTGAGAGCCATCCTATTGAATTCAGAAATATCGAAATACTAGAATTAAAATAGTTTTCATCATAAATCCCTTTCATTATGAGTAAAAAATCTTTAAACAGTAGGCGTTCTTTCATTAAAAAAACAGCGCTTACAACATTTGGTATTTCCATAATTCCACGTCATGTCATGGGGAAAGGATTTGTTGCACCTAGCGATAAACTAAATATAGCAATTGTTGGTGCAGGTGGCAAAGGCTACTCAGATATGATGAATGTTTGGAACAATGGCGCAAATAATATTGTAGCAATTTGTGATGTCGATTGGAATAGTGCTTCTAAAGCATTTTCAAAATTTCCGAAGGCCAAACAATTTAAAGATTACAGAAAATTATTAGAAGATAGTTCTGACATTGATGCCATTACGGTTTCCACTCCAGACCATACGCATGCTGTTATAACACTTGCCGCAATGCAATTAAACAAAGATGTATATGTGCAAAAACCGCTAACACATAGTATTCATGAAGCACGTGTGCTTACTGAGGCCGCAAATAAATACAAAATTGTTACCCAAATGGGAAATCAAGGGGCTTCAGGACAAGGTGTCAAAATCATGGCAGATTGGTTCAATTCTGGAATGATTGGAACGGTTAACCATGTTGATGTTTGGACAAACAGACCTGTATGGCCACAAGGCATTAAAACACCAACCGACAAACCAGCTATTCTTGATAACTTAGATTGGGACACCTGGGTAGGTCCTGCACAATGGGTAGATTACCATCCATTATACCATCCGTTTAAATGGAGAGGATGGTGGAACTTCGGAACTGGCGCACTCGGTGACATGGGATGCCATTTAATGGACCCTCCTTACCGTGTTTTAGGATTAGGATATCCAACTGAAGTAGAAAGCAGCGTAGGAGCTGTATTTACACGCGATTGGACACCAGATTATTTTCCAGAATCTTGTCCGCCATCATCAAGAACACAATTAAAATTTGAAGCAACCGATAAAAATCCTTCAGAAGTTAAATTAAATTGGACTGATGGTGGTTTACGACCGTTTCATCCTGAGCTTATTCCTGCGGACCACCCTATTGGTGATGAGAATAGTGCGAATGGTGTTATCATGATAGGTGAAAAAGGCATTATAACATGTGGAACGTACGGACGAAATCCTAAACTATATTTAAATTCGGGTGAAATTATTTTACCTGAAGACAGTGATTATGAAGAAATTTCATTACCTGAAAATGGTCATCCCCATAAATGGGTTGAAGCTTGCAAAGCTGGATATGAAAGTAAAGAACATCAAGCATTAACTTCTTCATTTGATTTCGCTGGTCCGCTTACTGAATCTATTTTAATGGGTAATTTAGCCATAAGAAGTTATAATTTACGAGAAGAAAATAATAACAGATTTGAATATCCTGGGCGTAAAAAATTACTCTGGGATGGTAAAAACATGAAAATTACCAATTTTGAACCAGCCAATCAATTCGTGAAAAGAGCTTATCGTGAAGGCTGGAAATTAGATTTCTAAACTACTAACTCAACTATATTAACTAGAAAACCCTTTTAAGATTTTATCTCAAAAGGGTTTTTCATTTTTATTTTTTAAAGATTTATTCTACAATAAATTTACCTTTCATAATTCCAGAATGCCCAGGGAAACTACACAAAAAATCGTACGTTCCTGCTTCTGGAGCAACAAACTCTATAGATGTCACTTGACCACCACCAATAAGATCGGTATGAGCAATAATATCTTGTGAATCTTTAGGGATATATTTATTTTCCCTTTCAATAGCAGCCTTTCCTGCGAATTCTGTTAAATCAACGCCTTGTTTAAGTATAACTACATTATGCCCCATAACATTAATATCAAGCTTACCAATATGTCTTAATGTTAACTTAACTTTTTGACCCGCTTTAGCTTTAATTTCTTTTAAATTATACTGCATTACATCGTTAGAAGTTAATACAATATTTGCAACGTCGCTATCTGTTTCCTTGGATTCGTTTGCTTCTGAAGAGTTTGTTCTTTCATAACTAAAACCTTCTTTCTTCTTTTCTTCTTTACCTCCACAATTAAACATTAATGAAGCTAATAAAATGGCTAGGATTGGTAATTTAATGATTTTCATATCTGTTCTTTTTAGTTTGATATAAATTTATAAAATATAATCCGTACTTATAAAGTTTGATGTTTTCTTTTCTAATAATTCCTGAAGTATCGCATTATTGTATGCATTATCTTTCGCAGCTACAAAAGTTCGAATAGAAAATGAACGTAAAGCATCATGAACACTTAAAGTACCATAAGCAGAATCTTTTCTTCCAGTAAAAGGATAGACATCTGGACCACGTTGACAAGAACTATTCAAGTTTACACGACACACTAAATTCACTAAAGTATCAATCAATGGTGACAAGGTATGAACGTTTTTACCAAACAAACTTACTTGCTGTCCATAATTTGATTCGGCCATATCATCTAGAGGTTCTTCAATATCCGAAAAAGAAACAATAGGAATAACAGGACCAAATTGTTCTTCTTTAAAAACACGCATATCTTTTGAAACTGGATACAGGACTGCTGGAAAAATGAAATTTTCTGTCGTTTCTCCACCTTTTTTATTCAACACTTTTGCTCCTTTTGCCTTAGCATCATCAATTAATTCTTGAATATATCCTGGCTTATCAACTTCAGGAAGTGGTGTAAGTTTCGCGCCTTCTTCCCATGGATTGCCAAACTTTAGTTGATCTACCTTGTATGCGAAACGACGATTGAATTCTTCAATAATTGACTCATGTACGTATAATACTTTTAAGGCTGTACAACGTTGTCCGTTAAATGATAAAGTACCCGCAATACATTCTTCAACAGCTAAATCTAAATCGGCATCAGGCAATACAATTGCTGGATTTTTGGCTTCTAAACCTAAAACCATTCTCAATCTATTTCCTTTTGGATGTTGCGATTGTAATGCATTAGCTGAATTACTATTCCCAATTAATGCTAATACATCAATTTTACCAGATTGCATAATTGGAGTAGCTAAAACACGACCACGACCATACACAATATTTACAACCCCTTCTGGAAAACTACTTTGGAAAGCATCTAATAATGGTGAAATGAGTAAGACACCCAATTTAGCAGGCTTAAAAATTACAGGATTCCCCATAATTAATGCAGGAATTAATAAAGTGAATGTTTCATTTAAAGGGTAATTATAAGGCCCCAAGCATAAAACAACACCTAATGGCCCACGGCGGATATGGGCATGTACACCTGAGTTCTTTTCAAATTTCGCAGAATCTCTGTCAATTTGTTTATAGGCTTCAATAGTGTCATAAATGTAGTCAACAGTTCTATCAAACTCTTTTTCAGAATCTGGAAGATTCTTTCCTATTTCCCACATGAGTAATTTCACGACTTCCTCACGCTTTGTTTTCATTTGATCAACAAAGGTTTCCATACATGCAATTCTATCTCCAACCTTCATAGTTGGCCATAACCCTTTACCATTATCGTAAGCTAAAGTTGCTGAATCTAAAGCTTCTTTAGCTTCCTTTTCACCCAATTGCGGAATAGTTCCGAGAAGTGTTTGTTTATAATCTGAAGTTGATGAGATGGTTGAATATACTTCTGCCGTTTCTCCCTTCCAAGGTTTTAACTCACCATTTACCAAATACGTGTTTTGATGCAAAAGAGAGTCAATTTTAAATGCCTGCGGAATTTCTTTAAAAGGTTGTTTCATCAGTTTGAATTTATTATTTTTTTGATTAGTGTAATTTGTCCCTTAAACATCTTATTTAATAGAAAAGTTTTTATGGTCTTTTTTTATTTTTAGAGTGTTTCAAAAATTAAAGTTTAAAGACTTTAGAATCTCCAATTTAACATAAGACGTCTCAATCAAAATAACTGAAAATAACTGAAACCAAACCTTTAAACTTTAAATAAATTTAAGAATTTCAACTCAAACGATTTCGTAAATAATAGACTTTAACTACCTAAAAAACAAGGTCTTTAAACTAAAAACTGAAAGAGATCAGGTTTGTCGTTTAAGTAATCACCATAAAAATTATGTTTCTTCATTCTTTCAACTAAGGGTTGTAAATCTGATGCGGATTTTAATTGAACACCAACCACAGCTGAACCATTTTCACGGTTTGTTTTTTTAGCATATTGAAAATAAGTTATATCATCATTCGCTCCTAAAATATCAACAACAAACTCTTTTAATGCGCCTGCTCTCTGTGGAAAATTGATGATAAAATAATGTTTTAAGTTGGCATATAACAAGGCTCTTTCTTTGATTTCAGGTGTTCGTGTAATATCATTATTACTGCCGCTAACTACGCATACTACGTTTTTTCCTTTAATTTCTTCAGCATAAAAATCTAAGGCCGAAATGCTTAATGCTCCCGCAGGTTCCGCAACTATTGCATCTTTATTATATAGTTCTAAAATGGTTTCGCATACCTTCCCTTCGGGCACCGTTATCATGGCATGTAAATTTTCTTTACAAATAGCGAAATTTAGATCGCCCACGCGTTTTACCGCTGCACCGTCTATAAATTTATCGATAGATTTAAGTTCGGTGTTTTTATTATTTCCAATAGAAGTTTTCATTGAAGGCGCTCCTTCTGGCTCAACCCCAATAACCTTTGTGTTTGGAGATAAGGCTTTAAATACTGTTGATAATCCTGCCGCAAGTCCACCACCACCTACAGCAATAAATACATAATCGATAGGTTTGTCACATTGTTCTAAAATTTCTAAACCAATTGTAGCCTGCCCTTCTATAACTTTTTCATCATTAAATGGATGGATAAATGTTTTACCTAAAGACTCACATTCAAACATTGCGGCATGGTAAGAGTCATCAAATGTATCTCCAACGAGTTTTATTTCTATAAAATTTTCGCCAAACATCTTTACTTGTTCCACCTTTTGATTTGGAGTTGGAGCCGGCATATAAATGGTGCCTTTTATTTTGAGTAATTTACAAGACAAGGCTACACCTTGGGCATGATTTCCAGCACTTGCGCAAACCACACCGTTCTTAGACTCTTCTGCAGTAAGAGAACTTATTTTATTATATGCCCCTCTAATTTTATAAGATCGTACTTGTTGTAAATCTTCACGTTTTAAAAGAATATTGGCATCAAATTGTTTTGAATATCTTAGACTAACACCTAAAGGCGTTACTGCCGATACTTTTTTAATTGCTTCGGCTGCCTTATTTACGTTTTCAATGGTAGGAAAATAAGTTTGCTTTTCCTGATTCATAAGTTCAATTTATATAATATGATAGATGCAAGTTACAGCTTTAATTAGCTTTCTAAAAAATATTAAAGACTCAATTGGCAAATGTTTTAGAATAAAAAACCCGTCAGAAAAAATCATATCTGACAGGTTTTTGAAAATATAGTTTAGTTTAGTTGTGTGCTATACAATAGGTTTCATTGCTGTCATTGAAGATCTTAAAAACTCACCTACTTTTTCAACTGGGTGATTTCTTAATGCTTTATTCACTTCAATAAGTTTTGCATTATCAACTCCTTCACCATTATCTTTAGCATAGGCCTTACCAATTACATCGGTTTTAATATTCGACATAAAGTCTTTCAATAAAGGCTTACAAGCATGATCGAATAAATAACATCCATACTCAGCAGTATCAGAAATCACACTATTCATTTCGTATAATTTACGTCTTGCGATGGTGTTAGCAATTAATGGTGTTTCGTGTAAAGACTCGTAGTATGCTGATGCATCAATAATTCCAGAATCTGTCATAGCTTCAAAAGCTAATTCAACTCCAGCTCTCACCATAGCAACCATTAACACGCCATTGTCGTAATATTCTTGCTCTGATATTTCAACATCACCAGCCGGTGTTTTTTCAAAATTGGTTTCAGCAGTTGCTGCTCTCCAAGTCAATAAATCATGATCATCATTAGCCCAATCTGCCATCATTCCTGCAGAAAAACGACCTTCTATAATATCATCCATATGTTTTTGGAATAACGGACGCATGATATCTTTTAATTCTTCTGACAATTCAAAAGCTTTTATTTTTGCTGGGTTAGATAAACGATCCATCATATTAGTCACACCACCATATTTAAGACCTTCTGTTACAGTCTCCCAACCGTATTGAATTAATTTTGAAGCATAACCAGCATCAATTCCTTCTTCAACCATTTTATCAAAACAAAGGATAGATCCTGTTTGTAACAAACCACAAAGAATGGTTTGTTCTCCCATTAAATCAGACTTCACCTCAGCAATAAAAGATGATGCTAACACACCCGCTTTATCTCCACCAGTTGCTACTGCATAAGCTTTAGCTTGCGCCCATCCTTTACCTTCTGGATCGTTCTCGTCGTGTACTGCAATTAATGTAGGCACACCAAAACCACGCTTATATTCTTCACGAACCTCAGACCCTGGAGACTTAGGCGCCACCATAATTACAGTAAGGTCTTCACGTATTTGCATACCCTCTTCAACAATATTAAAGCCGTGAGAATACGATAATGTTGCTCCTTTTTTCATTAAAGGCATTACGGCATTTACAGCATTGGTATGTTGTTTATCTGGTGTTAAGTTTAACACTAAATCTGCAGTTGGAATTAACTCTTGATAATTACCAACTTTAAAACCATTTTCTGTAGCATTTATAAAAGATTGACGCTTTTCTTTAATCGCAGCATCACGCAATGCATAAGAGATATCTAAACCAGAATCTCTCATGTTTAACCCTTGGTTTAATCCTTGAGCACCACATCCTACGATAACTATTTTTTTACCTTTTAAAGCGTTTACTCCATCTGAAAACTCTGAAGCGTCCATAAATCTACACTTCGATAATTGATTTAATTTATCTCTTAGCGATAGTGTGTTAAAATAATTTCCCATTTTATATTTAATTGTTATTATTGGTTATTGAATGCTGTTAGCAATTCGGTTATTTTCATTTGATCTTTAGTAACTGCAATTCTACCAGAACGTACAAATTGCATGATACCAAATACGTTTAAATCACGTCGTAAAGATTCAATTTCGTTTCTTCTGCCTGACTTTTCAAGTACAAAAAACTCTTTATTCACGGTTACAATTCTTGCATTGCTTTCTTTAATGATATTCTGAATTTGAGGTTCGTTAAACAACAAATCAGATTTTATTTTAAACATACAAGACTCGGTAAAAATGGTTTGGTCTTCTGTGTGATAATAAGCTCTAATCGTTTCGACTTGCTTTTCAATCTGTTTAACAATTTTACAAGCAGTGTCTTCGCAAATATTTACAACAATAACAAAACGATTAACGCCATCTATTTCTGACTGTGATGTTGTTAAACTTTCAATATTGATATGTCTACGCTGAAATATTGCTGAAATACGATTCAATAATCCGATATTATTTTCGGTATATATTGATATTGTGAATGATTTTATATCTTCCTTCATTTCTATAAACTTAACTTAATCTTACATCTGAAACCGCTGCACCCGATGGTATCATTGGAAATACATTGTCTTCTTTTTCAACACAAACCTCTAAGAAATAAGACTCTTTTGAGTCCATCATTTCTTTTACAGCCTCTGCTAATTCTTCTCGTTTTGTTACTTTTCTAGCTTTGATATAATAGCCTTCTGCAATGGCAACAAAATTTGGGTTTGTCATTTCGGTAGATGCGTAACGCTTATCGAAAAACAACTGTTGCCATTGACGTACCATTCCTAAAAATTCGTTATTTAAAACTACAATCTTTACAGCAGCTTTTTGCTGAAAAATGGTGCCTAATTCTTGAATATTCATTTGGTAACCGCCATCACCAATAACGGCAACAACTTCACGCTCTGGTGCTGCCATTTTAGCTCCTATAGCCGCTGGAAGTGCAAACCCCATGGTTCCTAGACCTCCAGATGTAATGTTACTTTTTGAAACGTTAAACTCGGCATATCTGCAGGCTATCATTTGATGCTGACCAACATCTGAAACAATAGCTGCTTTACCTTTGCTTTCAATATTTATTTGTTTGATAACCTCGCCCATAGTCAATCCTTCTTTCGTAGGACTGATATCACCTTTAATTACTTTTTCAAATTCAATAGCGTATAAATCTTTAAATTCTTGCAACCAAGATTCATGAGAATTATTATCCAAAGCATCTAAAAGCATCGCTAAACTTTCTTTTGAATCTCCTAATACTGCAACATCAGTCTTCACATTTTTATCAATCTCTGCAGGATCGATATCAAAATGAATGATTTTTGCTTGTTTAGCATAAGCATCTAATCGTCCAGTAACACGATCATCAAAACGCATTCCTATGGCAATGAGCACATCGCATTCATTAGTTAATTTATTAGGAGCATAATTACCATGCATTCCTACCATTCCTATATTTAACGGATGAGATGTCGGTAATGCTGAAGCTCCAAGAATAGTCCATGCCGATGGAATTCCAGCTTTTTCTATTACTGCTTTAAGTTCGTCTTCTGCTTGACCTAAAATAACTCCTTGGCCCCAAACAATCATTGGTTTTTTAGCGTTATTAATTAATTTTGCAGCTGCATTAACAGACTCTTGACTTGTTTTTGGCACAGGATTATAGCTTCTTATACCTGTACATTTCTTATATATAAAATCTAAATTTGAGACTTGTGCATCTTTAGTAATATCAACTAATACTGGTCCTGGTCTCCCGCTTTTAGCTATGTAAAATGCTTTTGCGATTGCTCCTGGAATATCTTCAGCTTTAGTAACCTGACAATTCCATTTGGTTACAGGAGTAGAAATACCAACAATATCGGTTTCTTGGAATGCATCACTTCCTAATAAATGCGAAAACACTTGACCCGTTATACAAACTAACGGTGTAGAATCTATTTGCGCATCGGCAATTCCGGTGATTAAATTGGTTGCTCCTGGACCCGAAGTTGCCATAGCAACACCTACTTTACCAGAAATTCTGGCATAACCTTGAGCAGCATGTGCAGCACCTTGCTCATGACGCGTTAATACATGATGAATTTTATCTTGATATTTAAATAACTCATCATAAACGGGCATAATAGCTCCTCCTGGGTATCCATAAATAATATCTACACCCTCGGCAATTAAGCTTCTTACTACTGCTTCGCTACCCGCAATATTTTGTGTTTTTTCTGCCACTTCTTGGTTCTTATTAATTGTTTGTGTCTTCATATTCTCAACTTTTAAGTGTGAGATTCCTGCCAATGCAAGAACATTTTATGCATCTGTTACACAGCCTTTTGAAGCCGATGCTACAGTTTTTGCATATTTATATAATATTCCTTTTTTGTGTTTTAATGGTGGTTGAACCCATTGCGCTTTTCTTTGAGCTAATTCTTCATCAGAAATCAATACATTAATAGAATTATCTTCTGCACTAATTCTAATTTTATCACCAGTTTTTAATAATCCGATAGTTCCTCCTGTTTGCGCTTCGGGAGTTATATGACCTACCACGAAACCGTGAGTTCCTCCTGAAAAACGACCATCAGTTATTAACGCTACAGATTTTCCTAAACCAGCACCCATTATTAAGGATGTTGGTTTTAACATTTCAGGCATTCCCGGACCTCCTTTAGGACCTACATAACGAATGACGACTACATCACCTCTTTCGACTTCACCATTTGAAATCCCTGTATTGGCAGCTTGTTCACCATCGTAAACCACAGCTTTACCTTCAAACAGTAATCCTTCATTCCCTGAAATTTTTGCTACCGCACCTTCTTCGGCTAAATTCCCATAAAGGATTTGTAAATTACCAGAAGATTTTAAAGCGTTTTCTTTTTGATAAACAATGTCTTGTTCTTCAAACTCGATAGCTTCTACATTAGCTAAGTTTTCTGCCAATGTTTTGCCTGTAACCGTCATACAGTCACCATGTAAGAAACCATTCTCTAATAAATATTTCATGATTGCAGGAATACCTCCAATACTATGAACATCTTCCATTAAGTATTTTCCGCTAGGTTTTAAATCGCCAATTAATGGTGTTCTATCACTTACGCGTTGAAAATCTTCAAGTGTGAAATCAATATCTGCTGCATGAGCAATTGCTAAAAAGTGCAATACCGCATTTGTAGATCCTCCAAGTGCGTTTACTAATGTAATTGCGTTTTCAATAGATTCTTTTGAAATAATATCTAAAGGTTTTAAATCTAATTCTAAAAGATTCTTAATAGCTCTTGCAGTTCTTTCACTTTCTGATAATTTATTTGGATTCTGTGCTGGAATAGATGAGTTATATGGTAATGCAAACCCCATACATTCTATTGCTGAAGCCATAGTATTAGCAGTATACATACCACCACAAGCACCAGCGCCTGGAATGGCTCGTTTAATAATTTCTTTATATTCCTCTTCATCAATTTCTCCTGCTACTTTTTGTCCTAAAGCTTCAAAAGCCGAAACTATATTTAGTTTTCTACCTTTATATAGTCCAGAAGCGGTGGAACCACCATACATCATGATTGATGGACGATTTAAACGCAGCATAGAGATTATAGCTCCAGGCATATTTTTATCACAACCAACAATAGCTATTAATGCATCATAACTTTGTGCTTGCATAACCGTTTCTATAGAATCTGCAATAATATCTCGAGATGCTAAAGAATAATTCATACCAGAGGTCCCCATAGAAATCCCATCACTTACACCTATGGTATTAAACCCTAAACCTACTAATCCTGCAATATTGCACTCAATTTTAACTTCATCTTTTAAGCCATTAAGATGCATATTACATGGGTTTCCGTCAAACCCCGTACTTGCAATTCCTATTTGTGCCTTATTCATATCCTCATCCCTAAAACCGGCTGCATATAACATGGCTTGAGATGCAGGCTGAGATTCATCTTGAGTTAATCTTCTACTATGTTTATTGAGTTCTTTCATATTTGTTGCAAAAAATAGCGCTAATTATGTTGATTAATTATAATTCAGTTAATTTTTAAGATTAATATTATAAATTCTTCAATTTAATAATACGACTTGCCGAAATTAAAATATTAGGTTTTTATAGATTTTATGCTTTCATTTTTTAGGTTAAACTCACAACCATAAAAACCAACTTAACATATTGTTATTCAGCTTTTTAAGTTATATTTTTTATGATGTTCAAAAGATGAATAAATTCTAAAAAAAATATCAAACTTATTTGAATCTGCATTTTTTCATTATTGTAGTCCTTTTTTATCTACTTTCATTACTGTCGCAACCTTTTCTTTCAATCCAACTTTCGGTATATCATATTCCCTATCACTACGTCACTTTTAAACGGGTTTTGAAAAAAATATTTAGCTACAAATTTACCTTATTCTACTAGAAGAATTCATTTAATTACGGACAGAATTATTATTTGATTATCCATTTGCAGATTTAACAACCACAAATCAAGAGATAAAAATTCTAAAGCTTATTTATTTGCTTAAAAAAGTTAAAATCAAGGTAGATATTCTTTTATTTTTTTACTTTTGCGCACACAAATAACAAGAGGAAAGATTTGACTGATTGCAACCTCTTTCATACTAAACTTTATAAAGTTATCTTCCAGAGATACTGAAACAAGTTAAGGATGGAGCAAAAATGCTAAAGGCAGTGTAAACTTCCTTCGACGTTCTCGTCAAATCTTACCGTAAAATAAAAAATATGGCTTATTTATTTACCTCAGAAAGTGTTTCTGAAGGACACCCAGATAAGGTAGCAGATCAAATTAGTGATGCCTTAATTGATAATTTTTTAGCCTTTGATAGAGAATCAAAAGTGGCTTGTGAAACGTTAGTTACAACGGGACAAGTTATGCTTGCTGGTGAAGTAAAATCTACCACCTATTTAGATGTGCAAAAAATAGCAAGAGATACTATAAATAAAATTGGTTATACCAAAGGTGAATACATGTTTGATGGTAATTCTTGTGGAGTTTTATCTGCAATCCATGAACAATCTGAAGAAATAAATCAAGGTGTAGATCGTGGCAACAAAGAGGAACAAGGTGCTGGAGACCAAGGTATGATGTTTGGTTATGCCACAAATGAAACCGAAAATTTTATGCCTTTGGCTTTAGATTTGTCGCATAGAATTCTAAAAGAATTGGCGGAATTACGTCGTGAAAATAAAGACATCACGTATTTGAGACCAGATTCTAAAAGTCAGGTTACCATTGAATATAGCGATGATAATTTACCACAACGAATTGATGCTATTGTAGTTTCTACACAGCACGACGATTTTGCAGATGATGATACCATGCTTGCTAAAATTAGAAAAGATATTGTTGAAATTTTAATTCCACGAGTTGTTGCTAAACTTCCAGAATCTGCTCAACTATTGTTTAATGATGACATTAAGTATCATATTAATCCAACAGGGAAATTTGTAATTGGCGGTCCGCACGGAGATACAGGATTAACAGGAAGAAAAATTATAGTAGACACTTATGGTGGAAAAGGTGCTCATGGCGGTGGTGCATTTTCTGGAAAAGACCCAAGTAAGGTTGATAGAAGTGCTGCTTACGCTACAAGACATATTGCTAAAAACTTAGTTGCTGCTGGAGTTGCCGACGAAATTTTGGTACAAGTAAGTTACGCCATTGGCGTTGTAGAGCCCATGGGGATTTTTGTTGATACGTACGGCACGTGTCCTTTTAATTTAACGGATGGAGAAATTGCAGAAAAGGTATCTGAAATTTTTGATATGCGCCCATTTGCTATTGAAGAACGTTTAAAATTACGTTCGCCAATGTATAGTGAAACTGCGGCTTACGGACACATGGGACGAACAAATGAAACTGTTACCAAAACTTTTTCTCAGCCTAACGGCGAAAACGTAACCCTTGATGTAGAGTTATTTACTTGGGAAAAATTAGATTATGTAGATAAAGTAAAAAAGGCTTTTGGTTTATAAATATTTAAACTTTTTTTGAATATCGAAAGACTACCTAATGGGTGGTCTTTTTTTATTCTAAATTTTTCAGAATAAAAATTAAAACCAAACAGAAGCAAATTATAAAATAGCATAAAGTTTAATTAAAAAGCACTTTATCCTCTAATTTAGAAGACATTTATGTTCCTAATTAGCCTATCCTTTTGTTTTTTTTATAAATTTCAATCTTGAATATGACACATATACTAAAAAATAAAAACTTAGAAATTCATATTGATGACCCTTTTGAGGGCTACAAATTTTCAAGATTCGATTGGACTGGAAAAATTGTGAATGTAATATTTCAAAACATTCAACTATCGGCGATTGAAACAACCACTTATGAAAATGAAGCTTTTTTGGGAAAAGGGTTCTATAACGAATTTGGCATTGATGCAGCATTAGGATTTGAAGAAACGGAAATAGGCGATTGGTTTCATAAAATTGGCGTAGGTCTATTAAAAAAAGATGATTCACAATATTTATTTAATAAGAAATACGAGATTAAACCAGCTAAATTTAGTATAAATAAGGAATTAAATAAAATTATTATCAGCTGTAAATCTGAGACTGTAAATGGATATTCGTATGTATTAAGAAAAGTAATTGAACTTCATGAAAACAGTTTTACAATAAATTATTATTTACAAAACACAGGCGACAAGGATATTCGAACAGACGAGTATAATCACAACTTTACTTCAATCAATAGTGATATAATTGGACCTCATTATTTATTAAAATTTCCTTTTGAAATACAACCCAAGCACTTTGGTGAAACCGTAAACCCCGAACTTAAAGTTGATATTGGCCCACGTAATATAAAATTCAATAATAATATTAAAGAACAATTCTTTTTTAGTAACCTCTCTGGTGGGAAAATTGTTAAAGCCACTTGGGATTTAATAAACCTAGAAACCAAAATTGGGATTAATGAAACCGCAAGTTTCCAAACTGATAAAGTGAATCTTTGGGGGTGGCGACATGTGATTTGTCCCGAGTTATTCCATAAAATATTTGTTAAGCCCGGGGAATCAATGACATGGTCTAGGAATTACAATGTCTATAGAGACATTTAATTAGATTTGAATATTTAGAATTTAATAACGGCATTTTAAATTAAAACTAATTTATGTTTTTTCAATCTGAAAAAAGTATGAGTTAAACGATCAAAAATTTGAGAGTTTCTTAAAAATAAAATCCAAAACTCCCCGTAACCCCAAACTTTCTGGCTTCTGGGTATAAGTCTTGATCCTTATAATTGCCTCTAAAATTAAAGTCTATTCTAAACACTTTAAAAATATTACCAACTCCTAAACTGTATTCGTAATAAGGTTCTTTATTAGGAGCTTTTAGTTGCAAATTATTCGGGTTGCTTGGTACATTATTTAACTGAACGTTCTCGTCTGTAATGCTGCCCATAACACCTCTAACACTTACAATTTCACGAAGATTTAATTTTCGTAAAAACGGTATTCTAGAAAATAAGCGTCCATTAAAATTATGTTCAAAATGAAATGACGCATACGTATCAGAAACAAACTCGTAAAAATCAAGTTGAGAAAAAGTATTATATATTGAAAAGTATGTTTGATTTCCGGGAATAACACTTAACAACCCTAAAGGTACTTCTCCAAAAGTTTTACCAGCTTCAAAAGTGGTATACAATCTTCCGAAACCTCCCATTTGCCAAGGCTGCGTGTATGAAAACTGCACTTTGGTATAATCAAAATCACTATTAAAAATGGTTTTATCGCCACGACTTACCTGCGCAAATAATCTTGCAAAATCATCGTTCGCAATTTTTCGTTCAACACCAAAACCTGTCATTTTTCGACCCGGGAAATACGATACAGAAAGACTCGATTCAAACTGTTTAATTTCAGAAGCTATACCTGTTGGTGTATTATAATCTAAACTAAATGTTGGTGAAGCCGATTCTAGAGTTCTATAATTTCCGCCCAATCTAAATATAACATTTCGCCATGGTTCAGCCTCAACAGCTAAACTTGTCAAATTGATATTGGTTAACTTATCGTTTGCGCCCGTGCCAATAACCGATGAAGAGGCTAAACTTCTACCTAAAACATCGGTACTTGTTGTTAAACTCGCTCCAATTTGTTCTACATCTCTTCGGTTTCCTCCAGAAATGGTTAATCGACTTTTTTTATCGAGTAGCCATTTTCCTGAAATGCCGTATTTAAATTTGTCATCATCAAAACCATAGGCTAAAAACCCTTCAATTCGCCATAAATCGTTAGGTCCAAAATAGGTCCTTCCACCTGTTCGTAAACGCAAACCTTCAACCTCGTTAAATCCGAAGGTTGAAAACACCGGTCCGTAATCTAAAGGCAAGGTATTAAATTCAATATAACCAGATGCTAAAATACTCCCGAGGTTATAAAGACGCTTAAATTTTTTAACCGTTTTTAAGGTGTCTAGCATTTTATAGACTCCTTTTTCATCTTTATTTAATTGCTCTAATCGATTTGAATCCCAAAATTCATCATCCCGATTATATACATCTCTATCATAATTATAAACTTCTGTTTCATAGAATTTTTTATCCTTTTCTATATCAAATTTATAGTTGTTGTATAAGGTGGTACGCTTACCATAAACACCACGTGATTTTTCCTTTTTGTTGAAAGCGAAATCAGATAACATATAATCACGTGTCACTAGAAAAACAGAGTCGTTCAATACTTCAAACTCTTGCTCGATATATATTTCTTTAACCCAGTTTATATTAGCACTTTTTGAAGCTTGAAGGTTAATTTCTTTGATGGCATAGGTGGTATCTGCAACCCAAAAATCGCCTTTAAAGGTTAATTCGTTTCGTCTTCTAGGATAATAGATTACATTATAACACCATTTGTTATCAATATAAGCACTGTCTGACAACACATAATTATAAGTGCTAATTCCTGTTTTAGATAGTGGACTTACAAAGCTTTTATCAAAAAATTTCAGGTAATTATCGTACACATTAAAGTCTGAATATAAATCATCAACAAAATCTATAATCATTTGATTATCACTGAATCCTGAGTTTTTATTCCCAAGTAAATCCTCTTTTTTCTTATTGATTACATTATCACCATATACTTTTGACACGGCTTCGTTGATGAATATTGGCAAATAAGTTTTTCCTGTAACTTTAGAGGTATCGACTTCATTGAAAACAAACTCCATACCTTTAAATAGTTTACTTTTTATAAGCGAACTATCAATTGTGTTTAAATCGAATTCTACTTTTTCGTATTTATCGTACTCGTATTGATTAAACTGTTTTAAGCCGTTACTTCGCTTATTTGCCCAAATTTTACGAAGTAAATCAATGGCAGGATTATTCTTTTTTGGTTGCTTTCCAGATAGAATAACTACAGCATCTAAAGCTGCCGCTTCTTCTTTTAAGACAAATTTTAAATTGTAATTTACTTTTTTATCAAGCGGAATATTTAAGGTTTCATAACCAATAAAGGATACCGTTAAGGAATCCCAAGTTTCGTCAGATTCTAGATAGAATTTACCATTTTCGTCTGTTATTGTACCCTGAGTAGATCCAGAAAATATAACGTTAGCAAAAGATACTGGAGCATCAAACTCATCAAACACATAACCACTTACTTTGGTTTGTGAAAATGCAGAAAATATTCCTAGAAAGAAAAGGGCAATAAGTAGTCTTATATTCATAATACAAAAAAACTTCATCAACAATCGTGCTAATGAAGTTTATATAACGTAAATAAAATGTTTTTATTTATAAAGTACTTTTTTTACAGCTTTAATTACATCTTCATGATTTGGCAACCACTCTTCAAGTAAAACAGGAGAATATGGTGCTGGGGTATCGGCAGTATTAATTCTAACTACTGGCGCATCTAAATAATCAAAAGCTTCAGATTGAATTAAATATGTAATTTCAGTAGCTACATTTCCAAAAGGCCATGCTTCTTCTAAAACCACTAACCTATTTGTTTTTTTCACAGATTCTACAATCGCTTTTCTGTCCATAGGACGAACGGTACGCAAATCTATAATTTCACAAGAAATACCTTCTTTTTCTAACTCGTCGGCAGCTTTGTATGCTTCTTTAATAATTTTACCAAAAGAAACGATGGTTACGTCTGTTCCTTCACGTTTAATATCGGCAACACCAAGAGGAATAATGTATTCTCCTTCTGGCACTTCACCTTTATCGCCATACATTTGCTCACTTTCCATAAAAATAACTGGATCGTCATCACGAATAGCTGCTTTTAATAAGCCTTTAGCATCGTAAGGGTTTGATGGCACAACAACTTTTAAACCTGGTGTATTTGCAAACCAACTCTCAAAAGCTTGCGAGTGTGTTGCTCCTAACTGACCCGCAGAAGCTGTAGGTCCACGAAAAACAATAGGACATTTAAACTGCCCACCAGACATTTGTCTAATTTTGGCAGCATTACTTATAATTTGATCAATTCCAACTAGAGAGAAGTTAAAGGTCATGTATTCAACAATGGGTCTGTTACCCGTCATTGTCGAGCCAATGGCTATACCTGCAAATCCAAGCTCAGCAATTGGTGTATCAATAACACGTTTAGCTCCAAACTCATCTAACATGCCTTTTGATGCCTTGTAAGCACCATTGTATTCTGCCACTTCTTCGCCCATTAAATATACACTTTCATCTCTGCGCATTTCTTCACTCATGGCTTCGCAAATGGCTTCTCTAAATTGAATTGTCTTCATTAAAAATTGTTTTTAGAACTGCAAAAATAACAATTAATGAGATACAGTCATGAAAGATTTTTTTAAAATTTATTATGCGTGCATAGTAAATATTCAGAATAAAATAATTAACTTCGTGAACTCAAAAAAATTAAGACATTTAAATACCTAAAAATTATGAAAATATTAGTGTGTATAAGTCACGTGCCAGACACTACTTCAAAGATTAATTTTAGTGATAACAATACTAAATTTGACCCAACTGGTGTGCAATTTGTGATTAACCCAAACGACGAATTTGGATTAACACGTGCCATGTGGTTTAAAGAAAAACAAGGTGCTCAAGTAACGGTAGCCAATGTTGGAGGTGCAGATACCGAACCAACTTTACGCAAAGCATTAGCTATTGGCGCAGATGAAGCTATACGAGTAAATATGCCTGCTACTGATGGTTTTTCGGTCGCTAAACAACTAGCAAACGTTGTTAAAGATGGTGGTTACGATTTAGTTATTGCAGGACGAGAATCCATTGATTACAATGGCGGCATGGTTCCTGGAATGATTGCGGGATTAATAGGTGCTAATTTCGTAAACAACTGTATTGGTTTAGAGGTTGATGGCACATCGGCCAAAGCGGTCAGAGAAATTGATGGCGGTAAGGAATCGGTTTCAACATCCCTTCCTTTAGTTATTGGCGGACAAAAAGGCTTAGTTGAAGAAAGTGATTTACGTATCCCGAATATGCGAGGAATTATGATGGCAAGAAAAAAACCGCTTACTGTAGTAGAACCTGTTGCAGTTAGTGCTGAAACAAGTTCGGTAGCTTTTGAAAAACCAGCTCCTAAAGGCGCGGTTACTTTGGTATCTCCAGATAATTTAGACGAATTAGTAAATCTGCTTCATAACGAAGCTAAGGTGATTTAGCTTGCTAAATCGTTCCGGAAATTACTTTGGGATAAATTATTTGAAATGAGCAGTTATTAATGATATCCTGAATCAAGTTCAGGATTAGAAAACAAAATAAAATATGTCAGTTTTAGTATATACAGAATCAGAACAAGGCAACTTTAAAAAAGGAGCCCTCGAAGTCGCATCTTATGCAAAAGCAGTTGCTAATCAATTAGGTACAACGGTTACGGCTGTAGCTATTAATGCAAATGACACCTCAGCATTAGGTAATTATGGTGTAGATAAAGTTTTAAACATCTCAAACGCGCAACTTGATAATTTTAATGCCAATGCTTATGCGGCCGCAATAAAACAAGCTGCAGAACAAGAAAGTGCACAAGTTGTTATTGTAAGTTCTAGTGCAAATAGTAAATATTTAGCACCGTTATTAGCCGTAGGATTAAATGCAGGCTACGTTTCAAATGTTGTTGAAGCTCCTTCAAGCACAAGTCCTTTTACTGTAAAACGTACCGCATTTACTAATAAAGCCTTTGAAACGACACAAATCAATACCGATATTAAAATTGTTGGAGTTTCTAACAATGCATTCGGATTGGTTGAAAATACTGGTAGTGCTTCCGCGGAAGCGTTTTCACCTTCTATTCCAGAATTAGGAGTTACCGTTGAATCTGTTGACAAAGCTACAGACAAAGTAACCATTGCAGATGCAGAAATAGTAGTTTCTGGAGGAAGAGGATTAAAAGGACCTGAAAACTGGGGTATGATTGAAGAACTTGCAGAAGTTTTAGGCGCTGCAACAGCATGTTCAAAACCGGTTTCAGATTTAGGCTGGAGACCTCATAGTGAACACGTGGGGCAAACAGGTAAACCTGTAGCTTCAAACTTATATATCGCTATTGGTATTTCTGGTGCTATTCAGCATTTAGCAGGAATTAATGCCTCAAAAGTAAAAGTAGTAATCAATACAGATCCTGAAGCACCTTTCTTCAAAGCTGCAGATTATGGGGTTGTTGGTGATGCTTTTCAAGTGGTTCCAGAACTTATCGAAAAATTAAAAGCATTTAAAGCACAACAATAATTTATTTTTTATAAATTGTGTAGTACTATAGAACTGCTTAAATTAGCATTTTAACTTAATTATGCCATGTGCAGTTGGTAAAGTTCTAATTTAAGCAGTTCTTTGCGTTTTTATAAATTATGAGTTTAGTAAGATTAAATATAAAAGGCATATCGTATAGCCAAACACAAAATGGCGCATATGCTTTAATTTTAAATGAAGTTGATGGCGAACGTAAACTTCCAATAGTTATTGGCGCTTTTGAAGCACAATCAATTGCGATTGCTTTAGAGAAAGAAATTAGCCCTCCAAGACCATTAACACACGATTTATTCAAAAATTTTGCAGATAGATTTGATATTGTTGTAAAACAAGTGATAATCCATAAGTTAGTTGATGGTGTTTTTTATTCTAGTTTAATTTGCGAACGCGATAAAATTGAAGAAATTATTGATGCCCGAACTAGTGATGCAATTGCATTAGCACTACGTTTTCAAGCTCCTATATTTACATATAAAAATATTCTTGATAAGGCTGGTATTTACTTAAAAGTGAATCCGAAAAAAGAGGATGAAGAAGATGAAGCTCAAGACAGTATTTTAATGGACGAGTTGGTTGCTAATGAATTAGAACCTTCTGAACCAAAAGAGAATTTCAAAGGAAAAACCCTGGAAGAATTGCAAACTTTACTAGAAGAGGCTGTGAACAATGAAGATTATGAAAGAGCAGCACATATTCGCGATGAAATCTCAAAAAGAGAATAATCTGAACTACCCTTTATGAAAAAACTCTTACTGCTCATTTCCGCACTATTCTTTTGTTTTACAACGCTAACAGCACAAGATCTAGAGAACACGGTTGCAGTAGATACGGTAACAAATACTTTGGAAGTTAATTCCGATGAATCTGAATCCAATCTCAATAATTTAGAATTTACTCCTGAAGCAAAAACCACTCTAGATACTGCTGAAGCCAATAATAATACGATTATTCCTAGCCAAGGGTTTTCTATTAATAGTTTATGGCGAGGTGTTTTGGGTATGATAACTTTAATTTTTGTCGCCTTTCTTTTTAGCAGTAACAGAAAAGCCATTAATTGGAAAATTGTAGCTATTGGTTTAGCGTTTCAGTTACTTATTGCTATAGGCGTTTTAAAGATTGAATTCATAAAAAACATATTCGAATTTATTGGTGGTTTATTCGTCCAAGTATTAGAATTTACGAGAGCTGGAAGTAAGTTTTTATTTGAGGGCTTAGTGGTAGATATGGATACTTTCGGGTTTATTTTTGCTTTCCAGGTACTACCAACCATAATATTCTTTTCTGCCTTAACCTCGGTACTTTTCTATTTAGGTATTATTCAAAAAGTTGTAAAAGCCATGGCTTGGTTACTTTCAAAAGCATTAAAAATATCTGGTGCTGAAAGTTTAAGTGTTGCCGGAAACATCTTTTTAGGACAAACCGAAGCACCTCTTTTAATTAAGGCTTATTTGGAAAAAATGAATAAGTCTGAAATGCTTTTAGTCATGATTGGTGGTATGGCAACAGTGGCAGGTGCTGTACTTGCTGCTTACATTGGGTTTTTGGGTGGTGATGATCCTGCACTACGATTGTTTTATGCGAAACATTTATTAGCCGCCTCTGTAATGGCTGCTCCAGGTGCTATTGTTATTTCAAAAATACTTTATCCACAAACCGAAGATGTGAATACCGATGTTTCTGTGTCTCAAGAAAAAATAGGCTCAAACTTCTTAGATGCGATTGCCAACGGAACTACCGAAGGCTTAAAATTAGCAGTAAATGTTGGCGCCATGCTTTTAGTATTTGTAGCATTTATAGCCATGTTTAATGGTATTTTAGGTTGGATAGGTGATGTCACAACTGCAAACAGTTGGATTGCTAATAATACGTCTTACAACAACCTTTCGCTAGAACTTATTTTAGGTTACGCCTTCGCTCCATTAATGTGGCTTATTGGTGTCGCTAAAGAAGATATGGCTTTAATGGGACAACTTTTAGGAATCAAATTGGCCGCCAGCGAGTTTATCGGCTATATACAATTAAGAGAATTAAAAGAAGCCTCAAACGCTATTCATCTCAGTTATGAAAAATCCATAATCATGGCAACCTATATGCTGTGTGGTTTTGCAAACTTCGCGTCTATAGGCATACAAATTGGCGGTATTGGGTCGTTGGCTCCTGGGCAACGTAAAACGCTTTCAAAATTTGGCATGAAGGCCTTAATTGGTGGTACTATTGCATCGTTAATTTCGGCTACAATTGCTGGAATGATAATTGGATAAAAACTGCCCTTTTGTTTCTTCAAAGGAGCAACCAAAACACAAAACAAAATCGTTAATAACTTTATTATAATATCTGAAATCTTAGGTGCTATCATTTAAAGCTATTTTTTATTTTTACTCTGCTTTAAAAATCATGGTTTAATTAAAAAAAATCCCCATTTTCATGGGGAATGTTATGAAACAATATCACGACCTAGTAAAACACGTTTTAGAAAACGGCAATGAAAAAGGAGATCGCACAGGAACAGGAACAAAAAGCGTTTTTGGTTACCAAATGCGATTTGATTTAAGTGAAGGCTTTCCTATGGTTACCACTAAGAAACTACATTTAAAATCTATTGTTTATGAGCTACTTTGGTTTTTAAAAGGGGATACTAATACAAAATACCTTACTGAAAATGGCGTGCGTATTTGGAATGAATGGGCTGATGAAAATGGTGATTTAGGACCTGTCTATGGTCACCAATGGCGCAACTGGAATAATGACGAAATAGACCAAATAAAAGAGGTAATAGATGCCTTAAAAAACAACCCAGATAGTCGTCGTATGATGGTTTCTGCATGGAACCCTTCTGTGTTACCAGATACTTCAAAAAGCTTTAGCGAAAATGTAGCGAATGGTAAAGCGGCACTTCCGCCTTGTCATGCATTTTTTCAGTTTTATGTGGCCGATGGTAAATTATCATGCCAACTGTACCAGCGTAGTGCTGATATATTTTTAGGTGTACCTTTTAATATTGCTTCTTATGCATTATTTACTATGATGATGGCCCAAGTTTGTGGTTATGAAGCTGGAGAGTTTATACATACTTTTGGCGATACTCACATTTATAGCAACCACTACGAACAATTGGAGTTACAATTATCTAGAAATATTCGTCCGTTACCAAAAATGATTCTTAATCCTGAAATTAAAGATATTTTTGATTTTGATTTTGAAGATTTTACTTTGGTTGATTATAATCCGCACCCGCACATTAAAGGCGTAGTTGCTGTTTAAATTTCCTAAACATTAGATTAAAGTTTACTGCAGCTGATGGTGCGTTAGGGATAGCAGCGGCATCCTTTTACTTTTAAAAGTAAATGATTAATAACCGTAGATAAGACTATACCAAAATAAGAGTTTTCTAGTCTAAGCAGATTTAATTAAAAGTAAAAGATATAGTGTATAGCACGCCCCTTGTGGTAAAGCTAAAAAAATTATAAAACAAAAAAAGCACCCCTAAAGAGGTGCTTTTATATTTTTTAAATTGTGGAAATTATAGTTTTATAACACCGTTTTCTGCACCAGCAAAGTCATTCCATGCATAAGCATCGGCAGCATCGTCATTTACGTAAACACCATCAACTAGGTATTTAAACTCGTAAGTGTTTCCAGCTTCTAAATCTAAAGTACCTTTAAATGTACCATTTTTTAGTTTTTTAAGAGGTGCTTTTTTAGCATTCCAATCGTTGAAAGACCCAACCACTGATACTTTTTTTGCATCCTCGGCAGGAACAGTAAATGTTACTTTACAAACTGGTTTACTTTTTAAAAATTGTTTTTTAATAGCCATAATAGTATATTTTTGAAATTTGTTCTTTTACGTTTAATTACACTGCAAATTTATAAACTATTTATTATAGATTGCCATTTAAAGCTTTTAGTTCTAAAGAATTATCAATTTGACAATTTCAGTTATTCAAATATCTAAAGTCTACAATAATTTAGGATTAAAATTATATTATTATCAATCAAAATTTTACGTTTTACGCTGATTATCAATGGCTTTTGCTACTAAAACGTTTTAGTAAACTTGATTTTTTTAAGTATGATTTATCTTATTAATTATCATTAAAAAACTTTAACTTTACACTTGTTATTTTACGATTATGTTTGGAAAAAAGAAACCCATACCACAAATAGATAAAGACCAATTGGAGCTTATTGAAAATGCTCAAAAACGCATCAAACAAAAAAAACGTTTGTATGTGCATTTTGTTATCTTTTTAATTGGTGCTATTTTTTTAATTGCTGCCAATACGGTATTAGGAATTGGTAAAGATTTTCAAATCTTCAACATTGATTGGTTTGTGTTTGCCATTTTACTATGGTTATTCTTTTTTGTTTACCACCTGTTTAACGTGTTTGTTACTCATAAATTTATGGGTAAAGCATGGGAAAAAGCCCAATTAGAAAAACTGGTTGCCAAACAGCAAGACCGCATAGAATCTCTTAAAGCTGAATTTATAAAAGAGGAAAAACTAATAGCGCAAAGTGAAGTATTTAATGAATCTGCTACTCAATCCGAAACTTCAATCACAAAAACTAAAAAATCTGAACTTACTATAATTGTAGCTGCTGCCGAAAATGATGCCATAGGACTAGGAAATAAATTAATTTGGCATTTAAGCGACGACTTAAAACGCTTTAAAGCTCTTACAAACGGGCACCATATTATTATGGGGCGCAAAACCTTTGAAAGTTTCCCGAAGCCTTTACCAAATAGAACGCATGTGGTAATTACAAGGCAGAAAGATTACCAAGCACCAAGTGGTGTTATTTTAGTGCATAGTCTAGAGGATGCTATTGATGCATCAAAAAGCGACGCGCAGCCATTTATTATTGGCGGAGGCCAAATTTACAAACAGGCCATGGCAATTGCCGATAAAATAGAATTAACTCGGGTTCATCATAATTTTGATGCCGACACCTATTTCCCTAAAATAGATACTTCTGTTTGGAAAGAAACTGCCAATGTTTTCAATAAGAAAGACGCAGACCACGATTATGAGTTTTCGTTTTTGACTTATGAAAGGAAATAGCCTTCTTTTTTCTTTGTCATAAAAAATATCTAAATTCGTTTGACTCTTGTTTAAATCGATGAAACGATTTTTATAAGTAGCATATCAGGTATTTTATAAATTCCAATACTTAAATTATGTATATAGGCAAAGTATATCGAATAATTGACATGGTGAAATGGACTCGTTTTGAAACGCTCTCCTTCGTCATAATTATTGGAGCATGGGTTTCTATCTATTATTTCCTTGAACTAGATTGGTTTAGAATTCCCTGGACTCCAATGGCCTTAATTGGTACAGCGGTTGCATTTGTTATAGGATTTCAAAATAATGCTGTGTATGGTCGAATTTGGGAAGCACGAAAAATATGGGGAGGCATAGTCAATACGTCTCGTACTTTTGGTGTTTATGTTCAAGATATGGTTACTGACGAACATGCTAAAGAGAGTGTTTCTAACGATTCCATTAAGAAAGAAGTTAAGATCTTAACTTATCGACATATCGCGTGGATGACTGCATTAAGATATGCCATGCGAAATAAAAAACAATGGGAAACAACAAGTAAACATAGAACGAATACGGAATGGGGTATCAAGCCACCTGAAATGAAGTCAACATTAGTAGAGGAACTTAAATTATATCTGTCTGATGACGATCTAAAAGAAGTGATGAACAAAGACAATCACCAAACGGCAATACTCTATTTACAATCACATCATATCAGAAAATTAAAAGACAAAGGGATAATCTGGGAGTTTTCATTTCTTGAACTTGAAGCACTCATCAAAGAATTATTCACCCTTCAAGGACAAACGGAGCGCATCAAGAATTTTCCATATCCAAGGCAATATGCTTCTCTAAATCATTATTTCATGTGGCTACTCTTGTTGCTTCTGCCCATGGCATTAGTTCCACAATTTATGGACATTGGAAAAGAAATTGCAGTTAATTATCCCTTATGGGGAGATATTTTCATATGGTTTACTATTCCCATTTATACTGCGGTAGCTTGGATGTTTCATACCATGGAGCGTATTGGTAGAACAGGAGAAAATCCATTTGAAGGCACTTCTAATGATGTTCCAATTTCGACCATTTCAAGAGGAATAGAAATAGATTTAAGACAAAATTTAGGAGAAGATAAAAGTAAAATTCCTGTTCAATTCCCAGCTGAACACGGTGTTCAATTCTAGTGTAATTTAAAATAGCACTTCAATTAATTGAAATTAGTTAATGCATCTTCTCAAGTTTAACTTGATAACTTATTGGTGAAATACAAAGTCTAAAATCTTTTTCAAAACTCCTGTTACAATTTTCAGTAATTTTGCCAAATGGTGAAAGAAATACAACTTCGTATTACAATTGAAGAAGAAAAACAGCCCGATATTCTTGCTAAAAAATCGGCGATAAAACTAGGTACAAACCAGGATGATATTTCGGGTGTTAAAATCCTTAGAAAATCTATTGATGCCAGAAAACCCAAAATTTTTTTCAACTACAAAGTAGCTGTTTACATTAACGAAGCTATACCAGAAACATCAGAATACAACTTTAATTACCAAGACATATCAAAAGCAAAGCCCATTCATATTATTGGTTTTGGTCCTGCAGGTATGTATGCTGCATTACGTTGTATAGAACTCGGTTATAAACCCATCGTTTTAGAACGCGGTAAAAATGTACAAGATCGCAGACGTGATTTAAGAGCCATAAACCAAGACCATTTTGTAAATGAAGATTCCAACTATTGTTTTGGCGAAGGTGGCGCCGGAACTTATAGTGACGGCAAATTGTATACTAGAAGTTTAAAACGTGGCGACGTTCGTCGAATTTTCGAAAATCTTGTCTATCATGGCGCAACAGATCAAATTTTGGTTGATGCGCATCCACATATCGGTACCAACAAACTGCCTAAAGTTGTTCAAAACATCCGCGAAACTATTTTAAAATATGGTGGAGAAATACATTTTGAAACTCGGGTTACAGATTTCAACATAAAAGATCACCAAATAAAAGCCATTCAACTCCAAAACGGCAGTGAAATAGCAGTCGATAAAGTAATTCTGGCAACAGGCCACTCCGCAAGAGACATTTTCTATCTGCTAGATAAAAAGCAAATAGCAATACAAGCCAAATCGTTTGCCATGGGAGTTCGTGTTGAGCATCCACAACATATTATAGACTCAATTCAATATCATTGTTCTGGCGAACGTCCCGACTTACTTCCAGCCGCTTCATACGCTTTGGTCGAGCAGGTAAAAGAGCGCGGTGTATATTCATTTTGCATGTGCCCAGGAGGATTTATTGTGCCGGCAGCCACCGCCAATGGCGAAGTTGTAGTGAATGGTATGTCGCCATCAAAACGAAATAATTTATACGCCAATTCTGGTATAGTCGTAGAAATAAATGTCGATACCGATTTACCCAAATACGAGCAATTTGGGGCCTTAAAGGGCTTAGAATATCAAAAAAATCTAGAACGATTAGCTTTTACGGCAGGCGGAAGAAGTCAAACCGCACCCGCACAACGCTTAACCGATTTTGTGGAAGGCAGATTGTCAACCAGTTTAAACGACTGTTCCTATCAACCCGGATTAAATTCCGCACCTCTACATTCGTTATTACCCAAATTTATTGGCGGGCGCTTGCGCAAAGGCTTCGAAGCATTCGGACGAAAAATGAAAGGCTATTACACCGCAGAAGCTAACGTGGTTGGCGTAGAATCCAGAACCTCATCACCTGTTTCCATACCACGAAACGAGCAGTTGCACCACCCACAAATCACAAACTTATATCCCTGTGGCGAAGGTGGCGGATACGCGGGCGGTATCGTTTCAGCAGCTATGGATGGCGAACGTTGTGCCGAAGCAGCCACAAGCAATCTTTAATATTTTTAGGCGCTTGCCTGCCGGCAGGCAGGTTACCACAAGGGTTGGGCTTTCCGTTGCAAGTCCTCAGTCGTGCCTCCCTGCGGGCTTTCTCTGCAATCCCTAACGCGAACACAGAACTTTCAATAAACAGAGTTACACGTCTAAAGATTTATTGTTATTTTAGCCTCACAAAAACTAACCAACATGAACGCATATATATTTCCAGGTCAAGGTGCACAATTTTCAGGAATGGGATTAGACCTTTATGAAAACTCACCTCTAGCACAAGAATTATTTGAACAAGCTAATGAAATTTTAGGTTTCAACATTACAGACACTATGTTTGAGGGTTCTGCTGAAGACCTTAAAGAAACTAAAGTAACACAACCAGCAATATTTTTACATTCGGTAATTTTAGCAAAAACTTTAGGTGCAAGCTTTAAACCAGATATGGTTGCAGGACACTCTCTGGGAGAGTTTTCAGCATTAGTAGCTAATGGCGCTTTAAACTTTGAAGATGGCTTAAAATTAGTATCACAACGCGCCATGGCGATGCAAAAAGCTTGCGAATTACAACCTAGTACTATGGCAGCTGTTTTAGGGTTAGATGACGATGTAGTTGAAAAAATCTGTGCTATGACTGAAGGCATTGTAGTAGCCGCAAATTACAATTGTCCAGGGCAATTAGTAATTTCTGGAGAAGTTGATGCCATTAACAAAGCCTGCGAAGCATTAAAAGAAGAGGGTGCACGTCGCGCTTTAGTTTTACCTGTTGGCGGTGCATTTCACTCACCTTTAATGGAACCAGCACGCGAGGTATTAGCCGCAGCAATAGAAAACACAACATTTAGCAAACCAAACTGCCCAATATATCAAAACGTTACAGCAAACGCAGTAATTGATGAGAGTGCTATTAAAGCTAACTTGATATCTCAATTAACTGCACCAGTACGTTGGACACAGTCTGTGCAACAAATGATTGCAGATGGCGCTACTTTATTTACCGAAGTTGGTCCTGGAAAAGTTTTACAAGGCTTAGTTAAAAAAATAAATAGAGATGCCGAAACGGTTTCAGCAACTTTAGAAAGCAATAGCTAAATGAAGTTATCTAAACGTTCCATCTATATTATTTTGGTTATCGTCTTAACCATAGCTGTCGATCAAATTTCAAAAGTTATTGTTAGAAATAACATCACACTTAGAACCAACATTAACCCTGGTGAACGCATCCCCATACTCGGTGATTACTTCATATTAATGAATGTAGAAAACACAGGTGCTTTTTTAGGTATGGGTAGTGAGTTAAACGAAACGCTAAGAATTATTTTATTACTCATACTTCCAATAGTTGTTTTGGGATTAGTGCTACGTTATATTTTCAAAGACAAATCTTTAGACAACTGGTCGCTTTTTGCATTTGCAAGTATTATTGGTGGCGGAATAGCTAATGTTTTTGATAGAATAGCTTTTGGAAAAGTAACCGATTTTTTATTTATAGATTTAGGTGGTGTTTTTAGAACTGGAATTTTTAATCTAGCCGATTTATCGGTAACCACTGGGATGATTATTTTGCTATTTGCAAGTTTTAAAAAGAAGAAAAATGATAATAAAAAAAACGTCGCTTAGTTAGCGACGTTTTTTTTATTATTGTAAATTAATTTAATCTAATTCCCTCTAACTTTCTGCTCCCATTTCCATGCAGATAACATAGCATCTTTAAGAGATAAAGTCGGTTTCCATCCTAAATCATTATTGGCTTTATTTGTATCGGCGTAAGCAGAAATGATATCGCCTTCTCGTCTTCCAACAATTTTATAGTTTAATTTTACTCCAGAAACCTCCTCAAAAGCATTAACCACTTCTAATACAGAACTACCTTTACCTGTTCCTAGATTGAAAGTTTCGTAATTCGATTTATTATTGCCTTTAAGTAATCTACCTAAAGCAATCACGTGAGCTTTAGCTAAATCTACTACATGAATATAATCTCTAATACAAGTGCCATCGGGCGTTGGGTAATCATCACCAAAAACCGATAATTGTTCTCTTAAACCAATGGCCGTTTGTGTAATAAAAGGCACTAAATTTTGTGGAACGCCAATTGGTAATTCGCCAATTTCAACAGACTCATGTGCGCCAATAGGATTAAAATAACGCAATGCAATCGCTTTTAATGATGGCACTACTTTACAAGTGTCAGCTATAATTTCTTCGCCAATTTGCTTGGTGTTTCCATATGGTGATTCCGCTGTTTTAACGGGAGCATTTTCTGTAATAGGTAATTCATCAGCTTGCCCGTAAACTGTGCATGAAGAACTAAAAATAAAACTTGCTGATGGCAATTTCTTCAATTCTTTTAAAATGTATATTAAGGAGGCTAGATTGTTTTCATAGTACATCAAAGGCTCGTTTACACTTTCGCCTACAGCTTTACTTGCAGCAAAATGAATTACCCCTTTTATATCTTGATGTTTAGAAAAAAACGATTCAACTTCAGTTTTATCTTTTAAATCTAACCTCTTAAAAATCACGGCTTTTCCTGTTATGGCTTTAATACCGTCAAGCACCTGCACAGAAGAATTTGATAAATCGTCGATTATTACAACTTCGTAGCCTTTATTTTGTAATTCTACAACCGTGTGCGACCCTATAAAACCTAAACCACCAGTAACTAATATTTTATCCATTTATAAATTTTATAATTGCAGATGTTATAAACTCAATTTGTTCATCTTCAAGCTCAGTATGCATTGGCAATGAAATAACATCTTTAACCAATTGGTTGGTAACTGCAAAATCTTTCTCATTATATCTTGAATCTTGATAGGCTTTTTGTTTATGCAGTGGAATTGGGTAATATACGCCGCATGGGATTCCTTTATCGTTTAAATGTTTTACTAAAGCATCTCTATCAACACCTTTTAATTTCAATGTATATTGATGAAATACATGACAGTCGCATGTATCACAAATATCTCCACAGCCATTTGAAACCTTCGGTGTTATAATTTGTTTAATATTTTTAAACGCTTGATTATATTTTCTCGCTGCATTTTGTCTCGATTTATTATAGCTATCTAATTTTGGTAGTTTAGCATCTAAAACTGCAGCTTGTATACTATCTAATCTTGAATTCACCCCTACCACATCATGATGATAGCGCTCGTACATGCCGTGATTTACGATACCTCGAATAGTATGAGCTAATTCGTCATTATTGGTAAAAATAGCGCCACCATCACCATAGCAACCAAGGTTTTTTGATGGAAAAAACGATGTTGCACCAACATCGCCTATAGTTCCAGCTTTTACTTTTGTGCCGTTACTATAAGTGTAATTTGCTCCAATTGCTTGAGCATTATCTTCAATAACATAGAGATTATGCGCTTTAGCTATATGCATTATGGCCTCCATGTTAGCACACTGGCCGAATAAATGGACTGGTACAATGGCTTTCGTATTCGGCGTTATCGCCTTTTTTAAGGCTTCAATATTAATATTAAAATCATCTTCGTTAACATCAACTAAAACAGGAGTAAGTTGCAATAACGCAATAACCTCTACAGTAGCTGCAAAAGTAAAATCGACAGTTATAACTTCATCCCCTGGCTTTAAACCTAAACCCATCATGGCTATTTGTAAGGCATCGGTTCCATTAGCACAAGGAATAACATGTTTAACGCCTAGATACGTTTCAAGGTTTTTTTGAAACTCATGTACTTTTGGTCCGTTAATAAAAGCTGTGTTTTCAATTACTTCTTGGATAGAAGGATTAACGATATCTTTGATATCGTTGTACTGACCTTTGAGGTCAACCATTTGAATTTTTTTCATCTAAAAAAAATTGTAGCCCTATTTAAAGAATCAAATACGACTTATTTTAATGTTAATCTTTTACGGTATAACACGTAACAAAATTACAAAAATGATTATCGCTAACCAATGAATTTCTGTCAAAGAAATGTATTTTAGCATTTAAAATTAAATATTGCGTTTTATTTATAACATAGGGATTTTTCTTGCAGGTATTGCTTTAAAAATAGGAGCTCTGTTTAACAACAAACTAAAAAAAGGTGTTGAAGGCAGAAAAAGTACTTTCAAAATTTTAAAAGACAGCATCTCTGAAAATGATAAAACACTTTGGTTTCATTGTGCCTCTTTAGGCGAATATGAACAAGGGCTGCCTGTATTCACAAAGCTTAGGAATCATTATAAAAGTCATAAAATAGTTTTGAGTTTTTTTTCCCCATCTGGCTATGACATAAAAAAAAACAGCCCTATAGCAGATCTTGTTGTTTATATCCCTCTAGACACCAGAACGAATGCAAAACGATTTTTAAATTTAGTGAAACCCGAGCTTTCCGTTTTTGTAAAATATGATATCTGGCCTAATTTTTTGTACGAATTGAAAAGTCAGCAAAAGCGTGCCCTACTCATATCTGCTTCTTTTAGAGAAAATCAAATTTATTTTAAGGCCTACGGAGGTTTTTTTAGAAAAGCTCTTTTTACTTTCGAGCACATTTTTACACAAAATGAGGTTTCTAAAGAAATTCTAAACGCAATCAACTACAAGACTGTTTCAGTAAATGGAGATACTAGGTTTGATAGAGTTTACAGCCAGTTAGAAACCGATAATACATTGCCCTATGTTGAAGCATTTAAAAATAACAAACTATGCGTTGTTGCTGGTAGTACTTGGCCCGAAGGCGAATCATTATTTATAGATTTTATAAATTCTGAAGCATCAAAAGATATTAAGTATATTATTGCTCCGCATGATATAAAACCAGATCGAATTAAAAAATTACAGGAGAGAATAAATTCAAAAAGCATATTGTTTTCAGATAAAAACAACAAGAATTTATCGGATTACAAGGTCTTTATTATTGATACCATAGGTATTCTTTCAAAAATATACAGTTATGCAGATATAGCTTATGTAGGTGGTGCTATGGGCAATACCGGGTTACACAACACCTTAGAACCTGCAATTTTTGGAGTTCCTATAATAATAGGCAACAATCATTATAAATTTCCAGAGGCGAGTGCCCTTATAACTAATGGAGGAATGTTCTCAATTTCAAACCAGCAAGAGTTTAACCAAATTTTAAATGAACTCATTCTAAACGAGGAAAAAAGAAAAAATTCTGGCATCAAAAACAGACAATACATTGAAAAAAACACGGGTGCCGTAATCCAAATACTAGATTATCTGCGTATATAAAGAGATTTTAATCAAGAATTTACCAAAAATCATAATTTTTAAAAAAAAGTCATTAAATTGTGACTTTCAACAAAATAATTAACACTAAAACAACAACTGATGAAAAAATTATTATTAAGTTCAATCTTATTATTAGCTTTAAGTTTATGTTTCACTTCATGTAGAGACACCAAAAAAGGAGAATCTATGGAAGATGCCATTGAAAACGCTGCAGATGCCGCTGGCGACGCAGTTGACAATGCTGCAGACGCTGCTAGCGATGCGGTAGATTCTGTTGAGGAAGCTGCTGAAGAAGCCGCTGATGCTGCAGGTGAAGCTGTTGATTCTGCTGTAGATGCTGCAGGTGAAGCTGTTGACAATGTAAAAGAAAAAGCTGGAGAAGCTGCTGATGCAGTTAAGAAAGAAGCTGATAAATTAAAAGCTGAACACTAATTTCTGATTAGTTTTTAAAATTTATAAAAAACCACCTATGAGGTGGTTTTTTTTATGCCTAATTCTTAAAATAATAACACAAAAGGTCTGTTTTGGTCGAGATTATTAATTTAAATATATTCAACTTAAAATTTTATTCATTTAAAAATGAATCTAACAAAAGATTATCTTAACTCAACAAATCGCGAATTTAAATCAATAAATTTCTTTAACAACTTACTACTACAGAAAAAAATTATTTAAAAACATCATTAAAATTAATTCTCACTGCATAACACTAAGTTTTTTAAAGTGCTAATGCTTAACTTTTTATCAGATTTATTTACATTTTTTTTTCAATTATAGAAGAAAACACCTCTTATATCGAGAAATTCTTTCCAAATTTAGTTTTAAGACATTTTTGTTGGTAATTGCTTTACTAAATCTTTAAATCCCAAATTTTATGAAAAAAGTAAACTACTTATTTATTGCTTTATTAATTGTATTTAATTGCTCAAGCGATAATACAGATGAACTTATGCTTCAAGAAGATAACTTAATCTTAGCAAGCAAAAGTAAGACTACTAAAAAGTCTAAAGAAGACAAAGTTTTAATTTGTCATAGAACAGGTTCTGGGTTTCATACCATAGAAGTAAGTGCAAATGCTTTAGATTCCCATTACGGTCATGGCGATATTAACCCTGACATGGATGGAGATGGTTTTACTGCTCCTTATGGCAGTGACAACCCATGTGGTTTGGGCGATGGCACTGATTGCGATGACAATAATCCAGATATTAATCCTGGTGCAACGGAAGTATATTCTGATGGTATCGATAATAACTGCGATGGCATTGTAGATTATAATGGAGGAGGTCACTAGAAAAGTAATCTCTCCATTTATTCAGAATAAATAATTTTAAACAAAAAACCTCTTGAAAATCTATTGATTAACAAGAGGTTTAGTACTGAAGACGGGACTTGAACCCGTACGTCCTAATGGACATTGGATTTTAAGTCCAACGTGTCTACCAATTCCACCACTTCAGCATTGGTATGTTTTAAGAAAGTTTCAGAGCGAAAGACGGGATTTGAACCCGCGACCCTCACCTTGGCAAGGTGATGCTCTACCCCTGAGCTACTTTCGCAGTCTTTAATGAACGTTACAATATTGCTATTGCGGATGCAAATTTAAAATATTTATGCTAAATGCAAAGCCTTTTCTGAAAATAAATCAAAATTATTTTAAGCCTGTTTTTTCTTAACTAACATTCGCTTTATTTCGTTCAATTTCATTAGCGCTTCAACAGGCGTAAGTGTATCAATATCAATGTGTAATATTTCATCTTTAATGTTTTCAAGTAAAGGATCATCTAAATTAAAAAAGCTTAGTTGCATTTCATCTTTTATTGATTTCACTTTATCTGTAAGCTCTTCGCTTGAATGTGATTGCTCTAATTTCTTTAATATTTTGTTTGCACGATGCAAAACTTGTTGAGGCATTCCAGCCATTTTCGCCACATGAATACCAAAACTATGCGCACTTCCTCCTTCAACCAGTTTTCTTAAAAAAAGCACATTATCTTTTAATTCCTTTATAGAAACATTAAAGTTTTTAATACGAGCAAACGTCTCGCTCATCTCATTAAGTTCATGATAATGCGTAGCAAATAAAGTTTTTGGTTTTGCGGGGTGTTCGTGCAAATATTCGCTAATAGCCCAGGCAATTGAAATACCATCGTAAGTGCTAGTGCCCCTCCCAATTTCATCTAATAAGACCAAACTTCTATCAGATATATTATTAAGAATGGATGCGGTTTCATTCATTTCTACCATAAATGTAGATTCGCCCATCGAGATATTATCACTTGCTCCAACCCGTGTAAAAATCTTATCAACCAACCCAATTCTTGCCTCTTTTGCGGGTACAAAGCTTCCTATTTGGGCTAATAAAACAATAAGTGCCGTTTGACGTAATATGGCTGATTTACCAGACATATTGGGGCCAGTGATCATGATGATTTGCTGAGCTGTTCTGTCTAAAAACACATCATTAGCAATATAAGCTTCACCTATTGGTAATTGTTTTTCAATTACAGGGTGGCGACCATCTTTAATGTCTAAATCAAATGAATCATCAATAGTAGGGTAAATATAATTATTGTCTTTTGCCAATTGCGAAAAGCCGCATAAACAATCAATTTGCCCAATTAAATAAGCATTTTGTTGTACTGGTTTTATGTATTGATTCATCCAGCTTACCAAATCTGCAAACAACTGCTGTTCTATGGCTTGAATTCTATCTTCAGCACCTAAAATTTTAGCTTCGTATTCCTTAAGTTCTTCAGTAATATAACGTTCTGCACTCACCAACGTTTGCTTTCTTATCCACTCTTCAGGAACCTTATCTTTATGTGTATTTCTTACCTCTATATAATATCCAAATACATTGTTTGATGCAATTTTAAGTGAAGTGATTCCGGTACGTTCACTCTCGCGTTCTAGCATCTTATCAAGATAATCTTTTCCAGATTTCGACAAACCTCTTAATTCATCTAACTCTGAAGAATACCCAGCGGCGATACTATTTCCTTTCAGTACATTTACCGGCGCATCTTCATTTAAAGTTGCTTTAATTTTTTCTCGAAGCACATCACAACCTTGAAGCTTGTCTCCAATAATCTTAAGCGATTCATTTGCACAATTTGAAGCCAGTGACTTAATAGGCACGATAGCTTCTAGAGAATTTTTAAGCTGAATAACCTCACGCGGATTAACTTTACCGGTTGCCACTTTTGAAATTAAACGTTCTAAATCACCTATGTGTTTTATATGGTTCTGAACCTTCTGAAGCACCATATTTTCTTTGGAAAGAAAACTAACGACCTCATGACGTAACTTTATTTTTTCAACGTTTTTTAAAGGAAGTGCTAACCAACGTTTTAACAATCTTCCGCCCATTGGCGAAATGGTTTTATCGATAACATTTAAAAGGGTAACCGCATTATTATTTGTTGAATTGTAAAGCTCTAAATTTCTTATGGTGAATTTATCCATCCAAACATAATCATCTTCTGCAATTCTAGAAATAGATGTAATGTGTTGCAATTTATGATGCTGCGTTTCACCTAAATAATGTAGAATTGAACCTGAAGCTATTATGCCTTCATACAAATCTTCAATACCAAAGCCTTTTAATGTTTTTGTATTGAAATGTTTGATGAGTGTTTCGTAAGCATAATCGGTTTGATAGACCCAATCTTCTAAATAAAATGTGTGAAAATCGTTCCCAAACGTTTCATTAAACAGCGTTCGCTTTTGCTTTGACACTAGCACTTCACTAGGGCTAAAGTTTTGTAGTAATTTATCAATGTACTCTGCATTACCTTGCGATGTTAAAAACTCACCAGTCGAAATATCTAAAAAAGAAACTCCAATGTATTTTTTATCAAAGTACACCGAGCATAAAAAATTATTAGATTTTGAAACTAAAACCTCATCATTTAAGGCAACTCCTGGTGTTACAAGCTCTGTTACACCTCGTTTTACAATGGTTTTGGTTTGCTTAGGGTCTTCCAATTGGTCGCAAATAGCGACACGCTCACCAGCTTTTACCAATTTAGGTAAATAGGTGTTTAATGAATGGTGCGGAAATCCTGCCAACTCTGTTTCACTATCACTCCCTGCGCCACGTTTGGTTAAAATAATGCCTAAAATACCCGCAGCTTTTATCGCATCACTACCAAAGGTTTCATAAAAATCGCCAACACGAAACAACAGCAATGCATCAGGGTACTTCGCTTTTATTGCATTGTACTGTTTCATTAACGGGGTTTCTTTTTTTGCTTTTTTAGCCAATGGTAAAGTAATTTATAAGTCTTATTTTTGACAAAATTGTAGCATGCAATGTACTATTAATTTCATGTTTTATGAGATTGATTCTTTAGAAGTTATCTACAATTAGAACGAGATTTCAACAATAAAACCATGCGCAAACTTAAAAATAGCGAATTAGACCGGTTAAGTATCGATGCTTTTAAAGAAGCGAAGAAAACACCTATAATTATTATTCTTGATAACATTAGGAGCTTGAACAATATTGGCTCGGTTTTTAGAACTAGCGATGCTTTTTTAGTTGAAAAAATTTATCTCTGCGGAATTACGGCAACACCACCGCACAAAGATATTCATAAAACGGCCTTAGGAAGTACTGATACGGTAGCTTGGGAACACGTTGAAAACACTTTAGATTTAGTTGAAAAATTAAAGGCTGAAGATGTGAAAATCATTGCTATTGAACAAGCTGAAAATGCTACAATGCTCAACGATTTTAAAGTTGAACCAAACACGAAATACGCCTTAGTTTTTGGTAACGAAGTAAAAGGTGTCGCTCAAAAAGTAGTAGATGCTAGTGATGTAGTGATTGAAATTCCGCAATTTGGCACGAAACATTCCTTAAACATCTCGGTGAGTTGTGGGGTTGTTGTTTGGGATATGTTTAGTAAATTATCTGAAATATAATATAAGTTGGCTAAAAAAAATAAAACACCTTGGCCAACACGAGCTGTGATGAACCAAATTTATGAGCAGCATCTTTGGGGTGGAAAAGCATATGATTTTTATTCTGGTTTTGGATCACATGACCCGACAATTGTAGAACCTTATTTAGAAGCGATAAAGGCTTTTATTAAATCTCACATAAACACTTTAGAGGTTTGCGATTTAGGATGTGGCGATTTCAACATTGGTAAGCACCTTGTTAAGCATACCAAAAAATATATAGCAATAGATATTGTTGAAAGCCTTATCAATAGGAACAAAAAACTGTTTCACAATAAAAATCTAGAATTCCATTGTTTAGATATTGCTAAAGACGAAATTCCGTTGGCAGATTGCGTTATTCTCCGCCAAGTTTTGCAACATTTATCAAATTCTGAAATTAAACACGTAATTGAAAAACTAGTGAATTTCAAATATATTATTCTCACCGAACACCTCCCTATAGGTGTTTTTACACCTAATCAAGACATTATTAGTGGCCAAGGTATCAGGCTCAAACTAAACAGCGGTGTTAATTTATTAGAGCCCCCTTTTAATTTTAAAATTAAAGACGAAAAACAACTTCATGAGCATATTCTGGAAGAAAAAAGTGGACGCATCGTAACTACTTTATATCAAACATTTTGAAATTATTCTGAACTTATAAAGCATAATCCATCCTTTTTGATTAAATTGGTAAACCAATTTTATTTTATTATGAAAATCAGTTTTATCTATAGTATCGCATTCACTTTAATTTGTTCATTTTTAAGTGTTTATTCACAAGAAATCCCTATTGAATTTCTTTCAATGGAATTACAAACTAATCAGAAAGAACAACACAAAACAATCTTAAACAAAGAAATTGATGGTGTAATTTCTGAACATGTTACAATATCAAGTGATATTACTGAAAAGGTTGAGCTTGAAAATGGATATAAATTCGTTTACTTATTTATAAAAGGTTATGGACAATTGACTTCTGGTGGAAAAACATACGAAATTGTTCCGGAGACTATTATGTTGCCAAATAATGTGGGTGATGTATCTTTCAAGCCCATAGCAAATGACACACTGCACTATCTAAAAATATCTGTATTCCAAACTGAATTAGATCAAGAAGATATAAAAACGTTTCCTAAGGAAAATATCAACAATATCTATTTTAAAAAGTTCACGGATTGTAAATCTTATACTGAACCAATTAAAAGTCCGCAAACAACAAGCAGAACCATATTACCTAACAAATACATTCCAAGAGTAGCCATGGGCACCGTTAAAACTATAGGTCCCGACAAAGTTGGTGCTCATGAGCATGCGATGTTAGAACAATTATTTTTGGGGCTTACTGATAATCAAACCATTGTTTATGCTGATGATGCTCAAGTTGATTTTCCTGAGTATTCTTTACTTCATATTCCGCGGGGTTCCAGCCATTCAGTTAGTGTAAATGCCGAAAATGAAATGTACTATGTATGGATGGATTTCTTTGTAGACAAAGACGGAGAAGAGTGGCTAAAAACCCACAACACAGAAGACGAGTAACAAATACAACAATCTTCCTAATGGTTGCGAATTTAAGCTTAACCCCTCATTCAAAACTAATTAACACTAATCGTTTTCTACTTTAGTATGCGTCGTATTTGCCCATCTAATTTGAGCTCTACCACCTTTTACTCGATATGCACCATATCTTATTTTTGATTCTGTTGCACGATCTGGTTCTGGTATGTTCCAATTAAAACTTTCACCACCAATTACAGCATCGCAATAATGAATTTTTTTAGTAGCATCGTTCGGATCTACTCTAAAACCTACCTCTAGCTGAAAATCGGTTTGTTTATTCTTCTCAATATTCTTCAGGAAAACAACTTCTCTACCGCTTCCTGATCCTCCACGCACTAAGATACGCTCAGCATAAACATCAAAGGATACTTGCTTATTTGCATTCGCACCTGTTCCATAAACGGGCTTTGCTAAATACAAACAAATAGCTGGGTCAGGAGAACCACCTCCTCCGGTGTGTTTACCTTTGGCTTGTGCAATATAAGTACCATCACTACCATCTCCCGTAGTATCACCTACTTCAAGAATTCTTACAGTTCCTGTAAATTTTACATATGTTCCTACACCAAGTTTTACTGCTCTTGGTAATGAACGTTCTATTCTAGGTTGTAACGTATTAGGCGCATCCATATGGTTGGAGCCATCAGTAATATTATAAACACCCCAAACTTTTCCATCTACGTTACTTTCTTTATAGTCAGCATAACAACTCCTATCATCAATCGTTCCTACATTAACTGGATTAGCTATATCCTTAGTTCTTTCTGTATTTTGACCCTCAGGTGTGCAAGTGGTATAAGCTCCAATATCTTCATCAATAGCCTCCTCTACTTCAGGAGATGTTTCTTCTTCCGGATCAGGATCTGGTGCCGTAATAACATCTTCAAGAAACTCCACTGGTTTCTCATCAGGTTGACAAGAGTAGAAATTTATAAAAAGAACCAAAATAACCAATGAAGTTAGTTTGTAAATGATTTTTGAATTTTTCATGTCCATCTAAATTTTTAGTAAAAATAAAACTTCGAATAAGTAAAACCATCCTGAACTATCCTGTTAGCGAAAGTTAAAAGTTTTAATTGAATACACATCCTAAAGTACAAACTAAAAGTCGATCCATATATTAAATCAACTGATTTAAATCCTCAGATATTTCACCTAAAATCCACAAATAATCACTTCGGTTTTCCACAAAATCTCTATCCGAAACATCGATGATTTTTACGTTAAAATCTTTTTGCGTTTTCAAGAAATCTAAATACCCCGAATTAATTTTCTCTAGATAATCATCAGCAATATTTTGCTCATAATCGCGTCCGCGTTTTTTTATATTTTCCTGTAAACGCTGAGTGTTCTGGTATAAGTACACGTACAATTCTGGTTTTGCAATGTCTTTATACATTAAATAGAATAGCTTTCGGTATAAATTAAACTCGTCTTCTTGCAAAGTAATTTTTGAGAATATCAACGATTTAAATACATCATAATCACTCACAATAAAATCTTTAAACAAATCGAGTTGCGATAAATCATCAGAAATTTGCTGGTACCTATCTGCAAGAAAAGACATTTCTAATGTAAATGCGTAACGATTGGCATCTTCGTAGAACTTGGGCAAAAACGGATTGTCGGCAAAACGTTCTAAAATCAATTTGGCATTAAAATCGTGTGCCATTTTAGTAGCTAAACTGGTTTTTCCTGCGCCAATATTACCTTCAATAGCGATGTAATTGTACTTTGAAAAATTGTATTGTTTACTAGGATTTTTAAGCCATATTTTGATGGGTTCTAACACCGATTCATCTTCACATTCATCGAGTAAAACAGCAACTTCTTTACCTATATTAGGATGTCTCACTTTTGATGCAATATCGTTTAAAGGCTTCAATACAAACTTGCGCTTAGTCATTTCAGGATGTGGCACTTGTAGTGAGTTGGTATTAATAATTTCAGCTTCAGCGAAAACAATATCCAAATCTATAGTTCGGGCTTCGTATGCTTCAGATTGTGTTCTTATTCGCCCTAACGTTGTTTCAATTTTTAAAAGTGTTTCTAAAACCTTTTGCGGTTCTAAATAGCTTTCCAGAACCAAGCAGCAATTAAAAAAGTCCTCACCATCAAAACCTAAAGCGGGCGATTTATACACTTTCGAAATTAGCTTAATAGCTCCTATTTCTAAATAAATAGCATTAACCGCATTTTGCAGATTTTTAAATTTATCACCTTTATTACTGCCTAATGCAATATGATATGTTATTGGTTTTGTCATGAAGGAGCAAAATAATAAAAAGTAAATGGTTTTCCTTTATATTTACATACGCTATTTATTCACAATTTAAATGACCTTAAGAGATAAACTTGCTGCCCAACGTATTTACATCCTTTTAGGGGCTTTATTTATAACCTCATTAGTGGTTTCGAATCTCATTTTTCAAAAGTTTTTTTATTGGTATCCGTTTAATTTTGAAATTTTTGGCAGTAAACTTTTTGAAATTTCTGTTGGTATTCTTCCTTATCCAATAACGTTTTTAATCACTGACTTAATTAGTGAAATTTATGGCAAAAAACGAGCTAATGATGTTGTTGTAGTTGGAATTTTTGCGTCGCTTTTTTCACTTTTAATTATTTACGCTGCTGGCAATGTGCCCGCAACTTCTTGGTCTTATGTAAATGACGATACCTTCCAATTGGTTTTTGGAAACTCTATGATTGCTGTTTTTGCAAGTATGCTTACTTATTTATTTGCGCAATTTGTAGATATTCAAATTTACCATTTCTGGAAACGCCTTACCAAAGGAAGACACCTATGGCTTCGCAACAATTTTTCAACTTGGTTTTCACAATTTATAGATACGTTTACTATTGTTTTCTTGCTATGCACTTTCGAGATAATTGAATGGGCAAACTTTAAAGGACTTTTAGTTAGCGGCTTTCTGTTTAAAGTAATAGTTGCTGCTTGCGATACACCTTTTTTGTATTTAGGTGTTTATTTTTTTAGAAAATGCTTCCATTTAAAAGTGAATGAAGAAATAGATTTACTTTAAATATTTCAAATTCACACAACTTTAAAACTTAACATAATAATAAGATAGTTCTTCATCTTTAAATGGCATTTTTGCGTATATTATAATGACTGTTTTTATATACAAATCATATTCTTTATGAAGAAAGCTTTAAAAATTACCAGTATTACTTTACTTATTTTAATCGCGCTTTTGGTAGCCATTCCTTTTGCATTTCAGGGTAAAATAAAAGACATGGTAAAGCAAATAATAAATCAAAATTTAAATGCACAAGTGGAGTTTAGTGATGTGAGTTTGAGTTTTATTCGCAGTTTTCCGCAAGCACATATCAATGTAAACGATTTGGTTATTACCAATTTTGAACCTTTTAAAGACGAAACTTTTGCAACTGTTAAAGATATAGCCTTTACCATGTCTATTAAAGAATTGTTTAAAAGTGCTAATGAAGACCCAATAGTCATTAACGCCATAAACATTGATGAAGCGCTCCTAACTTTGAAGACTGACAAGTTAGGCAACAACAATTACGATATTACCAAAGCTGATACTAATAACGCTTCCGCAGAAGGGGATTCAAGTAGTTTTTCTTTCGATATTGAAGATTATAATATCAAAAATAGTGCAATTAACTATTTGGATGAAGGTTCTAACATCATCTTTCATATTACCGAATTTAATCATGAAGGTCATGGTACATTTTCAGCTGAAAATTCAGAATTAATCACAAAAAGCGAAGCCAATGTTAGCTTTTTTATGGATAGCACAAGTTACCTGAGTAGTAACCCGGTAAAACTCGACGCTATTATTGGTTTAGATTTAAAAAACAGCAAATACACGTTTAAAGAGAATAAAGGTTTCATTAACGATTTACCTATAGAATTTAAAGGGTATGTGCAACAACTTGAAAACGGACAAGAAATTGACATATCTTTTGAAAATCCAGAATCTGATTTTAAAAATTTTCTTGCCGTTATTCCTAAAACCTATTCAAAGAATTTAGAAAATGTACAAACCACTGGCGATTTCAAATTAAAAGGTCAAATTAAAGGATTAAATTCAGAAGAAACTATCCCTAATCTTGACATTAGCATCACATCAAACAATGCTTCATTTAAATATCCAAACTTACCTAAACGTGTTGAAAACATTATAATTAACACCGAAATAAAAAACACAACGGGATATGTTGATGATACCTATATAGATATAAAGGCATTGAACTTTAAAATTGACGATGATGTTTTTAAATCATCGGCATTATTAAAAAACATTACAAAAAATATGCTGGTTAATGCCAATATTGATGGCACGCTAAACCTCGCTAACCTTACAAAAGCATACCCTATTGAATTGGAAAATGCCCTTACGGGGATATTAAAAGCGAAACTGAATACGGCTTTTGACATGAACGCTATTGAAACCAATGCCTACCAGCGTATAAAGAATAATGGTTCAGCTAGCATTTCAGATTTTGTATTTTCTTCAGAAGACATTGTAAACCCAATTCATATTTCTCGAGCAGATATGACTTTTAACCCTGGAACTGTTTCATTGAATAATTTTAAAGCCAAAACAGGCGATACCGATTTAAATGCCACAGGAACTATTAATAATTTATTGGGCTTTTTATTGAGTGACAACAACTTAAAAGGAAACTTTAATGTTAGCTCAAACCTGTTTAAAGTGAGTGATTTTATGACAGAAGACCAGTCTTCAAAAGCGAATAAAACTACTGACAAATCTGAATCTTTAAAAATCCCTGCATTCTTAGATTGCACCATAAACGCTGATGCGAAAACGGTTGTTTATGATAATTTGAATTTAAAAAATGTTACAGGAAAACTAATAATTAAAGACCAGCAAGCGACCTTGCAAAATATGAAATCGAATATTTTTGACGGGGCATTGTCCATTTCTGGTGATGTATCAACTAAAGGCGAAACACCAGATTTCAACTTGAGTTTAAGTGCCGATGGATTTGATATTTCAGAATCATTTAAAAATTTAGAATTATTAAAAAGTCTTGCGCCAATTGCGAAATTACTCGATGGAAAATTAAATACAACTCTTAACTTTTCAGGAAAACTAGACCAAGAATTCTCTCCAGATTTAAATACCATTTCTGGGAATGCCCTAGCAGAATTATTAGCTACAAGAATTAATGCTAAAGAAGGCGAATTATTTAGCAAACTTGAGGGCGCACTAGGGTTTATTGACTTCGATAAATTAGATTTAAAAGACCTAAAAACACAACTCGCTTTTGCCAATGGTAAAGTGAGTGTTAAACCTTTCGATTTAAAATATAAAGATATTGCCATTACGGTTTCTGGTTCTCATGGTTTCGATAAAACCTTAAACTATAATGCCGTTTTTAACGTACCAGCAAAATACTTAGGAAGTGATATAAACAGGCTAATAGGTAAGATAAATTCCGAAGAAACGAATAAAATTACCATTCCGGTTACAGCAAATATTGGAGGAAGTTTTAACAGCCCCACTGTTAAAACCGATTTAACAAGTGGAGTTTCGACTTTAACCAAACAACTTATTGAGATTGAGAAACAAAAATTACTTAATCAAGGTAAGGACAAGGTAAAAGATTTAATTGGTGATGTTATTGGTGGGAATAAACAAAAAACAGATTCTGTAAAGCAAAAACAAAATGATGCTATAAAAGATGTTTTAGGAGATATTGTTGGAGGTAACAAAACCAAAGATTCAACCACCACCAGCACAACAAAAGATGCTGTAAAAAATGTTTTAGGTGGATTATTAGGCAATAAGAAAAAAGTAAAAGACACAGTAAAATAGTGTTTATAAAAAAATCTGAGTCATTTAGCCTTGAGACAAGTTTCTACCTAATATCAATAAAACGTTAAAAAACGTCAAAATTTGAAGATTTTTGAACGTTTTTACGCGTTTTTACTTAAAAACATCCTGTTTTATTAGGTTTTCTGACTTTTTTGACTATGTTATAAGGAAGTCTAATTTCATAAAATCTATAATAATATATGCGCCAATTAAAAATTACAAAACAAGTTACCAATCGTGAAACTAAATCTCTGGATAAATACCTTCAGGATATTAGCAAAATTCCCTTAATCACAGCCGATGAAGAAGTGGAACTAGCAAAACGTATTCGACAAGGAGACCAAGAGGCATTAGATAAACTTACAAGAGCCAACTTACGTTTTGTAGTTTCAGTATCAAAGCAATACCAAAATCACGGACTATCATTACCCGATTTAATTAACGAAGGCAATGCAGGACTGGTTAAAGCGGCAAAACGATTTGATGAAACTAGAGGTTTTAAGTTTATATCATATGCAGTATGGTGGATTCGTCAAGCAATTTTATCTGCATTAGCACAACAATCTCGAATAGTTAGATTACCTTTGAACAAAATTGGCTCAATTAGTAAAATTAATAAAGCCTATTCGTATCTAGAACAGCAGCATGAGCGAGCGCCAAGTGCACAAGAAATTGCTACTAATCTAGATTTAACTGTTAATGATGTAAAGCAGTCCATGAAGATTTCGGGTAAACATGTTTCCATGGATGCACCGTTTAAAGAAGGAGAGACGTCTAATTTATACGATGTTATAAAGTCTAGCGAATCTCCAAGACCTGATGCTTCACTGATAAAAAACTCATTAACCATTGAAGTTAATCGTGCATTAAACACGTTATCAGAAAAAGAGGCGATTGTGATAAAGCACTTTTTTGGTATTAATGCAAAAACACCCAAAAGCCTTGAGGAAATAGGAGAAAATTTTGGATTAACTAGAGAAAGAGTAAGACAAATAAGAGAAAAAGGTATTCGTAAATTACGTCATACCTCAAAAAATAAAATATTAAAAACGTATTTAGGATAAGCCTAAAACAAAAAAATCAAATATTAAATTCAAACTATGTTAAAGATTATAGTAAAAGATGGCGAGAATATAGAACGCGCCTTAAAACGTTACAAACGTAAACACAGAAATATTAAAGTAATGCAGAACCTTAGAGATGGTCAGTTTTTCACTAAACCCTCTGTAAAAAGACGTCGTGAAGTGCAAAAAGCAGCATATATTCAAAACTTAAGAGATCAAGAGGATATATAATCATATATAACTTCTCATAATTTAAAATCCCATTTACATTAATTGTTTATGGGATTTATTATTTTCTTCCCTCTTCAATTTTAAGAATCGTTATTATTTTTTCTGTAATTTATGGGTCTATCTTCATAAAAATGATCAAAAGTTTTATCAGTACTATAACGGTCTTTTAAAACCTTATAAACCATAATTAATAGAAAGGCTTGCCCCAAACACATGGTATAAAATACCCATGAAAAAGCAATATTCATAGAAACCATAACGGTGAGCAATACTAAAATAAATGTAGTAAGTGCTACATAAAACATTACTGGAATTTTCATTTTTTATTTTCAAGATACTAAATAACAGAAAATTAACCCGTTACAACCTTGTTAAAAATGACTTAATGAATTGTTATTTGAACAACCAAGCCTTCATTAGCACGTACATTAAAAACGGTTTCATCTTCAAAAATGAGGTATTGCCCTTTTATACCTACTAATTTACCTGTGTAAGCATGTTGTTTAACAATATTTAAGCTTTTTGGTTTTTCAGGATATTTAAATACTGGAAATTCGAGGTTTGTTTCTGTATTACTTTCAATAAAATAATCTTTTGCTTCTTCTGGAATATAAGATTTTAAACGTTCGCGCCATTCTACTAAATTTTCATCTTTTATATCGTTTTTAAGCATCGAGCGCCAATTGGTTTTATCGGCTACATAATCTTTAAGCGCAACTTCTGTGACTCCAGCCAAATACCTATTTGGGACCTCAACAATTTCAATGGCTTCATGTGCCCCTTGATCTATCCAGCGTGTGGGAACTTGGCTTTTTCTAGTCACCCCAACTTTTACATTACTTGAATTCGCTAAATAAACGATGTGCGGTTGTAACTGAACTTTTTTCTCATATTCTAAATCTCTATCGGCAATATCTAAATGTGCTGTACTTAACTCTGGTCTCATAATCCAATCTCCCGCTTGTGCTACATCGTAAAAACATTGCCTATCATAACCTTGTCTGAATATCGGTTTATCCAATCCACAGTTTAAACACTGATATTTTACAAATTGTATGGTAATAGTTTTATTGAGTAATTGATTCATATTTATAAAATCATTCTCAAACACTAAATAATACTGAATTGGACTAGTAAATTCAGTTTCCATTTTTGTTAGAACACCTTGGTAGGTCATAAAAAAAAGTCTTATTTTTAGAATCTTAAAGATAGCATAAATATGTCAATTCCATTAGTAAATTCTATTGCGTCATGGTTTTTAAAAAAGCGATTTCATCAAATTGAATTGTTTTTAAAGTACCCAAACGAAGTGCAGGAAGAGCTCTTATTGAGCTTGTTAGATTTTGCGAAAAATACAGAAATAGGTAAGGAATTTGATTTTGCATCTATTAAAAATTATAGAACGTTTGCAGAACGCGTTCCCATTAAGAATTACACGGGATGGCAAAGTACAATTGAACGATCGCGACAAGGTGAAAACAACATTTTCTGGCCCACACCTATTAAATGGTTTGCTAAGTCAAGTGGAACTACAAGCGCAAAAAGTAAATTTATACCTGTAAGCGAAGAATCATTAGAAGATTGCCATTATGCAGCCAGTAAAGATTTGTTGTGTATGTACTTAAACAACAACGAAAACTCGCAACTATTTACTGGCAAGAGTTTAAGGTTAGGAGGTAGTAAGGAATTGTACAAAGAAAACGGTACTGTTTTTGGCGATTTATCGGCTATTTTAATTGATAATATGCCATTTTGGGCAGAGTTTAGCAGCACTCCAAGTAACAAAGTCTCACTAATGAGCGATTGGGAGCATAAGATGCAAGCTATAGTTGATGAAACTATAAACGAAAATGTTACCAGTCTAGCAGGAGTACCTTCTTGGATGCTTGTCTTGTTGAACAACGTGTTAGAAAGTTCTGGAAAACAAAATTTACATGAAGTTTGGCCAAATTTAGAAGTGTATTTTCATGGTGGCGTTAGCTTTACACCTTATAAAGATCAGTACAAAAAAATTCTACCAAATAAGGAATTTAAATACTATGAAATTTACAATGCCTCTGAAGGTTTTTTTGCCATTCAAGATCAAAATAATTCCTCAGAATTACTACTGATGCTGGATTATGGTATTTTTTATGAATTTATCCCAATGGAAGTGTATGCGACTTCAGAAGAAAAAGCTATTCCACTTAGCCAGGTTCAACTCAATAAAAATTACGCAGTCATTATAACTACAAACGCAGGTTTATGGCGTTATAAAATTGGTGATACCGTAAGATTTACGTCTTTAAATCCTTACCGTATTAAAATTTCTGGAAGAACTAAACATCATATAAATGTTTTTGGAGAAGAACTCATTATTGAAAATGCAGAAAACGCACTCAAAAAAGTTTGCAAACGAACCAAGTCAGAAATTGTAGATTTTACTGCAGCACCAATTTTTATGAAAGGCAAAGAAAAAGGTGCTCATGAGTGGTTAATAGAGTTTAAAACACCTCCTAAGGATCTCGATTATTTTAATGAATTATTTGATAATGCATTAAAATCATTAAACTCAGATTATGAAGCAAAACGTTATAATAATATCACCCTTAACAAGCCGAAAATAAATATTGCACGCACACATTTGTTTCATGATTGGTTAAAATTAAATGACAAATTAGGTGGACAACATAAAGTACCTAGACTTTCAAATTCTCGTGATTATATTGAAGATTTACTGAAACTGAACAACTAACCACTTTCTTCAAAACTCATTCTAGAACATTTATTGATTTATTAAATCAAGGTTCTTAACTTCTTCATATGTAATAATTAGCAAAACAAACTATGAAGTTAAAAAATCTCAAACTATTTTACACATCAAATTCATATTCATCATTTAGATTTTATCGATAAAAGGTTGTCATATCGATTAAGTGCTACCAAAAAAGTTTTTAAACGAGTATTTCGTCTTATAGTCTAAAACACAGTTTGTGGTCATTGCCCATGTATTTATTAGCTATACTTTTACGTCAGATTAAAAGAGTAACAAAAACTAAATAACGTATATCCATATTAATTAATATCCATAAATAAAAAAAACCACGCTATATAGCGTGGTTTTTTTATAATATTAATTGACAAACTATTTAAGAAACTGCTTTAAGTTTCTTTAAAGTTGTTTTTGTTAATTTATCTTCGGCATAAGCCTTTGTCACATTTAATTTTTTCTCGTTACTACTTGGCAATTCAAACATTGCATCGGTTAAAATTTCTTCGCATAAAGAACGTAATCCTCTGGCACCCAATTTATATTCAATTGCTTTATCTACAATAAATCCTAAAGCCCCGTCTGTGATGGTAAAGTCTATATTATCCATCTCAAACAACTTTTTGTATTGTTTGATTATAGCGTTTTTTGGTTCTGTTAATATGGCTCTTAAAGTATCTGCATCTAACGGATCCATGTATGTTAATACCGGTAAACGTCCTATAATTTCCGGAATTAAACCAAAATCTTTTAAATCTTTTGGTATAATATATTGCAGAAGGTTATCTTGATCGACAACTTCATCAGACATTGATGCGCTGTAACCAACTGCTTGCATATTTAAACGTTTTGAAATAACACGATCAATACCATCAAAAGCACCACCGGCAATAAATAATATATTTTCTGTGTTGACTTCAATAAACTTTTGGTCTGGATGCTTACGCCCTCCTTTAGGTGGGACATTAACAACGGTACCCTCTAAAAGCTTAAGTAATGCTTGTTGAACACCTTCACCAGAAACATCTCTAGTTATAGATGGGTTATCGCTTTTACGAGCAATTTTATCAATTTCATCAATAAAAACAATGCCTTTTTCTGCTTTTTCTAAGTTATAATCAGCGGCTTGTAACAAGCGCGTTAAAATACTTTCAACATCTTCACCTACATAACCAGCTTCAGTTAAAACCGTTGCATCAACAATAGCCAATGGTACATTTAACATTCTAGCAATGGTTTTCGCCATTAATGTTTTACCTGTACCCGTTTGCCCAACCATGATGATATTACTTTTTTGAATGTCTATATCATCTGTAGTAACTGGTTGCAATAATCTTTTGTAGTGATTATAAACAGCAACCGACATTACTTTTTTAGTTGACGATTGACCTATAATATATTCATCCAGAAACGCCTTAATTTGTTGGGGTTTACGAAGTTTTAATTCTGCAGATAAGTCACTGCTATCGTTTTGTTTTGATTCCTCTAGTACAATACCATGAGCTTGCTCAATACATCTATCACAGATGTGTGCATCTAATCCCGCAATCAACAAGTTTGTCTCAGGTTTTTTACGACCACAAAACGAACATTCTAATTCTTCTTTTGCCATTAATCTTATTTAATTTTGAGAGTAAAAAGTTATAATTACCTCTGTAACAATTCTTTAAAATTACAAATTATTTATTTGCGAGCCAAAATCTCGTCTATCATACCGTATTCTTTGGCCTTATCAGCTTTCATCCAGTAATCTCTATCACTGTCTTCATATACTTTGTCGTAATCTTGTCCTGAATGCTTACTAATTATCTTATAAAGTTCTTCTTTTAGAATTAAAATTTCTCTAGCCGTAATTTCAATATCACTAGCTTGACCTTGCGCTCCGCCTAAAGGTTGATGAATCATGACACGCGAATGCGTTAATCCGCTTCGCTTACCTTTTTCACCAGCACATAACAATACGGCCCCCATAGAAGCTGCCATACCAGTACAAATAGTTGCTACATCTGGTTTTATAAATTGCATGGTATCATATATACCTAAGCCCGCATAAACACTTCCTCCTGGAGAATTGATATATATTTGAATATCTTTATTAGCGTCTGTACTTTCTAAGAATAATAATTGAGCCTGAATAATATTGGCCACTTGATCATTAATTCCTGTTCCTAAGAAAATAATCCTGTCCATCATTAAACGAGAAAATACATCGAAAATTGCGATATTCATTTGGCGCTCTTCAATAATATTCGGTGTAAGGTTAGTAGGATACATGCTACTTATAATTTTATTATAGTATGTACTGCTTATACCTTGGTCTTTTATCGCGAATTTTTCAAATTCTTTTGCGTAATCCATAGTCGTTTTTATTGTGTTTTTTATTTAACCATCTGACTTACATAAAGATAAGTTTTAATGAATTAAATGTGAATTTTGTTTTTAATAAAAAAGCGCTTAAATCTTTTGATTTAAGCGCTTAAATATAAGCATTTATTATTTATCTATTTGTCACCGTAAACTTCTTTAACAAAGTTTTCGTAACTTAATTCTTTTACTTTAATATTTGCTTTTTCCTTATAAAGACCAAGTAATTTTTGGCTAATTAACTGCTCTGATATACGACGTGCCTCATCCTGATTACCTAACACTCTGGCAGCAATATCATCCAACTCTTTATCAGAAGGATTCATTTGACCAAATTGAGCCATTTGCCCTTTAATCATTTCTTTTGCATGATTCTTAATATCGTCCATAGTTACTTGAACGTTATTTTCTTCAATTAACTTTCCTTCTATTAACTGATAACGCAAGCTTTTTTCAGACTTCTCGTATTCTTCTCTTGCTTGGTCTGCATCTAATTCTTGCTCGCCAGCTGTTTGCATCCATTTTGTTAAAAACTCGGCAGGTAAATCGAATTTAGTATTTTCAACTAAATATTCAGTGACATCGTTTAACAGTTTTTGGTCTGCTTGTTGCGCAAATTGCTTTTCGGCATCTTCTTTTATTTTGGCTTTTAATTCGGTTACAGAAGTTACATTTCCTACTCCAAAAAGCTTATCAAATAATTCCTGATCTAAATCAGCTAATTCACGTTCGTTAATTTCAGTAATTTCAAAATTAACTTCAACATCTAATCCATGAACATCATCATGTCCTAATTTTAAAGCATGCATTAATTCATGCTCGTCATCATAAAGTCCTTTAGTTTTTAATGTAATAACATCGCCAACTTTAGCGCCAATAAATTGTTTTGCAGTAGATTTTCCTTTAAACTTATCTAAAGTTAAAGTTACTGTATTGTTTATCTCTTTTTCCTCGTTAGTAAAAGTACCCGTTATTTCACTGTCTTTTTCAACAGTATCTTGAGAAACTAATTTACCGTATTGTTTTTGAATACGCTCAATTTGCTCATTAATCATTTTATCATCAGCAATAATATGGTATTGCGTGATGGCTTTTTTACTTTTCAATTCTACTTTAAATTCTGGAGCAAGACCCAATTCAAATTCAAAAGAAAATTTATCGGCATCCCAATCTATTTCATCTTGAGTTTTAGGTAAAGGTTGCCCAAGTACATCTAATTTTTCTTCAGTTAAATATTTGTTTAAAGCATCTTGTAATAACTTATTTACTTCATCAACCAAAACAGCTTTTCCGTATTGCTTTTTAACCATCCCCATAGGCACGTGCCCCTTTCTAAAACCAGGAATGTTAGCTGTTTTACGGTAATCTGTTAATATTTTTTCTACTTTATCGCTATAATCTTCTTTAGCGATATCAACTTTTACTACAGCATTTAATGCATCAACGTTTTCTCTTGTAATATTCATTTTAAATGATATAAAACCCTTTTACGGGAGTTTAACAAAAGGTTTTTAAACCTAAATTAATTAATTCACGCTTACGCGAAAATATCCAAATTTAGTAGAAACTCTAAGCCTTTAATGTACAGCGATTTCTGTGACTAAAATTGGGATGCAAAAATAATACATTTTTACATCCCAACAAAGTTTTTAATTACTTGATTTTGAAGCTATTTTTTATCTGTTTTCAAGAAAGACTGTAAAAGCGATTGAAGTATAGATAAAAGAATACTGAATAAGATTGCCCACCATATATTTTCGACTGAAAAACCATCAATAAATTTATCTGCTAACAGAATAATTAATCCATTAATTACGAGCAGAAATAACCCTAAAGTTATGATGGTTACAGGCAATGTGAAAATTATCAAAATGGGCTTTACAAATAGGTTTAGGATAGACAATACAAGTGCAACAATTATTGCCGATATATATCCATCTACATAAACACCAGTTAAGATATTTGCAAGAGCAAATACCGCCACAGCGTTAAGAAGTAGTCTTAAAATTAAATTCATGTTTTTTATATTTATTTATGAATTTACGAAATTAATTACAGCTTCAAAAAAGTCTTTCGGATTTTCGGCATGTAACCAATGTCCAGCATTGGAAATGGCAACAATCTTAACCTTTGAAAAGTGATTTTTTATAATGCGTTCATCTTCAACTCCTATATATTCAGAGCGATCTCCACGTAAAAACAAGGTGTCATTTTCAAATCTGGCATAACTTGGCAAGGGTTCACCAACCTCGGCAACTTCATTTTTTAAAACTTCTAAATTGATTCGTAACCCTAATTGTCCTTTTTCTACCCAATATAAATTTTTAAGTAAAAACATACGGATTCCTTGATCTGATATGAAGTGGCTCAAAACTTTATCTGCCTCACCTCTTGAAGATATTTCATTAAAATCTAAAGCACTTAAACCTTCTAGTATAGCCTCGTGATGCACTGGGTAAAATCTAGGTGAAATATCGGCAACTATTAATTTTGAAACCATTTCAGGATAAGTTGCAGCAAATAACATGGCTGTTTTTCCGCCCATGGAATGCCCTAATAGCACTATATTGGTAAGATTATTAACATCGCAATACTGTTTTAAGTCTTCAACTAATACCTCATAATTGAACTCGGTATCATGAAAACTTCTTCCGTGATTACGCTGATCTACCAAATGCACTTCAAATCCTTCTTCACTAAACTGTGTCCCAAGGGTTTTCCAGTTATCGCTCATGCCTAAAAACCCATGTAAGATAACAAATGGCTTTCCTTCTCCTAAAATATTTGAATGTAAAAGCATTATTTAAGTTTGTTTAAATACATTTGAATTACATTTTCTACACCCAAATATAAACTCTCTGCAACTAATGCATGCCCAATTGATACCTCTAACAAATTTGGTATGTTCTCATTGAAAAACTCAATATTATCAAGCGATAAATCATGTCCTGCATTAATTCCTAAACCCAAATTATTTGCTAATTCGGCACTTTCAACATATGATTTTATCCCTTCAAAATCTCCTTTACTATATTGATGCGCAAATGCCTCAGTATAAAGCTCGATTCTATCAGTTCCAGTTTCTTTGGCGCCTTCAATTTGTTTTAAAACTGGATCAACAAATATTGAAGTTCTAATATTGTTGTTTTGAAATTCTTTAATCACATCAACTAAAAAATCTTTGTGTTTTATAGTATCCCAGCCTGCATTACTTGTTATAGCATCAACAGCATCTGGCACTAACGTAACCTGTGTTGGCTTCACATTTAACACCAAATTAATAAATGATTCTATTGGATTTCCTTCAATATTATATTCGGTATAAACTTCTGGTTTTAAATTGCGAGCGTCTTGATATCTTATATGTCTTTCATCAGGTCTTGGGTGTATAGTCACTCCTTCCGCACCAAATCGTTGCACATCTTTTGCAAACTGTACTACATTTGGCACATCGCCTCCTCTAGAATTTCTTAAGGTTGCTATCTTATTAATATTAACACTTAACTTTGTCATAAATCTATTTTAAAAGACAAAAATACAAAGTACAACAAGCATTGGTACTATTTTTTTGATTAATTTGCGGTACATTTTAAGAGTACTATTAAAATGGAATGTGCAGTTAGTTTATTTGAATTATCAATTTATATTAGGAAAGAACGATGAAACTTTCAGAACTTATAATTAATGACATAAAACCGTTAAACATTAATAGTAAAACAAGAGATTTACAATTATTGTTTAATCAACTAACATTCTCGCATATTCCTGTAAAAGACGATACCGGTGCCTATTTAGGTTGTTTTTCTGAGACCGATGCCCATATTTTTGACGCCGACAAACAACTAAGCGAGTATAAATACGCATTGGAAGATTTTTATGTTAGAAAAAATACCGTTTGGCTCGATATTTTGGAAACTTTTGCTGTAAATTCAACCAATGTCATGCCTGTCTTAGATATTCATAACAAGTATTTAGGTTATTATGAATTAAATGATGTTATCAGTTTATTTAGCGAATCGCCTTTTTTCTCTGAAGCTGGAGGTATTTTAATCGTGGAAAAAGGTATAAACGATTATTCATTTAGTGAGATAAGTCAGATTGTTGAATCGAACGACGGTAAACTTTTAGGCGCATTTATTTCTAGAATGAACACCGATTTGGTTCAAGTAACCTTAAAGATAGGGAATACTGGGCTTAATGAAATTATACAAACATTTAGACGCTATAGCTATAACATTGTTTCTGGACATGAAGAAGATGGATATCTTGAAACATTAAAAGAACGTTCAGACTATTTAAAAAAATATTTAAACATGTAGTTTGGTGAAAAATATTTTGAACTTAATACAAAATACCAAACAACCATAGAAAATAGAATAAACACATGAAGGTTGCCATTTTTGGACGATATTTTAATGTAACAACACCACAATCGGTTGAAACGCTTTTCAATTTTCTTGAAAGTAAAGGCATCGATGCTTATATCGAAACGGAGTTTTACAAGCTTATAGACAAAGAACCTCACAATATAAAAGACTACCATAAGTATAAAACATTTACCGAACTTGATGAAAGTTTTAGTTTTTTAGTGAGTATTGGTGGCGATGGTACTATTCTTAGAGCAACCATGTTTGTGAAAGATTTAGGTATTCCTATAATTGGCATTAATACGGGAAGATTAGGGTTTTTAGCTACTATTCAAGTTGATGCCATTGAAGAGGCCATTCAAAATATTATAGATGGAAAATACAGAATTTCTGAACGTTCAATACTAACTGTTGAAACAGTTCCTGAAAATGAGGATATAAAATCGATGAATTTTGCTTTAAATGAAATTTCAGTAAGCAGAAAAAACACAACTGCTATGATTACCATTGATACACATTTAAATGACGAATTTTTAAATTCATATTGGAGTGATGGTTTAATTGTCTCTACACCTACTGGCTCAACAGGATATTCATTAAGCTGCGGCGGCCCTGTAATTACTCCAGGTGCACTTAACTTTGTTTTAACTCCTATTGCGCCTCATAACCTAAGTGCTAGACCATTGGTTATTCCCGATTCTACAGAAATTCACCTTAGAGTAAACGGTCGAGAAAAACAGCATTTAATTTCCTTAGATTCTAGAATTGCCACACTAGATAACGGCACACTTATTAAAATTAAAAAGGCAGATTTTAAAATTAAGATGATAGACCTTCTAAACGAAAGCTTTTTAGCAACCTTAAGAAAAAAGCTGCTTTGGGGAGAAGATAAACGTAATTCGCTTAAATAACTTAACAATATTTCAAAAGAATTTCTGTTTTACACTAATACTATTCAGCTCAAATTGTTATGGGCTAATCTTATTTATTATATTTGCAAACTTTTGAATATTTATGAGGCATTTAACCATATTGATATTAAGCATTTTAAGCACTCAATTAAGCTTTAGCCAAATTAACGAAATTGGCGTTTTTTTAGGTGGAAGTAATTTTATTGGAGACGTAGGTGCTACCGACTATATTTCACCAAATCAATTCGCTATTGGCGGTTTATATAAATGGAATAGAAGTAAAAGACATTCCTACAGAGGCTCAATAATTTTTAGTGAATTAGAAGGTATCGATACCAATTCAGACGACCCAAGACGTATTCAAAGAGGCTATGAGTTCTCGAGCAAAATAACTGAAATCTCATTAGGTATGGAATTTACATTTTTAGATTTTAACCTGCACTCTGGTGAAAAGCTAGGAACTCCATATTTATATTCAGGTATTACAGTGGCTTATCACGATAATCACTATTTTTCAAACGGTGCACAAACACAAGAAGACACCTCGAGTTGGGCTTATGGAATTCCTATGGCTATAGGGTTTAAAACCAATGTTTTAGAGAATTTTATTTTAGGTATTGAAGTTGGTGCGCGATATACCTTCTCAGACGAACTTGATGGAAGTAACCCTGATGCAGCAGAACTACAATCATTGCGTTTTGGAAATATAAATAATAACGACTGGTATGTGTTTTCTGGAATTACATTAACTTACACCTTTGGAGAAAACCCTTGCTACTGCGTAGAATAAAATGGATTTAAAGAACAGTATTCATACAAAATCATTACCTAAACATATTGCCATAATTATGGACGGAAATGGGCGTTGGGCAAAACAAAAGGGCATGATGCGCGCTTTTGGTCATGAAAACGGAACCAAATCTGTAAGACAAACTGTTGAAGCTAGCGCTGAACTTGGCATAAAAAACTTAACTCTTTATGCTTTTTCAACTGAAAACTGGAATAGACCAAAATTAGAAGTACAAACACTTATGAAACTTTTAGTGTCCTCTTTGAAAAAAGAAATAAAAACACTGCAAGACAACGACATTAAACTATCTGCCATTGGTGCTTTAAATTCTTTACCGACCAAAGTATACAAAGAACTTTTTGAAGTTATAGAAAACACAAAAGATAATTCTAGAATGACCCTAACACTTGCACTAAGTTATGGCTCTAGAGAAGAAATCATAAACACTGTTAAGGAAATAAGTATTAAAGTTAAAAATAATATAATTTCTCCCGAAAATATTGATGAATCAATTATAAATGAGCATCTTTACACGCAAAATTTACCAGATGTAGATTTGCTAATTAGAACCAGTGGAGAACAACGTATAAGCAACTTTTTATTATGGCAAATTGCATATGCAGAATTATATTTCACAAGTGTCTTATGGCCAGATTTTACAAAGCAGCATTTATATGAAGCTATTATTGAATATCAAAAAAGAGAACGACGATTTGGGAAAACAAGTGAACAACTTAGCTAAAAATATATCTACTACATCATATTTAAAGAACTGCATTGCAATACTATTTTTTATTAGCTTTTTTAATGTTAGTTCACAAAATTCTAACTTTATAGAAGGAAAAAAATACACTTTAGGCGAAGTTTCAGTTGCCGGAAACACTGCATTTAGCGAACAAACTATCATAGCCTATTCTGGTTTAAGAAAAGGTCAAGAAATTACAATCCCTGGTGAAGACATAGGTAATGCCATTAAAAAACTTTGGAACTCTAAACTATTTAGCGATATAGAAGTATACGTTACTAAAATAGAAGATAATGTGGCTTACTTGCAGATTAAATTATTTGATTTACCTCAACTCAACGAACTAAAAGTCAAAGGCGTTAAAAAGGGTAAAGTTGAAGGTATAGTTAAAGAGAATAAACTAACAAAAGGAACTAAAGTCACCGAAAACTTAATTACAACTACCAAAAACTTTCTTACTAAAAAATACAAAAAAGAAGGTTTCCTAAATACTAAAGTACATATTAATACCATTGAGGTGCAAGATACCGTGAAAGCCTCAAGAGTAAATATGGTGTTGAATATAGATAAAGGTGAAAAAGTAAAAATTAAAGATATAACCTTTAAAGGCAACGACGTTCTGAGTGATAAAAAACTTAGAAAAAGCATGAAAGGCACTAAGAAAATTAACCCAATAAGGGTTTTAAAACGTTCAAAATTCATAGACTCATCGTATCAAGCAGATTTAGGTCATGTAATTGATACTTATAAAGAAAATGGATATAGAGATGCCCGAATATTATCGGACAGTTTGATTTATAACGATGATAAAACCATTTCTTTAGTAATTAAAGTTAATGAAGGTGAGCAATATACTTTTGGAGACATTAAATTTATTGGTAATACCGTTTATACAAACGAACAACTTAGTAGATTGTTACGAATTAGAAAAGGCGATACCTACAATGGAATCTTATTACAAAAAAGAATAGCCGACAATTCGAAACCAGATGCTCAAGATATTACAAATCAATATCAAAATAACGGCTATTTATTCTCGAGTGTAAACCCTGTGGAGGTAAGTGCTGATAATAATGTTATTGATATTGAAGTTAGAATTTCTGAAGGAAAACCAGCTTATTTTAACAGCGTCTCAGTTGTTGGAAATGATAAAACCAACGACCATGTTATTTATAGAGAACTACGTACACGCCCTGGACAATTATACAGCAAAGCCAATGTGGTAAGAACGGTTAGAGAACTTGGGCAATTAGGCTTTTTTGATGCCCAACAAATAACTCCAAATTTTAACAATCCCAACCCCGTAGAAGGCACTATTGATATGGAATATGCAGTTCAAGAAACTGGATCTAGCCAAATAGAACTACAAGGTGGTTACGGCGGTGGAGGTTTTATAGGAACACTTGGTTTATCATTTAACAACTTTTCTATAAAAGACATCTTTAAAAAAGAAGCTTATAAGCCAATTCCAATGGGTGACGGACAGAAATTATCGCTACGTTTGCAAGCTAGTCGATTCTATCAAACCTATAGTTTCTCATTTTCTGAACCTTGGTTAGGAGGAAAACGTCCAGTACAATTCTCTACATCTTTATCGCATACCAAACAGTTTTTATACGATTACACAACAGGAAACGCAGATAAAAGTAGAAGTTTTAACATTACAGGTTTAACCTTTGGATTAGCTAAAAGATTATCGGTTCCAGATGACTATTTCACCTTATCGCAAGCAGTAAGTTACCAACGTTATGACTTAAATAACTACAACACAGGTTTATTTACATTTGGTGATGGTTTCTCAAACAATTTATCATACACTTTTGGCTTAAGTAGAAATAACACAAGTGTTGATCCTATTTTCCCAACAGGAGGGTCTAACTTCGCCTTTAGCGCAAAATTTTCGCTCCCTTATTCTTTATTTAACGGTGTTGACTACGAACAACTTTCAGATGATTACGATGACGCCGTAGAAAGAAGAAACAATGCTGATAGCACTGCAGATATTGAGTATATTGAAGCCACTAATGACATCACTGAAATTGACCAAAAACGCTTCAATTGGTTAGAGTTTTACAAAGTAAAATTCTCTGGTGAGTGGTATACTCAAATAACAAAAAATTTAGTTTTAAGGCCAAAAATAGAATTTGGATTTTTAGGAGCATATAATAATGCCAGAGGTGTAATACCTTTTGAGCGTTTTTATTTAGGAGGAGATGGTTTAGGTAATTTCTCGTTAGATGGAAGAGAAGTTATTCAATTACGTGGTTATCCAAACCAATCGCTTACCCATTTAGATGAAACTACAGGGCAGGCATCTCAAGATGGTTCAAGTATTTACAATAAATTCTCATTAGAACTTCGTTATCCTATAACATTAAAAGCATCGGCTAAAATTTATGCCCTTGGTTTTATTGAAGGTGGTTCATCGTACGAAAATTTTAGAGATTTCGATCCTTTTAACATCAAGCGTTCTGCAGGATTAGGTATTCGAATATTTATGCCAGCATTTGGTTTATTAGGTATTGATTTTGGCCATGGTTTTGATCCATTACCTGGGCAAACTACTAAAAATGGATGGGAAACTCATTTCATAATTGGACAACAGTTTTAACTAAAAAAAATACTTTGGCACGATATTTTCTAATAACACAATAATGATTTGCATGAGAATTAAAATTTTTAAGATTAAAATTCGTTAATTTTGAAAACCAAGTTCAAAAAGGCAGAGAATAACCATCTGTCATTTTAGAATTTATAAAAGATAAATTATAAAATATTAAACAGATGCAAAATAAAGTTCTTTTTTTACTGACATTAGTTTTTACACTAAGCTTTTATTCGCATGCACAACGTGGGGTAAGAATTGCTTATATTGATACCGAGTATATTTTACAAAATGTACCCGAATATCAAGAAGCCACAGCACAATTAGAAGATAAAGCTCAGAAATGGAAAAACGAGATTCAAGCAAAATTAGCAACGGTTGAGCAAAAGCGAAAAGATTTAAGTAACGAAAAAGCGCTTTTAACAAAAGAACTTGTTGATGAGCGCGAAGAAGATATTGCTTTTGAAGAAAATGAGATTTTAGATTATCAACAAAAGCGATTTGGGCCTAATGGCGATTTGTTTATTCAAAAAAGACAATTGATGCAACCCATACAAGATCAAATTTTTGCAGCAGTTCAAGATATGGCTGAAGGCAGAAAATATGATTTTATATTTGATAAATCATCAGACGCTGTGATGTTGTATTCTGCAAAACAGTTTGACATTAGCGAGCAGGTTTTAAGAAGTATCACAAGATCTTCAAAACGAAAGCAAGTTACAACAAAAGCAGAACGAAAAGCAGCCGAGGAAGAGGAGTTAATTCCTGAAATAAATGAAGAACAAGAAGCTAGAGAAAAAGCTTTAGAAGAAAAAAAGCAAGCTAGAGAAAGTGCCGTTGAAAAACGCAGACAAGAAATTTTAGAGGCGCGTGAGGCTAAGAAAAAAGAGGCCGAAGCAAGACGTCAAAAAATATTAGCAGATAGAGAAAAAGCGAAACAAGCCAAATTGGACGCCAGAAACAATACCGCAGAAGCCGCCAATGAAACCACTGAGGTAGCCGGTAAAACAACTGAAGCCAAAATTGAGGGAGAAACTAAAACGAAAGCTGAACTTATAGAAGAGAACAGGCAAAAAAAATTAGCTGAACGTGAAGCTCGAAAAAAGGCTTTAGAAGAAAGAAAAAAGAAAATTTTAGAAGATAGACAAAAAGCAAAGGACAGTATAAACAACTTAAACAAAAACGAATAATAATTTATAACACACTTAATACTATTTAAAAATGAAACAATTGAAAACTATTTTATTAGCAACCGTACTATGTATTGCATCTGTTAGCTTTACACAAGCGCAAAGTAAAGTTGCTCACATAAATACTCAAGAATTAATTGCATCAATGCCTGCAGCTAAAAAAGCACAAGCAGAAATTGAAGCTTTGAGTAAAACGTACCAAACAGATATTCAAGCGTCTATTACAGAATACCAAAACACTGTAAGTCAATATGATGCTGAAGCTAATACAAAAACGGCTGAAGAGAATCAAAAAAGAATGATTGAGTTACAGGAAAAACAACAAAGAATTCAGCAATTTAGAGCAGATGCACAAAAAGATTTAGCTGAAAAAGAAGCTGAATTGTTTAAGCCTATACAGGAAGCTGCAATGAAAGCTATAAACGATGTTGCTAAGGCTAAAGGTTACCAATATGTTTTAGATAGAGCTACTTTAATTGTTGCTGACGGTGATGATATTTTAGCAGACGTAAAAAAACAATTAGGTATCTAATAAAAATCTACCTTATAAATATTATGAAAAGCTGCTTTTTACAAGGCAGCTTTTTTATTTTTGTTAAACTATGAGTAAACACCCAATTGGTATTTTTGATTCAGGAGTTGGAGGCACATCTGTTTGGAAAGAAATTCATGCTTTGTTGCCTCATGAAAACACCATTTATTTAGCCGATAGTGCTAATGCACCATATGGCCCAAAGGGCAGAGAAGCAATTATAGAATTAAGCATAAAAAATACAGAATATTTATTAAATAAAAACTGTAAGCTTATCGTTGTAGCATGTAATACTGCTACAACAAATGCTATTGATTATTTACGAGCCAATTACAATGTACCTCTTGTTGGTATAGAACCCGCCATTAAACCTGCTGCTTTGCAAACCAAAACCCATGCTGTTGGTATTTTAGCCACCAAGGGAACCTTAAGTAGCGAATTGTTTTCTAAAACGTCGAGCCTGTTTGCTAGTACGATTAATGTAGTTGAACAAAATGGCAATGGTATTGTTGAGCTTATTGAAAATGGTAAACTTAATTCTGAAGAGATGAAAACGCTTTTAATGGTTTACTTAAAGCCGATGATTAAAGCGAATATTGATTATTTGGTTTTAGGTTGCACACATTACCCCTATTTAATGCCATTGCTATTAGAATTGCTTCCGAAACATGTAAAAATTATTGATTCTGGTGAAGCCGTAGCAAGACAAACTAAAGCCATTTTAGAACGCCATAATATATTAAATACCGATAATACTCAACCTAAAAACAAATTTTTCACAAATGGTAAACCGGAAGTGATGCAATCGCTTTTGGGTGCTAATTATTGGGTTGAATATCTTGATTTTTAAAAGTACTAGTGAATTGCGTTAGGGATTGCAATGCTTAGCTTTTGGCGAGGCGCACATCGAGCCAAAACTAGTAATGGAAAGCCCGACCCTTGTGGTAACGCCCTACTCTTTAAACCAACTTGAATATTTTATATAGGCATCGGCTATTCGGTTTATTTCGCCCGAGATGAGTTCGTTACTAATATCTTTTACTTTTTTGGCTGGAACTCCAGCATAAATGCTACCCGATTTCACCATAGTGTTTTGGGTTAACACCGCGCCTGCTGCAATAATACTGTTGCTTTCTACCACACAACCGTCCATAATAATACTACCCATGCCTACCAAAACATTGTCGTGAATGGTGCAACCATGAACCAAGGCATTATGACCAATAGAGACGTTGTTACCTATGGTGGTGGCCGATTTTTGATAGGTGCCATGAATTACCGCACCGTCTTGTACATTAACTTTATTGCCCATTTTTATGTAATTAACATCGCCACGAACTACGGCGCTAAACCATACGCTACATTGGTTTCCCATAGTTACTTCGCCTACTATGGTTGCGTTTTCGGCTATGAAACAATCGTCTGGAATACTAGGTGCTTTCCCTCTTACTGATTTTATTACTGGCATATTTAATTCCTTTGAAAAAAGAATCTCGAATGTTAGAATGGAGAGTCTTTCTTATTATATTAATTTGGCTTTAGCTATACGGCTAAATTTAACTAAATTAAATAAAGTAGAACTTAATATATCTGAAATTAGTCAAAAAAAAGATTCAAATTTTGAATCTTTTTTTACTAGTTTACTGCAGGACATTTACAGTCAAAACGTTCTCGCCTGCAATTAAAGTTATAACCTAATGTAATTTGATGAAAGCCGCCGTTTGTAAATACAACGTCGTTCATTTGATAAGTATAAGTGTAGGCAAACATAAAATCGTTATAATTTACACCTAAAATTGGAGTTACTTGTTGTAGTTTTTGACTACTCACTGTATTTTGGTTTGTTAAAAATTCGGCACCATCTAAGCTTTGTCTGTAAGACACGCCTCCCCAAAATTGACCAAAATCCATTTCTTTGTAAACCTTTCCGTTAACATCAATAGCAGATTCTTTAGTAAGGTCTCTATATTGGAACATTACAGAAGGTTCAAAGCTCCATTCACTACCCAATCTGCTAAATACATTTCCAACAGAAACCAAATAGCGTCTTAAATTACTTGTTATTTGTGTATCGCGGTTAACCCCAGCGTTTTCTAATAAATTTTTAACGGTAAGGTGTGCATAAAAGTCAAGATAGTGATATGAAAACCCTAAATCAACATTAAAATTGGTTTCGTTCTGAACAATTCCATTAATAATTGGGTCTGGTATAGGAGCTCCATTTAAAAAGGTTGTTTCATCTAATTGATATTGAACAAATCCAGCGCTTAAACCAAAAGATAGCATATTTAAATCAACCTCACTTCTAGAAAACATTAAATGGTGGGCATAAGTTAAATAAGCTCCTTTTTGAGAATGATAACCGTTTTTATCAGCATATAAAATACCACCCACACCCGATTGTGAATCTCCTATTCTTCCATTCATACTCATGGTTAAGAGTTTAGGAGCATCATCTTGTCCGAACCATTGTTGACGACCTGTAATTCTGATTTTCGAACAATTAGCAACACCTGCCATAGAAGGGTGCAATAAATAATAATTATCGGTTAGATAATCAGTATAGATAGGTAATCCTTCCTGCGAAGTAGCTATATTGGTAAACATAGCTATAAGTGCTACTATAATGATGTTTTTTAAATTCATAAATTTTCTACCAAGTAGATGTAGTTATATACAAACGTCTTGATTATTAAAAAATTACACATAAAAAAGATAAAGTTAACCTTTATCTTTTTAGCCTTTATTAACGGGCAACAAAACTCAAATATATGGATAAGTAAAGTTTTCTTTTAGTATTTTTGTAAAAAATTAGCTGAAATGAACACTTTCAAGGTTTCTGTGCAAGAAACGTCAAATAAAGCCATTGTAAAATTTGAGGTAAATCAATTTATTACTCAACATCAGAGTTTTGAGTTTAATAACATAGACGAAGCAAAAGAATCGCCATTAGCTCAACAATTATTCTATTTGCCCTTTGTAAAGAAAGTTTATATTTCTGGAAATTTTATAGCTGTAGAACGTTATAATATTGTAGAGTGGAATGATGTGCAAGATGAGGTTGCAGAGCAGATTGAGGCTTATTTAAATGACGGTGGAATTGTGGTTGAGAATACTGCTGCAACGAAAAAAGTACCCGTTACAGTTTATGCAGAAAGCACACCTAACCCAGCGGTGATGAAGTTTGTTGCGAACAAAAAGATTGTAACTGCCTTATTTGAATTTACTTCAATTCAAGAAGCCAAACATTCGCCGTTAGCTACAGAGTTATTCCATTTTCCTTTTGTGAAAAGTGTTTTTATAGATGAAAACTACGTATCGGTAACAAAATTTGACATTACAGAATGGCAGGATATTACCATTGAAATTCGAGAATTTATTAGAAATTATATCGAGTCTGGAAAAGATGTTGTTTTGCCAGGAGCAGAAGAGACATTACAAAAATCTACTAAGCAACTTGATAAAAACTATGAAGCGCTTGACGATATTTCAAAAGAAATAGTAAATATACTTGAAGAATATGTGAAACCTGCGGTTGCCAGTGATGGTGGTAACATTCAATTTATTGCCTATAATTCTGACGAAAAGAACGTTAGTGTGATGCTTCAAGGTGCTTGTAGCGGTTGTCCTTCTTCTACCTACACCTTAAAAAGCGGTATAGAAAATATGCTAAAAGAAATGCTTCCAGGAAAAGTAGAAACTGTTGAGGCAATTAATGGTTAATTATCTGTGACTTATCATAAATAATAGTGTCAAAAATATAAGACCTTAATCGGTTTTTTATTTAATAACTAATTAAAATAGTATAAGACCATGGCAGTATTAAAAGTAATTGAAGTATTATCAAATTCAGACAAAAGTTGGGAAGACGCAACTAAGAAAGCAGTGAAACACGCCTCAAAAAGCCTTAAAAATATACGTTCGGTTTATGTACAAGACCAAAGTGCAAGTGTAAAGGATGGTGAGGTTACAGAATTTAGAGTAAATGTAAAAATCACTTTTGAGGTAGATTAAATTTCACCTCTTTATTAGGATTCGAAGCGTTCATAATTATGAGCGCTTTTTTGTATTTAAAAATAGTTAACTTTGATCTAAATGCAATTATTAATTACTTATTTCAATTAACCGTTATGAACTATTGGAAATTTCGTAAAGTGTAATTTAGTTTTTAAAAAATTTGAAACCATGACACTTATTACCAGCATATTAATCTGTTTTGTTGCAGTAGAACATTTTTACTTTTTATTTTTAGAAATGTTTATGTGGACTAAGCCTAAAGGTATTAAAGCATTTGGTTTAAAATCTAAACAATTTGCAGAAGAAACTAAAGTATTAGCTGCAAACCAAGGACTTTATAACGGATTTTTAGCAGCAGGCCTGATCTTCTCATTGATTCAAAAAGACATAAACACAACCATGTTCTTTTTAATTTGTGTTATCATTGCAGGCATATATGGCGCCTATTCAACTAAAAAAATAAAATTATTTTACATTCAAGCTATTCCTGCTATTCTAGCATTAATAAGTGTTGTAATTTAAATTTTAACAATTTATTCACTTTAATAGTTCGCTTGAAGTTTCTGGTAGTGCTAGTTTTGTATATTATCGAATTAAAACATAAAATATGGATTTAGAAAGTATTGATGCTGAAAAATGGATTGATTTAATTTTAGAATATGGTTTAAAAATTATTGGGGCCATAATCATTTGGATTATTGGTTCTTGGGTTATTAAGCTAATATTAAAAGGCTTAAGAAAAGCCATGGAAGAAGCAGATTATGATGTTAGTCTGAAAAAGTTTTTAATGAACCTTTTAAAATGGATATTAAAAATAGTGTTAATAGTAGTTGTTCTTGGCACTGTTGGCGTTGAAACCACATCGTTTGCAGCCATTTTAGCTGCTGCTGGTTTAGCAATAGGTTTAGCATTACAAGGGTCTTTAGGGAATTTTGCAGGTGGTGTTTTACTTATGATTTTTAAACCAATAAAAATTGGTGATTTAATTGAAGCTCAAGGCGAAATAGGTGTGGTTAAGCAAATTGAAATCTTTACCACCAAACTTACTGGGCTCTCTAATAAAGAAATTATAATCCCAAATGGAACCTTATCAAACGGTAATATAATTAATTATTCTACTGAAGGAACCAGACGTGTAGACTTAATTTTTGGTGTTGGATATGATTCTGATATTAAAAAAACTAAAGAGGTTTTAATGAATGTTTTAACCTCACATCCAAAAATCCTAAAAGATCCTGCGCCTTCTGTTACCGTTATAGAATTAGCAGATAGTTCTATTAATTTTGCCGTAAGACCTTGGTGTGAAACTGCAGATTATTGGGCAGTTTATTTTGATGTAACAGAACAAACTAAGGAAGCTCTTGATGCTGCAGGTATTGATATTCCTTATCCTCATCAAGTTGAAATACGTAAAAACGCTTAAGATTTAGGTTTCAGAGCCACAAAATCTTTTAAATAATAAGGTTCAAAATAAGCGACATCTTCAAAGTCGCTTATTTTGTATTTATTAAATGCCAGTAAACCCAATTCATTTGCTGAAGGTAATTTACCCTCAATAAAAATGGCGTTCAGGTTATTAATTAAGGTTTTTGTTTTCTCAACACCATTCCCTATAAAATAAACTTTGCCTTGATTTAAATAGCTAGTAAAGGAGGTTTTATCTAAAATTTGAGCCTTTGTTTCTCTAATTTCATTATGATTAGAACTGTAAATCGCTGAATACACTTCCATACGTCGGGCATCAAGCATGGATACAATAACACCATCATCATTTTTAACTTGTTGCGATAAAGCCTCTAGTGTAGGAATAGAAATTAAGGGTTTCTCTAAAGCATAGCTCAATCCTTTTGCTGCAGACACGCCTATTCGCAGCCCTGTGTAAGAACCAGGGCCTTTACTAACGGCTATGGCATCCAAATCGTTTGCGTTTACTCCAGCTTCTTTTAAAACAGCGTCAATATAAACATGAAGTCGTTCTGCATGCGAATAACCTTTGTCGTTATCTTCTTTAATAGCAATGGTTTTGCCATTATTTGAAAGTGCAACTGAGCAATTCGTTGTAGCTGTTTCTAAACTTAAAATTAAAGCCATATTAATTGGTCAATGATTTTCCCATGTAAAAGTCTAAAACTTTAGTCTTGAAAACAAAATCATATTTCGCATTTATTAAAGAAGATTCAGCGTTAATAAGCTGCACTCGGGCCTGTTCCAAATCAAAAGCTGTCATGGCTCCAATATCATAGCGTTCTTTTGAATTGTTAAATGCCAATGTTTGAGATTCCAACGATTTTTTAGCAGCCTCAAAAGCTTTAAAAGCAGCCTGAGCATCTGTAAAAGCCCGCTGTATATTTGATTCTAAATTCAACTTGGCCTGCTCTAAATTCAGTTTGCTATTTTCTTCTTGAATTCGAGATTTAGCTACCGCTGTTTTATTTTGAAACCTCGAAAAAATAGGAATATTTACGTTCAAGCTAATATTGTGTCCTTTAAATAAGTCAAGTTCTCTAAAAAAGGCTTGTTTAACAAAATCATTTTTTGATTCACTCCAAACTGATCCGAATCCATAGCCAAGGTTTACAGAAGGATAATAACCCGATTTAGAAATTTCTGTTCCAATTAGAGAATTTTCAATATTCTTTTCGGCTACTTTTATCTCATTTCTATTTTCAAGAGCATAATTTAAAACGGGTGAGACACTGGTGTAAAGTAATGCTTCCGAAGGACTATCAATTTCTATAATTTCAACATTAAATCCATTAAACGGAACTTGTAGTAATTGAGATAAAGACAGTAGTGATAAATTAAAACTATTTTCTGCTAGAGTAACCTGTTGTGCATCTCGACTTAAGGTTGCTTCTGCATCATATATATTGGCTTTAGGTTGCACACCAGCATCAACCAATGATTGAACTTGACTCAATTGTTTTTCACTAAATGCGTACTGAGCCGTTGCCGTTTCTAGCGTTTCCTTATTAAACAAAACGTTTAAATAGGCATTAACTACATTTAAAGAAATATCATCTTTAATTCTGTTTAGTTCTAGCTCGTTAGTCTCGCGGGTTAACTGCGATTGCTTATACAAGTTTAAAGTCCTAAAACCGTTAAACACATTCTGACTAATACTTAAATTATAATTAAATGAATGTGTTGTTTGATTATTGATACGTTGGTTGGTTACAGGATCAAATCCAGAACCAATGCTCATTCGCTCTCCCATACTTCCGGAAAACGAAGGTAGAAACTGACCTTTGGCAGCTGTAATATCTTCATCATTTATTAATAAGGTGTTTTGACCTTGCTTAATCGAAATATTATTTTCTAATGCATGATTTACGCATTCTTGTAAAGTCCATATTTTCTGTTGTGCAAAAGAACATAATGAACAAACTAGAAGTGCAAATACTAAAATGGATTGTTTCATATTATTCTTCTTCTTCATCTTCATTATCTTTTGATGCTTTATTCCAAACTTTAATTTTATCTCCTTCTTTTACGCCTTCAGTAATTTCAACATTAATACCATCTGAAAGTCCTAGCTCCACATTTTCTTTCTCGAATTTATTATCGCCAGTCATAATTTCTACAAAAGGTTTTTCAGTAATTCTGTTGTATTGTAAAAGTGCTTCTCTAATAACTAGAACGCTATCTTTACTTTCAATTTCAATTTCTGCGTTAGCACTATAACCTGCTCTGATATTGGTTATCGAATCAATTTTAACATCCGCTTTAATTGTAAATTGTACAGCACCATTTTCTTCGATACCTTTAGGTGCAACAAAAGTTAATATGGCAGGAAATTCTTTGTCTTTTATAGCACCCAAAATCACTTTTATTTCTTTGCCTTCCTCTACTTTTCCAACTTCTGCTTCATCCAACTTACCCTCAAAAATCATTAAACTCATATCTGCTATGGTTGCAATAGTCGTACCTGCATTGAAATTATTACTTTGTATTACTTGATCGCCTTCACGAACCGGGATTTCCAAAATTGTACCTGGAATTTGAGCTACAATATTTGTATTCGCTGAACTTCCACCAGAAATAGATCCTCGTTTAATAATTTGATAGTCGTTTTGGGCTTGCCCCAATGATTCTTTGGCTTGATTGAAAGAGAGCTCACTATTCTCAAAATCTTGTTGCGAAATCACACCTTTTTCAAATAAAGTTTTGTTTCGGTCGTAGAGAATTTTAGCATTATCATAAGATAATTTAGCTGTTGCAATTCTACTTTTGGCACTCACTAAATTCTGCTCATTCGGCACCACTCTAATAGTTGCAATTAAGTCTCCTTTCTTAACTTTATCACCTTCTTCTACAAGAATTTTATCTACAATACCAGATATTTGAGGTTTTAGTTCAATTTCTTCTTCTGGATTTAATTTTCCTGTTGCTACCGCTTTGGTATCAATAGAACTGTAAAAGGGTTCTTCAACTTTATAATCAACCACATCTTTTGAGTTGGCATCTTTAAAATACTTCAACACGAATGCTAATGCAATTATAGCAACTAATACTAAAATAATTTTTACTGTTTTATTCATTTGGTTATTCTTGTTTTTTCTAATTTTTTAAATGAAACTCTTTTACAGAAATTAACATTTAAACTTTAGAGTGTTTATTTTTTGATTGTTTATTCTTCTCGCAATGCTTCAATGGGTTTCACGCTTGTTGCTTTAAATGCCGGTATTAAACCTATCAATGTTCCTAAAATTACTAATATGACTAATGCTATAAATACAACTGAAATCGATACAGACGCATTAACAATAGCTGCATCGTCACCTTGCCCGAATGCAGCATCAAGACCAATTAATATCCAACCCCCTGTTATAATTCCAAAAATTCCAGCTACTATGGTTAGAAATACTGCTTCTACAACAATTTGACGTTTTATTTCAAAGGGTGTTGCTCCTAAAGCCCTTCGCACTCCAATTTCTTTGGTACGTTCTTTTACGGTTATGAGTAAGATATTTCCAATAGCAAACACCCCCGCAATTAAAGTTGCAATACCAACAAACCATGTTAAAAACTGCATTCCTGTTAAAAAACCTGTGATTTTTGCAAACTCTTTGCCTAAATTAAAACTGCCAAAAGCACGGGAGTCTTTAGGGTGGATTTTATTTAGATTTTTTAATAATAATTTGGCGTCTTCTTCAATTTGTTTGATATCATATTCAGGTTTTCCAGTAATCATCATCCATCCTATACGATCGCCTTGATTGTAAATTTGCTGAAACGTTGTAAAAGGTATGTGCATATCTGAGGTTGGCCCCATATTAACATTACCGTTCTCAAACATTCCTATTACCATAAAGTTTATATTATTAATTTCAATGTATTCTCCTATTGGCATTTCGTCTTTTTCAAAAAGTTGCTTATAGGCATCTTCGGAAATAACTACTACTTTTTTATTATCGTCGATATCATTCTGATTTATAAATCTGCCATGTATTAAATTCTTCTTCTGGACCTGATCTAGCAATGGGTAATCACCATTTATTCCAAAAGAACCCGATAGAAAGTTTCTAACCACAGTGGCTTGATTTTGATTTCGAGGCACTAAAAACTCAATCCCTTCTACATTTTCTTCAACTTTTTTGGCATCAGATAACGATAGTTTCACTTGCCTTCCTTCTTGAAAGCCCATGAAAGGTTTACTTGTACTTTGTCCCCAAACAAATACACTATTTGTTGCAAAACTTCCAAACAAACGGTTGAATGAATTCTCTAAACCTCGCGCAGACCCTAAAAGCCCAATTAAAAGTAAAATCCCCCACCAAACACCAACCATAGTTAGTATAGACCTTAGTTTGTTTTTACTAAAGCTATCAAAAACCTCTTGCCATGTATCTCTATCGAATAAAAATCTAAACATGTTTAATCATTTCTTAAAGCAATTATAGGTTTAATTTGGGATGCTTTTTTAGCAGGAATATATCCTGCAATTGCTCCAGCAATTATTAATGTAAGAGTTGCACCAATAACTAACCCATTGCCAACACCTGGGTCTTTTATAAAATATTCTTTCAAGCTCGGACCTACTAATTCTAAAACACCCACACCAATAAGCAATCCAACATAACCTGCAATTGCCGTAATAATGATAGACTCAATTAAGATTATGGATACTATAGATTTAGGAGAAGCACCCAAGGCTTTACGAATGCCTATTTCTTTGGTACGTTCTTTAACAATAAAAATCATGATATTACTAATACCAACTATTCCGGCTATTAAAGTTCCGAAACCAATAACTAGGATGATGAATGTTAATCCCACCGTCATTTGGCTTACCGCTTTTGTCCCTTCAGCCATATTTCGCACACGAATTGCTCTTTGATCACTTCTAGCAACTGAAAAACGATTCTTTAGTTTTTTTGTAATTAAAGTGCTAAAGGCTAAAGCTTGATCATAATTAAGTTCAGGATTGTAGGTAAGATTAATTTGGTCCAGATAATCATTATTACCATAAAGATATTGCGCAGTAGAAACTGGTATGTAAATTTTTCGTTCTTCATTATCGCCACCATCATCAGTAAAAATACCTACGACTTTAAATTGTATACCTCCAAGGTTTAAATATTTGCCTAAAGCGGTTGTTTTTAGAAATAAATCGTCTTCAACCAAACGCCCAATAACAACTACTTTGGTTTTATTATTTAAGTCGTTTTGATTAATATAACGCCCTTCTTTTATTTTAGTTTTTTCGAGAAATTGATGGTCTGGGTGCACTGCACGCACATCATAAACATTTTGCTCACCTCGAAATGAAGCTTGAAAATTTTTATAGATTCTAGCAGTTATAAACTCTATTTTTTCATCAAATTCATCTTTTACATAATCGAAATCTTCATTTTTAAATTGAATTTGTCTTCCAACTTGATTTCCTTTATGTGCTTTTGTTGTTCTTCCTGAATTTATAAAAATGGCATTATTAGCATCATCAACAAATGCTTCGGCAAATGTGTTTTGTAAACCGTTGGCAATACCAAATAAAATAGTAAATAACAAAATAGCAAAAGCCACAGTAAATCCAGAAAGTAAGCTTCTAGTTCTGTTTTTATTAATACTCTGAAATATTTCGCGCCAAAGGTCTATATCAAACATGTTCTTGCGCTCTTACTTGATTTACTTTTTCATCTTCCATAATTACGCCATCTTTAAGTCTTACAATTCGCTTACACATATTGGCAATATCTTCTTCGTGAGTTACCATTAATATAGTTTTGCCCTCATCATTCAATTGTTGAATAAACGCCATAATTTCGTGTGAAGTTGCAGAATCTAAAGCTCCCGTAGGCTCATCGGCCAATAATAATTTAGGATTTGCTGCTAGCGCTCTTGCAATGGCAACACGCTGTTTCTGCCCTCCCGATAATTCTTTAGGTAAGTGTTTAGCCCAATCTGTTAAACCTACTTTTCCTAAATGAAATAAGGCTTTTTCTTGACGCTCTTTTCGTTTCATCCCTTGATAATATAGTGGAAGTGCTACATTTTCAAGTGCATTTTTATAATTAATGAGGTTAAAGGATTGAAAAATAAATCCTAAAAATTTGTTTCTATAAACGGCAGCTTTCTTTTCGGTAAGGTTTTTTATTGGCAATCCATCTAGAATATAATCCCCAGAATCGGCCTCGTCTAACATGCCTATAATATTTAATAAAGTAGATTTTCCGGAACCAGAAGACCCCATTATGGCAACCATTTCTCCATCTTCAACATTAAGATCTATTCCTTTTAAAACATGTAAACTTGAGTCTCCAATTGGGTAAGATTTATGAAGCTGATGAATCTTGAGCATAATTTGATTGATTTAAAAGAGCAATATAGCTTTTTAGTTAGACTAGCGACTTGTAGAAATGTTACAATTAAGGATAGAAAACTTTTACTTTTTCTTTACAGTATTGTATTTTCTATAAATAAAGTAGGCCATTCCTGCAACCAAAATATAAGGTATCGCCATTAAATACACTATGCCATCGTTAATTCCTTCTGCAGCCGTTTGCCCTTCCTCACTTTCTAAAACAGCTCTACACATTGCACATTGCGCATGAGTTTCTAAAAAACTGAAAAAAAATAGAAAAAATATGGCAATTCGGTATTTCATGTTAAACGTAATATGGTGAAATCATAATAAAAACAACTACTCCTGTTATGGCCACATAAAGCCAAAGTGGAAATGTGATTTTTGCTATTTTTTTATGCTTTTCAATATTGTTAGTAATGGCTCTTACATACGTTATTAAAACAAATGGAATAACTAATATAGACAACAGTATATGAGTTATTAAAATAAAATAATACAAATATTTGGTAATACCCTCCCCACCAAATTTTGTTGAATCACTGGTCATGTGATATGCAATGTACATGAGCAAAAACAGCACAGATAAGGCAATCGCAAATTTTATTAACCTTTCATGAAGTTTTATTTTCTTTTTCTGAATTGCTACAAAAGCCATTACTAAAACAAATGCAGTTAATGCATTTATTCCGGCATAAATTGGAGGTAAAAATACCGGGAGTTCAACATCTATTTTTACACCAAATAATATTGCAACAGCTACAGGAATAATAATGGATAAGGCAACAATAAGTTTATTATATTTTTTATCGTCTAAAACTTCTTTTTGCATAATATAATTCTTTTTCTAATGAGCTAATAAAACCAGCATTGAACGCCAAAGCATTACTCATTTAGCAATTTTTTAATATCTTCTTTTAACGCACTAATTTCTTCTGATTTACCGTCTTCATCAACAGCTTCGGCCTCGGATGTGATGCCGTTGTAATAAATTAAAGGATTTCCGTTTACAACTCTACTTCTTATAAATCCATTTTTATCTATTAATGCAAAATTTCCAGAATGCTCAAAACCACCTTCTACACTTTCATTTTCGGCTGCATATATATAAAAACCTTCATTTGAGAGTTTATAAATGGCCTCTTTATCTCCAGTCATAAGATGCCAATTTGGGTTAGTTACTCCATATTTTTCAGCATAAGCTTTTAAAACTTCTGGCGTATCATGTTCTGGGTTTATTGTAAAAGATGCCACACCAAAATCATCAAAATCTTTAAATTCATTCTGAATTTGAATAAGGTTTCTATTCATTCTTGGACAAATGGTTGGGCAGGTTGTAAAAAAGAATTCAATAACATAAACTTTCCCTTCGTAATCTTTATTAGTTATTGTTTCTCCATGTTGGTTTGTAAATGAAAAATCAGGCACTTTTCTATTTTCACCGTTATTAGAAATATAAACTAAATCGGATTTTTTTAAAGCCTGCTCCTCTTTTAAATCGCTTCTACTTTCTTGTCTTGAAATATCGTTGTTTGATATTCTATCAACTATTCTTGGAATAAAAATAATACCAAAAACAAGAACAATAAAGGCGATACCTATGTATGAATAATTTGTTTTTTTACTCATTGTTTTCAGTTTTTAAGTCACTCGCTCGTCTTGTTGTAGAATTAAATTCTCCTTTACGCTTTTGTCTATATTCTGTGAAGAGAATACGCATATCTTCGCTCATCTTATTTTTAATTTCTGCCACTTCTATGCAATCGTAGGTATTAAGACCATACACTGGTTTATTCTTCTCTATTTCATTGTCTGTTCTGTCGTCTATTCGTCCGCGTTGATTCAAATCTTTATCTATAATAAAAACATGATCTGTTGCTAAATCTTCTGACAAATCCTCTTCTTTCTTTAAACTAAAAAATACGCGCTTAATATGAGAAGGTTCACCAAACACAAAGTGCCAGAATCTTAAATCCTCATAAGAACTGATTTCTTGCTTTAATGTTTGAACTGCTTCTTCAGTTCCTTTGGGCATTAAAACAACAACTTGAAAGCGCTTAAATCCTTTAAACTTATCATAAACCAGTTCTTTTAAATTGGAAGCTGTAATGTTTTTATCAATGGGATTATTTCCAAAAAAACCCAACACGGTAATATGATCTTTTAACTGTATCTTTTCTTCAGAATTCGAACTAAAATTATCTAAATCTAAAACCGATTCATTGACAATATCCAATGGCGAATAATTATGTGTAGCAGGATATAGAAATAACAAAAAAGTAACAGGTAGAAAAAATAGAATACCCAATACTACATATCTGCTTACTTTCTTTAAATTCATTAAAAATCAGGTGTTTCTATTGCTTTGCAAAAATAAAAAAAGGCGGTTTAAAAACCGCCTTTAATTTTATATTTAACTACTAAAAAAAAGTTAAAAGTCTCTTTTTATATAACCGTTATCATAAATATCAAATACATATCCACCTTCTTGCAATAAGATGAATATTAAGTATAAAATAAGGAATATGGTTGTCCATACTACAGCACGTCTTAAACCTTTTGTTTCATCGCGCATGTGCATGAAATCCCATGTAATGTAATATGCTTTTACTATAGTTAAGATAATAAATATCCAGTTTAAAAGCTTCATGCCTAAAAACGGAGCCATAGACCACTCTGGTTTCACAATACCCAATGCTACTTCAACGGTTGTAACTATAGTTAATAAAATTAAAACACCCCAAATTTTCTGAGTATTCGATTTAAATTTTAATAAACCTCTAAATATTTCTAATTTATGCTCGTGTGCCATTTTTTATGCTTTTTCAGATCCCGATTTCGGAATGATAAAAATTCTTAATTAATTAAACTAGGTAGAAGAATGTGAATACAAATACCCAAACTAAATCTACAAAGTGCCAATACAGTCCAACCTTTTCAACCATCTCATAACTTCCGCGTCTTTCATAAGTTCCTAAAACAACATTAAAGAAAATAATAATGTTTATAACAACTCCGGAGAATACGTGAAAACCGTGAAATCCTGTGATAAAGAAAAAGAAATCAGCAAATAGTGGCGACCCATATTCGTTTACATGAAGATTTGCACCTTCAACAACCAATCTACCATTCTTCATAATTTGATCTAAAGACTCCCCTCTAGATAAAACAGTTTTTTCTCCATCCTCGTTTATAATTTGAGTACGCACTAAAATATCTTTATTTGCTTGCAAACCATGAATAACTTCATCCATTGTATAACTAGGCAAAGTACCTTCATTTACAAACCAAAGTCCATTTTTTCTTTCGTGTTGTGTTCTATCTTTATGTGCTGTAGCAACCGCAAAATCTTTTACCGCTACACGCTTAAAAACTTGCTCACCGTCTTTTTCAACATAATGCCCAAACTGCAAGATGTTCCCACCTTTAGTTTGTACAGCGCCATAATCTCCTTTTATAAATGTGTTCCATTCCCAAGCCTGAGAACCAACGAAAATTAAACCTCCAATTATAGTTAAAAACATATAAAAGGTCACTTTCGATTTGTTCATATGATGTCCAGCATCTACAGCCAATACCATGGTTACAGACGACATAATAAGTACAAACGTCATAAATGCTACGTAGTACATCGGCGCATCTACACCGTGTAAAAAAGGAAAGTGAGTAAACACCTCATCGGCAATTGGCCATGCATCAATAAACTTAAATCTTGAAAATCCGTAAGCTGCTAAAAACCCGGAAAATGTTAAGGCATCTGATACGATGAAAAACCACATCATCATTTTACCGTAACTTGCTTTTAACGGTTGGTTACCGCCTCCCCAAGTTTTGCCTTCTGCTACTGCTGTACTCATATATAATGGTTGTTATTTAAAAGTTGCACAAAAATAATCATTTTATTTATCTAATAAAATATACCGCTTTAAAAATTAAAAACATGACAAAAATCATAGTTAAATTTGGTATTGGCGTTCCCTTCGCTTTCGGTCTGGAGGTAAAAAAAATCTTCAAAAATCGCCTCGGTCGCGCTTTCGGCAGTCGCTTCCTCCTGCGTCGGCGAGCTCCAACAAAGCCTCAATCGCTAACGCAACTATTCACAAAAAACCTTGTAAATCAGCAACATAAAAGGGATTTTCATTTCAGAATTACCTAACAAAATATAAAAACAAGAACAGATAAACCCAAAGTATATCTATAAAATGCCAGAAGGTTGCGGCCAATTCAAATCCTAACATATTTGTAGCATTATACTTTTGTTTAAAATGATTATAAATTACAACCAATAAACAAATTAAGCCCACTACAACGTGTAAAATATGAACTAAGGCTATTAAATAAATATAAGACATGGTAACGTTACTGGTTGGTCCAGTAAAATTGTACCCCAAATCAATAATTTGTTGAAATCCTGAAAACTGATTAAATATAAAAATAAATCCAAGAATTAAAGTAGCAAACAACCAAAGCATTGTCCCTTTGTTGTTGCCGCTTTTTAATGCACGTTTGGCTAAAATAAAAGTAGCGCTGCTAATAATGATTACCACGGTACTTACAATAAAAGCACTTGGTAGTTGAAAATCTTTTAACCAATCTGGTCTTGAACTACTCACCACAAAAGCACTAGTCCATCCTGCAAAAGACATGATAAGGGAAACAATCCCAAACCAAAGCATCATTTTTTTAGCTCTACTGTTTTTTTCTTCTTGTGTTCCTTGGGTTAAATCCATAATCTATCTAATAAATTTATCAACAACATAAATAATTTGAACTAAGGTAATGTACGACACACTTACTATCATAAGTTGTCTTGCTGCCTTTACACTCATTAATTTAAATAATCGAATAGCGTAGTAAAGCATCCAAATACCAACTGCAAAAACCAGTATAGCTGCCACTATTGAAAGTTGTAAAGTACCTGTAAAACCAAATACAGGAATTATTGAAATTAAAATAGTCCAAATGGTGTACATAATCGTTTGTACAGCAGTGCCTTTATCTTGTTTTCCTGTAGGAAGCATAAAAAACCCAGCCTTTTTGTAATCTTCATACAAAAACCAGCCAATTGCCCAAAAGTGCGGAAACTGCCAGAAAAATTGCAATGCAAATAAGGTGCCTGGTTCTATACCAAAATCGTCTGTAGCTGCCACCCAACCTAACATAAACGGGATGGCTCCAGGAATGGCTCCAACAAAAACCGCCAGTGGTGTTTTTGTTTTTAAAGGCGTGTAAGCACAGGTGTAAAGAAATATCGAAATTGCACCAAACATAGCGGTTTGCTTGTTAATGCTGTATAAAATAATAATCCCTAAAACGGTAAAAATACTAGAAATAATAAATGCCGTATTCACAGACATTCTTCCAGAAGGCACAGGTCGGTTTTTGGTTCTTTCCATCAACGCATCCAAATCTTTTTCAATAATTTGATTGAAACCATTTGATGCCCCCACCATAAAATAACCACCTAATGCAAGTAAGCCTAAAATTTTAAAATCAATAACATCTACACCCAACAAATACCCTACCAGCGATGAAAATACCACGCTAATAGACAAGCGCATTTTCGTGATTTCCTTAAAATCTGAAATCCAAGATGGAGCTGCTACTGTAGTTTTTGTGTTACCCAATGTTGTATGTCCTTGACGGCTTTTGTATTGCGAGTGCAAAGATACTCTATAAAAGCAATTTTAGCAATGGTTTTAACTGGTAAATTTTTTTTGTGTTTGGGCGTTACCACAAGGGTCGGGCTTTACGCTACAATCTTTTGCCAAAATGCAAAAGGATTTCCACTACAATCCCTAACGCAAATAGTAACTTCTATTAATTGTCAAAATACCAATTAAACAAATCGGTTCTCAGTCCAAAATTAACCCATAGCGTTTCGTTATTAAACGTTGATATTGTAGTTGCTTCAGGATTAAAGTTTCTAACCGTAATATCGGTAAACACTTTTAAGTTGGTCGCAGGATTTATTAAATAACCAGCTTGTAAATTTCCATTAAAGACTTTAGCTTTTAAACCTTGTCCAACCTCTACTCCGGTGTCAAAAGGGCGGTCGTTATAATCTCTATAAATATCTGCACCATAACTAAAATTATCGGTACCATCATTAAAATCTAAACCACGTGTTCCAAAAATTAATTTAGCATCGGCAAACCATCGTTTGTAACGGTATCGACCAATAATAATAGCTTCACTAAAGTTCGCTCCCCATAAATGTGCCATTGATTGGTTATTATGTGCATAATTCAACACAATGGTGTTATGAGAATACGTATAGGGCCTTACGCGATTATATTCAAATTGCAACAATAAATTATCCACTTTAAAGGCATTAAAATATTTGACACCTAATTGGTAACCAAACTTATTTTTCCAGCTTTTTTCACCTGCTTTTACATCTCCTAACGAAAATTCGTCTAATATAAACTGACTATAAATATTCACATTATCATTCCATTTATATTTAGCCGAAGCTCCTAAAATGGCATTTCCAGCACCTTGCCCCGTTTCAAATTCAATAGCTCTATAAAAAATAATAGGGTTTAAGTAATTTACATCAAATCCACGATCGTTAGAGTTTGTCCATAATACCGATTCAAACAAGCCTATATTTAAGCGCTTGGAAACATTCCAACTTAAATAATGGTTCGCAATAAACTTGGTTAAAAAAGCTTTGTCTTCCTCAACTTCATCTCTAACATCTTTAAGCCACATCCAAGTATTGGTGTATTTAATTTTCCAAAATTTGGTGTTTAATTTTAAAAATGGGTGCGGACTCGCCACATCACTTAACAATAACGAACGGTAACCATCGCCTATAAAGTTTTTACCATGCCCAAACTGAATATTAATAAATTGAGCTGGTGTAAACGACAAATACGCTTCGGCCACAGGATAATCGTATGAGTCTGTTTTAAAACGTTTGGCAATGCCACGACCAGGAATAATAGCCGGATCTGGACCAAATGCTTTTAAACTCTCAGCATATTGATTTACATATTCTGCAAATCGTCCTTGGCTTTCAAACACCGAGGCGTAAAAATTCAATTTCGAACCTAACCCTCCTTGAACATTAAAGCCTCTCGTATTGTTGTACGTTTTATTATTCTCAAGGTTTGATTCTATTCCGAATTCTAAATCCAATATAGGGTCCACTGTAAACCAATAATCTTTACCTTGTAATTGCACTAAATGCTCATTCCATAGTTTCCTTCCTGCCCAAGTTTCAGTTTCATGTTTTAGGCGTTCTTGTTCCTCTTCAAAATCATAATAATTTGAAACCTCCGAATAGAGAAATGGTTTTGATGCTGTATGGCTATTTGTTCCAATTAAGTTCATTTGTCTATCAAACCTCGCATAATCACTATGTGTAAACTGAATGTTTAATTGACTTTTAAATGTTTTATTCTCAAAGGCTTCAAGTTCCTTATCCACATTTTCAAACTCATTTTTGGCAGCTAATTCCAGTTTCGATACAGCTTTAGGAACATTAACTCCCTCCTCGGATGATACTAATGTTTGATTAGCCAAAGGTATTTTTATAGGAATAGAATATTGCTTAAAAGTATTACGCCCATTATAAGTTGCTGGTTTTATTTTCGGAAATTCTGAAAACACACGCTTAGCTTCTTCTTTGAGTTCATTATATAAAGCATCCGAATAAACTACTCGAAATTGCCCTGTAGTATCTACTTCAAAAATCACAACAACTTCACCTTTATATTTTTCTTTAGAAATACGTTCCGGAACTCTAAAATTATTGTAAATGTGTTCTAAAACCTGCTTATTAAAACAAGTTTGTAATGAATCTATAACTGAACTTTCACAATTTGGAAATACAGGTGGTTTTTCTAAATATAAAGCGTTCTGCGCGTAGAAATTATATGTAACAAAAAGTAGGAGTAGTACAATGAATTGCTTCATATTTTTTTACATAAATGGATTTAGGCTAGAAAGATACTATAATTTTAGATTTTGGTTATACTATATCGGTGATAAGTGTTTCTAAAATAGCAGAAAAATAAATTTATTCTGAATCTGGTTCATGCTTTTAAAAACCACTATTCTTATTATGATAACGTGTTTTACAACTGTAAATTATCTAAATTCATTTACATTAATAATGGTTCAAATAATTAATATGCTTTAATCAAAAAAAAAAACCTCGAAGAATACTTCGAGGTTTTTAAATTTATAATATCAATTATTATATTAATCTTGAACTTGGAAAATAATTGGTAACGAATATGGAACGTTCACAGGTTTACCACGTTGTTTTCCTGGTTTCATTTTAGGCAATAAGCCTATTACTCTTTTAGCTTCTTTCTCTAATCCTGGGTGTGGTGCTCTTGCACGAATACCTACTACACTACCAGTTTTATCAATTTTGAATATTACGTTTATACGTTGTCTTCCTGTTAATCCTAAATCACCAGCTAAATCAGTATTAAATTTCTTATTTACAAATTGTGAAATCTTTTTAGACATACAATCTCTTTTCGCAGCGTTGTTTCCACTTTCGCATCCTGGAAAAATTGGCACGTTTTCAATTACCGAAAATGGTACATCAATATCTTCCTCAACTTCTTCAACTTCAACTTCTTCAACTTCTACAATTTCAGTTTCTTGATCAACCTCTGTAGACTCAATAACCGTTTCTTCTACCTCAACTTCATCTTCAACAATCTCAATTACTTCAGGCGCTGCTGGTGGCGGTGGCGGTGGCGGCGGTGTTTGAATCTGCTCTGTGATTGGAATTTCCTCTTCTAACTCTTCATCAAGATTTAGCTGTCCGATATCAATATCAGACTTATCATAAGTTTTGTAATTAATCGCATAGTTTGTTATAAACAACATCAATGCTAATCCGATGGCAAAATAAAGCGAACTGTTACGTCCTACATTTGCTTTGGTGTTTTTTTTAGGTTCCATAATTTTTATCGTTTATCAAGATTGCTAAAATAACTATTTATTTATCAAAAAAGCAAGCGTTTAATTCTTTTTAACGCTCAATTCATGTTTAAGCCATATTATAAAGGAGGCAACTATAGCTCCCATTGAATTTGCAAAAGCATCATAAACATCAAATGCTCTTGAGGTCGTTATTGTACCTTGTAATACCTCAAGAACTATACCAAATAATATGGCAAATACAGCCGCAGTTAAGATGGCTTTCCTTTTTTCGAACTTTAACGACATTGAAAATGCAAAATACCAAAGGATTGTAAATAAGCTATATGCTAAAAAATGAAAAATTTTATCTGCAAAAGAAAGCTTTACCTCTGGGAGGTTTTTTAACGTCATTAAACTAGCTGTTGCCAAAGCAATAGCATAAAAAATTGCCGCAAATAGCGTAAGTTTTTTAAGCACCAATAAGAGATTTGTATTCTTCGGCGGAAAGTAGTCCATCAATTTGAGATAAATCTGAACACTTTACTTTTATCATCCAGCCAGCGTTGTATGGATCTGAGTTTACAACTTCTGGCTCGTCTTCTAAACCTTCGTTGAATTCTATTATTTCACCAGAAAGTGGTAAAAATAAATCTGAAACTGTTTTTACAGCCTCAACAGTTCCAAAAACTTCATCAGCTTCTAATGTTTCGTCTAAAGTTTCAACTTCAACATAAACAATATCACCTAATTCACTCTGTGCGAAATCTGTAATACCTATAGTAGCAACGTCTCCGTCAATTTTAACCCATTCGTGGTCTTTGGTATATTTTAATTCTGAAGGAATGTTCATTTTATAATTTTAAAGAATTTGTTCAACAAATGTATTTATTCAAAATCACATTTCAAACATCAAAGTACTAATAAAATAAAATAGAATTTAAACACCCTTATTTTATTGCGTTTACTAAGCAACGAACTGTTACTTTATTAGTTTCCAAAATTATATCTAACCGTGAAACCAGACCTAATTGTTGTTTGAGGAAAGGCCGTTGAGATGGCGTAGTCTGAAAACGTATAATCGAAATAGAAAATACCCGTTAAATTTTTACTAAACGCATAATCGGCGGTATACTTTAAGCCCCAAATGGTTTGACCCGATGTAATTTGATTATTTTCTAAATCAAGATACCTAATTATGGTTTTATTATCTCTTACCGAAATATCGGCTTTCATATTTAAATCGCTTACTATTCGCTTTTTAGGACCTGCTAATTTTGAACGAATTCGTAAATCTTTAATTCTGAATCCTAATCCTATGATGTATTCGTTTCCTTGAACTTCGGTAACTAAATTATTATCGAAACTCAGTGATAACATTCTATCTTTTTTAACTTCAGCCTGAATTCTAACCGAATTTTTCATTTCTAAATCTATTCTAACTAAAGGGCTAAATAATTCAGTTAAGTTAATGTTGCTAAACAACCTTTCGTTTTTTAAATTTCCAGATTGATCAAATGCCTCATTCGGTTGGTTTTCATAAGGAATTCCTTCTACCGGCGCTTCGTTGGCGTCAGGATCTAAATTCAAATTTAAATTAGTATTAAACTGATTGATGGTGTACGCTGATCGATACCCGTGAGTTATAGAAAACCGTTTAAAACGCTTTTTAAACCAATTAAACTGCATGAATCCGGTATATTTTAAATCCCAGTTAGGAATGGGCACATCTCTAAAAGCGCTAGTTGTTATTTTATTAGCATCTTGCCCAGAATAAGCTGCTAAAAATGCTGGTAACAACACTTTTTGATTGTTTTTACCAAACCCTAAAGGATAACCTTCGGCATCTCTAGTATACGCGTTATTTCCATAGAAACTTTCAGCTAATCGTTCTGCAATTTTCAATCTATTGGTTCTAAAATCCTCAAAGGCAGGCGAACTTACCTCATCACTTTTGTTAAAAGCTGTCTTGATTAAAACCGTTGAAATATTAAAATTACCAAACGTGTTAGGTGTTAACGGATTGTACACACCATTATCAACAAAATAATTTTCAGTAAAGTTCTCATAATAGGCTCTATTACCTACAATGTCAATTTTTAAATCTCTTACAGGTTGTAAACTTGCCGAAAGATCTAATTGTTTTGTGCTTGTGGCTGTATATTGCTGATTGAATTCATCGAAAGTTGTTAGCCAGCCGCGTCTTGCCGCTAAATATCTCACATCGCTTTGGCTACCAAATGTAAATCCTACAGTTGGTTTTAAAGTCCCTATAAATCCAGGGGTATTTAAGTATCCTGGTAAATACATCCCGTTATTTTCAGAATAATTTATTTGAATCCTTTTTATGCTTGTCAATACATCCACACCAGCATTTAAAAGTTTTATTACCGATTGATTCTTTCCTCTGGTTACTTTTGTTTTTACATCTTCATCAGGCTTGCCTCCCGGAGGTGCACCACCTGGTGTTGTTCTAGTTCTAACTCGTCTAATTGGTTTTTTAACAAGCCCAATGTATTTGTATAAACGGGTCATATCTAAAGAGGTGTTCAAATTATGAACGTTTGAATTCTGAACAGTATTACCTAAATCGTAGGTCTGTCCGTCAACTTCTAAACTTCCATACAAATCTGAACCTTTTTGCCATTGGAAACTTCCTGTGTACTGATAGGTAGCATCAATAAAACTAAATGTTGGTATTTTATTTATTGGTAACTGGTAGGTTACACCCAAATTTTGAGTTTGCCTGTTTGGGTCGCCTACATCCAATAAACCATCCCAAACATCTAAGGCTTCATCTTGTTCGCCAGCAATTAAATCGTTGTCTTTAAAATAATTTCGAACGATGTTGTTATTGGCAGCCGTAAAGTTAAATTGTAACGAATTGGTTAAATTATAGTTTATGGCATATTGAAAATCGAAGGTGTAATTTCTTCTGAACAATTCTTCAATTCCTATATTACCACTTGCAGCCGTTAAATCAATTTCTCTAAATTTTTGTCGGTTGAATTGCCTGTTTATATCTGTATTAATGGTAAAACTTGTTGGCAGTAAATTGAAATTGAAATCTTTTAGAATCTTCCAATATTTACCTGTAAAAAGGGAATCGTTTTTCTGAAAAGGCTCAATAGTAATGGGGTTAAAACTATGAGCATAATTGGCTCCAATACGCAGTGTTTTATTAACTGAGTTTTCAATTTCAAAATCTCTGTGTTCCACTTTATTATATGAATAGTTTAAAGTGACATTCTCAACATCATAAAACCTTGGTTTTTTATCGGTAGTTCTATTTTTTCTAACACCAATAAAATTGATGCTTTGCCTTTTGGTATAATCTTCAGATTGTTGTTTAATTTGTTCTCTTTCTGCATTATTTTCGGCAGCAGCCAAACGAGAATCTAAAGTTAGATCTTCGTAAAACTGATCGTATTTAGGTGTAATAAGCTCTTCACTTTGTGCATAGTTAAAAGGTACTTGAATTCCCCATTTCTTGGGTAACAATTGCCCCACATTAACATTGGTAACCACATCGTACTGCTTAACATCTTCTAAACTACGTTGGCTAGGACCTTGTTCTAACGATCCAAATCCCGAAGTGCTTTGTCTACCTGTTGCGCTTATGCTCGCAAAATCTGCTATGTTAGTATCCATACTTACTACAGCTGCCCAACCGCCTTCGTTATCTAAGTCTGATAAACGCAATTCGTTAAACCATACTTCTGAACATAACCCATTAAAACCTGAAACATTTTTAACACCAACCATTAGTGTTCTTACATCTCCAAAATTAGGATTTCCTTTAATTCCCACGCGATGTTGCCCTGGAACATATCCTGCAAACGGGTTTGAAGCTAAAACAATATCGTTACCCACAACATCATAGAAAGTTGGGTCTTGGTTGCTCAATGTCATATCTGAAATACCTTGTGCCTTAACTTTTCCTAATACTTCAATAGGTAAATTAATTTCATTGGCTTCGGGCCATAAACCTGATCTGGTAGTAGATGTTGAAACTTCTAATGGAATTTCAATTTGATAATAATTATCGGTTAAATCGTTACCAATTCTTATAAAACCAACCAAATCATTATCAGCTAAGTTGCCAGTTCCAGACTCACCATCTTCGGCATGCATAAACATTCTTAAACGTTTATACTGACGCATATCTATATTGATATTTTTATAAACAGCTCTGGAATCTTCAGTTTCTAAATTACAAACGTTAACAACTAGTGATTGCTCGTTTTGATTAACTACTGTATTGTTATTAAAGAGTTGTTCGGGCTCAATTCCTGGAGGTCTTTGGTAAATCCCATCATTTTCAATAGTCCCGATAACTCCCAAAGAAAAATCGGTATCATCATCGTCAGGGTCGTCTTGATCAAACTCTAAAGTTTGTGTATAACGCCTCCAATCGCTTCGAACTAAATCTAAAGTACCAAAACGGAAAATGGTTGTTTCTTGAAAATCTTTCAAATAGATTCTTGTGAATCTTACAGAACGTAAATCGCTAATTCCACCAACCGCTTTCACATGGCTACCTTGAACTGGAATTCTAAATTGATACCATCGTACATTTCGTGAATCGCCATTTGGTAATGACCGTGGTTGATCTTTAAAGTCTCTTAAGAAATCTTTCAACGGATTTGAATCCGGAATATTCTCAAAATCAGCTTGCGATTGTGGTAAATTTTGTCTTGTTAGGTCTAATTCGTACTCAAAATAACTATCAATGGTGTTCATGGTATTATCACGATTGATATCCTCAACATCAGGTTGCGTATTTGCACCTCTATCAGTATTTGTAAAGGTATCTGGCGTGTTTCCTTGTACACCGTTATATTTTTTATAACGTTCGAAAATATCACCATCGGTATTTAAAAAGTAAGCGTAATTATCTTTGGCGGGGTCATCACCAAACTGAGCTCCAAAAGCTTGTATTTCATTAGCATCGTCATAACCATCATAACCAACATCTTGATTATCTCGTTCACCGCCAGTGGTATCAAAAGCATATACCAACGACTGATTTTGTGGAACGACAGTACCCCAACTTGTAGGTTGTAATAAACTAATATCTCCATTATCTGGTAAACCGTTTTCGTACAGTTTTTTACCATCTTTTATGATATCCTCTGAAATATTTCCTAAGTTGAAAACTAATTTTCCACCTGGATTTGTTGGGTTATCTTGAAACGGGTCTTGTAACCAAAAATCGATATACTCAACATTTTGTTGTTCAAAATCGGTAGACGTAATTTGTCTTGTTATACCTGCCCAACTATCAATAGGATTATCTAAAACATCATCCTCAGAACCTGGCTCAAAATTATAAGGTCCTCTCTCTTCAGGGTAATATGCTAAATCTAAAGTAAACAATACCGAATTTTGCCCTTGTACTAAATCTTGTTCTGGAAATAACTCGTTAATAAATACACGACTAGTGTATAAATCTGAAACATCTTCGTCTGATATTTCACCTGGACGCTGACTGCTATAAAAAATAGGATCGATGGTGTACCAGTTTAACATGGCTCTACCGTATCCATTTTGAATACCAGCTTCATCTTCAAGTTCGTCTGGATCACCGTTTCCGTTTATATCCAAAGGTCTACTAGATAAAAACCATGACTGTTGCGATTTTAAATCGATTCCGTTTTGTGAACCTTCAAAATCATCGATATATGAAGTGGCTTCACCATTTAAATCGGTTCCTTTTGGAGCACCAGGAGCTAAATACGCAAATTCACCACGAAGTGATAAATTTGATTCTACATCGGTATCAATATTGGGTAATTTGTTTGCTAATCTTGTTAAAAATGGCACTTTCGTAGAATAATTTCCGTTCAAACCAAAGATGGTATTGTTAATCGATTCTGAACCGAAATTTGCTTTTTGCGTTATTGGCCGCTCGTTTAAGTTTAATAAGGTCGCCCCTAAAACAAAATTATCGTCGAATTTATGTTCGATATTTAATCCTGTGAATCGTCTTGTCTGTTGACCAAATACTGCGTTGTTTTCAGTCGAAACTTGAATCGGCGTATTGGAAGCTTTTAATGATTCGTCTAAAATTTGAACACGACCTAATTGATAGTTTACCGTATAATCGACACCTTCAACCAACACACGACCACCAGCAGTAACTCTTACCGAACCACGAGGCACATTAAATGCTCCTATTGGGATACCATCGCCACCACCTGAAGATTTATAACGCCCTTTTAATTTGAATTTATTTTTTTCAACCTCATCTAAAGCTGCCGTTTTCGTGCTTTTATAAAGTATATCGTAAACGTATTTTTTCTGGTCATCGTTATAAAGAGTATTGTCTGTATTATAATCTCCGCCACCCAGTATGTTGAATAAATATTCACCAAACGGTTCTGCACTTGTAAACACAATTTTTCCGTTGTCCGGGATTACAGTTATTCTCGGAACATAATCAAAAAATCCATCTCCACCAGATTGCGGATCGTTGTTGTAATTAAGTTTATCTAAATTAAAAACTCTTAATAATGGTGAGTTTTCAATACGGTCGTCGCTTGGAGTACTTGCATTAACAGGGTTTCCATTAATATCCAATGCAAAATCAGCACCTACAGGAGTAATGTAATTTAACGGTGATGCTTCGTTGTAGAAAATATTTAGAGTAAAATCATCTTGACTCAAATTATAAGCTCCTGTATCGTAGATGTTTTTCATCATTAAATCCCAAACAGGTTGATCTACATTGGTTATACTACTCTTTAACATTTTTGTTACTAGCGCAGTATTTACCACAGATGTTACGTCACCATTTGAGTTGGTGCCAACATTTGTTGCATCAAGACCATCGTTAGCAAATTCACCCACTTGATAAACTTTTCCGCCTACGGTATATTGAAAAGCAACGGCCAAAACTTCGTCGTTATTTAATCTTTGGTTTAAAGAAATGTAACCTAACTCTGTGTTTAGGGTATATTCTTGTCCGTTGATTAATTTTCTTGCATTTTCAAGTTTAGCATAATCTCCACCTTCATTAACTTGATTGTTTAAGGTGCCGAAACCTTGGTCGGCCGTAGAAATGTCTCTAATCTGTTCAACTAATACTGAACCTGTGCCGATGGCTTTTGGATTAAAATCGTTATTGCCATTATCTGGTAACGCACTGGTAGTATTGATAAATCCACCAGGAATTGGGTCTAATAATAAATTATCATTTTCAGGTTGTGCCGCACTATAAAAAGATTCACCTAAATCTTGCAGCGCAACAATATTCCTAACATTATCTGTTCGGTTGCTTCTATTGGTCATCCAAACCTCCAATCGAGTAATTTGCAAACCTTTGTTATTGATGAAAGGATAGTTAGCTAGTGCATTATCATATTCATCTCTAAAATATTGTGCTAAGAAGAAATGCCTGTTTTCGTCATATTCTCTAATGAAAAACTCAAATTCTTCCAGCGTTCCTCCACCTTGAGCAACAACCGTGTTAGCTTGCGATTTTTGTTCTGAAAATACTCCCGTTACTGTAGTTTTTCCAAATTGAAGTTGTGCTTTTACACCAAATAAACTTTGTGCTCCTGTAATTAAAGAGCTATTTAATGGCATGCTCACATTACCAACTTCTATTTTTTGAATAATGTCATCTTCAGTTGGTGTGTATTCTAATTTTATAAGCTGTTGAAAATCGAAGGTTGACTGTGTATCGTAATTCGCTGTAACCTGAAGTCTCGTTCCAACTTTTCCTAACAAACTCAAGCTTATTCTCTGGTCGAAATCGAATGTAAAATTACTTCTGTTTCTTGGTGAAAAGGAAGGATTGTCTTGTTTAGAAAACAAAACACCTAAATCCATTTCTACAGATCCTTGAGGAATAACTTCAATGGTGTTACTTCCAAAAATACTTTCAAAAAACCCGGAATTCACATAAAATTCTGGAAGCAAATTTTTGCGTTCGTCGTCAGCTCCATCTTTCTTTCCATCAAAAGCATCAATTTTATCTTTGTAATAATTCCTTAAATTTTCTTTAGCAACTAATGCATAGTACTCTTTAGGCGTTAAAATAATGGGGTAGTTAATATTAAACTCTCCTATTTTTTCGGTATATATGTATCGGTCTGTTAAAGGGTCGTAAGTGTATTTTGATACAACACTGTTGGGGTTTGGTATTTTGATATTCCCAAGTGCAAATCCTGTTTTTACAGAATCTTGTGCTGGTTCTTGAGACCAACCTAAAAGCGAATTAAATACTATAAATGCTAATAGGAGAGAATATTTAATTAATTTATAATCTTTAAGGTTAGTTCGATTCAAAATATATTATAAATTTTTTAAGGCTTGTTTTATAATCGTTTCAACATCAGCATCAGGTTGGCTTACCATAATTTTATCCACAACGCGTTCTGCCTGCTTTTTCACAAAACCAAGCACTTCTAAAGCAGATAACGCTTCATCTTTGTTGGTATTGCCTTTAGAAACAGAAACTTCATCAATATCGTAAATCTTTAAAATTTTATCTTTTAAATCAATAATAACACGTTGTGCAGTTTTGGCTCCAATACCTTTTATAGATTGAATTAATGCCACATCGCCAGTAGCTATACCCTCCCTAACTTGTTTTGGCGTTAAAGATGACAACATGGTTCGTGCTATACTTGAACCAATGCCACTTACAGATATTAAAAGTCTAAAAATTTCGCGTTCTGCTAATGATGAAAACCCATAAAGTGTATGAGAATCTTCTTTAACTTGAAGATGTGTGAATAATTTTAAATGCTCTTGATTAGGAATTTGAGAAAATGTATGCAATGAAATATTTAACATATACCCAACACCATTACATTCTATAACAACATGAGTTGGATTTTTTTCGGTAAGTTTCCCTTGAATATGTGTTATCATGAATTGTTATCCTTAACCCTCAAATGTAATAAAATTATTTACATTAGGATTATTTGCTTTTGGCATTTTCTAAATCTCTTTTTTCTTTTTGCTGCGCATCCACAACCGCAATTGCAGTCATATTTACTATTTCATCTACACTTGCCCCTAATTGCAAAATATGCACTGGTTTTTTCATACCCATCATAATAGGCCCTATTGAATCGGCTTCATGCAATTCTTTTAATAATTTATAAGTAATATTTGCCGCGTCCAGATTAGGAAATATTAAAGCATTTACCTTTTTCCCTACTAATTTTGAAAATGGAAAACGTTCGCGAAGCATTTCATCATTTAATGCAAAATCGGTTTGTAATTCACCATCAACATCCATATCTGGATAGTGTCGATGAAGGTAAGATACGGCTTCTCGAACTTTAGTAGCTCTATCGTTTATTGACGAACCGAAATTTGAATAAGAAACCATTGCCATTACAGGATTTAAGCCAAAAAGTTTAATAACCGACGAGGTCATTTGAGCAATTTTAGCTAAAGTTTTAGCATCTGGATCAATATTAATAGAGGTGTCACTCAAAAATATTGGACCTCTTTTTGTCATCATAATATTAGTCGTAGCTATTTTACTAACACCATCAGCCATTCCTATAAGTTCTAACATTGGTTTAACTACCGTTGGATAATTTCGAGAATACCCAGAAATTACAGCATCAGCATCTCCTTCATTAACCATCATAGCTGCAAAATAATTTCGCTCTCTCATTAAACGCTGTGCGGAATAATAAGTTACTCCTCTACGCTTACGTTGTTCCCAATATACTTTAGCATACTTATCTTTTCTTGGATTTTCTTCCTCTGTTTTTGGGTCAATTATAGCTATATCGTCTTCAAACTCAATTTCTTTCATTAAAGCTTCGATAGTTTCTTTTCTACCCAACAAAATTGGTATTGCTATTCCTTCTTCATAAACTATTTGTGCCGCTTTTAATACATCTAATTGGTCGGCTTCAGCAAATACAACACGTTTCGGGTTTATTTTTGCTCTATTTAAAAGTAGTCTTACAAGTTTATTATCAGAACCTAATCGCTCTAATAATGAATCGGTATATTTTCCCCAGTCTTTAATTGGTTTTTTGGCAACACCACTCTCAATAGCTGCTTTAGCAACGGCTGGAGGAACTTCAGCAATTAAACGTGGGTCAAATGGTTTTGGAATGATATAGTCTTTACCAAAAGTTAATCGAGTTTCCCCATAAGCAATATTAACTTGCTCAGGTACTGGTTCTTTTGCTAATCTTGCTAATGCTTTAACCGCCGCCATTTTCATGTCCTCGTTAATCTTAGTAGCACGAACATCTAGAGCACCTCTAAAAATAAAAGGAAAACCTAAAACATTATTTACCTGATTAGGATGATCGCTACGGCCTGTAGCCATAATAATATCCTTTCTTGTTGCAACCGCTAAATCGTACTTTATTTCAGGATTTGGATTTGCCATGGCAAAAACAATAGGGTTTTTAGCCATTGCAAGTAACATTTCAGGAGATACAATATCCGCCATAGAAAGCCCAATAAAAACATCGGCATCCTTCATAGCTTCATCAAGTGTATCTATTTTTCTGTGTGTTGCGAATTCAGCTTTTTCTGAAGTTAAATTATCTCTATCATCTCTTATAACTCCTTTGCTATCTAGCATTACCATGTTTTCGCGTTTAGCGCCACATGCTTGATATAATCGAGAACACGATATAGCTGCTGCTCCGGCACCACTAATCACTATTTGTACTTCTTCTATTTTTTTGTCAGCTAATTCTACAGCATTTATTAACGCTGCTGCTGAAATAATTGCCGTTCCGTGCTGATCGTCATGCATTACTGGAATATCCAGTTCTTCTTTTAAACGTCGTTCTATTTCAAACGCTTCGGGAGCTTTGATGTCTTCAAGATTAATACCTCCAAAAGTTGGCGCAATATTTTTTACGGTTTGAATAAATTCTTCAATATTTTCGGTATCTACCTCAATATCAAAAACATCAATATCAGCGAAGATTTTGAATAATAAGCCTTTTCCTTCCATCACTGGTTTTGAGGCTTCTGGACCAATATTTCCTAATCCTAAAACTGCTGTTCCGTTTGAAATTACAGCTACTAAATTTCCTTTAGCAGTATATTTATAAACCGTTTCTTTATCTTTTTCAATCTCTAAACATGGTTCTGCAACACCAGGGGAATATGCTAACGATAAGTCTCGTTGGGTCGCATATTTTTTTGTTGGTACTACTTTTATCTTACCTGGAGTGGGTTTTGCGTGGTATATAAGGGCCTCTCTTCGTTTGCTTTCTTCGCTCATAATATGATTAATTAACTAACGGACAAAGATAACAATCCTATTAAGGAAACTCCTAATCTTTTAAAAAATTGATGTTTCTTTTTAAACCCGAAAATTTTGTGCGTTTTACTGCTGAATTTTTAAATACTTTTTGAAAAGTTTCTTCAGTTATTTCTTCCCATTCCTTTTTTGACATAGAAAGTAATTCTGGATGTGGATTGAAAAGCGGCTCCTTATGCGATTTTGAAAATCGATTCCATGGGCAAACATCTTGACAAACATCACAGCCAAACATCCAATCGTCCATTTTACCTTTAAATTCTGTTGGGATATTTTCTTTTAATTCGATGGTGAAATATGAAATACATTTGCTACCATCTACCACAAAAGGCTCGGTGATAGCTTCCGTTGGGCATGCATCAATACAGGCGGTACAGGAACCACAATGGTCTGTTGTAACTGTATCATATTCCAACTCTAAATCGATAATTAATTCTGCAATAAAATAAAATGAACCCACTTGTTGGGTTAATAAATTACTGTGTTTCCCTATCCAACCTAATCCCGATTTTGCCGCCCAAGCTTTATCTAGAACCGGAGCTGAATCAACAAAAGCGCGACCATGAACGTCTCCTATTTCATCTTGAATAACATGTAATAATGATTTTAGCTTGTCTTTTATTACGAAATGATAATCTGTTCCGTAGGCGTATTTAGAAATTTTGAAACTATTTTTATTTTGCTCTTCTGAAGGATAGTAGTTTAATAACAATGAAATAACACTTTTTGAACCCTCAACAAGCTTCGTAGGGTCTAAGCGTTTATCAAAATGGTTTTCCATATAATGCATTTCTCCGTGCATTTGGTTATTGAGCCATTTTTCTAAACGAGGTGCTTCTGCTTCTAAAAATTCTGCTTTACTAACGCCACAAGACAAAAAACCGAGGCGTTTTGCTTCGGTTTTAATAAGCTCTGTGTATTTTGATTTCGAATTCATTAATGTTTTGGACTTCGACTGCAATCAGTCTGACTTCATAACTAAAATGAAATTAAAACAAGCCCCCTTGAACAGGCCCTTTAGTTTTGCCTAAGTGTTTATAAGCTTGTTCTGTAACTTCTCGACCTCGTGGTGTTCGCATAATAAATCCTTGTTGTATTAAAAACGGTTCGTAAACCTCTTCAATTGTTTCAGGGCTTTCGCTTACAGCTGTGGCTATGGTTGTTATACCTACTGGTCCACCTTTAAACTTATCAATGATAGTAGTTAAAATTTTATTATCCATTTCATCTAAACCATGGGCATCAACATTTAAGGCTTCTAATGCATATTTGGCTATTTTAATATCGATAGAACCATTACCTTTTATTTGAGCAAAATCTCTAACACGTCGTAATAATGCATTAGCTATTCTTGGTGTTCCTCTACTTCTGCCTGCAATTTCAACCGCTGCTTCCATAGAAATTGGGACCTCTAATATCAAGGCGCTTCGTTGTACAATAGTTGTAAGTAAATCGGTTTTATAATATTGAAGTCTGCTTTGAATTCCAAAACGTGCACGCATTGGTGCGGTTAACAATCCTGAACGCGTTGTAGCACCAACTAATGTAAACGGATTCAAATTGATTTGAACGGTTCGCGCATTAGGTCCTGTTTCAATCATGATATCAATTTTGTAATCTTCCATTGCGGAATACAAATACTCCTCTACAATTGGACTTAATCGATGAATTTCATCAATAAACAAGACATCACGTTCATCTAAATTAGTTAATAAACCTGCCAAATCCCCTGGCTTATCTAGAACAGGTCCAGAGGTTACTTTTATACCAACTTCAAGCTCATTGGCTAAAATATGTGCTAGTGTTGTTTTTCCTAAACCTGGAGGCCCATGAAACAACGTATGATCTAAAGCTTCGGTCCGTAAGTTTGCGGCTTGAACAAAAATTTGAAGGTTTTCCAAAACTTGATCCTGACCCGTAAAATCGTCAAATGATAATGGTCTTAACTTTCTTTCTACATCTAATTCTTCTGGTGAAAAATTCTCGTCTGTTGGATCTAGGTTTTCGTTCATGTTTGAGACCTTTCGACTGCGCTCAAGGTGACATTTAGGTTCAATTTAAAAAGATTTCCGTCTATACGGAATGACAAAAAAGTCAGTACAAGCAAATATAAACAAAAAGCCTTTCTGTTTTAGAAAGGCTTTTTAAATATTTGGTTGATTATTTTGGTTGATTAATTTAAGATGGTAAACTCACAACGTCTGTTTATGTCGTATTCTCTATCGTCGCAAATACCCTCTTTAACACATTGGTTTAAAGGTTGCATTTCGCCGTAACCAATACTTTTTAATCGGTTTCTTTCTATACCTTGACTTACAAGATATTCCAACGTAGAAGCGGCACGTTTTTTAGATAAATTTAAGTTGTATTCATCTGGTCCGCGGGCATCGGTATGTGCAGAAACCTCAACTTCCATAGATGGATATTTCTTCATTAAATCAACTAATACATTTAGGGTAACAGCTGCATCTTCACGAATAATGGCTTCATCAAAATCGAAGTAAATTTTATCTAATTCAACTTGAACGATTCCATCATCTTTTTCTTCTACACGCTCTTCTGCATCAGCAAAAGATTGTAAACTTAAATAGATATTATGTTGCACTTTCCCTTTACTATCAGTTGAAAACTCAACATCCTGAGGAATGTAAGCTTTTCTTGTGCCACGAACTTTATATTTTTTATTTGGTTCTATTTTGAAAATATAATAGGCATCGTCACCTACTATAGTGTCTTGTATTACCGTATCAGATTCATCAAATAAGGTTACTAAAGATCCTGCTAATAGTTCTTTGCTATTTAAATCTTCAACAATACCTTCAACTTGATACATAGTTAATGGGTTTTGCTCTCTTGCAAATCCATACAATCTATCGTAACCCGTTCGGTTTGAAGACACATAACCTTTATTGGTTTTTTCTCTAACAACATAGGCAAAATCGTCTAAATTGCTATTGATGGTGCTTCCTAAATTTACTGGTTTATCAAATGTATTATTCACCATATTACTTCTAAATACGTCTAATCCACCAAATCCTTGATGTCCTATAGATGAAAAATAAAGTACATTATATTCACTTATAAATGGAAATTGTTCTCTGTGCTTTGTATTGATAGTCTCACCTAAATTTTCTGGTTCACTGTAAGTACCATCATCATTTATTGTAACTCTGTATATATCAAAGCTGCCATAAGATCCAGGCATATCACTAGCAAAATAAAGTGTTTTTTCGTCTTTACTTAGCGCAGGATGCTCTGTACTATATGCGTTTGAAGTAAATGGCAATGGTGTAACATTAGTCCATTGGCCGTCTACTAATTCTGCCTTATAAATTTTAATGTGCGCAATACGTTCCTCATCGGTTTTTTTACGCGCAGTATTCGTTCTATTGAAGTACATTGTTTTTCCATCTTTAGAAATAACAGCATTACTCTCGTGCGAACTTGTATTGATAGCTTCAGAAAATGGTTGAATATCTTCTAAAATATTCTGACTATTAATGGTAGCGCTATACAAATCAAGATATGGCAAATTATTCCAAGCGTAAGCTGGATTTTCAGAATTCCTAGCTGATGTAAATGCTACTTTATCATCACCATAAAATGACAACCCAAAATCGCTACTAGAATTTTTGTTTTCAATTTGTTTTAATTTGAACGTATGCGGCGTAGTTTTATCGGTTTCTTCAATAAAAGCCAATGTGTTTACTGGTTTATTGTAGTAACGTCTTAAATGTTTATCGGCTTCTTTATAGTCTTTTACACCTTTTAAAGCTTGAGCAAACTTGAAGTGATATTCAATATCGATAGAATCTCCATATTCAACAAATAGTTCTCTGTATGTTTTAATAGCCTTTTGAAGACTTGAATTATAATAGTAACAATCTGCTAAATTTTGAAGTACTTCTTGATTACGTTCTTTCGTTTCATAAATTTCAGCAGCGTCTTTATATGCTCTCATTTCGAACATTTTGTTTACGCGCTTTAAATTTTTATTTTGTGCCATAGCCGTTCCACTAACTAATAAAAGGCCTGCAAGTATGTATATAAATTTTTTCATGTTTTCCAATTATTATTAAGTTAGAAGAATCTGGGTGAACGATCGTAACCACCTTTAAACCCGAATAAATCAACATCGAACAAAATAAATATTTCGTGCGACCCGGAATTGTAATCTCCTAGGTTGGTTGTGGTGTAATCGTAAGCATAGCCTATTCTTAAATCTTGAGTTATTCTAAAATTTATTAATGCACTTATAGCATCATCCAAACGGTAACCTAAGCCAGCTTCTAGCTTTTCGTTAATTAACACGTTGGCTGTAATATCAACAGCTAAAGGAGCGCCTTTAACACCTCTTGCCATAAATGCAGGTTTTAGTTTAACATTGTCGTCTATATCGAAAACGTAACCTCCAGTTAAAAAGTAGTGTACATTTTGCACACCAGTTGCTTTTATACCGTTTTCATTCTCAAGATGTTTTGTTGAAAGCATATTGGGAGCCGACAACCCGAAATAATAGTTGTCGGTAAAAAAGAATGCCCCAATTCCTATATTCGGAAAAGCTTTACTTATGTTTTCATCAAAAGCTTGATCGGTATTTGATCCTCCTGATTGTAATTGAAATCCGTTGAAATTAGTATCAAAAAGCGTAACTCCAGCTTTTACACCAAAGGAAATTTTAGTTTCAATACCAACTGGTAAAACATATGCAACATCTGCGTATATGTTGTTTTCATTGACAACGTCTCCAATATTATCATTGGTGAAAGAAATTCCCATTTCTATTTTATCGTTGATAGGGGTATGGGCAAAAAAGCTTCCTGTTTTTGGGGCGCCTTCTAATCCTACCCATTGTGTTCTATACAATCCTCCTAAGTTTAATATCCCTTCTTCCGCAGTCGCGTAAGCTGGATTAATGACACTCATATTGTACATGTATTGTGTAAATTGAGGATCTTGTTGTGCATGACTTTGAAAAGACAGTATGATTATACTTAACAAAGCAGCTATTTTATGATATATTTTTAAATTTTTCATGTTCTTAAATTTTGCTTTATCTATAAATTATCTGCTTAAGTATAAGCGTCCTTGTTCTGGTTTAGTTTCACCATCATTAAATCTGAAAATGTAGAAATACACTCCAACTGGTAAATCACCTTTGGCAACTATTCTGCCCTGATTAGATGTACCATCAAAACGTGGTGTGTTTGCATTTCCTTTATAAACAATGTTTCCATTTCTGTTATAAATCTCAATCTCAAAATTTGGATATAGGATGGATAGATTGTCCACCTCATACGTATCATTTGTTCCATCACCATTTGGTGAGAATCCATCAGGAAGACTTATTTTTCCACAAGCCGTTAAATCCGGAGTAACCATTAAACGTACACTACTTTCACATCCTGTTGTTGCATCAATTAATGCCACATAGTACGTTATATTTGTTAACAGTGAATTACTATCAATGGCAACACCTCCTGTTTGAACATCATACCATGCCAAATTATCTTGAGCACTATCATATTCGACTATATTTAATGAGAGTGTTTCAATAGTTGGGTCATCGTTAATACAATATTCAATTGAAGGATCGATTAACGTTGGTGTTGGTGTATCATTTATCGTTGGAATTATTTGAACTGGAATTGATGATTCACAACCTGTACTATTGGTTTGAGTTGCATAATAATCTTCTCCATCAATTAATGCATCCGTAGATAACACTGGTATTGTTAATGCTAAATCATCATACCAATTTACTATACCCGTTGGTCGAATACTAATTGATAAGCCTGCCACAGTTGGGTTATTCGCTAAACAATATTCCGGATTTGGATCCAACACTATTATAGTTGGTGAATCATTTACAGTTACCGCAATTTCTGCCACTGAATCTGGCGAACAGGGTGCAACTGCTGTAACGGTATAGGCATATGTTCCTGAAGCATCAACCGCTGGATCAAAAACACCTGTTCCGCTAGTTAAAGCCGGCGACCAAGCACCTCCGCTTTGAGCTCCGGTTCCTAATAAATCAAATAAATCTGTCGGATCATCACCTGCGCAAATTGTAAGCGTATTATCTGCTCCTGCGTTAGGCGCCAATGTAACTGTTATAATCACTTGATTTGTAAACGTACCACAACTGTTAGTTAAGGTATAAGTATAAGTTCCATCTAAATCAACTAACGGGTCAAAAACTCCTGTTGTACTTGCTAATGCTGGAGACCATACACCGCCAGTATCAGCACCTCCAAGAAGCGTAAATAAGTCGGTAGTTCCATCATTACTACAAATATCTAATGTAGGATCAATGTTTGAACCAGCATTTAGAGGTTCTTCTATTGTAATTGTAATTGTTTCACTATCATCTAAACAAGGTGCAGAAGCTGTTACTAAGTAAGTAAAACTGTATGTCCCGGCTGCAACACCCGTAGCGTCAAAAACATTTCCTGCTAGTGTACCTACACCATCATCATTACTCCAAGTTCCGCCTGAATCTTGAGACCCGTCTAAACCAGTAAATAAATCAATGTTACTATTGTCGTTACAAGATACAATTGCAGTAGCATTTGGCGCTCCTGCATCTGGCGATTGATATATTGTTGCCATTACTGCGGTTCTCAAAGATGACTCACAACCTGTAGTTGCATCTGTTTGAGTAGCATAATACATTTGACCATCTACTAAAGCTGTTGTATCAGGCAGAAGATTTCCACCGGTCATTGCGTCATACCATTGAATGGAAGTTCCAGTTGCTACTAAATCTACTACTGTAGCTGTATCACAAAATTCTTGTGGTGTTGTCGCGCTAGGTGCAGATGTATCATTAATAATTATTGAAACTGTAACATTTACATCATCACAAGTACCAATGGCAGCGACATCGTAAGTATAGTTATAAGTTCCTGCAGCTAATCCGTCTAAGGTTACCACATTTCCTGATAAGGCTCCTGAACCATCATCGTCATTCCAAGTTCCTGATTGATCCTCATCTGACAATAAGTCGAATAAATCATAGGTTTGTCCTGTAGTTATTTCAGCAATACAGAAAGCTACTGGAGTTAATGCTGTACCTGATTCTGGTGCGTCTTCAACAATTATAGTTACAGTTGAACTATTTGTACAACCGTTTGCATCTGTTATTGTATATGTAAAATTGTAATTTCCTATGGTTAAAGCAGTCAAATTAACATCACTTCCCGT
>NZ_FQYK01000016.1 GCF_900141715.1 Algibacter luteus | reverse complement strand
CCTACTGGAGATGACCAATAGTTATACCAGTAAGGACTTGCCGTTCCTTCCTGTCGTCGCAATATTTTACCATCTGCAGAGGTTACTAAATCACTGTTTACGGTTTGTATGAGTTGTGAGTCGCCCTCTAAATCTAAGGTGCCATTAAGCTCTAAATACCAACTGTTTTCAACTTGATTATCGCCTTGAACAGTTAAAGATTTGTCTGAATCTATAATCAATCCTATATTTTTTATGGTATGGCTCGCGGTTACATCATTAGCTATTTTCACAATACTCCAGTCTTTATTACTCGAAGTATTTTCAATATCCCATACATCCCCATGTAACCAAGTGGATTGTGTAGTCCAACTTCCATCTGCTATAGTTTCATAAGGCATAGGTGCTGTTTGATCTTGAATACTTGTGATATTACGTAATTTTGTGATTCTATTACTTAAAGAAAAATCTTGTGTGCGCTGATAAGATACAATATCACTCATAGGGTAATAAGCTATTAAATTTGACCACGAAATAGTATTACCAGATGTAATATCAACAATATCTTTGTTTATGATTGTTCCTTTTACATTTCCAGAATTATTTTCTATTTCTTGATAAACAATTCGTTGTATTTGATTATCAGTTAACAAGGTGTCAAATACTCTAACTTCATCAATATCTCCTTTAAAGTACTCTAGGTCCCCTGTAGTCTTGGATAATCTTCCAACTTCAAACTTTCCATTACTTAACCCTGAATTTTGGATAGGATTTCCTGTAGATAATGTATCAAAAGAATTTTCAAGTTCTCCATCGACATAGATTTTCATAATCCCTGTAACATCAGAAAATGTGCCGGCAACATGATGCCACTCATCTAAATTTATTGCACTCGCAGAAACTATATTTTTTACAATACCGTTTGTAGAAATTGCAAATGATGGAATGTTACCGTTTTGCAGAAATAAAGAACATCCTATATCTTCTCCCGCAATTGTCATGGTTGTTATATTTCCAACATCAGACTTAACCCAGGCCATAAGAGTTACTTCGCTTTCGCCTTCAATAAATTTATCTGTCGTTAAATAATCATCAACACCATCAAAATCTAAAGTAGATCGCTCGATAAATGGTGAAACCTCAATATTACCACCGCAATTTTCCAATATATCAGTCGTGGCAGCTGGGACATTAACAGCAAAAACAATATCTACTTCTTCTACACAAGAACCACACACAACATCAAAACCTCCACCATCATCCATATCCAAGAATAAATGTCCGGTTATACTTGCCCCAGAAGAAAGTTCGGCATGTTCTTTAACAATTAATAAAGAGTCTACGTCATTTCCAACTATTTGGTCATTAGCTAAAGATAAATTAGTAAGAACTAAAGTATCATTATTATAAAATATAGAGCCATTAACACTTAAAGTCCCATCTATTATGATTAAACCATCGTTGGTAAAATCTCCATTTAAACTAATATTTTGATGCACATAAACAGAACAGTAGTTTTCCAGACCACTACCACCTGTTCCGGTTATAGATCCGTAGGTTTCAAATAAGCCACAATTTTTTAATGTATTATTTATACCTGAATCTCCTTGTACTTCTAAAAAGGAATCTTCAAAATTAACAATCATAGCAGATCCCGAAATACCTAAATCTCCAGTAATATACATATCACCTTTATTATGAATGGCTGTACTTCCGCCAGGAGAAAAATCATGAGGATATGTAAATGTACTTGAATAATCTAAATAAATATTTGTTGAACTAAAGGAAGTATTATTTGGAAAACTAATATCGCCTTCAATTATTAATGTTGATCCATTATTAAATCCGTTTATTGAACCGGAATAAGTTGCACCAGGTCCGACATAAAGTGTGCCTTTAATTAACGCGAAATTATCAGCGTTATTAGCTAAAATACAAATTGATTGTCCTGCACTATTACCACTTGGTGCACTAATTGGATTACCCGACGAGTCTTCCCAACCCGATCCTGTATAGGTATAGGTACAAGTTGAAGGCACACCAGGTGAATTAAAAGTAATTCCAGAACAAGTTTGCCCGTTAGTTATAAAAGCGTATAACAAACACAATATTGTAAGACCAATTCGTAAAGTAGGTTTCATTAAGTTATAATTCAGATTTGGTTATCTTAATCATTAAATATTTATACAAAAAATGAATACTTGAGGGGAGTAAACAGTAATAAACTAACCACATTCATGGTTTACAATGAATTAATAATGCAATAATAGTGATTAATTTAATAAAATTATAATTTTTTATCGATTAAATGTATAATTTTTACGATTAAATGTAATTTATTGATGATTACTATTAATCATAAGTGATTATTAAACTAATTAATAACAATCTTTTTATTTAAAACTTCACCAGATTCTGTTCGTAAACAAACTATATAGGTGCCTGTTGCCATAGTATCAAAGCGTATTCCGTTTTCTAAACTTGTTTTAGATACGTTTTGTAATTCCATTATGCGTTGGCCTCGCATATTTATTAACGCTAGGTTTTTAACTTCTGCGTTTAACTTCTTAGCATAAAACGTGTTGGTGTTATGCTGATAATACATGAAATTATCGGTCGCTAATGTTTCTTCAGTACTCAAGCTTTGTTGCTCGCTTTGGAATACAATCTCAAATCTATCATTAAAGATACCTTGTGCCGATGAAAAACTATAGGCTGCATCTTGTCTTAAATC
>NZ_FQYK01000004.1 GCF_900141715.1 Algibacter luteus | reverse complement strand
ACTTATACAATTGATGTGACAACGGCTCCTGTAGTACCTGCAAATGCTGGTTCTACTGTAGAGTGTATTGCGGATGCAATCCAGCCTGCTGCTCCTGCTGTAATGGATGTTTGTGGTAATCTTTTAGCACCAGTAATTACAGAGAATGCAGATCCTGTATGTGAAGGTGATAAGATTTATACGTATACTTATACCGACTGTGCTGGAAACGAATCGGTTTACACGTATACTTATACAGTTAAAGATACTATAGCTCCTGTACTTACATTACCTGCAAACGTAACAGCAGAATGTAGTGATGATTTATCAACTACTAATTTTGGTACAGCATCTGCTGTCGATAATTGTGATCCAAATCCAGTTGTTACATTTACCGACGTAACAACAAATGGTATTTGTTCTGGTAATTTTACAATTACTCGTACTTGGACTGCAACCGATGCTTGTGGTAACGTAGCTAGTGCAGATCAAATTATTTCAACGATAGACACAACTGCTCCGGAATTTGATCAAACAACGCTTCCCACAGATATTGTTGTGGAATGTGATAATATACCTGAACCAGAAGTTTTAACAGCAACTGATAATTGTGGTACAGCAACAGTATCGGTTAATGATCTAAGAACTGATGGAAATTGTCCTGGTAACTATACCATAGCGCGTACTTGGACTGCAACTGATGAGTGTGGTGTAATAAAAACTCATGTTCAAACAATAACTGTTCAAGATATTACGCCGCCAACATTCAATGGGACACTACCTTTGCCAAGAATTGTTGTAGAATGTGATGCTATACCTGCTCCAGAAACATTAACAGCTTCCGATTCATGTGGTTCGGCTACAGTAAAAGTTAGTGATTCAAGAACTAATGGTAATTGTACTAATAATTATACATTAGCTCGTACATGGGTTGCAACTGATGAATGTGGATTGACTTCTACATATACACAAATTATAGTTGTGCAGGATACTACGCCCCCTACATTTGTTGAATCTTTACCAAGAGATATCACGGTGGAGTGTGATGCAATACCAGAGGCATCAACTTTAACTGCAATTGACAATTGTGGAAATGCTACGGTTTCAGCGAGTGATGTTAGAATTAATGGAAATTGTCCATCAAATTATACAATTAACCGTACTTGGATAGCTACCGATGAATGTGGATTAACAACTACACACACTCAAGTAATAACAGTGCAAGACACAACTGCGCCTGTTCCTGCTTCGTCGATCATAAAAGAATTAAATGTGAGTTGTACAGAGATACCTGAAATTCCTGTAGTGGAGTTTACTGATAATTGCTCTTCTAATGTAATTGTAGAATTTGATGAAGTAAACACCTTTGATGAAAATGTAATCGCCGATTATCAAATCATCAGAACATGGACTGTTAGAGATGCTTGTAATAATGAAGAAGTTTATACACAAACATTAAATGTATCACTTGATGAGATTTTAACAGAAGTAGTGGCTGAAGATAGATGCTTTTTCGATGGTGCTATTAATTTAGATGACTATCTTCCTGAAGATACCTTTGGAGGTAGTTGGGAAATAATTGAAGGTAATCCAATAGCAACAGTTACAGGAAGTATTTTTGATCCAACTAACTTAGAAGCTGCATATTCTTTAGATTTTAATCCTAATACTGAAGGTATTCAATATGTAATAAGATATACTGGATTCCAAGACGGATGTATTAATATTACCGATGTAATTATGGTTATTGATGCTAAATGTAAAGTATTGCCATGTGGAGAAAAAGACATCTCTATATCAACAGCAATTACACCTAATGATGATGGTTTTAATGAATCTTTTGATATTGAAGGAATAGATTTATGTGGTTTTGTAGCCGAAGTTAAAATATTTAACCGTTGGGGTGCACTAGTATATGAGTCAAATGATTATACCTTAGGAAGTATTAAATCTGGATCAGGCGCATTTGGAGATTGGGATGGTACGTCACCAAAATCGTCAATTGGAAATAACGGAAAATTACCTAACGGAACTTACTATTATATCATTAATTTAAGAAATAGTGGATTGAGCCCATTAACCGGTCCAGTTTACTTAGGAACCAAATAACATCTTAACCTATGAAATTTTTAAAACAAAATATAATCGCTATTGCGTTGTTTAGCTGTACGGTTGGGGTTGCACAGCAATTACCACAATTTACACAGTATATGTACAACACAATCTCAATAAATCCGGCATACGCTGGTAGTAGAGAGGCATTAAGTATTGTTGGATTACACAGAAGTCAATGGGTTGGCTTTAGAGGTGGTCCAATTACTCAAACGCTTTCTATCCATACACCATTAAGAAATGATAGAGTTGGTTTAGGTTTATCTTTTATTGAAGATGATTTGGGTCCGCAAAATTTCACATATTTGTATGGTGACTTTTCTTATAGTATTCCAACTGGACAAGATGGTAAATTAGCATTTGGATTAAAAGCAGGATTTACTCAGTTTAGCTTTGATACTAGTTTCCGTTTAGATGAGGACAATTCAAACGACCCATTAATTTATGGGACTGCAGATAGATGGGCTCCAAATGTGGGTGCTGGTATTTATTGGAGTACGAATAGAATTTATGCTAGTATATCGGCACCTAGAATTTTAAACAATGATGCCAATAATAAAAACGACTTTGAAGCTCTCGATAGAATAAGTTACTATTTTACAGCTGGTGGTGTTTTAGATATTACGAAAAGTATTAAATTTAAACCAGCTGCTTTAATAAAAGCGACAAATGGAGCTCCTGTATCTTATGATTTAACTGCAAACTTTTTATTTAATGAAAAGTTTTGGTTAGGTGGCTCTTATAGAATTAACGAACAAACTGCTGCAATTGGTGGTATTGTAGACTTTCAAGTATCTAGACAATTACGTATTGGATATGCTTATGAAAAGCCAATATCTGAAATTGCAGATTATACAACCGGAACACACGAAATACTGCTTATATACGAGTTTAAATTCTTAAGTTCTAAATTAAAATCACCTAGATATTTCTAATTATAATTTTTCTATGAATACTAAAAATTTTATATTAGTTTGTATTGCATTAATGATAAGTTTCACTGCGTTTTCTCAACAAGGAAAACAAAAAAGAGCTGATACATTATTCAATAAATTTTCTTTTGTTAAAGCTGCAAAACTTTATAGAGAGCTTGTACAAGATAATTATAATAGAGACTACGCTACACGAAAGCTAGCAGATAGTTATGCATTTTTACGAGACCCAAGAAATGCCTCAAGATTTTATAAAAGTGTTGTTAAGCAAAAAAATGTTCCTATAGAATACTATTATAAGTATGCACAATCGCTTCGTGGTATGAAAAAATACGACGAATCTCAAATATGGCTAAAACGCTTCAAAGATTCAGGAGGTGTGGTTAGTTCTAATGATTTTTCAAAAGATATTAAATTTATAACTAGTGTATTTGGTGCCAAACAACAATACTTTTTAGATAGAGTTCGATTTAATTCTAAGTACAGCGATTTTGGTGCTTTTGAACATGACGGTAAAGTATATTTTGCTTCCGCTCGAGATGAAGGTGTAGCTGTTAAACGTCTATATGGTTGGAATGAACAACCCTTTTTAGATGTATATGTTACTGATGCAGGCTCTAAAAGAAATGTGGATTATACGGCTAAAGTTAAAGGTGATGTTAACTCGATATATCATGATGGACCAGTTACCATAACAAAAGATGGGAAAACCATGTATTTCTCTAGAAATAATTTTAAAGATGATATTGAAGTAAAAGATAAAAAGGGATTAACCAACATGAAAATCTATAGAGCTACTTTGGTAGATAGTTTATGGACAAATGTTGAAGATCTTTCAATTAACGGTGATAACTTTTCAACACAACACGCCGCTTTAAATATAGATGATACCAAATTGTACTTTTCTTCTGATAGACCTGGCTCAATTGGAGGATCTGATATTTGGTGCGTAGATATTGCGCCTGACGGGTCTTTAAGTAATTTGCAAAACCTAGGTAATGTAATTAATACTGAAAGTGCAGAAGGTTTTCCTTATATAAATAATGAGGGTGTTCTATTCTTCTCTTCTGATGGGCATACCGGATTAGGATTGCTGGATATTTTTGCTTCTATAAAGGGTGAAGATGAAGAAACTATTGTAGATGTTATAAACTTAGGTGTTCCTGTAAACTCAAACAAAGATGATTTTGCATTTACGATGAATGCCGATGGTATTACTGGATATTTTGCATCTAACAGACAAGGCGGACGTGGAAGCGATGATATTTATGCATTTCACAGAGAACCTGTATTACATGTTGAAGGTGTTGTGACCGATGCTATTAACACTAGTCCAGTAAAAGGCGCTAAAATTACCCTATTTGATGAAAATGATAATCAAGTAGCGTACATGGAAACCGATGAAAACGGCTATTTTCAAATTAATATAGACCGAAATAAAGACTATAAAATAGTTGCTAATCAAGATAAGTATATCTCTGATTATCGGGAATTTACCTCAAGAAATATTCAAACGGAGTTAATTACAATAAGTGCCAACTTGTTATTAAATCCAGTTCAAGATGTAGTTAAATTAGCCGAAATTGATTTAAATACAATCTATTTTAATTTTGATAGCCATAAAATCAGACCTGATGCAAGAGAGGAATTAGATAAAATAGTAAGCTTGATGCAAAACGATTATCCAGAAATGGTTATTCGTATTGAGTCGCATACAGATTCAAGAGGAGCACTTTCATACAACGATAAGCTATCTATTGATAGAGCTAACGCCACTTACGAATATTTACTATCTAAAGGTATAGATCCTACTAGAATTACAGAGCATCAAGGTTTTGGTGAACGAAGATTAACTAATGGCTGTGAAGACGGTCAAAAATGTGAAGAAAAAGATCATCAATTAAATAGACGTACACAATTTATAGTTGTAAAAATGGAATAAAAAACGCAAAACCTAATTGCGAGTATAATAGACTTTTAGTCATAAGAATAGGATTTTAATTAAATAAAGACCCCAAATGAAATTAAAAAACTACATAATAACAGGATTTATATTGCATATAGCTTTGTGCTCGTTTGCGCAAAATGATATGCAGAAAAAAGCAGATAATTTATTTAATAATTTCGCTTTTGTTCAAGCTACTAATGCTTATCATGAATTAATAGATCACGGTGTTAATACAGACCATGCCACCAGACAATTGGCCGATAGTTATGCTTTTTTGAGAAACCCAGATAGTGCTGTAGTTTATTACGAGAAAGCTGTAAAACAAAACCATGTGCCTATAGAATATTATTATAACTATTCTCAAGCATTAAGAGGTGTTAAAAACTATGAAGAGTCTAGAGTCTGGATGCAACAATTTAAAGAAGCTGGTGGTAATATTGAAGAACAAAAATATTTAAAAGATTCAGATTTTTTAAATTCTATTTTTTCTGCTAAAAAGCAATACTTATTAAAGGACGTTAGTTACAATTCAAAATACAGCGATTTTGGAGCATACGAGCATAACGGAAAAGTATATTTTGCTTCATCAAGAGATGAAGGCTCATTAAAAAAACACCGTAACGGTTGGGATGAGGAACCATTCCTTAATATCTATGCTAAAGATAAAAACTCTAATGATAGCTTAATTGGAAGTAAATTTAAACTCAAAGGCGATATAAATTCGGTATATCATGATGGTCCAATTACAATGACTAAAGATGGTAATACTATGTATTTTTCCAGAACAGATTTTATAAGAAATGTTCTAGGGAGAAATAATCAAGGCATATCAAACTTAAAAATTTATAAAGCTTCTTTGGTTGAAGGGAAATGGACTAACATCGAAGAACTTCCTTTTAATAGTAATCATTATTCTAATGGTCATCCGGCATTAAGTCCAGACGAAACAAAACTCTATTTCGCTTCAGATAGATCTGGTGGTTTTGGAGGTTCTGATATTTATTATGTTGACATAAATAATGGAAAGTATAGTAAGCCTAAAAATATTGGCAGTGTTGTTAATACAAGACATAACGAGAGATTTCCATTTGTAAATAACGAAGGTGCTTTGTTTTTCGCATCAGATGGTCATCCAGGATTAGGCATGCTTGACATTTTTGGAACCGTTAAAGATTCAAATAATAATATAATTAATGTTATTAATCTTGGTACTCCGGTAAATTCAAGTAAAGATGATTTTTCATTTTTTATGAATGAAAATGGTTTATCTGGTTATTTTGCGTCAAATAGAAAAGGAGGGGTTGGTAGTGATGATATATACGCTTTTGATAGAACACCGCAATTAACACTTCAAGGCACGGTTTTCGATGAAATTACGAATAGCCCAATTACTGATGCCAAAGTAACATTACTAGACGAGAACAATTTTCAAATTGCTGATCTCTTAACAAATGAAAAGGGGCAATTTAATATTTACTTGGATAGAGATTCAGACTATAATGTGAAAATTAGCAACGACGGATATACCGAATATTTGAAAGATGTATCCTCTAAAAATATTGAAAGAAAACAAAATGCAATTTCATTTACTTTTAACTTACAACCTTTAGCCGAAGTAGAAACTATTTCTGAGATTCCAGAATCACTAGAATTATCACCAATTTATTTTAGTTTTAATGGTTCAAATATTAGAAATGAAGATATTCAAATATTAGATGGTTTAATCCATACGATGATTAACGAATATCCTAGTATGAAAATTAGCATTGAGTCTTATACAGATGCTAGAGGCCCTGCGTCTTACAATTATAAGCTTTCTCAAATGCGAGCGATTACCACATATAACTATTTAGTGAATAATGGTATAAGTCCTGAAAGAATTATTGCATATAAGGGCTATGGTGAAGATCATATCGGAAATGGTTGTACTGACACAATAAAGTGTACAGAAGTGCAGCATCAAGCTAATAGACGTACTAGTTTCAAGATAATAAAATAAAACCAATCCAATAAAAAATTAAATCACTAACTTTATATATTGATTTAATTCTCAGTACATAAGGAAACCTAACTAATTAATACTACATTAAAATATGATTAAAAAAATTACATTTATTATTGCTTTTTTTATAATAGCTACATTAAAAGCACAAACAACATTTGATTGGGATGCTACCACAGCTGCTCCAATAGACAATGGTGATAATGTTACTCAAACCATTGATGGAATTACCACAACATTTACTATTGCAGGTTTTAACTCTGTAGGTGTAGCTAGCGGTGCCGCACAAGATGGTTCTACTGGCAATGTTATTTCTAGTTCAATTGATAGTTCTGAACCCTCTACTCCTAGCACCGATTTAGTATTTAGTTTTAGTGAAGCTGTAGATATTACATCAATTATCGCGGTGACTGGTCCACCAATAACCTTGACATTCACACCTACTGGAGGTAGTAACTCAGCGGTCGTGCAAACTGGGTATTCAGGAGGAACGGTAAATTTGAATTGGACTGGTGTAACATCATTTATAGTAACTGGCTCTAACGCTCAATTTGTTATAGGTTTTGATGATTTAATAGTTTCTAGTACTACTTTATCAGCTAATAAATTTGCATTACAAGACGTTCATGTTTATCCGAATCCTGTAAACGATTTGCTTTACATTGATAAAGCTGAAAATATAATGTCTGCAAGAGTTTACAATAGTTTAGGTCAGTTAGTATCTGAAACTAATGACAATAAAATTGATTTTAGAAAATTTAAGAGCGGAGTATATATTCTTCAAATTAATACTGATAAAGAATCAATAACCAAAAGAATTATTAAAAAATAGGAAGGTATATTATTTTATTCTTAGTGTTGTATACCCCAGAGAGTATTTTTAAGTTACAATACTCTTATTATTAATAAAATATTAAAAACCTTTAAAACAAGTTATTACTTGTTTTAAAGGTTTTTTTAGTTTATCAATGTAGCGGTTAATACATTTTAAATTGGAGGTTTATTATAGATTTGAGGATATACCAAAAGGTATCTCAATTCAATTGACGAGCATTTTATCTAGCCTGAAGTAATGATAAAAGCGAAAGAATACAATTTTAAAAGGTTTCAAGTTGTATCAATTTATTTATTAAGATAAATAAGAAAGGGCATCTATTCACTGCCGTATTCGATATAAAAATAAAAATCCTCTCGTTAGAGAGGATTTTTTCCTAAAGTTAAATTAATAATAATTAAATTATTATATAACCGATAAATTTTCATCTTAAGCTATTAATCAGTACTATTCACGGTTATTCTTTATAAGTGTTTAATATAATTTTAAACACTATTATTTTTTTATGAAAATATTGGTATAATACCATCTACCATCGGCATTTTTTTCTGCTGATACATCAAAATTAGTGTAGTCTCCTTCTAAATTTTCTTTATGAGCTTCACTTTTAATCCATGCCCTTACTACAGATTCAGCAGAACTATAACCAAAGGCTACATTTTCTGAAACAGACTTTGCGCCAGCATTAGATTTTAAATAATTACTTCTTGTGTAAAAATTATGATGAGAAACTTCATCATTGTCAACCATATAATCGGTATGACTAAAGGCTACAGATTTTACAATATCCATTTCTTGTAATGGGTTTAACCCCTCAGATAATCTGTGATTATTTATAAGTTCTAATATTTCTACTTCAATAGATTTTGCTTCTTTCGCAACAAGACTTAATTCTATCGCTTCGGCTTTATCACTAAGGTTATCTGTTGTACAAGAAGACAAAGTAAACACAGCCAACAATGCCAATACAGGCAGCTTGGTAAGTAGCTTCATAGGTTAAGCATTTTAGATTTGGTTCTGTAAAATTAGCAGACTAACCCGAAGTGAATGTTAAGGAAATGTTAAAATCGATTAAAAACATGTCACTCATCGATTAAATATGTTTTTAATCGTTAAAATGCAATTTAGAAAGTAATTAATAAGTATTTCGTCTGATTTTTATGGAGATAATCGATTTATGAGCCAATTATAGTCTCTCTGAAGTTGATATCGAATTCGATCATGAAGTCTATTTGGTCTACCTTGCCAAAATTCAATTTCAACAGGTTTTACGATAAAGCCACCCCAATGTTTTGGTCTAGGTATTTCTTTGCCTTCGTACTCAGCTTCTAATTCTAAGAGCCTTTTTTCAAGTGATTGTCTGTCCAATACAACATCGCTCTGGTATGAAACAAGCGCACCTAATTGACTGCCTCGAGGTCGAGATTCAAAATAACCATCGCTTAAATTTTCAGAGATTTTTTCAGCTTGTCCCTTAATGATAATTTGGCGTTCAGCACCATGCCAGAAAAAAGATAAACATACGTTTGGATTGGCTTCTATGGCTTTGCCTTTTTCGCTATTGTAATTTGTGTAAAAAATAAAGCCTTCGTAAGTGTATTTTTTAAGTAACACCACCCTACTCTTTGGAAAACCGTCAAGCCCTATCGTTGCAAGAGTCATGGCATTAGTTTCATCTTCAGTAAAATGACTGTCTATTTCATAAAACCACTTTTGAAATAATTCCATTGGGTTTTCAGGTACTTCACTTAAAAGTAGTTCACTTTTCTCGTAAGACTTTCTATAATGACTTAAATCCTTTTCCATACTGTTGCAATTTACGGGTTTTTTAAAATAATGTAGAAAGAAATTTTTAATATCTTTAAGAAAATATTAGACTATGAAATTTAACTGCGACATCCATATTTTGAAACCTATTGAAGTGGTAGCGGCGTGTTTCGAAGCCCCTGAAGCATTAAAATATTCACAGAAGGGATTTGTTAAAATAGAGCATCTTAGCGGTGAAAAGGGTCAAGCAGGATCTAAGTCTAAGTTAATTTATAAAAAATTCGATTTATTGGAAACGATTATAGAAAACAATTTGCCTCATTCATTTTATGCTAGATATGAACATAAAAACATGTCGAACACAATGCTATGTAACTTTGTGGCCATAAACGATTGTGAAACCAGATTAACATCAGAAATTGAGTATACAGAGTTAAAAGGATTTGTTGTGAAGCTTATTGCGAAACTATTTCCATCATTATTTAAAAAACAGGTTGATAAATGGCTTGAAAGGTTTAAAGACTTTTGTGAACAGCGTTAAAAATGGCTATAGATGTAGTTTACTTATTTAAGTTAACTTTTACATCCATCTTTTACACTTATTGCCTTGATTAAAAGTCGAAAGTTTTGCCATCTTCAGCTAACTCCACATTCTCAAAAACGCTAAGCGCTTCTTTTTTAAAGCCTTCTATCCCATCGTATCTTGTAGAATAATGTCCCAATATAAGTGTTCTTACTTGAGCTTTTTTTGCAATTCTAGCGGCTTCTTTTGCTGTGGAATGTTTGGTTCTAACAGCTAAATGTGCATGTTGTTCTAAGAATGTAGATTCGTGATACAACACATCTGCATCTTGTATAATTGGTATAATATCTTCTTTATACATCGTATCACTACAAAACGCATAACTCTTGGGTTTGGCTCCGGGAAATGTTACAGTTTCATTTTTAATCAATTCTCCTTCTTCATTTTCTACATCAAACCCTTGAGTAAGTTTTCTATAATAAGCTACATTTATTTTGGCCTTTTCTACTGCATTGATATCTAATTTACGTAAGCCTTCTTTTTCTTTAAATAGAAAACCATTCGTATAAACTCTATGATTTAATGGAATGGTATGCACTTCTACCTTTTCATCTTCAAAAATCAATTCAGATTTAGTTGATGTCAACTCATGAAAAATTAAATTATAATTTGTCCAAGAATCGGCTAATTTCATTTGAAGCGTCACAATTTCTTTGATGCCCTTAGGGCCATAAATATGTAAATCGGTTTCGCGAGTTAACAATCTAAATGTTGAAATTAAGCCTACCAAACCAAAAAAGTGATCGCCATGTAAATGCGAAATAAAAATATGCTTAATCCGATTAAACTTAATTTTATGTTTACGCAATTGCACCTGAGTACCTTCACCACAATCAATTAAAAACATGTGGTTATTAATTTCTAATACTTGTGAGGTTGTATTATTTAATGTGCGCGGTGTGGCGCTGTAACAGCCTAAAATAGAGAGTTTCATTATGTAAGCTGTTTATAGTTTATGGCGTCTTGCTTAGTAAATTTGCTTTTAAACGAAAACGCAAAAGGCGTTTCGCCGTGAGTATTAATATAATCTAATCGGTCTTTTGCGTCCTGGAAGGTTGGCTCATACCCTTCTGGTACATACCAAAATGCCATATGGAGCATTTTCATTTTACTAAACCATTCTTTTTTTCGTTTAAAAACTTCAATATGTCCTGAATGATAGGTGTATTTAAAAAGCGCATCCATATCGGTCCAAACCGACATATTGATGATTAACGAATGATCTTGGAAAACAGCGGCGGCTTCATCTTTATCTTCATCTTTTAAGCGCCATATAAACCCATCACTCACATCAGCAATGGCATTGATTTTATCTAAATTATCAACAAAATCTTGCATTATGGGATCATCCATTGGTGCTAGTCGTTTTGCAATATTTACTTGGGCAAGATGATATACTGTCATGTTTTAAAACCCTAAATCACGTTCCATATCTTCCATTTCAATAATATCGTAAGCCTCTTGAATTGTTGGAACAACAATAAGTGCTTCTGGTACAACATCTAGATCAATTTTATCAGAAACGATAACAAAAGAATGTTTGTCACCTCGATGGGTATTTGAAACTTCTAAAAACTCCGCGACATCCGTTTTTTTAAGTAAATCTAAAGTTGTTAAAACAATAATGATATTATCATTTTTATACTTCGGATATAATACCTGAAGCTTTTTTACTAACTCTATAATCGATGCTTTTTCTTGAGTGATTATAGTAGTACCTTCTTTTTGATCAACGATCATAATCTATTGTTTTATTTTTGATGCTAATAAATAAATAACAGCCATTCTTATGGCTACACCATTTTGTACTTGTTCTAGAATAATAGACTGATTAGAATCTGCTACATCACTAGTAATTTCTACACCTCTATTAATTGGACCTGGGTGCATTATGGTAATTTCTTTATCAAGTGAGTTTAGTACATCTTTATTCACACCAAACTGTTGTGTATATTCTCTTGTTGATGGAAAATAACTAATATCCATACGCTCATTTTGAACACGGAGCATATTTGCTACATCACACCAGTTCAAAGCATTACGTAAATTTGTTTCAACTTTTACTCCAAGCTTATCAATATATTTCGGAATTAAGGTTTTTGGCCCGCAAACCATAACTTCTGCCCCTTGTAATTGAAGTGCGAAAATATTAGAAAGTGCTACTCTACTGTGCAAAATATCACCAACAATAACTACTTTTTTTCCTTTAACTTCACCAAGTTTTTCTCTAATAGAGTACGAATCTAACAACGCCTGCGTTGGGTGTTCATGGGCGCCATCTCCGGCGTTAATTATACTGGCATTTACATGCTTCGATAAAAAGACACCAGCACCAGGATTTGGGTGACGCATCACAACCATATCTACTTTCATAGATAAGATATTGTTAACTGTATCGATTAACGTTTCTCCTTTTTTAACCGATGATTGTGCTGATGAAAAATTTATAACATCAGCAGATAATCGTTTTTCAGCTAATTCAAAAGATAATTTGGTTCTTGTAGAATTTTCAAAAAATAAGTTGGCAATAGTAATATCTCTTAGCGAAGGCACTTTTTTAATGGGTCTGTTAATCACTTCTTTAAAATGATCGGTAGTTTCAAAAATAAGTTGGATATCTTGTGTATTAAGATACTTTATTCCAAGTAAGTGATTCACACTTAATTCGCTCATTGATTTATTTATTTTTCAATTAAATAAACTGAATCTTCTTTATCATGTTCAATCCAATTTACTTTCACTTTTTCATTATTTATAACATCAACCTGTCTGCCTCTATAATCTGGCTGTATAGGTAAATGTCTACTAAAACGACGATCTATTAAGGTCAATAGTTCAATTTCATTAGGTCGCCCAAACGATTGAATAGCAGTTAATGCAGCACGAATGCTACGCCCTGTATATAAAACATCATCAATAAAAACAATATTTTTATCTTCTACTAAAAAATTAATTTTTGTTTTATTGGCCTCAAGTGTCTTCTCTCCACGACGAAAATCATCTCTATAAAAAGTAATGTCTAAATAGCCTAATTTAATGTTTTTAACCTTGTAGTCTTCCTTTAAAATTTTAGCTAATCTATCAGCTAAAAAAATGCCACGAGGCTGTAAACCAATTAGTACCGTGTTAGAAAAGTCGTTGTGTTTTTCAATAAGTTGACAAGCCAATCGATGAAGAATGATGTTTACCTCTTTTGCGTTAAGTAAAACTTTTTGACTCATATACTATCCAAACGTATTTGGAGTACAAAGGTAGTGTAAAAATTTATAAGTAAAAACCTTAAATTCTTCTTTATTATGGCGCCACCCAAAGGGTCGGGCTATCCATTACAAGTCCTCGCAAGCCTTTACCAATTGTCATCGGGCTTGCTGTGGGCTTTTCATTACTATCCCTGGCGCAGTAGCATGAAACTTAGTTGCTATTATTTAACTACCATACAAATAGTAACAAATCAATTTTATTGAATTAAAAAAGCCTTCAATTTCTTGAAGGCTTTTTTATTTATTTAGACAGGGAAAATTATTTCTTACCGTCCATTTTATCTTTAAGAGCTTGTAAAGCATCGTTAGCATCACCTAAAGTAGGTTTAGCTTCAGCAGCAGCACTTGCCGCTTTCTTAACAGCTGCTTTTACATTCTTAATTTCTTCTTCTTTAAAGATGGCTGTATGAGATGCTACAACACGTTTAAATTCTTTGTTAAATTCAATGATTTTAAACTCTGCAGTCTCTCCCTTTTTAAGGGTGCTTCCATCTTCTTTCTCTAAGTGACGTGATGGTACAAATGCAACGATATCTTCGTTAAATGCAACAGTAGCACCTTTATCAACTATTTCAGAAAGTTCAGCAGTATGCGTCGTTCCTAAAGCGAATTCAGTTTCGTATTTATCCCAAGGGTTTACAGTTGTTTGTTTATGACCTAAACTTAATTTACGTCCTTCAACATCTAATTCTAATACAACAACATCTAACTTATCACCTACATTACAGAATTCACTTGGATGCTTGATTTTCTTAGTCCATGACAAATCAGAGATATAAATTAATCCGTCAATACCTTCTTCTAATTCAACAAAAACACCAAAGTTTGTAAAGTTACGTACAATACCTGTGTGCTTAGAACCTACAGGGTATTTACCTGTAATATCTGTCCATGGATCTGCGCTTAATTGCTTAATTCCAAGAGACATTTTACGATCTTCTCTATCTAAAGTTAAGATAACAGCTTCAACTTCATCACCAACAGAAACGAAATCTTGAGCCGAACGTAAATGCGTAGACCAAGACATTTCAGAAACGTGAATTAAACCTTCAACACCATCTGCAACTTCAATAAATGCACCGTAATCAGCAATAACTACAACTTTACCTTTAACTTTATCACCAACTTTCACCTCTTCAGCAAGTGCTTCCCAAGGATGTTTAGATAATTGTTTAAGACCTAATTGGATTCTAGATTTGTTTTCATCAAAATCAAGAATTACAACATTAAGTTTCTGGTCTAACTCAACAATCTCATTTGGATGGTTAATTCTAGACCAAGATAAATCTGTAATATGAACTAATCCGTCAACACCACCAAGATCAATAAATACACCGTAAGAGGTTATGTTTTTAACAACACCTTCTAATACTTGACCTTTTTCTAATTGACCAATAATTTCTTTCTTTTGAATCTCGATATCAGCTTCAATAAGCGCTTTATGAGATACTACTACGTTTTTGAATTCGTGGTTGATTTTTACAACTTTAAATTCCATAGTTTTATTTACGTACTGGTCGTAATCTCTAATTGGTTTAACGTCAATTTGAGAACCTGGTAAGAATGCTTCAATTCCAAAAACATCTACAATCATACCACCTTTAGTTCTACACTTAACAAAACCATTAACTATTTCACCAGTTTCGTTTGCTTTAATAACTCTGTCCCAAGCTTTAATTACACGAGCTTTTCTGTGAGATAATACTAATTGTCCTGTTGCATCTTCACGAACATCAATTAATACTTCTACTTTGTCTCCTTCTTTTAAGTCTGGATTGTAACGAAATTCGTTTAAAGAAATAACACCTTCAGATTTTGCATTGATGTCAATAATAGCATCACGATCTGTTATGTGTACAACAGTTCCTTCTACTACTTCGTCATCTAAAGTGTCAACGAAATTTTCTGCTACTAGTTTTTCAAATTCTTTTAATTGTTTGTCGTCAACCTCATCAATTCCTTCTTGGTAATTGTGCCAGTTAAACTCTTTTAAGAATTTTTCAGGGTTTGCTTTTGCTTCAGATACTACTGGAGCTTCTGCTGTTGTTGCTTCAGTTGCTTCAACTTCAGCTTTTTTTGCTTTTTCAGCCATTTAAATAATTTTACGATTTTAAAGAGATTTCAACTTTGTGAAAACGCTTTATTAACGCATTTGTATTCTGTTATGTCTCGGAAAATTTAAGCGTTTAACATACAGAAGTGTTAAATAATTTTTTAGTTTCATTCCTTTTATCTTTCCGACGATTCGCTAAAAGGAGTGCAAAAATACATAATATTGATATAAATACCTAAAAATGAGAAAATAAAATAACAGTGACTTTTTTAACTAAATGTGTCTTAAATTTAGTGGCAATTAAATAAGTAATATTTTACAAATCATTGGAATATTTTATTATATTGTTGATAACAATTAATTACAATTAAAAATTTACAAAATCATGGTAAAAGCAAAGTATCAAGAAGTGTTGAGCTTAGGGGAAGCACTTAATATTAAAGATGGTAAAGTAACTGAAGAAAACGGTGTTCTTAAAATTAAAGGAATGGCTAGTACGCCTTACGAAAAAGACATTCTTTGGGATAAAATAAAAGAAATAGGTGGTGAAAACCCAAAAGACATTATGGCAAATATAACGGTTGCAGACGATAGTGTTTATGCAAGACATACTGTAAAAAAAGGTGAGACTTTAGGCAAAATAGCTAAGCACTATTATGGTAATGCATCAAAATATAATGCTATTTTTAAAGCAAACACGAATATCTTGAAGAATCCAGATTTAATTCATCCAGATCAAGAATTAGTTATTCCAAAATTATAGGAATAAAAAAAACAAAAAAAAAGAACCTTGATGTCAAGGTTCTTTTTTTATGCAATACATTTATCAGTAATCTATAATGATGCTATTCCAAATCTTCAATAGTCATATTTGCTAACTGAAATATTTTATTGAATTGCTCATCTAAAGTCATATTAGAATTATCTATCTCAATAGCATCTTTGGCTTTTGTTAATGGTGAATCTTCTCGTGTAGAATCAATATGATCCCGCTCCTGTACATTAGCCAATACATCTTCATAAGACACTTGTTCTCCACGCTCTAATAGCTCTTGATAACGACGTTTAGCTCTTGTTTCAGCTGAAGCTGTCATAAATAATTTAAGTTCGGCTTCAGGGAAAACTACGGTACCAATGTCTCTGCCATCCATAACTACGCCTTTATCCTGCCCCATTTTTTGCTGTTGCTCAACCAATTTTTGACGTACTTCTGAAATAGCAGCAACTTTACTAACAAAACTTGAAACTTCCAGTGTTCTAATCTTCTTTTCAATATTTTTTCCGTTTAAATACACTTCAGCAAAACCTAATGCTTCATTAAACTTAAAACTAATTGAAATTTTTGGTAATTGATAAATTAAGGCCTCAACGTTAAAATCACTTTCGTTAATCAACCCTCTATCCATAGCATAAAATGTTACCGCTCTATACATGGCACCTGTATCAACATAAATGTAGCCTAAGGCTTTAGCAAGTTGCTTTGCTACGGTGCTTTTTCCAGTTGAAGAGAAACCATCTATCGCGATTGTAATTTTATTCATTGCTGCTTGTGTTTGAAGGATGCAAATTTAAAATGTAATAAGTTTAAAAACGATTTATTGCAAATCAATTTGTAAACCGAAAAAATTAGAATTTGCCGCACTTGTATATTTTGCATGCGTATAACTAAAACGCATTTTATTCATTTTTATAGAAATTCCTGCTGACAAACCAGAAAAATTCCGCTGATCAACAATTCTTAACTCCTCGCCTCTTCTAAAATTATAGCCTAACCTAATATTAAAACCGCCCTCAGGGAAAATTTCAGCTCCAACTATGGTATGCCTCATCACTTGACCAAGGAAACCAATTTTTTCTGAAGACTGATTTCCAGATAAGTCGCTAGTAGTTCGTGCTGGATTTGATCTTGAAATTGGCCATTCCTGAAGATTTTCAAGTGTTACATGCCACCGAATAGGCACATTTTCTAAACGTTGCGACATACCAAATGCAACCTCAAAAGGTATTTTTTCTTTTAATCCTGCATACGTGGTAATTTGCGAACCTAAATTCCTTACTACTAGAGCTGCATTAAAGTCTAATTTTTCATTAATGTATATTATCCCTAAATCTGCAGCAGCTCCAAAAGAATTATATTGTTCTAGTTTTGAGGTTATTAGCTTTACGCTTGCGCCGAAATAAAAATCGGAGTAATCAATTTGTGTGGCGTAGCCAAAAGATAATGCGGTTTCGTTACCTGTAAATGTTCCGGTAGAGTTTCCAGCTTCATCATATCCATCAAAATCGCCATAATTAATATAAGTTATACCTGCATGGAAAGTTTGCGTCCTTCTGTCTATTGTATAAGCATAAGATGCAGTTCCATAACCTATGTCTCCTAAATAACTTGTATAATTTAAAGCCAATTGATTATCCATTTCAACATTTATTGTTGCTGGATTAAATAAGGCTTGTGTAACGTCGTAATCAATATTAGTTAGCACTTTACCACCTAGCGCCGCTTGTCTAGGCGAAGAAACCAAATTAAGAAATTGGTATGTAGTTTCACCTCCTACTTGAGCCATAGTGAGAGAAGCTAATGATAAACAAAAAAATGTGATAACTTTTTTTAGCATATTTTGGATGCAAAGTAAATGAATCTATACTAAAACGGTATCATGCATCTTTTATTTTTTTCGAAGTTTATATTTCTATTTCAAATATAATTTTTGCCCTATAGCCAAGTTATTACCTTTTAATCCGTTTAGGCGTTTTATAGTTTCAACACTTATTCCTGTTTTTTTAGAAATATAGTATAACGTATGCCCTTTTGAAACTATCCATATACTCTCTGAATTATTAACGTCTTCATCTTCAATATTTCGAACTCTAAGCTTTTGCCCTACACTTACTAAAGTTGTTTTTAAATTATTAGCTGCTTTAATTTCACTCAATGTAAGACCATATTGACCAGAAATTTCTAATAGGTTTTCACCAGGTTCTACAATGTGATAATTTAATCGCTCTATTGAATAATCCTCATCAGGTCGTTTTGCCTTTACGATAGAATCATTTCCGTCAGACCCAATAAAAATAAACTCTCCGGTTGACAAATTTAATCTTGCTGGTTTTCCATTTAAGAGTACATCTTTATAGGCTATTTTAGTCTGTGCCTGTAAATTCACTACAGAAGTACACAAGACAATAAAAAGAAAAATAAAACTATAATTTTTTGGCATGCTTTACTTTTTGCTTTGTTACTGCTATTTTTATGACATCGCTCATGTCTGATACATAATGAAAAGTAAGTCCTTTTAAATATTCTGGCTTGATCTCTTCAATATCACGTCTGTTGTCTTCACACAAAAGAATCTCCTTGATTCTAGCACGTTTGGCAGCCAAAATCTTTTCTTTTATTCCTCCTACTGGAAGCACTTTTCCTCGAAGCGTAATTTCACCTGTCATGGCTAAGCTTTTCTTTACTTTTCGTTGTGTAAATAAAGATACTAAAGAAGTTAACATAGTTACACCTGCACTTGGTCCATCTTTAGGAGTAGCACCTTCCGGTACATGTATATGCACATTATACTTTTCAAAAATAGTGCTATCTACACCAAATTCTTGAGCGTTAGACTTTATATATTCCATAGCAATTGTGGCGGACTCTTTCATGACTTTACCTAAATTACCAGTAATAGTCATGGCTCCTTTTCCTTTTGATAGAATAGATTCTATAAATAATATATCGCCACCAACACGTGTCCAAGCTAATCCTGTAACAACACCAGCCACATTATTGTTTTCGTATTTATCACGCTCTAATTTCGGACCTCCTAATACTTCAATTATATTTTCGTTTGTAACTTTAATATTGTATTCTTCTTCCATAGCAATATTTTTAGCTGCATAACGCACCATTTTTGCTACTTGTTTTTCCAGTCCACGAACTCCAGATTCTCTGGTATAGCCTTCAACAATCTTTTCTAATTGTGGCTTTCCAATCTTTAAATGCTTATCGGTTAAACCATGTTCTTTAAGCTGTTTTGGTAACAAATGGCGTTTTGCAATTTCTACCTTTTCTTCAATGGTATACCCTGTAACATTTATAATTTCCATTCGGTCTAATAAGGCTGGTTGAATGGTTGATAAACTATTTGATGTTGCTATAAACATGACTTTAGAAAGGTCGTAACCCATTTCTAAAAAGTTATCATAAAACTCGTTATTTTGTTCTGGATCTAAAACCTCTAGCATCGCAGAAGATGGATCGCCTTGATGCGAATTGGATAACTTATCAATCTCATCTAAAACAAAAACAGGATTTGACGTTCCAGCCTTTTTAAGACTTTGGATAATTCGCCCTGGCATAGCGCCAATGTATGTTTTTCTATGTCCGCGAATTTCAGCTTCATCTCTTAAACCTCCTAAAGATACTCTCACATACTCTCGTCCTAAAGCCTCTGCGATAGACTTTCCTAAAGATGTTTTACCGACTCCTGGAGGGCCGTAAAGACATAAGATTGGAGATTTCATATCGTTACGAAGCTTTAAAACAGCTAGATATTCTATAATTCTGCGTTTTACATCTTCTAAACCAAAATGATCTCTATCTAAGATTTTCATGGCACGCTTTAAGTCGAATTTATCGTCACTAAACTCATTCCATGGTAAATCTAAAAACAACTCTAAATAGTTTCTTTGAATTGAGTATTCGGCAACCTGGGGATTCATGCGTTGTAACTTTGCAATTTCTTTCTCGAAATGCTTAGCCACTTTTTCGTCCCAAAGCTTTTCGCTAGCCTTAGCCTTCATTTCATCAATTTCCTCATCATGACTTACACCACCCAATTCTTCTTGAATGGTTTTCATTTGCTGATGCAAGAAATACTCACGTTGTTGTTGGCTCATATCCATTTGAACTTTAGACTGAATATCATTCTTAAGTTCTAATTTTTGAAACTCAACATTCATGTATTTTAAAGTCGCTAAAGCACGTTCTTTCAGATCGTTAATCTCTAAAAGCTCTTGCTTTTCAGCTACTGAAAGATTCATATTTGAAGACACGAAATTGACCAAAAATGAATTACTTTCTATATTTTTTATCGCGAAGGAAGCCTCACTAGGGATATTTGGACTTTCCTTTATGATTTCTAAGGCCAAATCTTTTATTGAGTCAATAATTGCCGTGAATTCTTTATTTTTTAAAGCAGGTTTGGCTTCAGGAATGTCTCTAATGGTAGCATTCATGTAAGGTTCTTCAGTTAAAACTTCGGCTACTTTAAAACGCTTTTTTCCTTGTATAATTACTGTGACGTTGCCATCTGGCATTTTTAAAACTCGTAATATTCTAGCTACAGTTCCCGTTTCATGAATTTCTTTTGCTGAAGGGTTTTCAACTGATTCATCTTTTTGAGCCACGACTCCAATAACTTTTCCTCCCTTATTGGCGTCGTTTATAAGTTTTATAGACTTATCTCGTCCTGCAGTAATTGGGATAACCACTCCTGGAAATAACACCGTATTTCTTAACGATAGAATTGGTAGAGTTTCTGGTAATTCTTCGTTATTTATAGCTTCTTCATCCTCCGGTGTCATTAACGGAATTAATTCTGAGTTTTCATCAAATTCCTGTAATGACAAACTGTCAAGAGTTGTAAATTTTGATTTCTTCATATATCTTATTAGGTCAAACTGTCAGAAAACAAATTAGACCATTTATTTTATTAATAAAAGCAATTTTTTAAAATGTTGATAATCAATATTTTAATATTAAATATATCGACTCAACATACTTATAATTTCAATAGCTATGCCAATTCAGAAAATTAACACTTTAAATATTACATTTTACCCATTTTCTTTAAGCCAAAAAGCAAAATAATAGGAATAGCTAACAAGACCACCATAAGTAAGTTGGTTTTAAATAGCCAAGGTGAAAGTATTAAGGTAATTAAATAACCGCCCACGGCGCCACCAAAATGCGCATCATGACCAATATTTCCAATTCTATTTTTCATCCCGTAAATAGAATATAACAAATAACCAATTCCAAAGAGATAAGCAGGAATTGGTATTGGAATAAAAAAGAATAATAATTTCATTCCCGGTTGCAAAAGTATAGCAGAATAAATAATGCCACTAACGGCTCCACTGGCTCCAACGGCGCTATAATGATATTCGTTTTTATGAAAATAAAGGGATAACAAACTTCCTAACAATAAACTCCCTAAGTAAATAAGTGAAAATTGAAAAGGGTTTAAAAGATCAATAACAACGTCTGCGAAGAAGTATAAACTTAACATATTAAATAACAAGTGTTGTGTATCGGCATGTAGAAAACCAGAACTAAACAATCTTATTTGTTCACCACGCTGCACACTCCCTACTTGAAACTTATATTTTTCAAAAAAACTGTAATCACTAAATCCTTTATAAGAGATAATCACATTTGCTGCAATTATTATCATTGTTACTAAATCTAACTTGCCCATAGGGTATAAACGTTTATTATCAAATTAACATATATTTCTTCTATTTATGCTAAATTTTGAATGAAAAATTTCATGTACTTTTGTCCCACAAATCTAAAACTAATTCATGCAATTTCTAGTTTATATTCTGGTTTATCCCATTTTATGGGTCATATCTGTATTGCCTTTTAGATTATTATATTTTTTATCCGATGTCTTTTATGTGATATTGTATTATATCATAGGCTATCGGAAGAAAGTAGTTACCGAAAATTTAAAATTATCATTCCCTGAAAAAACCTCTGAAGAAATAGCTTTGATCAGGAAGCGATTTTATCATCATTTAAGTGATATGATGTTTGAAGCTATTAAATCGATTACTATTTCGGAGGCTGAAATGCATAAGCGATATGTTTTTACTAATGTAAACGAGATTCATAAACTTGAAAAAGAAAATAGAAGTATTGTTTTATTTATGGGGCATTATGCCAGTTGGGAATGGGTTTTTATTTTACAAACACACGTTAGACACAAAGGGTATGCGGTTTACAAAAGACTAAGTAATAGATATTTTGACGCACTAGTAAAACGTATACGGGCAAAATACAACAGCTATTTAATAACAACTAAAGAAACGTTTCCTACGCTTATAAAAGCCAAACAAGACAACGAATTAACACTTAATGGTTTTGTTTTTGACCAATCGCCTAAACTTAGTAGAGCTATTTATTGGCAAGAATTTATGGGAACTGAAGTTCCTGTGCATGTTGGTGCAGAAATTTTAACTAAACGATTGGATATGGTTTCGCTTTTTTTAAAAGTTAAAAAAGTAAAACGCGGACATTATGAAGCCACTTTTACAGATATCATTAGAAATACTAAAGACTACAAAGATTTCGATATTACAAATCTTTATTTAAAACGCGTTGAAGAGCAGATTCAAGAAGCTCCTGAGTATTATTTCTGGACACATAAGCGCTGGAAACATCGCGGTAAAAAACCACAATAAAATACATTAATTATAAAGCTTATTTATTAAATGAAAATCGGCTAATACCAATGCAGCCATGGCTTCTACAATAGGTACCGCTCTAGGCACAACACAAGGGTCGTGGCGACCTTTACCTTGCATTTCTACAGTATTACCTTCTTTATCGATAGTTTCATATTTCTGTATTAATGTGGCGACTGGTTTGAACGCTACACTAAAATAAATATCCATTCCGTTACTGATTCCTCCTTGAATACCACCTGAGTAATTTGTTTTTGTCGTACCATCATTATTAAAGGCATCATTATGCTCACTTCCGTACATAGTACTTCCGTGGAAACCACTACCGTATTCAAATCCTTTTACAGCATTTATAGAGAGCATTGCTTTACCTAATTCGGCATGTAGCTTATCAAAAACGGGTTCACCTAAACCTACTGGCACATTTTTAATTACGCAACTTACAATACCGCCAACGGTATCGCCTTTTCCGCGTACTTCTTTTATGTATGTTTCCATTTTTTTAGCCATTTCTAGATCTGGACATCGCACGATATTCGACTCTACGAGCGACAGGTCAATTTCGTTATAAGGTGTGTTTAACTTCATGGTTCCAACTCCTGAAACATAAGCCTTTATTTCAATGCCTTTAAGCATTTGTTTTGCAATGGCGCCAGCCACAACACGACAAGCAGTTTCTCGTGCAGAACTACGACCACCTCCGCGATAGTCTCTAACGCCATATTTTTTGTCGTATGTATAATCGGCATGACTAGGTCGGTAACTGTCTTTTATATGCGAATAATCGTGAGATTTCTGGTTAGTATTCTCAATAACAAAACCAATTGAAGTTCCGGTAGTTACACCTTCGAAAATTCCAGAATGAAATTTAACTGTATCGGGCTCTTTACGCTGTGTAACAATAGCAGATTGACCTGGTTTTCTTCGGTCCAACTCTTCTTGAATCGCGTCTAAATCTAAAGCAATTCCCGAAGGACATCCATCAATAACACCACCTAAAGCAGGTCCGTGAGATTCGCCGTAAGTTGTTAAATTAAATATTTTTCCGAAGGAATTTCCAGCCATAATTATAATTTTTGGCTAAAATAAAGCTAATACAATTAATAAGGAAATGAAATTACATTTCACTTTATTATTTCTTTACAAATTTCGAGTGTCATTATTAAAATAATTATAGTTCTAATTGCTGGACTACAAAAGTGCTTCTTTTAAAATGGTGATTGGATGTTTGGCTTCACGCTGTGTTCCGTCCTTTATTTGATGCCTACAACTTGTGCCATTTGCTGAAATAATCGTGTCTTGAGATGCTTTTCTAACTGCAGGAAAAAGCGTTTGCTCGCCTATTTGCATACTCACCTCGTAATGCTCTTTTTCGTATCCGAAACTTCCTGCCATACCACAACATCCGCTCGGAATAATAGTTACTTTATAATTTTTTGGAAGATTTAATACCTTAAAACTGGATAATTGATTAGAGCTTGCTTTTTGATGGCAATGCCCATGAAATTTAATTGTTTGCTCCTGAGTTGTGAATTGATCAGGAGTTATGTTGCCTAAGTCTATTTCTTGTTGAATGAATTCTTCTATTAAAAAGCAATGTTTGGCTATCGCTTCTGCAGAAGTTTTATCATCTGCTAATTTTAAGTATTCATCTTTAAACGTTAATATAGACGAAGGTTCAATACCAATTAGCGGCGTGTCTTCTGAAATTAAATCTTTGTAGATAGATACATTTTTATTTGCAAAATCTTTAGCTTGCTTTAGCAAACCTTTTGATAAAAAAGACCGACCAGATTCTTCATTTTTTACCACTTCAACTTGATAGTTTAATGCTGTTAGAAGTTCTAAAGTATCTATTCCAATTGATGTATCTAAATGATTCGTAAATTCATCGTTAAACAGATAAATTTTTTTTATATAATCTTTATTATATATCTGACTATCAATACTTTTAAGGTATTTATCTAAACTTATATTTGAAATTAAAGGTAGACTTCGTTTTGACGCAATTCCAATTGATTTCTTTATTAATGAAGCTAAAATCGGGTTTGAAAACACAAAATTTGAAAGCTTAGGTACTTTGCTTCCTATGCCATTAAATCTGTTATTATATGCGAATAGTTTTGAACGAAAAGGAACGCCATTTTCTTTTTGATATTGATATTGAAATTCCGCTTTTAAACTTGCCACATCAACACTACTTGGGCATTCGCTACTGCAGGCTTTACAACTTAAACATAAATCGAATACATCCTTTAGTTCGGTATGATTAAACTTGTTTATCTTTTCAGAGTTCGTTAAAAACTCACGTAAGGCATTCGCTCTTGCTCGTGTGGTGTCTTTCTCATTTCTGGTAGCGCGATAACTAGGGCACATGGTGCCGCCAAATTCAGGAAGCTTGCGGCAATCTCCAGAGCCATTACATTTTTCAGCCTCTCTCAAAATGCCTAAAGACTTTGAAAAATCTAAAAGGGTTTCAATTTCAGGTTCTTGTCTATCACTTACGTAGCGCAAGTTCGCATCCATTGGTAATGCATTGACAATTTTTCCTGGATTGAATATATTCTCTGGATCAAATACAAATTTTATGCGCTTTAAAATGTTGTAATTATCTTGACCAATCATGAATTCGATAAACTCTGAGCGAACAATACCATCGCCATGTTCACCACTCATAGAGCCTCGATAAGATTTTACTAATTGTGCTACTTCAGTGGTAATCAGTCTAAAAAGATGAACGTCTGTAGATTTTTTTATATCTAATATGGGTCTTAAATGAATCTCCCCTGCTCCAGCATGTGCATAATAAATAGCATCTTGATTATGCTTTTGCATGAGCTCGGAAAACTCGTTTATATAATTGGCTAAATCGGTTAAGGCCACAGCGGTATCCTCAATACAAGCCACGCCTTTTTTATCTCCGATAATATTACCTAAAAGCCCTAAACCTGCGCTACGCAATTCATTGGCCTTATTAATATTATCGCCCTTAAGTGTTGGGAAGGCATAACTTAAGCCAGTAGATTCAATGGTATTTACTAATTTTTGAGCCTGTTTATCAACCTCTTCAATAGTTTCAGCCCTGACTTCGCACATTAAAATCGCTTTGGGATCTCCAATTATAAACCGCCTGTTATCTTGCTGGGTTTTATTGTGTTTTGTACAGTCTAAGATGGTTTTATCCATCATTTCGCAAGCGTATAGGTTGTGTTCCATTAATGATTCTACTGCTTGCATGCAATTTTTAATACTATCAAAATGAACTGCCACCATGACAGCTTCTTGCGGTGGCAACTTATCTAATTTAAGTGTAATTTGTGTTGTAAAAGCCAAAGTACCCTCGCTTCCTGAAAGCAATTTGCACATGTTGAATTTGCTATTAGAATTTGAAAACACTTTAGTTGCAATCAATTCATCAATAGCATAACCTGTATTTCTTCGATGTATTTCTGGCTTCGGAAAATGATTCAAAACTTGTTTTTGTACTGCTTCAGACTTTAATTCTTCAAAAATCGTCTTGTAAACCTGCCCTTCTAAATCATCTTGCTTTAACTTCTCTTGAAACTCATCATTTGATAATTCACCAAAAACAACTTCACTTCCATCGCTCAAAATAGTGTGCATTTCTAACACTTTATCTCTAGTAACACCATATTGAATAGAAGTTGTTCCTGAAGAATTGTTGCCTACCATTCCTCCAATCATACATCGATTTGATGTGGAGGTATTCGGACTAAAAAACAATCCGTGAGGTTTGAGGTAATTATTTAACACATCGCGAACCACTCCAGGTTGAACGGTAATGGTTTTATTTTTTTCATCAAAATTAATAATGTCTGTAAAATACTTTGAAACATCTACAATTATTCCGTCGCCAACACATTGTCCAGCTAAAGATGTTCCAGCAGTTCTTGGAATTAATGAGGTGTTTTTTGCCTTTGCAAACTGTATTAATTGTTTTAAATCGTCATTATTTTTAGGATAAGCTACAGCGAATGGCAGTTTTCTATAAACTGACGCGTCAGTGGCATAAATTGATTTGATTAAATTGTCATCATACAATTCCCCCGATAGTTCTGATTTTAAAGCTTTTAAAGACATTAATTAAAAAATATATTACTAGCGTAAATATATAGACAAAATTGGCGTTATTTTTGTAAAGTTAAATAGATTATTACTAAGTGGTCTATTTAATGACAAAGACCGTATATAGAACAACAATCTAAAATCTTTAAATTATGAAAAAAGTATTTTTATTATCATTAACAGTATTAGGATTTGTTTTAACATCGAATGCACAAGACATTGCAGAAAATGCCATTGGACTACGATTAGGCGATAGCGATGGTCTGGGCGCTGAAATATCTTATCAGCATGCTTTAGGCGATAACAATCGTTTAGAAGTCGATTTAGGTTGGAGAGACGGGAACAACTACGATGGTTTTAAACTAGCAGGTTTATACCAATGGGTTTGGAATTTAGATGGAGGCTTTAACTGGTACGCTGGTGTAGGTGGAGGTTTAGGCTCTTTTAGTTTTGACAACCCGGGTGGAAAAGATATTGATGATACTTTTATTTTCGCTGCAGGAGATATTGGTATAGAATACAATTTTGACATTCCTTTATTGTTGTCATTGGACTTTAGACCAGAAATTGGTTTTGGCGATGACACATATAACAACAATGATTTGGATTTTGATATTGCACTTGGTATTCGTTACCAATTCTAATATTCTAAACATAAAAAAAGCACCATATCTTGGTGCTTTTTTATGTTTTAATTATATCTATAAATAGATCTATAAAACCATGCACTTTGCTAATGTGTCCTCATAGATGGCTTCATACTGTGGGACAATAGCATGTAAATCGAATTTTTCAGCCACTTTTCTTGCTGATTTTTTAAACGCTTTTAAACGCTCTTCATCACTTAAAATATACATGGCATTTTTAGTCATGTCTTCAACGTCTCCAACATTACTTAAGAATCCTGATTCACCATGAATATTCACCTCAGGTAATCCACCTGAATTACTCGAAATAACAGGAACACCAGAAGCCATGGCTTCTAAAGCCGCTAAACCAAAACTCTCTGTTTGCGAAGGCAGCAAAAACAAATCACTAAAACATAATATTTTATCTATTTCATTACTCCTTCCAAAAAATACAACTTTATCTAAAATACCTAATTCTTGACAACGGAGTTCTATTTTTTCTTTCTCAGGACCTTCCCCAATAAACATCAATTTTGCAGGTATTTCTTTTTGAATGTTGTAAAAGATACTGATCACATCTTGAACGCGCTTCACAGGCCTTAAATTACTAATGTGTGTTATGATTTTTTCATCATCATTAGCCATCATTCCTCTTTGACAATCGGTAAACTTATGATTGTATTTTTCTAAATCAATGAAATTTGAAACTACGTGTATATCATTCTTAATATCAAATAAACGTAAGGTATCATCTTTTAAACTTTGTGAAACAGTAGTAACAGCATCAGATTTATTAATACTAAAAGTTACAGCTGATTTGTAGAAAGGATGACTTCCAACAAGAGTAATATCAGTACCATGCAGTGTCGTTACAATTGGCACATTAATACCTTCTTCTTGAAGCATTTTTTTCGCCATATATGCAGCATAAGCATGCGGTATGGCATAATGCACGTGAAGAATTTCAATATCATGTAGCTTAACCATATCCACCAATTTACTAGATAAAGCTAATTCATAGGGTTGATAATGAAATAATGGATATTCAGGAACGGTAACCTCATGGTAATGCACGTTATTGCTTATTAATTCTAAACGTACTGGTTGATTGTAGGTAATAAAATGTATTTCATGTCCGCGTTTAGAAAGTTCTAAACCTAGCTCTGTAGCTACTACACCACTTCCACCAAATGTTGGATAACAAACAATTCCTATTTTCATATATGAATTTTAAGTGTCTTTAATTTTCAATTGCTTCGTAAATCAAGCGTTGAATTTCTGTTCTAATATTTTCTCTTAACAATAAATTTTTTCCAGCATGTGGAAATGTTCGATTTGCTAAAAATACATAAACTATTTCCTCTTCTGGGTCTGCCCAAGTGTATGTTCCGGTAAATCCAGAATGCCCAAAACTTGTCATTGAAATACAACCACATGTAGGACCATCATCACCTAATTGAGGTTTATCAAAACCGATACCCCTACGGTTATTATCATCACAATAATAGCAGGTGTTAAATTTATCAATAGTTTCAGGTTTTAAATAACGCTTACCGCCATAATAGCCTTTCTGCAAATACATTTGCATAATTTTCGCAACATCGTTGGCATTACTAAACACACCTGCGTGACCACCTACACCATCTTGCATTGCTGCACCCATATCATGAACATAACCATGTATTTTTTGGTACCGATAATAATCATCCATTTCTGTTGGCACAATCTTCTTACTACTTATTTTGTAATAAGGGTTATACAAGGTATAATTTGCTCCTAACGGTTCGTAAAAATGCGATTGTGCAAGCTCGTCTAACCTTCTGTCGTAATGTTGTTCTATAAATTTCTTTAAAATATAATATGGAAAGTCACTGTAACGATATCTTTGTGACTCTAATAACTCCGAATTTTTTATAATTTCAGGTATAGAATCCTGATAATCAGTTCTTAAAAATAAATTCTTAGTCACTTCAATATTAAAATTGTTGCTTCTTTTATTTCGATAATATTTTTTACTTGGGCGCTTGGTAATCGTGTCTAGAGTATGATAGTAGAATGGTTCCCAAGGACGTAATCGCGCATAATGTGACAACATACTTTTAAGAGTGATATGCGATTTGTTTGAATTTCTATACTCAGGTAAAATATCTGATAGTTTTGAGTTTAAGGATACGATACCTTGTTCTTCAAGCTCCATTAATAAAGGTAAGGTTGCTAAAATTTTAGTAAGGGATGCTACATCATAAATATCATCGAAGGCAACTTTTTCTTTACCGTTATATGTGTGTTTGCCAAAATTTTTATTGTAAATAACTTTCCCTTTTCTCGCCACTAACAACTGAATTCCTGGAGTCATCATTTTATCTACTGCGACTTGAGCTACTGAATCTATTTTTTTTAATTTTTCAGAATTCACACCAACCCGCTCCGGAATGGTATACCCTAACCTTTTTAATTCGTTATTGTGAATGCCTTCTCCTACTTTAAAATGATTTCCAATAGATACAGGTAGGTTTCCTTTAGAAGGGATGGCACCAAAAATAAGCTGTGCCGATTTACGTTGGGCAATTTCACTATTTTGATAACTTACAACGATGCTTTCAAAATTCACTAAACTCTTAAGACTAGAAAGTGCATATGGTTTAACAAAAGCATCTAGAATAACTGTATGGTTTTGTGCTATTTCGTGTAACCAAACCAATTCTTTATTGCTAAATTTATAAGATTTCCACGGATTATCATTAGAACGATGAAAACCTACAATCACTGTATTATAAGCTTTTAAGCTACTCATAAACGTATAAAGATTATCAGATTGAATCTCGTGAACTTTAGCATATTTTCTTAATTCATCTAAAAACGCAGAACCTGAGTCGTCACCCAATTTCACATAGGCAAACGTTTTGGTTTCAAGCCTTTGCAACGGTAATAAGTTATTTTTGTTTTTTACAACTGTTATGGCGTTTTCTAGCAATTCTTCGTATAAAATATCATCTTTAAGTCTGAGTAAATCTTTTGATAAATTATAAAGCTTTACAGGTTTATATCTATTTAAACCAACTTTATATTTGGCTTGAAGCACTTTTTTAACGGAATGCTCTAAACGAGACTCTGAGATTTTTCCATTTTTATAGGCTTCAATAATTTTTGCAACGCCGATCCCTACATCTTCAGACATAAGCATCACATCATTACCTGCTTGAAATGCTGCCAAATCAATATCTCCAGTTTCACTAAAGTTTGCAGCACCTTTCATGGTTAAAGCATCTGTAAAAATAAGTCCTTTAAACCCTAATCTTTCTTTTAAAATATCGGTTACAATATGTTTTGACAACGATGAAGGATACCCATCTCGAGGCTCTAAACTTGGCACGTTAAGATGCGCAACCATGACGCTGGACAGCCCTTCGTGAATTAATTTTTTATATGGGAATAACTCTATAGAATCGATGCGTTTTTCATTAAAGCTAATAGTAGGTAGTGTTAAATGTGAATCTTGGTCTGTATCTCCATGACCTGGAAAATGCTTTGCATTAGCCAAAACTCCGGCATCTTGCATACCTTTCATAAAATAAGACGCTTTTTCGGTCACATTATCCCGATCTTCACCAAAAGACCTATTTCCAATTATTGGGTTTTTGGGATTGGTGTTGATATCAACCACAGGTGCAAAATTAAAATGAACACCTAAGCGTTTGCAATGCTCCCCTATTTGTCTGCCTGTTTGTTCAATAAGCTTATTATCTTTTATGGCGCCTAATGTCATATTCCAAGGAAAGGCATACGTAGAATCTAAGCGCATGCTTAAGCCCCATTCTGCGTCCATACCTATAAGCAAGGGAATATTCGATAAAGCTTGCAGCTCATTATTTAGTTTAGCCTGTCTTACTGGACCACCATTCGAGTATATGATACCTCCAATTTTATGTTCCTTAATGGTTTTAATGACCTTGTTTTTAGTAGCTTGGTCTTGATTGGACATCACCTGAACCATATACAGCTGTCCCACTTTTTCCTCTAAAGTCATAGAAGCATATAAGCTATCGACCCATTTTTTTTGAGCAGCGTAGTCTGATGTTAAAAGCGGATTTTTAGTTGTTTGAGCAACCGAAAGGGCAAATGAAAATAAGGCAATAAATATTATAGTGATTTGACGCATATTTAGATTTTTAATGGGGATTACCAGTAATTACTAATACCAATAATAGCGCCAAAATAATACTTTTAAGAAGAAGATGAAAAGACTTTAAGATAGATTTATAAAGAAGTTTGTGAACAAACACGAACTATATTAAAACTGAGGTAAACCTTAAACTTGATTTGTCTTTAAATAAGTTTTAAGAATGAAACATTACTTTAAAAAACGGGCATGCCAGCTTTCGCTTGCAGGTACTTCCCAGTTTTCATTAAATTCTGCTACCGTGTTTACTAAATTGTTGAACACAATGGTGTTTTTAGACACAGCTTTGTCTTTTGCCATTTTACGAAAATCGGTAAGTGATTTGTGTGCAATGAATTCGCCTTGTTTGTAAGAGACATTCATTTTATCCATTAAATCGACGTTGTAGTCTTTCTCTAATTGTTGGATAAAATGTACCGAAGCATCTATCGAACAACCTGTGGCATTATTTAAGTTTTGATTTAAACCTATAACTATAAAGCGCTTATATTTAATAAGATAACCTGCTTGAAGATCACTACCATGTGCTGTCCAGTTTTCAATAAAGATATTTAGTTTAGCTTTTATCTCTTCCAATTCGGATTCAGAAAATGAACGATTGGCTTGGTAAATCCAAACGCGTGATTCTTCTGGTAATGTATTAAATTCTACTAGCATGAATGTGATTTAATCTATTAGTTCAAGGTATTTAACTACCTTCTTTTTAACGTATTTGCGCTCACTTAAATCGAACATATCTATTTCTTTATAATAGATATTAAATGACTTATTAAAGTTAGATTTCTTTAATAATTTATAACCATCAAATTGCTCATTTATTATAAAGGTATGCGTTTTATCAAAAGCATCTTTAACTTGAAAATAGGAAACCGCATCGTTACTTAAGGACAATAATTCGGCTTCTAATTGTAAGTCGTTATCGTTTTTTGCTGCAGGTGGTGGTGGCGCAGTTTCATCTTCATCTACATCGTCAATAATTTCACCTAACTGTTCGTCGCTAAATATGGCCATAAACTCAACACCACAAGTTGAAACCATTTGAATGCCTACTTCTTCGCCTAGTGCTTCAAAATCGTCTATACCACTATCCTTCATGGCTGAAGACTCAGATTTACGCGTGTTGTAACTTTTTAATAAACATAAACCCAAAGCAACTTGCTTTTGATTCATGGATTTATCTTGAGTGAAAGAGGTTTTGTCTTTTTTTATACATTCGCAAGTGTCTTCCGCCATTAATTCAATCACTTGTTCTCTGGTTTTGTCTTGTGCAAAAACATTCACAACAAAACATAGGTTTACTACTAATAAGGTGTATTTTAACATGGTATATTATTTATAAATCTTGGGCATTTGCAATTAATTCGGCAACATCCATTACGGCGACGTCGCTTTCTTTTTCTTTGGCTTTAATACCGTCGGTCATCATGGTGTTACAAAATGGACAACCGGCAGCGATAATTTCTGGTTTTACGTCTAAGGCTTGTTCTGTGCGTTCTACATTAACATCTTTATCACCTTTTTCTGGTTCTTTAAACATTTGCGCACCTCCTGCTCCGCAACATAAACCGTTGCGTTTGCAGTTTTTCATTTCTATTAATTCGGCTTCCAACTTTTGAATGAGTTCTCTTGGTGCTTCGTACACATTATTGGCTCTACCTAAATAACAAGGATCGTGAAATGTGATGCGTTTGCCTTTATATTTTCCGCCTTCAATAGTTAAGCGACCTTCATCAAGCAGAGTTTTTAAAAACTGGGTATGATGCATAACCTCGTAATTTCCACCTAGATCGGGATACTCATTTTTTATGGTATTAAAACAGTGTGGGCAAGCCGTAACTATTTTTTTTACTTCGTAAGCATTTAACACTTCTATGTTTGTAACGGCTTGCATTTGAAACAAAAATTCGTTACCAGCACGTTTTGCGGGATCGCCAGTACAACTCTCTTCGGTTCCTAAAACTGCAAATTCTACATTGGCTTTGTTTAATAGTTTTACAAAAGCTTTTGTGATTTTTTTAGCTCTATCATCAAAACTTCCAGCACAACCAACCCAGAATAGTACTTCGGGTTGTTTTCCTTGAGCCATGAATTCTGCCATGGTTGGTACTTTAAGTAATTCGCTCATTTTTTTTAGTTTAAGACCTTTAAAGTTTAAAAACTTTGCAGGAATTTGTTTTATGTTGTTTATCGCGTTAGGGATTGTAGCGGTATCCTTTTTGCGATGAAAAGCAAAAAGATAAAGTGAAAGCCCGACCCTTGTGGTAACGCCCTTATTATTTTATTATTCGTTTTTCCAGTTTAAACGGTCCATTTGGTTATAAGGCCATGGCGCACCGTTATTTTCTATATTCGTCATCATATTATTCAATTCGGTAGGCGCTGCGGATTGTTCCATAACTAAATAACGACGCATTTCTAGAATGATTGAAAGCGGGTCGATACTAACAGGACAAGCTTCCACACAGGCATTGCATGATGTACATGCCCAAAGTTCTTCTCGGGTAATATAATTATCTAGAAGCTGTTTACCGTCTTCTTTAAATTCGCCTTTATTAGCATCGATGTTTTTACCAACTTCCTCGAGACGGTCTCTGGTATCCATCATGATTTTTCTAGGTGATAATTTTTTACCAGTTTGGTTTGCAGGACATTCACTTGTGCAGCGTCCGCACTCGGTACATGTATAGGCGTTTAGTAATTGCACCCAATTTAAATCTTGAACATCGCTGGCACCGAATTTTGCTGGAACCTCATCTTCACTACCTTCGGCAGGTGCAGCAAAAGGATCGACATTAGAATCCATCATCATTTTTACTTCATTGGTAACTGCTTCTAAATTATTAAACTGCCCTTTGGGTTTTAAGTTGCCATAATAGGTATTAGGAAACGCCAATAAAATATGTAAATGCTTTGAGAAATATAAGTAATTAAGGAATATTAAAATACCAACAATATGCAGCCACCAAGCGCCTCTTTCTATAATGTGTAAGGTGCCTTCGCTTAATCCTGAAAACCATGGTGCCATATATTGACTAATAACATTACCAGAATTTAAGGCTTGAAAATTTACATCGGTGGCATTCATGACTAAAAATAACGTCATTAAAACCATCTCGAAATACAAGATATAATTACCATCGTTTTTTGGCCAGCTGGTCATTTCGCTTTTCCAGAAACGCGCTAGTTTTATTACATTTCTACGTAACCAAAACACAATAACCGCTATAAAAACTAAAACGGCTAACACCTCAAAACTACCTATTAAAAAACCATAAACCGATTGTGGTAATATTTGAAGACCAATGCGGTGTGTGCCGAAAATACCATCAATTATAATTTCAAGAACTTCAATATTTATAATTATGAACCCCACGTAAACTACAACATGCAATATCCCTGCAATTGGGCGACGCACCATTTTACTTTGCCCTAACGCAATCATCGCCATATTTTTCCAGCGTTGCGCTTTATTATCGCTCACATCGGTGTCTTGACCCAGTTTAATATTTCTCATTAATTTTTTTACATTTTTTGCAAAAAAACCAATTCCTAGAAATAGTATTATTATAAAAAGGAGATTAGGAAGATAACTCATATCTATGGCTTAATTTAGTCTTTAGTTTCAATCTCATTACCCTCGGCATCGTAATGTTTTGGCTTTTTTCCAAATAAAGAGAAATGCACATAACGTTTCGGGTTCAATTTCATGTCTTCTAATAACTGCTCGAGCTGCAAACTTGCCCCCTCTAAGTTATTATAAAGTCCGTCGTCTTCTAAAAGTTTTCCAATCGAGCCTTCTCCGTTCTTAATTTTATTAGAAATGTTATTGAAGTTTTGAATAGTAGATTCAAGATTTTTTATCGTTTCTTCTAAATTGGCATTCGCTAACTGGCTTGTTGTTTTATTTAAATTTGAAGAGATATTATCAACATTGGCTAAGGTATTGTTCAATTTTTCCTCGTTACTAGCCATCAAACTATTTAGTGAATTAGAAGTGTTTTTGAAATTCTGAATCACATCATTTAAACCTGCAAAACTCGCTCTTAAGTTGGCTTTTGTTTTTTCGTCGAAAACCTCATTGATATTATTGAGTAACGAATCTGCTCCTACCATCATGATTTCAATTTTTTCTTGTAATGGCGTTAAGCGCTGATTCACTAAAGCTGTTAAACCTGGCTTAACTGAACCTTCTAAAAAATCATTTTTTTGGGCATTTTCAGCACCATCAAAAGCAGGTATGATAGCAATGGCTTTCCCTCCTATCAATCCTGTTTCGTATAACTCTGCTTTACTGTTTTTTGAAAATTTAAAATCACTGTCAACCGACAATTCAATCTGTAATATTCCAGAGCCATCGCCTTTAAAACCAATACTGGTTACCTTACCTACTTGCAAACCATTAATGGTTACTGGTGTTGACGGCACTAAACCTTCAACATTATTATAACTTGTGTAAATAGTTAGTGAGGAACTAAGCAGGTTTTGACCTTTGAGGTAATTGAATCCAAAAATAAAAAGGACGATGCCTAATAATACGAGTATGCCTGTTTTAACTTCTTTAGATATTTTCAAACTGAATTCTTTAGAATAACAAATTTAATATAAATTTAAGAAGAATACCTTTAATTAGGAATGGATTTTAAAGCGTCGATTAAAGCTATTTTTTTTCCGTCTTTAAATGCTACAATAAAACTTGATGTATATCCTTTGCTTTTTGCCTCTTGTTCAAGGGTTTTAGTTGCTTCATAATCTGAAGAATTTCCATAAAAATATTTATACAAATTACCTTCTTTATGTCTAGAAATCACATCTAAACCTTTAAAATTATAAGGTTTTGTATCTAAAGCTTTAGAACTTGCGGCTATTTGAACTTTAAATGTGATGTTTTCAAGATTAGTGTCCGAATCTGAAATAACATCAGTTTCAATATCATTTAAAACATAGTCACTTACATTATTATCTATTCTACTTTTGTAATCTAAAATAGCTTCTACTATTGATTCTGCCATTTGTATTTGGCCTTTTTTAGAATTTAAATAAGCACCTTCTTTTTTATTTGTTAAAAAGCCCAACTCCACCAAAACACTAGGCATTACAGTTTGATGTAATACGATAAAACCAGCTTGTTTTACTCGACGGTCTTTTCGATTTAATTTAGAAGTGAATTTTTTCTGAATTAAGCTTGCTAATTGAATACTTTGATCGAGATATTCTTCTTGGCTTAACAAAATACTCATCACTGACTCTGGGGAATTAGGGTCGAAACCGGCATAGTTTTTCTCGTAATCTTCCTCCATAAAAATTACTGAGTTTTCCTTTTTAGCAACTTCAAAATTGGTTTGATTTCTATGTGTTCCTAATACAAATGTACCGGCACCGTAGGCCTGCGACGTATGAGAATCGCAGTGTACTGATACAAATAAATCTGCTTTTTCTTTATTGGCAATTTTTCCTCTAACAAATAAATCTACAAACACATCGGTTTTACGCGTGTAGACAACCTTTATGTTTTTATTTTTCTCTAACTCTTTACCAATGGCCAAAACTGTTTTTAAGGCAATATCTTTTTCTCTGTAACCATTACCAAGGTTTCCTGGGTCTTTACCACCGTGACCAGCATCCAACACCACGACAAATTTTTTAGAATTGTTTTGTGCCTCAACACCAGTAAAAGAAACTAATGTTAATACTATTATAAAAGATACGAAATGTATAATGTTGTTCGTTTTCATGTGGTAATTACTATTTTTTCATCTGGCGCCCCATCATTTCATCAAAGGCATCATTTTTGATAAAAACTAAATTCAATTTTTATGCCATTTTAACGACTAAAAAACCTTGTTTATTTTAAATTTAAATTTTTACTTGAATATTAAATTAATCCCAGAAAAATATATGTAATTTTGGCTTTTCAAAAACCGAGCCATACTTTTACAAAAATACATTTAAAAGCGTTGCGTACAAACAACTTTAAAATACTTTTTGCATTAAGTTTTACAGTGTTTATTAACACGTTAAGCTTCTCTCAAGACATCCCTAAAAAAGGAAAACCGCTTGATAGAACCGTAAAAGACAGTGTGAGTACAAATGTAAATGATCTTCTAATTCCGGCTTCAGAAAAAACTCAAGATACCATTGTAAAAGACTCTATAAAACCTAAAAAAGAGCTTTTAGAAAATATCGTAAAGTATCACGCCAATGATTATACGCGCTTTAGTCAAAAAAGGCAAAAATTGTATTTATACAACGAAGCGCGAATTGATTACGGCGATATGAATATTACTGCTGGTGATATTACCATAGATTATAACACAAACACGGTTTATGCCAAAGGAATTACCGATACTATTAATGGTTATACCCAAAAACCTGTTTTTACTCAAGGTACAAACGTGGTTGAACCTGACTCTATTGTATTTAATACTCAGTCGCAAAAAGCACTTATTTACAACTCTAAAACCGAGCAAGGTGAAGGAACTGTAGTATCAAATATCACAAAAAAAGAAAACGACTCGGTTTACTTTGTAAAAGACGCCAAATATACGACTGCCGAAAATCTTGAAGATCCTGAATACTACATCAAACTTAGAAAGGCTAAAATTGTACCTGGTAAAAAAATAGTAACCGGACTTGCAAACCTATTTATCTATGATGTACCAACACCTTTAGGATTGCCATTCGGATTTTTTCCTCAAAGTGAAACCCATACTTCAGGTGTGATTATTCCAACTTTTGGAGAACAAAACGATCGTGGTTTCTTTCTACAAAACGGTGGTTATTATTTTGCCATAAGTGATTATGTTGATTTAGCTGTTTTAGGTGATTATTATACAAACGGAAGTTATGGAACCCGCTTAGAAAGCACTTATGCCAAACGTTACAGATTTCGTGGTAATGTAGGTTTTAGGTATGAAAATTTAATTTCTAGCGAACGTGGTTTTCCTGATTATGCTAAAAATACGGTATATAATCTTAGATGGTCGCACAGTCAAGATTCCAAAGCAAATCCAAGTTCTCGTTTTTCGGCCTCAGTGAATTTAGGTAGTAGTACCTATTATCGTTCTTCGGTAAACCAAGTCAATTCTGGAGCGTTTTTAAATAATACTTTATCTTCTTCGGTCTCTTATTCCAAAACATTTTCTGGAGAACCTCAGGTTAATTATAGTTTAACGGCAACGCACTCGCAAAACACCAATACAGAAACGATTAACATGACGCTACCTACATTTCAGGGAAGTGTGGGCAGAATGTATCCATTTGCCTCTAAATCTGGCTCAAAAAAAGGAATATTTCAAAATATAAATTTACAGTATAACGTCAGAGGTGAAAACCAAATTCAAACTACAGATTCGTTATTCTTTAAAAAAGAAATGTTCGAAGAGGCTAAAGCAGGTTTTCAGCATACCATACCGCTTGCAACCAACTTTAAGCTATTTAAATATTTTAGTGCTAGTGCCAGTACGAATTTTAATGAGGTTTGGACGTTTAAAACCATCAACAGAAGTTACGACACTACAGAAGATGAAACCATAACTGAAGATGTTAAAGGGTTTGATGCTTTTAGAACCTATAATTTCAGTACAAGCATAGGAACAACCATTTACGGTATGTTTAATTTTGAAAAAGAAGGTCAGGATAAAAAAATAAAAGCCATAAGGCATGTTATGAGACCTTCTATAAGTTATAACATCAACCCTTCTTTTGATCAATATTATGATTCTTATGAAGGTGATGAAATTATAGATGCTGATGGAACAACAACAAGAGACATTATAGAATACACCCGTTTTGAAAATGGGGTTTTTGGTACGCCTAATAAAAACTTTTCAAGTTCTATGGGCATCTCAGTTTCTAACAATTTAGAAGCCAAAGTAAGAGATAGAGATTCTACGGCAACGGAAGCTAAAAAGATTACATTATTAAACAATTTAAATTTTTCAACTTCATATAATTTCGCAGGCGATTCATTACAATGGAGTCCGGTAAGGATGTCTGGTGGTACACAACTTTTTCAGAACAAGCTTAGTATTAACTTTAATGCCACACTTGACCCCTACGCTTTAGATAATAATAATAAAAAAATCGACAAGTTTAATATTGATAACGGAGGAAGTCTTTTTAGATTAACTAGTGCAAGTATGAACGCCAGCTGGTCATTACAAAGTAAAAAGGCGGATACTAAAGACAAGAAAAAGGACAGCGGTATAGAAGAAAATATTCGAAGCGGTGGTCGTGCAGACGATTTATTTGGCGTTTCAGAAGATTTTGCAAATCAGCAAATACGAGGCGACGAAGGTAAGGAAGAAGAAGATTCCGGTGAGTTATACAACTATAAAATCCCCTGGAATTTGAGGGTAGCTTATGCGGTAAATTATTCTAACAGTGCCAGACAAAATGAAATATCCTCCCACTCGCTTATGTTTTCTGGCGATATTCAACTGTCACCAAAATGGTCTATTGGTGGATCTTCGGGTTATGATTTAAAAAATGCTGGATTTACATATACGCAATTACGATTTGAACGTGATTTATTAAGTTGGCGAATGAATTTTAGTTGGGTACCTTTTAGTGATAGAAGTTCTTGGAACTTTTTTATTGGTATAAAATCTAGTTTACTTAGCGATCTTAAATACGAAAAACGTAGACAACCAGATATTCAGTTTTAAACTCTTTGCTTATGAAAACCATTATAACTACTGATAAAGCGCCTGCTCCTATTGGGCCTTATAATCAAGCCATTTTAGTTAACAATACCTTATACACATCGGGTCAAATAGCTATTAACCCTGAAACTAATGCCTTAGTTTTAGAAAACATTAAAGATGAAACGCATCAGGTTATGCAGAATCTTAAATCGGTTTTAGAAGCAGCAAGTATGACTTTTGAGAACGTTATAAAATCATCAATTTTCATTTCTAATATGGATGATTTTGCACAAATAAATGAAGTCTATGGTAGTTATTTCGATGATGCTAATGCACCAGCAAGAGAAACGGTACAAGTGGCAAGACTACCTAAAAATGTTAACGTAGAAATAAGTGTTATTGCTATAAAATAAAAACGTAAAATTATTCAGTCTCAATATCTTTGTGAGCGTATTTTACTAATAGCTTTTTTAACTTTTCAACATCAATAGGTTTTGATAAATAATCATCAATACCTGCGAGTTTCGCTTTTTCAATATCTTTCTCAAAAGCACTTGCCGAAACACCGATTATAGGTGTGTTAGAAATGGCATATTTTTCGGTTTCTTTTATGAATTTGGTAGCTTCATATCCATCCATATCAGGCATGTAGATATCCATAAAAATCATATCGAAATCTAATATTTTGTATAAATCTACAGCTTCCAATCCGTTTTTTGCGAATGTACAATCAGCGCCTTGTCGCTCTAAAATAAACTTGATGACCTTTTGGTTCATCCTATTATCTTCTGCCACTAAAACATTAAATTTATCGGATAAAACGGGGCGATGTATCTCCTCTTCAGATTTCACATTTAAAGTCTTTTTCAACTGTAAACTAAAGTAAAACGTAGAGCCTTCATTCTCTTTACTTTCAACTTTCAATTGCCCACCCATAATACTCACCAATTTATGAGAAATTATAAGTCCCATGCCGCCACCTCTGTAATCTCTTAAAATAGAATTTTTCCCAATGCCTTCAGTATTCATGAAAATACTTTTAGCATCTTTTGGCTTCATACCAATGCCCGTGTCTTTTATATAAAAGGTTATGATTTGATCGTTGTCTATTCCAACAGATTGGTCAACGATGATTGAGATTTTTCCTGTATGCGTGAATTTTATCGCATTATTAATCAAATTAATTAATACCTGTTGAATTCGAGCAGAATCAGCAAGTACTAAAAATTTACCGTTTTCTTCTGATAAAAATTTAAAATCAAATTCTAATCCTTTCTCCCAGGTTTGATATTCAAATACCTTAAAGAGCTTCGTTAAGTCTGCTTTTAAATCTACGGTTTTTAAATTCAATGTCACCTCCTCTTCATTAGCTTCAGCATTGTCGGTTACCATATTTACCAGTTGCAATAAATGCTTGGAAGAGTATTCGGCAATTTCAACTTGCGCCGATTGGTCGCTATCTAAATTAGTTTGTTTTAGCATATTTAGCATCCCTAAAACGGTATTTAAAGGAGTGCGCACTTCGTAACTCATGTTAGCCAAATAAATCGATTTATGATTCGCTAACTCTTCAGATAGTTCTAGCTTGTCTTTTAATTCCTCTAACCTTAATCTCAAATTAGATTTAACTACGTCGTTTTTAAGTTGATTTTTTAGGAAATATTGCAAAGCCAAAACTTGAATAATGGCTAAAATTAAGAGGAAGATTGCCGCACTTTCAGCATATATTTTTTTTTCAATAAAGAAAAATCCAATTATTAATATGGCAGCAATAGACACAAAAATGAAGATTGAAAGCTTCTTTTTCATTTTTATTTTGCCAATAGATTTAGGGAAAATCTTCATTTAGTGCATTTTTAACAAACATATCTATAATTATGGTAATTAACAAAACTATTCCACCTATTAAGCTTCGTATTTCTTCTGAATTTCTCTATTTTTAGATTATAATAAAAACTTACAATACAAATTAACTTATGCGCATTGAATACGAAATAAAATTAGGCTTTAAAGACGTGATGATTCGCCCGAAACGATCGACGCTAAAAAGCAGATCTGAAGTGACTTTAAACCGCGATTTTAAATTTTTACACAGTCCGTTAACTTGGGAAGGTATTCCTATTATAGCCGCAAACATGGATACCGTTGGAACCTTCGAAATGGCAACCGCTTTATCAAAACACAAAGTCATTACTGCGATACATAAACATTACAGTTTAGAAGAATGGGATGCGTTTTTAAACCAAGCACCACAAGGCATTGAAGATTATATAGCCATTAGCACAGGTATTGGTAAGCAAGATAACAAAAGATTAAGCGCAATTTTCACTTCACATCCGCAACTTAAATTTATATGTATTGATGTAGCTAATGGATACTCTGAGTACTTCGCAGATTTTGTAAAAAACGTACGCGCTCAGTATCCCGAAAAGGTGATTATAGCAGGTAATGTTGTTACTGGCGAGATGGTTGAAGAATTACTATTATCTGGTGCCGATATTATTAAAGTGGGCATTGGTCCCGGCTCTGTATGTACAACACGCATAAAAACTGGTGTAGGCTATCCGCAACTTTCGGCAATCATTGAATGTGCAGATGCAGCACATGGTTTAGGCGGACAAATTATAAGCGATGGTGGTTGCGCTTCACCAGGTGATGTGGCCAAAGCCTTTGGCGCAGGAGCGGATTTTGTGATGTTAGGCGGCATGTTAGCTGGACATAACGAAAGCGGTGGTGAAATCATTGAAAAAAACGGACAAAAATTTCGACAATTTTACGGGATGAGCTCTACAACAGCTATGGATAAACATGCTGGAGGCGTTGCCGAATATCGCGCTAGTGAAGGCAAAACGGTTGATGTGCCCTATCGTGGTGATGTCAATGAAACCATTCTGGATATTTTAGGTGGTTTGCGCAGTACATGCACTTATGTAGGAGCAGCTCGATTAAAAGAATTAACCAAACGCACTACCTTTATTCGCGTTGCCGAACAAGAAAATCAAGTTTATAAATCTTAAAGACAGCCATTTCTTTTTATTAGATTTCCATGTAAGAAGTAGTTTCAATAGAAAACTTACGCTTTTTGAAAATTTTCAATTTCAGGACACTAAATAAATTAAAATCACAATTAATGCCTATTAATTATATGACTATTTAAACGGTATTTCTGTAAATACTAAAAAGAAATAACTTAAATTGTAATATCAAAAAACCAATCCATATATGGCGCTTAAAGTAGTTATTTCGCATAAAACATTGTATAAATACGATCGTTCTGTAGCATTATCTCCTCACATTTTTAGACTTCGTCCTGCACCACATAGCAGAACACCTATTGAAGCCTATTCGATAAAAATAAAGCCTGAAAATCATTTCTTTAATTGGCAACAAGATCCTTTTGGGAATTACTTAGCGCGATTAACATTTCCGGAAAAAACTACCGAACTCTCTGTAGATGTTGAAATTATTGCAGATTTAAAAACCATAAATCCGTTTGATTTTTTTGTAGAAAAATATGCTGAAGAGTTTCCGTTTAAATATACCGAAACCACACAAAAAGAACTTATCCCTTATCTAGAAATAACAGATAAAGGCACTTTATTGCAGGAATTTTTAAAGACCATTGATTATACGCCTAGAAAAACCATTTACTTTTTAATCGATATCAATCGAAAAATATATGAATTTCTAAACTATAACATCCGTATGGATCCGGGTGTGCAGTCCTGTGAAGAAACCTTAGAACGCAAAAATGGGTCCTGTAGAGATTATGCCTGGTTATTTGTTCAGGTGATGCGTCACTTAGGATTGGGAGCGCGTTTTGTTTCCGGTTATTTGGTGCAATTGTCTGCCGATGAAAAATCATTAGATGGTCCTTCTGGTCCTGAAGCCGATTTTACCGATTTACATGCTTGGGCAGAAGTTTACATTCCAGGTGCTGGTTGGATTGGTCTTGATGCCACGTCTGGTCTTTTGGCTGGTGAAGGACATATTCCTTTGGCTTGTACACCATCGTTTGAAAGTGCTGCTGCCGTTTCTGGTATGACAGATATTTGTGAAACCGAATTCTTTTATGAAAACTCCGTAAAACGAATTTTTGAATCGCCCAGAGTTACCAAACCTTATACCGAAGAGCAATGGAACGCCATTTACAATCTTGGTTTTAAAGTAGAAGAACAATTAGAAAAAGGCGATGTACGTCTCACTATGGGAGGCGAACCAACCTTTGTGTCTATTGATGATATGGAGTCTCCGGAATGGAATACTGATGCCGATGGTCCACATAAAAGGGAGTTGGCTAAAGACCTCTCCGCAAAATTATACGACGAGTTTGGTAAAGGCGGTGTCTTACATCAAGCCCAAGGGAAATGGTATCCAGGAGAACCGCTTCCACGTTGGTCTATTGAGATTTGCTGGCGAAAAGATGGCAAACCCATTTGGAATACTAAAAACTTGTTATCGCTATTTGCTGATGATTATACCTTACCAAAAAATGCCGATAAAAAATTCCTGAAAACCTTAACGACCTATTTAGGCGTTTCAGATAAATTTATAAAGCCAACTTACGAGGATAGTTTTTATTTCTTGTGGGAAGAAGGGAAAATGCCTATTGATATTGATCCGACAAAAGACAATGGTAATTTATTAGTCAAAGATAAGTTAAAAGAAATCTTGAAGGAAGGCACTTCCAAACCAGTTGGTTATGTGTTACCCTTAAATAATTACAAGAATACTTGGTTAACTTCCGCTTGGAAGCTAAGACGAAAAAACATCTTTTTGATTCCTGGAAATTCACCAGTGGGATTACGATTACCATTAAAATCACTCATAAAAAAGGCGAAGCTAGAAGAGTTTCCTGTGGTGGAGCCCGACCAATTTTCAAAACCAAAAAAGTTTCCAAATTTCACTGCACAAGTGAACAAACGTTTTGAAGCGTTTCAGAATAATAAGGTTGAAAAAAGTGAAGAAAAATTCTTCATTCGTACCGCATTATGTTCAGAGGTAAGAGAAGGCAAGCTCTATTTATTTTTACCTCCTTTAGACACTGCTGAAATGTTTTTAGATTTAATGGCATCTATTGAAGCGACAGCTAAAGCCTTAAACATCCCTGTTATTTTAGAAGGCTACGATCCTCCAAAAGATAACCGTTTAGAATCTATGAAAATAACGCCAGATCCGGGCGTTATAGAGGTAAATGTACACCCAGCAAAAAATTGGAAAGAGCTTACTGATAATACCATAACGCTTTACAAACATGCCAAACAATCTAGACTAGGTACCGAAAAATTCATGCTAGACGGTAAACACACAGGTACTGGTGGTGGTAATCACGTGACTTTAGGTGGTGTTACTCCTGCCGATAGTCCGTTGTTGCGTAAACCGAGTTTACTACGAAGCTTATTAACCTTTTGGCAGCATCACCCGGGATTATCCTATCTATTTTCTGGTGCTTTTATTGGACCTACCAGTCAAGCGCCACGTATTGATGAAGCTAGAATGGAAAATCTTTACGAACTGGAAATTGCTTTTAGCAAAATCCCGAAAGGCGGCGATGTGCCGTTTTGGTTAACCGATAGATTGTTTCGACATTTATTAACCGATTTAACCGGAAACACGCACCGTGCAGAATTCTGTATTGATAAATTGTATTCTCCAGATTCATCGTCTGGTCGATTAGGTATTCTTGAACTTCGTGCTTTTGATATGCCGCCTCACCCACAAATGAGTTTGATGCAAAATTTGTTAGTGAGAACCTTAGTGGCTTGGTTTTGGAAAACGCCTTACGAACACGATTTGGTGCGTTGGGGAACCGAATTACACGATAAATTTTTAATTGAACATTTTGTTCGCGAAGACATCAAAGATATTGTACGTCAGTTAAATAAAGCTGGCTATGAATTCAGAGAAGATTGGTTCGACCCGTTTTTCGAATTCAGATTCCCACTTCATGGAATGACCACAATAAACCACATGCATGTAGAATTAAGAGCTGCTATTGAACCTTGGAATGTCCTTGGTGAAGAAATGGCTGGCGGCGGAACCGCACGTTATGTGGACTCGTCGTTAGAACGTATTCAAATAAAAATTTCAAACTTTGTAGATGAAAGATATATTGTAACTTGCAACGGCGTAAAAGTGCCTTTAAAAAACACAGGTGTAAAAGGTGAATATGTATCTGGAATCCGTTATAAAGCGTGGAATCCGTATTCAGCATTACATCCAACCATTGGTGTTGATGCGCCTTTAGTATTTGATATTATTGACACTTGGAACAAACAGTCTATTGGAGGTTGTACCTATTTTGTGGCGCATCCAGGAGGGCGTTCGTATGAAACGTATCCTGTAAATAGCTATGAAGCCGAATCGAGACGTATTAATCGTTTCTGGGGCTTTGGGCATACACAGGGTGATGTGGTCCCAGATCAAGACGATAAAATTACTAAAAAAGAATACCAAGGTATTCAGAAGAAAACAAGTTTAAAAAAGTTTAAATATAAAGAGTTGCCCATTAATTTTGAGTTTCCAAACACGCTCGATTTAAGAAAAAAATAACACCCTATGTCCATAGATTCAAATACACTATTTCAAAATTATTTTTCTGATTTTAGAAATTATGATGAAGTATTGAAATCTGATATGTCTATAAACCCCAATTGGGAACGTTTGCTTACAAATTTATCTCAAGTAGGACCGAATAATCTCAATGCGAAGCAAGACGAAGTCAATTGGTTAATGGAAGAAAATGGTGTAACCTATAACGTGTATAACGATCCTAACGGGATGCACCGTTCTTGGGGATTGAACATCGTGCCTTTTTTAATTCATCAAACGGAATGGGAAAACACCATTGAAAGAGGTCTTCAACAGCGTGCCGAATTATTAAACCTCATTTTAAAAGATATTTACGGGGAAAGAGCACTTATAAAACATGGCATTATACCGCAGGAAGTGATATTTGCACATCGCGGATTTTTGAGGCAATGCGATCAAATTCAATATCCAGCCTCTAAAAATTTACTCATTTATTCGGCAGATTTAGCCAGAGGACCAGACGGCCGTATGTGGGTGGTAAGCGACCGAACGCAAGCACCATCAGGTATGGGTTATGCTCTAGAAAATAGGTATGCGCTTAACAGAGTCATGCCCAATATCTTTCAAAATATACATTTGAAGCAACCTTCGCAGTTTTTTCATGAGTTCAATCAAATGCTTATTGATGCGGCGCCTCAAAATAAAAGCAATCCTAATATTGTGATTCTAACTCCGGGTCCGCATAACGAAACCTATTTTGAACATGCCTATTTGGCTTCGTTTTTAGGGTATCCGTTGGTTATGGGTAACGATTTAATTGTTAGAAATGGCAAGCTTTGGATGAAAACCTTAAAGCAACTCAAACAAGTTGATGTGGTTTTAAGACGTGTGGACGATGTGTTTATGGATCCTTTAGAATTACGTGAAGATTCTTATCTCGGTGTTGCTGGCCTTATGGAAGTGGTACGAGAACAACAAGTCAGTATCGTGAACCCTATTGGTAGCGGTATAATTGAAAACTCGGGGCTTATCCCGTTTATGAATGCCATATGTAAATACTTTTTTAACGAAGATTTAATTTTACCACAAATTGCGTCTTGGTGGTGCGGACAACAAAAAGAACGCGATTACGTCTTAAATCATTTGAAAGATTTAGTCGTGAAACGTATCGACAGATCGAATAGAGAAAACATCTTTTTCTGTGAGTTTTTAGATGAAACGGCGCTTAATAAACTCAGACAAGAAATAGAACAAACACCCTATCAATTTGTCGCACAAGAAAAAATATCATTCTCTACAGCGCCAAATTTCACCAATGGTATTTTAGAACCCAGAAAAGTGATGTGCAGAACCTTTGCCATTGCTAAACAAGGCGGTTATAGTATCATGCCCGGTGGTTTAGTGCGTGTGGCTTCAGAACGCGAAAATTTGTTTGTGTCCAACCAACGTGGTGGCATCAGTAAAGATTTTTGGGTGGTTTCTGATTCGCCTCAAAATTACATTCAAAATTATTCTTGGGACAATGCTTCCAATCAAACGATATCCGATATTAACGATTTACCGAGTCATACAGCAGAAAACCTGTATTGGTCTGGACGCTATTTAGGGCGTGCTTTAGTCACCGCGCGTTATTTACGCATGGTGCTGAATCGTATGACGCAAGAGCAATACAACAACCGAAAATCGGAATCTGAAAGTTTAGAATTGTTGTATAAATCCATAACACACATCACCTCTACTTTTCCTGGTTTTGTTGGTAAAGGTTCAGAAAAACGCTTAAACAATCCTTTGGAAGAAATTGTGTCGTTAATGCTCGACGAGAAGCGTTACGGGAGTTTTGCACAAACGCTTTCAAGTTTTAATAACTCGTATTATTCTTTACGTAGCTTATGGTCTAAAGACATGTGGCGCGTTTTTGATGGCATTAATAAACAATGGCGCAAATTTAAAGACGCCGAAAATTATTCGGTGATTGAGCTTTCCAAAGTTTTAGACCGCATTATTACCAGATTGATTGCCTTTATGGGGCTTATTGAAGAAAGCATTTTAGTCAACCAAGGGTTGCTGCTTTATTTTATAGGTTTACAAACCGAACAAGCCATGATGAATGTGGCCAAATGCCGTTCGTTATTGGTTTCTAATTACAACGAGCAGCTGCAATACGAAATTTTAGAGTCGCTATTAACCAGTCATGAAAGTCTTAATATTTACCGTTATAGTTACCGTTCGTATTTGAGTTTAGAGAATGTGATTAAGCTTATTTTATTAGATAAAGATTACGCCAAATCGTTGACTTATCAAATCAATCGGATAAAGAAAGATATAGACCGACTCCCCTATTCTGAAGGCTCAAACCAAGTTTCTATTTGCCAGCAAAAAATTGATGAAGCGCATCGTAAAATGCAAAGCTTAAATATTGAAAACTTGCTGCTTCTGAGTTCTGATGGTAGTATTCGACCGAATTTAGACGATTTATTAGCAGAACTAAGCGATTTGCTGCATAACACCTCTATGGCGATTTCCGATACCTATTTCAACCATTCGTATCAGCAAACTCAATTGGCTAATCAAAATTTCCCCATAACCTAAATGTTATATCGTTTATCACATACCACGAGTTATAAATACGAAAATGGCGTTACGTTTTGTCATAACATTGCCACGTTGAAACCGAAAGATATGTTGGGGCAAAAAGTAGTGAATTATGCTTTAGAAATTCATCCGAAACCGACTGACTTTTCAGAGAAAACAGACTTTTTTGGCAATACCATTACCCGCTTTTCAATTCAAGACTATCATAAAACCTTAAAGGTAATTGCGGTAAGCACCATTGAAAAAGATCATACGCTAATGCCCGATATCCACCAATCTGTTAGTGGAAAAAGCATCACCTTATCGGAAGGTTTGCAGCATTTAAAACATCAAGATCCGGGATTGTGGGATGTGAAGCAGTTTATTTTAGAATCTGTGCTTATTGCGAATATTTCGCCAGAAATACGAGCCTATGCCGAAGTCTCTTTTCAGCCCAATCGGTCTATTTTTGAGGCGGCTTACGAATTGATGCAACGCATTTACACCGAATTTGAGTTCAACCCAAATGTTACAAATGTGGCGACGCCTATTCACGACGTGATTTTGCAAAAGAAAGGGGTTTGTCAAGATTTTGCTCAAATTGCTATTGCTTGTGTGCGTTCGGTTGGGTTGCCCGCGCGTTATGTGAGTGGTTATATTGAAACTTTACCGCCACCAGGAAAAGAAAAACTTGTAGGTGCCGATGCGTCGCATGCGTGGTTCTCGGTGTATATCCCCACTTTTGGATGGGTAGATTTCGATCCTACAAACAATCAAATACCTCAAAACCAGCACATTATTACCGCTTATGGTCGCGATTATTATGATGTGCCGCCTTTAAAAGGTGTGATTTACAGTTCTGGTGACAACAAAATGAAAGTGGCTGTCGATATCAGGCCTGCGGTTTAAACGGTATTTATTCGGCTGCTTCCGGTTGCTTTAGCTCCGAATGGTGTTCGTGCACAATTCTCCAACCTTTATCGGTGTTTAGAAATAACAAGGTCATTTGTTCGTTAACCACCGCGAGGTCTTCTCCAAATTTTAAATGAAAATCGGTGTGCATGGTCACGTTCGCGACGTTATCAAAAACGGCAATTTTCATGTCGTTCACATCGAATTTCACCACTTCGGTAACTGAACCAAAAACGCCGCGTTCAAATTTTTCATTCTCAGCGCCATCATTTCTAGGTTCCCCATTTTTAAATTCTGTGAATTTCGGGCCATAGGCATGGAAGGAAATGAGTTTATCCAAATCGCCATCCTTAACACTTTGTAAAATACTGTCCATCGTAAGTTTTACAGCTTCTTGAGCTTCTGGGAAGGGTTCATTTAAAAGGTCTACAGGGGTTTCAACAACCATTGCTTTGTCGGTTTGCTTGCAATTGGTTATGGCCAAAGCCAAAAGAATAAGCATCATCACTAATGTTCTTGATTTCATAATTTCGTATTTATTTGATTAATAGCTAGTTATCAAGGTACGAAAAATAAAATGGAGGGTGTGATTGTTTTGTGCTTTGCGGCATTAAAAGAATTGACTAAAGCCATAGTTTTAGATGAAACTAATCCTAGTTGATGAGAAAATATTCCACGTTTAATAATTGGATGGAATTAATTACAGCTAAGTCTAAAGAACTTTCTTGATCGAAAGTTAAAATACAACTTGAATTTGCACCAATTTCAAGACAGGGCACCGAAGCATAATTAGAAAAACTGGCTGTTGTTACTAAGCCATCTGCATTCATGGTGAGCATAGGCACTCCAGAAACTGCATAGTCGTTTGGATTATTTAATTTGATTTCGAATTGTAATCGCGATGTATTGTTGCCTGTATCCGGTGTAAACTCAAACTTTAAAACTTCATACGTGAAGCCTTCTAATGCAGGGGCTTGAATCAATTCTGGTTCTGTGGGTTCTGGAAAATCACAAGGTAATTCTTGCGTCGTTTCATAACTATACGATTGATTATTTATAAAATAATATTGCGGAATGGTTATGGTTTTCATGCAATCAGCATTATCATTAGCTTTATCATCACTTGATGAACATCCAAATAGGAATACGGTGCTGAAAACTAAAATGCCATTTTTTAGGGTTGTGGTCATTATTAGGTTTTTTGATTTAAAGGTAACGTTAGTAAATACAAAGCTAATAGAAAATCTGATTGGATTTTCAAAAGTAAGCCCGCAATAGCAATTAATTATACACGTTGTTAATCTCTCGTGTTTTAAAAAGGTAAATCATCATTTTGTTCTTCAGTTTCATCATCTGTTACATTTACTTCACTATTTATAACAATAGAAGCATTGAATTTTTCATAAATTTCATTAATAGTACCTTTTATTAACTCAAGTTTTTCAACATTTTCTTGGTCTTCAAAATCATCATATTCTATTTCAAGATTTTCTTTTTCTGTTATAATTTCTAGTAGATAGTCAATTAATTCTTTGAAGTTTACATCGTTAGATGTATGGATAGTAATGTCTTTTATCGATTGAGTATCTCTAGAAAAATTAATTTCTAAATTAGATTCGTTGAACTTGTTTTTTACTTTTATCATGAGTTAAGTAATTTTTTTATGTTGTATTTTCTAGAACGCATATCAAAAATATATTTTCCGCCATCCAAATTATCTATTATTAATTCTTGATTTTCTTTACGTTCTAAAACTAATTGTTCATATGATATTTTTTCATTTTCATTTTTTGCAAGTATTATATTTTCAGAATCACCATAAACAACTATAGAAGGATTATGGGTAACTATAATAATCTGCTTCTTAAACTTGTGATCTCTTAATAATTTAATAAGGTCTTCATTCTTGAAACTATTGCCTAAATTATCTTCTGGTTGGTCAATCATCACAAGTTTACAATTCTCCTGTTGAAGAATTGTTTTTAAGTACATTTCTGAATTATAACCCGGTGATTTATTTTTAGAATTTCCATTTACGCCATAATCTAAATATGAAGTAGGGGAATTAAATTTTTCTAAAATTATATTCGTCGAACTTATTATCTTATTTGCTAAAATCTGCTTTGAATACTCATTATAATTTTTTATTTGAGAATTGTCTTTTACAAGACCTAAATAATTTATATAGATTGTACTATCTGAATGTCCAAAGTTTAAACAACCAATAATTGAATTAGATAAATTAATATTATTTTCTACTTCTAATGTGAGTTTAACAGATTCATTAATTTCAATATTTTCAGCTGTTTGATATTCATAATTTTGTAATATTTCAGTTGTTCTATTAAATTTTGATGCTGATTTAAATAATTTATTACAAGATGTTATTAAGTTGTTTCTACGTTCTATAGAAGCATTTTTTGCTCGTGATGTTGAATTTAGTTGGCTATTTTTTTGTCTAATTATTTGATTAACATCGTTTATGAAGCTAACCCTTTTCATTTGAAGATTCTTTTTTAGTTGTATTAGTTCTTTCTTTTCTAGAATCAATCTTTCAAATTGCTCGATTAATTCTATTTCTTCAACTAAAAATTCAAATACTTTATCTTCTCTTAAAGTTTCTGTATTAGATGATATTTTATTTAAGAGATTATCTTTTTCCTCAAAGTCTATAGTATTTATAGCTGAATTTATTTCAACGAAATAAAAACTATCGCTCAACATATTTTCAAAATCACCTTCTTGAATTGAAAAATCTTGGTGATATGAATTGTTGAAATCATCAAATTCATTTGATAATTGTGACCTTCTAGATTTGATATTTTCTTCTGCAATTGTTAGTTCTTCATTTTTTTCTGATTCTTTAACCAATTTAGTTAAGTCGCCTTCTTCAAAATAATTTACTATATCTCCTTGATTTATGTAGATTATTTCGTCACTATTAAAATGTAAAGAATTTTGATAATTTTGACTATTAGAAGCTTTTATAAGTGAGTTTAAATCCTCTTTGTGATACCTGTTAAATTTATGCTTGTTGTTTTCTATTTTTTTTCCAATAAGATTAAATAATAAACTTTTTCCGGATGAAGCACCTCCGATAATTGCATTCAAATTGGGACTAAATTCTATTTCACAGTTTTCAACATCTTTTATATTTTCAATTTTAATAGATGAAATGTACTTATTTACATTTTTTAGTAAATCTACATCAGTTTGTTTTCTAATGCGTGATAAAGGGTCGATACAAGCGAATCTTAAAGTTTCATAAGTTGGCTCTCCTTTTAAACAATAAAATTCATGTGGAGTTCCACTTTTGGGAGTTGGATATATATTACAATTGTGATTATCTGAAAAATTTATAAATGCTTCGTCTTCTTTATTTTGGAAATCAGGTTCTTTTAATTTGTCAAACCCTGCGTTAATAATTTGAGTACTTTTTTCCTTAACTTTTTCATGAGCACATTCCATAAGTAAAACCATTTCTTGTGCTTTTGCAATATTTGTTGGTTTATATGCTTCAATAATGTTCTTATGACCAGCAGCATGAGGAATATAGAAAAATTGATATGAACTGAACAATTCAAAAACTTGGTCAATGGTTAAATTTCTATCTTTCATATCAATACCATTAGTTGCAAAATGAGTTTCAATTATATTTGAAATTTCATTTGCTTTAATGGTGTTATTTTCATTAAATATTAAAAGAGTATGGTAAGTTAAAAAACTGCCGTCATTTTGCTTAACTTTTATATCAAATTCACACCCAACTAAAAGAATTGGGTCGCCTTCAGAAAATGAGTTATAATAATCTTCATAGGCTTTAGAATTGATAATATTATGGTCGGTAAGTGAAAATAATTTAACATCATTTTTTATTAGTTTTGATTTTAAAACTGATATGTCAAAAGTTCCGTCATAATCATTCGGTTTTGTTTGATTACTAAAGTCAGTGTGAATATGTAAATCTACTTTAAACCAATCAGAGTATTTGTTTTTCATTTGAGTTCATTTCAATGCAGTTAGTTTTTAACATGAAGCACAACGGTTAAGCAAAAGAATAGTGCATAGTTTGAGCGGGAGGATTTTCCGAAGGAAAATCAAGTGCAAGCAAACTAGCACTATATTTAGATTTAGGAATTGACTTAGGCATTATTTTTATACAATGTTAGCTACTATTTTTAATCCGTCTAGTATTCCTAAAAACACTAACGATTCCAAGAAAAAAAAACAAACCTGATAAAAACTGCCAGAATGAAAATCCGTCCATTTTCCATATCATGATTGGTGTAATAATCCCTGTAAACAGAATTAATATTATACTAATTTGAAAATTCGCTTTGTCAAAAAATCCTATTTGATAGAAAACTTCTTTGTTCTTTTTAGTATTAGTTTTTCCGAAAAGCATAGTCAATCCAAGTAATGAACAGAATAAAGTTAGTATAATCCACCCATTGAAACTGTCAGAGTTTTTAAATAAATCGACAGTCCAAAATCCGAATCCAATAAAAACGGCAATTCCCACTAAAAATTCAGTCCAAGTTTCTGAAGAGTCTTGAAAAGCATCTTCTAATTTGCTTTTTATTTTTTCTTCTATTTCTAAACTCTCAAAAGAACTATTTTCTTTAATCTTTTCTAATATTTCTAAATCAAGTTTTAATTCTTGCTTTCTCCTAATTGAAGCAAAGGTTTCTCTTAATTTTCCAAATGCGGCTATTGCTCCAGTTATTCCAACTATCAGCTTTCCTATGGTTTCTATATTGTAAAATTCTTTCAATAATGGTTTTTTTAAATTGCGGCTATCGTCTTTTAAAACAATCTTATACAATTAATCTATCAAATTAAATATGATAAGAGCACGATTAGTTATCTCATAAAAATATAAAAATTTATGTAAGTAAAAGATTATTTAATGAAATAAAATTAAACTTATATTATATTTTTTTACCTACAGAACCATTTGGGTGTGGCGTCAACTCAAAAACAAAATCGGGTTTAATAAAGTCTTCTTTTCGGTGCGATACATAAATAATAGCAGTGTCGCTTTCTTGGGCTATTTTGTTTACCAATTCTGAGAATAATTGGGCGGTGTTGTCTAGTTCGTTATTTTAGATATATACGTTACTTCTCGGTTTAAAAAGGCATTAGCAAATTCGAGTGGATTCGGACGTAGTCGAATCCGCCGTAATTGCGGTTATACATTGTTGTGTGTAGTTTTTTATTTATAAAATTCTCGTTCATTCACTTTAATAGTCGTTAATTCAACAGTATGTCCATCAAGGTCTTTTGTGTATATCGAATCAAAGTAATGATGGTCTTGGATGTGAAATTCCAAATTTAATTCGGTATATCTTTTTTTAGCTTTTTCAAAATTTTCACTTGTCACATTAAATGCAAAATGGTCAATTTTTACATTTTTTGAAGTTGGTTCAAGTTTAGTATCAATTGTATTCGCAGGAAACAATGCAATTCCAGATTTTCCAGAAAGTAAAAAGATTGGAAAATCTCCCCATTCAGGTAATTGATAACGTTTTAGTCCCAATACTTTTTCGTACCAAATTGCAGAAGCTTCCATATCAACAACTCGAATTGCTACGTGGTCTAAAAATTCAATTTCTATTTTATGTTTTTTATCTGTCATTTGGCAAATTACACACAACGGTCTCGGCTATGAGTAGTTGCGTGGGTTAGCAATTAACTTTGCAAGTACACACCAAACTAAAAATCCGCGAGGATTTTCAGAAGTAGGCGAGAACAAGCAATTACTTATAGCCATTGTTAGGGGCAGGTTTTATATTAATTTTTTAAAGACCGCTTCCATCTGCTTTGTTATATTCATTTTCGTAGTACATCAAAATACGATATTTTCCATATTCTTCATCAATCATAAACCAAACTGGTTTATTTATGCTATTCATGGATTCGGTTACTAATTCTACTATTAAGGGCTGTAATATTTTAAATTCTTTATCATTCAGAGAATCTTTTTGAGTAAGAAGTTCTTTTTTTCTTTCTAATTCTCTACTTAAAGAGTCATATTTTATAGACTTTTGATAAAATATCGCCTCGTATCTTTTTTTGTGAACTGTAATTTCATAGGAAATATCTTCATCTTTAGGTATGGTGTATTTGGCTATTGTTGAATCTGGTTCACTTACATATCTTTCATTATTCATAAATTGCCGGATAAGATTATTAAATCTAATTTTAATATTTATTTCATCTGTGTAATTAGCATCCATAACAGCAATTCGCCACACTTTGTTATTGTTCGTCGCCATGCCTATATTGACATCAGTCCCATTAAATTCGCCATCTAAAATATCTTCACTATACCGATTTATTGTGTATCCTTTAGATTTCAATTTCTTTATCATTTCGGGTTTAAATCCATCAATTGGAATGTCAAGAAATTGTGTCACATCTTTTTGCCCATACAATGCTATTGGTAAGATGAGAAATATGAAAATCTGTGTTATTTTTTTAAAATTTTTGTCCATCACGTTTTGTTTTTATCTGAACTCATTTTTTGTCTTATCCGTTACGTATAGTCAACTTGCCCCTAACGTATTTTAAAACAACCTGTATACATTTTATCTATCAAATTAAATAGGATAAAAGCACTTTAGGTTATTCACACCTTCTAAAACTAAAAAAATAAACTTGTAAGTAAAATATTATTCGAAGAAATGCAAATACAGGTGAGGAACTGCAAATACTACAGTACTATAAGCTTCTGCCTACAGAGCCATTTGGGTGTGGCGTCAACTCAAAAACAAAATCGGGTTTAATAAAGTCTTCTTTTCGGTGCGATACATAAATAATAGCGGTATCGCTTTCTTGGGCTATTTTGTTTACCAGTTCTGAGAATAATTGAGAATCGGTATCGTCTAGTCCGTTGGTAGGTTCATCTAAAATAAGTAGTGGCGGGTGTTTTACCATGGCTCTGGCAATAAGTACCAAGCGTTTATGCCCATTAGATAAAAACTGAAAGCTTTTATCTTTAATGGCGCTCATGTTGAGTAGCGAGATCCATTGTTGTGCAATACGCATTTGCCTATCGGTGGGGTAACTGTACAAGCCTATAGAATCTACAAACCCAGAAATAATCATGCTTTCAATAGTATCTCTGCGTTTAAACCCACGAAGCATTTCGGAGGTGTAAAAGCCAATGTGTTTTTTAATATCCCAAACGGTTTCGCCACTGCCCTTTTTTATACCAAACAGAGTCATATCTGCCATATAGCCTTTGGGGTTATCGCCAGAAATTAACGAAAGAATAGTGCTTTTTCCAGATCCGTTAGGGCCAATAAGTTGCCAGAACTCTCCGGGTTTTATTTCCCAATTGATGTTTTTAATAATTGGGCGTTCGCCATAACTCACCGATACGTTGTTGAGTTGTATGAGTGGGTTGAAGGTTTCCCTATCCAACTCGTAAGGTTGTGGTAAGGCTTGGGTGAAATGTTTGTGGTTGGTTTGTGCAGTTTCTACATACAATTTGGGTTCGCCATCTTCTAGCACATAAATGTCTTCTATAAAGTCTAAAACATCGCGCTTTCTAGTCGCCACTTGGATAATTTGTGTATGCTGACTTAATTGTGTGAGTGTGGTTTCGATGTTGGTTTGTGCTTCCACATCTAAACAATCAAAAACATTATCAAGAACTATATATTCGGGTTTCGATTTTAAAATATGCTGGAGTAAGGCCCGTTTGCGTTCGCCTTCGGAAGAATTTTTTAAACTGTTTGTCGTGGCGGTTTGCACATCGAATTGCCCGTGACGGGTTTCTTCTTCTATAAAGGCATTGACTGTAAAATCTGAAAATACAGCGCCTTTTAGGGTGTTGATCTCTTTAAACCACTGGCCTGACGTAATCTGTTTAAGCAGTTGCTTTTTGTTCTCGGTATTGGATATGTAAAAGGCTTTATGCTTAGGCATAAGCGTGATTTATATGCCTGTGGTATGAAATTTAACCAAGCCTTCTATAGGTCTACGTTCGAAATTACCAACCGTAAAGCCCATTTCTTGTGCTACTTCTTTGATTTCATTTTGTGCAAAAAAGGCGATAGACCCTGCAAAATGTACAGGAACGGTTTTGAGCTCTTCTTTGTACTGCATGATATAATTCTCAACAAAAATGCGAAGTCCCTTTTTAATAAGGTTTATAATATAATCTGAATCTTTGTTTAAAAACATAAATTCGGCAAAGTTTGCCAAATACGCATTAGGATGTGGCTGTTTGTAAATGTTATACTTTACATAATCGGCTTCTAAATTGTATTTACTACCAAAAGCGACTTTAATATCTTCTGGCATATGGTTGAAATAATAATCGCGTATTAATTGCTTACCATAATAGTTACCTGCGGCATCATCCATTAAAATATAACCTAATGATTGCACGCGCTGGTGTAGTTTTTTACCATCGTAATAACTACAATTTGAACCGGTGCCTAAAATACACACCACTGCTGCTTCGTCTACTTTATTAATGGTGCCGTAAACTGCAGCCATAGTATCTTCTTCAACTGTAATATTGGCGTTTACAAAAAATTCATCCAAAGCACTGTAAACTAAATCTTTACCACGGTCTGTTCCGCAACCTGCACCGTAAAAGTACACATGGGTTACAGCATCCTTGTGCGCTTTTAAAATCTCGTTATTTTTAATTGTTTTTTTGAGCTTCTTTTGCGTTAAAATTTCAGGATTAAGACCTTTTGTTCTTAACTTCTCTAAAAGTTGTTTTCCATTAATATCAACGGCTATCCAATCGGATTTTGTAGAACCACTATCAACAATTAAAATCATAAGACTTAGAATTAAAAGATTAATAACATGTTGCATAACAACATATTACAAGTAAAGTAATTAACTGAAAAGAAAAGGTTCTTGATGAAACAGAAAGCAGTTTAAGTTGTTATAACAAAAAACCTTTAGACTGCGCTCATGGTGACCTTTGAACTTAGTTTCAGCTGGTATGTTGTTCAACTCACAGTTTTGAATGCGTTTAAAAACGTATCAAAATGAGTTTCACAAAAAAAAAACCACAGCATGCTTCCGAAGAACCATACTGTGGTAATATATTAATTATTATTTTAAAGCTCCGATATGTTGAGCTAAATCAACTAATTTAGTTGAGTAACCAAACTCATTATCATACCAAGAAACTAATTTTACGAAACCGTCATTTAATGCCATACTTGCGTTAGCATCGAATGTACTTGTTTTAGGTTCTGATACGAAATCTTGAGATACAACACCTTCTTCAGTATATCCTAAAACACCGTTTAATTCACCTTCAGAAGCATCTTTTAAAGCTTTCTTGATTTCCGCCCATGGCGCTGGTTTCTCTAAACGACATGTTAAATCTACCACAGATACATCAACAGTTGGGATTCTAAAAGCCATACCTGTTAATTTTCCGTTTAATTCAGGAATTACTTTTCCAACCGCTTTAGCAGCACCAGTTGAAGCTGGTACGATGTTGTTTAAAGAAGCACGTCCTAATCTGTAATCTTTTCTTGAAACACCATCAACAGTAGATTGTGTTGCAGTAGCTGCGTGAACTGTAGTCATTAAACCTTCAGCAATTCCGAATTTATCGTGAATAACTTTAGCTAATGGCGCTAAACAGTTAGTAGTACAAGATGCGTTAGATACAATGGTATCAGCAGCTGTAATTTGTTTGTGGTTTACTCCCATTACAAACATTGGTGCATCTGCAGATGGTGCAGAAATTGCAACCTTCTTAGCTCCTGCTGTAATGTGTTTTTGAGCACCTTCTATGTTTGTGAAGATACCAGTACAATCTAAAACAACCTCTGCTCCTACAGCATCCCATTTTAAATCTTCTGGGTTACGCTCTGCAGTTACGCGAATAGTGTTTCCGTTTACAATTAGGTTACCATCTTTTGTTTCGATAGTACCATCAAATTGTCCGTGAACTGAATCAAATTTTAATAAGTAAGCTAAATGATCAACATCTAGTAAATCATTAATACCTACTACTTCGATATCATTTGGTCTAGAAGCTGCTACTCTAAAAGCAATTCTACCTATTCTTCCAAATCCGTTAATTCCAATTTTTAATTTTGACATAATCGTGTTTATAAATGTTAAGTGCTCATGATGTCTGAGACACGCAATAATTCTAAGTTTATTTTTGTTTTTCCTTTAATGGCTTTATCTAAAGGTGTTAGTAGCATTTTACCATTCATGAGACCCACCATAAAATTGGTTTCGCCACCTAGCATGGATTCTACAGCTTTTACACCCATTCTACTCGCAAGAACGCGATCAAAACAAGACGGTGCACCACCACGTTGCATGTGTCCTAAAACAGATACTCTAACGTCGTAACCTTCCATATTTTGGTCTACGTAATCCTTAAGTTCGAATATATTCTTTCCTATTTTATCACCTTCAGCAACGATTACGATGCTCGATGATTTTCCTGAGGTTCTACTTTTATTTAATGAATCAACCAATCGGTCTAATCCTAAATCTTCTTCAGGGATTAAAATTTCTTCGGCACCACCAGCTATACCTGCATTTAATGCAATATGACCAACATCGCGACCCATAACCTCTATAAAGAATAGTCTGTTATGTGAACTTGCTGTATCACGTATTTTATCGATAGCTTCTACAACCGTATTTAAAGCGGTATCAAAACCTAAAGTATGTGATGTACCAAATATATCGTTATCAATTGTTCCAGGAATACCCATTACTGGGAAGCCAAATTCTTGATTAAAGATTAAAGCTCCGGTAAACGAACCATCTCCACCAATAACTACTAATCCTTCAACTCCGGCTTTTTTAAGTGCTTCATGGGCCTTTTGGCGACCTTCAACAGTTCTAAATTCTTTTGAACGTGCCGATTTTAAAATGGTACCTCCTTTATTGATAATACCTCGAACGCTTCTGGCATTCATTTCTTTAAAATCGCCTTCAATCAATCCTTCATAACCTCGGTAAACACCAACGCATTCAATTTTATGATAAGCACAAGTTCTAACTACCGAACGAATGGCTGCATTCATTCCTGGAGAATCTCCTCCTGAAGTTAAAACGGCAATTTTTTTTATCTTTTGTGACATTAATTATTTCATTTAACAAGGTAAAATTACTAAACAAAAAGCACATATCTATAGCATTTACAGTAAATTAACAACACTTTTAAAACTATAACGTTTTAGTTGATAAAAAAAAGTTTACGGCTAGAAAATAATGGGTAAAAACGGACTATTTCTCTGAAGTTGACTTGAATGAAATGTACTCTGGAGTGGTATTTTCATCTTCATTTTCGGACGTTTCGGGATTCGATTCCTGAACTCTTTTCTCTTTTTTGAAAAGCTTTCTTATTAATTCTTTGAAGGTGTCAAAATCGACATTATAAGATAAACCTACACCTTGTGTATAACCAATATCTTCTCCGAAATTTCGGATGCTGTTTTCTCTATTGAATACATTGGCGGTTAACGTACCTTCTTCATTTAACAGAAAATCGATTTGCACGTCGCCAGCAATAACCGTTTCTGTAGCCCCACCTACCGGCACCCCTACTTTACCGTTTATTAAAACACGATCGCTAATTTGTGTTTGCAGGGTTACACCAAATCTGTCGTCGGTTTGATAATCGGGTCTGTTTTGTCCCGCTTCGTAGTTGATGCCAACGTTTACTTTACCATCTTCTGAAGTAAAAATACCATTTAAGATACCATTTAATCGTTCAGCAATTGTACCTGACGCATTTAAACTGTTAAGTCCGCTAGAAAACGACCCCGTAGATACTAAAAACAAGGCTTGTTGGTCGCGTTCATCTTTAGATTCTAAACGATAATTAAGCTCTGATTTAATGGTAGAACTTACATTAGGAAACTCGAAACTAAACTCGGGTTTGGGTTGCTCTAAATTCCCCGTAATCTCAATATGTAATTCTACAGGAATACTTCTATTAATAGGATTGTCAAGCAATGGTGATGGGTTGGCCTGCGTTTTGTAAATGGCTAACATGTTTATTTCTGCATCGAGCGGGTCGCCTTCCCATGCTAATGTACCACCAGGTTGTACTATGAATTGCTTTTGAATAATACCACCGTATGCGAAATTATAAACCCCTTCAAATACCGCGAAATCGCCCCACATATCAAATTTTCCGTTGGTGTTTATTTCTACTAGGAGTCCGCCTCTACCTCGACCTTTTAAAGAGTGGCCCGTATCTTTATCGATGATGATTTCAACCTCGGCATCTTCGGTAACATCTAAATCGAAATCGAGCTCTAGTCCTTTAATTTCATCAAATACCACTTCAACACCTTTTCTTCGTGCTTCTTTTTCTTCTTTAGTAATAAAATGGATGTATGAATTGTCTCCAAAAGATTCGGCATCCGTCAAAGGGATTTTAAATACCGTGCCTCTTTTCGTTTCACCAATTACATTAATAACCAATTGCTCTGTAGGCCCGTTAATAGTTGCGCGACCGCCTATAAAGCCTGTACCATAGTACAATGATTCTTCAGTTTCTGGAGTATCCAAGATAAGTAACCGTGGCGTGGTAATAATTAATCCGAGGCTCCATTTTGAAAAATTGACATGACTTAAAGAGCCATTCACATAACCCTTAGAATTAAATTTAGTATCCGTTAAAGCAACATCGTTAAAAATAAAACTTTGGTTTTTTAAGGTTATCGATGAGTTGTTATTAAAAGCATAATCTACATTTAGGTAAGGAATACCTAAACCTCCGTTATTTAATATCAAGTCGCCATTAATATCTGGTTTCTTTAAATCGCCAACCACTTGAATTTTGCCATTGGCCTTTCCACGAATGTTGGATAAGACACCATCGAGCAACGGATTAAGCGGAAATAGATCGAATTTATTCAAGTTAATAGCCACATCTATAGATGCCTTTCTACCTGAAACCGAGATATCGCCTTTGGCACTAAACGATTTATCGATATCATTCTTAATGGTAGCATCCACTTTATAGTTGGTAAGTGATTCGTTTCCTGAAATAGTGGCATCAAACGAGCCTAGGAGATAATCATTCACTTTTAAATCGTCCACAACAATGGTTGAATTCGGTAAATAACTGCCGTTTTTCTGTAAAATATCGAGTTTCCCATTAACATTACCAGCCAAGGATAGACTGTCTATATCGGGCGTAATTTTAGCTAAATCGACATTGGTGAAATTGAGTTTAATATCTTTTTGGGTTGAATCTTTAATGAAACCAGAGAGTTTAATTTCTTCATTTTCATGATTGATTCTAAACTTATCGAGATTGAATTTTGTGAGTTTTTTATCGAAGGAAATTTTATGGAATTTATCCTGATTTTCGTTGATAAACCATTTGTTGTCTTTTATGGTAACATCGGATTGTTTGAATCCAATAACCGATTCATTTTCGGCATTTATAGTATGGTAAAAACTTAAATTAAATATATCTTTATTACGTTTACCACCTTGAAACTCCGATCGCATAAAAAGGGTATCACTTAAGGTTACATTAATTAAACTGAATTTAGAAACGTTATAATATTTTGTATTTAAACTATCAATCTCAACATAAGTATTAAACAGCGGATTACTGTTATCTACTTGCAATTCTATGTTATCAACGAAGTTCTCGATATAACGTATTTTAGGTGACTTAAACGTAAGTTTAAACTTTTTTTCATCGCTTTCAACACGTCCTCGGATAAAGGTGTTTTTACCCAATTCAACCTCAGGATAAATAACTTCAATAATTTTATTATAAATTTTGAAATTAAAGTCGATGCTTTGATTGTTATCTACTTTATGTGGCACATAGTTGGTGTAAATATTACCAATAGAATTTTCAAATAGTTTTTTCAAATCTTTTAAAAAGAAGCGTCCTTTTAACTCGCCTTGAATAATATCTGGTGAGCTAATTTCTACAAAACGCATTTCATTTTCAAATCGTGAAGACACATCGAAACTCTCAAAATAATAGGTGTCGTTCTGGTTTTGATAGCTGGTATTCGCAAAAGTAATTTTACCAAAAGCATCATCAAAATTACTGCTATTCATGTTCATTTTAACCCGACTCTTAAAAATGGAAACACTGTCCTTTTTTATGAAATTGAGCGTGTTTAAATTGGCATAATCTACAACAGCTTCAAAATCGTACTTCCTTATCTTTTGCGAGAAGTCTACTAATCCGGTAAAGTTTAATTGCAAATTGCTATCATTTACATTTAAATTTCCATCAAATATTTTGTTCTTGACATTACCCGCTACTTTTATGTTTTTGTAATTGTAATCGTTATAAATGAGTTCAAAGACATCACCTTTAACTTGCGTATCAATTTTTTCGGCAATGAACCCTTTGCCATTTACATCAAAATCTAATGAGCCTACGCCTACGTTAGGGTCGTTTAAAAAGATGCCAAAATCGAATTCTTGAAATGCGATTTTTCCTTTATAATCGGCATTATCAATGTCGTTTATTTTTGTGATTTCAAGATTGGAATCAACCAAGCCTAATGCGGTATTCATTTGAATATCGGCAATTACTTTTGAAGCGGTGACTTGCGAGTTTCCTGTGATTGTAAAATATCCTAATCTATCAAAAGACGTTGGTATAGCTTCACCTAAAACGTTAGGCAACATGCCAGTTAAATCCTTATATGTTGAAGATAAATTGCTAAAACTTCCGTCCATTAAAAAATTATCTTCTTCCTTATTAAATAGGTTTTTAAAGTTTATATCGCCGTAAACCCTTGTGTTGTAATTGGTGTTTAGTTTTAAGTTATTGGTATGTAAATCGTTTAGTGTTCCTGATAAATCAACACTAAATCGGGCAGACTGATTGACACCAAACTCGTTGTAAAAGGTGTTAAGCTCATCGAGTAACACGTTGGAATCCTTAAAGCTGGCTTCTACTAATACCTTATCGGTAAAGAATTGTAAATCTTCACGCTGATATTTAAATTTTAAGTCGCCCTTTAAAACAGATCCAGGTGTTTTTATTTGAAGATTAGCAAACGTCATGTCTTGCAAGGTGTATGCAAAATCGGTCATCATGTTTTTAACCTCTACACCTCTACTGTCTTTAAACGCTAAGGTGTTGATTCGTGCACTAACATCGCTGCCGTTAATTAAAAAGTTTGTGGCATTAATATTTAAATTGTCAAAATGAAGTACTTCTGTGGTTTCTTTGTTTTCATCTGAAAGGGTAAAAACGCTATCATAAATTGAGACATCGCTCGAGGATAATAAAAAACTACTTTTTTCTTTTCTGGGGTTGTCGCTTTCAAATTTTTCAACAAAAACATTAAGATTAGATAGTGGTTCGTCTTTGTACGTTTTAATATTGAATAACAAGTTTTCGATATCAATATCACCAAAAACCAAATTCCCGTTGTATAAATTTCTGAAACTTAAAATAGAGGTGTTAAGCTCTACAATACTAATTAATGTGTCTTTTTTGTAATCTTCAATGTAAATTTCTTTAAGCTCTACATCGCCATTAAACTGCAAACTTACTTTACCAATATTGATGTTGGTTTTAAATTCGTTGTTTAACTGTTTTGTTGCATATTTACCCAAACCTGTTTGAACAAAGGGAATAGAAAGCACCAACACCAAAATGATGAACAGCATAAGCAGAATACCTGCTATTTTTGACAGTATTTTTAGAAATTTTTTGATGCCCTTAAAGTTATAACTTTATTAAGAATAAACTACTTTTCCTTAGTTATCAATTATTTTATAAATCGGTCTATGGTAAACCACACAAACTCAATTTACTTCCTTATTGAAAATTAAATGAGTAGTTTTGTATTTACGAATAAAAGTAACAGTTGAGATGTTTATTCGTTTTCAAAATTAACAATTATTGTGCCTAATTTTTATTAATGTCTTCACAAAATATTTATATTCTTGGAATAGAGTCTTCTTGCGATGATACAGCGGCCTCTGTAATACATAACGGTCGTATTTTAAGCAATGTTGTTGCGAGCCAAAAAATACACGAGGAATACGGTGGTGTGGTACCAGAATTGGCTTCAAGAGCGCATCAGCAGAACATTATTCCGGTAGTTCATCAAGCCATAAAAAAGGCGGGTATTTCTAAAAATCAGCTCAGTGCTGTGGCTTTTACTAAAGGTCCAGGACTTATGGGGAGTTTATTAGTGGGAACCTCGTTTGCTAAATCGTTGTCCTACGGTTTAAATATTCCATTAATTGATGTGAACCACATGCAAGGGCATATTTTAGCGCATTTTATAGATGAAGATGGCTTTGATAAACCGCCATTTCCTTTTTTAGCCATGACCATTTCTGGTGGACATACTCAGATTGTTAGAGTTGATGATTATTTCGATATGAAAGTTATTGGCGAAACCATTGACGATGCTGTGGGTGAAGCTTACGATAAAAGTGGAAAAATATTAGGCTTAGGCTATCCTGCTGGTCCTGAAATTGATAAACGTGCGCAATTAGGAAACCCTAAAGCGTTTAAATTCACCAAGCCAAAGGTTGATGGTCTCAATTTTAGCTTTTCTGGTTTAAAAACGGCTATCCTTTATTTTGTTCAAAGAGAAACCAAGGCGAATCCAAATTTTGTTGAAGAACATTTGAATGATATTTGTGCTTCCATTCAATACACCATTATTGGGATTTTGATTGACAAATTAAAACTTGCTACCAAGCAAACGGGAATAAAACATATTGCTATTGGCGGCGGCGTTTCTGCAAATTCTGGCATTAGGAAAGCATTAAAAGACGGAGAACAAAAATTTGGCTGGACTACCTATATTCCTAAGTTTGAGTTTACTACCGATAATGCGGCTATGATTGCTATTGTTGGTTACTTAAAATTTCTTGAAGGTGATTTTGCAAACCAAGATGTTTCAGCTTCTGCCCGATTGAAGATTTAAATTTTTTAATTCACTTCAGTGTTTCGAAAGTTATAAACAATGCCTTCTTAAAAACTTCTTTTTTCTTTTAGCATATCGCTCAGTATTCCTTTTAAATTTGAATTTGAATTCAAAAAAAGCCACATGTTACAAAAATTACTTTCTTTATTTTTTATTTGTTTTTCTATCATTCTAACAGCTCAAACCTCGGTTGAGGAAGAATTAAAAGTTTTGGAATCGCCAGAACAGGTTAAATCTTATCTAGAAACTAAAGCGTCTAAAAAGAATAAAATTATAGTTTTTAATGAAGAAAAACATAAAACCATTTTAGCAAAAGAGCTCTTTAAGCAAAATATAGGCGGGACAAAAATAAATGAAAATGAGTTTGAGAAAACCTATTTCAAAGTCATTAATAAAACAGAAAAAACTTATCACAGAGTCGCTTACATTTATTTAGATGGTGCGGAATATAGTCTTGACGAACTTAATGATTTGAGAGATAAAATTATCGCGCAATACCATAACGGTGCCCCATTTGATTTTTTAGCGAAACAATATTCTATGGATGGTAATGCTAAAAAAGGTGGTGATTTAGGATGGTTTTTAGAAGGTGAAATGCATCCTGATTTTGAAGTTGCTATTTTTAATACCGATTACAATGTCAATGATATTTTTACAGTAGATATTCCTTCTGAAAATTGGTATTATGTGGTGCTGAAAACCCACGACCCAAAAGATATTTCAGAAATTGAAGTTTTGAAAATTGTTGAATCTAAAATATAATGCAACTTTTTTATAGCCCAGAAATTGACGAAAATACCACGCAGTTTACTTTTGCTAAAGAGGAAAGTAAACACATCGTGAAAGTCTTGCGTAAAAATATGGGTGACACTGTTTTTATAACAAATGGCCTTGGTTGGTTGTTTACTGCAGAAGTTTCTGTGCCAAACATTAATAAATGTAGCGTTCAAATCATAAAAAAAGAGTTACAACCCCAACGAGACTATCAATTGCATTTGGCTGTGGCGCCTACAAAAATGAACGACCGCTATGAATGGTTTTTAGAAAAAGCTACTGAAATTGGTATAGATAGTATAACGCCCATTATTTGCGAGCATAGCGAACGCAAAGTTGTTAAAACAGACCGTTTTGAACGTATTTTGCAATCGGCCATGAAACAGTCTTTAAATTGCTATTTACCAAAACTTAATGCTGCGATAGCTCTTCAGGATTTTTTGAATGAAGATTTAAAAGGTGATTTATTTATCGCGCATTGCGAGGAAACCGATAAAAAATCTTTAAAACAAGAATTAAAACCTAAAACCAACGTTACTATTTTAATTGGTCCCGAAGGTGATTTTTCAACAAAAGAAATCGAACTAGCCATAAATAAAGGATTTAAACCAGTAACTTTGGGAGAAACAAGATTGCGAACAGAAACGGCGGCTATTGTAGCGTGTCATTCTGTTGCTTTTACCAATGAATAAGTTTTTATGAAAATATTTTTGTCCATAATCTTATCCCTTAGCTTCTATTTAGGAACGAGTCAAGAAATAGCTGTACTCAAGTATAAAGGTGGTGGCGATTGGTATAGCAACCCAACGGCATTACCAAACCTGATTCAATTTTGTAATGAAAATATCAACACAAAAATGATTACTAAACCCCAAACTGTTGAAGTTGGGAGTACAGACATTTTTCAGTTTCCTTTCTTGCATATGACGGGACATGGCAATGTGTTTTTTAGTGAAGCCGATGCTGAAAATTTACGTAACTACCTGGTTTCTGGTGGATTTTTGCATATTGATGATAATTATGGCATGGAACCTTACATCACTAAAGAGTTAAAAAAAGTGTTTCCTGATAAGGATTTGGTTGAATTACCTAGTAGTCATCCTATTTTTAAATCTGCTTACAACTTCCCTAACGGCTTACCTAAAATACATGAACATGATGGGAAACGTCCACAAGCTTTTGGGATATTTCATGAAGAGCGTTTGGTTTTATTATTTACATATGAAAGTGATTTGGGCGACGGATGGGAAGATCCAGAAGTACACAACGATCCGGCTGATGTTAGAGACAAGGCCCTAAAAATGGGTGCCAATATTGTTAAATATGCTTTTGAAAATTAAGTTGCCACGAATTCATGAATCTTTTTCACTGAATACTGCGACTGAGAACTGAGACCAAAAAAATGCAACTTACCCACTACAATACGAATTTTAAACAAAGAACATTTCCAATAACGCTTGTTTGCGAAAATGTGACTAATGCTCCAAATATTGGGAGCTTATTTAGAATTGCTGATGCTTTTGGAATTGAAAAGTTGATACTTTGTGGTGAGAACATCCAGTTGGGAAGAAAAATGGCTAAAACATCTAGAGCTACCGAGAAAGTTGTGAATTATGACATTCAAAAAGACGCTTCAGAAGTCATAGAAGAATTAAAAAAGAAAGACTTTCAAATCATTGCGTTAGAAATTACGAGCCAAAGTCAACCAATCCATACCTTTCAGTTCACTTCACAAAAACCCATGGTATTGGTTATAGGAGACGAGAATTTTGGAGTTTCAGAAGCTGTTTTGAGTTTATCTGATTATATCATTCATATCGATATGTTTGGAAATAATAGCAGCATGAATGTGGTACAAGCCACCAACATTGCATTATATGAAATGACAAAGCAACTTTTATAAACAGTTTTATATATTTACTATATGAATTCAAACACTATTTCAAACGGTATTTTAAGAGCTGTGGGTATTATAATTGGTATTGTACTACTACTCTATTTTCTATACCAAATTCAATCTGTAATTGGTTATATCGCCATTGCTTCTGTGATTTCTTTAATAGGCAGACCCATCGTATTGTTTTTAGAGCGTAAGTTGAAATTTAAAAATACCATTGCCGTAATAGTTGCTATGGTCTTGCTTTTAGGAATCTTTATAAGTTTAGTGGCGCTCTTTATACCTTTAATTATCAAGCAAGGTCAAAACTTATCGTTGTTAAATATTGAAGAACTTCAAGGTAATATCGAAAACTTATACAGTGAAATCATAAGATATTTTGACATACACCAAATAGATGTTGAGCAGTCTTTAAAGCAATCCAATTTACTTTCAAAAATAGACTTCTCTTTAATTCCGAATTTTTTAAACTCGGTAGTTAGCGGTTTAGGAAGTTTCAGCGTTGGGTTATTTTCTGTGTTATTTATCTCGTTTTTCTTTTTGAAAGATAGCAGGTTGTTTGAAAATGGGATCCTCACGTTTATCCCTGATAACAAAGAATCGCGCTGGAAAACCTCTTCAACTAAAATAAAAGATTTACTCTCACGATACTTTGTTGGACTTATTTTTCAAATTTTAATCATTTTTGTAATCTACACCATTGGTTTGTTAATCATAGGCGTGGAAAATGCCGTTGTTATCGCTTTTTTATGTGCCCTATTAAACCTTATTCCTTATGTTGGACCATTGGTAGGTGCATTTTTAATGCTTACACTTACCATGACCAGCAACCTTGGGGAATCGTTTAGCGATGTTATTTTACCTAAAACATTCTGGGTATTTATCGTTTTTATGGTTGGGCAATTGTTTGATAATTTTATCAGTCAGCCGAAAATATTCTCAACTGCAACAAAAGCACATCCGTTAGAAATATTCCTAGTTATTTTAATCACTGGTATTTTATTTGGTGTTATTGGGCTTATAGTTGCAGTACCAGCTTATACCGCAATAAAAGTGATTCTTAAGGCCTTTTTATCTGAAAATAAGATTGTTAAGAAATTAACTAAAGACCTTTAATCAATACTTTGAATAAAGAAATATTAAATACTGATGTTCAAGAGTTTATAAATAATAATATTGACACAAACACAGCTTCAATACTATTAAAAGGCACACATTTTAATTCAGTTAATACCAAAGAAATTATTGAGCAAATTGAAGCGAAAGCGAGGTGTAAAAACAAGCTTCCTACATGGTTTCATACTAAAAATATTTACTATCCCAATAAGTTAAATATAGAGCAAACATCATCTGAAATCACAGCCCAATTCAAATCTGAAATGATAGCAGGTGATTCTATAATAGATCTAACTGGTGGATTTGGAGTTGACTGTTTTTACTTTTCGAAACGGTTTAAACATGTTGAACATTGCGAACTTCATGAAGCACTTTCAGATATTGTTGCGTATAATTATAGGCAATTAAATATTCACAACGTCGATACCATTAAAACAAATGGCATTGAATACCTCAAAAACAATTCAAAAGCTTACGATTGGATTTATGTTGATCCTTCTCGACGTCATGAAAGTAAAGGCAAGGTTTTTTTCCTGAATGATTGTCTACCAAATATTCCATTTCATTTAGACTTACTCTTTAAGCGTTCTAAAAACATCCTGATTAAAACGTCTCCACTTCTAGACTTAACTGTTGGTATAAGTGAGTTAAAGGATGTTAATGCCATACATGTTGTTGCTGTAAATAATGAAGTCAAGGAGCTATTATGGGTTCTAGAAGCTAATTATAACGATTCTATAACAGTCCACACGGTAAATATTAAAAAAACCACCAAAGAACATTTTCAATTTTTATTACACGAAGAAACGTCAACAATAATTGATTATAGCGAACCACTCGCCTATTTGTATGAACCTAATGCAGCCATTCTTAAGGCAGGAGCATTTAATCAAGTTGCTAAACAATTAAAGCTTTTTAAGCTTCATAAGCATTCGCATTTATACACTTCACAAGATGACATTGATTTTCCGGGACGCGTTTTTAAGGTTAATCAGGTGATCCCATTTAACAAGAAAGCGATAAAAAAATTAGGCATAAAAAAAGCGAATATTACCACCCGGAACTTCCCAGAAACGGTCAATCAAATTCGTAAAAAACTGAAAATTTCTGATGGTGGTGATGATTATTTGTTTTTTACAACGGATAAGAATGAGCAAAAAATCATGATCATATCCACTAAGCTCAAAAAAACAAATCTATGACCCTAAAAGAATTACCAGGACAATATGCTATTATTGGGAGTAATCAAGATGAAGAATCTAACGAATACAAAGGTGTATTAGAATTGACCTTGGATGAATATAACCGAATTAAGGCCAAATGGCTAATTAACAATACGCAAGAACAATTGGGTCTTGGCTTTTTTAGAGACAACATTCTAGTTATTAATTTTAATTACAAGGATGAAAATAAGGTCTATAAAGGTGTGGTGGTTTACAAATGCATATCAAAAGATTTGTTAGAAGGTTTTTGGTCTGAAAAACATGGTGATCCAAATTATTTAGGTTTGGAACGATGCTTCAGAATAGATACGCTTAAAGAAACAGTCAATTAAAACGAACGTCTATGAAATAACAAAACACTAATAGACTTAATTTTCTTTATCTAATTTTTTTTTGTTGACGTTCTAATTTTCTAAAGTACCCGCGAGTTAAAAAATTGTGTTTAAAGGCCTCCATGTTTTGATTAAACTTATCAGTACCTTCTTTAATATTTTTTATAGTCTGTTCTAGGTTTTCAACAAACTCTTCATCATCAATAAGATAATTAACGGCACCTTTTCCGTTCTTAAAATCAGCAATGGTTTCGTTTAAATTATTAATTACAGTTTTAATGTCATCTGTTGATGTTTCCAAATTAGTTAATACATCTCTAACTTTTTGGGCTTCTAAAGAATCGTTTAGTAACACACCGGCAACACTTTCATTAAAATTTATATCATTGATAATCGCGTTAAGTGATCTCATTGATTTATTAGCTTCAATACTCATAATCCGTAATTGATTTACGGTTTGTTTCAGGTTATTAGACACAATGGTATCATTTATAAGCATTCCAAAAGTGCCTTTACTATCAGCCATAGCATCAGCAATATTCAGTAATTTAGCAGTCAATAAAGCAGCATTTTCATTAGTAACATTTAAAGTGTTGAGCATTTCGCCTGTGCCTATTTTAGTATAGGTATTAATGACATCACCTTCGGCTATAGCGTCTGCTTTTCCTTCTGAAGGAATAATATTTACAATCATATTGCCTACCAAACCATCTGTTCCTATTGTTGCAATGGCGTTTTTCTTAATATGCTGCACCATCTTTTCTTCGATAACCATGTTCACATTAATCGTGGAATCGTTTATCATAGAAATGGCTTTTACGGTTCCTATGTTAATCCCCGAATAGCGCACGTTGTTACCTTGCATTAATCCGTTTACGTTATTGAAATTTGCACTTATTGTGAATGTTTTTGCAAACATATTTTGACGATTGCCAATAAAATAAACAGCTAATACAAAAAGTATTAATCCGATGATCACAAAAATGCCTAATTTGAGTTTTTCATTATTTGTTTTTCTCATGACTGTGTTATTTATTTAAAAAACGCTTTTACTTTTTCATCGTTTGAATTTTTTAATGTTTCAAAAGTACCTTCAGCATAATTAATACCATCTACTAGTAAAACCATACGTTCTGATACCACGCGAGCACAATCTACATCATGGGTTATAATTAGTGACGATGTTTTATATTCTCGTTGAATTCTTCGCATTAGTTCGATGATTTCTTTCGCGGTTATAGGATCTAAACCACTTGTAGGTTCGTCGTATAAAATTATTTTAGGCTTTAAAATTAATGTTCTAGCTAAAGCTACGCGCCTTTGCATTCCCCCAGAAAGTTCAGCGGGCATTAAGTCTATGGCATCAACCAATCCTACACTTTCGAGGGCTTCTATTACCAACGGTGTTTTTTCTTTTACAATGCCAAATTTGTGTTTATGTCGTCTTAAAGGAAATTCTAAATTCTCTCTTACGGTCATGGAATCATACAAAGCACTACCTTGAAACAAAAAGCCTATTTCAGTTCGCAATTCATTTAAATCATGTTCATTTAGGGTGTTTATATCGTTTCCCATAACCTTAATACTACCAGAATCTGCTTGCATCAATCCTACCAAACACTTGATCATTACAGATTTTCCTGAACCTGATTTTCCCATAATAACCAAGTTTTCACCCTCAAAAAGCTGAAGATTAAAACCGTTTAAAACATGATTATTCCCAAACGATTTTCTTAAATCTTTGATTTCAAGAATGGGCTTTCTAATGCGCGTTGATTCTTTAATTTCTTGTATGTTTTGGGCTTCGTTCATCTTTAAATTTCGAAAAATATATCGGTTATAAATACAGCAACAAAGTCAATTATAAATAATAACATGGATGAAAACACGACTGCCGAATTTGCTGCTAACCCCACACCTACAGTACCTTTTTTACAGTTATAACCTTTAAAACAACCTACTAAACCAATTGCGAATCCGAAAAAAAAGGTTTTAATAGTTGCTGGAATAATATCTCCAAACTCTATGGCATTAAATACTTTGTTAAAATACAACTGAAAAGAAACTTCACCTTTTAAGTTTTCTACAATGTAGGAACCATATAAGGCAATAGCATCGCCATAAATCACTAACAACGGCAGCATTAAAGTCGTTGCCAAAATTCTTGTAACAACTAAAAATTTAAATGGGTTTGTACCCGAAACCTCCATGGCATCAATTTGTTCGGTGACGCGCATAGAACCTAATTCGGCTCCAATTCCCGAGGCGATACGTCCGGCAAATGTTAAAGCAATAATTACAGGTCCTATTTCTCTAATAATAGAAATGCTTACCATAGACGGCATCCATGACTCTGCACCAAATTCTTCTAATGTTGGTCGCGTTTGTAAGGTTATAACCAAGCCAATAATAAAACCAGTAATACCAACTAATAAAAAAGATTTATTACCTATACTGTAGCAGAGTTTCAACAACTCATTAAACTCAAAAGGTTTTTTGAAAAGTTCTTTAAAAAACCTTCTAGCGAAGTATGTGAGTTCACCAATTTCTATGAAGAATGATTCTATTTGGATTGATTTCAGCATAAAAAAGGTTTTCAAATATTTAAAGTTATAATAACATTACTTCATATTAAATGACCAAAATCATGTAGTTACTGATGCATATCATTGTAAAAATCGATTGATTAGGTTATGCTAATATTTCGTATTGATTTTATAAGCACAGGAAACAAATTTTTACTTAAAAGTGAAACTATAAAAATCAAACCATCAATTATACCCAATTAATCATAGAGTTATATGCACTTTTTAAATCCTATAAAAGGTATCAAAACTGATTATTATCATTGCTTAAAATGAATTTAATTTAGATATTTAAAAACAACATAAATCTTATGGCCATGAAAAACAAGGAGATACATTTTGTAGATAAAGTTATTGATGCCCTTAGAAAATCGGCTACTGAGCTTGAGGAGTTTCAAGTAAAAGCAGCTTTAGGAAAAGCTGAAGCGCAAGATAAATATGAAGATGTTAAAAAACAATTTAATCAATTTATTCATGACAGCGAATTCCAGGTTAAAGGGATTAAGGAAAAAATAGAAGAACTTCACACTAAATTTGATGAACTTAGAGTGCAACTAGCTTTGGGTAAAGCTGAAACGATTGACGTATTTAAAAAGCAAAAAAAGAAATTACTTGCTACGTTACATGATATTGAAGTTAAAATTAAAACGAATGAGACTTTAAATAGAATGTATGCACTTACGCTAATTGAAATTGAACAATTCAAAATTCAGTTAGAAATTTTAGAACAAAAATTCAAAAAAGAGAAGCCTGAAGCCAAAGCATCGTTTGAAAAAGGAAAAAAGGAGTTTAATTCCTTTATAGATAAGTTTCGAGGCAAGTATCAAAAGAAAAAAGAAGAGACTAAACTAGAACATTTTCAAAACGAAATTTCAGAAGCTTTTGATCATTTCAAAAAAGCGTTTTCTAAACCTTAAATTATTAATTTTATTAAAAAGGATGCACAATTAGAATTGTGCATTTTTTATTTTATAAGCACATCATTTAATAATCATAATCCCCTTTTCTAATATTTGATAGCATACCAAACCCTAGAATTATTGCTAATGTAAAACTTGAAATGCCCAACAAAGAAATACCTTTCCAAAGCGGCTGAATTTCAAATATGATGAATAATGATGCACCGACAATTAGAGCAACCATTATAAATGCTGTAATTAATTGTTTTGTTATGCGTTGAAGCGTATGTACCATAGGGTCGATGCCTTTATGTGTTAAGTCTACTTTTATTTGACCCGAGTTAATTTTACGAATGGCATTTTTTAAATCTTGAGGAAGCTCTTCCATATAATCGGTAAATTCAACTAATGAATTTGCTATTTTTTTACCCATCAATAATGGGTTGTATTTTCTTGTAGCACTTTTTTTAAGGTAAGGTTTAACAATCTCAAATTGTTCTAATTTAGGGTCTAATTTTTCGATAACGCCTTCAATAGTAACTAAGGATCGTGCGAAAAGGAAAAAATGAGTGGGAACCTTTAGGCCATGAGCGATGATGATATCTTTAAGTTCTAATAAAATTGTACTCATTTCATTTTCATGAACATCTCTAACATAATATTTTTCTACAAATTCATTGATATCAAACTCTAATTCTCTTCTATTTGTAATGGGTGCATTATTGGAAAGTTCTTGTAACGCTTTAATTATTTTTTTTACGTCTTTATTGGTAATTGCGATAAATAATTTTCCAAAAATTGAAATGTCTCTAGGAAGCATACTTCCCATCATACCAAAATCGAGATAACAAATATGATTATTTGGAAGTACCAATAAATTTCCAGGGTGCGGGTCTGCATGAAAGAACCCGTATTCAAAAATTTGTTTAAAGTAGCTTATTGACAACCTTCTTGCGATAACTGTAGTATCAATAGCTTTAGATTTAAGTTCTTCAATTTTATCTATTTTAATGCCCGAAACAAACTCTAAAGCCAATACTTTTGTTGTTGTAAATTCCGGGTATACTTTTGGTGCTTTTGCAAATTGATCTAAAGAATCATCATTCTTTAAATTATTGTAAAACCTTTGAACGTTAATAGATTCGTGAATAAAATCGAGTTCTTTTAAAATGGAAGCTTCAAAATTGCTAACCAACCCTACTGGATCAAAACTTTTTAAAGAGGGAATTCTTTTTTCCAAAACATTCGCAACGCGATACATCACTTTGATGTCCTCTATAATTACATCATAAATGCCTGCACGTTGTATTTTTAAAGCCACACGCTTTCCGGAATGCAATGTTACTTTATGCACTTGTGCCATGGATGCTGAAGCAAATGGTGTTGGTTCAAACCAAGCAAATAAGTTTTCTACCTTGTCTTTTAATTCCGTTTCAACCACGTTTCTAGCAATACTTTCAGACATTGGTGGTACATTGTCTTGCAATTTTTCTAGCTCAAAAGTCAATTCTAATGGTACTAAATCTGGTCTATTACTTAAGATTTGACCAAATTTTACAAAGGTTGGTCCCAACTCTTCGCAGACTAGTCTCATTTTTGCCCATTTACCGTATTTAGATACACGCTTTTTAGTAGAGTTTGGGATAAATTTTTGAATAAAAGTGTAGTTTTTATTTTCTTCTAAATAATGTACCAAATCATCAAAACCATACTTCATCAGTACTCTAATAATTTGATTATATCTAGAGATAGATTTAAACCGTTTTATAATATCAGTTAAAACACCCATTTTATTTAGCTTCCAATTTGTTGAGTCTAGCTTCTAATAATGCAACTGTTGTGTCTAACTTCTCAATTTTTTCATTTAGCGCTTTAATTTCATCTAAATGAGCTACATTTATTTTTTTATAGAATTTAGCAACCAACTCCTCTATTTTTTCATACAATTCCTCTTTTAGCTCATGGGTTTTAAATATTATTTTATCCATAAACTCCATTTCGTTTCCATTTTCATCTAACTGCGCTTCGGCCATAGATTTATTAATATTTTCTTTACTTTTTTCTGAAAACTCGCTTATTTTATCTAAAAAATGAGTGTCTCTTGCTAAAACGTAAATGCTAGAACTTAGTGTAAGTAATTCCAATATGGTTTTAGTTTTCATAACCTTAGATTTAAGTTATACTAGTATTAAATATATTAACATTCAGCATGATTTTATATGATTTAAATCATGTTAAATAAGGCTTTAATATGATAACTTTAAGTTGTTTAAATTTAAATCCATTAAAAATGAAATCTGATTCAATAGTACATGTAATGACGAAGGATGTGATTTCTGTTACTCCAGAACAAAACCTTTTAGATGTTAAGCATATTTACGAGAAAAAGAAATGGCATCAACACATTCCTGTTTTAAAAAATGAGAAATTAGTTGGTATGGTTAGTTTAGTTGATTTCATGTATAATATTGCCGGAGCAGGAATTAATGACGACCACAAAGTTTATAAAGATTTAAAAGTTAAAGACATCATGACGCAAAAGCCTTTTTATTTAACTACAAAAGCTAACGTTGAGGATGTAGCCAAAGTGTTATCTACGCAACACTATCATGCTGTTCCAATTCTTGAGAATGATAAATTGGTTGGCATTGTTTCTACCGCTGATATTATAAATTATTACCTAAAAAAGGCTGTATAATATTACAAAAGTTACATACGTATTCTGATTGAAAAAAATAATTCAATTTTAGGCTATTGCAATTGTATTTCAATCCACTTTGTAAAATACATCAAAACAATAAAATGAATACAATTAAACTCATATTAAAACTAGCTTTAGTTTTAGCAATACCTATTTTTTTTGTAATAAACATATGTTATCCAAAAAACGATGATTGTTTCGTCATTTCATTTGCCAATAAACGTTTAACCACTAATTCACTTCCTTTAAAAATTCAAATTAAAAAGAATATTATAGTTGACAATTACTTTCCATTTATAGATTCTATCGTAACTAAATACGATTCAATAACCCCTTATAAATTAACAGAACATCTTTTAGTTAGAAATAATTACTGGATCATTGACACACTTCAAAACACCGACTATTACAGAAAGAAAGCAAAAGACTCTTTTGTATATAATCAACGACAAATGATTGCCATACCTTCGGGCTCATTTATTACTATACCAGACTCTTTTAAGGCTACAAAACTTTTAAATGCATTTAAAAATACCACTATAGACATAAATATTCCAGAATTTAAACTTCGCATTTATGAAGATTCGTTAAAGCTTTATGAGTTTCCTATTCGCGTAGGAAGACACGAAAAAAAGTTCTTAGAAATGTCTGGTAGAATGGAAGATTTAAGAACAAAAACAGGAAAAGGAACCATTGTAAAACATATTAAAAATCCGAAATATGTGAATCCAGTAAATAACCATGAATACCTTGTTACGAAAAGGGATGATAATAAAGTAACCAAACTGCCTCTAATTCCCTTTTTGGAAACTGAATTAAATGGATTGAGATACGGACAATTAATACACCCAACAACAAACCCCATTACCTTAGGAAAAGCATATTCTAATGGATGTATAGGCACAAATGAAGCTGATGCTTGGGTGATTTACTATTATGCTCCCATAAATACCAAAATACAAATTAGATATGACTTGCAAGTAATTGATGAAAATAATGAATCCCAAGTTTTAAAAGATATTTACGGATATAGTAAATAATCGATTTTTAAAACGTTCCAATTGACCTTTTATTCCTAAAACTTTAAAAACAAAAAAGCTTCACTGCATTATCTTCCGCTTGGAAATGGGAATTAGCTCTTAAGAAGTAGCGAATTAGGATATGACATTTATATAATAATTTGATAGAATCCCTCCTTTTATATATTCAGCATTAATTAGGTTGACAGATAACATTTATTATATTTGTATGATGTCTGATGTATAATAAATCTATTAAAATTATGTTTACTTCTTTAGGTCAAAACAAATCACTTACCCAGCAGGTGGAGTATGAATTAACCGAAGCTATACGGGCCGGAAAATATCTTCCCGGAAGTAAAATACCTTCAGAAAACGAACTCTGCGAAGTATTCAATGTAAGTAGAACTTCCGTTCGTGAAGCTGTTAAAAAAATGAGTGCACGTGGTATTGTTGATGTAAAAAGAGGCAGCGGTGTATACGTCGCAGAAATAAGTTTAAAAAATGCTTCAGAAAATCTCAATCTGTTTTTTGAGCTATCTTCAGACAAAAATATCATCCTTCAAACTATTAATACTAGACTTATATTAGAACCGACTCTTGCATCACAAGCAGCAATTTACAGAAAAAACAGCCACATAGAATTATTGAAGAATAACATGATTCAAATGAGAAAATGTGCTTTAAAGGATAAGAAAAAAGAGGCTGAATTAGATAACGATTTTCATAGTATTATTCTATCTATTGTCAATAATGACGTATTAGAATTACTATTAAGTCCAATCTTTAATTTAATACCAAAATTTAAGACTGCTGTTTATGTAAAGCCAATGGAGGGGCATCTTCTAAAGGAAAAAAAACTGATGCTAAATCATCATGAAAATATTCTTCAGGGCATTATTGAAAGTAATGGCACTGCGGCTCGTGAAGCTATGCGAAACCACATCCTTGAAACACAAAATAACTATACTAAATCACTACTAAAAAAATGAGTTTCACAACTTTTGGAGAAATCATGATGAGATTAACTCCTAGTAATTATAGTAACAAAATAAATTCTTCCAGTTCCTTTAATGTTGATTATGCTGGTTCAGAATCCAACGTCGCAAGTTCTTTAGGCGTGCTAGGAAACAAGGTAAGTTATATTACTAAACTTCCTGAAAACCAGCTTGGAGACGCGACCATTCGTTCTTTAAGGGCTTATGGAATCGATACTGGCAATATCATCCGAGGAGGACATAGAATGGGCACCTATATTATTGAATTAGGTGCTTCAATTCGACCTTCTAGTGTAATTTATGACCGTAAGTATTCTTCTTTCAGTGAAATTGAGAAAGATGAATTTAACTGGGAGGATATCCTTAATGATAAAAAATGGTTATTTCTGTCTGGCATCACACCTGTGCTCTCAAAACAATGTGCTGAAGAAACGATAAAAGTATCTCAAATCGCTAAACAATTGGGAGTTAAAGTAGCGTTTGATATGAATTACCGAAGATCGCTTTGGAAAGACGCTGCAGACGCGCGTAAAATATTTGATAAGATTTTAGAAAACACCGATTTATTATTTGGTAATGCAGACGTATTAAAAGATGTATACAATCTAAATCCGTCAGGTACAAGTCGTCTAGAAAACACCAAAGAAGCGGCTCAAATGGCGGCTGATAAATTTGGAATTAAACATATTGCTTTTACAATAAGAGAACATTGCTCTGCAAGTGTAAACAAGGTGTCGGGTGTTTTTCTAACTAATTCTAAATATTACAGTTCCAAAACAATTGAGGTGGCTATTACAGACCGATTTGGCACAGGCGATGCTTTTGCTGCAGCTTTTTTACATGGTATTGAACATCAATGGGATGATAAAAAAGTAATCGATTTTGCTACAGCAGCTTTTGCATTAAAACATACCATTCAGGGCGATCAACATACAAGTAGTGAAAGAGAAATTCTTTCCATTATGGAAGGTCATATTAGCGGACACGTATTAAGATGAAAAGAGAAAATATAGTAGCCATTATTAAAAAAGAGCGGGTAATCGCAATTGTTAGAACCGATACACAATTACACATACCAAAACTCATTCAAGATTTGGTAGAAGGCGGTATTAATGTTATAGAAATCACGTCAAATACGCCAGGGTATTTAGAAGAAATAGCCAAAGCTCGAAAAAAATATCCTGATTCTGATATTATTATTGGAGCTGGTACAGTTACCAATGCGAAGATAGCCGATGCAGCAATACAAGCGGGTGCTCAATTTCTTGTAACTCCAAATACCAATACCGAGGTGATAGCATTAGCACATCGCAACAACATCCCTGTAGCCATGGGCGCCCTTACACCAACCGAAATCTGTGTGGCAGCAGAACATGGTGCGGATATTATTAAGTTATTTCCGGCGGGAGACTTAGGTATAAGCTATTTCAAATCAGTAAAAGCTCCGTTAGATACCATCACTTATTTTGTTGTAGGCGGTATAAACCTATCTAATATTGAAGAATGGATTGCAGCAGGAATATCTGGCGTCGGATTAGGAAGTGCCCTCACAAAGGAAGAAAAAACTGCATCTGGCGGTGCCCACAATAAAAATACAATTCAAAAATTTGTTAAAATTATAAAAGAATCGCAATGGAAGAATTAGAAATTACCAAAGTAGAACTGTTTAAAGTTCCACCTAGGTGGTTGTTTGTAAAAATAACAACTAAAGGCGGATTATTTGGATGGGGAGAACCTGTTGTTGAAGGTAAAGCCGACTCGGTTGCAGCCTGTGTTAAAGAACTTGAACAGTATTTAATTGGGAGAACCGCTAATAATATTGAAGACATTTGGCAGGTACTATATCGCGGCGGATTTTATAGAGGCGGTACCATTTTAATGAGTGCCATTTCTGGAATTGATCAAGCGTTATGGGATATAAAAGGTAAACATTTAGGTGTTCCCGTTTTTGAACTTTTAGGAGGTGCGGTACGTCAAAGAATGAAAATGTACTGTTGGATTGGTGGAGACGACCCTAAGGTGGTGATAGAACAAGCACGAGAAAAAATGAATCAAGGCTATCGTGCCGTTAAAATGAATGCTACTGGCCCAATGCGATGGGTGTCTTCTATCAAAGATATTAAAAAGGTAGCTGATAATATGAGGCTACTTAGAGAAGAATTTGGATATGAGTTAGATGTTGGCTTAGATTTTCATGGCAGGGTACATAAACCAATGGTTAAAAGACTTATTGATGAACTTGCACCTTACGACCCTATGTTTATTGAAGAACCTGTTTTAAGTGAAAATAATGATGCATTAAAGCATATTTATTCTTATACCAGTATACCGATTGCAACTGGAGAACGTATGTTATCTAGGTGGGACTTTAAAGACGTTTTACAACAAGGCGTAGTCGATATTATTCAACCAGATTTAAGTCATGCAGGTGGAATCTCTGAAGTGAAACGCATCGCTACTATGGCCGAAGCCTATGATGTTGCACTTGCGCCTCATTGTCCTTTAGGTCCCATTTCTCTTGCTTCTGCACTGCATATAGATTTCTCTTGTGCCAATGCTACAATTCAAGAAAGTAGTTTGGGAATTCATTACAATAAAGGATTTGACCTATTGGATTATGTTAAAAACCCAGAAATATTTGATGTCAAAGATGGTTTTATGGACTTATTTACTCAACCTGGTCTAGGTGTTGAAATAGATGAGGAAATTCTAAAAGAAGGCCAAAAAATTGGTCATAATTGGGCGAATCCAATTTGGAGAAATGATGATGGTACTTTTGCGGAATGGTAATAGGACGAAATAACAATTAACTCTAATAAGTTGTGTTCTTAAATTGATAATGATAAAGTAGGATTTATTAAAAATACAGTCATACAAAAAGATAACAACCTAAAAGATGTAACATATCAGTTGTGAAATAATAGCAGTACAAAGAAAACAAAAAACCACTGTTCGAAATAACTTATGGGGTATTGAATAGAATTCAAAATTTTCAAGTGATTAGATTGTTTAGTAATAAAAAACAAAAAAGCCCCACTTTTTACAGTGAAGCTTTTTGTGAGCCCTGAAGGATTCGAACCTTCGACCGCCTCCTTAGAAGGGAGGTGCTCTATCCAGCTGAGCTAAGAGCCCTCAACGAAAACCATTTTTGATTTCCGGTGTGCAAATATAAAATTAACTATATTTCTAACCAAAAGAAATGTTTATAATTTTAAGCAAAATAAATATAAATTGAAGCTACAGTTAAAACTACAATGGCACCAGCAATTTTAGTATGTTTCCAAGGTTCAATATCAACTTGTTTTGTGTATTCTAATTCGTATGCTGTTTCTCTTGGTTTTATTTTACCTATAATTAGCATGATAATAATATTTAGAATAAATAAAATAGCCATAACATGCAAAAAATGCGGGTAAGCATCAGACTCAATTAATTTTAAAGCTGCCTCATCGGTTACACCAGATAGTTTTGCTTCTTCAAGTGCATTTTTTACAAACTGAGGTTTTAAAATAAACTGACTTAAAATATATAGTAATGATCCAGAAACAACTCCAATTTTAGCGGCTATAGCAGGCACTCTTTTAGTTGTATACCCAACTACTATTATAGTAAAAATTGGAATACTATAGATGCCATTGATTTCTTGTAAATAATTGAATAAACTTCCGGCATTTGCAATTAATGGCGCTATAAACATTGCAGAAATCGCTAATATAATACCGAAAATTTTACCATACTTAACCACGGTTTTTTCATCTGCATCCTTATTGATATGCTGTTTGTATATGTCTATCCCAAACAAAGTTACAGAGCTATTTAACACGCTATTAAACGAGCTTAAAATGGCACCGAATAAAACAGCAGCGAAAAAGCCAACTAAATATTTAGGTAATACAGCACGAACTAACTCAGGATACGCTAAATCACTTGACGACAAACCTCCTTCAAAATAGTGATATGCTATAATTCCAGGTAACACTAAAATTAGTGGCCCTAATATTTTTAAAAACGAAGCTAATAATAAACCTTTTTGTCCTTCAGCTAAATTTTTTGCACCTAAAGCCCTTTGAATAATTTGTTGATTTGTTCCCCAGTAAAATAGTTGAACCAACATCATACCAGTAAAAATGGTGCTAAATGGAACTTCTTGACCAGGCTTACCCATAGATTGAAACTTGTCAGGGTTTGCACTCATAAGTGTGTCTAAACCTGCCCCTAAACTACCGTTACCAATCGCCATAAGTCCGAAAACAGGAATTAAAAGTCCTCCAATAATAAGACCAATAGCATTAATACTATCTGAAACTGCAACAGCTTTTAAACCTCCAAAAACAGCATAAATAGAGCCTATGATGCCTATACCCCAAATACATAACCACAAAGCTTTGGAGTTCGAAATATTAAGCATTTCAGGAATATTAAACATGCCACTAATGGCTACAGAGCCAGAATATAAAATAACTGGAAGTAGAACAACAACATAACCTGTTAAAAACAATCCAGATGTTATTGTTTTTGTAGTGACATCAAAACGTTTAGATAAAAATTGTGGTACCGTGGTTAATCCGCCTTTCAAATATCTAGGCAACAACCAAATAGCTGTTATTACCATAGCGATAGCAGCTAGCGTTTCCCATGCCATAACTGATAGCCCATCGGTATAAGCACTACCATTTAATCCTACTATTTGTTCTGTTGATAAATTTGTAAGAAGTAAAGATCCTGCAATTACGCCAGCGGTTAGACTTCTACCACCAAGAAAATAGCCATCAGACGAATTCTCATCCGTTGTTCTAGTTGCATAGTAAGATATGATGGCAACCATTAACGTGAAGCCAAAGAAAGAAATGATTCCTATCATATTTGTAATTAGTTTAGTTAGTTAGTAAATATAAAGATTTAATTCTTGTAAAAAATTGGTTTATAAATAGTCATTCATAGTTTCAAAAGTTTTACTTTTATCCTATAATTTCGAGCTTTTAATAATTAATTAAAACGCCAATTTGTTCAATAAAAATTACAAGGTTGTTATTAATTCGTGTTTAGATTTTATCGCAATAAATTTAACAACAAACACTTGAGTTAATTTAACATAAAATATTGTATATCAATAATTTAAAATTAATCATGAACTGTGTATAAAATAAACCACAATCAAGACTTAAATATTTTAGAAGTTGAAGATGCCAAGAGCAAACTTTATGCGAAACTTAGCATTAATGATGGAGGTTCGTTGCAAGAACTAATTCTAAACGGAAAGGTAATTATTGAAAATTTAGCACCTTTAACTTATGATGTAACTTACGCTTCTTCTATTTTATTTCCTTTTGCAAATAGAATCAAAGATGGCACTTATAAATATAAAGGTAAACAACATCAATTTGAAATTAATCAAAAAGAAGAAAACAATGCATTACACGGATTGGTTTTTAATAAATCATTTCTAGTAAAAGAAACCAATACATGTGATGATTCTGCTGCTATAGTTTTAGAGTATGATGAAACAGAACTTTCAAAAGGATTTCCATTTACCTTCAACATAAAATTAAAATATGTATTTACTCAAAACACTGTGACTTTACTAGTTTCTGTAATAAATACATCCAGTAAAACATTCCCTTTTACACTCGGGTGGCATCCTTATTTTTTAAGTGACAATTTATTTGAAAGTGATATTAAGTTCGACGCTACTAAAAAATTGGTGTTTGATAATCGAAATATAACCAAGGGATTTGAAGATTACGAATCTGATGGAATTTTTCAAATCAAAAATCAAAGACTTGATGACTGCTGGATTTTAAATTCTAACGAAGTCAAGTTTAATACACCTAAGTATCAATTAACTATAACGTCTTCTTCTGATAATAATTTTTTACAAGTTTATACCCCTCCAAAAGCAAACAATATTGCTATTGAACCAACAACTGGTGTTTCAGATAGCTTTAATAATAAAATTGGTATGCAAACATTAAAACCAAATGAGACTTATGATGTCACATGGAAAGTGATGATTGATTAATAACAAAACACAAATTAATACAATTGTAAATAATCTTGGAATGACCATATACGAAAGCACTTTAGTTGTAAACAAAGATTACATAGATGATTTAAATCATGTTAACAACGTACATTATGTGCAATGGGTACAAGATGTAGCCAAAGCCCATTGGCAATCTAAAGCTTCGATTGAATTGCAAACAAAATATAGTTGGTTTTTACTATCGCATTTTATCGAGTACAAAAGCGCTGCTTTTTTAAATGATACCATCAAATTAAAAACCTATATCGCTCAGGCCGAAGGTGTGAAATATACACGTATAGTTGAAATTTATAATGCCAATACCAACAAACTCCTTGCTAAATCGGAAACAAAATGGTGTTTGATAAATGCGAAAACCGGTCGTCCAACAAGAATTCCAGTAGAAATTGTTGATTTATTCGATTAAATCATACATACATACTAAATCATAAATTCAAAAGTTATATTTTTAACCCTCAAACTTATGATTTTAATGAAACGCTATTTATACTTCACACTTACACTAGGATTTTTAATTTTTTGGAGCTCTTGTCGTAAAGATTTTGAATTCTCTGCAAGTACTGGTAGTCTTGAATTTTCTAAAGACACGGTATATTTAGATACAGTTTTTACAAACATAGGTTCTAGCACTTATAACTTAAAAGTGTACAATAGAAGTGATAATGATATTTCCATTCCTTCGGTAGCATTGGCTTCAGGCGATATCTCAAATTACAGATTAAGTGTTGATGGTATTGCTGGTAAAAATTTTACAAATGTTGAAATTTTAGCAAAAGACAGTTTATTTATTTTTGTCGAAACGACTATTAACATTAATAATTTACCTAATCCCGATGGAAATTATTTATATACTGATCAAATTGAATTTGACTCAGGCTCAAACCTTCAAAAAGTAGAATTAGTGACTTTAGTACAAGATGCTGTTTTTATTTACCCAGATAGAGATAATACAACCAAAGTTATCGAAACCTTAACGCTAGACTTAGGCGGAGAAATGGTTGAAACTGAATTACAAGGTCGAGAATTATTACCTACAGAACTCAACTTTACTAATGAGAAACCCTATGTTATTTATGGTTTCGCCACAGTGCCCACAAACGAAACGTTAACCATCGAATCCGGAGCTCGTTTACATTTTCATGAAAACTCAGGTATTATTGTATCCAATGGCGCGAGTATCAATGTTAATGGAGCGTATAGTAACGACCGCGATTTATTAGAAAACGAAGTCATTTTTGAGGGCGACCGGTTAGAACCAAATTTTGCCGAAATTCAAGGGCAATGGGGAACCATTTGGCTTTTAGACGGTAGCATCAATAACACTATAAATTACGCCACCATTAAAAATGCTACAATTGGAATCCTTTCTGATGGAAACCCTGATGAGGCAAACGATAAACTTACTGTTACAAACACACAAATTTACAATTCTAGTAGTTTTGGTATTTTGGGTAGAAACACTTCCATAAATGCTGAAAACTTGGTTATTAATAACTCTGGTTTATCATCTTTTGCTGGAACCTTAGGAGGAAAATATAACGTTACACATTCTACCATCGCTAATTATTGGGACGACGGATTTAGACAATTTCCTGCATTGTTACTCAATAATTTTGTTTTAGATGAAGACAATAATGCTACGATTGCTGATTTAACAGAAGCTAATTTTAATAACTGTATAATTTACGGCAATGATAATCCTGAAATTCTTTTGGATGAAATTGAAGATGAATCAGTCGTTTATAACTTTAAATTCACCAATTGTTTAATTCGTTTTGACGATAACAATAATAATTTCACCGGGGCTAATTATGATTTTAATGATACTTCTAAATATGAGGGAAACATTTTCAATGCAGACCCGAATTTTAAAGATGCAGATTCAAATGAAATGATAATTGGCGACGATTCTGCGGCAAATGGTCAAGGATTAGCGACATTTTCAACACAAGTACCTTTCGATATTTTAAATGTTGATAGAACGACATCACCAGATTTAGGTGCATATCAGCACATTACTTTTCCAGAGGAAGATTAACGCTCTATTAACATTATTATCAAACAATTACAGTTATTTTTAGTTTTCAAATCAATCAAAAATTTAAAAACTATGAAATGTCTAACAGTTTTAGTAACTTTCCTTTTAATGTTTTCAACTGCAATTTCCCAAAATAATACTGATAAAGAAGGGGTTGAAAATGCCTGCCTTAACTACATTGAAGGTTTTTATCAAGGCGATGAGAATAAACTAAAAGAAAGTCTTCAGCCTGCATTAAATAAATTTGGTTTTTGGAAAGACAAAACTTCCAACCAATATAAACAGGTTGACCATATGTCGTTTGAAAAGGCCTTAGAATTCGCGAGAAATGTTTTAGAGAAAAAAAAATTTCCTAATCCAGATGCACCAAAGAAAATTGAAGTTTTAGATATTGGAAATGTAATTGCATCAGCAAAAGTAACGGCGTGGTGGGGTATTGATTATATTCTACTTTCAAAGCGAGATGATATTTGGATGATAGAACAAGTTTTATGGGAAGGTCCATTGCAAAAATCTGAAGATTAGATAAAGCGATAAATCATTCAAACTATAAATAAAGACAATGTGCTACGACATTAAAGCGAGTTATGAAGCGCAACTAAAACGCGCAAAGCGTCGAGGTGATTTGGCTGCGGTTGAAGAAATTATGGAAAAATTAATTCCGTTAACCGATTTACCTATTCATCATGCTTCAGGTTTTAGTCATCCCGAATTACTTATTTACACCAACGAATCGCCAGAATTCCCTACTGTTGCTACTTGGGGGCTCGTTCCATTTTGGGTGGAAGACGAAAATCAACTCAAAAAATTCTGGAATAATACACTTAACGCCCGTGGAGAAACCATTTTTGATAAACCCGCGTTTAGAGATTCGGCTAAAAACAAACGGTGTATTGTTTACATAGATGGTTTTTACGAACATCATCACTTTAATAAAAAAACCTATCCGTTTCTTATTCAAAAAAAAGATAATGAACCTATAGCTCTGGCAGGATTGTGGAGCGAATGGATAAATCCTGATAATGGCGGCAGAATGCATACCTTCTCTATAGTGACCACTAAAGGCAATCCTATGATGGCTAAAATTCATAACAATCCTAAAATTCAAGGACCAAGAATGCCTTTGATGTTATCAGAAAACGAAGAAGATCAATGGTTAGCATCCATTGAAAATGACACAGACCAACAAAAAATACAAAACCTTGTAAAACAGCATTCCGAAATAGATTTAAAAGCGCATACTGTGGGTAAACTTCGGGGAAAAGAGTATTTAGGTAATATTGAAGAAATAACTGAAGAAGTTAAATACCGAGAATTAGAGTTTCAACTTTAATTAATAAATCATAAAACAAAAAAATCCCACTTTAAAGCGGGATTTTTTATAATTAACACTAAAGTGATTCAAGGCTTAAACAAATAAAGGTTTATCTTTCATCATAGCATTTACTTTTGTTTTTACAGCTTCTAAAACGGCTTCATCTTCAAAATTGGTGATCACTTCATCAATTAAATCAACAATTGTAACCATATCATCTTCTTTTAAACCACGTGTTGTAATAGCGGCAGTACCTAAACGTATTCCTGAGGTTACAAACGGCGATTTATCATCAAAAGGTACCATGTTTTTATTTACAGTAATATCTGCTTTCACTAGAGCTTGTTCAGCTTCCTTACCAGATACATTCTTATTACGTAAGTCTATGAGCATACAGTGGTTGTCTGTACCATTAGAAATGATTTTATAATCTTTCGCAACTAACGCATCTGCCATAGTTGTAGCGTTTTGCTTTACTTGTAATTGGTAGTGCAAAAAATCATCGGTTAAAGCTTCACCAAATGCAATGGCTTTTGCTGCAATAATATGCTCTAATGGTCCTCCTTGATTACCAGGGAAAACTGCCGAATCTAATAAAGACGACATTTTACGTAAGTTGCCATTCTTAAGTTTGATACCAAATGGGTTATCAAAATCTTTACCCATCATAATCATCCCTCCTCTTGGGCCTCTTAACGTTTTATGCGTTGTAGTAGTTACGACATGACAGTGAGGTAAAGGATCATTTAAAATACCTTTTGCAATTAATCCTGCCGGATGCGATATATCTGCCATTAAAATAGCACCAACACTATCAGCTATAACTCTAAATCTTTTAAAATCGATATCTCTAGAATATGCTGAAGCACCTGCAATTATTAATTTTGGTTGCTCTTTGGTAGCAATTTCTTGAATTTTATCATAATTTAATACACCTGTCTCCTGCTCTACGCCATAAAATACTGGATTGTATAATTTACCAGAAAAATTTACAGGCGACCCATGTGTTAAATGTCCACCGTGAGATAAATCGAATCCTAAAATTTTGTCTCCAGGATTTAAACACGCATGATATACTGCTGTATTTGCTTGACTACCTGAATGCGGTTGAACATTTACATATTCAGCACCAAATAAAGCTTTTGCTCTATCAATAGCAATTTGCTCTACTTCATCTACAACTTCGCAACCACCATAATAGCGTTTTCCAGGGTAACCCTCGGCATATTTATTGGTTAACACAGAGCCAGCAGCTTCCATAACTTGTTGGCTTACAAAATTCTCTGAAGCAATAAGTTCAATACCATGAAGCTGGCGTTCTTTTTCTGCTTGGATTAGTTCAAAAATTTGTTCGTCGCGTTGCATAAAAATAGAGTTCTAGTTTAATAATGTGCAAAAATAGGAAATAGATTAGTTATTAATATCAAAAAATGCAGATTTACTTCTAAGTTTTCAACGGTTTATTAACCATTTAAATTAATCTATATTTTTTATGTTTTTTTACATTAAAATAAAAAAAATGTGTAGGTTTGATAAGAATACAATAATTTTAAAACTAAAAACAAGTTATGCCATTATCCGCCAACAATCCTGATAGAATATCGTGGTTACACGTTGATAAAAATTCAGACTTTCCCATTCAAAACATTCCTTTTGGTGTGTTTTTGACACGAGATGATATTATTACCATTGGAACACGTATAGGAGATACGGCAATAGACCTTGGTGCTTTGCACCAGCTTGGGTATTTTGATGGTATTCCTTTAACGGATGATATTTTTCTTCAAGACACATTAAATGATTTTATTGCTGACGGTAGAAAAACATGGCGTGCGGTAAGAAATAGAATTGCTCAAATTTTTGATGCCAGTAACGATATTTTAAAAAATAACACAAAACATAAGGAAACTATACTGTTTCGTTTAGATGAAATTGAAATGCAACTTCCTGTGCAAATTGGCGATTACACCGATTTTTACTCGAGTAAAGAGCATGCAACTAATGTTGGTACTATGTTTAGAGATCCGGAAAATGCTTTACTACCAAATTGGTTGCATATTCCAGTTGGCTATCATGGAAGAAGTTCTTCTATTATTCCGTCAGGGATTCCAGTGCATAGACCTCAAGGTCAAACCCTCCCTAATGGAGCTTCTGAGCCTGTTTTTGGACCAAGTAAATTAGTAGATTTCGAGCTTGAAATGGCTTTTATTACAACCGATGCTAACGATTTAGGAGAACCTATTCCAATTAAAGAGGCAGAAGAATATATTTTCGGACTTGTTTTACTTAACGATTGGAGCGCGAGAGATATCCAAAAATGGGAATATGTGCCATTAGGCCCGTTCTTAGCGAAAAATTTTGCCTCGTCAATTTCACCTTGGATTGTAACTTTAGATGCTCTTGAGCCTTATAGAGTCGAAGGACCGAAACCCATAAAAAAACAACTTGATTATCTTCAATACAAAGGAAAAAAGAGTTACGATATCAAATTGGAAGTAGCCATAAAACCTCAAGGTGCAAAAGAAACAGTCGTTAGTAATTCCAATTTTAAATACATGTACTGGAATATGGTGCAACAATTAGCACATCATACTGTTAATGGCTGCCCTGTAAATTCTGGAGACATGATGGGAAGTGGTACTATTTCGGGGCCAACCCCAGATTCTTTTGGTTCTATGCTTGAATTAACTTGGAAAGGTGAAAACCCAATTAAAATGAAAGATGGTACCGAGCGAAAGTTTATCAATGATAATGATACCGTGATTTTGCGCGGACATTGTGAAAATGATGGTACACGAATCGGTTTTGGTGAAGTTTCTACAACATTACTACCAGTTTATGTTAAAAAATAAGTTATATCCTACAATAAATAAGATTTAAATACATTTAATCGGATATATTAGTATTTTATCTGATGTTTTAGTACTTTGGCACCCTAATTGGAATAACAATCCAATAACCCAAAAACTCTAACATCATGAAAAGAATATTACTTTCAGCAATTATCATACTGGTTATACTTTCTTGCAGTACAAGTAAACAAATTGAAAAAGCGGTAAGTGTTGGTAATTACGATCAGGCCATAACTTATGCTATTGGTAAATTACGAACTAATAAGGACAAAAAAAGTAAAGCGGATTTTATTATCATGCTACAAGAAGCTTTCAATAAAGCTACTGCTCGCGATTTAGAAAACATCAATTTTCTAAAAAACGATAACAACCCAGAAAATTATATTCGTATTTATGATGCCTATGTCGGGTTGGATAACCGTCAAGAACGCATCAAACCTTTACTGCCTCTTTATGCCGACGGAAGGGAAATTAAATTTGATTTGTCTAATTATACTAATCAGATTATAAATTATAAAAATGATGCCTCCGCGCAACTTTATGATAATGCGGTAGCACTTCTAAAATCTGATAATAAATTAGATATAAGAGCTGCCTATAATACCCTTATAGATATTGAAGATATTAATCCTAATTATCAAGATGTTCGTCAGTTGATGCTATCTGCACATCAAAAAGGAACAGACTTTGTTTTGGTTGATATGATTAATGATACGCGTAAAATTATTCCAATACGATTAGAAAAAGATTTATTAAATTTTAGTAGCTACGGACTAAACAATTTTTGGGCAGAATACCATAGTGCACCAGAAGACAAAATTAATTACGATTATAACATGCGTGTTAATTTAAGAGAGATTAACGTATCTCCAGAGCAAGTTAAAGAACGTCAGGTTATAAAAGAAAAACAAATAGCCGATGGTAAGAAGAATTTACTAGACGACCGAGGGCAAATTGTTAAAGATAGTCTTGGAAATGCTATTCAAGTTGATAATTTAAAAACCGTTCGTTGTGAATATTATGAGTTTACGCAATTCAAAGCAACTCAAGTTACAGGAAATGTAGAATATGTAAATATACAATCAAATCAACTCATGGATGCATTCCCTATTTCTAGCGAGTTTGTTTTTCAGCATATCTATGCAACATCGCGTGGAGATCGAAGAGCTTTAGATACTAATTTAATCCCGTTTTTAGAACAACGTGCTGTTCCGTTTCCAACTGAAGAACAAATGATTTATGACACTGGTGAAGATTTAAAACTTCAGTTGAAAGACATTATAAATTCTTATACGATTAGACAATAAAATAAAAAACCTCTTAAAATTATTTTAAGAGGTTTTTTTCTGATTCTATTTTTTCTTAATTTCTTTTAAATAATCACCAGAACTAATTTCTTTTAACTTATTTATAGGCTGGTTATATAAATAGATCCAAGCTTTTAATTTTGAGCCGTCTTGTAAAGTTGCGGTTATTATTTCTCTTTTAAACAAACTAAATTCAGGGTTGTTAGCATCGAAATCTTCATAACCATCTAAAACATCTAAAACGGATTCAGAATGATTCATTTTAAAGATTGTTCCATAAACGAAATCTGTTTTATTGTTGCTTAAGACAGCCCCTGGAAACCATGTAACATTATATAATTTCCCCTGAAAACTGGCTCTACCAACAATATCCGAGTTCTTATTTAAATATATAGACATTTCGTTATTTGCCTCCTTCTGAAGTGTTCCGTAAACAAAAAGATATTGACAACTCAAGACTTAAAATGCTGCTAAATAAATCTAGTTAAATCTATATCATTAATCGCGCCGTGCGATGCATGCGCCACCACTGCCCCGTTTCTAATTACAATTAGTTGAGGCGATTCGTGTAAAACTTGGAACTTATACCCTGTTTCATTCGAAACTTCTCGGTAATTCAATAAATCCAAATAATATAAATCGAGGTCGTTTTCGGTTAAATCATATGCTTCAACGAATTGATTCATGACCATTCTACTTATACCGCATCGTGTAGAATGTTTAAATATAACCTGCGTTTTTGTGTTAGATTTTTCGCTTATCGCGACTAGTTGTGCAACTTCGGTTAAAGGTAACCATGGCAACATTTTTTCTTCTTTTGATTCAGTTGAACCACCAAATAATTTATTAATTAATCCCATAGACTAAATGTCGCACTTTTAATAAAAACTTACAAATATTATTGCTTTATAAATTTCATTACGCTTTTTGAGCCGTCATCATATATAAGATTCATAAAATAGAAACCAGTATTTAAAGCACGAGTATCATAGGTAAGCTTCAAACCATTATTTATATATTCTGATTGATTAATGATTCGTCCATTAAAATCAATAATTTCAACCAATACCTTATTGTTATTAATTTGAGCAAACTCTATATTGAATTTATTTTCAACTGGGTTTGGATAAAACTTAAAGGTGTTATTTTTTGCTTTTGAAGTAGATAAACTACTTTCTTGATAAACTCTTACATAATCAATTTCCATAATATCACTGGTAAAACTACCAGCAATCGGTCCGCCTAAACTGCCACCCATAGCAACATTAAGCAACACGAAAAATTCTTCGTTAAATGGGTTTACTGTTGGCATTTGATTCACTAATGTATTGTCGATATAAATTTTCATAGTATCGGGACTCCATTCTAATACATAATCATGAAAATTTTGTGAGGCATCTGTATTCGCCAATGGTACGCTGTTTGAATTGTATTGATATCCCGAGCCAATATCCCAATGCCATGTAGCTAATGTTTGTGTTTTAGCAACATTAGGCTCCATAATATCAATTTCACCGCAAAATGGCCAGCTATCTGTATCAAAACCTTCATTATCCCAATAAGTACCATCTTCATTAATGTTTTTTCCTAGTAACCAAATTGCAGGCCATGTGCCAGCAACTGATGGTAATTTTGCACGAACCTCTACTCTACCATATTTAAAAGCAAATTTTGAATTTAATCTTGCCGAGGTGTATTCTTTTTGATGCCCTTGATCTGTATAAGTTTCCTTTATCGCTTTTATTTTTAATGTACCGTTACTCACGTATGAATTTGCTTCTCGGTTTGTATAATGTTGTACTTCTCCATTAGCCCAACTATTTCCTGCAATAAGTTGTGTTTGATGATACCAATTTGCTCCATCTATGGCCCCTGTACCATCAAATTCATCTGACCAAACCAAATTATCATATATGGGAGCACTAGATTCTGTGTTAAAATAAAGAAGATCATCAATATATGCTAAAACATAATCAGTATTATTCTCTCCGTTAACTTGAATCACAACTCTGTTAAAATCTGTTCTTTCAATAGGAGCTGGAGAATTACCATCTAAATTAATGTAAGTATCATTCTCAAAATCGAAAACAACTTCTTGCCATCGATCTAATTGAATTGGTTTTATAATTTCACTTTGTGTAGACCAAGGTTGTGCTAGATTTTTATCCTGTAGTTTAAGTGAAATTTGATTGGTTTGATTTCCTGTTAAGCCACTTGATGGTACATAAATTTTTAGACTAAATGAATTCTTTGTAGTTAAATCATAATTACTATTAATATCAAATTGCACATTAGCATATGGCCCGCCTACATCATGATACTCCATCACGGTACTCGATGTATTAATGCCCTCAGAATAAGGATTCGTGTAATTAATATTCATGTTACAATTATCTCCGTACCATGAAGTAATGGTTCCACTGCCTTCAAAGTCGTCTTGAACAGATTGAGCCTCTAAAAGCATTGATAACGATAGTAAAACTAACAAAGTAAAAAATGAGCGCATATATAAGTTTTTAGAATTCCAAATGTAATTTATCACTTACTTTGATGCTAATAAGTTACCCATACATAATCCATACATTACAAAGTAATTATGTAAAACGAAGCAAAAACCGACAAAAAGTCATTTAAAAAGTAGTCATTACAGTCATTTTGTCCAGTTATATGTATTGGTAAGATTCTTGACTTATACCAGTTGAAAAGAAAAAGAAAATAATACTATGAACTTAAACAATTATACAATTAAATCGCAAGAAGCCATACAGCAAGCGCAACAAATTGCTCAGGGCTTCGGGCATCAACAAATTGAAAATGAACACATTTTTAAAGGTATTTTCGAGGTTGATGAAAACGTATTACCGTTTCTTTTAAAAAAATTAAATGTAAACGTTAATATTTTAGAACAAGCGTTAGATAAACAACTTGAAAGCTTTTCAAAAGTTTCAGGTGGGGAACTTATGTTATCTCGTGAAGCTGGTAAAAGCTTAAACGAAGCAGCTATTATTGCTAAAAAAATGAAAGATGATTTCGTGTCTATCGAGCATTTATTACTAGCAGTTTTTAAATCGAATAGCAAAATAGCTCAAATGTTAAAAGACCAAGGTGTAACAGAAAAAGGTCTTAAAGCTGCTATTGAAGAGCTTCGTAAAGGTGAAAATGTAACCTCACAAAGTCAAGAAGAAACCTATAATGCTTTAAATAAGTATGCTAAAAACCTAAACCAATTAGCAAAAGATGGCAAGTTAGACCCAGTTATAGGTCGTGATGAGGAAATTAGAAGAATCCTTCAGATTTTATCTCGTCGAACAAAAAACAACCCTATTTTAGTGGGTGAACCAGGAACAGGTAAAACCGCCATTGCTGAAGGTTTAGCGCACCGTATTATTGATGGCGATATTCCAGAAAATTTAAAAGAAAAGCAAATTTTCGCACTAGATATGGGTGCACTTATTGCTGGTGCTAAATATAAAGGTGAGTTTGAAGAGCGTTTAAAAGCAGTTATTAAAGAGGTAACAACCAGCGATGGAGATATCGTGTTATTTATTGACGAAATCCATACACTTGTAGGAGCTGGTGGTGGTCAAGGAGCCATGGATGCAGCAAATATCTTAAAACCTGCATTAGCACGTGGAGAATTACGCGCTATCGGTGCCACAACTTTAGACGAATACCAAAAATACTTTGAGAAAGACAAAGCCTTAGAGCGTCGTTTCCAAAAGGTAATGGTGGATGAACCTGATACCGAAAGTGCGGTTTCCATACTAAGAGGTATTAAAGAGAAATATGAAACGCATCATAAAGTTCGAATAAAGGACGAAGCGATTATTGGTGCGGTAGAGTTATCTCAACGTTATATCACCAATCGTTTTTTACCCGATAAGGCTATCGACTTAATGGATGAAGCGGCATCTAAATTGCGAATGGAAATCAATTCTAAACCAGAAGAACTGGATGTTTTGGATAGAAAAATTATGCAATTAGAGATTGAAATAGAAGCCATTAAACGCGAAAAAGATGAAACAAAATTAAAGTCTTTACGTGCCGATTTAGCAAATCTAAAAGAATCTAGAAATGAAATAAATGCCAAGTGGAAAAGTGAAAAAGAAGTTGTTGATAACATTCAAAACACAAAACAGGCTATTGAAAACTTTAAGTTAGAAGCAGAAAAAGCCGAACGTGAAGGCGATTACGGTAAAGTAGCCGAACTACGTTACGGAAAAATTAAAGAAGCTCAAGAAGAACTTGAAGCCTTACAACTGAAACTACAAGAGCACGCTGAAACCTCATTAATTAAGGAGGAAGTTACCTATGATGATATTGCGGAAGTTGTTGCAAAATGGACAGGAATTCCTGTTACTAAAATGCTACAAAGTGAACGTGAGAAGCTATTAAAACTTGAAGATCAATTACATAAACGTGTTGTGGGTCAAGAAGAAGCTATTGAAGCTGTAAGTGATGCCGTAAGACGCAGTCGTGCAGGTTTACAAAACCCTAAAAAACCTATTGGTACCTTCTTGTTCCTGGGAACTACAGGTGTTGGTAAAACTGAATTGGCTAAAGCTTTAGCAGAATATCTTTTTGATGACGAAAATGCCATGACTAGAATTGATATGAGTGAGTATCAAGAACGTCATGCGGTAAGCAGATTAGTGGGCGCACCTCCAGGATATGTGGGTTATGATGAAGGTGGACAGTTAACCGAAGCAGTTCGCAGAAAACCTTATTCTGTGGTATTATTAGATGAAATTGAAAAAGCGCATCCAGATACGTTTAATATCCTTTTACAAGTTTTAGATGAAGGGCATTTAACAGATAATAAAGGTCGTGTTGCAGATTTTAAAAACACCATCATTATTATGACTTCTAATATGGGAAGCCAGATTATCCAAGAACGCTTTGATGCCACGAAAGATATTGATTCGGCTATAGAAGCAGCAAAAGTAGATGTTTTAGCCCTTCTTAAGCAATCGGTAAGACCAGAGTTTTTAAACCGAATTGATGATACCATCATGTTCACACCATTAAGCAAAGAAAACATTGTTGACATTGTAGGGTTACAAATAAAAGGTATTACCAAAATGATAGCTCAACAAGGTATTACGTTTGATGCAACCCCAGAAGCAGTGGCTTATTTAGCAGAAAAAGGATACAATCCTGAATATGGAGCGCGCCCTGTAAAACGTGTCATTCAGAAAGAAGTTTTAAATGCTTTAAGTAAAGAAATTCTTGCCGGTAGAGTTACTACCGATAGTATCATTTTATTAGATGCATTTGATGATAAATTAGTATTTAGAAATCAAGGAGACTTGGTTACGGAAGAATTTTAAAATATAATAGCTCTTATATGTAACATTTAGTTGCACTTGGAGTCTATTAGTAGGTTGGTTAGTTGAAAAGCAACATGAATTTTTGATTAAAGATGATTGTTGCTTTTTTTATTTTTTACTGTTATACGCGCAGTAAAAAGGGGCTTTTTATAACCTTATCTCAGAAATTCAATTAATTTTAACATAAAAATAATAAACTGAACATACTTTTCTACCGTATATCTAGTTTATAGAAATAATGATGTGCATTTAATCTAAAATTGTTGTTTTTATATCAATGATTTCATTTAAATTAATAATTTAGCTTCTATGTATGTCCCAAATTTATACATAAAAACAATTTTAAATCGAGTATACATTCCCTTTAATATTTGATTTTTAAACACATAAAACCTACTAAACCCTATGGATATTTCTAGTTATATCGACTTTACTTTATTGAAACCTACAACCACCGAACGTGAAATTATTGATTTGTGTAATGCAGCACATAAAAACAACTATTACAGTGTTTGCGTAAGTAGTTCATTCGTGCCCTTAGCAAAACAATTGTTGTTGGATTCTGATGCTAAAGTGTGTACAGCTATTGGGTTTCCTCTGGGAAGTATGTCTACGCAATCTAAAATATATGAAGCTGAAAAGGCCATAGAAGATGGAGCTGATGAAATTGAAATGGTTCTAAATTTAGGGTACATGAAAAGCCGAAACTATGTTTCAGTTTTAAAAGATATTAGTGATGTTAAACGTGCTATTGGTAAAACCCCTTTAAAGGTTATTGTTGAGATTTCAGAATTGAATAAAAACGAAATTATTAAAGCATGTGAAATATGCTTAGATGCCAAAGCAGATATAATTAAAACGTCAACAGGTTTTTCAAAAAGTGGGGCTACATTAACAGCAGTAAAAATTATAAAGAAAACCTTACGAGACCGAGCTAAAATTGAAGCCTCGGGAGGCATTGACGATTTAGACATTGCTCTAAAATATATTGATGCTGGTGCCGATAGAATAGATACTTCGAGTATTATTAAATCTGGATACAGTAGCCGACAAATTAGAAACACCAAGGTATACAAGGATTATATTGAAACTGTTTTAAACTCTAACAATAATCAGTCTATAAGCACCAACAAACAAGTGTAATATTATATTATTTGGTTAATTACAATAAAAAAGCCATTTGAAATCGACTGATTTCAAAATGGCTTTTTTTAATAAGCAGGTTATTATTAGTTTTTTAATTCAACTTGGCTTATTCTAAAGGTTTCCCTAACTTGTTATTTGTATTTTTTCAAAACTTTTTAACTGATTAAAATCATAGTATATAAGCAATAATATTATGAATATTAGCCAAACATTTATACCTTAAAAAACTATCTTGATATAAACTAAAACAAATGGAACCCTTAAATACTTATATAGATCACACGCTATTAAAACCAACTGCCACCAAAAAAGATATCATTAATTTATGTGAAGAGGCAAAGCAATACAAGTTCTTTTCGGTATGTGTTAACAGTTGCTATGTGGGTTTAGCTAAAAAAGCTCTAAAAGATAGCGATGTAAAAGTATGTACCGTTGTTGGCTTTCCATTAGGAGCTATGAGCACAGAAGCTAAAGTTGCTGAAACCACCAAAGCTATTAAAGATGGTGCTGATGAAATTGATATGGTAATAAATATAGGTCTTTTAAAAAGCAAGGACTTTGATGCCGTTTGGAAAGATATTGAAGCAGTAAAAATAGAATTACCGAATAATACGCTTAAAGTTATTCTCGAAACCTGCTATCTTAGTGAGGTTGAAATTATTAAAGCTAGTGAATTAGCCATACATAGTGGCGCAGATTTTATTAAAACATCTACTGGATTTGGTACTGGAGGCGCTACCTTAAATGATATTAAACTCATGCAAAGTGTTTGTAAAGGTTGTGTAAAAATAAAAGCTTCGGGAGGTATTCGAGACCAGAAAACGGCGTTAAAGTTTATTAATTTAGGTGTAAACAGATTAGGAACATCCTCTGGAATAGCCATAATTAACGGTGAAGAATCAATTTCAAATTACTAATTTTATAATTATGAGTATTCATATTGAAGCTAAAAAAGGAGAAATAGCAGAAACCATTTTACTACCTGGCGATCCCTTAAGAGCGCAATGGATTGCAGAAACATTTTTAGATAATCCTTTTTGTTTCAATAAAGTACGAGGCATGTTAGGTTTTACTGGTAATTACAACGGAAAACCTATTTCTGTTATGGGTACAGGTATGGGTGTACCTTCTATTTCTATTTATGCCCACGAGTTAATAACCGAATATGGTGTAAAAAACCTAATTAGAGTTGGCAGTTCGGGATCTTATCAAAAACACGTTAAAATAAGGGATATTGTTTTAGCTATGGCGGCATCATCAAATTCAGGCCTTAACGAACAACGCTTTGGTGGTGCAGATTATGCGCCAACAGCAGATTTTGAGTTATTTCAAAAAGCCGTTGAAACTGCCAAAATGAAAAATATTCCATTGAAAGCAGGTAATGTTTTTACTTCTGATGAATTTTATGCCGACGATTTCGAATCTTATAAAAAATGGTCCAAATTTGGTGTGCTTTGTGTTGAAATGGAAACGGCTGGATTATACACAATTGCTGCTAAGCATAACGTACGGGCACTATCGGTTTTAACCATTTCTGATTCTTTGGTTACGGGTGAAAGAACATCGGCGAGCGATCGAGAAACCACTTTTAAAGATATGATAGAAATAGCTTTAGAACTCGCTGATTAGCTTGAAATTTATACTTCGTCCTACTACTTTTTGTGCTAAACTATTCATTGAAGACTCTGCCAATTGCAAGACTCTAGGATAACCACCTGTTATTTGACAATCGCGCATTAAAATAATTAAATTGCCAGCTGGTGTTAATTGAACGGTTCCTGGTAAAACAGCCGAAGTAATTATACCATTTAAATTATTTTCTAAAGACTCTACTAATTGATAAGCCATTCTATTATTATTTTTAGAAATGGTAAAATTTGAGTTTAAAAGTTGTTCTTGCTGATGGTTTGATAGCTTTTCAAACTCAGGCCCTTTGAAGACATTTAAAGTCGATTCATTAATGTAAGTAGAATCTATTCTAAGGTTGGAATACGGCATGTTATAATTTGAAGTTAAAGAATTTATTGGCAAAACATCTCCCTTTTTAATTCTTGACTCTTTTGTGATATTTGGGTACATACTTCTACTATTTAAGATCTTTTCAGTTTTAAATCCGCCTAAAACTGCCAAATAACTGCGATAGCCACTTTCTAATTTCCCAAACGATAAAACATGACTTTTTGAAACTTTAAAAACTTTATTATTTCGAATGGTAACATCATTTAGCATAGGATTCATATTTACTCCTGAAATACAGATTAAAGTATCGCATTCAAACTTCAATGTTGCCCCTGTAATACTCATTTCTAAAACAGCGTTGTTGACGTCATTACCTAACAGCGAATTAGCATATACGGCTGCTTGCCTATCCATAACACCTGAATAAGGCACACCATACTCCTGTGAGCCTAGTCGACCTAAATCTTGAATTGTGGAATAAAGTCCTGCCTGTAATACTTTAATCATTTACTAATTCGCTTTCTAGACTATACGTTTGGTTTGTTATTTCTTGTGTTATTTGCTGATGGCGATTCACATCAACTTCGTAAAATTTCAATTGGTCTCCTGCTTTTGCAAAACATGGTGGTGTTTTTTCGGCGTTAAAAAATTCAATAGGCGAGTTCCCAATAACATGCCAACCTCCAGGACTTTCTTGAGGATAAATACCAGTTTGGTTCCCTCCTATGGCTACTGCTCCTTTTTCTACTTTTAAACGAGGAGCTGCCTTTCTGGGTGTATTTAAAATTTCATTTAATCCACTTAAATAAAGAAATCCGGGTAAAAACCCAATAAAACAAACAGTATAGATGGGTTCTGTATGTAGTTTGATTATTTCGCTTGCTGGAATACGTATTGAACCCGCTAAATTTTCAATATCAATAGCGAATTCAGAACTATAACACACCGGGATTTTCCATAAACGCGATTGTTTCTTTTTTTGCGAAGAATTTAAAGTTTGATATATCGATTTTAATAATTCAACTTCAGTATCAAAATCGTTAACCTTTCCCTCGTAAACTATTAAAAGCGATTGATATGCAGATCGCGACTCTTTTACTCTTTCTGATAGTCCAGATTCAATTCTTGTTTTAAACTCAAGCACATCATAAAGCATATGATCTTGAATTTTATTGGGCCATTCAATTAATATAGCTTGTTCACCATAAGGTTTATATGAAAGTTTAAAAGCCATAAATTATCGAACTTTTATGCCTTTTTCTGCTAATCGTACACTTAAATTTTTAATCAACTTTGGCGCATTAGGATGGTCTCCATGAACACAAAATGTTTCTGCTTTTATTGTTTTATAATTACCTGTTACTGTTTTTACTTTTTTAGTTGAAAACATTTCGAATACATGATTAAACATTTTATCGGAATCTTCAATTAAAGCATTTGGCTCATTTCTGGAAACTAAGGTTAAATCATCGTTATAGTTTCTATCTGCAAACGCTTCGTACATTATAGGAATATCTTGCTCAATGGCTAATTTAGCAATTACCGAATTATATGGCACATAAAGTTTAGCAGGAAGCATTAAACTTTTCATAACTTCTATCACCGTGTTAGCCGTTTTATTGTCAATCGCAGCTTGATTATATAAAGCACCATGCAGCTTTACATGATGCAGTGGTAAATGGGCTTCATTTAATATAGCCAATAAGCTTTTTATTTGAGTTTTTATGGAAGCGTATAAAGTTACACATGGCATATTCATTACTTTTCTACCAAAATTAACCTTATCAGGAAATGAAGGATGTGCACCAATTTTCACTTGATGCTTTTTTGCTAATTGAACCACTTCTTTCATCGTGGCTTCATCGCCTGCATGTCCACCACAAGCAATATTACAAGACGAGATATAAGGCATAATTAAATGTTCATTTCCTATACCTTCACCTATATCAGCATTAATATCTAAAACAAGATTTTTCACCTTTCTAATTTAACGAATTTGATGAAGAGTTCAATGCGTAAATAGCAAAACTTCCTAACCAATGTCCTCCCATATAATCATCGTCAAATATACTTGGCAATGAATAATTAATATGTTGGTTTGCTAAATTTTGTAAGTGTTTATATTCTGGTAATCCTTCCGCTATTTTATTTAAATTCCATGCGCGAGAGAAATTAACCCCATCTAAGTGTACTAAATGTCCGTCTGTCCTATCGGATACTATACCAACTTCTAAAGTAAATTTTTTGTCCTTTAATTGCGGCAGAAAATCATTAAGCCAATCTTTATAGTCATCAACTGATAATAAGCGTTTCATTAAAGCAGCTTCTTCCAAACAAGGTGATAAAAAATCGGTTCCACTAGGTTCCCATGATATGGGGCAATTTTTATCATTCATATAGAAATAAGAAGCACGATTCTTAATGGCATTCTTGAGTACTTCATGATTTACAGTTTCAGCGTAATCGTAAGCAAAAGAGAGTCCAAATGCTGTATTATTATGTGTGCCAACTCGCAATGGATAGTTTAATTTTGGTAAAAAATCGATATACTTTTGAACAATTAAATTGGTTAACGGTTGAAGATTCAGTTCTAATTGTCTCGCCATTTCGTCATCCCATGTGTGTAATTCTTCAGCTAATTTTAACAACCAAGCCCAACCATAAGTACGCTCAAAAGTTTTATTGTGTTTCCCTTCAAAATAAGCGACTTCAGCATCAATTTTTTCTTTAGATAAATTTTGAAGAAGTTGATTTTTAATAGTATCGGCTTTATCAAGATTAGGATATGTTTTTAATAGACTTACCAAACTCCAATGACCATGAACGGCAGAATGCCAATCGAAACAACCATAAAACGCTGGATGTAATTCTATTGGTGATTTTAAATCTTTATCACTTCCTAAAGTTTGCGATAAACGATTAGGATATTCTATATTAATGCAGTTTAGGGGCAATTCTGCTAACTTATTGGCTTGCTCAAAATTTAGAATAGGAGATTTTATTATTTCTTTTACATCTTTAAAATCATTGGTATGCTTCTCAGTTTTCACCTTATTACAACCAAAAACTAGAACTAAAATTATCAAAAATAAAATCCTATTCATCATGTTCCATTTTATCCCAACCACCCTTCTCTATCTAAACTTCGATATTGAATAGCCTCACTAATATGTGAACCATTTACTGCTTCTGCACCTTCTAAATCGGCTATAGTTCTGGAAACTTTCAAAATTCTATCATAAGCTCGTGCTGATAAATTCAAGCGTTCCATGGCGGTTTTTAAAAGTGCTTTCGAGCCTTCATCTAAAACACAGTGTTTTCTTATTTGTTTGGTATTCATTTGGGCATTATAGTGCACGGTTTCAGATTCTTCGAATCGTTTGGTCTGAATTTCTCTTGCTTTAGTAACACGTTTTCTTATTTCTACAGATGTTTCACCCTTTCTATCGTCACTCAATTTATCAAAAGGTACAGGTGTCACTTCAATATGAATATCTATTCTATCCAGCAACGGACCAGAAATTTTACTTAAATAACGTTGCATTTCAGCAGGACTAGAAGTTACTGGAGCATCAGGATCGTTAAAATAACCTCCCGGACTAGGATTCATACTCGCTACTAACATAAATGACGACGGGTAAGTTACTGTGAATTTTGCCCGCGAAATGGTGACTTCTCGATCTTCGAGCGGTTGACGCATAACTTCTAAAACTTCTCGCTTAAATTCTGGCAATTCATCTAAAAATAAAACACCATTATGCGATAAAGATATCTCACCTGGCTGTGGATAACTTCCGCCACCAACAAGTGCCACATTTGAAATGGTATGATGCGGACTTCTAAAAGGACGTTGTGCTATAAGTCCAGTGTCTTTAACTCGCCCAACAACCGAATGTATTTTTGTAGTCTCAAGAGCTTCATGCAGCGTCATAGGCGGCAGAATACTAGGCAATCGTTTTGCTAACATGGTTTTTCCTGCTCCTGGAGGTCCGATTAAAATAATGTTATGCCCTCCTGCTGCTGCTATTTCCATGCATCGTTTAATGCCTTCTTGCCCTTTTACATCACTAAAATCAAACTCAGGATAATTTAAATTTTTCTCGAATTCTTTACGGGTATCTATGATGGTTTGTTCTAGCACTTCTCCTTTATCAAAATAATCAATGACCTGTCTAATATTATCGACTCCATAAACTTCTAAATCATTTACAATAGCCGCTTCTTTTGCATTCTGACTAGGTAATATAAACCCTTTATATCCTTCTTCTCTTGCTTTAACTGCTATGGGTAACGCGCCTTTTATGGGCTGCAAACTTCCATCCAAAGAAAGTTCGCCCATAATTAAATATTTTTCTAAATCTTCCGCTTTAATTTGATCTGAAGAAGCCAAAATTCCTATAGCTAAAGTTAAATCGTATGCAGACCCTTCTTTTCGTAAATCTGCTGGCGACATATTTATAATAATCTTTTTACCTGGAATTCGGTAGCCATTATTCTGAAGTGCGGCTGCAATTCTAAAATTACTCTCTTTTATGGCGTTATCTGGTAATCCAACTAAATGATATCCTACACCTTTGTCTGTGTTCACTTCAACGGTAACCGTAGTGGCTTCGACACCAAAAACGGCACTTCCAAAAACTTTTTTAAGCATACTTTTTGTTTACTGCTTAAATGTAAGAAATGTATTTGAAATTGAATAATCAAATTGAAATAGCTTCATTGTAAAAACGCTTTAAAATAAAAGAATCCCACCTTAGGCGGGATTCATTTAGAATTGGACATTTAACTAACTCATATTATAGCATAAATATGACATCCAATTCACTGATGAAAAACACTAATATTTAATTTAGTTTATAAATTTTGGTTTTATAACTAACATCGTCCATGCCCAATTTTGGCCGCTAGCAGCGTCGTTTTCAGCAATACCTTTTAACTCGTACATGCCATCGCTCGCAAACATTTGAGAATATCCAGCAACTAAAGCGTAACCTTTAAATTGTTTCTTGAACACAAGATCGATTTCAGTTCCTAATGATTTTTCACCGCTAGTAAGTTCTTGCTCTCCGCTAAAGTTTAATGCTTTTACCATTAAGCTAGACGTTTCGCTTAATTTAAAATTAGCGCTAACATGAATATCTACTAAACCTATGGAGTTGGCGTGATTACCTACATAGAAATAATCCATTAATCCATTAAACTTATGGTTGGTACCATATAATGGGAAGAATGCACCAGTCTCACCAGCACCACCATCGTTACCACTAATTATTTCAACTCCAGCGCCTAATCCAACTTTAGCAGATGCTTTATAGGTTAATTCAAGACCTAATAGATGAGCGCCTTTTACATCTACTTCACCTTGTCGCTTTCCGGTTTGGATAAATGCATTAAGTGCCGCACCAAAACTTCCTTTTTTATAATTTAAATGGGTTCCTAAAGTTTGTAAATTACTTACACCATCAGGGTCGCTGTTTGTATCAAACTCTTGAAAACCATTGTTCATAAGTAATAAGCTTCCTGAAAAACTTTCCCAAGACTGCTTTAAATAAGCATATTGCATGGTTTTATATGAAAAGAAACCAGTGGTATTATATCCAGTTCCAGCTGAAACAAATCCTGTTGGGTTTGAGTAATCTTGATTAAAAGCTAATGCTAAATCAAAAATGAATTTATCCTTTTGATATTTAATTAAAGCAGCATCATGATTACGCCCTTGTTGTGCCCAATCTAAACCACCTAAAATACGTTGATCATCATAAGAAAGGATTTGACGTCCTAATTTTGTAGACCAACCAGAACCAAAATTAATTTCTGCCCATGCTTGAAAAATAGCAAAAGAGTTGTTTTGGTCGTAAGGTAAAATTTGTCTGTTTTCACCCCATACCATTACATCTTGCATGCTCAAGAAAAATTTGTAAGCTTCTGTTTTGTAGCCAGCATTTAAGCGTGCTCTTGTAGAAATACCAAATCCAGCATCGGCATCGTCTGCAATTAAACTACCAAATCCGTTTCTGTATTCAGTTCGTGGTCTAAATTCACCATCTAAAGTAAACTGTGCTTGTGCAAATTGAACTATCAATGCCATCAAGCCTATTAATACATATTGTTTTTTCATTTTTACTTGTTTTTAAATTTGAGTTATTTTTGATTTTTTTATTTATTAAAATTTTAGTTTGGCAAATATAGTATGGTTAAACTCTATTGATTATGATATATCTCATAGTACTTAAACTACATACTCCAAATTAATGCTCTAAGAAGTCAATTAAATGTTTTCTGTATTTGTAATAATCATCGTGCTCAAGAACTGATTTACGGGTTCGTGGTCTTTCAAAATCAATATCTAAAACATCACCAATTTTGGCTTTTGGTCCGCTTGTCATCATCACCACGCGATCGGCTAAAAAAATAGCCTCGTCAACATCGTGTGTAATCATTACAGCTGTAATTTTTTCTTTATTCCAGATTTCAATTAATATATCTTGAAGTTCCCCGCGAGTCAAAGAATCTAACATCCCGAAGGGCTCATCTAACAATAAAACTTTGGGTTTAATTGCAAAAGCTCTAGCAATACCAACACGTTGTTGCATCCCTTGCGATAAATCCGAAGCGCGTTTATTAAAAGAATCTTCTAAACCTACTTTCTGTAAATAATATTTAGCAATATCGTTTCGTTGTTTTTTGGTAGCGTCAGGAAATACTTGGTTAACACCTAAAAGCACATTTTGTAATGCTGTCATCCAAGGCATTAAACTAGGCGCTTGAAAAATAACACCTCTATCGGGTCCAGGACCTTTAATGTGTTTGCCTAAAACCGATATATTTCCTCCAGAAATTGGATTTAATCCGGCAATCATCGAAAGCATTGTAGTTTTACCGCAACCTGAATGCCCAATTATAGTTACAAATTCTTCTTTTTTAATTTGAAGATTTAAATCCTCAAGAACCACGTAATCCCCTTTTGGTGTTGGATAAACTTTTTTTAAGTTTTTTAAATCTAGCATCACTTCAGACGATGGAAACAATCCATTTTCAGTAAGTGTTACATTTGTTTTATCTTTTATAATAGTTGCCATTTGTTTCGATTATTTAAATTGATTAACAAAATCTTTCGGACTCAAATCTGGAAGTATAAACTCTTCAGAAGATTCCGACTTTCGCTCATTTCCTATATCCATTAAATATTCAATAATGGCATTTCTAGTTTGCTTAAAATTCGCATTATCATTCATTTCGGTTTTATCACGAGGCCTTTCAATATCAATCTTAAACTCAGGTCCTAAAGTTGCATTTGGTCCGGGTCTTAATGGAATAATACGATCTGCCATATAAATCCCTTCATCAACATCATTTGTAATCAATAGCGCAGTTCGTTTTTCTTTACCCCAAATATTGAGTATCTCATCTTGTAAATTCCCTCTCGTTAAGGCATCTAAAGCACCAAGAGGTTCGTCCATTATTATCATTTCGGGTTTCATCGCTAACGCTCTTGCTACGGCAACACGCTGGCGCATCCCTCCCGAAAGTTCTTTAGGACGCTTGTTAATCGCAGGTGTTAAACTCACCATTTCAACATATTCTGCAACAATAGCGTTTAACTCCTTTTTACTTTTCTTCGGAAAGGCTTCCTTAACGGCCATAAATACGTTTTGTCCAACAGTTAACCACGGTAGTAACGAGTAATTTTGAAAAATAACACCACGTTCATGGCTTGTGCCCTGTACTGGTTCGCCTTTAAACAAAACCTCGCCACTTGTAGGCTCTAACAAACCATTAATTAAATTTACCAAAGTTGTTTTTCCGCTTCCGGTAAAACCAACAATCGCTACAAATTCACCTTCTTCAATCGATAAATTAATATTCGAAAGTACTTCAGTTGCATGCTCGTCTTGTCCGTAAGTTTTATAAATATTATTTAATTCTAAGTATGCCATTTTTCTAATTTTTATTTGGGCGCCTGCCTGCCGGTAGGCAGGTTACCACAAGGGTCGGGCTTTCACTACTCGCTTCCTCCTACGTCGGCGAGCTCAAACAAACCGTTCAATCCCTAACGCGTATTTGTAACTCTATTTAAATTGCATCAGTTTTATCAAAACTCACCCAGTTTTGTATGGTTAACATCAATCGGTCTAATAAAAATCCAATGATTCCAATAACAAACATGGCAACAATAATTTTAGCATTAGAGTCATTTGCACCATTTTGGAATTCCTCCCAAACAAAGAGTCCTAATCCAGGACTTTGTGCCAATAATTCAATAGCAATTAAAACCATCCACGCTACAGATAATGTAATTTTTAAACCAGTAAAAATTAATGGTAAAGACGATGGTAATACCACTTTAAATATCTTCTGAAAATTCCCGAGTTTCAATACTTTGGCAACGTTTATATAATCTTTGTCTACAGATGATACTCCCATTGCAGTGTTCACTAATGTGGCCCACATAGAACATAAACCAACACTAATAAACGAAATGGTAAACGAGCTATCTTCGTTAGAATCTATCAATAACGTTTTTACAATCATAAAAACTAACAGATACCAAACTACAGGTGAAACGGGTTTAAAAATTTGAATAAACCAGTTAAACGAACTTTTTAACGTTGGACTTAATCCAATAAAAATGCCTAATGGTACAGCAATAACTAATGCCAATAAAAATCCGGCAAATACAGTTTTTAAACTTCTAAATATTTGATCAACAAACGATGGTCTTCCCGTATAAGTAATTGCATCTTTACCTTCAGCAATACGTTTTTCATTTAAAGCTGCTGTTTTTTCTATAAATGCAGCTTTATCCGCACTAATTATGTTGTGGTCTCTTAATAAAGATTTATAAGAATCCCAAACTTGCGTTGGAGATGGCAACGTATTAGGTTTACAACTTACATCTCCCGAAGCAATGCATTCACGCATGGCTTCGGCAGCTGCAGGACCTTGATCGTTTAATGCTTTTTCAATTTTAAACTCTGCCTCTATGTTATATAAAGATTGAGATCCCATATGCCAGAGTCCAATAAATAAAAGTACGGAAGCAAGTGGTACGACTACTTTACGTAAGAAGTTTACATAATCTTCTTTTTCTAGCTTCCCAGTGAATAAGTCTTTTAAAGAACTTAAAAAACCTAATCCCATAAATTTGGTTATTTTTCCTAATGTTATGCTTTGCTTCATGACTTTAATTTTTGTTAAGCGAATTATTGAATTGCTTTGTCTTTATTACCAATTTTAAAACTATTGATGTAAGCAATAGGATCTTTAGCATCATACGATGTACCATCAATAAAATCTGTTGTTACTGGCTTGTATCCATCTGTTTGTGGAATATCTTCTGCTGGAATATTTCCTTCTTCTACCAATAATTTTGCAGCTTTAGTCCAGATATCTGGTCTGTATATATCTTTAATCGTATTTGCATACCAATCAGCTGGTTTAGCTTCAGGAATTTGTCCCCATCTTCTCATTTGAGTTAAGAACCAAATACCATCAGAATAAAATGGATAAGTCGCATTATACTTATAGAATACGTTAAAGTCTGGCATTTCGCGTTTATCACCTTTCTCAAATTCAAAAGTTCCAGTCATTGAGTTTGCTAAAACCGCTTCATCTGCACCAACGTATTGAGACATCGATAATATCTTAACAGCCTCAGGTCTATTTTCTGGTTCATCTAACCATTTTCCAGCTCTAATAAGCGCTTTTGTTACGGCAACCGCAGTATTTGGGTAGTCTTCAACAAACTTTTTTGTCATTACAAATACTTTTTCCGGATTGTTTTTCCAAATGTCATAATTGGTAGTTACAGGTACACCAATACCTTTAAAAACAGCTTGTTGATTCCAAGGCTCACCTACACAATAGCCATAAATAGTCCCTGCTTCTAGTGTTGCTGGCATTTGTGGTGGAGGTGTAACAGACAATAAAACTTCAGCATCAATTTGTCCTTGAACATTATCTGCAGTATACATTCCAGGATGAATTCCTGCCGCTGCTAGCCAATATCTAATTTCGTAGTTGTGTGTTGAAACTGGGAAAACCATACCCATTTTAAAAGCCTTACCAGAGTTTTTATACTCAGTGATAACTGGTTTTAGCGCTTCAGCTTTTATTGGATGAATGGGCTTACCATCTGCTCCTTTAGGAACATTAGGTTTCATTTTACTCCAAACATCATTAGAAACTGTAATACCGTTACCGTTCAAATCCATTGAAAAAGGTGTAACTAATTCTGCTTGTCTACCAAAACCAGCTCCTGCTGCAATTGGCTGACCCGCTAACATATGCGATCCATCCAATTGTCCATCTATTACACGATCTAATACATTTTTCCAGTTTGATTGAGCTTCAACTGAAACAAATAATCCCTCATCTTCAAAAAATCCTTTTTCTTTGGCTATAGCTAAAGGTGCCATATCTGTTAACTTTATAAATCCAAAAGTTAATTGTGGTTTTTCTATTTCTAAGGTTTTTGTTTTTGTAGTTGCGATTGCAACATCTTCAGTAGATTTCTTTTTTTCTTTTCCTCCACATGCAAAAAGCATCATGGCCAATGAAAATAATAATGAAGCTTTTGTAAATAATGATTTCATATTTTCTAATTTTAAATTAACACTAAGTATAAATACTTATTTTTTGACAAATATATAAGTAGTATTAATTCTGTTGTATGACATTAACCATATAAAAACCTCTTTTTAAAACATAAAAAAACCTGTCAAAAAACAGGTTTAAACTGTAACTAATTGAATTAGTGTAAAATGAAAATTGTATTTAACTAAAAAATAAATACGTAAGCCTACGTATATAATTCTAATTTTTTTTGAATTTTATTTGAATTATTATGAAATTAACTATCTAAGAAATAGTTATGCTCGTTAATTTCTTTTTTGAGAAGATCAAGGTTTGTAATACCAATTTTTCGACCTTGAGAAGTAATCAGTTTTTCTTTTTTTAATGCCGAAAAAATTCGAATGACTTGTTCCTCTGTAGTACCAGCGTAATCAGCATAATCTTTTCGACTAAGTGGTAAATTTAAGAATCCTCTTAAGTCACCGAACTTTCTGTGAATATATAATAAGGTATCAATAACGCGTTCTCTAACGGTCATTTGAGAAATAGATTTTACCTTATTCTCACTTCTGTTGAGCTCATTAGCATAAAACAGCATCATATCATAAGTAAACTTCGGGTTGTCCATTAAAGCCTCCTGCAAGTTATCCTTCGAAAAGTAGCACAATATCGAATCTTCCAAAGCAATGGCTCCAATTGAATAATACTCCTCTGTGCCAAAACCTCGATGTCCAATAATTTCTCCTTCCTTAGCGAATCTTACAATTTGTTCACGCCCATTAATGCCCGTTCGAATGACTTTTACTGTGCCTTTTAAAATGAAAAACAACCCATTAACTGGAGCGCCTTCCATAATAAACTGTTGCCCCTTCTTACACCTAAGCGTGTTTTTATTTTCTGTAAGATTAAATGTAGAAAGCGTTTTTAAGTTTTTTCCGATTAAACAATTTGTGTTAAGACAATTATGGCAAGAAACATCAAATGATGAACTACGTATAGATTTTTTATGTAATGAAACTGAAGTCATAAAATCTTTTGTTCGAAACAAAAATACGTAATAATACTTAGTTTTTTTGTAGTTGAGTCTATTTTTGAGAGCTTGATAAAAAAAAGCAACTGAAATTAATCAATTGCTATTTTAACCAACGAATATTCGTAATCTATTATTACTGAATACTATTTTTTATATCTCAGTTTCCCCAATTCAATACCAATTGCTGTTTTTGCGAGTATGGTAAACACAAATGCGCCCATTGCCCAAATTCCAAGCGTTACACCTATTTCAATACCTGTAGGCGTATATTCGGCTATTTTACCATAAGGTCCTGGAATAAAACCTGGAACAATCAATCCAAATCCTTTTTCAATCCAAATAGCTACAAATAAAATAAAGCATGAGAAAAACAACACCCTAAAATTATTCCGAAGTTTATGGAAAGTCAGTAGTACAGTCGCCAAAACATTCAATGGAATTGCCGTCCATATCCATGGTAATAATGCCGTTTTTCCGTGAAGTCCAAAGAATAAATAATACGCACTTTCACTATGGTGCGTTGGTGCATAAAACTCTTTAAAAAGTTCGGAAATGAGCATAATCAAATTTATTTGGGCAGCCACCGTTACCACCATCGCAATTTTTTTAATTGTCTTATCATCAATTTTAAAAGCAGTATACGTTCTAATAATAGCTAAAACTAATATTATTAAGGCTGGTCCTGCTGCGAATGCTGAAGCTAAAAACCGAGGTCCTAATAACGCATTGTTCCAAAAAGGACGCGCTTGTAGCCCTTGATATAAAAATGCTGTTACTAAATGAATTCCAACCGCCCAAAATACTGATAAGATAGCACCGGGCACATAAACACTTGCCTTCGATTCTTTACCTTGATAATGCCTAAAAAGTATATAAAACGGAATGGTGATATTTAAAAACAGATACCCATTAAGAACCAAAACATCCCATGTTAGCATAGAATTTGGAAAATTAAATACGCCAATTCCAGGTATCATATGCCACAACACTGAAGGGCCACCCATATCTGCAATAACAAAGGCTAAACACATAATAAGTGCTGCCACTGCAAGTCCTTCACCAATTAAAACGGCCTGCTTAAAATCAATATCTTTCAATACATATGTTGGCATTACTAACATGACAGCCGCAGCCGCCACTCCTACCAAAAATGTAAAATTAGAAATATATAAACCCCAACTCACTCTATCTGTCATTCCTGTTGCACTTAACCCTTGATCTAATTGAATAGAATAACAATACATTCCCATTAACATCATAAAGGTTAAAAATGCCATCCAAATGTGGTATTTTTTAGATCCTTGTGTTATTGCGTCCACACTATCAATAACTAAACTCTTAAATACTTTTAATCGTCTCATTTAATCACTATTATTAATCCATAAAATACCAGAACTTAGGTTCCGTACCTAAATCTTCTTTTAATCGAAATACCTTTTTGTTTTCTAAAACCCATCTTATGGTGCTATTTGGATCTAATAAATTACCGAAAATTCTAGCTCCAGTAGGACAAGCTTCAACACAAGCCGGATTTTTACCTGCTCTTGAACGTTGTACACAAAATGTGCACTTTTCCACAACACCTTTTTTACGCATGCGGTTTCCTAAGTAATGCTGATTTTTATTGATTTCTGTTTCTGGTACTTCTGGTTTGCTCCAATTAAAACGTCTACCATCATACGGACACGCTGCCATACAATAGCGACACCCTACACACCAATCATAATCAACTACAACCAATCCATCATCTTCTCGCCATGTGGCTTGTACTGGACACACTTCAACACATGGTGGGTTATCGCAGTGAAAACACTGCGTTCCCATATAAAAATGTCCTTCGGCGGGCACTTCATGGTAATAATTATCATCAGCCTCATTAAAATTAAAACCTTTACCATCTTTCATTTCATGAATTCTGATGTATTGCATTTGCGAATTCCGATCTTGATTGTTTTCTTCAACACAAGCATTCACACAATCCATATATCCTTGACATTTTGAAATATTGAAAGCATAACCAAACAACACATCATCTTCAGCATTTTTAGAGGACATACTAATATTTTTTCCAGTTCTAAGCTCGTATGAACGCATCAATCTTTCTACTGTCCCCTTTTTCTCATCATCATCCATCAATTTATAATTACCCTTAAATTGCTCTTCCCAATCTATTTGTGCTTTTTCTTTACTTTCATCACCGCTAATCACACTGCAAGACGTACTTACAGCCCCGGCTCCAATTAACAAACTAGCGGTTAGTTTTTTAAACGCCGAACGTCTGTCCATTTTCACATCAAACACTTGATCAAATCCATCTTTGGTGCGTTCTTCACCAATAGAAGCATTTATAGCAGCTTCTGCAAACTCTTCATCTGTCATTTGAGGATGTTCAGAATAAGACCCGCAACCTCCAGAAGTCTTTCCGCAACCACAAGTACCAGAAGACTCTTTTTTCTTCCTATTTAAATTTAAAGAAAACCATTTTTTGTTATCGCTACTCATACCTTACATATTAGTTGAACCTGTTACAGGTTTTAATTATTCTCTTTCTTTTACAGTTTCTGTATTAAATCGTTCTGGCCATTTCGACTCAAAATGAGGCTTATGAGGATTATGACAATTCACACAGGTCATTGATGCCCTAGGAGGCGCCCAACCTGCAAGACGTTTACCATGTGCACCACCTTTCCAATCTTTAAATTGTTTGGTATGGCATTGATTACACAAATTATAACTATTATTGAAATCGATGTTATTACCCGTTAAACTTGTTAAATTATCCATGTTATCTGGGTTATGGCACGTAATACAATTCATTGTATTTTTATTGGCATGGACTAATTTAATATCCCAATGCGCATTTTTTGCATCTTTACCTTGCATTTGAGTTAGTGGTTTTGAATGACACTCGGTACAAGCATATGAAGTAATTTGATTTTTACGTTCTGGAATTAAAAAAGTATGTTCACCCTCAGTAATTTCAATAGTTTTAATTCCTTCTAAATATTTTTCAGAAGATATAGAAGTACCGTGGTAATTTTTACTTTCAGCTTCAATTCTATCCGTGACACCGTGATATTCACCTTCACCATGTCTACATGAAAAAAGCACAAAGAGACATGTACAACATAGAATGTATATATAGTTCTTTCTATTCATCATTATTACTATTCGTTCTTGTAAAAGGCTTGATTTCTGAAACTAATCGGTCTGTAGGCACATGACATTGTCTGCAGTTAATACGTTCTGGATGCGATACCCTAATTTCTTTAGGAGCTGCAGGTCCTGCATGACATGACAAACAATTTTCTCTCATTTGTATTTGATGAGGAATCATTGGTGGTGTTCCAATTAAAGCATTGTTTACACCCACTTTAGGAGCTTGTACTTTAATTAAATTAGCAGACTTAAACAGGGTTCTACTGTTTTGAGCGACATGACATTGCCGGCAATTAACCATTTCGGGATGTGGGGTTACAGGCGCATATGCATTAAATTTTGAAACAAAACCACCATTTTGATGACATTGTAAACAGGTATTACCGCCAAAACTTTTTTCATCTTTAATAGTATGAGGAATGCTTGGTGGCGCGCCATGATAGGCTCTATTATTATAATATGAGTCTAATGTTCTTTCATGGTTTTTATCTATGGGCATATTTGCATATTCTAATGCAAATTCTGATCGTTGAAAAACACCACTCTCAGAAGGGATATATGAATTAGCTTGCGTTTTTTCTATAGGGATATAAGCTTCTTCTAAACCTGTTTGATAACTAAAATTCCAGACCACAATAAAAGCTATAAATAACAATACAAAAAGTGATATGATTCCGAGTCTCTTTTTCATAAATTATGCTTTTTCTACTTTAACAGCGCATTTTTTATAATCTGGTTCTTTTGATATGGGACAAAAAGCATCTAATGTCACATCGTTAATCATCATGTTTTCATCAAAGAAAGGAACAAAAACCTGACCTTTAGTTGGCAATCCTCTTTCATTTATAGATGCTGGTAATACACATGAACCACGTCTGGATGTTACTTTAATATTTTCGCCATTTCTTATCCCTAATGCTTTAGCATCCTCTGGATGAAATTCTGCATAGGCATGTGGCATCGCTTTATGCAATACAGGAATTCTTCGTGTCATAGACCCTGTATGCCAATGCTCTATGACTCTACCCGTATTCAACCAAAAAGGGTAATCGCTATCTGGCACTTCTGGAGCTGGTTCGTATGGACGTTGCCATATCACTGCTCTTCCATCTGGTTTTCCATAAAAATCAAAATCTTCACCGTTAGTACAAGCTGGGTCATACTTTGCATTGAAACGCCATTGTGTAGATTTTCCATTTACATATGGCCAAATAGCTCCTGATTCTTTCTTTAAAACTTCTAAAGGAGCCATACCGTGTTTTGCACCTTCATGAAATTGTCTATACTCATTGTATATTTCTTCTACGTGATTTTCTTTTGAATAAGGAAATAAATCACCATAACCCATACGTTTGGCAACCTCAATAAACATCCACGCATCTGGTGTGGTATCACCGGGACCTTCTATCATTTTATCCCAATGTTGTGTTCTACGTTCAGAATTTCCATATAGCCCGCTCTTTTCAATATGCCATGATGCTGGTAAAATCACATCGGCAACATCTGAAGTTGGCGTTGGAAACACATCTGAAACCACCACAAAACATGATTTTTTCTCCATTGCTGGACGATATCGGCTCGTTTTAGGAAGTGATACTAATGGATTAGTTGCTTGGGTCCAAATAAATTTAATATCGCCGCGATCAACAGCCCTAAACATTTCTGTAGCATGATATGTAGGTTTAGCAGGAATACGCTCGTAAGGCACTTTCCATATTTTGGCAGCCATTCTTCTATCTTTCTCATTCATAACAACTCCGTGTGGTAACTTATGAGTAAATGTACCAACCTCACGCGCTGTACCACAAGCCGAAGGTTGACCCGTTAAAGAAAATGGTCCGTTCCCTGGTTGTGAAATTTTTCCTGTTAGTAAATGAATGTTATACATCAAGTTATTCATCCATGTCCCTCTAGTATGTTGGTTCATTCCCATACACCAATAGGAAACTACTTTTTTATTAGGATCACCGTATATAGAAGCCAAATACTTTATATCTTTCGCCGATACTTTGGAGTATTTTTCAACTTTTTCAGGTGTGTAATCTTTTAAGAATTCTTTATAAGAAGCAAAATCTATTTTTTCTGGCTTGTCTGTAAACTTAAATTTGTCTTCAACACCATATCCAATATTGGTTAGACCTTTACTGAAACTACAATGCTTTTCAACAAAAGATTTATTTACCCAACCATTATTAATAATCTCATAACAAATAGCATTAGCAACAGCTAAGTCGGTTTGGGGTTCGAATAATATAGATCGATCTGATGCTGTACTAGAACGTGTTGTGCGTGTGGCAAAATCAATAATTTTAGCACCTCGTCTAGTTTTTTGCTCTAACATTCTAGAAAATAAAACAGGATGCATTTCCGCCATATTATTCCCCCATGTGATGAAATAATCAGCATGGTCTATATCTTCATAACAGCCCATCGGTTCATCAGCACCAAACGTGGTTAAAAAACCTGTTACCGCACTTGCCATACATAAACGCGCATTACAATCTAAATTGTTTGTACCAATAGCGCCCTTCATTAATTTTGAAGCTACATAACCCTCAGGAATTGTTGATTGTCCAGAGGTGTACATCGCCACAGAATCTTTTCCATGTGCCGAAATAGTATCTTTCATTTTATTGGCGACTATATCTAGAGCTTCACTTATCGGTGTTTTAACATATTTGCCGTTTTTCTTCACCAAGGCATGTGTTAATCTATCTTTGGATTGAATACACATAGTTTGATGGTAGCCTTTTACACAAAGAAGCCCTTTATTTACAGAGCTATTTGGGTCTCCTTTTACAGCAACAGCTTTACCATTTTCTGTTCCTACCAAGATTCCACAACCCACACCACAAAATCTACATGGTCCTTTTTTCCAATCTAAGTTTGCACTATTGGGTATCCCTTCTTCCTGTTCACTTGCGAATAATATCCCTGGAAACATGGTTGCCGCAGCTGTTATTGCTGATAACTTCGCCATTCTTTTTAAAAAACTTCTTCTGGTTGATAATGAATTGGTCATGTGCATACTAATTTTGTGGACTATTAAAACCTGAAACCATTGCTAATAGTTTTAAGCTATCAATTTTTTCTATTTTCTCTTTAAGGATTTCTTCAGAAACGTCATCTAAAGTTTCTGTAATTACTACCAAAACATCTTCATTTGTGGCAGGTAAAACCTCGCACTCTTTTATTGCAGATAACGCATCAATAAGATGTTGTTTTCTGCCTTCATGCGGATGTGCTAAATAGCTTTTTATTGGCATAAAATTTTCATTATTTTATAAAACCGTAAATCTCAATCAATTTAGCAAAAAATAAACTGACGAATGTCATGTTAAAATAAAAAATCAATTCGTTATATTTGCTAGGATATAACGAAAAAATAATATGATTTCTATTTCAGAAGCTATTTCTATTGTTAAAAACAACAGTGAACCACTATTGAAACAAACTAAAAAGTCTGTTGAAAAAGCCGGAGGTTACCATTTGTTTGAAGACATATATTCACCTATTAATATGCCCCCATTCAGACAATCTGCAATGGACGGATATGCGCTACATTTGCATGAAGATTTAACATATACTTTAATTGGTGAAATTCAAGCCGGTGATGCATCTAGACTTCAATTAAAAAAAGGAGAAGCCGTCAGAATCTTTACCGGTGCTCCTGTTCCAGATGCTGCGAATGCTGTTATGATGCAAGAGAAGGTGAAAGTAGATGGAAATACAATAAGCATAACACATAAAATAAATCAGGAACTCAATATTCGTCCTTTAGGAGAGCAAGTAAAACAAGGCGACTTAGCACTTAAACAAGGTACAAAATTAACGCCAGCTGCAATTGGGTATTTGTCTTCACTCGGAATTACTGAAGTTTCAGTTTACAAAAAACCAAATATTGCATTAGTTACCACCGGGAATGAATTGATTGAAGGCGGACTAGAATTAACCTATGGAAAAATATACGAAAGTAATTCCAAAATGCTTTTAAGTGCGCTTTATATTTTGAAATTTTATGATGTTACCATTCACAAGGTTGAAGACGATTATCATCAAACCCTTTCCAAATTAAAAGAGGTTATTAATGCGAACGATTTAGTCATTATTACAGGTGGTATTTCGGTTGGCGATTACGATTTTGTTGGTAAAGCTCTGAAGGAATTACAAGTAGAAGAACTGTTTTATAAAGTAAAACAGAAACCGGGAAAGCCTTTATTTTTTGGAAAAAAACATCACACTTCCATTTTCGCTTTACCTGGAAATCCTGCAGCTGCATTAACTTGTTTTTATGTTTATGTATACATCGCACTGCAAAACATGATGAATAAGAAGGTAAATGAATTACCTCGAGTAAAGGCTAAATCTGTTTCTAATTTTACTAAAAAAGGAGATAGACCACAAATTTTAAAGGCTATATATAATAACGCGGAAGTTGAAATTCTTGAAGGGCAAAATTCGTCGATGCAACAAACCTTTGCCATTTCAAATGCTTTAGTTTATGCTCCCGAAGATGTAAATGAGATAAAAATAAACGATACGGTTGAAACCATTCTGTTACCTGTTTAGATATGAGTTATAAAATAAAAAGTAGAATCTGGATTGAGTCTGATAAGCATGTGCTTTTAGGTGAAGGCAGAGTACAATTATTAAAAGCGATAGATAAAACAGGATCATTATCAAAAGCAGCTAAAGCATTAAACATATCATATAAAAAAGCTTGGAATTTGCTAGACTCGGTGAATAAATCAGCAAAAAAACCAGTAACCATAAATAGTATTGGTGGCAAAGGTGGTGGTGGCGCAGAACTGACAGATTATGGTAAATCGTTAATACTAGCTTTTGATGAAATTAATAAAAACTGCTGGGAGTTTTTAGATAAGCAATTAGAAAAAATTGAAAACTTATAAAATGCTTCAAACGGAAAACATATTTATTTTTTTACTCATCCTTCCGGTGGTCTCGTTTCTATATTCAAGTGTGGGTCACGGTGGTGCAAGTGGATATTTAGCACTTATGGCATTGTTTTCGTTTGCTCCAGAAAACATGAAACCCACTGCCCTATTACTTAACTTGTTTGTGGCAGGAATCTCATTTTTTTATTATTACAAAGGAGGTTTTTTTAACAAAAAGCTGTTTTTATCATTTGCCATAACCTCTATCCCTTTTTCTTTATTGGGTGGGCGATTTGATATAGATGCTTCTCTCTATAAAAAAATACTAGCTTTTTTATTGGTATTTGCTATTTTAAAAATGTTGAATGTTTTTGGAAAAGAAAGCGACTCAATCAAGCAAGTAAAAATTATGCAAGGGCTGGTCATTGGTGGAATTATAGGCTTTTTTTCAGGGCTAATTGGTATTGGAGGAGGTATTATCTTAACTCCTCTTATTTTATTATTTCATTGGGGAAACATGAAAGAAGCGGCTGCAGTTTCAGCATTATTTATCTGGGTGAATTCAGCCTCAGCATTAATCGGACAATTTAGTGTTGGTGTTACCCTCGAAAAAGAATCCTTTTTACTAGTTGCTATTGCCTTGGTTGGTGGTGTTTTAGGCGGATACTATGGCAGCAAAAAAATAAACAATCAAAGTTTAAGATATATTCTAGCTTTCGTTTTAGTAATTGCTTGTTTTAAATTAATATTCACTTAAAATGCTTGACAAAAAGAACATAACAGGTATTATTTTAGCAGGCGGTAAAAGCGAACGCATGGGAACCGATAAAGGCTTTTTAGAATTGAACAAAAAACCTTTTGTTCAATATAGTATCGATGCTTTGCAACCTTTAGTGTCTAAAATATTAATTGTTTCAAACAATCCTGAATATGATGCTTTTGGGATTGATAGAATCGAAGATGTTTTTAAAAATGCTGGACCAGTAGCAGGCATCTATTCAGGCTTAGAAGCCTCTTCAACTAAATATAATTTGATTTTAAGCTGTGATATTCCTTTGATTACTTCAGAAATTCTTCAAAAATTAATTGATTCTGCAGATGATACTCACGATATCATTCAATTGGAAAGTGATGGAAAATCAATGCCCTTAATTGCCCTTTATAAAAAACAAGTTGCAAAAACGTTTTACAACTTATTACAACAAGACGAACGACGTTTACGAATTGCTGTAAATAAGTGTAAGGTCAAAAATATTGTTTTAGACAAGCATCAAATAAAACATACGATGAATGTCAACACACAAACTGAATATAAAACTGTTGAAAATGAATATAACGATTAAATACTTCGGACAATTAACAGACATAACGCAATTAGAAGAAGAAACTCTAGAATTTGGAGGCACTTACGTTTACGAACTTTTAGAAACGCTTTATAGAAAATATAATACGCTAAAAACCAAAGATTTTCAAGTGGCGCAAAATCAGGAATTGGTTAATGAAAACACTAAAATAACAGGGCAAGAAATAGCCTTATTACCACCATTTGCAGGCGGATAACATGAGTAGATATAACGGACATATTGTGCTTTCAGAAATTGGCCAGATTGGTCAAGATAAACTGTCAAACGCTAAAGTATTAGTGGTTGGAGCCGGTGGTTTAGGTTGTCCTATTTTGCAATATCTAACGGCTGCAGGTGTTGGAACTATTGGTGTTATTGATTTTGATGTGGTTGAATTATCTAATTTGCAACGTCAAGTGCTCTTTGGCAAATCTTCATTAGGAAAAAACAAAGCTATAGCAGCCAAGGAACGATTGGAAGATTTAAATGAAAGTATACAAATTAACGCTTACGCGGAACGATTAACGCATCAAAATGCTATTAATTTATTTGAAAACTATGATATCATCGTTGATGGTTCCGATAATTTTGAAACACGCTATTTAGTGAATGACGCTTGTCTAATAACTAATAAACCTTTGGTATTTGGAGCCATTTATAAGTTTGAAGGACAGGTTTCGGTATTCAATTATAATAACGGACCAAGTTACCGTTGTCTATTTCCAAATCCACCGAAACAGGGTAGCGTTCCAAATTGTTCAGACATTGGCGTTTTGGGTGTTCTCCCGGGAATTATTGGGAGCATGCAAGCCAACGAAGTTCTAAAAATAATTTTAGGTATTGGTGATGTGCTTTCAGGAAAAGTATGGTATTACAACGCATTAACACTTCAAAATTCCATATTAAAAATTAATAAATCTGAAGAAATAATACAGTCCGTTTTAAAAATCAAAGACAACTTCGATAAAACCAACATCGCTTTTAATTGTGAAAGCGAAATAAAAACCGCCTTCATTGAAGACCTATTGACTTCAGAAAACGTTCAATTTATTGATGTTAGAGATGCGATTGAACAACCAAAAATTAAAGGCTTGGAAGTTATCAATATACCATTAAGTCAATTAGAGAATAATCTACATCAATTAGATTCAGAAAAAACGAAAGCCCTTTTTTGTCAATCAGGAATACGGAGTAAACAAGCTGCACAAATGTTACAAGAACACAAAGTTCAAAACTGTTTTAGTATTGTGGAAGGCGCTTCAAAAATAAATAATAAAATAAAAGAACATTTAAAATGATGTCAAAATGAAAGATAAAAAACCAATGAAAAGTGTTTTCAAAGAAGGCGCTATTACATCAGAATTTATAGGGAATTCGATTTACAAACATCAAACCAAAACAAGTATTGGTGCTCATAATATTTTTTTAGGCCAAGTAAGAGCAGATGATATTGATGGTAAAATCGTTTCTGCTATTGAATATACTGCGTATGAGGATATGGCAAATCAAAAATTTCATGAGATTAGAGAATCCGCTTTTGAAAAATTCGATTTAACATGCATGCACATTTATCACAGTTTAGGTACTGTAAAAGCAGGCGAAATTTGTTTATTCGTTTTTGTGTCTTCACCAAGACGAAAAGTCGTTTTTGAAGCATTAGAATATATTGTTGAAGCGATTAAAGCAGATGTTCCTGTGTTTGGAAAGGAAATTTTTGAAGATGAAAGCCATCAATGGAAAGTGAATAGTTAAAATGTATCTTGTTTAGCTGATTGACTTTAAGTCGATAACATCTAAACAACAAACACCTAAACAAATAACAATAATGGTCGATATAACTCACAAAGTAACAACACTTCGAACCGCAGTTGCACAAGCAGTTGTAAAAGTTAGCAAACCTGAAACGATAACGGCGATTCAAAACGACACCGTACCTAAAGGCAATGTATTTGCTATGAGTAAAGCAGCAGGATTATTGGGTGTAAAACGAACTCCTGATATTCTACCAGATTGTCACCCCTTACCTATTGAATTTACTGGTGTGGAATATGAAATTAATGGACTAGAAATTACCGTTTTATTTACAGTAAAAACCATTTATAAAACAGGAGTTGAAGTTGAAGCGATGCATGGTGCTAGCGTAGTAGCTCTTAATATGTATGATATGCTTAAACCTATTGATAAAGGCATTGAGATTCATGCTATAAAATTGCTATCAAAAAAAGGCGGGAAATCTGATTTTAGAGATAAATTCAGAAAAGATTTAACGGCAGCAGTTGTGGTTTGTAGCGATTCTATTTCAGCAGGACTTAAAGAAGATAAAGCCGGAAAAGCCATTATAGAAAAATTAAAATCTTGTGAGGTTGTAGTTTCTGAATATGTGATTATTCCTGATGAAAAAGAGGTTATTCAAGAAAAAGCTTATTCTTATCAAAACCAAGGTATTGATTTAATAATTTATACCGGTGGTACAGGACTTTCGGGTCGCGATGTAACACCAGAAGCCTTAATACCAATTCTAGATAGACGAATCCCAGGAATTGAAGAAGCGATTAGAAGTTACGGACAAGACCGGATGCCTTATGCTATGTTGTCAAGAAGTGTAGCTGGAACTATTAATAACTCATTGGTTTTAGCTTTGCCAGGATCAACCAATGGCGCAAAAGAATCAATGGATGCTATATTCCCTTCCGTATTACACATTTTTGGAATTTTAAAAGGTGCCAGACACGACTAATGACAAACGAAAAAAACATATTACAAGATTCACATGGTAGAGACCATGGCTATTTACGTATTTCTTTAATTGAACGTTGTAATTTACGATGCACCTATTGTATGCCTGAAGAAGGTGTTCAACTTTCTCCAAAAAGTCATTTAATGACTTACGAGGAAATCTATGAAATAGCCAAAACTTTTGTAAACCATGGTGTTACCAAAATACGACTTACTGGTGGCGAACCATTGATTCGAAAAGATATTCCTGTTATTTTAGAAAAACTAGCAACTCTTCCTGTAGAGTTATCTATTACTTCTAATGCTGTAATTATCGATAAGTTCATTGATATATTAAAAGCTAATGGGGTTAAAAAAATTAATGTTAGTCTCGATTCTTTGGATGCCGCTAAATTTAAACATATCACCAGAAGACACGAATTCGAGAAAGTTTATAACAACATTTTATTATTGGAAAAAGAAGGCTTTACTGTAAAAGTAAATGCGGTTTTAATGAAAGGATTTAACGAAAATGAAATCATCGATTTTATACATTTTACTAAAGATTTACCTATTTCAGTTCGTTTTATTGAGTTTATGCCTTTTGATGGTAATAAATGGGATATGAGTAAGATGGTATCATATGCTGAAATAATGAATTATGTAAATACATCGTTCACTAAGGACCAAATTGTTAGGTTACAGGATGCGCCTAACGATACCTCAAAAAATTATAAAATAGAGGGCTACAAAGGCAGTTTTGCCATTATCAGTTCGGTTACCAATCCGTTTTGCGATTCTTGTAATAGACTCCGTTTAACCGCCAATGGCCAGCTAAAAAACTGTTTGTTTTCTTCTACAGAATCAGATTTATTAACAACCCTTCGCACAGGAAATACTATTGAACCTGTAATTCAAAAGGCAGTACAGGCGAAGTTTAAAATTCGTGGTGGCATGGATACTTTAGAAAAACTTCAACAACCTAAATTGCACAATAATAACCGCAGTATGATTACCATTGGTGGGTAATGAATATGTTTAATTTTATGCTTTTAAACCCTTGTAAATAAATTATTTAAAAACTTATTATTTTTAATTTTTTTGGTTATACATTTGATATAAAATCGTATATTATATTAAATGAAAAAGACAGTTTTATTAAGTGTGATTTTAATAAGTTTTATTGCCAAAAGCTTTTCTCAAAAAGTTAGTAATGAAGCTATTGCTCAACAAGTAATTCAATATAAAAACGACGTAAGAGGTCCTTATAAGGATATACGTTGGTTTTGTACTGATGGTAGCATAAGGCAACCCAAAGACCCATGTCCAGATAACATTGGTCCAGGAGTGCAGCATGCGCGTTATAAAGATGCCGTAGTTTCTCTTGGAAAGTCAAATCATATTTATTTAGGTCAAATTTTAGCCTATTCCGATAAGGTTGAATTTTGGGATGCCGAAAATAACCAATCGAGATTAAAGCAATATCAAATCGATAAGTATTTGCGAGCTATAGATAATGGATGGATTAATGAAAAAGGGCAATTTTATAGAGGAGCCATTCAATCTGAAGATGAAGAAGCTTGGGGAATTGATTTCTATAAATGGTTGTTAACCAAAGACGAAAACCTAGAAAAGCATTATTTTTTAATTCGTCAGTCATTAAAAGATATTCCACACAACGGTGATGATAATTTGTCTCAACTTATGCGAAGTCAGTCAAAAGTCATTTCAGATGAGTTTATACAGTTTATGGATTTACGTGTTAAAATTCATGGTCAACCTGAAGCATCAGATATTGTAAAAGTCATTGCTTTTAAAAATAAATACGCTAACCAACTCTCTGTTAATCATAAAAACAAGATTGATGAACTAGTTAGTACCATGCAAAAGTTTTACAAGCCTATTGATATAAAATCTCTAGTTAACAAATCCTCATTATTTAAAAACACACCAATTGGTGAAAAAATATCAAATTTTATCGCATCCCATTCATCTGAAACCAAAGCGTCATTATTAATTCCTGATACAGCTGAACTTCTAATGGCAATTAGAGAATCTATTTTAGATGAAAAGCGTCCAATGGCCAGATTACAGCTTTTAGATTTATCCCTAAAACTTGAAGAAATAGTTTTTAAAACATCACCAGAATGGGAGCCTGAAAACCTGCAGCAAATGCTTACTAAAATTTGTTATTTAGGTATGGCTACCGCTGGTTCTGGCTATATTGAATTATCAGAATGGGATCAAATTAATTTAAAAACACCCGGCGAAAAAGAGGAAAGTTTAACCTTAGAAACATTGACTTCAGTTTTAGAAAACGCACGCAGCTTGGTGGAATGGAGTTCATCTATGGTAAAAGCGAATTACCAACACACAGTTGATGTATATACTGGTTTCGAACCTAAAGCTTACGGTTTTATCGATGATAAAATTAGAGGATCCATTGCTTTATACCTTGGCGAAAACGTTGGTGAATTAGGTGATTTTATTGCTAAAGAATCTTCGTTAACCAATAAAGTTATGGATATTCCTAACCAAAGTTCATTTAGAGGATTGAATCCGGGGTACGCTTTTGGGGAGCTTGTAGTTGTTGATGGTTCTCCAGATGACATTGAAGTACATTCTGATAAAATATATATTTTTCAACGTCCTCCAGCCGATTTAAAACCAATAGCAGGCATTGCAACCGTTTCAGAAGGTAATATGGTGTCGCATGTGCAATTATTAGCTAGAAATTTAGGCATCCCAAACGCTGCATTATCTGATGATAATTTAAAGAGTCTGAAGAAATATAGTGGACAAAAAGTATTTTATGCCGTTTCAAATAAAGGTAATATTATTTTGAAACCAGAGGCTAAAATGAATGAAACCGAACGCGCATTATTTGTAAAAAAAGAACGCAATGAAGAAAAAATTGAAGTACCAATAGAGAACATTCGACTTACAGAAACTAATATTTTAAACTTACGAGATGTTGATGCTAGTGATTCTGGCAAACTTTGCGGACCTAAAGCTGCAAATTTAGGTCAACTCAAAAAAATGTTCCCAGATAAGGTTGTTGAAGGTTTAGTGATTCCTTTCGGGATATTTAAAGAACACATGAATCAAATCATGCCTAATAAAGATGCGTCGTATTGGACATTTTTAAACATCATGTTTGCAAAAGCGGAAAGATTGAGAAATGAAGGTGTTGACGAAACCGAAATTGAAAACTATCAATTACAAGAATTAGAAACTTTAAGAAAAGCCATAAAAGAGATAACACTGAAACCAGAATTTGTTGCGCAATTAGAAACAGATTTTAAGCGTATTTTAGGTGAAGATTTGGGCAAAATTCCAGTGTTCCTTAGAAGTGACACTAACATGGAAGATCTTAAAGATTTCACTGGAGCTGGACTAAACTTGACCCTATTTAATGTTTCAGACAGAGACAAAATATTAGATGGTATTAAGGCTGTTTGGGCTTCGCCATACACAGAACGTAGCTTTAAATGGCGTCAAAAATACCTCTTGAATCCTGAAAATATTTTTCCTTCTATTTTAGTTATTCCTAGTGTGGATGTTGATTATTCAGGCGTTTTAATTACCAAAGGCATTAGTAATGGTAATGAAGAGGATTTAACCGTGGCCATGAGCCGCGGCGCTGGTGGTGCTGTTGATGGGCAATTGGCAGAAACATATTTGGTAAAAATTAACGGTGGCACACAATTTTTAGCCCCTGCACGAGAACAAACCTATAACAGTTTACCAGAAACCGGTGGTTTCCTTAAAAAACAAGCAACTTTTGAAACTCCAATTTTAAATCAGCAAAACATAAACGAGATTCGCGTTTTAGCAAAAACCATCCGAAAAACGCTTCCGAAAGAAACCCAATCTGATTACGACGGCGCTTATGATGTAGAACTTGGTTTTAAAGACAATAAACTATGGTTGTTTCAAATTCGACCATTTGTAGAAAATAAAAAGGCATTAAGTTCAGGATATTTAGAATCTATAACGCCTATAATTGATAAAAACAAAAAGATTTCACTTTCATCAAAACTATAAAACAAATGAAAAAAATTGCATTCATTCTAAGCATCCTGTTTTTTTGTACAGCGTTCACAACCTTACACTACTACCCTATTGATGGTTATGAACACACCGGAATAAAACGTTTAAAGCGCTTAGAACTTATAAAAAGTGGTGAAATTAATGATGGCACTAAACTACTTCCTGGGGCGCTCAAATCTTATATGGATATTGAGTTAAAGTTACTTCCAAAAAAGAACGACAGTGTGCATTGCTATTTGAAGGTGGATGAAGATTTCCAAAAAGACATCAATAATTTATTTAAAGGTTTAGATAGAAGCTATTCACTTTCGGTTTTAGATATTTCAGATATTAATCATGTACGCTATGCGCACCGTAATCAAACAGCTGGTTATCAACCAGGAAGTGTCGGGAAAATTGCCGTTTTAGTTGGGTTATTCAATCAATTGGCTAAAATATATCCCAATGATTTTGAAAAACGCATAGACTTGCTTAGAAATAAATCTGTAAAAGCAGGCGTTTGGGGCTTAACCGATGAACATACCGTACCTATTTTCAATATTGATACCAAAAAATTGGTAAAACGTCAAGTTATAGCTAGTGATGTGTTTACGCTTTTTGAATGGGCAGACCATATGATGTCAGTCAGTAATAATGGTGCCGCAAGTATTCTTTGGCGCGAAGTACTTTTGATGCAAGCTTTTGGTGAAAAATATCCAGATCTTACAGAGGAAGAAGCCCTCGTTTATTTTAAAACGACACCTAAGAAAGAACTAACAGATATTGGCAATGATGTTGTGAATTTACCATTGCGAGAACTTGGGATAACCCATGATGAATGGCGATTAGGTAGTTTTTTTACTAGAGGCGCCAACACCTATGTGGGTGATAAAGGCGGAAGCATTGGAACCACGCAAGGCTTAATGAAATTTTTAATACAATTGGAACAAGGTAATGTTGTTGATACTGCATCTAGCTTAGAAATGAAACGTTTAATGTATATGACAGATAGACGTATTCGCTACGCACAATCTCCTGTTTTGAAAGAAGCAGCTGTTTATTTTAAATCTGGGAGTTTGTATAAATGTGATAGAAGTAAAGGAGAAGCCTGCGGCAAATACATGGGTAATGTTTCAAACTTCATGAATTCGGTTGCGATTGTGGAGCATCCTGATAATTGCAATTATATTGTTGTTTTAATGACCAATGTGTTAAGGAAAAACTCTGCAACAGATCATATGATGTTGGCGGCAAGTATTGATAAAGTCATTAGGAAATAGCCATAATTTCTTTTGCGCGTTGTATTATCTTTTCGTTGGAATCGCTTTGAATAACCATTTCTAAAAGCGGGTTAAACTGAGGATTTTTAGATTGCTCAATAAGATACAAAACCGCGAGTTTAAGTTTGGAATCTTTACGTTTCAATAATTCGTTATAACATTCTGTTTCACTCATTATTTTTACATTAAGCTTTTTAATTTTTTCTTCAGTATTCGTTTCGTACAAAACAGATTCGGCAACCGGTATTAGTTCTTTTTTAAGTTGTTTGTCTAAAATATTATCTAAAAATTCAATGGCATGTAAGCGCTGTTCTTCTTTACCATTTAGTATGATATTAAATATAGGATCAACATCTTGTGGCGGATATTTAATCCCTAAAAACTGAAAAATTCGTTGTAATTGACGATCTAAACGCTGCTCCAACAAATTAATTAAAGCTTTACGAGCTTGATTTTCTTGTGTTTCTGAATTCAGACTTTTCTTTTTGTATTGAATTACTATTTGAGTGTGAATAACTGATAATGTATTTTGATATAAGTGGCATTCATCTAATATTTTGTCAACTATAAAACGATCTTTAATGATAAGATCAGGATGTTTCCATTTTAGGCGTTTTAAAGCTTCTATAGCCTCAATTTTTATATTGTGCTCAGTTTTTTCTGTTAACTTAATTAATTTACTTACCGCTTTTTGAGAAGCAAATTTCTCTATTACGGCAAGAGCTATAGTTGCATCTTCTTGATCTATAGTTTCATTTTTAATTAAATCGTAAATAGCATCAATAATAGGTTCGCCGTAAAAATAAAGCGCTTCAATGGATTGTTTTCTAGTTTCTTTTCCTGATAAATGAGAAACAATAGGTTTAATAAACTGACTATCTAAAGTTTTTGAAGCCGAATAAATGGCCTTATTTAAAATCTCTAGATTCTTTGAATTTAACTCAACTTTTAAAACATTATAATAGCGCTCAAATCGAGCATGACCAATAGCCTGAAGTATGGCTTCCATACTATGTTTCTTTTCGTTTTCGTCAGAAGTCTTATTATATTCGATTAAAGCATTTTCAATATGTTGTTCTAAGCTAAATTTGTTTTGAAGGATTATATTATTTCTTAACTCCTGCGAAAGGCCAATTAATGCAGCATTTTTTATGGTTCTATCTGAACTATCTAAATATTTTTTAAACAAATCAACCGTATTATTCTTGTTGTGTTTAAGTAAGTAACGGAATGCGGACGTAGTAACCTCTTGGTTATCCTCATAGACCATTTTACCAATCGTATCACATAAATTCTCGGTTCTTAAAAAGTATAAGTTTTCAATTGCCAAAAACTTAACTTTTGACGATTGATGATTTAAAAGATTCTTAATGGGAAGGAAGAAACGTTCGTCTTTAACTTCTAAAGTTTTTTGAAGCATATGAACAATTTGATTCTCATTGCCTGTATTTAATACCCGTTTTACGGTATCAACAATTGAGGTTACTTTTATTTCTTCCTTAACGTTTTTTTCTTTTTTTACTTGAGATTTTTCATCTAAAAAGCCCTTAAATGCCACAATATATTCTAATCTTAAGTGATAGATAAAATAAAGCCAAAAAGAGATTAAAACTATAATTATAAGGCTTATATAAGTTGAAGAAATATCTAATCCGTTAATAAAAAATATTAATATCAAACCAGCTAAACCTGTAGCGATACTGTCAATCACAACATCGGTAAATGTTTTTGTTTTCTTTTTTATTTCAATAGGAATAGGGATTGACAATAATTCAGTAGCTGCTTTATTAACAGACTGTTTTAAACTGCCATCTACAATTTTGATGAATACAACAACCCATAATTGAGGAATTATAAGCAATAAAACAGAGCCTATTAATATGCCAGAAGGTAACCATAATAACGACTTACCTACTCCAAAAGTTCCTACAATGCGCTTTGTTAAAAACAATTGAATTAATAAGGAAATTACGCTAAGTGTTGAAAACCAAAATCCAAAAAATGAAGTTAGTTCTTCTTGATCTGAAATTAGTTTTGATGCATAATCACTGTATTGATAATCTACCAATTTGGCTATTAAAACGCTTATCCCAATAACAACTGCAATAAAGCTTAATAGTTTTGATTGTTTAATAAGCTTTATTGGGGATTCGCCTTTAGGATTTGTTCTTAATGATACTTGGTAAGGATTTAATTTAATAACCTCATGTTTCCAGATGTATCGTGTAATTGGAATGCAACCTGCTAAAAGTAATGCGGCGACAAACAATAAATCTTCTGTTTCTAAAAAATTAGTTAGCAAAGAGGTTAAATAACCGCCAAAAATACCACCTGCTATAGCACCCGCTCCAATAAAACCGAAAACGCGCTTAGCCTCCCTAACGTTATAAACAAGGTTTGCTAAAATCCAAAATTGAGATGCTGTTAATAAACCAAAAATGGCCACCCATACATAAGGAATATAGAGCAGAAAACCATTGGCGAGATTAAAATTAAAGGCCGCAGCAAATAAAATAAGTGAAAGAACAGACCCAATAATGGTTCGATCTATGATAATGTTTAATGCGTATTTCTCTAAGGCCTTGTCATAAAAATGATAACCAATAATAGCCAATATAGCAGTTAGTACATATCCTAATGGTAATGCATCTGAAGTAAGTTCTGAGAGAAACAACGAATTAACTGTTGGCTTTATAATTAAAAGCGTTGTGATAATTATAAAAATATTTAATTGAAGTAAAAGCGTTTTAGTTAGCTCTTCTTCTTTTAAATCAAAAATTTTAAGGATGTAACTTTTAATCGTGTCAACAATTGGCATGTGGTGCTTTATTCAATTACATTAATAAAATTTTGTGTCATCATTATAGAGTGTATCATGATGACACAAAATTAACACATTGCTTTTATAAAATATGCTTATTCTTATATTTATTACAAGTCAATTGCTTAAACTAAAAACCTCTGTTTTTAGCGTCCTTTAGTGTTTGATTTGCTAGGAACTGCTTTTGCTTTTAATGCCTTCTCTATAGGTTTAACTAAACTTCTAATAATTTGTTCGCCATTAGAATCATCTATTAATGCAACCAGTATATATCTTCTACTTGGATCATTTCCCCAAACTAAAATAGAATCTGAATGATAGGTTTTCCAAGAGCCCGATTTTCTAAATAAAGTTGCGTTTGGAGCAATTTTCTCAATAGTACTTACAAATTTATGGTGTAAGTCTGGATCTGCCATGATTTCTAGCATTTGCTTAGAGCGTTTTTCATTAACCAATTTACCATGAGCTAATAAATAGTAGTATCGACAAACCTGGTTGACACTTGCGGCATGACTTAAATTTTTAAGAGGCTCTCTGTTAGTGTTTCCTCCGCCGCCATAACGTTTTCCTACCCAAAGACCACCACCGCGATCTTCGTCATAAAACATATATTTTGGGTCGGTCATAACACTTTCAATCTTGTCATAACCCACTCTGTCAATCATTCTTGTAGAGGCCGCATTATTAGATTTACTAATCATTATGCGCATATCATTTTTAACCGTTTGGGTTTCCTTTAATTCACCTTTCTCTATAGCATCCATGGCTGCTAATAGAATTGCAATTTTAGGTAAACTAGCAGCGTACATCATATGATTTCCATTTACGCTGGCATATTTAACCATATTAGGATTGCTTAAATCTACAACCCCAACAGCCATTTTTTTATTAGCAATTAAACGTTTCCATTCTGGGTTTCCATTCAGTTCTTTTTCTAAATTAACTTGCAAGTTTTTATTAGTAAAAGACATTAATGGCTTTATTTTAGAATCATTAACTTTTATTGGTAAGCCTTTTTGACTAAACAATGAAAAGTTAATAGACAAAAAAATGAATAAGAAAAAAAATCTGTTTTTCATTTAATAATTTCGAATTAAAATAAGTTATACAAATGTATTTAAATAGTTGTTTGTTAATGTGTTAAAGTTTTTAGTAATTCTCATTTAACGCATCGGCTATTTACGTACAAAAGTCTAACAATAGACGTTTTAAAATGTTAAATATTTAGTTTGAATAATTAAAAAAGATTCTAGATTGAAATAACATTTAATCGAAATCAAAAAAGGTTACCGCCTCAAAATCTTCAACATATTTCATGTCTTTAAACCAATATGCAGAAGATATCACTGAAAATATTATGGTATTATTATCGATCGGTACTTTTTCTAATTGCCAAATAATATCCTTAGCCTCTTGAAATACACCTTCTTCCAATTGTTCATCATATAATCGATTAATTAAAGTGTTTTTTGGCATACCTTTAACCAACAACCTCATTAAAGGAACTTCGGTTTGGGAATTAAAAACTAATAAATCTTCTTTGTTTTTTGCAGTTACTTTAACTTTAAATTGAACTGCTTCTGGATGTGGAAATTTACCGTTGTAGGTTTCATATAACAATTGAGTAGCATTGAAGAATAATTCATGAAATGCTACATCTGCATATTCCTCCCACATCTTCTCATCTTGCATTTCGTTTGACAGGTTACTAATCTGTCCTGAACTTAAACGCTCTTGAAAAACATATTTTAGAATAATTTGAGCAGCTTCTTCTGGTTCATTTTCAGAAAGTAATATTAAGCAGGTTTCTTTTAATTCATTAGGTGAAATATCTGAAACATCGCCATAGTCCATAATTTCAAGTAATGCTTTGTAATCAGTATCATTCCAAGCATTTGGTAACTCTGTGATTGTAGAAAACTTTACAAGTTCTACTTTAAATGGAAATTGCATACAGTATTTTTATTAAAGATACTAAATAAAAATACTCATTATAAAAAAATATTGGGTCTTAAATACTCATAATATTAGTTAGTATTTAATATTCTCACTACTTCTAGAAGACCATTTGATAATCATGATTTTATGAGTGAAACAAATCGTTTTAAACTGTTTTATTAGCTCACATATACCTCGAGTAACTTAGCGTTATTCGTATTAAAAACAACCTTTTCTGCTTTTGCAGGTAAAAGAATAGTTTCTCCTGTGTTAACGATTTCAGTATGTCCATCAACAGAAATACTTGCTGATCCTTCAACACACATAAAAATAATAAATGAATCTAAATGACTATAGCATTTTTCTTGGACACTATTAATATCTAAAATATTGGTTGTAAAGTATTCACAACTCGCCAAATTAGCTGTATTATCTTGGTTTATGGTATAATTAGACTTACCACTTGAATCAAATTGTTTTGTCGCTTTTTCTGCCAATTTGGTATGTAATTCGCGTTTTTTACCATGAGTATCTTCCCTATCCCAATCGTAAACACGATAAGTGATATCAGAAGTTTGTTGAATTTCAGCTGCTAACACACCAGCACCAATAGCATGAATTTTTCCAGCAGGAATAAAATAGCTGTCACCTTTTTTAACTTGTTCTCTATTAAAAATAGATTCAACATTTTCGGCAGTAATGTGGTTTAACATTTTAGGATTTGTGTTTTTATCTTTCAATCCTAAAACAATATTAGCATTAGCATCACTATCCATGATATACCACATTTCTGTTTTACCAAAAGAGTCATGGTATTTTTTCGCCATTTTATCGTCCGGATGCACTTGCACAGAAAGATCTGTTTTTGCATCTAAAAACTTAATAAGTAATGGGAAATTCGTTCCGAAGTTTTCAAAATTGTTTTTCCCAACAAAATTATGTTTATGCTCGGTTAATAATTCTTTTAAATTTTGTCCCTTATAAAAACCATTATTTACAACAGATACATTTCCGTTTACATCTGAAATCTCCCAGCTTTCGCCAACATTATCACCTATCGATGGTTTTCCTAAAACTTTATTTAATTTATTACCTCCCCATATTTTTTCCTTTAAAATAGGGCTAAATTTTATTGGATAAACTTTCATAATCTTAATTTTTAATTAACTCAAACTATAATTTAATAGTTGGTTGTCCTTTTTTAATTTTTCTAGGTATTCAACAATAGAGAATACACTTTGAAACAAAGTTTGTTTCATTTCTTTTTTATCTAAAACTTCAATATTATACTTTACAATGATATCTTGGTTTTGACTTATCACTTCAATCAATTTACTAATGCTTAGAAACTTGCTATTTAATTTATTAGCATCAACATATCCAACATGATTGAGGTTGTGTTGATTAAACATAAATCTAGCTCCAGATCTTATAGCTGCATGGTCTGATTTAAATTTTTTTACATCGACTACAGATACTTTTTTCTCGCACATTTCTTTAATCTCATCAAGCAATTTATATGTTTTATCAGTACTTGCGTTATTTACTAAACATAACTCAAGGTATTTTGCTCGGTTTAAATGCTCGATAAAAAAGCTTGTGTCAATATCATTTTCATTGTTATGAAATACTATTATAACGCCTATTTTCATTAGGGAGAGAGTAATGTTATAGATTATTAAGCTACTTTTAATTCCATTTGATCTGCAGATTTTTTGTTGGATTTTTTGCTTCTATAAACCCATGCGATTTGACCAAGTTGCATAACAATTTTTATTGAATCTTTCATTGATAATTTAGATCCATCAGCATGTATCCATCTTTTTAATGGCTGCTCACATAAAAATTCTTTGGCTCTTTTTAATCCGTAGTGAATACTCATTCTTTTAAAGATTTCAACATCAAATATCCATTGAGTTACAAACTTTTCACCAAAAGCAATTTTTATAACATCTTTACTAAAAATTTTAGCACCACATTGCGTGTCTTTAAAATCCATTTTCAATATTTTTCTGATGATAAAATTAATGGTCATACTAATAATTTTACGAGCAGATTCTTTAGTAATATTGGCTCCCATTCTAGAAATTCTAGACCCACTAACTATTTTAAAATCAGAAGTTTGTATTGTTTTAACTAAATCATCAAAATCAGCTAAATCAGTAGATAAATCGGCATCAAGGAAACCTATATAATCTAAATCTTCTTTTTGAGCCATGTGTAACATGCCTAGACGCACTGCTTCGGCCTTACCTCCATTTTTTTCACAATCGTAAACTGTAATAAAATCTTCTCTTCCTTTTTGTAAATTATTTAAAACTTCAAGAGTTTTATCTTTACTTCCATCATTAACAAAACACAAATGGTAACCAGAATTCTCATCTATATAATCAATAAATTCTTTGCTTAAAAGTCTTTCTTCTTCATTATAACAAGGAATTACGACTCCAACACAACGTTCTTGTATCATTACATTACTGTTTTCTACCGTGTTGTTTCCTTCAGGTATACCAATTAATCGCTTAACACGAGCACTAATTTCGTTTAAACTCAAAGGTTTTTTCATGTAATCGTTAATTCCTAATTCAAAACCTTCAGTAATAACATCATCTTGAGTGTTACCAGATAGTACCATAACGGCCGTATCGGCATTTTTAGAGTTTCTTATATACTTTACAATTTCTAAACCTGAAACACCTGGCATATTAATATCTACTATTACAAGGTCTGGGTTAAAAGAATTATATGTAGAAATTCCTTCGTTGGCATCTGTTTCAATTCTTACCGTATAGCCTAAATCGCTTAGTCTTTTCTGTAATGGTAATAAAACTAATTGTTGATCGTCAATTGCTAATATTTTCATGATAATTGATTTTTATTATTATATTTAATAATTACAGGACAAAAGTACATTTGAAGGTTGTTTTAAAATTTTTATTTAGTTTAACCCATAAGTAACTGTAGACGGATGGTAGATTTGTGTAGATAAATAAAAAAATGAGAAGTAATTAAATTATTTATCTTTACCCTGTAGCTTTTACCGTTCAAGTAATTAATGAAAGAAACCTCAAATAAATACTTAATTTCTGCACTATTATTAGGACTATTGTTTCATGGTAGTTCGATATTTTTCACACTAGAAACAACCTATGATGCTTTAATTCACTTATTTTTTGCCGATCATTATGCCAACAGTTGGTTTGAACCGTGGAATTATGAATGGTACACAGGCTTTACTGTACAAAGTTATCCGCCATTAGTGCACCAAAGCATTGGATTACTATCTTATATAGGTGGTTTAAAATTTGGAATGTTTAGTGTCGCGATCATTGCCATTGTTTTATTTATTACAGGCGTATATCGGTTTTCTTTGATGATGACCTCGAGTAAAACCGTTGCAGGTTATGCTGCGATTTTGGCAGTATTTTCATCTTCATTTGTTGAAACGCTTCATATTTTTGGGCAACTACCTAGTATTGTAGGTGTATCCGTTTTAATGCATGCCTTACCAGAAATTTATTTATGGTTAAAAACAGGTAAAAAATGGTACTTGGCTACCGCTTTATCTTTAATTTCAGTTACCGTTACTTCGCACCATGTTACACCCATTTTCGGAATGATATTTTTTATCTTTCCTCTAATTGGAATGGTTTTAATGGATGTTTCAAGAGAGCAAGTTAATTCCATGAAAGAGGTTACTTTTAAAGTGTTTCTAGGTAGCTTTTTTAAATTGTTTAAACGTATCGTTAGTTTTGGGCTTTTATCTTTAGTATTAATTATTGGATGTATTTTTCCGTATTGGTTAAATTCTAAAGCAAACCCAATAACACAGGTACCAATACCACATGGTTCTCGCGATAACTTTTTAGAAATAACATCATCAGGTTTAGTATTCTTTTTAATTCCATGGGGCATTTTATTGGTGCTATTGCCGTACATTTTTTATCGCTATTACAGTAAGCGTTATTTGTTTTTTGGTCTATCCATAACCATTTGTACTATTTTAGGAACTGGCGGAACTACTCCCGTGCCTCTTAAAATGTTAGGAGAAACAGCTTTTAATATTCTTACTTTAGATCGATTTACGCTTTGGGCCTCTATTTTATCACTTCCATTATTAGGTGAATTCGCCTATCGCTTTGTTGAAGGTGATTTAAAAGAACTTATTCAAAATAAATTCGGAGCAATTTATCATCGTATTATAGGTGGCATTCTAGCAGGATTGTTTGTGTTTATGGTGATTTTCACTATGAGCTTGGGATATTTTAGACCATCGCAACCTCAAAAAATAAAAATGTTGCCTATTGTAAATTTCTTAAATCAAGATGATCATGATAAATGGCGATTTTTAACACTTGGTTTTGGCGACCAAATGGCTTGGTTAAGTGCACAAACTAATGCTATGACTGTTGATGGAAACTACCATTCGGCAAGAAGATTACCTGAATTAACAACGAGACCTATAGAACGTTTAGAGAATTCTAAATTTCAAGGTGTTGCTGGAATCGGGTCTTTGCAACAGTTTTTAACCACTCCTGAAAAATACAATTTGAAGTATATATTTTCTAACGACAAGTTTTACGATCCGATACTTTATTTTAGTGGTTGGCAACGCTTAAGGCAATTGGAAAACGGTATTATGGTTTGGGAACGCCTTAACATCCCACCATTATCTTCGATATTACCTAAAGAAGATGTGGCAAAATGGTTAAAAATTCACTGGGGCATAATGCCTTTTTTAACCGTTATAATTGCATTTATTTTAAATATACAAATGCTTTGGGTTAATATGTTAAAAACACGAATAAAGCCTATACCAGACTTTTTAAAATTCCCAACCACTTATAATAAGTTTAATAAAAATGTTTTAAGAATCACACATGTTTGGTCTTTATTTCTAGCGGTTGTAGTTTTTTATGGCATTTATTTATTCTATCTAAAAAATGATACACAGCGCAGTCCAGAAAACGCCATAGTAGCTTATTATGACGCTCTTGATTTCAAAGAATTTGAAAAAGCCCATAGTTTGATTGACCCTACTAGTAATATACCAATTGCACAGTATATGTTAGAGATATCTGTAACGGACGGTTTACTAAGTAGTTATGCTAAAATGGATTCTATTGGTTCTGAAATCACAAAATACAACGATAGTACCGTATCTGCTAAAGTTACTACACATTGGATTACGCCACTTGAAAAAATTGAGAAAGTTGATTTCAAATCACTTTCTAAAATTAACGGCAAATGGTATTTACAAGCAGACGATTTAAATAACGATTTGCCACCAGATCAGCTTTATTCAAATAACGTTACTAAATATTTTAACCAAGGTAGACGGCGCATAACTACTGAACAAACCCATCATGAAGATATACTAAAGCAACCCGTTTTAGAGGTCGTTTCAGCTAAATTGGTAAAATTCGATGGTAGTTATGCAATTATTGGTGAAGTACAAAACATAGATAATGTTCCTGCAGATGTTATATTGAAAGGTACATTGTACAACGATGATAACAAGCAACTGGCAACTTTTAACGCCAAATATCATGTAAAACACAAATTAATGCCTAAAGAATCTAGTAGTTTCAGAATTAATTTTGAAGGTATTGCCTGGTCTAAAACTCAAGATTCTATTCCTGACACGTTTAATCCAGATGAATTTACACCAATCGAATTTGAAGAACAACCTACAAAATTCAATTTACAATTAGCTGGAAATGTTTCAGGTTCCGATTTATATAAAAATGTGGTATTGAGCGATGTTAATATTCAAGGTGATATTTTAAATGGCAAGCTTTTTAATAGTGGCATACAAGAAATAACCATCCCGCAACTTTTAGTTACGTATTATGATGTGAATAAAAACATGGTTTGGGTAGATCATTTATTTGTAAAAGAAGGTGTACGGCAGCAGCGTAAACAAGATTTTACATACCAAATTTTAAATAAAGGTCAAGTAGATATCATAAATGAAAGCATGAAAAATATTTTTGTTAATGGTTTACCAAACGAAAACATTTCAAATAAAATAGTCCCAAATAGAATAATTAATCATACTAATTCGGAATTGCAAGCAATAGAGCACCCCTATTTTAGTTATATGAAAATTGAAATTAACACCTATATAGGAAGCCCATTTTAATGAAGTTTAAACAAAACTACATATTCGTAATAAGTTTAATATTGTTATCATCTTTCACAATAGTACAAAATGGTGAAAAAGATTCAGACATTAAACTAATAACCACTCAAACCAATTTTGAAGTTGGGAGTCGAATTGTATTAAAATTTTCGAGTCAAGGCGAAATCAAACCTCTACTCTATTGCTCTAATAGCTATGGCTCTACATTAATTTCACCACATAATGAAAGTGGAACTCTTGAATACCAAATTCCAGAAAACATCTCTATAAAAATTGGTGTTTTAAATTGGAAATTACTTAATGATGAACATTCAATTACCGGAAAAATAAACATAACTCCTAAAGCAGAAGTTGCTACTATGGAAACTTATATCGGTCCGCCCAGTATAGAATCAGGAGGTGCAGATTATACAATGCTTGTAGTTGTACCTACCGATTCATTAGATAATCCCGTGCCTACAAATACTTTAGTAACTGCGAAAAATCAGTTTTTAGATTATGAAGAAACGCACGACATATTTACCAAAAACTTAATCGCCTATAGAAATATTAATTCGAAAAAAGAGACTGGAAGAATGCTAGTGTCATCTGAAAGTTTGGGCACCAATTCAAAAGAATTCACCATAAATGTATCGGCAGCAATCCCAACTAATTTTTCAATTTCAGCCACGAGATCACATGGTTATGCAGATGGCAATCAAATTACAACATTCACCACGTCGGTTATAAAAGATCAACATAAAAATATAGTAAGTGATGGCACCTTCGTGACATTTTTCATTACAAATTCAAAAGGAAATATACTCAAAACAACAGGTTTAACGTTGGCTGGGGTTGCAACCTCAAAAATGATTCATCCTGATTATGCTGACAGTTGGAAAATAAAAGCTTATGTAGACGGCATGTCTGAAAGTAATAGTATTTCACTGGACTATGTTCAAGTTATTGAAGATTTTGAAGTTACTTTTTCTGAAAATAATCGCGAAATAACTATTGGCCCTTTACAAAGTTTTATGCAGCAAATGATTCCTGATGGCTTGCATGTAAAACTTAATATTTATAAAGGAAATACATTTGTTACAACTCTAACAAAAACGTCTTTTAATGGATATGTCCATTTCAAACTAAAACCAGCCATATTTGATAATGGCACCTATAGTTTTAGCATAGAAACTGCCGGTTTAACAAAAGAATTTAAAAACAAAAAACTATGGTAGGGCTAAATAAAAATATCATGCGTGCCATATTAATAGCCTCTTATGTTGTGCTAATAGGATTAATAGTTTCAGCGCTTAGTGGCATTTTTAGTTATTTAAATACTGGAGCCGATAGAAGTAAAATGCTACATACTGAAATACAAAAAATAGAACAGTATTTACCAAAAATTGTTTGGGAGCCTCTAGATAATGAAGGCAGAATCATGGATGCGCAAAACCTAAGTGCACTACAAAACGATTACTTGGATGCTTGGTATGTAAAACAGATTGCCTATAAAACCAATAAAATTGCAGGAATTAAAGATTACTATACAGACAGCTCAAGAGAAAATTTATACAGTTTTATTGCTTTAAATAAGACTGAAAAAACAACAATTGAAGCAACAACTTTAAGTCACAACCCAACTCTAGAATTTTATAGTGAAGACGGACAACTTGCTGTAGTTACCGATAGAAATGTGGTAGAATATAAACGCGTTTTTAAAGCGGATGCTTTAGTTTTAGAAACAACTGAAACATCAACATACAAAATAATATTTTTACTGGAAGATGGTTTTTGGCGTATAAGGCATATGGTAAAAGAAGATAATGCCATTTATAATCCAGAACAAAAAATAATAGCTACTGATAGTTTAAATATAAAAGGTATTAATTACTATCCGCAAGCTACACCATGGAATACTTTTGGAGATACATTTTCAACTGATACGATATCTAAAGACTTTAAAATTATTAAAGATGCTGGACTAAATTCTATTCGAATTTTTGTTCAATACGAAGATTTTGGTAAAGCCAGAGTGAAACCAGAAATGATAACTAAACTAAGGCAAACTTTGGATGTTGCTGATAAACATAACTTAAAAGTAGTTATAACTCTATTTGATTTCTATGGAGACTATTCCTTAATGAATTGGACTTTAGACCATCGACATGCTGAAACCATTGTAAATGCATTAAAAGACCATAACGCTTTGTTGGCTTGGGATATTAAAAATGAACCCAATTTAGATTTTGATTCTCGTGGGCAAGACATCGTTATCGCTTGGTTGGATAATATGATTGATTTAGTGAAATCTGTAGATGACAAACATCCTATAACCATAGGTTGGTCTAACACACAAAGTGCAACCTTACTTAAAGAAAAAGTTGATTTTGTGTCGTTTCATTATTATGAAGACCTTGATAAATTAGACGAAGCAATCAAAACGATGAAAACAGAAATAAAAGATAAACCTCTTGTGCTTCAAGAATATGGATTGTCTTCTTATCGCGGACTATGGAATCCTTTAGGCTATACTGAAGAAGATCAAGCCGAGTACCACAAAAAAATCCAGAACATACTTGCAGTAAATAAGATGCAATTTATGTCCTGGACTTTATATGATTTTAAGGATATACCAACCGAAGTTGTTGGAAGACTTCCTTGGAGAAAAAGAGCTCAACAACATTTTGGATTTATTAACCAAAATGGAGAACCAAAGCCTGCATTCCAATATATTTCTAAAGAATAGCTTCCTTCCTAATGTTTCCGCTAAGCTTTGATTTTTTTACGATAATATCATAAAACGTATTTAAGTACATTTCTGCAATTTTTTCCATTGGGTAAGCTGTTGCAGCTTCGTAATTTGTTTTTCCTAATTCCACTCGATAAGCATCATTAGTTACAATAGCTTCAATGGCATCGGCTAAACTATCTACAGATGTAGGCTCAAAAAACTCACCTCTATAACCTTCATCTTTAACCAATAAAGCTAAATCTCCTAAGTCTGGCATCACTACTGCTTTACCATAACTTCCGGCTTGGTGTAAAACTCCAGAACTTCCTGTTGTTGATGTATATGGAAATACGACTACAGCACTTTCTTTAAATAAAATTGGCACTTCGTATTCTTCAACATAACCTGTAAACCTTACTTGAGGAACGTGTTTGTAATCTTCTTGAACTTGAGCTAAATATCCAGGAACATTCGGATTATCGGTTCCTGCAATAACAACTTCTAAATCTAAACCAGTTTTTGCTCTAACTTTTTCAACCGCTTCAATCATCCCTTCTACTTTCTTATACGTTCCAAATTTTCCAAAAGTCATCACTTGTAATGGTCCTTTAGGTAAATTATATTCTGGTAATACATCTGTTACTTCAAAAGTTCCATGAGGAATTAATTTTACGTTTTTCGCATGGTATTTCTTTTCTAATATATCAACGTATTTTTGCATTGTAACTGCAACCGTATCGGCCTGTAAAATCAATCTTGTTAAGGTAGATCCAATAAATCCGTAAATTTTTTGCATCAACTTATTACTAGTAAAACCAGCACTTCCTAAATCTACTTCTTCTAAAATATTATGTAATAAAACAATATTTGGAATACGCTTTAGTTTACAAACCAAAGGCAACATTAGGCCTAATGCAGCAGCTATTTTTTTATCACCAAACTTCATAAATTGTAAATTAAATAGAACTGAATCTGGTTTTGTAACGTTAATTGCTTTTGTAACACTTAATATGTTTTTATAGCTATTAAAAGACCAGCATTCTTTAACCGTTATTTTACAACCTGCTTCTGTAAATTCTAAATCTTTGGCATCTTCAGTCTTGTCTGTTAACAAGATTAATTCGGTTACAGCTTCTTTTTGTCTAAACTGCTTTACTAAATGGTATGCATATTCGTTTAATGTTACCTTACTTGGTGGATATGCTGTTACTATTGCTAATTTCATGATTTGTGGGTTTTAATATGGTACAAATTTGGGGATTATTGTTTTAAAATTCTGACTACCTTAGTTAGATTACTTTTTAGTGTAGACGAATGGTAATTATCTTTAGATTAAGTTATTTTCTCAGATTGATTTAATTTAAAAAATACAAGTTGAATAATTAATAATAATACCATCGCTATAATTTGCATATGCACAACTTGTTCTAAACTCTCATGATAAAATATGACTAGTCCCATTTGAAGCATTCCAAATACACCAGAAATAATTACTGGCACATATTTATCTAAAGACAAATAATAGTATGCGAAAATGTTAGAAATGGCGAACATTGAAGTTGCTATAGCATATTGCCACAATAACGGCGCCATTGCTAAATAACTATCACCAAACAATAAAGTTATAATTGTTTCAGGAAAACTTAAACAAACCACTACAATAGTTGTTGAAATGGCAGCAATGTATCCAACATATTTGAATAACGTTGATGCCGTTTCTTTTCCTTCTTTTTTTAATTGAACTACAGTAGGTAACAATAGCATAACAAACATCCAAGCTATGAAATAAACTATTCTACCAATTAATGCTAAGGATGCGTATAAACCTGCCTCATAAGACTCAAAATAATGTTTAACTAAAAGGATATCACTATTGTTTATTATGATTTGGGTTAATTCGTAAAACGCCGTAATAAGAAAGAAACTTTTTATAGCTTTTGAATGTGTTTCACTTAATTGTAAAGCTTTCTTCGGAATTAACGTTGGAAATTTAAACGGAATTAATCCGAATAAAAAAGACGTTAATATACCAACCGCAATGACAAACGAAGATTGAATATTAAACAGTAAAATAAGACCTAATGTAATTACTAAACGGCTTAACATTTCACCTTGATAGGTTATCGATAAAGACTTAAAGGCTTTCTTGCCTTGAAAAACACCGCGATTAACACTCATTAAAAAATAAAGTGGCACACCACATCCAAATATTACAAACATATTTGAAGACGATGTATTGAATAAAGTTTGTAATTGTCCTGCAAAAACAACTATTAGCGTTCCCATAACAAGACCTACTACAAGAGCGTTTTTATATATTTTAGATATGAAACTTTTAAAAATGTCATTTTCAAAAAGCACTGAAAACTTTGCAGTTACTAACTGAAATGTCATGGCTGCAAAACTTAGAACCAATAAAAAAGTAATAAGTACAGCGGCATCTGCAAACTGTGCAGGACCCAACAAACGACCAAGAATTAAATTATATAAATAATTCCCGCCATTTACGGCTAAAACACTAAGCATAAATAATTGCTCCGGTGAAATTTTTCTCGATTTTAATGTGGCTAAAATTTGCATAAGTATTAGGTAGATTTGGGGCTTAAATAATTAGGCTGAATGACTTTCTAAAATATCTTCATAAATGGCTTTACAACCATATCCAACAATATCGAATGATTTTTTATGAGTTAATGCCATACTATTTAAAGTTTTTATAGCATTCATTCCCATTCGGTCAATGGCACTAACGCCATCAATATCAATAGTTAAGTTCTTTTTGTAAAGTAATAAGAATTCTAAATGATTTTTAAATTGCACTATGGTTTTAGTATTTATAGAACCTTGTACCAAAAATATTCCGTTGTTTTCTTTAATAGTAAGTGACATGTTATAAATGATTTGGGTTAATCTTATTTTTAATTCTGATACAAATATCTCTTATGAATCAATGGAATTCGTCTGAATTTCGACGAGTGGCGGTTTACTGTAGGTGAATGATTCAATTGTTATGCTTAACTTGCAATGCAATTAAAAACCTACAATATGCCCTTTAAAAAGTACCTTATATATCTAATGTTATTTGTGTCTTTAACTATAACAGCTCAAGACATGAAAGAAGGCTTCGCCTACCTAGAAACTGGAAACTATACCAAAGCTGAAGCTTATTTTAAAAATATACTAAAAGCATATCCAGATAATAAAACTGCACGATTATGTTATGGACGTGCAGTTGGTTTAAATGGAAACCCAAAAAAAGGAGCTTTGCTATTTACCGATTTACTTGAAGATTATCCAAACGATTTTGAAGTTAAATTAAATTACGGTGAATCTTTACTTTGGAATAATGATTTTAACAAAGCCAAAATTTATTTTAAAGGATTAATTGAAGAAGATGCGAAAAGTTTCCCAGCCTTATTAAGTTATGCCAATACCCTTTCAAATTTAAAAGAATACGAAGACGCTTTAACTTATGTAAACAAAGCATTAAAAGTTTCACCTGGTAATCCTAATGCATTAACTTCAAAAAAATATATCTATTTAGGTTATGCTTATCAGAAACAACAGGCCCAACAATATGAAGAAGCCGAAGAGTACCTAAAGGAAAATTTAAAGCTTTTTGAAGATGATAAAGATACACTGCTAAATTTAGCGAATCTATATTTAATTGCTGGCCAATTTGATAAAGCGGAATCAACCTATAATACAATTTCAAAAAATCCAGAGAACAGACTTACCTCATTAAATGGATTAGCATTAGTTGCTCACTTAAAAGGTAAAGAAAAGGATGCACTTCAACTAAGCGAACAAGCTTTTGAAAGTTTAAATTTTGATACTGATGCCATTTTAGTACAACAAACTACTGAACGCTATATTCAAGCTTTAATCTGGAATAAAAAGTTTAAAACTGCGAATTCGTTAATTAATGATTTAATTAAAAGTAGACCGAACGAAAACTGGTTATTATCGCTGCGTGCCACTTTAAATATTTACAAAAGTGAATTTAAGAAGAGTGTTAACGACTACAACCGAATTTTAGTAAACGATAGCAGTTCATTTGATGGTAATCTAGGAAAAGCTAATGCTTTAAAAGCTATTGGTTTATATGATGATGCTTATAAATCGGCACAAAACACCTTAACATTCTACGAAAAACAAAAAGATGCTTCAAACTTTATTAAAACTTTAAATACTACATTTACACCATTTCTAGAAACGAAAGGTTCATACTCTTTTGATAATGGCGACAATAAAGCTTTTGGAGTTCAAACCAAAATGGAGTATCCTACATCTACAAAATTTAAGTGGTTGGCTAATTTTGGATACAGAACAACGAGTAACAAGGTCACAGATAACGAAGCAACATCAAATGATTTTTCTTTAGGTCTAGCCTATCAATTGCTGCCAAATATCACATTTAATGGAACTGCAGGTGTTACTTCTGCAAAAGCAAATACCAGCGATTATACACAACTTGTTAGCAACCTTTCTTTAAATATTAAACCATTTAAATTACAAGTTTTAGATATTGGATATAAAAGTGAAATACAAAGCTTTAATGCCGAATTATTAGATCGAGAAATTGTGATGAACAACTTGTATGCAAATTATAGCTTAAGTACGAATTTTAATTTAGGATGGTTTACTCAATATTTCTATACATGGCAAAACGATGACAATGCCCGTAATTTGCTATTCACCTCGTTATATTATAATATTTTACCAAAACCTTCGCTAAAAGCAGGATTAAATTATCAATATATTACGTTTAAAAATCAAGTACCGACAGTTTATTTTAGTCCAGAAAAATTTAATGCTGGCGAAGTGTTTATAAATGTTATAAAAGATGAGAACATTGCTAAAACAAAAGAATGGTTTTATGAGTTAACTGCTGCAACTGGATTACAGTATATTGAAGACGATAGCAGCCAAAGTACTTACCGTATTCAAGCTAAATTAGGATTTAAGTTTTCAGATCATGCCTTATTGAACCTTTTTGGAGCTCGAAGTAATATAGCATCAGCAACTGCAGCAGGTTTTACTTATACCGAACTAGGTTTAAGGTTTAAATGGTATTTGTTTAATAAGCCAGTTTTTAGATAATTTTTAGACCTAAAGTCTTTACTTGTTACTTTTAAAATTATTGAATTTGCAGAGTAAAAATTTATAGCAAATTCTATAGTTAAAAATTGATATACAAAGGAATTAACTTAGCTAAATATGCTATAATTATAACAAAAAAAGGCAAAAGACTTGCGCCTTTTGCCAAACTCAAAAGAATAATTGCTATTAATTAATCTAGGAGTAATTTTGTGGTTTTATAATTGGTTTGATTGCTTATTATATTACAGAAATAGATCCCTGAACTTAATTTTTCTCGTTTTAAAATGACCTCGTTTAGGCCTTTTTGTGAATTCACCTCTAGCTCTTTTACTAAACGTCCTACTTGATTATAAACCAAAAGCTTAACAGTTTCTGTATTTGCTGCTGTAAATTGAATCGTTGTTTGAGTTGTCATAGGGTTTGGTATTGCTACGACATCAATCGTATTTTCTGTTAAACTTGGAGTTACAGATAATAAAATATTATTAGAGAAATAAAGTTGCTCTAAAGTCATGGTTTTAGTTTCAACTTCTCCATTTTCTGCAAGCATAGTAAAAACTATAGAGGTAACATCTGAAACTTCAATTGAGCTTCCATCCAACGTTTTAAAATCTAAAAACGGGATACTGAAATTTTTAAACTCAGGAGTTAATTCTATACTTGTTCTATATTGTTGCTCCCAATTGGTTACACTTTCTTTTACTAATCTGAGTATTAATATACCTGTCCCTTTTGCTGTAAAATTAAAGCTATTAAAAGCTGTTAAATTTATAGCATTAAACTTTGGAGTTAAGGCTCTGTACGCAGCAATATACTCACTGGTTGTCGCTTCTAGATTGATGTTACGCTCTATTGAGTAAACATTTTCATCAAAACTAGAACTATTAGATTCTACAGTGTAGGAAGTAACATTGGTTGTTATCGCAGCATCATCATAACCCCATGGACCGTCCGACATAAATAAATCGTCAGGAGTGTTTAAACCATCACCGATTCTAAATCCTATGTCAAACAAATTACCTGCATCTACTTCTAAATTTGAAATGTAATTACCATTTAATGCGATACTAGATGAAACGGTTTCTACAATATCGGTCTCGGTTGAACGAACTCCGCCATCAAAAGCTACGGATGCTGTTCTGTTGGTATTTACTATTTGTAAATCTAATTTACCATTGTGGTATTTTCCTTTTCTAACAAATACAGTGGGTGGTGAAGAATTGTTATAATTTGTTATTGGTTTTTGTACTTCTAATAGATGTAATACCTCTTCACCTAATAACAATAAATCATCTAAAGAATTGGACCATATCTGGAAATTATAATATCCATTCTTACTGGTGTATTTATCTAAATTCCAATGGCTTTCAATACCAAACTCAGAATCATTATTTATGGCTTTCGCAGATAAACTTAATACAAATTCTAACGAACCATCAATATTCCTAATTAAAGCTTTAATAAAATTTTGCCCTTTAATTTCTATGTTTGAAACAGAAATTAATTGTGCGCCTAGTAATCTGTCGCAGATATATTTGGTGTGTTCATAAACACCTCGATCTGTTTTAAGCACTAAAATAGATGCTACGGCTTCTTCATTTTTAATATAATCCACTGAATAAACCTCGGTAGCATTTGTAATACCTATCAAATCCGTTGGAGATGATTCAACTACAAGTTCTTCATTAATAACTTCTAAAGGAATAAAATCAGATAATTGAGTCAGACCACCTCTTTGAGCATAATGTTTGCCGTAGTTCGGGGTTTTGGTTAATTTTTTTGCGGCACTTTGGTCAAATATATAGCCGGTTTTGGCACGACCAAAGTTACGCTTACTAACTTGTTGAGATAACCTATTATTACTCTCTAAACCTCCCAGATTTGCACTAGAAGTGGATGTGATTTCAATAACTGGACAGCTTGAATAACCAGAACATGAAGGATCTTCGCAATCAATTAATCCATCGCCATCATCATCAATTCCGTTATCACAATCTTCTTGTGGTACAGCAGCGCTAGGACAACGTGCCCCATCATTCTGTGAACTGGCTGGTCCGAAAGCAAATAAATTAGATTCGATAGTATTTTGGCCATTTAAATCTTGAACGGCTTGAATAACATAGATAGTTCCTGTTTGGTTTGCCGAGGCATAAAAACGTCCTGAGGCATCAAAATAAACCGCTCCATAAGTATAATTTAAACCAGATAAAACAGGAACAACTCCTAAAGCTTGAACTTCGCTTGTTACGGGGTTAATTCTATATAAAATATTTGTGTTTTTCTCTAAAGCATATAAATTCCCATCAACTGCATTAAATGCCCAATCATGAATACTAATGTTTTGTGATAACGTTTCAGACGAAATAAACTCACCATAATTGGCAGATTCGGGATTAAGGTTTACTTTATAATAAGTTGACCCTCCTCCCTTTAAATAATAAATACCTTCTGCACTAACATCACCTACATAACGATTATTTGTCGGTAATTCATCTATATATAACGTTGTGGTTTCAAAGTTTTGCCCAATACGAACGATAGTTTTTGATGGTGAACTTAATGACCCCCAAATATAACCATCGGCAGGATTGTATGCTGTAGCATTAATATTACCCGGGGTAACATCGGCATGAGCCAAATATGAATTTCCCGAAGCTAAATCAACGGCATAAACATCGTTATACTGAAATAAATAGGCATTATTATTGCAATTAAATGGTGTGTCTTGCGCATTTACTATAAAACCTATTAAAATTAAAAGTTGTGCTAATATTTTCATAACATAAAATATTTGCCACAAAATTAATTTTAAACAATAGGATAAAGCTAATATTTCGATAGAGTCGAATTTAGTGCAGACGAATGGCGAGTAACAAGTGTTAAATTGAATTAAACTCTTGATGTGAATATGTAATTAAATAAGTAAGGGCGTTAGACGACCTCAAATTCCATGAAGAAAAAGATTTCTTTGAAAGAAGTAAAATTGACTACAGCAAATTTAAACGTTTCATCAACTCCGGACGATTAGCACGACTAACAGGAATCACGTCTTTTTTTATGAGCACACTATTATCTTCAATGTCTATTATTTTCTTAGTATTTATAATAAAAGATCTGTGTACTTTTAAGAATAAATCGCTAGGCAATTTATCCTCTATTTTTTTTAAGGTAGAATGAACGGTATAATTCTTTTCTTCAGTTTTTACATTTATGTAATCACCTTTGGCTTCAACTAAATAAATACTAGGGATGTCAATTTTAATAAGCCGTCGATCAATATTTACATATAAATCGTTACCAGAAGAAGTTTCGACACTTCCAGCAGAAGCATTTACAGTTTCCACATTTTTAACAGGTTTAGCAGCCACAGATTCAGCTTTTTGAATTGCCTTTTCAAAACGTGCTAACTCAATAGGCTTTACCAAATAGTCAACAATACATTCATATTCAAAAGCTTGTATCGCAAATTGAGGATCTGAAGTTGTTAATATAATTTTAGGAGGATTTTTTAAAGTGGCAATAAAATCAAACCCTGTAAAATCAGGCATATGAATATCAAGTAGTATTAAATCAACTTTGTTCTGATTTAAATATTTAATGGCTTGAATGGCATTGGGAAATTCTTCTACTACATCAAGATTTTTAAAATTTGAGCATAATTGGCCTATTATAGCCCTAGCCGTAGCTTCATCATCAATAATTATACAATTCATAAAATAAAATTATAGAGTAGCTAAAAAGTTGGTAATAGATTTTAAAATATTTTCAAAATCTGCTTTACCTTCTGCTCTATTCTCCAATAAACTATTTTCAAAATTGGCAGCAACTTCGTAACTTTTTTCAAGCCCTAAAATACTAATTTTATGTTTAAGTTTGTGTACAATCTCAGAAGCTTCTTTAAAATTTCTGGATTCAATATTATTAAGGTATATTTCTTTCTCTTCAGGAAATTCTGTTTTAATAATACCAATAAGTTTTTCCTGAAATGTCAAATCACCGCCAGATAACTTTTCGATATAATTTAAATTCGGGGTTTCTTGTATCATTTTTTAAGTGTAAAATAAAATGTTGTACCAACACCTGGTTCAGAATCTAACCAAACTTTTCCTTTATGAATTTCTACTATCTTTTTAACTATTGATAAGCCAATACCTGTAGAATCTTTACTTTTGTTTAAAGAGTGAAATATCTTAAAAATTTTATCATGATATTTCTTATCAATACCCATACCGTTATCTTTAATCGAAAATTCGTAAAATGATTTTTGATTTTTAAAATCAATCTGAATTAATCCTTGATTCTTATCCATGTAACGAATGGCATTACCAACTATATTTTGAAACACCTGCTGTAACATGGTACTATCACCCGTTATTGTAGGTAATGGTTTTAAAATTTCTAATTTTATGTGCTCTGGGATGTGCAAAAGATGAATAATTTCAGACAATACCACATTTAAATCTACATTTTCCTTTTTTGATGAATCGCTTCCAACGCTAGAGTATTCGAGAATATCAGAAATTAGATTTTCCATTTTTTCAAGAGTAGTCTCAATTAGTCCAAAATTTTGCATACTTATGTCATCCAGTTTCCCCTTGTTATCTTCTTTTAACCAAGATACAAGTGCATTAATGCTTCTTAATGGTGATTTTAAATCGTGTGAAACTATATGAGCATATTCTTGAAGTTCGTTATTTGTAATTTCTAAATCTCTTACTAGTTTTTCTTTTTGTTTCTGCAGATTTTTTATGTCCGTTATGTCAAGATGAATACCAATAGACCCTATAACTTCCCCATTTAAATTATAATTGGGTGCTCCACTCACCAGCCAGTTTCTCAGCTCTCCATCGTTCCTTTTTACAATAACTTCGTATGAATTGGCCATTCCTTTTTTACGTTTATTGTTTTCTTTTACTATAGTTTCAGAGCTTTTTTCAAATGTAAAAGTTTCATTCGCAATTTTACCGATTATTTCTTCTTCTTTGTAACCAGACATTTCAGCAAAACTATTATTAATCATTAAAATCTTATCATCAAGATCAACCTCCATAAGGCCTAAGTTCATATTTGCTATAATATTGCTATATTTTTGCCTTTGAGCCTCTAAACTTTTACGATATTTTCTTCTTAAAGTTACATCTCTATAGGTCCATAAATGCCCTTTATAAAATTTGTTTTCATAAATAGGAATATAATCGCGTTCTAGTATTTTGCCATTAACCATTTTGAGTTCTTCACCCAATACAACTTTTTGGTTTCTTAATAATCGATCAATTCCTTTCACAAATTCTTCAGGGTTTTCAAAAAGACCTTTACTTTGTTCTGCTGATTCTGTACAATCTTGACCAATTAACGACTCTGGTGACAATGGAATATTAAAAAACTCGCAAAATTTCTTGTTTGTAATCACAATTTTTCTGTTCTCATCCTCTAATAAAACACCACTATCAAGATTTAAAATAAGAGCTGATAACCTGTTTTCCGACTCTATAAGTTGCTCCTCAGCTTTTTTGCGTTCTCTTAAATCGATAGCACTTTTTAATTGCAAAGCAACAATGCCGGCAATACTCATAAGCATATTTAAATGCTTTTCGGTGAAATAATTTTCTTCTTCATGTTCTGAATCTATTATTCCAAGTACTTTATCTCCTATCATTATGGGAATTGTGATTTCTGATTTTCTTTCCACAATGTCCTTTACATATCTTTTGTCTAAATCTGCATTAGTAATAATTTCGGCCTTACCAGATTTCGCTACGGCGCCAACAATACCAACGCCTTCTTTTAAAACAATTTTATTTACAATTTGGCTATTTTCATCCAATTTTTCACCATACGCCGAAATTTGTTCGAGTGTATTGTCCGTGTCATTATATAGATAAATGACACAATCTTGAGATTCTAAGTACTTAGCAATTTTATCTGTAATTTGATACGCTATTTCATAAATATCAAATTTCCCCAATATTGATTGAGCAATGTCATTAATAACCTCAATAACAAGTTCTTTTTCTCTTACCGTTGTGATATCTCTAATTATTCCTTGTGCGGCAACTGCTTCTCCCTTTTCATAAATAATACTAGCATTGACGTGTACTAGTTTTATTTCATTAATATTGTTCTTTATAGTAATTTCAAAATCAGTTAAAATACCGTCCTTCATAAGGTTTTCGAAAGATTTAACTACTTTCTTTATATCAGATGGAAAAACCATATCATTGAGGTTGAAATCTACTTTTTCATTCTCAAAACCAAATAAACTTACCGCGGCATTGTTCATTTTTAAAACATTACCTGTTAAATCCATTATTAAGTAAGGATCTACAATATTCTCAAATACACCTTGGAGTTGGGAGTCTGTTTTATTAAGTAAAGCTTCTAATTCAGCGTAAGATTTTTCTAGTAGTTGTCTAGCTTGGAATAATTCAGCAGATTTACTTTCCAATATTTTTTCTGCCTGTTTTCTGGCCGATTTTTCACGTGCGAGTGCACGCTGTAAGATGTCAATTTGGTTTTGACTCATTAATTTTTGTTAATTAAAAACTTAACTTCTGTACCATCTTCTTTTAAATTCTCTAAAACAATTGTTGCTGTTGAATTAAAATGTTCGAACGTTTTATTCATTAAACCCAAACCAAAATGATGCATTGCTCTACTTGATTTATAAATCATTATGAGTGAGTTTTCAGTTTTTTCAACAACTTCAAAAGAAGGTAATTCAGCATCGGGGTATATCTTTCTTACTTCTACATGAATATGATTTTCTATTGAGGAAATCATTTCAATTGGGTCGCTATAAGTTGCCAAAAGCCCAGGATAACTTTCCTCTAAAACACTAAAAAAATGTTCTGCATATACTAACAATAAATCGTCAATAGAAATGCCTGTGTATGAACTTAAATGTTGAAGTAATTGTAACATTTCAGAGAACTTATAAGTTCCTACTGACGTATATACTCCATTCGATTCTAAGTCTGAATTATTAATGATTTTATCAACCATTTCTAACCCAAATTTATCTTCTACTAATTCTAAAAACTCTGTAAATACAATACCTTTCATTAAACTTGTTTTAGTTCGTTAATACTCCAATAGGCCAATAATTTTTCAATTTTAGTTATATAATCCTCATATTTCAAAGGCTTTAACACATAACCTGCAATACCTATTTCGTAACATTCTAATAAATCTCGCTGATTACTTGAAGTTGTTAAAATAATAGTAGGGATATACTTTAAAACATTATCTTGTTTCAAAATTTTCAAAAACTCAATACCGTTAATTTTTGGCATATTCAAATCTAACAAAATAACGTCTGGTAATTGGTCTTTTTTTTCTAAAATTTTCAACGCATCTTCACCGTTATTGGCTTCAATAATATTATGATTTAAATTAAGCGATGAAATTGTTCTATTCAATTTCATCACTTCAATCATGTCGTCTTCAATTAACAATATATTTAAATTTTTCATTAGGAATTTGGATTAGTCTATTTTTTTAATAGATAAAGTTAGGGTTATTCCTTGGTGAGAAACTTTAATTAAGTTAAATAAACCATTAGTGTAGATAGATGGTAATTAAGTGTCGACGAATGGTTTTGATATTTTCTAATTTAGGCTGCGTAAGAGTTTATGCGATTTTTCGAGTTGTATTAATAGTGTTTATTTTACATATTAATTTTGATGATTTTAACTCATCATAGAAATCTTGAGAAAATCCTTGAATTTGGCTAACTTCAATCTGTTTTTCAAGTTGATTAATATATTCTATGTGTCTTAGATTCCTATTTACTAAGTATTGTTGCATTTCATCAGCATTTTGGTGAGAAGAATTTGCTTCTAATTCAAAATTAGTTGCTGTTTTTTGATTTGCAATATTGTAAAACAAAATATTCGCAAAGTTTACAAGGAATCTTGGTAATATATTTTTCATTTCAACAGATTTAATATAATTATTTACTGATGCAAATGTATTCCCGATTTCTTCCCTATTTTTAGATTTTCTTTTAATGCAATGTCTTTAACGATAATTGGAATTTAAGTGTCGACGAATAGCTATTACCGCATTTTGGTTTTTAACATTTTCTTTTCGAAACTGCTTAAAGGCGCATCACAGACCGAACATTCGTACGTGTTAGGCAGACTTTTAAACGGTGTATTTGGTAGAATTTCTTGAGTAATATCGCCATAACTCTCATTATAAACTGTCATACATTCCGAGCATTGATAGACTTCTTCTTCTGTGGTTTCTTTTATTATGGTTTTAACCGTTTCTTGCTCAGGCTCGTTTCCTAATTGTTCAAAATAAAGCTGACTCAATTCCATCAACAACCCTGGAAGTTCCACTTTATCAACATCTTGAACATGCATGATATATTCTTGCGTATTCGGGTCGAAATTCTTAGCATACAGTAAGTTATAGGTGTCTCTTATTTTAAAATCACCAATTTGTTCAGGCTTTTTATTTTTTTCAACTACTATTGAAGTAAAATTATATGTATCGCTATCATAACTAGTAATCCCGAAGGTTAAACCATAAGTACTGATATCATTTTGGTCGAAATTGGTCACTAAATATTTTTTGAGATTTAATGCGTCTTTATCATTTACTGGTAAATGCCAGTTCATCTCTAACATAGAATGGCGGACATTAATACCAAATTTTCCTAAGAGTTTTTCCCATTTTAATTTTGATTCTAACGGAATTCCTTTTACAATAAATGATTTCCATGGTGTGATAGATATTTTTCCGATTTTATTTTCGGAACACAACTCGCACATGGCTTTCAGAAATTTTAAGTCGTATCGGTTATTTCGCCAATACAATCCTAACCAATACCTATCTGAAGCAATTCTATTCATGCCTTCGTAATACGGAAATGGATAAAAAGGCACCTCTAAAGGTTTATCGACAGTTCTATTGTTAGTATCAATAGCGTCGCTAACTAAATCAAAAACCATTTCAATAGATTCTGGTTCTTCAATTAATATATTTTCAATTGCGAGTTCTATCTTATCCATGTCCCAGCTATAAATTAAAGCTGGATACATTTTAGTTTTTTCCCAACCTGGTAATCTTAAATATAAATACCAATAATCTTCATGCTCTGAGGCAATAAAATTCACATTTCCTGTAAATAACGGTACTAATCGTTGTTTGGGGTCAATAACATTAATACGAAGCTTCGGATTGTGTTTAAACTGCTCTATAACATACAGATAACGATCACTAGTTAACCATGATGTACTTGGTAAAATTTCAGCTGAAACATAAGATGAAGAAATATTTTCTACACCATCTCTTTTAGGTTTTACAAACTGAATTTTATTAAACTGGCTAAACTTACTTTCATCAATTTCTTCTGGGAAAATAATATCTTGACGGGAACCAAAAGAAATGGCATCTAAACCTAAAGCTTCGGCTGCTTCACAAATGTAATGTAACTCACCTGGTGATAACACACCTCCATTTATTCGTAATCTATATGGCTCCTTCATCATACTAGAATTTTTGAATTTTGAAGTATGTCTCTAACTTCTGTTTTGCAACTACCACAACCTAATCCTGCACCTGTTTTATTACATAATTCTGTGAAATCGGTACAGCCTTTGGCAATGGTTTCTTCTATATTTCCTGCACCCACTTGACTACATGAACAGACTAATTTACCCAAAACAGGAACGTCATTAGACGAACCTCGAAGTAGCTTATCACGCTTTTCGGCCATTTCAATCTTACTTTCAATCATGGTTTTAAATTCGGCAAATTCATTTTTATCCCCCATTAAAACCGCACCAATTAATAAATCGTCTTTTACAATACACTTTTTATAATAGCGCTTTTTAATATCGGTAAATATTATTTCTTCAAAGCTATCATCATTTTCAGGAACATTTATTTCACCTATACTGCAAAGGTTAAGATCATTAAACTTTAAAATATTCATTAAAACTGAACCGTTATAAGCACAACTGATATCACCCGCTATAAAATTTGCCAGAATATTAGCTTGCTCTTCAGCTGCCGATGTAATTCCAAATAATTGATTGTTGTATTCTGCAATTTCACCAATGGCAAAAATATCTGGATGGGAAGATTGTAAATGCTGATTAACAATAACCCCTCTTCTACAAGAAATGCCGTTTTCTCGGGCTATTTCTACGTTAGGAATAGTCCCAATGGCATAAACAATAGCGTTGGCAGTAATAAATTTTCCACTCTTTAAGGTAATGTTTAATTCACCCGTATCCTCATCATCAAATACGGTGCTTACTTCATTATCAAAATAAATTTGAATGCCTCTTTCTTGAACATCTAACGCAAGTAGTTTACTTGATACCAAATCTAATTGACGTTCCATTAAACGTGAACCTCGCTGCACTATGGTGATTTTAGCGTTTTTATGCTTCATGGCAGCAGCTAATTCTAATCCTAATAGGCCACCACCAACAATTACCACATGTTGTTCTTCAGGAGGTAAATTAGTAGCCTCTAAATAAGCTTTAAAACTATCCGCATCACTTTTATTACGCATGGTAAAACGACCCGGTAAATCTATTTGAACATCCTTAGGTACGAAAGCGCGACTTCCAGTCGCTAAAATAAGTTTGTTAAATTGATGGGTTTCACCGGTATTATCGGTAACCGTTTTATGAGTTTTATCAACCTTTGTTAAATAGGTTTCAGGATGTAATTGAATGTTAAGTTTTTTTAGCTCTTTCTCTTTTATTTTTAAGAGTTCATCCCAAGACAATTCTTCTGTAACATACTCAGGTAGTAATACTCTGTTATAAAATAAATTAGGCTCTTTTGAAAACACATGTATTTCGTCGGTTTCATTTTGTTCTCTATAGTTTTGAACAAACCTAAAAGCCGCAGCTCCTGCCCCAGCGATTATAATTTTTTCTACTTTCTTTTTATGTTTTGAAACTGAAACTCTAGTAAACTTGAAATCAGGTTCTTTAGATACTGGATCTACATGAGTATTGGTTAAATTATTTGCTCTGTTTAAATTACTTTGCAACTGCTTACCCCAATGCATTGGTAGAAAAACCACGCCTTTCTTGATATTTTCTGTAACACTAGCTCGAACTCTTACCACACCGTTTTCACTAGTAATTTCGGTGATATCGCCATTTTTAATTTTGTACAAATACGCATCTACTGGATGAATTTCTAAAACTGGTGTTGGGTAATGAGTTTTTAAACGTGATACCTTTCCTGTCTTGGTCATGGTATGCCATTGATCTCTAACTCTACCCGTTGTAAGAATTAATGGGAAGTCTTCATTTGGCAAAACAGAATTATTCTCTATAGAACTTGGTAAATTAAATTTCGCATTCCCTGAAGCCGTATAAAACTTTTTATTCTGAAAAAGTCTTGGCGTTCCTTCATGTCTATGCTCTGGTACTGGCCACTGGAACGTACCTTCATTTTTTAATCTGTCGTAATTTAAGTAAGACACATCAATATTTGTGCCTTTGGTCATGGCAGCGTATTCATCATAAATCTCGCTTGAACTATTAAAATTAAACCCTCTAAAGCCCATGCGTTTTGCGAAATCACAAAATATTTCAACATCAGGTCTTGCTTCTCCTGGAGCATCAATTTCTTTAGGTAGATATGAAATTCTTCTTTCAGAATTTGTCATAGTTCCTTCTTTCTCTAACCATCCAGCTGCTGGCAACACTAAATCTGCAAAAGCAACCGTATCCGATTTATGCGATATATCTTGAACCACCACAAACTTTGCGTTTTCCATGGCTTTTTCAATCCTATTCAGGTTTGGTAAGCTTACTAGCGGATTAGTACAAGCAATCCACACCGCTTTAAGTTTTCCGCTTTCTAAAGCATCAAACATTTCAGTAGCTGTTAACCCAGGTTTTGGGTTGATTTTATCAACGCCCCAAAACTGAGCCACTTCTCTACGGTGTTCTTCATTCATTAGGTCTTTGTGTACTGCCAGTAAATTGGCCATACCACCAACTTCGCGACCACCCATAGCATTAGGCTGTCCTGTTAAAGAAAATGGTCCGCAACCCGGTTTTCCAACTTGTCCTGTTATTAATGATAAATTTAAAAGCGATACATTTTTATCTGTACCAACCACACTTTGGTTAAGCCCCATAGCCCACATGCTAATAAATCCTTTGGAAACCCCTATGGTATCGGCTGCTTTTTGAATATCCTTTTCTGAAACACCACATATTTTTGAAGCTTGCTTTAAAGAAGTCTTGAAAATTAAATCTTTATATTCTTGAAAACCATCTGTATGATTTTTAATAAAATCTTCATCGATTAATCCTCGTTTATACAAGCATCTAGCAATGGCATTATACAAAACAACATCGGTTCCAGGTAGCAATTGTAAATGAATATCTGCGAAGTTTGCAGTATCCGTTTTTCTAGGGTCTACAACTATAATTTTAACATTCGGATTTTCCTCTTTATGCTTTTCTAATCTTCTGAACAAAATGGGATGGCACCAAGCAGGATTTGCTCCAGTGATTAAAAATGTATCTGCAAGTTCTATATCTGCATATGAAATTGGCACACTATCTTCACCAAAAGTTTTCTTATATCCCACTACAGCAGAGCTCATGCATAAGCGAGAATTTGTATCTATATTATTTGTTCCAATAAAACCTTTGGTAAGTTTATTTGCAATGTAATATTCTTCAGTTAAACTTTGTCCAGATACATAAAACCCAACACTATCGGGTCCGTGTTTTTTTATGATGGATTTAAAAACACTAGCAGCACGATCTAAAGCATCGTCCCAACTCACGCGCTCTCTAGGATGTGAACGACTCCAACGCATCTCTGGATACAGAATTCTGTCTGACACGTCATTTGCTACATAATGCAAATTCATACCTTTAGAGCATAACATGCCTTTGTTTACAGGGTGGTCCTTATCTCCTTCGACAAAAACTTTGTTGTTGGCATCTTTTTTAACAATAATGCCGCAACCTACACCACAATATGAACACGTTGTTTTGACTTCGTTTTTAATCATTTAGACCAACATTTATTACTAAATAAGACAATATATTTATACCAAACAAACACCGCTTTTATTATTCTGAATACCTTAAAAAATAGACTTTAAATTTTTAAATCGTTAATAATGACATTAAAAATTTAGCTATTTAATTTTATAGTTTGCAATCCTTCCATGAGTTCGTTGTCCATATCTTCACTAGGAATATCTTGCTTTTCGTCTGCTGGCGAAAACTTAATGGCTAAGGCAAGAAACCCAATAATAACCACAATAAAACCTATTAACATATATCCTTCTGAAACGGCTAATGAAGAAGCTGAAGATTGTGCTGCTTGTAACAATTCTTCACTCATACCCTTATTTTCCAGAATCGCAGTTTTTTCAGCTAATGCGGATTTTGACTTCAATAAAAATGCTGCTAAAAAAGCCCCTACATTACCTCCTGCTCCAACAATACCAGAAACAGAACCAATCGCCTTTTTATTAATAAACGGAACAACAGAGAACGTCGCGCCTTCGGCCATTTGAACACTTAAGCTAAACAATATTAAAAAGATGAATCCTATAACTATACTCGTAGTTAAAGAAAATGTAACTAGCATGATACCTTGAACTGTTAAAATAAAAGACAGGAACAAAACACGACCTCTTAAACCTTTTAACTTACCAAATTTATCTCCAAAAAAGCCTCCTAAAGTTCTAGCAAAAATATTCATTAAAGCAAAAGACAACACAATATTTCCGGCCGTAATTCTTTCTAATTGAAACGTATTTTGAAGATAATCATCCATTGTACCATAAACAGTTAATTCGATACCAAAACTTGCTGCATATACTAGAAATAATATCCAGATTCTATAATCATTCAATACTGCTAAAAAGCCTACTTTATCTTTCTTTTTATCAATAGCAATACCCGATTCTTTTAAATCTTTAAAATTTCCTTCTGGAGTATCTTGAGTAAAAAAGAAATATACTAGACCCATTAAAAAGCAAACAATTCCGGCAATTACCATCGCGTATCTCCATGCTTCGGTATCAGCAACACCAAAAGCAACAACTGCCGATGCTATTAAAGGCATTCCCAAACGGTTGGCTCCTCCTCCTAAATTGCCCCATCCCGCTGATGTGGCGTTTGCTGTTCCAACAATATTAGGTGCAAACATTAATGAAGTGTGTACTTGAGTAATAACAAAAGAGGCACCAATAAATCCAATAAACAATCTACAAATTAAAAATTGTGTAGGTGTTTGTACCAAACCACACAGAATTACCGGAATAGCTCCTAATATAAGTAGCCAAGTATAGCAAAGTCTTGGTCCGTATTTATCACATAATTTTCCGATAAGTAATCTAGCAAATACGGTACCTGTAACCGCCAAAATAATGGAATTCCATTTTTGATCGGGTGTTAAACCCAAATCGCGAACAACATCTGGCATAAAAGGCACAATCCCGAACCATGCGAAGAAACACATGAAAAAGGATATGGCAGTAATCCAAAATGTACGTATTGAAACGTTTCTAAGATTTAATAAATTTAATGTCGTGGACTTAGTTGGTATTGTATTATTCATAATTAAGTACTTTTATACGTACAAAACTAAGTATTAATACTTAATTAAATTTAAAATTGCGTACGTATTTGTAAATAAATATGAGTTTGACAAAATAGAAATGCGGATTTTATGGAATTAATAAAATCTAAGGGTAAATAGTTGTGATTTTTGTAATTGTGACAACATAAATATGTGTGCAACGACTTTGCATATGCAAAGATTCGCGTTTTTAACACCTCATTTAACAAATAAATCACAGATTGAAAGACCACGAGGACTTACATATGTAGGCTTTTACCAATAATGAATTGATTATGTTGTAGACTTTCGTTATCTCACCTTTGATTGCGAAATCTTATTGAAAAAGTTTTGCAAACAATTACTTTGGTCATCTAAAAATTCTTCAATTTCTTCAATAAATGATTCTTTTTGTTGTTGACGATTTATTGTTAGATGAATGACTACAGCGTCAGGATCTGGAAGAATTCCAGTTGTAATTGTCCACGCTAATGCATTTGGGCATTCTACTAAAGCAAAACGCAGCCCTCCTTTGATAAGCGTTCGAGTTAAAGTGAATTCACCCCAAATACCTCCAATATCAGCTTCAGTATTATTTTGATCACCAATAACAAAAATCTCATTGCTAATATATTCTAGATTTTCAATAGTTAATTCATCTTGAATAATCTTGTCTTGTGTCTTTAAATTTATAATTCTAAAAAACTCCATATTGTGTATTTATGATCTTATTAACCAGTCAATCAAGTATATAAAATTCAATCTTAATGAAGGTTATCTATTTCACATAGTATTATAAATTAAGACACCAACCCAAATTCTTTGGCCTTATTACTTAATTCCATTAAGTTCTTTACTTCCAACTTTTTCATTAAATTAAACCGGTGTACTTCGGCAGTTCGCTTGCTTATTTGAAGTTCATCTGCAATATCTTTATTATTCTTCAATTGAAGAACCAAACTAAGTATTTGCTTTTCACGCTTGGTAAGTTTAAAAGGATCTTCTTTAGGTGTATTAACTGGATTAACCGCTGTGTTTGTATTCCCATTCACAAAATTATTCATGATAATGGCCGATACATCACCTGTGAAGTATTTACCTCCAGAAGCCACTTTAGTTAAAGCCTTCAAAAACTCTTCTTTACTCGCCCCTTTCAGCAAATAACCATCGGCACCCGCTTGAATTGCTTGCACCACATATTCCTCGGAATCATGCATAGAGAGTACCAAAGTCTTCACATCACTATTAGAATTATTGATTTCGCGAACTACTTCAATACCATTCATTTCCGGCATTCTTATATCAACAATTAATACATGGGGTTGATTCCTTTTTATCACTTCTAAAGCCTCTTTTCCATTTGAGGCCTCATCTATCACTACAATTCCAGATTGGTCTTCTAATAACGCCTTAATGCCATCTCTTACCAGTACATGGTCGTCTGCAAGTACTACATTGATAATATCCATAAATACTAATTATAAGTACAAAAGTAGTGATTTTAAGTAATACTACGTATTTTTCAACTTTTTAAAGCGGTGACCTGAATTTCTATTTTCATTTTGTTGTCTGCTAATTTCGCCGAAAACATAGTTGCTGCAGGTTTAATATCGCCAAGGTATTTTCTTAAAATTGGCCAACACATTTCAAAATCGCTTGCTTCTGGTAAAATATAAGTAACCCTAACAATATCAGATAAACTTGCATTGGCTTTTTCTAGTGTATTTTTTATATTAAGTAAGCATTGTTCGGTTTGTTCAGCTATATCTTCGCTAATGGTCATATTGTCGTAATTATAGCCTGTTGTACCTGATACAAATACCCAATCGCCTTGCACTACTGCTCTCGAATACCCGATTTTTTCTTCAAAGGTAGAGCCTGTACTTATGAGTTTTCTTTTCATAAATCACTTATTTTAGCGGAATATTTAATGTAATACGTGTTCCCTTACCTTCTTCAGAATTTAAAAAGAGTCTACCATCAATATATTTTATACGTTCCTGCATAAAGGTGAGCCCCATGCCACCATCACCTGCTTTAATGTGTTTCACTTTACTTGGGTCAAAACCCTTACCATTATCATCTATTACAATACTTAATATGTTTTTACTATGCGATAATGATACCAAAATATGAGTGGAATCGGCATATTTTATAGCATTGTTTATGGCCTCTTGAGTAATGCGATAAATATTAATTTCTTCTAAAGAATCTAAACGCTGATTGAAATCTGTTTTATTAAAAAACACAATATCCTTTCCAGTTAATTTCGAAAGTTCTTGTACCAATTTGTTAATCGCAGGAACAATACCATGATCGGTTAATTCTGGTGGTGTCAAATTAAAAGTAGCTGTTCTAACTCCTTTTATAATATTGGAAGTCAATTCTTTAAGATGCTCTATTTTAACTTTTGCTTTATTAATATCACTAGTATCAATACTTTCTAAATTATATTTTAAACCAGTAAGCATCTGCCCAATTCCATCGTGTACATCTTTAGCAATTCTGTTCTGTTCCTTTTCCTGGTTTTCGATAATTTTACTCGAGATAACCTTTTGCTGATTCATCTTTTCCTCAAAGCTTTTTGTTGTCAATCTGTCGATTTCTAACTGTGCTTGTTTTCGCATTGTAATATCAGAAGCTATAATCAGAATTTCCGATTTGTCTTCCGTAGGATTATAAGGAATAATAGCCATCTCTAACCATATGTCAATCTTATCTTTGGTTGTTGCCTTGACTTCACCCTGCCATCCCGTTTTAATGTTTTTGGTTATAACATCTTCTATGGCGAGTTGTTCGGTTTCAATATGAGATAAAACGTCCCAAATCATGGTCGCATCATTAAATTTTGAATATTTAAATAAACGCGAAAATTTATTTCCCATGTGTACAATGGTCCCGTTAGGAAGAATTCTAGCAAATAATAAGGTGTCGTCCATCGCACGACTTAATGCCCGAAGTTCTTTAATCGACTTCTCTTTCGAAATACTTAGTATATCAGCATCATAAGCCATTTTTTTAGCATGCTTTTCCGCCGTTAATAAATCAGATAAAATAGACTTTACCGATTTCGCAGCAGGCCAAAATATAAACAAGAATTCCCCTAATAAAATGAGTAACGTTAAAATAGTAAGCCATAACTCTAATTGGCGCAACCAAGCTACTTTATGGTCTGCCTCTAGGTCGTATTGGTTCACAATATCGTCCATGAGTTTTAAAAACTCCCCTTCGTTTGCTTTTACCTTTTCAATTTCAGGGCTGTACTTTTCCAAGAATGCATTCTCACTATCAACAGGAGAATTAATAATGCTTGTTGTAGCCGATTGTATCGTATCAAAAACCGGATTTAGAAGCTTGAATTTCTCACTAACCGCAAGACTATTGTCTCCAGGTAGTCCTAAACTATCATTACCTTTTTGAAGTGCATCGTGCGATAATTCCCAGAGCTTTAAAGTCGCTCTAATCTGATCTTTTAATTGACTTATTTTTGTGGTATTCGTTTCAGCAGAAAGTGAAACAATATCCTTGGTAAGTTTCTGGCTTAACATACGCTGCCTTCCAGCAACGTTTATAACTGAAGAATCGCTCTCTTGTCTACTTAAATGCGAACGAATAAGTAACTGACTTACAATAATAGAAACGGCGATTGTACTTAAAGCAATAATGTATAAACGACGTAATTTATCAAACGTTCTTTGGTCTAATGAATTACCCAGTTTTGTCATGTGCTAATTTTTAAGATATAGCTTGCTTAACTAAAGCTAAACTCTTTTCAGAGAATGGGAGTTGTAATGCGGCTTCATGCCCTTTATCAGACATTTTTACCCAAGTTTTTTTAAGTATATCAATAATTTTTTCTTCTTCATGTTTCGCTGCAAACTCCTCAAAGTAATAATCTAAAAACACCAAACAAATCGTGTCTTCTAGCGTTTGACTTTCCTCGTTTTTCTTAATGAGTTTTTTGTTAATTAAAAATGAAACTCTATCCACAAACTGTTGGTCGTAACCCACCTGATTTAGAATTTCGGCAGTTAATTCAGCATGCATTTTCTTTAAGGTTTCGCGCCATTTTAAGTAACCAACACGATCCATTGGGTATTCGTCTCTAGGAATTTTCCATCTACAAATATGTTGAGCGCGTGCTGCAATTTGTAATGCCTTAGAAGCATTAGGGTTAAACTGCAATAACTTTCTTGTCATTCGCTGCGAATACAGCAACTCTTTTGGGTATTCAATACCAAATACTTGGTACGTATTTTTATCTTCAGCGTTTTTTTTATCTATTAAAGCAAGGGCAGTTTCAAATCTTGTTGGTTTCATCAGGAATGGTTTTAATCAAATCTTTAATCTGAGAAGCCAATATACACATTTCCGTCTTTAATTTTAACAGGATAGGTCGCAATTTTTAAATCTTCACCTGCAAGATTCGATCCGTCTTCTAAAGAAAAATTCTTTTTATGCATTGGGCAAGCCACTTTAGGAACCCCTTCCTTATCGCCTATCATCCCTAACGAAAGTACCATTTCCATTTTATGCGGACATAAATTTTGGCAAGCATACCATTTTCCAGTTCTTGCAAAATTATAAACCGCAATTTGCTTGGTTTTATACTTTATACAGGCGCCACTATTCTCAGGAAAATCTGAGGTCAAACCAACTTTAAACCACTCTTTTACTGCGTTTTCAGTAACTGTTTCGTATTGACTTAATATATCTTGCATAATCTTATGTTTTAAATATTTTTAATATTGGCGTTACCACAAGGGTCGGGCTTTCCGTTACAAGTCCTCGCTGTCGCTGCGGGCTTTCTTCTGCAATCCCTAACGCGGTGTCTGTTTGCATTCTTTAGTTAAACCCAAGCTTTTGGCATTTTCTGTCCTCTCATCGGAACAAAAACTAAATTATCATCTGTATCATCAGAATTCACAAAATGCTTAAAACGTTTCATCATTTCTGGGTTTTCAATAGCTTCCTTCCACTCACATTCATATTTATTTACTAAACCTTGCATTTCTTGCTCTAAATCTTCTGCAATCCCTAAAGAATCCTCAATAACTACTTTTTTCAAATATTCAATACCGCCTTCAAGCTTATCTAACCAAGGAGCTGTTCTAACCAACGGACCAGCAGTTCGTATGTAATACATTAAAAATCTATCTAAGTATTTCACAGCCGTTTCGTCATCCAATTGTTCAGCGAGTAAAATAGCATGTTTTGGTGTAGCTCCACCGTTTCCGCAGACATATAAATTCCATCCGCCGTCCACAGCAATCAGCCCAAAATCTTTACCTCTTGCCTCAGCACATTCTCTAATACAACCTGAAACTCCTCCTTTTAACTTATGTGGTGAACGTAAGCCTCTGTATCGGTTTTCAATCTCTATGGCAAACGTTACACTCTCGTGCATTCCGTATCTACACCAAGTTGAACCTACGCAGCTTTTTACCGTTCTTAACGATTTGCCGTATGCATGTCCACTCTCAAAACCTGCATCTATTAATTCTTTCCAAATCAAAGGTAATTCATGTATTTGAGCTCCAAATAAATCAATACGCTGTCCACCTGTAATTTTAGTGTATAAATCGTATTTCTTTGCAACTTCACCAATAACAATAAGTTGATCTGGAGTTATCTCTCCACCTGCAACTCTAGGCACGACAGAGTAAGTGCCATTTCGTTGAATATTCGCTAAAAACCTATCGTTGGTATCTTGTATAGTTGGTTGCCTATTGGCCGTTTCCATGGTTATCGTTGCAAATATTGATGCTAATAACGGTTTACAAACCTCGCAACCATGTCCTTCTCCAAATAAATTCAATGCTTCATCATAATCAGCAACTCTATTTATTTTAATTAAATCGTAAAGTTCTTGACGACTAAAATTAAAATGCTCACAAATGGTTTCTTTAACTTCTTTACCTAACGATTTTAAAGTTTCGTTCACCAAATCAACAACCATTGGTTTACAACCACCACAACCAGAGGTTGCTTTTGTTTTAGCCACAATATCTGATAAGTTATGGCTCTCACCATCTGTAATAGAACAGCAAATATCACCTTTAGAAACACTCTCGCAAGAACAAACCTGTGCCGTATCTGGTAAATCTAAAACACTACCAAATGAAGCCCCACCTTCGCTTGCAGGTAATATAAGTTGCGATGCATCTTCAGGAATTGCCATGCCGTTTAAATATATTTGATGCAGCATGTTATAGTCTGTAGCATCGCCAACAAGAATTCCTCCTAGTAATGATTTCCCATCAAGACTAACATTAATTCTTTTGTATAAATACTGTGTTTTATTTTCAAATATTATGGAATGTCCTTTTGCTGCTGGCATAAAAGGTTCTCCAAAACTCGCCACGTCTACGCCAATCAACTTTAATTTAGTAGACATATCAATATCATCAGGCATTAATGAATCGCTATCACCTAAAATTTGATCTACGGCAACACCAGCCATATCGTAACCTGGGGCTACTAAACCATAAATCATTTGATTGTATAAAGCGATCTCTCCAATGGCATAAATATTTTCATCGGAAGTTTGCATTTTGTTATCAACTACAATACCACCGCGAACGCCCATTTCCAAACCACAAGTTTTACCGAGTTCATCCCTCGGTCTAATTCCAGCTGAAATAACCAACATATCAACATCCAGAACATCATCTTCACCAAACTCTAAACCTGTAATGGCTTTGTCTCCAAGTATCTGATTGGTTGCCTTACTTAAGTGAATATTTAAACCAATAGATTCTAACTTTAATTGTAATACCTGACTACTTCTTAAATCTAATTGCCTAGGCATTAGTTTTGAAGCAAATTCTACGATATGAGGTTCTAAGCCCATATCCATAACTGCTTTACCAGCTTCTAAACCTAACAATCCACCACCAAGAACCGCTGCTTTAGCATTAGGATTGTTCGCTTTAATCTTGGCTGCATAAGCTAACATACCTTCTAAATCTTCTATGGTACGGTAAACGAATACACCTTCCTTTTCAACACCTTTAATTGGCGGAACAAATGCCGAAGACCCTGTCGCTAAAACCAAATAATCGTATGAAAACTCACGATCAGTTACAGTAGTAATTGTTTTTTTTGATCTGTGGATATCAGAAACACGTTCACCAACAATTAAATCGATTCCATGTTCTGTATACCACTCTAATGGTGCCATTTCTAACGCTTTGGCATCTTGGTTTTCAAAAAATTCACTTAAATGAACTCTATCGTAAGCAGGTCTCGGTTCTTCTCCAAAAACTGTGATCTTAAAATCTTTAGAAGCTGCTTTTTCTACAAATTTCTCGCAAAACTTGTAGCCAACCATCCCATTTCCAACAACAATAATATGTTTCATTCGTTTCGTTTTAATTGTTAAACGGTTGTATGCTATTCGTTTAAAGAAGATAGTTATACTATCAAAATGCTGTAACAAACGAATACATAACTACGTATTTTAAAACAAAACTAAGTATTTATACTTATTTTATCATGTGTTTATCTAAGAAATTTACGTAGAAAGCCAATTATTATCAATTTCACAAATTGATATGCCAATAATTGCTTTTAAAGAAAATAATGGGATTTGTTTTTATTGAAATGCTAAACTTTTTCAATAGTAATTTTAACACTCTTAGATGCTGGCGTCTTAGCGGTGTGTGCAAAACTATCTAAAGGCACGAGTACATTGGTTTCAGGAAAGTAAGTGGCACAACAGTTTTTAGGAATTTCGTAACCAACAACTTTGAAATTCGGGGCTTTTCGTTTAGTGCCTTGATATTCAGAACATAAATTAACAACTTCATGTTCTTTTAAACCTCTTACTTTCATGTCTTCACGATTCATAAAAATAATACGCCTTTCATTGAAAACCCCACGATATCGGTCGTCTAATCCGTAAATTGTTGTATTAAACTGATCGTGACTACGTATTGTCATCATAATCAATTCATTATCTTTTAAAGACCATTTTGGAAGCTTATTTATTGAAAAATTTGCTTTTCCTGTTTTGGTATTAAATTCTCTAACTCGAGCTCCATTTGGCAGATAAAAACCAGATGGATTTTTTAATCGGTTGTTATAATCGCTGAATCCAGAAACAACGTCTTCAATATCATTTCTAACAAGGTTATAATCATCTTTGTATTGTAACCAATTGATCTTTGATTTTTCTTTTAAAGTGGCATGCGCAATACCGCAAACTACTGCAACTTCACTGATAATATTATCCGAACACGGATCCAAAACCCCTTTGGTTGCCGACACCACACCCATGGAGTTTTCTACACTTTGAACTTGCAAGCCTGTTTTTTGATAATCTTTTTCTGTGCGTCCTAAACAAGGTAGTATCAACGCTTCTTTTCCCGTAACTAAATGCGATCGATTGAGTTTGGTACTGACGTGAACCGTTAAATTGCAGTTGGCTAAAGCGGTTGCAGAATACAACGTATCAGGAACAGCAGATATAAAGTTTCCGCCCAATCCAAAAAACACTTTAGCATCTTTATAATACATGGCTTTTATTGCATCTATAACAGAATATCCATGCTTATGCGAAGGTTTAAAACCGTATTTTTTTTCAATTTTATCTAAAAAAGCTTGTGGTGCCGATTCCCAAATACCAACCGTTCTGTCACCTTGAACATTGGAATGTCCTCGCACAGGACAAGTCCCAGCTCCTTCTTTTCCAATACTTCCTTTAAGTAATAATAAGTTTACTATTTCTCGAATATTATCAACGGCATTTTCATGTTGTGTTAGGCCCATTGCCCAACATACAATGATCTTATCGTGGTTTAATATCAATTCAAAAACATCATTAAAAACCTTCTCTGAAACTCCCGAAGCCTTTAAACACGCTTCAAAATTAAAAGTCTTTAAATCGGAAATAAAAGCGTCGTAACCACTAGTGTAAGTTTCAATAAAAGCCTTATCAAATACATCGCCATGTGCTTCTTCTTTCTCTAATAATTTTAAAAGAATAGCCTTAAAAAAAGCAACATCTCCGTTTATAGTTATGGGTACAAATACATCGGCTATTTGTGTACCTCCAGTTAATAACTTAATTGGATTTTGCGGATTCGTAAATTTAATTAATCCTGCTTCTGGTAAAGGATTTATAGCAATAATTTTGCCACCGTTTATTTTGCACTTTTCTAGTGCACTTAACATTCTAGGATGATTTGTTCCTGGGTTTTGTCCAACAACTATTACCACTTCTGCCTTATATAAATCATCTAAAACCACCGAGCCTTTGCCAATGCCTAAAGTTTCAGAAAGTGCACTTCCGCTAGCTTCATGACACATATTGGAACAGTCTGGTAAATTTGATGTTCCAAACTCTCTAACAAACAATTGATATAAGAACGCAGCTTCATTGGTTGTTCTGCCTGAAGTGTAAAACACCGCTTCATCAGGATGATTGAGTTCATTTAAATGATAAGCAACTTTATTAAAAGCTTCATTCCAAGATATTGGTGTGTAATGAGTTGCGCCTTCTGCTAAAAACATAGGTTCTGCCAAACGACCTGATTTTCCTATTTCAAAATCAGACCAACTGGATAATTCATCAACACTATATTGTTCAAAAAATAGAGAGCCAATCGTTTTGTTTTGTGCTTCCTCAGTAATGGCTTTAATGCCATTTTCGCAAAACTCTCCTAAAGAAGAGCGTTCATCGTCTGGATCTGGCCATGCGCAACCTGGGCAATCAAAACCACCTTTTTGGTTTATTTTTGAAGCCAACCTCAAGGCATCAGCAGGCTTCATATATTTTGCTACCTGATCGATGACTTTTAATATTGAGGTAAATCCAACACTATTTTTAGGTGGATTACTCGTTTTTAAATTCAAAAAGGATTCTGAAGTTTTCGCTTTATCTTCTGCTGATTTAGGCATTTTTCTATTTTATCATGAAGATATTAAAATTTACATGAAATTTAATCGATTATATTTAAGTATTGCATTTATTAAATAAAATCTCAAATGTTGCTGCTATCAAAATAAAAACTATTTTTAAGAATTAAACTACTCTAAAACGATTCATGACTAACGCTAAACGTTTTGGACTCATATTGGGTCCGTTTCTATTTGTTTTAATTCGCTTATTTTTTTACCCTGAAGGTTTATCGGAAGAAGCTAACGGTATTCTGGCTTCGACTTTATGGATTGCTGTTTGGTGGATTTTTGAAGCCATACCTATTGCAGCTACGGCTTTACTTCCCATAGTATTATTTACATTAACGGGGAGTTTAGATATTGCTACAACTACTGAGTCTTACGGACATAAATTCGTGTTTTTATACTTAGGCGGATTTGTGATTGCAATTGCTATTGAGAAATGGAATTTACATAAACGCATCGCGCTTAATATTATAAATCTCATTGGATTGAATGTTAAAAAAATCATCCTAGGTTTTATGGTTGCTACGGCATTTTTATCCATGTGGATATCTAATACAGCAACTTCAGTAATGATGCTCCCTATTGGTATTGCTATCATAAAACAATTGAAGGATAATCCCAATACCGATGAAGATGAAAATTTGATTTTTGGAAAAGCCTTGATGTTGGCTATTGCTTATAGCGCTTCTATTGGTGGTATAGCAACCTTAATAGGAACGCCTCCAAACTTAGTTTTAGCAGGCGTTGTGGCAGAAACTTATGGTTACGAAATTACATTTTCACAATGGTTCATTTTCGGATTTCCTATTTCCATTATTCTGTTATTAATTTGCTGGAAGTATTTAACTTCGTTTGCCTTTTCTTTTCATCAGAAAGAATTCCCTGGTGGTAAACAGGAAATTAAACGATTGTTAAATGCATTGGGGAAAATGACTTACGAAGAGAAGATAGTTGCGGTAGTATTTGCCACTACAGCATTTTGTTGGATAACACGATCTTTTTTACTCAAAAACATACTACCGGAAATTGACGATACCATTATTGCTATTTTATTTGCCATTGTACTTTTTATCATACCTTCAAAAACGAAACACAAAAAATTAATTTCATGGCAAGACACCAAAGATTTACCTTGGGGAATTATTTTACTATTTGGAGGTGGAATGGCATTAGCTAAAGGTTTTGAATCTAGCGGGTTAGCTTTATGGATTGGAAACCAAATGACAACTTTAGAAGGTGTAAGCACATTGATATTAATTCTATTGCTCATTGCGGCGGTGAATTTTTTAACTGAAATTACATCGAACTTAGCAACAACCGCAATGCTTTTACCTGTTTTAGCTCCTATGGCTTTAACTTTTGATATGCATCCGTTTATATTAATGGTAGGTGCTGCCGTAGCTGCGTCTTGCGCTTTTATGTTGCCTGTAGCAACCCCTCCAAATGCCGTTGTTTTTGGGTCTGGTTATTTACGAATTCCAGATATGGTAAGTAAAGGCATCGTCATGAATATAATTTCTATATTCATCTTAACCTTTTTTGTGTATTTCGTGCTGCCAGAACTTTGGGATATTGTTATTGAAGGCTTCCCCGATAACCTTAAATCTACTCCTTAAATTATTTACCGTTACTTTTTACAAACTCTAATGCACGCTTTTCATTATAATACTTGTTTTTTCGATCTATAAATCCGGCATGTCCGCCATAATTAGGCATTTCTAAAAACAAATTTGGATTTTGTTTTGCTTCTTTTACTGGATAACATTCGGGAGACAAAAACGAATCATTTAGTGCATTAATAATTAAAGTTGGAGTTTTTATTTTGGGAAGCAATTGTAAACTACTGCATCTAGTATAATAATCTAACGCATCTTCAAAACCATGAGCTCTAGCGGTGTATACATTATCAAAATCCAATAACGTTTTTATTGAATTTAATTGTTCTTCACTTAGTTTATCAGGAAACTGTTCTTGTTTTAATTTGAGTCTGTGCTTTAGATGTTTTAAAAACCGGTCATGATATAATTTGTTTTTAAAATGATGTAATTCTTTGGCGGCTCCTGCTAAATAACAAGGCACTGAGACTGCAATGGCAGATTTCACTTCTAGTGGAACTTCGTTTCGTTCACCCAAATATTTCAAAATAATATTAGCGCCTAAACTCACACCTTTTAAGTAAATTTTTGAATACCTTTTGTTGGAAACAGCATGTTGAATAACTGCATCTAAATCATCAGTAGCACCCGAATGATAACTATAAAATTTTAAATTAGGTTCTCCACTACAGCCTCTAAAATTCACTGATACAGCATCAATATTGTTTGAATTGAATAATTTCGCAGCACCAGTAATATATGGACGTTGCCCATTACCTTCTAGACCATGCAACAAGATAACGAGTTCTTCACTTTTTTTGTTTGAATAACTCCAATCTAAATCTAAAAAATCATCGTCTTTTAAAATAATTCGCTCTCGTTCTTGTTTCAGAGAAATGCGTCTTATTAATCCTGAATAAACAGTTGAAATAAACCCGTTCTTAAAGTAAAATCTGGGTTTGTAAGTTGATTCAATTACTGGCATTATTATTAAAGAATTATTTTGATTTATGATTTAATGTTAAAGGTGTAAACTTAAAATCTTTTCCATTAAAAAGCCCTTTATCGCTTAATTTTAATGAAGGAATTACTAAAAGAGCCATGAAAGACAACGTCATATAAGGCGCGTACAATTTACTCCCTAATGTCTTAGCCATATTGTCTATACTGGCGTAAGCTTTAGCGATAGTTTCACCATCTTTATCGCTCATAATACCTGCAACTGGAAGCGGAACGATTTTCTCTTCAGAATGAGATACTGCGCAGATACCACCTTTATGTTCAATAATTAAATTTACGGCTTGACATATGGCTTCATCTGAAACGCCTACGGCAATAATATTATGTGAATCATGACCAACCGACGACGCTATAGCACCCTCCTTTAATCCAAAATTCTTAATAAAAGCTGCGGCTGGTTTGCTATCGTCGTATCTATTAACAACGGTCATTTTTAAAATATCATCTTTTATATTCGAAACTAAATTTCCGTTTTCGATAAGTGTTTCTTCGATTAATTCATTCGTCACCAACTGACCCTCTAACGCTTCAATAACTCTGATTTTTTTTGCTGAAGAAGTTATTTCAAAATCTTCAACTCGTTTGGTTTTACAATTAAAATTATTAAGATTCTTAAATGCAACGGATTTAATTAAAGATTCACTTCCATCAAAAACCAATTCACCATTGATATAGGTTTGAAGTGTTTTAAATTGCTTAAGGTCTTCAACAACTATAAAATCGGCATGGTCTCCTTTTTTTAATAACCCAACATCTAAATTATAATGCTTTACAGGATTAACACAAGCTGCTTGCAACACTTTATAAACATCTATTTTATTTGCCACAGCTTTTGCACATAATTGATTGATATGGCCTAGAATTAAATCATCAGGATGTTTATCATCACTACAAAACATCATATTTTCATAATGCTCTCGTAATAAATCAATTAAAGCTTCGAAATTCTTAGCAGCACTACCCTCTCTGATTAAGATTTTCATCCCCTTTTGAAGTTTCTCTAGAGCTTCTTCCAAAGTAAAACATTCATGATCGGTAGAAATACCTGCATTTATGTATTTTCTAACTTCACTTCCTCTAAGTCCTGGTGCATGACCATCAATTGGTTTTTTAAAATACTTCGCCCAACTTATTTTTTTCATGACTTCATCATCATCGAAAAGAACACCGGGATAGTTCATCATTTCTGCAAGATATTTGATATCAGGATTTTCAAGAAGTCTTTTTATATCATTAGAATCGATAACAGCACCAGCCGATTCAAAACTGGTAGCTGGCACACAAGATGGCGCTCCAAAGTTGAATTTGAAAGGAACTCTTTTGCCGTTTTCAATCATGAATTCCACACCTGCAATACCTAAAACATTGGCAATTTCATGAGGGTCTGAAACTGTAGACACCGTACCATGTTTTACAGCAATTTTCGCAAATTCTGAAGGCACTAACATAGAACTTTCAATATGAATATGTGCATCAATAAAACCAGGAATGATAAAATGATTTACTTCATGTTCTTTTTCTGAAATAGCAATAATTTTACCATTTTCAACAGTTATTTCGCCTTTAAAAATGCGTTTATTTAAAATATCGACTATGTTACCTTTTATCTTCAATGGCGTGAATTATTTTAACTCTATTTTCAAAATCTGGTTTGTGTTTTCAGTAACCTTAAAACGATTATCTGCTCTTTTGCCAATAACCCAAACAACCTCTCCTCTTGAACACAATAACCAAGTATTTTCTTTGTCTAAAAGCGAAAATTTTTCATCTTTAAAATATTTGCTTAATTTCTTGTTACCTGTCATTCCTAATGGATAGAAATAATCGCCTTCCTGTTTCTTTCTAACTTTTAAAGGGAATTGCAACTTCTCCTTATCAATAAATATCGTATTCGAACATTGATCTAAAACAGCTTCAGCTTCATCAAAAAACAAAATACCCAAAGGTGTTTCAATTTTTGTATCGGACTCTAAAATTTCGATCTCATTAAAATCTTCAGATTCTATTTTACTTAGCAATAAATGATCTCTATTTTTAATTAACCTGTAGGTGGTCGAAAACACTTGCTTGCCTGTTTCAGCATCTAATAAATTTAAAATATCATCCCATTGCGTGAAGCCAAATTCTTTAAACGATTCGTACAAATATGGTCTTTGGTGCTCCAGATTTTTGAACGCTGAAATCTTAAATTTAACTACATTGTCATCAATACTCTCAATAGCTTCGTTTAAAAACTTATCGATACTTTCTTGAACAATTAAAGCAGTTTCATTGAGGTTATTTAATGTGCTTTGAAAACTATTTAATAAACTGGGATTAATTTCTTTTAAGATAGGAATGACTTCATGTCTAAGCTTATTTCGAAGATATTTAGTTGAGGCATTACTGCTATCGTCTCGCCATTTAATGTTGTTTTCTTTAGCATAAACATTAATATCGGCACTTGAAAAAGATAATAAGGGTCGAACAAATTTTCCGTTAACCTCTGGAATTCCTGTTAAACCTTCCAGTCCGGTTCCTCTTGTAAAATTGATTAGAAAGGTCTCCAAATTATCATCGGCATGATGCGCGGTTAATATGTAATCAAACTTGAGTTGAGCTGCGAGTTCTTCAAACCAATTGTATCGTAATTCTCTGGCAGCCATTTGGATAGAACGCTTGTTATCTTTAGCATAGGCTTCGGTATCAAATCGTTGCACAAAAACTTCTAAATCTAAATCTTCGGCTAACTCTAATACAAAATCTTCATCTGTATCACTTTCATTTCCTCGTAAATTAAAATTACAATGTGCTAATGAGATATTGAGTTTTATTTGCTTACATAAAAAAGTTAAAACCACGCTATCAATTCCTCCAGATATGGCAATAAGAAGTTTGCTATGATTTAAAAAATCTAGTCGGGTTTCTATGCGTTTCTTTAAGTCCTGTAGCATGCCTTCAAATATACAACTTTGACTATTATATAATTCACTTTCCTGATAATTCAAATGACAAAAATCATAATAAACTATCTCGAATTTTGTAACTTTAAGAAAGTAATTAAAATTATAAGATTATGTGCACTTCAGAGAAACTAAACGATAAGAGAACGACAGATGAATTCAATAAGAAGGTTGTATCTGCAACACAGCATTTACAAGCGTATGTAAAACATAGATTGTATATAGCTGAGTCTACGCGCATTATTCCTAAAAACATGTTTAACTCTCATGACATTATTGATGAAGGCATTGCGAAATTTTATGAAGCTGGCTACAACATTGATGCGGATGCAGCAACTATAAAAATTAGCCTTTTTAAAATTGTAGATAACGATTTAGATGCGCTTTTTAAAAATGAGAAATTCCATCAACAAACCATGAGTACGCATACCATTTTACAAGATGAATTGGATGGTTTAGATGAAAAATTTACAGTTGATGAAGATTTCGATTTAATTATGAACGAAGAGTTGAGTGACATCTCATACAGGCAAGACGGTGAAGCCAAACAAGTATTTCTCTATGATGATAATAATTCTACTATTAAAAATGCCTTAGAAATCACAGATTTATCTTCAAAACGCAACAAACATTTATTAGGTAAATTCTACACTTGGTTACCTTTAAAAGTTTCAGATATTGTTGATTTATTTGTATTTGGTAAATTATCTTTTGAAGAAATAGCGAAGGTGAAATCTATTGAGGCTAAACGCGTTGAACGTGTTTTAAAACTTGCTATTGAAGATTTTAAAGAACATTTAGATTAGTTTTCAAGAACCTCGCGCATGGCTTTGGCTTTAACCAAACACTCTTCGTATTCTTTTAACGGATCGCTTTTAGCGGTTATTGCGCCTCCAACAGAATAAGAGACATATCTCGTTGTGGCGTTATACAAAATGCTTCGTATAACGACATTAAAATCGAAATCGCCTTTAGGTGTAAAATAGCCTATGGCTCCCGAATAGATACCGCGCTTTGTTTTTTCCAATTGCTCAATAATTTTCATTGCTGAAATTTTCGGAGCTCCTGTCATGCTTCCCATTGGAAACGTGCTTTTTAGAATATCTACGGAATTCGTTTGTTCATTTACTGAAGAAACCACAGTAGAAATCATATGATGCACTTGGTTGAAACTATAAATGCCACAAAGCTCTTCTACTTTAACACTTCCTTTTATGGCTGTTTTTGATAAATCATTTCGAACCAAATCTACAATCATTACATTTTCACTGCGCTCTTTAGAATCTTGAGCTAAATTGGTTTTTAAAACAGCATCTTCCAAAGGGTTTAGAGCCCGTTTTGCTGTACCTTTTATAGGTTGTGAAATAACTGTAGTATCGTTTTTCTTTAAATACCGCTCTGGTGAAGCGCTTAACACAAACTTTTCTTCCAATTTTAGGAATGTTGCAAATGGCGATTTTGATATATTGTTTAATTTCTGATAGGTTTCAAGCGGATTGATTTGTGTGTTTTCGGCATAAAACTCCTGACAAAAATTAGCCTCATAAATATCGCCCCTATGAATATGCTCTAACATGGTTGTTACCTTATCAAAATATTCATCTTTATGAGTTCGAAGTTTTATTTTAATATCTGAAAAAACCGTGCCTCGAGCAGCTTCAGACTTATTTTTTATATCAAATAAATCATCTTCAATTTCATCCGAAACAACATTTAAATACTGTATTTCAACTTGAGTGCCTTTTATTAAAAACAACTTTTTTGGTTGAAAAAAGTATAAATCTGGAAACCCTAAACCATCAAAATTTTGAGATATTAAATTTTCTACATCATTTTTTAAATCGTACGACAAATAGCCGAAAATCCAGTCTTTCGAGTAGCTTTGATATTCTTTTAACTTTTCAAAACCATCGGTAAAATCGGTTTTTATGCTCGTAAATGCATCAACAGCCAATACTGCATCATAATTATAATGCTTTTGGTGTTCTTTATTATTTTCAGGATTAGATTCTAACCAAACAACCTCTTCAAATTGTTGAGCCCAGTCTAGTAACTGTTTTTTGAATTTTCTAATACGCTCGAAAGTATAAACTTGTGTTGTTCTCAATTAAAATAAATATTGAACAAAGTTAATTAGAATACTTAAAATATGAAGATTTTTGTACATTAGTTTAAACAACAAAAAGTATGCACACATTAGAAAACGATAAACTAAAAATTAGTGTTAATACCATTGGTGCCGAATTAAGTAAAATAACATCTGTAAAAAACAAAACTGAATTCATGTGGCATGCAGACCCAAATGTTTGGGGCAGTTCTGCACCTAATTTGTTTCCTGTAATTGGCGCATTAAAAAACGACACCTATGTTTTTGAAAATAAGGCATATAAACTTCCAAAGCATGGTTTTGTTAGGCATAATCAAAACATCATTTTACACAAAGAAACCAAAAACAGCTTAACTTATAAGCTGGTTTCAGATAAGGATTTATTAACAAAATATCCTTTCCATTTTGAGTTTTTTATCACATACACGCTATCAGACAATAATCTAGAAATTAAACACACCGTTAAAAACACTGATGATAAAACCATGTATTTTTCGGTTGGTGGACATCCTGCTTTTAAATGCCCTGCTTTTAAAAATGAAAATTATGACGATTATTATTTAGAATTTGATCAGGTTGAAAATTCTAAAAGACACTTTATTAATATGGATAACGGACTCATTTCTGATAAAACTGAACTCGTTTTTAATAATTCTAATAAGCTTCTGTTAACACATGATTTGTTTCTAAAAGACGCTTTAGTTTTTAAAGACACAAAATCTAGAAAAATAAGGTTGATGAGTGAAAAAAGCGGACCTATTCTTTCTGTGAATTTTGAAGGCTTTCCATATTTAGGTATTTGGGCTAAACCCAATGGTGATTTTATCTGCATCGAGCCTTGGCTTGGAATTGCAGATAGTGAAAACACAAACCAAAACCTTGTTGATAAAGAAGGTATTTTGAGTTTAGAGGCTAATAAAACATTTCAAGCATCGTATATTATCGAAATAGACAACACGCATTTAGCCTAAAGCCAAGAATAAGTGTAACTTTGCCCCAAAATATCAAGATTTTGACTTTTTCAGATTTAAATTTAAACACACCGCTTCTTAACGCCATAAACGATTTAGGTTTCACAACGCCTACTCCTATACAAGAACAAGCCTTTAATGTGGTGGCTTCGGGTAAGGATGTGGTTGGTATTGCGCAAACTGGTACAGGTAAAACCTTTGCCTACATGTTGCCTATTTTAAAAAACTTAAAGTATTCTGAACAAGAAAATCCAAGAGTTTTGGTTTTAGTACCAACTCGAGAATTAGTGGTACAAGTGGTTGATGAAATTGAAAAGCTATCTAAATACATTAACAATCGTGTTTTAGGTGTTTATGGAGGCACCAACATTAACACACAAAAAAAAGCTATTGCCGAAGGTTTAGATATACTAGTTGCTACACCTGGTCGTTTATACGATTTGGCTTTAACCCGAGTTTTACAATTAAAATCTATACAGAAATTAGTGATTGATGAAGTTGATGTGATGCTCGATTTAGGTTTTAGACACCAACTTATCAATATATTCGATATTCTTCCGCAACGAAGACAAAACATTATGTTTTCGGCAACCATGACGCAAGATGTTGATTTACTAATTAATGATTTCTTTAAAAGTCCAGAGCGCGTTTCTATTGCTGTTTCAGGTACACCACTTGAAAACATTGCACAAAAACGTTACAATGTTCCTAATTTTTACACCAAAGTTAATTTATTGGTAGAAATGCTTCAAGATGAAGAACATTTTAATAAAGTATTAATTTTTGTGGCGTTTAAACGAATGGCAGACAAATTGTTCGATAAGCTAGATGAACATTTTAAAGAGGAATTGTGTGTTATTCATTCTAACAAAACACAAAATTATAGGCTACGAAGTATCGAGCATTTTAGAAATGGTGATAACCGCATTTTAATAGCTACCGATGTTATGGCACGTGGTTTAGATATCGATAATGTGAGTCATGTTATTAATTTTGATACACCTGATTACCCAGAAAACTACATGCACCGTATTGGTAGAACTGGTCGTGCCGAACGTGAAGGTGAAGCACTAGTGTTTACAACGGAAAAAGATCAAGAAGCCATTGAAAACATTGAAGCTTTAATGAAAATGACTATTCCGGTTGAAGAGCTTCCGGAAACTGTTGAGATTTCTACTGAGCTTATTGAAGAAGAACGTCCACAGATAAAAGAGCGCAACAATCCAAACAAACGTAGCGACGAAGATGCTCCAGGGCCTGCATTTCATGAGAAATCAGCTAAAAATCAGAAAGAAAATTTAGGAGGTTCCTATAAATTTAAAATTGCGGCAAAGTATAAAAAGCCAAAAACTAAAGGTGATAAGAATTACAACCGACGTAATAAGAATTTTAAGAAGTAAAAGTATTTAGTTATTCCTCCACCTGGCCGCAGTGATTTAGAAAATTCTAAAACAAAAAAATCCCATCTTCAATTAAATGAAAAAGAGATTTCTATGATTAACTGAAATTGTCCCATGAAAACTTTTAGCTTTTCTGCAATCCTTTCAATATTATAATACCTATTCTTGGAATTATAAATGTAATAGCTCCAAAAACTGTTGTTAAGAACGATACTTTTAGTCCACCTGCCATCATGCTTGCACTAATATCGCCCATAGACTCTATTGCATCAAAAGCGGTTATCATTCCAATTATAGATCCTAAAAACCCAAATACTAAGCCTAATATACTTGCATCGGAAGCTAAACCCGTCATTTTTTTTGATTTCGCCACATTTTTTTTAAGATTAACAAAACCTAAAACAATAAAAAACAAGGCCAAAAGCAAACAGATTAAAATAAAAGACATAAATAATGGACCGCCTTCCATAAATCTATCCACAAAAACATTTAACGAAATAACTGATAATACATTCATAATTCAAAATTTTAATTAAACATGCCACAAACATAAACACTTAAGGCTTCTTTTAATTTAAAATGCGACAGATGACTAATTTAGTCATTAATATAACATGATGCTAAAACCAGAGCTAATCCTGTTATTCGTCTATAAAAACTTTAATAGCTTCAAATTTATAGTATTATTGTAATATGGTTTAATAGGTTATGTTTACAATTCCAAAGGTTTTACATAAAATAGGTCAAGTTTTACTCCATACTTTATTTTGGTGTGGGGTGTTATTATTTTATACTTATTTTTTCGGTGTAGATAGCAGCGATTTTAGTTATGTGTTGTCGTTCTCATTATTTTTAATGCCCATAACTATTGCCACAACGTATACTTTTATATATAAATTAATTCCAGAATATTTAATAACTAAACGCTACTTTTTATTCGTACTGTACAGCATATATGCCTTAATTATTTCGGCATATTTAATTGTAATTTCTGTATTCTACGGACTCGTTTACCTCTCGAATTTTAAGTATGCCAACATGGCTCCTATTAGTAAAAGTCTCCTATTAGTTGCTATTGCTGTATATCTTGTTGTTATTATTGTTAGTGCCTTTAAACTTCTAAAATTGAATTTAAAACATACAGAAGACGCAAAAAAACTAGAAACCAAAATTTTAGAAACGCAACTTAAATTAAAGGAACAAGAATTGAATTATTTAAAAATGCAGATTCATCCACACTTTCTGTTTAACACACTAAATACCATGTATGGTTTTGCATTAAAAAAGGCAGATGAAACACCTGAAATGATTCTGAAACTTTCTAATTTATTAGACTATTTGCTCTACCAAGTCGATAAACCCTTTGTACCACTGAATGATGAGCTCCATCATATTAACGATTATATAGCACTTGAAAAAATGCGTTTTAATAATACATTAAATATTAATTTTGAAACTAAACATATTCCAGAAAATGTACAAATTGCTCCAATGCTTTTGCTGCCTTTTGTAGAGAACAGTTTTAAACATGGTAGCTTAAAAAATGGCGTTTTATCAATTGATATTAAGCTGTTTCAAAAAAACAACACTCTTTTTTTCGAAATTGAAAACACTTGTGATTCTAATTCTGAATCTGAAAAAGGTATTGGTTTGGAAAACATAAAAAAACGTTTAGATTTGATTTATAAAGGTGACTATTCGCTTGATATTGAAAATAAAGACGATGTTTTCAAAGTCAAATTAAACCTTGTAATTTCTTAGTTTATGCCAGATTCAAAAGACATAAAATGTATTATAGTAGATGATGAATCCATTGCTAGAGAAATTATTGCAACACATCTTACTAAAATACCAAATATAGAAATTGTAGGAAGTTGCAGTAACGCCATTGATGCTTTTAAATTATTAAGAGAACAGCAAGTAGATTTGGTGTTTCTGGATATTAATATGCCTGAAATTTCAGGTATTTCATTTGCCAAATCGATTAACAAAAATGTAAAAGTCATATTCACTACCGCATATCGAGATTACGCAGTTGAAGGTTTTGAATTGAAAGCAGTAGATTATTTGCTCAAGCCTATTTCTTTTGAAAGATTACTCAAAGCAATAAATACGTATTTTGAAATCCATGTTGACTCGAATCAAAGTGTGAAAGAGGATTTAGAAATAAACGATTTCATGTTTGTTCGAGCCGATAGACGCATGCTAAAAATAGATTTTGAATCTATAATTTACATTGAAAGCTATAGTGATTATATTAAAATTCATTTACCTAATGAAACCATAGTAACTCGTGAAACAATTAGCGCAATCGAAGCCAAACTACCGAAACAACGATTTTTAAGAATTCATCGTTCTTACATCATTTCGTTAAAACATATCAGCTCATTTACAAACGAAGAAATCACCATCAATAATACAGCATTAACCATTAGTAGGAGTTATAAAAAGGATGTTTTAAAAATTCTAGAAAGCTACTAAAACCTTTTATCAAACTAAATAAAGTCTAATATTTGTTTGCTTGATTTAAGGAATTACACCCCCATTTCGTCCATAAAAATCATTAAATCATATATAAAATAGTACAAAATAAACACCTAATTAGCTATTATCGCTTATTTTATTCTACTTTTGTGTATTAGTTTCACTAAACAAGCTGATAATGAAAAAACAAGCAATAGAAGAAAGCGTTAAAAATTTAAACGACAAACCTCAAAACAATAATTCAAAAATTGACGCTATAAAAGAACTTATTTTTGGGGAAAATATTCAAGAATACAATCAAGAATTCGAAACTCTAAAAGCTGATATTTTAAGTAAAAGAGAAGAACTTCAAGATTTAATTAGTACAGTTGAGTCTGAATTGTTACAAAATATTGATTCGTTAAGTACAGACATCAATATTAGAATTACCGATCTTGAAAAGTCAATAAGCGACAAACTTTCTAAAATGGACAATAAAAAGACCGATAGAAAACTATTAAGCGAGCTTTTTATAAAATTGGGAGAAAAAATAGCTGAATAAACTTATTCGCGTTGATGAATCAAGATGAAAAATTAAATATAATTAAAGATATCTTGCTCACCGACGAGCGAGAGTTTGTGTCTGCAATTGAAAAAAAAATCAAAATTCTTGAGAACACCGTCAACAAAAAAGAAAACTTATCTGTTAAAGTAGACCCTATAATTGAAACCAAGTTAAATGAGTTTGTAAAAGAAATACCTGAAACGCTCGGGCCTACTATAACTGAAGCATTAAAAACAGAAATTAAAAATTCCCAAGATGCGGTTGTTGAAGCTCTTTATCCAATTTTAGGTAAAATGATAAAGCGTTACGTGCAGCATGAAATGAAATTATTATCAGAAAGGATAAATAATCAAGTTAACAAAACCTTCTCGTTTAAACGATTTTTTAGAAGAGCGAAATCTAAAGCTTCGGGCATTAACGAATCAGAATTAATTCTTCAAGAACAAACCAATGCCAAAATTGAACAAATAATTATTATTGAAAAAGGCTCTGGACTTCTATTAGCTGAATATTCAAAAAACAAAATGGCAGATGAAGATATGGTGGCTGGTATGCTTACAGCTATTAAAAGCTTTGTTGAAGATGCCTTTAAAAAAGAGAGTCAAAATTTACAATATATTGAATACGACCTTTACCATATTCATATTCAAAATTTTTCTTCCTTCTATATTGCCGTTGTAGTTTCAGGTGCTTACAATGTTATATTTAAGGACCAACTAGAAGACAAATTATTTGAATTTGCCGACAAGGAAAAAATAGTAAAACACTTAAAAAACAAATCGCTATTATCTAAAAAAATAGAAGATTTCTTTAAAAATGACAGTATCTAAAAAAATTGTGTTAATAGGTCATTTTGGAGTTGGAAAAACCTCATTAATAAGGCGCTTTGTTGAAAATACTTTTTCTGAAGATTACAAAGTAACCATTGGTGTTCATATTTCTAAAAAAACCATAACTATTCCCGAAGGAGAACAAATTTCATTAATAATCTGGGATTTAGAAGGACAAGACGATATAAAAAAAACGAGACCGTCTTATTTATTAGGTACTAACGGATTTATTTATGTTTTTGATTTATCAAGACCTGTTACCTTCCAAGATCTTAATTCTGAACTGTCCTTTTTAAAAGAAAATTATCCTAAAATCCCCGTAAAAGTAGTTGGGAACAAAATGGATTTAGTAAATAAAATTTATTTAAAAGAACACCAAACCATTTTTGAACCCCATGTTGATTATTTTGTAAGTGCAAAAACAGGAAGTAAAGTTGAAAAACTATTCTCTAAACTTGCTGAAGACTTAATTTGAAATAGATGCTAAAACCCTATTTAGAAAAATATCATACAAACAATTTTCAATATATTTTAGTTGATGATTCTGGATGTGTTTTAGAAGTAGACAATCCTATTTTTCCCATAAAAGTAAACGATAAAATACAAGACACTCATCCTTTCTTTGAGATTTTAAACAACTTGATTTTAATAAAAAATGAATGTTTCGAGTTTACTTGTATTAACCTAGAGTTTAATGGTAAACCTTATGTTGTCGACCTTACTTTTAGACCTCAAAATAATCAAGAAAATCTTTTAATTATTGAGAATTTAACCAAACATTACAATAACTATCAACTTACCGCACAAACTAGAAACGAATCCATTATAAACTCTCAAATTCTTGTTCTTAAAAATGAATACTTACAAGAAAAAGAGACATTTAAAAATAATTTTATTGCCAATTTTAGCCATCAACTTAGAAACCCAATTACGGCGTCTATAATATTTAGCGATTTATTAAATAATAGTGATTTATCAACTGAGCAAAAAAACTACATCAATATTATTCAATCGGCTAACAAAGATTTAAAAAACAGAATTGAAGATATACTTGATATTTCAAAAATAGAATCGGGAAAGTTAATTTTAGTTGATAAAGTATTTAATTTAAAAGAATTGCTGAATGAAGTTGCAATTATGTACGAATACATGGCAAATAAAAAGGGTATTGATTTTAATTTCAAAATAGCCGAAAATATTCCTGAATTTGTTGAGGGCGATCAATATCGATTAAAACAAATCTTAAACAATCTTTTAAATAATGCCATAAATAATACCACAAAAGGCTCCATAACACTAGATATATCACTTAATTACAAAAGGGCGAAAAAGGTTAATCTTCATTTTGAAATTACAGATACTGGTTGTGGCATAAATAAAGAACATCTTGAAACTATTTTTAATAGGTTTACTAACTTAGAATCGGATGTGAAAATTGACAGAGGTTTTGGCTTAGGTTTGTCTATTGTAAAATACTTAATTACCGAAATGGATGGTAATATAAAGGTTGAAAGTGAAATAGATAAAGGCTCTAAATTTATATGTAATTTAAGTTTTAAAACATCAAATTACAACCAGAGCCAAAAGGAAGAATTGTTAAATAAACAATTACTGAAATTAGAGGGAAGATATAATGTTCTGTTAGTTGAAGATTCAGAATTAATACAGCTTACTATTTTAAAAACATTAGCCTCAACAGGACTGTTTTATGTGAATATTATAAATAAAGGCGAAGAGTTAATTCCCAATATTATTGATAAAAAGGTAGATATCATATTATTATCCAATACAATAGAAGGTTTCTCTGCCATAGACTTAGCGGCTTCAGTAAGAAATCTTTCAAAAGAATATAAAAAAACTCCAATTATCGTTTTATCAACTCAAGCCTATAAAGAAGACATTAAGCGCTTTAAACAAAACGGCATTAACAATGTTATAATAAAACCTTTTGATAAGAAAAACTTGTTGGAAGGAATTCAGAAATACTTAAAGAAATCAACGGATTAGATAATTTTTTACTTAATACATTAAACTGCCATGGCATAAGAATTCGCTAAACGTTCTTTGGCTCTTTTAATTCTCATTTTAACAGCACTTTCACCAATTCCCAAAGTATTTTCAATATTTTTTAAGCTTAAATTTTGTTTGTATTTTAACTCCAAAATAGAACGGTCATTGACCGATATTTTTTGTAAAGCATTATTAATTCGCTTACCTTTTCTTTCTAAGTGATCCATGGAATCATCTCTATCTTCAGCGTAGTTTTCAATATCGAAATTTTCTGTTAATCGCATTTCATATTTACGTTTAGGATTTCTATTAACGTAGTTAACACAATGGTTATAGGTAAATGAGTAAACCCAAGTAGAAAATTTAGATTTTCCTTGAAAACTCGATAATTTTAAATATAATTTTAAGAAAATATCTTGACTTAAATCTTTAGCCTCATCTTCATTTTTCACAAAATGGTAGCATTTATTATAAATATTATGTGAAAATCTGTCATATAATACACTAAATAATGCGGTGTCGTTGTGGTCTACAATTCTGGATACTAATTCTTGATCTGTCAAAACTAATTGGTTTAAATGTTAAGGTATCCCAATATTAAAGCTTGATACTTTGTTCTGATTTTTGTAAAACAATAATTTACAAAACTAGACTAAATACAAATAATATAGATAATGTGTTTATATTTATGTAGGAAATGACGGTTTTTATATAAAAGCTGAATGCAGTTATAATCGGAGTGGACCATTTGTATTCTTAAAGTCTCACTTAATTCATTAAAAAAATCCCTTTTCAAATTCATGAAAAGGGATGATATAATGTAGAGAGCTTTTCAATTTACAGAAAAGTAACCAACCAAATTTTAACCCTAACTTAAAGTTAATCCTGTAATCTTACTTGACTCTCTACAATATCTTTAATAGGCACTATCACTTTGCCTGTATCTGTTAATATGGTTATTGTAATGCCATCAATTGACTCTACTTCACCTTTAATATCATTAAATTCTATTTTTTGTCCTATTTCATAGGTCTTTCTTGTATAAAATGTTCTCATCAAATCTCCAACTACTTTTTGAGACCCAAAACCAAATGCCAATGCGAATGCCAATAAAAAGGCCGCAAGAATCATAGTTATATTACTTGTAATGATTTCGGTGTCAATTCCAGCTTGGTTTAAGGCTGTAATCGAAACATAGATTAATATTAGAAAAAATACAAACTGGCTTATCAGTTTTGCTCCTGATAAATCCATGGACTCAAACAACGATTTCAATCCTTTCTTAACAAGGTTTGCTAAAATTAAACCTACAGTAAATATGACTAACGCTGCAAATAATTGTGGCAAATAAGCTAATAAATTGCTTATTTGTTGAGAAATCATGGTTAAGTTCATAATATCTGATGCCATAATAATAAGCATCACATACATGACCCATTTTACAAAGTTTGAGACTATTTTAACCGTATCAAAGTTTAACTTCTTGCCTTCAATAATCTCAATTTCATTAATAGCATCATCCAATTTGTTAGCATTAGCAAGCTTTAAAACCTTCTTAATAATTTTTACAATTAATTTGGTAATTAACCAACCAAAAATTAAAACAATTAAAGTTCCTATTATGTTTGGAAATATTTTTGATATTTCAAGCCACATCGTTGATAGAGATTCCATGGCCATATCTTTCCATTTTGTCGCTTTTTCCATGTTTAAATTATTTTTTTAGGGATTTTAGGTTTGGTTTAATATAATTTACTTTGATTTTCTACTCTTAATAACGGTTTCAATAACATCGCCAATATTATAAGAAAATAACGTTGCCAGGTCCATGATGAGTTTTGCCATGGCAATATCATTCATCACTTTCTCCTTGAGTTCTGGCGGAACTTCCTTAATAGGCTGGTTTATATGTTTAAATGGATTATCCATTATTTGTCATTTAGGTTATAAACGCTTATAAGTTTATCTTTTGCACGTTTTATTCTCATTTTAACTGCACTTTCTCCTATTCCTAAAGCACTTTCAATCTCCTTAATACTTAAATTATCTTGGTACTTTAATAATAAAATCATTTTCTCTTGCGGAGAAATGAGTTCTAATGCTACTTTTAATTTATCAACCTTCATACTTAGAAAACTGTTGTCGTCTTCCTCCTCTGATAAGTTTTCTAAATCAGTGTAATCTACCGACTGCTTTTCAAATTTTTTAGCCGTGTTTCTGGTTACGTAATTTACACAGTGATTATATGTAAACGCATATAACCAAGTTGAAAACTTCGATTTACCTTTAAAACTAGCCAACTTTACAAAGAGTTTTAAAAACACATCTTGTGTTAAATCTTTAGCTTCATCTTCATCTTTTGCAAAACCATAACATTTATTGTACACCAATCGTGCGAACCTATCATATAACGTTTCGAAAAGCAATGTGTCATTTGTTTTAACAATTGCTTGTACCAAATCTTCATCAGATAAACTATTTATATTGTCGAGGGTTTTCAAAATTAGCTTGCGCTATTTACGTGTTATGTAGAATAAGACACTACATTTTATAATTAGTCACGCGTTTTTGAAAAAAATTAAAAATATACTGTTTTATTAAACTTTTGTTAACTCCGGATTATTTATGAATTTCTTTATCCGTTATATTTAAATTAGCTAAAAATTAACGGCATGAAATTTATTTACACTTTACTTTTAGCTTCACTTTATATTTTACCATATCAAACTTTTGCAAATGATGATTTTTGGGGACAAACCGGACACCGCGTCGTTGGTAAAATTGCGGATGACTATTTATCAGGAAAAGCTAAACGTGAGATAAATCGTTTGCTCAACAGAAAATCGCTCGCGTTTGTTTCTACTTTTGCTGATGAGATAAAAGCAGATAAGCGTTATAACGAATTTTACACATGGCATTACATCAATATGTCTTTAGATGAAAACTATGAGAATTCAGAGAAAAACCCTGAAGGCGATTTAGTTTCAGGAATTAATTATTGTAAAAAAATCATTTCAGATGATGAAGCTTCAGATGACGATAAGGCGTTTTATTTAAAACTTCTAATTCATTTAATAGGCGACTTACATCAGCCCATGCATATTGGTTTAAAGGAAGATCGAGGCGGAAACGATTTTAAAGTACAATGGCATTATGAGGATTCTAATCTTCATAGAGTTTGGGATTCCGATATGATTGAAAAATTTGATATGAGTTATGTTGAATTAGCTGAAAATGCCGATGTTTTAAGTAAGGCACAGGTGAAAGCCATTCAAAAAGGATCAGTTATTGATTGGGTAAATGAAACGCATGAATTAACTAGAAAAATATATGACTCAGCAGAACCAGAAGAAAATTTAAGATACCGTTATTCTTATCATCATTTTAAAACAGTTAGAACGCAATTACAAATAGCTGGAATTCGTTTGGCTAAGGTGCTAAATGAGCTGTTTTAATTATAATTGTTTCCAGTTTTGAATCATAATCCTTAATTAGCCTTATAAACAGTAGTAGGCGAAATGGTTTATTTAAAAATTAACTATCTTGTTTGAATAAACTAACTATATAAGGTATGAACAAATCAGTTAAAACAGTTTTATTAGTAGTCGGATTAGGACTTTTAGGCTATGGTATATACACGCTAGTGGCTCCAGAAGCTGCTGTAAGTATTGGAGAATTAAGTATAGAAGCCCAAGATAATACTAACTCATATATTACTATTGCTTTAGGTATTGTAGCCTTAGCATTAGGATTCTTAGGAGGTAAAAAATAAAAAAAGGCTTACCAAAATGGTAAGCCTTTTTTTAATTATTTTATTTAATAATCTATATATGTAAAGCTCTATCCTCAGTAGCTGCTAATGCTGCTTCTTTGATAGCTTCTGTGAATGTTGGGTGCGCATGAGACATTCTAGAAACGTCTTCAGCAGAGGCTCTGAATTCCATAGCAACAACAGCTTCGGCAATCATATCCGCCGCACGTGCACCTATCATATGTACGCCCAAAATTTCATCTGTAGATTTATCTGCAAGAATTTTTACAAATCCGTCTAAATCCATACTTGCTCTACTTCTACCTAAAGCTCGCATTGGGAAAGAACCAACTTTGTAATCGACACCAGCTTCTTTTAATTGTTCTTCAGTTTTTCCAACAGCAGCAACTTCTGGCCAAGTATAAACTACACCTGGAATTAAGTTATAGTCTATGTGTGGTTTCTGTCCAGCAAGTGTCTCTGCAACGAATACACCTTCTTCTTCCGCTTTATGAGCTAACATCGCGCCTTTTACAACATCGCCAATAGCATAAATATTAGATGCACTAGTTTGCAAATGATTGTTTACTTCTACTCGACCTCTATCATCAAGCTTCACACCTGCTGCTTCCGCATTCAAGCCATCCGTATATGGGCGGCGACCAACAGAAACTAAACAGTAATCACCTTTAAATTCTACTTCTTCTCCTTTTTTGTTATCTGCTTTTACTATAACTTCTTTTCCTTTACGCTCCACAGATTTCACTTTGTGAGACACCTGCATCGAGAATTTAGCTTTCTTAAAAACCTTATTAAGTTCTTTAGATAAACCAGCATCCATGGTTGGAATAATTCTATCCATGTACTCTACAACAGTTACTTCTGACCCTAAACGTTTGTAAACTTGCCCTAATTCTAAGCCAATAACGCCTCCTCCAATTACAATTAAATGTTTTGGAATTTCTTTAAGTTTTAAAGCTTCTGTAGAAGTTATAATTCGCTCTTTATCAATGTTTATGAATGGTAAACTTGAAGGTTTACTTCCAGTTGCAATAATTGTGTTTTTTGCTTCAATTTCAGTCGTTTTATCACCTGAAATTGTAATATGCGTAGCATCTTTAAAGCTTCCTAAGCCTTGATAAACATCAATACTATTCTTCTTCATTAAAAAATCAATACCACCTGTAGTTTGGTCTACAACAGCTTGTTTTCTAGCAATCATTTTTTCTAGATTTACCTTAACCTCGCCTGGTACCTCTATACCATGCTCTTCAAAATGCTTAATAGCATCTTCGTAGTGGTGTGACGAATCTAATAACGCTTTACTTGGAATACAACCTACATTTAAACATGTACCACCAAGTGTGGCATATTTTTCTATAATGGCAGTTTTCATGCCTAATTGCGCGCAACGAATCGCTGCAACATATCCTCCAGGACCCGAACCAATAATGGCTACATCGTATGAATTCATATAATAACTTTGAAGTTTTAGTATTTAAAAATCTAAATTCAAAAATACAAATTTAGATTCAAGGCATTCAAGGAATATTCTTTTTTTTGGAAATTAATCGTGTTTATGAATATCTTTTAAAATCCAATCTAATTCGGTGTCAATATTTAATTGTCTGTCTTCTAATTTTGGTAAAATGGTAATATCTGGTTTTACGCCGTAACCATCAGGATTTTGTTTTTGTGGAGCTTCTATTTGCATGAGCCCCATCCGCACTTTAATTTTAGTATTTGGCAATTGGTAAATTTTGTAAACACCAGCTACTGTGCCGTTATAAGCACCTCCAGTTTCTTCACCAACAAAAATAGCGCGGTCGTTTGCTTTTAAATGCGTCGAAATCAACGAAGATGCCGAAAAAGAATTACCATTAATCAAAACATACAATTTCCCATTATAATGCATAGGTTTAGGTGGTTTTATCTTGGTATGCTTGTTAAACTTGTAATATGTTTTACCATCACGGTTTCTAGTTTTAAATAGATTATGAGCCGCTACAACTGGATAAAATACCGCACTCAATACTTTTAAACTATTCGGCGTTGTGTTACTCATAAATGATTTTAAAAAAGGTGTTCTGCTCGTTACTTCGCTTTCTGTAATAAACTGGTAAGATTCATCTGTTAAATAGGAATATAAATAATCTATTTCGGCTATTCTACCACCACCATTGTCTCTTAAATCTAAAATAAAATACTTGGTTTTGGCAGAATCTAATTTAGCAAAACTCTCTTTATAAAATCTTTTATAATTGCCATTAGTAAAGCTACGAAGCTTCATGTAAGCTACACTACTATCTTTTCCTATAAAACTAAAATTTCGGGTGTACTTGTTATTTTCACCCAGATATCCATATTTTCTATCATCCTTTCTTCTTTTACGTTTTGCCAGCTGTTTTGCTTTCTTTTCTTCTTTTGAAAGTTTATTGAATTTTATTTTTTTTGCGGATGTGGTGTCTTCTGCAGTCCGTTTTTTCTTTTTCTTATCTTCTTTATCTATGCGTTTAAAAACTCTCGAAAACAAGGAGTCTTTCGATCTAAAAGTTACTTTCAAACTATCAGAAAACCCTTTGTCTCGATAATAAAATGTTGAAAAGCCCTTTGAAACATAGCGATTATGCAATGTGGTGTTATAACCATCTGAAGCAAATCGTGTTTTATATCTTTTCACTAAATCTTTTGCAGATTCTCCTTCAATAGTAACTACTTCTTTGCCTTTTAAAATTGAATCTTTACCCTTGTAATTTTTTACCCAAAGCTTGTCTTCTAAATATTCAAATTCTAATTTATAAAACTCAAAAGTAGTCTTCTTTAGTTGTTTTCTTTCATTTCTCGTAAATCGTTTTGAGACAGAACTTACCGCTACATGACCTTGCTTTACATAAGCTACCACTGGCGCTATTTTTCTATAAAAAGTGCGAGAATCTATTGGTTGATTTATGGTGAATTTCAAACTATCAAATTTAAAATCTAGATCCTCCTTAGAAGTGTATTGATATAACTTAGGGTGATGACGCTTAAGTTGATTGTATAGCTTATCAATATCGCTATGCAAATTTTCAACGCTATGTAATTTGGTAATCTGCTCGTTATGTTTAGCCACACTTTTACATGATACTAAAACAGCAATAAGCATAAGCATAAAAAGTATTCGCTTCATTCAGGCTAATTTAATGGTATTTAAGCAATCAAAAAACCGATTAATCATTCTTTAACTTTTTCAATGTCGTTAAGTGAAAATCTCACAATAAATTATGTAGTTTTGTGCTTCATGCAAAAGAACATTAACATACAAAATAAGAAAGCACGCTTTCAATATGAAATTTTAGATAAGTATACTGCTGGCATTGTGCTAACGGGTACCGAAATTAAATCTATTAGAAGTGGTAAAGCCTCTATTGCTGAAAGCTTTTGTGAATTTAATGAAAAGGGTGAGTTATTTGTAGTTAACATGACCATTGAAGAATACCTTTATGGCACGTATTACAATCATAAACCTAAAGCTACTAGAAAGCTGCTTTTGAACAAAAAAGAGCTTAAAAAATTAAATAAGGAAGTTCAAAACACTGGACTTACTATTATTCCGTTACGCCTGTTTATAAATGAAAAAGGCTATGCAAAACTTGTAATTGCATTAGCAAAAGGCAAAAAGCTTTATGATAAGCGAGAGACCATAAAAGACAGAGATAACAAGCGAAACCTAGACCGTATTAAAAAAATATATAAATAATTTAAGGGTTTATTAACGCTTATAATTATTGAGTTTTCCTATTTTTCAACTTTAAATTTTTATATATGAAGAAGTTCTTAGTTGTACTCTTAGTCATTACTGTTTCTACAAGTATTCATGCGCAATACAAAAACAAAAAAGCAAATCAAGACTCTATTGAATTTAAGATAGATAGCACTACCGTTTTAACTTTAGATAGTACAATCAAAACACTTTATGCCGTTATCTCTGGTGAAAAAGGGCAAAAAAGAAATTGGAAACAATTTAAGTTTCTATTTAAGCCAGATGCAAAATTAATTCCGTCAGGGCAAGATAAAGAAGGTAATTTTGGAGTAAGATATATGAGTCCGGATGATTATATCAAGAGTTCAGGAAAATGGCTAGTTGAGAATGGTTTTTTTGAAAAAGAAATTAATAGAAAAGTTGACACCTTCGGAAATATCACTCATGTTTTAAGTACATACGAATCGTTTTATAGCGAAGGCGATGAATCTCCATTTATTCGAGGCATCAATAGTATCCAATTAGTAAATGACGGCAAGCGCTGGTGGGTTGTAAATATTTTTTGGACTCAAGAAACTGAAAACAATCCCATTCCAAAGGTATACTTACCATAACCATCAATTAATTTCAAATTTTTATGATCAAGAAATACTACATCCTTACTTTCTTTCTAAGTTTTTTTATCTTAAAAAGTGTAGCCCAAGACAAAGCAAAACCTAGTTTTAAAGATGGTGAAGCACAAATAGTTGGAGCTTTTAATACACCAGATAAATGGATTAGACATGATTTATTTGTTGAAACCACATTTGATACTGATGGTGATGGGAAACTAGACCGCATGCACGTATCTGTTACCCGACCTTATCAAACAGAAACTGAAGGTCTAAAATTACCTGTGATATATGTTTCTAGCCCGTATTTTGCTGGAGTTGCACCAGATGTGGATGGCCTATTTTGGGATGTTAATAACGAACTTGGAGAACTATCTGAAAAACCACGTGTACATCCTGAAGTGACACGCAGAGGCAAACGACCTATAATTTCGAATTCGCATATTAAAAAATGGGTGCCACGAGGTTATATTGTGGTGCATTCGTCTTCACCAGGAACTGGACTTTCGCAAGGATCTCCAACGGTAGGTGATGATAACGAATCTTTAGCACCAAAGACAGTGGTTGATTGGTTGTGTGGTAGAGCAAAAGGTTATACTGAACCCTATAACAAAAAAGAAGTAAAAGCCTATTGGAGCACCGGTAAAGTTGGAATGACTGGAACTTCATACAACGGAACCATTCCCTTAGCGGCTGCAACTACTGGCGTAGAAGGGTTGGAAGTGATAATACCTATTGCACCAAACACATCTTACTATCATTATTACCGCTCTAACGGTTTGGTGAGATCTCCGGGAGGTTATTTGGGTGAAGATATTGATGTATTATATGATTTTATTCATAGCGGTGGCGAAGAACCAATTATACCACTAAAAAACACAAAGCTTAACGACTCCAAAATTCCTAAAAAACCTATATCTAAACGTGTTTACAGTAATGCTAAAGTTAGAGATACCGAAATGAAAAACGGTATGGATAGAATTAATGGCGACTATAATGATTTTTGGGCAGGTCGAGATTATTTAAACGATATGGCTCCCATGAAAGCGGCATTATTGATGTCTCATGGTTTTAATGATTGGAATGTTATGCCAGAACACAGCTATCGCATTTACAAAAAAGCGAAAGAAATGGGATTACACACCAACATCTATTACCATCAAAATGGACATGGCGGACCACCACCTTTAAGTATGATGAACAAGTGGTTTACTAAGTATTTACATGGTGTTGATAATGGCATTGAAAACCAACCCGATAAAGCTTATATCGTTCGTGAAAATGATGAAAGAAATCAACCTACTCCTTATAATGATTACCCTAACCCTGATGCGCAAGATGTTACGCTATTTTTAAGTTCTGGAGCACCTAACTCAGGTGGATTAACTGCTGAACAGTCTCAAAAAAAGGGACAAGAAACTTTAATAGATGACTATTCAATAGCTGGCGAAGAATTAGCTAAATCAGAAACAAGTAAACACCGTTTATTATATGTGTCTCCCACGTTATCAAAAGACTTGCATATATCGGGAGTTCCTAAAATTACAGTAAAATTGGCGAGCAGTAAACCTGCAGCTAATTTATCAGTTTGGTTGGTTTCGCTACCTTGGAATGAAGGTAAAGTAAAAATTACCGATAACATCATCACGCGTGGTTGGGCAGATCCTCAAAACCATAAATCGTTAACTGAAAGCGAACCGCTTATACCTGGTAAATTTTATGATGTTACTTTCGAATTACAACCAGATGATCAAATAATTAAAGCAGGCCAACAAATAGGCTTAATAATTTTTTCTAGCGATAAAGAATATACTTTACATCCAAAACCAGGAACTGAATTAACCATTGATTTAGACGGCACTAGTTTGACATTGCCTATTGTTGGAGGATTAGAAGCACTAAACTTAGCAATTGAAGAATAACAAAATTGAATCAAGAAGATACAAACAACGTAGAAAATTACTGGACCCAACGTTACAATGAACGGCAAACAGGTTGGGATGTTGGGAAACCAACAACACCTTTAAAGACCTATATAGATCAATTAAAAAATAAGTCGTTAAAAATATTAATTCCTGGAGCTGGTAATGCTTATGAAGCAGAATATTTATAAAAAAGAACAATTAAGTCCTAATTTTTATCTCCTAGTAAAGGCACAAATCTAAACTCACCAAATTCTTCTTGTTCATATTCTTTAGGCCCTTTTCTTGTAAACATGGTCATAACTTGAATATCGTCTCCAACCGGAATTACAAGCCTACCTCCTATTTTTAATTGGCTTAGTAAGGGTTTAGGGACATAAGGCGCACCTGCGGTTACAATAATGCCATCAAAAGGCGCTTCTTCTTCTAATCCCAAATAACCGTCGCCAAATACTAGTTTTTTTGCGCGATACCCCAATTTTGGCAAAAACTTAGATGTTTTTTTAAATAGCTCATTTTGTCTTTCAATACTATATACCTTAGCCCCTAATTCACATAAAACAGCTGTTTGATAGCCACTTCCGGTACCTATTTCTAAAATTTTATCGCCAGGTTTAATTTTTAGCAATTCAGTTTGAAACGCTACTGTATAAGGTTGCGAAATGGTTTGGTCTGCAGCAATAGGAAACGCTTTATCTTGATAAGCATGATCTAAAAAACTCGAGTCCATAAACAAATGCCTCGGTATTTTTCCAATAGCTTTTAATACTTTAGGGTCCTTTATTCCTTTGGCTTCTATGATGTTAACGAGTTGTTGTCTTAATCCTTTGTGTTTAAAAGTATCTTTCAATTTTAGTAGCGTTTATTTTGCTAAAATTAGTCAAACATTTTCAAGCTTAAAACTAAATTATCAGTTTTTATTTATCACACATTTTTAAGCCAAATTTTTAGATGAATTGCTTAACTTCACGTTTTAAATATCTTATTTTTGTTGAAAACGTAAATATTATGCTAAAAGCTGGAGTTCTAGGTGCTGGACACTTAGGAAAAATTCATTTAAGACTTCTTAAACAATCTGAAAAATATGAACTTGTTGGGTTTTATGATGCCGATGAAGAGAACGCTAAAAAAGTAGAGGCAGAATTAGGATATAAATATTTTAATTCCATTGAATCTTTGATTGATGCCGTGGATATGGTGGATATAGTTACACCAACGTTATCACATTATGATTGTGCTAAACAAGCCATTGCAAAAGGAAAGCATATTTTTATTGAAAAGCCCATTACAAATACGGTAGAAGAAGCTGAACATATCAGAGAGCTTTTAGCAGAAAATAATTTACGCGGACAAGTAGGTCATGTTGAGCGTTTTAACCCTGCATATTTAGCAGTAAAAAATGAAATTAATTCGCCTATGTTTATCGAAACACATCGATTGGCAGAATTTAATCCGCGCGGTACAGATGTGCCTGTAGTTCTGGATTTAATGATTCATGATATTGATATTATTTTAAGTGTTGTGAAATCGAAAGTTAAAAACATTTCAGCTAGCGGAGTTGCTGTTATTAGTGATACGCCAGATATTGCTAATGCCAGATTAGAATTTGAAAATGGTTGTGTAGCAAATTTAACGGCGAGTAGAATATCACTTAAAAATATGCGTAAAGCACGTTTTTTCCAGAAAGACGCTTATATTTCGGTAGATTTCTTAACCAAAAAGTGTGAAGTTGTAAAAATGAAAGATGCCCCGGAAAATCCGGGTGATTTTGATATGATTTTACAAAATGCTGAAGGTGTAAAAAAACAAATTTATTTTGATAATCCTCAAGTGCCTGTAAACAATTCGATTCTAGACGAATTAGAAACCTTTGCTGATGCTATTAATAACAATACGACTCCAATTGTTACGCTTCATGATGGTACTGAAGCCCTGCGTGTTGCAACTCAAATAATAAATAGTTTTTAAGTTATAACAAAACGAAAAATACAATACCAATGAAAAACGTAGCTGTTATAGGTGCTGGAACCATGGGAAATGGTATCGCACACACATTTGCTCAAAGTGGATTTTCTGTAAATCTTATAGATATAAGTGAAGCATCACTTAAACGTGGTATGGCTACTATTACCAAGAATTTAGACAGAATGATTGCAAAAGAAAAAATTTCTGAAGCAGATAAAAAACTGACACTGTCTCATATCAAAACACACACAAGTATTAGTGAAGGTGCAAAAAACGCAGATTTAGTAGTTGAAGCGGCTATCGAAAATTTAGAATTAAAACTTAACATTTTTAAAGAGCTCGATAAAGCCTGTTCAGATTCAGCAATTTTAGCATCAAACACTTCCTCTATTTCTATCACACAAATTGCTGCTGCAACATCAAAACCAGAACGCGTTATTGGCATGCATTTTATGAACCCCGTTCCTATTATGAAGTTAGTAGAAATCATTAGAGGTTATAACACCAGTAATGCTGTGACTCATACCATCATGGAACTTTCTAAAACTTTAGGTAAAGAACCAGTTGAGGTTAACGATTATCCTGGGTTTGTTGCTAATCGTATTTTAATGCCCATGTTAAATGAGTCTATAGAAACGCTTTACAATGGAGTGGCTGGTGTTGAAGAAATTGACACGGTAATGAAATTAGGTATGGCGCACCCTATGGGACCTTTACAACTAGCTGATTTTATTGGTTTAGATGTATGTTTGTCTATTTTACATGTGATGTACGACGGATTTAAAAACCCTAAATATGCCCCTTGCCCTTTATTAGTAAATATGGTAAGAGCAGGTAAATTAGGTGTGAAATCTGGTGAAGGTTTTTATGATTATTCTGAAAATAGGAAAGCCGAAAAAGTAGCACAACAGTTCCAAAAGTAAGCCAAGTGTTTTCAACCTATAAAATAGTTCATAAGCAAGGTTTAACATTAAAATAAATGGCTAAAATAATTCCTTTTAAAGCAGTACGACCAACGCGCGATAAAGTGAGTTTGGTGGCATCAAGGTCTTATCAAAGCTATACCCAAAAAGAATTAGAAGCCCGTTTAGATGGTAATCCGTTTTCATTTCTTCATATTATAAATCCTGGTTATAAATATCATCAAGAAATTACTGGAAAAGCACGCTATACTTTAGTGAAAAACAGGTATTTAGAGTTTAAAGAAGATGGTATTTTTATACAAGACGAAACACCTGCATATTATATCTATAAAATTGTTAACAGGGACGGAATTGCATTTTCAGGAATTGTAGCTGCTGCAAGTGCCGAAGATTACAAAGCTGATATTATCAAAAAACATGAAGATACGCTTGAATTTCGCGAAAACATTTTCAAAGATTATTTAAAAACGGTTGGTTTTAATGCTGAACCCGTGCTCCTTACCTATCCAGATAATGACGTTATTAGTGATATAATTACGGAAACACAAAAAGAGCGTGCGGAATTTGAATTCACCACCCATTTTAGAGACACACACTATTTATGGCTCGTGGAAGACGAAGCTTCCATAAACAAAATTAAGACTGCGTTTAACACTATGAATAGTATTTATATTGCCGATGGTCACCACCGTTCAGCATCATCATTTTTACTAGCCGAAGATTTAAAAGCAGAAAATAAAATGCATTCTGGAGACGAAGCTTATAACTATTTTATGAGTTATTTAATTCCAGAATCAGAATTAAAAATATACGAATTCAATCGTTTGGTTAAAGATTTAAACGGATTAACAAAAGATGCTTTTCTTATAAAATTAGATGCAGTTTTCAGAATAGAAAATAGAGGATCAGAACTCTATAAACCTAGTAGAAAGCATCATTTTAGCATGTATTTGGATGGGGAGTTTTATTCACTTTACCTCAGGAAACATAATTATAGTTTGGACAATCCGTTGCTAGCACTAGACACACATATTTTATACAAAACGGTTTTAGAACCCATTCTAGGGATTTCAGATTTACGTAACGATACAAGAATTGATTATTCTCATGGTAAAAACGATTTAGTAAACATAAAAATGAAAGTAGATAAAGGCGATTATGCGGTTGGTTTTGGTTTGGTGCCTATTTCAGTCGACGAACTCAAAGCTATTGCAAATTCAGGTTTAACTATGCCTCCAAAAAGTACCTTTATTGAACCCAAATTAAGAAGCGGTGTTACAATCTATGAATTTTGATATCATTAAAAATATGAGCATTAAAGAAAATCTTATAAATATAAAATCAACATTACCGGAACATGTTAGTTTAGTGGCTGTTTCTAAAACGAAACCTGTAAGCGATTTAATGGAAGCTTATCATGCGGGACAGCGCGTTTTTGGAGAAAACAAAATCCAAGAAATGGCCGAAAAGTATGAAGAGATGCCAAAAGATGTTGAATGGCACATGATTGGGCATGTACAGCGCAACAAAGTAAAATATATAGCTTCTTTTGTGTCGCTAATTCATGGTGTTGATAATTTTAAATTGTTGACAGAAATAAACAAACAAGCAAAAAAGCATAATAGAGTGATTGATTGTTTGCTTCAAATAAAAATAGCTTCAGAAGATTCTAAATTTGGAATGACGTCCAAAGAGGCTTCAGATATTATGCAATCAGAACCCTTTTCAGAATTAAAACACATCAAAATTACTGGAGTAATGGGAATGGCAACATTTACCGATGATGAAATTCAAATAAAACGTGAATTTCATTTTCTTAAATCAACTTTCGATGCTTTAAAAGACCTATCAACTTTTAACTGTAAACTCGAAATTATTAGTATGGGTATGAGTGGCGATTATCAATTAGCAATAGCATGCGGAAGTAACATGATTCGAGTAGGAAGTAGTATCTTTGGTGTAAGAAATTATTCAAATTAGAAGTTTAGTAATAAATAAAAATAGCATACCATTTACGCAATATTAGACATAGAAACAACTGGCGGAAAGTACAATGAAGAAGGCATCACCGAAATAGCTATATACAAATATGATGGTCATGAAGTTGTCGATCAATTTATTAGCCTCATAAATCCTGAACGCGATATACAACCTTTTGTAGTTAACCTAACAGGTATAAATAGTAACATGCTTCGTAATGCGCCAAAATTTTATGAAGTTGCAAAACGCATTGTAGAAATCACTGAAGATTGTATACTTGTTGCCCATAATGCTCAATTTGATTATCGCATTTTATGCACAGAATTTAGCCGATTAGGGTTTGAATATGAACGCAAATCCTTATGTACTGTTGAACTTTCTAAAGGATTAATTCCTGGGCAAACATCTTATAGTTTAGGTAAATTAGTACGTTCTTTAGGAATACCGGTAACCGACAGGCACCGAGCTTCTGGTGATGCATTAGCAACCGTTAAATTGTTTAAAATGTTGCTAGATAAAGATTCTGAAAAAAGCATCATAAAAAATTCTGTTAGGCTAAATCCGAAACATCAACTCGAACCAAGACATATAGATATTATAAGTGAGTTACCTTCAATAACAGGGGTTTATTACATTCATAAATCTGATGGTGAAATAATCTACATTGGGAAGAGTAACAATATTAAAAAACGCATTAACCAACATTTTACGGGTACAAATGCTAAATCAAAAAAAATACAATCTCAGGTTACAGCAGTAACTTACGAAGCAACCGGAAGTGAATTGGTGGCGCTTCTAAAGGAAAGCGAAGAAATAAAGAAAGTAAAACCCATCTATAACCGGGCGTTACGTCGATCGATATTTACTCATGCATTATATCACTATAAAGATGAGCACGGTTATATTAATTTAAAAATTGATATCGCAGATGGAAGAAAAAAACCCATTACAACCTTCAGTAATCGCATGAGCGGAAAAAGTTTTATCACAAAAGCTGTTGAAGATTACAATTTATGCCAAAAATTAACTGGATTGTATAAAACCAAAACCAGTTGTTTCAACTACCAAATTAAAAACTGCGAAGGGGCTTGTATTCAAGTAGAATCGCCAGAAACTTACAACAAACGTGTTTCCGAATTAATTAAAAAAAACAGCTATTCAAACAAAAACATGGTAGTTGTTGATAGAGGTCGCGATGTTGACGAACGAAGTGCCATACTTATAGAAAACGGCGTATTTAAGGGCATTGGCTTTTTTAATCTCAACTATCAAATTAATAACCTTGACGTATTAGAATCTATTATTACGCCCATGCAGAACAATAGAGACACCCAACATATAATCCAAAGTTATTTAAGAAGGAATAAACGCTTAAAAATAGTCGAATTGTCGAATACCAAAAACTAACTAAACTTTTTAGTACTTTTGAGAATATGAGCAACACAACAAAAAAATCCTGGAGAACATCGCTTTATAAAATTATATATGAGGCTGAGACTTCTGCCGGAAAATTATTCGATGTTGTTTTAATGATTACCATTATTGCGAGTATTTTACTTGTTATGCTAGAAAGCGTTAAGAGCATTGATAGTAAATTTCACAATTTTTTAAACATATCTGAATGGGTTATTACCATCCTTTTTACTATTGAATATATTGCACGTATTATTACCGTAAAACAACCTGCCAAATATATTTTTAGTTTTTATGGTATCATCGATTTGTTATCGACCATACCAAAATATATATCACTTTTTTTCGGTGGTATTCATGCTTTGGCAGCGTTAAGAGCCTTACGTTTGTTGCGTATATTTAGAATTTTAAAACTGGCCAGATATTTGGGCGCATCAAATAATCTTGTAAATGCTTTAAAAGCAAGTCGCGCAAAAATATCAGTTTTTCTTTTTGCTGTCATTATAGTTTCTATCATTTTAGGAACTGTTATGTACCTTGTAGAAGGAGAAGAGAACGGATTTACCAACATACCAAAAAGTGTGTATTGGTGTATTGTAACCCTTACTACTGTTGGCTTTGGCGATATTGCACCACAAACACCATTAGGCCAATTTATAGCCTCAATGGTTATGATTTTGGGTTATGGCATTATTGCAGTTCCAACAGGAATCGTATCTGCTGAATATGCTAGCCAAGGCACTAAACAAAAACCCGAACCGCCCAAAACGAATTTAAACACACAATCTTGCGAAAATTGTCTTGCTACAAACCATAAAGACAAAGCAGACTATTGCTACAACTGTGGAGAAAAGTTATACGGTTAATGTTTATGAAGTTATTAATCGTATCAATAATTCATAATCACGGAGTGAATAAATCCAGCATTTATTAATCTAATTCAGTTAAAAAACAATAAGGCTTCAACTTTAAAAAAAGCATTTATTAGCCATAGTTTATTAATTTCAAAATTGGTATTAATCATAAATTCAATTTAACTTTACAAAATAAATTTTGGTTATTATCAATTCAAAAACAAAATATCTTATTTCGGTTGTTGGTCCTACCGCCATTGGAAAAACGGCGCTAAGCATTAAGCTGGCTCAACACTTTAAAACCGAAATCATTTCAGCCGATTCGCGTCAGTTTTTCAGCGACATGCAGATTGGTACTGCAGCCCCATCACCTGAAGAATTAGCTGCAGCAAAACACCATTTTATTCATCATAAATCAATAAACGATAATTATAATGTAGGCGCCTTTGAAAAAGATGCAATACAATGTTTAGATAAACTATTTAAAACTCACGATATTGCTATTATGGTTGGTGGCTCTGGCTTATATATTGATGCCGTTACAAAAGGTTTAGATTATTTTCCTGATGTAGACACTAAAATTCGTAAAAGCTTAAATAAGCAATTGGAAACTCATGGTTTGAAGTATTTACAGGATCAATTACAAGAGTTAGATTCGGCTTCATACAATACTATAGCAATTGATAATCCGCATCGCGTCATTCGTGCTTTAGAAATTTGTTTAGGCACAGGCAAGCCTTATGCTTCATTCTTAAATAAAGCGAAAGGACATAGACCATTCAAAACCATTTCTATAGGTATTAATGCAGAAAGAGATATAATTTACAACCGAATTAATCAACGCGTTGATATGATGATGGAACAAGGTTTATTACAAGAAGCTAAAAAACTTTATCCTTTTAAGAACCTAAATGCGCTAAATACAGTTGGCTACAAAGAATTGTTCAATTATTTAGATGGCACTTGGGATTTAGATTTTGCCATTTCAGAAATAAAAAAGAATACACGTCGTTTTGCAAAAAGACAACTCACCTGGTTTAGAAAAAACCAAGACACCATTTGGGTAGATTATAATGAATCTGTTGAAACCATTATAACAAAAATTGAATTGCAATTAAAATGAAAAACGAATCGGTATTAGACAATCCAGTTTGGTATGCACTCACAGAGCAACATGACGCGCATTGTATCGACTATGGCGCTGTAAAATTTTATAAACCCGATTTTACGCCTTTTGGTGCAACTCAAAATCCAGAAGAAACCGCAAGCGCCATTGAACAACATTCTAAATTACTAAAAGATTTTTTTATTGTTGGAAACAAACCTACAATGCCCACATCGTTTAACCCGCCAATTAAATATGTTGGTTTACAAATGATTGTTTACCATAAAATAAAATACCCAATAACCGAAACAATAATAAAACTAAACGAAGCGCATTACCAAGACTTAATTGCTTTAACAAAGCTTGTTTATCCTGAATTTTTTAAAGCTAAAACTAATACTTTGGGGCGCTACTATGGGATTTATAAAAATGAAAAGTTAGTTGCTATTACTGGTGAGCGCATGCAAACCAATAACTTCATAGAAATAAGTGCGGTAATAACACATCCTGATTTTTTGGGTCATGGCTACGCAAAACAACTAATAACGCATACTGCTAATAAGATTTTTGAGAAGAATAAAATTCCGTTTTTACACGTCGATGAAACAAATTTGGGACCTATAAACCTGTATAAAAAATTGGGTTTTGTAACAAGAAGAAAAATTGAATATTGGAAAATAAGTTGTTAAAAAGTAAATTATTAAGGGCTTTAAATTGTCGTTTTATTGCATAGAGACTTGACTATATTTTGCATTAATAACTATATTTTTTCCATTAGCTAAATTCCCAAATGTGAAATTAGTAACTTGATGACCTTCGGTATTGTTAGGATGTATAAAATGCGATCTGTTTCCTTTATACCTTAAATTAGATGGTGTTAGTGGTAAAGCTATTTCCACATCATTATTTTGAAGAATCATATTTAAACTAATAAAATCATCATCAATATTAAAAATTTTAATGTTCCCAATATTCCCATCTATAATAGCGCTTCCAAATAAATGCTCCACTTCAATATTAGACGATACAGCGTTTAATACTAAATGTTTCACATTTGAAAGTTCAGCATTGGTAACATAATTTAAATTTAATTCACCTAAATTCCAGTTTTTCACAAAAATAGGTGAATATGAAGCATTAATGGAAGTTAAACTTCCATTAATGCTTTCTGCTTTAAATTTTGTATGCGATAAATCGGCTTCTAAATTATCAATATTAGCTGCAAACTCAATTTCACCATGCCTTACGTTTACTTTTAACTTTGCATCTTTTGGCATCTTTATTTTTATTGTTTTCTTAATGTTAGGGTTCGTTTTGTTATGAAACAATCGTTCTATTTCTTTCTCTCTATCTTTTATTAAAATAGAGCGCTCTTTCATATGATTTTTGTGTACTTCTGCTCGCGCTTTATGTTCTGCAATACGTTTCTTTTGTTCTTTTAATCGTTCTTTTTGCGCTAACATACGTTCTGCTTGCGCTTCAGCACGTTCAGCTTGATGTTCCATACGTTCTGCGTAGCGTTCACTCCAATTTTCTATTTGTTCCGCGTAGCGTTCGCCAAATTTTTCACCCCAAGCTTCCATCTTTCTAGCATAGTCTTCACCAAATTTTTCACTCCATTCTTTTCCAAACTTCTCGCCCCATTCTTCCATTTTTTTGGCATAATCCTTTCCATATCTAGATTCAAACTTTTTTGTCCAGTCCTTTAAATACTGTTCACCATTTTTCTGGTAGGCATCATAATCAAAACTAAAAGCCCTAACACCTTCAGGCAATTCAGGTAGTTCTGGTAACTCAGGCATTTCGGGCATCTCTGGCATTTCAGGCATGTCAGGATTAAAATGCATCTGTGGCATATCTGCCAATTCAAATTTTAACTCCTGAAGCAAGGCTTTAACATCGTTTTCATGAAAATCACCCGTATCATGGCTCGCCCATAAAGAAGATGTATGACCACTATTTGTTCGTATAGACACCTCGTTACTGGTAGCATCAATATCTACATCCCATTGCTTTAAAGCTTCTTGAAGCTCTTCCTTACTTAAACTTTCGCCTTCTATATAAGCTTCAATTTCAATGGTGTTCTTATTCCATGTGTCAAAAACAATATTGCAATAGCTCGTGTTCAAATCAACAACAACATCCTTATCAACTTTTATAGATTGAGATACTTTTGTTAATTTTTGTTGCGCCAAAATATTTCCTATACTTAGAAAACAAAAAGCTATTAATTGGATTATAATTCTGTTCATTTTTTGATTTTTTTAGATTGATTTTGTCATTCCTTCGGCATTCACCTCCGAAGTATTAAATGCTTTCAATTGAGATTTCAAGCGGTACAATAAATTTAACCTAAGCTTTAGGTTATCAATCAAAGCATTAACTGTTAATTCACTTGGTCCTGAATCGGTTAACTCCAAAGATAATTTTTGGTATTCTTTATCTAGCTCATTCAATTGCATCAAATACCCATCAAATAAAGCTTTGGTTTCCGGAGTATAGGTCATTTTAGACAACTCCAAATTAATACTCGCTAAATAGTAATCTTCTACCTTTTTTAAACCAGGGGAAATATCACCCAAGGTTTTAGTATCAACTGTTTTGGTCTTAGCAAGCATTGGAGTATCATCAATATTTTGTGTAGAAAAATACTTGAAACCAGCCAAAGTAAAACCTAAAAGTATCACCGCACTTGCTACAATTCGCAGCCAACTAAATCCAGATGTTTGAGTTACAGGCAATGCCTCATCTAACTTATTTAAAAAGCGCTCTTGATGATTTTTGGGCATCTTTTCATTCGTTATTTTATCATTTTTAAATAACTCTCTAAGATCTTGTGCCATTTTTTTTAAGTGTTAACAGTTTTTGTAATTTTACTTTTCCTCTAGATAGTTGTGTTCTTGATGCCACTTCGGTAATGTCTAGAATCTCCGAAATTTCCTGATGGTCGTAACCCTCAATTAAATAAAGCATCACAACATATCGATACTTATCAGGCAACTCATTTATCGCCGCTTTAACATCGTTTAATGTTATCGTATCGTCTACTAACCATTTGCCGTCTGCTTCTGTATCTACAACTTTCAAAGAAACCGCATCCAAAGCAATTAGGTGTTGTTTCTTCGCTTTCAAAAAGTCAATACATTTATTAACAACAATACGTTTTAACCATGCCCCAAAAGTGACCTCTGCTTTGTATTGATGCAATTTTGTAAAAGCCTTAATAAAAGCCTCTTGCACCACATCTTCAGCATCGGCAGCATCCTTTAAAAACCGTTTAGCAACAATATACATACCATCGCAGTACTGGTTGTATAACTGCAGTTGTGCTTTGCGGTTGTTCTGTTTACATTGTTCAATAATGTTAACTTTAAACATGCTGGTTTTACTTTTGGTATAAGTTAGTTCATTTTAAAGACGAATAAAAAAACAGAGTGTTGCAAAAAAATGAAATTAAAAATTAAAAATAATCTTTTTTAGGGCGTTACCCCACTTCTGGCGGGGTCAGGCTATTCGTTACAAGTCCTCGTGCCTGTGGGCTTTCCACTGCTATCCTTAACGCGGGCGTTTCTGTTAAAACCTGTTTTTAATAGCAAAAATTTACACTTTTATTACAGGTCAATTCACATGCAAAATCATCTACAACAAAACTTAATAATTTCACGTTTGTATATTTATTAGTTATTCCTTTTAAATTATCTTTGCACCTTAATAAATTGCTGTATATGAACACCTTTTTAAAGAACACCTTAATCCTTTTATCCATTCTAGCTTTAGGATTATTTTTATATTCTGTTTTTGTAGAAAATATATTTGCCAAACGCCTTAGTCCTAAAGATACTGTAGAGTTTAAACTAAACGACTTAAAACTAGAAGTTTTCTATAATCGTCCATCTAAAAAAGATCGCGAAATATTTGGCGCTTTAGTCCCTTACAATCAAGTTTGGAGAACTGGAGCTAACGAAGCCACTACCTTCGAAACCAACAAACCGTTAGAAATTAAAGACGTTAATATTCCTGCAGGGAAATACACCTTATGGACAGTACCTAAAGATTCTACCTGGACTGTTATTTTCAACTCCAAACAATATTCATGGGGTGTCAATGCCCAAATGCAACCTATGTGGGATCCAAATTACGACGTATTAAATATTGAAGTACCGGTGGAAAAATTAGATAATACCGTAGAACAGTTTACCATCGCATTCGATAATTCTACAGACAAACTGTATCTAACTATGGCTTGGGATGATGTAAAGGTAGCAGTACCTTTAAAATAGAAGCCGATATTAAGTTCGGCTTGAAACGAAATATTATCGTAAATTTAGACAAACATTCGTCTGCTTGTGTCAAAATCTAAAAAATCAGCCTTAGAAGAAAAAAAAGGGGTTTCCTTTTCCGAAATCACGAGTAAATCTTCAATTGATGCTTTTAAAAATAAGCGAAAAGCAGATATTGACACTTCCAATTTAATAGAATCCCTTCTCAATAAAGATATAACAGCATTAAGTAGAGCGATAACTTTAATAGAAAGTAAAAATCCTCAACATAAAGTAAAAGCTACTAACATCTTGCAAGCTTGTTTACCACATGCTAATAATTCCATTAGAATTGGTATTACCGGAGTTCCTGGAGTTGGCAAAAGCACCTTTATTGAAACCTTCGGAAAACATCTTACCGCGTTTGGTAAACGTGTTGCTGTTTTAGCGATAGACCCGAGTAGCACCATTACAAAAGGTAGTATTTTAGGTGATAAAACCCGAATGGAAGAATTAGTAAAAGACGAAAATGCTTTTATCCGTCCGTCGGCTTCTGGAGATTCATTAGGTGGTGTTGCTAGAAAAACAAGAGAGTCCATTATTCTTTGTGAGGCCGCAGGTTTTGATGTGATTATCATTGAAACTGTTGGTGTAGGACAAAGCGAAACGACTGTACATAGTATGGTCGATTTCTTTTTGCTTTTAAAGTTGGCTGGTGCTGGTGATGAACTTCAAGGTATTAAACGTGGTATTATTGAAATGGCAGATGCCATTGCCATTAACAAAGCAGATGGCGATAACCTAAAACGAGCCAAACTTGCTAAAGTAGAATTTAATAGAGCACTTCACCTCTACCCTACAAAATCATCAAATTGGCAGCCTCAAGTAACCCTTTGTAGTGCTTTAAAAAATGAAGGAATTGATGCTATATGGGATATTATTTCAGATTATATCAAAACAACAACAAATAATAATTATTTCAATACAAATCGAAACGAGCAAAATAAATACTGGCTCATTCAAACCATAGAAGAACAACTCAAATCGAATTTCTTTAATACCCCAAAAATTAAAAAGGCACTTGAAAATCAACTCGAACTTCTAGAAACAAATCAAACCACACCTTTCGCCGCGGCAGAGTATTTACTAAAACTTTACAGCTAAATACTTACGCAATAAAAACTTGCTGAGTTTGTAAAACCCAAATCCAGAAATAGCGCCAAAGGTCATACCACAAAATACATCCAGCGGGTAATGTACCCCAACATAAATTCTACTGTAAGCCACTACTGCACTCCAAAATAGTAAAATAAAGATTAAATTTTTGTAGTATGGTTTCAGCATTAAACCCGAAAAAACCGCAGCAGCCATAGAGTTTGAAGAATGCCCTGAGAAAAAACCATATTTACCACAGCGCACTGCTATAAAACGTAATTCATCAGCAATTTCGGCAACACCGCACGGTCGAGGCCTCATAAAAGCTCTTTTAAAAACGTTAGTTACTTGGTCTGTAAATGTAATCATTAATACAATTACAACAATAAATACTAATAAAGCATTGACTCCAAAATGCTTGTGCAACAAATAAAGTAAAATTACATACAAGGGTACAAAAGCAAATTTGTTGGTAATTAAAAGCCACAAACCATCCCAGGTTGTCGATCCTAAATTATTTAAAAACAAAAATAATTCTGTGTCGTATTCTAAAAGTTGTTCAATCATTAGTAATTATTTCAGCGCCTGCCTGCCGGCAAGCAGGTTACCAAAAGGGTCGGGCTTTCCTTTACAATCGTTTTGCTCGTGCCTTACAAAAAGGATTTCCATTACAATCCCTAACGCAACTTAGTCTTCGTATTTAGCTATTTCGTTATCATAAAACGCTGTAGCCTCTTTTATGGCATTTTCGGTTTCAGTTTCTAATTCCTTTTGGTCTTCCATATCAAAATCTTCAAACCATTCCACCTCATCATTCTCAAGATTAATAATAAACCTCGGAAATTCAGTATGAATAACATAAATGGCGTTAGGAAATTCGGTATTATCACCAAGTATAAATTTAGGAAGTTTCATTTTCATAATTATTTGTTAGACAAAATTAATTTTTTTGTCAAATAGTTAAATCGAATATACAATAAAATTGCAGCTGTTGTTAAACCTGCTAGTAATCCTAACCAAATTCCAAAGCTACCATAAGCATCTTCTTTCCCTAAAAACCAACTTATAGGAAAGCCAATAAGCCAATACGAGATGAATGTAATTACCGTTGGAATTTTTACATCTTGTAAACCTCGTAACGCGCCCAATACCAAAACTTGTATACTGTCGCTAATCTGAAAAATAGCAGATGCAATTAACAATTTAGAAGCAATACTTACCACTTCTTGGTTGTCTACAAAATTTTTAGCGTCATCAAAATCTACATATATTTTTGGCAGATTCGCATGAAATACAAAGAAAAACAAAGCAAAAACTAACGCAAAAATAGTACCCATCAAAAATAAGGAATAGGCAATTCTACGTAACTCAAAATAGGCTTTTAGTCCTTTTTGATTACCAACACGAATCATGGCCGCAACACTTAAACCCATGGCAACCATAAACGTCATGGAACTTAGGTTTAAAGCAATTTGATTAGCTGCTTGCGGATTTTTACCCAATAACCCACTTAACCAAATGGCAGCTGTAAATATGGCGACTTCAAAAAACATTTGCATTGCACTGGGTGCGCCAAGGTTTATAATTTTTCTAAGCATAAGTTTATCAAGTATAAAAAACTTAATATGAGTTACATAAGCCTTCGATTTCTTTTTGCCTTTTAATAAAACCCATAAATGCCAAACCATAATTATTCTAGAAGCCAACGTACCATAAGCTGCACCAACAATACCTAACTCAGGGAATCCAAATTTCCCAAATATTAATAAGTAATTTAGAATGATGTTAACTATGTTCGCTAAAAGCGTTGCATACATAGGATACTTGGTCATAGATAAACCATCGCTAAATTGTTTAAACCCTTGAAAAATAATTAATGGTATTAATGAAACTGCAACCAAGTCTAAATACGGAATTGCTAATTCCACAACCTCAACAGGTTGCTTCATTAAATACATTAATGGTTTTGCAAAAAATACTAAAAGAAAAAGTAAAACGCCCAGAACGGTACATAAAAACAATCCATTTTTGAAAGCCGATTTCCCTTTTACAAAATCTTTAGCAGAGTCTGCTTCAGCAATTAATGGCGTAATAGCAGTAGAAAAACCTATACCTAAAGACATGGCAATAAACATAAAACTGTTTCCTAAAGAAACGGCAGCTAATTCAGCAGTTCCCAATTGCCCAACCATAATGTTATCTATAAAACTAACAAAAGTGTGTCCAAGCATTCCTAACATTACAGGTGCAGCAAGTTGCCAATTGTATTTAAATTCTTTTGTATAGTCGCTAAATTGCATTTCACAAATGTAGTATTTAGCTATTATTTAATATAAATATTAAACTATTCTTTTAATTTATTATCAAATTAACAAATGTTAATAAAACATGATAACTTGTAAGTTTTATATTATAGATTTTTAATATTTTTACGGTGCCTTAAGTCGTTCTCACTAAAACTATATAGCATTAGGAAACATTTAGCTATTTATAGGGATGAATTATTTATGCTGTGGTTTCTAAACAAAAAGGAGGAAATAAATTTCCTCCTTTTTAATTCTATATTCAATTCATCATTAATGATGAAATATTAAATTTTCACCTTGTTTTACTGTACTAAAATTATGCTCTTTTAATTTAGTATCAATAAATTCAGTGACACCTTTTGAATACATTTCATGTAATTCTACAATGCCATATTTAGTTTTTGATAACCAATCACTGTAGTTTTCAGTAAAAACAATTTTCTCAGATCCTTCTATATCAATTTTTAAAAAATCTATCGATTCTAATTGATACAATTTCATTATGTCATTTATCGAATAGCCTTTAAACTCACCTTCATCTTCACTAACTTCTTGAACTTGAAACGCCCACTTTCCTGCTTTCTTATTTCTAATAGATAAATGAGATGTTTTACTCCATACACCCCCATGAATACCTTTTACGTTATTATAAGCAGATGTGTTTTTCTTAATCATATTAAAATTTGATTCATCAGGCTCTACTGCGATAATTAGTGCGTTTTCAAATTTCTTAGCAAAATAAAGTACAGAATAACCACAATTAGATCCTGCATCAATAATTGACTTTACAGGGAAATCAATATCAATATTATGATCTTCTTCAAGAAAAATTTGCTTAAATATTTTAAAATCACTTGTATTTGCTCTGAGATATATTGGATTATTATAACCTTTAACATTAAGCGCAATAAGGTGCTGCTTTTTAAATTTGTTTTTAAACAATAATGATATGAATTGAATGGGTCCTAATAAATAAATCCATTTGGGAACCCATTTTATCTGATATATTCTATTAATAAGTTTATATATAAATGTTTTTTTTAATTTCATACGTTATTTTAAACTATTCTATTAGAGTTGTTGAATATTCGCCTTTGCATTCTCAAATTCCTGCATTATTTCTTCAACAATCTGATGGACAGGTTGTATATCGTGTATCAGCCCTGAAATCTGGCCTATTTCAAGTTCGCCTTCTTCTAGGTCACCTTCAAACATACCGCGTTTTGCTCTTGCCCTACCCAATAAGTCTTTAAGTTGTTCTGGTGTTGTACCAGATTTGTAAAGTGCTTCAATATCTCTATAAAACTTATTCTTTATTAATCTAACGGGAGCTAATTCTTTTAATGTTAATTTGGTATCGCCTTCTTTGGCATCAACAACGACTTGTTTAAATGCTGTATGTGCCGAACTTTCCTCACTAGCCACAAACCTACTCCCTATTTGAACACCATCGGCACCTAAAATCATAGTGGCTAACATCGCTCTACCTGTTGCAATACCACCTGCAGCTATTAAAGGAACATGTATTTGCTCTTTTACCATTGGTATTAATGTTAGTGTAGTAGTTTCATCTCTTCCGTTATGTCCGCCAGCTTCAAAACCTTCAGCAACAATAGCATCAACTCCAGCTTCCTGAGCTTTCAATGCAAATTTCACACTGCTTACTACATGCACAACAGTAATACCGCGTTCTTTTAACCAAGAGGTCCAAGTTTTAGGGTTGCCTGCCGAGGTAAATACTATTTTTACATCTTCCTCTACAATGATATCCATGATTTCCTGAATATTAGGATAGAGCATTGGTACATTGACTCCAAAAGGTTTATTTGTTGCTTTTTTACATTTAATAATATGTTCTCGCAATACATCAGGATACATAGAACCTGCACCAATGAGTCCGAGAATACCCGAATTACTAGATGCAGACGCTAGTCGCCAACCACTATTCCATATCATGCCCGCTTGAACAATTGGATATTTTATATTAAAAAGTTCGGTAATTCTATTCGACATTATTGTTTTATAAGTTTAACAGATTTTGAAAACGTTTTACTAGCAAGTTTTACAATATATAGTCCTTGAGCCAAAGAAACAGTACTAATTTCATTTATACTTTCAGAAATATCATAAGTATTAATTTCTTCTCCTAAAATGTTATAAATTTTCAAGTTAGTTTTTTCAGCTAAAACAGGTAGTTTTATAAATAAATTATCCGTTACAGGATTAGGATAAATTTGTACATCAAAATTATCAGCAAGATCCGTGTTAAAAGCCAACGTTGTATTCAAAGCCCATTCAAGATTGGGAATGCCGTAACCCAAAAAATAATCGGGTGAAGTGTATTGAGAACCAGACTCACGAACCAATTGCATAATTTCAGCGTTTGTTTTTTCAGGTAATGCTTGCCATAAGCAGGTTATCCCTCCAGCTAAAATGGGTGAACTAAAAGAAGTACCGTTAAGTGTACCAATAACATCGTTTGTGCCTATCACATAACTTGCTTGTCCTTGAGCAACAACATCTGGTTTTTGATTGGGCTGTGTTGCATTTCCTCTTGAGCTAAATGATGCATAATTGCCATTCAAATCAACTGCTCCTACGGTAAAAGCGCCTGATGCATCAGCTGGTGCACTAACAATGCCCCAAGACGTATTTCCAGAGTTTCCAGCCGATGTTACTAATAAAAGTCCTTTCTCAAATGCAATATTAGCACCTTTACTTATAAAAGCGGTATTGCCATCCATATCGGCTTGGGTATAACTATAGTTAGGATTGTCATAACTAGTATAACCTAATGATGTATTAACAAGATCAACACCCAAACTATCCGCACGTTCAACAGCTTCAACCCAATAACTTTCTTCTACAGGATTTTCATTAGGGGCATCTTCTGTAATAAACAAATAATAAGAAGCATCAGGTGCTGTACCCACAAAATTATTTTCAATGTAACCTGCCATATCACTTAAAACCCAAGTACCATGGCTACTTGAAGTCCCTGTGTAAACATCAATATCGCGGTTAACAAAATCATAGGTTCCTAGTATATTACCTGCATTTCTCAATCTTTGAAATGATGTCATGTTATCTACGTTTGGAAAACCAGAATCTAAAACTGCTACGGTCATGCCGTCTCCCGTATAATCGGCTAGATGCAGTTTATCACCATTAAACATTTCAATTTGGTTGGTTGCATCACCGTAATTGAAAACTGTAAAGTTATTTTCTTCTTTTGAAAGTTTGGTATGGTTTAGTTTTGGCTTCGTTTTTGTGCCTTTAGCGTTTAAATTTTTATCTGCAAAATCAATTGCTGAAACAAAAGTAAAACTAGTTAAAGACTCAATTTCTGTTTGTGAGCCTCTCACATGCACAGCATTGAACCATTTCGATTTTGCCAAAACAGAGATTCCTGTTGCATTTTTTAGTTGCGTAATATAGGTTTCGTTAACGGGTACATCTCTGTCGTCAATAACAACGCCATGAGCATTTTTTCTATCTATTGCTTTTTGTGTAAGAATACTTATGGGGTTGGCTATTGAAGCAGCTACATTTTCTTTGTCAGCAAGGTAAACCCAAGCATCTTCTATTTGCGCAAATAAATTGTAATGGAAACAACAAAATACCAGAAGCAGCAATACTTTTTTCATAACCTAAGATTAAGCAATGCTAAGTTATGAAATTACTCCCGAACCTATTAATTCATTTTCAATATACCATGCAACGAATTGTCCTTCTGTGATTGCTGTTTGAAATTCTTCAAATTCAACATACAAACCACTATCCACTTTATACAAAGTAGCTTTTGCTAATGGTTGACGATAGCGTATTCTCGCTTTTACTTGCATTGTTTGATCAACTTGTAAAGCCAAATCTTCGCGAATCCAATGTAACTCTTCATTAGCAACGAAAAGCGCTTTTTTGTATAATCCAGGATGCTCTTTACCTTGTCCTGTATAGATAACGTTTTGTTCAACATCGGTATCGATTACAAATAATGGCTCAACAGTTCCACCAACCGATAATCCTTTCCGTTGGCCTTTAGTAAAATAATGGGCGCCTTGATGTTTACCAACCACTTTACCATAATCAACTTTATAATTTATTTTTCTAGATAAGTGTTTTAATTTTTCTTCTTCCGAATCAAATAACAATCTATCTTCTTTATATATATCTTGCTCTTTTGGAATTTCAACAATAATTCCTTCTTTAGGTTTTAATTGTTGTTGAAGAAAATCTGGCAACTTTACTTTACCAATAAAGCATAAGCCTTGGGAGTCCTTTTTTTCTGCAGTTACCAAATCTAATTTTGTAGCTATCTCTCTAACTTCTGGTTTAGTTAACTCACCTATAGGAAATAAAGCTTTTGATAATTGCTCTTGCGATAATTGACACAAAAAATACGATTGATCTTTATTACCATCTACCCCGGCTAAAAGTTGATAAACTTTACTGCCATCTTTTTCAATAACAGCTTTTCTGCAATAATGACCCGTAGCAACGTAATCTGCACCAAGCTCTAATGCTATTTTCATGAAGACATCAAACTTAATCTCTCTATTACATAGTACATCTGGGTTTGGTGTTCTTCCTTTTTCGTATTCATGGAACATATAATCTACTATACGCTCTTTATACTCCTCACTTAAATCGACTGTTTGAAAAGGGATTCCTAATTTTTCTGCAACTAACATAGCATCATTGCTATCGTCTAACCATGGACACTCATTGGAAATAGTCACAGAATCATCATGCCAGTTTTTCATAAACAAGCCAATCACCTCATAACCTTGCTCCTTTAATAAATAAGCAGCAACACTTGAATCTACACCACCAGAAAGCCCAATAATAACGCGTTTCATTCTTTAAAAATTAGTGTACAAAGATACATAATATTGTAACATTTAAAGGGCTTTTAGCTATTCGAAAATACTTTATCAAAATAGTTTTGTTTATTTATTTTTAAAATATATTGAACAAAACTTGTTTGTTTGTTTAATTATTTTATATATTTGTTAAACAAAATAAAACCTTACACTATGAAAAATTTAAAATTATTAGAAAAGTTAAGCTTAATCATTGTATTAATGATAGCCTTTACATCATGTAGTAATGATGATGACAACAGTACTCCTGCACCACAACCACTTAATATTGTTGAAACTGCACAGTCAGTTAGTGATTTAAGTATATTGGTTGAAGCTGTAGTGCAAGCTGGATTAGTTGATGCTTTATCGGCATCAGGGGATAAAACAGTTTTAGCACCAACAAATGCCGCGTTTTCAGCTTTTCTTGCTGAAAAGGGATTTAATTCCTTATCTGAAGTACCAAATGCGTTACTTACACAAATTTTATTGAACCATGTAATTGACGGTGCAAATATTCCATCTTCTGCACTTATTGATAATACAGGGTATGCAAACACACTAGCTGACGGACCAAACGGAACGAAATTAAGTATCTATTATGATGGTACTTCGGGAGTTTCTTTCAACGGAGGAGCTTCAGTAGCTATAGCTGATGTTAGCACTACAAACGGAATTGTGCATGTGATTGATACGGTAATTGATTTACCTACTATAGCGACGTTTGCTACAACTAATCCTGCGCTATCAACGTTAGTTGGAGCGTTAGCCTATGCAGATACAGGAATGCCAACTGTACCATACATTCAAACAGTTTCTACATCAGATGCTGGACCGTTTACAGTTTTTGCGCCTACAAACGATGCGTTTGCTGCCTTATTAGCGGAATTAGAAATTGATGCGTTAACAGATTTAGAGACCTCTACTGTAGATGCTGTACTATTACACCACATTGTAAATGCCAATGTTCAATCTAGCCAATTAGCAAGTGGAGAAGTAAGTACTTTAGGAGGGGCAATAACTGCTGATGCTTCGGTATTCACTTTAACAGATGCCAACGCGAGAACAAGTAATATCGTAACAAGTTTAATAAACATACAAGGAACCAATGGTGTGGTGCACGTTATAGATCGTGTAATCCTACCAGCTGCTGAATAATTTTAGTTTGGTTTGTTGATTGTAGACATCCTTTTAGTCTATTCCCACTAAAAATTGTCTATGAAAAAGGCGCCTTAAGAAATTAAGGCGTTTTTTTTATGTATTTAGGTTTATAGCTGAAATCTTTTTCTGTTACTATTTTTCCATTTTCAAAATTCTCCCAAACACCATCTTTCTTACCACGCTTATATTGCCCTTGAGTTACCAACTCTCCTTTTGGATTATAAAATTTTGCTTCACCATGTAATTCATCATTTTCATAAATAAAAGATTTTAGAACCACACCTTTTACCGAATACCACATAGATACTCCATTTAATTTACCGTTTATATAACTTTTCTTTTCTGCTACCTGACCGTTGGGATAGTATACAAAACGCTCTCCATTCAATAAGCCTTCATCGTTATAATGCTCGACAGTCAATAATTGGTCTGAGTTTTTTTGATAGTATTTCCAAGTACCAATATAAATTTTACCGTTCATTTTACCTTCACTAATAATCCGTCCGTTTGATGCTAAAAATTTAACTTCTGAGATATTATCATTTTCATTAAACAGTTTTGTTGCTGTTAAAATGGCTTTATTCTTATAATTTTTATAAAACTTGAATAAGCCAATTTCTTTACCATGATAAAACTGTCCTTCATATCTAGTAATATTAGTGCCATCAAAATTCTTTTTCCAAGAGCCATGACGTTTACCATTTTCATCAAATGCATTTATATCCTGTGCTAGAACCAAATTACAAGTCAGTGTTAAAACTATTAAACTAAATATCCTCTTCATTTCTTTTATTATTTCGATTTCGCGGAATTTATACCTCGTTAACGATTGTTTTATAAGTTTGTTATATCAAAAAAGCTGCCAGATTGTAACTTGACAGCTTTTTGTTTTAAATGTTATTTTGAAAACGTTATCAGTTTATAAATACTATTTACGTTTCTTTTGCGCTTGCTTTTGTTTTTCAGCTTGTTCCATCATTTCAGCCATTTTTTTCTGGAAACGATTCTCTTTTTTAGGCTGCTTTTTCTTCTCTTGGATCTGTGCATGAATTTTATCTTCATCAAGAATAAAGTTTTTAATCACTAATATAATTCCAATACTAATTAGGTTTGAAATAAAGTAATATAAACTTAAACCAGAAGCATAGTTGTTAAAGAAAAACAGCATCATGATAGGTGAGAAATACATCATATATTTCATCATTTTTGCCATATCTGGCATACCTTCTTGTTGCGGTTGAGCTTGCATATTTTGACCAGTAGTTAATCGCATGTAAAAGAAAATAGCTATAGAGGCCAAAATTGGAAACAAACTAACATGGTTACCATAAAATGGAATGTTAAACGGCAAATTGGCAATAACATCATACGATGATAAATCGTCTGCCCATAGGAATGATTTTTGTCTTAAATCAAACGCCGAAGGGAAAAACTGAAATAAAGCATAAAACACTGGTAATTGAATTAATGCCGGTAAACATCCTGCCATTGGGCTTGCACCTGCTTTAGTTTGAAGCGCCATAGTTTCTTGTTGCGCTTTCATTTTGTTGTCTTTATATTTTGCTCTTATTTCATCTAATTCCGGCTTTAAAATTTTCATTTTTGCCTGCGATAAAAACTGCTTATACTGCACAAATGATAATAAGATTTTTACCAAAATAGTCATAACCACAATAGCAATTCCGTAAGGCATATATCCGCCCAAGAAGCCAAAAAGAGGCATAAAAATATAGCGGTTTATCCAACCAAAAATACCCCATCCAAATGGTACCAATTCATCTAGATTACGGTCATATTTATTTAATACCTTAAAATCACTAGGTCCGTAATACCAATCCATCGATTGATTTAATTCTCCACCTTGCAATTCTAAAGGAATAGTTGTGGCAAAATGCTTGGTGTAAACCGTATCAATAGCCTCATCTTTTACAAGATTCTCAGTATTTACTTTAACTGTTTTAAAACGATTATCTGTTAATAAAACTGAAGAGAAGAAATGTTGCTTATAGCCTACCCAAGTAACATCTTCAATTACATCTTCTCCATCTCTTGTATAATCTGCTTTTCCGTCTTCATAATCATAATGAATATCTGAATATCTATTTTCATATGAAATACTTTTGGCGTGTCTGTAACCTTTAAGCTTCCAGTCTAAATTTATAGCCTGCGAACTGTTTATAACGTTACTTAAACCTTGAGAACGAATAGCAAAATCGATCATGTAATCGTTATCTTTTATTTCGTATCTATATTCTAAAAATTGATTTTCTGAAACTTTAAGTTTCATAGAAACCACTGTAACATCAGCATTTTTAGTAACTGTTGGTACAAATGGTAAATCTTTAGTATTTAAAATTCTACTATCCGTAGTGCCGAAATTAATATTAAAAGAGGCATTATTATCTTTGATTAAATAAATAGGAATAGAATCAAAATCTACAAATTGTTTTAATCGAACTTCTGAAAGATATCCACCTTTGTTATTAAATTTAAGTGCTAATAAATCACTTTCAACCACGGTTTCTTGATCTGAAGATTGTAATGCTGAATAAGCAAAAGCACCTAACTTATTTTTTAACTGAACTACTTGAAGTGAATCGGCATCGGCTCCAACTGCATAGTCGTTGGCTGTAGTTACAAGTGTTTGCTCACCAACATCAGCTTTTTTTTCAGCCTCAACTTGCTCTTGTTTAGCTTTTTCCTGTGCTTCAATTTCTTCAGGTGTAGGCTGGTTTTGCCACAGCATATAAGCCAATATTGCAAAAATAAGCACAAAGCCTATAATCGAATTGAGATCTAATTTCTTTTCTTCCATCTATTATTTCGTATCGTTTAAAACTATTCCTAATTATTCAGGAATAACACAAGCTTATCAATAAGCTATCCAATTTTACTTTTGTGCCATAGTGGCATTGTTTTTCTTTCTTTTGTAATTCAATGAAGCTTTTACAAATGCCACAAAAAGTGGATGTGGATTAGCAACAGTACTTTTATATTCTGGGTGATATTGTACACCAACAAACCAAGGATGTTCTGGTATTTCGATAATTTCAACTAATCCTGTATCTGGGTTTAAGCCTGTAGCAATCATTCCTGCGTCCTCAATTCTTTTTTTGTAATCACTATTAAACTCGTATCGGTGTCTGTGACGTTCTGTTATACTTTCGGCCTTATAAATATCTCTTACTTTACTACCCAATTTTAAATCGCAAGCCCAAGCACCTAAACGCATAGTTCCACCTTTATCGGTAATATTCTTTTGGTCTTCCATTAATCCAATAACTGGATTTTTGGTATTTAAATTCATTTCGGTAGAATCTGCATCAGCAATTCCTAGTACATTTCTAGAAAATTCAATTACTGCCATTTGCATGCCTAAACAAATGCCTAAAAAGGGCACTTTGTTTTCTCGCACATATTGCACCGCATCTATTTTACCATCAATTCCGCGCTCTCCAAAACCTGGAGCAACTAAAACACCATCTAAATGGGCTAATTTAAGTTTGGCGTTGTCTTTATTAATATATTCAGAATGAACAGATTCTACATTAACCTTTACTTCATTTTCAGCTCCCGCATGAATAAAAGCTTCTAAAATGGATTTATAAGAATCTTGAAGCTCCACGTACTTTCCGATTAAACCAATAGTGATTTCAGTTTTAGGATTTTTATGACGGTGTACAAATAGATTCCATTGTTCAATATCTGGTTTCGTGCTTTTCAAATTCAATTTATCAAGAACCACCTTATCTAACCCTTCTTCAAGCATTAAATTTGGCACATCATATATAGTTGACGCGTCAATAGATTGGATTACTGCATTTTCTTTTACGTTACAAAATAGTGCTAGTTTTCTTCGCAACTCTTTAGGTAAATCATGCTCGGTTCTACAAACTAATATATCTGCTTGAATTCCACTTTCCATCAATGTTTTAACACTGTGTTGGGTCGGTTTTGTTTTTAGTTCACCTGCCGCAGAAAGATAAGGCACTAAGGTTAAATGAATAACTATACCGTTATTTTCACCTAGATCCCAACGTAATTGTCGAACAGCTTCTATATAAGGCAGTGATTCAATATCACCTACTGTTCCTCCAATTTCAGTAATTACAATATCATACTTACCAGAATTTCCTAGAATTTGAACACGTTCTTTAATTTCATCGGTAATATGCGGTACTACTTGAACCGTTTTACCTAAAAATTCACCTCTACGCTCTTTTTCAATAACGCTTTGATAAATTCTTCCGGTAGTAACATTATTGGCTTGACTAGTTGGTCGGTTTAAAAAACGCTCATAATGACCTAAATCCAAATCGGTTTCTGCACCGTCTTCTGTCACATAACATTCACCATGTTCATAAGGGTTTAATGTTCCGGGATCTACGTTAATGTAAGGATCTAATTTTTGAATGGTAACTCTATAGCCTTGAGCTTGTAGTAATTTAGCAAGAGATGCTGCTATAATTCCTTTTCCTAGTGATGATGTAACACCGCCGGTTACAAATATGTATTTTGTAGTAGTTGTCATGTTGCGCTTATAAACGCAGGCAAATTTACAAAATTAAAATAGTTATTAGAGAATTGTTTTTAGATATTTAAAAGGATTTATAAACTACTTTTTAACGATATGTTTTTAGAGTTCATTTTATTAAATTTAAATACAAAAAAATGAGTTGACAAAGTTTAACTTATCTATACCTTAACTGAAAAAAAAAGTGATAAGGTTATACCTCTACAACCTGCTCCTTTTTTTGAAAAACATAGGTTAAAAACCACATAATAGTAAAGGTTGGAATAATATCAAGTCCAGGTATAATTTCTTCTATAAACGACACGACTCCAGCAATTTTACCTTTAGTACCTTTATACATTTTGCTCATTAAATATCCTGAAGCTGGTGCCCAAATAATATCGAATACCGTTAACATTCCAATAGCATCAAACACAATACTTAATGCAAGCTTTTTATTTTTACTTAAGTTTTCTAAATTCATAGTTATTTTTTAATAGATATATAACAAATAACATACCAGTTTTATTTTCCTATAAGCTTTAAAAATTCATTTCTGGTTTCAATTTTTTCAAATTGTCCTCTAAAACCAGATGTTGTTGTGATTGAGTTTTGTTTTTGTACACCGCGCATCATCATACACATATGCGAAGCTTCAATAACAACCGCAACACCTTGTGGTTTTAATGTATCATTTATACAATCTAAAATTTGTTCGGTTAATCGTTCTTGAACTTGCAATCGACGCGCAAAAACATCAACTATCCGCGGAAGTTTACTTAATCCAACAATCTGCCCATTTGGAATATAGGCGATATGAGCTTTCCCGAAAAAGGGTAAAATATGATGCTCACAAAGCGAATACAACTCAATATCTTTAACAATAACCATTTCATTGTAAGATTCTTTAAACATGGCTTCTTTTAAAATTTCAACAGGGTCTTGGTCGTAGCCTTGTGTTAAAAACTGCATCGCTTTTGCAGCTCGTTCCGGTGTTTTAACAAGTCCGTCTCTTGTTGTATCTTCTCCTAAGTCTTTTATGATGTCTTCATATCTAGATTTAACATCATCAGTTATTTTCATATTGTATTCTTCAAAGCTTTTGTATGCCATAATGCGTGTTTGTCAAAAAATAAAACTAAAGGTAGCTAAAAATTACATTTTCTACTGATAATCTAATTCGCGTATTCAATTTTTTAACTTTTTATTATGAATAATAAAAGATAACAAAATTAGTTTTGTTATAGTTATCAGACTAATAACGCATCATCAATCAATCAATCAAAATAATGAAACAATCAATATTCATTTTAATGCTACTCTGCTTTTTATTAAAAGTAGAAGCTCAATCAAAAAAAACATATCAAATAACTCGAACTGAAACTGCGCCAAATATTGACGGTGTTCTTGACGAAAGTCTTTGGTCCAAATTGCAAGTTGCTACTGATTTTATTCAATTTAGACCAGACGTTGGAAAATCACCTACAAAAGAAAAGCGCACCGAAGTGAAAATGTGTTATGATGATAATGCCATTTATATTTCGGCTTATTTATATGATAACCCAGAAGATATCATGCGCCAGTTTACCCAGCGAGATAACTTTGGACAGTCGGATTTTTTTGGTATAATCTTTAATCCAAATAACGACGCTCAAAACAATACCGAATTTTTTGTTTTCAGTACAGGCACGCAAGCTGATGCTGTTGAAAGTCCTAGCAATGGTGAAGATTTTGGATGGAATGCAGTTTGGGAAAGTGCCGTTAAGGTTGTAGATAACGGTTGGATTTTAGAAGTGAAAATACCTTATAGAGCTCTTCGCTTTACCCAGCAAGACGACCCAACTTGGGGGATTCAATTCCATAGACATTACAGAAAAACCAGGTCTCAATTTACATGGAATCCTATTGATGTCACAAAAGGTAATTTCGGACTTTATAATGCTGAATTAGAAGGACTAAAAGACATAAAACCTCCTACAAGATTAAGTTTCTACCCCTATTCTTCAGCCTTGGTAAGTACATTTGATGGCGAAACGGATACTGATTTTGCTGCTGGTTTAGATCTCAAATATGGTATTACCGAGAATATTACTTTAGATGCTACTTTAATACCAGATTTTAGTCAAGCAGGATTTGATAATGTGATTCTTAATCTTGGCCCTTTCGAACAACAATTTAGTGAACAACGTCAGTTTTTCACAGAAGGTGTAGACTTATTTAATAAAGGAGATTTATTTTATACAAGGCGAGTTGGTAGTAGACCTATAAGTAGACCTTCTACTGATGATGATGAAGAAATTACCAATTATCCTGATAAAGTACAGTTACTTAATGCCGTAAAAATATCTGGTAGAACTAAAAATGGTTTGGGCATAGGTTTTTTTAATGCTATAACTGAAAAAACCGAAGTAACCATTGAAAAATCCGAAGTCATAAACGAAAACACACCCGAAGAGACAATTATTAAATCGAAAAGAAATGCTGTAGCCGAACCTTTAGCAAACTATAATATTATGGTCTTAGACCAACAGTTTAATAAAAACTCATCAGTAACACTTATTAATACCAACGTGACTAGAAATGGCGAATTTAGAGATGCCAATGTTACAGGTTTATTGCTTGATTTGGTGAATAAGAAAAACACCTATGGCGCCATTGGCGAAATTAAAATGAGCACCTTTAATGATGTTGCCAACAAAGACAACGGTTATAGCGCTAAAGCTGGTGTTGGAAAGAACAGTGGTAAAGTAAGATATAGTTTTGTTTATAATTATGCCGATGAAAATTATGATATAAATGATTTAGGCATATTATTTAGAAATAATTATAGTAATTATAATGCAGAAGTATCTTACCGAATTTTCGAGCCAACAAAAAAGCTAAATAACTTCTATACAGGTGTTTGGTTTAACTACAACCAATTAGCAAACCCGAATAACTTTACTGGAGCTAACGTAGGCTTTAATATTAATGCTACTAATAAAAAACTACATGGTTTTGGTATTAATGGTAATTGGAACATTAATAAACGTTATGATTATTTTGAACCTAGAAACGGGTTTGACAGCTACTTTATAACTAAAAATTATGCACAAACCAATGTATGGTTTTCTTCAAATTATAATAACTTTTTTGCTATAGATGCTAATGTTGGATACGCCAGATTTTTTGATAAAGAAAGAGATAACTTTAATAATATATGGTATGGCATAAATCCGCGTTTTAAGTTTAATGATAAATTTCTTTTGGTTTTAGGCTATTCTTATGATGATTATACAGCGGATAGAGGGTTTATTAACGGGCAAAACGTTGAAAATGAAATTATATTTGGTCAGCGTGATCGAATCGAAACAACCGTTCGAATTTCTGGAAGTTATAACTTTAATCCTTTCAATGCACTTACGCTTAGCTTTAGAAATTATCTAAGTCGAGTAACTTATGATGAAAAAGTTTATAACCTACAAGATAATGGTAATCTTTTAGTGTCTAACACACATACCAAAACAACTATTGGTAACGACGCCGACTTTAACCCTGATGCCAATTTTAATACTTGGAATTTAGATTTTAGCTACACTTGGCAATTTGCGCCCGGGAGCCAATTAACAGCATTATATAGAAATCAAATTTTTAATTTATCCAATGAATCAAGAGATCCTTATTTTAAAAGTTTGAATAGTTTATTCGACCAAGAAAAACGAAATACTTTTTCATTACGATTAGTTTATTTTATTGACTATAATGACATAAAAAACGTTTTCAGCAACAAAAACAGTTCTTAATTGTTCATCACAGTATAAAGTAGTAAATTCACAGCTGGAATTTTTTACACATGATTCAAGCAAAAAACATTCATAAATATTACGGCAATTTACAAGTATTAAAAGGTGTAAATATTGCCATTAAAAAAGGCGAAATTGTTTCGATTGTTGGTGCTTCTGGTGCAGGAAAAACAACACTACTTCACATTCTTGGAACTTTAGATCAAGCTTCTACAAATGAAGATTTTGAGTTAGTAATTAATAACACCAATATAAATACCCTTAAAGATAAAACCTTAGCTAAATTCAGAAATGAACATCTTGGGTTTATTTTTCAATTCCATCAATTATTACCTGAGTTTACTGCCATAGAAAATGTTTGTTTACCCGCTTTTATAAAAGGAACAAAAAAATCTGATGCCGAAAAACGAGCCAAAGAACTTTTAGATTTTTTAGGGTTATCGCATCGCTACAATCATAAACCAAATGAGCTCTCTGGTGGCGAACAACAACGCGTTGCCGTTGCTAGAGCATTAATTAATAATCCGGATTTGATATTTGCAGATGAACCTTCGGGTAATTTAGATAGCGAATCTGCTGAAAATTTACACAACTTATTTTTTAAATTAAGAGATGAGTTTGGACAAACCTTCGTTATCGTTACACATAATGAAGATTTAGCAGATATGGCCGATAGAAAACTCACTATGGTTGACGGACTAATAGTAGATAATTAATAGCTTGTTTTGAGAAAAGCAGAACTCAAAGACTTTCTAAACGCTAAAGTAATTCAATATAATAACCCAAATTTTATTGAAAGCGATCCTATTCAAATTCCTCATCAATTTAGCATTAAAGAAGATATTGAGATTTCAGGATTTCTAACCGCAACCATTGCTTGGGGAAACCGAAAAAGTATTATAAACAATGCCAATAAATTAATGGAATTGTTAGACCACTCTCCTTATGATTTTGTGATGAATCATGAAGTGAACGATTTAGAAAAGTTAGAGCCATTTGTACATCGTACGTTTAATGGCCATGATTGTATTCAGTTTATAAAATCCTTACAACATATCTACAATAATCATGGAGGTTTAGAATCTGTTTTTACTTCTGAAAGTGATACACTTCAAGAATCTATTTCAAATTTTAAAAGTATTTTTTTTGAGATTGACCATTTACCTCGAACAGAGAAACATATTAGCGATCCGTTAAAAAATTCTGCCGCCAAACGTATTAATATGTTTTTACGATGGATGGTACGAGATGATAATACTGGTGTAGATTTTGGTATTTGGAAAAGCATCGCTCCCAGCCAACTTTCATGTCCATTAGATGTGCATTCTGGAAACGTTGCTAGAAAATTGGGATTACTTAAACGAAAACAAAATGATGCGAAAGCCCTTTTTGAACTAGATCATGCTCTAAGGAAACTAGACCCTAAAGACCCTGTAAAATATGATTTCGCCTTATTCGGACTTGGAGTTTTTGAAGGATTCTGATTGTTTAAGAAGATAAAACAGTAGAGATACCAAAAATAACTTCCTATAACACTTATAAAAAAAACGATCGACAAACTTATAAGTCCATCAATCGTTTATATAATTATGAAAGTGCTAATTTATTTAGCCTTTTAACCATGCTTCACGAAGCTTATGCTGTGCATCAGTAGCGTTTTCTTTTACTTTTAAAGCTTTTCCTTTTGTATAACCTTGTGTTGTCGTAGTTTTAATCACAACTTCCTCGCCATCGCGTTCTAAAACAACCTCTACATCTCTTCCAGGTTTCCAGCTAAACACTTCACCTAAAACTTTATTGGCATTTTGTAATGTAACCTCTGCTCCATCAACCGACTTAATAACATCGTTTGGCATTGCACCTTGCTCTTTCCAGAAACTATTTTCTAAAACACTATCTATAAAAAATACGCCTATTGTTGGGTCGCCACTAACTATTGGCGCACCGTTAATGATAATGTAATTAGCTTCTATTAAATCTTCGGCAATTTCTAATCCTACTTTTGCGAAAAACTCATTGTAATTAATTGGAATATCACCCACAACGTGCGTGTTTAAAAATTCGCCAACCGATGGGTAAGTCATTGCTGTAATCTCCTCGATTAACTTATCGTCTTCAAAAGGCTTGTTCTTCCCATATTTGTTTGATAACTCTTTCATTAATGAAAGGATGCCTCTGTTTCCATTACTTCCTTCGCGCATTAAAATATCAACGCACATTCCTATTAAAGCTCCTTTTTGATACACATTTATGTATTGATCTTTATAAGGATCTTTTAAGATGTTTTCACTCATAATGGTAAAACTCATAGCATCATTATAACGCTTAGAACTTTCTATTTTTTCCATTATTTTGTTATAGAAATCTTTCTCTTCAACAAGACCCTGATCTACTTGAAATAAGGTTGCAAAATACTCTGTAACGCCCTCGTACATCCATAAATGTTTTGAAAACGTAGGATTGTTATAATCAAAATAGTGTACATCTTCAGAGTGCACACTTAATGGAGTAACAATATGGAAAAATTCATGAGAAACAACGTCGATCATGGCTTCTGCAATAGCGTCATCATTCATAGATTCTGGCAATACTACTACTGTTGAAGTATGATGTTCTAAGGCTCCGAACCCTTTTGGAGAGTCTTCTTTTCCTTCAGAAAGATATAAATAGATATCGTATCGAGGTGTAGAGTTGATATCCCCTAAGTATGCTTTTTGAGCTTTCATCATTTTAAAAACTACATCTTTAAGAGATTTAGCTGAATGTACTTTGTTTGGAGAATACACACTTAGAACAATTTTAATATCGCCTACCTGAAATTCTTCAACATCTAAATTCCCATACATCATTGGGTTATCAGTTATATCAAAATACCTAGGTGCGAAGTAACTAGTTGTGGTGGTTTTTCCAACTTCACTAACTTTAGAACTCACATTTTGTAACGCAGATGTTCTAATAAAATCTGTTGAAGCCGTAACATCTAATTTATACTGATTGTTTTTTAATGAATCAAAATACCCTATAAAACCATGTAAGTTTAACACATAGTTATTAGGTTCTATGTTTGTTCCTGAAGGAGAAAAAGGCGTGTCTTTCCCAATACCACCACTAGTTTCAATATCGTAAGTATCGTTTACGTAGTAAGTAATTTTGTCTAATTCTTTAGCGTTGGTAATGGTCCAAGAATTGGTATCAACTTTGTTTACAGGTAATTCATTGCCAGCGTAATCTATAGCCTTAAAATCGTCTACATATTTCCCAAAATCACTTACTGAATATGTGCCTTGTACTACTCTTGGCAATCTGTAAGTCACAGTTTCTGTTGTAAAACGACCTGGATTAATAGTTACTGGTGCTTTATCATCAACAATATTAGAAAGATTAATTGATGTTTCAATGGGTAAACTCGTCGCTAAATCGTTGCTTACATTCTTAGTAGTACCACAACTAACTAACACAACTCCAACAAATAACGCAAATAGTGTTTTAGTATTCATTAATTTGATTTTTATAGTTTTTTAATTGACGCCCAAATTACCACAATGTTACGGGGTACTTTCTTAAGGTTTTGTTAAATTCGCAATATGCAAAGACCTTTAATTAGCATTCTAGTTCCATTTAAAAATACCGAGGAATTTATTGCCGACTGCTTAACCTCAATTATTAATCAAACTTATACCAATTGGGAGTTAGTTATTGTTGATGATCATTCAACTGATATGAGTTATTCTATTGTTGAAAATTTCGCCAAACAAGATGACCGAATTAAGCTTTTGAAAAACAGCGGACAAGGTATTATTGATGCTTTAAAGATGGCTTTTAATCAAAGTTCTGGCGAATTCATCACCAGAATGGATAGTGATGATGTTATGCGATTAAATAAATTGGAAATATTATCTAAAAACCTATTAATTCATGGCAAAGGACACCTAGCCGTTGGTAAGGTTAATTATTTTTCTGAAAAAGGCATTAAAGAAGGCTATAAAAATTATGAGATTTGGTTGAACGAGCTCACAGAAAAAGGAAATAATTATTCTGAAATTTATAAAGAATGTGTCATCCCTTCACCTTGCTGGATGATTCACAGAAGTGACTTGATGGCTTGTAATGCCTTTAATCCTAAACGATATCCTGAAGATTACGATTTAGCTTTTCGGTTTTATAAACATCAATATACCTGTATTCCTAGTAACGACATTCTACACGATTGGCGAGATTATAGTTACCGAACTTCAAGAACTAACGAACATTATGCAGAAAATCATTTCATACCCTTAAAACTCGATTACTTTTTAGAATTAGACTATAATCCTGAGAAAAAACTTGTGATTTGGGGCGCTGGAAACAAAGGTAAATTTATTGCCAAAACACTGATTAAAAAGCAGATCCCTTTTGAGTGGATTTGCGATAACCCGAATAAAATTGGACGTGATATTTATGGCAACATATTAAAGCCATTTGATTATTTAGAGACCATTAACAATGCACAAAGTATTATTACAGTGGCAAACAAGAAGTCACAACAAGAAATAAAGAATTATTTGTTAAAATTAAATTTGAACTCTATTGAGGATTATGTTTTCTTTTGTTAATGAAAAAAATTATCTAGATTTGCTCAATCGAATAAACCATGCAGTTTAAACACCCAGAAATTCTTTACGCTTTATTTTTACTGCTTATTCCTATTATTGTTCATTTATTTCAACTTCGTAAGTTCCAAAAAGTTTATTTTACAAATGTCGCTTTTCTAAAAGAAGCTACTTGGCAAACACGTAAAAGTTCGCAAATAAAAAAATGGTTAGTGTTATTGACCCGCTTGTTTTTATTAGCAGCATTAGTGTTTGCATTTGCGCAACCATTCACTTCGAAAACAACCAGTTTTAAGAAAGAAAAAGAAACTGTAATATATCTAGATAATTCGTTCAGTATGCAAACCAAAGGCAACCAAGGTGAGCTGTTTAAACGGGCCATTCAAGATGTGATTGCGAACGTATCAGAGAACGAAAATATTACATTGATTACAAATGATAAAGTTTTCAAAAAAACCAGCATAAAAGCTATAAAAAACGAGTTACTTACGCTTAATTACACATCAAGCGTTTTAAGTAAGCAAGCGGCATATTTAAAATGCAAAAGCTTTTTATCAAATAAAACTAATACATTAAATAATGTAATATTAATTTCTGATTTTCAAGAAGATAACACAAATTTAAATATTCTATCGGATTCAACAACTAACATCAATTTTGTAAAATTAAACCCTCTCAATAAAAATAACATTGCTATTGATAGTGTTTTTATTTCCAAAGTTAATCCAGACTTATTAGAGCTAAAAGTAGTGTTAAAAAATAGCGGAGTTTCAGTTGAAAACTTACCAGTTTCTTTGTTTAATAATGATAAATTAATTGCAAAGACATCATTAGAAATTGAGCAAAAATCAGAAACCATTTTTACCTTACCAAACCATGATGTGATTAACGGTAAAATTACAATTAATGACGCCAGTTTACAGTTTGATAATACGCTTTATTTTAATATCAATGAAGCCTCAAAAATTAATGTTTTAAGTATTAATGATGCTGATGATTCATACCTAAAACGTATTTATAGCATAACAGAATTTAATTATGTTTCGACACAACTAAATACATTAAATTACAATCTTATTGATAGTCAACACCTCATTATTTTAAATGAATTGAAAAGTATTCCTTTAGCCTTAAACGCGGCATTAAAGCAGTTTACTCGTCAAGGTGGTAACCTAGTTATTGTACCTTCTATAAAAAACAATAACGAATCTTACAATACGTTTTTAACCAATTATGATCTAAGTTTTAATGAAATAGTTAATTCTGAAAAAAGAATAACGAGTATAAATTATGCACATCCGCTTTATAATAATGGTGTTTTTGAAAAACAAGTTAAAAACTTTCAATACCCCAAGGTGAATAGTTTTTATACTTTAGCCTCAAAAAACTTATCTGCCGTTTTACAGTTTGAAGATGAGAAGCTCTTTTTAGGTCAAAGACAGAATGTTTACTTATTTACGGCTTCAATAAATCAAGTTAATTCTAGCTTTAAAATTTCACCGTTAATAGTACCAACCCTTTATAATATTGCCAAACAAAGCTTTAAAATACCTGAACTTTATTACATCATAGGTAAAGAAAACGCTTTTGATGTAGATACAAAAATGCAACAAGATGCAGTGCTTTCTTTAGTTAAAGAAGACATTAGCATGATACCAAAACAGCAATATTTCAACAATAAGGTGGTCATAAATACTTTAGAAGACCCTTCAGTTGCGGGAACATATCAAATAAAAAACAAAAACGAAATCATTAAAAATGTGAGTTACAACTATAGCAGAAATGAAAGTCAATTAGCTTACAAAGACCTTTCTGCTCTAGAACAAGTAACAGTTAGTAATTCTATAACAGAAGTTTTCGATACTATAAAAAGTGATACAAAAGTTAACGCCCTATGGAAATGGTTTGTTATTTTTGCACTAGCGTTATTGATTATTGAAATGCTCATCTTAAAATTCTTTAAATGAACATACTTATAAAATCTGCCACAATTATAGATTCCAAAAGCGAGTTTCATAATTCAACTCAAGATGTATTAATTGAAAATGGTGTGATTACAAAGATTTCCAAAAGCATTAAAAATCCAAATAATTACAAAGAAATTAAGCGCGACAATCTACATATTTCTCAAGGTTGGTTTGATAGTAGTGTAAGTTTTGGAGAACCTGGATATGAAGAACGTGAAACCATTGAAAACGGATTAAAAACGGCTGCTCACTCTGGTTTTACGGCAGTTGCAGTTAATTCGAATACAAATCCGGTAATTGATTCGAATTCTGATATTACTTTTCTAAAATCAAAAGCAAATAAAAATGCTGTTGAACTTTTACCAATTGGAGCCCTAACCATAGGGAGTAAAAGTGAGTATTTAGCAGAACTATTCGATATGCGTTCTGCAGGCGCCGTAGCCTTTTACGATTATAAAAAACCTATTTCTAATCCAAACTTAATGAAAATTGCGTTGCAATATGCTAGTAATTTTGATGGTTTGGTATGCTCTTTCCCACAGGAAAATAAAATAGCAGGACATGGTGTTATGAATGAAAATGTAACAAGCACAAAACAAGGTCTTAAAGGTATTCCTGCACTAGCGGAAGAATTGCAAGTTGCACGAGATTTATTTTTGCTTGAATATACAGGCGGTAAATTACATATACCAACAATTTCTACTGCAACATCGGTAGCTTTAATACGCGAAGCTAAAAAGAAGAAACTTAATGTAAGCTGCAGTGTAGCCATACATAATCTTTACTTTACGGATGAAGTTTTAACCGATTTTAATACCAACTTTAAAGTATTGCCACCTCTTAGAACGCAGACTGATATCGAGGCTTTAATTGAAGCCGTGAAAGATGGCACTATAGATATGGTAACTACTGACCACTCACCTATTGATATTGAGGAGAAAAAAATAGAGTTTGATCACGCAAATTACGGAACCATTGGTTTAGAAAGTGCGTTTGGTGCTTTGCAAAATATCTTTACCACAAAGAAAACAATTGAAGTTTTGACCAAAGGTAAAACAAGATTTGGGTTAGAACAAACGCCAATACAGAAAGGTAATACCGCAAACATATCACTTTTCAATCCTGATGAGAAATATGAGTTTTTAAAATCTAATATCATATCCAAATCTAAAAACACCATTTTTGAAAATGAAACTTTAAAAGGTAGAGTTTATGGAATTATTGCAAAGAATAAAGCGGTATTAAATTGATAGATTATGACAGAGGAAGATATTTCTAGAGGAAGAAAAAATGCTATCATCAGTTACATTACAATAATTGGATTCATTGTAGCTTATTATTTAAATAATGAAGAAGATAAAAAAAGTGCTTTTGCTAGTTTTCACATCAGGCAGTCTTTAGGACTTTGGCTTTCTTTTATTGTTGTGAACTTATCAATCACTAGAAATTTTGATATTTTTATGTTAAGAGCATCGGTATACGTGTTCTTTTTTACGCTTATAATTTATGGGTTATCGAATGCCATAGGAAGAAAATCACAACCGGTACCGTTGCTAGGTAATTTATTTCAAAAAATCTTTGCTAATTTAGGATCATAAATGATAAACACATCGCTTTCTTTACAACACTTAGTTCGTGAATCTAGTTTAACTGAAAACGCACCTTTACTCATCATGCTACACGGATATGGTAGTGATGAAAACGATTTATTTTCTTTTGCTTCAGAATTACCTGATGAATTATTTATCATCTCTGTAAGAGCCCCACACCCCATGCAACCTTTTGGCAATGCTTGGTATGCCATTAATTTTGATGAAGAAAAAGGCAAATGGAGTAATAATGAAGAAGCCATAGCTTCTAGAGATTTAATTGCTACATTTATTAATGAAGCTTTGGCAACATATCCTGTTAACAATAACAATGTTACGCTTTTAGGCTTCAGTCAAGGAACCATTTTGAGTTATGCAGTGGCCTTAACTTATCCTGAAAAAGTAAAAAATATAGTAGCGCTTAGTGGCTATATTAATAAAGATATTTTACCAGAAAACCTTGAAAGCAAAGATTACACCAACTTAGATTTTTATTGTTCTCACGGTAGTGCAGACCAAGTGATTCCTGTAAATTGGGCAAGATTAACACCTCCATTATTAGATAGTTTGAATATCAAACATAAATACTCAGAATTTCCTGTGGGTCATGGTGTGGCACCTCAAAATTTTTATGAGTTTAAAGATTGGTTAATTAAACGTATCTAATTTATTTTATATCTTAAACCTTTAAACAAGGTTAAGATGAAATACAATAAAACTTTTTTGCTATGTCTATTTCTGTTTATTGGAAGTAGTACATTTTCTCAAAATGAAGACTTATTAAAAGCTATTAATCATGATTTGTGGGCTAACTTCTCTAAGGCTTTTGAGACTTTAGATTATCAGTTATTTTCAGATTTACACTGTGAAAACTTAACGCGTGTAAGTGGCGATAGCCATAAAATTAAAAACAAGACTGAATATATAGAAGTTTACAAAACCTATTGGCAAGATAAAAGTCTTAAGCAGATTATCTCCTTTAGGTTTTTAGAGCGTATTTGTGGCACCGAAAAAGCATCAGAGCGTGGTATTTACAAATTAACCCGAAATCCTAATACAGCTAATGAAAAGTCTTATTATGGCAAATTTCATGTGATATTAAAAAAAGAAGAGTCTGTTTGGAAGATTTTAGTAGATTACGATTCTTCAGAAGGAAATTCCATTAACGAAGAATCCTATCAAAATGCCTATGATATAAACGATTTTGAAAGTTTTAATAAATAAAAAAATCCAGCATTCTGCTGGATTTTATATCATTAAGTAAAGATTACTAGCTATTTACTACAAGTCTAAATCCTTCACCGTGAATATTAAGTATTTCAACTTTATCATCCGGCTTTAAATATTTACGCAATTTAGCAATATATACATCCATACTACGAGATGTAAAATAATTATCATCACGCCATATTTTAGTCAACGCTAATTCACGAGGCATTAAATCATTTTCATGTAGTGCTAACAAACGTAATAATTCGTTTTCCTTTGGTGAAAGTTTTACCGGATCACCACCATCAAATTTTAAGAATCGTAATTTCGAATTTAAATCAAATCGACCAATTTTAAATTCAAATTGTTTACTATCCGAAATGGTTTCTGTAGCTTTTCTTTGAATGATGGCTTTAATTTTCATTAAAAGTACCTCACTATCAAAAGGCTTATTTAAATAATCATCTGCACCCACTTTATAACCTTTTAAAACATCTTCTTTCATTGTTTTAGCAGTTAAAAAAATAATAGGCACATCCGTATTTTTTTCTCGAATTTCTTTAGCCAGTGTAAAACCATCTTTATAAGGCATCATAACATCTAGAATGCACAAATCGAAATCGTCTTTCTTAAATTTTTCAAAGCCTTCCATACCATTTTTAGCATGAGTAACTTCATAATCATTCATCATTAAATAATCCTTAAGAACGGTTCCAAAATTGGGATCGTCTTCAACTAATAAAATTCTTTTTTTATGCTCTTCCATAGTTATGATATTAACGGAAGCTTTATAATGAACGTGCTTCCTTTGTCCTTTTCTGATTCTACTGATACATGACCTTGATGGTCTTCTACAATTCGTTTAACGTAAGCCAATCCTAAACCATGGCCTTTTACATTATGAATATTTCCTGTGTGTTCTCTATAAAACTTTTCGAACACGCGTTTGGCAGCTGCTTTACTCATTCCGCTACCATGATCTTTGATTTTTAATAATATGTTTGTTCCTGCATTTTCGGTATACACCTCAATTTCAGGAGCTTCTGGAGAATATTTTATAGCATTATCCAGAATATTTACAATAACATTAGTAAAATGCGTCTCATTGGCTAACACAGACGACTGTTCAGCATTTAAAAATGTTTTAATATATCCTTGTCGGTCTTCAACAATAAGCTCTACATGTGTAATTGCATCTTCAATTAAGTCGTGCAGTTCCACTCTATCCTTACTGATGTTTAACTCATTTTTTTCTAGTTTAGATATTCTCAATACGTTTTCAACTTGCGCATGCATACGCTTGTTTTCTTCTTTTATCATGCCCAAATATCTAACAACTTTTTCTTTATCATCAATAACTTTAGGGTTTCTAATGGCATCTAAAGCTAAGTTAATAGTTGCTATTGGTGTTTTAAATTCATGCGTCATGTTATTGATAAAATCAGTTTTTATTTCTGAAATTTTACGTTGTTTTACCAACTGAAACAGAGCACTTGAATATGCAATAATGATGATAGATGTAAATAATATTGATAAAAAAATCATTTCCAAAACACCAGATAGTATAAACTTCTTATCATCTGGGAAATCAACTAAAAGCCTATATGGTGTTTGATTGTTTTCATCATAAAATATAGGAACCTTAAAGTTCGATTTTGGATTATATTCAAAATTACTACTACTTACTTTTGTTGCTAAATCGTTACTATAAATTGCGTATTCAAAATCAATATCAATACCATCTTTTTTGAGTTTTTCTGTTAACAGGTTTTTAATTTCTGTACCAGAAACACGTTTATGAATGGGTGTACGTTTTGATATTTCTTTAAAACTCTTTTCAAAACTCAATCTTTGTGCTTCATCAATAGTACCGCTTCTAATAATTTTAGAAATTGGACTTTTTATATCTTTTTCTGAAATACCAGCGTTATTATAAATTTCGGCAGTTGACTGCGCAGTAATATTTTTTATATCTAGGCTATCTAAACCAATGTCAAAGAGCGAAGAAGAAAGTTTGTAATTTTCCTCCAATACATTACTTCTGTAAATGAGCGTTTCTTTTGTGCTATTATTTTTTTGATAAATGAGCAATTGAGAAACAGCATCTTCATCTACTTTCTTTTCACTATCTAAGCTTAAAAACTTAGAAAAATATTTTTCAGATTCGTTTTCCTCAACCGTATTTGAAACGTAATTAAGTGCCTTTACAACATTAAACTTAAATCGTTCCTTTTCGTTTTGAACTGAATCATTAATATAATAAGCTTGAATAGAGATAATACCAACTAGAGATAGACTCATGAGTATTATTAATAGGATGAATATTCTTTTGCTCATCATTCAAAATTAACATTTTAACATTTAGCGCTATCGTCTTTTAACCTTACATTAACAAAAATGTTAAAATTGGCGTTTCTTGACTTTTTTAAGAATTTCATTATGAATCTTTAAAACTTGCTTTTTTGTGTATTCAAGTTCGATATTTTCAATAACAAATTGAGAGCGTTTTATTTTCTCATCATCTGTCCATTGATTTTTCATAATGGCTTCAATCTTTTCTGCTGAAGTATTGTCGCGTTTAAGTAAACGTTGTATTCTAGTTTTTTTAGGAGCTGTTACTGTAATTACAAAATCACATAATTTATCTCCTCCATTTTCAAATAAAATAGCTACTTCTTTTATTACGTAAGGTGCCTTTTGTTTTAAAACCCATTTTTCAAAATGTCTAGCCACTTTAGGGTGCACAATCGCATTCAATTGATGCAAATACGATTTATCATTGAATATAATATTAGCAATATAAGGCTTGTTCAATTTTCCACTGGTGTAAGCATCATCGCCAAATAGTTTAGTAAGTTTTCTTTTAATAATTTTCGATCTATTCATTAAAAGTTTCGCTTCCTCATCAGCTATATAAACAGGAATCCCTAAAGCTGAAAACTGTTTTGCTACCGTTGTTTTTCCACTTCCTATACCGCCTGTAAGTCCTACTATAATCATTTTGTAATTATAAATTCAATTCGCTGTAACCCTAATCTTGTGTTTTTTACCGTTTCTGGTTGCTTAACCAACTCTGGAATTAAAAAAGACTGGTTCTTATTCGTTTTCGCGAAATCGCAAACCACTTTAAAATTTTTCGCAGATACTGAATTGAAGTCGCTTAAACTCACGTAATAAGAAACGTTTATTACCTTAGGAAAGTATTTTATTTTCACATTTTTAGACACATTAATAACATGAACCGGAAGTTTCAGCGTGCCTTCTGTGAATTTTTCCACATTACCTTTTAGCATGATTTGTTCAACTGAAAATTTCAAATCTTTTGTTTTAGCTGGTAACTTTAATTTTACTAAATCTTGTATATCTTCTCTAACACCAGCTAAACTAAATGGCTCTGTTTCTAGCTGATTAATTTCTGATACTAATAAATCAGGACCAACAACAACTACTGAATCCGGCTCAGAAAATAATTTTTCAGACATATCAAATCCTGGATGAAAGCTAATATCTGTGTTTAGAACCACAGGAACCTTCTTGACCTTATTTACACCGTATTTAAAAATCAACGGGTCTGGTGTTATATTTAAAATCTCCACTTGCTTATCAAATTGTGTATTATTTAAGTAAGACTTTGACTTATTCCAAACAAACTCTCCTTCTCTTTTTAATACATCTTTACTAAAATCGATAGTTATTTTAGGCGAATAGAAATAATACTTTAGCCATTTGAATCCGTGAGTTTTTAAGGTAATATTTAAACTGGCAGTATCGTTTAAAATGACGTTTTCTTGAGGGACATTTATTTTTTCAATATCAAATGGAATAGTTTTGGTATACTCTTTTGATAGTTTGGTAAAGAATAAGATAACAAAAGCCGACAATAAGAATAAAATAAAAACATTGATCTTTTTATTTTTAAATGATGCTATAATATCTGCTTTTATTTTTTCCATTATTTTAATTTAAAGAATAATTTAGGAAAATGAGTTTCAGGATCTTTATTTAAGAATGAAACCGCGAAGGTAGATTTTAAAAACCCGATGCCGTAGCCGAAAAATTGAATTAAAATGGCGGGTATTACCAATATTGAAACTATTATGTTTTTTGTTTTTATTAAAGCCAGAATAAATGCCAATACAAAATAGAAACCATAAACTATTAGCAACAAGTTAAATCCGACAACAGCTAAAACTACTGTGACGATTAAGCCTAGGATAAATAAGGTTGGGAACCAATAGGTTATTTTTTTTGTTGAAGGATGCCATTTATTTAAAATAGGGCGAACCATCCCGAATTTATTGACTTGTTTAAAAAAGTTAGACCAAGAAATTCTGCGTTTATGATATACGAAAGCCTCAGGAATAAGTTTGGTTTTAAATCCTAAATTCCACAATCGAATCGATAAATCGGGGTCTTCTCCTGGATGTATTTGTCCGAATCCTTTGGAAGCTTTAAATGCTTTTTTTGAAAGTCCCATGTTGAAACTTCGGGGTTGAAATTTATCTACACTGCTCTTTTTTCCTCGAATTCCTCCAGTTGTAATAAAGGACGTCATTGAAAAGTTGATAGCTTTTTGAAGATTCGAAAATGAATCGTGGGCAGCATCAGGACCACCAAAACAATCTACATATTCTTTTTCTAAATTCTTCTTTACTTCTACTAAATAGGTTTTAGGAAGAATACAATCTGAATCTAAAATGATAAAATAATTGCCTTTGGCTTTTTTCATGCCATAATTTCGAGAATCTCCAGGGCCTGAATTCTCTTTAAAATAATAGGAAATGTTTAAACTTTTACTAAACGTATCAACTACTTGTTTTGATGTTTCAGAAGAGCCATCTTCAACAATTACAATTTCATAGGATATATCGCCTTGTAAAGCTTCAAAACTTTCCAAAAGTTCTTGAATCTCGTTAGGCCTGTTATAAACTGGAATTATAAATGAATATTGTAATTGCATAATACAAATGTAATTAATCCTGTTGCATTTATTGGCAAACTTACAGTTGCTTTTTGATGAGATTCTTATTTGGCGGACACTTGCGAGAGCGATAGTAGTGGTTAGCTTTTGGCGAGGCGCGCATCGAGCCAAAACTAGTAACGTATAGCGCGGTTTTTTTAAAACTCGCCATAATTATATCAACATATAAAAGCATAAAAAAGCCACCGTTTTATGGGTGGCTTTCTTGTATATTAAAAGTTATTTTACTCTTCTCCAACAAAAGTAGACATTACTGCATCGCTCACACCCATGTTACTAAAACCACCATCGTTATAAAGGTTTTGTAAAGTAACTCGTTTTGTTAAATCGCTAAACATGGCAACGGTGTAATTTGCACAATCCATTGCGGTTGCATTACCAAGTGGCGACATTTTTTCGGCATAAGCTATAAAGCCATCGAACCCTTTTACGCCACTACCTGCAGTTGTTGGCGTAGGGGATTGCGAAATGGTATTAACACGAACGTTTTTATCTCTTCCGAAGAAATACCCAAAACTACGTGCAATACTTTCTAAATAGGCTTTATTATCTGCCATATCATTATAATCTGGAAACACACGTTGTGCTGCCATGTACGTTAGCGCAACAATACTGCCCCACTCATTCATAGCGTCAGATTTATATAAGGTTTGCATTAACTTATGAAAAGACATTGCTGATACATCTGTTCCCTTCTGTGTCCAATCATAATTTTGATCGGTATAATGCTTTCCTTTTCTAACATTTATAGACATGCCTATTGAATGTAAAACGAAATCAATTTTACCACCTAATATTTCCATAGATTGGTCGACTAAATTCTGTAAATCTTCAAGCGAAGTCGCATCAGCAGGAATTATTTGAGAACCAGTTTTTTCTGCCAATTCGTTAATTTGCCCCATTCGCATTGCAACCGGTGCATTTGTTAATACAAATTGTCCGCCTTCTTCATGAACGCGTTCTGCTGTTTTCCAAGCAATTGAATTTGAATCTAGTGCTCCAAAAATGATTCCTTTTTTTCCTTTTAGTAAGTTATACATATGTAATGGTTTATATCTTGATTAGTTATGTTTTAATTTTAGACTTTAAATATACTAATTAATTGAGTAATTCTTTGGCATGAGCTATTGCAGAATTTGATATTTCTGAGCCACCAAGCATTTGTGCAATCTCAACAATTCGTTCGTCGTGATTTAGTTTTATTAAATTGGTTTGCGTTACCTCATTAACATCTTCTTTATAAACTTTGAAATGCGAATGGCCTTTTGCCGCTATTTGAGGTAAATGTGTTATTGAAAACACTTGCATATGCTTACTCATTTGAAGCATAATATCGCCCATTTTGTTCGATATTTCGCCTGAAACACCCGTATCAATCTCATCAAACATAATGGTTGGCAGTTGAATGTATTTTGCTAAAACTGATTTGATTGCTAACATGATTCTAGAAAGCTCACCGCCTGAAGCTGCCTTTTTTAATTCGTTAAAATTACCACCTTTATTTGCTGAAAACAGCAGCGTTAATTCATCTTTTCCGTTAGAATAAAAGGTATTACTCAATTCTAAATCTATTTTAAACTGAGCGTTTGGCATTCCTAAATCTACCAAAATAGTTTCTAATTGTTGTTTTAACTGCGGAATAACATCTAGCCTGTTTTTATGAATTGATTGTGCGATTTTGTTCAGTTCTTCTTCCTTTTTGGTGATTTCTGAAGATTTCTTCTGAATGGTTTCATCCAAGTTTTCAGTAACTGCTACTTTCTCTTCAAGTTGATTTTTTATGTCGATTAACTCTGAAACTTCTGAAACAATATGCTTTTGCATTAAATTATGGATGCTTTTTAATTTCGCATCTACAACTTCTAATCTCTGCGGGTCTGCTTCTAAGCTTTCTTGTAGTTCATAAACTTCACTATACAAATCGTCCATTTCAATTAAACTGCTATTGGCTCTGTTAAATAACGTCTCATATTTATTAGAAATACTCGATAGTTTCTGAAATATATTTTTTAAAGAAGTTAATGACGTAATAATGCCAATTTGGTCTTCGCTTAAGAGTTGATAAGCTTCATCCAGCTTTTCTTTAATCCCTTCTACATTGCTAAGTGTTTCATATTCTTCTTCTAAAGTTTCAACTTCTCCTTCAACTAAATGAGCTTCAACCAATTCATTTAATAAAAATGTATTGTAATCGTGCTCTTTTATAGCTACTGCCTGAAAAGTCAATAATTCTTGATGTTCCTTTTGAAGCGCTTTTAAGCCTTTCAATTCCACTTTATAATGCGATACTAGGTCGTCATGTTTTGCTAAAGCATCAATAACTTGAAACTGAAAATCGTTACTGGTCAATTGTAAGGTTTGGTGTTGCGAATGAATATCTATTAAACGCTCCCCTAGCAATTGCAAACTAGATAAGTTTACTGGCGAATCATTTACAAAAGCCCTTGATTTCCCTGATGGTAATATTTCTCTTCTGATGATTGTTATATCTTCATAATCGAAATCTTCAGCTTGAAAACGCGATTTTAAATTGTAATTAGCAATATTAAAAACGGCTTCGATAATACATTTTTGAGTTGTGTCTTTTAAACTACTTAAATCTGCACGTTTACCTAAAATTAAAGATAAACCTCCTAGTAATATTGATTTACCTGCACCAGTTTCACCTGTTATAATAGAAAAACCATCATAAAAATCGACATTCAAATTATCAATTAAAGCGTAATTTTTTATGGAAAGTGATGTTAACATTTTTGATTTTCAGTAATTCAGGATAAGAACTTAAACTTTAAAATTCAATTATTAAGATAATACTTTTGTACTATTTATTTAATACTTGATATTCTGCCATTTACTACTATGCATTGGTGCAATTTTCTGTAAAGTTTCTTTTAGACTTGAAATATTTACACTAGGCCCATCGGTAAAAATTTGTTCAATTTCTTCAGCTTTAGCATCAAAAAATGTTCGTAAAACAAAAGAATTAGGTCTTCGGTTATTCATTGCCTGAAATGTTTCTAAAGCTTCACTAATAGACTCTTTTCCCGCTTTTACATCGTCGCTCATAACATCTAAACCTTTGCGGTGATAATTATAAAGCACAGTTCTGAACTCTTTAAAAGTGGGAGACAAAACATTATCAATTAATGTGAATCTACTTTGCAAACCATCTTCTAATTTCCAACCTTGAAAATTCCCTTGCTGTGAATAATTTGTAATAATTTGCGCTTGTTTATAATATTCATCACCTCCATTTTCCTTGAAAGAATCAGCATCTAAAGCCAACATCATATTAACATGAAACGCTATAACAGAGATTAAATTAGACTCAAACTGCGAGGGGTTGTATATTAAGTTTTGAAATTCTAAGTATCTAAAATTAAAATCTTTATCGTTAAAATTGTAGATAGGTGAACTGTACGAAGAACCATATATTGGTCGAGAAGACTGCACTTGTATTGTAGCCTGAAAAGACTCGCCACTATAATTAATAACATTTATAAACATGTTACAATTAATACGCTCTTGATCTTTGAATACTTTATTAGTCCACTTTGTATTATTTACAAACTCGTTTATTTGCTTTTCAAGGGTTTTAAAAATTGGAAAGTTTTCATTACCGGTTTGTTCTGCATTTACAACAACATTGCAATTTAACTCTTGAGAAAAACCTGCAAGTCCAATACAAATTAATAATACAACTAAAATATTACGCATCAATTTCTGATATAATTTTATTTATTAAATCTGAAGCTACTTCGGCCTTCGACTTTAATTGAAATTTGGTAATAACTTCCTCATTATCAATAAAAGTAACTTTGTTAGTATCGGTTTTAAAACCAGCTCCCTTATCATTTAACGAATTTAATACAATTAAATTTAAATTCTTTCTTTTTAATTTTCCTTTGGCGTTTTCTAATTCGTTAGTTGTTTCCAAAGCAAAACCAACAAGATATTGGTGTTTTTTTATTTCACCTAATGAAGCTAAAATGTCTTTAGTTTTTTCTAACTCTAATGTTAACGTATCAGACTTCTTTTTTATTTTTTGAGTTGCTACTTCTTTAGGCTTAAAATCTGCAACAGCTGCCGAAAGTATTGCCACATGTGCTGATTCATAATGCTTATGCACTTCATCATACATATGTTGTGCATTCACAACAGGAATAATGTTTATTAAATTATGGGTTACACTTTGATGAGTAGGACCTGTGATTAATATCACCTCTGCTCCATTATTTGCAGCCGCTTTGGCTATTTCAAAGCCCATTTTTCCACTAGAATGATTACCAATATACCGCACAGGGTCAATAGCTTCATAAGTTGGTCCCGCAGTTATAAGTATTTTTTTTCCTTTTAATGGAAGTTTTCCTAAAATATCATTTTCAATAAACGAAACAATATCCTCAGGTTCAGCCATTCTACCTTCACCCACTAATCCACTTGCTAATTCTCCACTTGTAGCAGGAATCATTATATTTTCAAAGGCTTTAAGTTTTTTAAAGGATGTAAGTGTTGTAGCATGTTTGTACATATCCAAATCCATTGCTGGTGCAAAATACACGGGACATTTAGCTGATAGGTAGGTAGCTAACAATAAATTATCACAAACACCATTAGCCATTTTAGACAAGGTATTTGCCGTGGCTGGCGCTATAACAAAAAGGTCTGCCCAAAGCCCTAAATCTACATGATTATTCCAAACTGCATTATCATCTTCTTCATTAGTAAAAGATGAGTAAACAGGATTTTTGGAAAGTGTGGATAAAGTTAAAGGCGTAACAAATTCTTTTGAAGCTGGTGTCATAACCACTTTTACATGGGCACCAGATTTTATAAACAACCTGACTAAAGATGCTGTTTTGTATGCAGCAATACCTGCAGTAACGCCTAACAATATATTTTTTCCGCTTAAAACGCTCATAAAGAGACCCGTGTTTAATAACCAAACAAACTCCAATACCATCTATTAAAACGGTATTGGAGTTTGTTTAATGGTGTTTAAATTTAGAAATTATTCTTGAGAATCTTCCTCTGTATTTCTAAAATAAATTTTATCTGTTAACCATTCTTGAACAGCTAACGCATGAGGTTTAGGTAATTTTTCGTAAAATTTTGAAACCTCAATTTGCTCTTTGTTTTCAAAGATTTCTTCAAGACTATCGTTATAAGTAGCGAATTCTTCTAACTTATCAATAAGTTCTTTTTTAATCTCGGTGTTAATTTGATCTGCACGTCTTGCAATGATTGAAATAGACTCGTAGATGTTGTCTGTTGGCTCATCTATTTGATTTCTATCGTACGTTACGGTATTAACCGGAGCATTGGTTTTTTTTAAATCCATTCTTTTATTATTTAACTTTTGGTGCTGTAACTTTCTAATTCTTGGTTTATAGCAGATGTCATTTCATTAACATCTTCTATGTATTTTGAGTCGGTATAAAGTAATTTAAACGAATCAGAATATTCTTTTGCTATTTCTAATCGCTCTTTTCTTAAATGCACAAGTCCATTTTGAACTGTATTTTTATATTCTACGCTGTTAATTGCCAATTTATATGCTGAATCTAACCTGTAATACAATGCATCTTCACGCAATTTTGAACCTGGAAATTCGAATATAAAATTATCAAAAGATTTAACTGAAGCAGGATAATCTGATATTAAATTAAATTGTTTAGCAATTTCAAACGCCTTTTTTTCTAATTTAAAATCAAGTTCTTGAATTAATCTATTAGCCTCAGAAACGTGTTCGGATTCTGGGAACAAATTGATAAATTCTTGCAACTTTTCAATAGCTTCGACAGTTTCTTTCTGCTCTTTACTAAAAACTGGCGATAAATGATAATAACTTTTTGCAGCTAAAAAAGAGGTCTCCTCCAACTTTTCGCTTTTAGGATAACTTGATGCAAAGCGTTCTAGTTGATATCCAGAAATATAATAATCTTCCATTTTATAGAAGGAAGTAGCATACAAATACATTAATTTTTCCGCTTGTGGTTTGCCTCTGTAATTGGGTACTATTTGCGCAAAAAGTCTATTTGCTTTTGCAAATTTCCCTTCATTATACAAAGCCTCACCCATTTTAAATTTCTCAGCAATTGCTCCTTCTCCATCAGCTTTTAACGCTTTTTGATATTCGCTACAACTACTAAAAACTGCGAAAACTATTAATATGTAAAAAAAGTTCTTCATTTATTATTTTTCACTTTAAAAAACGGTCAAACGTCTTTCGCATTGTGTGTATTTCTAAAAAAAAGCGTTGAATTAATTAAGTTCATTTCAACGATTTTTAATACAGCATGCAAAAATACGCTATTAAAATGGATTTTAAAAATATTATTTCGGAGCTAAAATAAGAGCTTAACCTCAACGAATATAAGGTTTAAGTAATATTTAACAGACTTAAAAATTATTTACGAATCTTTCTATTTTTTGTTTTAATGCTTTTGATGCTGGAACCAACGGTAAACGCACCGTATCTTGACATAAATTTAAGGCTTCAAAAACAGATTTTATTCCGGCAGGATTATTTTCTTCAAAAATATAGCCAATAACATCCATAAGTTTAAAATGAAGTTTGTACGCTTCTTTTGCATTTCCTTGTAATCCTAAACGAATCATCTCTGAAAATTCTTTTGGGAAAGCTTGACCAATTACCGAAATTACCCCAGCACCACCAGCTAAAGTAACGCCTAATGCTAAATCATCATCACCAGAAATAATTAAGAATCCGTCTGGTTTATTTTTTATTAACTCTAAATATTGAGCCATATTATTTCCGGCTTCTTTTACTGCTACAACATTTTTAAAATCGTTTGCTAATCTTAATGTAGTTTTTGCTTCTATATTTTTTGATGTTCGTCCTGGAACATTGTAAAGAATAATGTCTATTGGTGAAGCTTCAGAAATAGCTTTAAAATGTTGGTAAATCCCTTCTTGTGTAGGCTTACTATAATAAGGAGATACTGATAAAATAGCATCTATTTGACTTAAATCAGTAGATTTTATTTCATCTATAATCGCTGCAGTATTATTTCCACCAATACCAAGAACCAAAGGCAGTTTTCCTTGATTAGCTTCAATAATTGTAGCAATAACTTCTTTCTTTTCTTGTTTAGTAAGTGTTACACTTTCGCCTGTTGTACCACAAATTACCAAATATTCAGTCCCGTTTTCAATATTATATTTTACAATATTACTTAAGGCTTTATGATCTATACTTAAATCAGGATTAAAAGGCGTAACTAACGCAACCCCCGTTCCTACAAACTTACTATTCATTATTACTTATTTTATTTAATATCGTTAGGTATTTAAATACTTCGGTTTTAAAAAGACTAAACTCTTTTAAATCGGTTTTTATAATTAAATCGTTTAATCGTTCATCCGATTGTAAAATTCCAATTTTTATTTTGGCTTGAGATTCGGCAGTTATCATTTTTAATTCTAAAACTTCTTGCTCGTAATAACTTATCAAAGCATCAAATTTAGTGTTTATAAAAGACTTTAATTCTATATTTTTTATAGACCCACTCCATCCAAAATCTTTAGGATTAAAACAGTCATCCCAAGTAAGTGCAGCATCTTTATTAAAAGATGAAAAAGCTATAATTTTAAGCTTATTTGGTCTTATTTTTATTAATTCTGCAAGATCTCTAAAAGCGTCATAATCATCAAATTCATCAACATTTAAGATAACTCCTAAACTATTTACTTTACTCGCATCAATATTAACCTTACGCAGAGCCAGTAGTTTGTTTAAGTACTTTTTATTAGATTTTTCTTTAAATCCTTTTAAAATCATTTATCTTTATACTTTGCGCAAAGGTAGCAAAAGTACATTCAAATTATATGTTTTCATATGAGGTTTACACATTTCTTTTTTTTGTTATATTTTTTAATTTTTCTCAATTGTAAACAAGATAAACTGCAACTTTCTAAAATTGAAGGAAAGCAAATTCAAATTACTGATTCTATTTTAGTTCATCCAGAAATTGAAGCATTCGTAAAACCGTTTCGTGATAATATCCAAAAAGATTTAGACAGTGTTTTAGCGTATTCTGTAGATACATATTCAAAAAATGATGGTCATCTTAATTCTGCATTAGGCAATTTTATGGCAGATGTATTATACAGTGAAGCCAACCCAATCTTCAAATCTAGAACGGGTAAAGAAATAGACATGGTATTGTTAAATCATGGTGGAATTCGGTCGAGCTTAAATCAAGGAAACGTTTCTAAAAGAACTGCTTTTCAGCTCATGCCATTTGAAAATAGTGTAGTTATAGTGGCAATTAAAGGCGCACAAATTGATAGTTTAATAGACTATTTGAAAAGATCGAAAAGAGCACATCCTATTTCTAATCTTAAATTGGTTGTTGATAAAAACTTTGATGTAGTTGAAGCCAAAATTAAAGGAAAAAATATTGAACAGAATTACACTTATTACGTAGCCACTAGTGATTATCTTTATAATGGTGGCGACAGAATGCGCTTTTTTAAACCAAACGATACGGTATATTATTTAAATTATAAAATAAGAAATACCTTAATTGATAAATTCAATAAGGTAGATACTATAAATCCTGTTATTGACGACAGATTTATTCAAATAAAATAGTTATGAAGCGTAGAAATTTTATTCAACAAGCGTCAGCAGGTACCGCTTTAGTTGCATTGGGAAGCTTTGGATTACAATCGTTTACGAGCAGTTCAAAATTAAGAAAAATAACCATCCTTCATACCAATGATGTACACAGTCATATTGATACTTTTGGTCCTGAAGATGGCAGAAATGCCAATAAAGGTGGGGTTGCAAGACGTGCAACTTTAATAGAAGCTATAAGAAATGAAAACCCAAATACACTATTATTAGATGCTGGCGATATTTTTCAAGGGACACCTTATTTTAACTACTATGGTGGCGAATTGGAATTTAAGCTAATGAGTAAATTAAAATACGATGTTGCAACTATTGGTAATCATGATTTTGACAATGGAATTGACGGTTTATTTGCCCAACTTCCACATGCGGAATTTGAATTTGTTACGGCTAATTATGATTTTAAAAATACAATCTTAGACACACACACCAAACCCTATAAAGTATTTAAAAAGGATGGTGTGAAAATAGGCGTTTTTGGTATTGGAATTGAACTTAATGGACTCGTTGCCCCTGATTTGTTTAAGGAAACTAAGTATCTTGATCCTATTGAAATGAGTCAAGAAATGACTAGAATTTTAAAAATCGAAGAACACTGTGATTTAATTATATGTTTATCTCATCTAGGATATTATTATAAGAACAATCCAGATTTAATAAGTGACCTAAATTTAGCCAAAAGCACTAAAGACATTGATTTAATAATTGGTGGACATACGCATACCTTTTTACCAAAACCAACTGTTGTTAAAAACGTAAACAACGAAAACATGCTGGTGAATCAAGTTGGATGTTACGGTATAAATTTGGGTAGAATTGATTTTTATTTTGATGCAAATAAAAATAAAACTGCAAACGGTACTTCTATTATCGTTTAATAAATAAAGATTAACGCTTCTTCACACAACTTATCACCGAAGTAATATTAGTTTTAATAAAAAATTGGAGCTTTTAATTCGAAAAGGAGTTCAACAATCTGGATATACCTATTTTAAAACTTAGGAATTAGCATTCTCATACTACATATGCATCCTCTTCACTAGAAATATTCAACCATTTTGATTGCTGATAGAAAAAATAAAAGGCACTAAGGGCAAGTGTAGTTGCTAAAAAGTTTAAAAGACTTCTTTGAGTGATGTAGATATAAGCAATATCCATTACCTCGGAAAAAACGATACAAAGTGCGCCTAAAAACAAATACAAAGATTTTCTATTGTCTTTATAGAAATAATTTAATAAAGCAATAGACAATAAAAGAATAGTAACTACATTGTATACAAATTCTATGTAAAAATCACTATCTAATACCAAATTAGGACTGATAATATTTTGTAAAACATAAATTAAATAAATATTCAAAATACTAAGCACCACCAAGTGTAATTTAAAGTGCTTCACTACATGTTTAAAACTAAGTGATTTTCCAATTTTTAATATTAAAAAAATATAAGCTAAAATATAAAGGCCATTTCCAAAATAATACTCAAAATCATATAAACTTGAGGTGCCGTCTACAGGTATATTATCAATTACAATTCCTAGAATATCAGATAGAGAGTAAACTATTAAAAACCATAAAAATAATTTACTCTTTCGTTTTATAAAGAAAATGTAAATAATGGTTATTAATGGCACAATAAAAGAATGAAAATAGTAGGCAACTACTTGATTACCGTTAAATTCAAAAACGGCAAACAAAATATAGCATAATAAAACAAATCCTACTAATATTTTCGATTTGTACATGAGAGTTATTAATTATTGATGTACAAATATAAAACAAATTTTACAATTAAACGTATAAATATTACATTTTATCGATAAAAAATTGATTTTAATTCAATTTTTGTAGGAATAAATCCTCTGAAATTAAAGACACACCTAGCTTTTCCGCTTTTTCTTTTTTGCTTGGTCCCATATTATCACCTGCAATAATATAACTAGTTTTAGAAGAAATTGAACTACTCACCTTACCTCCGTTATCCTCGATAAGCTTTTTTAATTCATTTCTAGACACTTTATGAAACACCCCAGAAACCACAACAATATCACCTTTTAGCTTATCTGTTTGAGCACTAAGTTGTTCTTCTGATAATTCTAATCTTACTCCAAAATCTTTTAACCTATTGATAATTTCTATATTTTCTTCTGCAGCAAAAAATGCAATGACACTTTCGGCTATTTTGACCCCAATTTCATCAACGTTTACCAATTCTTCCTCCGTAGCATTTGCAAGAGCTTCAATACTTTTATAATGTTTAGCAAGCTTTTTAGCCACAGTTTCACCAACATATCTAATCCCTAAAGCATAAAGAACACGCTCAAAAGGTATGTTTTTAGATGCTTCAATGCCTTTAATTAAATTATCAGCACTTTTATCAGCCATTCTTTCTAAAGGTATTATTTGTGTCTTCGTTAACTCGTACAGATCAGAATAATTTCTAATCAATCCTTCATTAACTAATAATGCAACAGTTTCTCCTCCTAAACCATCAATATCCATAGCTTTTCTTGAAATGAAATGCTGAATTCTTCCAATAATTTGTGGATTACACCCATTGTAATTTGGGCAATAATGCTGTGCTTCACCGTCTTGCCTAACTAAAGGAGTTTTACATTCAGGACATTCTGTAACATAACATGTTGACTGAGAATCTGCTGGACGTTTAGACAAATCGACTCCCAAAATTTTAGGTATAATTTCACCCCCTTTTTCAACATAAACTTCATCACCAACCCTAATATCGAGTTTTTCTATTTGGTCTGCATTGTGTAATGAAGCTCGCTTAACCGTTGTTCCAGCTAATTCTACTGGTTCTAAATTTGCAACTGGCGTAATGGCTCCCGTTCTTCCAACTTGATATGTAATACTATTTAATCGTGTTGAAACTTGTTCTGCCTTAAACTTATACGCCATAGCCCAACGCGGTGCTTTGGCTGTATAACCTAATTCTTCTTGTTGTTGTAAATTATTTACTTTAATTACAACCCCATCGGTTTCGTAAGGTAAATTATGCCGATTAACATCCCAATACTCAATAAATTCGAAAACTTCCTCAATGTTGCTTGCCAATTTAGCCGCCTCGGGTACTTTAAATCCCCATTGCCTTGCCATTTCTAAACTTTCGTATTGGGTTCTAATTCCTAAATTAGTTCCTGTTATATTAAAAAGTAAACACTCTAAAGGGCGTTTAGCTACCTCTGCACTGTCTTGTAATTTTAAACTTCCTGAAGCAGTATTTCTTGGGTTTCTATATGGTTCTTCGCCTATTTCAATGCGCTCCTCATTCATTTTATGAAATCCTTCAAATGGCAACACAATTTCACCTCGAATATCAAATTTTGGTGGATAATTGCCTTTTAATTGTAAGGGTACCGATTTTATGGTTTTTATATTTGCAGTGACATTATCACCCTGAAATCCATCACCTCTAGTTACGGCTTTTACTAATTGGCCATTTTCATAAGTTAAGCTAATTGAAGCGCCATCGTATTTTAATTCACAGGTATATTGTAAATCCCCATCAACAAGTTTTTTAATTCGGGTTTCCCAATCCAGTAAATCTTCCTTAGAATAAGAATTGTCTAAAGAATACATACGATACTCGTGTACAGTAGTTTCAAAATTTTTTGTCACCTCACCTCCAACACGTTGAGTAGGTGAATTGGCATCAAAAAATTCAGGGTATTTTAATTCAAGTTCTTGAAGTTGCTTTAATTTAATATCAAACTCGTAATCTGAAATCGTTGCATTATCTAAAACATAATAGTTGTAATTGTGTTCGCGCAATTCATTTCGCAGATTATCTATCTGTTTTTTTATATCCATACTAATCAATTCTAACAGTCAAATAAGTTACCTCGCTTCTTTTTTACCTTTTATCATTCTATCTTTTTTAAAAATATCTTGTTTTAATTCAATCTCATAGAATTTATTCTCATGCAATAGGTTTATCATATCTTTTCCTAAATATTCATTGATTTCAAAAAACAAGCATCCTTCACTTTTTAAATGCATTATAGCAAATTGAGTAATAACCTTGTAAAATAGTAGAGGGTTTTCATCTTTTACAAATAGTGCTAAATGCGGCTCATTATCTAAAACATTGGGTTTCATGAGGTGTTTCTCTTTTTCTCGAACATACGGAGGGTTGGAAATAATTATGTCAAATTTATCAGGCAAAGATTCTTTTTCAATATTTTGAAAATCTAAAATATCAGCTTCAATAAATGCAACATCAACCTCGTTTAAAACAGCGTTTTGTTTGGCGATTTTTAATGCTTTCGCTGAAATATCCAAAGCATAAACTTTAGCCTTAGGCAAGTTTTTTGCTAACGAAATTGCAATACAACCACTCCCCGTCCCAATATCAATAATATTTAAAGGTTTTTCTTTGTCAACCTTTTTTAACACCCACTGCACCAACTCTTCAGTTTCTGGTCTAGGAATTAATACATCGTTTGTTACTTTTATTGGTAAACCGTAAAATTCTGTTTCTCCAATTATATATTGAATAGGTACATGCTCTTTTAAAAAACTAAGTGCTTCAAATATTTTTTCCGGATCTTCGATTATATATGAAGTGTCCATAGCCATTTGAATTCTAGTAATATCAAAATAGTCATGGATTAGCATATAAAAGAAGCTATCCACTTCTTCCTCGCCATAAATGGCATCTAAATCTTCGTGAAAAATATTTTGCAGTTGTTTTAACTTCATTGATGTTGTTATAAATCTTTTATCATCCAAACACCACATGAATAATGTCCTGTGTTACCAAGGGCTTTATCTAAATGCTTAAATCCGTAACTTTCGTATATGTGGATTGCTGCTTTTAATTGCGATGCCGATTCTAAATAACATTTTTCATAGCCCAATGCTTTGGCTTTTTCCATGCATTTTTCAAATAAGGCACGCCCATAACCTTTACCTCTTACTTTTGGCGAGAAATACATTTTTTGTATTTCGCAAATTGAAGCGTCATAATCTTTTAACGGTTTTACACCTCCACCACCAAGTATCTCACCATTGCAATCAATTACAAAATAAACATCGTTTATGTTTTGGTAGGATTCAAACATATTTGGAGTTTCGTCATCAGAATAGGCTGTGCCCTCCAACGGAATCTTAAACTCATGAAAACAGGCTCTAATAACCTGCTCTAACTGGGCATTGTCCTGAGCTTCAATTTCTCGAATAACTATAGTATCTTTACTCACTTTAATTGGTACTTTTAAAGTAGTGAAGATACATTAAATCGAAAAAAAATAGAATGAAAAAGCTTATAATCTTATCAACAATTTGTATTGCATTTGTAAGATGTACTGTGAATGAAAAACCTCAATTTATAGGTATTGAGAATATAAAAGTACTAGAATCAACATCCAAATTTGTTACGTTTACCGCTGATGCATTATTTATAAACCCAAACGATATTGGCGGCGAATTACAAACCGACGACATTAAGGTATTTATTAATGATAATGAAATGGCAAGTATTTCTACTGAAAGTTTTGATGTGCCTGCGAAAAAAGAATTTTCAATTCCACTTAAAACAAACATCCCAACAGACAGTATATTTAGTAATAAAAGCTTAGGCGGACTTATAGGAAGTTTATTCAGCAAAAAAGTAAAGGTGCAATACAAAGGCGATATTAAATATAAAGTCTTAGGGTTTTCGTACACTTATATCATCGACAAAACAGAAGATGTGAAAATTAAATTTTAGTATTGAAATCACATGAATTCTATATAAAACGGTGCTTACAAATTGCTAACAACGGATTAGGAAGCACGCGACCTAACCCTATGGTTGGAAGCGTTATTGTTTTCAATAATAAAATTATTGGTGAAGGATTTACCAGTGCTTATGGCGGAAATCATGCCGAAGTAAATGCCATAAATTCGGTTGCAAATAAAGAAATTTTAAAAGAAGCCACCATTTATGTCACGCTTGAACCTTGCTCGCATTTTGGCAAAACACCTCCTTGTAGCGACCTTATTATTAAACATCAAATACCAAATGTTGTTATAGGTTGTGTTGATGACAACCTAAAAGTTGCCGGAAAAGGTATTAAAAAATTAATGGAAAATGGTTGCAACGTTACTGTTGGAGTTTTAGAGAAAGAATGTAAACAGCACCATAAACGTTTTTTTACTTTTCATAACAAAAAACGCCCTTATATCATTTTAAAATGGGCAGAAACCAAAGATGGATTTATTGCTCCCAAAACTAAAAATGAAAAAAAGCCTGTTTGGATAACAAATTCATACTCCAGGCAACTGGTCCATAAATGGCGAGCTGAAGAGCAGGCTATTTTAGTAGGCACAAATACTGTTTCACATGACAACCCGAGTTTAACTACCAGAGATTGGGTTGGACAGAATCCCGTTAGAATAATTATTGACAGAGATGAAAAACTTTCTAAATCATTTGCTGTTTTCAACCATGAGTCTCAACATTTAATCATTTCAAAAAATAATATCAATTTCTCTAAAAACGTAGCTGCTCAAATTTGTGATATTCTATTTCAAAATGATATTAATTCTGTAATTATTGAAGGCGGTTCTAAAACGCTGCAATCCTTTATTGATGAAAATCTTTGGGATGAAGCTCGCGTGTTTTATGGGAATATCGCATTTAAAAAGGGCATTAAAGCACCTGTATTTCAAGGTAAACTCATTGCAGAAACGCACATTTTAAACGATAAACTTAAATTTTACTTAAATGATTAAAACCATTATTTTCGATTTTGGTAACGTGTTTATAAATTTAGATCTTGAAGGCGCTTATAAAAACGCAATAGAAACGTTTAATATTGATACTTTATCAGAAGAAATGGTTGGTTTTAATAGTTTTTATGAGCAAGGATTAATTTCTACAGAAGAATTTCTAGATTTTTACACTGATAATTTTCAGAATATATCTCAAGATAAATTAATTGATGTTTGGAATTTTATGCTTAAAGATTTTCCGAATTATCGTTTAGCTTTTTTAAAAGAATTGAAGCAATCTTCAAAATACAATTTGATTTTATTAAGTAATACAAACGCACTGCATATGGATTACATTAAAGCACATGTTCCATTTTACGAGGAATTTAAAAACTGTTTTGATGCGTTTTACTTATCTCATGAAATAAATCTCGTAAAACCAAATCATGATATTTTTGAATTTGTTCTAGCAGAAAATAATATTAATGCTGAAAAATGTCTTTTTATTGATGATAATTTAGATAACATTACATCTGCCAACACTTTAAATATTCATACTTGGCATATTAATAATAAAAAAGAAGACGTTATTGATTTATTCGAAATTAATAAACACCTATTTTAAGTCGGTTGATTGAAAAAGACACATATAAAACTATTGATGTAGCCCCAGAACCATCATTTTTTAAAGATAAAAACAGTAAATTCTTAGGCTATGCGTTTCCGGTTCAAAATGAACATGATGTAAAAATTCATTTAGAATATTTAAAAAAAGAGCATCATTCGGCAAGACATTGGTGTTACGCATATCAAATAGGAACTGAAACACTAATTTATCGTGCCAATGACGATGGTGAGCCTAATAATTCCGCAGGCATGCCTATTTACGGACAAATTCAATCTTTTGAAGTCACCAATATTTTAATAGTTGTTGTTAGGTATTATGGCGGAGTAAAACTTGGTGTTGGTGGTTTAATTACTGCCTATAAAACAAGTGCACAACAAGTTCTTGAGGCTTCAAAGATTATTGAAAAAACAATTGATATTCATTATAACATCTCTTTTGAATATAAAAATATGAATACCGTAATGCGCATTATCAAAGAAAAAAATCTAAATATTATTAATCAAAAACTAGAATTAGATTGTGAAATAACCATTTCAGTCAGAAAAAACGAATCCGAAACGGTTTTTAATCTCTTTGATAATCTTTACGAGATAAGTATTAAAAAAGTATAATTAATCCGTGATTAAATCTAAAACGTATTGCGGAGCCTTCATAGGTCTTCCAGTTTTTTTATCAATAAATACTAAAGTTGTGTTTGCAGTTGTTAAAATTTCACCTTGATTATTAGTAATTTCATAATCAAATTCAATCTTTGCAGTTGGCATTCTTTTTAGTTGAGTTTTTACATTAATTACATCATCATAACCAGCTGATTTTTTATAGTTTATAGATAAAGAAACTACGGGTAGCATAATTCCATTTTCTTCCATCGATTTGTAAGAAATACCTAGTTTACGTAACCATTCAATTCGTCCCATTTCAAGATATAATGCATAATTGCCGTGATATACCACTCCCATTTGATCGGTTTCACCATATCTCACTCTAATTTGTATTTCATCGATTTTCATAAGATTATTTGAATATTTTTTTGTAGTTTCGGCATGAGGTTAAACATGGGGAAAAATTTCTTTAAATTCAATAGAAAATCATTTTTTTTTTAAGAATTTTGTTCACATATTTGCGACTCGTTTAAGGGGATGACTTTTGTATTGCTCTTTTCACAAACTAACTAAAAACACGTAATTAAAACTAACAAATGAGTATAACTGCGCAAACGGTATGGAATAATTGTCTGGAGTTTATAAAAGATAACATTCAACCGCAAGCCTATAAAACTTGGTTTGAGCCAATTAAAGCGGTTAAACTTACTGATAACTCCTTGAGTATTCAGGTTCCTAGTAAATTCTTTTACGAATGGTTAGAAGAGCATTATGTTAAAATCCTTAAAGTTGCGCTTACCAAAGAGCTTGGTGAAACTGCCAAACTTGTTTACATTATTAAAATGGAAAACACCTATGGTAACAAGCAACCTTTTACAGAGAAAATTCCAAGTTCCAATAGAGGTGCACTTAAATCTCAAGATGTTGATGTTCCTTTTAATAATAAAAGCCCAGAATTACGCAATCCTTTTGTAATTCCTGGTATAAGGAACGTAAAAATTGAATCTCAGCTAAATCCAAATTATAATTTTGAAAACTTTTTAGAAGGTGATTCGAACAGGTTAGCTCGAAGTGCAGGATTAGCAGTTGCGAACAAACCAGGTGGAACTTCTTTCAATCCTTTATTAATTTTTGGAGGTGTTGGATTAGGCAAAACACATTTAGCTCATGCTATTGGTGTTGACATAAAAGATAAATACCCTGAAAAAACGGTGCTTTATATTTCTGCGGAAAAGTTCACACAACAATATATTGATGCCGTTAAAAAGAATAATAGAAATGATTTCATTCATTTTTATCAAATAATAGATGTTCTAATAATTGATGACGTTCAATTTTTATCAGGTAAAACGGGTACACAAGATGTATTCTTCCATATTTTCAATCACTTACATCAAAACGGAAAGCAAGTTATTTTAACAAGTGACAAAGCTCCGGTTGATATGCAAGATATTGAGCAGCGTTTATTATCTCGTTTTAAATGGGGTCTTTCTGCCGAATTGCAGAATCCAGATTTTGAAACCCGAGTCTCTATCTTAAAAAACAAACTTTATCGTGATGGTGTTGAAATGCCAGAGGAAATTGTAGAATATGTTGCCAAAAACATTAAATCTAATGTTAGAGAATTAGAAGGAGCAATAATTTCATTAATTGCGCAATCTTCATTCAATAAAAAGGAAATTACCCTTGACTTAGCCAGAATTATAGTAGAGAAGTTTGTTAAAAACACAAAACGCGAAGTTTCAATAGATTATATTCAAAAAGTAGTATCAGATTATTTCCAAATGGATATCGATACACTGCAATCTAAAACAAGAAAGCGTCATATTGTACAAGCCAGACAATTAGCTATGTTCTTTGCTAAAAAATTCACAAAAGCATCTTTAGCTAGTATTGGTTCCCAAATAGGAAAAAGAGATCATGCCACTGTATTGCACGCTTGTAAAACAGTAGACAACTTATCTTCAACAGATAAACAGTTTAGAAAATATGTTGAAGACATCAGTAAAAAACTTTCCGTTTAATACTACCAAATCATGACTAAAATATTGATGGTCTGCCTAGGAAACATTTGTCGTTCTCCGCTGGCCGAAGGTATATTAAAATCTAAATTATCAAACAATTTTGTTGTAGATTCTGCAGGCACTGCCAATTATCATGTTGGTAGCTCTCCTGATAAGCGTTCGGTTGCTGTTGCTAGAAAGCACGGTTTAGATATATCAAATCTAAAAGGAAGACAATTTGATTTGTCAGATTTTGACACTTTTGATATGATATATGTTATGGACGAAACTAATTATCAAAATGTAATGAAATTAGCCCGAAACCCAGAAGATATAGCGAAAGTAAATATGATATTGAATGAGGTTCACAAAAATAAAAACTTTGAAGTCCCCGACCCCTATTACGGTGGCGATCATGGTTTTGAAAATGTTTACCAAATGCTCAATGAAGCTTGTACTATTATAGCAAATAAACTACAATAAAAAATTGAAATAGTTAGCGCTGCTTTAAAATATAAAATAGAATACAATGAATAACTCAATTGGTAAACTCTTTCTCATACCAACAACTTTAGGCGAAAATGAGCCTTTAGAAGTTTTACCAATTAAAGTTAAACAAACTATAGAACGATTAGATACTTTTATTGTTGAAAATGAAAAAACAGCAAGACGCTTTATAAAAAAAATAGCTCCAGAAAAATCACAACCTTCATTAAAAATTTTTCATTTAAATAAGTTTACTGACGAAGCTGAATTGCCAACATTTTTATATCCATGTTTAAATGGTTTTAACGTTGGGTTACTCTCTGAAGCTGGATGTCCAGGAATTGCAGATCCAGGCGCAGATATTGTAAAAATAGCACACGAAAAAAGTATAAAGGTCGTTCCGTTAGTAGGGCCTTCTTCAATTTTATTAGCTCTTATGGCATCTGGTATGAATGGACAACGTTTTGCTTTCAACGGTTATTTGCCTATTGACAAAGGTGAACGTAAAAGCGAAATTAAACGATTAGAACGGTTATCATTCGATCAGAACCAATCTCAGATTTTTATAGAAACACCTTATAGAAACAATAAAATGCTAGAAGATTTAACATCTATTCTGGAGAATAACACCAATGTTTGCGTAGCCTGCGATATTACTTTAACTAGCGAGTTTATTAAAACCCAAACTGCAAATCAATGGAAAAAAAATAAGGTAGACCTCCACAAGAGACCTACCATATTTATTATTCATAAAAACTAAATGCTTAAATCGCTTTAGCTTTTTGATTAGGTTTTATAAAAGAAGTATCATACCCCGAAAAACGTTTCATGTAGTAATGTACCGTAGTTCCGTAACCGTCGGCAAAATTATCTAATCCGTAACTTCTTAAATATTTTTTAACGCTACCAGGACCCGCTAAATGTGCTGCAGCAAGTATACCAGACTCTGTAATAATAATTCCGTTGATACGTTTACCTACAAAGTTTTTGATATCTCTTCTTAATATCCATTTATTACGAGCAGCATTCGCTATAAATGCCTTTTCTTGTAATCTTGGATTTTTTAAAAATTTCGCAGGATTATAAATACCTATCATTTTTAGAGTTTCCGCTCCAAATTGATATTTACCTAAATAACCATAAGTATTTACTGAATTGTAATCACCACCAGATTCTTTAAAGGCTAAAGCCTCTTTAAAACCAACAAACGACTTTCCTAAATAAGGAGAGAAAGAGTTTTCAGAATCTAAAGTTTTAGGTAGCGAAGCTGTTTCAGAACCTACAGTATAAGTATAGTCTAAACCCTCTGTAGAGTACTTACTTAAATCAATCGTTTCGTTTGATTGAAACGAAAAATACAATAGTGCTAATATTGTAAGCGTCAGTGTGCTGTAACTCGCAATATTTTTTACCATAATTTTAAATTTTTTCAGTATACTTTAAAATCAAATTATACCTTGAAATTTGAGCGTGCAAAATTAGTGATTTTTTTAACAACTTCAAAATTAATCGCTTAAGTCCTGTTATTAGTAGTAGAATAGATGAAATACAGCCCCTTTTTTATTAAATTCTAAAGTCGGGAAAGGTATTTTTATCATATTCAAAACGTCAAAAATAGACCTAAGTACTCTTGATTTTGTATTAACTCCATTCAAATTTAAGTCAAAACTTAAATAGAATTGTCTGTAGCGTTGATTACTTATTAACACCTGACTGTCAACATCTTCATTGCCAGTAAGCATACCGTGCCCTCCATAACCCACCGCAACATTTATCCATTTAGGAATGTGTTTGTCTTTAAAAAAAGAATGCAAATTAGCACTTAACCAATAGGTTTGCCCATTATAATCTTTCAAAATTTGTTCTAAATACGATTCCCCAAGCTTATCTGGACGTTGATTCGCAAACTTTGTTTGGTGAAATGAGTATTTTAAAGCTATTCGTTGTTCTTTCCAGAGTAATTCTTGCCCAATATAAAGCCCAGTTCCAGCCCCGTTGGCCAAAATATCGCCCCAAGAGAAGCCCCATTCTTTAGAAAAACCATCAAAAACTTCTACCGCCGATAAAAATGTAAATCCAAGAGTTGCGCCAAATATTAGTTGATTTTCTTCACTGACACCACTCCAATTTAAAAGATTAGCACCATGCTTACCAAGTTGATAAGAGGTAAAAACATGCCCAATTTTATCCATTTGCAACCACTCGTTATTATCGTTTATGGTATGGAATTTAGAGCGTTCAAAATCTTTATACCAAAGCTGATTTAACCCAACAAGTGTAAGAGATCCTAATGAAGCTTCAACTGCAATTACTGCATTTCTTCGCGGTTTATTTAGCGTGTCACTAGGTGTAAGAAATGCATTTAACTTAGATTGTGAAATTGATAAAAAAGGTAACAACACAAAACAAATGATATGTGCTTTTAAAAAACGCACTATCTGTTAATACCTTCTGATGTTAAATAGCGTTGATATTCTCGAGCATTCGCGTTATGTTGTGCCAGATTCTTTGCGAATTTATGATAGCCTAATCTTTTGGCATCGGCAGCAAAATATAGGTATTTGTGCTTTTCATAATTTAAAACGGCATTGATAGCAGAAATATCTGGCATTGCGATTAACCCAGGAGGTAATCCTCTATATTTATAAGTATTATAAGGTGAGTCTATATCTTTATGAACGTTTAAAACTCTTTTAATTATCGTATTCTTATACTTGGGAAGTTGATAAGCTGCAAATTTTAAAGTCGGGTCTGCTTGAAGCGGCATGCCTATTCTTAATCGATTTAAGTATACACCCGCGATTCTTGGCTGCTCTGTAGCTTGTTTAGACTCTTCATGAACAATAGACGCCAAGGTAATGACTTGATTTGGAGATAAGCCCAAATCGTTTGCTTTTTTAATTTTTTCGTCGGTCCAAAAACGATTATATTCTTTCAGCATTCTATCACGAAAGGCTTCGGCAGACGTGTTCCAAAAAAACTCATAACTATTGGGTAAATACATGCCTAAAGCCGTTTCTTGCTTGAAATTATTATCAACTAAAAATGTTGAATCTTTCATTGCGGCTAAAATTGAAAGACTATCTGCTTCAATTTGATTTGCAACTCTACCTGCCAACTTTTCTAAAGTTTCTTGATTGTTGAACGATAATTTAATTGGTAGATTCCGACTTCTAATGGAATTAATAATATCATTATTTGTCATTCCTTTTTTAATTTCGAAACGACCAGCTTTAATATTGGATGTGTATTTTTTTTGTTCAGCTAAATCATCAAACGAATTAATATCTTCTAATAATGGCTCCAATTGCGATCTTACCTCTTGATAATTTGCACCAGTAGGCACAAAAATATAAGCCGTTTCGTTGTTAAAAGCTGTATTGGGTTTTAACATGGCTTTGTACACAAAATTTGCAAAAAATGCTGCCACAATAAGCCCAATAATCAAAATAGCTAGAAGAATTTTTTTTATATACATCTAATTATTTATAAGTTGAAATAAATATTCGTTTTTAAAAGAACCATTTACATAGTTCCATTCTTTTTTTAATCCAATGTTTTTAAAGCCTTGATTGGAAAATAATTTAATACTCGCATCGTTTCCTTCAGAAATATTGCAATATAACTGATGCAAATCGAGATGCTTAAAACTATAATCTATCAATAATTTTAAAGCCTCTTTTCCATAGCCTTTTAATCTATCTTCTGGTTCTTTAACCAAAATACCAACACCTGCTCTCCTATTTTTAAAATCGAAATCGAATAAATCAATCATTCCTAAGGCCTCATTATTAAAACTAGAAATTACTAATCGTAATTGTTTTACTTCAAAAATATCTTTATGAGCATGATCGAGATATTGTTTTATAAGAAATTTAGAATATGGTGTTTGGGTGTTACTAATTTCCCAAATGGATTCGTCGTTTTCAATAGTATGAATAAACTCTAAGTCTTCAGGCTCAAGTGCACGTAAATATATGTTTTGGCCTTTTAGAGTTTTCATATGTTTCCTTTAAAAACAAAAGTTGCTGGCCCTATTAGCCAAACATTAGAATACGTATTATTTTGAACATCAAAACACACTTTGAGCTCACCACCTTCTACTTGAAGTGTCACTTGGTTTTTATCTGTTTCACCCAGAAAATGCATTGCAATAGCCACTGCGGTAACACCTGTACCACAAGAAAGGGTTTCATCTTCAACACCTCGTTCGTAAGTTCTAACTCTAAAAGCATCGTTAGAAAGCTTTTTAACAAAATTAACATTGCTTCCTGCTTCATTATAAGGTGCGCCATATCTAATTTTAGCCCCTTTGGTTTTGATATCAAAATTTTCAATTTCAGATTCAAATTGCACATGATGTGGCGACCCTGTATTTAAAAACACATGATTATCGTGCTTCTCAATGGTATTGACATCTAACATTTGCAATTGCACAATATCACCATTAATTTTGGCGTGATGCAAACCATCAATAGCTTCAAAAACAGCTTGGTTAGATATAACGCCCAACTGTTTTGCAAATGCCACTAAACATCGTCCACCATTACCACACATGGAACTTTCATTGCCATCGGCATTATAGTAAACCATTTTAAAATCGTATTCTGGATGGTTTTCTAGTAATAAGAGTCCGTCAGCACCTATGCCAAAACGTCGGTCGCATAAAAATTGAACACGTTTGGTATTATTTTTGTCGAACATTTGTTGACGATTATCAATCATCACAAAATCGTTTCCTGTGCCTTGGTATTTGTAAAAAGTCTGTTGCATAATGTAAGGCAAAGATAAAGAAGTGAATTAAATTTTTTGATGAAAATTAAAAACTTGATGATTATTGACAGATACGAATTGGAAGCGCGTTAAGGATTGCGACTGTATCCTTTTTTGAGATTATCGAAAACAAATTTTTTTTAGTTGAAGATACCGAACCTAAGCTTTAAAAAAGATATAGCCCTTTGACTCTGCTCAGGATAAATTACAAGCCCAACCCTTGTGACAACCTGCCTAACGGCAGGCAGGCGCCGATTAAGGAATGATTTTAAAGATTGTTAAATCGTAGTTAAAGTTGAATTTGAAATTCAATATTTATTTAATTTTAATCGTTAATAAATAAAACTTAAACGAACATTATGAAGAAGATTTTAACATTAGTATTGGTTTCAGCTTTAGGTGGTATTTTTACATTAGGTGCCTACAAACTCTTTATTGAAGAAGATAAACCTGTCGTGGTAGCTACACAAGCTGCAACGCCTGCGTTTTTGCCAACAAATAGTTTGAATGCGGTTTTAAATACTGAAACGGCTCCCGATTTTACTTTGGCTGCAGAAAATACAGTTAATGCAGTAGTGCATGTTAAAAATTTAGCACAGAGTTCTGGACAGCTGACTTTTGAGGATTTATTTTTTGGAAGACGCTCACAAAGTCCGCAAATTGGTACGGGTTCTGGAGTGATTATTAATGCTGATGGGTATATTATTACCAATAATCATGTGATTAATAATGCGCAGCAAATTTCGGTAACGATGAATAATAATAAAACTTTTGTTGCTGAACTTATTGGAACAGACCCAAAAACTGATATTGCACTATTAAAAATTAATGCAGATGAAGATTTACCATTTGTAACATTCGCAGACTCTGACACGGCTAGAATTGGAGAATGGGTTTTGGCTGTTGGAAATCCGTTTAATTTAACTTCTACAGTTACAGCCGGAATTATTAGCGCTAAAGCAAGAGATTTATCGGGCACGAGTAGGCAATCTTTTATACAAACGGATGCAGCGGTTAACCCAGGTAATTCTGGTGGTGCGCTTGTAAATACAAATGGCGAATTGGTTGGTATTAATACGGCTATTACCTCGCAAACAGGATCGTATGTTGGCTATTCTTTTGCGGTTCCTAGCAATATTGCAAGAAAAGTTGTTGAGGATATTATGGAATACGGTAATGTGCAAAATGGAATTTTAGGCATACAAGGCGGTGCATTAAACAGCATAATGGCCGAAAAAATTGGCGTTACAGATACCGAAGGCGTATATATTGACAGCGTGATTGAAGATTCTGGTGCTGAAAAAGCAGGCGTGAAAAAAGGTGATATTATAAAAGAAATTGATAATATTAAAATCTCTAAATTTTCTGATTTAACAGGGCATTTAAATACCAAACGTCCTAATGATGTGGTGAATTTAAGAGTTTTAAGAGACGGTAAAACCAAAACTATACCAGTTATTTTAGCAAAAAACGAAACCACTACAATTCCTTTGGTTGGTCATGTAAAAAATGCTAAAGCAGCAGATTTAAAGAAATTTAAAACGCCTTACGGTGTAAAAATTACCGATTTAAATTCTCAATATGCCGATTATTGGAAAAGAAATGGTATTGAGGAAGGCTGTATTATCACTTCAGTGAATGATATTAAAGTCACATCAGTTGATGATGTTCAAAATGCATTAAAAATGCAAACTGATTCTGGCTCTTTAAGAATAGAACTTATAAATACTAACGGAGAAAAAGAACGATATAATTTTAAATAGTGACCCATTTTTCTTAAAAACAACCCTTCAGATTCAACGAAATTTGAAGGGCTGTTTTTTTTATTTATTTTAATTTATGTTGCCTATTATGTTATCGAAACTCTATGCTGTTTAATTCTTATATTTTTTTTAAAATAGCTTACGAAAACGTTTGAATTATGGTATTTTTGTCAAAATTTATCAATACAAACTAAACTATTTAAGCAATGAGTTCTAACAAAACTTATGAAAAAGAATTGGCTTTTCAAGCTGACCGAAGAAAGGCCACCGTAGAATTTATAAAAACTGTAAGTGATTTGTGGTACGACAAATCTATTGAACTGGTTTTATTCAGAAATCAGCTAATTGATAGAAATGTAAGTCAGATTTTAAACTTACATGAATATGCAGGCAAATTTGTTCAAAAACCCATCTCTATTTTTGATTCCGTTGAAATTGCTCAGGCTATAAAAAGTCTAAATGTTCCACCCGCAAAATTAGATATTGGTAAACTAACTTACGAATATCACGTGGAAGACAATAAACACGCGAATGCCAAAGCGTTTGTGGCTTCAAAATTAAAAGATGCCAGTAAGAGTAATGATTTTGAGCCAAAAGATGTGATACTTTATGGTTTTGGTAGAATTGGTAGACTCGTTGCCCGAGAACTTATGGTAAGAACCGGAAAAGGTAGCCAATTACGATTAAGAGCCATTGTCACTAGAGGCGCAATTGATGCTCAAATACTTGAAAAAAGAGCGTCTTTACTCCGAAACGATTCGGTACATGGTGATTTTCCTGGAACAGTAAATATTGACGTAAAAAATAGCGCGTTAATTATTAATGGGACTACTGTACGTGTTATTTCTGCCGATACCCCAGAGGAAATTGATTATACCAAATACAATATTAATAATGCCTTAGTTATAGATAATACTGGTGCTTTTAGAGATAAGGCGACGTTGAGTAAACATTTAAAATCTAAGGGCGTAAACAAGGTATTACTCACTGCTCCTGGAAAAGAAGTTCCCAATATCGTTTATGGAGTTAATCATAAAGAAAACGACCCCGATAAAGTGGATATATTTTCTGCAGCATCATGTACAACCAATGCGATTACGCCTGTTTTAAAAGCTATTGAAGATTCGTTTGGTGTAAAGAGCGGGCATTTAGAAACCATTCATGCCTATACTAACGACCAGAATTTAGTGGATAATTTTCACAAAAAATACCGTCGTGGAAGAGCTGCAGCTTTAAATATGGTTATTACCGAAACTGGTGCTGGAAGCGCTGTTGCTAAAGCCTTACCTAGTTTAGAAGGTAAACTAACATCGAATGCGATTAGAGTTCCGGTACCTAATGGATCATTGGCCATTCTTAATTTAGAACTAAAAAGCAAAACGTCATTAAACGGTGTAAATACAATACTTAAGAAATACGCCTTAGAAGGTGATTTAGTTGAACAAATAAAATACGAATTGAGCGACGAGCTTGTTTCTAGCGATATTGTAGGCAGTTCTGCACCCTCAATTTATGATAGTAAGGCAACCATAGTGAGAAAGGACGGAAAAAACATTATTCTATATATTTGGTACGATAACGAATATGGTTATAGCCATCAAGTTATACGTTTAGCAAAATATATTGCCAAAGTAAGACGTTATACATATTATTAAAATCTAAATTGAAGTTTAAACCGTATATAAATTAGCCTCATAAAAATGAGGCTTTTTAATGATTTATAAGTAATTACTAAACAATATTTTATAAATTCGCAAACCAAATACAACCAAAACATTTATTAAAATGAATTCTATCAAATCTTTACTTTTTATAGTATTTACCTGCTTAATTACACTAAACTCTTTTTCACAAGCAGTACAAGACGACGAAGCCTTATCATTGTACAAAGGTACAATCGATAATCAATTCGAATATGTCTTAAAAAAGTCTGGAAATTTTAAAGGAACTAATGGTCAACCTTATGAAGCAGTAAGACTTAGTATGTTACTGGCTTTAAGAGCTCACACATTAGATTCATTAAAAACGGTTCATGAAAATTTAGCTGAAACAAAAGCAGTCGTAGAAAATCAAGCAAAAGAAATTGAAGAATTAAAAGCTAATCTTTCAAACACGAAAGCCGATTTAGATAAAACTGATGCTGAGAAAAACAATATGGCATTGTTTGGAATGCAAATGAGTAAAGTTAATTACAACGTACTTATGTGGACCATTATAGCTGGTTTATTAGCGCTTTTAATTTTATTTATTTATAAATTTAAAAATAGTAATGCCATTACCAGAGCCGCCAATAAAAGTTTAGCTGAAATAGAAGAAGAATTTGATGAACACAGACGTACGGCTTTAGAGCGTGAACAAAAGGTAAGACGCCAATTACAAGATGAAATTAACAAACAAAAAAAGGGATAAAAAGGCTTTTTTTGTCTTTGCATAAATTTAAAATCTGTAATTTCACGTTACAGATTTTTTTTATGACTATTATTCAAGCTACAACAAAACATTTAAAAGATATAGTGCCATTATTTGATGCCTATCGTGTGTTTTACAGGCAACCTTCAAATTTAATAGCAGCTGAAAACTATATAAAAGAGCGTCTTACAAAACAAGATTCAGTAATTTATATTGCTTATATAAATAATGTAGCTGTTGGGTTTACACAATTATATTCCTTGTTCTCTTCAGTAAGTATGCAAGCAATGTATTTACTTAATGATTTATATATTGACACCCAATATAGAAACCAGAAAATTGGCACTTTATTGATACATAAAGCGAAAGAATTGTGTCGAGAAAAAGGATGTAAAGGCCTCATGATTCAAACCGAAAAATCCAATCCTGCGCAACACTTATACCAACGTGAAGGTTTTATAAAAGACGAAGACTTATCGTTTTTTTGGAAGACGATTTAAAATTGACTTTCTAAAAAAATTTGACTATCTTAGTTAGTACTTGACATCATACATTTTTTTATAATTTTTATAAAATGGATAGACTTCTCATCATATGTTTCCTCCTAGCTTTAATTAATTCCTGTAAAGATTCTAAAACTACAGATAGTAAAGTCACAAAAAATAGTACTGAAGAGAAAATCGCATTTGTTACTAATAGAGATGGAAACTCTGAAATCTATCTAATGGATGTTAATGGAGAAAATCTTCAAAACATTACAAACAATAACGCGCTAGATTTTAGTCCAGCCTGGGCTTTCGATAATTCAAAACTTTTTTTTTATTCTAAAAGAGATGGAAATGCCGAAATTTATAGTACGGATTCTCATGGGAAAGCTGTTATTCGGTTAACAAATCATCCTTCGCATGACGTGTTGCCTGTCCCCTCGCCTAATGGCGAGTTTATATTATTCATGTCTGAACGAGATTCTTTAAGCAAAAATATTTACGTAATGAATAAAGATGGTTCTAACGTAAAAGCGCTCACACAAAATAAATCATATGAAGAAAGTCCAGATTGGTCGCCAGATGGACAGAAAATTATTTTTACACGACAGCTTAGAGATCCTTCTGATACGTCTCATGCCGCCAATGGAGAAATACATATCATGAATGCTGATGGTAGCGATGTGAAAAGACTAACATTTAAAGATGGTTATGATTCAGGAGCAAAATTCTCACCAGATGGAAAAAGCATAGCTTTTTACGGAAGTACAAACAATCAGTGGGATCTATTTATTATGGATTCTAATGGAACTAATTTAATTAATCTCACAAATGATGCTATAGAGTGTTATTCACCTGATTGGTCGCCAAATGGTGATTGGCTAGTTTATACGGCTGGCTCAAAAGGCAATTATAATATCTGGAAAATAAATATTAATACGAAACAACGCATCCAATTAACAAACACTACTGGGAGAAACGAAGGACCTGCATGGAGTAATTAGTTCGCTTTTTTAAATTAAATTCCTATTTCCGTTTTACATAAAAAAGTCTGCATTGTCATGCAGACTTATTAAGTTATGTTTGGAGAGTAAGAAATGGAAAAACCTACAAAATAAAAAAGCAAGCAGTATATTATGCTTGCTTTTCTATTTATCCGTGGGGAGAGCAGGATTCGAACCTGCGAAGACGTAGTCAGCAGATTTACAGTCTGCCCTCGTTGGCCGCTTGAGTATCTCCCCAAAATCGTTCGCAAATATATTATTGTTTATTAATTCTGCAAAAAGAATTTTATAATTTTAATTTAATTAATCGCTTTCCATCAAATCATATTTCAAATAAAGTAAGTCAACCGCTTATAACTCATAACGTACTCTAAAAGTAACAAACCGCGGCTGTATAAATGTCTCTGAATTTAAAACTGATAAGTTTGTGGCGCTATTGGTTACTCTTGAATCTATATTCAGCAAATTGGTAGCTTTAATTTCGTATTCCCATTTGGAGTCTTCATTTTTGCGATACGCCAAAGATGCATCCCAAGTTTGAAACGATTGTGCAGGTTGTGTTCCGCTATCTTGATTGGTATATGTATAATCGGTTTTAAATGTTAAGCTTTTCCAGATATAAGCATCAAAATCAATGGATGGTGCATTAGTAACAAATTTTGTTGAACTTGTGCCTTGATTATTATCAGAAACACTGTATCTGTAACGTAACCTAATGTTAGGAGCTTCAGTAAAATTAGTTCGTAATTCTGGTGTGTAGGTTTGAGTAAAATTTTCGTTTACGGATTGTCTATCTTGAATAAATTGATTGATTTTGCTATAATTGAAACCCGTTGTAAGTCCAGCTCTTAATTTTCCAAAAGTTCGTTGAATACGCCCACTTGCTGAAACGCTTTCATCTGCAAAATTCGAATTAAAAAAGGTACTAGTTCTTATAACATTTTCAAAATTTGTTAACCCACGTATTTGGTCTATATTCTTATTGTAAGATAAACGCGCAAAAACATTGGTATAATTAAACAAATTAAAGCTTCTGTAAACTAAATTAACTTTGTGAGATAACGCGTTTTGTAATTCTGGCTCACCAAACTGAATACTGCTATAATTGTTGAAAACCAAACCTTCAGCTAACTTGGTGATGTCGGTAAAATTGTTCTGCATACTGTAACGCAAGTTTAAACTTTCGCTTTTCTTAAATTGAATTATAGTTTCAAAATCTGGTAAAAATTTCACGAAATTATCTTTATAAGTCTCACCAAACTGTGAATTTTTATTACCATAACTATGTATCGAAAAACCAGGAATAAAGGTAAATTTCCCCGATTTTAAGGTGTAATGAGTTCCTAAATACACATCGGTAAAGTTATAATCGGTATCATTTTTTGCTAAACCATCATTAAAAGTTGGTGTAGGTTCAAACTCGGTACCATCATCTAAAAACTGAAAAATGTTCGAATTAAATTCTTGTTTACTTAATATGGTTCCTAGTGTAAAATTGATATTGCTTTTAGAATTCAAAATGTAATAATAATCTAGTTTAGCATCTAACTGATTTGATTTTACAAGTCGGTCTTGGCCTAAATCGTAATTATCGAAAGAGGTATTAAATCCCATAGCTTCGGCAGTAGTATCAAAGGCATCGTCATCTGCATCATCGTTATTCTCTGGGTCGTTTACTAATACTGCATTATAAAAAGGATCTTCATTTTTAATTAAATGTTGAGCTTCAAAAGCAAAAATATTTGATTCGTTCAGCGTGTAATAATAATTTATATTTTGATTGATACTAAAAGGTGTTACTTCATCCAACTGGCTCGTGTTTCCTACAACAGAAGATAATAAATTTTGATCTTGAACATCTTTTGAAAAACGTCCTAAAACATCATAATCCAGTTGATTATTAACGTTTGGCTTGTAAGCCGCACTTAATTTCAAAAGACCCTGATCTGAACTTTCATTACTGGTTTGCTCTGTAGTTTCATCAGGTATACCCAAATCGGAATCGGTGTATTGAACAAAATTCACTTCTTTCGATAAAGTACGGTTGCTATTTAATATCGCAAACCCACTAATATCTAAAGCTTTATTAGGAGAATAACTAAAGTTAGTAGCCGCCATTTTATTTTTAATCTCAAGAGCATTTGCTTGCGAGGTTAAAAAATTCAAACTATTATCTCCTAAATCTATACTGGTTCCGCTGCTTCTGCTTGGTGCTCGAAATCCACCTCCAAAACTTCTAATATCTCGCCTTGTAAGTGCTAATTCTCCGGTATTATTTAAATCACCTAAAAAATTAATACTAAACTTTGGGCTATAGTAAAACAATTTTGGCTGTACTAAATACAACTCATCATCAGGAGAAGCTCCAGCACTTGCTGTAATGTTTCCAAACCAAAAGTTTTCTTTCCCTTCTTTTAATTTTATGTTAATGGCATAATTGTCTTGGTTATTAGTCACGCCACTTAATTGGCTTACTTCAGAGTAATTTCGGAGTACTTGAACTTTATCAACGGCATTTGAAGGGATATTTTTAGTGGCCAATTTGGTATCGCCATCAAAGAAATCTTTGCCGTTTACCATTAGTTTAGTTACTACGTTGCCTTCAACTTCAATTTGTCCAGAATCATTTATTTCAACTCCAGGAAGCTTTTCTAAAACATCCTCAAGTTTTCTTTCCGATCCGTTTTTAAACGAATCTGCGTTGTAAACCAAAGTATCGCCTTTTATGGTTACTGGCATTTCATAAGTTAATTCAACAGCATCTAAAACATTGTCTGTTTGTAATACAAAATCTTTTGTGAGATCTTCTTCTTGTGTAGAAATATGTTCTGTTACCGTTTTCATACCAACATAACTTACTTGAATGCTATAATTGGAATTTTTGGTTAAACTTATTTGAAAACGCCCGTTTTGATCGGTTATACCGTAAGATTGAAGGGTTTTGGTTTCTTGATTAATGGCAATGACATTGGCCAATTCAAGTGAAGCGCCTAAACTATCTTTTACTACACCTTGCATTTTAAGTTGTGCAAAAGCACAATTCGCAACTAGAAAGAGTGTAATGAATACTATTCTTTTTATCATTTGTGGTCAGTTATATAATGTGTATAAAAAGTTATCTTCTTCCGCCTCCTCCTCTACGTCTGTTCGCCCTAAATTCTTCCATTTTTGCAGTAATTATTTCATTATACTCTTGCTTAGTGACTTCCTCCCCTTTTTTAGGCGCTATAATTTTTGTTTTCTCTTCTGGATTAATCACAATCTTTGTACAAAGCATAGTGTTATTCCCAGCACTTATTTCTAAAATTAAACCTGGTAGTCCCCAAAATTCAGATGGTCCTTGGCTTACCGGTATTTGCGGAGTATACCAAGCCACGACATCTATCATATTCTCCTCTTCTTTTTTATCAGCGTCTTCTATAGGCTTTATAGAATCCGTTTTAGTTTCAGTATTTTCTCTTCTTGGTGGTGGACCTATATTTACTTGTGTTGAGCGTTTTTTAGCCGTTGCTTTAAAACATAAATACTGTCCTATTTGTTTGGTTTCGGTTCCCATAACCCATTCAATAGATTCTAATTCTTCTTTAATCAAAAATTGTTTCCCAAAAAATTCTTGATCTTGTAAATACAAACCTTCTTTAATGTTTTTGTATTGCGGACCAGGAGAAAAACTACTTCCAAACATGCCCATACCTCGTCCCGCACCAGGCGCAGCAAGCTTTTCTTCTTCAATAAAAATAGATTCCTCTTTATTAAAAGTTAAAACATAAGTTTTCTCAAACATTGATTTTAAGCGGTCTTCCATTTGCTTTTTTTCTTGCTCATTCATTTGTCTACCCCTACCAAAACGACTCATATCCATGGTTGTTTTAGAAAAATAATAGGCTTTCCCTTGAAAATCTTGAGCCTCAACTTTGGTAGCTCCTATAAATGCGAAAGCCAGTATTAAAATAATTGTTGTAAATTTTTGCATTGTGGAAGTTTTTAATTGGTTAAATACTATTACTGTTTAATAAAGAATGAACTTTTTTTAGACTGTAATGTTAACTTGAAGTTTAATTCTTAATCGTTAATATTAAGTTAAAATAAAGTCGCTTTAATTAAATCTCCACTAAAAACAACTTCAAAATAGTTTTATCTGTATCAAACTTTATAAGTGGTTTGATTTTTGTATTTTTCAAGTTGCAATGAAATACACCATTTATTTTTTTTTATGTCTTTCAGTTTCAATAAGCGCACAAAAACCTATTGAAACACAAGCATTATCAAACACCCCTTTAGATGCCGACACGCTTGTTTCGTTAGATAATTTTGGCACCACATATTTCATTAAAAATGATGTTTTTTATAAAAAAACAAGTACCAATAATATAACATACAATAATGTACAATTGAGTAATCTATATTCAGCTAACGCATTCAACCCTTTAAAAATCAACCTGTTTTACAAAGATTTTAATACCGTAATAATTTTAGACAATCGGCTAGCCGAAATATATAAAGTAGATTTTAACACGTTAGCACCATATAAAAACGTAACGCATATTTCAACAGGACATGATAACACCATTTGGCTGTTTAATCAAGATTTACAAAAATTAGAAGTTTTTGATTATAAAACTAATACAACAAGAGCTCAAACCGTTCCAGTAAATAGTCCAGTTTTAGACTTAAAGAGTAATTATAATTTCTGTTGGTTACTTACTAAAAACTATCTATTTATCTATAATTACTTTGGAAGTTTAATTCAAAAGATTCAAAATAATGGCTATACCAATATGGTAGAAAGCAATGGAAACATTATCTTAAAAAAAGATAACAGCTTATTTTATCTGAAAAAAAACCAAGACCAAATTATTCCTATAGAAACACCAAATTTGTTGATAAAACAGTTTTTTGTAACCAATGAAACCTTGTATATTTACAACACCAAAATCTTACAACAATTCCAATTAAAAATTAACTAACCATGCACATTGCTATTGCCGGAAATATTGGCGCTGGAAAAACCACTCTCACCAAACTATTAGCCAAACATTACAAGTGGGAAGCGCAATTAGAAGACGTAGTAGACAATCCATATTTAGATGATTTTTACAATCAAATGGAGCGCTGGAGTTTTAATTTACAGGTATATTTTCTAAACAGCAGATTTCGTCAGGTTCTTCAAATTCACGAAAGTGGAAAAGACATCATTCAAGACCGCACCATTTATGAAGATGCACACATTTTCGCACCCAACTTGCATGCTATGGGATTAATGACCAATCGCGATTTCGAAAACTACAAATCACTTTTCGAGTTAATGGAATCTCTTGTAAAAGGTCCAGACGTTTTAATCTATTTACGTAGCTCCATTCCAAATTTGGTATCGCAAATTCAAAAACGTGGTCGCGATTACGAAAATTCTATAAGTATAGATTATTTAAGCAGGCTTAACGAGCGTTACGAAGCATGGATTCACGGTTACAGCAAGGGTAAATTATTAATTATCGACGTTGACAATTTAGATTTTGTAGACAAACCAGAAGACCTCGGAAGCGTTATAAACACTATCGATGCAGAAATAAACGGGTTATTTTAAAATAATTTTGGCGTTCCCCTATCGGGTCGGGCTTTTCAATACAATCTTTTTATTCGTACCTTATAAAAAGGATTTCCTTTACAATCCCTAACGCACCTTTTTGCCAAAACCAGATCATAACTCCTTAATAATAGCATTTTTATTAAAGTTATATAAACCCATGGTTTCTAGCGTGACTTATTGCTTGTTGGGTACTTTCAACCAACAAAACATCAGTGGTTTTATAATTTTTGTACAATTCGGCAACTTTAATCATTTTTTTACTGTGGTTCACATGGCGTAAGTAAATTGCCAAAATCCTATCTGGAAATGCTTCAGCTACTTCTTTATAAATATAGGGATCGTGCTCACCACTATCTCCAATCAAAATAAATTTTAGCTTAGGGTAAGTTTTTAAAATTCCAATAATTTCTTTTTGTTTTTGAGGTTTTTCATTTTTAAATTTCTTCGAAAAAGGCTTGGGGAAATTTCTTAAAATAATTGGTCCCTTCGGAAAATTATTCTTTTTCAAAAAATACTCTAAGTATCGGTATAAATTCCAAGGGCTATGGCTCACATAAAAAATAGGATTTGCTTCGTGTCTTGTCTTTCCTTGATGTAGTAAGTGATATAATTCTGGAGCATCTTCAAGCGGTAACCGCTTACCAGCAGAAGTTAATAAGGTATTTATTAAAACGCGCCATTTTAATATCGAGGTTAATCCTGTATGTAAAATTGTATCGTCAATATCGGTAATAACACCAAATTTTGCATTTGCGCAAGGAATAAGCATTTCACCAGGAAATCGATTTTCAGCCTGTATTGTTCTAGTTAATTGTTCTTCTTCATAAGAGAATTCAAATTTTACCCAACCTTCGTCGTTAGCATACTTATTTAAATCATTTACCCTTTGGTCTAATAAAAAATAACCTCGATTATCTGTTGTTACATAATTAAACCTATCATCGCCTATTTTTACTCTGAGTTTGGCATGTTTTATTTCATCGGTTTCAAAGCGTTTCCACGCATTAAAAAGTAACTTAAAGGCGCCTTTTTGTTCTAAGTCTATCGTTTCATCTTCAATCGCCCTTCCACGTAAATATAAATGATTGGCAGTTCCGTAAGTTTGAAAAACAATTATTTGAAGCGGATCTTTTCTAAACATGTACGATTTTAAATTCAAATTAAAAATACAAAAAAAACCACACCTTTTGGCGTGGTTTTTTTAAGTCTAATAAAAGCTAAAAACATTTAGTTTCCAACTTCTTTTTCAATCTCTTTAATTATCTTTTTCGTTTTAATTTTAACATCATCACTAGATTCATTTAAAGCTTCAATTTTAGCTTTAACTTCATCTTCAGTACCTTCAAAAGTTTCGTAATTTGTTGAAGATTCTCCATCTTTAGTTGTTACTGTTGTAACAACTGCCTTTACAGTTCCATCATCATTACTAGTCATTTTTACTTTTACTTCTTTTGAAACAGATTGTTCAGTTGCATTCGTATGATTTGCATAAGCTGATACATCATCAGCAGACATAGCAATACTTGGTGCTATAACTAAAGCTACAACCGACATTAATTTCAATAATATATTTAAAGAAGGTCCTGACGTATCTTTAAAAGGATCTCCTACCGTATCTCCAACAACTGCCGCTTTATGTGCATCTGTTCCTTTTTTACCTTGCTCTTCTATAGTTTTTTTAGCATTATCCCATGCACCACCTGCATTAGATTGAAAAATTGCCATAAGTACGCCACATGTTGTAACACCTGCAAGTAATCCTCCTAACATTTCAGCGCCACCAATAAAACCAACAGCAACAGGAACCGCAATAGCTAATAAACCTGGTAATACCATCTCTTTAATTGACGCTTTTGTTGAAATATCAACACATTTATCATATTCAGCATAACCATCAGCAGCATCAAATATGGCTCTCTGCTCTTTCGTTGCTTTCGTCATATCAGAATCTACATCTCTCATAACTTGTAAAGCCGCTTTTAATTGAGGTATATCTCTAAACTGGCGACGTACCTCTTCAATCATAGCCATGGCTGCACGACCAACTGCATTCATCGATAAAGCCGAAAACACAAATGGTAACATCCCACCAACTAATAATCCTGCCATAATATCAGGTCTTGAAACATCAATAGCAGTTACACCTGCTGTTTTCATAAAGGCGGCAAATAAAGCTAATGCCGTTAATGCCGCAGATGCAATAGCAAAACCTTTACCAATTGCAGCCGTAGTATTTCCAACTGCATCTAATTTATCTGTACGTTCTCTAACTTCACTTGGTAATTCCGCCATTTCAGCAATACCACCAGCGTTATCAGATATTGGTCCGTAAGCATCAACAGCTAATTGAATACCTGTATTAGCTAACATTCCAACCGCTGCAATGGCGATACCATATAATCCTGCAAAGTGATGTGACACTAATATTGCAGCAGCGATTAAAATGATTGGAATTGCCGTACTCATCATACCAATACCTAATCCTGCAATAATATTGGTTGCAGCACCAGTTTCAGATTGACGTACAATAGAATTTACTGGTCCTTTTCCTGTTCCAGTATAATATTCAGTTATTTTTCCAACGGCTAAACCAGCTACTAATCCAGCAATAGTTGCCCAAAAGACACCCATAGCCCCGAAAGGTAATCCTTCAACAGTTTCTGGTATTAATGCATTTATTATAAAATAAGATGCCACTACCATTAAACCAGCAGAACCAAATTCTCCAATATTTAAAGCTGTTTGTGGATTTCCACCATCTTTTACTTTCACAAAAAATGTTCCTATAATAGACATTATAATACCAATTGCAGCTAAAACTAATGGTAAATAAACAGCTCCTAAACCATTAAACTCTGGTGTAATAATAAAAGCTCCAAGTACCATCGTACCAATTATAGAACCTACATAAGATTCGAATAAATCGGCTCCCATACCAGCTACGTCACCAACATTATCACCAACGTTATCTGCTATAGTGGCAGGATTTAACGGGTGATCTTCAGGAATACCAGCTTCAACCTTACCAACTAAATCAGCACCAACATCGGCAGCTTTAGTATAAATACCACCTCCAACACGCGCAAATAGAGCGATGGATGATGCTCCTAGTGAGAATCCAGAAAGTACATTTAATACTTCATTTAAGCCCCAGCCCATTTCGCTATAAATAGCAAATAAGCCACTTAAGCCTAAAACACCCAGACCTACAACACCTAATCCCATTACGGCTCCACCTGCAAAAGCGACTTCTAATGCTTTTCCTAGAGAAGTTCTGGCAGCACTTGTAGTTCTTACATTGGCTTTAGTTGCCACTTTCATGCCAATAAAACCGGCTAATGCAGAACAAATAGCTCCTACAATAAACGATACAGCTACCATACCGTTTGAGCCTGCTTCTGCACTACCTTTAAAGTAAAGTAAAATAGCCACTGCTATTACGAATACCGATAATATTTTGTATTCCGCTTTAAGAAAAGACATAGCACCATCGGCTATATTTTTTGCTATCCTTTTCATTTTTTCATCACCTTGATCTTGTTTTGTAACCCAGGCACTTTTAATAAATACAAATAGAAGCGCGAGTACTCCAAAAAGCGGTAAAAATTTTACTATTAATTCCATATTAAATTGATTAGTTTAATTAAGTTATTTTTTTAATGGTGCTAAAAATATGAAAATATAAATGATAAAAAAAACCTATATAAATTAAAGATTATTTATTGTTAAGACCCATAAAATTATAATTCATAAAATCATATGATATATGACAGTTTTTTCTAGTTATATTTCATTTTTCTTTTAAAAAATATTAATCATTTTAAACAAAAAAACACCCTAAATTAATAGCGTGTTTTTTGAATAAAATATATTCAATATATTATATTGTGAATGTTCTTTTTTTCTTGTGTTCGCTATTATCATAACGAGAAACACATTCGTGATAAATTTTTACTGCTTCTTCAGCACTTCCCCAACCACCTGTATCAACTTTTTTCTTCTCTAAATCCTTATATACTTGAAAGAAGTGTTCAATTTCTTTTAATCTGTGAGGGTTTAAATCAGAAATATCATTTCTTTTACTCCATATTGGATCTGAAACTGGTACACAAATAATCTTTTCATCTGGACCTTTTTCATCAGTCATGTAAAAAACCCCTATAGGCCTTACTTCCATAACTACCATAGGAAAGGTTGGTTCTGTACCTAATACCAAAACATCTAATGGGTCTTGATCTAACGCTAAAGTTTCAGGAATAAAACCGTAATCACCAGGATACATCATAGAAGAGAACAGCATACGATCAAATCGAATTTTATGTAACGTAAAATCGTATTCGTATTTATTTCTACTTCCTTTTGGTATTTCTATTAAAACATCAAATGTTACCATTTCTAATTTTTTATCACTCATATTAATATTATTTTTTGCTATTAAAAAGCTAGAATCCAATTATAATAATGTTGCAAATGTACTGAACACTTTAACTATTAGCAACTTTAAAACTTGCCTCAAACATCTTTTTAAAAAAGTTTAATTTTAACATAATCTTACTGCGTATTTGTAAGAAATACAGGTCTTTATTTATTATATTGTGCAGGACTAACTTAAATAATTATTGAATCATGCGTACGTTAACATTTTTGCTGCTGCTATTTGTCTGTAATATTAACGCTCAAACCCAACCATGGCAAGGTAAATTTGAACCTATAGACAATATGATTTCAGCACCAAATGTCTATAGAGCTGCCAGTGGTGCTCCAGGGAAAGCGTATTGGCAACAACGTGCAGATTATAATATTAAAGCGACGCTTGATGAAAAAAACAATACACTTTACGGGGAAGAAACTATAACATATTATAATAACTCACCTGATGATTTAACTTACCTATGGGTTCAGTTAGAGCAAAACGTCAATAAAAAAGAAAACGAAGACTTTGGATCTATAAACAATAGAATGAAAGATTCAATTACTTCTAGAAAATTACAATTCCTAACAAGAGCAATTGATTTTCCTGCGGGTTACACCATTAAACATGTAAAAGATGCTGATGGGAATCATATTAAAACTATGGTAAACAATACCATGATGAAAGTTAAACTTAATACTGTTTTAAAATCAGGTGAAACTACAAAACTTTCAATAGCATGGTCATATCCAATTACCGATAGAAGCATGTATTTATTATCTAGAGAAGGCTATGAATATTTCCCTGAAGATGATAATACAGTGTATTTAATAGCACATTGGTTTCCTAGAATGGCAGTATATAATGATACCGAAGGTTGGCAAAATCAACAATTCCAAAAACTAGGAGAATTTGCTTTAGAGTTTGGAGACTACGAAGTGGAAATTACAGTTCCTGAGGATCATATCGTTGCCTCTACAGGAGAACTACTAAATAGTGAATCGGTTTTAACTAAAACACAGCTTAAAAGATTAGAACAAGCTAAAAAATCTTTTGAGAAACCAGTAATGATTATTACTCAAGCTGAAGCTGAGGCTAATGAAAAGGAAAAAAGTAAAAAACAAAAAACTTGGAAATTTCATGCTAAAAACGTTCGAGATTTTGCATTTGCATCATCAAGAAAATTTATGTGGGATGCCCAAGCTGTGAAATTATCAACAAATACGGTAATGGCCATGTCTTTCTATCCTAAAGAAGGATTACCCGTATGGCAAGAAGAATCCACTAAAGCGATAATGCATGCTTTGGAAGTGTATTCTGAAGCTACTTTTGATTATCCTTACCCGGTTTGTATATCTGTGAATACGTCAAATATAGGCATGGAATTTCCAATGATAAGTTTTAACGGTGGAAGACCTATAAACGGCAAGATAAGTGACAACGCAAAACAAGGCATGATAGGTACAATTATTCATGAAGTAGGACACAATTGGTTTCCTATGATTGTGAGTTCAGATGAACGTAAATGGATGTGGATGGATGAAGGTTTAAACACTTTTATACACCAAAGAACTGTTGCTGAACGATATCCAGACTTTAATAGTGTGACGCCAAAAAGCATTGTACCCTTTATGAGCGGTGACCAAAACATTTTAAGACCAATAATGACGAATTCAGATAATGAATTAATGTCTCAGTTTGGAGCCAATTTTTATTTAAAACCAACTGTAGGCCTGCAAATGCTTAGAAACTCAATTATAGGAAAGGAACTTTTTGATGATGCTTTTAGAGAATATGCTAATCGATGGAAATACAAACATCCTAATCCTGCAGATTTATTTAGAACATTAGAAGATGCCACCGCAGTAGATTTGGACTGGTTTTATAGAGGATGGTTTTTTACAACAGATGTTGTAGATATGGAATTAACCGCCGTAAAGTGGTTTAAAGTATATGAAGAACACTCAAATATAGAAGACCAACAAAATACCAAAAAAGTAAAACTAAGTGCTAATAGTAATAACACGAATGAAGCGGCTAAAGATTTTACTGAAGGACCAGAAATTGTAACTATGATTTCAACACCTGATAAAGCTTACGGTCAGTTTTTATCAAGACTCGATGATGATGAAATAAGAAAACAACTTTCTGGTAAAAACATTTATGAAGTTACTATAAAAAATATTGGTGGTTTAGTAATGCCCATAACTATTGAATGGATTTTTAAAGATGGAACATCAGAAATAGATACTCTTCCAGCAGATATATGGCGCAGAAATGAATATGAAATTCAGGAAACCTTCATTAAAACTAAAGAAGTAAGTCAGGTAAAATTAGATCCTAATTTTGAATTTGCTGATACTAATATAAATAACAATATTTTTCCTAAGACTGAAGAAATTTCAGAATTTGATGAATTTAAAAACAAAAAATCATAGGTTTATTATAGGTTGAAAATGCGCTAAAACTATAAAACTATAAAACTAAGGTATATTCACTTTTATTCTAAAAATTTAATGATTATCAGAAAATCCTTATATTTGAGATAACCAACCCAATTACGTCGATATGAAATATCTTTGCAACATCTGTTTATGGTTAACAACGCTATCTAGTTTTAGTCAGGAAAAAGTATGTAACGAGTTTAGAACTGGCGTATTTAAATATTCAAATCCTAATTATACTGAATGGACTGTAAAAAGATTTGATTCTATACAAATTGAAACCAGTAATAAAACAGGGATAGAAATTCACAGTTCAATTGAATGGAATACGGATTGCGATTATATTTTAACCTGCCAAAAAGTAACTGACGCTAAGTATCAAAATATTATTGGAAAAGCATTTCAAATATTTATTTTAGAAACATCTGATAAAAGTTATCGCTGCATTTCAAAAAAAAATGAAGTTCAATTACAGGATTTAGAGCTTACCATGATAAAAATTAACGAACTATAAATTTCGTTAATTATTTTCTTCAAATTAAAATACGCACAACTACTTATTTTATTTACCGTTTTCATGGTCTATCTTTACGATACAACCTTAAAAACCAACATATTATGATACGCCTTAATTTAAAACCTTCGATAATAAAAAAGTTAAGTTTTAATAAAAAAAAGAAATCTTTAGAGATTGAATTTAAGGAAAACATTAAAACATCTAAATGTATAAATATTCCACTTTCTATTTTGCAAGAATATGTAGATTCATTAAGTCATAATGAAATATTTACTGACAAAAATGAATATCAATCAACGCTAAAAATAGTGCACTCTAATTTTAAAGCATCCTAATTAAATACGTTCAATTTTAGCACCAATTGCTCTTAAACGTTCGTCAATATTTTCATAACCACGATCTATCTGTTCTATATTCTGGATAGTAGATGTTCCTTTTGCTGAAAGTGCTGCAATTAACAACGAAACACCAGCACGAATATCTGGAGATGTCATTGTAGTAGCCTTTAACGTTGATTGAAAATCGTGACCAATAACAGTCGCTCTATGTGGATCGCAAAGAATTATTTTTGCTCCCATATCTATTAATTTATCTACAAAAAACAAACGGCTTTCAAACATTTTTTGATGAATTAAAACACTTCCCCTTGCCTGAGTAGCAACAACTAATATAATACTTAATAAATCTGGTGTGAATCCAGGCCAAGGCGCATCTGAAATCGTTAAAATAGAACCATCAATAAAATTTTGAATTTCATAACCGTCAGTATGTGCAGGAATATGAATATCATCACCTTGTTTTTCTACAGTAATCCCTAATTTTCTAAACGTTTCAGGTATTAACCCTAAATCGTTCCAAGATACATTTGTGATAGTCAATTCGCTTTTTGTCATAGCAGCAAGACCAATCCAACTTCCAATTTCAATCATATCAGGAAGCATTCGATGTTCTGTTCCTCCTAAACTATCAACACCATCAATAATTAACATGTTAGAACCAACACCACTAATTTTGGCTCCCATCCTATTCAGCATTTTACACAATTGCTGTAAATATGGTTCACAAGCAGCATTATATATAGTAGTTTGTCCTTCAGCTAAAACGGCAGCCATCAAAATGTTTGCTGTTCCTGTTACAGAAGCTTCCTCAAGTAACATGTATGTACCTTTTAGTTTATCTGCTTCTACACCATAAAACTGTTCTTCCTTACTATAACCAAACTTAGCGCCTAGTTTAATTAGACCATCAAAATGAGTGTCTAAACGTCTACGACCAATTTTGTCTCCACCAGGTTTTGGAATATATCCTTTACCAAAACGCGCTAAAAGTGGCCCAACTATCATAATGGATCCTCTTAAACCGCGCCCATCTATTTTAAATTGATCAGACTCTAAATAATTTAAGTCAACTTCATCAGCCTGAAAACTATACGACCCCTTACCAAGTTTGTTCACTTTTACGCCTAATTTTTGCAATAAGCTTATAAGCTTATTTACATCTACGATATCAGGAATATTATTTATTGTTACTGTTTCTGGTGTAAGTAAAACAGCGCACAAAATTTGTAACGCTTCATTTTTGGCACCTTGAGGCTGAATTTTTCCTTTCAAACGGTGACCTCCTTCAATTTTGAATGTTCCCATGCTTATTTAATAGCGTTTACGCTGACGATTATTAGAGTTTTTCTTAGAGTGAGATTTTTTACTGCTACTTGAGTACTTACCTTTGGTTCTCAGTAAACTCGTTGAGTCTGATAAATCTTCATCAGAATTTTTAAGGTTTAGTTTACCTCCTGAAAGCTCAAATAAATGATCGTAAATAACACTGTCTTCAACCGTATCCTTATTCCAATTTAAAAAACACTTCTTCATATGGTTTGCAATAGTAAAAGTTAAAGCTTCTTTTAGCTCTCCCTCTTCCCAAGTATTTGCAACATCTATCATCGTTTTAATGTTATTTCCATAAAAACGATATTTTGGAAAATTTTGTGGGTATTTTAAAGGCTCAGGACGTTCTTCAAAAAGTTCTTTTGTTGGCTTCTCATAAGGTGAATCGACATCCAATTCAAAATTGGCCATGATAAATAATTGATCCCATAATTTATGCTGAAAATCTGGAACGTCTCTTAAGTGGGGTTGCATATTACCCATTACAGATATAATAGCTTTAGCCACCTTATTACGTTCTTCTTTTGTTTCAAGCGTCTTAGCATAATTAATCATTTTTTGCATATGGCGCCCATATTCTGGAATGATTAAATGTTCACGCTCTGTGTTGTATTCTAAATTGTCTATAGTCAAAATAATTGTGTAGAGTTAAATATTGTAGCACGCAGTTTTTGTGCATGCGCAAAATACAAAAAAAAACTAAAGACTTATTACGCCTTCAACTTTTTCTGCAACTTCTTTGTACTTTTCAATAACAGCATCAGGGTTTTTCATTCTAACATTAATGGAAACACTCGTATATTTGCCGTTTTTTGATTCTCTATTTTCAATAACCGCTCCTAAATGGTTAAAAATACTTGCAATTTTATTAAGTTTTTCTTTATCAGAAATCACAATAAATTTATATAAATACTGTGATGGCCAAAGTGTTGTGTCTAAAAGCTGTGATTTCAATTTTTTATAAAATTCTTCAGAATTTGAAGGTGTGCTCATTGTCTTTTTTTATTGTGCAAATATAGAGTTTTGTTTCCATTTTTTTTATAGAAGTTAAATTCCGATTTTTACATCAAATTTGCTGCATTGAATACTAGAAAAATTGTGATTACTGGCGGTCCAGGAACTGGGAAATCAACCCTAATAAACAACCTTATTGGTAAAGGATATAATTGTCTTGAAGAAATTTCACGACAAGTAACTTTAAAGGCTAAAAAGGAAGGTATTGAGCAACTGTTTCTAACCAACCCGTTGTTGTTTAGCGAACTTCTTTTAAAAGGTCGAGAAAAACAATTTTTAGATGCGAATATGTATAAAAATGATATTGTTTTTTTTGATAGAGGTATTCCGGATGTATTAGCTTATATGGATTTTATAGGTGATAAATATCCAGAAGAATTTGTGGAGTCTTGCAAAAAAGCTACATATGATTGTATTTTCATTCTAAAACCATGGGAAGCCATTTATACTATTGATAATGAACGCTATGAAAGTTTTGATCAAGCTTTAAAAATTCACGATCATTTAGTAAAAACGTACCAATCTTTCAATTATGATTTAGTTGACGTACCTTTTGATACTGTTGAGAATAGAACGGATTTTATTCTTAAAACGCTAAACATGTAACATGGAACACCCAATTAACATTTTAGAACGTTATTGGAATTTTACTAGTTTTAGACCTGAGCAAGAGGCTATAATTAATGCCGTTATTGAGGGGGAAGACACATTTGTTCTATTACCTACTGGTGGCGGAAAATCACTTTGTTTTCAAATACCTGCTTTAGCAAAAAAAGGCATTTGTATTGTTATTTCTCCACTTATTGCCTTAATGAAAGATCAAGTACAGTCTTTAAATGATAAAGGCATTAAAGCCATGGCCATAACAAGTGGCATAAGTTATAGCCAACTTGATACTTTATTAGATAATTGTATTTATGGCAATTATAAATTTTTGTACCTCTCACCTGAACGATTGCAACAAGAATTAGTACAAGACCGGATACGGCAAATGCATGTGAATTTAATAGCTGTTGATGAGGCCCATTGTATTTCGCAGTGGGGAAGCGATTTCAGACCTGCCTATAAAAACATAGCTTTATTAAGACAATTACAGCCTAGTGTTAATCTGGTTGCATTAACGGCTTCAGCGAAACCAGATGTTGTTCAAGATATCATAAAGGAACTCGATTTTCTAAACCCTAAAATATTCAACCAATCGTTTTTAAGACCTAATTTGGCATACATGGTTTATCATGAAAACGACAAATACTATCGTTTAGAAACCATATTGAAAAAATATACGGCGCCTTCTATAGTTTATGTAAGAAATAGAAAATTAACATTAGAAATAAGTGCCTTTTTAGAATCAAAGAAAATTACAGCAACCTTTTATCATGGAGGGCTTTCAAATCAAGAAAAAGACACCAACATGAGTGCTTGGATTAACAATCAAAAGCAAGTAATCGTAGCAACAAATGCTTTTGGTATGGGCATAGACAAGCCTGATGTAAAAACGGTAATACATCTTAATTTACCAGAGAGTATTGAAAGCTATTTTCAAGAAGCCGGAAGGGTTGGAAGAAATGGTGAAAAAGCATTTGCCGTAATACTGAAAAATAAGAGTGATGAAAATTTGGTTAAAAATCAGTTCTTGAGTGTTTTGCCAACTGTAGATTTGGTGAAGCAAGTTTATAGAAAATTATGTAGTTATTTTCAAATATCCTATGGTGAAGGCGCCTACCAATCTTTTGACTTTGATTTTAACACCTACTGTAAAACTTATAATTTCAGTCCTATATTATGTTATAATGCGCTTTTATTGTTAGATAGGAATAGCGTAATTACCTTATCAAAACAATTTAAAAACAAAGTAACGGTTCAGTTTATAATTACAAACAATGTCCTTTTTAATTATCTGGAAACACACGAACAATATAATATTATTATTAAATCTATTTTAAGACTTTATGGAGGAATTTTTGATCATATAACAAAAGTTGATTTAGCAAAAATCGCTGAAAGAGCATCAACTTCAGAAAACGTCATTATAAAAGCATTGCAACAATTAGAAAGTGATAAAATTATAGATTTAAATTTAGCTAAAACCGATGCCCAAATCACCTTTATTGAACCTAGAGAAGATGATAAAACCATCAATAGAATTGCGTCAATTATAGAACAACAAAATAAATTAAAGACACAGCAAGTAAAAGCAATGCTAGATTATGTTGAGAATGAAGCGATTTGCAAAAGCATGCAATTATTGAACTATTTTGGCGAAAAAAACACTAAACCCTGCGGCATATGTTCCGTTTGTATAAATTCTAATAAAAGCAAGCCTAAAACTGATAAAGTCTCCATAAAAAATCAAATTATAGAATTACTTGAACATGGCGATTTATCTTCAAGGGCGTTAATTTCAGAATTAAACTGTGAAGAAAAAGAAATGAAAACGGTTTTAAAACTACTAATAGAACATAACATTATAAGTATTACATCAACCAACACATATAAATTAAGTCATTTATGAGCGAATTAAGAATTGTATTTATGGGTACTCCAGATTTTGCAGTTGCCACTTTAAAAGCATTGGTAGAAAACAATTATAATATTGTTGGTGTTATTACTGCTCCAGATAGACCCGCAGGACGAGGTAGAAAATTAAATGAAAGTGCAGTTAAAGTTTATGCAAAATCAAAAGGGTTAACCATTTTACAACCAACGAATTTAAAGAATGAAGAATTTTTAAAGGCATTGAAAGCACTTCATGCTAATCTTCAAATTGTAGTTGCTTTTAGAATGCTTCCTAAAGTTGTTTGGCAAATGCCAGATAAAGGTACTTTTAATTTACATGCATCGTTGCTACCTAATTACCGCGGTGCAGCCCCTATTAATTGGGCTATTATTAATGGTGAAACTAAAACTGGTGTTTCTACTTTTTTTATTGATGAAAAAATAGACACTGGCGATATGATTTTGCAAGAAGAGAGTGAAATACTGCCTGAAGAAGACGCAGGAAGTCTACATGATAAATTAATGGCAATTGGTAGCCAATTGGTTTTAAAAACCGTTTCCCTAATTGAAATGGGTCAAGTTGAAACCATTCCGCAACGAGAAACAAAAGATATCAAAACAGCTTACAAGTTAAATAAAGGAAATTGTAAAATTAATTGGAAACAATCACTAGATCATATTTACAATCTTATTCGTGGGTTATCTCCTTACCCTGCTGCCTGGAGTCAATTAATAAATGGTGAAGAGAAATTAGATGTAAAAATAATGAAGGTAGAAAAAGAATTAATAAACCATTCTTTACCCGTTGGAAAAATAGTTACTACAAAAAAACAATTAAAAGTAGCTGTTACAAATGGTTACATTATAATTAAAGAAATTAAGTTACCTGGGAAGCGCGCCATGGACGTAAAATCACTTTTAAATGGCTACTCATTTGATGAAAATGCTAAAATGCTCTAAACCCTTATTAACACTGATATTATAAAATATCGACAAAATGCAGTTCCTTTATTAACAAATGCCTTAAGTTATCAACAAAACCGCGTTTTTCCCTTGCTGTTACTTGCATGGTTGCATAATCCGTATAAATTTGTAAAGGATTTAACAAAAATGTTTAACCGATTTATTAATAATTAAATTTTATATTATGAACAAAACAGATTTAATCGACGCAATGGCAGAACATGCTGGAATTACTAAAGCAGCTGCAAAAAAAGCATTAGAATGTGCTTTAATTGAAATTGAAGGAGCTTTACAAAAAGGTAACAGAGTTTCTTTAGTAGGATTCGGTTCTTGGTCAGTATCAAAAAGATCTGCTAGAGAAGGAAGAAATCCTCAAACTGGTGCTACAATCAAAATCAAAGCTAAAAACGTAGTAAAATTTAAAGCTGGATCTGATTTATCAAATGCTGTAAACTAATTATTTACTTCTTAATAATAGTATTAAAGCTTCCAAAATTTGGAAGCTTTTTTTTATATATAGGCTCAAGAGTTGCATTTTTAATAAATAAATATTAGATTTAATTACTAATTCCTGAAAATATGGTTACAACAAAGCCCAAAAAAGGAGATTTATTAATCGCTGAACCTGCAATTATTGGCGACGTATCTTTTAACCGTTCTATTGTCCTACTTGCCGACCATACAGACCAAGGATCTATTGGATTTATACTAAACAAACCCCTAGAATACAATATAAATGATTTAATTCCCGAGGTTGAAGCTACATTTAAAGTATATAACGGTGGACCAGTAGAACAAGATAACTTATATTTTATTCATAAAGTACCACAACTTATTCCAAATAGCATTGAAATATCTTTAGGTATTTATTGGGGAGGAGATTTCTCTAAAGTGGCAGAACTTATTAAAGATGGTACTTTACAAGAAAACGATATTAAATTTTTCTTGGGTTATTCTGGTTGGGACTCTAGCCAATTAGAAAATGAGCTTAAGGCTAATTCTTGGGTAGTTACCGAGAATATCTACAAAAAAAATATTATTGAAAAAAACTACGAGTCCTTCTGGAAAGAAAAAATGTTAGAGTTTGGGGGTGAATACAGTATTTGGTCGAATGCGCCAGAAAATCCAAGCTACAATTAAGACAATCTGAGTTTTACTATAAGTTTTTGAAGTATAAGGACTGCTAAATCATTAGTAAATATCTTTTTTCTGTACTTAGTTATCGGTTGAATTCCAACAATGACATTGGTTAGAAACATTTCATCTGCTTTTTGAATTTCAAATGGAGATATTGAATCTTCAAGCAATTCATAATCTGGCATTGAATTTACAACGCTAATTATTTGAGTTCTCATTACCCCTTTCAAACAACCATCGTTTATAGGTGGCGTTTTTATCACATTTCCTTTTACCAAGAACACATTACCATTTAGTGCTTCCACTACATGCTTGTTGGTATTCAACAATAAACAATTATTTAAATTATTTTCTTTGGCATAAATACTTCCTACAACATTTAATGCTTTGTTATTCGATTTTAAGGTTGACAACAAACTAGGAGCAACATAATAATCTTTAAACAAATCCACTTCATAATGATTTTCATTTATTTTATAAAAATCATCTGAGAGTGCTTTTGTATCAATAATATAACTAACATCGTTTGTGGTTGGCGTATATAACCCACCTTCATTTCTAAATACGGTAAGCTTTACGCGAGAACTTTGGTTATTTAATAGTTTAGCTTCTAACAACTTATGAATTTCTTCTTCTAAAAATTCCATAGTAAAGTTCATTGGAATTTCCATTCGCATAATACGCATAGAAGCCATCAGTCTAAAATAATGATCTTCCCAGAATAAAAGTTTACCACGACTTATTTTGATGGTTTCAAAAAGCGCATCACCATAGGCAAGTCCACGATTGTTTATAGAAATTAGTTGTTCTTCTGTTGCTATTGTACCGTTAAAATTGATCATAAAAAAAGTCCCGAAGTAAAATTCGGGACAAATATAATTTAAAATATCCTACTGATTATTAAGCAGAACCTAATACTTGCTTGAGACTTGAAATTTGATTGGTCCAAAGCATTTTAGCTTCGTCTACTTCATCTTCTTCAGCAAAATCTGTAACCATTAATGAAACATCCTTTGTAATTTCATCAACCTGTATTCTAATTTCAAAATAACAAGTTAAACCATCCTCCTCATCCTCTAACCATCTAAATTTAACACGTTCTCCGTTTTTCTTATTTAATAATTTTGCTTTCTCTTCACTACCATCCCAAATAAAAGTAAATAATTCACCACGAGAGTTTACATTATCAGAAAACCATTCAGATAAACCCGATGGGGTAGATATATATTGATATAATAATTGAGGTGAGGCGTGTATTGGAAATTCAATATCAAATTTAATTTTATCGTCCATAAATACTTTTAAAAATTTATTTTGCTCAATATATACATTAATTGATAAGTATAACAACAATTTTTAATAATATTTTCCCTTAGTTCTGTTTGCTTACAATAATATTGTTTTTATATTTGCAGCCTTAAATTAGGCGAGGTAGCTCAGTTGGTTAGAGCGTCGGATTCATAACCCGGAGGTCGGGGGATCGTGCCCCCCTCTCGCTACAGTGATAACAAACAAAAGCCAAGGAATTAAATCCTTGGCTTTTTTGTTTTGCTAAAACATTTACTCTTTTATAAAGCACGTTATCACATGTTTTATAAATCGCGCAGTAAAATTTATACAATAGAATTAATCTTGCATTCTATGAAACCCAAGCATTAGTCCTTATTCGCTACTTTATTTTTCGCTGAAGCACTCATTTACCAATTTTTTCTCTTAAACCCAACCCGTAAAATTAAGACGAGGGATAGAAATACAACAAATTATTCTTATCTTAATACAAGATATTAGTGTTTAAATGTATTGGTATGGCCTTTAAAAATAAGTTAAAAAAAGACTTAGGATTATTTGATGTTTTTGCTATTAGTACGGGAGCAATGTTTAGTTCTGGTTTCTTTTTACTTCCAGGTATTGCATCGCACTACACTGGCCCTTCTGTTTTTCTAGCGTATTTATTTGCTGGCATATTAATATTACCCACCATGTTTAGTATTGCAGAAATATCAACCGCTCTACCTAGATCTGGCGGCGCCTATTTCTTTCTAGACCGTAGTTTAGGCCCTATTATGGGTACCATCGGAGGGTTAGGCACTTATTTTGCTTTAATGTTAAAAACGGCTTTTGCCATAATTGGTATTGGGGCTTATGCGGCTATTTTCTGGGAAGTTCCCACAAAAATCGTTGCCATTGTTGCAACATTTTTCTTTATGATTTTAAACCTAATAGGTGCCAAAAAAACCTCTGCTTTCCAAAAAGTATTTGTAATATTTCTACTCATAATTTTAACAACCTTTATTATAGATGGTTTTTTTTCAATATTCAACACTGCGTCTATTAATAAAGAATCTATTACATCGCAATTCACTCCATTCTTTTCAGATGGTATAGGAGGTTTGTTTACTACCGTTGGATTTGTTTTTGTGTCTTATCTTGGATTAACCCAAATTGCAAGTATTGCAGAAGAAATTAAAAACCCTGAAAGAAACATTCCTTTAGGTATGATATTGTCGTTAGTTGTTACAGGCCTAATTTATGGGTTGGGTGTATTTTTAATGATTGCTGTAATTGAACCCACAACATTAGCCACAGACATGGCTCCGGCTGCCACTGCTGCCACACAATTTTTTACATGGTTACCTGAAAAGGCCGGGGTATTGTTAATGTCTATAGCTGCACTTGCTGCTTTTGCTTCAACAGGTAACGCTGGGTTATTATCAGCATCACGTTATCCTTTTGCTATGGGACGAGACAAATTGCTCCCTGCTATTTTCTCAAGAATAGGTCGCAAAGGAAGTCCGGTTATTGCCATTATGTTTACCACGGTTTTAATTATTTTATTTATTCTGTTATTATCAGAAGAAGGCATTGTAAAATTAGCCAGTACCTTCCAGTTACTCATTTTTATTTTTATCAATTTCTCGGTGATAGTTTTTAGAAAAAGTAAAATAGAATCATACGACCCCGGCTATTTATCGCCACTGTATCCCTATATGCAAGTTGCTGGTATTGTTATTTCGTTTATTCTTATCATATATTTAGGGTGGATGCCCATTCTTTTTACCACAGGCATAGTAATCATGGGCTTGCTTTGGTATCATTTTCATGCCCGAGGGAAGGTTAAACGAGAAGGCGCCATATTTCATTGGTTTGCACTATTAGGTCAAAACCAAGACAGTGAGCTGGAAAATGAATTGATGACTATTTTAAAGGAAAAAGGGCTAAGAGAAGGCGATCCGTTTGATGAAACAGTAATCAATTCAAAAATTTCAATTTATAAACAACCAGTAGATTTTAAAGACCTTTTAAAAAAAGTTTCTGATAATTATAGTGCTGCATTAAACCTTAATTACAAAGGTGGTATTCATAAATTAATACATTTTACTCCCGATGAATCATTAATAAGTTTACCTGGCGTATTGGTTTTTCATGCAAGACTTAAGGAGGTTTTAAATCCTTCAATGCAAATAGTGATTTCTAAAAATTCTATAGAAGGTATCTTACCTTTTGATGATGATTTTGATATAAAAAGGCCTTTACACATATGTGTGTTTTTGGTTAATTCTGACAATTACCCAAAACAACAATTACGTATGTTGTCAAGGCTTCTTGATATTTTAGAGCGAGAGGATGTTGTAAAAACCCTTATCAATATGGATAGTCACCGTGAAATTAAGGAGTACTTATTGCAAAATGAACGCTTTGTGAGTATAAAACTAAAAAAGGGAACTCCACAAAGCGAAATGATTGGTCTGCAATTAAAGGATACACAGCTTCCTAGCGATGTTTTGGTAGCATTAATTGAAAGGAATAATAAAACTTTTGCTCCTAATGGTTCTACCGTTTTATTGAAAAATGATATCCTCACCATACTTGGTGAAGTTAAATCAATTTCAAAATTATATAACACGTTTATGAGTTACGAAATTGATGATTAGTCACAACATTAGAAACTTAAGATGGCTATAAGTAATTGCTTGTTCTCACCTACTTCTGAAAATCCTAGTAGATTTTCGGTTAGGTGGGGTCTTGTAAAGTTATGTGCTAAACAACGCAACTAACCACAAACAAACACATTTTTAAATATTTGATTAATAAACTTTTTTTGACATAGATTAACTAAAAATTAAACCTTTTAGTATCTTTCTTAACGAATGAAATAAGAAATATTATGAAACTTGAATCTAATGCAACTATACAAATTCAAAAACCAGTTGGAGAAGTTTTTGAAGGGATTGTAAACCCAGAGAAAATGACTAAATATTTCATTTCGGAAAGTACTGGAAGATTAGAAACCGGAAAAGAAGTGATTTGGAAATTTCCTGAATTTGATAATAAGTACCCAGTCAATAAAATTAAAATAGAAACCAATCGTTCAATTTCCTTTGTATGGGACCCTGAAACTATTGTAAAGATTACCTTAGAAGAGTTACCAGACCATAGTACCCTAGTGAGAGTAAACGAAAATGGTAAAGAACTAAATGAAAATAACCTTAAATGGGCTTTAGAAAATTCAGGAGGATGGGCAAATTTCCTCGCCTGTATGAAAGCCTATTTGGAATACGGTATTCAACTTAGAAAAGGTGCATTTGACTTTATGAGAAAAGGTTAATCATTTAAATAGTATCAAAATGTAAGATGCTGCCTAAAAATTCAAAAAGTCACTAATAAGATATTTGCATCCATTTATACTTTACATGAATAGTTGGTAGAAGAAAGGAAGAATAAATGTGAACTTAATTTAAAGCGGGTTAGTTATGAAAAAGCACTTCAACATAATTATTGCAGGCGCTGGAGGTATTGCTGAAGCTGCTGGACTTATTTTGGCAGAATGGAGCACCGTAACACCAACCATTTATATTGGTAACCGTACACTATCTAAAGCTAAAAAAGTTGCCCAATGGATTATGAATGGCACCTCCAAGTCTTGTAAAGTGATAGCATTTCATTTAGATCCGTTACATATTTCTGACGAGGTAAAAACGATATTAAAAAATGGTGATGCACTACTAGATTGCTTACCTGGTAGTTTAGCACCAACTATGGCGATACTCGCAAATAATTACGAACTTCAATATGCTAATCTTACCGAATATGTTGATGAAACCAACCAAATTATAGCTTCATCAAAAAACGCCAAAACAGGTTTCGTGTTGCAAACAGGTTTAGCACCTGGTTATATTGATGTATTATCACATTATATGTTTCAAGAATTTTGCGAGAGCCACCAAGTGGACCGTGTTGCCAGATTAGAATTAAAGGTAGGTGCGCTTACCAATCACGCCATTGCACCACATTTTTATGGATTTACCTGGAGTCCCATTGGTGTAGCCACGGAATATGTAAAAGACTGCATTGTAATTCGAGATTATAAAAAAACATCGCGTCCTGCCCTTTCAGAAAGAAGTGGTATTATCATTAATGGCATTTCTTATGAAGAAGACCTAACCTCTGGAGGTGCAGCAGATCTTCCTGATGCCTTGAGTGGAAAAATTCAACATTTGGATTATAAAACGTTGCGTCATCCAGGGCATTATAATTGGGTTGATAACCAATTAAAAAAGATAAAAAATAACGAGAACCCTATTTCTGATTTGCAAGACATTATGCTGAACGAAATTCCGCATATTGAAGACGACCAAGTAATAATTTATGCAGCCATAGAAGGTAAGGATTCCAAAGGCGTTTTACGCAGACAAGAAATTGCTAAACAAATTAAACCACAACAAATAGGTAAACATAAGTTTCGTGCTATACAAACAACTACTGCGGCTCCTTTGGTGCAGTCAATTCAATGGTTACTCGAAACAAAGCCTCAAGGCGTTATACTTCAAAGTCAGTTAGATGCCGGGGCTTTTTTAAATGGTTCATTTGTAACATCTGTTTATGGTAAGATTAATTAAATTGTGCTAAAAAATTAGCATATTGAGGATTATTAGGATACAATTGAACCAGTTTAATCAATGTTGTTTTTGCTTTTTCGGGTTGATTAGTTTTTGAGTAATGATACGCCAAAGCGTAAAGTAAAGATTCATTGGTATCATCAATAGTCAAGCCCTGTTTTAAAATATTTTCAGCCTTTATATTGTCGTTCACTTGATCATACAATAAACTTAAATTATAATACAATCTTGGGTTTTCTGGCATTTTAGTAATTGCCTTATTTAGCAATTCTATGGCGTCATCGTTTTGCCCTAATTCGGCATATAATAACGCTAACGAATAGTAGGCCGGACCATAATCTGGTTCTTGTTCTATTACAGTTTTAAACGCTTGTTCTGCTTTTGTGAAATTTTGAACGTTGTAATATAAATTAGCTAAGGTTAATCGTAACTGATTGTTCAAATTATCCATGGATAATGCACTCTCATAACCCGCAATACCTTTATCAAAATCTCCTTTTTTTAAATAATAATTCGCTCTTTTTGCTCTTCCACCTACAAAATCAGAATTCGTATCTAAATGTGCAAAAAACTCTAATTTAACTTTTTCATAAAGTTCTTTGTAAGCTTCAGGTACACTACTTTCGTCCATTCCACTTAATCCATAAAAAGCTTTGATTCTCACACTTCGTTTCGGGTCCTTTAAAAGTGGTAAAAATGAATTTACGTAATCGGTGGAGTTTATTTCACTTAAAATATCTATCGTGGCTCCTCTTACTATTGCAGACTCATCATCTAACCATGATAAATACTCATTTATAAAATTTTCTACATTATAATGAGATAATGCTTTTACTGCTGATGCCCTAACCACTTCGGTATGATTTTTATCTTTTATAAGTTCTAATAATCCTGTATCTCCATGTGGCAGTCCCATTACTCCAGGAACCAATTTATCGGAGTAATGAATGGAATCTACAGTGCCAAAAAGCTCTTGAAACGCTTCCCATGCCCATTTATCGTCCTTTTCATGACAACCTGCACAAGCGTTAGGAGTACCATATTTAACACTTAAATCAGGTCTTGGTACTCTAAAACTATGGTCTCGTCTAAAATCGTTACCCATATAAAATTTACCAGGCATATGGCAATTTATACATTGAGAACCATCAGTATCCATCTTATGAAAATGATGTTTTGGTGTATCGTAGTTTTCTGGAACATGACATTGCGCACATAGATTGTTACCTTCAAACTTAAGTTTTAGTGAGTGTGAATTATGGCAATTATTACATGTTACGTTATTCTTATACATTTTACTTTGTGTAAACGATCCGTACACATAATCTTCATCGCGAATTTGACCATCGGCATAATAAATAGGCTCTTCTATTAATTGCGGGAAGTAATGGTCTAGCATGGTTCCTTCAAAATTAAAAGCTTCTGAGAATTGTTCCCTACGCATATGGCAGCGTGCGCATTGGTCTACTAACTCTTTTGGTTTAATATCCGATGTCATATGCATGGTTTTGGTCGAGGCATATTGATCTCCAAGCCTATTCACATCCTCTACATGTTGTTTTCCCGGACCATGACATGCCTCACAATTCACGTTAATAATTGCGTATTTTGTATCGAAGCTTTCGGTTTTTAAATCGTAATTTTTTCTAACATTAGTAGAATGGCAATCGGAACACATGGTATTCCAATTTAACCCACCTCTTGACCAATGCAACCATTCTGAATGTACTACTTTAAAATCAGGGTATAAATCGAACCATTTATTTTTTACAGAATCCCAAGCTGTTCTTAAACATTGAAATCTTCCATCAGGAAATTCTACGATGTATTGCTGTAATGGAGTCACTCCAAAGGTGTAGATTATTTTATAATCATAATATTTGCCATCAGGACCTTCGGTGTTTACAAAGAAATCGTCTCCTTTTTTAAAAAAATGAGAGGTTACTCCTTGACTAGTGAACTTTACGTCATCAAAATTTCCCAAAACGGATTCGTGATTAGCCGAATCCATGGCTTTATCATGATGTGATCCTTTCCACTCTTTAAACTCTTCTTGGTGGCATTCTTTACATTTTCCGTCTCCTAAAAAATGACTATCAGGTATAAGTTTATCTGAAATAAAAACGCCATCATTTTGACTTATATATTCTTGTTCTCCATCTTTTTTACAGCCTATTACCGAATAATAAACGATAAAAAAAATAAGAAGAAATTTGATGTTCATATGAAGAATTTGAATTTTAAAAATACAAATATAACATATAATAAGTCACCCCCTTTCTAAATAAAATACAACGTGTTTTTCATAATTAATCTGATCACTACAATTAATTTGGATACATGATAAGACCAATAAACCCAAGATTATTATTCTTGGGTTTTATATTCAATAGAGTTTTGACTTACTCTTATTAAACACTTAAAAAAACGTTATTATTATTTTCAGAAATTAAAAGAAACATTATTAATCATGCGAAACTTTAAAATCGTAAGTATTAAGATTTGCCGTTAACCTTACACTAGTTTCACCATTCACCCAGGCTACATCAAATACATGCTCTGGTGAATTATGGATTTTAAAACTACCGAGAAATGCTTTTGAAGTGTTTCTTAAACGAATTAACTCTAATTGTTTAATTACGATATCTTTTGATAGGCCTTCTTTAACCTCTTGCATGTTTATGGTTGTTCTATTTATTTCTTTATGCCCTCCGCTACCTCCAGCATCAGCAGCTGCATAATTGTTTTTTCCTGCAAAAAGATCTAAATACCATATTTGAGGTGTCCCAGGCATAAACAATTGAATGGCTCTAGCTACCAACAGTTTTTTTTCATCTTCACCTAATGCACTAAAAAATGTAGCGTTAACTTGATAGTAAGAAATCTTATTACCAGATGCATCGTAAAGATTCTTTACACGACCACCACGTTCTAAAATTACGGACATAATAGATTCAATTTCATGATCTTCTAGCAGTCCTTTATTATAAATTCCATTAACCTCTTTTCCTTTTAAATCTAAAACAGGAATCCCGTCGTGGCAACCTAACATATTTACCGTTTTATAATCTTTGGCTATAATTTCTTTAGCCCAATTTAAAATCGCTTTACTTGAATGTTCTTCAAGTGTATGAATCATTAATCCTGGTAGAAAAAAATCGTAAATCTGATAACCTTCTTCGGCTACTTCATTATGCAGGTTTAAACCATATTCAGCATGAATTTCTGGCAATAAAATTAACTCGTTTTTATCTGCTATTTGTTTTATGCGTTTCAAATAATCCCAAGTTCCCGGTTTATTGAAAAAGTTCGATTGACCAACTTCTTTGTGTAAATAAGCAAATGCATCTAACCTTAAAATTTTGCATCCAAAATCTTTCAATTTGGCGAGCGTTTCTTCATAAAATTCCCAAACAAGTTCAGATTTTGCATTCACATCCATTTGTCCTAAATAGCTGCGTTTTATATTGACAATTTTAAGTATATCACTTTTAAGATGATTACAATCTCCAAAGTCTATACTCGAAACATCTTGATTTTCTTCAATGGCTTTATTAATATTTTCTGAAATGAATTTAGCTTGCCAACTGTTTAATTCTTCAATACTTTGTAATTCGCTTTCAGAAATTTTATGGTAAGTTATTTGCTGATAAAAGGTATTCCAATACGGCTTTTCTGAACCATCTGGAAAAAGCACCTTCAAAATTGGAAGTCCAGATTTTCGCATGAACAATTTACTCAGATATTCTTTATGTGGAACTATTATTCCATCTTCATTCATGGTTCCGTTTCCTTCCCAAAAGGTATTCCAGTTGATAAAGAAGTCTTTATATTTTGAATTATCTCCGTGTTCTAACAAATCTTTGAACTGTGGAGATGCTACCGATAAATGATTGAGAACAATATCGAATTTTAATGAAACATTCAACTTCTCTAAATCTTCTAAATCTGAAACTGAAACTAGGTCTTTATTCAAATTGTAATCAATGATTGAAAAGCCTCTGTCTAAATCGCTATTAAAAAATGTTGGTAAGACATAAAAAAGCGAAAATGCATTTTTAAACTCAGGCATTTTAAGCATTTTAACAATATCGCTTAAATTGTTACCAATACTATCTGGGTATGCATTAAGCATTACACCATTATTAATGCTTGTATTCTTTTTTACTTCAGACATTTATTTTATTTATTAAAGAAGTTGTGATAACACGTCTATGTTATTTGGTAATCTGCCAACATTTTGAAGTTTTAATGCCGCTAGTTTAAGTGCAACTTTTAAACATTCTTCAATAGGTTTTTCTTTTAAATAGGCAAATAGAAACCCAGACCAGAAGGCATCACCAGCGCCAGTGGCATCCATAACCTGTTCTATTTTCATTGCAGGTAATTGAATAATGCCATTTCCTTTTTGAGATAATTTAACACCTTTACTACCAAGAGTTAGGCATATCGTTTCAACCCCTAAATCATGGAAAAATTTAAAAATATCCTCATGTGGCAATTCCTTTTCAAATAAACGAAGCATATCATCTTCACTAATTTTAATAAGCGGATTAAATCTGCAATAGTCCTTTATTACTTTTATAGCATCTTCATGAGAAGTCCATAATTTCTTAGCATAATTTATATCAATACTAAGCTTACAACCTAAATTATAAGCTTCTTCAGCTTTCTTAAGAATAACCGATTGCGCTGGTTCTTTACTTAACGCGAAACATGTGGTATGAAAAATATTTGTGTTGTAGAGTGTTTCCGTAGAAATCTGATGTTCTAAAATATAAGCATCGGCTTCTCTAAATGGAATAAAATCTGGTGTACTATCCGTTCTTGAAACAAAAATTACACTTGTAGGTTTAGTGCTTATTCTATTGATGTAATCTGTATTAACTCCAACTTCATTTAATCTTTCTAAAATATAGGTTCCGAAACCATCATCGCCTACTGTGGCAACCAAAACTGCATTAAGTCCTAATCTGGCCGAATTCATCGCGACATTTGCTGGTGAACCTCCTAAATAACGATGATAATCTCTTGTTTGATCTATTTGAGCACCAATTTGATGACCAATAAAGTCTACAAGCACCTCACCCACGGATAAAATATCAATACTTTTCAATTTGGTTTCGTCTAGTTTTTAATTCTTTAGAACAAATTACAATTACAAATTCCATAATATCAAATTCTGACGCCAAAATAGTTTTTTAGCTACACGAAAACGATTTCGAAAGCTTTCAAATTCTTTAGTTTCTATAAGTTTTAAACCTAAAATTTGATTTTTCTTTTTGTCAATGCCGTTAGAAAAGCAACAATTGATAATATAAACAAGGCGAAAAAGCTTACTTTCAAATTGAAAGTGTTTGAAATATAACCCAATATAACTGGTCCTAGAAGAAAGCCTACGAACCCAACTCCGGATACAAAAGAAATACCTACAGATGCATTTACGCCTTCTGTTTTTCCTGCTATCCTAAATAATTCTGGAATGATTACAGATAGCCCCAATCCTAAAATACCAAAACCTAAAATAGAAGTATAAAATTGACTCGTTAATATGGCCAAATAGCCGATACTAGCCAACACACATCCAAGTAATATAATTTTTATTGAACCGATGTTTTCACTTATTTTATCTCCAAAGAAACGTCCGATAGTCATAGTTGTTGAGAAAACTATAAACCCAATTCCAGCTAAATTATTTTTAGCTACTCCAATTACTTCAGTGAAATAAAGCGTACTCCAATGCTCAATAGCTCCTTCACTACACATAATGACAAATGCTATTAAAGCTATGGTATACAAAGGTTTTAGCGTTTTAAAATGATAGCTTGTTTTCTCTTTTGGCACAACTTTTTCAGCAATAAGAAAGTAATGTTTACCTAAGACTAAATTAACCAATATGATAAACGATACCATAACAACCATATGATAAAATGGTTTGGTGAAAAATGGCATTAAAAGACTACCCAACATGGCGCCTAAAGCACCTCCCAAACTAAAAAATCCATGAGCTGCAGACATGATACTACATGTATTGTTTCTTTCAACTTCAGAAACTAAGGCATTCATAGCTACATCTGTAGTTCCTAAAAATACTCCTGCAAAAAATAATGAAACACAAAGCATTAAATAACTTGTAGCTAACAACGGTAACAAAAATGCCATTGAAAATAATAAGACGCCTATTAATGTATATCGCCCTAAGCCTATTTTTTTACTTAAAAAAGGTACAAAAGGAATAAATAATAAAACGCCTAATGCCAAACTAAATAGAGCCAAGCCCAATTCTGAATCATTGAGTTCTAATTTTTCTTTAACATAAGGTATGTATAAAACCCAAGTACCAATAATAAAATTCAGTGAACTAAACACCCAAACAGGTGCAAAATATTTCAGGTTTGTTAAAATTAATTTGAGTGAATTCATTTATCGTCTTTAGAAAATCTTTTCGGGTTCTATAAGTTCGTTTAATTTTTGAATAAATTTTTCCTCTAACAAGTTTAAACCATACTGATAAGAAGCGTTCATCCAACCAAACCCTTCTTGAGAAATATATTCAAAGTCGGTACCAACATTTCCGTATTCTGCAAATACTTTGTGAGTAGCTTCAACAACATCGTATTTTTCTGGTATAGTACCGTTATAATCCACCGCATTCTTAGTAATCATAAATAGCCAACGGTAAATTAATTCTTGAGCTTCTTGATTACAACCGTAATTGAACAACCCTTTCCAAATCATCATTTGATGAGGTGCCCAACCATTAGGATAATCCCATTGGCGTGCAGGACGCTCATTCGTAATATCTCCTCTACTTGCTTTGGTACTACCTGCAATTCCTCCTTTTTCCTTTAAAAGCGGTAATGCATTTTTAACTATTGCTTTAGCTTGTTCTAAACTAGCTATATTACACCATAACGGCGTGAATGTAGTTGCAGCCACAAATGTAGATTGCGTTTTCGTAACATGATTATAGTCTACATACAAACCATTTTCAGAGTTCCAACAAAACGAATTAACCAATTGTTTTCTCTTTTCTGCTTTTTTCAACCAATATGAACTTGTGTATGTTTTTGAATTGAATTCAAAACTATCATCAAAAACATCTTTTATCAATTCAGCAAAATCTAATTCGTATTTGTAAAGCAATACATTGAGTTCTACTAAATTTAAATCGGCACAATTACCTTCAATTCTATAAGAAGTATCGTGTCCCGACTCTCTTACGGTTCTATCATGCAAAAAGTAAGTATCTAAAAAATCATTTTGCAATTCGCCATTTTGATATTTCGAAATATAATCTTCAATGCTACAATGTACTTTATCTGCAAAAGGTTTTAAAATGGCATCATAATGGCCTTCTTCACATTCAGGAGGTATCCCTAAACCTTCAGCTAAATATCTATTTAATCCATTTTCTGTAAGCCTTTTACCTTGAACCATCCAAACCGTTTCGTATTCTTTGATTGCTGTCTTTAAATGATTATTTAACCAATTTTTATCCTTAGTAATTTCAAAAACTTCTCTAATTAAACTTGTGTAAAATGGAGGTTGTGTTCTGCTTAAATAATAAGACCTGTTAGCATTTAATATTTTTCCATAATGTTCTATTTCATATTGAAAATTATCAGCCATAGCTTTTGCTAAATCCACTTTTCCATCAATAAGCAACCCAATGGACTCAAAGTAACTATCCCAACCGTACATTTCGTTAAATCTACCTCCCGGAACTACAAAAGGGACGCCTTTAATTTCTCCATTTTCCTTTTCTAATTTCAATGATAAAATACCTGGTTTATCATTTAATGTTTTTACAAATTCAGGTGAAATATCTTCTGGTAACCTAGACGCTTTTATATTTAATTTATCCTCTAAAGTTTTATAGTAATTAAAAGCTAACTCATCTTGAAAAGGAACATAAATAGGGAGTTTTTCTGCAGTAAGCGCTTCGTTTTTTGTGTCTGAAATCAGTTTTTCAACACCTTGAGCATCCATGCTTCTAGTTAACCCTTTCCAGTAATACTCACGAATCATTCGGGATATTCGACTTACTGGCGGTTCGTCAATTTTATGTAATGGAATTTTAACAGACGTTTTACCGTCGTACTTAGCAATAACCAATTCTTGTAGCAAGTTAGATAGTTGATATGTTCCTTTTACAGTATGCTTTGTTCCATCCTCAGACTCTAAATGGAATGCTTTTGGTCCTTTATCTTCAATGGTAATTTTTTTATCACCATCGGTATCTTCTTGAAGTAGTAAACTGTTTAATGTTTCTTCAATTTGTAAATTAAAAATCTTCATTATACGACTACTTGTTTTTTAGACATTCTATCAATAAGCAATACAAAAACAATCAATAACCCCATTGGAATTAGTAAAAAGTAAAATGCATTGGCACCACCAACACTTTCAAAAAGTTCGCCAACTATTCTTGATCCAATTGTACCGCCCAATGCCGAAAAAATGATAATTAAACCAGACATGGGTGAATGTAAACTCTTTGGTAATGAACTTAATACCGTAGAGTTAAGCAACGGATAAATGGGCGCAATAAACAAGCCAATTAAAGGTAAAATAAAACCTAAAGTTGGCACATCTGATAAGCTGGTAATTTCGCCAATCGCTTCAACGTCGCCTTGCAGTTGCGGTAAAATATAAATCAAAATACCTCCTGAAATCACAACACAAACTACCACTAATACCACCCAATTTATATACTTGGTTAGGAAACCTGCAATGAATCTTCCTAGTGCCAAGGTAAGCGCTAGAATACTTGCCATTTGGACACTTAACACAGAATTAAAATTGAATATTTTTTTATTGAATGTTGGTAACCACGTCATAATACCTTGTTCTATCATAACGAACAAAAATGCTGAAATAATAAAAACCAAAACCAAAGGCACAATTATCAATTTAATAGACTCCATTAAATCGTCCTTTAAACTGCTACCAATAGCTTCAACTTCATACTCAACCTTTGAAAAAAGTAGAAATACAAAAGAAAGTGTAATAAGTCCACATAATAGATAATAGACATTTAACCAAGAATTTTCATCTTCAGAATAAAAAGCAGGGAATAAAAAATAAGCCAATGCAATTCCTACCATAAAAAACCCTTCTATAGAACTCATTAAAGAGGCGTGTTCTTTTTTTGATGATGTTAATATGCCTATAAGTGAATACACTGATAATTTTATCAATGCAAAACTTACACCTATAGTTAGAAATAACACTTTGGTGTAGAAAAATGAATTACCAAATATCATTTGCAAACAACCAAAAAACACAATAGCTAAAGCCACTAACATGGCTTTTTTATACCCAAAGCGTGGTAAAAACGAGGCAATTAAAAAGGATACTAAAGCAATTGGTAAATCTTTAAACGCCTCTAAAACGGATGCTTGAGACTCGGTTACTTTATAAACATCAATAGATTTCTCGATAACTATGCCAACACTATTTAATAAAATAGCAAAAACAAAATAGTTGAGGTAAATGGAAATCTTAATACCTAAATTTTTCATAATTATATTGTATTAAAATTACTCGTTTATTTCCGACTTCGGTTCGTTTAAACGAAACGCTAATAAAGCGGCAATAATAAAGAAAACACCTGCAAACAGAATAGCATTAATTGCATTTCCTCCTAAAAGATACTTATAAATAGGGCCAAAAGTTAGTGTTTCTATACCCATAGGTATAACTATCATCATATTTAAAATACCCATATAAACACCTCTTCTGTCTTGGGGTACAGCTTTAGAGACCATGGTATATGGAATCCCCATCATAGCTGCCCAACCAATTCCGAATAAAACCATAGGCGCTAAAACCAATGTCATATTTTCTATAAATGGTATTGAAAATAATGCTACTGCAGTACCTATTAAACTAAAAGCATACACTTTCTTACCTCCAAATTTCAAAGTTAGAGGTACTAAAGCAAGTGCTACTACCATCGTTACAATGTTATAAGTCAAACTCATTTGAGCTGATTGTGAAGCGGCATCAGAAATGCCATAATCCATCGTTTTCATAAACAGAGGCGTGATATACTGCCAATAAACAAATAACGCATACCATTGAAATAAGTATACCGCACTTATTTTCCACATAAATTTTGGCATCTCCTTTATGGCTAGACCAATTTCATTAAATGGTTGCCAAACCCGTTCCATAAATGGCTTGCTTTTGGCTTCATTAATCTCTGATAATTCCTCTTCTGAAGGCGGTATTTCGGGAGTTTTTAGAACAGACCATAATACCGTTGAAATTGATAATATGCCTCCTAAAGAAAAAGAATAAAACATCCAGGTTGGTATCACACCATCATCAGAAACAGCCTCGGCACCAAATATTTTTTGAAACAATACAATTGAACCCATGGCAAGTAAAATACCTGCTCCAACAAAAAGACTTTGCATTTGATATCCTAAACTCAATTGTTTTTCAGGAAGTTTATCGCCTACAAAAGCTCTGTAAGGCTCCATAGCCATATTGTTTCCAACGTCTAAAATCCACAACAAACCAACCGCAAACCATAAGACTGGACTTGTAGGAAAGGCAAATAAGCAAATACTACCAATAATGGCACCTATTAAAAAATAGGGCTTTCTTCTACCCCAACGCGGAGACCAAGTTTTATCTGACATAGCACCAATAATAGGTTGCACTACTAAACCCGTTACGGGTCCAGCTATATTAAGAATTGGCAACATATCTTCAGGAGCACCCAGATAAAGAAAAATTGGATTTATAGCCGTTTGTTGTAATCCGAAGCTATATTGAATCCCGAGGAATCCAACATTCATATTGAATATTTGCCAAAACGATAATCTTGGTTTAGTTAGTTTCATGTTTATTTTAGTTAGTTAGTTTAATCTTTATTTACACTTATTCATGCATTATACTGATTGCAAATCCTCCTCCTGGAGCTAGTTTCACATTGATTGTTGACTCATTTGTTACTTTCATTTCTTCTATTTCATAAGCTTGTGGATTGTTATCCCAATGCGCGGTAGTTGCATCCTTATAAATAGTAGCCTTGTACGTTTTACCAGACTCAAGAAAATCAAAAGTTACACTTTGGGTTCTTTCATTTTCATCTGTTACACCTCCAACAAACCAATTGCCAGTGCCACGTTCTTGACGAGCAATAGTAACATAATCTCCTATTTCACCATCTAAAACTTTTGATTGTTGCCAATCTACACCTACATCTGAAATAAATTTAAACGCGGGATGTACTTTCCCATCAACCATATAATGCTCTGGCAAATCGCAAGCCATTTGGATAGGACTATAAATGACCACATATAAAGCGAGTTGATGTGCTAACGTGGTATTTACTTGATTGCTTTTTTTGTATTCATCAAACTTAATATTGAAAGCACCAGGTGTAAAGTCTATGGGGCCAGATAACATTCTAGTAAATGCAACAATAGAAATATGGTTAGGAGGATTCCCGCCATCTGTAGCCCAGGCATTAAATTCTTGACCTCTTAATCCTTCTCTAGAAATAGTATTTGGATAGGTTCTACGTTTTCCTGTAGCTTTAATTGGTTCGTGCGCATTTACTGCAATTTTCATTTTAGCAGCTTCTTCTAAAACCTTATGATAATGATTTACCATCCATTGCCCATGATGATATTCTCCTTTCGGAATAATTTCACCAACATAACCTGTTTTAACAGAATTAATACCATTGTCTTTCATGAATTTATAAGCCACACCCATTTGTTTTTCGTAAGTTAGTGGAGCTGCCGAAGTTTCATGATGCATAATAACCTCTATACCTTTTTCTTTAGCATAATTCATAACCTCATCAAAATTATAATCGGCATAAGGTGTCATAAAATCAAAAAGACCTTCTCGCGCATCAGCATCTGCAAGCCATTTATCCCAACCAGTATTCCAACCTTCCACCAATAATCCTTTGATGCCATTTTGTGAAGCAAAATCAATATATTTTTTAGCGTTTTCAGTCGTTGCTCCATGCTTAGAAGTTGCCGATTTTCCTTCAGTCCAGGTATTCATATCTTGACTTCCTTCCATATCCCATGTCGATTTGCCAATATGCATTTCCCACCAAATACCTACATATTTCATAGGTGTAAAATAGCTAACATCGCCTATTTCGTTAGGGTCATTAAGATTTAAAACCATTTTGGACTCGATTAAATCTCCAGCTTTTTCTGCAATTTGAATAGTACGCCAAGGGGTATTAAATGGCAACGTTAGTTTTGCTTTTCCACCTAATCTGTCAGAACCAACCAACTCGCTATCCATTTTTAAATTTTCGTGGTCAACCTTTAAAGTCATACCAGGATAATTTGTTAAATCTGCTTCATGAAAACTCAAATACAAACCATCGGCAGTTTTCATGGTAACCGGTGTATTTACCGCATTTTCTGGAATGTAAGTTGCCGCTAAATTCTCATGATTTCGCTTGGATAAAGCATCAATTTCTGAAAATTTAGTTTCGTTATATAAATGCTCGTAGATATCCCAATCTCCGGGAATCCACCATACTTTATGATTATCTGTTAAGTTAAACTCCGTGTTTTCATCTGTAATTAAAACCTCTTTTAAGATTGCTTGTTCTGGAAATTCATATCTAAAACCAACGCCATCGTCGTAGACTTTAAAATGAATATTAAGAAGCCTTTTTGCTTCAGATTGTTCTTCTAAATTTACAACCAATTCATTGTAATTGTTGTTTACGGTTAACTGCTCACCCCAAGGCATATCCCAATCTTCGTTTACCGTGTTAGAACTTGTACTAACAATTTTAAAATTATCCTTTAGAGATGGTAAATCTTTAAAATCGAAACTCATAAAAGAGGTATCAATCACTGTTTTGCTTTTATGATTAACCATGTATAATGGTTGACCATTTTTTGAGAGTGTAAACTCAACTGAAATATTTGAGTCGGGTGAAGAAACATTAAAACTTGTTTCGTTTTTGTTACATGCTACAAAAAGAAATGCAACCGCTACTATTTTAGTACTAAGAAACTTAAATTTTTTCATGATGGATTCAAATCGTTAATTAAGTTCGTAATAATGAAATTGATTTTTTCCTTCCAGATAGTTTTTAATGCTACAAACCGTCCTAAGAATATCAATTTCATTATTTTTTTAAAATAAATTGAAATTTTGATAATAAAAACCTTTAAAGATAGCCGAAATCGTTTTCGGTTTTGTTTTAATTAAGAAAACATTACTTCAATACAACTCTCAACCACTTAGTGATCATGTAGGTAAGTTATTAATTTATGAGACTGTTATTTTTAAATTTTGGCTTTACTATTTCCTTAAGAGAAAGTTTAAAGACTTAATTTATTGGCAACAAAATGTCCTAAATCCTTTCCTTGTTTTAGTCCATTATCAATAGCAGCTCTATAATGAATACCGCCATATAAACGACTTAAAGCCGCTTCAGCAGAAGCATCATAAAACGAATTAAAACTTCTAACTGGTAATCCATAAGGGATTTCGGTATCGTCATCGAAATAAAAATTATCACCAAAAAGACCAGTTAGAACAACGGACGCAGCACCTGAAACTACCGAGTGTCCGCTGGTATATTCAGGAAATGGTGGTGTTTGTAATATGGGTAACCAGTCCGGATCGAGAGTTTGATTAATCAATGTTTCTGGTCTTACCAAATTACTTCTATATTTCTCGTCCCAGCAACTTATAAAAGCATCGGCAATAGCCAATGATGTTTTTGTATAGGTATTAACAGTTTCTTCTACGTTCGCGTTTGTTTTTCTAGAAGCAATTTTTGCAATTCCAATCCAGTGTGCACCCGGAGATATTTTCTTTGTTGCGAACATAAAATGCCCTCTTGTTACCGATACAAATGGATTACAATCCCAAAACCTGGCAATTGCAATTTCTTCAGATTCATCACCATCTTTAGTAATCGCTTTACTTACGTCATAAACTTCCATCAGTTCTTTATGAAACAAAGTGCCTTCTTTTAAAGAAAACTCTGGATGCGGTTCTGGTTTAAACTGTTGTGCTGAATCTAATAAAAAAGGTCTTATTTTATTCCAATGTGGTTCAATGCCGTCCATATATGATGGAGGTGTTGGCTGCCATCTGGTTTGATCATCGATATCAACTGTAAACTTCGGCATGGTTCTGGTTTGATTGTAATTATCAGCATCCATGTATTGTTTTATGTGCTCGACGACGTCAAAGGCGTAAGCCTTAGAAACATTAAACTCATCTTCGTTAACTTGCTCCCAAACCTTGTACAAGCTATCTTGCAATACTTCCATTTTTTCTTCAGAAAAAATGAGTTTTTTACTTACCTCCATATGTGCAATTAAAGCCGATAATTCCAGATTTACCTGTTGTGTAGAATCAACTTTCGGGATTGGCTTTAATTCGTTAATAGTCCCTACAAGGGTCTGTAACTTTGAGCTTTTTTGCGCTAAAATTTCATACGCAGCAATATTAGGATATGCAAAAATTCGACTTGCTACCGGTGGTGAGAATATATCATGTATTTGAATATCCATAACCTTATCCACTGATTTATGGAATAATTCTGGAGATACTTCAATAGGATTTGGCTTACTACAACTTGTTAAACCAACAATTGCAATAATTAAATAATATTTAGATTTTAAAATTTTCATTTGATACGTATTCAATTTTTTAATTTACGATATATGATTTGTCGTTATTACCAATAACTAAAAATTTACCATCTTTTAGTTTAAGAATTTTTCTACCACTAAAATGTTTAGGTAAATTCAGTGTTCTTACAGAATTAAAATTATCATTTTCAGAATATTTCAAAGCACCTCCGGAATTAGACGTACTTCGCCCAAGTTCAGAAACATAACTATTAGTGTTTCCTGTATAGAATATTTCCTTTCCATCAACATAAAAATCTTCAATTGTACTAAACTGTGCTTCATTTGGCAATGCTCTTTGTTCAAAAGCATTTCCTTTATTAAAATAAACCATGTTACGCAGCTCGTAAATATATTTTGTTTCTAAAATTTCTTTTTTATCGACCAAATCTAAAACATCTTGCACATTTGCAAAAGCTGCATAGGTCGTAAAATTCTTTTTTAACATGGGTATTTGTTGCATCACTTTGTCTTTCGATGCAAATGGAACATAAGTACCAAAATAATCGTAAAAAATAAGTTGGTCTAAGGTTTCATTATTATCAAAATCATCCAAGTACATTTTTACTGGTTTATCAATTGAGGCTTTCCATTTAAAATTTAAACCTGTGTTTCCAGCTAAAATATCCAATTTTCCATCGTTGTTTAAGTCGGTAACATGAACCACATTCCACATGCCATTGGTTTTATCTAGGCCAATTGCTTTGGTTTTATCTTCAAAATTGCCTTCAAGGTTATAAGTATAAATACGAATAGGCATCCAATCGCCAACTAAAACTAACTCTGTTTGTCCATCATTTTCAAGGTCTGCCCATTTACTGTCAGTAATCATTCCCATTCTTGCTTTGCTAACAATTTCAAAATTGTTATTACCTGTGTTTTTTAAAATAAAACTGAAAGGTGTTAAGCCATAAGCACCAGGAATTGAGCGGTTTCCAATAAACAAATCTGGATAACCATCTTTATTAAAATCTGCACTTGAAACCGAACCTCCGTTGGTAGCAAGCAGTTTTGAGTTTAATTTGATAAAATTACCCTTACCATCATTTATATACACACGGTCTTCCAACATAGGGTCGCCTTCAGGAAAATCATTACCCCCGCTTAATGCGTAAATATCTAAATCGCCATCGTTATCTATATCAAACGCAGTGGCATCAACATCCTCATAAATTTTATCATTTTCTAAATAACTATTCGACTGCAAATTGAAGTTTCCTTGAGTATCTTGAAAATAAAGCGAAGGCTCTTGGTCTCGAGCACCACCAATAAATAAATCTTCTAAGTCATCTCCATTAAAATCTGCTTGCACGACTGAAGGCCCTTCAATAGATAATTTTTCAGGAATTAAACCTTCCCTTTCGTAATCTAAAAAATTGTTTTCTTCATGTGAATAATTGAAAGTTTCAAAATTACTTTTAGTAGATTTTACAAACTCAAATTTAGAAGTGATTTCTTTTTTAATTGATAGAATTCTATTCTTTTCGATATTCGTTTTTACAGTTTTTGTACCATCATTCCAAACGACAGAAATGGAATCAATTTTTGATACTTCACCTAATCCAAAATGTACTTTATTTGATGAACTAGACATAAATCCTCTAACTGTAATCTGTTCATTTAAGTACGTTTTCCCATTGGCATAAAGATAAACTTTAGCTCCGTTGGTATTTATCCCAAGGTTTTCTGTATTTAAATCAACAGTTAAATAATTGTTATTGGTAGTTGTATTTTCTAAAAGTGTGGCTTTTTCATTTAAATTATTAACCACAATATCTAAGTCGCCATCATTATCTAAATCTCCATAAGCTGCGCCATTAGAATACGTTGCCAAATTATTGGCATCAACTGGTGTTTTTTCAAAGTTTAGCTCACTTCTATTCGTAAATAACACATTTGGCAAACTTAACATCGGCATCGTGTTTATCAACTTGTATTCAATTTCATCAGCTTCTGATTCTTTATATTTTGCAAAATCAACCGTACTTAAATAATTAATATAATCAAGATCGTTAGGGCGTTTATAAATGCCATTCGTAATATAAATATCCTTTAAGCCATCATTATTATAATCTAAAATTAAAGGCGACCAACTCCAATCTGTAGCATGGGTTTGGGTTAACAAAGCAACATCTGCAAAATGATTACCTTGATTAAGATGGAAGTGATTTCTAGCGTATTGTTGTTCAAAACCAAATGATGCTTTTATTTGATCGATTTTATCGGAATCTTCACCACCAGATTTTAAAAACACATCAGCTTTGTATGGCATCATATCTAATGTGAAAATATCGAGACCTTGGTCGTTATTGATATCTGCAATATCGACACCCATAGTAAATCTTGACGTATGATTAAAATATTCTGCACTAGATTCAGTAAAAGTTTTATCGCCATTATTGATGTATAAATAATCATTTTCATGAAAATCGTTACCCACATAAATATCTATATACCCATCATTATTAACATCCGAAGTTGAAAGCGCTAAACCATATCCCAATGGACTGTTGTAGATACCAGCGCCATTAGTTACATCAACAAATTTAATATGTTCGCCTTCTTGTTTATTTTCATACAGAACATCTCCTGAAAGTGCATCAGATGTTTGGCGAATTCTTATATTTCCGTACGAATGCGTTGAATGCACAGAATGATTCATCAAATACATATCTAAATCGCCGTCATTATCATAATCAAAAAATGAAGCTTGCGTTGAAAACCCTGAAAAATCTAAACCATAGTTTTCAGCTTCATCCTTAAAGGTATTATTCCCTTGATTGATGTACAGTTCGTTTTTCGCATGTAATCCTTTATAATTACCGACTTTCGATACATAAATATCTAGTAAACCGTCTTTATTTACATCTGCCATAGTAACTCCTGTAGACCAAGTACTATCTTGACTAATGCCACTTTCTACAGTAATATCTTTAAATTTCAGGTCGCCTAAATTTAAAAATAGTTTATCCGCCTGCTGGTTTGCCGTCAAGTAAATGTCTTCTAATCCGTCGTTGTTTATATCACCAATTGCTACACCGCCGCCATTGTAATAATATAAGTATTCAATAATGTTTAGATTGCCATCTGGCTTTAATTGATTAGAGAAATCTAAACCAGACACATTCGCATCAACCACTTTAAAAGGTGCAGATGCTTCAATATGGGCAGTTGTTTTTTCTTCTTTGGAACAGCCTAAAATGATTAGAAAAATAAAAACTAATTTTTTCGCCATATTAATAGTTATAGACTTCTAATAAGTCGTTATTTTTTGAGATAAACACTTGGTTGTTAACCACTTTAATATCTCTAATTTGACCTTTGATATTCAGCCCTTTTCCAGTTTTAAAATGTTTAAACTTACCGTTACCTAAATTTTCAAGATAGTTACCAAATGAAGCATCATATCTTCCAAATTCAGGCATAACACCAAAAAGATTTCCTCCTAAAATAATATCGAGATCGCCATCATTATCAAAGTCTGATATCGATATGGCATAAATAGGTGTTAACTGTGTTTCAAACGGCAATTCTTCTACTTTAAAATTAAAATCGCCTTCATTAAATATAACTAAAGAACTTAATGTATTAGCTTCAAGTTGTATGCTACCTTCAAGTTCTTCTTTTGAAAATATATCTTGAATTGTAGCATGCTTAAACGATTCGTAATCCGGATATTTTTTTGATAAATATTTTAACTGATCCACTAGATTATGACGTAAGGCATATGGATATTCCTTACCATTTTCAGCAGTAAACCCAAGTATAGGGTCTACATAACTATTTCTATCAAAATCTTTAGCATATAGTTTAATTGGCTGCTCATTACTCGCTTTAAATCGACTGTTTAATCCATGGTTACCAACAACCAAATCTTGGTCGCCATCATTATCTAAGTCTGCAAATTCAATAGTATTCCACCAACCTTTAAGATTTGCCAGTTTGTTGTTTTCAGATTTGCTAAATTTACCATTCTGGTTTTCAAATACTTGAATACCCATAAACTCGCCAACTACCACTAAATCTTTAAAATTATCTTGGTTCAAATCTACAAAAGTGGCATCTGTAATCATGCCTAAGTCTTTAAAATCTGGCGCTAAAGTTGAAGACGACTCGGTAAAATTACCTGTACCATCATTAATTAATAGAAAACCAGACCCTGGCGAAGCATATGCATTAGGAATACTTCTTTCACCAACAAAAAGGTCTAAATCGCCATCGTTATCTACATCTGCAACTGAAACAGTACTACTACTATGAAAACCTTCTGTGGTCGGTAATAGTTGAGTAGATAAGGTAAAATTACCCTTTCCATCATTTAAGTAAAGCTTATCCAAATAATTAGCACTGTATTTTGAAGCTTCTATACTACCATTGCATACATAAAGGTCTAAATCGCCATCATTATCAGCATCAAAAAACACGCTTTCTGCAGCCTCAGAGGCCTTTTGCCTGTCAAAAGCTTTGGTATTACTTTTTATGAATTTTTTATTTTTTTGAAGAAATAAGGTCGAAGCAAATCCTTTTGCACCTCCAATAAATAAATCAACTTCACCGTCATTATTAACATCGCCAAAAGCCATTTTTGGTCCTTCTTGACTTCTCATGAAAGGTAATAATCGATCCATATTAAAATCTACATAATTATTCTCTTTATGACGGTAATTGATTATGCTTTCGTTTTTATTAAAAAGAATTTCAGGATTAATGGTAGTGTTAACGTTTTCTGGTAATACTGCATCTGTTTCGTTAACTGTAATGGTCGTATTTGGTTTTAAGCTAGTTAAAGTAGATACTTTTCCAGAAGGCCATTTTACTGTTAGTTTCAACTCTTCGGTTTCCGTAAAACCAAAATTAGGTCTGAAATCCATAGACGATTGAAAACCTCTAACTGGTTGTTGTTCAAGAGAAATGGCATTGTTTTTTGTATTTAACTCAAGTTTAGCACCTATACCGTGTATGTTTTGTCCTTCGCCTTTTAAAATCACTTTTAAATAGTGTGCATCTGGGTTTTCTAAATTGTTTCTGTAAAGAAAAGAAGGCATATTCACATTGTTAACCACAAGATCTAAATCACCATCATTATCTAAATCGCCATAGGCAGAACCGTTTGAAAAACTTGCTGTGTTCAAGCCATTGTTAACACGTTTAAATTTTAAATCGCCATTATTGATATAGGCATGATTTTCAACTTTATTTGAAGGTATAATGTCTATTAATTTCTTGTAATTGACTTTGTCACCCGAGACGATTGTTTGAATGACTTCTTCATTTGAAACATACTTTAAATAATCCTGATTGGTAAGGTCTTTATAAATACCGTTTGCGATGTAAAGATCTTTTAAACCATCATTATTCATATCAAAAAACAGGGCTCCCCAACTCCAATCGGAGGCTTCAACTCCACTAAAACGACCAACCTCACTAAAGGTGAGATTACTGTTATTTAGTTGCAACATGTTTCTTGTAAATTGGTGGTAGTAACCATTTTTTACATTGTATTGGTATTTGTTCCAGTCTTCAAATGTGGTTACAGTTTTTAAACGGTCGTATTCACTTGGGAGCATTTCCGTCACAAAAATATCGTTATATCCATCATTATCTATATCTGCAGCATCAGCACCCATCGATGCTCCACTAATAGAATTTAAAGATGTTGTTAGTGTTTCTTTAAATGTCCCGTCTTGTTGATTAATGTATAAATAATCACGTTCGAAAAAATCGTTTGATACGTAAATATCTTGCCATCCATCGTTATTCATGTCACCAACGGTAACACCAAGTCCGAAACCAATAACACTTCCGTATATACCCGCCTTTTCACTAATATCTATAAATTTTCCATTTCGGTTTTCAAATAATTTATCACCACCCAATACATCGCGTTTAGGGCGTTCATTCTTTTTTAAATTGAAACTTCCAATAGATTGATATGAATTATTAAGTAAATAAACGTCTAAATCGCCATCATTATCAAAATCGAAAAAGGAAGCATGTGTAGAAAACCCTTTATCGTCAAGACCTAATGCTTCAGCTTTATCGGTAAATGTACCATCGCCATTATTTATAAAAAATTCATTTTGTTTATTATCGCCTTTTACATCGCCAGAATTACATACGTAGATATCCAAGAATCCATCAGCATTAATATCGACCATAGATACACCTGTAGACCATGCTTTTGTTCCACCAACTTTTGCTTTTTCTGTGATGTCTTCAAATTTAAAATCGCCTTTGTTGATGTATAATTTATTCTGGTTTAGGTTAGATGTGAAATAGATATCCTCTAATCCATCATTGTTAACATCGCCTATTGAAACGCCCCCTCCATTATAAAAATTTCGGTATCTATAGACGTTAAATTCATCGGTGGAAACCAGATTATTTTCAAAGTTTATTCCAGTAGTTTCAGATGAAAGCAACTCAAACTGAGGCTCTTCAGTAATATGAATACCTTCTTTGTTTTCTTCCGTTTTTTTACAAGCTGCAAACAAAGCAAATGCCAAAAAAGTTAATATTATTCGATTAAATTTCATTTTTACTTCTTCAAGTTATTGTATTTATAATCTAAGTCTTCAATTAAAACAGCAACATCCTTAACAGTTTCGGCATTAAGCTGTATTTGTCTATTACCATCCACTTTTACCAACACATTTTTGACTTTTATAAAATCGTTTCCTGGATACCATTTCATTAATGAATCTTTAACCACAGGCAACAAATCATCAGACTCTAAATTTTCATTCCAAGGCGACCAAGCCAAATAAGAAAACTTTAGCCTCATAGCAATAATAGTATTCTCTTTACTAAAATCTGGGTAAAACAACATCTCTATAGTTTCTGTGGTTTTTGAACTATCCTTAGGGTACAAAACCTTTTTTACATTTTGGTTATTTCCTCCATGTGTAACCAATCTTTTTTTATTCAAATTCCAGCAGATTTCAAAAAACTCTTTTTGCGATTGCCCAAATTCTAAACCATGAAAAATGGCGTGGTGTTTTACTCCACTATTTAATTCACTCTTTACTAATTTTGTGTATTCTGATTGACAACCTATTATAAAGCTAACCACTATTAAAAGTAATGCAATGTTAGTTTTATTGAATTTCATAAAATGTTACGCTTTTATTATTAATTGCTGTTAGTAAGTATCGTTTATCGTCTTTCTTAAAAACTTTAAAATCTCTTATTTGTCCATTAATTCTTAGTGGTACGACCTCATTAAATAAGCCATTTTTATTGCCATAAACCAACCAACCTTTAGAAGCATCTTGACGTCCAAATTGCGGCTTTACTAAGTATTGATTACCTCCTAAAATAAGATCTAAATTTCCATCATTATTCATATCCAAAATTTCAATTGCTTCAACGTTAGAATATTGAATTTCATTGGGTAATTTTTGGCTTATAAATGTATCATTTTTATTTAAAAACACAGAAGTTTTAACAGTGTTAATATCAACAAAGATTGCATTTTCTAGCTGTTCTATTGTGAAAATACTTGACATGTTTGCATTTGCATAATCTTTATAATACAACAATTTTTGCTTTAAACTTGGTAATTGCGCTATAAGCTCATCTCTATCCATAATTGGATAATATTTATCGTCTATTTTATGACAAATAATTTGCTCTTTAGTGCCATTATTATCAAAGTCTGCAATGTACATTCTAGCGCCGTCTTTAAAGAACGTATTTGTGCCTTTATTTCCAGCAATAATATCCAACTTCCCATTATTATCTAAATCCGATAATTTCAAAGATTTCCAATAGCCTGATGAATTTTCCAGACCATAATTGATGGTTTTATTTACTAATTCACCTTTTTGATTGATAAAAATTGAAATAGGCATCCATTCGCCAATAACAATTAAATCTTTTAGGCCATCATTATTAAAATCTTCCCAAGCAGCATCCGTAATTAATCCGATATTTTGAAGTGCTTCGGGCTCAATAATTTCAAAAGTATTGTTCCCTTGATTTTTTAAAATATATCCGCTTGTTGGAATTCCATAAGTTTCAACTTTAAAACGTTCTCCAATAAACAAATCTTGATCGCCATCTTGATCGTAATCATAAGCCTTAACGACAGAAGTGCTTATGGGCGACTTAAATGGGAGCGCATCATGCTTTAAAGTAAAATTTTGTTTCCCATCATTAATGTATAATCGATCATTTAAAGCGAAATCAAATTTTGAAAATGATTTCCCTCCGCTAGCCACATACAAGTCTAAATCGCCATCATTATCGCTATCAAAAAAAACTGCATCTAAATCTTCAGATTTTGTATTCAAATGAAACGGGGATGGAACATCTCGATATGTGCTGTTTTTTCCTGAAATAAATAATTTGCCCGATTGTCCTTTAGCCCCACCAATGTAAAAGTCTTGGATGCCATCAATATTCAAATCAGCTTCGGCAATGCTTGGACCTTCATTATTATACATCTCAGGTAATAACTGCTCTTGATTAAAATCTACCGCATTATTCTCACTATGATTGAAGTTGAAAAAAGGTTCTACTTCCTTTAATATAGAAAGTGAATCAAACTTCTTAATAAAACTATTTATGTTTGATGAGTCAGATTCTGAAAATGAATAGGATTTATTAGTTTTAACATTTTTTTGAATCAACTTTTTCCCACTAGTCCAAGTAATGATTAAACTATCAATTTTTTCGGTATTATTAACACCGAATAGTAGATGATTTGATACCGAACTTTGAAAACCTCGAGACGGATAATTCTCTAGAACACTGTATTGGTTATTATAAAAAATTTCGACTTTTGCCCCAATAGCTTTGGTGTTTTTTGTACTGCCATTTAGTTTAATGGTTAAGCTTTTTAGCAAAGTGGTGTCAGTGGTATTTTCATAGACGAAGGCTTTTGCATTTACGTTGTTTACTACTAAATCTAAATCACCATCGTTATCCAAATCAGCATAGGCACTTCCATTACTAAAACTAGGATGATCAAGTCCCCAATTTTTAGATTCATCTGAAAACTCAAAATTTCCAAGATTTCTAAATGCCGAATTAGGTACAGGTTGAGAAGGCATTAAATTGATTAATTTTTCCATGACTTGTTTGTCATTCTTTATCATGTCTCTTATCTGATCATCATTAGCCATATACACCAAATAATCTCTATCCAAAAGATCTTTAGCTATACCATTACTAATAAAAATATCTTTATAACCATCATTATCTGCATCAAATAATAGCGAAGCCCAACTCCACTCTGAAGCGGCAACGTTTGAAAATCTACTAACTTCTAGAAAAGTGCTATCTCCCATATTTCTATGTAAAGCATTTCTAGAAAACTGATAATGATATCCTTTTTTTACGGCTAAATCATACTTATTCCAAGATTCGAAAATTGTTTTTGTGCGCTGTCTATCTAAAGTTTTAGGTAACATTTCTGTAACCATAATATCAGTTCTAGAATCATTATCCAAATCTGCAGCATCAGCACCCATTGATCCCATAGAAATGGAATTGAATTGTTGCTCTAAATTTTCTTTAAACGTACCATTCTTCTGGTTCGTGTATAAATAATCACGCTCGAAAAAATCGTTAGAAATGAATATATCTGGCCAATCATCATTATTATAATCACTCACCGTAATTCCTAAACCAAACCCAATAGCGCTGGAATACACATTAACTTCTTTCGTTACGTCAACAAATACATCATTATCATTTCTTAAAAATTTGTTTCCAGAATTAGTAGCCGTGTTCCTTTGGTTTGTAATTAAATCGTAGTTACCAACAGAGCGTATGGAATTACTTAGCAAATAACAGTCTAAATCACCATCTTTATCATAATCGAAGAAGTTAGCCTGTACAGCTAAACCGGTAATATCTAAACCATATTTTTTTGATTGTTCAGTAAAGGTTAAATCACCGTTATTTATAAATAACTCGTTATGCCTATTACTTTTATTACTTGGGGGACCCGCTTTACATACGTACATATCTAGAAAACCATCGTAGTTTATATCAACAAAAGTTACTCCTGAAGACCATATATCTTGACAAGCAACACCAGCTTTCTCAGTAATATCTTCAAATTGCCAATTGCCTTTGTTTAAATAAAGTTTGTTATCTACTAAATTTCCAGAGAAATAAATATCTTCTAGACCATCATTATTGATGTCTCCAATGGCAACACCACCTCCATTATAAAAATTTTTATATGTATATGGATTTAAGGCTTCGGTTTCAATTAAAGAATTTTCAAAAGATATTTCTGTTGGTTTTAATTTGAACAATACAGCGTCTTTTTTTTCTTCTGAAGTGCAAGAAAAAACAATGGATAAAACCAGAATGTAGTAATATATTTTCAATGTAATATGTAATTATTATGATAAGAAAAACGGGTTATCAAATATAGTTGATAACCCGTTTAATATAAAACTCAAACTACAAATTAATAACCAGGGTTTTGGGTTAACGTTCCTCCACTCGCATCTATTTGCGCTTGTGGAATAGGGAACAGATTTCTAAATGCTCCTGAAGCAGGCTTTTCCCACCATGCTTCATTAAACTTACCAAAACGAATTAAATCTTGACGACGTGTTACTTCCATAAACATTTCTCTTCCTCTTTCTGCTAAGAACTCATCGGCAGTTATTGATGTGAAAGCAGGCATTCCCGCTCTTGCTCTAATTGTGTTAACATCTGTTAAGGCTAAAGACCAATCTCCAGCTGCTCTAGCGTCTGCCTCAGCACGAATTAAATACATATCACCTAATCTAATAATAGGCATATCATTATCCATTTCCTGTTGTCCACCTTGTCTAAAACTAAATTTACCTAAACGGGCTCCACCCTCTCTAGATGCATTCGGTTCTAATTCATTAATTTCTGGTGTGTAAATCAATTCTAGATCTGAAGATTCAGCATAATCAACTATAACAGAGCCTTCATAATCGTATTGCGTACCTACTATAAAGTTTGCAGTCTTACGTTCATCAGAATTATCATAAGAATTATAAAACTCTTCCAGTGCAGAATATCCATTCCAAGGTTGATTAGAAAAATTATACGAGAATTGGCTAGCATAATGTAATGTCATTCTAGAAAAATTCATACCTCCACCAGTAACATTGTCATAAGGAATTGACCAAATAATTTCAGGGTTATTAAAATTGTCTGGTGCAAAAATAGTCGCGTAACCAGTAAGATTATCAGGATCTGAATCAACGGCAGGCCTTTTAGCTAAATTAGGAACTGAATAATTAGAATCTACAAGCGTATATCCACCATTATCAATAACGTATCCAGCAGCTAGCGCAGCTTCTTGATATCTGGGTGTACCAGTATATACTTCAGCATTTAGATATAATTTTGCCAGCAATCCTAAAGCAGCAAACTGATTTATTCTGTAATTATTAGGCGAAGCCGATAAATCACTAGATGACAAATCCATTAAGGGTGTTACTCCTATTATCCCTAGTGCATCTAAAATTTCACCTTCTACAAAATTAAAAACTTCTGCCCTTGTAGATTGTGGCGGATTTACATTTGATTCAGTTACAATTTTAACTCTACCATACATATCTAGTAATCGATAGTAAAAGAAAGCTCTTAATACCTTTACTTGAGCAAGTTGATTTGCTGACAATCCTCCATCTGCAATACTTGTATTACAAGACCCTATGGCGTCATATTGTTGCGTCCATGCGCCACCAATTGGGCCATTTGTAGAGGTAAAAGTATGTCTATGCATATCAATCCAGATACCACCATCATACCAATCACCTCCCTTTTGAGTAACCGCCATTTCATCTGTTGAAACAGATTGAACAGACCAGTATCCTCCATGGTTTGCTGAACCTGAATTTCTTAATTGTCCGTAGGCAGAATTTAATTCATCTGAAGGTCCTGCTCCACCACCCTGAAATGTTCCAAAACTTGGTTCTGATTCATCGACCTGATCAGTAACTTCACCTACTAATACTTCGTCTAAATCTGTACACGCACCAGCGAATACTAATGCAGCACATATTAAAGTTGATTTAAAAATATTTTTCATAGTTTTTTTAATTAAAAGTTAACATTTACACCCAATGTAATCGTTCTAGCTGCAAAATAATTATATCTTCTATCGATACCAGGTATTAATGGGTTAGAATTTGTGCCTAACACACCTCCATTATCAACCGATCCTCTATCACCTAGAGAAGGTTCAGGGTCAGCACCAGTATAGCCAGTAATTGTAAATAAATTTTGCCCACTTAATGATAAACGCACTGAATTTAAATACTTGTTATCTTCTGCTATATCAAACGTATAACCAATAGACAAATTATCTAATCTAAAGAAATCAGCTTTTTCTACATATAGGGAACTATATTTAGCATTTGTTATTGCCGGGTCTGCATATTTAGTATTAATAAAGTTATATGATCCTTGTGAACCTACTCTTGGCTCATAAAATACTCTAAAATTATTCACTAAACTATGACCAAAAGCACCTCTAAATAAAGCATTTACATCCCAGTTTTTATAACTTAGAGAGTGTGTCCAACCTAATTCAAAATCAGGAATACCTTTTCCTAATTTTGTTATATCTCCATCCACTACACCATCTCCATCATTATCTCTTGCATTACCAATTTCTTGGTTTACATTAATACTTCCGTCTCCGTTAACATCCACAAAATTTTGACTTCCATCTGTAACTGTTCCGTCCCAAAGCGCACCATAAATTTGACCAATTTCTTCTCCTTCAGCCACTAAAATTACAGCGGTATCATTCTGTCCTGGTGCACCTAAATTACCTTGTAAAGTTGGGTCACTATTAAATTTCTCTAAAGTTGATTTGTAAGTCGAAAATACAAGCCCCGAATTATAAGTTAAATCTTCTTTTTGAATAATATCATAGTTCACCGTAAATTCGATTCCTTTAGTATTCAGTTTACCTGAATTTGCTAACCAAAAATCACTAATTTTTGGAATTCCAGCATCTTGTAAAAACTGATCATCTTCATCAGTTAATCTACTTGTTTGTATAAAATCTGTTACATCTCTTGAATACAAATCTAAAGTAGCGGCTAGTCTTCCCATATTAAATTCAATACCCAAATTTGTTTCAGCTTTTTGTTCCCATCCTAAATTAGGATTCTTTTGCCTAAACGCATCAGACCCTAAAAGTGTACTATTTGGGTTATAGCCATTTTGAGACGCACCGTTTACGCCCGGAATCGCACCGGTAACACCATATCCTAAACGCACTTTAAATAAATCTACATTAGTTAGGTCTAAATATTTATTCAAATCTACACCCAGACCTATAGAAGGAAATGTTCCCCATTTATTTTCTTCACCAAAACGCGTTGATCCTTCTCTACGTATAGAAGCATTAAAGTATATGGCATCATCAAATGTGAAATTTAATCTTCCAAAAAATGCTATTATTCTATCCTCTGGAGATCTATTACTATTTATATTAATAAAACCACCATTTAATTGGTCTTGAGACCATTCTAATGCATTTAAATATACAAGATCATCATTAGGAAAATCTCCTGTTTCTATAAAGTAATCAAAGAAATTGGTTTCCTGCCATGAGTAACCTCCTGTAAATTTCATGTTTATTCTATCCCCAACATTAAAATCATAATCGCCAAATAACTCAAATAATTTAAAATCGTTGTCTTGTGTATATAATTTTGCCAAACCTTTTCTAAATGGGTTATCAGCACCACCTCTAAATAATGAAGTTGTTCTGTAGTATTCTGAATTATTAATTTTTGTTTTTTGCTCAGAATATAATGCATTTAATGAAATATCATCAGTTAGGTCGTATTTAAAGTTTACCGAATAAGTAAATTCATTTTTATCACCTTGGTTGATGTTTTGGTTTTGAATAGACACTGGATTAAAACTATCAAATAAACCTAAAGTCTCAAAATAACCTCCATAGGGATCAGCATTAAAAGGGTATGGTGAATCTACACCATAAATTGGAGCAGTAGGATTGTATAAAACTGCATATCTTAGTGCTTCGTTAAATCCAAAATCTGATTGACGCTCTGTGTAAGAACCATTAAAATCAATTTTTAATTTATCGTTCAATATTTTTGTACTTGCCTGAACTCTTGCATTAAATTGATTAAACCCTGAGTTTTTCAGAATCCCTTCGGCATCTCTAAAGTTTGTAGAAACACGAAATGAAGAATTTTCATAACCACCAGATATAGCTACATTATGCACATTTGTAACAGCTGTTCTTGTAACTTGATCCATCCAATTAGTTCGGCTACCTAAATCGGTTCCACCAGCAGCAACGAAAGCATCGCCAGACATATTTTCAACTTCATTTGCTATAGATGCCGAAGCAACAGAACCGTTATACGATACTTGTGTTGTACCTACTTTTCCTTTTTTAGTTGTTACAATAATAACACCTGCAGATCCTCTTGTTCCATAAATAGCGGCAGCAGAACCATCTTTAAGAACAGTCATACTTTCAATATCATTAGGATCAATATTATTTAGTGACGCACCAATTACACCATCAATCACAACAAGCGGTTGAGAGTTTGAACCTACTGTTGAAATACCTCTTAACCGAATTACCGCATCATCATTTGGGTTACCTCCTTTGTTATAAATACTTAAACCTGCAACCTTTCCTTGTAATAACTCTGAAGGAGCATTAACAGTACCACGGTTAAATTCTTCTTCTCCAACTTTGGTTACTGCTGAAGTAATCTCCTTTTTAGTCGTACTACCATAACCAACAACAACCACTTCATCCAATTGAGCAGCATCTTCACTAAGGGTTACATTTAAAGTTGAACCCGTTACCACAACCTGTTGAGTTAAGTAACCTAAAAATGAAAATACTAAGGTATCTCCATTGTTAGCGTTAATTTCATACTCTCCATCAAAATTTGTTACAGTTCCAGTTGAAGTTCCTTGAACCAAAACATTTACTCCTGGTAATGGACCCGACTCATCAGAAACTGTTCCTGATACTGTTTGCGCATACATAAAACTTCCACTCAAAAACAGGAGTAGAAGCAGCGTTTTTTTTAGTAATTTGTTTTTCATATTTAGTTATTTAATTAAGTTTAGTTACATAAAAAGCACTTAAAAACTTTCCATGCAATACAAACTTTGGATTTTTCTCTTGAAGGCGCAAAAAATAGCAAAAAAAACGTCCATTATATTTCCGAAAACGTTTTCGATTTTACCAAATCACAAAAAAAATATGACAAAAATCATAGTTTGAGAATAAATTAAGGACAGAATTATGAAATTGATAATTTATTGAAAAATTTAATAAATGACCTTATATAGAAATATTGCTAGGTTTTTCAGCAGTAAATAAGTAGAAAATGAAAGGTTTTTAATATCAATTAATCCTTTTAAGAATAACTATTCTAAAAACAAATGAAGTCTTGAAAGGAATTCCAAAAATGAATACTAATTATTTTCTATTAAAAGATTAATAGTATCATTTGAAATTTTAGGGTTTGCTCCCACGCTAGATGCTACTATTGCACCTACTGCACATGCAAAATCGATAGCATTTTGCGGATGTTCATTATTTAGAAGTTTATGAGATAATGATGCTAGAAAAGAATCTCCGGCACCCACAGTATCTTTCACTGTCACTTTGTAACCTTTATTGGTATAAAAAACACCATCACTCAACAACATTGCACCTTTGCCTCCTAATGTTACACAAATGGTTTTCGTGTTTGTTTTGTTAGAAATAAACTCAATATTCTCTTTTAAGTTTTCAGAATTAAAATTGAGTGCGCTGCAAAGTTCAAAAAGCTCTTCATCATTAAATTTAATGAGGTTCGCTTTATTCATCAATTCTAGTAAAACATTTATTTTATAATGTGGAGGTCTTAAGTTAACATCAAAGATCTTGAATTTGGCTACAGTTAGTAGGTTAAGTAAGGTCTTGTACGATAAAGTATTTCTTGCAACTAAGCTTCCAAATATAAAGGCATCTGCCTGTTTTACTGTATTTACAAGCGTATCATCTAATTTAATATAATCCCAAGCACATGGATATTCTATGGTATAACTGGCTGTCCCATTGTCATCCAAAAATACGTTTACTTCACTGGTTTTATAATCTTTATTTATCTGAATTTGGTCAAGGTTCAGTCCTTCACTTTCAACATACTTTAATAATTGATTACCCCGTTCATCATTACCCACGCTACTAATCATGGTAACTTTGTTATTAAACGAATTAAGCCTTAATGCCACATTAAGTGGAGCGCCACCAATTTTTTCGTATTCAGGAAATATGTCCCACAATACTTCGCCATAACAAACAATATTCGCCATTCTAAAAATGATTTAATTAAATTGAAATTCTTCAACTTTTATATTTTCAACTAACAGTGTTTCATCAGAAGTTTGAATAGATAACGTTTCGAATGGTTTATTTGGAAAAAACAATTCTGTTATAACTGTTTCTCCTTCGTTAAAAAATACTTCAATAGAGGTTTTATCCATAAGCACTTCTATGGTAATATCTTTTGCAATGTTATCCCTAAGCACCTTTGATATCTTTGGTGCAAATTTTTCCGAGAATTTAACCTGTCCTGATTTTGTTCTGTCTAAAAAATAATACTTCTCTTTGTTATCTATTCCAAAGGAAAGACTATCTCCCTGTTTATTTTGAAAAAGAAATGTGTACTTCTTATCTTTTAAATTATTCAATTCCAATTTAACTCTTAATTTAGAAAGATTGACATCATTACTCGATACGATTACCTTATTTTGATCCACTTTTAAGGAATCTACACGAATAGTTTTTGAGGTGTATTTATCGAGTTCTGAAACTGGCATGCTAACTAATTGATAACCATCATCCTGTTTTTTAAGTTTCAATTCTCTTGCTATAGTCATTGTACTTCGCCATGTTTCGGTAGGAACATCTCTGGCATAATCCCAATTAGACATCCAACCTATAAATAGTTTTCTTCCGTCTGCTTCTGGAATATTAGACCACGTTACCCCTGCATAGTTATCTCTTCCGTAATCCAACCAAACAGCATTATGTTCTTTTAATTGTTTAGTAAATGTAGCATCTAACTTGAAAGTTTTACCATCAAAATCACCTATAAAATATTGAGTAGCACTACCTCCATTTGGTCCGCCAGGGTTTATACTAACAATGAGCACCCATTTTTGTTCGTTTGTACCTTCAATGGTCATCGGAAATAAATCAGGGCATTCCCAAACACCACCATGTGCCCCAACTCCATCTCCAAATTCAGAAATTAACTTCCAATCTTTTAAATTCTTCGAACTATAAAACATAATTTTTTGGCCCGCAGCTAAAACCATAACCCATTGTTCCCTAGCCGTATCCCAAATCACTTTTGGATCTCGAAAATCTTTAATTCCTGGGTTTTTAATTACTGGATTTTGAGTATATTTTTCAAACGTTTGTCCCTCATCCAATGAATAAGCTATAGCCTGCGTTTGAAAATCTAAACGCTTTGCTTTTTCACCATCCATATTGTGATAAGTATACATAGCTACAATAGGCGTTTTACCATCTTTACCAAAGCCAGACGTGTTGTTTTTATCTACTACGGCGCCTCCTGAAAAAATTAGACCAATACTATCTGGATAAATTGCAATGGGTTGTTCTTCCCAAGAAATTAAATCTTTACTTTTTGCATGACCCCAATGCATAGGGCCCCAAACATTTCCATCTGGATAATACTGAAAATATAAATGATAAACTCCATTATAATAGAACATACCGTTAGGATCGTTCATCCAATTAGCCTTGGGTGTAAAATGATAATTAGGACGGTATAATTCCTCTTCAAGATTAACCGAAATATCTAAAACTGTTTCAGGGTTTTCTGCTTTTTTATCTTGCTTACATCCTAAAATTAAGAACGATAATATCAGACCTATTATATGCAAATATGTTTTCATTATACTTTTGGTTAGTTAGATTATCTAGCAAGTTTTTTACTTAATTCTTCAAGTGAAACCCCTTTGGTTTCCGGCATCATAAATATAACAAATAAGAGTTGAAATACCATCATGATGGCAAATACCATAAACACTACACCTGCTCCTATTGTAGAAAACAATACTGGAACTAGCGATGGAATTATTGCTGCCAATACCCAATGTGTTGAAGTTCCGAACGATTGACCACTTGCTCTTAAGTTATTCGGGAAAATTTCTGAAATAAACACCCAAATTATAGCACCCTGACCTATGGCATGTGAGGCGATAAATAGAAATAAAAATATAGGAACAGCCATTCCTCCCCAATTTAAAAAGAAGGCTGCCGAAACCAAGCTTAAGGAAATTATATAGCCTATAGAACCTATATACATGAGTGTTTTTCTTCCTAATCGATCAATTAGAAACACTCCTAAAAGTGTAAATATCAAATTAGTAACACCAATTCCTATACTACTTAATAAAGCCGTACTTTCACCTAAACCGGCTTCTTCAAAAATTCGAGGGGCATAATATAAAAAGGCATTAATACCAGAAAGTTGATTAAAAAAAGCAATTAGAAAAGCGAGTATTAACGGAAATCTATACTTTTTCATAAATATATTTTCGCCTTCAATATGGCTTTCGCTTTCTGTTTTTATTTCTTGCATTAAAACTTCGGCATCATCATTAGGATTGATAATTTTTAACACCGCTTTGGCTTCGTCATACCTATGTTTGGAAACCAACCAACGCGGACTTTTAGGTACTGTAAAAATTAAAACGGTATAAATTAAAGCAGGAAAGGCTTCAACACCAATCATCCATCGCCATGCATTTTCACCTACATTGCTTAACAGGTAATTTGATAAGAATGCAATTAAAATTCCAAGTACAATATTAAATTGATACAACGCAACTAGTCGCCCTCTATTTTTCGCTGGCGAAATTTCAGAAACATAAGCGGGAGCTGCAATTGTAGAAGCACCAACTCCTATTCCACCTAAAAATCTAAAAACGGCAAACGTATACGGGTCGTTAGATAAAGCGGACCCAACGGCAGAAATAAAATAAAATAACCCAATCCAAATTAAGGTCTTTTTTCTTCCCAGCCTGTTGGTAGGAATACCACCAAAAAGAGCACCAAATACAGTTCCCCAAAGGGCCATCGCCATTACGACAGAGCCATGAAAGGCGTCAGAAGTACCCCATAATGCTTGTAATTTTTTATCTGCTCCTGATATTACAACGGTATCAAAACCAAATAAAAATCCTGCCAATGCTGCAGTAATAGACCAAATTAATATTTTTTTGTTCATAGTTTTAGTTCAGTTAGTTAAATACCAAATTAGCTAAAAGCCAAGAAAGAACACTTTGCAATTATGAATTCTTCAAGGATTCCATATCGAAATCGATTTCGACAAGATGATTTTATTTTTTTAAACATTAAACAATATTGTTTGACAAATAGTATAAATTCGTAATTTTATGTACCTAAAATTAAATATATGAAATTTTATTGGTCTCTTTTACTATGTTTTAATGTTGTTTTATTATCTGCTCAAAACGACGGATGGCACATTTCAACAACCAACAAAGCTAATTACACAGGTATTGTTGTGGCTAATGGACGCATTGGTGTTTTACCTTCTGAAAAGCCTTTTAAAACCAAACAAATAATTCTAAATAATGTCTATGAAAAAGCTTCTCAATTGGGTGTGAGTAAAATTTTAGAAGGGATGAATTTTGGAAATCTCGACATTTCTATTGATGACGAAATGGTTGATGAAACTAACATTTACAATTGGAAACAAACTCTAAATATGAAAGCGGGAAGTTTTACAACCTCGTTTAAATTTAAAGACAAAGCGACCATTTCTTATACTTTTTATGCCTTAAGAAATGTGCCTTATAGTAGTTATATCGATATTAAAGTTGAAGCTTTACAAAGTTTAAAAATCAAAGCTATTGGGAAAATTGAAAGTAATGATTTGTATAAAAATCCAATAAGCACCTTCCGCATTTTAAAAGATTTAGAAACCACAATGCCTATTTTACAAACTGTTGCAAATACTGAATTTGGCAGGCATACTGTAGCTACTTCGGCAACGTTTATTTGGCATGATATAAACTCTACCCGAGAACATCAAAGACCAGAACTTCATCATAATAAAGTAAGCGATCTCGATAATCAATTGTCTTTTGAAAAGTCAATCAAAAAAAATAACACCTTAGAATTTGCGTGGACTGCTGCGCAATGTACAACACAAGATTTTGATGATCCGCAAAATGAATCTGAACGCTTTGTAATTTTTAATTTATTAACACCAAAATCTGATTTATTAAAGCAACATTTTGATTTGTGGGCAAATTTATGGGAAGGCGATATAATTATTGAAGGCGATTTGCAAACCCAACAAGATGTTCGTTTGGCTCTATACCATCTCTACGCATTTGGCAGAGGCGATTCTAATTTGAGTATTGCTCCAATGGGGCTTTCTTCGCAAAACTATAATGGACATATATTTTGGGATACAGAACTTTGGATGTATCCTCCCATATTATTGCTCAATCAGGATATCGCGAGGTCTTTAGTAAATTATCGTTCCGATAGAATTAAAAAAGCACAAGAAAAAGCTATAAACTTTGGTTATAAAGGTGCTATGTTTCCATGGGAAAGCGATGATACAGGTGAAGAAGCAACCCCTGCATGGGCGCTAACAGGAACTTTTGAGCATCATATAACTGCTGATGTTGGCATTGCTTTTTGGAATTATTATCGAGTTACAAAAGATAAAAAATGGCTTATAGAACGTGGATACCCTATGCTTAAAGAAGTTGCCGATTATTGGGTAAGTCGCTCTACAAAAAATGCAGATAATACATATTCCATTAAAAACGTGGTTGGAGCTAATGAAGATGCTCCGAATGTTAATGATAATGCGTTTACCAATGGTTCCGCTATTACAGCTTTAAAATATGCTGTTCTGGCTGCTAATGAATTAAATATTCCTGCAAACCCAATGTGGCAAGACGTTGCAGACCATATTAAAATTCATAAATTTCCTGATGGTACTACCATGGAGCACAGTAAGTATGCTGGGGAAAATATAAAGCAGGCCGATGTGAATTTATTGGCCTTCCCATTAAATGTGATAAATGATAAAGAAACCATTATAAAAGATTTAAAATATTATGAGCCTAAAATTAGAATTGATGGCCCTACAATGGGGAAATCTGCACTAGCAGCAATTTACGCACGCTTAGGTGATGCCAATAATGCTTACAGGCTTTTTAAAGAAAGCTATGTGCCTAATAAAAGACCACCATTTGGCGCACTTTCTGAAACAGCCACAGGACACGAACCTTATTTTGCAACTGGTGCTGGAGGCATGCTTCAAACTATTTTATTTGGCTTTGGCGGATTGCATTTAACCGATGAAGGGATTGTACAAAAACAACCAATTTTACCCAAAGAATGGAAATCTTTAACCCTTAAAGGGATAGGTGTTGATAAAAAAACGTATTCCATAACACATTAATTTAGATTAACCCATCAATAAGTCTATCTTGTATAATATTTATAAAGTTTAATTCTCAGAAAACTTATTAATAGCAAAAGTATTCATGAAACCAGTTAGCCTAAAACAAATTGCAAAGGAATTAGGAATTTCTATCACTACAGTATCTAAAGCACTGAATGACTACCCCGATGTAAGTGAAAAGACTAGAAAAAAGGTAAAAGATCTGGCTTTGAAATTAGATTATTCGCCAAATTCATTTGCACTTGGGTTGCGTAAAAATGAATCAAAAACCTTAGGTTTAATTATACCAGATAATGTGCATTATTTCTTCTCCAGTGTTATTAAAGGTATTCTTGAAGTTGCCGAAAAACATGATTATTTGGTGATTGTAATGCAATCTAATGAAGACTATGAACTTGAAAAAAAACAGGTTGATTTGCTTATTAGCAAAGGTGTTGCTGGTATTTTAATATCGCTCTCAAATAGAACACATATTTTTGACCATTTAAATAAGATAATTAATAACGGTATTCCTTTACTTCTTTTTGATAAAATTTCAAAAAATGTAAATTGTTCTAAAGTATTTATTGACGATAGAAAATCTGCTTATGAAGCTGTATCCTATTTAATTAAGAAAGGATACAAGCGAATTGCTCATTTTAGAGGCGATTTAAATCCACAAAATTCTATTGACCGCTTTTTAGGTTATAAGAAAGCTTTGGCTGATAATAATATAGAATTCGACCCTTCATTAGTCTATCTGTGTAATAATAATTCAGATTTTGAAGATGGTTATAATAGCGCAAAAAAACTTATTAGCGATCATCAAGGAAATGTAGATGCCCTTTTTACCGTAAACGATTTACTCGCCATAGGAGCTATTAAATACTTCAACCAAAATAATATTAAAATCCCCGAACAAATAGCATTAATGGGATTTAGTAATTGGTTTATGGCATCGGTTATAACCCCAGCGCTTACCACAGTTGAACAAAACGGTTTTGAAATGGGTAAAAAAGCTGCAGACATTTTATTTCATGAAATAAACTGTATTCGAAAAGGAATTTCTTATGAACCACAAAAAGTCGTTATTCCAACTGAATTGATTTTTAGAGAATCTAGTTAATTGATTACTAATTCGGTAATGCATCAAACAGATTTAAAACTCCTGTTAAAAGTGGATTTCTATTCATTTTATTCCAGACTAATGACAAATCTGTTCTTTGTGAAATTGAATTCAATTCAATAAATTTTACACCATCTGGATTGTTTAATGTTAATGACTTTGGTACTATAGACACTCCAAAATTATTCTCAACCAATTTATAAATAGAACTTGCATGAATAGTTAGATGAGAAATTATAGGTGAAAAACCACTTTCATGAAAAATATCAAGAACTTTATTGTAGTAAGATTTACTGTACTCAGGATCAAAAAGAATAAATGATTCGTTTTTAAGTTGTGATATACTTTTAAAAGTATTAAGATTTATAGCATGATTCTCGGGTAAAACCAAACAAAAAGTATCACTTAAAACACAAAGTTTATTTATTGTTTTAGGAACTTCTTCTAATCTTACAAATCCAAAATCGATATTAAAATTGAGTAACTCTTCAATTTGCTTTTGATTATCCATTTCCTTCAAACTAAAAATAATATCAGGGTTTTTAATTTGGTAATTAATCAATAACTCAGGAATAATTTTCTGCATTGCAGACCCAACGTAACCAAGTTTCAGTTGGCCTTTTTTACCATCTTGAAGCAATTTAGCATGATCGACTATGTCGTTCAACTGCTTTAAATTTCGAGATAATTCGCTTTTAAGATAAGTACCTGCTTTGGTTAAAACTACTTTTCTGTTATGGCGGTCAAACAATTGCACGCCTAAATCTTCTTCCATTTGCTTTATTTGTCTGCTCAATCCTGGTTGAGAAATATACAAACGTTCAGCGGCCTTTCTAAAATGTAAATCTTCTGCAACGGCAAGGAAATACTTTATATGTCGAATTTCTAATTGATTACTCATAGTTATCAATAATGTGATTAAATGGTCTTTTTAAACATTAAAAATAGGAATAACTTTGTAATAATCAAGTAATTCAATTAAAATGATATTTAAATACGGTATTGATAAATTAACATTAGAAAAGGTTTTAGATATAGCCAACGGCACTATTAAAGGTGAACTTACCACTGAAGCAAAGGATAAAGTTAATGCTTCGAGAAAAAAAGTAGAAGTTTTGGCAAATTCTAACAAACCTGTATACGGCGTAAATACTGGGTTTGGTCCTTTATGTGATGTACAAATTAGTTATGATGAAACTAATAAACTTCAAGAAAATTTATTAATTACCCACGCTGTTGGTGTTGGAAAACCTATTGATAAAAACCTATCTAAACTGATGATGATTTGCAAAGTACATGCATTAAGTCAAGGGTATTCCGGTATTAGACTGAAGGTATTAGAGCGAATCATATTTTTTATAGAACATGATTTATTACCTGTTGTTCCTGAACAAGGATCTGTTGGTGCCTCAGGAGATTTGGCCCCTCTAGCCCATTTGTTTCTACCATTAATAGGCGAAGGCGAATTTTGGGTAAAGCATAAAATTATTGATGCCAAAAAAGTGTTATCAGATTATAATTTGAAGCCTATTAAATTAAAAGCAAAGGAAGGATTAGCTTTAATAAATGGCACACAATTTATACTAGCACATACCATAATTGGCTTAAAAAAAATGGAATACTTATTGGATTTAGCCGATGTTGCTGGAGCAATGAGTATAGAAGGATACCAAGGAAGTAGTTCACCTTTTAGGGATGAATTACACAAACTACGACCATTTAAAGGAACGATAGAAGTCGCAGAACGTATGTTTATGCTGCTTTACAAATCACAAAATGTTGATGCTCATGAAGACTGCGAACGTGTACAAGACCCCTACTCTATGCGATGCATACCACAAGTTCATGGTGCTTCAAGAAATGCCTTTTTTCATTTAAGAAAGCTGGCACAGATTGAAATGAATTCCGTTACCGATAATCCTATTATTTTAAGCGAATCTGAAGCGATTTCTGGCGGTAACTTTCATGGACAACCATTAGCCATGGCTTTAGACTATTGTTCGATTGCTGTATCAGAATTAGGGAATATTTCTGATAGACGATGCTTCTTATTGCTAGAAGGTAAATTCGGTTTGCCTCGATTATTGACAACGGGTGGCGGATTAAACTCTGGTTTTATGATTCCTCAATATACCACTGCAGCATTAGTTTCAGAAAATAAATCGTTGTGTTTTCCAGCATCTGCAGATAGCATTCCGACGGCATTGGGACAAGAAGACCATGTTTCTATGGGCAGTATATCAGGGAGGAGATTTAATGAAATACTAGGCAACTTAGAAAAGATTTTAGCTATCGAGCTTATGTATGCAGCTCAGGCTTTAGAGTTTAGAAGACCAAATACTTTTTCAGATATCATTGAAGAGAATTTTAAAATAATAAGAGAAAAAGTTCCCAAACTTGAAAACGATCGTTTGTTAAAAGATGATATCAATGCCATGATTAACTTGGTAGTAAATAGAACTTTTATTTTAAAATAAATATAAAATGACATTTAAAGAGCAAATTTTACAAGGGATTCCAGATAAATTACCAGCTATAAAAGAATATCCTAATAGTGTTAATCGAGCTCCTGGAAGAAAAGAGATACTCACTTTAAACGAAAAAAAATTAGCCATAAAAAATGCTTTACGATATTTTCCAAAACAATGGCATAAGGAGTTAGCTCTTGAGTTTTCAGCGGAGTTAAAAATTTACGGACGTATTTACATGTACAGGTTTAAACCAGATTATCAGGTTTATGCTAGACCAATTTCTGAGTATCCAGCAAATACTGAACAAGCTGCCGCTATTATGATGATGATTCAAAACAACTTAGACCCAGCAGTAGCTCAGCACCCTGAAGAATTAATTACCTATGGAGGTAACGGTGCCGTTTTTCAAAATTGGGCGCAATACCTGTTAACAATGCACTATTTAGCTACCATGACGAATGAGCAAACCTTGCACATATACTCAGGTCACCCAATGGGTTTGTTTCCGTCGTCTAAAGAAGCTCCAAGAGTTGTTGTAACCAACGGCATGATGATACCAAATTATTCTAAACCCGACGATTGGGAAAAATTCAATGCTTTAGGCGTTACACAATACGGACAGATGACAGCAGGATCGTACATGTATATTGGTCCACAAGGCATCGTGCACGGTACTACAATTACTGTTATGAATGCATTTAGGAAAATATTGTCGCAACAAGAGTCGTTAGCTGGAAAAATATTTTTGACTTCTGGTTTGGGAGGTATGAGTGGCGCTCAACCTAAAGCTGGAAATATAGCCGGTTGCATTACAGTTTGTGCTGAAGTAAACCCTAAAGCTGCAAAAAAAAGGCATGAACAAGGTTGGGTTGATCTTTTATTAGATGATATCAATTTACTCATAAAACGCATCAAACAAGCCCAGACCAATAATGAAGTCATCTCAATTGCCTATGTTGGAAATGTAGTTGAATTATGGGAGCAATTTTATGAACACAATATTTTTGTGCATTTAGGGTCCGATCAAACCTCATTACATAATCCTTGGTCTGGTGGTTACTATCCAGTAGGTTTAAGCTGGGAAGAATCAAATACTTTGATAAAAGAAAATCCTAAACTTTTTAAAGAAAATGTACAAAATTCACTCATTCGTCACGTTAATGCGATAAATAAGCATACTAAAAGAGGAACTTATTTTTTCGATTACGGAAACGCGTTTTTGCTAGAGGCCTCACGTGCGGGAGCCGATATAATGGCAGAGAATAATATAGATTTTAAATACCCATCATACGTACAAGATATTTTAGGTCCATTATGTTTAGATTATGGTTTTGGTCCATTTAGATGGGTGTGCACTTCAGGAAAAGATGAAGATTTAGAAAAAACCGACGCTATTGCAGCGAAAGTTCTTGAAGATATGATGATAGAAGCACCAAAAGAAATTAAAATGCAAATGCAAGACAATATTAATTGGATAAAAAATGCAAAAGCAAACAATTTGGTTGTAGGCTCAAAAGCGCGCATATTGTATGCCGATGCTGAAGGACGAATGAAAATAGCATTAGCTTTTAATCAAGCGATTTCTAAAGGCACTATAGGTACTGTAGTGCTTGGTAGAGATCATCATGATGTTGGTGGAACTGATTCTCCATTTCGCGAAACGTCAAACATTTATGATGGTAGCAAATTTACAGCTGATATGGCAATTCACAATGTAATTGGCGATAGCTTTAGAGGCGCAACCTGGGTTTCCATTCACAATGGTGGTGGCGTTGGCTGGGGCGAAGTTATCAATGGTGGTTTTGGAATGTTTTTAGATGGTACCGAAGATTCTGAGAAACGATTAATAAATATGCTGTTTTACGATGTAAACAATGGCATTTCTAGACGAAGTTGGGCAAGAAATGAAGGCGCATTATTCGCCATAAAGAGAGAAATGGAACGTACACCAAATTTAAAAGTTACCATTCCCAATATTGTTGAAGAAGAAATCTTAGATAATTTGTTCTAACTCTAGTAATCTGAATAAAAAAAGTCAAGATTTAAATCTTGACTTTTTTTTAAAAAATTTATTCTAATTTAACTAGATTCCTAACCCTTGACCACCTGTAACTTGAATAGTTTCAGCAGTTATGAAAGATGCATCTTCACTTGCAAGGAAAGAAACAACACTCGCTACATTTTCAGGTTGACCTAATCTTCCTAACATGATGTTATTTTTCCAAGAAGCAAACACTTCTGGCTTAGTTGATTTAATTTGTTTATGGAAATCTGTATCAATAGTACCTGGAGATACGGCATTTACTCTAATACCATATTCTGCTAAATCTTTTGCTAATGCTCTAGTAATTGCATGAACTGCTGCTTTAGATGTACCGTAAACTCCTGCACCAGGACCACCAGCATTCCATCCTGCAATAGATGTATAATTAATAATCGAAGCATTTTCTCCTTTTTTAAGGAATGGAATTGCAGCTCTTGAAGCAAAAAATGTAGAATCAAGATTTAACGCCATAACAAATCTGTAAAATTCAGTTGTCATATCTTCGAATCTTGATCTTCCTCCTAAACCACCTGCGTTGTTTACAAGAACATCAATTTTACCATATTTCTCTCCAATTTTATTAATGTTTGAAGTTACTGCTTCTTCGCTAGTAACATCAAAACCATAATATTCTGCTTTTATACCTTCAGCTTCTAGTTGTTTAACTCTTTCTGCTCCTGCTTCATCTTCAATACCGTTTAAGATCACTGTAAATCCATCATTACCTAATCTTTTCGCGACTTGAAAACCTATTCCACCAGTTGCACCTGTTATAACAGCTATTTTACCATTTAATTTGCTCATTTTTTTTAATTTTAAATATTCTTGTTTTTATTATTTATTCTTCTACTGATTTAATATTTCTTGCAAAGAAATAAATTGCCCCTACTCCTAGCGGAACAAATATTGCGATTGCCACAAAAATTGGTGTGTACGAAAAGTTTTTAACCACGATAGGAACCAAAAAGTTCATTACAATTACCGAGAAAACTCCAATCATACCTCCAAGACCTGCTAAAGAACCAACCGATTTTCCACTGAAAAAGTCACTTGGAAGTGTTTGTACATTACTAATAGCAAATTGAAATCCGAAAAGCACCACAAATACGATAGCAACAAACTTTTCAGCAGTATTACCCATAAGTACAGTAGCTATTAATCCCAATAGCATTATAATACCACCTATAAAAATAGTTGTTTTTCTTCCTTTATCTATTGAATTTGTTTTAGCAATTATCTTACCTGAAACATATCCTCCTGCAATACTACCTATAGCTGCACCCACATAAGGAACCCATAAGAACATACCTACTTCTTTTACATTAAATCCGTAAACATCGAAAAGGTAAATTGGCATCCAACCTACAAATAACCACCAAATTGGTTCTAAAAAGAAACGACCTATAACTACTGCCCAAGATTCTTTAAAAGAAAGGATTTCTTTCAAACTTTTTCCTTTAGTATCTTCAGTAGCGTCTTGATCTGCTTTACTTTGACCTTCTAATATAAATTTTTGTTCTTCTGGAGTTATCCAAGGGTGCTTTTTTGGTCCTGCCTTATTGATTAACAACCAAGGAATTACCCATAAAATACCGAAAGAACCAATAACCATAAATGTAATTCTCCAACCAAAAGCCACAAATAAAGCAGCAATAAGTGGTGGTGCAACTACTGATCCGATAGATGCTCCAGCATTAAATAATCCTTGTGCAATGGCGCGTTCTTTAATTGGAAACCATTCTGCGTTACTTTTTACAGCACCTGGCCAGTTTCCAGCTTCTGAAATACCTAAAGTACTTCTAAAGAATCCTAATGAGAATAAACCACTTACAGTAGAGTGCAAGAATGAAGATATACCCCAAACTCCAATACTTATAACATAGCCTATTCTAGTTCCCACTTTATCAAAAAGCTTACCAGAAAATAGTTGTCCCAAAGCATAGAAAACCATAAAGATGTTCAAAATTAAGGCATAATCATCCTTAGTTAATTGTAGTGAATGCGCGATAGTACCTTCTTTATCAATACCACCCCACATAATACCGAGGGCACTCCTATCAATATAATTTATAACTGTGGCGAGAAATATTAGCCCAATTATGGTCCATCTTAATCCTTTGACTTTCATATAATTTAGTTTTAGTTAGTTTTAAACTTATTTTTACTTTAATAAGAATATTAAATTCTTTTTTAATTTCTCTTTTATTTTGTGTTGTAACAGTATTGGTATAAAACACTAAAATGATCTTTCATTTTTTGTTTAGCGAGCTGCGGATTTTGCTCTTTTATAGCCTTATATATCGCTTTATGTTCTTCAATACCAATTTGTGCTAATCTTTTATCACAAACATGATACTTTTCAAAATCGATAATGATCTGAGGTGTAATACTCAACATAAAAGCATTTATTGTTCTATTACCACTAGCTTTTGCAATTGCTAAATGAAATAACAAATCTTCTTGAACAGCATCTTTTCCTGATAAAGCTACCTTTTCATAAGCATCTAATGCCGATTTTATATTTTCTAAATCTTCTTCTGAACGTCTAATTGCTGCTAACCTGACCGTTTTTAATTCCAATAGAATTCGAGTTTCAACCAACGATTTAAAATCAGGATCTTTTAAACGCAAGATATCATCAATCATTCCATTCATAGCGACTACTCCTATATTAGCAACAAAGGTTCCGCTTTGAGGAATAGATTCTAAAATACCGTAATATTCTAGTCTTTGAATAGAGGTTCTAACATTACCTCTACTCACTCCAAATTTCTCAGACAACATTCGTTCTGAAGGTAGTTTATCTCCAGGCTCAAGATTTTTGTAATTTATTAGCTCCTTAATTTTACGAATTATATCGTTTTGTAATTCTACGTTATCACTGACTGCTATTGATTCTAACTTCATACCTTTTAATTTTAATTATACAAGTCTATGGCAAATATATACATTACAACACATATTAATGACTTACTTCTAATTCATAAAACCTTACTTTGGAATATGCACCATCATCTCGAGATTGAAAGTAATTCCCAGCTTTGAAATAATTTTCAAAAACGCCCCATCTTCTTATATGTATACTGTCATAAACTTTGTATTCATTTCCATTTAAAATAATAACCATTTTACCATTCGAAACTTGCACTTCAAGGGTGAATTTTCTAAACCCAACTTCCTGTTCAAAATTAAACCCTTCATCGTCATCCCAAGCATCTTCATGAAGTATTTCAGATCCTATTGCATTTAAATTTTTAAGAACCTTGGTTTTTACGCGTACTTTGCCGTTATCCCAATATATCTTTAAGATAGGCGGTGCATTATTATCGTCTTCACTTATTAAATCACGCTGCTCATTTGTTAATCGTCCATGAATTTGCATTATAATAGTTCTATGATACTTTCCTCCAGTGTCTCTTGTGGTCTCTTCCATCTGGATTTCACCTTTCATTATCCCTCCTTGTGTAAATGTCCAGTTTTTATTATTATTTCCTGGTTCCATTTGTTCTCTAAGTTCCGACCTTGTGTACTTTGTGTTTTTGGTTTTAGATTCGGTAGGCATTGCATGAAAAACAATTGCCCCTTTTGTAGAATCTATATACATATATGGTTTAGCAATTTCATTAGAAGCAAAATTAAATATTTCTGGCGGCTCTATTTCATATGGTTTCCCCATTTCATTATTAACTGGTAAAGTTACCTTCCAATGACTCAAATCTATGTCTGGTAATTTCACCCTTTTTTTCTTCTTCTTTTTTTTCTTTTTTACTTTTTCAGTGGTTGAAGGTGTTATTTGATCTGATTGTGCATTTAAAAAATTATTAAATGAAATTAGAACAAGAAGAATAGTTAATATGTTTAATTTAAAATACCTCATCTCTTTTTATTTATTGACTATTGAGCCTACTACGTATAGACTCAATAATCAATTTTCCACAATTATACCAGATTAATTTTTGTATAAAACATCAATTAAAATCCAGGTGTAATTATATCTATATTATCAATAAATACTTCATTACTACTATCTATCGCATTTAATGCTCTAACATAAATTACAGCTATATTAGATGTAGCTATAAATGTAAATGAACTTGTGGTAAAGGTGTCATTGGTGCTTGAAGACTTAGTGGTATTAAAATCATTTGTAATATTATAATATGCATCTGAATTAGCTTCAATTCCTACCTCTGTAGTTATTTCATTATTTAATATAAATACTTCAGTATTAATACCTTCGGCTTCAGAGCGCGTGTCAATAGTGAAAGTATACTCCACACCTGGTTCTACTGCCACTACTTGATACAGTCTACGACAATTATTACTTAATTTAACTCCTCGGCCTCCACCAGCTTTGGGACCAAACTTGTTCCCATCACTTGTTGATCCTGGTTGCTCGTTTGTACAATATGTAGCATCTATGTAAGCATTTAAATCAGTATTATTCCAAATTGCTCTATAAGGGCTATCAATTGTTCCTAACACATCATCAACAACCGTACTATTTGGAGTCATATCCCAAGCGTCTGCATTATCACCTGTTACACTTGTATGATCATTACATTCACCATTTAGTACTTCAGCAGCAAAAGTTGCATCAACTCCAGTTGGATCTCCATTTTCATCAAATCCAGGAGTAAGTATATTGATATTATCAATAAATACTTCATTACTACTATCTATCGCATTTAAAGCTCTAACATATATTACCGCAATATTTGAAGAAGCTTGAAATGTAAATGTAGTTGTGGTAAATGTGTCGTTAGTACTTGAAGACTTTGTAGCATTAAAATCATTTGTAATATTAAAATACGCATCTGAATTAGCTTCAATTCCTACCTCTGTAGTTATTTCATTATTTAAAATGAATACTTCAGTATTAATACCTTCGGCTTCAGAACGTGTATCTATAGTAAACGTATACTCAACACCAGGTTCAACCGCCACAACTTGATACAGTCTACGGCAATTATTACTTAATTTAACTCCTCTACCTCCTCCAGCAAGTGGACCAAACTTGTTACCATCACTTGTAGATCCTGGTTGCTCGTTTGTACAATATGTGGCATCTATGTATGCATTTAAATCAGTGTTATTCCAAATTGCTCTATAAGGGCTATCAATTGTTCCTAACACATCATCAACAACCGTACTATTTGGAGTCATATCCCAAGCGTCTGCATTATCACCTGTTACACTTGTATGATCATTACATTGACTGTTAAGAACTTTAGCTGCAAATGTTGCTTGAATACCTCCTATAGGAACTGTTTTAGTTATACTTCTTGAAACTCCAGCTAAATTTGTAGTGGTTAATGTTACTTCGTAAGTACCTTCACCAGGAAACATATGAACAGGGTTTTGCTCAGTTGATGTACTTCCATCTCCAAAATCCCAATTATGCGATTCCGCTAAAATTGATTCGTCTGAAAACACTGCTGTAAAGCCTGAAACTACAAATGAAAAATCGGGAACTGTTGATAAAACTAATCCTTCAATATTTTTAGTAACAGAAACCTGAACACCCAGAAATGTTGTTGCCGTTAGTGTAGCTTCAAAAGTCTCAGCCGATTTATATGTATAAATAGGACTAAAATCAGGATCATCCTCTGTGTCTTCTACATTCCACTCTACACTTTCACCATCTCCAAAATCCCAAACTAAATTCTCAGCTCCTGACGATAAATTTTCGAAAGTCACTTCAGAATCTATTATAGTGAAGTTGAAATCTAGAAAAATAGGCGCTACATCTGATGAATCTGAGGCTTCTAAACCATCAGAACTAATTGTAGTTAAAGTTACTGTATATAATCCTCCTTCTTCATATGTATAATTTGGATTTTCCTCTGTTGAGGTATTCCCATCTCCGAAATCCCACAAATACGACTCAGCATCTGTTGAATAACTTCTAAATACGAATGACATTGTATCATCAGCACTTGTAGTAGTTGTAAAAAGGGTATTAGGCTGAATGTTATTTACATTACCAGTTGGGGGTTCAAAATCTTCGCTAACACTATCATAGCATGATATTAATGAAAGTGTTAATACTAATGTAAAAATACTAACTAAGTATTTTATTTTTTTTTCGTAAGTCATATTATTAAATTTTAAAACTTATTTACTGTTTAACTGTAATGGCAAAAGCATCCAGTCTACTTTCTACACCAGAATTTGTTGCAAATATTATTACAGACTCATTATCACCTGCTTCAAACGTAATAGCATGTTGTTTAAAAACATTATCTATTCTTCCTTCGTTTGTATCAGTTCTAGTAGCAATTATATTTTCTTCTAATTGAGCTTCGGCATAAGTTGATGTTGTTGGCGCTAATATTGAAACTTTCATATCGCCAAATGCATTTTCTTCAAATGCACTAAAATATGTCATCACATAGGTTGCTCCAGGTGTAACTTCTATTTCTTGATATGCCACTCTTGCTCCGTCTGCTGGGAATTTTGCAGCTTGTACGCCATCAGGTAAATTTGGAGGGTCTACTGGATTAGTATCTGTATTAATTTGTATTACAGTAGTACCACCACCTAAAGGACTCCAAGCAGAATTACTTGGTGCTCTCCATGAATCTCTACCATCTCCTGTTCCATCAAATAAGCTGTTATCTTCAAAACTAGGTTCAGCAATTTCCGGTGTTGGGATTGTTGGTATAGCCTGGTTTACTGTTATCAAAGTCTCAGTATAATCAGATTTTCCTAAATTATCTGTTACTGTTAAACCTACTTTGTAGATTCCAGGTTCTGGAAATTCAATAATTAATTCTTGATCTTGTAATGTTGCTGCTGGTAAAGCCGCTATTTGTGCTTCTAAATTGGCTACATTTTGCAGAACTTCATCAGAAAGCCCGCTCACTGCTGCTGCTAAAGCAGCTTCTAGTGAAACTAATTCTGCTTCTAATACTGTAACTTTAGCCGGATCATCCTCACAAGGGATTTTAAATTCTATGTCTGCTATATCTTCTTCTAATGCTACTACTGAAGCTAATTCCGCATCTATAAGTAGTTCTAGAATTTTTTTATCTGGGTTAACTAAATTGATATTATTAATAGGATTTCCGTCACTATCTAAAACTACCCAGTCATACATAGTTCCATTAACTGCTAAATTTGAACCTGCTTGAAAATTAAATTCATATTTCGCCCATAATTCTATGTCTTCACAATCAAATTCAGATGTGGTTACTTCTGAGAAATTGTAAAATGGTGTTGGCCCTGTTATATCTTCTAAATCTCCCACACCTGCTAAATCGTCACTAATACATGATGCTAAAGAGACAAAAGTCACTAATGCAATCCATTTTATATTTGATAAGTATCTTTTCATAATTTTGCTTTTTTTAGTATCCACTATTTTGAGTGTATAAACCAGGTGAATTATCTATTTCTCTCTGTGGAAATGGAAGATATTTTTTATCTGGATTATAAGTTAAACTATTAACATTAGAAAATTCTTGTAATACATTATCTGCCTCACCAAATCTTATTAAATCGTATAATCTTTGATTTTCGTAAACAAATTCTAGTCTTCTTTCTTCTAACAGTTCTGCTTTTGTTAAACTAGCTACTTCTTCTAATCCCGCTCTAAGCCTTACTTGATTAAATGCTTCTATTGCTCTAGTATCTGTTGTACTATTTCCTCCGGCTAAAATTGCTTCTGCATATAACAATAATACGTCGGCGTATCTTAATACTACCCAATCGTTATCTCCAATTTCGCCATCTGTTGGGAATTTGTTGTTAAAAACATCTGCAGTAACATTTGAAAGGAAAGTATTGTACTCATTAGTATTTATTGTTCCATAAAATCGAACTGGTTGTAACTCTGGTGTCATTACTTCTAAAAGACTTACTGTTGCTAAATTTACACCATTTGAACCTCCTTGTAATGTCATTGCGAAACTGTGTGATTCTGAATCTGTTTCTACTTGGTCATCTAAACCACTATCACTAGTTGTATAATTATCACTATTTACTAAATCGTAAGCAATTGAAAAAATAACTTCATTATTAATTTCTAAACCAGAATTATTTGTCCAAGTTCCATCTGGCGTTCCATCATTATCTGATAATTCACCTATAAACTCATTGCCAAGTACATTTCCAAAATCTAATACTAAATTGAAAAAATGTTCAGCATCAGTTGCTCCAGGTTCACGTTCTGTATATAATAAGTCAAAGCCATAACTATCATTATTTTCTACTACAGATGCTAAAAGCAATTCTGCTTCTTCGTAATTAGGTGTTGGCTGACTTAAATAGGCCTTAGCTGCAAATATAATTGCTGCTCCCTCCGATGGGCGATATCTATTTAATGTTTCACCATTTAAATAGGCTATTGATGTTTTAAAATCGTCTATGATTTTTGCGTAAACTTCTGCCTCTGCTAATTGTGGATAATCATTAGCTTCATTTACATTAACGTCTAAAACTTTATCTATAAAAGGTACATTTTGATATGCTCTAACTAAATTAAAATGGCATAATGCTCGCATAAAATAAGCTTCACCTACGGTGTACTGTTGACTTTCTGGCGCTAAAAACCTATTTTCTATAATCGTATTTGCATGCTTAATAGTATGCATGTTGTTAGAATAATAGGTAGCTACATCTCCATTGTTTGGATCTACTATATAGGCACTTATATCTGGTAGGTTACCATTAGCTGAGTTTGCCCTACTGTTATCTGAACGTAACTCGGTTAATAAAAATTCGTTAGCTGGTACTTTTTGATATGCATCTAAAACACCGTTTGCTAATAACTCGAATCCATCGTTTGTCTGTAATAACTCCTCTAACGTAAGTGCAGTAGGGTTAGTAAGATCTAATTCTTCTTCACAACTTGTAAATAAAGCAATGAAAGAGAAACATACTATTAAATTTTTAAATATTCTTTTCATAATAAATTAAAATTGTAAATTAAGTCCAGCTGATATTGTACGTACTATTGGCCCGTCACCTCTTTGATAACCTGCAGTTAATGGCGTATTGGCGTTATTTGAAGTTTGACCTTGCGCTTCAGGATTGAAACCTTCATAATCTGCAGCGGTAAAGTATAATAAGTTTTCCCCTGTTATATATAATCTTAAAGAAGTAATATTAATTTTAGATGTAAATGTTTCTGGCACTTTAAATCCTAAAGTTATATTTCTTAATGTTACATATGATGCGTCTTGTATATGATCATTAGTAAATCTTCTATGAACTGTTAAATCATAATCTGGGAAGTTTGAAACTGGGTTAACTGCTGACTCACTTGCATAATACAACTGGTCTAAGTCTGCAACTCTAACCTCTGCTCCGTGTGAACCCTCCAACTGAAAAGAAAAATCGAAATTAGATAACGTGAAATCTGAATTGAATCCCCATGTAAAATCAGGGTAAGGATTTCCTAATTCTGTTCTATCTTCATCATCAATAATTCCATCGTTATTTAAATCTTTTACATAAACCCTTGCAAAATCGTTATTAAATCTATTAAAAGGATTATCTACCCATTCTAACGGTATTTCTTTATCGTATACCCAACCATAAAAAGAAGTAATTGGCTGACCTACTCTTGCTATAAATTCAGTTGGTCTTGTATCTTGATCTATTCTAGAAATAATTTGTTCATTGCTTCCTAAACTAACTACTTCATTTCTGTTTAATGAGAATTGACCTCCAACAGACCATCTAAATTTTTCGTTTGAAATAAGTCTTGAGTTTAGCTCTACTTCTACACCTTCATTTTTAACTTCTCCCAGGTTTTGTAACCAATTATCCGCACCGTAAACTGCTGCTTCTGGGGCAAATAGAATTAAATCATCACTTGTTCTTGTATAATAATCTAAAGATAAACCTACAAGACCTCTACCAAAACTTACATCTAAACCTGGGTTAAATTCTATTAATTTTTCCCATCCTAAATTGCTGTTTTGAAGTGTTATTGCTTTAACACCTAAATCTCCGTTGTAACCAATTGTACTATAGGTTTCTTGAGATCTATAAAGTGACTCATATATATTTCTTGAAATTTCGTTTGAACCAGAAATACCATAACTAGCTCTGAACTTTAAAAAAGTTACTACATCGCTTGAAGATAAAAAGTCTTCGTTTGAAACTATCCAACCCACAGAACCGGCTGGAAAGAATCCCCATCTAGAATTTGAACCAAATCTAGTACTACCATCTGTACGAGCAGATAACTGTAAAAGGTATTTCTCATTATAATTATAATCTATCCTACCAAAATAAGATACTAGCTTTTCAGACGCATTATCAGTAAAGGTTGTTCCTGCATCTGCTAAGGCTATATTATTTGTAAAATCGTTTGTATATCCAACAGCTTCAGAGTCTTGTCTAAAATTTTCACTATTCATAAATTCAAAACCTAATATAGAATTAAAGTTATGTTTTTTAAAACTTGTATTGTATTTTAATAATGATTCGAAAGTAAATTGATTTAATTCATCTCTTCTTTCTAACCTATAAGATTCTTGGTCTCTATTTTCTTGACCATATAAATAATCTGCTTCATTTGATTTGTTATGTCTAAAAACACCTGAAATAGTTTGTCTAAAATTTAGTCCTTTAGCTAAATTAACATCTATGTAAGAAGACACATTTAAACTTAATTTCTTTTTAGTTCTAGATCTTTCTAAAAAGTGTACTAAAGGATGTACGTTTTTTGTTGTAGAAAGCGTTAAACCTCCTGATGTTAAACCACTTGCTATTGGCAAACCATTCGCGTCTCTTAGAATATTTCTTGGGTTATTCGGGTCTACAGTAAATGTATGATCGAATGCTCTAGAAAATCCGTAACTACCAACACCTAAGTTTTCAAATAATTTACCTGCGTCTGTAGATACACCTATGTCTGTTGAAAACGGTGTTACATAAGGTAAATGATCTTCTGTTATATGAAGTGGTAAATGTCCATATTGTCTTAAAGGGTCAGTAAATCTTGAAGGCAATTTATCTTGGTCATAATAGTTTACCCGAATATTAGCGCCATATTTAATCTTCTTATTTTTTGATTTACTATCAACTTTAATTCTTGCATTATATTTATTAAAGTTATCTATCAAAGCGATACCCTCGTCTTTAACATAACCTAATGATGCAGAGTAACTTGTTAATTCTGTACCACCTCTTACAGCTAATGAATGACTCTCTATAGTACCTCCAACAAAAATTTCGTCTTGCCAATTCTTTTCACCATCTCCTAAAGATGCTAAAAAGTCCATCGCTTCTAATTCAGCGTATGCTGAGTTATAATCGCTTATAACTCTATCGTAATTTTGACTGTCTGTAGGAATGCCATTTACTATACTTTGTAAACCATCTAATCTTAACCTTTCATCTGCAATAGAAGTATTAAAATTGTCATTTTTATTAGAAAATCTATAACCTGTAAACGTATTATATGAAAATCTTGTTTTTCCAACAACACCTTTTTTAAGTGTAACTAAAATTACACCATTTGCACCACGTGATCCATAGATTGCAACCGAAGAAGCATCTTTTAATACACTTATAGATTCAATATTATTATTATCTATAGATCCTAAAATATCAGCATCAGTACCTAATATTATTCCATCTACAACTATTAATGGTGCAGATTCTCCTGTAATAGAACCAGGGCCTCTTAAAGTTATTTTTGGATCACCACCCGCTTCAGAAGCAACAGTTTGAATTCTTAAACCAGCAACTTTACCTCTTAATGCGTCTTCAACACGAGATACCGAAATATCTTCAATATCTTTACTGTCTATTTTAGTTAATGCACTGGTAATAGTCTTTTCTTTTTGGTCCCCATAAGCTACTACTACAATCTCATCTAACTGAGCAACATCCTCAAGAAGCGAAACATTAATTGTTTTTTGTTCACCAACAATTACTGTTTTAGAGGTGTAACCTACATATGAGAACTGAAGTACATCATTCTTTTGAGCTTTTATTACGTAATTTCCATCAAAATCTGTTGTTGTTCCATTGATTGTTCCTACGACTATAACATTAACACCTGGTATAGGAATACCATCTGACTTGGCAGTTACTACACCTTGTATAACTATTTCGCTTTGCGCGAATAACATCATATTGAAGAACAATAATGCTATTAAAGTTAGTTTAGTTTTTATATTCATTATTAGCTTGTTTTGTTTAACGAAAGTTTTAGTTTTATACTTACTACTTTATTTCATTCAAAAAATAAATTTAGATTTTAAGAGTAACAACCTATCTCAATTACTTAATATAGTTAATATGAAAGAATCTATTTTAAATTTCAAAAAATCAATTGGTTGCCCAAAGTGGTTTACCAAATTTATGTTAAATTTTTATGAAAACCAATTAATTCTGATATTTATAATCTGACTACGGCAATTATTCTTCATTTATTAGGAATTAAAGTTTCTTTTTTAAGCCTCTTTATCTCCAAAATAAGACACTCCGCCACCACTTAAGAAATCTTCTCTTACAGGACTAAATGTATCAATTAGCATCCCTTCTTCTAAGCATACTGCACTATGCAATAAATTAGGCTCGATATAAACCCCATCGCCTGCTTCTACGATTTGCTTTACGCCATCAATTTCAAATTCAAATTTTCCTGAAACACAATAGGTTGCTTGCGTATGAAAATGTTGATGAGGAGAACCTAATGCACCTTTTTCAAATTTTACTTTTACCATCATGATTTGGTTATCGTAACCTAGGAACTTTCTTGATACGCCGCCACCAAGTACTTCCCATTCCATATCTTTTGTGATGATGTACTTTTCACTGAATCTATTCATAATTTATAGTTTATTGATTTTCTGTAAATGTATAAGGACCTACCCATGAATACACTTTATTGTTTATTGTTAATTTATGTTCTGCTTCTTTTTCACTGTTTTCATTTGATAGGATAAAGACATTGGTTTTACCATTATTTGTTTTTATACTAACAGCTGTATACGCTTTTGAGTTATGTACCACCTTAATTTCATCAATATTACTATAAGCATTTAAAGCTAACTCAGTAACAGGATTGTAGGTTCCGTGAGATTCTATAGTAGATACATATAATGCATCTTTCGCATTTTTCTTTCTTAAAATTAATGTTTGTTCATTACGCAAATTGTATTCTGGATCGTTAGATCCTATTCTTCCAATAATAACTTCATCGTTATTTGAACAAACTGCAGTATAGGAGTAAAATTTATTATTCAACAACCAATTCAATTTTACATTGCCTTCATTAACCAAAGCAGAAGCCTCTTTATATAGATGCTGATATCCATGCGATTTACCCAAAATTTGCGGAGTATTTAGTTTCGTATACTCAAAATTGGTTTGCATGATATGTCCTAAAAAGTAGAATGGCACATCGTATTGATTTGAAGTTGCAGAAGATACCCGCATGATATCCAACACATAAGGCTTATCATATCCTTTATCTTTTATTGTTACGAATGTTCTTTGAATTTTAGTACCCGGATAAGCGTTGTCTTCTTTCGCGCTTGCAACTTGCACACTATCGTTAACACTAAATATGTACTTATTAGAATGATGTTTACTACCTATGTCATACTTTCCTTGAAATTGAGAAGTTTCATTTTGCACTAAAGTATTATGCGCAACAGTCTGTTTAGCCCAAGTTGTATTCTCTTTTAAATAGTTTCCACCACCTTTTTGTTCAATATTTACAAAACGACTCATACCGTAATCTTGTACCACCTCATCACCATCTTCAAATAAGGCAAACGATAATTTATCGTAATGTCCATGACTTAATCCGTGTGCGGTATATTTAAAAACTAATTCTAAACCTTCACTTCGTAAAATTCCAACTGCACCTTGATTGCCATTGGCACCATCTGATAATTCAATAGATTTTTTATTAAATGGTTTTTCCATTCCTGATTTCAAACCTAAAGCCACAGCTAAACCTGCATCGTCAAGCGCCACCTTTCCTTGTTTTTTTGCTATACTTAATAATTCTGGATTGTTGCCACCAAAATGATAAGCAATATCTACCGCAGAAACTAACGACGCATTTCTGTAAGACATCCCCTTTTGTGCATCATTCAATAAAAAGAACTCTCCATCGGCATCCGACAGATTTATTAAAGCAGAAACACTTTTAAGTAGTACACCATCTTTATGTTGCAAAACTTTTAATTCTGGTTTTTTATTTTGAAGTGCTTGGGCAAAAATTAAAAACGGATAAGACGCATACCTTTGATAGTATGGTCCTTCGGTAAAATAACCGTCTGGTGAAAACGGCTCTTCAAGATTTGCATAAAATCCCATATCACCTTCTCTATTAATATAACCGCCGTCATTATCTTTTAAATTAGGATCTATTTTAGCCTCTTTATAGCCATACAATGCCCTTTGCAACAAACTGTCATCATCCATCGCTAAAGCGATCATACCTACTGCGGCATTACCCCAAGTACTGTGGTTATGTACTCTGTTAAAAAACTGAGGGTTTTCTTTGGAAATATAATCTGCAAAAGGTCTAAACAAATCGGTTTCTAAAGTATTTCGTTCAGCTTCAGTTAAAAAATCGTAAATACAATCATAAGCCTGACTTGTATATACCAACCAATTAGAATCATTTAAACATTGCCAAAATACTTTTCCTCGAGAGTAAGAGCGTGGCTTGGGATGAATAGGCCATGTTGGATATTGTTTAGCATACTCAAACAACATATCTTTTACAAAATTCGCATACTTCTCATCATTAAGAATTTGATATAACACACCTGCTTTTTGCATTAACACATAATTTTTTTTGTGTGTTTCGTGCGTATAACCTCCAGAATAATCTTTAGGTAATGGCACATCAAAACCCTTTTCAATCTCAGCATCAATCTCCTCTTGGGTAAGCGCTAAAGTTTCATCAAAAATCGGAATACTTCCTAAATTTGCGCGAATTTCTTTAACTCCTTGTTTGGTCAAAATCAAACTTGGATGCCCTAGATTGTTGTCTTGAGAACTATTATTATCAGCGTTTTTTTCATTACAAGAAAAAACTGCAATTAAAACACCTAATAGCAAGATTCGAATTTTTGAAGTCATATTAATTGTTAAAAATTATACTCAGAACTTACTCATATTAACTATAATTTGTTAATTATCAGGAAGTTAATTGCTTAATGTTAATTGGTTTACCAGTTTGGTTTACCAAAAATACGATATTTTATTAAGTTAACAAAAGTTAAGTTGTTAAAAAAACAACTTCGTGTTTTTTGAGCTTTACAACAGTTCAGGTCATTTATTAAGATATATCTTAATACATCAACTTCATTTCTAAATTTTCTTCAGTCTTTATTTTACCAGAATTACTTAAAGTATTGTTAGACTCCTTGTTATTTTTAGCGCCCCATAATACCGAAACAAAGTTTACTGCATTGTTTTTAAACACATTATTAGTAATGTTTACATTAACAATTCCTGTATGATTGACTAACCTTTTATTTTTTTCTTTGGCACCACAGTTAGCAAATGTGCTATTTGAAATTAAAAGATTTCCACCAATTGTAGACTCATCGTAGCCTCCTCTGTAATAATCTATCACATTCGCTTTAACATTATTGAAATTACAGTTGTTTATCGTTAAATATTCGGTATTATAATCACCTTTATCATTCGTTTCTTCTGATAATTCAATCCCGTTTTCACAATCGGAAATTGATGTACCCTCAAAGGTAATACGTTCTGCAAAAGATTCTTTATACACTTTTAAAACATAGTTAAAATCACTGATTTCAACATTGGAAACTGTTAAACCAAAATGATTAGACATATTTTCTTTTAAACTTGCAAAAGCAAAATTTGAATTATTTCCTTTTAAAACTAAATTATTAACCGTTAATTTTCCTTTAGGATTTAATGCAAACAATGGTGTTTCTGCAGCTCCAGTATAATTTAACTGCACTTTAGTCTTGTCTTTTGCTTGAATAGTAATTGTTTTATTAATTTCTATTGAATTCTGAATGTTATAAACTTCACCACTCAATGCAATAATGTCGTCATTACTCGCTGCATTAATTTTATCTTGTAACTCATTGGCGTTTGAAACATTGTGAGTAATTGGTTCGCGTGGTTCAACCACGTTTGAATACCACGAGGTTCCATATTTAGTTTTATCTAAAATATTAGGGTTTGCTATATCTACTCCTACAACAGCTCCAATACTATTGTTTTCTTTTCTAGAATTACCAAACAAATCTTTTTCAATAGTATTAAAATCAAAACCCATATAAGGTTCTAAATCATTTGGAATACCTACCGGAAGTTGAATATTTTCAGATATCGTTTTTAATTCTAAAGATACTTCTTTTATGCCACCATCAAAGTCTTTAAATGCTACTCCTTTATTATCAACTATATTATTTTTAAAAGTGACACCATCTGCTTTATCATTTTCAACCACAATGGCATCGATTCCTTTTTCATTATAAATAACATTATTGGCAACTGTAGTTCTAACTGCTCTTGCAGATCGAATTTCAGATAGTGGTAAAACATCAGCTTGATCAATGTTTGTTCCAACTCCAAATTGCCAAGGTGATGCACAATTTACATACGTATTATATGCTACAACTACATCGGTAACTTGATTATATCTGTTTTGTGGAGATTTTGGAATTCCATTCATAACAGCAAGCGGACTCCTAAAGCTTTTTCCTTTTAAATTAAAGAAATAGTTATTAATAACCCAATGCCCTGTGTTTATTATACGTATACCTCCAATATTTTCATTTTCAGAATCTCCGATAAAATAATTTCCATCAATGGTGCAGTAATTTCCATGACGCGTTACTAAAGAGCCTTCACTCTTATAAAAAACGTTATTTCTAAATTCATTAAAATTAGTTTTACTAGAAATAATTTCCACTTCACCATTACAAGCTTCAAACAAATTGTTAGCTACCATAGTGTAACAAGGCGCCATAGATGTATAACTATTACCAATTTGAATAGTTTCTCCGCTAGGACCTCCTTTCACAGGTCTTGGTCCGAAATGATTATTAACTATTTGATGATAATTGTTTATACTTTCAATGCCTTCAAGATTCACACGAACCGTAGGACCACGATTGGTTTTTCCTGCGATGTAACAATTGCTCAACACATTATGTCTTCCCCAGAAATTAACCCACAAATCGGTATCATCTCGTTTTAGCTTGTTAAAATCTTCAATAACACAATTAGTTAATGTGCAATTATTGGCAATTTCTTCGTCGTTAATTTTAAAATCGACAACAGCTCCAGATGGTGAATAACCATTTTTAAAATGTAAACCTTCAACAATTAAAAATTGACCTCCAAATTTTAAATATGATTTACCTTCAATACTTACTTTACCAGCAGTTTCTGCTTTTAAAATTATAGGCTGATCTTTAGTGCCTTGACCTCTAAATTTAATTTCTACATCGTTCCAAACGCCATTGTTTAAAACAATTTCTGTACCTGGCGATGCATTTTTGATAGCGTCATACAATTCTTGATTTGTTTTAACTAAATTGGTTGTATTCTTTTTAGTTTCAGAACAAGAGAAACAGAGAATAAATACGGTAAGGAAGTAAAAATAAATTTTCATATTTGAGTTATAATTGTATTGATGAAATATTAATAATAAAAAAAGCCTTTTACAAGTTAAAAGGCTTTTTTTATTATTTATTTGTTTTATTCAATAACTACTTTTTTCGTAACGCTTCCGCCTTCTTCAGCATTTATTTTCATGAAATAAACACCTTTAGTCAAATTAGCAACATTTATACGCTTATTTAAAATTTTAGATGTCATAATTTTAGATCCTAAAACATTAAATATATCTACAGAAGATAATTTCACAGTTTTTGATTCAATATAAATGAAATCTTGAGCTGGATTAGGATATAGTTTAAAACTAGAGGAAAAATCAGATACGGATGCCGTTGCATCCTTAACGAGCGAAATATTATCATAAAAAACCTCAGTACTTCCATCTATAGAATTAAGTGACCTAACATAAATCACAACATCAGTAGTTGTTGCCGTAAAAGAAAATGTGCTTGTTACCCACGTACCTTCATCATTAGTAATATCCATTCCTGCAACAACCGATGTATCGGTATAACCATTAGTGTTAATACCTGTCTCATCGGCAATTTCGTTATTTAGTATATACACTTGTGATGGTGTACCTGCTGCTTCAGAACGAGAATCTATAGAGAAATTATAAACATTACCTATAATAAGTCCTACTACCCTCTGATATAACCGACGTGTAGATTGAGTTATAACAGGCTGTCCGTCGGCATCGTCGTATAATTTAACTCCTCTAGTACCGTTATTTCCACTAGATGTAGAACCTGGTTGTTCATCAGTACCATATAAATCCATAGGATCTGTTGTATATGTAGCTTCAATATAATCTTCTAAAGCATCATTTCTCCATCCATCAGGATTAGTAGTTGCATCGTACCTATAAGGACTAGTTATACCGCCATTTAGTGTGCTATTAGGAGTCATATCCCAAGCATCTGCATTATCACTAGTGTTTGAGGTGTCAGCGCCTGTTCCGTGCTCATCACAAGTACCGTTTTTAACAAGTTCTTGGCTCCATCCATTGTTAAAACATAGGCATAACATCATAAAGATGCACAGTGATTTAGAATTTTGCCTTGTAAAAAGTATTTTTGTTTTCATACGTTTTGTTTTAAATAATTTGTTAATAGTTAGTTTATTTATAACACCTGTAGGAAAAAGGGAAGATTGTGGGTTAATTAAACTGGTTAACCAGTTTGGTTTTCCAAATATAGATAATTCTTTCGGATTGAAAAAATATTATCGTTAAAATATTTCATAAAACTGAATGCTTTCAAATCTGAGTCTTATAAAATAGTATAATAACTCCACAAGAAACTTAGTTTATAAGTACCAAAATTTATCATTACATTTAAAACCTTTAAACATATTGATAAAGATGACTAATAAAACCAATACTGCTCAAAATAATTCTAGTAATACGTTAATCCCAATAATCATTATTGCTGGTTTGTTTTTCATTTTCGGATTTGTGACTTGGATAAACGGAGCGCTCATTCCTTTTATGAAAACCATTAATGAATTAACTGAAGCTCAATCGTATCTTGTCGCTTCTGCTTCCTACATTTCTTTTGTAGTTATGGCGCTACCAGCATCTTATATATTAAACAGAATTGGTTATCGAAAAGGAATGTCTTTAGGCTTAATTGTTATGGCCATTGGTGCCTTAGTTTTTATTCCAGCTGCTGAAGCAAGAACGTATTGGATGTTTTTATTAGCCATATTTATTCAAGGCACGGGAATGACTTTATTACAAACTGCTTCTAACCCTTACATTACCATACTGGGGCCCATAGAAAGTGCTGCAAAACGTATTGCCATAATGGGAATAGCTAACAAAGTAGCAGGGGCTTTAGGATCAGTTATTTTTGGAGCTATTCTATTGTCTGGAATTGATGAAATAAAAGAAAAACTGAGTACAGTTGATGATGTAGAAAAAGCAACATTATTAGATACCATGGCCGATAGTGTGGTAACACCTTATATTGCAATGGCAGTGGTTTTGATTATTTTAGGAATTTTAATTAGAAAAGCGCCATTACCGCATGTGGAAGCGAAACCAATAGAGGTCTCGGAATCTGGAGGAAAGGCAAAATCAAATATTTTTCAATTTCCACACTTATGGATGGGCGTTTTAGCACTTTTTGTTTACGTTGGTGCTGAAGTGATTGCAGGAGATACCATTATTGCTTATGGTATTTCATTAAATATACCCGGTGAAGAAGCCAAGTTTTTCACTTTATTTACTTTAATGGCAATGGTTGCTACATATGCGTTAGGTGTATTTTTAATTCCTAAATACATGAGTCAATCTTTTGCTTTAAAGGCTAGTGCTATTTTGGGTGTCATTTTATCTTGTTGTATTTTATTTACTAACGGATTTACTTCAGTACTTTTTGTTGCAGCACTTGGTATTGCGAATGCTTTAGTATGGCCTGCAGTATGGCCCCTAGCCTTGAATGGATTAGGAAAGTTTACAAAAACAGCGTCTGCGCTATTAATAATGGCTATAAGTGGTGGTGCTATCATACCGCCGTTATACGGTACTTTAGTTGATAATAAAAAAGAACTTCTCATCAACTCGGGTATTAACGAACTTAATGCAACTGCTGAAGCCGCATCTTATGGTTACTGGATTTTAATCCCTTGCTATTTTATTATTCTTTATTATGCCTTTTACGGTCATAAACTTGGTCTTAAAGAACGTGTTTAACCATTTTTTTTAAAGAAATATACTATAAAAATTTATTATTGTAATATTTCACCTTCATATATGATCATAAAAATATATCTTACAAATAACTAATATTCAGTGTGTTATAATTTATTGTAAAAAAACATGTTGCATTTCATCGGATTTTTTTGCGTTTCACGGATATTAATAGATTAAAATTCTATCTTAGCCCCACAAAATTCATTCAAACCCCAAAATCTGATGAAGAAAATTACTCTCTTAGGCTTAATGCTTATTTTAATAGCGCAATTTAGTTTCTCTCAAAACCTAAATCAGACCGCAAAAAGAATTGCGGTTCCTAATCCCTCAACAACTACCTTACAAAATATTCAAAAAGCAGGCATAGATTTGTCTTGTGGGCCAAAATTTGTGAACAATAATTTGGTCATGGAGCTGAGTGATAGTGAATTAAAAGTATTACAAAAAAATGGAATCACATATAATGTCTTAATAGATGATTTATATCAGTATTATGAAGAACGAAATGCTATTGAATTGCCAAAAGCTCAGGCAGCACTACAAGCTGAGAAATTAAAGACAATTCAAAATAGAGCATTAGCAGCAAAAACGCTAAGTAAAAAAAGTAGTTTAATTGATAACCCAGCGCAACATGACGATTGTGACGAAATTGATTGGGCGACACCAACAAATTTTAAATTAGGTGCATCATTTGGAGGTGCCTTAACACTCAGTGAAGCTTATGCTGAGCTTGATTTAATGAGAACACTTTACCCCAATTTAATATCGGTAAGAACAGATGCGTCTCCAACAAATCAAACTACCCATGGTAACAGTACTGGAGGTACAACTTGGTCTGGGCAAACAGTGTATTATGTTCGAATTTCGGATAATCCTGATATCGATGAGCCCAACGAACCTGAAACTTTAATAACTGGCGCAATGCATGCCCGAGAAATAAGTAGTGTTATGAACACCTTTTATTTCATGTGGTATATACTTGAAAATTATAGTACCGATCCGTTTATAAAAAATATTGTTGATAATCATGAAATTTATGTGATGCCAATAAGTAACCCTGACGGGTATCGCTGGAATGAAGTAATTGCCCCAGGTGGTAATGGTTTACAGCGTAAAAATTTAAGACCTGGTGTTGCTGATAACGGAACTACAGATCTTAATAATAATGTACGAGGTGTAGATTTAAATAGAAACTTTAATTACTATTGGGGATGGGATAATACTGGATCTTCAGGAACTACATCAAGTAATACCTATAGAGGACCTTCAGCCGGATCTGAACCAGAAACTCAAATTGTACAAGATTTTATTACGAGTCATGATATAAAAGTAGCGGTAAACCATCACGGTGGATTAAATTCTATTGTTACTTCATCATATAATGGCGAATCAACCGCGGCTGATTCAGGTAGAGAAGACGAATATGCTAAAATTTGTCACGATCTAACACAATACAACAGATATATTTATGGTTCGGCGCCAAATACTTTATATGAAGCTAATGGTGATATAAATGACTGGATGCTAGGTGGTCCATCAGTAACTTCTGGAACGCCTAGTCAAACTAGTTCAGGCTCCGGTAAAGATGTTTTAGCTTTCGCTCCTGAAAATGGAGATGATTTTTGGCCGTCAACTACATTAATTACTGAAATCTCTAGACGCGCTATGAGAATGAACTTTTTGTCTGTTCTTTATTCTGGAAAATTTGCTAAGTTTCATGATTTAAACACGAGTGATATTTCTAACACTTCCGGAAATTTTACATTTGGTATTGAATATTTGGGAAAAACTTATAACGACATTACTTTAACCGTTACACCAGTTTCTTCAAATATTACTTCTTTGACCTCTCCGGCTGTACAAACAGGTTGGTCTAAATTAGAGCAGAGAAATTTAACAGTTCCATATACTTTAGATGCGAGTATACAACCAAATGATGAAATAGAATTTCAGATTACATTAAGTAACAATGACTTTATAATATACCGTGCTAATTATGTAAAATACTTTCAGCAAGATGTGCTGTTTCAAGATAATGATACTAACATTTCAAACTGGACAGCATCTGGTGGGTCCTGGGGTACAACCGGTGATTCTTATATAGGTTCAGTAGCCATAACTGATTCTCCTTCTGGAGCATATACGAACAATGAGAACAAAACATTAACATTAAACTCTTCTATTGACCTGTCATCCTCATCTCATTCTCTAGTTCAATTTTATGCGAAATGGGATTTAGAAAGAAACTACGATATGGTACAATTTGAAGCAAGTATCGACGGAGGAACTAATTGGTCAGCACTTTGCGGGAAATACAACAAACCAGCTGCCACTTCGTTAACCAATTTTCATTTAAACAAAACGACAGATACTCACCAATCATCAAACGGTAATACTGTTTATGATGGAGACAGCATGGATAAATGGGTTATGGAAGAAATTCTTATCAATAATGATGATAATAGTTTTTTGACTGGTCAGAGTAATGTACAATTTCGTTTTAGATTTAAAACAGATAGTTCTAATCGAGAAGATGATTTAACAACTACTTTTGACGGTTTTATTTTTGATGATTTTAAAATACTAAGTTTTCCAATCCCTTGTGATAACACAAATCCTCCTGCAAATATAACTGCAGATACAACTACAACTGCTTTATCCGCTATAATAGATTGGGACAATATTCCATCAGCAACATATGATTTAAAATACAGAGTCATTGGTGCTCCTTCATGGACAGAATATACTAATATTACAACAAACACCTATACCATTAATAGTTTAGTTGATGGTACAAATTATGAAGTACAAGTTCGTACAAGATGTAATATTGCCACTTCTGTCTATAGTGCATCTATAAATTTTACAGCTACTAATCCACCTCCGTGTTCAGGAACATTAATTAGTACCTTCCCTTATAATGAAAGTTTTGAAAACAGCCTTGGCGATTGGACCCAAGATACTGGCGACAATTTTAATTGGAGCTTTGGTACAACAAGTGGAACACCTTCTGGAAGCACGGGACCTTCAGGTCCATCTGATGGCACATATTTTCTTTATACAGAAGCAGATAATGGAGGTGATTTTCAAACTGCTATTATCAATAGTCCATGTTTCAATTTAACTAATCAAACGAACGCAATGTTTTCTTTCGATTATCATATGTATGGCTCTCAGCTCGGGAGTATATCTTTAGAAGCATCTACAAATGATGGTAGTAGCTGGGTAGAAATACAACGATTTGACGGTGAGCAACAAACTAGCAGTTCAGCAGCATGGAAAACTCATACTGAAGATTTATCTGCATATGAGGGAGGATATGTTCGATTAAGAATTATTGGAACTTTAGGAAATATTAATGGACAAGCTAGAAGCGATATAGGTATCGATAAAATTGGTCTAACTTCTACAAATGGAGTTACAACGTGGTATCAAGATTTAGATAGTGATACTTATGGGAATCCGGCTGTAAGTCAAGTTGCTGCATCCCAACCTGTTGGATATGTTGCAGATAATACGGACTGTGATGATACGGATGCTAATATCAACCCGACTACAGTGTGGTACTTAGGTGTAGATAATGATTCTGATGGTTACTTCGGTAGCCAGTTAACCGCTACTCAGTGTACAAACCCTGGTGGATACTCAACTACAGCGCCTACTATTGACGACTGTGATGATACGGATGCTAATATCAACCCAACTACCGTGTGGTA
>NZ_FQYK01000013.1 GCF_900141715.1 Algibacter luteus | reverse complement strand
GCCCACACCAACCATTACAGACATTGGTGTTGCTAAACCTAAAGCACAAGGACACGCAATGATTAGTACTGCAATTGCATTCACAAACGCATACACATAAACTGGTTCTGGACCCCAAATTGCCCAAACAATAAATGTGATAATAGAAATAAGAACTACAACTGGCACAAAATAACCTGATACCTTATCTGCTAAATTTTGAATAGGTGCGCGACTTCTACTGGCATCATTAACCATATGAATGATTTGTGAGAGTAACGTATCACTTCCTACTTTTTCCGCTTTCATCAAGAATGATTGATTCCCATTAATTGTTCCGCTACTTACTTTATCATCTTGAGATTTGTTTACAGGAATAGGTTCTCCCGTAATCATAGATTCGTCAATAGTTGTTTCGCCTTCAGTTATTACACCATCCACAGGAATTTTATCTCCTGGTTTAACTTTTAGAATATCTTTTAATTCTATCTTATCTATACTGACTTCAACTTCTTCACCATCTATTATTTTTATAGCTTTATTAGGTGCTAACTTTAATAATTCTTTTACTGCCGAATTGGTTTTGCTATGGGCACGCGCTTCTAACAACTGTCCTAAAAGCACCAAGGTTAGAATAACCGTTGCTGCTTCAAAATAGACGTGTACTGCACCTGATTCAGTTTTAAATTGTTCAGGAAATACATCTGGAAATAACATCCCAAACACACTAAATAACCAAGCCACACCTGCACCAATCCCAATTAGGGTAAACATATTGAGATTCCACGTTTTTATACTTCTATAAGCACGTTCAAAGAACATCCAAGTAGCATAGAATACGACTGGAATTGATAAAACGAATTGAATCCAGTTCCAGTTTTTCTGTTCCATTATATCATACAATGGATTATTATTAAGCATTTCGCTCATTGCGATTATAAAAATTGGTAAAGTGAAAACAGATGCTATCCAAAACTTCTTCAATAGTTTTTTATAGGTTTTTTCTTCTGCTGAAACATCTGGTTGCATTGGTACTAAATCCATACCGCAAATAGGACACGAACCTGCTTCATCTTTTACAACTTCTGGATGCATTGGACACGTCCATTGTTCAGTTGTAGCTGTCGATAGATTTTGTTCTTCGACCAAATCCATTCCGCAAACAGGACAATCTCCTGCTTTATCATAAGTTTTATCTCCTTCACAATGCATAGGACAATAAAATGTACCTGTGCCTTTTGCTTTTGGTTGGTTTTCCTTTTTATCTTCTAAATGGTGATGATGTTCACCTTGTTTATGAATACTGTATCTACCACCATCATTTTTTAAGGCTTCTTGAAATGTTTCTATAGGAATATGCGATTCCATTTCGATAGTGGCTTCTGCCTTTTCTAAATTGACTGTTGCTTTTGAAACACCTTCCACTTTAGAAAGTGTTTCTTCTACGTGACTGCGACAACCGTTGCAAGTCATTCCGTGTATGTGATATGTGTGTTTCATTGTTTACTGAATTAAATAATTAATTATGGTGCTTTGAACATAGTAGGTCTTAACAGACTCTATTTGGTTCATTTGAAACTTTAATTGCAATTCTTGAATATCTAAAACATCATTAAAATCAATCGTTCCTGTTTCGTAACTTTTGATTAAAATTTCTTCGGCAACTTTAGCTTGTTTTAGATTTTTAGTTTGGGTTGCATAACTTATTCTTGCAGAAATACGCTCATTATTCGCTTTACTTAAAAGCGTTTCCAAAGTGTTTAATCGTTCTTGTTTTTGAGCTGTTATTTCTTGCTGTTCTAACTCATTTTGCTTGGTTTGAGATTTATATTTTTTATTAAAAATTGGAATGGATACCGAAACCATAGGCATTACAATATCTTTACCGTTATCCGAAAAACTCATATCTGGTCTTTCTGAAACATTGATATAGTCTAATCCAAAACCAAATATAGGACTGCTTTCTTTTTGATTTAGTAATTCTGATTGTTCTATGGATTGATATAATTTATCATACTTCAACAATTCGGGATGTAATGCTAAATTTTCAGTAGTGATTTCAAAGTCTTCTGAAGGCATCATTAAACTATCTACCACAGTAACAGCTATATCATTTTTCCTATTCAAAAGCTTATTGAAATTAGTTTGTTCCGCTAAAAATTGTTGACTTAAAACATCTTTTAGTTGTTGCATTTCATTTTGACGCATTTGTAATCGCAACACATCTACAGCAGATGCTTTACCAACCTCAACAGATGTAAGTGCTAATGTTTCATAGGTATCCAATAGTTTAATGTTTTCTGTTAGCACCATTTGTTTTGCTTTGTTGGCGTATAAATTATAATAGGATTGTGATACAGAAGCCATCAATTTTCGCTTTGCAATAACGATGTCTTCATATTTAGCATCAGCTAATGAACTGATATAATTTTCTCGTGACGTAATTGTACCAAACCACGGTAACATTTGTTTAGCAGATACTTTAAAGCGTTGCGCTCCTGTTCGTGTTTCTGGTTCGCTCACAAAGTAACCTACACCAAATTCGGTATTAGGTATCGTATTGACTTCGTTTACTTTTTCAGAAACTCTTTTGTATTGCAATTCAAATTTTTGAATTTCTGGATTGTTATTTAGTGCTACATTAATAAGCGTTTCTAACTCTTGACTTTGCGCAGAAAGCACGAAGCATAAAGCACAAAGAACAAAGACCGTTTTTATATTGATTTTTATGTATTTCATTTTGTTGCTCTTTTAAGTTGAACTTCAGATTTCCAGCTATATAATACTGGCACTACAAATAGGGTTATTAAGGCTATGAGCATTCCTCCAAAACTTGGAATTGCCATAGGTATCATAATATCGCTTCCTCGTCCTGTAGAGGTTAATACTGGTAATAATGCTAAAATGGTTGTAGCTGTAGTCATTAAACAAGGTCTGATACGTTTTTCTCCTGCTTCTACTATGGACGCTCTAATTTCCTTTTTATTCTCTGGTGTATTTCTATCAAAAGTTTGCGTTAAATACGTTGCCATTACTACACCATCATCTGTTGCAATACCAAAGAGTGCAATAAACCCAACCCAAACCGCTACACTTAAATTAATGGGATGCATCTGAAATAAGTCTCGCATATTTTCGCCAAAGAAATTGAAGTTTAAAAACCAATCTTGACCATAGAGCCATATCATTATAAATCCACCTGCAAACGCTACTGCTATACCTGTAAATACCATTAATGAGGTTGCCACAGAACGGAATTGGAAATACAGTATTAAAAAGATAATTGCCAATGCTAACGGTACAACAACCGATAAGGTTTTTTCTGCTCGTAACTGATTTTCATAAGTTCCTGTAAAAGCATAGTTGATTCCTTTTGGTACAATTAATTCACCTGAATCTATCTTTTCTTGAATCAATGCTTGTGCATTTTCAACAACAGTTACTTCTGCAAAACCATCTAATTTATCGAACAATACATAACCTACTAAAAAAGTATCTTCACTTTTAATAACTTGTGGACCTTGTTCGTAACGAATGGTTGCCAATTCGCTTAATGGAACAGGACTGCCTTTTTCAACTGGCACATAAATCTGTTGTAAGTCTGTTGGATTTGCTCTTAATTCTCTTGGGTATCGCACACGAACACCATATCGCTCACGACCTTCAACCGTTTGTGTTAATACCATACCACCAACTGCGACTTTTAATACATCCTGAACATCTTGTATAGAAATTCCGTAACGTGCAATTTTCTCTCTATCAATATCAATGAGCAAATAAGGTTTACCAACAATACGGTCTGCAAAAACAGCTTCTTCTTTAACACCTTCTGCTTCCTTGATAATGTTCTCTAATTTGACGCCAAACGCTTCAATTTGCTTTAAGTCTTGACCTTTCACTTTAATTCCCATAGGTGATCGCATTCCTGTTTGAAGCATTACCAATCTGGTTTCAATAGGTTGTAGTTTTGGTGCTGACGTAACACCTGGTAATTTGGTGACTCTTAAGATTTCATTCCAAATATCGTCTGGTGACTGTATTTCTGTTCGCCAATTGCGGTAGTATTCACCATCATCATCTTCGATTAATTGAGACCTTTTGACATTTAATAAAGTTGATTTGATTATCGCTTTGTTTTCGACTGCGCTCGAACTGACAGCTATATTTTCGTTATGAATTAATCGACCATCTTTTAATTCAAACAAACCATCATCATTTACTTTGTAGCGTTGTCTTTCTCCATCTGCATTCAGCATATATTCTGATTTATACTGAATGATGTTCTCATACATAGATAGAGGTGCTGGGTCTAAAGCTGATTCTGTTCTTCCTGATTTACCAACTACCGTTTCAATCTCTGGAATACTGGCTACTGCCATATCTAATTGCTGTAAAACTCGTTTGTTTTCTTCTACGCCAGAATGAGGCATTGAAGTTGGCATTAGTAGAAATGAGCCTTCATTTAAGGATGGCATAAACTCTTTACCAGTATTCTTCATAATGAAAAAACCTGCAATTACAATAGCAGTTGGTACAGATAAAAACAATAACTTATTATCTAAACACCACCTTAAAATACGTGTGTAATATTTGATGAATAATGAGAAAACGCCTAATAAACCAAAACATATAACACTAACAAAAATGAGATTCCAGAAGATACTTTTATCAACACCTAATGGTCTCCAATATTCGGCTAACAGAAATACTATCGCTGATACCGAAATAATAATATTGATAAGGTTGGCTTGTTTTTCTGATACTATTTCTTGTTGCTTTATAAGTGCAACAATTCCAAAACCAATCAATATTAAACCTAACCAATAACCGTAAACTACTGCTACTATACCCAATGCTATTAAAATGCCATTTAAAACATATTTAAATTTGGTTTTAATGCTTTTCTTTCTGAATAAAAATGCTGCAAATGGTGGTATTAAAAACAAAGCAACAATAATAGATGCTGTTAGAGCAAAGGTTTTTGTAAAGGCTAATGGTCTAAATAATTTTCCTTCTGCACCAATCATAGTAAATACAGGAATAAAACTGATTATTGTTGTCATTACTGCGGTTACAATAGCGCCTGAAACTTCTGCTGTGGCATTATAAACTACTGTATTAATGGATTGTGTTCCATCATCTTCATCCAAATGCCTTATAATGTTTTCTGAAAGTATGACACCGACATCAACCATTGTACCAATAGCAATTGCAATACCAGATAAAGCGACAATGTTTGCATCTACACCAAAGAACTTCATAGCTATAAACACCATTAAAACCGCAACTGGTAGTAGTCCAGATATAAGTACAGATGCTCGAAGATTGAATACCATAATGATAATGACCAAAATGGTAATTAGTATCTCTAATGTTAAGGCTTCATTGAGTGTACCTAATGTTTCTTGAATTAATACTGTTCTATCATAAAATGGTACTATGGTGACTTGTGAGGTTCTACCATCTGCTAATACTTTTGAAGGTAATCCTGCACTTAATTCGTTAATTTTCTCTTTTACATTATTGATTACTTCCATTGGGTTTGCACCATATCGCGCAACTACAACAGCACCTACAACTTCCGCACCTTCTTTATCTAATAACCCACGTCGTGTTGCTGGACCTAAAGAGACTTTTCCAATGTCTTTGATTCGTATTGCTGTATAATCTTCGGAAGTAACGACTGCATTTTCTATGTCTTCAATAGATTTCACATAACCTAAACCACGTACTAAATATTCTGCATTATTAATTTCAATAGTTTGTGCACCAATGTCTTTATTACTTTCTTTAACTGCTTTTACAACGTGATGTAATCCAATATTATATTGACGCATCAATTCAGGATTAACATCTACTTGGTATTCTTGAACATAACCACCAATAGATGCTACTTCTGATACTCCGCTTGCAGAGGATAGTGCATATTTAACATAGTAATCTTGAATACTTCGTAACTCTTGCAAATCCCAACCACCAGTTACGTTTCCGTTTTCATCACGACCTTCTAACGTGTACCAAAATATTTGTCCTAATCCTGTGGCATCTGGACCCAAAGCAGGATTAACACCTTCAGGTAATAAACCACTTGGTAATGAGTTTAGTTTTTCGAGAATACGACTTCTACTCCAGTAAAATTCTATGTCTTCTTCAAAAATGATATAGATACTTGAAAAGCCAAACATAGACGAACTACGAATGGTTTTTACTCCAGGAATACCTAACAAGGATGTGGTTAATGGATAGGTAATTTGGTCTTCAATATCTTGTGGTGAACGACCATCCCACTTTGTAAATACAATTTGTTGGTTTTCTCCAATATCTGGAATTGCATCTACCGCTACAGGATTGCTTGGTAAAAATCCAGTATCCCAATTAAAAGGTGCATTTACCGTACCCCATCCTACGAAAAGGACGAGTAGTAGTACTGCAACGAGTTTATTCTCTATAAGAAATTTGATTGCTTTATTAAGCATATAGTTTGATTATTAAACAGTTAGACATTGATGTTGAGAAAACACCGAATACAACAAATTATCCTTATGACACATAGCCATAGGATAACACAGCCTATTGTTTAAAAATCAAATTAAATAAGTCTCGTCAATCTTGAAGATTTGCCTGACGACGAGTGGTGGTTTGTATTCTTCGTAAGAAGATACATTATTTTCTAAACCTTCAAAAAGGTTAATATAAGTGTAAACAAATGAAGCAATGAATACCTGTTTTTCAAATGAAATTTTGTCAACTTGTAATTGAAGTTCGTCTTGACCTTCAATTGCTAATTGTTTATCATCGCAACAATTTTTCTTGGTAATAGAACATCCTTCAGTAGAAGGTTTTTCCATTTCCATACCGCAACCTTTGGCTTTATGGAAAATAGCCGTTTCTACTAAAGTATCTCCGCAATAATGCATATTCATAGTAAATGACATTGTAGAAAATAACACTACAAAAGCCATTGCTAAAGACATTATTTTATGGAATACTTGTTTCATACTGTTTGCGAAGTTACGAAATTTTAACAAATGTTCATTTTGTTTAACAGAAGTTTAATGGTTAACTCCATCGCATTCGTTGTAGTCTAACTGCATTTAATATTGCTAATAAAGCCACACCAACATCGGCAAAAACTGCTTCCCACATTGTTGCTAAACCACCTGCCCCTAAAATCAGAACAATTACTTTTACTCCAAATGCTAAAATGATGTTTTGCCATACAATTTTGCGAGTGGAACGACTAATTTTAATAGCCCTTACGACTTTTGAAGGTTGGTCTGTTTGAATGATAACATCTGCTGTTTCAATAGCGACATCACTTCCTAAACCACCCATTGCTATTCCTACATCACTTGCTGCTAAAACTGGTGCGTCATTAATACCATCACCTATAAAAGCAATTTTATTTTCAGGATTTTGTTTTAAAAGCTCAACTTCATTTAATTTATCTTCTGGTAACAAACCACCTTTAGCCTTTTCAATATTTAATTCTCTTGCTACTTGTTGGGTAATGGAATCCTTATCTCCAGAAAGCATCATTATATTATTAATACCAACTTTATGTAAGGCTGTAATTGTTTCTTTTGCATCTTCTTTTAATTCATCTGCAATAACAACATAACCTGCAAATGTATTGGCTATAGATACTAATACTATAGATTCAACGATAGTTTCTGTTTCCTCTAAAACTTTAATATTATTTGCTGTCATTAGGGCTTTATTACCAACTAAAACAGTCTTACCATTTACAATACCTTTTAACCCTTTTCCTGCTATTTCAGATACTTCAGAAGCCTCATAATCTTCGCCTTCTGCTCTATATTCTAAAATGGCTTTTGCGATAGGATGTGTGGATTGTTCTTCCATAGCCATCAAGTACTGCATAAACTCTTTTTCATCCCAACCAATTGCTTTGATTTCTTTTATTTTGAAAACACCTTTAGTAACCGTTCCTGTTTTATCCATCACCAACGTGTTTATCTTGGTCATTGCATCTAAAAAGGAAGCGCCTTTAAATAAAATTCCGTTTTTTGAAGCTGCTCCCAATCCTCCGAAATAACCCAACGGAATGGATATTACCAAAGCACAAGGACAAGAAATCACCAAGAAAATTAAGGCTCTGTATAGCCAATCTCTAAAAACATAATCATCTACAAAAAAGTATGGTAGAAACGTAACACCTATTGCTAAAAACACAACTATTGGTGTGTAAATACGAGCAAATTGTCTGATGAATAATTCGGTTTTAGATTTGCGAGCTGTTGCGTTCTGTACCATATCCAAAATCCGAGCAATGGAACTATCTTTAAATTCTATGGTGGTTTCAATTTCAATTACTCCATCCATATTAATACTTCCAGCAAATACTTTTTCGCCTTTTGCAATAGTATCTGGTTTACTTTCGCCTGTTAATGCAGCTGTATTAAATGAACCTTTGTCGGAAAGTAGAATACCATCCAATGGAATTTTTTCTCCTACACGTACTTGCACTTTTTCGCCAATTTCAACCGTTTCTGGACTTACAGACACATAATCATTGTTGCGATATACCAGAGCTTCATTTGGTCTAACATCCAATAATGCTTTTATATTTCCTTTTGCTCTATTAACTGCTGCATTTTGAAATAATTCCCCAACTGCATAAAACAACATTACAGCAACACCTTCAGGATATTCGCCAATAATAAACGCACCAATAGTTGCAATGGACATTAAAAAGAACTCTGTAAATACATCGCCTTTTTTAATACTTTCCCAACCTTCTTTTACAACAGGAAGCCCAACTGGCAAATAAGCTATACCATACCAAATAATGCGAATCCAATCCTTGAAAAATGGAACATCAAAATAATCTAAAGCGATACCAACAATAAGCATTGTAAAACTTATGATTGCCGGAATATAGGCTTTAATATTACTTGAGTTACCACTATGATTGTGACCATCATCGTGACTATGTTGTTCTTCTGAATTTGGTTTTAAATCTCGTAAATTGAGTTTCTTTTTTTTCATAATAAAATTTATAACACCCAAAGATGCTATTTTATTAAGTGCAATGGAAGTGCATTGTTGGTGAGAATTGTAAATGTGTATGGCATTTAGTCGGGATCAACTCGCACAACAACTCAATTTAGAAACATCTTTTCCAAAAGTAATTGCTGCTAATTTGATGCCTTCTCCAAGTGTCAAGTATGGATAAAAACTTTCAGCCAAATCTTTTACTGTAATTCCAAATTTAATAGCCATACTTAATTGTTGGATGAGTTCACCTCCTTCTGGTGCTATTACTCTTGCACCTATTAATTTATCCGTTTCCGTATTGCGAATTAGCTTTATAAATCCTCTGGTATCTTGAGCTGCTAAAGCTCTTGGAACGTGAATTAAATCTAATTTAGACACTTCAAAAGGGATGCCTGATTTTTCGGCTTCTACTTCATCCATACCAGCTCCTGCAATTTGTGGATCTGTAAATACTACCCAAGGTAACGATGTATAATCCACTCTATTTTTTGATAATGAAAACGCGTTATTTACTGCTGTACTTCCTTCTTTTGCTGCTGTATAAACAAAAGGCGGTGTGTTTGTTACGTCACCTGCTGCATAAATATTGGGAATATTAGTTTCCATTTTTTTATTAACTAAAATATGTCCTTTGTCTGTCAGGTTTAAGTCAATATTTTCAAGACCTAATTTAGATGTATTTGGTTTTGTTCCTATAGCTACAACAATAAGTCCTTCTTCAATTATTTGAGTGGTAGAACCATCAGGACATTTACAATGAATAATAGTGTTGTCGCCATCTTTTTCAAATTTAATGGCTCTAAAATTTGGAAGGATTTCAATCCCTTCACCTTTCATTTGTGCTTCTAAAACATCTGTAATATCGTTGGTTTGACTACGTAATGGTCTATCTGTAAATTCTATAATACGAACTTTTACACCCAAGCGGTTATATGCCATTGCAATTTCCAATCCAATATATCCAGCTCCCATTATGGTTAAGCTTTTTGGTTTTTCTTCTAAATCAAATAAAGAAACATTCGTTAAGTAGCCTACTTTATTTAGTCCTTCAATGTTTGGAATGTTTGTTGTCGCTCCTGTTGCTATAATGATGTTAGTTGCGGTGTATGTATCTTTTCCATCTACAAGAATGGTTTTATTATCTACAAATTCAGCCCAACCTTTAAGCATTGTTAAGTTTTTAAAATCACTTACTACATCCATATATTTATGTTGTTGTAATGTGGACACTAATGCTTTTTTGTCTTTTATAATTTGAGTAAAATCAATTTCAACACCTTTTGGTTTAATTCCTTTAAAATTAGAATGTGTTGCGTGATACGCTGTTTCGGCAGCTCTAATCAAATTTTTAGAAGGTACACAGCCAACATTGACACAAGTGCCACCAAAATCTAATCCATCATTTACCATTAATGTTGTTAAGCCAATGCTTTCCGCTTTTATGGCTGCTGAAAAAGCTGCTGAACCACCACCAATAACAATTAAATCGAATTTATTCTTTCCATCATAATCTTTGGCATTTGTAATACAGCAATCTTCCTTTTCGATATCCTCAATAACTGAATAATTACCTACATTGTTTACTGCATTAATAACATCTTGATTGCTTAACTTATTGCTGTCATATACAAATTCCGCTTTTCCTGTTTCGTGATTTACAATACTACTTACAATTCCGTCTTTAACGTTTAAATCTTTTTCAATATGTGATGAACACCCAGAACAAGTCATTCCGTTGATGTTTAAATTTATTATTTTATTACTCATCTTTTTCTTTATTAATTACTTTATATCCTGTTGAGTTTATTGCTTTTTCTATATCCTCTTTAGTCGTTTTTGTATTATCAAACTCCACTTCTGCGTTTGCCTTTTCATAGGAAGCATTGATATTTACAATACCTTCTAACTCATTAACTGCGTGTTTAACGTGTTCTTCACAAGATGCACAAGTCATCCCTTTAACATCAAAATTTAATGTTTGAATATTGGATTGATTGACTATAACCACTTCTTTCTTATTATCAGGATAAAAAATATGAGCATAATAAGGGAAAGCAATTGAAACTGCTGCAAACAATGTAATACCAATTAAAAAACCTTTGGTTTGAAACCATTTCGGTTTTGCATCAACTTCACAACCACAATCATCAGCATTTTTCGGTTTTAAATAATTATACCAAGCATAGCCAATTGCTACTATGGCCAAACCAATTAAATAGGGTCTAAAAGGTTCCATCCAAGATAGCGCAGATGCACTTCCTCCAACACCAGCTATTAATGCTATAACAGGTGGTATGCAACAAGATGATGCTGCTACAGCAGCAAATAAACCTGTGTATGCTGCGTTTTTTGATGTTTTTTCTGTTTTCATTTCTTTATAAATTATGCTGTTTTTCTAATTAATTCTATAGATTTAAAAATGCTACCAAATATCTCTGTTTCATCTTTATTTAATGAATAGTAAAGCGTTTGACCATCTCGTCTTGAATTGATTATTCCTGCATCTTTGATTTTACGTATATGTTGTGAGATCGCAGGAACACTCATTTTTAGAATATCTGCTAAATCACAAGGACATAGTTCATTTTCTAAATTCAATAAATAAAGAATTTTTAATCTTACATCGCTTCCGGCAATTGATAAAAGTTTTGTCATTTTTTGAAAACTCCCTTCCATATTATCCAATGTCTCCATACAGTTTTGTAACTGCTTATGGTTGGCTTCCGCCCTTGTACAGGTTATTTCTAATTTCATTTGTGTATATATTTTTATTAAAGTTATTAGCTTTGTCGTACAAACATATAATTAATTACGTATTTAAGCAAATACTTAAATACATAATTGCGAATTTTCGGAAAATTTTAGCTCTTTTGGTTTTTAGAGCGTTGGAATTATGTGTTGGGAACGGTTAAAAAATATAAAATAGAATGTAGTAAATGTAAGTTTCTTAACCACTACATTTATCACAAATACCTTTTACCACCAGGTTTACATTTTCTGAAACGAAGCCTTCTGGGACTTTAATTTGGGGAATTTTATGCTCAGTTAAGCAAATGGTTTCATTACAGTTATTGCAATGAAAATGCAAATGTAAATCAGTTTCAATCTCGCAATTACATCCGTTTTCACACAGAGCATATTTAGTAATTCCTGTGCCATCATCTATTTGATGCACTATTGCTTTTTCCTCAAATGTTTTTACTGTTCTATACAATGTCGTTCTATCAGCTTTATCAAAAGCATTTTCAATATCACTTAATGTTACCGCAATTTCTTTTTCAGCAAGAAACTTATAAATTAACAAACGCATTGCTGTAATACGAATATCTTTTGATTCTAATAATTGTTCTATTGTTTGCATAATTAATGTTCGTGTTCTGCTTCGCCTTTTTTCATTTCGGCTATTAAATAATACGCATTGTTATAAGCGAATTTTGTGATTTTATCTTGTTCTTCAGTAAATTGAACTGCTATCCAATTGCCATCTTTCGCTCCTAAAAGCACTTCAACTGGTTTAAAACTCCAATCGTCATTTTCTTTTTCTGCCGAAAACACAAAAAATTTATCACCTTCTTTTACTATCGCGCTTTCGGGTAACGCCATAGTTTCCATATTTTCTGTTTGGATTTTTCCTTGAATATACATTCCAGGAATAAGAATCCCCTTTTTATTCTCAATTTCTGCGTGCACGTGTACCGCTTTGGGATTGTCTTCGAAAGTTTTACTTACCGAATATATTTCTGCGGTTAATTCTTCATCCTGTATGGATTGTAGCGTAAATGTTACTTTTTGACCTTTCTTTACTTTATATACATCTTTTTCAAACACCATTAAGTCGGCGTGAACGTGATGTGTATTTACTATTTCAAAAAGTTCGGTTTGAGGTTCAACATACTGTCCTGTTTTTACTTCTACCTTTTGCACATAGCCTTCAATAGGACTGCGTAAGGAAATACTTTGAGCAATTGTTCCATTTCGTACTGATGACGTATTTATGTTTAATAGTTTCAACTGGGCCTCCAAACCATTTACCATAGCTTTAGAAGCCTCATATTCGGCTTCAGCTTTTTGAAAATTTGCACCAGAGCCAACTCCTGCATCATATAATTTTTGCTGACGCTCAAAGTTCTTCTTTAAAAAATTACTATTGCTAAAAGCATTCAAATAATCGGTTTGCATTTGAATAATATTTGGATGTGAAAGATATGCCACAACTTGACCTTTATTCACTTTGTCTCCTTCAATCACTTTTATGGATATCACATTTGCACCAACTACAGAAGTTATTGCTGCTTCACTTTGTGGTGGCACTTCTAATGTGCCATTGGCTTCCACATAGCCACTCATATTGCGCAATACAATGGTATCTATTTTCATTTTTAAGGCTTCAAATTGTTGTTGTGAAAGCATCACTTCTTCTTCACTATGAGTTTCTTCAGCTTCCGACTTTACTTCTTCGTTATGAGAATGACCATCACCTCCTTTGTGGCTTTCTTTATTTCCGCAAGCAACAACTAAAAATGAAACTGTTAGTAATGCTAAAATTATATATTGTGTATTTTTCATTGTCTTATTGATTAAAATATTGTAGTTGAAATGTGCTTTCTAAATAATTTATTAATGCTTCTTGAGCTTGTAATTCAGATTGAATAGCTTCTTTTATAAGTTGTGTAAACGCCGTGTAATCAATCTCTCCTTCTCTATAGGCAAACAAAGCACCAGTTTTTTGTTCTTTAATAAGTGGTAATACTTCATTCTTATAGAACAGCCAAGATGTTTTCCATTTTTGGTGATTTTCTTTGGCTTGATTAAATTTAGATTGCACTTCCTTTTGCTTGAAATGCATATTTGATTCGGCAATTTGCCTATCAATTTTTGCAGTTCTAACTTGTGCTTTTGTTGTAACAGATAAAAACGGTATGGAAATACCAGCTTGATAGGTATAAAACCCTGAATTTCCGTTTACTTTTTGCAAACCACCTTGCAGGTTTAACTTTGGTAAATTTTCAGCTTTGGCAGCTTTAAAGTTTGCTTCTGCCTCTGCGAGTTGAAGTTGAGAAACAGTATATAAAGGGTGTGCTTCTATACTAAAGGATTCTACATTTATTTCGCTCTCTATATCAATTTCATCTGAAACCGTGAAAAAATCATCTGAAACCAACCAAAGGTTTAACTGTTGTAATGCAATAGCATATTCACTTTTTGATTGCATTAATTTATTCTGAACCTGTAAAGCTTGATTTTTGGCTGCTGAATATTCTAATTTAGAAATGGCTTCGACTTCGTAATTTAATGCTACTGCTTTTTCAAAGTTGGTATAAATAGAATCTAACTCTTTGTATAAATTATAATTCCTTTTACTCTGTAAAGCATTTGCCCACGCTTTCTTTACTTCCAATTCTAAATCTAATTCTGAAAGCTGAAACGCTTTTTGAGCTAATTGAATGCGTTGCTCCAGTAATTTTCTCTTTGGTGCTATACCAAATACATCAATATTCGATTGACCAACTCCAATAGTGGTGTAAATACCATTTCCGTTATTAATTTCTTCACCTCCCGTAAAAATTTGAGTAGTACCAAAATCGAAAGCAGTTCCTTTTAATTGTTGTTGCTTATCAATTTCAAGTTGTTGTTGTTTTAAACTTGGATAGTTTTCTTTAGCCAATTTTACAGCTTCTTGCATCGAAATAATAGGTAACGAATCATTTATTTGTTGCGCATTTCCTGTTATTGGTAACAAAAACATAAAAGCTACCATCGCAGTAACTGGAATTACTTTTTTATTTACTCTAAACTTGAAAGATTTGTTTTCTACCCAATGGTATAATATGGGCAACACGAATAATGTTAATAATGTAGAGGTTAACAAACCACCAATTACAACGGTTGCTAAAGGTCGTTGAACTTCGGCTCCAGCTGATGCTGAAATTGCCATAGGCAAGAAACCCAAAACATCTGTAAGCGCGGTTAACATAATTGGTCTGATTCTTCGCTTTGTACCTTCAATGATTCTATCTTTTAGGTTGGTAACACCTTCTTCTTTTAACTCATTCAGACCACTAATCATTACCAATCCGTTTAAAACAGCAACACCAAATAAAACAATAAAACCAACACCAGCCGAAATACTAAATGGCATATCTCGTAACCACAATGCTACTACACCACCAATGGTTGCCATGGGGATTGCGATGTAAATCATCAACGTTTGTGGTAAGGATTTTAATGCAAAATAAATCAGTACAAAAATGAGTAACAAGGCAATAGGAACAACAGTTTGTAAACGGTTACTGGCACGTTCTAAATTTTCAAAAGCACCACCATAGCGAATGAAATAACCAGAAGGCAGTTCTAATTGTGCATCTAATTTGGATTTTATTTCAGTTACCAACGATTTTACATCACGCCCTCTTACGTTGATACCTACGTAGGTTCTTCTGTTGGTATTGTCTCTACTGATTTGCATTGGACCGCCTTTGTAACTTACATCAGCTACTTCGCGAAGTGGAATTTGTGCACCAGAAGGCAAGTTGATAAACAAATTTTGAACATCAGTTATGTCTTTACGATTATGAGAACTTAACCTAACCACTAAATCAAATCGCTTTTCACCTTCAAAAATAACGCCCGCTGTTCCTCCTGCAAATGCTGATTGTACAATTTGGTTTAAGGTATTTATTTGAAGTCCGTATTGTGCCAATTTATTTCTGTTATACGAAATGGTCATTTGTGGCAACCCTGTTGTAGCTTCCGCTTTCATATCTCCAATTCCTTCTGTACCAGCTATAATTTTAGATATTTCTTCTGCTTTTTGAGAGAGTACCTCAATATCTTCACCATAAAGTTTAATGGCAATGTCTTCTCTAACACCTTCAAGCAACTCATTAAATCGCATTTCAATGGGTTGGGTAAATTCATAATTAACGCCCGGTACGATTTCTACAGCTTCTTTCATTTTTTCAATCAGTTCGTCTTTAGTTTCAGCAGTTGTCCATTCGCTTTTTGGTTTCAAGATTACAAAAACATCGGCTAAATCCATTGGCATTGGGTCTGTTGGGATTTCTGCAACACCAATTCGACTGACTATTTTTTCAACTTCTGGAAACTTTGCTTTTACAATTTGTTCAATTTTTGTGGTCGTTTCAATCGTTTCTGTAAGCGAGCTTCCAGGTTTTAAAATGGCGTGAAATGCAATATCGCCTTCATCGAGTTGTGGGATGAACTCGCCTCCCATTCGACTAAACATAAAAACTGTTAGTCCGAATAGCACGACTGCAATGCCTATAATCCATTTTCCTTTTTGTATCGCTTTAACTAATAAAGGTTGGTATTTTTCTTCTACCCAATGCACAAATTTATCGCCATAAGATTTTTTGTCTGACTTTGGTACTCTTAAAACCAAGGCAGACATCATTGGCACATACGTCAAACAAAGTACCATTGCACCAATCATTGCAAAAATGAAGGTCAATGCCATTGGTTTGAACATTTTGCCCTCAATACCTTCTAATGCTAATATTGGTAGAAAAACAATTAGAATAATTAACTGACCAAAGAAGGCAGCATTCATCATTTTTTTTGAGGCATCTGCCGCAACACCATCACGTTCTTTGGATGTCAATTTCCTTTTCTTTAAGACTTGTGAAGCAATCAGAAATACAGTACTTTCTACAATAATTACAGCACCATCGACAATAATTCCGAAATCTATTGCACCCAGACTCATCAAATTAGCCCAAACGTCAAACACATTCATTAGTATAAATGCGAATAATAGAGATAATGGAATTGTTGAAGCCACTATTAAACCACCACGCCAGTTTCCTAATAAAAAAATGAGTACAAATATTACTATCAATGCGCCTTCAATTAGGTTGGTAGCAACCGTTGAAGTTGTTTCTGCTATTAATTTGCTTCGGTCTAACAAAGGTTCGATAATAACTCCTTCTGGCAGCGATTTTTCAATTTGAGCCATTCGCACTTTTACATTCTCAATAACATCGTTTGAATTAGCGCCTTTAAGCATCATAACCAAACCACCAACTACTTCGCCTTCTCCATCTTGGGTTAAAGCGCCATAACGAATAGCAGCACCAAATTGTACCGTAGCAATGTCACCAACGGTAATTGGAATATTGTTTGTGTTTTTAACCGTAATCTTTTTAATATCATCTAAACTACGCACCAAACCTTCGCCACGAATAAAATTGGCTTGATGGTTCTTTTCAATATATGCACCACCTGTGTTTTGGTTGTTGGCTTCAAGAGCTTCAAAAACATCGGTAATTGTTAAACCAATAGCTTTTAATTCGTTTGGATCAACAGCAACTTCGTACTGTTTAATTTTTCCACCTATGGCGTTTACTTCAACTACACCTTCCACCATTGCCATTTGACGTTGCACAATCCAATCTTGCATGGTGCGTAAATCGGTAACCGAATATTTGTCTTTATATTCTGGTTTTACTTTAAGAGTGTATTGATAGATTTCTCCTAAACCAGAAGAAATTGGTCCCATTGTTGGCTCACCAAAACCACTCGGGATTTGTTCTTTAACTTCATTTAGCTTTTCAGCTACTAATTGACGTGGTAGATAGGTTCCCATATCATCGTCAAAAACTATAGTGACCACAGATAAACCAAAACGAGAAATGGAACGGATTTCCTTCACATCAGGTAAGTTGCTCATTGCCACTTCTACTGGATAGGTTACAAATTGTTCAATGTCCTCTGTACCTAAATTTGGCGCTTGTGTAATGACCTGTACTTGATTGTTAGTAATATCTGGCACAGCATCGATGGGCACTTGGGTCATACTCCAAATACCTGCTCCAACAATGGTAAGCGTTAGCAAACCAATAATGAATTTGTTATTGATTGAAAAATCAATGATTTTATTAATCATAGAAAATGTTTTAATTCAGTTAAACTTTTCGGTACAATTCTGATATAGAAAATAGAATTACACGAAATGAAAAGAACCATATAGGTTCAAAATTGGATATAGTTATCCTTTAAAAAAACTGAATTATGCCCTTGGTGGCTGGAAAAGCGATTCCAAATATCTGGAAGTGAAGTTTACTTTATGTAAATTATACTGTTTTTTCTCTTCAAACTTTAGTCGATTGTTTAAAGCCAAATTGTTGTTCGAAATAATTAATACTAAAGGATGACAACACTGATTATGGGAATGAACAGGTGTGTTTTCCTTATCTGGGTTATGATGATGCTCTTTATTTTTTGTGTCATTGTCAATGTAATCTTCAACTACATATTCAAGGAAAGAGTCGCCATAAACTTTATGGTCTTGATAATGGGTAATGATGCTTGAAATTTCTTTTATTGGACCACAAAAGTCCATATCTATGCTAATCCCTTGAAAAAAGAATAAAATTGACATTGATATGGAAACGAATATTTTCATAAAATTTAGACAAATATATAAATTATTCAATGCAATGGTGTTGCAAATGATGTTGCAAAAGTATTATACTACCACTTACCCATTTTAGAAAGTACTTTTTTATACTTCAGCATTTGTATGTCATCCTTACAATAAGGGTGTTCTAATAACTCTTTTAGCTTACCAATAAATTCATTGGAAACAAATCCTTTTTTCTTTAAAATCTCAAATAGAATTAGAGCTTGTTCCGCTCTGTATTTAGCTTTTTTTACAAATTCCTCACCATTTTCTGGTTTTTCATAATGACTTTGAATATCGAAATGTTTATCAATATCTCCTTTATAACCAATTAATAGTTTTTCTGCATTCTGTTGGGTTACTCCATTTGTAGTGAATACATAGTCTCTATCTTGTGTAAGTCGATTAATTCTTGTTTGGCCATCTGCATAGTCATTGGGATGAATTTCTAAATAATGTGAGCGGTCTAATGGTAAAGTTATTACTGCTCTTGGGTCATATAACCCTTGAAAACGATTTGTTTCAAAATGCCTGATGGATACAGGATTATCGCAAGTTATGAGAGGTGCATTCGCATCATTAATTTTAATAACATTAATTGTACAGTCATATTTATATTTTACAAAATTCCCCCATTGTTCTAAATGGTTTACTAAAAAAACCGTTCTTGAACGTTCGTTATGTTCTTTTTTTACAGCTTCAATATCATCAATGTGAAACTTTATTTTTTCACCATATAAGTTCATTTTTATCATTCCTTCTTCATCTGCTGTATGAGCTGCTTTATCAAAAATTTGATTATTCATACTCCGTTGAAGATTTAAAATTCTTGGTGTTCTAAAATATAGTGAGAGACAAACGTAGAGTATCTGTATTTTTTCTTCTTGGGTTACCGTTAAAGCTTTTTCATCAATAAGCAGGGAATAGACTTTTTGAAATTCACTATCTACATTTTCAGCGTAATGTTTTTCTAAAGCATATTTAACCTCATCTGATTCTGCCGGTATTGTATAAATGTTCTTCTCAAAACAAATATCTTTGGTACTTATTTGTTCTAATAATATATCATCATCTAACTTGTAAACATCAACAAAATAATTTCTTTTTCTACCTTCAATTCCAAAGTTCTTTAAATATGAACGTGGAATATAATGTTGTTTTATTGGGTTTGACATACTTTATTTTACTTCGTTTAATGGCATTTCTTTACTGCCTATTTTATCTAATAGACTTTCAATGTTATTTACTATCTCTTTAAAGAATTTTGGATTATCAAGTACTATTTCAAATCTATTTTGTGAAGAGACATACTGTTTTAAAGTAAACCTTCCTTTGCTAAAACTCTTAATATTATTGAACTTTTTATCACTATTATTGACGGTATCGTTGTTTTTAATTATACTCTTATGATGAACAACTAAATTACGTACTTGTCTAAAATTATCGATAAAACTCCATTCAGGATTGAGTACCGAAAAATCAACTTTAGCTGACTGCTTTAAGAACTTCTTTACCTTATCAATATCATTATTACCTTTTAAGTCATCTACTTTGTAATCTGTCTGTTTATAAGATGCAAACCTGTCGCAACCACGCTTTAAAACATCTTCAAAAAAAGAATACAGTTGTATGATTTGAGCATTTCTATAATTTTTGATATAAACATCATTAAACATAAAAACATTGTCAATAAAGGAATCTTGTATATGGTCTAAATATTCTTCTGAAAACTCCGACTTATCTTCTTCTTTAGATTTTTGAAAATTATCATATTCGACCTCAATATTTTTCAATTCCATTTCAAAATGAGTTTCCATATGATTCATATAATCTTCAATTAAATGGAACTCAAAATGGATAAACCCAAACCCCATTATTGATGCAAGTGTTTCTTTTCTTCTTAATCTTGACATATCATTCTTTTATAAAAACTATAAATTATCTTTGACATCAACTCTAAAACCATTCGTAAGTCAAGTTACCATTTGGACTTAACTTTTTTTATTTAGATACTTAGTGCTCTTTAATATTATTTTTTTCAGCTTCAGAAGCTCTTCTTTTTGGTCATCTATCTGCTCTTCTAACTCATTAAATAAATATTGGATTTTTTCTTTTTCACTTGCTTCCTTCTCTTTTTCACCATGAATAGAAATTGTTATTTCCCTTATTGAGTCTATATACTCCACTACGCTCTTTTCTTCATCAGATAAAAAACTGTCATGTTCATCAATCCATTCTTTATCTTTTTCTAAAAGTTCTTCACTTACCATTGCGATCAATGATTTACGATATATTCTTTCCGAATTATTTTTTACTATTTCCAAAAAGCTAAGCCAACCCGAATTACTATTCTTTAATCCATTTCGTTTATCTAAAAACTTATGACGAATAAAAGGATGTTCATTTTTTTTAAGTAATGAAATGACATCAATTATTGGTTTTAATTTTTCAGTAGGTTTTTCAATTGGTACTCTTTCCCTTTTTTCCCATATTTCTAATATAATATCACAACATTCTTTCTGAAGTTTGCTTTTTTCTTCTTCGGACTCACACTTATTGATATTATTGATTAATTCAGCAAGATAATGAGCCATCCATCTCGCTAAGGTATTTCCTGTATAAACTAAGTCTAATTCCTTTATTAGTTTTTTACCCAATTTTAAAATTTCTTCCTCTGAGTGTTTTGACTGTTCCATCCGATTTTAATAAATATAGTTTTATATGTTCCCATGACCTTTTGTCATCTTTATAATCATATTCCCTCTTTTGGAGTTGCCTTTCTATCTGACACTTAATAATCATATTTCGATTTGTCTTTTGGAGTACTTTTAAAATAAAATCAAAATCTACTTCTAACACTTCCCCTTCACTTTCCAAGAGACCACTACTCCTATACCTCTCATTTGTAGTATTATTCCAATTGATAGATTTCATAATTAATCTTTCGCTCAAAAATCCTCTTTTCAAATCCTCACTATATTGAATCCCAAACAATTCAGTAATTTCACTTCCAATACAAGGGATACTATATCCTATGTCTTCATAAAGAAAATCATGCTTATCTAAACCTTTTCCTTCTGCATCACTCTCGTTATATTTTATCCAACTATAATACTTAAAACCGAGCTTGTCTATTTCATTTTTGTCACTATCTTTTTCAATTGGAAAAGCATAATCATGATGATTTTTCGCAGACTGAAATGCCCTCAATAATGCTTCTGAACCCTTCTTTGAAACTAAAGCTGATCTTATATACACAGATTCTGTATTTCCCCTCATATAGCGTTTATTATAACTATGAGGAACTATAAAATTTTCATTATAAAAATCTAAAAGCCCAATCTCTCTATCAAATTTATCCTCTTCAATACTATCTCTCCAATCCTTATCAAATTTTGGATACTCAATTTTCCAATACTTTTCTTGCAAAGGTATCGAATCTACTAAATCAGAAATCCAAAATTTGTCCCAAGTGTTAGCTCTAGACTTAAGCCAAGTATCCCATGTTCTCCAATAGGATTCATCCTCTACTTGTGGTTCCATATCTAATAAATCTCCTGCTGCACAAAACATTCCATGATATTCCAAGTATACTTCTAATGTTTCTACTTGTGGGTTACTACCATGTCTTTTACTCGTCAAACTCCATTCTCTACTACTCAATTGATTAGTTATAAAATCATATTCGTCGATATCTCCAACAAAACCCCATTTTTCTACAATGTATTTATCTGCTAGATCTGCTACATCGTATTCAGATAAATTAAATATTTGACCTAAACCACTATACCAATAAGGTAATGTATCCATTGTATCAAATTTAAATCGCCATTTTTTACTTTTATTAGAGTTATATTTTCGTTGCTTTCTTGATAATCTCTCTTCATTCACTTTTTCAAACTTTGATTGTAAACAATCATTTATGGTCTGAATCTCATCACTGTTAAAACTATTTGGGAATTTTTCTAAAATATTAAAGCATGTTTTTTTTACAAAATACTTAATAAGTACATGAGGCAATTCAGTATTCCTGATTTCTGACAATAAATATGATTTATACGGTACTATAATATCAGGATACTCAATACTAACTTTTTCTATGGCTATCCATAGATATAATTTAGCCGAAATCCAGTAGAATTTATAATCTTTATTTTGAAAAGGGAAACAATGATCTAGGTCTTGTTTTTCCAACAAGTACTTTAGAATATTAATATTGTAATGGACTATCTTCTTAATAGAATGAATTGCTCTCCATCTATTCTTTTTATTTGGATGTCCTAAAACAAATCTTAATAAATCTGATAGCACCTCATCTTTATTCTTAGAAGGCACTAATACTTCACTCCATGACCCATCGGCTACATTCTCTTTTATCTTTAAACTCCATCGATCTAATGCCCAATGAAGTAATTCTTCATTCTGCTTTTTAGACAGCTTTAGTTTTATTAATTCAAAAACATCATAAAGAGATTCATCAGATAGTTCGTCAATCTTATCTGGTATTATTTCAATTATAGCATCTGCTAGTTTATACCTGTCGATTTTAAACAATTCAGCAAGTTTATTAATACTCCAAATGCTTAATCTTTTATGTTCGCTGAAATGATAAAACCAAGACGATAAAACATGTTTAAAACTCTCATCAAACCAGTTATTTACAATTGGATGATAAGACCATTCATTCAGTCTTTCACTTAAAGCTTTCTCCAATGAATAGTAATTCAATATTTTTGAGTCTATTCTTACTAGAGCATTAAGATGATCAGCAAATTGACCAACTTCTACTCTATCCATAACATCAGAAAGAAATTTATCAACCTTCCACCTCCCAAATGATTCATCATTAAGAGAAATTTTTTCAATTACAGATTCTAATTCTGTGTTTGAAATTATATCTATATCTTCAATATTTATATCATAATGATACTCTTGTTTAGAATTGTCGCTTTTGTACTCTTCTTTTTTCTCTTTATTGAGAATATCAAGAAAACTCAAATAATCTTCTAACTCTTCCAGTACATTATGTTCGATAAAAGAGCCTGATTTGATATTCTCATAAATATCTTTCAGTATACTTCTATCATTGACGAGCTTATATCTTCTCAATAAATACTTTACAAAATCAGTCTTACCATTTACATCACTATTCTTATCAAATTCGCCGAGGATCGACCGATAAAGCTGTATTAGTGTATCAGAATGGTGATCTAATTGATATAGAGGCATTAATGATAATGCTTCTTCATGATTGATAAATTTGCTTTTAAATGATTTATCCAAAAGAATTAAAGTATAGCTATGTATATCAATTACATCTCGATGATGCCATCTACAAATGGTGGAATACAATGAAGTAAAATCAAGGTTGCTTATTCCCCTGAGTGCAATTTCGTAAGGGAAGTGTTTTTTCTCATATCCATCAAGACTGACATCACAATATTCAACAAATCTAGCGTATTTATAAGCTAGTTCTGCATTTGACTTTTCTACCCCAACACTAGTCAAGTTGTATAAGCATCCTATCTTAGAAAAAGCTTCATAATATTCTATCTCTTTTACAGCCTCTAAAGATTTCTCAAAAAAATACTTCCCAACGTTATTATCAATTTTTGAACTAATAGTCGTACATTTAATATAATCGTCAACCAATTCTTGAGAAGTACCATTTATCTCATCAAACTTTTTATCTATTTCATTTAGTAACTTTAAATTTTTATTATCAAAACTTCTTAAAATTTGTGTTTCATTTAAGACAGTAAATCTTAAACCTGTGTATGGAACTTTTGTGTCGGAATTAATAATATCATCAATCAATGACTTGTCATTAATAAAACAACATAATTCCGTCATTTTTTTTACGAAAAATAACTTTTGCTCCTGTGACCTGTATCCAGCTCGATAATCATAATCATAATTACCTGCTATTTTTTTGCATAGTTCCTTGAACTCGGAAATTAAATTGTCTCTTTCTTTACTTTTTAAGAATAATTCAGTTCTCAGTTTATAAACTGACAAATTGATAGAATAGAAATTATCAAATTCTTGCTTATCACGGCTAACATGATTTCTTTTCTCGTAGTCTTCAATTTCTTCTATATTTTTAAATTTTTCGGGGTAAATAGAATCAAGAGAGATTGATTTATTGTTGATTATGGATTGAATAAATTTCATTCTTAATGCAATATCCATTGTAAATTCATCTATTCCATCATCAAATTGATTCCTGAAGTATGGTATATTTTGAGGCACTGAATAATTAATGAACGAGAGTATATTTAATACTTTATGAACATCAATATTTTTGTTAAATAGAATTTCGCAAAAATCAACTAAAACTGAATGAAATCTGATATCAAAATTTATTCTTTTACACCTCAAAAAACTATCTGTCAAGGCATCTAAATCAAAATGAGTATCCCTTTTATGTTTAAATAACTTGGTAACTAAGAAAATTTTTATGTCCAATCTTAAATTTCGGGAACTCCTCAACCATACATTTATTTGCTCTGTAGTAGAAAATTGAAAAATATTTTCAATCAAATTTTCTCCTGCTAATAATCTGATATATTCTGGTGTCCATCTAAACAATGATTTAACACATCTTTCCACTCCAAAAATTCTCAAAACTGCTTCAGTTTGACAAGAAATGTCTAAACTTGATATGTTATAATTATTATTAAAATCTTTGTCTAACCTTTCTTTATTATTACGTCTCCAGTTAAGCCAATCTTCAGCAGTATTCAAATGCCTGAGTGCAACATCTTTATTTACTCTTGAATAAGTTGAAGCCAATTTCAAATGGAATGAACCACCCCATGAGGTTTCTTCAGAATTTAGTTTATATTTTTGTAGTGAATACTCATCCCCAAATGATAGTATTAATTCAGGATGACTTATTAATAAATCGGATAATGTTTTATCTGTTTTAGCTTCTTCTGCAGCAATTAATATCAACTTATATAAAGTTACATAGTCATTTTCATTCCTAGATAGTTTAATCGCTTGCTTTACTCTTTCAATATAAATTTCTTTTTCTCGTACAGGATCTGTTATCGATTCAAGATTATATCTTCCTAAGACTATTTCTTTAAGGTCTTCATATTTGCCAGCATTATATAGAATGAAGCCTAAACTTTTAGCCGCATAAAAATCAGTTTCTGATTTATTTAAAAACACATCGGCTATTTTAGATAATTCAATATCATTAAAGGAATATTCCTCTCTTATGAAGTTTTCAAAGTCTTCATCTCTAAACTCAAATTGCTCATTCTCACAAATTAACCCAGTCCATAATTCAGACTTTAAATCTGAAAGGAAACTCACAGTGACATTCATAATCTCAGCTAAATAGTCTATTGGAACAGGTCTGGGTAAAGTAATTAATAGTGTCAAAAACTCTTTAATGAGATGTTTATCTTTATTACCTATTCTTCTTTCGGCATCTTTTATTTTATCTAAAATAAAATCTTCTACTTTTTTCCCATTTGGTTTTAAATAGTTGATTATTTCATCTATTCCCTTTAATTTCAAATCTAATGCATAAAACTGCGCTCTTGGTATTCCATCAGTGTAAGAATGGAAGTCATCAACTTGGTTGTCATCGATGTTCTCATAATAGCCCCCAACAAATTGTCTAGTTTCATTTTTAGAAAATGGTTCAAGAGGTATATCAATATAATCATCAGGCAAATTCAAGGAGTCTTTTCTGTAAGTCCTTGTTGTCAAAATGATATTACAACCACTCGGAACTTTAAAATTTACTAATTGACTGATAAAGCTAATTTCATTATGAATCTTTGATGCAACTATACTATTGTCAGCTGCATCAATAATAATATTTAATACAGATCCTTCGTTTCTATTTTTTAAAATCTGAATTCCTTCTTTCAACCTTTTTTCAAATTCTATAATGTATACATCATTTGACTCTCCTCTATTTAAAAGAAAACTTGAACCAACAAGTTTTGCCAATTCGTTAGCTATATGTATTAAACCATATTTTGGTTTATGTCGTCTATCAGTAGAATATTGGTATGCCCCTTTTCCATAGCAATCAAATATTATACATTCCGAATGTTTAGGAATATTATCTTTAATCTGTTGAACAATAGTAGATTTACCGATACCAGCACCACCATGTAAGCAAACCATATTACCATCTTTATTAGTAAGTACCTTCAAAATATCTTCTAATTGTTCTCTTTTAACTTGGTTTTTAACCGCAATAAAATTTTGCTTTACTGGAAAAAGATTTTCAACTAAACCACCATCAAAACCTAAATTCGCAATTATATCTGTAGCCGTTATAATTCTATTACCATCAGATTCAGGCATACATTTATTCCAAACCACTAAGTAAAGAGCATTATATTGAGATTTATAAGTAATCGCAGTATTGGATATAGCCTTAACCAAATTAAGTTTTAATAAATTTCTTGAGTTTGCGCCACAATCATCAAAATCAAGTATCCTTAAAAAGTCTGTAAATTCAGTTAAGTTAAGTTTAGAAGCAGTTTGAAGATTCATCAAAGACTTCCGATACTTTATAAAATTCTTATCTAAAATTTTATTGAAACTTACTCTTCTCTTGTTAGAGTTTAAGAAAACTTTTATGCTATTTAATATCGATAACTGATTTTTATCAATATCACGATTAGATACTAACTTTATTTGTACTTTCCTAAGAACTTTTTCTCTACCAAATTCATCAATGAAAGTCTTAAATATTGAAGACAGTCTATGTATTATAGAGCCATTATAAGAGTCACTCTTTTTCCCTTTATATAACTTTGAAAAAGTGTACGTTTCATCTGCTCTTCTAGTACTATATTTAAGTTGAGAAATAATTATTTTACAAGCACTATTAAAGTCTTTACCACCATAATACTCAGACATATCGATTCCTAAAAACTTCTCTCCTGTTGGGTCGGAATCAGTTGAAAACTTCTTTTCCACGTCTTCAATGTATATTGCTTTCAATCCTTCATCATCAAAATTTAGCATCTCAAAAGATTTTTTCATTGTCCAAAGAACATGAAAGTCATCTCCAGCACTTGATAGATCAGCGTCTTGTATATTCTTAATTTTATTTTTTCTCATTTAAAAACCTTATTTGACCATTAAAGTAAGAATTTTAATGTACTCACATTATAAAAAAAGAGATTATCCAAAACAAATTATTAGAGTTTATATAAATGCGTTTTCAACTTATAGATAATACATGTTGATATAAGTTTATCAAATAAACATTAATGGTTTAGATGATTTTGAATTATAATTTTTAGTTCATTTAATTCTTTCCTTAAAAATACAATATCTCCTTTCGTGGCAGGTAAAGAAGTTGGAGCGAATATTTTTTTAGTAGCATAAATAGTTGCGTCTGCTGCTATTGTACCAAGAGCAGCTTCTTTTATTGATGCTGATTTTATAGAACTTTTATTTTCTAAACCTTCAATTTTTTTCTCTAAATCTTGAAGTAAATTTATTAAATCCTGATTTGCTGGTACAGCTAATTTTTCACTCGACACTACCTCTTCTTTTTGATAGTGACCTGAAACATATTTATAGTCATTTTTTTTATAGCTTGCTTTTGTTTTACAACTTGTGGTGCAATAGACGTGATTACTTCTTCTAGCTTCAAAAGTTTGGCAACAATGTTTGCATAATTTTGTTGTTTTCATAGTCGTTTTCAAGATTTTGATTGATTAAAACGTAAAATAAAGTTTAATTTAACCTTTTATCTTCTCATGCTCTTTCCTTTAAAAACAACAATGTTAAACATTTCAAAGAAACGGTCGTGCATCCTTCCACCATACCTATTACCTAAATCGAACAATGTTTGCTCTATGTTGTTTTCGTGATTGGTATGGTTGCACGTTACATAAGTCATGTATTTTTTTTCGTTTTGTTTAAAGAGAATTTCCTCAATTACATCACAATTTCCGTAGTTGCTTGCAATTCGTTCTGAATTAATATCGTCAATAAACAACTTTGGCCTTACTGTTTTATCCAACATATAACTCCTATCAAATGGTGTAGGACATACTTCATAACTTTTTACCAAATCTTTTGCACCATAGCCTTTAAACCTTAATACTTTATGCTTATTAAATATTTTCTCAAACACCTTAAAATATGCGCTTTTGCCAATGCCATAACTCCCGACTACCATCAATCCTTTCTTAAAAGATGGTTCATTTTCAGCATGTATAAGGTTTTCACAGTTAAAGAACTCTAAATCATTTAAAAAGTAGTAAAACAACACCTTGATATTTGCCAAGTTATCATTAGACCTTTTAAATTCTCTACGATATTCCATTTGAAACTCGATAATAAATTCGTTCCATAACTGCTGTTTGGTGAAGATTTGTTGTGGATGCATTATCAATTTCGGACAATCAGTTTTCACTTTTTGTGTTTTAAAATTGCTGACTACTTCCCCGATTTTTTGTGTTTGGTTAAGTCTCATAATTTCATTATCTATTAGTTAATAATTCAGGTTTAACTTTTGTTGAAATCATTTTAGGTCGTTCATTGGCAGCCCATTTTTTTAAACGCTTCTCGATTTCAAAAAATCGTTCTGTTTCAAAACGCATTTTTGTTTTATCTGTGTTTAGCTCGCTCCAATAATCAAAAAAAGATTCTAAAATTATATTATCAAAAGTGGAGTGAGAGAAAACCTTGTCTCTAAATATCTTTTTTCTATTTTTTATTAAATTATTATTAGTATTCGTTGTTGCTAAATGATTGTCATTTGATTGTGAAATGTTTGTTACTTCATTGCTATTTGGTATGTCATTTGGCGTGTCATTTTGTGACTGACGAACTTCAACAACAAAATCATTTAATTTTGGAAAGCTGATTTTAGTATAAGCTGTTGTAGTTTCTACTTTAAGGTAATTTGTTCCTTCTAATTTTGATAAAGCTGTTCTTACCTTACTTACCGTTAGCCCCGTTTCGACTGCAAGTTTATCGTAAGATGTAATAAACTCTCCTTTATTCACAACAATCCCCTGCCATTTTTTTTTACTGTAGTTAACCCTTAGCAAACAATGCACAAACAATTTGCAAACATTAACATCCGTATACCATTCCCAATCGATTAACTCGCGATGTAGCATTATAAATCCTTTGTTTATCATACTATTCCTGTTTAATGAGTTTCGAAAAAATATCACTCTTTTTGTAGTAGACACGATTCCCTAATCGATAGCTAGGGAGTATACCGTTTTTGCGCCAATTCCAAAGGGCTTGTTTAGAACATTTTAGGATTTTAAGAGTTTCATCAACCGTAAGAAGCTCATCTTCATCTTTTTTGGATGGCTTGTATTTATCAAAATACGTTTTTAACTTCCTATCAACACCTTTCAAGATATTTTCAGTAAGCTCATCAAGTATTCTTTGATAAATATTAAGTTGTGTTGACTTCATTTGTACTATGTTTAATTCTTAATAGTACAATATTACAATTAACATCACCTAATTTAGACTTTAGGTGTATACGCCAGTTTATAAACAGTATTAAATAACTATGTTAAACGTGCTGGAGGAATAAGAAAGTTTCTATCATCAAATTTTTGTTTTGCTCCTTTATGTCGCTTATTACCTGGACTGAGATATATTTCTATAGAGCTAGCTGAATCACAATCTTTAATATCAAAAACATCATAAAGTTCTCGTGCTAATTTGCGGCAATTTACATCGCCATTTCGCATATCACCTTCCATATAACCTTGTAAAATTAACTCCTGAATAATCACAGCTAACTGGGATGGACCTGCTATCCACTTTAATGGTCTTTTCTCTTTTTTACCTTTGTAGTCTAAAATAAATTTATTGATGATTTCAACTCTTTTCGCAAATTCTTTATGTTTTCTGCTCAAAGATGTCTGATGAAACATTAGGGGGTAATCTAAATCATAATTTTGTATTATACCTTCACTTTCTGTGAAACCGTTTTCTAACTTTACTTCTTTGTAGTAGCCTCGTCCTTCTAGGCGCACCTGTGCATGGTCAATAATCTCCTCAATTTTAGGTACAACCTCAAGATCAAGAACCGAATAGTAGAGCTCTGGGTCGTTACAATAATCGTAATGATGTTGTAAAAAACCATGTAGTTCTAAAATTCGAGTTTCAAAAAGCAGCAAACGTATAAAGTACTTTAAATAGAAGTCGTAAACTAATTTCGGCTCGTAATTACTGTAATTTTTTAGGTTAAACTTATAATCTTTATTTCCTTGATCTAAACTTGACTTTTCATCAATTGCAAATGCATCTTTGTAATTCATTTATAGGTTATTAATTAATTTTTAAAAAAGGCACTATCAGCAATTTTTACAGCTCTTTCTTGAGGTGTAACTTTTATGTATTTGTAAAATTCTCGCTCTGTAGAATGACCGCTGATAGACATAATATCAATTGTTGGCATTTTAGATAAATAAGCATTTGTACAAAATGATCTTCTTGCAGTATGTGAAACAATGAGCTTGTACTTAGGTACTGTTTCTGAAGTCTTTTTTCCACCAACCGTTTTTTGAATTGTGACTTGCTCATTTATCTCTGCTTTTCTTCCTGCTTCTTTAATATATTCGTTAATATCTGGATTATTTAATTTACGAGGAGGAAAACCATTATAACGTTGTTCCATTATTTTTTTAACACGTCTATGAATTGGAACATAAACACGCTTACTAGTTTTTTGTTGTTTAAATTCAAACACCTCTTTTCCATTAAACGTTTTTATTTGGTCTTTAGTAATTCCATTATAATCTGAAACTCTCTGCCCTGTGTAGTAGCCAATTAAAAATATATCTCTAGCTAGTTCCCAATCTTTTGTTTTCGACAAGTCTGTTTTATATAAAGCATCTATATCAGCTTCGGTAAGATAAATTGAAACAGTTTCTTCAGAAACCATTTTAAATTCAGAGTGCTTATATTTAAGATTAGTATTAATTCCGTCTTCAGTAGCTCTATTTAAAATAGTTACCAAATTCTTTATATGCTTTCCTATAGTATTCACAGAATAATTATTATCCTCCAAATATTTTATAAACGTATAATAAAAATTCATATTAATATTATCAAAATCTAAATTATAGTTAACACGACTATTAAATTCTTTTAGCCTATTTACAGTTTGCTTGTAAGACCTAATAGTAATTGGACTTAATTTTACAGCATCAATATTCTTAGCTTGATTTTCTCTTTTTTCAATATAATCATCTGCATATTCAAAAAAAGTAGTAATTATGCTGTCATTGTTTTCATTTTTTCGAACAATTTTGAAAAGAAGTGATTTTAACACATTCTTGTTTTGTTTTTCTAAGTCATCTAATTTAGATACTGCATCTACAAATTCTGAAGAGAAGTTCAATAAATCACTATTAACTTTTTCCCTATTTCTTATCGTAGATACCGCTCTAATTCTTTGGTATGTTTTATCCCAATTTTTAGGTAAAACTTTATAACCCGTGGCAAATTTTATGCGATTGTTTCTACCAAAACTATAATCTAAAATTATAGAGGTTTCCTTTTTGGAATTACCATCTTTTAATCTATATTTAATCGTTCCCGAAGTAGGTTTAATTGATTTACTCATAATTTCAATAAATGATTTACATAAAAAGGGACAACAAAAGGGACAACATCTCCTTTAACTATTGTTATTTCAAAAGTATATAAATTATTTAAAATATCTCATAAGTATTATAAATAAAGGCACAAAAAGATTATTATATAAAATAGCATAACATAGGTTCAAGCAAATAATGGTACTGGAGGTACCACAAAAAAATCCCGAAACTTTAATGTTTACGGGATTTTTTGTTTTTAAAATATTCATAATGATTTTTAGGGCGGGTTTTTCCAGAAAAAGTTAAAACCGCGCTATCCGTTACTAGTTTTGGCTCGATGCTCGCCTCACCAAAAGCTATCCTCTACTATCGCTCCCGCAAGTCTGTGTTAACTTCCCGCTTACCTTTAATACCGTTTTGTTTTGTTTTGAGTTTAAAGCAAAAAAAATCCCGATTCTTATCTTAGAATCGGGATTCAAAAACGGCAACGACTCTACGCTCTCCTAATGTAGTACCATCGGCGTGGAAGGTTTGGTTTTCAATACTATTTCGCTTTAAAGCACAAAAAAACCCTCCATGTTTCCATGAAGGGCTTTCAAAAAAGGCAACGACCTACTCTCCCACAAATGTAGTACCATCGGCGCTAATGGGCTTAACTTCTCTGTTCGGAATGGTAAGAGGTGAGCCCCATCGCTATAACCACCTTAAGTTATAGCTGCTGACTGTCGGCTTTCGCTTCTAGTCTTCAGCGTTCCGATTAAAATCGGAACATATATCTTAACATATTGAAAATAAGAACATGATTGTAATAATTCTATTGAACTTTATAAAAAAACAGGCGTACAATAAGCCTATGGGTTATTAGTACTACTCGGCTATGACATTACTGCCTTTACACCTATAGCCTATCAACGTGGTCATCTCCCACGACCCTTTAAAGAAATCTCATCTTGTGGTGGGTTTCGCGCTTATATGCTTTCAGCGCTTATCCCTTCCAAAC
>NZ_FQYK01000002.1:561394-565374 GCF_900141715.1 Algibacter luteus | reverse complement strand
ACATTAACACCAGGCACAGCACCAAGTCCAGCATCAGGAAGCATTACGATGAATGCCGATGGTACCATTACGGTAGCTCCAGGTACAACAGCAGGAACATACACTTACGATTACACCATTTGTGAGAACTTAAACCCAGCAAACTGTGATACGGCAACAGCAACTATATTAGTCTTACCAGATTATGATAAAGATGGAGTAATCGATATTATTGATATTGATGATGACAATGATGGTATTCCTGACACACTAGAAACCAATGGAACAGATCCAACGGCAGATTTGGATAACGATGGTGTTCCAGCATATTTAGATGAGGATGATACTAATCCCGTAATTGGAGATGATATTCCTGGTATTGAGAAAGAATTTGATTTTGACGGTGATGGAATTCCTAATCATTTAGATTTAGATGCCGATAATGATGCTATTCCTGATGTATTAGAAGCAGGAAATACAGATTCAAATAATGATGGTATTGTTGATTCAGTAAGTTTTGGGGCAAATGGTCTTGCGGATGAAGTAGAAACAAGCCCTGAAAGTGGTGTATTAATAAATAATCCACTAAATACCGATTCTAGTTCAGATAGCAGCCAAAGTTATACGCTTTATGATTTTCTGGATGTAGATTCTGATAACGATGGTATCACAGATAATGCTGAAGCATTTTCAAATAATGCTACCTATAATGATGCCGATAATGATGGGCAAGTTGACGGACTTGTAGATTTAGATAATAACGGTTGGCATGATACTATTGATAATGAAGCAACATTTCCGGTATTAAGAAATTCTGATGCAGATACCATACCAAATCATTTAGATTTAGATTCGGATGGTGACGGATTGCCAGATACTTTTGAGGGTAATTTTCAAGTTGCCGATAATGATAACGATGGTATAGTTGGAACAGGAATACCAGTAGATTCAGATGGAGATGGACTTGCCGATTCGAATGATCCTGATAATGCAGGAAATATTCTAGGAGGTTTTGGTTTTAATAAAGATAGAGATGGCGACGGAGTAAACAATTATTTAGATATTGATATCGACAATGACGGTATCATTGATAATATTGAAGGACAAGGTACATTCAGCTATGTAAGTCCTACAGGTTTAGATACCGACGGTGATGGAATAGATAATGCATATGATGTTGATAATGGCGGTGTTGGAATAGGTTATACAAATACCGATGGAGGAAGCGCACCAGATTATGCTGATACAAATTCAGATGGTGTTGATGGCGTTGGCGATGCTTTCGATTTATTAGAAAATGCTGTAGATAATTCTATAGATGGTCCATTAGATACCGATAATGACGGAATCGTTGACCCTGCATTATTTGTTGATGTTGATGGAGACGGTTTGCATGATGATTTTGAGTATTCTAATCCAGCAATTGATGGAGCCAATAACACAACAAATCCTGACAATGCCACAAATAACAATCAACTACCTACAGATCAACCTGATGTTGACCCTGCTGGTGGAGATAGAGATTGGAGAGAATTAAGTTCTCAAGATAAAGATCAGGATGGAATTCCAGATGTTTCAGATTTAGATGATGATAATGATGGCATACTTGATACTGAAGAAGACGCAAATTTAGATGGAGATAATGACCCAAGAACAAACCCAACAGATTTTGATGGTGATGGTGTTCCAGATTATTTCGATTTAGATTCAGATAATGACGGTATTCCAGATTATACTGAAGCTGGAGGAACTAACGACCCAGATGGAAACGGACAAGAAGGAACGGGTGTTTTAGATAGCACAGAAGTCGATGCTAACGGTATACCATTAGGAGTCGCTCCTGGAGGATTGTCACCAATTGATACCGATGGAGATGGAAACTTTGATTTTCTAGATTTAGATTCTGATAATGATGGTATATCTGATGTGCTTGAAGCTGGAGGTGTTGATTCCAATGGAAACGGGAGATACGGATCTGGAACAACCAATGATAGTGATGCAGATGGGTTAGTTGATGCCTTAGATCCTTATGATGACCGAGATGGTAATTTGGATTCAAATCTAGGAGGTACACCTTTAATCATTGAAGATACTGACGGTGATGGTCAATTGAACTATTTAGATTTAGATTCTGATAATGATACTATACCAGACAATGTCGAAGGTCAGTCGACTGTTGGTTATATCGCACCGAGTGGTGTAGACACGGATAACGATGGGTTAGATGATAATTATGATAGTTCTAATGGAGGTACTTATATAAATGTTGTTAATACCGATGGTACTGATACTCCTGATTATCTAGATTTAGATTCTGATAACGATTTATTATTTGATATTGATGAAGCAGGAAATAGTGTTGCTGACACTGATTCCGATGGACAAACTAATGGGGTAACTGGAGCTAATGGATTGGATGATGCTTATGATGATGGTACAGCTGGTGATACATTTGCGGATCCAAACGGTATTCTAGATAATACACAAACAGATAATTTCCCTGATGCTGATGCTGATGTATTTGCCGGAGGAGATGTAGATTATAGAGATAACACTTTTGAAGATAATGACGGGGATGGTATTGCTGATGCTATAGATTTAGATGATGATAACGATGGGATTCTAGATACTGAGGAATCAAATGGTACAGATCCTTTAGCTGATGCAGATGGCGATAATGTACCAGATTATCAAGATCCCGATTTTTGTACTTTAAACAGTTTCGGTATCTGTGAAAATTTAGATATCGATAATGATGGTATTCCAAACCATTTTGATACTGATAGTGATAATGATAGTTGTCCTGATGCAAACGAGGCATATTCTGATTCAACTGCTGATTCCAATAATGATGGAACATATGGCGGTGTTGTCGGGGCATCAGAAGTGAATTCGGATGGAACAGTAATAGCTGCTACTTATCCGGGAACTAATGCTAATGTAATTACTGCAGTTCAAGTTACTGTGGATGTGGTACCATCAAATCAAAGTGAAATTGAAGGTAATCCAGCAACTTTTTCTGTAACTGCCTCATCTGAAAGCACTACAACTTTTGCTTTAGGTGTACCAGATTATGGAATTCCACCTGCTACGGATGATTCAGTTTCCCTAATTTATCAATGGCAAGAAAATGGGTTAAATTTATCAGATACAGGTGTTTATAGTGGCACGACAACAGCAATTTTAAATATATCTGATGTTACAGGTTTAGATGGAAATATATATAATGTCATTATAACACATGCCAATAATGTTTGTATTGAAGAGCAGAATAGCGCAACATTAAATGTTATTCCAAGAATAATTGCTAATAATGATGACTTTTCTTCAGTCGCTGTCAATGGAACAGATGGTGGAACTAGTACTACAGTATTAGCTAATGATACTATTAATGGTGCAGCAGTAATTCCAGCAAATATTACGTTAACACCAGGTACAGCACCAAGTCCAGCATCAGGAAGCATTACGATGAATGCTGATGGTACGATTACGGTAGCTCCAGGTACAACAGCAGGAACCTACACTTACGATTACACCATTTGTGAGAACTTAAACCCAGCAAACTGTGATACGGCTACAGCAACTGTAGTCGTAGCTCCAGCACCAATCGATGCCGTAGCAGACGATTACAGCGCCTCTCCAGTAAACGGATTTGCAGGTGGCAGCACAACAACGGTATTAGGCAACGACACCTTAAACGGTGTAGCCGTAGTTCCAGTAGATGTAACATTAACACCAGGTACAGCACCAAGTCCAGCATCAGGAAGCATTACGATGAATGCCGATGGTACCATTACGGTAGCTCCAGGCACAACAGCGGGAACATACACTTACGATTACACGATTTGTGAGAACTTAAACCCAGCGAACTGTGATACGGCAACAGCAACATTAGTTGTAGAAGCTTGTCCATCTCCTATTGATTCAGATGGTGATGGTTTAACGGATTGTGAGGAAACGACTGGAATCGATGATCCATCTACACCAGCAGATCCAACAAC
>NZ_FQYK01000002.1:53494-560406 GCF_900141715.1 Algibacter luteus | reverse complement strand
GATCCATGTGATCCAATCGGAATTAATACGACAGATAGTGATGGTGATGGTTTAACCGATTGTGAGGAAACAACTGGAATCGATGATCCTTCGACACCGGCGGATCCAACAACATTCCCAGGCGGACCGACATCAGATCCAAACGATCCATGTGATCCAATCGGAATCAACACGACAGATACTGATGGTGATGGTTTAACCGATTGTGAGGAAACGACAGGTATTGATGATCCATCGACACCGGCGGATCCAACAACATTCCCAGGAGGTCCAACATCAGATCCGAATGATCCATGTGATCCAATCGGAATCAATACGACAGATAGTGATGGTGATGGTTTAACCGATTGTGAGGAAACGACTGGAATCGATGATCCATCGACACCAGCAGATCCAACAACATTCCCAGGAGGTCCAACATCAGATCCGAATGATCCATGTGATCCAATCGGAATCAATACGACAGATACAGATGGTGATGGTTTAACGGATTGTGAGGAAACGACTGGAATCGATGATCCAAGCACACCAGCAGATCCAACAACGTTCCCAGGAGGACCGACGTCAGATCCGAACGATCCATGTGATCCAATCGGAATCAACACGACAGATACAGATGGTGATGGTTTAACAGATTGCGAAGAAACAACTGGAATCGATGATCCAAGCACTCCAGCAGATCCAACAACATTCCCAGGAGGACCTACATCAGATCCAAATGATCCTTGTGATCCAATCACTACTGGTTGCCAAATTTCAATAGAAGTAACAAAAACGGCACAAGTATTTGGAACTGATTTAGGAGATGAGATTGAGTATACTATCGAAGTTCAAAATACTGGAGACATTATGTTAACAAACATATCTTTAGTAGATACGTTCTTAGATGCCAATGGAAATGTGATAACATTAACTGAAGAACCTGAGTTTGATAGTGCAGACCAAGGAAGTCTTGAAGGTACTCTGCTTGCAGGTGAAATAGCTACTTATTATGCTAGCTTTATTATAACCCAAGAAGCAATTAATGCCGGTGGTGTTAGTAATAGTGTAGTAGCAAATGCATCATCGATTTCATTAGGTACTGTAAGTGATACGAGTGATAATGGTGACGATTTAGATGGAAACACATCGGATGATCCGACATTTACAGAGCTGGGATGCTTACTTGTATTTAATGAGTTCTCACCTAATGATGACGGAGTTAATGATACTTTAATAATTAATTGTATTGAAAACTATCCAAATAATAAATTAGAAGTATATAATCGTTGGGGTAACATCGTTTATGAAAAACGAGGTTATAATAATGATTGGGATGGAACATCAAACGGAAGAGTTACAGTAAATACTGCTGAAAAACTTCCGGAAGGAACCTATTACTATGTTTTAGACTTTGGTGATGGCTCTAAACCTAAAGTTGGATGGTTATACATAAATAGATAATTAAAGTAAACGACTAAAAAATATTTAAAAAATGATAAAAAAATCATCATTAATAAAAAGTTTAATTTTAGTAGTGTTTACTGCACTATTAAGTATTGAAACAGAAGCTCAGCAAGACCCTCAGTTTACTCATTATATGTATAACACTATGAGTGTAAATCCGGGCTATGCTGGACAACGAAATACCTTAAGTGCTACAGCTTTATATAGAACCCAATGGGTAGGTATTGACGGGGCTCCAAAAACAATGACGTTTGGTATTCATTCCCCATTAAGAAACGATAGAATAGGATTAGGTTTAAATGTAGTGAGTGATCAATTAGGACCAGCGGAAGAAACAAGCATCGATGCTAATTTTTCGTATTCAATTCCTGTTAATGAATCTGGTGATTTAGAATTGTCTTTTGGAATAAAAGGTGGATTACACCTTCTTGATACAGATTGGAGCAAGGGTCGATATCAAAATGAAGACAATGCATTTAATGAGAACATTAATTTAATATCTCCAACTCTGGGAGCTGGATTATACTTACATTCAGAAAAATGGTATTTAGGATTTGCAGTGCCTAATATTTTAAATACCGAACATTACGATGATTTTCAAGAATCAATTGCTACTGAAAGATTACATTACTTTTTAATAGGAGGATATGTTTTTAATTTAAGTGATAATACTAAATTAAAACCAGCCTTTTTAGTAAAAGGTGTTTCGGGAGCACCAGTAATAGCAGATCTTTCAGCAAACGCTTTATTCAATGAAAAGTTTACTTTAGGATTAGCTTATAGATGGGATGATTCTGTGAGTGGCTTAGTAGGATTTCAACTAAGTCCCGAAATATTTATAGGATATGCTTATGATGCGACTACTACGGCACTTAACAATTATAATAGTGGTACTCATGAAATAATGCTGCGATTTGAATTACAACAAATTGCGAAAATTTTATCACCAAGATTCTTCTAAAAAGACATAGATATGAAATTAAGAATATATATTTTAACCTTAGTAAGTGTTTTTAGTTTAAGTTTTTCTTTTGCTCAAAAAGGTAAAATAAAAGCAGCTGAAAAACAATATGAAAATTTGTCTTATAAGAAATCTACAGATGCTCTATTAAAACTTGTAGAAGAAGGTAATGCTAATGGCGATGTTTATCAAAAGTTAGCAAATGCCTATTATTTTAATGGGCAAATGGAAAATGCTGTAAAATGGTATAAAGAGTTATTTTTCTTAGGTAAAGAAATTGAATTAGAAAGTTATTACAGGTATGCTCAAGCATTAAAAGGCATTGGAGAGTATTTTAAATCAGATGAAATTATGGAGAAATTCAGTGAATTACATCCAGCAGACTCCAGAGCAATAGCGTTTATAAAGTCACGTAATTATTTGGACATGATTGAAAATATTTCAGATGATTATGTTTTAGAAAATCTCGATTTCAATACATCTTATTCAGATTTTGGAGCAGCATTTTATGGCACAGAACTATATTTTGCTTCTTCAAGAGAAGAGAAGGATGATATATACCAATGGAATCAACAACCGTTTTTGAATATCTATAGAGCAAAAGAAGGAGCTTCAGAGGTCGTAAAAATTCAAGGTGGTGTAAATTCAAAATATCATGAATCTTCAGCAGTTTTTACTAAAGATGGTAAAACTATGTATTTCACAAGAAATAACTTTTTTAAAGGTAATTTTAAGAAGAGTATTGAAGATATACATGGATTAAAAATTTATAAAGCTACATTAGTAGATAGTCTATGGACCAATATTGTATCACTTCCGTTTAATAACGACGATTATAATGTAGCTCACCCAGCACTTAGTGTAGACGAAAAGAAACTATATTTTGCGTCTGATATGTTCGGTACTCAAGGTACTTCAGATATTTTTGTAGCTGATATTAATGAAGATGGTACATATGGCGAACCAGTAAATTTAGGTCCAAAAGTTAATACGGAAGGAAGAGAGAATTTTCCTTTTGTTAGTGAAAAGGGTATACTTTATTTTTCATCCGATGGACATGTAGGTTTAGGAGGATTAGATGTTTTTAAAGTTGAATTAGACAAATTAAATGAAGCTTCAACATTGGTTCAAAACCTTGGTAAACCTATAAATAGTTCAAAAGATGATTTTGGATTTATAATTAATGAAACCAGTGGAAAGGGTTTCATTTCTTCAAATAGAGAAGGAGGAAAAGGAGATGACGATATTTATAGTTTTGTAAAGCCACCATGTTCTAGGGCAATTACTGGAACCGTATTAAATAAAAGAACTTCAGAAGTATTAAGTAATGCTGATGTTTTTGTTTACGATTCAAGTAGAAACTTGTTACAGTCTTTAAAAAGTGACGATTCAGGAAAATTTTCATTTGATTTAAGTTGTAATGAAAGAACCTATTTAATTGAAGCAAAAAAAGATAAGTTTAAAGATGACTTTACTGATTTTTCGATAAAACCTAATGAAGAAACTAGTTTGAAATTAGAATTGAAATTAGACCCGGCGGTTGCCAAAGTAGGTACAGATTTAGCATTATTGCTAAATTTGAATCCAATTTATTTTGATTATGATAAATCTTTTATCCGTTCGGATGCCGAAATAGAATTGGCTAAGGTTATTAATTATATGAAAGAATATCCAAACGTAAAAGTGGATGTTCGATCTCATACCGATTCAAGAGGTAGAGATGCTTATAACTGGGCATTATCGAATAGAAGAAACAAATCAACACGAGAGTATATAATTAATAAAGGCGGTATTTCTGCTGGCCGACTTTCAGGTCAAGGTTATGGAGAAACTCGTTTAACTAATCGTTGTACAAATGCTTTTAAATCCATTTGTTCAGAGGCAGAGCATCAAGCTAATAGACGAAGCGAATTTATAGTCGTTGAAAATTAACAGATCTAACCATCAATAAAAAAGCATCTAATTCATTTAGATGCTTTTTTTATTTATACATGGATTTAACAAGTTGCAATTTTGTTTGTATTTTTGTTAAACTATGAAAGAAGAAAAAGTGATCCTTGTTAACGAAAAGGATGAGCAAATAGGTTTAATGCCTAAGCTAGAAGCCCACGAAAAAGCGTTGCTACATCGAGCATTTTCGGTTTTTATTTTTAATGATAAAAATGAATTGATGTTACAACAAAGAGCTTTTAATAAATACCATTCTCCAGGGCTATGGACAAACACCTGCTGCAGTCATCAGCGTGATGGTGAATCTAATTTAGAAGCAGGAAAAAGACGTTTAATGGAGGAAATGGGATTTGTTGTTGACTTAAAAGAGACCATTTCCTTTATTTATAAAGCGCCATTTGATAATGGTTTAACCGAGCACGAATTTGATCATGTTTTACTTGGTAAATACAATGGCGAGCCGCACATTAACAAGGAAGAAGTGGCTAGTTGGAAATGGATGCCTCTGGAAGAAGTAAAAACAGATATTGCAAAACACCCAGAAAGTTATACTGAATGGTTCAAGGTAATTTTTGATAAATTCTACGAACATATAAATATAGCATCAGAATGATAGTAACTGTAAGTAGAAAAGCACATTTTAATGCGGCACATAGGCTGTATAGAAAGGATTGGAGTTTTGAAAAAAACGACGAAATTTTCGGAAAATGCAATAACCCAAATTTTCACGGTCATAATTACGAACTCATTGTAAGTGTTACTGGTGAAATAGATAAAGAAACGGGCTATGTTATTGATATGAAAGTTTTAAAGGACATTATAAAATCTGAAGTTGAAGATGCTTTTGACCATAAGAATTTAAACGAAGAAGTTCCTGAATTTAGAGATTTAAATCCTACTGCTGAAAATATATCGGTTATAATTTATAATAAAATTAAGCCTAAGTTAAGCCCAAATTTAAAACTCGAAATTACACTTTATGAAACACCTCGTAATTTTGTGGTTTATTCAGGACATTAAGAGGAGGATAAGCAATTAAATCTAATTAAAAACACACTTAATAATTAATTTTAAAAACGGTAGACTATTAGAAGTTTATGTTTAATTTTGCAACCTAAATAAATAAGAAATTATGGCAAATGTTAGAGATTTAAAAAAGGATATAAATTACGTTCTAGGAGATATTATAGAAGCAGTTTACATTTGGGAATATTCCAATACAGATAAGGACACTAAGAAAAGTGAAGCAATTATTGACGAAGCTATTGAGACTTTTGATGAATTAATCGCAAAGGTAAACGCTAAAGACGTTGATAACCCAAAAGCTCATTTTAAAGCAATAAATAATGAGCTTGAAACTAAAGGGCGTGCTTTAATTGAAAAAATCAACAAACTAGGATAAAATTTTATAACGGGTGTTTGCAATTGTAATTTTTGCTATTATATTTGCACCCGTTAAAACGCCGATGTAGCTCAGCTGGCTAGAGCAGCTGATTTGTAATCAGCAGGTCGTGGGTTCGAGTCCCTCCATCGGCTCAAAAAAAAGCCTTTCCGTTCGGAAAGGCTTTTTTGTCTATATACATAAATTCATTTTAATTTACTTCGTTCTTTTTGATTTCCTTAATAAATGTCCCGAGTTCTTTACCATATTTAGACGCTTTAACTTTAGGTGTTAAAGAATTATTTATGGTATCTAATAAATCAATTCTTGCATCGTAAATTTCTGATAAAGCCAGATACGGAGCAACTTCACTGTCTTTATTATTTAGTGCAAAGTTTACCGTATACAAATATTTTCGTTTAATATTTTTGTTAGATTCTTTAATAAGAGCATTTAATTTAGCCGTATCACCAGCTTTTTGAGCTTCAAATTGTTCTTTTAGAACATCTAAATTTCTATTATTTAGTTTAGATATTACGGTATTATATTCTTCTAAAGTTTTTTGTTGTTTTGATCCTTTAATATTGGCATCAAAAGCAAAGTTTTTTAAAGTAGTATTAATCTCCGTTATACCTTTATCTGCGAAAAACTCAATTCGGTCTTCTACGGCACTTTTTTTGTCTAAATACAAATAAAATACTTCAGGAGAATCTATTGAACTATATAATTCTATTGGTGTTGCGCCATTAATATTTATAGAATCTACCGTTACTAGAATGGTATCTTGTATTTTTTTAAGATAAAGAGTTCCTTTTTTTAATCCTTTAACATTGGCCCGAACGGTTAAATCGGGTTGTTCTTTACCGCAAGAAATAAATATAATAGTTAATAATAGAATTGATAAATTTTTCATGAAGTTTAATGTGATTTTATAGAAGCACAAATATCATATAATTAAATGTGAATTACTAGTAGGTCTACATAATTTTAGAAGTCCTAGTTGTTTGTTAAAGTATTCTTAAAAATAAATTAACAAATACTTTGGCATAAGGATTGCTATATATTAATCGTAATTACATTCGTTATTAAAGTTTATTGAGTAGTTACTTTAAACTGAAGATTTGTAATTCATATTTGGTTGGTTAGTTAGAAAAAAAGCATCTTATTTAAGATGCTTTTTTCGTTCATTTTGTTTAGTGGAATAGGTTTTTAAAGTACGTTGATAGTGCATTTCATCGATAATATCGATAAAATCATCTGTAAATGTTAAAATTAAATGCATTTCATCGATTTTAAATGTATTTAATCGTTGAAATATGTTTCGATATTATATATTTGACATGTACTAAATAACACACTTTTTAGTTCAATGGATTAATTAATTAATATTTGCATTATGTTGTTAAAAAAGGAAACCCCAAATCTAGCATCATAGTATAAAAAGCAAATTGAAAAAAGACCGAGTTTGAGGGAACTCGGTTTTTTTATGCAATAATTCTAAATGTTAAATTAATTCGATTTCCTATTTTCTTTTTAGTTTTTGGAATTTGATGTAACCAGTTTGTTTGTGTTTTACCTTTCATGAGTAAAAGGCTACCATGTTGCAATGTTAATTTGGATTTAAGTGATTTATTAAATTTGTGTTTAAATTGAAAAACTCTTTCAGCACCAAAAGTTACTGAAGCAATAATTGGGTCTTTACCCAACTCTTTTTCGTTATCTGAATGCCATCCGTTACTGTCATTACCATCTCGATACAAATTGGCTAAACAACTAGTGAATGTGATATTAATTTGCTTTTCAATTTTGTTTTTAATCTCTAATAGGTCACCATTAAAAGGATTTGGTTGCATAGTAATGTTGCTGTATTTATAATTCTTTTTGTTATCTGCATAAAAAGCTGTTAAGCGTGGCTGTAAGAAGGTTTTCCCGTATACTTTTATATAATCTTGTTTCCAGTTAATTTGACTCATTAAACTATCAAAATAATCATTGGCTTCTTGTAAACTGAAAAAAATAGGAAAATATGCAACATCTGCATCTTTCAAGTTTAAATTTATTGGAGATTCAAAAAGCATATTCTTTTATTTTCTAAATTAGCATAATTCAAAAAATAATGAAGTATACTTTTCTTATTTTTATTTGCCTGTTTATTAACAGCATATTTGCCCAACTTCCTAAAGGTTTTGTGTATGTTGAAAATATTATACCCGATTTAGAAGTTGAATTGCGGTATTTTACTTCAAACAATTTTGTAGGAGAACCTATTGAAGGTTATCATGCTAATAAACTTATATTAACAAAAGAGTCTGCCGAAGCACTTAAATTGGTTCATGAAGATTTGCAAGAACAAAACCTGTGTTTGAAGGTTTATGATGGTTATAGGCCTCAGCGTGCCGTAAATCATTTTATAAATTGGGCGAAGGATTTAAATGATACCATTAACAAAGCTGTTTTTTATCCGAATGTAAAAAAACGAAATTTATTTAAGGAAGAATACATTGCTTCGAGATCTGGACATAGTAGAGGGAGCACGCTCGATTTAACCATTATAGATGCTAATACAGGTGTTATTTTGGATATGGGAAGTATATATGATTTTTTTGGTGAAGAATCATGGGTGAATTATGATAACTTAACAGACCAACAGAAAAAGAATAGACAACTACTTCAATTTTATATGAACAAATATGGGTTTAGAAATTACCCAAAAGAGTGGTGGCATTTTACATTGCGTGGAGAACCATTTCCTAATACGTATTTTGATTTTCCTGTAAACTAAAAAACTGCCTTCTTATGTAAAGCAGTTTTTTAGTTTATTAAAAATCATATGACTATTCCTTATCTAAGTTCTTGGTCATATTAAAACCTATGAATAAACCTAGTCCAGCCATAAGGAAAATAGTTGCAGGATATACCGCATCTTCATCCAGAGTCGTGTATTGATCTAAAATTGAAGCTATAAATACTCCTAAACCAATACCCATAAGTAAAAGGGATAAGTTTAAAATAAGTATTTTCCAAATAGGAGCTGTGTACCCTTTTCCTTTTACAAAAATACTGGCGTCTGCTCCTTTTTCTATAAGTGCCAAACGCTCTTTATTTCTAGTTGAAAAATATAAATAAAATACTCCGAAAATTGCACCAAATATAATTGGTATAATGATTAATTCTGATCCCATAATTGTTCGTTTTTAATTGATTACTTTTAATTTGTATATAGCTTATGACGACAAATTTTTTATTTAGGTTACACAATTAGTTAATTTTTTTTCAAAGTTTATTGTAACCTCATAAGAAAAATGGTCGTCTTACTTTCAAAATGACCATCAACGACCAACACTATATTGATTTAATTAATAAAGGAGATACCAATGCATTTGTTAAACTGGTAGACCGTTATAAGGATTTAGTGTACACTTTAACTTTGCGTATGTTGAAAAATAGAGAAGAGGCTGAAGAAGTATCTCAAGATACTTTCATAAAAGTTTATAAGTCTATAAATCAATATAAAGGAGAATCAAAATTTTCAACATGGATTTATAGAATAGCATATAACAGTAGTTTAGATCGTTTGAAGAAGAATCGAAAGTATTTTAACAATGTTGCTATTGATGAATTTACTGAGCATCAGGTAAAAACAATAGATAATGCTTTGAGTAAATTAGAAGATGAAGAGCGTAATCATGCCATTCAAAAATGTATTGGATTACTGTCAAGTGATGATGCCTTTCTTTTAACTTTATATTATTTTGAAGACCAAAATTTAGATGAAATTTCGAAAGTCATAGGTTTAACAATAAATAATGTGAAAGTGAAATTGTTTAGAAGTAGAAAGAAACTTGCAACTATTATGATGGCACATCTAGAACCAGAAATTATTGAACATTATGGAAGAGAAAGAAACTAAATACTTAGAGGATTTATCAAGAAAAGTTATTGGAGAAACAACTATCGAAAGTCCTTCTTTAGATTTTACCAATGCAGTGATTACAAGAATAAACGAGTTACATAAAAGTGAAGTAACAGTATACAAACCGCTAATTTCTAAAATGGCCTGGATTCTAATTGCTTTAGTTGTGGTCTCATATATTATATTCTTTGCATCTAAAACGGAATCTTCTAATTGGCTAACGTCAGTAGATTTTAAAATTCTTTCAAAAATAAATGTTTTATCAGATGTAACACTATCGAAAACATTTACTTACGCTATTCTCTTTTTAGCATTAATGTTTTGTATACAAATACCTCTAATTAAAAATCATGTTAATAAACGCTATGAAATTTAGATAATCAATTACGTTTGTTTTGGATAAAGATTTTAATACCAGCGTTTCTTTTTCTTTTTAGAAGCGACACTTTTTCTCCCTTTTTTATGCTTGCTTCCTGTTTTTTTCGACTTATGGATAATAGGTTTTGCCTTAGGGTCTAGCGGGTAAGGATGCTCATCAATAACATCTAATTGCATTTGAATGAGTTGTTGAATAGTGATAATGTAACTCTTCTCATCGGCAGAACAAAGCGAATACGCCATTCCTGTATTTCCTGCTCTCGCAGTTCTTCCAATGCGGTGTACATAAGTTTCTGGTACGTTTGGTAAATCGAAATTCACAACAGCATCAAGGTCGTTAATATCAATCCCTCGTGCAGCCACATCGGTAGCAATTAAAATGTTAACTTCTCCTTTTTTAAATCTGTTTAAAGCTTCTTGTCTTGCGGTCTGACTTTTATCACCATGAATACTATCAACTTTATAGCCATTATTTATAAGGGTCTTTTCAAGTTTATCCACACCAAATTTTGTTCGTCTAAAAATGATAATATTGCCTTTAATGGTATTTCTAAGTAAGTGTAAACACAACTCTATTTTGTTTCGCTTTGGAACATAATAAAGTAATTGATTTACGTTTTTTGAAGTTGATGAATTTTGCGAAACTTCCACCCGTTCTGGCTCGTTTAAAATAGAATTCGCTAATTGCTCAACTTTATAAGGTATAGTTGCAGAAAACAATAAAATCTGTTTTTCTTTAGTGCATAATCGCTCTATTTTTTTAACATCGTCAATAAACCCCATGTCTAGCATTAAATCAGCTTCATCTAATACTAATGTTTCTACATAATCTAGGTTAACGAAATCTTGTTTATGTAAATCGAGTAATCGCCCCGGAGTTGCAATTAAAATATCGATACCTTTTTTTAAAACATCTTTTTGAGGTTCAATTGAGGTGCCACCAAAAACAACGGTTGTTCTTAAGTTGGTATATGTGCTATAAGCTTTAAAATTTTCTTCTATTTGTATAGCTAATTCGCGGGTAGGACTTACAATTAAAGCTTTAACAGTTTTTCCTTTTTTTGGCGCATCTTGTTTATCTAATAAAGATTGAAGAATGGGAAGTGCAAAAGCAGCTGTTTTACCAGTACCTGTTTGCGCAGAAACGATAACATCTCTTTTGTTTAATACAAAAGGAATGGTTTTTTCTTGAACCAGATTAGGATTGTCGTAACCAGCCTCAGCAACCGCACGTAAAATCGGTCGGCTTATTTTTAATTCTTTAAAAGACATTTGTAAAAGTTTGGCACAAAGATATGACAAACATGGCCAAAATTAATTTTTTAAATATCCACCCAGGAGAGCTCTTTTTTTAGCAGGAATTGCAGGGCTTTGAATTGCTATTTTTAGTAAATCTTGGTCTTTTTTCTTTGCATACACCAATTGAAATAGTTGTGCCACAGAAATTTTATGTTCAGGTCGTTCTAGCAATTTAAATTCATCATTTACACTAACAGTGCCTTCTTCTATTACGCTAAGATAGGTGCCACCAAAACCATGTTGAATAAATTGCTTTATAACATGTTGATTTTCAAATTTATGTCCTAATTTATAACAGGGCTCACGGTATTGAGAAACTCTAACTGCGGCTTGACCTATTTTATAAACATCTCCTAAGAACACTTCATTTTCATTAAAATCTGAAACTGTAAGATTCTCACCAAACATTCCCCAAGACCAATTTAAATTTGGGTAGAGGTTTTTCCAATACGGATATTCTTCAGCAGAAAACATATAACAAGCTTTAAACTCGCCACCATGATGTACTCTATCTGTAACTTCATCACCTTTAATATCATTTTTTGTTAGGTAAATAGGTTGATTGGTAGGCTTTTTAAAAATACCTGTTGTTTCTTCTTTACCGTTCCAATTAAAAGTTACTGGTTCTGCGATGTTAGTTGAGATTATTTTCATGAGCTATTTTTACGCATTTTTAAAACTTATGATTTATACAAATAATCATAATTTCAAGTAATATAACATTTTCTTAGCTTCTAGCTTCAATACTGTATTGAATATCTAATTTAAGACCTCCAAACCATTTCGTTGAAAAGTTATAAAGTGATGCTTCTATAATTCCTAAAAAAAAACCAATGCATGAAAAAATTAAAGGCATGCCAATAAGTGCTCCAAATGCTAATACACTTCCATAACTTAACCCAGGTGTTTCAGTTGATGTCATCCAATCTAGCGTTACAAGAGTATCAATTATTAATCCACCAAAAGCATATATAATTCCTAAAATGAATCCAATAATAATCCCAAGAAATGCCTGTAATTTCGCAAAAGATAATACTCCAATTTTCTTTATTTTTCTCATCATTTTTTGTGTTAAATTCATAAATGAGTTCTAGTACATGTTCTTTTTCGTTAACATAATTCTTTCTCTTCTAAATTAAGACTTTTTGTTAGTTTAATTGCAAAAAAAACCACCTTGCTTTCGCAAAGTGGTTTTATGTGTAGTTTAATTTCTATTTAATTACATGGCTGCTTTGTAAATATTTATAGTGTCTTCTAGTGTTACATCTCTTGGGTTTCCCCCAGTACATACATCTGCAAGTGCATTTTTAGCCATTTCTTCAAAGTCTTTTTCTTTTACACCTAACTCTTTTAATCCAGAAGGTATGCCAACTGATTTTGACAAAGCTTTTATCGCTTCAATAGCAGCATTGGCACCTTGAGTATCGCTCATTTCTAAAACTCCAACACCCATGGCTCGTGCAACCCTTTTAAGTTTATGTGCACATGCTGGAATATTGAATTGTTCTACATGCGGTAATAGTATAGCATTCGCAACACCATGCGGTAAATCATACATACCTCCCAATTGATGTGCCATAGAATGCACGTATCCTAAACCAGCATTTGAGAATGCCTGTCCTGCAATGAATTGGCCCCATGCCATCTTGCTTCTCGCTTCGAGATCTTTACCATCCACAACGGCTTTTTCTAAACTTTGCGATATTAATTTTATAGCTTCTAGCGCTAAAGCATCAGACCAACCAAAGGCGCCTTTCGTAACATAAGTTTCTATGGCGTGAGTTAAGGCATCCATTCCTGTAGCTGCCGTTAAAGCTGCAGGTTTTCCTAACATTAATTTTGGATCGTTTACAGCAATTTTAACTAAACAGTTTTTATCAACCATTACCATTTTTATATGGCGTTCTTCATCTGTAATTACATAATTAATGGTTACCTCACTTGCGGTACCCGCTGTAGTATTTATTGCAATAATTGGTAACGATGCATGTTTTGATAAATGAATTCCTTCATAATCACCAATGTTGCCGCCGTTGGTTGCAAGAATTCCAATGGCTTTACCACAATCTTGAGGTGATCCTCCACCAAGTGTTATAATAAAATCACAATTGTTCTTTTCTAATAATTCTAAGCCGTCGTTTACGTTTTTAACTGTTGGATTTGGATGAACATCGTCAAATATTATGGCTTCAATATTAGAAGATTTGATAACTTTCAATACTTCTTTGGCAACTCCTAATTTTACTAAAACTTTGTCAGTAACAAATAGTGCTTTTTTATAAGGAAGTGTCTTTAATTCTTCTCCTAAATCATTTAATGCACCTGGTCCTATTAAGCTTAAAGGGGGTAAATATATTCTTCTGTTTTGTAACATGTTTGATAGTTTTATTTAAATTTAAAAGCATAAAGGACTATAATAGTTGCCACTTATTTTATGACTTTTATCAATTTTATAAATGCAAAAGCATTAATGAAAATTAAAAGATTGTAAAGTGTTTATTATATCTTATTTTGATCTTAATATTTGTAATTTTTTGCCTGCTATTAATGTTAAAAGTTGAATGGATTTGTTAAAAAAATGATTTAATAAAAAAACCACCTTGCTTGGACAAAGTGGTTTTAAAATATAATAGGTTGCCGAATAATTTCAGCGTATCAACTATTTAATCATCTCATAGCTACGTTTAATGAAGTTTGTTAATTCTTCACCTTTTAATAACCCTTGAGATAATCGTGCTAAATCTAAACTTTGGTTAATTAAACGCTCTTGCTTCTTTTTGGTTTTTGTGTTTAAAATTTCACTAACCAAATCAGAGTTTGTATTAACAACGAGGTTATACATTTCTGGCATATTACCCATGCCAAACATACCGCCACCGCCAGTTTGCTGCATTTCTTTCATACGGCGCATAAATTCTGGTTGCGTGATTATAAACGGGTTTGCACTACTATCCATAGCTTCAAGTTGAACCATGAATTTTTCAGAAGGAATAACTTCTTTTAAAACTTCTTCTAATGTTTTCTTTTGATCATCATCTAGTTTAGAAATTACATTATCGTCTTTCTTAATTAAATTATCAATGTGATCGCCATCAACACGTGCAAATGAGATATTTTCTTTAGTAGATTCTAACTTCTGGATTAAATGAGAAACAATTGGAGAATCTAATAATAATACCTCGTAGCCTTTAGCTTTAGCAACTTCAATGTAGCTGTGTTGTGCATCTTTATCAGAGGCGTAAAGAATTACCAATTTATCGTCTTTATCTGTTTGTTTTGCCTTTATTTTATTGAAAAGCTCTTCGTAAGTGTAATATTTACCATCTACCGTTGGATATAAAGTAAATGCATCGGCTTTTTCAAAGAATTTTTCTTCAGAAAGCATACCGTATTCAATAACGATTTTAATATCGTTCCATTTTGATTCAAAATCTTCACGATTGTTATTGAATAGCGATTTTAACTTATCAGCTACTTTTCTTGTGATGTAAGACGAAATCTTTTTAACAGCACCATCGGCTTGTAAGTAAGAACGTGATACGTTTAATGGAATGTCTGGAGAATCTATAACACCGCGCAGCATGGTTAAAAATTCTGGAACAATACCTTCAACATTATCTGTTACAAAAACTTGGTTTTGGTACAGTTGAATTTTATCCTTCTGAATTTGCATGTCGTTAGACAGTTTAGGGAAGTATAAAATACCAGTTAAATTAAAAGGATAATCTACATTTAAATGAATATTGAATAAAGGCTCTTCAAATTGCATTGGATACAATTCTCTGTAAAAGTCTTTATAATCTTGATCTTCTAAATCTGCTGGTTGTTTTGTCCATGCCGGATTTGGGTTGTTAATGATATTATCAACCGTAATTTTTCGTTGTGGCTCTTTTGTTTCCTTACCATCTTTGTCGGTAATAGTTGCAGGTTCATGCTCTGGGTCATTTATTTCTTTCGTTCCAAACTTAATTAGAATTGGCATAAACTTGTTGTACTTCACTAAGAGTTCACGAATTCGTGATTCTTCTAAAAATTCTTTGTCATCATCAGTAATGTGAAGTATAATTTCGGTTCCTCTATCTGTTTTTTCAGCAGGTTCTAAGGTAAACTCTGGTGAACCATCGCAAGTCCAATGTGCTGCAGGTTCATCTTTATATGATTTTGTAATAATTTCAACTTTCTCAGCTACCATAAAAGCAGAGTAGAATCCTAAACCAAAATGCCCAATAATACCTGAATCTTTTGCAGAATCTTTGTATTTATCTAAAAACTCTTCGGCCCCAGAAAAGGCAACTTGATTGATATACTTTTCAACCTCTTCAGCAGTCATACCCAAACCTTGATCTATGATATGAAGTTTTTTACCTTCTTTATCAATTTTAACTTCAATCTGAGGGTTACCATACTCAACCTTGGCATCACCAACGTTAGTTAAGTGTTTTAATTTTAAAGTTGCATCTGTAGCATTACTAATAAGCTCACGTAAAAATATTTCGTGATCGCTATACAAGAATTTTTTAATGAGCGGAAAAATGTTCTCTACCGATACATTAATGTTTCCTTTTGTCATGATATCTTAGTTTTATTCAATTTATAATTATGTTTCTGTTATAGTCAACAAAAATGCCAATTACATAAATATGACAAACTGACATTAATATTTTGGGAAATACTATTTTGCATTTTGAAGATTTAATTTTGTATTTTGCTTATTCTAAACTGAATAAAAACATGTATAATTCAAAAATTATAGGATTAGGAAAATACGTTCCAGATAATGTGGTTACCAACCATGATTTATCTAAAATGATGGATACTAACGATGAATGGATCCAAGAGCGTACGGGAATAAAAGAACGCCGATGGATTCCGGAAGGGTCTGACGATACATCGGCAGTTATGGGTGCCAAAGCAGCAAAAATAGCTATTGAGCGTTCTGGATTGACTAAAGACGATATCGATTTTATTGTATTTGCTACATTAAGTCCAGATTACTATTTCCCAGGTTGTGGCGTGCAAATTCAGGATATGCTAGATATGAAAACCGTAGGTGCATTAGATGTTAGAAACCAATGTTCAGGTTTTGTTTATGCCATTTCTGTTGCAGACCAGTTTATTAAAACCGGCATGTATAAAAACATTTTAGTAATAGGAGCTGAATATCATAGTAACGGACTAGATAAAAGCACAAGAGGAAGAGGTGTAACTGTTATTTTTGGAGACGGGGCAGGAGCTTGTGTTTTATCAAGAGAAGAAGATAACACCAAAGGTATACTCTCTACACATCTACATAGTGAAGGTAAATATGCCGATAAATTAATTGTTGAAGGCCCAAGTATTGCACATTGGGTGCCCGAAATTATTGCGGCAGGAGAAGAAGACACAACCTATTTCCCATATATGGATGGAACATTTGTGTTTAAACATGCAGTTGTACGTTTTAGCGAAGTTATTATTGAAGGCTTACAAAAAAACGGATTGCAAAAAGAAAACATAGATATGCTTATTCCGCACCAAGCCAATTTACGTATAGCACAGTTTATACAGAAAAAATTTGGATTAAGAGACGATCAGGTCTTTAACAATATCATGAAATATGGTAATACCACTGCGGCATCAGTAATAATTGCACTTACTGAAGCTTGGGAAGAAGGCAAAATAAAAGAAGGCGATAATGTAGTTTTAGCAGCTTTTGGTAGTGGATTTACTTGGGCAAGTGCCATAATCAAATGGTAAGCTTTGATACTTGTATTAAATTGGATAATTAACTGAAGGTGCAAAAATAGAGTTACCTTAAATCAAGAGATTTATATCGAAAAACCCGAAACTAATATTTCGGGTTTTTCTAGCTATTAATCAACTTCAATTAACACTAATGTGAAGAATCTTAATGGTTTAGACGTTTAAAATCCAATAAAATAACAAGCGCATGCTTTCATTTAACGATTTTTAACAACTAATAAAAAACTCGAAACAAGTTTCGAGTTTTTTTAATACTAATCTTGTTTACGAATATGTTTTTGTAGACGACTAACTCTAAATAATTACTTCTTCGTTTTGGTTAGATTGTGTATTATACGTTTAACGTAAGTTTATTGTATGTTATTGTGTTGATAATCAAATTTTAACATTTTTTTATTTAGCCGAATAAACAAAACCCCTAAATCGTAAAGATTTAGGGGTTTCTTATTTAATAAATCCAGATAAATACTAACCATCAAATATTTGAGGACTATTAAATAATTCTATAAAAATCCGCCACCACCAGATTTGGTATTGTCATCACGTTGTTTTCTGCGCAGTGCACGGTATTTATTTCCGCCAAATCGATAAGAAAGGGCTATGTTCCAGGTGTTACTCTCCCAATTAAATCCACCTACCGATGGGTAGGGTGTATCGCCTTCAAACTCAAATTTCATGGTATTTAAAATATCGCTATAATTAAAACTAAACGTTGCTCTGTCGTCTTCTAAGAAGCTATAGCGCATTCCTGTATTAACCATAAACATGGGCAATCTTGTAAACTGAATTCCTTTTTCTTCGCCTCGATACATTGTAAATAAAGAGAAACTTAGTTTTTTTGATACTTTAAAATTATTAAACGCTCTCAGGTTCCAAATCACATTATCTACCTCGGTATCTAATCTCACAATATCATCAACGGTTGCATTATCAATATCATCGGTATCAATAATTTCGGTAATACCTCGTTGCGTTTGAGAATACAAATCAAAACTAGCATTTAAACTCCACCATTTTGTTGGACGATAATTAGTAGATAATTCTAAACCAAATGCTGTGGTGTTATCAAAATTGTCGAATGATAAAATGGCATTCCCTAAAGTAACATCAGTTCTGTCGATATAAACGTACCTATTAATATTGTCTTCAATTATTCTATAAAACACACCTGCTGTTATACTACCGTTTTTAAGTTGTCGGGTATAATTTGTTTCCATAGAATTTGTAAATTGTGGTTGTAACTGTGTATTTCCAAAAGAAGAAATACGCGGTGTACTCCATTCTCTAATTGGATTTACTTGTTGTAAACCAGGACGATCAACACGTCTGCTAAAACTTAATTGATATGAATTTTTTTCAGAAGGATTGAAAGTTAAAAATGCTGAAGGATACACTTGAAAATAATCATTGGTAAACGGAATTAATTCTGTACTATTATCATCAAAAGTTCTTAAGGCATCTGCCGAAACGTTAACTTGTTCTGCACGAACACCTAATTGATAATTCCACTTTTCAAGGGTTTTTCCGAACGTAAAATATGCCGAATAAATATCTCTGTTATAGGTAAAATCTGTGCTTGGGGTTGGTATAATATTGGCGTCGCTAGAAAAGGTCTGTCCTGTAGAAGAATAATCAATATCCGAATCAAAAAGTCGTGCTTCTAATCCTGCTTCAATTTTAGTTTTTTCGTTTATTGGTTTAACATAATCTACGTTTACTGTAGTTTGATTACGCTTGGTATCCACATTGTCAACATAATTTGGTGGAAAACTAAAATTAAAGAAATCGAAATTCGCAATTTCATCATTTTCAAAATCGTTATAATCAATTTCAATGTCTAATGTTTCGTTTTCATCAGTAAACTCAAGTTTATAGGCTAGATTATATTGCCCTGAACTGTTTTCAGAATCATTGCTAAATAATTGACTTTGTGTAAAAGTATTATCAGTAATAATTGTGCTTCCAAACCCATCACCTTGAAAAATATTTTGATTGGTAAAAAACGAAATGGTGTTTTTATCGTTCATATAAAAATCAACACCTATTTTGTATAAGTGCGATTTATTATTGTTTCCAAATTTAAAATCTTGTCGAGTATTATCGTCCAACCTGTCAATACCTCCAAAGTTGTCGTACTTACCAATATTGTTTCCGTAGTTGCCATAAAAATTGAATTTACCATTTCTATAATTCATATCAATAGAACTATTAAATTTAGCAAACACTTCTTTAGTAACACCAACGTTTAAATTTCCGTTAAAACCAATTTGAGTGTTTTTATGGAGTTTAATGTTAATAATACCACTCATGCCTTCAGGATTATACTTGGCAGAAGGGTTAGTAATTAGTTCAATTTGTTTTATCGAAGTAGATGGTATTTGTTTTAAAAGTTGAGCAATTGGCACATTACTGAGTTTACCATCAACCATAACACGAACGTTTTCGTTGCCTCGTAAACTAATGTTACCTGTTTGCTGATCTACACTTACAGACGGGATATTGTTCATAATATCACTCGCACTCGCACCAGCAGTTGTTAGGTCTTTTCCTATAGTAATTACTTTTCTATCTACTTTTTGTTGTATTGTTGAAACATCGGCTACAACGGTAACTTCATCCAAGCCTTCAGCTTCTTCTTCTAATAAAACATCGCCTAAATTAACTTTGTAATTACCTTTGCCAATTGTTATATTCTTGTTTACCGTTTTGTATCCTATGTATTGAATACTAACTACAACTTTTCCTTCTTCAATTTTCTCAATAATAAAGGATCCATCGTCAAGTGTTATACTTCCAGTAACTGTTTTGCCAGCATCATTTTTAATAATAATGTTAACATAGGGTAAGGGTTCTTTTAAAGTGGCGTCTAAAACTCTACCTGAAATAGTTCCGGTTTTATCATCTTTGGGGTCTGTGTTTGTAGCTTGTACTGTAAAAAAAGAAAATAGAACAGCACATAAAATGAATAAACTTCTCATTTGATTTGTTTGGTTTTTTGATTGATATATCTAAAATAGACGAAAAAACTTAACTTCTGTTACTATATTTAGTGGATATTAACAGTCTTTTAACTTTTATTAACGAATGAATAAACCTACGTTGGTGCTTGGGGCATCTTTAAAACCTAATAGATATTCTTACTATGCTATACAAAGATTGGTAGCTAACAACATTGAAGTCAAGGCTTTGGGAATGCGAACTGGAGAAGTTTCTGGTATAACAATTGAGACCGAAAAATTACCTTTTGAAAATATTGATACCGTTACGTTGTATTTAAATCCGAAAAGACAAAAGGAATATTATGATTATATACTGGCACTAAATCCAAGACGTGTTATTTTTAATCCTGGAACGGAAAATCCTGAATTTTATAAAATTTTAAAAGAGAATAATATTGAATTTGAAGCTGCTTGTACTTTAGTGTTGCTTTCTACGAATCAATATTAAACCTAAAAATGTCAATATGCCGTTTATAATTAGTATTTCAAAACCAATTTGATAACCACTTAATATATCTACGGAGTAAGCATTAATAATATAGGAAACAATTGGAGCAATAATAGCAACAATCCATACATATTGATCTTTAAGTTGAATTTTAGTATAAATTCCAAAAGCAAATAAACCCAATAATGGTCCGTAAGTGTATCCTGCCGCTTTAAAAAGCTCCCAGATAACCGATACATCTTTAAAAATAGCATCAAAGAGAACAATAACAACAACAAGCAGCAAGCTAATAAAAACATGTGTTCGTTTTCTAATTCGTTTTTGCGACGCTTTGGGTTTTTTATCTAATTCAATAATATCAATACAAAACGAAGTGGTTAACGATGTTAAAGCAGAATCGGCACTGGAATAAGCCGCAGCAATAAGTCCTAACAAAAAGAATGCTGAGGTAAGTACACCAATTTCTGGTAACATGGCTATGGTAGGAAATAAGTCGTCTTTTTTAGCTGTAATTCCATGTTGATTAGCGTATTGTGTAAGCATCAAACCCAAAACTAAAAACAAAATATTCACAAAAATTAATACAATACTAAACGACACCATATTTTTTTGAGCCTCTTTGAGGTTTTTACAAGTCAGGTTTTTTTGCATCATGTCTTGGTCTAGTCCCGTCATGGTAATAGTAATAAACATACCTGCTAGAAAACTTTTAATAAAATATTGCGCATCGTTCACATCGTCTAAGAAAAAAACTTTACTCATGGCGCTTTCTTTTACATTGGAGTAAACCTCAGAAACACTATTTAAATCTAATGCCGAGGCCAAAAAACCAATAGTAATAACTACTGATACCAACATGAAAAGCGTTTGAAGCGTATCGGTAAAAATGATTGTTTTTATTCCACCTTTAAACGTATAAAGCCATATCAAAGCTATAGTGATAATTACTGTAATTGTAAAAGGTACCTGAAATTGATCAAAGATGAGTAACTGTAATACTTTTGCAACTAAAAACAACCTAAAAGATGCACCAACAACACGAGAAATTAAAAAGGCGACAGAGCCTGTTTTGTAACTAACATTCCCAAATCGGTCTTTTAAATAAGTGTATATAGAGGTTAAATTGAGCTTGTAGTAAATAGGTAATAACACATAAGCGATAACTAGATACCCGAAAAAATACCCAAATACCACTTGTAAATATCCAAATTGTTTGGCTTCAACAGCACCGGGAACCGAGATGAAAGTTACACCTGAAAGCGATGCTCCAATCATGCCAAAAGCAACTAAATACCAAGGTGCCGATTTGTTGGCTTTAAAAAAAGCTTCGTTGCTGTCTTCTTTACCTGTGAAGTAAGAGATTAATATCAAAACAACAAAATAGGCTGCTATAAGTAGCATGATTTGAGTGGTGCTCATAAAAACGATTTTTTCAGGATTTGAAAGTACAAATATTAATTGAAAAAGTGTGTTTAGGGATTTTTGTGAGATAATTAAGGGCTGTAAACAACTAAAGCTTATCGTTAAAGTGTTAAAAGGGTAATTTAAAATTAGTGAAATTCAGGTCTAAATAGTAATTTCGCTGAATGGAATTTTCTTCAAAATTATTGGAGCGTGCAGTAAACGAAATGTCTCAATTGCCAGGTATTGGTAAGCGAACAGCATTACGTTTAGTTTTACATATGTTGAGGCAGCCTAAAGAGCAGACATTAGCATTATCTGAAGCACTTCAAACCATGCGAAAGGAAATAAAATTTTGCAAATCTTGCCATAATATTAGTGATGTTGAGCTTTGTGAGCTTTGTGCCAACCCAAAACGAAATACCCAAATTATCTGTGTTGTAGAAGATATAAGAGATGTTATGGCTATTGAAAACACAAGTTCGTTTAAAGGCTTGTATCATGTTTTAGGAGGAAAAATTTCTCCTATGGATGGTATTGGTCCGCATGATTTAAATATTGAAACATTGGTAAATAAAGTAAAGGAAGGTGAAGTTACAGAACTTATTTTAGCATTAAGCTCTACTATGGAAGGCGATACAACCAACTTTTATATCTACAAGCAAATTAAAGATTACAATGTAACCACTTCTACCATAGCCAGAGGAATTTCGGTAGGCGATGAGTTGGAATATGCAGATGAAATTACCCTTGGAAGAAGTATTGTAAACCGAATTCCATTTGAATCTTCCATAAAACTATAAAGCCAATAGCATTTGAAACTATCTGTAGTTATTTTAAATTATAAGGTTCAATATTTCTTGGAATTATGTCTAAGAAGTGTTGAAGCAGCCATTTCGAGTATTGATGCTGAAATAATTGTTGTGGATAATAATTCAGCAGATGGAAGTTGCCAAATGGTAAAAAACTTATTTCCAGATGTTATCCTCATTGAAAATAAACGGAATGATGGTTTTTCAAAAGGGAATAATATTGGAGTTGAAAGAGCAAAAGGTGAATATTTATGCATATTAAATCCTGATACTGTCGTTGCTGAAGATACCTTTCTAAAACTTTTAGATTTCTCGACGGATAAAGATAAACTGGGTATTGTTGGCTGTAAATTAATAGATGGTAGAGGGAATTTTTTACCCGAAAGTAAACGAAAAGTACCTTATGTTAAAGCTTCATTTAAAAAACTAATGGGAAACCCAGAAGATTACTATGCAACTCATATTCAAGAAAATGAAATTAGCAAAGTTGAGATTTTAGTGGGGGCTTTCATGTTTTTAAAAAAATCGGTTTATCAAGCCATAGAAGGGTTTGATGAAGATTATTTCATGTATGGTGAAGATATTGATATTTCATATAAAGCACTGAAGCATGGTTTCGAAAATTACTATTACGGTGATACAACAATCATTCATTTTAAAGGCGAAAGTACGTTAAGAGATAAAAATTATGCACGCCGTTTTTATGGAGCAATGCAAATTTTTTACAAAAAACATTTCAAGAAAAATGTGTTGTTCGATTTGTTTGTTTCTTTCGGAATTAGCTTTGTATATTTTTTTAGAAAGCAACACATTAAGAAGATTAAAAATGTAAAACGATATGTGTTCATTTCTAATCGAAAAAGTGAGCAATTAAATAAAGTTTTAGAAAAGGAAGTTGTTTTACAGCAAAATTTACAACATATTGAAAACGAATCAGAAGTTATATTTGATGCTAATATGCTAAGTTATAAAGAGATTATTACTTTCATGGACACGAATACGTTAGATGCCACAATAACCTTTAAAATCTGGCCTAAAAGCTCTAAATTTGCAATTGGAAGTGATGATGCAATAAGCCGAGGTGAGGTTATTAGATTAGCATAGTATTTTTTGAAGATAATAAGACGAAATACTAGTTTTTTTGCTAATTTTGCAAAATAAAATAAAAAATCAAGTAGTAGATTATTAATATGGCAAAGTTTGAGCTTAAATTACCAAAAATGGGGGAGAGTGTTGCAGAAGCAACAATAACATCTTGGTTGAAAAATGTTGGTGATACTATTGAAATGGACGATCCTGTATTGGAAATTGCAACAGATAAAGTAGATAGTGAAGTGCCAAGTGAAGTTGATGGTGTTTTAGTTGAACGCTTTTTCAATGTTGATGATGTGGTTCAAGTTGGTCAAGTATTGGCTATTATTGAAACTGAAGGAGATGAAACTGATGAAGCCGAAGAATCAACCAAGGTTGAAGAGGAAATAGTTCCTGAAGTTGCAGTTCAAGAAATAGAAGAAACCATTACTAAAGCTAAAGAAACTGTAGCTCCTGCAGTATCTACAAGCGATCGTTTTTATTCGCCGTTAGTTAAAAATATTGCTAAGGCAGAAGGAGTTTCTCAAGCAGAATTAGATCAAATTTCTGGAACAGGAAAAGATGGTCGGGTTACTAAAAACGATATTCTAGATTATATTAAAAATAAAGGTAGTCAACAACAACCTGCTGCCACCAAATCTCAGCCAACAGTGGCGTCAGTAGCACCAGTTAATACTGAATCGTTGCCAAAACAAGATAAACCTGTCGTTGTATCAAACGGTGAAGATGAAATTATAGAAATGACCAGAATGGGTAAACTTATTGCGCATCATATGGTTGAATCTGTTCAAACCTCTGCACATGTGCAAAGTTTTATTGAGGCTGATGTAACGAATATCTGGAATTGGAGAAAGAAAGTCAAAGATGCTTTTATGAAGCGTGAAGGCGAAAACTTAACGTTTACGCCAATTTTTATGGAAGCTATTGCAAAAGCTTTACGCGATTATCCGATGATGAATATTTCTGTTCAAGGTGACAAAATCATTAAAAAGAAAAACATCAATCTAGGTATGGCTGCTGCTTTGCCAGATGGAAATTTAATAGTACCTGTTATTAAAAATGCCGACCAATTAAATTTGGTAGGGATGACGAAGCAAGTAAATGATTTAGCTAATCGTGCAAGAATAGGTAAATTAAAACCAGATGATACTCAAGGCGGAACTTATACGGTTACTAATGTTGGTACATTTGGAAGTATTATGGGTACACCAATTATTAATCAGCCACAAGTTGGTATTTTAGCACTTGGTGCTATTAGAAAAGTACCTGCGGTAATTGAAACTCCAGAAGGCGATTTTATAGGTATTCGATACAAAATGTTCTTATCACATTCATACGATCATCGTGTGGTTAATGGTGCTTTAGGTGGGCAATTTGTAAAAGCAGTTACAGATTATCTTGAGGCTTGGGACATGAATAGAGAGATATAAATGAAGTAAAGTAATCAATAGTTAAGCCCGACCTTAAAAACGGTTGGGTTTTTTTATTTTTGTAAAAAATTAGTATTAAACCACCAGAATTAATGCAGTTAAACTTAACAAAACCAATTTGTTTTTTCGATTTAGAAACAACGGGAATTAATATAACAAACGATCGTATTGTTGAGATTTCAATTTTAAAAGTGTTTCCTAATGGGACACAAGAAAGCAAAACGTGGTTAGTAAATCCTGAAATGCCTATTCCAAAAGAAGTAACAGAAATTCATGGTATTACAGACGAGAAAGTAGCGAATGAGCCTACTTTTAAAGAACTAGCCAAAGAGATTTATGACATGATTAAAGATTCTGATTTGGGTGGGTTTAATTCCAACCGATTTGATATCCCCTTGTTAGCGGAAGAAATGTTGCGCGCCGAAATTGATTTTGATATGAAAAATAGAGTGGCCATTGATGTGCAAACCATTTTTCATAAAATGGAACAACGTACTTTAAGTGCTGCGTATAAATTTTACTGCGACGAAAATCTAGATGATGCACACAGTGCGGAGGCCGATACTATGGCTACTTACGAGGTATTAAAGGCGCAATTAGCTAAATATGACGAATTGGAAAATGATACTAAATTTTTAGCAGAATTTAGCTCGCGTAAAAAGTTTGCAGATTTTGCAGGTTTTATAGCGTATAATAAAAAAGGAGAAGAGTGTTTTTCTTTTGGAAAGCATAAAGGCAAGTTGGTAACGGAAGTTTTAGAAAAGGAACCAGGTTATTTTGGCTGGTTGTTAAATGCCGATTTTCCGTTGTACACCAAAAAGGTGTTAACAGCTATAAAGCTTAGAAGTTTTAATAATAAATTAGGATAGTATAGGCTTAAATTTTTGTGCCTAAAATATCTGGATATTTCGCATTAGAGATTGCAATTGAAAGCCCAAACTCAGGAACGAACGAGGACGTGCAATGTAAAGCCCGACCCTTGTGGTAACCTGCTTGCCGGTAGGCAGGCGCCCAAATAAATTTTAATGAATGAAATTAATTTGTATTGGTAGAAATTATACCGAACACATAAAAGAGTTAAAAAACGAAAAACCAACCGATCCTGTGGTGTTTTTAAAGCCTGATACCGCAATTTTGCTCAAAAAACAGCCATTTTTTATTCCAGATTTTTCGGATGATGTGCATTATGAAGTTGAGGTTTTGGTGAAAATAAACAAGGTTGGAAAGTATATTGATAAGAAATTTGCCCATAAGTATTATGATGAGATTGGGTTGGGTATTGACTTTACTGCTCGCGATTTACAAAGTACATTAAAAGCCAAAGGATTACCTTGGGAGAAGGCAAAAGCTTTTGATGGAGCTGCTGTAATTGGCAAATGGATTGATAAAAAGGAGATTGAAAATATTGATGCATTAAATTTTTCTTTAAAAAAGAATGAAGAAATTGTACAAAATGGAAATACAAGCCATATGCTTTGGAAAATTGATGAATTAATAGAATATGTGTCGAAATATTTTACTTTAAAGATTGGAGATATTATATTTACAGGTACACCAGCAGGAGTTGGCAAAGTTATTGCTAATGATAAGTTAAAAGGATTTATAGAAAACAAAGAAATGTTTTCGATAACAGTTAAATAACATGGAATTAAATTACAAATTACACCGAGTACGAGAATTAGCTGATAATGATGAGGATTTTATAGCCTCGTTAGCCGAAGCTTTTTTAGAAGAAGTTCCTGAAGATGCAGAGCGTTTAAAAAATGCGGTTGCAGAAAAAAATTATCAGGAAGCTTATCAGGCAGCACATAAAATGAAGCCTACGGTTGATTTATTTGAACTTGGTGTTTTAGATAAATTAATTGAGGTACAAGATTGGGGTAAGTTTACTAAAACTGAAGAGGATGTAACGACTCAGTTAGAAATTGTACTTACCGCGGTTGAAAAAGCTAGTGCCGAAATAAAATCTGATTTTAAATTATAGCTTATGATAGCCGAAATTATAACCATCGGCGACGAACTATTAATTGGCCAGGTTATAGATACCAATTCTTCTTTTATTGCTAAACAGCTTAATAAAATTGGAGTATCTATTTATCAAATTACATCGGTACAAGATGAAAAGTCGCATATTCTTCAAGCCTTAAGCGACGCAGAACACCGTGTAGATATTGTTATTATTACTGGTGGTTTAGGGCCAACTAAAGACGATATTACCAAAAAAACCATTGCAGAATATTTTAATGATTCGTTAGTTCGAGATGATTCTGTACTTCAAAATATTGAAACGATTTGGAAGCAACATGTAAGAACAACGTTGCTTCAAGTGAATAAAGATCAGGCTTTAATCCCATCAAAATCAAAACCTTTAATGAATAGGTTGGGCACTGCACCTGGGATGTGGATAGAAAAAGCGGAAAAAGTTTTTATTTCGCTACCAGGAGTACCTTATGAAATGAAAGCTTTAATCGATTATGAAGTTATTCCAAAATTAACTGATAAATACCATTGTCCTTTCATTTTACATAGAACTCTGATGGTTTATGGTCTTGGCGAAAGCGCACTGGCCGAAAGAATAGAAGCTTGGGAAGATGCATTACCAGAACATATTAAACTCGCTTACTTACCTAATCTGGGGCAAATGCGTCTACGTTTATCAACAAAAGGCTTTGATGAGCAGAAGTTAAAAAGAGAAGTACAAGAACAAATTGATAAAGTATTACCTTATATAAAAGATGAATTTGCTGGATTTGAAGACGAAGAAGGCTCTGTTGAAATGGTTATTGCTAAACAATTAACTAAAATTGGAAAAACATTGGCAATTGCCGAAAGCTGCACAGGTGGTGCGGTAGCAGAACGTTTTACGGTGCATTCTGGAGCCTCAGCCTATTTTAAAGGCGGTGTTGTTACGTATTCTACACAATCAAAAATAAATGTTTTGCAGGTTCCAAAATCTTTAATAGATCAATATTCAGTAGTAAGCGCACAAGTTGCAGAAGCTATGGCTAAAAATGCATTGGATTTATTTCAATCAGATTATGCGATTGCGACAACCGGAAATGCGGGACCAACAAAAGGCGATTCTGATGCCGATGTGGGTACAGTTTTTATTGCTATTGCTACAAAAACACAAGTATATTCGCAGGAATTTAACTTCGGAAATTTACGCTTAAAAGTGATAAATAAAGCGGTAAATAAAGCTTTAGAAATGCTTCTAAAAGAAATTTTTAAAAATTGATAAAAATTAGGTTGTCATAATATAAAGAATTTGTATATTTGCACCTCGATTTTAAGCAACAAAGAATTTAAAGTTATATAGAATGTCAAGAGTTTGTGAACTTACAGGAAAGAAGGCCATGGTTGGAAACAATGTGTCTCATGCAATGAACAAAACTAAACGCAAGTTTCATGCGAATTTAGTTAAGAAACGTTTTTATATTCCAGAAGAAGACAGCTGGATAACTTTAAAAGTTTCTACATCTGCTTTGAAAACTATCAATAAAATAGGTATATCTGCAGCAATTAAGGAAGCAAAATCTAACGGATTTTTAAAATAATAGCTGTATTTAATAAGTAATAGACATGGCAAAGAAAGGTAATAGAATACAAGTAATATTAGAATGTACAGAGCATAAAGAGTCTGGTCAACCAGGAACTTCTCGTTACATCACTACAAAAAATAAAAAGAATACGCCAGATAGAATGGAAATTAAAAAATTCAATCCTATCCTTAAACGTATGACAGTTCATAAAGAGATAAAATAATAAGTCATGGCAAAGAAAACAGTAGCAACGTTACAAACATCTTCTAAGAGATTAACAAAAGCAATAAAAATGGTGAAATCACCTAAAACAGGGGCTTACATGTTTGTTGAATCAATCATGGCTCCAGAACTTACAAACGACTTTTTCAATAAAAAGTAAGAATAAGTTTTTTAAAATATACAAAGCTGCTTTCTTTATTGGAAGCAGCTTTTTTATGTTTATATTTGAGCGTAACTAAGTTTTTCTGCCATAATATCAGTAAAATAAATATGGTAAGGAATTTGCTTAATTGTTATTCGGGCGCCTGCCTACCGGCAGGCAGGTTACCACAAGGGTCGGGCTTTTCGCTATATCTTTTGCTTTGGCAAAAGGATGTCGCTACAATCCCTAACGCATAGTCAAGTATAAATGAAACAACCAATCAGATAATTGAAATGAGTTTTTTTAAAAAAATATTTTCTTCAGAAAAAAAGGAAACCCTAGATAAAGGTTTAGAAAAATCTAAATCTAGTTTTTTTGGTAAACTTAGTAAAGCCGTAGCAGGAAAGTCTAAAGTAGATGATGAGGTATTAGATAATCTTGAAGAAGTTTTAGTAAGTAGCGATGTTGGTGTAAACACCACTTTAAAAGTTATTGAACGCATAGAAGAGCGCGTATCTAAAGATAAATATTTAGGAACCGATGAGCTCAACCAAATCCTTCGTGAAGAAATTGCATCATTACTAAGTGAAACCAACGTTGGTGAAGAAACCGATTTCACAATTCCAGAATTACCTAAACAAGAAAACGGAACAAAAACACCATACGTATTAATGGTTGTAGGGGTTAATGGCGTTGGAAAAACAACAACAATAGGCAAGTTAGCTTATCAATTTAAAAAGCAAGGATTAAATGTGGTTCTTGGTGCTGCCGATACGTTTAGAGCGGCAGCCATAGATCAGCTTCAAGTTTGGGCAGACCGCGTAGAAGTGCCTATGGTAAGACAAGATATGGGCAGCGATCCTGCATCCGTAGCTTTCGATGCTTTAAAATCTGGCGTTAGTCAAGATGCCGATGTTATCATAATAGATACTGCAGGTCGTTTACATAATAAGGTAAACCTCATGAACGAGCTTACCAAAGTAAAACGCGTGATGCAAAAGGTAGTTGCCGATGCGCCTCATGATGTTTTATTGGTTTTAGATGGCTCAACAGGACAAAACGCATTCGAACAGGCTAAACAGTTTACAGCTGCTACAGAAGTTACTTCGTTAGCCGTAACCAAACTTGATGGAACTGCAAAAGGTGGTGTTGTTATAGGAATATCCGATCAATTTCAAATTCCAGTAAAGTATATTGGTGTTGGCGAAGGGATTGAAGATTTACAAGTTTTTAATAAATACGAGTTTGTAGATTCTTTTTTCAAATAATCGATTTTACTTCTTGAGGAGATAGGAATCCACTTTTTTTGCTATTTTTAATGTAAAACATTGAAAATGAGTTATAATATTTACCACAATCTCTTAATAAAAGCTTCGCCAAAGCAAGTTTTCGATGCGGTTTCGCAACCAGAACACTTAAATAATTGGTGGTCGCTAAAATCTTCAGGGAAACCAGAACTCAATTCAGAATACAACTTAAACTTTACAGATAAATACAATTGGTATTGTAAAGTTTCAAAAGTAAAAGTGAATGCATCTTTTCATTTAAAAATGACAGAATCTGACGAAGATTGGCTGCCCACAACCTTCGGATTTGAATTAGAACCAAAAGACAATGGTACGTATTTAAGATTCAGTCACCAAAATTGGCCAGAAATTAACGACCATTTTAAACATTCCTCGTTCTGTTGGGCGTTGCTTTTAAATGGCCTAAAAAATTATCTTGAAAAAGGTGTTGTCATTCCATTTGAAAGTCGTGCCTAATCGATAAAGGCGTTAATTTTAGCCCATAAGTCATTATCAAAATTAGATAAGGCAAAATTGTCGCCATCTGCGGCATCTCCTAATCGAACAACCACTAATTTTTTACTAGGCACCACATATATTTTTTGATCGTTTTTTCCTAAAGCAGCATACATATCATCTGGTGCATTCGGAACTAATTTACCATTAAATTCTAGCTGACTCTGTGGTAAATGATAACTCGATTTCCCATTAAGCCACCATAAATATCCATAAGCTTCATTGATGTTTTGAGATGTATTTATAGCTTCGTTTAAATAACTTTTTGAAACTATTTGTGTGCCATCCCAATTCCCATCGGCATAAATTAATAAGCCAAATCGTGCCATACTTAACGTGTTACTGGCATACACATTTAAATCACCTATGTTAAACCAACCGCCATTCATTCCAATTTTATCCTTCAGTTTGGAATTGAAATAATCATTCCAACTTCTATTAGAGGCCTCTGCAATAACATCTTGCATTTTTACATAAACATTATGATATGCCCATCGTGTTCCGGCATCGGCAACATATTGCAGATTACTTGAAGATACATCATCACCTAAAGTATCATCTAAACCGGAATTCATAGATAACAAATGTTTACACGTAATCAAGTTCTCTTTTTCCAAAGCAGCATTTGTCCAACCGGTCCCTAAATAGTCTGAAACTTTTTTGTTCATTGTAATTAGGCCTTCATCTTGTGCAATACCTGATAGGGTAGAAGTTAATGTCTTTCCAGCACTCGCCCAATACCAGAGTTTAGATTCATCATGATTATTAAAGTACGCCTCTAATACAATGCGGCCGTTGTAGAGCATTATAAAGCCTTTGGTGTTTTTTTCTTCTAAATAATTTAACAGTGATTGTTTTGCAGTTTCGTTGTATCCTAAATCTGTATCCAAAATTGTTTCCCAAGTATCAGTGTTAACTGGCGGAAAATAAAGATTAGTATTCGTAGGTCTTGATTCTTCTGAAGAATCATCAGATGAGCAGCTAAAAACAAATAAGGAAATGAAAATACAGTAATATAATATGGATTTCATAACGTAGGATTTCAAATTTGGACACTCAAATATATAAAAGGTTTAATTATAAAGAGTTATAAAATTTAAAAATCAAAATTCGTCAATCTAAAATCGTTAATCATTCCGTATCTTTGCGCCCTGATTTATAGATGGTATGCGCACAAAAACTCTTAAAAAGAACAAGATTAATGTTGTAACCCTTGGTTGTAGTAAAAATGTTTACGACAGCGAAGTGCTTATGGGGCAATTAAAAGCCAGCGGAAAAGATGTGGTACACGAAGAAGAAGGCAATATTGTTGTTATAAATACCTGCGGATTTATTAATAATGCGAAGGAAGAAAGTGTGAATACCATTCTGGAGTATATGCAGAAGAAAGAAGTTGGCGATGTGGATAAAGTGTTTGTAACAGGTTGTTTAAGTGAGCGTTACAAACCAGATTTGCAAAAAGAAATACCTAATGTAGATCAATATTTTGGAACCACAGAGTTGCCAGGTTTGTTAAAAGCTTTAGGTGCAGACTATAAACACGAATTGATTGGAGAGCGATTAACCACCACCCCAAAAAATTACGCGTATTTAAAAATTGCAGAAGGTTGCGACCGACCATGTTCTTTTTGCGCGATTCCAATCATGCGAGGGAAACATAAAAGTACGCCTATTGAAGAGATTGTTATTGAAGCTGAAAAGTTAGCGGCAAACGGAGTTAAAGAATTAATTTTAATTGCTCAAGATTTAACGTATTACGGGTTAGATTTATACAAAAAACGAAACCTTGCTGAATTGCTTGAAGCTTTAGTGAAGGTAGAAGGCGTGGAGTGGATTCGTTTGCATTATGCATTTCCAACAGGTTTTCCGTTGGATGTTTTAGACGTTATGAATCGTGAGCCAAAGATTTGTAATTATTTAGATATTCCGCTGCAGCATATTTCAGATGATATCTTAAAGAGTATGCGTCGTGGTACGACTAAAGAGAAAACAACTAAGTTAATTTCCCAATTTAGAGAAGCTGTTCCAGAAATGACTATTAGAACCACACTTATTGTGGGATATCCGGGAGAAACCGAAGCACATTTTCAAGAATTAAAACAATGGGTGAAAGACATGCGTTTTGAGCGTTTAGGCTGTTTTACTTATTCTCATGAAGAAAACACACATGCTTATAATTTAGAAGACGATGTGCCTGAAGAAGTTAAAATTGAAAGAGCCAACCAAATTATGGAAATTCAGTCGCAAATTTCTTGGGAGCTCAACCAACAAAAAATTGGTAAAACATTTAAAGTAGTTATTGATAGAAAAGAAGGGAATTACTTTATTGGGCGTACCGAGTTTGATTCGCCTGATGTTGATAACGAAGTTTTAATAGATGCTACAAAAACCTATTTAAAAACAGGAGAATTTGCTCGGGTTAAAATTATTGAAGCCGAAGATTTCGATTTATACGCTGAAGTTGTTACGGCGCAATAAATCTTAAACCAAACTGTTTTTAGGTATCAATTCTTCAAGCGTATTAAAGTTATAGATTTTATGGTCTAACAAATGTGACGGATACACGTTTTGTAAGGCATGCATCATCACAGAACTTCTATCAGGAAAATCCGTTTCCCAATCGGCTATCATTTGTTTTACTTTTTTACGTTGTAGGTTTTCTTGCGAACCACATAAATTACAAGGGATTATCGGGAAATTCATGTGATGCGCATACACCTCAATATCACTCTCTTTACAAAAAGCTAAAGGTCTTAAAATCACTAAATCGCCGGCGTCATTTTTAAATTTTGGAGGCATGGTTTCTAGTTTTCCAGCAAAAAAGAAATTTAATAAAAAGGTTTCTAAAATATCGTTTCTATGATGCCCTAATGCCAGTTTGTTACACCCTAAATCTTTGGCAGCTTCGTACAACGTGCCACGACGCAATCTCGAGCAAAGGCTACAGGTGGTTTTGCCTTCGGGTGTTTTTTCCATAACAACTTTATAGGTGTTTTTTTCTATAATTTTATAGTCAACCTCCAAGGCATCAAGATAGTTTGGTAAGACTTCTTCTGGAAAACCCGGTTGTTTTTGGTCGAGGTTAACCGCTATAATTTCAAACGAAATGGGTGCCACTTTTTGGAAGTGTAACATCATTTGCAACAAGGTGTAACTGTCTTTACCACCAGACAGACAAACCATAATTTTATCGCCATCTTCAATCATTGTAAATTGCTCGATAGCTGCACCTACTGCGCGGTGTAATTTTTTTGTAACCTGAACTAAATTTTCCATAGATGCAAAAATATTATTTAATCGCATAAAATGTAATATTTTAATACTTTTGAGTATGTATTTTTAAATGTCATTCCATTGAATTTTTCAGATTTTCTATTTAACATTAGTGCTAAACCTATTCGAGTTTTAGGTCCTACTATTCAGGCGTCTAAATACGTTAGCATGGATTTATCTGAAAACAACGACACGCTTAATGCTATTGATGTATCGTCTGCTTCAAAATTAGGCAAATACGTTAATAATTTCATCTCTCAGCATCAAGCCGAAGTAGCTTATGGCGGTTATTTAGAAGTTCGAAATATTTATAAAAGAAGTGAACATTTTAATAGTCAAGCGCAGGATGAACGTAATATTCATATTGGAATAGATTTATGGTGTGCCTCTAAATCACCTATTTATGCGCCTTTTTCTGGAACAATTCATAGTTTTAAGAATAATACGAATTATGGCGATTACGGACCAACAATCATCTTAAAACATACTATTGAAGGTGTTGTATTTTATACCCTTTACGGGCATTTAAGCGCAGATTCTATTGAAAATTTACAAGAAGGACAACTCATTTCTAAAGGAGAACCATTTGCTGTTTTAGGTGATGAAACAGTCAATGGAAATTATCCACCTCATTTACATTTCCAAATAATAAAAGATTTACAAGGATTAAAAGGTGATTATCCTGGAGTCTGTTCTAAAAAAGATTTAGAGTTTTATAGATTGAATTGTCCCGACCCGAATTTGCTGTTGAAGCTTTGAGATTTTTTTGGGTTCGTTTAAAGGTTAAGGCTTTGATTCCGTTACGAAGAAATTAGGTAGAATTTCATTGTAGGAATCATGCCAAGTTAAATTTAATGATTTTTGGATAATCATTTTGCAAACAATGGATTATAGCCGTTGTTGGTAACAGTTATTTTTTAAAAAACTTTAAAACATTTTTATTTTCAAGATTCAAAAAATAAAATCCTTTATTTAGATGTTCGATATTTATAAAACCGTCTTTTGATAAAGACCCATTTAATACCTGCACTCCTAGAATATTATATATTTTGAAGTTTGTATCTTTTGTCAAATGTGAAACTTGAATAATATCCTCAACTGGGTTGGGAAATAATTTCACTCTATTGATTAGATTATGATTCTTAATTGAAAGCGCGGATAAATCTAGTTTAGTAATTTTATCTGCCTGAACTATGTATAAAATATTATCCTTAATCTCAAGATCTGAAGGTCCGTTAATTCCTGTAACTAATGTTGTTTCTTCATCATTAATTATATTCTTTTTTGAAATAATATTTTCGTAATTATGAGCAAAAAATAAATCCTCATCGTCGAGGGTAATTCCGCTAGGATAATCTATAGAAGCTATATAGACAGTATTTGGTGTACTATCCGTAATATCTATTTTTGTAATTTTTCCAAGAGTAAATTCAGCTATATATAAATCATTTCCGTTAAATACAATTTTATTCTGCCGTCCAAGGGTTAACAATGTAGTTTGGATTGGCGATGTTTGTGAAATATTAATTTTAGAAATTTCACCCAGAAACTCAGTGAAATATAATTCATTGTCTTTAATTGCAATTGAATAAGGCCAATCAAGTCCTGATATAACATTCGTCAAAACTGGTGTGGTATCGGTAATGTCTATTTTAGAGATTTTATTTCCACTAGCCTCAGCAATGTATAATTCATCACCGTTAAAGGCAAGAGCAGTTGGTCCATTAAGCCCCGTAAAAATAGTTGTTGGTACCGGATTGATTTCCGTTACGTTTATTTTAGAAATTTTGCCTGAACCGTATTCCGAAAAATATAGCTCATCACCCTTAAATGCTAAACGACAAGTACAATCAAGATTAGTAATCAAATCCATAGTTTGTGCATTTGACAGAGTAATATTCAATACAATAATGATCAATAAAATATAAGTTTGTTTCATAGTTGGAACGATTATTTTTTACTTTAATATTTGCTAACTCAGGCGGATATCAAACGTTTAAATGTTTTATGTCCGACGTTAAACGAAGTTAGTTGAAATTTATTACAAAATCAAGTAGTCAATAAATCTTTTAAAGCTAAAATGATAACTTCTTTAATTTCAAAATGCATTTGATTGTGTTGAGCATATTTTTGATTCACTTCAACCTCAATACCCAGATAATTTGATGGAAATTGTTTGCGTAAGTAGGTGGTAAACCCGTCCGCTTTTCCTAAATACGGATAGTTAAAACGTACAATTAAGTTTGGGTTTTGAGCCTTTAGGTCTTCTTTGAAATTAGTAGCAAATGTCTTTTCACCTTGTTTTTTAGAATCATATAACAAGCCAAGGTCGCAGTGTCTTTCAACCTTGTTTAAAATAGGCGTAAAAGAATGCATAGAAATATGTAAAACAGCTTCACCGTTATCAATCCAACTTTTAATAGTGTTTTCAACTTGATTGCGATACACCAAATAATGCGATTGAATAATGCTTTCTTTTTCTTGTTTAGGAATACCTTTTGTGAATTCTGAAAATAATTTGGGATGATGCAACGACCTATTGAGTTCAATAAGCAATCTACTTGTTTCAGAATACAAAGCATAATCCGCAAGAGGTTCTAAAGATTTAAAAATATCTAAAGCGCCCAAATCATAACCGCGGTGTGAGTTTAAAACAGATGTGGAATCTTTAAAGTATTTTTTAAAGGGCTTTGGTATATCATTGCCTCCATGTTCGCATGTTACTATAAGTTTCATGGTACAAAAAGCTTGTTTTCTTGCAAACATTTTGCGAGTTGCTGATACACTTTTTTGATGTTATCTTCTGAATAATTATTGGCAACAGCTTTTAAAATACGGGTTGATAATGTCCCATTTTCCAGAATATGTTGAAGTGCTTCATAATGAGATTTATGAATATTTGGTTTAACCAATTGATAGAGTTGTTTCCAAATGTCTTGAACAGTACAGGCTTGTTCTATTTCGAACAAATTTAAATAAGTTAAGTCTGTTACAATATAATTTTCACCTTCTTTGATGCACGGATTCAAAATACTATATAACGATTCCTTCGACCATGATTTTTGCTGGTTGAGGGTAGATGTTTTATTCTCAACAAGAAGTTTAATTACTTCAATAATTAAAACACAAATGGCAATATCTGCTTTTGGGCATTCTTGAATATCAACCAACCTAATTTCAATAGCATTTCTATCAAAACGGGCAATAGCACCTCTGGAGTTTAGAAAATAATGATCTAAAATATGCTCCGTATCAAAAGGTTTTATGGCTTTGTTAATCGGAGTGAAAATGAAAGTTTCATAGTCTTTTTTCGAAAACACCTGTTCAGGAATTACCATACCAGTCATTTCTGGAATTTCTTTTTGATTGGTTTTGTAATATTCTAATCGGGTATCTTTAAAGCCTGTGTTTTTGCCTTCCAATATAGGTGAACTTGCACATAAGCCTGGAATGATAGGCAAAATCAATCGTACAGCTGCATGTAGTTTTTCAAACTCTATATCATCAAAAAATGGCAAGTTAATGTGCGTACTTTGTACGTTGCTCCAACCATGTCCTTTACAGTTAAAAATGCGATTGTACAAGGCATAAACTTCGCTATAACTATGTTTCCAAAGCTCGGTATCGGTTAACGGATTCATGAGTGGATGCGCTGCGGTTGGTAATAATTGCGCATTTATAGTACTTAAAATCGCATTGATTTCTTTTATGTTGTTATGAAAAGAATCGGCAAGTGAATCCAAATCGTGGGTTGGTCCGTTTGTTTTTAACTCCACAACATGCGCCACCAATTCGTTACTCCAAGCCACGTCGCCATTATAAATGTCATCAGTCAAAGTGCCATTTTTGATAGTCAATAATGAATCTACTTTAGGCGCCACTTTAAAATCTGTTTTGTTAACGAGCATGTATTCCAGCTCGATACCAAATACTTCAAACAAATGATATGTTTTACTCATGTTAGTCCAACCTATTTTTAAATGCCGTTAATATCTCAGTATAAACCAAATCGCCATAATACCCATCTTCAACACCAAAATCGATATTTGGGTTATCGTTAATTTCTATAACCATTGGCTTTTCATTTACCACTTTAATATCAATTCCTAACAAACCATCTCCAATAAGTTTAGCAGATTTTAGGGCCATTTTTAGTACTTTTTTCGGCACAGCATCAATTGGTAGACAATCGGCATCACCATCTTGTTCGGTTTTCTTTTTAGCTTTCCAGTTATAAATTTGCCAATGCCCTTTAGCCATGTAATATTTACAAGCGAAAAAGGGTGTACCATCTAGAATACCAATACGCCAATCGTAATCTGAAGGACAGAACTCTTGAGCAATAATTAAGTCGGATTCTTTTAACATGGCGTTCGCCAATTCAAAAAATTCTTCGTTGGTTTTTGCCTTTTTTACCCCAAATGAAAATGTAGAATCTGGAGCTTTTAGAACACACGGTAAACCAGTAAGTTCCAAGACTTGATTCAGATTGTCTTTATGTACAATAACTGTTTTAGGTGTTTTAATATTAGCATTTTGAAGCGCTTCGGCCATATACACTTTGTTACAGCATTTTAGAATGGCATCCGGATAATCAATAATAGCAATGCCTTCTTGTTGTGCTTTTCGCGAAAAAGCGTAGGCTTCGTTATTAACTTCGGTGCTCTGTCTAATAAATAAAGCGTCAAAGGATGATAATCGCGATAAATCTTTAGGCTCAATAATTTCGGCATAAATATTCATCTTTTCTGCAATTTCAATAAACTTTTTTAAGGCCTTTGGATTACTTGGTGGTGCAGGATCGTTGGGGTTTACCAAAATAGCCAAATCGAATTCACTTTTGGTTAATTTAGGTGAATCGTATCGCTTCTTAGAAAAATACTGATTAGCAAATTCTTGAACACTTTCGAGATGCTCTTGCGGAATTTCAGATTCTGAAATCACTTTCACACTTTGAATATTCCACTTCGTATTAAAATTAAATTTCACACGAAAAAACGGTACTTGAAAATGTTTATAAAATAATGTGCTTAACTCCTTGTATTTTTGAGCTACATTCTGTCCGAAATAAATACTCAATGTAAATTCTCTAGATTTAATGTTTTTAAGACTTTGCTGAATAATATCGTCAAATTCATCAGAAACAATTCTAACAAGCTTTAAAGTTTTTAAATCGACAATATTTTTTACCGTAGGAATAGCTAAATGCCCTCGCGCTTCAGCAAGAAGTGACACGTAATAACCTTTCGATTGGTAGTTATACTCTTTACAGAGATTAAATATTCGAGCTTTTTTGAGTACTGAAAATTTTGGGTTTGTTAAGTAATCTTGTGAAGAAATTACCGTAATATTCTCAATCGAAAAATTCCATTTTTCAGGTTGATTGACAACAATATATTTTTGCATTAAATTAGCTTATCGCCATTAAAATTTTAAACAAAATTAGTCTTTTTTTGAATTCAAAAATTATTTTGATTTAAATATATTTTAGAAAATCATCCATAACAAACAAACCGTGCTAAAGCCTACTAATGCTATAATAGTAGTCATTACTGTCCAGCTTTTAAAGGTCTGTTTTTCCGATAGTCCGAGGTATTTACTAACTAACCAGAACCCACTATCGTTTACATGAGACATAATAGATGCACCAGAAGCAATAGCAATTACCAAAAGGGCTTTGCTTATTTCTGTGGAATCACCCAACAATAAAGGAGCAGTTAATCCTGCGGCAGTTATCATTGCTACCGTTGCAGAGCCTTGTAAGATGCGAACCAAAACAGCAGCTAAAAAGGCAAAAACTAAAATACTAACACCTTTATCAGCAAAATAATTAGCCAGCATTTCACCAGTTTTGGTATTGACAAGCATTTGTTTAAAAACGCCACCAGCACCTGTAAGTAGAATTATAATTCCAGCAGGAGCCATGGATGCTGTAGTTATTTTTAATAAAATATCTTTAGTGGTTTGTCTTCTTATCCCTAAAACATACCATGCCATCATATTAGCAATTATTAATGCGGTAAAGGGATGCCCAATCATTTTTAACCAAGACTTAATATTTTCAGAGATGTTGACATCTTCCAATAAAGGACTGTTGAGAAGCGTATTACCAACTATTAAAATAATAGGAATGCCAATAATTGAAAGTATCACACCAATTCCAGGAAAATTATGCGTTTCTTGGTTAGTTTCTATCAATTTAGGAGCTTCCACAAATATTCTTTTCGAAATGTATTTTGCAAATAATGGCCCACTGGCAATGGCTGATGGAATTCCAACGATAAAGCCAAATAAAATAACCCAACCTAAATCTGCTTTTAAAATATCGGCTACGGCAACAGGTCCTGGAGTTGGTGGTATAAAAGCATGAGTTATGGCTAATCCTGCTAGAAGCGGCATGCCATAAAGTAAAAGTGATTTTTTAGTTTTACGTTGTAATGAATAAATTAAAGGCACTAAAATGATGAATGCCACATCGAAAAATACCGGAATTGCCACAAAAAACCCAGTAAGCATCAAAGCCCAAGAGGCACGTTTTTCGCCGAATTTTTCAAGCAAGTAATTGGCGAGCGCTTCGGCACCACCAGAATGTTCTAAAATGGCTCCGAACATAGCACCTAACCCAACAACCATAGCAACAAAGCCTAAGGTGTTTCCCATGCCTTCTTGCATGGTTTTGATGATGGCTTCTGGCGACATTCCAGCCATAACTCCTACAACAATACTAGCAATAAGTAACGCTATGAATGCCTGAATTTTAAAGCGAAGAATTAGTATCAGCAAAACAGCTATTCCAGAAAATACAGCTATTAGAAGTGAAAAGTCTATCATAAGTATGAGTCCTAAAAAGTACCGCAAATTAGCAGATTACGTTTAGGAAAAATACATAAAAAAATAAAGATGACTTTTAAGGCTTATTTTTTAGATATAAAAAAACCCGATAATTTATATCGGGTTCATTTTAATTTATGCTGGATATAGATTAATCCTCAACCAATACCCAATCCCCTTTAGATAATAGAGGTTCTGCTTGTTTGTATTTTAAGGTTTTGTTTTCACCATTTATCACGTGCTTAATAGTTACACGATCATTACGTCCAATTTTAGGTTTATCGCGAACAATCGTTTCAACAACTTCTTGTCTACGTTGTGTATTTCCTGCAGCTCTATTTTGTGCTGAGCGTTCGTCTAGATTAGGAATTTCATCTTTTTGAACATTCAGTTTTTCCTGTTTTCTAGCACGAGCTTCTTGAATGGTATCTTGTGTTTCTTGAGGTAATTCTCCTTTAAATAAGAATGAAATCACATCTTTATTCACTTGGTCAATCATAGCTTTAAACAATTCAAAAGCTTCAAATTTGTAAATTAAAAGCGGATCTTTTTGTTCGTGAACAGCCAATTGAACCGATTGTTTTAACTCATCCATTTTACGTAAATGCGTTTTCCAAGCATCATCAATAATTGCTAAAGTAATGTTCTTTTCAAAATCGGTAATTAATTGTTTACCGTTGGTTTCATATGCTTTTTCAAGGTCGGTAACAACATTTAGCGTTTTTACTCCATCTGTAAAAGGCACGACAATACGTTTGAATTTATCGCGCTGTGTTTCGTATACATTTTTAATTACAGGAAAAGCAATTTCAGCATTACGAGTCATTTTATCTCTGTAATGTTCAAAAGCCGATTTGTATATTTTAGATGTAATTTCTTGAGCCGATAGTTTTCCAAATTCGTCTTCAGTTATTGGCGAACTCATTGAGAAATAACGAATCAATTCAAATTCGAAATTTTTAAAATCGTTGGCCATTTTATTGGTTTCAGCAATACCTTCAGTAGTATCAAAGATCATATTTGCTAAATCCACACGTAAACGCTCACCATGTAAGGCGTGCTTTCTACGTTTATAAACAACTTCACGTTGCGCATTCATAACATCATCATATTCTAACAATCGCTTACGAACACCAAAGTTATTTTCTTCAACTTTTTTCTGTGCACGCTCAATAGATTTTGAAATCATGGAATGCTGAATTACTTCACCTTCCTTCAATCCCATTTTATCCATCATTTTCGCAATTCGTTCAGAACCAAATAAACGCATCAAGTTATCTTCAAGAGATACATAAAATTGTGAGCTTCCTGGATCTCCTTGACGACCAGCACGACCACGTAACTGTCTGTCTACACGACGCGAATCATGACGTTCTGTACCTACAATGGCTAAACCACCTGCAGCTTTTACTTCATCTGATAATTTAATATCGGTACCACGACCAGCCATATTGGTTGCTATAGTTACTTGTCCAGATTTACCTGCCTGATCTACAATTTCAGCCTCTTTTTTATGTTGTTTTGCATTTAATACGTTGTGCGGTATTTTACGGATGCTTAGCATTTTACCCAGTAACTCAGAAATTTCTACCGATGTTGTACCAATTAAAACAGGACGTCCTGCTTCTGATAATCTTGTAACATCGTCAATAACAGCGTTGTATTTTTCACGCTTGGTTTTATAAACCAAATCTTCTTTATCATCACGGGCTATAGGGCGGTTGGTTGGAATTTCAACCACATCTAATTTGTAAATTTCCCAGAACTCACCGGCTTCAGTTACCGCAGTACCTGTCATACCAGAGAGTTTACGGTACATTCTAAAGTAATTTTGAAGTGTTACTGTGGCAAAGGTTTGCGTAGCATCTTCAATTTTTACATTTTCTTTGGCTTCAATGGCTTGATGTAAACCGTCAGAATATCGACGACCATCCATAATACGCCCCGTTTGTTCATCAACAATCATCACTTTATTGTCCATCACCACATATTGTGTATCTTTTTCAAATAAAGCATATGCTTTAAGCAGTTGATTTAAGGTATGTATGCGTTCAGATTTTACACCAAATTCCTTGAATAAATCTTCTTTTAAACTCGCTTCTTCCTCTTTGCTAAGTCCTTTTTCTTCAATTTTGGCAATTTCAATACCTATTTCTGGTAGAATGAAAAAGTCTGGATCATCTTTTCCAGAAATGTATTCAACACCTTTATCGGTTAATTCAATTTGATTGTTTTTTTCTTCAATTACATAGTACAAATCGGCATCAACCTTTGGCATTTCACGGTTGTTGTCTTGCATGAAAAAGTTCTCTGTTTTTTGAAGTAATTGCTTAACACCTTCTTCACTTAAAAACTTTATTAAAGCTTTGTTTTTAGGAATACCACGATAGACTTGTAATAGTTTAAAACCACCTTCTTTAGTATCACCTTCATTAATTAATTTTTTAGCCTCGGCTAAAACACCCGTTAAATATTTACGTTGTACCGAAACAATATCGTCAACTTTGGGCTTTAATTCTGTGAATTCATGGCGATCGCCTTTTGGAATAGGACCCGAAATAATAAGCGGTGTACGCGCATCATCAACCAAAACTGAATCTACCTCATCCACTATAGCGTAGTGATGCGGACGTTGCACTAAATCTTCTGGGGCATGAGACATGTTATCACGCAAGTAATCAAAACCAAACTCGTTGTTAGTACCATAAGTAATATCGGCATTGTAAGCCTTTCTACGTGCTGCAGAGTTGGGTTGATGGTAATCAATACAATCTACACTTAACCCGTGAAACTCAAATATTGGAGCCATCCACGCGCTATCACGTTTCGCTAAATAATCGTTTACTGTTACTAAATGCACACCTTTCCCAGCAAGGGCGTTTAAGTAAACCGGCAAGGTTGCAACCAACGTTTTACCTTCTCCAGTTTGCATTTCGGCAATTTTACCTTGATGCATGGCAATACCACCAATTAACTGCACATCGTAGTGCACCATGTCCCAAGTAATAGGTTTACCAGCTGCATCCCAAGAATTTGCCCAAACCGCTTTGTCATCATCAAGTGTGATATAATCTTTCTCACCAGATAACGTACGGTCAAATTCATTAGCTGTAACTGTAATATTGGTGTTATCTACAAAACGCTTAGCAGTTTCTTTTACTACCGCAAAGGCTTCAGGTAAAATATCATTTAAAACATCTTCAGTAATTTTGTAAGCATCATCATTTAGTTTATCAATGTCTTGATAAATGTCTTCACGTCTGTCAATATCTTCAGTATTTTCAGCTTCTATCTTTAAATTTTCAATTTGCTTGTCAATATCGGCGTTGGCTTCAGCAATTTTAGCCTTGAATTCGGCAGTTTTAGCCCTCAACTCATCATGAGATAAAGCCTCAAGAGCGGCTTCAAAAGTTTTAATTTTATCAACAATAGGTGTAATGGCTTTCACGTCTTGTTTAGACTTGTCGCCAACAAACATTTTTAGTACAGAATTTAAAAAACTCATTGGTATTATTTTATATATTTTATCTAGGATTACCCTAGGTTTTGTTCGTTATAATAGGTGCCCAATCAAAAGGCATTCAAAGATACATTTTGTTACGCTTTTTTTACGGTTAAGAACAAAAAAAAAGCCTCAAATCGAGACTTTTTAACTATTCTTTATGCTTTATTAATATTCATCTTCATTCCAGAGGTAATCCTCATCGGTAGGATAATCAGACCAGATTTCTTCAATAGAGTCATAAGAATCTCCTTCATCTTCAATAGATTGTAAGTTTTCTACAACCTCCAAAGGAGCTCCAGTTCTAATGGCGTAATCTATCAACTCGTCTTTTGTTGCTGGCCAAGGCGCATCACTTAAATACGATGCTAATTCTAATGTCCAATACATTTCTTTGTGTTTAATTTTTTGCAAAAATAATTTTTTAGTTTAAACAGGCAAGAAAAAAATGAATTATTTACTCATTAATTTTAAGAACGTATCTTTTTGTAATCTAAACCCTTGCAATTATTCCTGCGAGGTTAATAATAATGTAGCAAATAAATTGTTCATGTCACTTCGAGTGATTCCAATTTTTTTTTTGGAATTTTATCGAGACGTGGGCGTTACTCCAAAAAAGGGTCGGGCTTTACGTTACAAGTCCTCGCGCTCCCGATATTAATTGGTTTCGCTGTGGGCTTTTCTCTGCAATCCCTAACGCGGGTAAGTCTGCTGTTTTTAGTATTCAACAATTAGTTATTTAATTACTGCTTACTTCAAACTTCAAGCTTTTATTTCTTCTCAGGAATCCACTTAATTTCGTTTGCTTGTAAATCAAAAGACAACTTTCGTGCCAATACAAAAAGGTAGTCAGAAAGACGGTTTAGGTAAGTCAGTGCATTCGCTTCAAAAGGTTCCAAATCGTTAAGCGCAGTGGCTAATCGTTCCGCTCTACGGCATACACAACGCGCTATATGACAGAATGACACGGTTTGGTGGCCACCAGGAAGTACAAAATGAGTCATGGGCGGTAAGGCCTCATTCATAGTATCCATGTCCTGCTCTAAAAGTTCAATATCTTTTGCAGAAATTTTTTCAATATTCAAGCGTTCTTTACCATTTTTTAATACCGCTTTTTCAGGGTCCGTAGCTAGAATAGCACCAATGGTAAATAATTTTGACTGAATTTCAATAATCCGGTCTTTATAATTCTGGCTGATGTCTTGATCGCGTATTAAACCTAAATGCGAGTTTAATTCGTCTACGGTACCATAGCTTTCTATTCTTATGTGGTGCTTAGGTACTCGTGTGCCACCAAATAATGCAGTAGTACCTTTATCCCCAGTTTTGGTGTAGATTTTCATAAGCACGAAGTTATTGCTTTTTTAAGAGTTTCACAAAGCATTTTTTAATACCATTTGTTGATATCTTCTTTATAAATAAGGACTTTTCAATTTAATTTGTAAGTATTTTATGGATAGAAAAAATTAAATTTGTTACTAGCTATAACAATAAACTCTAACCATGAAAAAAATTACCTTACTCACGTTTTTTTTCACATGCTCACTTTTAGTTAACAGTCAATCATACCTAGGATTTCTTACAGATAACTACAGCGGTGTTCATGGTCTTATTTCTAACCCTGCGAATATTACAGATTCTCGTTTTAAAACCGATATTAATCTAACAGGGCTAAGTGCTTTTGCTACTAACGATTATTATGGAATTAATATTTGGGATACTACAAAAGACGGCTATAGTTTCGATTTGGAAGCTAAAACACACCCAAAAGATATTAATAGTGGAGGCTTAAATGTTGATGTTTTAGGTCCTTCATTTATGTTTAATTTGTCTAAAAATAGCTCCATTGCTGTTTTTTCAAGAGCTCGTGCATTTGTAAATGCTTATGATATTAACGGAAATTCCATAGCGGTTATAGACGACGATTCAACAAGAGATTTTGCGTTTAACGAGGGTAGTATTAATGTTTTAGCACATTCTTGGGCAGAAATAGGGTTAACCTATGCGAGAACCTTAATCGATAAGGACCAACATTTTGTAAAAGGAGGTGTCAATTTAAAATACTTGCAAGGTTTAGGTAATGTGTATGGATCTGGAAACAATATATCAATTAATTATGATGCGGATGGAACAGACCTTGGAGGAGGAGAAACTACAGGTAGTATTACAACTACTGGAACATTAACCTATGGGCGATTTGATAATTTTGACAATGATGACTACGATTATAAAACGCCTAAAAACGCTAGCGGTTTTGGAGTAGACTTAGGTTTTGTTTATGAATTTAGACCAGATCATACAGATTATGATGCTGATGAATCTAGCCCATATCAGTTTAAAGATAAAAATAAGTATAAACTAAAATTAGGTATTTCAGTATCAGATATTGGTTTCATTAATTATAAAGAGGGCATTAAGGAAGGTTATGCTATAAATAATAATAACGTAAGTGAACAGGATCTTGAAACTGCAGAAGACATTGAAGCTTTTTTAAATTCCTTCTATACCAAAACCATTGAAGGTGTAGGTTATAAAATTGATTTGCCTACGGCATTACATGTTAATGTAGACTGGAATCTTAATAGTAAAATCTATTTAAATTTAAATACCGATTTTTCATTGATGTCTAAGGAACGAATCACAGCTAATAGAATAGCTAATGTGGTATCCTTAACACCGCGTTACGAAAGTAAGTGGTTTAGTTTTTATTTACCATTAAGCGTGATTGAAAATAATGGTTTAAGAATGGGCGCAGGGTTTAGAGCAGGTCCGTTATACGTGGGCTCAGGATCTTTAATTTCGTCTTTTACTAGCGATGATAATAGACAAGCAGATGCTTATGCAGGATTAAAAATCCCAATTTATCAAAGCCAACCGAAAGATAAAGACGGCGATGGTATCGTAGATAAGTTAGACGATTGCCCAAAAGAACCTGGGCCTGAGTCTAATAACGGTTGTCCTGTTGAGGATAAAGATGAAGATGGTGTTTTAGATGATGTTGATGAATGCCCAGAAGTAGCAGGTCCTGAAGATAATAATGGATGCCCTTGGGGTGATAAAGATGGTGATGATATTATTGACAAACTTGATGCTTGTCCTGATGAAGCCGGCCCTATAGAAAATAAAGGTTGTCCTTATAGAGATTCTGATGGTGATGGTGTTTTAGATAAAGATGACGATTGCATTGATCAAGTAGGTACCGTAGCGAATAACGGTTGTCCGGAGGAAGTTATGGAAGAGCTTCAAAAAACATTGAATGATTTTGCAAGAGTTATATTATTTAATCCAGGAAGAGCAACTTTAAAAACAGAGTCAGCATCAGTGTTATTTGAAATCATTTCGGTATTAAATGAATATCCTAATGCGAAGTTTACCATAGAAGGGCATACCGATAGTATTGGTAGTTATGAGTTGAATCAAAGGTTATCTGAAGATCGTGCTTTTGCGGTTAAAGCCTTTTTAGTTAAAAATGGTATTAACCCAGGCAGATTGTCAGCAATAGGCTATGGTGAAAAAAGGCCCATTGCAACCAATATGTACAAAGCTGGTAGAGCACAAAACAGACGTGTTGAGATTAACTTAGTGAAGTAATTTAACGACAAAATAAGTTAGTTTGAGCGTAGTCGAAAATCCTAATAATTTAATTAGGTTTCGACTGCGCTCAACTTGACTTCATTTGTTTTTCGGAATTAAACTCTTATTGTAAAGTGTTCTTTTAGTTGTTCTTTTCTGAAAAATACAAATCCCCAAAAATAAGTATCAATGGTTACCGTAACTTTTGGATGGTTTTTTATGATTTCCCAAGCTTCAGTCATACCTTTAGACCAATAAATATCATCGAAAATAAAAACGGATTCGTTGTGAGCAGTCTCCAAAAGTGATTCAAAATATTGTAAAGTAGCTTCTTTTTGATGATTTCCATCAAAGAATATAAAATCGAATTTATTCGGTTTTAGTTTTTTAATTTCATTGTGAAATTCACCAGTTATCAACTTCATGTTATTTAGATTCTCATTTTTAAAATTTCTTTCTGAAAATTTAGAAATATTTGGGCATCCTTCAATAGTTATAATTCTAGCATTAAGGTTGCCTAAACTCATGGCATGGGTTGCAATACCTAATGACGTTCCTAATTCTAAAATATTTTCAGGTTTAAAATATTGAGTAAGTCTAAAAAGGAGTTTAGTTCGATTAATAGTTGTTCCAGCATTTTTCGCCATTTGTGATATCAAGCGTTTTTGGTTCTTCATGACTTGAGAACCGGCGCCTAAATCAGTAACAGAAATAGTAGACTTATTTTGAAGCAACAATTTTTTATAGTTAAATATAGAATGATATGCTTTATACCTTGTTTTATCATAAAAGCATTTTGTAACTAAATCGTACACAAAAGGGGAGTGCACCCCATGTTGATTGGTGGATTTTAAAAGGAATTTTAAATATGATGAAATTTGATAAAACATATTACTATGTTTGCCCGAGCACAGTTATGACCGTATGTTTTGTTAGTATTAATAAAACCTCTCGACTGCGCTCGAGGGGACAATGATTTTTCAAATGAAACTTTACAACTTATAGCATTACCAAAAAAAATTAACCTTCTAGTTTTGAAGATAGTTCAAACCAACGTTCTTCTTTCGCTTCAATGGTATCAATGATTATCTGCAAATCTTCTGAGAGTTTATTTATATCGTCTTGCGATAATTCTGGATTATTGAATTTATGTTCTATTTCTTTTTTGTAAAAATTTAAAGAATTCAACTTACTTTCAATATTTCGCAATTCTTTTTCTTCATTAAAAGAAAGTTTTGAGGCTTCGTTCTGTTTCCAAGATGTTTTTTCTTTTTTATCTTCAGATGACTCGGTATTTGAAATTACAGGTTGGCTATCTTCATATACTCTGTAATCCGTATAATTTCCAGGAAAATCTTCAATTACACCTTCGCCTCTAAATACAAATAAATGATCAATAACTTTATCCATAAAATAACGATCATGCGACACTACAATAATGCAACCAGGGAAATCTAAAAGAAAACTTTCCAATACATTAAGTGTTACAATATCTAAATCGTTTGTTGGCTCATCAAGTATTAAAAAATTCGGATTTTGAATTAAAACCGTACATAGATAAAGTCGTTTGCGCTCACCACCACTTAATTTTTCAACAAAATCATATTGCTTTTTTCTACTGAATAAAAATCGTTCTAATAGTTGTTGCGCACTAATTTGTCGGCCTTTTTTTAATGGAATGTAATCACCAAACTCGCGTATGACATCAATAACTTTTTGTTCAGGTTTTATGGTTATCCCGTTTTGCGTATAATATCCAAATTTTATGGTGTCGCCCTTCACAACTTTACCAGAATCTGGTTGAGCCGTCTGGGTTAAAATATTTAAAAATGTGGTTTTACCTGTGCCGTTTTTACCAATAATACCAACACGTTCTCCCTTTTTGAAGGTATAATCGAAGCCATCTAAAATAATCTTGTCTTTAAATGCTTTTGATACTTTGTGGAATTCTAGAATTTTGCTTCCTAAACGTTCCATGTTAAGTTCTAATTGAACTTCATGATCGTTTCTGCGTTGATGCGCTCTGTGTTTAATATCTGCAAAATCGTCTATTCTAGATTTAGATTTAGTAGTTCGCGCTTTGGGTTGCCTACGCATCCAATCTAGTTCCTTTTTAAATAATTGTTTGGCTTTACCTGTTTCAACAGCTTCACGCTCTATACGGGCATCTCGCTTTTCAAGATAGTATGAGTAATTACCTTTATAGCTGTATAGCTGGCCTTCATCTAACTCAATAATTTCATTACAAACACGCTCCAAAAAATATCTATCATGAGTAACCATAAAAAGCGTCATGTTCTCTTTTGCAAAAAAGGCTTCAAGCCATTCAATCATTTCTAAATCTAAATGATTGGTGGGTTCATCTAAAATCAATAAATCAGGTTTATTAATTAATGCATTGGCGAGTGCTAAACGCTTTTTTTGCCCGCCAGATAGTGTGCTTATTTTTTGGGATAAATCATCAAGTTTTAATTTGAAAAGAATTTGTTTGTAAAGGGTTTCAAAATCCCATGCTTGGTGGCGTTCCATAGCTTCAAATGCCGCTTGATAAGAATCTGTATCTTCAGGATTTAGGAGCGATTTCTCGTAATTAGATATAATTTTTAAAATAGGATTGTCACTCTTAAAAATGGCTTCTTCTATTGTTAACGACTTATCAAATTTAGGGTCTTGTGAAAGAAACGATACCTTAATATCTTTTCTATAAATTACTTCCCCTGAGTCGGCAACATCATCACCAGAAAGAATATTTAAAATAGATGTTTTGCCAGTACCATTTTTAGCCACAAAGGCAATTTTTTGGTCTTTATGTATACTAAATGAAATGTTTTCGAAAAGAGTTAGCTCTCCATAAGATTTAGATATATTTTCAACAGTTAAGTAATTCACTAGTAAACTTTTTTGCAAATAACGGACAAAAAACCAAAATATCCGATGGGAGTTTTATTATTCACGACGAAAAGTTATATTTGCTTAAATCAATACCCCAATGCTAAAACGTTTTTTTTTATTTTTAGGGATAATAGTAAGTGTTCTATCTACTTCATGTATAACTAATAAAGATGTTGTTTACCTTCAAGACAAGGATGGTACTGCTAGCTCAGAGACTATTTTAAACGAAATTACCAAGCCTTATAGAGTACAAATTGGTGATATATTAAGCATTAATGTTAAGGCGTTAGATAAGGAGCTTGTTGATATTTTTAATCCTATTGAAAGTGCTAGCGGAGGATCTGGAGGTGGTGGGTTATATTTTAGCGGATTCACGGTTGATTTACATGGTAATATTGATTTTCCAATTTTAGGAAAAATTAATGTATTGGGTTATACCATTGAAGAGATTAAAAATAAAGTTTCAAACGAACTTCTAAAGCAATATTTTAAAGAAACTGCTGAAATATTTGTAACGGTAAAATTATCAGGTTTAAAATATACGGTGACTGGAGAAGGAGGTGGAGGCGTTTATACTATATTTCAAGAACGTGTAAATATTATTGAAGCATTAGCAAATGCAGGAGACCTTCCTGCGACGGCTGATAGAAAAGATATTCTGATTATTAGACAGTATCCAGGTGGACAAAAAATACACCATATTGATTTAACAGATATTAAAGCAATGCAATCTCCGTTCTACTATATACAGTCTAATGATATTATTATGGTAAAACCATTAAAACGAAAAGTTATAGGAGCGGGGCAAACTGCAATACAGAATTTTACAACTATAGCTTCTATATTGTCAGTATTAGTGTCAACTTATTTTTTAACAAAGAACCTTTAAATTAATATGGAAGAAGAATTTGAAGTATCAGAAGCGCAATCGCAACAACCTTCTTTTGATATTAAGGCTTTTTTGTTTCGAGTTTTAAGTTATTGGAAACTCTTTATTTTATTTATTGGCATTGGTGTTTTTGTTGTGTATCAGCAAAATATTAGAATGCAGCAATCTTACAGATTAGCTACTCAAATATCTATAGAGGAAGAGTCAAATCCTTTATTTACTTCAACAACAAGTCTGACATTTAATTGGGGAGGAGTTTCTGGTAAAGTACAAACAATGATTACTTCACTGCGGTCGAGAACAATACATGAAAAAGTTGTCGAAAACCTAGAATTTTATATCAGCTATTTAAAGCAGGCAAGGTTTAGAAAAAACGATGTGTATTTAGATGCCCCTTTTAGAATCAATATTACCCCCGATTCTTATCAATTGCTTAACGTTCCAATAAGAATAACTTTTCTAGAAAACGGCAAATACGAATTGTATATTAATTTTGAATCAGAACTTGTAAGAACACAAAATTATACTGACTATAAAAAAGCAAATTTAGATGTGTCTTTGGGCGAGTTTAAGCAAGTTTTTAATTTAGGTGACACTATAGAATTACCATATTTAAAAGGTGTCATTTATTTAGCTGATGAAAGAGTGGCCAAACCAAATGACGAATTCTTTATTTTGTTTAGCGATTTCGATGCGGTAGTATCAAAATACAGAAGCAAATTAAGAATTGATAACCCAAGAAATTCCGCTATTTTAAACCTAAGTATGGTTGATGTGAATAAGGGAAAAATAGTGGATTATTTAAATGAAACGGTTAAAGTTTTAAGTGAAGATCAATTAAATAGAAAAAATCAATTTGTAATCAATACGATAAAATTTATTGATGATCAATTAAATCGTGTTAAGAATCAACTAAGTTTAAACGCAGATTCTTTAAATGATTACAGACAGAAAAATAGGATTTATAATTTAGACGATAAAAGTGCTGTTATCAATAGCAAACTCTCAGATTTAGATTTAGATAAAGATAATATAAACAGGAAGCTAGCCTATTATTCAAGTTTAAAAAATTATTTAATTACGAGTAATAATTTTACAGAATTACCAGCTCCAGCTGTATCAGGGATAGATGAGGGGAATATTTTGGCAAATGTGTCTAAAATTAATGCGTTATCTGTTCAAAAATCTAAATATGGATCGACAGTTAGAAAAGATGCTACTATTTTTGCGGATTTAAACAGGCAAATTGAGGGTATAAAAGAAGTATTATTAGAAAATATTAGTTCAGTTACCAAAGAATTAAACAGGGAACTTCAAAATATTAATAATAAAATAGCTATTGAAGACGCGAAAATTAGAAAACTTCCTGAGGCTCAACAAAAACTTTTTGATATTCAAAGACAATATGCGTTAAGTGAAAAGACTTATAACGTTTTTTTAGCAAAACGTGGTGAAGCAGATATTATTAAATCAGCGAGCGTTTCTGATATTTTAGTTATTGATCCAGCAAAAGACACGGGAGCAACTCCAATTGATTTGAAATTAAGTTCTCGTTATTTATTCGCTATAATAGGAGGGTTTTTACCGCCACTATTACTGGCCTTTTTATTAACTTTTCTTGATAACAAGTTACATAACCCTCAAGTACTTGAAAATATATCAAATATTCCGCTTTTAGGGGTTGTTGGTAAAAGTCCTTTAGAAAATAATTTGGCGGTTCATTTCAAACCAAAATCTACAATAGCTGAAGCCTTTAGGTCTATCAGGTCTAGTTTGCAATACTTTTATAAAAAACACAACTTAGAAGGCACAAAAACAGTTATGGTGACATCTTCAGTAAGTGGTGAAGGAAAAACTTTTTGTTCCATTAATATTGCAACAGTTTTTGCTATGAGTGGAAAAAAGACTGTTCTTGTAGGGTTGGATTTAAGAAAACCGAAAATTTTTGGTGATTTCGAGATAAAAAATGACATTGGAGTAGTTAACTATTTAATTGGTCAGAAAAACGTGACCGAGGTTATACAGAATACCAAAGTTCCTAATTTAGATGTTATAACATCTGGCCCTGTACCACCAAATCCTTCTGAATTATTAATCGGGGAAAGAATGGATGATCTTATGGAAGAATTAAAAAAGATGTATGATTATATAATTCTTGATACACCACCAATAGGCTTAGTAGCTGATGCCCTAGAACTTACGGAATACTCAGATGCAACGGTATATGTTGTGAGACAAGATTATACTAAAAAAGGAATGATAAATCTTATAAATACAAAGTATAATAAAGGTGAAATTAAAAACTTAAGTTTCATTTATAACGATTATAACCAAAAAGGCAAGTATGGATATGGTTATGGCTACGGTTATGGTTATGGCTACGGTTATGGAAGTTACGGAAATGGATACAATGAAGACGAACCTTCAAAAAAAACCATCATAACTCGCGTTAAATCTATTTTTAAAAAATAATAAATCCAAAGAATACATTGGCTAATAAAAAAGAACATTGGCTTTACGTCATTTCTCCAAAGCAAAAGTTAATTGACTTAAATTTAAGAGAAGTTTGGCATTACCGAGACTTGTTAATATTATTTGTAAAACGTAATATAATTACAGTTTACAAACAAACAATTCTGGGACCTTTATGGTATTTTATTCAGCCACTTTTTACGTCTGTTATATTTACCTTAATTTTCAACAATATGGCAAATATTCCAACTGGCGATGGTGTTCCGTCGTTTTTGTTTAATCTTGCTGGAATTACTGCTTGGAATTATTTTAAAGAATGTTTAACAGGAACGAGTGATACTTTTCGACAAAACCAAGGGATGTTTGGTAAAGTTTATTTTCCAAGAGTTATTATGCCTTTATCGGTTGTTTTTACCAATTTAGTAAAGTATGGAATACAAGTTCTAGTATTTATTGGGTTTTATGTGTATTATGCGTTTTTTACTAATAAAGCAGAAAATACAAGTATACAAACCGCTGTTATTTTAATTCCGTTATTAATAATGTTTATGGCTCTTTTAGGTTTAGGGTTGGGTATGATCGTATCATCTTTAACTACTAAATATAGAGATTTAAAATTTTTAATTGGCTTTGGTGTACAGTTGTTAATGTATGGCTCTGCAGTCATGTATCCGTTGTCTTATTTTAAAGAAAAACTTCCTAATATTTCTTGGATAGTTGAGTATAATCCAATGACCACGATTATAGAAGCATTTAGGTTTATGACTTTAGGTGTTGGCGACTACTCAACAGCTAATATGCTTTACACTGGAGTTATAAGTTTCGTTATTTTTATTATAGGCTTGATAATTTTTAACAGAACAGAAAAAAGTTTTATAGATACTGTTTAATGGAAAAGGATGTTATTTTAAAAGTTGAGAATCTTTCAAAACAATACCGATTAGGATTAGTTGGTACTGGTACCTTAGGTCATGATTTGAATAGATGGTGGCATAGAGTTAGAGGGAAAGAAGATCCTTATTTAAAAATAGGAGAAAGTAATGATAGAAGTGCCAAAGGCGAGTCTGAATATGTTTGGGCATTAAAAAATATTAATTTTGAAGTAGAGCGAGGCGAAGTCTTAGGTATTATAGGGAAAAATGGTGCAGGTAAATCCACGCTTTTAAAGATACTTTCTAAAGTAACAGCGCCAACAATAGGCGAAATTAAAACAAAAGGACGAATAGCATCATTATTAGAGGTTGGTACTGGTTTTCACCCAGAAATGACTGGTAAAGAAAACGTGTTTTTAAATGGGGCAATTTTAGGAATGACCAAAAAAGAAATTCAATCGAAACTAAATGAAATCGTTGAGTTTTCAGGTTGTGAACGCTATATTGACACTCCCGTAAAAAGATATTCTTCGGGTATGACCGTGCGTTTGGCATTTGCTGTGGCAGCGCATTTAGATCCAGATATCTTGGTGATTGATGAGGTTCTGGCTGTTGGTGATGCCGAATTTCAAAAAAAAGCTATTGGTAAAATGCAAGATATTAGTAATAGCGATGGTCGAACCGTTTTGTTTGTAAGTCATAATATGGCTGCAATAAAGAGCCTATGCACAAGAGCCATTGTTTTACAACATGGAACGTCTGTTTTTGAAGGCAATACTAATGAAGCCGTAGATTTCTATTTAAAAAGCGATGTAGCTAATGATATTGCGCATTATATAAACGAAACTCCAAATGAAGGCTCAGATATTTTGGAAGTTTCTATGCGAGATAAAGATAATAATATTTCAGGGTTGTTTGGGTTTGACGATCAAATAACTCTGCAAGTTAAATTAAAAATTACTGAAGATATTATTCAATATGGTTCTTTAGGATTTAGAATTAAAGACCAAAATGAGCGAACGGTGTTTTCTTCCGAAATTGATTTAATTAAATTTGTAGAAAAAGATGGGGTGTATTCTTCTAATATAGAATTCCCTAAGTCTGTATTATTGCCAAGTGAATACAGAGTAATTATAGGTTATCATGTTCCAAATAAAGAAAAAATTAGGAGCTTATTTGATATTATTAATTTTAGAATTGAAGAAACAGGAACTATTTTTCATAAATACAAAGGCGTAGATTTTGGTTGTGTTATGCTAGATTGTAAATGGAGTATGAAACCGGACTAAACTCTAAATTATTATCAGTACTGGTAAGTTTTCTATGTTGAAAAAAATAAAATTATTATTTAAAAAGTTTAATGCTCTTCTGCGTTTAAAACTTCATGAAATAAACTTCTTTAATAAACTAGAAAAACCAACAATAATTAACCTTAATGCTAATGATATTTGTAACTCCAAATGCACAATGTGTAATATTTGGAAGAATAAGCAAGACAAAGAAATTACCTATGACGATTTAAAAGTAATTCTTTCAGATCCTCTTTATTCAAATGTAACGGGAGTTGGAATAACTGGCGGAGAACCTACCCTAAGAGAAGATTTGGTAGACTTATATAAAGCATGTATCGATTTTCTTCCCAAGCTAAAATACTTAAGCATTATTACCAATTGCATTAACGTTAAAGATGTAAAACGCCAATTAAATTTAGTAAACGAGTTATGTAAAGCACATAATATTGCTTTTAGTGTAATGGTTTCTTTAGATGGTTATGGCGAAGTACACGATAAAATTAGAGGAAGAGAAGGAAATTTCATCACAGCTATTGAGGTTATTAATTTTGTAAAGGAGGATTTAAAAATCCCTGTTTCGTTTGGTTCAACTATTTCAAAAGAGAATGTCTGGGAAATTGATGAATTATTAGATTTTGCAAAAGAAAACAATATTTACGGTCGTTTTAGAGTTGCTGAATTTATAAAAAGATTGTATAACGAAGATCGTTCTGATGTGATAAGAAACTTTACTAACGAAGAAAGTTATCATCTAGCTTTATTTTTTGAAAAGTTGAAAAGAACTTATGAAAAAAATTCAAATTACAAGCGTACATATACTAGTATTCAGAACATTTTATTAGGCGGAAAAAGAACTATTGGTTGTCCTTATCACAAAAAAGGAATAAATATAAATGCCAAAGGAGAATTAGCCTATTGTGCGCCAAAATCTAAGATTATAGGTAATGGTATCGAATCTTCTTCAACTATAATTTATAAGTCTAATTTAAGTGAAAAAAAGAGAATCCTAACCGAAGAATGTGATGATTGTATTCACGATTACCATGCTCAAATTACGTATAAAGAACAAATAGAAATATATAAAGATAAGTTTCAGAAGAAGTTTTTAAAACCTTTTGATGAACAAAGAGTCGTAAAACTCTCAAGCTTTTTAAAGTCCCCAATATTGCCAAAAAATAAGTATAGTATATTAATTATGGGTTGGTACGGTACAGAGACTGTAGGCGATAAGGCTATTTTGGCAAGTATAATAAATAGTTATCAAAATAAATACGGAGAAGAATTAAATATTATCATTGGAAGTTTGTATCCATTTATAACAGATCAAACTATTAAGGAACTTAAAGTAAAGGCTCAAGTAGTTAATACAAGTAATTTTGAATTCTTAAGATATTCTAAGGCTTGTGATGAGGTTATAATGGGAGGTGGTCCATTAATGGATTTAAATGAACTTTATGTTCCTTTGTTATCTTTCAGTGTAGCAAAAAAATATAAGAAAAAAAGAACTATTTATGGATGTGGTTTAGGACCCATAAATCAGGAGAAATATAAAATAGCAATTCACAAAATATTAGAATTAGCTAATGAAATTAAATTAAGAGACAAAAAAAGTCAAGAATATACCTCGAAGCATTTTAATAATACTAATACTGAAATGATAGGTGACCCTGCAAAGTCTTATATAAAACAATTTGCAAAACAATCTAGTCCAAATAAATCAAAAATATTGTCTTTATACTTAAGAGATTGGGAATATCTTTATGTAAAAGGAGAAATGTCTCTAGAAGCATTTAACTTAACTAAAAATCAGTTTGAAGAAGCCTTAGCAGCTTTAATTAAAAAGAAAGCTGAAGCTTATAAAGTCGAAAAAATAGTTTTTAATCACATGCATAATTTTGTTTTGGGAGGTGATGACAGGGATTTTTCAAGACGATTTATAAAATCCTATTTCTCTAAAGATACCAGGGTGAGTTATGATAAGAAATTATCGACAGTTGATTCTATCGTTGAATCTATGAAACAATCTGAATTGAATATTTGTATGCGATTTCATTCCGTATTATTTGCTGAAACATTAAATACTAATTTTTTAGCAATTGATTATACCATGGGAGGTAAAATATCATCATATATTTCAGAAAATAGCCAGCCTAAAAACATGTTAACTATAAAACAATTAATAGATAATTATCATGAAGATACTATTAATTAGCACCAGCGATAAAGGTGGTGCCGGTAAAGCATGTGTTAGATTGCATGAGGGGTTGCTAAATTTGAATTTAGATTCTAATTTGCTGCTAGCAAAAAAATCGACAAGCGTCGAAAAAACCTTTTTATTACGTCCTAAAAAAAACAATTCGGTATTTTATAAAATTAAAAAAAAATCATTAAAAATTCTTCGAGAACTTAAGATTTTAAAAGGCCCTAAAATGACGAGTGCAGAAATGTTTGTAGAGCAAAGAGAGCAAGGTTTAGAGCTTTATTCGTTCCCAGATTCAAATTATGACATTACTGAATCTGAACTTTATAAAAAGGCAGATATAATTAACTTGCATTGGGTATCTGGATTTATTGATTATCAATCTTTTTTTAAAAAGAATACCAAGCCTGTTGTTTGGACACTTCATGACATGAATCCTTTTACTGGTGGAGAGCATTATACAGAAAACTATTTAAGTATTGACGAAAAAGGTTTGCCTATTAAGAGAGTTTTAACTAATGAAGAGATAGCTCAGTTTGAAAAAGTATTGAAATTAAAAAAAGAAGCATTATCCGATGTGAAGAACTTGCATTTTGTAACCTTGTGCGACTGGATGACTAACGAATTAAAAAAAAGTGAATTTTTTAGCAATTTTCCAGTTCATAAAATCCCTAACGGCATCAATTCTAATGTGTTTAAATCCAGAAATAAAGAGTTCTCTCGAGATTTATTAAAAATTCCTTTAGATAAGAAAGTAATACTATTTGTTGCAGATTTGATATATGCTAACAGAAAAGGATTTAAACTTCTTATAGAAACTATTAAAAAACTTGAACAAGATAATGTGCAGTTATTAGTTATTGGACATAAGAATGAAAGTTTAGCTGGTTTCAAAAACATAATACAATACGGAAAAGTAAATGATGATTATTTATTAAGTTCCATTTATTCGGCAGCCGATGTTTTTGTCATTCCATCATTAATGGATAATTTGCCAAATACCGTATTAGAATCATTGCTTTGTGGTACTCCTGTTATTGGTTTCCCTATTGGTGGGATTCCAGAGATGGTAAAACACAGAAAAAATGGTTTGATTACAGAAACAGTGAGTGTTGATGCCTTATTAAATTCAATACTTCTATTTCTTAGTGAAGGTGTTGCATTCTCAACCGAAGAAATTAGAAAGTATGCAGTAGATAATTATGATGAGAAAGTTCAAGCAAATAAATATATTCAATTATTTAAAAGTTTAGTTAACTAGATATTTATGTTACTTTCAATAATCACCATTAATTATAACGATAAACTAGGATTAGAACGCACCTTAAATAGCGTAAAAAATCAATCTTATACCAATTATGAGCATATCATAATTGATGGTGGATCAACCGATGGGAGTAAACAACTTATTGAAGTAAACCAAAATAACTTTGCTTATTGGGTTAGCGAACCAGATAAAGGTATTTACCATGCCATGAACAAAGGTATAAATGTTGCTAACGGTGAGTATTTATTGTTTTTAAATGCAGGCGATCATTTTGTTGATAATAATTCATTAAAAAATGCGTATCCCTTTTTACAGGGTGAAGATATCGTGTATTTCAATATCAATGTTGTAGGAGAAAATAATACGTATGTTAAAAAATGTCCAAAAGTATTAACTTTTAAATATTTACATGAAAATTTACCAGCACATCAAGCCACTTTTTTTAAAAAGGAATTGTTTACTAAAATGGGGAATTATGATGAGCATTTAAAAATAGTTGCAGATTGGAAGTTTTTAATTCTAGCTATTTGTAAACATAATGCGACTTATAAGTATATAGATGATACCTTTTCCATTTTTTATTATGATGGACTGAGTTCATTAAAGGAAAACCAAACTAAGGTAAAAGCTGAAAGAGAAGCTGTTTTAAATAAAGAGTTTAGGTCTTTTATGAAAGACTTAAAAGATCGTTATTTCTTAGAAAGAACTTTGAGAACCATGCGAAAATCAAGAACCATTAAGTTATTAATTAAACTAGGGTTAATTCATGAATTTTAAGAAATAATTATTTTGAATTAATAGAACATGAAGTTTAGAGTATCTGTAATCATACCTGTTTTCAACACAGAAGACTATGTTGAAAAAGCAATAAATTCAGTGTTGCAACAACCAGAAGTTGCTGAGGTTGTTGTAGTAAATGATGGCAGTACAGATAAGTCCCTTCAAATAATCTCCAAATTACAGGATGAAGACGCAAGAGTTAAAATATATCACCACCCAAACAATATAAATAAAGGACGATCTGCAAGTAGAAATTTAGGAATTAAAAAAGCCTCCTGCGATTATATAGCGTTTTTAGACTCGGATGATTATTATTTGAAAAATAGATTTGAAAATGATAAAAAATTATTTTCTGAGAACAAAAATATTGATGGTATTTATAACGCTATTGGCGCTCATTTTTATAGAGAATCCAAAGAATTTGAAAGGACTGCATTAAAATTAACAACTATTAATGAAAAGGTCAATCCTGAGGACCTTTTTGAAGAACTATTGCATTACAAAAAAGGACATTTTTCTATAGATGGCTTAACATTAGAAAAAGCAATTTTCGATAAAGTTGATTACTTCAACGAATCGTTATTAGTAGATGAAGACACCCATATGTTTATAAAAATGACTTTAAAAACTAGATTAGTTGGTGGTGTTTTAGATAAGCCTGTTGCCATGAGAGGTGTTCATGAAACCAATGTTTTTAATAATGCGAATCTATATGATAAATCTAAAGTGTATGAACTGCTTGTTTTTTGGAGTTGTAAAAACAAAATTTCATTAAAAAAAATAGATGCACTATTAAATAAATATTGGACATTTATACTACAAGAAGGTAAAGGGTTGGCTAAATATATGAAATGTTGGTTTTATGTTTTTTTTAGCAATAAGCGCATACTTTTTTCAATGCTAAGTATTAAATATTTTCCATTAATTATGCTTCGAAAAAGGATTTTTCCTTTTTTTTATAAAAAAGAATAGGAAAATCGCAAAAAGCTGTTAATTTGTTTCTTGAGTATAGTTAGTGGGAAATTAACCCAACAAATATGGGGATTTAAGTAAATAGAAAAGTTAAAAATGAAAATTGAAGATATCAAAAAACCAATAATATTTTGCCATTATGGTAACTCTCCATATTTATTTTATACTTTGAAACAAGTAAAATTAAGTAACCCAGAGAATAGAATAATTTTATTAGGTGATGAAGACAATAAAAAAGTTGCTCATAAAGCTAAAATAGAGCATTGTTGCTTTAAAGATTACGATGATAGTGATGAGATAAAAGTCTTTAATCAAGTTTACCAGCATATAGCAGGTTTTAAGCACAAAAAGGAGTTTTGGACAAATTTTGTATTTAAAAGATGGTTTTACATACATAATTTTATTAAAAAAAATGAAATAAATGGTTTTTGGCATTTTGATTCTGATAATATGATACTATCAGATTTAAATAAACAAGAACATAAATTTAAAGATTTTGATTGTACAGAGCAATGTAATGGGATATGCATGAATGGCTACATATCTTCTTATCAAGTTGTAAATGGATATGTAAATAAGATAAATGAACTTTTCAAAGACGAGGCGTATTTAAAAGAACAAAAACAAGATTTTATTGCACATCCAGATTATGCTTTCACTGAAATGAGAGCATATAAAGCATATAGAGAACAAGAAAATATAAATAGTGTAAGACTAAATAAAATAATTGATAATGAATCGTTTGATGATTGCATTTGTATGGATCATGGTTATGAGAGGTATGAATCTTTATTGAATAATCAGTATTTAAAAAAAATATATTTTGATGCTCAAGGTAACTTTTATTGCTACCATATAGAGTCCTCACAGTATGTAAAAATGAATAGCCTTAATTTAAGTTGGGTTCCAACCAGCTTATTTAAATTAGTTTATAAAACTTATAAGAATAATATTGATAATCGAAAAAAAGTCAAAAATAAGGATCTAATTCTTTTGGACATATTTCAAAGAAACACGTTCAAAGAAAAAGTACTAGGATGTATACCAAAGTCAATTAAAAGAAAAATTAAGTTATTGATAAAAAAAATATAATATGGCCTATGATGCTAATCTAGTGGGAATTGACTATGAATACATGTCAATAGTTAGGCTTAAACAGAAACTTTTCCCATTTTTGTATAAACATAAATAAAATGAACTTTTCACCAATTGTGCTTTTTGCTTACAATAGGCCAACACATACTCAAAGAACGCTGGATGCCTTAGCTGCAAACCCAGAAGCTAAAGCGAGTGAATTGTTTATTTTTTGCGATGGCCCCAAAACTAAAATTACCGATGATGACTTAGAAAACATCAATCAAGTAATTGCAGTTGCAAATTCTGAGAAAAGATTTAAAAAGGTTGAGGTTAGAGTGGCTCAAGTCAACAAAGGTTTGGCTGATTCAATAATTGATGGTGTTACAGAAACAGTTGAAACATACGGAACTGTTATCGTTTTAGAGGATGATATTGAAACCTCTTCAGGATTTTTAAAATATATGAATGATGCGTTAAACACGTATCGAGATAACGAAAGTGTTATGCACATTTCTGGCTATATGTATCCTAATGCTCAAAAATTACCTGAAACGTTTTTTTACAATGTCCCACTATGTTGGGGATGGGCTACATGGAGTCGTGCATGGAAACATTTTAATAACAACGGTGTTTATCTTTGGAACCAATTAAAAAGACAACATTTACTCAGTAGTTTAGATAAGTTTGGTAGCGATTACTTAAGTAGTCAATTGGCAGATAACATTACCGGAAAACTTCATACTTGGTTTATAAAATGGCATGCTTCGGTATTGCTTCAAAACGGATATACTTTATACCCTAAACAATCTCTCGTTCAAAATTTCGGATTTGATAATACAGGAGAGCATAATGGTGTGCACACAGAATTTAATCATTACAATTTGATTCATGCAATAGATGTAAATCCTGTTGAATTGGTTGAAAATAAAGATGCTGAATTAATAATTACCAATTTTTATAAATCTGTAAAAGAAAAACCTAAGTCTAAAAGCATTAAGAGAACAATTAAGAATAAACTTAGGAAGGTGTCTTTTTTAGTTTTTCCTGAATTAAAAAAGGTGCTAAAGTATAATCAAAACATTGTTATGTCTAAAACGTATTTAGGTAAACATTGTAAAATTTATCCGCCTTCTAGACTTTCCAATACTCTAATTGGCAATTACACTTATGTTTCAGAAAATTCGGTTATCAATAACACTATAATTGGAAAATTCTGCTCTATTGGAGCCAATTTTATGGCTGGTCGAGGAATACACCCAACAAATGGGGTTTCAACCCATCCTATGTTTTATTCTACAGCAAAACAAAATGGTGTATCAATAAGTACAGATAATAAAATTGAAGAGTTTAACCCAATTACCATTGGAAATGATGTTTTTATTGGAATGAATGTTACGGTGTTAGATGGTGTTACAATTGGCGATGGTGCTATTATTGGGGCTGGTGCTGTTGTTTCAAAAGATATACCACCATATGCCATAGCAGTAGGAAATCCGATTGAAATTAAAAAATATAGATTTTCCGATGACATCATTCAGAAGCTACTAAATATAAAATGGTGGAATTTTAATGACCATGATTTGGCAATTGTGGAAAAGAATTTTTTTAAAATAGAAGATTTTATTAAAGCAATTGAAAACAAAAATAGAAGCTAATTTAGTTTTATTTGAAACCTAAAATATCCATAATAACTGTTAATTATAACAATCTTGAAGGTTTAAAGAAAACCGTTGAGAGTGTTAAAAATCAATCATTTACAGATTTTGAATATTTAATTATAGATGGCGCCTCTTCCGATGGGAGCGCCAGTTTTATTGTAGAAAATGAAACTCTTTTTGATTATTGGGTTAGCGAGCCAGATAGCGGGGTGTATCAAGCCATGAACAAAGGCATTGAAAAAGCAAATGGCGAATATTTGTTGTTTTTAAATAGTGGCGATCATTTTGTTGACCAAAAAGCCGTAGAGAGATATCATCATAACATTCAAGATTTTGATCTCATTTATTTCGACTTAAAAGTTATTGAAAACAATAAACCATTCGTTAAATCATATCCAGACGAACTTTCTTTTTCATATTTTGTTGAAGATACTTTACCACATCCGGCAACATTTATTAAGAGAGAGGCGTTCTTAAAAACAAATGTGTATAAAGAAGATTTTAAAATAGTATCCGATTGGAAGTTCTTTATCGATGCCGTATGTAAATATAATTTAAGCTATAAGAGAATCGCCGAAACCTTATCAGTTTTTTACATTGGTGGGCTAAGTTCAAACCCAAAAAATCAAAGTATTAAATTTAAAGAAAAAGAAAGTGTACTTTATGGTGATTACGGCATTTATATGAACGACATCCAAGAGGTAGTTACTTATAAAAAAATACTAAATAATTTAAGACAATCAAGAATTATTAATCTCATGGTAAAACTAAGATTTCTAAATAAATTTTAATAATGAATAAGTTGGTTTCCATAATCGTTCCTTGTTATAATCATGCTGAATTTCTGGATGAAGCACTGCAATCAGTTTTGAATCAGACATACGAAAATTGGGAATGTATAGTGGTTAATGATGGTAGCCCCGATAACACCAAAGAAGTGGCTGCTAAGTGGTGTGAAAGAGATAAAAGATTTCAATATTTAGAAAAGAAAAATGGAGGTTTAAGTAGTGCTAGAAATGCTGGAATAACCATCAGTAAAGGTGAATATATTTTGCCTCTAGATGCCGATGATATTTTAGATGAATCTTTTCTTAGTATAATGGTGCCAGAATTAAATCAAGACCAGACATTAGCCATAGTATCCTGTTATAGTAAGTTTTTTTACAAGCATAAAGAAAATATAATTCATGAGTTAAAACCAGTTGGGACAACCTATCATGCCTTACTTTTTGAGAATAGCTTAATAGCAACTTCCTTGTACAGAAAAATTTGTTGGGAAGAAGTTGGAGGATACGACGAGAATATGAAAAATGGATTTGAAGATTGGGAATTTTGGATTGCCATTACAAAATCTGGATGGACATATAAGGTAATTGAAGAGTTTTTATTTAACTATAGAAAACAAAAACAATCCATGTTAATAGATACGCTTGAAAATCATAGAGTTTCAAATATGGCATATGTTTTTAATAAGCATAAAGAAGTTTATTTAAAGCATCATGATAATACCATCGATTACTTGTTGTATTTATTGAAAAATAATGAAGAGTTCACTTCAAAATTAAAAAATTCGAATACATATAAAATCGCAAAACTTATCGCAAAACCTTTTAATCTATTTAATAAATAGTCTATGATTTCAGTAGTCATCAGAAATAAAAATCAAGAGAAAGCACTTTCTTTTTTGCTTAAAAATTTGACTGAACGCTATCTAGATGATATTGGTGAAATTATAGTTATTGATAATCTGTCTTCAGATAACAGTGAAGCCGTAACAAAACAATACAAAGCCAAATTTGTTACTATTAAGGAGTTTAGTTATGGTGGGAGTGCAAACTTTGCGGCGCAACAAACCCAGTTTCCAATAGTCGTTATTTTTAGTGCGCATTCATATCCTGTGAGTCATGATTTTTTTAAATTAATCAAACAAAAATTTGATGAAAATTCGAATTTGGCTGGATTAAGGTGTTTGCATAATCCTAATGATTATAGAAATTACATTAACAAAATTCAGGCATCGGAGGACCCAAATAAATCAGGATTAATTTTTTCAGGTTCAGCATTTAGCAGAACTGTATGGGAAAAACATCCATTTAGAGAAGACGTTGCCACTTTTGAAGATAAAGAATGGACCAAACGTGTTTTAAACGCTGGATATGATATTGATTTTGTTCCGGCTATATTTTGTTATCAAATAAGTAGAACGAAAGAACAAGTCTATTTTAGGTTTAAAAACGACCTGGTTGGTAATTATCAGCTTTGGCACGAGGATGTTAAATTTTCAAGTGCTTTCAAAGGTTTTGTTATGTCAATTATCGGATTGATAAAAAACTTTTTTATAGATATTTGGTACATTATTAAGCGATTTGTACATCAAATAAAATTTATATTTAATAAGCCCGAAAAATTTTGAGTGATAAGGTTTCTGTAATCATACCATGTTATAATCAGGCCCAATATTTGGAAGAAACATTAGTTTCTGTAAAGAATCAAACACATTCCAATTGGGAATGTATTATTGTAAATGATGGGAGTACAGATCATTCTGAAGATATCGCTAAAAGATGGAGCCAATTAGATTCAAGATTTATCTATTTAGTTAAGGAAAATGGCGGATTAAGTAGTGCTAGAAATTTTGGGTTAAAGCATGCAAATGGGGAGTTTGTTCAGCTTCTCGACTCAGATGATTTGATAAAACCTGATAAATTCACAGCGCAATTAAAAGATTTAGAAGAGAGTGATATTAGTATTTCTGATTATTTCTCGTTTATTGATGGTACTAATGAACCAGCAAAACATCGATATTTATCACCGTTTTTATCTGAAGGTAATTATAAAAAAGAAATTATTTTAGATTGGGAATATAGAAAATCTATACCTTGCCATTCAGTATTATTTAATAGAAAACTAATTACAGAAAATAACCTAAGTTTTAACGAAAGCCTACCTAACCATGAAGATTGGGTGTTTTGGGTGCAATTATTTTATTATTCAAAATCTATTAAGAATAGCAAAAATAAATTCGCTTTATATCGCATTCACAATCGTTCTATGAGTAGCGATTTTAAGTTAATGAAAAAGGGTTTTTTACAAGCAGCGAAACTATTGCAATTTTTTTTTAAAACCGAAAACAACAAGGTTTTATACGATTGCACAAAAGAAAAATATAAAGAAATTTACGAGAAGAATAGAGTGCATTTTTTTAAAAAAATGAAGTCTAGAATCTATTCTAAACTCGTTCATTGTTACAGATATGTCAGAAAAAATTAAGCCAATAGCCATACATCTTCCGCAGTTTCATCCCATACCAGAAAACGATTCATGGTGGGGTAAAGGGTTTACCGAATGGACCAATGTAACTAAAACAACACCAAGGTTTGAGGGGCATTACCAGCCGCATTTACCGGCAGATTTAGGGTTTTATGATTTACGTTTAGAAGAAGCAAGATTAGCTCAAGAAGCATTGGCTAAGGCATATGGTATTCATGGTTTTTGTTATTATCATTACTGGTTTAACGGCAAGAAAATGCTATTTGAGCCATTAGATAGGAAACTAAAAAACCCAAAAGAAGATTTACCATTCATGATGTGTTGGGCAAACGAAGATTGGACTAGAGCTTGGGAAGCTTCAGAGAATAAAGTGTTATTAAAACAGGATTATAGATTTGAAGATGACATAAACCACATCAAACATCTTATCAATTATTTTAAAGATTCACGATACATAAGAGTAGATGATAAACCGGTGTTTATAGTATATCGCCCTGAATTGTTTCCAGATATTAAAAAAACCATAGAAATCTGGCGAGATGAGGCTCAAAAAGCAGGTTTAACAGGGTTGTATTTAGGTTATGCTCAAAAATCGAAGCTTGAGTTTTTAACTGCTGGATTTGATTTTGCATTCCAATTTCAACCTAACTTTGGCAAAGTTCCGAAGCCTATTGGCAATCATACAATAAAAAGAATAAAACGAAAAGTGTTGGAGAAAATGGGAATACAAGAGAATCAACAATCTTCGGTGTATGATTACGAATCTTATGCTAAACTTCAAAACTCTGAAGGATTTACGGCACCTATTTATCCAGGGATTACGCCTATGTGGGACAATTCAGCTAGAAAAGATAAGGCCTTTGTGTTACACGATTCAACTCCTAAAAAATATGAAAACTGGTTGCGTTTTATTAAAGAAAAATACCCATGGGACAAGGTGCCTGAAAATTTTGTATTTATTAACGCTTGGAATGAATGGGCAGAAGGAAATCACCTCGAACCTTGTCAAAAATGGGGAACAAGCTATTTGGAAGTCACGAAAGAAGTTTTTAAATAATGTCTAAAGTCACGGTTAGTATTTTTATGCTTACTTATAACCAAGAGCAATATATTGCTCAGGCTATAGATAGTGTTTTAATGCAAAAAACTAACTTTAATTTTCAATTGGTAATTGGTGAGGATTGCAGTACAGACACCACAAGAAATATTTGCGAAACTTATGCCGATAGTCATCCAGAAAAGGTAAAATTATTACCTGCTTTAGATAAGAACATAGGATTAATTAATAATTATATAAGAACTCTAAAAGCTTGCGATGGTAAATATATTGCCATTTGTGATGGTGATGATTATTGGATTGATGACTTAAAGCTGCAAAAGCAAGTCGATTTTTTAGAGTCGAATTCAGATTGTGCAATTGTTGGAACCAATTTCAAACGGCTTTATAGCAACGGAGAACTGGAAATCATAGAAAAGGAAAGAACTAAAGCTAGCTATAATTTTGATGATTTAATTTTCGAAAATATGATTACCTCCGTAACGGTGATGTTTAAGAATCTTCAAAAGAACGAAAGCATTCCTGAATGGATAACTAAGTTTCCATATGGCGATTGGCCAACTTATTTATGGACAATTAAAAATAAAGGAAACATAAGATTTTTAAGCGATGTTACTGCTGTTTATAGAACAGATATTGGCATTTCAGCAGGTATTCGAAAACAACATAGTGTAACGGCTAAGGTCAATTTAAATATTGTAAAGTCTATTGCAGGCGATTCTAGTTTCTCAAATAAAAAGGAAGTGGTTCAAAAAAGTATACTTGAGCATAAAAAAGCACTAATTGCTTGTTATAACCGAGAAAAGCAATATTTTAAAGGCATAATTGTTTTTTTAAATACTATGTTAACGAGTTTCAAGGTGCAATCCTTAACCAAATATTATTTGTATTCATTAAAACAATCTTTCAATAAAAAGATAGTATGATAACGGTTGTTTTAACAAATAGAAATCGAGATTTAAAATTAGTAAAGCGCTGTTTTACTTCACTAAATACTCAATCGAATAAACAATTTAAATTGGTAGTTGTTGACTATGGATCTAAAACTGAAAATTTAGATGCATTAAAGAATCTAATTGAAGAATTTCCTAAGATAGAATTAATATGTTGTGATACTTCAATGCAATTATGGTGTAAGTCTAGAGCAATAAATATAGTGTTAAAATCATGTGAAACATCTCATTTCTTTGTTGGTGATATCGATATGATTTATCATTCAGACTTTATTGAAAACCTTTATCAGATTAACGAAAAGGCAGATGCAGTTTATTTTCAAGTTGGATTTTTAAGTGAAACGGAATCTCAGAATAATAAGAATTTTGATGATTACAAGATAAATTTCAAGTCTACTGAAGAAGCCACGGGAATGACTTTATATAACACAGAAGTATTAACGTCAATTAATGGGTACGACGAGTTTTATCATGGTTGGGGAAGTGAAGATACCGATGTGCATTTAAGACTAAAAAACGCCAATAAACGAGTGCTTTATTATAGCGATACAATTTTAATGTTGCACCAATGGCATCCTAAAAATTATAGAAGTAAGACTAGTAAAGAGCCATTTCACTCATATCTTGAAAAGATAAATCAAAAGTATTTGTATTATACTGAAGTCAGTAAAAAAGTAAAAGCAAATACTAATTTTGATTGGGGTATACATAATATAAACAACTCTAAGAACCTTAAAAATATTGATGATGAATATAGGATAACTAATGAATTAGCAGACTTTAAAGGATTTGTAAATAATGTTTTAATGAATACAAAAGGTCAGGTTGTTTCGGTTACTGTTAAAAATCATCGGGAATATAAATCATTAAAACAAACTGCAAAAAAAGTTTTAGATAAAAAGACCTTAACCTTTATAGATTTGCAATCTGTTAACAACATGCTTTTAGAAACGTTGATTGTGAATTGTAGAAATTCGCCATATCAATATAGTTATGATAGAAAAGCACAGCATATTTCATTGATTATAAAATTGTAGTTGTTCCATGAAAATTTTAATGGTTTCTATAAATTCTATCCATTTTGAAAGGTGGACCAATCAATTACAAGAATCAGGGCACGAGGTGCATTGGTTTAATGTAAGAGATGGCGGCTATTCTGAGAAATTATCATGGGTAAATCAAATAGTTGGTTGGAAATTTAAATTTATAAACAACAAGGCACGAGTATTTATAAAAAAACGATTGCCTTGGCTTTATAACAAACTAAGTGTTTTAATAGAAAAGAGTACAGAAAAAGCTTTTGAAAATGCACTTTTAGAAATACAACCAGATGTTGTTCATAGCTTTGTGCTCTATATTTCTTGCGTTCCTATTTTACCAGTAATGCAAAAGTATCCAAACATAAAATGGATGTATTCATCCTGGGGAAGCGATTTGTTTTATTTCCAAAATCAAGCTAAGTATCTAAATGATATTAAACAGGTTTTACCCCGAGTTAATTATATGTTCGCCGATTGTAAACGTGATATCGATTTAGCTAAAGCATATGGATTTGATGGTCAAGTTTTAGGTGTTTACCCTGGTGGAGGAGGCTATCCCATTGACGATTATAAAGCGCATATTTCACCTTTGAATCAAAGAAAACTCATTCTTGTTAAAGGTTACCAAGGGCGTTCGGGTAGAGCAATTACAGTGCTTAAAGCATTAGAGTCACTTTCAGTCAAATTAAATACCCATCCAGTAATAGTTTTTGGAGCCGATAATGAAGTCGAAGACTTTATTATGAAAAGAAATTTGAATAGCAAGCTGGATTTAACTGTGTACCCAAAATCAGATTTTTTACCTCAAATGGAATTAATTAAATTAATGGGTCAAGCCTTGATTTACATTGGAAATAGTAACTCTGATGGCATGCCAAATACGTTGTTGGAGTCAATTATTATGGGCGCATTTCCAATTCAATCAAATCCGGGTGGAGCAACGGCTGAAATAATTGAACATGGTAAAAATGGATTTTTAATTGAAGATTGTAACAATAGTTCTGAAATAGAAACTTTGATTGATAACGCGTTAAACAATATGGAATTAATTCAATCTGCATGTAAGTATAATCAAAAAACAATAATGCCTAGTTTAGATAGGGCAACGATTTCTAAAGAGGTGATTGCAAAATATAATTCAATAATTAATTGAAGATTTTAAATTTATGGTTTAAAAAACAAACTGTATTTTAGCATGATATATATTAATATACATTATAAATGAAAAAAATAGGTTTTATCCCGCTTAGAAAAGGCTCAAAAGGTATTTCTAATAAAAACAAACGAAAAATGGTTGGAAGGCCTTTGTTTACATGGGTTTTAGGTGAAGCTATTTTTTCTAATTTAGATGAAATTATTGTATATACTAATGATGCATCAATCATTGATTTTATCAGTAAAGAATATCACTGGACAAATAAAGTTAAGGCATTAATGCGAAGTGAAGCAAGTTCCAGTGATACGGCATCCACAGAAATGGCGATGCTAGAATATTGCGAATCTATTAAATATGATTTTGATGTTTTTTGTTTATTACAAGCTACATCTCCTTTTACAAAAAAAGAAAATATTAATGCATGTTTGGATAAACTTACAGAAAGTTTTGATTCTGCTTTAACCGTTGTAAATACGCATCGCTTTTTATGGGATAAAAACGGAAAGCCCTTAAATTATAATCCTTTTAATAGACCTAGACGTCAAGATTTTGAAGGTTTGTTAATTGAAAACGGAGCGGTTTATGCTGTGAAAAAAGGAGCTTTAAAGAAACATAAAAATAGAATAGGAGCTAAAACTGCTGTTGTTCAAATGCCCGAAGATTCGTTATTAGAAATTGATTCTGAATCGGATTGGATTGCTGTTGAAAGCCTCTTAATTGAAAGACAAAAACGAGAAAAAGAATCGAAACAAATAACACATTTTGTTTTAGATGTTGATGGCGTTTTTACAAACGGTACTATTTCATATACAAAGGACGGTGAACACACTAAAAACTTTGACATGCGTGATGGCATGGGACTTGAAATTTTAAGACAGTTTGATGTTGAGGTCATGATAATGACTTCTGAAAATTCAGAGTTAGTTGCCAAACGCATGGAAAAATTAAAAATAGAACATGTGTTTCTTGGTGTGAAAGATAAATTTTCACTTTTAAAGCACATCATCTTAGAAGGGAATGTATCTTTAAGCAATGTGGCTTATGTAGGTGATGATGTTAACGACCTCTCGAATATTTGCAGTGTAGGTTGGTCTTTAGCGCCAAACAACGCCACCGATATTGTAAAATCACATGCCGATGTGGTACTTTCTAAAAACTCTGGGAATGGTGCCATTCGCGAAGCCTGTCAGTTTGTTATGAATTATAATAAAAGATTTTAATTAGCTCCTAAATCTTATGAATACATATAAAAAACCATATATCATCGCAGAAATTGGATGCAACCATAAAGGCGATATGGAAATTGCCAAAGAACTTATAAAAGTTGCAAAAATATTCTGTAATGTTGATGCTGTTAAATTTCAGAAGCGAAATAATAAAGAATTATTAACTGAAGATCAGTATAATCAACCACACCCTAACCCTGCAAATTCTTATGGAGACACTTATGGTGAGCACAGAGAATATTTAGAGTTTGATGTGAATCAACACCAAGAATTGAAAGCCTATTGTGATGAAATTGGAATTACGTACTCAACGTCGGTATGGGATTTAACTTCTGCAAAAGAAATTTCGTCCCTTAATCCTGAATTTATTAAAATACCATCAGCTTGTAACAACAATATACCCATGCTAGAATGGTTATGTGATAATTATAAAGGCGAACTTCACATTTCTACTGGTATGACTACCAAGAATGAAATTGAAGATTTGGTCAACCTTTTCAAAAGAAAAAATAGAAATAAAGATTTGGTGCTTTACAATTGCACTTCGGGTTATCCCGTACCTTTTGAAGATGTGTGCTTGTTAGATATTAATGTACTTATTGACAAATATAAAGATGATGTGAAACATATAGGTTTTTCAGGTCATCATTTAGGAATTGCTGTTGATGTTGCTGCCTTCACTTTAGGTGCTAATATTATTGAAAGACACTACACTATTGATAGAACCTGGAAAGGTACGGACCATGCCGCTTCTTTAGAGCCAATGGGACTGCGCAAATTATCTCGAGATGTTAATGCGGTTTATAAAGCATTGAAATTTAAAAGTCAAGATATTTTACCCATTGAGCAGGTACAACGCGATAAATTAAAAAACCAAAAAGTATAGCATGTTTTCATCGGATAAGATTAGATTATTTTGGTGGAATGAAATTAAGATGCAAGGGAAGTCTAAAGAAAATTATGGCGACCTTTTAGGAAAATATCTCGTTGAAAAAATTTCTCAAAAAAAAGTAATTTGGTCGAAACCTTCAAAGTTTTCATTGTACGATTTTTTTAGCCCTATATATGTGACTATTGGTAGTGTTTTAACCAACGTAAATTCTAAATGCATTGTTTGGGGTAGCGGTATCGTTTCAAAAGATTATCCTATAAAAAAAGCTAAATTTTTAGCTGTAAGAGGTCCGCAAACAAGAAAACATCTCTTGAAACAAGGTTACGAAGTTCCAGAAGTATATGGTGATCCAGCATTATTGCTGCCTAAGTTTTACAATCCAAAAATTAAAAAAGAATACGCCATAGGAATTATTCCACATTATAGCGACTTTAATAAAGTAAAAGAATTTTATAAAAACGAAGATTCAATGTTGTTGATTGATTTAATGACGAACAATATTGAGAAAACCACTGATGATTTTTTAAAATGTAAAAAAATAGTTTCATCGTCATTGCACGGTTTAATAGTGGCTCATGCCTATGGAATCCCTGCTGTTTGGCAAAAATTTTCTGGAGATATTTTTGGCGATGACATAAAATATCAAGATTACTTTGAATCGGTTGGAATTGCCCCGTATAAACCAGAAATTGTAAGCGATAAAATGAAGTTAGAAGCCTTAGATTTTTTGTTTTCTCAAATGGATGCACGTCCTAGGCAAGAAAATATAGAAGAATTATGTTCTAAATTGATGGATGTTTGTCCGTTTAAAAAAGACGCAAATTAATGAAGAAAAAAGTTTTTGTTTTTTTTCCAGATGGTGTAGGTTTAAGAAATTTTGCCTTCACAGATTTTAAAAAAATAGGTGAAGATATGGGGTTTGATATCACGTATTGGAACAATACTATTTTTTCACTTAAAGATAATTTAGGGTTCAAGGAGGTTAAGATTGAAGACCATAGCGCTCATCCACTTTTATCAATTTATTCAAGGGCAAGAAAACGCGCTGAATTAAATGTTTCAAGAGATAAATTTAAGGATAAGGTTTATCCAACTTACAAGTTTCCATTTAATTACAAAGGCTTAAAAAATAGTATTAAAAGCATTTATACCCAGTGGCTAATTGGTTTGTATTCATCTGAAAAAGGCGTTATTAAATTAAGAGCAAAGATTAATAAATTAGAACGATCAACTTCAAAATACAAATATTGTAAAGCGCAACTACAAGAGCATAAACCCGATTTGGTGTTTTGTACAACACAACGTGCAACACAATCTATAAGCGCCTTATTGGCTGCTCAAGATTTAGGCATTCCAACTGTAGCATTTGTGTATTCCTGGGACAATGTTCCAAAAGCAATGCAAGTTGTGGAAACCGATTATTATTTTGTTTGGAGTGATTTAATGAAACAACAAGTATTGCAATACTATCCTTTTGTAAAAGAAAATCAAGTATTTGTTACAGGAACGCCTCAGTTTGAACCACATTACGATACATCGCTAAAGCAAACTAGAGAAGCGTTTTTTGCACAGTATGATTTAGATATTAACAAAAGATATATCTGTTATTCTGGAGATGATGAAACAACTTCACCTTTAGATCAATTTTATTTAGAAGATTTAGCAAATGCGGTGAGAAGTTTAAACAATAAAGGTGAAAACTTAGGCATTATTTACCGGAAATGCCCTGTAGATTTTACGCCAAGATATGATAAGGTAATTGAGACTAATAAAGATATTATTAAGGTATTGGATCCTATTTGGCAGCAGGTTGGAAGCCAATGGAATCAAATATTACCTACGATTGAAGATTTTAAAATGCTTTACAACGTCTGCGAACATAGTGAATTTGTAACCAATGTATGCTCGTCAACGGTATTCGATTTTGTAGCTCATAGCAAACCTTGCATTTATTATAATTATGAGCAACCGCAATTAAAAAAAGGCATTCGAGATATTGGTCAGAATTATAAATACGTGCATTTTAGAAGTATGCCAAGTCTTGACGCGGCTGTATTTTGCACCGATAAAAATGATTTAGAAAGTTTGGTTAAGCAAATATTAGATGGTAAATTATCTAATGTGACAACTTGTAAAAAATGGTACGAAATTGTTGTTGGGAAAACACCAACTGAAGCTTCAAAAAACATCTGGAATACTATTGATTCCATTATAAAATGAGAATAGGCTTTATAACATCTGAATATCCTCATCCAACGGTAAAACATGCTGCTGGAATAGCTTCAAGCATAAAAAACTTAGCCGTTGTTTTAGCAAAACAAGGGAATGATGTAACTGTTTTTGTTTATCATCAGGAAGTATCAGAGGTTATAATGGATCAGGGTGTTGAAATTCATTTGATAAAAAAAGAAACATTCAAGTTTTTTACATGGTATTTCTATCGAATGCATTTACAGTTATACATCAATAATGTTGTGCAACATAAACGGATTGATATTCTAGAAGCACCCGATTGGACCGGAATCACGGCATTCATAAAACTTAAAGTACCACTCGTTATTCGCTTGCATGGTAGTGACGCATACTTCTGTAAATTAGAAGGCAGAAAACAAAAGTTCAAAAATTTTGTACTCGAAAAAAAAGCATTGAAAAAAGCTAACGCCTATATTGCTCCAACATCTTTCGCTGGAAATGAAACCAGAAAAATATTTGGTTTAAATAAACACAAGATTAAAACCATATATAATGGACTTCAATTGGAATTATTTAATAATGAAAGCCCTAGTTTATATAATAGAAATACAATCTTGTACATTGGCACGATTATAAGAAAAAAAGGCGTTTTAGAATTGGCAGAAATTTTTAATCAAGTCATAAAAAAACAACCAAATGCAAAATTAATTTTGATAGGAGGAGATTCAAACGATATAAAAACTGGAAGTAAGTCCACTTATAAACTCATGGAATCTCTTTTTACAAATGAGGCAAAAAAGCAAGTCAATTATTTAGGGAAAATTCCATATGAAGATGTGAAAGAACATATAAAAAAGGCACATGTTTGTGCTTATCCTTCATTTGCGGAAACATTCGGAATGGTAACTATAGAATCTATGGCAATGCATAAACCTGTTGTAAATACAAATATAGGTTGGGCACAAGAACTTATTGATGATGGTGTAAACGGATTTTTAGTACATCCTTCTGAAATTGATGAATATGCAAATAAAATTATAGAATTATTAAACGATGAAAGTTTGTGTGAGCAAATGGGTAAAGCTGCCAGATTGAAAGTGGAGAATCTTTTTGATATTGAAAAAAATACTGAAATAAATCTAGAATATTATAAATCTATTCTGAAGACATGATACTGCTAGTTCATAGAAAAGAAAAGGTTATTAAGATTGTCGATGGTAATTCGAGCAAATTATTAAGTAGTCCATTTGAAAAGCCTCTACATGTCTTATTCGATTTAGCAAATCGTTTTCAAAATTCACTTCTAATTTGGTGTCATGAATCGGTTGAAGCAAACGTCAATTTTGAAGCTATAAAATCTTCATTTAAATTAAAAAACACATTATTATCATATAGCAAGACTAACTATATTCCAGAGCAAATAGGCTATGTTGAAGACTCACCTTTCATTAAAGTTAATACAAGCGTTAAATACCCTACTTGGTTAATTAGTAGTTTGGTGGGTGTTATTCATACTTCTCAAATCACCCAGTTTGAAAAAATTGTGAATAAAAGTGATACTTTCGATTTTGGCTTAAATTCTATTGCAAAATTAGGGATGTCTCAAGGTTTGTTTTGTTATTCTGATCCGGGTTTGATTGAAGGATATAGTGACATAAAACCTAAAACAGCTTCAAGCTATAATTTATTTAAATTTGTAAAACTGCATTACAAAGGCGTTTGGGGCTTTCTATTGCTATTGAATTTTATAGTGAATGAGAAAAAATTCCCTCTGGTATCATTTTTAAGAACCTTATTTGTTAAAAAGAAAACACCAAATCTTAATTTCGATTTAGAACCATTAGAGAAAATTGAAGCAAAAGCAAAAAGCACTATTGATGTTATTATACCAACCATCGGGAGATCGGAACACGTTTATAATTTTCTAAAAGATTTAGAAGCGCAATCGCATAAACCAAAGCAAGTTATCATCGTAGAGCAAAATCAAGATAAAAACAGTGTTACTAGTTTAGATTTTATTAAAACAGAGACATGGTCTTTTAAAATTATCCATAAATTTATTCATCAAACAGGAGCTTGTAATGCAAGAAATTTGGCTTTGGAAGAAGTTAAATCTGATTATACTTTTCTCGCCGATGATGACATTCGAATTCAAGAGAATTTTTTAGATTCAGTTTTAAAAAAGATGCAAAGATTAGGTTTGTCTGCTACCACCTTGAGTTGTTTAGGTGTAAACGATATAAAAAGCTTAAATAAGACAGTGCAATGGACAGCTTTTGGCTCTGGTTGTAGCGTCGTTAAATCAACTGAACATGAAGGCATTAAATTTGATTTGAAATATGAGTTTGGTTATGGTGAAGATGTAGATTTTGGAATGCAATTACGAAATAAAGGTGTTGATATTATCTATTTACCTTCACCAGAAATTGTTCATTTAAAAGCGCCAATAGGAGGGTTTAGAACTAAGTTTGTACATCCTTGGGAAACTGATGAATTGTTGCCAAAACCTTCACCAACCGTAATGCTAAATAGGATGCAAAATTCAACGGCACAACAGTTATTAGGTTACAGAACAACTCTATTTCTCAAGTATTACCGACAACAAGACATTAAAAATCCTTTTAAATATTTTTCCAAATTTAAAAAGCAATGGTTGATTAGTAAAACTTGGGCTAATCGATTAAATAATAACTTGTAACTATGAATTTCTCTTTAATAGTTTGTACTTACATGCGCAAAAAGCCGTTGCTCGAATTACTTAATTCGGTAAAATCACAATCCTTATATCCTAATGAAATTCTTATTATTGATGGCTCGACTAATAATGAAACGCAAAATGCACTTCAAATTAATCATTTTGAGAATTTAAAATATTTTAAAGTCGAGGATAGTTATAGAGGTTTAACTAAACAGCGAAATTTTGGTGTTAACTTGGTTTCAAAAGATTCAGAAATCATTTGTTTTTTAGATGACGATATTGTTTTGACTCCAACTTATTTTGAGCACTTAATTGATACTTATAAGAAAAAACCAGATGCTTTGGCTATTGGGGGTTATATTACTAACGAGGTTGACTGGAAAAAAACCGCAGAAAATAGAACAAGTTCAGATAAATTTTATTTTGATGGATGGGAACGTACAGAACCTTCAAGATTTAAATTAAGACGAAAATTCAAATTAGCACCCGATGTTTCCCCAGGTTATTTGCCAAGTTTTGCTCATGGTAGATCTGTTGGTTTTTTGCCGCCCTCTGGTAAAATATATCCAGTAGAATTAATAATGGGAGGCGTATCATCGTATAAAAAAGAGGTATTTTCTAAATTGAAATTTTCAACTTATTTTGAAGGTTACGGACTTTACGAAGATGCCGATTTTTCGCTTAGAATCGCAAAACTTGGCAATTTATATGTGAATACGAATGCGCAACTTGCACATCATCATCATGCTTCGGGTCGTCCAAATCAATACAATTATGGCAAAATGGTTGTAAGAAATGGGTGGTACGTTTGGCGGGTTAAATATCCAAAACCTTCATTAAAAGCGAAATTAAAATGGCATGCCACGGTATTTTTATTAACGGTAATTCGTTTAAGTAACGCCATAACTAGCAAACAAAAGAAACAAGCATTAACCGAAGGTATTGGTCGTGTTGTTGGTTGGATTTCACTTATATTTAACAAACCAAAGACTAATTGATGCAAACTGTTTATATACTGAACATACCTAACTTTTACTCATCTTACTATTTATACGGTTTCAATAAAGAGTTTAGGGTGAAATTTCAAATGGATAATTCGTTTGTAAAGTATAATAATAAGCCAGTTATTATATTTAAAATAAACGATAAAGTTGGCGTTATTAATAATGATGACCCTGTGTATTTCGATCAGGATTTATACAACCAAGTGGATTCGTATTTTGTAACAAACAAGCTTATAGATAACGAAGCTTTTAAGCAAGAAAAGGTAAAACCATTATTTCCACATTATCCCATAAATATTTTGCCGCTTTATTTAAGACTTTTTAATATAGGGTTACTTAAATATTTAAAACCAAGAACTCTTGCAAGAGAATTATATATATTAAAAAGGAGACCCAGATATAAAAATTATAATTTAAAAACTGAGAAAGAAGATTTTATATTTTTCACTGCAAGTATTTGGAAAAAAGAGCCAGAAACGAATCAAATACGTGCTGAATTTATTAGATATTGTAAACAAGACCCACGATTAAAGTTTGAAGGTGGCTTTATTCCAAGATCAGATGGGAATAATTTTGATTTTGATGATGTATTAAATGATAAAAAATATCCACCAAAAGTCTTTTCTAAATTAAGTACAAAATCAAAAGTTGCGTTAAATAATGCCGCTGTTTATGGAGCTGTAAGTTGGCGATTGGCAGAATACTTAAATCAAAGTTTGTTTGTATTATCGTTTCCATTTAAAATAGAACTTCCTGTTGATTTTACTCATGAAAACAACATTTATTTCATAGAACAAACAGGTGAATTTAAAATCGTGTTTGATAAAGTTATAAATAATCCTGATATTCATAAAAGAGTTGCGGAAAATGGGAAGCAATATTTTAGCAGGCATTGCACCCCTCAAGCTCAAGCTAAATACATTTTAAAAACAATGTTTGAATAAAGCCTATGTTATTTTAAATAACTTAAATCACCCAATGAAATTCTTAATCATATCACATGTAGAGCATAAGCTAATTGGAAATCGCATTTCGGCATATGCCCCTTATGTTCGTGAGATGAATATTTGGTTTAATCATGTCGATGAAGTAACTGTTGTGGCTCCTTTAGGTATGGAACAGATAAGTGCCATTGATTTAGAATATAAGCATCAAAATTTAAGCTTTAATGCCATTCCTTCAATTCAATTTACAGGATTTAAACACGCACTAAAATCAATTATTAAAATACCTAGAATTTTTATTGTAATTTTTAATGCTTGTAGAAAAACCGATCATATTCATTTAAGGTGTCCGGGAAATATTGGATTAATTGGGTGCTTGGTTCAGGTTTTTTTTCCAAAAAAAATGAAAACTGCTAAATACGCAGGTAATTGGGATCCAAATGCTACTCAACCTTTAAGCTACAAGTTTCAAAAGTGGATGCTTTCAAATACATTTCTAACAAGAAATATGACTGCTCTTGTTTATGGCGATTGGAAAAACCAGACAAAAAATGTAAAATCCTTTTTCACAGCAACTTATAGAGATGCTGATCGACAAGTACCAACATTAAGAAGTTACACAGGTGCTTTGAAATTTGTTTATGTTGGAAGTTTAGTTGAAGGAAAACGTCCTCTATTAGCCATTCAAATTGTATCTAAATTGAAGAATAAAGGTTTTGATGTTATGTTAGATTTATTTGGAGATGGTGTGCTTAAATCTAATTTGCAGAATTATATTTCCAAAAACAATTTAAATTCGTTTATTAAATTACAAGGGAATCACGAAAAAGAAGATGTTAAAGCCGCATTAAAAGAGGCAGATTTTTTAATATTACTTTCAAAATCTGAGGGTTGGCCTAAAGCCATAACCGAAGGCATGTTTTTTGGGGTTGTTCCAATTGCTACTTCGGTTTCATGTATTCCAAATATGTTAGGTTATGGTAGCAGAGGTATAATTGTTGATCCAGATATTGATAACGCTGTTGAAACGATTCAAGGATTTCTAAATAATACTAAACGTTTAAAATTGATTTCAGAAGAAGCGACTAAGTGGTCTCAAAGTTATACTTTGGATGTTTTCGAAAATGAATTAATAAAATTGTTAAAAGCATAATGAGAGTATTACAGTTAATAGACTCTTTAGAAACAGGTGGAGCAGAGCGTGTGGCAGTAAATTTAGCCAATGCACTATCCCATGAAATAGAAAAGTCTTTTTTATGTACTACTAGAAAAGAAGGGCTGTTAAAAGAAAGTTTATTAAATGAAGTAGGGTATTTATTTTTAAACAAGCAAAAAACTATTGATTATAAGGCAATAAGCGCACTAAACGCTTATGTTAAAGCTAACAATATTAATATAATTCATGCTCATTCGAGTTCGTTTTTTGTAGCCACACTTATTAAGTTTTTAAATAAGAATGTAAATATTGTTTGGCACGATCATTATGGAAACAGCGAGTTTTTAGAAAATAGAAAGTATGGAGTTTTAAAGTTTTTTGCTAAATATTTTTCACATATTTTTAGTGTGAATAAGGCTCTAGAAACTTGGGCAAGAGAAAATTTAAAAGCGAAAAAGGTAACTTATTTACCTAATTTCGCAACAATAGATAGGCAATCGGGAATTACAAATTTAAGTGGTGTTTCAGGAAAGCGAATAATATGTTTAGCGAATTTAAGACCGCAAAAAGATCAGATGACGCTATTAGATGCTTTTAAAATAGTAGTTGAACATTATCCCGATTGGACTTTGCATTTAGTAGGTAAAGATTTTCAGGATGCTTATTCTGAAGATGTAAAGCATAAAATAGATGAACTAGATTTGAAAGAATCTGTATACTTATTAGGTAGCAAACCTGATGTGTTTCATATTTTAGAACAATGCGATATTGGTGTATTGTCTTCAAAATCGGAAGGATTACCTATAGCTTTGTTAGAATACGGTTTGGCTAATTTAACAGTAATTGCCACTAGAGTAGGAGAGTGTGAAAGTGTTATAAAACATGATAAAAATGGAATGGTAGTAAATGCTCTTGATACAAATGCGTTAGCTCATGCCATCATGTTTTATATCAAAAATGAGGAAAATAGAAAGAAACATGCTAAAAAGTATAACAAGCATATTCAAGAAAATTTTTCAGAGAAATTTCAGTTAAAAACTATGATAGAAATTTATAATCAAATCATTTGAAAAACAGTAACTACATAAAACTAATTGTTTTGCATATCCTTATTGGGTTAGCTGTATATAGTTTAGAGGTACTTTCTAAAGTTTATATACTAGGCATAGTTCTATATTTTTCAAATAAAATATTATATAGCAAGCCTTCTCAAAAAACATTACATGTATTAATAGCTTGTAGTTACGTGGTTGGTGCCGAAGTATTTTTACGAATGACTGGAGGGAACTTTCTCTACGAACTGTCTAAATATCTCGTAATTCTTTTCTGTTTGATGGGTATTTTAACGACTAGGCTCAAACAACCTATTCCGTTTATTGTATATATTTTTCTATTAATACCAGGAATTCTAGTGGCTGGTTTTAATATGACAGAGCAAACTACAATTCGAACGGCAATAGCCTTTAATTTAAGCGGTCCGGTCTGTTTGGGAGTGGTAGCAATTTTTTGTTATAAACGTAAAATTTCTTACCAAAATATTCATAGAGTGTTGTTAGCTATGTTATTGCCTTTAATTACCACAACCATCTATTTGTTCGTTTTTACGCCAAGTATAAGAGATATTATAAGTGGCACTGGATCAAATTTTGCAGCTTCTGGCGGGTTTGGTCCTAATCAAGTTTCTACAGTTTTAGGGATTGGAATGTTTGTATTAAGTGTTAGGTTTTTCATGTTATCACCTTCATTATTCCTAAAAATACTTAATGGTTTGCTTCTTGCTGCAATAAGTTACAGAGCTATTGTCACATTTAGTAGAGGAGGCGTAATAACTGCTATTATTATGATAACTGTTTTTGTTTTCTATTATTTCAGGAAAGTTAATCAAAAAACAAAATTTAGAATTAGTAGAACCGTTTTACTTTTTGTGAGCATGGGTTTATTAATTTGGTTATATACTTCTTTTCAAACAAGTGGTTTAATAGATATGCGCTACGCTAATAAGGATGCATTAGGTAGAGAGAAATCTGATATTTCAACAGGAAGGGCAGATTTGGTTTCCTTTGAAATAGACGAATTTTTAAAAAATCCAGTTTTGGGAGTGGGAGTAGGTAAAATAAAAGAACTCAGACAAATAAACGAAGGTATTGATGCGGCTTCACATAATGAAATGAGTAGAATTTTATCTGAGCATGGTTTATTTGGCATGGTGGCTTTTCTAATATTATTAATCTCGCCTTTGCTTTTTCGAATTAGAAATAAATCTAATATTTTCTTCTTTTCTTGTTACTTTTTTTGGTTTTTAACGATAAATCATTCTTCTATGCGTATTGCGGCACCTGCGTTTATTTACGGACTCTGTTTGCTTGATATCCAGTTTACATCTAAAAGAACTAAAAAGGCTAATGTAGCACTTAAAAAGAAGAATCTAATGCCTGTCGCATCTTGAAAACTTTAATTTATATAGGAAACAAATCTGGGGTTAGTAAGCATGCTAATATGTCATCGATTGACATTTTAGGCCGGTTGTTAGAAGAAAGTGGGTATAAAATATACTATGCTTCAAGTAAAAAAAATATTGTTCTAAGATTATTACATATGTTATGGGTTTGTTTTAAGTATAGCAATCGTGCCGATTATGTACTTATTGACACTTATAGTACGTTAAATTTTTACTACGCCTATTTTGTTAGTCAAATGTGCAGATTACTTCATTTAAAATATATTCCAATCCTTCATGGAGGCAAACTACCAAATCGTTTACAGCAATCACCAAAACTCTCAAAAGCCATTTTTAATCATGCGTATAAAAACGTATCGCCTTCAAAATATATTAAATCTAAATTTGAGGCGTTCGGTTATAAAAATCTTATTTGTATTCCTAATTCAATAGAATTAGGAAATTATAAATTTAAGAAGCGCGAGTTCGATGAGGCTAACTTACTTTGGGTGCGTTCATTTTCTGAAATTTACAATCCGTTTCTAGCAATAAAAGTTTTAAAAGCCTTAAAAGATGAAAGTATAAATGCTAAACTCTGTATGGTTGGTCCGGATAGTGACGGAAGTTTACAAAAAGCTAAAAATTACGCAAATGAATTACAAGTAGAAGTGATTTTCACGGGTAAACTTGATAAAAAAGAATGGATTAATCTTTCTGAAAATTATAATATTTTTATCAATACAACACATGTTGATAACATGCCGGTAAGTATTATAGAATCATGGGCACTTGGATTACCGGTAGTTTCGACCAATGTTGGAGGTATACCCTTTTTTGTTAAACATAATGAAAACGGAATTCTCGTTGAGCCAAATATGGAAAGCGCATTTGTTGATGCGATAAAGAAATTAATAAGTTCGAAAAATTATGGTAATAAGATTGCAGAAGAAGCAAGAAGGTGTGCCGAAAATTTAGACTGGAACGTTGTTAAAAATTATTGGATTAAAGTCTTAAATTAATACCATGTTTATAGATTTTACTTACTATCTTTATGGTCTCTCAAAATAATTCTCAAAATAATGTTTGATAGCGGTATTCATTTCAATATTTCTGAAAGAAAAATACTCTTGCGTATTTTTGATATACTCTCTATCCTTTTTGTACTTTATTTAGTTAGTAATAGTTTTGAATTTGATTATTTTACTTTAACAAAAGAAAATTGGACCTGGGTTTTTGTACTTATTTTATACGTATCTGTATTTGGGACTGTTTTTGAAATGTATGATTTACAAAAATCAAGTAGGATTGAAAAAATTTCTACGGCTATTGTATTTACGGTTTCTACTACGGTTTTGTTTTACTTGTTAACGCCCTTCTTTACTCCAGTATTACCAGATAATAGACTCCAAATACTGTTTTTTTATTTTGCCATTCTCATTGCCTTAATTTTATGGCGATTAGCTTATATCACCTTTATCGTATCTCCTAGATTTTATAAAAAAGTTCTTATAATTGGCGAAACTTCAAATATTGAAACTATTGTTGAAGCTTTTAAAAGTTCAGATCCTAACTATAAGATAGTTGGTTTTGTTAACTGCGAAAAAGATAAATTGGCTTCAGTAAAATATAAAGCCATTCCTGAATTTGGAGCTAGCCAAATTCGCGAGATTATTAAAAATGAAAATTTATCTGAAATTGTTGTGGCAAGTTATAGTTCAGAAAACATTACTTCTGAAATATATTATACGCTCATTAAATTGTTAGAAGAGGGTTTTCCTATTAATGAATACACTCAAGTTTATGAAGATTTAGCGCAACGAATTCCTGTGCAGTTTGTTGGAAAAGATTTTTATAAATACTTTCCATTTAGCAGAAACAATCAAAATAAACTGTATCTGTTTTTTCATAGACTTTTTGATGTTTTAATTTCTTTATTAGGAGTTATATCTGGCCTAGTTTTTTTACCAATTGTATTGTTAGGGAATGTTTTAGGAAACCGTGGACCTTTGTTTTATACACAGGATAGGATTGGTAAAAACGGAAAAATATTTAAAATTATTAAATTCCGTACCATGATAAAAAATGCTGAAGAATCTGGTGCGGCTTGGGCTAAGAAAGGAGATATTAGAGTAACCCCTTTTGGTAAATTTTTGAGACATTCAAGATTAGATGAAATGCCTCAATTTTTAAATATTTTAAAAGGTGAAATGAGTTTGATTGGTCCAAGACCTGAACGTCCGTTTTTTGTAAAAGAATTATCGAAAATGCTTCCATTTTATGAAACAAGACATATTGTAAAACCAGGACTTACGGGTTGGGCACAAGTAAAAACGAGATATGCTTCTTCTATTGATGATAGTTTATTGAAGCTTCAGTATGATTTATATTATATTAAACATAGAGGCTTTTTCTTAGATATGAACATCATGATTAAAACCTTGAGTACCATCATCTTTTTTAGAGGTCAGTAATAAGCATAATAGATTCAATTACAGTTTATTAAAATGCTTCACCAAGAAAATATACCTAATAAAAAGTGCTATTAAAAACGGAATTAATCCAATTGCAAATACTTGAACACCAATTGTCCAGTGTAGTGCTAACAGACATAACAATATTACTAATAGCTTAATGTATTTTATAAACCATGGTTTAGGTATTGGTTTTAAAAGTTGACCAATACAAAGTATGTTTAATGCAAAAGCCCAAAGTAAATTATAGTTTTGGTGCGTGCCAGTATGATTTGTTGCAAACCACAGTAATAAAATAACAATGCCTATTAACCCTGTGACTGCGAATATAGAAATATCTAACCATTTAGTACGCTGCTCATTTTTATGATCTTGATAGGTAATGAAAAGTATAATTAAGCCAATAATTCCAAAGATAAATAATGGACTGCTAAAAAACGAGTTAGTAAATTTTGTTTCACGTTTAGCATATAAAGTTTTACTTTCTTTAACTAAGGGCTCTTTATTTTTAATGGTGGCATTTTTAAAAAATTTGTAAATGTTTTCAGGTAAAAACATGTGGTCTTCAGGCGAAGCTTTTCTATCGATTACGGCACCTAAAGCTAAGTCTATACCCAAGCTACCCCACGAATTTCGATTTAGATTGTTTTGAATTAAGGTTCTAAATGAGGCTTCTTTAAAATCTTTTGGCTTGTTAAAAGTTATCGCGTTATTCAACACAATATTACTCACATCTTTAATTTTTGTGGCGCAATTATCATAAAAGAACTCGTATAAATAAGCTCTATTTTCTGGTTTATAGTTATTTACCAAATAATCATAAAGCTTTTGTTTTTCAGTAGATGATAAATTAAGAACTTGCTCTTTTATGCTTCTATTATAATAAGTATAAACTTGATAAAATCTATTAAAGTTAGTTCTACTTATTAAATAATTAAGTTTCCCTTGAGCAAATTTTAAGTAGAAATTTGGTGCATCAAAATCATATTCGCCATAACCATATACTAGGTCAATACCTTGATTTAAATCTTTAATTCTAAATGCACTGTGGCCAAAGGCATCATTTAAAGAAGTACCTGGACCAACGGTAAGTACACTAATTTCAGCTGCTTCAGATAATTGATGCTGTTGAGCGAAACTAAGTTTAAAAAACAAAAAAAGAAATAAAAGTAGGAATGTTTTTTGCATTATCTAAAGATACTAAAATCAAGTTTTAGTGAAAACACGTTTGAATAAAGGGCAACACTTTGGTCGCCAATATCAGTAAACGCGTAATCTATTTGAATTCCGTTATATTTAAAACCTAAACCGAAACTTGGTTGAAAAGTAAGTTCCTGACTATTATCAAACTGAGTTTCATTTTGAAAATTACCCATTCCGGCTCTTAGATAAACCATATCAATATATCCAAATTCAAAGCCCAAAGCTGGGTTTATACTAGCAAAAGATGTTGAGAAGATATCGTTGTTTTCTTCAAAACGTACATTCAAATTTACCGAGGTTAATAGCGTATAATCATAATTAAAATCTACCAACTTAGATATTCCAATTTGTAATTTTGGAATAGTAATTTCAGTGCTTTCAGGTAATTCTTGATTTTGGCCTTCAACAGCATCACTAATCGTAGCAAATTCTTCTTCATCTATTGCCCATGCGTTAAATGTTGTCGTTAAATCTCTCGCCATAAGTCCGAACTTCCAATTGTTTTGAGTTTCAAATTGAAGACCAACATCTAATCCAAAACCCCAAGACGAAGCAAAATCGCCAATAACTCTTCTTATAACTTTTGCATTCACACCATAATTTAAGCCTTGCACGGGTAATTCTCGTGCATATGAAAACGTTAACCCGTAGTCGGCAGTAGAAAATAAGCTGATTCTATCGTAATTTATATTACCCTGTGCATCGATAAGCTGGGTGGTGTTTAATATATCATCAACAGCAAAACGTATTAAAGAGATACCTACGGCGCTTCTATCATCTAAAGGCATAGCAAAAGCGGCATAGTCATAATTAGCAATGTTCGCAAAATAACTAGAATGCATTAAGGCAAGTTGATTGTCTTCTAGTTTCAATAACCCTGCAGGATTCCAATATCCTGAATTTACATCGGAAGAATGTGAAGTTACTGCACTACTCATACCCAAAGCGGCTGCATCAACGCCAATATTCATAAACTCATTTGAATATTTTCTAACGGTTTGTCCAAATAATGATATCGATAAGGCGCAAAGTATCGTAGTGATGTAAAGTCTCAATCGCAATTTTTTTACAAAGATGCACATAATTTACATTCTTTAAAACTGCAAATTATAATAGATATTGCTTAAGACTCAAATTGTTTGTTATTTTTACAGCATAAAAATAACATTATATGAAAAAACAAATACCCAATGCATTAACATTATTAAATTTATTTTGTGGTAGTATAGCAGTAATTTTAGCGGTAAATAACAACTTTGTTACGGCAGCATTATTTGTTTTTTTAGGTATATTTTTCGACTTTTTTGATGGTTTTGCAGCCAGAAAATTAAATGTTCAAAGTGAGTTAGGATTGCAATTGGATTCATTGGCAGACATGGTTACTAGCGGATTGGTTCCAGGAATAGTCATGTTTAAGTTATTGGCATTAACGCTTGAAAATGAAATTGTAACCGAAGGTACTTGGGTCTCTAACAACTTAGATTTCCATTTGAATCTACCATTATTACCGCTTTTGGGCTTATTAATTACTTTAGCTTCAGCCTACAGACTTGCAAAATTTAATTTAGATGAAGACCAACAAACTTATTTTAAAGGCTTACCAACACCAGCGAATACTTTACTAATTATTTCGTTGCCTTTAATTATAGAATTTCAGAATAGTAATGCTATTAACTCAATAATACTCAACCTATGGTTTTTAGTTATTTTGACGCTTGTAAGTTGTTATCTGTTAAATTCAAGCATAAAATTATTCGCTTTAAAATTTAAAAATTATAGTTTCAAGGATAACTCCATACGTTATATTTTTATACTACTTTGTGTTGTATTACTTATTGTTTTAAAGTTCGCGGCAATTCCTTTAATTATATTATTATACATCATAATGTCTGTTCTAGACAATTTAACTACAAAATAAAATTTAAATGGCTTCAGGTTTTTTTGCATTACTAGATGATATCGCTGCTTTAATGGATGATGTGGTGGTCATGAGTAAAATATCAACTAAAAAAACGGCTGGTATTTTAGGTGATGACTTGGCCGTAAATGCTGAAAAAGCAACCGGATTTGTGTCTTCTAGAGAGTTGCCAGTGCTTTGGGCAATAACTAAAGGTTCAGCTCGAAATAAGGTAATTATTCTACCAGTTGCATTTTTACTAAGTGCTTTTGCGCCTTGGGCGATTACATTAGCGCTTATTCTTGGTGCTATTTATTTGGCTTATGAAGGCGCGGAAAAAATTTATGAATACATTGTGCCTCACGAAACTGTAACTGAACAACATCTGGATTTAAAGGCTAGCCTTTCTAAAAAAGAATTGTTAGAACTTGAAAAAACGAAGATAAAATCAGCCATATTTACCGATTTCATTTTATCCGTTGAAATCGTCATTATTGCACTAGGAACCGTTTTAGCAAAACCTATTTTATTCCAGATTTTGGTAGTTTCAATTGTTTGTGTAATTGCTACTGTTGGTGTATATGGAATTGTAGCACTCATAGTTAGAATGGATGATCTGGGGTATAGACTAGTTAAATTCAGTAAAAGAGAAAAAAGCATTTCTAAAACTATAGGTAACCTTTTAATTAGAGCTTTGCCAATAATAATTAAAAGCTTAGCAGTAATAGGTACTATTGCTTTAATTCTTGTTGCAGGAGGAATTTTTTCTCATAATGTGGAATACATTCATCACCTTTTAGAAGAAATAGAATTACCGACAATTGTTGAAGAATTTATTGTTGGGCTTCTGGTTGGAATTTTAGCTTTATTTTTTGTGAAAATTTTTAAAAAGATTTTTAAGAAGAAAAATGCCCATCACTAATCTCTAATTTTCTTTTTACGAAGCTCGAAATTTTGTCCTAAATATACTTTACGAACCATTTCATCGTTGGCCAATTCTTCTGGTTTTCCGGCTTTTAGAATACTCCCTTCAAACATTAAATAGGTTCTATCAGTAATCGCTAACGTTTCTTGTACGTTATGGTCGGTAATAAGAATACCAATGTTCTTTTTAGTAAGTTGCGCAACAATTCTTTGAATGTCTTCAACCGCAACAGGATCTACACCTGCAAAGGGTTCATCCAAAAGAATAAAACTTGGGTCTGTTGCTAAGGCACGAGCAATTTCAGTTCTTCTACGTTCGCCACCCGATAATAAATCGCCACGACTTTTTCGAATGTGTCCTAACCCAAACTCTTCAATAAGCGATTCCATTTTATCATGCTGTTCTTTTTTACTCAGTTTAGTAAGTTGAAGCACGCTTAAAATATTGTCCTCAATACTTAATTTTCTAAATACCGATGCCTCTTGAGCCAAATAACCAATACCATTCTGTGCACGTTTGTACATTGGATATTTAGTAATTTCGGTATTATCTAGAAAAATATGACCGCCATTGGGTTTTATTAAGCCAACAATCATGTAAAACGATGTAGTTTTTCCAGCACCATTAGGTCCTAAAAGTCCAACAATTTCACCTTGATTTACCTCAAGAGAAACGTCTTTTACTACTTTTCGTCCGCTGTAGGACTTCATTAAATTTTCGGCTCTTAATATCATATTGTTATAACAAACGCTAAAAATAGTAAAATCATATACACTATTATAGCAGAATTTTTTATTTATATTATTCTTGAGATTCTAAAGCATCCCAAAATTCGTAGGCTTTTCGTAAGTGCGGAATAACAATGGTACCACCAACCAAAGTTGCGATACTTAACGCCTCAACAACTTCTTCTTTTTTTAATCCAATTTTATAGCTGGTTTCCATGTGGTATTTTATACAATCATCACATCGTAATACTGTAGAAGCTACTAATCCTAAAAGCTCTTTTGTTTTCACATCTAAGGCGCCTTCCGCGTAAGCGTTAGTATCTAAATTAAATATTCGTTTAATTACCTTGTTGTTATCGGCTAGAATTTTATCATTCATTTTAGCACGATAATCATTAAATTCTTTTACAATATCAGCCATGTTTTAATTTTTCTTTTCTTTTTTGGTTTCTAATTACAATTTTAGAAATATAAATACTTACTTGATATAAAACTATAATTGGAATGGCAACAATAACCTGACTTGCAATATCTGGAGGGGTAATTATTGCCGACAGAATAAGTACAACTACCAAAGCATATTTTCGGTATTTTCTTAAAATTTCTGGTGTAACTAAACCTATTTTGGTTAAAAAATAAATAATGATTGGAAGCTCAAAAATAAGTCCGGAGGCTAAAGCCGAAGAACGCACTAAGGCTATATAAGAACTAATATCAATTTGGTTATCTACTTTGGGAGATATACTATAATTAGCCAAAAAGTTTAAAGATAAGGGCGTAACAATATAATACCCAAAAAGGACACCTATAAAAAATAATAGGGATGAGATGATGATGAAACCTCTTGAGTGTTTACGTTCTTTACTATGTAAACCTGGACTGATAAATTTCCAAAGTTGATAAATAACATAAGGAAAAGAAATGACGAACCCACCTAATATGGCGGTCCAGATATCTGCCGAAAATTGACCTGCCATAGTTCTGTTTTGCAGAATCATCGGCATTTTTTCAGCACAAAAGGTGGTATCTACGCCAATAAAATTTGCTGTTCTACATAGCATATCGTAAGTAGGAAAACTCATTTCTAGAGGCGCAAAAATGATAGCTTCAAAAACAAACCTGCTAAAAATAAATACAAGCGTAGCAACGATTATAACTGCTAAACAAATTCTAATTAAATGCCAACGTAAATCTTCAAGATGATCTAGAAAGGACATCTCGTTAATATTTTTCTTTGCCATTATATAATACCTTCTTTTATTAAATCGTGTAAATGCACCACTCCGGCGTATTTACCTTGTTCCTCAACTAATAGTTGAGAAATGCCGTTGGTTTCCATAAGTTCTAAAGCGTCTATAGCCATAGCATCAGACTCAATACGCTTTGGATTTGCACTCATGATATCTTTTGCTGTTAATTTTGAAAAATCGTCAACTTTACTTAGCATTCTACGTAAATCACCATCTGTAATAATACCAATAATTTTATCATTTTCAACAACCGCAGTTACACCTAACATTTTCTCGGTAATTTCAATAATTACATTTTTAATATTGGTAGTTGGTAATACTTTTGGTTTTTCATTAACAGCGGATATATCTTGAACTCTTAGGTATAACTTTTTTCCTAATGCACCTCCTGGGTGATATTTTGCAAAATCGTTTTTTGAGAAGCCTCTCAATTCTAACAAACATATGGCAAGAGCATCTCCCATAACTAATTGAGCGGTTGTACTGGTAGTTGGTGCTAAATTATTTGGGCAAGCTTCTTTTTCAACAAAGGTGTTTAAAATATAATCGGCATGTTCTCCTAAAAAAGAATCTTTATTACCAGTTATAGCAATCATTTTGTTTTGAGCACTTTTTATGAGCGGAATTAGGACTTTAATTTCGGGGGTGTTTCCACTTTTAGAAATACAAATAACGACATCATCTTTAAGAATTGAACCTAAATCACCATGAATGGCATCTGCGGCATGCATAAAAATGGCAGGTGTTCCTGTTGAATTTAAAGTGGCAACAATTTTATTTGCAATAATGGCGCTTTTTCCTATGCCTGTAATTATGACACGCCCTTTAGAATTATAAATAAGTTCCGTGGCCTGTGCAAAATCATTAGTTATAAGGTTTGACAAGTTTGAAATGGCATTAGCCTCCATTTCAATAGTCTGTTTAGCTATGTCAATAATAGAATTTTTGTTTTTCAAAATTTATTATTTTTGGTTCATTTTTAAAGATTTTGTTATCTTTAGTGTAAATCAAATTAAAATTTGTTGTAATTTGAAAATTAGTTACAAAACTAACGAAAAAAATATGAGGGTTCTCTAAATGCTTTATGAAATTAACTAACCCATGTTTCGGCATAAGAGAGATGTAATTAAAACAATAATTTTATTCAATTCATGTCCATATCAAAGAGTGACTTGCATGCTTCACTAAAAAAATATTTTGGATTTAATAAATTCAAAGGACTTCAAGAAGGCGTTGTAGAAAGTATATTATCAGGAAATCACACGTTCGTAATCATGCCTACAGGTGGTGGTAAATCATTGTGTTACCAATTGCCTGCTCTTATGCAAGATGGCACAGCAATTGTTGTTTCCCCTTTAATTGCATTGATGAAAAATCAAGTGGATGCTATTCGAGGTGTTTCAAAAGAGAATGGTGTTGCACATGTATTAAATTCTTCTTTAAATAAAACCGAAATTAAGCAAGTTAAAACGGATATTGTTAATGGTATTACTAAGTTACTTTATGTAGCGCCAGAATCGCTTACCAAAGAAGAGAATGTTGATTTTCTCAGGTCTGTAAAAATATCTTTTATGGCTATTGATGAGGCGCATTGTATTAGTGAATGGGGGCATGATTTTAGGCCAGAATATCGAAATTTACGCCATATCATCAAGCGCATAGGCGATAATATTCCCATAATAGGCTTAACGGCTACAGCAACTCCAAAAGTTCAAGAAGATATTATTAAAAACCTTGGTATTCATAATGCAAAAACCTTTAAAGCTTCTTTTAACAGACCAAATTTGTATTACGAAGTTCGACCAAAAACTAAAAACGTTGATGTTGATATTATCCGATTTATAAAACAAAACGATAATAAATCTGGTATTGTTTACTGTTTGAGCAGAAAACGTGTTGAAGAACTTGCGCAAGTATTGCAGGTTAATGGTATAAATGCAGTGCCTTATCACGCTGGGTTAGATGCTAAAACACGCTCCAGTCATCAAGATAAATTTTTAATGGAAGATGTTGATGTGGTTGTTGCTACCATTGCTTTTGGTATGGGTATAGATAAGCCCGATGTGCGTTTTGTAATTCATCATGATATTCCTAAAAGTATTGAGAGTTATTACCAAGAAACAGGAAGAGCCGGAAGGGATGGCGGCGAAGGACACTGTTTAGCATATTACGCGTACAAGGATATAGAAAAGCTTGAGAAATTTATGTCTGGTAAGCCTGTGGCTGAACAAGAAATAGGACAAGCCTTGTTGCAAGAAGTTGTTGCATTTGCCGAAACATCTATTTCAAGGAGGAAGTTTATACTTCATTATTTTGGTGAAGAATTTGATAACAAAACAGGTGAAGGTGGCGATATGGATGATAATGTAAGACATCCTAAAAAGAAAGTTGAAGCCCAAGATCAAGTAAAATTAATGCTCGAGATCATCGATAAAACCAACGAAAAGTACAAATCGAAAGATTTAGTTAATGTTATTATTGGAAAAGAAAACGCTTTAATTAACTCGCATAAAACTAACGAACAACCATTTTTTGGTTCCGGAAAGCAAAAAGACAATAAATATTGGATGGCGTTATTAAGGCAAGTATTGGTTGCAGGTTTCCTTCGAAAGGATATTGAAACTTACGGCGTTATAAAATTAACCCAAGAGGGTAAAGATTTTATTAAAAATCCGAAATCTTTTATGATGACCGAAGATCATGTTTTTGAAGGAGAGCAAGAAGACGGCACGATTATAACCGCTGCTAAAGGCGGAGGGGCTGTGGCAGATGAAGTGTTAATGGGGATGCTTAAAGATTTGCGAAAAAAGAACGCTAAAAAGTTAGGCGTTCCACCATTTGTGATTTTTCAAGACCCTTCATTGGAAGATATGGCATTAAAATACCCAATTAATCTCACTGAACTCTCTAACGTGCATGGTGTAGGTGAAGGAAAGGCGAAAAAATACGGTAAAGATTTTGTAGCTTTAATTGAAAAGTATGTCGATGAAAACGATATTATTCGTCCAGACGATTTGGTTGTAAAATCTACAGGTAGTAACTCTGCAAATAAACTTTACATCATTCAGAATATAGATAGGAAATTACCTCTTGATGATATTGCCAGTTCTAAAGGGATGTCTATGGAAGAGTTTATCAAAGAAATGGAAGCTATCGTATACTCTGGTACAAAATTAAACATTGATTATTGGTTGCACGATATTTTAGATGAAGATCAACAAGAAGAAATTCATGACTATTTTATGGAATCTGAATCTGATAGTATTGATGCCGCTATTGAAGAGTTTGATGGTGATTATGATCATGAAGAATTACGACTTTACCGCATAAAGTTTATAAGCGAAGTTGCCAATTAAACTTTGTCATTCTAACTTTATACTTCACACTTTGTTTGCTATATTTGCACTTTCTTAAAAATTAGAATCATGCAAGACGGCTTATACGCAAAATTTAATACAACAAAAGGAGAAATTCTTATTGCTTTAGAATACACAAAAACCCCTGGAACAGTAGGTAACTTTGTGGCTTTAGCAGAAGGAAATCTAGAAAATAAAGTAAAACCTCAAGGCACACCTTACTATGACGGTTTAAAATTTCATAGAGTGATACCGGATTTTATGGTTCAAGGTGGATGCCCACAAGGTTCAGGTGCTGGAAATCCTGGATATCAATTTGATGATGAATTTCACCCAGATTTAAAGCACGACGGACCTGGAGTATTGTCTATGGCAAATGCAGGACCTGGAACTAACGGTAGTCAGTTTTTTATAACTCATATTGAAACACCATGGTTAGATAATAAGCATACCGTTTTTGGAAAAGTAGAGCACGGTCAAGAAGTAGTTGATGCCATCGCACAAGGTGATAAAATTGAAAGTATTGAGATTTTAAGACAAGGAACTGAGGCAGAAGCGTTCAATGCTGTTGAAGCTTTTCGAACTTTTGAAGGCTCAAGAGAAAAAAGATTAGCTGAGGCTAAAGCTGCCGCAGAAGCGGAGCTGGATAAATTAGCAGCAGGTTTTAGTAAAACTGAAAGTGGTTTACGTTACCAAATCATTCAAGAAGGTGCTGGGGTCAAAGCAGAAAAAGGAAAAACAGTTTCTGTACATTACAAAGGTCAATTATCAGACGGAACTGTGTTCGATTCTTCATATAAACGAAATGCACCAATAGATTTTCCACTTGGCGTTGGTCAAGTTATTCCAGGTTGGGATGAAGGTATTCAATTATTAAAAGTAGGTGATAAAGCTAGATTAGTAATACCTAGCAACTTAGCTTATGGAAGTGCAGGAGCAGGTGGCGTAATACCACCAGATGCAACATTAGTATTTGATGTTGAACTTATGGATGTGAAATAATAACATTCTTACAAATACGAATTAAATTAGAATCAATAAATTAAAAACACCCTTTAAGGGTGTTTTTTTATATCGTTTCTTTAACTTTTTTAATTACTATTTGGTCGAATATTATTAATCTAGTAAGTCATTCTGTATATTTTTACGGCATGATTAGTATTGTGAATACAGAATTGTATAAAGATTGCTTAAAAGAGATTAATTATTCCTTTGGAAATGTTTTTATTTTTAAAGAATTTGTAATTTCTCAATTTTGTAGAGGTGAAGTTATAAGTTGGGAAAATCAAATAAAACTTATGGTTGAAGATATTGGGGCATTTTATAATTCGGATGGCTCTGATGTGGTATATATTTCTAATCGAATCAATTCATATTCACTTGTGGCAGCAGATTGGTTGAAGTTTTATAAATCTAACTATAAAGTAAAAGCCTATTGTGTGGTTTCACAAAACAAAGCAGGGTATTTAAATTCTATGATAGAAAAACTATTTTTCAAAAAGGAAATTAGGCATTTTTCTAATTTATATGAAGCTGTAAATTATGTTAAACAAGGCTTGATAGAAATCTCTTAGCAATTGTCTATATTTGTTCTTATGACAGAACAAGAGCTAGAAAGATTAAAGTATCCTATTGGGCAGTTTGATTGCCCTAATAACATTTCAAAACAACATATTGAAAGTTGGATTTCTATTTTAGAGCATTTTCCAAACCGATTAGAAAATTTGGTAATAGACTTATCTAATAACCAACTTGATACTCAATATAGACCGGATGGCTGGACCATTAGGCAGGTGGTTCATCATCTATCCGATAGTCATCATCATAGCTATACACGATTCAAATGGGCCTTAACAGAAGAGAAACCAGTTATTAAAGCTTATTATGAAGAACGATGGGCAGAACTTATGGATTCTAAAACAGCTCCTTTAGAAATGTCTTTAAATCACCTTAAAGCGATTCATTATAAACTAGTGTATTTGTTAAAAACGTTGTCTGAAAATGATCTAAAGAAATGCTTTATTCATCCAGAAACCAATAATGAAGTAGCCCTAGGTTTTAATGTTGGTAATTATGCATGGCATAGTAATCATCATTATGCGCATATTGAAAATTTAATAAAACGTAAAGGCTGGAGTTAAATGATTAGATCTGTCCATATTGATGATGCGTCAGCATTACTGGATATTTACAATTATTATGTATTAAATACTACGGTTAATTTTGATATTGACCCATTATCACTTGAAACATTCACGGATAAAATTAATCATATCGTTTTCGAATACCCTTATATTGTTTATGAAGAGAACAATGAAATTTTAGGGTTTGCATACGGCAGCCGTTTTAGACCACGACCTGCCTATAATTATACCGCAGAATCTACGGTTTACGTCAAGCATACCGCCCATGGGAAGCAAATAGGTTCTAAACTATATGCCGAATTAATAAGACTGTTAAAAGAAACAGATTTGCATACCGTATTAGGAGTTTTAACCGTTCCGAACGAGGCTAGCATAAATCTTCATGAGAAATTCGGATTTGAGCAAGTCGCACACTTAAAAGAAGTTGGGTTGAAATTCGGTGAATGGCAAAATATTGGCATTTGGCAGTTAAAACTACGTTAATGCTTCCATTTAATATTACAACCAATACTTGGTTTTTGTTCAGTTTTATTCTCTTTTCCTTCAATTAAACAATCCAGTGCATGTCTTAAATCCTTACCTGTAAGCGGTATACCATTTCCTGGTCTAGAATCATCCAACTGCCCTCTATAAACTAATTCTAATTTATCATCAAAAACATATAAATCTGGAGTACAAGCGGCATCATATGCTTTAGCTACTTCTTGTGTTTCATCATATAAATATGGAAAAGGGTAATCTTCGTTTTTAGCATGAATTTTCATTTTTTCCGGTGAATCTTGTGGGTAATTAATAGCATCGTTACTAGAAATCGCAACAAAACTGATGCCTTTGTCCGCGTAAGTATTAGCAACTTTAACTAACTCCGAATTAACATGAATTACAAAAGGGCAGTGGTTACATATAAACATAATAACCGTTCCTTTTATTCCTTTTAAATCATCAAGACATAAAACTTTATTTGAAATTGAATCTATAATCGAAAAATTAGGTGCTTTGGTACCTAAAGGAAGCATATTTGAGGGTGTACGTGCCATATTAAAAAGTTTTATTCAAAGTTCGACATTATTTGTATTTTTAAAAAATGAATGAAACAATAACTTTTGATGATTTTACTAAAGTTGATTTAAGGATTGGAACCATAATTGAAGTCAACGATTTTTTAGAAGCTAGAAACCCCGCGTACCAACTGACTATTGATTTTGGCGATTTAGGCATTAAAAAATCTTCAGCTCAAATTACAACATTATACAAAAAAGAAGACTTATTAAACAAGCAAATTGTTGCTGTAGTAAACTTTCCTAAAAAGCAAATTGCAAAATTTATGAGTGAATGTTTAGTGTTGGGCGCTGTTGATGGAAAAGATGTGATTCTCCTTAATCCAGAAGATAAGGTAAAAAACGGTACTTCGGTAAATTAAAATATGCAAGAGTTAGATAATGTTCGAATAAACTTCGATAGTAGCGGATTATGGGTTTTAAATATTGCTCTGGCAGTGGTGATGTTTGGAGTTGCTTTGGGTATCACTCCAAATGATTTTAAACAATTATTCAAACAACCTAAGTTAGTTGTAGTTGGAGTATTATGCCAGTTTGTACTATTGCCACTTGCCACTTTTCTATTAGTTGTTTTACTAAACCCAAAGCCAAGTATAGCTTTGGGGATGTTTATGGTTGCCGCTTGTCCTGGTGGCAATATATCTAATTTCATGACACATTTGGCTAAAGGTAATACGGCACTATCAGTTAGTCTTACTGCTTTTGCAACGTTTTTAGCAGTATTTATGACGCCATTTAATTTTCACTTTTACAGTGAACTCTATCAGCCAACATCTGATATTTTAAAGACTGTGGAATTAAATTCATCAGAGTTAGTAAAATTAGTAACTCTAATATTGGGTATTCCTCTGGTGTTAGGAATGCTTTTCAGATATAAATTTGAAAACCTAGCGCTAAAGCTCTCTAAAATATTAAAACCGTTGTCGATTTTTGTGTTTGCTGCCATTGTTATTGTTGCTTTTTCACAGAATATAGATGTTTTTAATGCTTACATTCATCATGTTTTATTAATAGGAATTGGGCATAATATTCTGGCGTTGGCATTAGGTTTTTTTATTGCGAGAATGTTAGGCTTATCATTAAAAAATCAAAAAACTTTAGCCATTGAAACAGGAATTCAAAACTCAGGATTAGGATTGTTACTCATATTTTCGTTCTTTAACGGACTAGGAGGAATGGCTATTTTAGCGGCATTCTGGGGTATTTGGCATATTATTTCAGGGCTCTTATTAGCCTTTTATTGGTCAGCACAAAAAACAGCGGTAGTTTGAAATTTTTATGGTTAACTTTTGTAAGGGCGTATTTAAGCGTAGGGATGTTTTTCTATTTCAGAAGGATAAAAATTTATGATGTAAAATATGTTCCGAAAAACAAACCTATTTTATTATTAAGTAACCACCAAAATGCACTTTTAGATGCATTAATTATTGCAACAAAATCTGGTAGATTTTCCTATTTTTTAACAAGGGCGGCTGTTTTTAAAAAGCCTCTAATAGCTAAAATTTTGAAAAGTTTACAAATGCTTCCGGTGTATAGAATTAGGGACGGTTGGGGAAACATTAGCAACAATAATGCAATTTTTGAAGCTTGCTCTGAATTATTAACTGAAAATGCGTGCGTTGTTATTTTTCCTGAAGGCAATCATAATTTAAACCGAACGGTTAGACCATTAAGTAAAGGGTTTACAAGAATAGTTTTTGATACTTTAGAAAAGCATCCTAATCTCGATTTACAACTACTTCCTGTTGGTGTTAACTATAGGCACGCTCACAAATTTCCAGATAGTACATCGGTTTATTTCGGCAAGCCAATAGCGGCAACTCAATTTATTTCAGACAACAGAAATAATGATGTTATGGAGTTAAAGGCTAGAATTCATGCTGAAATCACGCAACTAACAACCCATATACCCTCGGAAAGCTATCAGGAAACTTTAAAGCGATTAGAAGACTTAAATTTCGATTTTTTAGATCCTAAAGCTGTTAATGCTTGTATCAAATCGAACTTTGAAAATTATAATATTCAGAAATTTAAGAAAAAGAACATTTTAAGTCGAATTTTAAAATTTCTTTTTATCATCGTGTTTATTGTGCCTTATGTTATTTGGAAATTTGCAGTAAAACCTAAAGTGAAAGAGATTGAGTTTGTTTCTACGTTTAGGTTTGCAGTAGCTATAACTTTAGCACCACTATGGTTAGCTAGCTTATTTGTTGCAATGCTATTGTGTTTTAATATTGTAACGGCATGTTTTGTAATAATTGTCTGTTTAGTTGTGGCTATAGCAGCAGTTAAGTCATAAAAAAACCGCAATGTTTACCATGCGGTTTAAGTATTTTAATTGAATTTGAGATTAAATATCATCAAAATCTATATCTGTAAAGCTTTCAGGTGTTTTTAAGTCTGCTTCAGTAACTCTGGTACCATCATCTTCAACTTCTTTTTTGAAATCTTTTTGATGACGCTCACTTATAACTTCATCTCCTTTTTCATTTACGATATATTCAGTCATTTCAGCTAATATATCTTTAAACTCAGCAAAGTCTTCTTTATAAATATAAATTTTATGTTTTTTGTAATGAAACGACCCGTCGTCATTTGTGAATTTTTTACTTTCTGTGATTGTTAAGTAATAATCTTCAGCTTTCGTAGCTCTAACATCAAAAAAGTAGGTTCTTCGTCCTGCTCTTAAAACTTTTGAAAAAATTTCTTCTTTCTCCATCATACCATTATTCATAATTTAATATTCTAGTTATAGTATCAAAAATCTAAAAAAAATCGATACTAACCAATAAATAATGAATAATCTTTTTAAAATATTGGTTTTTCTTGCATTTAATTGAATAAAAAATGCGTTACCCACTTATAAATTAAACCATTATAAATTGCGTTTTGGTTTTTCACTAAGTTGTTTTAGGTATAAATCTTTGTAATAGCCTTCGTCATTTATTAACGAGTCGTGATTACCTTGTTGTACTATTTTGCCATCGTCTAATACAATAATTTTATTGGCGTTTTTTACTGAAGACACACGATGGCTTACTATGATTGAGGTTTTACCTTTAGTTATTTTGTTGAGGTTGTTTAAAATTTTCTCTTCAGTTTCAGTGTCTACTGCAGATAAGCAATCGTCAAATAATAATATTTTTGGCGACTTTATTATAGCTCTAGCAATAGAAACACGTTGTTTTTGTCCTCCAGATAAGGTGATACCTCGTTCCCCTAAAACGGTATCATAACCCTTATTGAACTTAATAATGTTTTTGTGTACTTGGGCGTTTTTTGCTGCTTCAAAAACCTCTTCATCTGTAGCATCTTCTTTCCCAAATTTTATATTATTTTTTATCGAATCAGAAAACAAAAAGGCATCTTGTGGCACATAACCAATACTGTTGCGTAAATCGGTTAAATTAAGCTGACTTATTTCGGTATCATTTATAATTATAGACCCTTTATCAATATCATAAAGTCTTCCTACCAAATCTAAAACAGTAGATTTCCCTGAACCCGTTTTTCCCAGAACTGCCAAAGTTTCTCCTTCATTTATAGTAAAACTAATATTTTTTAAAGCCTGAATATTGGTGTCGTCGTAGGTGAAGGATACGTTCTTAAATTCAATATCGCCAGTAATTTCAGAATGGGCTTCTGTAGAATTTTTAACTTCTGGACTAATCTTTAAAAACTCATTAATTCGTTTTTGTGATGCTTCAGCTTGCTGCACAATAGAAGTTACCCAACCCACAGTTGCTACAGGCCACGTGAGCATATTAACGTAAATAATAAACTCCGCAATGGTACCAATACTTTCAATTTCGCCATTAATATATTGTAAACCACCAATGTAAATAACCAATAAGTTACTTGTGCCAATAAGTAAAATCATCATGGGAAAAAACCAAGCCTGAACTTTAGTTAAATTGATGTGTTTTGCTTTACTTTCTGCTGCTAGCACCTTAAAATTTACCGATGTTTGTGGTTCAATGCCATAGGCCTTTATAACTGAAATACCACTAAAAGATTCTTGTGTAAATGTTGAAAGCTTCGATAAATATTCTTGTACTATGGTGCTTCGTTTGTGAATTTCTTTACTCAATTTATAAATGATAACCGATAAAATTGGTAACGGAACTATGGTATATAAGGTTAATTTGGGAGAGGCATTAATCATGTAAATAATAACAACCACAAATAATGCAATCGTATTAATACTATACATAAGCGCAGGACCAGCATACATTCTTACTCTTGAAACATCTTCGGTAATGCGGTTCATTAAATCGCCTGTTCTGTTTTTTTTATAAAAGTTTAACGACAGCTTCTGGTATTGGGCATAAATTTCATTCTTTAAATCGTACTCAATATAACGGGACACATTAATAATGGTTTGCCTCATAAAAAAGGTAAGAATTGCAGCAATTAAAGCGGCACCAATAATATACATTATAGCTTCTGCTATTTCTGCTTTAAAAACATCTTTAGTTATAGTCTCATCAAAATACCTTTCAATAGCTACAAATATTTTTTTGACATAACGAGGTGTGTAAAGTAAAAATAAACGCGCTACAACAGTAATGATAGAACCAATGATAAGATGCGTTCTGTATTTGTAAAAGTATTTATTTAAATGCTTTAATTCTTTCATTTGAAGTCTTCCGAATAGGTTAACAAATATAAAGTATAAATGCCAAATTCTAGAGTTTATGCACCAAGCTATTTGTTAAATCTAGCTTAAAGTGTTTCAGTGTAATATTTATAAAATTAGCGTGTTTATTTTAAATATAGTGTTATTTTTGCGGCACTAAAAACAATGAAAACACTTCATCTTTTTAATAAAAGTTCTTTGTAATGATGCTAAATAGAAGACATATACGTGTAAAAGTTATGCAAACCATGTATGCCTTTAAGGGTAGTGAAAGTGATGACTTTAGTAAAGACCAAAAATTTTTACTTTTCAGTATAGATAATATGTACAACTTGTACTTATTATTATTGTCCTTATTAATTGAAGTTCAAAAAAGAGCAGAAAGCGATTTACAAAAGAAACAAAAAAAACACCTTGCCACTAAAGAAGATAAAGATCCAAACAGAAAGTTTGTTAATAACCAATTATTAAAACTTTTAAGGGAAAATAAAACATTACAATCTCAATTTGAAGCGAATAAAATTACCAATTGGGAATTAGATGGTGAATACATCGATATTATTTTTAAAGACATTTTAGCTAGCGATTTATATAAGGACTATATGAAAACTAGAGTGTCTGATTTTAAAGAAGACAAAGACTTTATAGTTGATGTATTTAAAGATATTATTGCGCCAAACGAAAAGCTTTACGAGTATATGGAGGATAAAAATCTGACGTGGTTAGATGATCTTCCAACCGTAAATACGACTATTTTAAAATTGCTTAGAAAAGTTAAGGAAGCTTCGCCAGAGCAATATTTTACTCCAAAATTGTATAAAGATGCAGAAGACAAGGAGTATGCAATTGATTTGTTTAAGAAAACACTTTTAAATCAAACTGCGATTAACGAAGAAATAAGTCAGAAAACAAAAAACTGGGATGCTGATAGAATTGCAACAGTTGATTATGTGTTACTTCAAATGGCGATTTGCGAGATTAAAAGTTTTTCATCTATACCAGTTAAAGTGACTATTAACGAGTATCTTGAAATATCAAAGGAGTATTCAACACCAAAAAGCAGCATATTTATAAATGGTATTTTAGACAAGCTTGTAAAAGAATATGAAGCGTCTGGCGAATTAAAAAAAGTAGGACGAGGTTTAATGTAAGCCACATTCTTATTGTTAGAAGTGTTAAGAAGGATGTAAAAAATTTTTAATCGTTTAAATAATTACTATTTTTGTGCATCTTAAAAAAATTAAAAATTTTCTATTATGAAAAAAATAATATTAGGTCTTAGCGCCATGTGTTTAATAGCATTTACATCTTGTAAAGAGGATGCTACAAAAAAAATTGATGAAACTAATATTGCAGTTGCTGCAGAAAGAGATGCTGTTGCATCTAAGTTTCCAGTAATTGAATTCGATAAAACCGAGCACGATTTTGGTGAAATTGAAGCTAAATCTAAAGTAGAAACTACTTTTAAATATAAAAACACTGGTGATGCACCTTTAGTTATTACAGATATTAAAAGTTCTTGCGGATGTACAGTGCCACAAAACTGGAGTAGAGAACCGTTGATGCCTGGAGATTCAGGAGAATTTACTGTAAACTTTAATGGCAGTGGTTCTAATAAAATATCTAAAACTATAACAGTAACTGCAAATACAGAAAAAGGTTCTGAGGTTGTAAAAATTACAGCGTTTGTAAAACCAGATCCTAACAAAGTGGTTCCAGCTAAAAGCTAAATATAGAAAACATGGGAGAAGGAGGAATTAGTAGTTTATTACCATTTGTATTAATGTTTGTGGTCGTGTATTTCTTTATGATTGCACCACAAATGAAACGTGCAAAAAAAGAAAAGAAATTTGCAGCCGAATTAAAACGTGGTGATCGCGTGATTACAAAAAGCGGATTACACGGTAAAATTGCAGATTTAAATGATAAAGACAACAGTTGTATTATAGAAACTATGGCTGGAAAATTAAAGTTTGATAGATCTGCTATTTCCATGGAAATGAGTACAAAACTTAATACACCTGCTACAGTAAAGTAAATCATAGTTTTATACTATAAATTAAAAAAGCTCCTGATAGGGAGCTTTTTTTTTTGCACTTTACCCAGCTCTTAAAACTTAAATTTCAAATTTTTTTAAGGTTTCAGCTAAATATTATAAAAAAATGTAAAACTGCCATTTTTAAAAGGCATACAGCTATTTATTCTTCATAATTGGATTGGTACTATTTTATCAAAATCGTATAATATATGAGTGTTAAGTTAGGGTAAAAGGTTTTTAAATTGTCTTACTAGTGTATTGTAAGTAATTTAAAATTAATTCATTATGAATTTGTTCCTCTTTATAGTCGGATTTTTGGTTCTTAATTGTTTGGTATTGTTTTTGTTTCAAGAAAAGAGTATCGCAGAAGATGATTCTAATATTTTATTTGAATTATATAATGATAGAACTGCTTTTAATGGTCAGTATAAATACACAAGATGCTTTATGTTACCTTTTAAAAAAAGAATGAATTTTAAAGAAAAAAGAAAGTTTATCGAGTATAAACGTCGACAAGATTTAAATCTTGAAAGAATTCAATTAGAAAATAAACTTAGAATGTTAAACTATATTTCAGATTTTGAAATGTATTTAGATCAAAATAAGATTGATAAAAGTAAGTTTAATAAAATGAGAGCATTTTTAGATTTAAAGGTTTCTACGCAAAGAAGTATATTAGAATCTACAGAACGTATCTCTGGATTATGTGTCAACGAATAAAATAAATCTAGCAGTTTTTATATTTATCATTTAAACCAATGCCTTGCATAATCATTGGAGTAATTTTTTCTAGTCTTGTTTGTTTTGTGGCTTCCCGTTTTGCAGAGTCAATATATTCGCAATACTCGCGCTGCTTGTAGGGCGACAAATTTTTAAATGCTGATTTTAAGTCTTTATTAGAGTTTAATATCAAGTTAAGTTCCTTGGGAATAACAGTTTCTTTTTTGCCTCTTTCCGGTTTAATTTCTTTACCTAGTTTCTGGTTTTCAATTGCTTCTTTTACATATTGTAAAACAATAGTTTTGTCTATTTGCTCTATCGTTTCAAAACGCATTTGTCGTAACGCTTTGGTTTTATTTTCTTGGGCGTTCACTAGTAAATTGTGCTTGTCTTTTAAAAATACACCATTAAAAAACCAAATTCCGAAATGATTCTTAAAAGCGCCTAATCCTAGAACATTTTTGCCATTTACAGTGTAAACAGGTGCGCTCCACTTAACGGTCTCTTCAACTTCTGTGGTTAAAATAATATTTCTCAGCTTACTTAATGCGTCACTAAAGTTTGGATGTTCTTCTACGTATTCTTCAACCGAATAAATCTTTTTCATCTGTTCAGAGTTTTATCATGGATTAAATTAATCACTCAATTTTAATTTTGTATTTATGTAAAAGCCCTTCAACCGTAAATAATGAAAAACGAGCGCCACTTAAATTGTTTTTTTCAGGATCTATTGAAAAGTTTTTAGCACTCCTAAAATCTACATTATTTAAATTTGCGTTCAAGAACGTACTGTTAAGTAAATCGCAATGATTAAAAACAGCAGAATTCAAATGACAATCTCTAAAATCTACACCTTGGATTTTACAATTTTCAAAAACTGTTTTTGCTAATTTTTTGTTATTAAACGACGCGTGATTAAGTTGGCAATTTTTAAAATTAAGTTCAAGAGCAAAATCGCTACATTTTTCAAAATCAATACCCAGCATTTTACAATCTTTAAAATGCACATTTTGTAAACCTGTGTCTGAAACTATAATCGAGCTCAAATTACAATCGTGAAATTCGCAATCAATAAATTGGCTATTCGACAAGTCGCTATTCTGAAAATCGCAATTTATAAATTTACATAACTCATAATCACCTTTTTCAAATTCATATTTTGAAAAGATTTTGTTTTCAAAAGTTTGCTCTTCTATAAAATTCTGCATGTTTCAATTAATGGGTTTAAGTGTAAATATAATTAATATGAGCTTAAGACAAGAATCTAAAAATCTGTCTAAAACCCGAATCAATCGTACTTTGCTTTTTTGTAAACTTAAGTTGAAATCTTAATTAGTTTCATTCAACAATAGAAGATTTAAAATAACCCACTTATTTCACCAGCTTCGTTAATATCAATATCTTCTGATGATGGATGCGCTGGTAGACCAGGCATACGCATAATATCACCTGTTATTGGAATTAAAAAACCAGCACCAGCAGCTATTTCAATTTCACGCACAGTGATGATAAAGTCTTTAGGTCTGCCCAGTAATTTAGGATTATCTGATAATGATTTTTGCGTTTTGGCGATGCAAATAGGTAAGTGGTTCAGACCTAAATGGGCTATTTTTTCCAATTGCACTTTTGCTTTATAGTTATAATCCACATGTTCAGCACCGTAAATTTCGGTGGCAATTGTAGCTATTTTTTCTTTAACACCAGACTTCCAGTCGTATAATGGCTTAAAATCCGATTTGTTTTCTTCCACAATTTCAATCACCTGTTTTGCTAAATCTAAAGCGCCTTCACCACCTTTTTTCCAAACATTTGATAAGGCAACTCGAATGCCTTTGCGTTTAGCAAATGCCATGATGAATTCAATTTCAGCATCGGTATCCGATTCAAATTTATTAATCGCAATCACGGGCGCAACACCAAACTTACCAATGTTTTCAAGATGCTTTTCAAGGTTTGGAATTCCTTTTTCTAAAGCTTCTAAATTTTCTTCAGTTAATGATTTTAAATTGGCACCACCATGATATTTTAAGGCGCGTATAGTGGTGGTTAATACCACTGCTTTAGGCTTTAAACCCGCACTTTGGCATTTAATATCAAAGAATTTCTCTGCACCCAAATCAAAACCAAAACCAGCTTCGGTAACCGTATATTCGGAATGCGACATACCCATTAACGTTGCAATAACCGAGTTGGTACCTTGCGCAATATTCGCAAATGGGCCACCATGAATAATTGCTGGGTTGCCCTCAATAGTTTGCACCAAATTTGGTTTTATAGCATCCTTTAAAAGCACGGTCATGGCACCTTCGGCTTTTAAATCTCTTGCGTAAATGGGTGTTTTGTTAAAAGTATACCCAATAAAAATATTACCCAATCGAGTTTTTAAATCCATTAAATTTTCAGCTAAACAAAGAATTGCCATAATTTCAGAAGCCGCTGTAATATCAAACCCTGTTTCTCTTGGCACTCCAGAAGTTGTGCCACCTAAACCAACAATTATACGTCTTAATGCTCTATCGTTTAAATCTACAACACGTTTCCAACTTATCGTTCTGGGGTCTATATGTAACGAGTTGGTTTTACTTTGTATATTATTATCAATAAGGGCAGCTAATAAGTTATGTGCTTTCTCAATTGCCGAAAAATCACCTGTAAAATGCAAGTTAATATCTTCCATTGGTAAAACTTGCGAGTAACCGCCACCAGTAGCACCACCTTTAATTCCAAATACAGGACCTAACGAGGGTTCCCTTAAAACCACTGTTGTTTTTTTATTTAAACGGTTTAAACCTTCGGATAAACCAATAGACATAGTTGTTTTACCCTCTCCAGCTGGTGTTGGCGAAATAGCCGATACTAATATAAGATGACTCCTATCAGCCTTCTTTTTATCAATATAACGCAACGGAATTTTTGCTTTATAATTCCCATACATTTCGATAGAATCAGCTGGAACTCCAAATTTTTTGGCAATGTCAATTATGGGTTTCAGAGTTACTGTTTTAGCAATTTGTAAATCAGTCATAAAGCAAGAATTTAGTTTGTAGAAAAATTAACGCTTTTAAAAGTATAAAATTTAGGAGATTAAAATCGTGATTTTTATCATAGTACAAACCTGTCAATTAAAAAGCAAAAACCCCAATAAAAATTGGGGTTTTGTAAAATTTAAAAAAAGGAACTTACATGGTATAAAAAAACTGCTCATTTACAATTTTACCATCGTTAACTTCAAACACGCATACTTCATCCAATTGCTGGCGACCACGGTCTTTAAACGTCACGTCATAACTCATTTTACTCGTAAAATGGTTACCAGCCACCACGGGATCTGTTATTTCGCCGCCATGAAACTCAACCACATTATCCAGCCATTGTTTACTTTTGTTCCACACATTTTGTTTACCTGTTATAACTTCGCCATAAGGTACCCCAGGCATTTCTTTGCTCGTTACATTATCGCCATAAAGTGCTTCAATACATTCCATATTTTTGCCCTCGCGACACATCTGTACCCACTTATTTGCTACCTCTTTTGTATTCATAATTTTAGTTTGTTTTTGTTCATTAATAAAGGTACCAAAATTATAAGCAACGTATTCTTAATAAAATGTTATGTTTTTTAAGCTTCAATTATTTGGGCGCCTGCCTGCCGGCAGGCAGGTTACCACAAGGGTCGCGCTTTACATTTATAGTTTTGCCTCGATGCTTGCCTCGGCAAGAGCTAACCATTACAATCGCTAACGCAAGTGTTTACATTGGTAAGGGGAATTGGGGTAGGTATTGGATGTTTTTACAAGGGCTGTTTATAAAATTTAATTTAAAGCCGCCTTATAGGTTTCTAAACAACGTTCTCTAGCAAATTTATGATCTACAATGGGTTCAGGATAAGTCAATTCTTGAAAATCAGGAGCCCATTGTTTTATGTATTCTAATTTCTTATCAAATTTGTCAATCTGCGTGGTCGGATTAAAAATTCTAAAATAGGGTGCAGCATCAACACCGCTACCAGCAACCCACTGCCAATTACCAACATTACTGGCCATTTCATAATCGTGTAGTTTTTCCGCAAAATAAGCCTCTCCCCAGCGCCAATCAATAAGTAAATGCTTGCACAAAAAGCTTCCCACTAACATGCGAACACGGTTATGCATGAATCCTGTGGCATTGAGTTGTCGCATACCAGCATCCACTAACGGATAACCTGTTTTACCTTCACACCACGCTTTAAATTCAGTTTCGTTGTTCCGCCATTCAATACGATCGTATTTAGCTTTAAAGCTTTCGTTTTGTGTGTGTGGAAAATGCCAAAGAATACTCATAAAAAATTCGCGCCAAATAAGCTCTTGCCAAAATATTTCATTGTCTTCAGCAATGGCTTTTTCAACCATTTTTCTAACACTCACTGTACCAAAACGCAAATGCGGTCCTAATCTAGACGTTGCATCTTTAGCTGGAAAATTCCGTGTGGCTTCGTAGTTTTTTATTAAGCTTGGAGTAACCGTATAGGGTGTTATTCGTTGATCAGACGTTTTAAAACCAATATCCGATAAGCTTAAATTTGGTAAATCGGTCTTCGATATTAAGTTGTCCAGTATGTTTTCCGAAGGGAATAGTTTAAAATCGAGATTTCTAAAGGTTTGTTTCCAAAGTTTCATGTAAGGTGTGTAAACCACATAAGGCTTCCCGTCACTTTTTACAATCTCATCTTTTTCAAAAATAACTTGGTCTTTAAATGTTTTAAAAGCAATAGCGTTGTCTTTTAATAATGATGCGATTGCTTTATCTCTCGTTTTGGCATAAGGCTCGTAGTCATGGTTGGTGTAAACTTCTTGAATGTTATATTCCTTAATCAGTTTTTTATAAACTTCAATAGGTTTCCCTTGGTAAATGGCAATGCTGCTATTGTGCTCTTTCTGCAGCAAATTGCTCATATTTTGTAATGTTTCATGTATAAACGAAACACGAGCATCATCCTCGGGTAATTTTTCTAAAATCTCAGAATCAAAAATGAAAATGGGTAAAACAGGATGTTCAGATTGTAAGGCTTTATATAATCCTACATTATCTTCTAATCTTAAATCTCTTCTAAACCAAAATATGTTTATAGGTTTGCTCATTATTTATATTTACCAAATAGTTCTTCTAATTTTGTGGTTCTGTAATTAAAAATTTCTTCAAGTTTAGGTTTCACTAGAATAGGATGAACCAATTGCCCAAGCCAACCAAATGGTACTTTGTAGTCAATAATATCTTCCATTTCAACACCACCATCAATAGCTTTTATAAAATGCTTGTGATGCCATAACGCGTAGGGTCCAAAACGCTGTTCGTCTACAAAATAATGTTTGTCTACACTATGCGTAATTTCGGTAACCCATTTGGTTTTTATGCCTAAAACCGGTGTTACAATATACTGAATTATTTGACCAGCAAACATAGGACGGTCTGCACCAGATAAAATATGAAATCCCATATAATCTGGTGTAATGGTTTTTAAATTCTTAGGGTCGGAAAGAAAATCCCAAGCCTTCTCAATACTAATGGGTAAATTCTGCTTTTTATGTAGTCTGTAAATTTTCATTCTAATTATTTAGTAAAATGTAGCCATTTAAAGAGGAAGCAATGCATAACCAAATTAAATAGGGTAGGATTAAGAGGGTTAACAAACCCATTTTTTGAATATATTTTATGGCAAATACGGCCACCACAAAGGTTAATAATAATATGACCGTGAAGCCTAAACCAACAAGGTGCTGATTAAAAAAGATATAATTCCAAACAATGTTAAGTACAAATTGTATGGCAAATAAAACTAGAACATTACTCTTGGGTAACCTTTTATAGAGGTTGGCCATATAAATTGAAAAACAAAACATAATGGTAGTCCATGCCATACCAAAAACCCAACCTGGAGGTGTCCAAGGGGCTTGATTAAGATTTAAATACCAATCTGTTTGTGGGCCATTATCCATAAGCCAACTGCCTATGGCTAGGGCTCCAAAATTGAGTATTAGAAATACAGCGATGTATTTAAGAAGTTTCATGTTTTAACGAACTGATTTGTTGAGCGATTAATTGAGCTTCAGCGTATTTTTGGTCGCTAGCAGCTCTGTTTATCGATGATAACTTATGCCATTCAGCCATAAGTTTTTTAAATTTTGCTTCTAATTTTTCTTTTTTTGATTTCTTTTTAAATAATGAGAACATAGCAATTATTTTATGTGATTTGTGATTTTTGAACTCAATGGGTTTGTCGTTGAAAAATAATAATCAACGAAGTTTCCTGAAGGGTCTATTAAGTATTTTTGAAAGTTCCATTTGACTTTCGAATTTTTTATACCGTTGTTTTCTTTGGTTGTAAGCCAATAATATAAAGGATGTTGGTCTTTGCCTTTAACGTCAATCTTCTCAGTGATTAAAAAAGTTACACCATAATTTAATTCGCAAAATGATGATATGTCTTCTGCATTACCTGGTTCTTGCCCACCAAATTGATTACAAGGCACGCCAATAATTTGTAATTTATCTTGGTAAGTTTCATGTAATTCTTGAAGCGCTTTGTACTGTGGTGTAAAACCGCATTTAGAGGCTACATTGACAAAAAGTATATGCTTACCCTTAAATTTCGATAAGTCGATAGGTTCGCCATTTAAGGCATTTATTTTGATGCTATATAGACTATCTATTTCCATACTTTTTTGTGGTTTCGAATTTGATGATAATGTTGCGAGAAAAGCTTTTAGAGGGTTCATACTTATATTTTAAAACTTACAATGCCACAATCCATTTCGAATATTTGACCGGATATTGAAGATGAGCCATCAGATAGTAAAAACACAGCCATATCTGCCACTTCTTCTGGAGAAAGGAACTTTTTGAGTGGATGACGTTCTGTTATGTTTTCAATCATTTTCTCGTTTCTCAACAATTTCGATGCAAGATCGGTATCTGTTACGGTTGGCGCTATGGCATTAATGCGTAAAGTCGGCGCTAATTCTGCTCCTAATGATTTTACTAGACCTTCAACGCCAGATTTTGCAACTGCTATGCTGGCATGATAGGGCATACCTAATTTGGCCGCCACCGTACTAAAAAGAACCACAGATGGGTGCTCTCCGTTTTTAAGAATCGGGAGGTATTTCTGTATCACTTTAACCGCACCAAGTACATTAATTTCAAAATCATTTTTAAAATCGTCTATACTTAAGCGAGCAATAGGTTTTAGGTTAATACTACCTGGGCAGTATACTAAACCATCTGCTGATTCAATTTCGGGTAAATCGTTCTGTATAATATCGCAACTGTAGTGTGTTAAATTTTGATGCGATATTTCGGGAGTACTTCTGCTAATGTTTATAACATTGCTATGAGCTAAAAGCTTTTCTACTAAAGCTTTTCCAATGCCCTTACTTCCACCAACTACTATTATTGTTTTCATAGGTTTCAGGGCATAGTTTATGTTATGGCCTGCCCTTTAGCCTTTTTTCAATTTTTTGCTTAATGACTGTTAAGCGCTTCATCAAGTCCATTATTTCAGGATCTTTGTCTTTTTTGTATATTGTGTTTAAGCTTAATATTAAATCTTTAACTTCTCTAGACGATTCGATGCGCTCACTTGTTGTTTTGAAAGTGTGCTTGCGTTTTTCGAACTCTAAAGCTTTTTCAATAATCTCCATAATTTGTTTTTAATCTTACTAAAATTGTGCGATTTGTGCACGAATTTGGCAATATAGTAAATTATGCGAGATTAACTATTTTTCTATAGATTTATTAGGAAATTTTTAATATTTCTTTAAAAGAATAGTCTGTTTTTAATAGTTAAGCAGTTAGAGGCGCACCTTTTAATCGCTTTTCTACCTTTCTTTTTATTACGGTTAAACGTTTCATGATATCCATGATTTTTTCGTCTTTTTTAACCTTGTAAATTTGGTTTAAATCCAAAATTAAGGCTTTGGCTTCTCTAGAGATTTTTACACGGTCGCTAGTAGATAAAGATCTCATTTTTCTTTTTTCAAATTCTAATGCTTTGTTTATTAAATCCATAATTTTAAGTGTTTATATAGTTCTGTAATTCTGTTATTTTTTCCGAAGTATTAAATTGCCCGCCATAATAAGCCGTAACGGTTGAGGACGTGTCGTCTTTTATACCTCTAGATGATACACATAAATGTTTCGCATCGATTATTACTGCAACATTATCGGTTTCTAAAATAGATTTTAACTCGTTTGCAATCTGGTTAGTTAAGCGCTCTTGCACCTGCGGTCGTTTGGCATAGTACTGAACAATTCTATTTAGTTTTGAAAGCCCAATAACTTTTCCAGATGATATGTAAGCCACATGCGCTTTCCCTATTATGGGTACAAAATGATGCTCGCAGTTTGAATAAAACGTAATATTTTTTTCAATCAACATCTGGTTGTATTGGTACTTGTTGTCAAACAAAGCAACCTTTGGTTTATTGGCAGGGTTTAGTCCAGAGAAAATCTCATCAATATACATTTTAGCGACACGCTCGGGTGTTCCTTGTAATGAATCATCATTCAAATCTAAACCCATAACATCCATAATTTCTTCAAACAGAATTGCAATACGCGCTTTCTTTTCAGAATCCGAAAGTTTGAAAGCATCTGGTTTCATTGGTGTTTCTAAACCTGTAAATAAATGATCGTTTCCAATGTCTTCCAAAGTGAAACCATTCAATTTATTACCGTTTTTTTTAGTGATTAATTTTTCTATTTCCATAGCTTCTTTTTTATGTGCTGTCTTGAGGTTTTAATTCAATCAAAGCACGTTATTAACGTTTTGAAATATTGTTGTGCGTAATTTGCTTTTGTCTGCTGCATTTAAATCGTCCTTTTTCAAAAACTCTCAATTTTTCATGTTTGGTTTTTCTTCCTTGTACTCGCTTTCGCCAAAGCCTGAAACTACTTGGTTTCATTTCTTTTCTCATGAGCTCAATAACTTGTTGCTCATCGAGTTTAAATTGATATTTAATGGCTTCAAATGTGGTTCGGTCTTCCCAGGCCATTTCAATTATTCTATCAATTTCATTGATCGTTAAATTCATACGCCTAAAAAATTATATTTTTCATCGTACCTAATCTTTTCATCAAGCATTTTTCTGAAAAATGATTTGTTCTCTCTAAACGTTTTGTTATTTTTAAAGTGAATGTATCTTCCTTGAGCATGAATACTTGCGCCGTTTGTTTTATAGATCACCAATTGATAGTATGGAATAGCCCAAGTATAGTTTTGTAATCCTTTATTAATGTAAATGAGAACCCCGTTTTTACGCAACTCGATGTTGGCGTAATTAATATCTGAAACAAGATTCATATATAACTGTAAATTCGGACTCACATCTTCAATGATCATACGTTTTGACCCAACACCTTTCATTTTAAACGCTTCTAAAAATGAAAAAGGCACACCTACCAAATCGCTTAGTAACTGCTTGTGTTCTTTATTAAAATGTGTTGTGTTTAGTATCATTTTGTAATCTTATTACTCAAATTTACAAAATGTTTAACTTTTTACGAAATAAATTAAACAAAAATTATCATAGCACTATTGATTTTTTCTATTATTTAGATTAAATAATTGAAAATGAGGAGATTGAAATTCTTAAAACCTATTTTTTACAATATGTTTTTTAAGAATTCTTTGGCTTTCTGCTTTTACTTTCTTGTTTTTTCGAAGATTCCAAAGAATGTCACCTGCTTTTTTACGACTAGATTCTAACGCTACAATAGGATACGGATAATCTTCGCCTAGTTTAAAATTGAATAACTGTTCTTCTAAAGGCGTCATTAAATAAGGCTGATGTGCTAAAGGCGTATCTAAAAGTTTTAGTTCTGGAACCCATTTTTTAATAAATGTAGCACTCGGATCGTGTTCTAAACTATTCTTTACGGGGTTGTAAATACGAAGCATATTAATTCCCGTTTCACCGGCTTGCATTTGTAATTGCGGAAAATGAATACCCGGTTCGAAATCAAGAAACATTTGTGATAAATGGGTGGTGGCTTCTTGCCAAGGTTGCCACAGATTGTGCGTTAAGAAGGATACCACTAAAGCTCGCATTCTAAAATTTAAATATCCTGTTTCGTTTAAACATCGCATGCAAGCATCAATGAGCGGATATCCAGTTTGACCTGTTTTCCAAGCCTCTAAATACTCTTGTGAAATACTTTTTTTAAGTTTATGAAACCCTTTATTGATACTGGCTTCTTCCATGGTATGTTCCATTTCAAATTTTTGTATAAAATGGGCTTGCCATCGTAAACGAGACATAAATGCTTCTATTGCTTTTTTATGTTTTGCCGTTTTTTTTAGATGATATGCTTGTTGATAGACTTCTCTTATTGATAAGTTGCCCCAAGCTATATAAGGCGAAATTCTACTGCAACTCTTTCTAGCTAATTCTGGTTTTGAAATATGAAGCATATAATTAGGGTAGCGTGTTTCAAAGAAGGAATTTAAGTATTTCAAACCCATGCTTCGTCCACCTTTTTGGAATGCTGTAGTTTGAGGTGTATTTAAATTAGGGATTTTAAAATTTGCCTCAAGCATTTCAATGTCGCTAATACTCAATAATTGATTGGGTTTTGGTTGAAAAGGTAAAGCGTCAATTTCGAAAAATGCATTGCACAGCGCCGTCCATTGCTCCCGATTTTTTAATCCGCGCTGTACACCATTATTTATGTTTTCTATCCAATCAATTAGGTTGTTTTTACAGAATCGTTTAAAGTTTTTATCGCGATTGTAGGTAACCAAAAGTCCTGTTTCTTGATGTGAAAAGATTTTGTTTATTTGATATTTTGTAAGTAATTGATTGAATACCGCGATTATATCAGATTGAACAATCAATACTTTTGAATCAAAAGGTTTCAGTTCGTTATTTAAATCTACCAATGATTCTTTTATAAAATTCCAATGACGCTCGCTGTAATGTGAGTCATTAATAAGTAAAGGCTCAAAACTATATAAAAACAACACCTTTTTACCAGTAACTAGAGCATTAAAAATAGCCTCATTATCGTGCAAGCGCAAATCGCGTTTCAACCATACAACATGTATTTGTGGCTTAATATTCATCTTGATGATTTATAATATGTTGAGCTCTTTTTTTGATTTCGTCTACATCTTGCGTTTTCATTTTATCTAAAACGCTGTACATCATTTTCATCCTAAAATTATCTTGTAATTGTGGTCTTTTAGAATCAAGAAAATGCCAGTATAGGCTATTGAATGGGCAGGCATCTTCTCCAATTTTTTTATTTTTATTGTAGTGGCAACTGTCACAGTAATTACTCATTTTGTTAATGTATGAAGCGGAAGATACATAGGGTTTTGTTGCTATTTTGCCACCATCAGCAAATTGACTCATGCCTCGCGTATTGGGGAGTTGCACCCATTCTACAGCATCTACATAAATCCCCAAGTACCAATGGTCCACTTCATCTGGGTGTGTTTCTGTTAATAGCGCATAATTTCCAGTAATCATTAAGCGTTGAATGTGATGTGCATACCCGTTTTCTAATGAATTATCAATAGCCTGCTTCAAGCAATTCATCTTGGTGTTTCCTGTCCAGAAAAAGTCAGGTAACTTATTTTGATTTTTCAGTTGGTTTTGATTCTTAAACTCTGGCATTAAAGCCCAATACATACCGCGCATGTATTCGCGCCATCCAATAACTTGCCTAATAAAACCTTCAACCTGAGAAATGTCGATATCCTCACCATGTTTACGATAGTAATTCAAAACACTCTGCACGACATCCTTAGCAGAAATAAGTTTTAAATTCATCGCAAAAGATAATCGGGAATGGAAGAGATATGTTTCATCTGTATGCATCGCATCTTGATAATCTCCAAAATGAATTAATAACTGTTCGCAAAAATATTTTAGTTGCTCTAAAGCTTGTGCTCTCGAAATAGGATAGGAGAAGGTTTTGGTATCAAATTCACCTATGGTTTTTATTTTAGATTTTTCAATATCAGAAACAATATCATCAACCTTGTTTTTAAATAATTTATAAGCAGGTATTTCAACATCTCCTTTCCATTTATTTCTATTGCTTTTATCGAAATTCCATTTACCACCTTCAGGTTGGCCTGCATGCATTAATATATCATGTTTTTTACGCATATCTCGATAAAAATTTTCCATGAGATACTGTTTCTTTCCTTTAAAGAAAGTTTGCAAATCGTAACGCTTTGTATAAAAATGTTCGGTAGAAAAAACGCTAGATTTTATGCTGAGCGAATTACAGTACTCCGCTAATTGCTGGTCTAATCGATATTCGTCGGGTTCCAGATATTCAAAGGTTTCAATGTTGTTTTTTTCTATTAATTGTGAAAGGTTATCCGTTAAATTTTGGGTGTTTTTTGAACCGTTAATTTTATAATAAACAACTTCGTGCCCTTTGCTTTTTAAATCTTCTGAAAACTGACGCATTGCTGCGAAAAACCCAATAACTTTTTGAATGTGATGCGTAACATAATCTGTTTCCTGACGCATTTCAAACATACAATACAAAACACTATCGTTAGTTTCATTAAACCACGAGTGTTTCATGTTGAGTTGATCACCAAGTATGAGTCTAAGTATTTTCATTTAGAAAAGGGTTTCTTGTAACCATAAATTTTGAAATTTCCCATTTGGGTCGTATCGTTCCGCTTGTAATTGCACATTAAATTTTCTATCTCTTAGATCGTTGCCTACACCCGATACATACATCCAGTTGCCATAGTTGCTATGCACATCATAATCTATGAGCATTGATTCAAAATAGGCTGCACCAATTCTCCAGTCTAACATCAATTCTTTCGAAAAATATGAAGCGACATTCTGTCGACCTCTATTACTCATCCATCCTGTTTTTTTAAGCTCTAGCATATTCGCATTAACGAAAGGTGAGGCTGTTGTTCCATTTATCCACTGCTCGACCAGAGTTTGGTTGGTATTCCAGGCGTAATTTTTTTCAAGAATACCTCCAATTTTAAAAATGGCATTACCGTGTTTTAATGAGATGTATTTAAAATAATCGCGCCAAATTAATTCGAAAATGAGCCAATAGGTCGATTCGTTTTTGACGCGTTCTTTTTCAAATCTTTTAACTTCCCAATAAATTGTTCTAGGTGAAAGACTGCCGTTTGCTAGCCACGGTGAAAATTTCGAACTAAAATCTGTCCCTATTAATCCGTTTCTTGTTTTCTTGTAAAAGCCCAATTTTTTAGTTTCAAAAAAATAGTTGTCTAGTCTTTTTAAAGCAGCGGTTTCTCCACCTTGAAATGGAAACGCGGTGTTCGCATGTGTTTCAAATTCGTCAAAACCCAAATTACTAAGCGATGGGATTTCCGTCTGGTTATTAATTTCTAATGCTTGTTGAATTGAAAGCTCGGTTAAAGAAGGTCTTACTCGACTTTCTTTTTCTACTTTTTTTCTGAAGTTGGTAAAGACTTGAGGAATCTCTGGTATTTCTAAGTTAATATCGTCTGGATGAAACAAAAACTGATTGTAAATCGTATGCCATGTCACGCTTTCAGGAAGTGAAGATTTTACATTATTAATTATTTTACGTTCTTCACTGGTCCATTCGTTTTGAAGATAAATGTTCTGTATTTGATAATCTGAAACTAGATTAGGTATGATTTTTTCAGGTTGAGCGTGGTGTACAAAAAGCTCAATATTTAAAGACTTAAGTTGCTGTTTTAAATCAATAATGGTTTCAATAAGGAATTTAGCTCTGTATTTTTCTGTTTTTCTGAATCCGAATGGGTCTTTCTCGAAAAGCTGAGGTTCAAAACAAAATAAGCCTATAGTTTTATCGTTTTCTGAAATAGCTTTATTTAATACGGCATTGTCATGAACGCGTAAATCGTTTTTAAACCAAACTAATCCTATGTTGTTTTGTTCCGTCTGCATCGTTCACTGCAATATTTTACATTAATCCAATTCTTTTCCCATTTTTTTCGCCAGCTGAATGGCTTTTCACAAACAACACATATTTTTTGTGGTAGGTTGTTTTTTTTATGATTGGACATCAACTAATTTATTAATCATGCCATTAAAAATTAATCCGTGAAAAGGCAACACAGTATACCAATAAAGCCTTCCCCAAAGTCCCCGAGGTCTAAAAGTTGCGGTTTGTTTTAGTAAATTATCTTCAATTTTAAATTCTAACCACGCCTCACCAGGCAATCGCATTTCAGCATATAGTAGTAGTTTCTGTTGGTCTTTATCAGCAAAAATAACACGCCAAAAGTCTAGAGCATCACCTGCATCAAGTTCTGTAAGGCTTGTGCGCCCGCGTCTTAATCCAATACCACCAACAAGTTTATCGATATAACCCCGAATACGCCATAAAAAAGTACCATAATACCATCCAGTTGTACCACCAATGGCCCAAATTTTATCGATAGTTTTTTGCGCATCTGTAATTGGTCGTTCTTTATAATCTGTAAAGCATCCGTACTTGGGGACATTAACGTATTTATGCAATTGCTTTCCCAACCTGCCGCTACTTACCATAGAATCTTTCCAACTTGAAATGATGCTATTTTGCTCTATTTTTTCAAAAGCTAAGGCAACAGCTTCTTTGTAAGTTAAAGGGTTAACGTCTAATAATGTATTAATATCGCTGGCTTTTCCAATAATTTGAACTCCCATACTGTCTACCAAAGAAGTTGCTAATTTGTATGACGTTGAGGTTACAAAATACAACCAGTAAGATGACAATTTTGGGGTCATAACTGGCACCGTAAGAATGTATCTCTTTAAGCCTCTGACTTGAGCAAATTGTAACAGCATTTGTTTGTAGGTTAACACTTCCGGACCAAAAACATCGTAAGATTTATTGTAAACCGCTTCGTTACCTGCAGCTCTGGTTAAAAATGCTAATACATCGCGAACCGCTAATGGTTGCGTTTTGGTATTTAACCATTTAGGCGCAATCATTACTGGGAGTTTTTCAACAAGATCTCTTATGATTTCAAATGATGAACTACCAGAGCCCACTATAATTCCAGCTTTAAAAATGGTTAAGGCATAGTTTGAAGATTCTAACAGCTCTTCAACGTTTTTTCTAGATTGTAAATGTTTTGAAAGCTTATCTTCATTGGTAATACCGCTTAAATAAATAACCTGCTTAACATCTGTAAATTCCAGAGCTTCTTTAAAATTAACGGCGCATCGCTCTTCTAAAGATTTAAAATCTTTGGAGGTGTTAGACATAGAATGTATAAGATAATAAGCTATATCTATATCTTTCGGGATGTTGTGTAGTGTTTCAGGTTTTAAAAAATCGACTTCAACAACATCAATGAGTTCTTCTTCAAAATAACTTTTTTCAGCTCGTAACTTGTCTCTAACGGCACAAACCACTTGATGCCCTTCATTAACTAAAAAGGGAACAATGCGTTTACCAATATATCCTGTTGCACCAGTTACAAGTATTTTCATGCCTTAGTTTAATACGCATTGCACGAATTATTACTAATTCGAAGATTAATTTAGAAACTAACTTTTAGTTCTTTTGGGCGTTGGTAGCCATAGCGTGTTTTGGTTTCTGGAATCACGTATCCGTCTAAACCGTTTATCGCGGCTACTTTGGCTTTTGTTAAGTTAACGAAACCATCGTCCTCCACCAAATCGCCATTAATATATAAACCCACAATTTTACCAATAACTAGAATGGTATTGTTGGCTTTAATGTTATACTCTTCAACAAATTGCATTGCTAATTGAATAGGTGCTTCTTTTACAAAAGGCGCCAAAAACTCAGATTTATATTCTGATTTTAATTGAGTCGCATCAAATTCAGAGATTGAAGCATCATATTTCGCAGAGGTATGATGTGCTTCTTCTGTTATGTTTTGATGAATATGATTTATGGTATAAAATCCTGTGGATATTAAATTTTCATAGGTGTTTCTAATGACTGTTGTTGGCCTTAAAAAGAAACCAAGCATAGCAGGACTTGAGCCTATATGCGTCACCGAACTAAAAACTGCTACATTTTCAATACCATCAACAGATTTTGTTCCGATAAGGTTGGCCGATTTGTATCCAGAACAACTATTTATTAAGTTGATTTTGTAGATATGCTCTAAATTCTCTATGTCGGATTCACTAAAATAAGTCATGATAATTTCAGATAATTATTGATTTGAATATCTTGAGCTTTTAAATCGAACATGAGGTTATAAAGTCCAAAAAATGTACGATTAATGTAAATGAAGTGTTTCGAACCTCGATTACCATTCATCTTTTTTAAATCGGTACTTTTTGAATAACGTTCACCTAATTCGGCAATTTTACCAAAGAATTCGCCATCAGAAAAATCGAAAGTATCTTGATGAAAAGGCTGTGTGAACAAACTCAACATATCGTGAAACATGTCTGTAAAAAATTCTAACTCTTCTTTGCTATCGTCGTTTCTTAGAATTTCAAGTTCGTACAATTTATCAATAAAATACGCTTTGTTATTAATGTTTTCTTTTTTGGCTAGTTCAAAATAGGGTGTATAAAATGCCATAGGTATGGTTTTCATACACCCAAAGTCTAGTGCTATTAATTCTCCTTTTTCAGAAACTAAGAAATTCCCCGGATGCGGATCTGCATGTACTTTTTTCAGATTATGAATCTGGTACATGTAAAAATCCCAAAGGGCTTGTCCTAATTTATTGGCTTTTTCTTGATTTTGATTGTATGCGGTAAACTCAGAGAGGTGCTCACCAACCATATAATCCATGGTAATGATGCGTTCTGAGGATAAATTTTCGTAATAGTTTGGAAACGATAAATTAGAAATGTGCGAACATGCTTTGGCAATTTCCTTACTTTGTTCAATCTCTAAAATATAGTTGGTTTCTTCAACCAGTTTGTTTTCAACTTCCTTAAAGTATTTATTAGAATCTTTTCCTTTAATATTAAACATACTCATAGCAACAGGTTTAACCATAGCTAAATCTGAAGCAATACTTTCCGCAACTCCTGGGTATTGGATTTTCACAGCAAGTTTTTTCCCATTCTTTTCTGCTAAGTGCACCTGACCGATGCTGGCAGCGTTTACAGAAGTTGCGTTGAAAGTATCGAATATATCATTTGGATGTTTTCCAAAATATTTTTTAAATGTTTTGATTACTAATGGTGGCGATAATGGTGGAACCGAAAATTGTGCTAACGAGAATTTTTCCACATAAGCCTGAGGCAATATGCTTTTTTCCATGCTTAGCATTTGTGCCACTTTAAGCGCGCTTCCTTTGAGTTGTTTTAGCCCATCGTAAATATCGGTAGCATTATTTTTGTTTAAACGTGCTTTGGCATCTTCTTCGGTACTTACAATCTTGTCGCCGTAATATTTCAAGTAATTTACGCCAACTTTAGCACCCGTAGACACCAATTTGCTGGCACGTTGTATTTTTGAAGTAGGTATTCTATCTATAGTTTTCATAAGGTCTTAGTTCATTTGAAATTTTTCTTTAAACAGAAATTTTCCTAAATCTAACACGCTTTTTAAAGGTGCAATATCTAGCACATCAAAAGTGGTGTTGACTGATTTTTCGATAAAAATATCGGTCTTCTCGAAAGATGCCGAAGTATCATCAAGCCAAAATTTCATGGTGAGCAACAATTGTAACCACGCCGATTCTTTAAGGGCTTTATCTTGTATTTTTTCTATTTGTTCTTGCTTAATCTCTAACATTTGAATGCCCAAAGCACCAATGTATGCGGTAAAGTGTTGCTTTAAACCAGATAGCATTTTTAACCCTTTTAAGTCGCTTTTGTATTTGTCTAAAACGTGTGTTACATAACTGCGGTTGGCAGTCAGGTTTTCAAAGAAGGTGTAATAGAAACTTAATAGTTTGTTTCTAGCATCAAAAATGTTGTAATCCTCATTATTGTCAAGTGCTTCTAAAGAGTTTACAAAAAAGGCTTCGAAAATTCCTTTCTCTATAGCTTCGAACGATGCAAAATGTTCGTAGAATTTAGCCTCGTCAAAATTATTAGCTTTTGCGAAGGCGTAAACGCTTTTCGGATTTTGGTCGTGCTCTAACACATAACCCATATAATTGGTAATGATATCGTTTTTTGAAACTGTTTTTTTCTTTGCCATAACTTCTAAATTTGATGTAAAGATATAAAATGTTTAACAAATAATGAAAAAAGTTAAACAAAATATTTGATAGCATGATAAGATAATCCTATAGTTGCCTAAAACTACGGGATTGCATTAGGGATTGTAGTGGTAGCTTTTGGCGAGGCGTGCATCGAGCCAAAACTTTAACGAAAAGCCCGACCCTTGGGGAATGCCCAAATAATTATTCTGTAATGTATTAAGTTGTTTTTTAAGCTTTTGTTAACACTAACCGATTTAATATTGATTAATTTTATGATGTTTAAAACTTAATTATTAATAACTACTAACATGAAAAAAATACTCTTATTATTTATGGCGTGTGCAACATTGTACACCGTTAACGCACAAGTGCAAACACCTGCACCAAGCCCATTTTCTAAATTAGAACAAAAGGTGGGATTAACCGATGTTACTATAGAATACTCCAGACCAGGCGTGAAAGATCGTGTTATTTTTGGAGATTTAGTACCGTTTGACAAGCCATGGCGAACCGGAGCAAATGCAAGAACCAAAATTACGTTTAGTACCGATGCGACTTTTGACGGACAAACGTTAAAAGCAGGATCTTACTCGATTTTTACGGTTCCAAGTGCAGAATCTTGGAATATCATTTTCTATAACGATGGAAAAGATTCTGGAACTCCAGAAGAATTCAACCCGGATTACGTAGCTGCAAAAACGACTGCAAAAACGTATCCTATACCATTTAATGTAGAAACGTTTACTATTGATATTAATAACATTACCAACACTGGTGGTAGACTGGAGTTTATTTGGGAAAAAACTTGGGTTGGAGTTGATTTTACGGTGCCAACAGATGCCGCGGTTATGGCAAGTATTAAAGCCGTTATGAGTAGCGATTCGCCTAAAGCACAAGATTATTTTGATTCGGCCGTTTACTATCTCGAGGCAAACCACGACATTAATAAAGCCGTTACTTGGATTGATAAAGCTGTGGACATGACAAAAGATAAACCTAAATTCTGGTTCATTCATCAACAAGCCTTAATTCATGCCAAAGCTGGCAATACTAAAGATGCTATTGCTGCGGCTAAAGCGTCGTTAGAGCTAGCCAAAGAAGCCAAGTACGAAGCCTTCATTAAAAAGAACGAAGATGTTTTAAAAGAGTGGGGAGCTATGTAGATTAGATCTTTAGACTGGTTAGATTTTTAGACTAGTTAGATTGTTAGACTAGTTAGAATTCTAGACTTTTTAGATCTTCAGATTTATAGATATTTAAAAAAGCGTAATCCAATTTTGGGTTACGCTTTTTGTTTTTGGGCGCCTGCCTGCCGGCAGGCAAGCTACCACAAGGGTCACGCTTTTCGTTCATAGTTTTGGCTCGATGCACGCCTCCTCAAAAGCTAACCACTGCAATCGTTAGCGCGGGTATCCGCTAATGTATGTGCTTTACGTTTAGTCCGAGTCCTCCAGAAAGAAAATGTCCTCAACAGGAACCTTAAAAAGCTTAGCAATTTTTAGCGAAAGCACCGTAGAAGGCACATATTTATTTTTCTCCATGGCATTTATGGTTTGCCTGCTCACACCAATTTTTTCGGCTAAATCGGCTTGCGTCATGTCATGAATGGCCCGCTGTACTTTTATACTATTCTTCATGACTATTCGATTTTAGTTTAAGAAAATTAAAACGAAGGATAAAGAATACCAAAGGCGTAAACATATTGTAAACCAAAACATGAAAAAATGTTAAGTCGTAAATAAAAAGTATTGTAAAAATTAATACCGCGTAGTTGAAAATAATGGCCCAAACTAAAGAATCTTTACGCAGCTTATAAATAAACTCATCTTCAATTTTTTCTTTTGAAAATCCTACTATAAGTCCGCCAAGAATTATGGCTATTGAGGCTATTTCGTTTGATACGCCCGTTTCTATTATGTTAGCAATGTTACCGTTGTAGGGTTCTAAAATACCTTCGTAAAATAAGGCCAATACCTTCATGCGCAGCGGTTCGTGGTCGTATCCTGAAGCGGCAATAATCAAACCGTAAATAATGCCCAGAATGAATAAAACCCATCCAAAGATTTTATACTTGTGTGGTAATAAATAATTTGTTTTCATGTGTTCGTTTTTTAAATGATTAAAATGATTGATGTAACAAAAGTAAAACAAACTTTACATTTAGACAAATAAAAATGACTTAAAGTCGTAAAAACTACACTTTTAGTTGGCTAATATTCTAAATTGATGAGGTTTCTAACCTGGTCTAAAGTCTTGATAAGTTGTCGGCTAAACTCAATAGTCATCACATCGCTTTCGGTTTTTCGTTCTTGTAAGAGTTTAGTAAAATGTATGGCTTCGTAGTTGTAGCCAATAGTCTTGTAATTAAAATCTATAGTTTCAGCTGTACCTGTTTTCGGAATTAACGTTACCGTCGTGGGCATATGAAACATCGTATTTATTTTAATGGTACCACGTTCGCAATAAAATATGGCTTCCGTTGCGGTGTCTTCAATCAAGGTACTTTTTAAATTGGCTTTTACGTCTTTACCATAATCAAAAACCATATGGCAAGACGAGTCTGCACCATTTTCAAAATAAGTCGCTTCGGCTTCAATAGTATTTGGTTTCCCTAAAGTGGAAAGCGCCGCAAAAATAGGGTAGATGCCAATGTCTAATAAACTTCCGCCACCTAATGCTTTATTAAATAGTCGGGAGGTATCATCAAACGGTCGGTTAAAACCAAAATCGGCTTCTAGTTTTAAAACCTTTCCGTAAGTTTCACTCTTGAGTGCTTTTAAAACATACTGGTAATGTGGTAAAAAGTAGGTCCAAAGTGCTTCCATAAGCAGCACGTTTTTTTCTTTGGCTTTTGCAATCATTTTTTCCACTTCATCGGCATTCATCGCAAAAGGTTTTTCGCATAAAACGGCAATACCATGCTCTAAACATAGTATGGTGTTTTCATGGTGTAATGCGTGTGGTGTTGCAATATAAACGGCATCAATATTCGGGTCTTTGGCTAAGGCTTCGTAAGTGTCGTAAGCTTTTGGAGCCTTGTATTTGTTTGCAAACGTATCAGCCTTTTCTTGATTTCTTGAGGCTACGGCGTACAGTTTAGCGCCTTCAACGGTTAGTAAATCGGTTGCGAATTTGTGGGCGATATTACCTAATCCTATAATGCCCCAATGTATGGTTTTAGCCATGTGCTGTTTTGTTGTTTGGTGTTACTATTTGTAATAAACAGGCAATTGCAATAACGATCATACAGCCTACAAAATTCAACCATAAAAATGGCAGATTTATGTATTCGTATTCGTTTAAAAAATACAGTACAATCACGAATACTTGCGTTATTAAAGCGGCGATAAAAACCGCATTACCTTTTACAAATTTAAAAAAGAAAGCCAATAGAAAAATACCTAAAACATTCCCGTAAAAAATAGACCCAATAATGTTGACTAACTGTATTAAGTTTTCAGCAAGATTCGCCACACAAGCAACGCCAATGGCAATAATGCCCCATAAAAAGGTAAACCAACGAGAAGCTGCAACCATTTCGGATTCGGTTTTTTCGCTGGTATTTCGTTTGTATAAATCCATGGCTGTTGTAGAGCCTAAAGCGTTTAATTCGCTGGCGGTACTCGACATGGCAGCACTTAAAATAACCGCGAGCAATAAGCCTATTAATCCGCGTGGGAGATTATTCAAAATAAAATGAATAAACACATAGTCTTTATCGTTGCTTTCTACTTTTAGGTCTTGTTTTTCTGAAGCTTTATCAATGAGGGTTCTGGCTTCTTGTCTGATGTCTTCATTGGCGGCATTAGCTGCTGCAATAAATTTGGCAACCTCTGGATTATTGGAACTGGTGTAAGCTTCAATTATTTTTTGCTTGTCTCTAAAAATTTGTTGTTGCTCGTTTTGTAAGACTTTGTATTCTTCAGCAAACTCCGAATTTAAAACCAATTCCGTTGCTGTAGGATTAAAATTCACAGGCGCTTCATTAAACTGATAAAACACAAAAACCATAACCCCAACCAATAGAATAAAGAATTGCATCGGCACTTTTAAAAGTCCGTTGAAAATTAAACCCAATTGCATTTCTTTAACCGATTTCCCTGATAAGTAACGTTGCACCTGACTTTGGTCTGTCCCGAAATAAGACAACATTAAAAAGGTTCCGCCAATAATGCCACTCCAAAAGGTGTAGCGGTTATTTAAGCTAAACGAAAAATCTAAAACTTCCATTTTACCACTGGCACCAGCAATTTCTAAAGCTTTCGTAAACGTAATATCTTGAGGTAGTTTATCAACAATTAAAAAGAAGGCGATAAGCATCCCAATAAAAATCACAACCATTTGATGCTTTTGAGTCACGTTTACAGCTCTGGTTCCACCAGAAACGGTATAAATAATCACTAAAAGCCCAATGGCGATATTTAATGTGAGTAAATCCCAACCTAATACCACAGATAAAATGATGGCGGGCGCAAAAATGGTAATGCCTGCCGCTAATCCGCGTTGGATTAAAAACAGAATAGCCGCTAGGGTTCTGGTTTTTAAATCGAAACGGTTTTCCAGAAACTCGTAGGCGGTATAAACTTTGAGGCGATGATACAAGGGAATAAACACCATGCAAATAACGATCATGGCAATTGGTAATCCGAAATAAAATTGCACAAAGCCCATACCATCGTTAAAGGCTTGCCCAGGAGTTGAAAGAAAGGTGATGGCGCTGGCTTGTGTTGCCATAACCGATAAACCTATTGTCCACCATTTTGAGGTGTTTCCGCCTCTTAAATAATCTTTTACATTTTGGCTACCTCGGGTTTGCCACGTGCCATAAGCCACAATAGCAATTAAAGTTGCACCAAGAACCGACCAGTCAATCCAACTTAAAGTTTGCATGTTTTAAAAGGATTTGGTGATGAGGTAAAACACAATAAAATAAATGGCGTTGGCAATAAGCACAATAGAGTAGAGCCTATGCCATTTTTGTTTTGGTTCTTGTGCGTCGTCCATAAATTAATCGTTTAGTTTGGTGTTCGGTTTGATGTCGTTTTTACCTAAAGACAACATATTTGCAAATAGGCGATAGGCACCAGAAACACCAGCGGGAAACTCTCTAAAAAAGCTTAAACCTGTGTAAATGTAATGGCCTTTACCATGTTTGGCAATAAGTAAACTCCCATCTTTGGCAGTTTCGCCTTGGTCGTTCATGGATAATACAGGTGTAAATTCACTACTCCAAGAATCCGGAAAGTATAAACCACGTTCTTGGGTCCAACCTTCAAAATCGTTAGTTGTGATTTTATTCGGTGCGTTTAAAACTTCATGATTCGGATTTAAAAAACGTACTTCGGCATGTTCATCAGTCACACGATCTCGCGATAATTTTAAATCGTAAGGCGCTAATGCATCCACTTTTAGTCGATGCGCGGTGTTGTATTGCACAATCATATTACCGCCATTTTCAACAAAATCGAATAATTGTTGTTGTTTGAAATTCAAATCTTCCAGGGTATTGTATGCACGAATACCAACCACTATAGCATCAAATCTGCTTAGGGTTTCAGGATTTATCTCTTCTGGGTTTATCACACGCACATTGTAACCTATTTGTTGTAAACTTTCAGGAACCACATCGCCAGCACCTTGAATGTAACCAATGTTTTCACCACGTTTTTTAATATCTAAGCGCACAATTTTACTTTCACTAGGCAGTAAAACCGTTTGAAACGGAATGTGTTCATAGTTAATTTCAATCAACTCTTTGGTATAAGCGGCATCGCCAATATGCACAATCGGACTTATAAATCCTTCGCTTTGATTTTCGGGTGGAATGACCGTAAAAACCAAAGTTTGCTCTTCGCCTTTATGCGAAATAGCCACTTTTTGATTTTTAGGAAATACGCTCCAGTCGTTAGGGTGGCAAACTTCAACATCGCCTTCAAGGTTGTCTCTTCCGGCTTTGACAACTACCATAATATCGCGTTGCGCATCCGAATTTAAAATAATCACCTTTTCGGTAATTTTTGCGGAAGCTTCGGGTATGATTTCAAACGGACGGTACAATTCACCTTTATCGGGTTTAGAATACCTCTGTATGATAGGTTTGGTAAAGGTTATGGGTGTGTTGTCTATTAACAAATTAAAATCGATGTTGTAGGTTCGTGGGGTTTCTGGCAAGCCAATTAAATTGGCGTCATCCACTTGGTACATGCCTAAAGTGCCCTTAGTATTCAACCAATAGGGTGTGGTTGGTTGCGCATCACTTTCAACTTTCAGCACTTCTTTAAAATCGTATTTCACGTTGTTTTTTAGCGTGATGTTTTTTATGATATTCAGGTCTTTGGCATTATTCAGGCTTTGCAAAACCATAGGATAGTCGCTACGGTTAAGCACTTCAATATTCAAATTAATTATATCGTTTTGTGTGGCCCAATTGGTTTCGGCAGAAGCTTCTAAATACAAGCCTGCACACATTTGTATGATGTCTTTCAGTTCTTTGGTTTTTTGGTTTTTCCAGTGTTGGTCTTCAACTTTTTGCAGCCATTTGTAAGCTTCAACAAGCTGCGGAAGGTGGGCAGCAGGATTTTTAAAATTGAAGTTCTTTTCAACACTGTTTAAAATATTGCCAACCGCTTTTCCGCCTTTTACACGGTTCCATGAGGTATCAATACCTTCAAAAACGCCAGTTTTATAGGTAAGTGGGTCGCCTTTTAATAATTCGATGTATTCTTGTTGTGTGCCACGTTGTGCTAAGGTTCCGAAACCTTGACTTAAATGCTGGCTGCGTGCTAATGCCGCCATTTCGTTATTGCTCACGCCTTTAAGCGGATAATAGGTGCCAATATCGATACTCAGCATATTGCTTTTATCTAGTTTATCGAAGGCTTCTTGACTGCCATAACGCCACCAACTGGTGTTGTAGAACAAACGATAGGGTTGCCACAAGCTGGTTTGTTGAAGTTGCTCAGGATACGCCGTTTTATCTTTAGCAAGTTCAAAAGCTTCGAGACTCAATAGGGCAGAACTGGTGTGATGCCCGTGGGTTTCTCCTGCTCTTCGGTGATCGAATCTATTGATTATCACATCGGGTTTAAACTGCCTAATGGCTAAAACCACATCGCTTAGCACTTGGTCTTTATTCCAAATTTGTAAGGTTTCGTCGGGGTGTTTGGAGTAGCCAAAATCGTTGGCTCTGGTAAAACGTTGTTCGCCGCCATCAACACCTCTTGCTGCCAATAATTCTTGGGTTCTAATCACGCCTAAAAGCTCACTTATTTCTGGTCCGATTAGGTTTTGTCCGCCATCGCCACGCGTTAACGATAGGTAAGCGGTTCGTGCTTTCACGTGGTTAGACATGTAAGCTATTAATCGGGTGTTTTCATCGTCGGGGTGCGCCGCCACGTATAACACCGAACCTAAAAAGTTAAGCTTTTGTATGGCTTGGTAAATCTCTGAAGATGCTGGTGTTTTGGGTTTTTGAGCGTGAGTAAACGCTAGCGAAAAAGTAAATAATAAGACGTAAAGTAACTGTTTTTGCATAATCTAGATTGGCTAAAGTTCAAATATAAAAAACAAACCAGCGCTAAGGCTGGTTTTAATTTTTATTTAACGCTTAAAATGGTCAATTCTTAACTCAACTGGATAAAATAAAGGTGCGGCTTTCTTGAGAATACATTCGGCACAAATTTAAATATCAAAAAAAACAATGTTTTTTGTTTAACTCCTAAAGGGATTACTTGCATATCGTCAGGCTATTGGCTTTAAATAGAGTATCTTTGGCATAGAATTATTTGTTTGTTACAATTAATAATCCTTTCGCCATACTTCTGCGAATGTTTTAGACTAACCCTTAGTCTTTGTTTTTTTAATTAAACTCTGGTGGCCAATGTAATGCCTGATTGCTAGATAACAACTATTTCATTGTAATCTTACGTGTTGCGCATGTCATTACTGTGCCATTCGTTTCAATTTAAAAAATCATGGCTTTATTACAAATGGGCGTCATTGGTACTTCAAAAAAAGAAGACGAAAAGCGCGTACCAATTCATCCAGAACACTTAAACAGACTTCCCGAGCATATTCGCAAACAACTTATTTTTGAAACGGGTTATGGCAAACCATTTCATGTTTCAGACTCAGAAATCGAAGCCTTAACGGGTGGTGTGGCCTCAAGAGATGCACTTTTATCAGATATCGGAAACGTTATCATTGCCAAACCTCTACAATCCGATTTAGAAGCTGTAAAAGATGGCGGTACCATTTGGGGTTATCCACATTGTGCACAGCAAAGCCATATCACACAAACCGCAATCGATAAAAAATTAACGCTTATTGCTTTCGAAGATATGTACGTTTGGAACCCCAATGGGCAAATGGGCAGACACACCTTCTACAAAAATAATGAAATGGCGGGCTATTGTGCCGTTATTCATGCGCTTCAACTCAAAGGCATCGATGGTCATTACGGAAATCAAAGAAAAGTCATCATATTTAGTTTTGGAGCTGTAAGCAGAGGTGCTATTTATGCCTTAAAAGCGCATGGTTTTAGAGATATTACCATCTGCATTCAAAGACCAGACCACGAAGTTCGAGAAGAAGTTCTCAATGTGCATTATAACAGAATACGAAAAGGGCAAGACCACGAAGCGCGATTAATTGTTGTAGAACACGACGGAACCGAACGCCCACTGCAAGACCTCATTCACGAATCTGAAATTATCATAAACGGCACATACCAAGATACCAACGATCCTATGAATTACGTTATTGCCGAAGAAAAATCAATACTAAAACCCGGAACTCTCATTATCGATGTTAGTTGCGACGAGGGTATGGGCTTTTACTTCGCCAAACCAACCAGTTTTAAAGAACCCATTATCGCATTAGATAACATCGATTACTACGCCGTAGATCATACCCCAAGTTATTATTGGGAAAGCGCCTCCAGATCCATTTCTGCTGCATTATTAGTGCACTTACCAGCTGTGGTTTCTGGTCGCGAGCAGTGGCAAAAAAACACCACCATTAAAAATGCCATAAATATTGATAAAGGCGTTATTGTGAAAGACCATATTCTGACATTCCAGAATCGCGAAGCACAGTATCCGCATAAAGTGCGATCATGATGACTAAAAAGCCAGATATTCAAAGTATAAATAAAAGTTTGGGCGTGCCCCTTTTGGGTCGGGCTTTACACGGCAATTCCTCGCACTTCCTTCCAGTCAGGCTGTGGGATTTCTGTTGCAATCCCTCACGCAATACAAAGAAACTATGAAATTAGATATTGAAGTTAACAAACCCGTTCCCTTTGTTTTTAAACAACCTTTGCGCGTGTTTAACGGCAGTACCAATGTTAAGCAAGCCATAAAAACTTTAGAGGCAGGCAAACCCTTATTAATTTCAGAGTTTTACAGTAACGGTTTGTTGCTGCTTAAGGCTATAGCGGTACATCTTAAAAGCAAACGGGCTCACACTACTTTTCAAGAACAGCGTGCGTATCGGTCAGAATTTCACAAATTATCAAAGCTTATTTTAATTCAAATTACAGACCATCAATTAACCGTAAAAAAAGCACCATCTATTGGTTGGTTAAAAAAGTTGTATTCAGAAACGCCCAATTTTTTACTGTCTTTTGTTCAAATACAAGGGCTTAACAGTTCGTGGCAATGGTACAAAAATGGCATTGTTATTCCCGTATTGCGCAATAAAATACATCCATATTACGGCACGTATTTTCCAACGCGGTTTGATCATTTGGTACTTTTCGACCAATGGTTGTCACGTTATGAAGGCCCTAAAAAAAATGCCATCGACCTTGGTATTGGCTCTGGTGTATTGGCTTTTCAAATGTTGAAACACGGTTTTCAAAAGGTTTTCGGAACCGATACCAATCCAAATGCTATTGTTGGATTAACATCGTTTATCGAAGACACGAAACTGTCGAGAAAAATAGAACTGGATTTCGCAGCATTTTTTGGCAAGTGGGAACATCAAACCGAATTGATTGTATTCAACCCGCCTTGGTTGCCAACATCTCAGGTTATAAATAACATAGATGAAGCCATGTATTACAATGACAAGCTATTTCCTGAATTTTTTGTAGAAGCCCAAAAACGTCTTTTACCCAACGGTAAGTTGGTGCTATTGTTTTCAAATTTGGCGCAAATTTCGGGTCTCACCACGTCACATCCTATAGTTAAGGAACTGGCGGAAGGTGGGCGATTTCAATTGGCAAACTATCACAAAAAATCTGTAAAAGCAGCTTCTGATAAAACCAAAAGACAACAGCCCTGGCGTTCTGCTGAGACTGTCGAGCTATGGGAACTAACGCTCAACTAAATTTTAAGTCTCAAAACCACCAGAGCTATGGTCTTAAGTTTAAGGCTGTCATACGCAGTTAAACACGGTTTCATACCCTTTCACACCAGCTTGTTTAATATTGGTAGCCAACTAAATTTGCTTGAACTCCGTTTTTTTGGTTTCGGGTTTTACCTTTTCGGGTTCTGCAGGAATGATGGGTCTATCAAAATTATTGAAAAATAGGTTTTGAATAGAATCCATACGCTTCATCATGTGTTGGAGGTGTTGGTTGTGGTTCATAAACCCTTTCTGAAAGAAATTATCGGGATAAAAACCGCCTCCAGAAATCGAATCTTTTCCGAAAAAGTCATCAAAAAACGAATCGTTAAAAAAGTTATGGTTGTTAAAATGCTGCTGAAATTGCAGTTTTAAACTGTCGTTTAGCTTACCGTTAGAGGAGTAACTGTAAGAGTAAATAGAATCATAACGGGTAAGGTTACCATGCTCGTCGTACTCTTTATTTACGGTAATATTAGCGTCGGGTTTAAGCGCTTGGGCTTCGCTTTTTTGTTTGTCTTGTCCTGAACAATTAAAACATAACAAACAAAATAACGGTATAAGATACACTGTTTTCATTGGTTTATATTTTAAAATGACACAATCGTTAACAACTGTATATTTTCAAAAAATATGCCAATGGGTTTTACGGAAAGTTTGGATGGGTTGCGGTGTCATTTTGACAGGGGCGGTAGTTTGTGCTATGCGTATTTTGTTCGTTTAACGCGTTTGACTATGGTTTCGTTGCGTGAAAATCCGCGAGGATTTTCCGCCCTAAACTGAAGATAGCAAATTTGCGAGGACTTTCCGAGAGGAAAGTCGGAAGCAATGAACTATAGCCGGTGTTGTAAACAGTTTTTATTCTTTTATTTCAGTTGCCAATTCTTCTGGCCAAAGAATAAACTTTCCATAAGAGCCTTCCATTTGTTTTGCTCCCATTTCATTTCCTTTTTTTGTAGCATACCAGTCATCATCCTTCTTGTACATGAATTTATTGTCCACAAACCAAGAATTAACTTTTCGGCTACTCAATCCTGTCTTTTGAGATAATTCTTTAGTGGTCAATAATTTTGAATTTGAATAATTTTGCACTTTGCTTTTGCCATTAGAATTATCGGTTTTATTTTCTTCAATTATGGTTTTTTGTGGTGCTTGTATATATGAAAAGTCCTCACTATTGTGCATTATTGATTCTATGTCACTTGACGCATCTTCATAAACTTCTTTATCTTCCTCATTTGCGGTGTCAATTAAAATTCCCATTTCTCGGTTATGTTGTTGTGAAAATTCATAGAGGTTCATTGATGCAATAATCATTTTGTTTTCGTTCAAGTAACATTTTGCGTGAAGATTTTTAGAGAAATATAATCTTACATATTTTAACTTTTCCAAGTAGCTCATTTCCGTTGGTGCAAGTTCCTGTTTTCCAAAAATGATTCTAACATCTACTTTTTCTCTTTCTTTGTCATTTAATAATTCTTTCATATTGTCAGAAAGTTTTAGATAAGGGCTTATGATGTAAAGTTCCTTTCTTGCATCTCTGATTAAGTTTTCTAATTCTGCAGTTATACTTGAAGTTCTTAAATATTTTGCCATAAAAATTTATTAATAAATTGGGGTTTATATTGTTTAATTTGGTTTTGTTTTAATTGTTTACAACTAAGGCGGAAATGAAAACGTTTTAATGTTTTATATCCGACGTAGAACGAAGTTAGTTTATTTTACTGATAAAGTAATACCCTTTTGCAATTTTTGGTTGCAGCGTTGACTGGCGCGAATTGCGAATGTGTATGGTTTTAAGGGTTGACATTTATTAATTCAATTTTATATTTATCAACTAGTTTCTCCCAAATATCATCTTTTAATATTGATTCGTATGGATTCTGTTTCATTATTGGTTCATAGTTTTTATTGTTCATTTCTTTTCGATTTACAAGATATATCCAATATTCTTGTTGCTTTCTTTTTGCTGTAAGATATTCGTTTCTTGACCAAAAGAAATAAGGAGTATCACCATCATAAGATTTTACTTCTATGAATCTATTTGGGATATCGTCGTTTTCATTATCATAAGAAGCAACATCATAGCCTTCATTAACTATATATTCAGCAACCCAATCTATCTCTTTCTTATTATTAAGTCTTTTTGTTTCGTAATCCATAACAAATCTTTCAGCTTCTTCTCCATAAATTTGTTGAAGTTCCATAGATTTTCGAAACTCTTCAATCCCAATTTTTCTCTTTTTTATTTCTGGTAAAACAGTTTTGTCAAATAGTTTTTTGTATCGAGTATTAATAATAAAATAATTAATCTCAGGAGTAGGATGATTCATTATTGTTCTAAAATCAATTAATAATTGTTTTAAATTTGAGTGTTTTAGTCCAAAAGCCGCATTGTTAATTTGAAGTGATTTGTAAATTATATCGTGAGATAAATGTTCGGAGCAAAATATTTTATGAAATTCTTCATCCTTTTTTAACGCCAGGAATAGAAACTCGTTAAATTTGTCTATCATTTGGTTAACACTATTTAAAGAATTTGATATCCCTTCATTTATAGTGACAATATTATCTGAAGTTTGAAGTATATCTATTTTTAGTGCTAATTCTAAACAACCATCAAACACACTTCTACCATCAATGATTTTGTTATAAAATAACTTTTCAATATCACTTCTTAAATAACTTACGTTTTGTTTGTTTTTTAGAGTGGTAAGTAATTCAAAGAAATAATTTGGAGTCCCAAAATTGCTATAATGTCTAAGTTCTTTGAGCATAATTAGCAATTAATTCTTTAATTATATCAGTTTCGTCATTATTGTCAATTTGTCTAAATAATGGAATGTCATCATTTATTATTTCTTCCATTCGTTGGATTTTCAAATGAAGTCTTGAATTTATGACTTCATCAATGGAATTGGTCGAAACGAAATAATAATATTTCGTAATTTGATTATCGTCCAATCCAACCCTATGGATTCGATCTTTAGATTGCAAGAAATTAGAACAATTGTAATCTCTTTCAAGGTAAATTGCATTATGACAGCCTTTGTGAAGTGAAATAGACTCTGCAACAGAAAACGGGTTTGCAATAACTACACTAAATTCATTATTTTTTGGGTCGTTAAATGCTTTTATAGTTATTTCCCTTTCTTCTTGTGGAATTTGACCGATAAGAAGTTTAGAATCAATATTGTTAGTCTTTAAATACTCTTGTAATTCAAGAGCATTTTGAATAAATATAGTCCAGATAATAACTTTTCCATTTTCAGCAAAAATATCATTTTGTAAAGTGTGTAAGATTGTATTAAATTTTCTCGGAACTTCAAGGTTATAGTAATTTGTTATTTTATTAAAAAATTCAGAGTCATTTATAAATTCATCAGTATCCGTTGTGAAAATTGCATTAGGATCAAACTCTCCTGTTAATTCGTTGTTCTCTAATGAGTCCTTTAGTGTTTTGGAAAGGAGTGAAGGATTGGTTGCCGCTTGTCTTAGCCTAATTAACTTTGCTTTGTTTAATATATCTTTTACTGTTGCTGAACTATCCTCTTTAAAATGTTCGATATATTGAGATTCTATAAAGTTATAAATTTCTCTTTGATAAGGAGCCATTTCAATTTGAACATAAGTTTCTTCTATTGGTGGAAGATTCAAATCATCTTTCTTAATTCGTATAAAATATGGAGAAATATTTTCCTTTAATTCTTTTACACGATTAGAATCTAATGAACTGTTAGAAGTCATATCTTCTAGGTTGTGATAATGGAACTTTAATATTTCTTTGAATTTGAATGGATAAATAAATTTATATAGATTAAAAATATCTTGATATCCATTTGGCACTGGTGTCCCAGTAAGTATAACTCTTGAGACTGCTTCTTTAGAAATATCAGTAACACTTCTTCCCCAAACGCCTTCAGGGTTTTTGATTCTGTGAGCTTCGTCAACAACAACCATCGTTTTATTTCTTTTCAAAAAGTCTATAATGTCAGTTTGAAATCGATCTACTCCTCCGTGAAAAATTAATGATAATTCAGGTGCATTTGGCGAATATAGGTGTTCTAGTTTTTTTTCAATAGAAACATTTGGGTCACCTGACATTCTGAAAGACTTAGCTTCAACTCTAAAACATTCAAAATATTCATTTTCCCAGGGAGCAAATGAGGAAAGAGGTCCAATAATCATAAGTTTATCAACGTGCTTAGAATCTTCTTTCGGCAAATTTTTTAAATAAGCATAAGCTCCATAAACAATAGAGGTTTTTCCTGCTCCAGGAACAGCAAAATTACACGAGTTTTGAGCGAAAGCCATGTGAAAAGCAGAAAGTAGTTGTAGCTTATAGAGCTCTCTATCCATTTTTATTTTTAAAACACTTTGAAAATCATCAAATTGCTTAACTAGTTTATCATTTCCCTTAAATTCATTGTTTCTAATTGCTCTCGCGTTTTCAGTGAACAACTCGAAATTTTCTTCTTCCTTATGGTAAGATTTTAATTCAGCTTCAATGTTTTCAGATAATGAATAATCTAAACCAAATTTCGCAAATAGGTTACGAATTTCATCAAGAATTTTTATTTGAGTTTTTGTTTCGTAGGGAATTGAAATTGTATCATTATTAATACCAAAACCTAAACGTTTTAAAGTTAAAAGAAATCTTTTGTTTTTGACAATTTGATTAATGTTACCTGAAATGGTAAAAGAACTAATTTCATTATTTATGTCAATTGTGAAAGCAGTCATTATAAACTTCTCTTAATTTCATATCCAATACTTGAAATTCGTTTCGCTTTGTTTTTAACATCTTCGACTTCATTTTCAGGAATTTTATCAATATCTATTGCCTCCATTAATTCAATAATATGAGATAAAACTCTTAAAGGTGATTTTTGGTTTAAGGAATGGAATACTTTATCTCCAAATTCTTTAACCATATCTTGAATTTCAGGTTCTGAAAAAGCAGTATGGCCTGTTCTAATAGCATCAAAGGTTTGAGAAGCACGTTTTATTAACTTACCAGGAGCATCTGCAGCTTTATTATAACCAATATTATATTTATGATCGTTTAAGTTTTCTATAAACGCACTTGTATCATTTTCAAACTTTGAACTATCAAAGAATAACTTGTCTCTAGAGTTTAAATGTTTTTCAAGATTTTTAGAATTGAAATCAATTTGTGGTTCTTCAGGTATTTTTTGAATTATTTCATGGTGTTTAGAACTAAAACTTGACCAAATCTCTTTGTCTCCAAAGAAATGTTTATCTCGATTTCCTTCGGCTAAATTTCGAAATTCTTTACCATCATACTCATTCCTAAATCGTAAATAGTCAAAAGCTATAGATTTTAAGTCATCAACATCACTGTCTGAATATCCATCGAATGCTCTCTTGCTTGACTCTCCGTAAAAATTATTTAACCATTTTGTTAAGAATAAAAATTGATCTTCTCTACTATCAAGTTGTGTGTAAATACCATCATATTCCAAATATTCAAGATATTCATCCATAATAGCCATAGTATCAAGATACTTTTTTACCTCACTTTCTTTTTCACCCATCCAATCGGAAATGCTTTTTATGGCTTCCGTTTCCGTAATTTTAGGTGTTAGTTTATCAAATATTTGTTTTGCTTTTAGGTATTTTTCGATAGGGTTGTAACCTAATTTTTCATCTTCACCCATTTGATAAGTTGTTTCCAACCTCTCTATTTCAATTGGGTTTTCTTCTAAAGTTACAGGAAGTACTATGGCTTTAAAAGTACCTAGTCGATCAATTTTGTTTAAGAGCATTGCTCTTCGATTACCATCTATAATAACTCCATCTTTGGTTATAATACCAACCTTTTGTTGTTTGAAATCACGTAAACTTTGTAATGTTTTTTTGTTCCGATCAATTTTAGATTCCCAAAGGAGTTTTTCGATTAAATTTCTTCCTTCTTCTGTTTCTAAATCAATAATTTGATTTTGTTTTTCTAAGGATTTAGTTCTACTAAGAATTCTACCATTGTATTTATTGTAAATAAGATAAGGAAGAGGAATATTATAAACTTTTTCAGTTTTTAAGCTTCCTTCCCACATTATTTCGTGGTTCAATAAATCTGTTCTGTCTTTACAACTGTTTATTACTTCTTGTATTTTTTCTTTTCTAACTTCTTTATTCATGTATATTTCTGATTGGCAATGGAAGATATTTTATTTATAGCGTATAATGAGAAAAGTTGTTTTAAAGGGACTTTATTCTTTTCGGTAAAAACAACTGTTCCGTTTTGTTCAAAAAGTATATCAGGACATTTTACTTTGTCTAATATTTCTTGAATTTGATCCACTAGTTCGGTTGGTTGTTCTAAATTATTAATTGAAACTTGCTTTTCATACATTTCTTGAAGTTGATTTTTAGTTCCAATTTTTTCAGTGAAGCCGTTATTGATTATATTTAAAAACTTTTTACCACTTTTAAATTTCGTAATTAACTCTTCTATTTCTTCAAAATATCCATCCTTTACTTTTTGTATCGGAAAGCCTTCCCCAGAACCATATTGAATAGAAGTAAACCACTTGTTTTTAGTTTTACTATTTTGATCAATATCATAGTTAGATAGTGTTACAGTAAGATTTCCGTCTTTTATTGGGTGTCTCCTAAATCTCGCCCCTTTTTTCTTAACAGGCGGCTTATCAAATTTCTTTCTTTTATAATTGTTCAAATTCTTCACACCTTCAAGATTAGGTATTGTACCTACAACTAATTCTTTAGGTTTATCTAATTTCAGAGTTTCAATAACAGTTTTAGCTAAAGCTCTGCTGACTGGACAGCATACTGCATTACCCACTAATCTCCATTTTGTGTTTTCACTACCTAAAAATTGATAAGTAATTGGGAAGCCCATAATAAGAGCTGCCTCTCTGACTGTTGGCAATCTATACTCGCCATTACCTTTTCTTCTTATCTCAGATTTATATATTATAGATTCTCTTGAATTCGCGATTTTTGTTGCCGTAATTGTTCGGCTTGGATTATTATTGTTTTCTGGGAATGACATTCTCCCCATATAAGGATGATTCTGTTTCCAAAATTTAGAAAATTTCCATTCAACTTCATATATTCCAGTATCATAGAAATGATCAGTTATTTCATTTTTGGGTATAGAAATATTGTAATTTATATCACTAATCTGTTTTGTTGATTTTTGCTCGAATGGATTTGGAAAATTTTCTTTAATTTCTCTTATAGATCGATAAATAGGTAAACTACCTTTATCCTTAGAACTCTTGTGAGTTTTTTTTGGAATTATAAGTTTTTTCTTTTTTATAATTTCACCAGAAACAACTCTTTTTCGAGCTTGTATAGATCCGTAATCAGCAGAATTTACAATTGTTGTGTTTTGATATAAATTAATTGCAATTTTATTAGGACTAATCTTGTGAGAATTGGCCCAATTCGTCAAGCCCAAGTCTTTAAAAGTGTACTCAGTTTGAAGATAGCGTTTGGAGTTTACAACATTTTCCATGAACCAAGCTTTAAGGGTAGAGTTTGGCTTATGTTTTTTTACTGCAACGATTCTTAAAAATGTTTCTGTAAGTTTTACTCCAAGAGATTTATCTGCTTTTCCAGATTTATTTGAACTTGAAAAACTTACACAAGGAGGGCTTCCAAGTATTATGTCAGTATCCGGAATCTTTTCGATTTCCTCAATTGAATTTTCAAAATCAAGAATATTTTTGGGGCTGCAATTTAGTCCAAAATTATGATTGTAAGTTTCAACAGCTGGCTTCCAATGATCAAAACCTGCAACTATTTGATAATCTTGTTGTTTGAAACCTTCAGAAAATCCTCCAGCTCCACAAAAAAAATCTATTACAGTTAATTTGGTCATATGTAGGTCAATTCTAAGGTTTGTTCTATTTTTTTTAGCATTATCAAGAAACATAATGCCTCAAATTATTAAGCGGTTTTACTTGATTATTTAGTTAATGCTTTTAAAATGTAATACATAAAGTTATATACTTCTCAAGTTAAACAAAAATAAATAATTTTCCCACAAACACAAAGTGAAACATAAAAAATAAAATGAAAATTTTAAACTTCAATTGGGGTAGTAAACCCGCGCTAGGGATTGTAGCGGCATCCTTTTTTTGAAAGATGAAAAACACACCTTATTAAGAACTCTAACTTAGCAGATAGCCGCGTCGTTCCTCCTCGCTATGACGTATAAAAAAGATATAGCGGAAAGCCCGACCCTTGCGGGAGCGCCCAAAAACTAAAACTTTATAGCCACTTTTTGCGTTTAAAATAAAACAGCATGCTTATAAACAGCACCACCATAACGCCCCAAAGTATGAAATAGGAGTATCTGTATTGGAGTTCTGGGATGTACTCGAAATTCATGCCGTAGATGCCTGCTATAAAGGTGAGCGGGATAAAAATGGATGCCATAATGGTGAGGACCTTCATGACTTCGTTCATTTTATTGCTTATGGTGGTCATGTACATATCCATTAAACTCCAAATCATTTCGCGGTATATATCGATGTTTTCTGAGACTTGAATGAGGTGGTCGTACACATCGCGGTAAAAGGTGAGGGTGCTTGGTTGAATGAGTTTGTTATCGTTTTTTTCGATACGGTTAATCACCTCGCGAAGCGGGAATATGGCTTTACGCACCCGTAGGATTTCGCGTTTTAGGTTTTGTATGTTTTGGCTAATATCGTCATCGACATGGCCCGAGAAAATGGCGGTTTCAAAATTTTCGATTTTATCGCTTAAGGTATCGATTACGCTGTAATAATGATCGACAATGGCATCGATTAATACATAGAGTAAATAATCGGATTCCATATCGCGCACACGCCCTTTACCTTGGCGGATACGGTCGCGCACAGCATCGAAGACATCGCCTTCTGATTCTTGAAACGAGAGCACGTAATTGTTACCCAACACAAAACTGACTTGCTCTGAGACGATTTTTTCGTCGGTATCGTAATACAGCATTTTTAAAACCACAAAGAGGTAGTTTTCGTATTCGTCTATTTTTGGGCGTTGGGAGATATTTACAATATCTTCTATTACCAAGGGGTGTAACTCGTAATGTTTGCCTAGTTTTTCTATTTCGGCCACATGGTTTAATCCGTTAATATTAAGCCATGTTACGGTGTCTGAGAATTTAAAACCGAAGCTTTCTTCGACATCGCGAAGTTCTTTTTCTTTGCATTGCTGCTTGTTATAATCGAAAGACTCGATGAAGAGTTTTAGGGTAGATTTTTCGCCTGTATAGATGGCACTTCCAGGTATTTGACCAACAAGTTTTTTAGATTTGTGCTTCTTAGGTTTTTTCATGCTGTGTGTTTCACCTCTTAAATATATGGAATATTTTATACAGCTTCACCATCATCTTCGATGAATTCTTCGATAGCATCTTTCTCTACAAGCGTTACCGCTTTTTGTAAAATAAGGTTGTTTGGATAGGTTACTAAATCGCCATTTTCGAGACGTAAATGCAATTGAAAGGCACGAATATCTTCGATGATGGCTTCTAGCGGGAAATCTTTATCGTGGATGCATATTTTATCGCCTACTTTATAAGGAAACGAGAAAAACATGATGATACCTGAAGTAACATTGCTTAAAATAGACCAAATGGCAAACATGGCAATACCTATAATAGCGAATACCGATGAAAAGAGTACCGCTAAATCTTTAAAATTGGCACCAAACACAAAAGATTCGATAACCAAAGCAATGATAAAAAGCGTTACGGTTACATACCTGCGAATAAGACGGATACGTGCCTCGTTAATGCCATTTTTTCTGGCCACCTTACTTATGGTAAAATTGGTGATAAACCTTATGATGAGTAAGGTGAGTAATACAAAGCCTGTAATGATAAGCTCGGTTTGGTAAGTTTCTAATAACATGCGGATGTTGTTAAATTTCGATGCAAAGATACAAGCTAAATTGAGACTTAAAAGCAATTTGAAAACTTATTATTTTAATTGAAGCAGGTCTCTTAAAGCTTCATCTTTATTGCTGTTTTTTTGCCAGTAAGCCGATTTTATGGTGTTGAGTTTGGTAGCTTTGGTGGTTAATGCTTTCGCGCTATTTCCAAAACCGCTTTTTGAGGTTTCTTCCCAACCTAAAATCTCATAAGGAAATTCAGGATTGAAGGTGATAGCCAACGTACGGTTTAATTCTGGGTAATTTATGGTGTAGATATTGGCTTGTAAAGTTGCGGTAGCCTCATAGGCTTTTATAGGCACATGACGCAACCGGTGAAATTCTAACGCGGGAATGATTTTTAAATTTCCAGTGGGTAAGGATTGCGGATTGATGCGCAGTTGAGTCCATAATTCGTTTTCCAATATGGTTTTATCGAGTTTGAAATGTTGGTCGGCTTCTCCCTCGAAATAGGAATGCGACATGATTTCGAACTGGCTGCGGTTATTGAGTTGGGTGTACACATGTCCGCACCATTCTTGTATAGAACTTGACACTTTTAGCGCATGCTGATTATTAGCCACAGGGTAGAAGGTACTTTGCATGATGCTATACGGATAAATACCCGTGTTGAACTTTTTTGTGGCGTTGAGTTTTAAAACAGGAATGTTTGATTTACTGGAGTTATTGGCTTTAACTTGCACGTCTGGAAGAAAATCTTCGGTAACATACACCAAAACAGCAGTGCCTTCGCGCAATTCGCCATAGCGTGCTTGCTCTAATTTATAAGATGATAATTCGGCTTCTCCGGCATACCAATAGGCTTTAAACTCTGGAGAAGTTTTTTGTTTGGCTTCCGCTTTAGGCGTTACGATATTACTCATGGTGTGTATTACAACAGGTGCGGCTTTGGAATTGTTTTGGCAAGAAGCTAATAACAACAACACACCAATAATAACCCAAAGGATGATTTCGGCTTTTAAGACTTTTACTAATTTGTTTATAATTTGCATGCTATAAAATTACAACCCTAAGTTGTTTCTGCAATGGCATTTAACGTTTTGTAAACAAGATGAACGGGTAAACCCATCACATTGAAGTATGAGCCTTCAATTTTGGTAACGCCTATTTGTCCTATCCATTCTTGAATGCCATAGGCTCCGGCTTTATCGAAGGGTTTATAGGTTTTAATGTAATGCCAGATTTCATCGTCGGTTAAGGCTTTGAAGGTGACTTTAGTGATATTGTTCAGGGTTTTTTCGTAACCCAAACTGGTAAAGCAAACCGAAGTAATTACTTCGTGTGTAGCATCGCTTAAGGATTTTAAAATGGCATAAGCTTCTTGCGCTTCTCGTGGTTTTCCTAAAGCGGTGTTGTTGTGCCATACGATGGTGTCGCTGGTAATTAGAATGTCTTTGGGTTGTAAGGCTTCTTTAAACGGTAAGGCTTTGAGTTGGGCGAGGTAGTCGCTAATTTCAGCATGGGTTAGTCGCGGTGGATATTCTTCAACGATAGGTTTGAGTTGAATTTCGAAATCGAGACCTAAATTTTTGAAAAACTCTTGCCTGCGTGGTGATCCTGAAGCGAGAATAATACGGTGGTTTTTAAGTTTTTCTTTGAGCATATTTGGGTTTATAAACTTTGTTTGTGTTTGCTAATTTGCACCCGAAGGCAACATTTAATTTTCTACAAAATAAACAAATAAAACAACAACGACAACATCCCGAAAAGCATCACCAATTTGTACATGAGGCTTAAATGCCTAAAGTCTTTTTTTGTTTTGGTACCAAACGTTTTTACGGTGATGTAAAGCAACGGCCCCACAATAAAAACTAAAAAATAAATCACGGCTACAGGTTGTTTGTACAGGTCTGTAATTACGTAATACACAAGGGCTGCCAGCGGAATAAAATTGAGCACCGTAAGGATGTTTTTAGCGCGTTCTCTTCCAATAGCAATGGGTAAGGTATTCATGCCAGCTTTATAGTCGCCATCAATATCTTCAATGTCTTTGGCGATTTCACGTAGCAAGTTTATACCAAATGCAAAAAGGGCGTAATCTAAAATCACCTTAAAAAACACAACTTGGGTTTCTTGGTTTGTCGGTGTCATGGCTGGAATGAGCTCAAAAACTCCAACAATAATTAAACTTAAAGCCACCAATGCTGAAATCACCAGATTGCCAATTAAAATAGTCCGTTTTAAATACGAGGCATACACATAAAGCAATATGGAAATGATGACGAATATGGAAAAGAAAGGGGCTCTACCAACCCGATGTGATAAGTAAAACCCAATGCCAACACCAATGATATTCAATGCAATAAAAGCATTAAAGGCTGTTTTTTCTGAAATCGATTTGCCAATAATTACGCGGTCGGGTTTATTGATGGTATCGGTTTCGACATCGTAAATATCGTTAATGATATATCCAGCAGCCGCAATACACAACGTGGCTAAAATTAACAATGAAATCCCCAAACCATCTAAAGTTGTTTGTACACCAAAAGATTCTAAAAGAGCATATTTAATGAGTAATTGCACGACGGCAATCATCATTAAATTTTTCCATCGTATGAGGTTTAAAACATTCAAACTTTAAAAATTAGAAGCCAGTTTATCAATAAAAAACTTAAAGAAAAAAACCACAGGAATGGCGAGTAGCACAAAAACAATGATGGTTTTTCGGGTTCTTAATTGTTCCTGCTTTTTAATGTTATTTTTTATGGCTTGTTTCTCTGCTTTGGTAAGTGTTTTGTGCAAGAAATCGACTTGATGCTGGTAATGTGTTTCTCGGTTTAGTTTTTCTTTTAGCGACGAAAATGCTTTACGTGTAGACTGATTAAATACCTGTTGGTTATTTCCAAAACCAATGTATCCAAATCCGGTGCTATGTCTGCGTTTGTTTCGTGCCAAATTGAATTCTAATCGTAATTTGCACTATAATTACCGTTCCATTTTCCTTGCACTTTAAGGACCTGCTCAATCACATCTCTGGCAGCACCTTTACCACCTTTTTTATGCGAAATGTATTTCGATATTTCTTTAATTTCAGGTACTGCATCTTGCGGGCAACAGGGTAGGCCTATGCCTTTCATTACAGGATAATCAGGAATATCATCGCCCATATACAACACGTTTTCAGATTTGATGCCTTTTTTCTGAAAGTAATCATCCAACTGCTCTATTTTATTCGAAGCGCCGAGGTAAATATCTTCAATACCTAAATTTTGCAATCGGATTTTCACACCTGGGTTGGTGCCGCCAGAAATCACACAAACATGATAACCTTTATCTACAGCTGTTTTTAGCGCGTAACCATCTTTAATATTCATGGTTCGTAACATCTCGCCAGTGGTAGTTACCGTTACCGAACCGTCGGTTAAAACGCCATCAACGTCAAATATAAATGTGGTAATGTGCTCTAAATATTCTTTATAACTTTTTTCTTCCATGGGTTTGTATAATAGATTCGGTAAGCAATTTATAAATGGCTTTATGTTGCTCGTTTTCTAAAAGTTTTAGGTGTTTTTTTATCGTTTTTTTATCGTTGCGTTTTGCGGGTCCGGTTTGTGCTTTGTAAGGCGACATCTCTTGCACTTTTTTAGCAGTTTCCAGAATTAGTGGCTTCAATAAATCGAATTCGGCACCTTCGTGTTCGGTAATTTCGTGCCCAATACGGTAAAGCTGATTGGTAAAATTATTCACAAAAACAGCCGCCAGATGCAACACGCGCCTTTGGTCGCTATTAATGCGCTTGGTTGGGCTGCCTAAACTCCGCGCCAGGTGCTTTAAAACCGGATAACTTTTTTTATCAATCGTTTCAATACAAATAGGCACATTGGCAAAATCGACATCGGAATTTTTACTTAAACTCTGCAGCGGATACAGCACCCCGCGTTTGTGTTTTTTATCCAAATCGTAAACACTCACACTACCAGAGGTATGCACCACCAATTTATCATCAAACGGAATTTGGTGAGAAACCTCGGCAATAACATCATCACTAACCGCCAAAATATAAACGTCGGCCGCTTTCAAAGCACTTATATCGTCGGTAATTTCTACAGCGTTAGCATACGGTTTTATGGCCGCCAAACTGCGGTTATACCATTGTATAACGCTAATGTCTTTTGCTTTTTCAAAGCCCTTAAAAAAATGGGTCGCTACATTTCCAGCACCCAGAATTACTACTGAAATCATAGCGCTAAAATACTAATGAATTATCAAATAAAACGCAGAATTATTAATTTTTGGGCGCATCCCTATCGGGTCGGGCTATTCACTGCAAGTCCTCGGTCGTGCCTCCCTGTGGGCTTTTTGTTGCTATCCCTTGCGCAACCGTTCGCAGCGTGCCATTTTTGCAGCTGCGATTGGTCTCTATCTCAGGTTAAAACTTTGAGTTTTATCGTATCAATTCATACTTTAAATCTTTAAAATAGCGTACTTTTGTGTATCATGAAAAACGATCTCAAAACCCGCGACGATGTTTATCTTTTAGTCTCCTCTTTTTACGTAAAAGTGCGAGCAGATCAGGTTTTAGGTCCGTTTTTTAACGACGTCATCAAAGATTGGGATGCGCATCTAGACCGACTAACCACCTTTTGGGAATCCAGCTTATTTATGACTCGTAGATTAGAACAACGCTATAAAGGCGACCCTTTAGAGGTGCATGTAAAAGTCGATAAAGAAAACAACCACAGCATCACCGAATTACACTTTGGCTTGTGGTTAAACTTATGGTTTCAAACCATCGATGAACTTTTTGAAGGCGAGAACGCCGAAAATGCCAAACGTCGCGCCAGAAAAATGGGCACTTTTTTGTATTTAAAAATTTTTGAAGCCAGAACAAGTCAATCGTAAAACAGTGGTCATTTTGTTTCAAGTGATGGCTTCAAACTTCAAAATTTCAATCAACTTTTTAAATACTTTAACACTTCTTAATAAACATTAATCCTTAAATTTGCAAAACCTTAATAAAGGGTACTGATTATGCAAAAAAAGCTCGCCAATATTTTCTTTTCTACCAAACTTACTGCCGTTTTATTTATTGTGTTTGCTGCTGCTATGGCAACAGGAACCATTTTAGATGCAGGACAAGAAACATCGCCAACGCCATACACTCGAAATTTAATCTATAACGCGTGGTGGTTCGAAGCTATCATGGTGTTTTTCGTTATTAATTTTACGGGTAATATTTTCAGATTCAGGCTGTACAAAAAAGAAAAATGGGCTACTTTTATTTTACATTTAGCCTTTATTTTTATTCTCTTAGGGGCTTTTATTACACGTTATGCGAGTTTTGAAGGCATGATGGCCATTCGCGAGGGCGCTTCAGAAAACACGTTCTTATCTCAAAAAACATACATCACCGCTTTCATTGATGGCGATTATATGATAGACGGTGTACCGCAGCGTTTACCAATTGAGCGCGAAGTTGATTTTTCAGGACGTTTAGAAAACAATTTTAAAATAGAAACCAAATACGATCAGCAACCCGTAACCATCGAACTCGATAAATTTATTGTTGGGGCTGAAGAAGATATTATCCCAGACGACAATGGCGAAGAATATCTAAAAGTTGTGGAGGCAGGACAAAACGGACCGCACAATCACTTCTTAAAAGTAGGGCAGGTGCAAAGTATTCACAATGTGCTTTTTGCTTTAAACAAACCAACCGATGGGGCAATAAATATTACGTTTCAAGGTGATTCGTTGAGTATTAATTCGCCATTCGAGGGTGAATATATGACCATGGCAACTCGGGCTCAAGGTAAATTGGTTGCCGATAGTTTACAGCCGCTTTATCTGCGTTCTAGATATGTTATTGGTAATATGCAAATGGTGTTTCCAAAACCTGTAGTTAAAGGTGTTTTTGATGTGGTTCAAAAATCACAACTCCTTAAAAACGATGCCGATGGTGTGGTATTAAACGTTACTACTGGTGGTGAAACCAAACGTGTAGGCTTATTAGGAGGTAAAGGTATTAATGGTAATTTTAAACAGATACAAGTTGGCGGACTTGATTTGGCATTTAAGTATGGCTCGAAAATTTTAGAGTTGCCCTTTGCGTTAAAATTAAACGATTTTGAAGCAGAACGTTACCCAGGAACCGAACGTGGTTATTCGGCATATTCTAGTGAAGTCACGGTTTTAGATGAGCGCTCTGAAAACTACGACTATAAAATTTATATGAATAATATTCTGGATCATGATGGTTACAGATTTTTTCAATCGAGTTTCGACCCAGATGAAAAAGGAACTATTCTTTCTGTAAACCATGATTATTGGGGTACCTTAATTACCTACATTGGGTATATGATGCTGTACTTTGGTTTAATGGCTATTTTGTTTTCTAAACATTCACGTTTTGGCGATTTAAAGCGTCATTTGGAAAGCGTTAAAAACAAAAAAGCAAAAGTACTGAGCATCTTTTTGTTATGTACGAGTTTAGGAGCTTTTGCTCAAGAACATTATGAAGGCGATGGTCACGACCATACGGCGCCAACAAAAGCGCAAATCGATTCTATTTTAAGAGCGAATATCACACCAAAAGTACATGCGGATAAATTTGGGCATTTGGTGATTCAGGATTTAAGCGGGCGCATGATGCCTGTAAATACTTTCGCCTCAGAAATGCTTAGAAAATTAAGCAAGAATGACACTTATGAGGATTTTGATGCAAACCAAGTGTTTTTATCCATTCAAGAAAGTCCGATGCTTTGGTACAATGTGCCTATTATTTACTTAAAACCTAAGAAAGGTGATTCTATTAGAAAGCTTATTGGTGTTGATAAAGAAGTGAAATATGTGCCATTGGCCGATTTCTTTACAAATCAAGGAGCGTATAAACTAGCGCCTTATTTAGATGAAGCTTATAAAGCGCAAATACCAAATGGGTTTCAAAAGGAATTTAAAGAAACCGACCAACGAGTTAACTTGTTATATAATACGATAGAAGGGATGTCCTTGAAGATTTTCCCAATTCCTGATGATGAAAATAACAAGTGGATTTCAAACTTCGATTTTAAAAGAGACGCCTCGAAAGTTACGGATTCGTTGTATTCTAATTTTATAAAAAATGGCTTTAGAGCGTATTTATATACCTTAAATCAGGCCAAACAAACGGGCGATTTTTCGGAAGCTGAAAAGCTTTTAGGAGCTTTCACCAAAACGCAACACCGTTATGGTAGCGAGGTGATGCTGAGCGACAAAAAAGTTAAAGCCGAAGTGCTTTATAATAAATACGATATTTTCAAGAAGCTCTTTAGCTGGTATTTATATGCTGGAACTTTGCTGTTTGTATTATTAATTATGCAAATATTTAATGACAAGCGCAAGTTTGTAAATGTGTCTGTAACTGTTTTAAAATTTGTGGTTTTAGGCTTGTTTGTATTGCATACAGCAGGGTTAATTGCACGTTGGTACATTTCAGGACATGCACCTTGGAGTGATGCCTACGAGTCCATGATTTACGTAGCTTGGGCTACCATGTTTTTTGGATTAGCCTTTGGGCGAAAAAGCGATTTAACCATTGCCGCAACCGCATTTGTTACCGCCATGATTTTAATGATTGCACATTGGAATTGGATGGATCCTGCGATTGCAAATCTGCAACCGGTTTTAAATAGTTATTGGTTAATGATTCATGTAGCGGTGATTGTTGCAAGTTACGGTCCGTTTACCTTAGGTATGATTTTAGGCATTGTATCCTTATTCTTAATGATATTTACTACCAAAAAGAATAAAGCCAAAATGGATTTAAACATTAAAGAATTAACAATTATAAACGAAATGGCTTTAACGGTTGGTTTGGTGATGCTTACCATTGGAAACTTTTTAGGCGGTATGTGGGCCAATGAAAGTTGGGGACGCTATTGGGGCTGGGATCCAAAAGAAACTTGGGCACTTATAAGCATTATGATTTATGCTTTTGTTATACATATGCGTTTGGTTCCTGGATTACGCGGACGATGGTTTTTTAACTTGATGTCTATTGTGGCGTTTGCTAGTATTTTAATGACCTATTTTGGTGTGAATTTCTACCTAGCCGGATTGCATAGTTATGCGAGTGGCGACCAAATAGTGAGTGTTAAATTTATTACTATTGCTTGTGTGCTAGTCGCTATTTTAGGATTCTTTGGGTATCGTGGCTATGCGAAATTTTATAGGAAATAAGAGAATATAAATTCTTCGCGTAGATTTTGAATAAACGCTTCTATGCGTTCATTTTGTCTTGATACAAAACGAACCAAAAAATCAAGGTCAAGCCAAGGAATTTTTCAGTGAGTACTGAAAACCGATTTGAAAACTCCGTGTCGAACGTTCGTTCTCCTTTTTTCGGAGCTTTTCTTCATCTATTCTGCGCCTTGACTTTCAATTCTATGAATTGATATGGGTGTCGACTTTTTACGGATTTAATGTTTTGTGCTGCAATAAATATTAATTAAATTATGGCTAATGGCTAGATCGCGTTAGGGATTGCAGAGGAAAGCCCACAGCGAGGTACGAGCGAGGACTTGTAACGGAAAGCCCGACCCTTGCGGTAGCGCCCAAATCTACGTTGTTATTATTCCTAAAACATATTCGTAACCCAAACCGAAGGCGATGGCTAAACCGAAACTGATAAGGGTGCCAATGAGGATGTACTCGGTGAGTTTGCGGTCTTTGGCTTTTGATAAATCGCTGAAACGGAAAACGGATTTGGCGGTGATGAGAAAGCCAACACCTTCCCAATGGTTAGTGATGATGAATATGAAGACTAAAAGGCGCTCGAGGATGCCTATGTATGCGCCGGCGTCTTCGAGGGTAGCTTCTTTGTTATATTCGGTTAAATCCCATTTGGAAATGATGGTTTTCATGATGATTGATGAGACTTTGGTTACACCTATGATACAGGTGAGAAACAATAGGGTTTCTGGAGCGAATAGTAGATTGAAATTGATGTTGTACGATTCGTAAATTTGAATGACTAACGCAATGATGATGAGGTGTGCGAGTTGATCTAAACCAAACAAGATTCTTTTATTGAATTTGGGGTTGAGGTGGAGTTTAATAACATCGATAATGTAATGTGAAGTAGGGATGATAATGAGGGCTAACCAATATTTAAATTGAAATTGCAACACCACAATGAGCGTTAGGGCATGAATTAAAATATGCCAATACAAAAACTTCGATTTGTGTTTGTGGGTTTCTTTATGCAGTACCCATGTGTTGGGTTGAAGCACAAAATCGCCTATAACGTGGGCAAGAATTAGTTTGATGGCTAAGGTTAACATAGGGTTTGTATTTGGTTTTGGTAATACTTTAAGAGTTTTGAAATCTCATCAAATCCTGCTCGTTTAAGGCCTTGACTAATATTGCCTTGTGTTTTTTCTAAAATGTTGGCGATTTGATTTTGGTTTAAATCGGGGTTTTCTAAAGTGGTTTTTACAAGAATTGCCGAGGTGCTAGACCAATTGTTTATGGTTAATTGAGCGAGATCGAGCATGAGGTTTATGGTGGTATCAAACAATTCGTTATTTGATTTTATGGCTAAAGTTGTTTTTTTAAGACTTTCAAAACACTCGCCAGAATACACAAAGGCACTACCGTTAGATTCTGTAATATTATTGGATTGGTATGTTTTTTCGCCGATGCCAATGGCGAGACGAACATCAATATTGTCAAATTGTTTTATGGTGGCTTTTATAAGCATACAGGCTTTTAAGGCGTGTTGGGGTTGAACTTCGAGTTGAAAACTATCGCCTCTATAAATTTCCCAAGTTTGTGGCGTATTACCAAAACTATTTAAAATTGTTTTAAGCGCATTTAGCCAAAGTTTAGGTGAACTTTCTTTAGAATTGATGATATCGCCTGTTATTATACTGGTCATGATTTGGTATATGATAGTTTCAAAATTAGCTATTATAATTTAAATCACCAAAAATATTAGCTAAAAAACTAATAATTGTAAATATTATCTAAAAAGCTAATAAATAAAATTATTAGTAAATATGATGATAATTTATAATATTAACTTATGAAGTAATACACATGACACCTAATTTTATATGTTAGGATTTTACAATGCCAATTACAAACTAATATCTTTGCACTGCAATAAATAAAAAAGTAAAGCATATGAAACTATTCAAAGAATTTAAAGAGTTTGCAGTAAAGGGAAACATGATGGATATGGCCATTGGTATTATAATTGGTGCTTCTTTTAATAAAGTTATAGATGTTTTGGTAAAAAAAATATTGTTACCTCCGTTATCCTTATTAACCGACGGTGTAAATTTTCAGAATAAAAAAATCATTTTGAAAGAAGCCGTATTGGATGATTCAGGTAATGTTTTAACCGATGTGGTTGCTATAGGTTACGGCGCATTAGGAGAAGCTCTGTTAGATTTTATGATCATCGGTTTTACCGTATTTATTGTAGTTAAATTTTTAAATCGATTAAAAAATAGAGCTCAAGATACCAAAGACAAAACCGTTGTTACTCCAAAGGATATTGAACTTTTATCGAAGCTCACCGACTTGATGGAAGAGCAGAATAAGTTGTTGAAAACAAAACAATAGTTATGGCTAAAACAGGAAGAGAGAAGAACACCAAAAATAAAGCGAAGCATTCTAAATTAATGGCTCGAAAGAAAAACAAAAAGAAAAGCGAAGCGTTACTTAGAAAGGAGCGTCTTAAAAATATTATTAAAAAAGCTCAAGAAAATAGCGACTCATAATAAGCAGATTTAAACTAAGTTATTTAAAAACAGAAGTTATATTTTTATAACTAATATCCTTAAAATCGTTTATCACTAAGTTGGCCTTCGAGTAATCTTGGTTTTTTGAATGAAAACTATCATACCCAACACAGTAAATACCTGCTGCATGAGCCGCATGAACACCATTAGTTGAATCTTCAATAACGATACATTCTTCTCTTCTAAAACCTGTAGCCTCGGCTGCTTTGATGAAAATTTCTGGATGTGGTTTCGATTGTTTTAAATCCCCACCACTAAATTTCGCTTTAAAGTAAGGGTTCAATTCAAAACGGTCAAAAATTTGATTGATGCTGGTCATAGCAGCAGAAGAGGCTAAAACTAAAGTGAGTCCGTTATTGTAATAATCCTGAATCAATTCAAAAACACCATCAATAAGTCCTAAATCAGAATTACTGTAAAAGAAGTGTTTGTAGTGCTTTCGTTTTAAGGCTACTAAGCTTTCTGGCGATTGTTGTAAGTTAAAATGGTCGCACAAGCGTTTACAAATATTGATGGTAGACTGACCGGTGAACGATTCGTAAAGCTCTGAAGACACTGTAATTCCAACTTCTTCAAACATATCATGATAGGCTTTATTATGCATAGGTTCACTATCAATAATAACACCATCCATATCAAAAATAACCGCTTTTAACATCATCAATTTTTTTGCGAATATATGAGAATTGATAGGAAACTCATAGAAATCTATTTTGTTGTTTTAAATTATTTTCACAATATTTGTTACCTATGATTGTTTAATTTGACTTCCTTAAAGCATCGAGGTTCCACTCGAGAAAAACAAAAGCTAAGTGTTATATGCATTTGGTAATGATTTATATTTAATTACCCTCTTAATGCAATCAAATAAAATCACCTTAAAACAATTTATTAAATATTTCAAAATTGCTGTTACAGGTAAGCAAAAAGACTTCACTTCTGGAAGTATTCGGCGCGCCATATTTATGTTAGCAGTTCCAATGATTCTTGAGATGATCATGGAATCCATTTTCGCTTTAGTAGACATCATGTATGTTTCTCGAGTTAGTGTAAATGCTGTAGCTACAATTGGATTAACAGAGTCTATAATTACTTTAATTTATGCCATAGCTATTGGTTTAAGTATTGCTGCAACCGCTATTGTTGCTAGACGTGTAGGGCAAAAAGATTTAAAAGGTGCATCAAATGCAGCAGTTCAAGTTATATTTTTAGGTGTTTTAGTTGCTACAATTGTTAGTATAATTGGTATTATTTATCCTAAAGAGCTTTTAAGTTTAATGGGAGGAGAACCTGATTTAATAGAAGAGGGTTATGGCTATACTAAAGTGCTTTTAGGCGGTAACATTACTATAATGTTGTTGTTTTTAATTAATGCCATTTTTAGAGGAACAGGAGAAGCATCTATATCCATGTGGGTCTTAATTTTATCTAATGGGTTAAATATAATCCTAGATCCGATGTTTATTTTTGGTTTTGGACCCATTCCTGCTTATGGTGTTGAAGGAGCTGCAATTGCAACTACTATAGGGCGTGGAATAGCAGTATTATTTCAATTAGCAATTTTGTTTTATAGTTACAGTAAAATAAAAATTGGTATTAAAGACATGATAATCCGTGTGGGTGTTATGCTTAATTTAATTAAAGTGTCTATAGGAGGTATTGGTCAGTTTTTGATAGGAACCTCATCTTGGGTGTTTTTAATGAGAATTGTTAGTGAATTTGGAAGCGAAGTACTCGCTGGCTATACCATTGCTATTCGTGTGATGTTATTTTCTTTAATGCCCGCGTGGGGTATGAGCAGTGCAGCGGCTTCATTAGTTGGTCAAAATTTAGGAGCTAAAAAACCTGAACGAGCAGAGCAATCTGTTTGGTTAACTTCAAAGTATTGCTCAATTTTTATGGGTACTGTTTCTGTATTATATCTTTTATTTGCACCACAAATTATTGAGATTTTTAATGATACTCCTGATGTTGTGAAATATGGTAGCTTGTGTTTACGTATTATGACGGCACCGTTTATTTTTTATGGCTTCGGTATGATTGTAATCAATGCATTTAATGGGGCTGGAGATACTAAAACGCCAACGTATATCAATTTTGTATGTTATTGGTTACTGCAATTACCTTTTGCATATTTTGCGGCTATTACTTTTAATTGTGGCCCTAGTGGTGTATTTTGGGCAGTAGCTTTAGGAGAAGTATTAATGACTATAATTGCTATTATATGGTTTAAAAAAGGCCATTGGAAGACCGTAAAAGTTTAATTTAAGACTATATAAATATCAAACCGAAACAACATTTACACCCGAACAACAAGCATCAATCTGGTTATGATTTGGATGCACTATCGAAAATATATAATCCTTTATTACCTTTTGTTTTTGTCAATAAATATCAGACCAAAACAATTGATTTTTCTAATCCTAAAGCGGTTAAGGCACTCAATACGGCTTTATTAATGAAGTATTATAATATTGACTTTTGGGAATTTCCTGATGCCAATTTATGTCCGCCGATACCAGGACGAGTAGATTATATCCATCATATTGCTGATTTGCTTAAAGCATCAAAAATTGATGATAACATTAAAGTTTTAGACATTGGCACAGGAGCTACATGCATCTACCCGCTTTTAGGACATGCTGAATATCAATGGCAATTTGTAGGAACTGAAATTGATAACCAAGCGCTTAAAAATGCTCAGAAAATTATAGATAAAAATAAATTGAATAAGGCCATTGAACTTAGGCTGCAAAATGATGCTTCGCAAATTTTGCAAGGAGTATTAAATGAGAATGATGCGTTTTCGGTTGCTATTTGCAATCCGCCGTTTCACAAGTCTGAAGAGGAATCTATAGCGGCAAATTCAAGAAAGTTAAAAGGTTTAAATAGGGATAGTGAACAGGTTGTTAGAAACTTTTCTGGGACACATAATGAGCTCTGGTATAAAGGCGGTGAAAAGGCTTTTTTGCACAATTATCTTTACGAAAGTTCATTGTTTAAAACAAAATGCCAATGGTTTACAAGTCTAGTTTCTAAAAAAGACTTAGTGAAGGGTATGCATGTGTCGTTAAAGAAATTAGGGGCTACTGATATTAAAACCATTCCAATGGGGCAGGGGAATAAAATCTCGAGAATTGTAGCTTGGACGTATCAATAAAAAAGTACCGAAAATCAAAACTTAATTCTCGGTACTTGCGTGTTGAACTTTACTCTAAAGGGATTTGCTATTAATCTACTTGTTTCTTTCTATGATCGGTTTTTATAAAAATACCTGCTTGAAGGCGGTGTAAGTTCAATCCTTTGATTTTTCTATTTAAATATCCGAATTGCACATTTACTGATTTAGATAAGTTAATGCCCAATGCACCATACAATCTGTTTTCATCTATAATTTCATCGTCAATCGTTGCTAAAAATTCATCGTGAACTCTTATAAATAAGGTTTTATTTAATTTGATTTTTGTTCCTAATCTATATCGTAAACGATGTGAAGTTGATTTAAAATCTAATTTATGGAAAAAGCGTTGTTCCACTCTAAATCTGTGGTCTATAGGCAAATTACCTATTTTGTGTTTATAGACAAATTGCTCGAATACTCTGTTTTCATAAGTATGTGGTTTATCAGTATAAAAGCCGCCGTCGATATCACCATAACCATAGCCTATTGTTGTAGTCAATTTTGGAGTTAGTTGATAATTTAAAGCGCCAAAAACTAAAATGAAATTGAAATTTTCTGCAACTTCAAAGGTCCATAATTGAGCCAAGGTACTCGCACTAAATTTATCAGATATTTTATGGTTTCCTGCGTACGTGAACCAAGAACCTAGCATATCTTCTTGACTAGTTTGCGAATAACTATTAGAAATTGAGATGGTAAGTAATATGGCGGTTAGTAGGTATTTCATTTAATATAATTAAATAAGAAATATGGTGTTAAAATGGCCAAATTACTGGCACGAGTATTAGAGTTACTATTAAAAACATAAAGAGTAATGGCGCACCTACTTTTAGGTAATCCATAAATTTATATCCACCAGCGGTCATGACCATAGCGTTTGTAGTTGTGCCTATTGGTGTTAAAAATGCTGTTGAGGCACTAATCGCCACAACTATCATAAATGGTTCTGGATTTAGGTTTAATGAACTTGCGGCTAATATGGCAATTGGTGCCATAAGTACTGCAGTAGCGGAGTTATTTATAACTTGACTAAATGTGGTAGTTAATAAAAATACACCACCTAAAAGTGCTATAGGATGTATTGAGCCTAAGTAATCTACTAACCCGTTTGCAATAATTTGAGCGGTTCCTGTTTTTTGTAATGCGATGCCCATGGGTATCATAGCAGCAATCATTACAACACTGGTCCAACTAATGCCTTTATAAGCTTTAGAAATGGGTACACAACCTGTTAACAATACAACACCAGCTGATATTAAGGCAGCGATAGAGCCAGGTACAACTTTAAATACCATGAATATGATCATGAGAATTAATGCTGCTAAAGCTATATAAGATTTGCTATTAAGTTTTTCAACATTTTTAGCCATACCTTCTGGACTACCTATAATTACTAAATTTTCATGTTGTTTTTTAAGACCGTCTATATCTTCCCAAGTACCTCTAATTAAAAAGGCATCTCCAGCTTTTACAGTAATTTCTTTATCTAATAAAGGTTTTTGGTTTCTAGAAGCACCCAATAGTTGGATACCAAATCTTTTAAAGTAGTCTCCTAATTTATAACGTCTTCCTACTAAAATTGAATTAGGGTTAACAATGACTTCTGTCATACCAACCTCTTGATTTATTAGGTTGTTTTTAAGTTCATCAGTTATAGGATCTAGAGGTAAAAGTCCTAATCTGAAGGTTATCATCATCTTGTTAATGGCCTCAGTGTCTCCTTTTACAGTTATTATATCGTGATACATGAATTCTGTATTCGGATCTGGAAACTCAATAAAAGTTGGTACTTTCTTCAATAAATTAGGATGTCTTCTTCTTATACGAATAATAGAAGCATTATAATTTTTTTCAAATTGCCAATCTTTTATTTGAGTGTTTAATAAAGGTGAAATAGATCTTACACGTAATCTGTAATAACCGTTATCTATTTTGTAGGCTTCAATCCAATTGTGAAGCGTAGACTCAATATTAACAGGTTTATTATTAGTTTTATTCTTGGGCAATAATTTATAACCTACATATCTAAAATAGAGCAGTGCAATAACTAAAAGAGGTAGGCCTATTAAGCTGAACTCAAAAAATGAAAATCCATCAAAACCAGCTTCAATTAAGGCATTACTTGCTATGATGTTTGGAGGCGTACCGGTTAATGTTAGTAAGCCACCAGTATTTGAACCAAATGCTACAGGCATTAACATTTTAGAAGGTAATGTTCCAATGCTCCAAGCTGAAGATATGGTTAATGGCATTAATGTAGCTACTGTACCTGTATTACTCACAAATCCTGAAAGAACTCCTGCTCCTAAAGAAACTATGACCAATAATTTAGGTACACTTTTTCCTGCCCATTCTACAAACTTTTTACCAGCAAGTGCTGTCCAGCCCGTTTGTGCAATCCCTTCACCAATTATAAAAAGTGCAGCAATCATAATTACAGTTGGATTACTAAATCCGCTTAGCGTTTCCGTTGCATCAAGAATGCCTGTTAAAAACAAACTTAACATAGAAATTAAAGCAACAATATCTGGTGTAAACTTTCCCCAAACAAACAGACCAATAGTAATTACTAAAATGGTGAGCATTAAATAGATCATATCTTAAATTTCTTTATTAGTTTTAGCACAGATTAAGTAGTGCTAATTAATTATGGGGTAAAATTACTGTGGATACGAACTAATAATTATGACGAATGTCATGCTTTACTTGAAGGTGTTATTTTTCAATTATTGCTATTTTTAGTGGGTATAAAATGAATAAAACATTAGCGAATACGTTTTCGTGATATTGAGTTTTACGAAATTCTATATTTTAAGTAAATAAAATGATTTAGTTTTAAGGCTAAACGGTGAAATAAAAAACAAATTGAGTTATGAAATTAGACATTTTAGCCTTTGGAGCACATCCAGACGACGTAGAATTAGGTTGTGGTGCAACTTTGGCAAAGGAAGTTTCAAAAGGTAAAAAAGTAGGTATTATAGATTTAACAAGGGGAGAATTAGGTACTCGCGGCACTGCCGAAACCAGAGATGAAGAGGCCTTTAATGCTGCTAAAATATTAGGTGTTATCATGCGCACCAATATGGAGTTTGCTGATGGGTTTTTTGTTAATAATAAAGAACACCAGTTAGCTATTATTACCATGATTAGAAAATACCAACCTGAAATTGTAATATGTAATGCTATTGATGATAGACATATTGACCACGGAAAAGGTAGTAAACTAGTTAGTGATGCTTGTTTTTTAAGTGGGTTGCTAAAAATTCAAACCTTAGATGAAGGTGAAATACAGAATCCATGGCGCCCAAAGCAAGTGTATCATTATATGCAATGGAAAAATTTAGAACCTGATGTTGCTGTTGATGTATCTGGCTTTATTGATAAAAAAATGGAAGCGGTATTAGCTTACAAAACGCAGTTTTACGATGCAAAAAGTAAAGCTCCAGAAACACCTATTTCGAGTAAAAACTTTACAGATAGTATTATTTATAGAGCAAAAGATTTAGGCAGATTAGTTGGGGTAGATCATGCAGAAGGTTTTACTACAGAACGTTATGCCGCGGTAGATAGTTTATTTGATTTAAAATAAAAAAACTTAATTAAAATATTAAAAAAGTCTTTGTAATAAAGATGGAAATCATTTACATTTGCACACGCATTGCAAAATGCGCTTAAATGGTGGTTGTAGCTCAGTTGGTTAGAGCATTGGTTTGTGGTACCAAGGGTCGTGGGTTCGAATCCCATCATCCACCCAAAAAGTAAAAGCCTTTCAAATATTTGAAAGGCTTTTTTTGTGGCTTAATATTTTTTTAATCTAGTTTTTAAACGTTCTTCTCTATTGGCAATTTCCCAAGCAGTATGAAATATAAGTTTTGATCGTGTTTCTAAAAAGTCATAATTAATTTTATCTGGCGTATCTGATGGTCTATGATAATCGGCATGAGTACCATTGAAATAGAAAATTACCGGAATATTATTTTTTGCAAAATTATAATGATCAGAACGGTAATAAAAACGATTTGGGTCGTTGTCATCATTATAGGTATAATCAAATTCTAAGTTGAAGTATTTTTTATTAACTTCTTCAGATACATTATGTAACTCTTTACTCAATTTATCAGAACCAATTAGGTATAAATAGTTTTTACCTGAATCTTCATGTTTTGGGTCTACACGACCAATCATATCTATATTTAAATTAGCAACGGTATTGGCTAACGGAAAGATAGGGTCTTCATTGGCATAATAACGAGAACCGTAAAGTCCTATTTCTTCACCTGTAACATGTAAAAATACAATGGTGCGCTTAGGGCCATTTCCTGCTTTTTCAGCAGCTTTAAAAGCTTCAGCAATTTCTAATATGGCAACTGTTCCAGAACCATCATCATCGGCGCCATTATTTATGTCGCCATCCCTCTCAATGCCAATATGGTCTAAATGTGCAGAAATCACAATGACTTCTTCTGGTTTATCACTGCCCTTTATGTATGCTATAACGTTTTCAGAATCTTTAATACCACTGCCAAAGTAACTTGCTGGAATTTCTTGAAAATAATCACCTTCAGAAATTGGAGACGGAATACCATTAGCCACGTAATGACTTTTAATAAACTCAATGGCTTTTTTCTGTCCTGGTTCTCCTGTTTTTCTGCCTTCAAACTCATCAGAAGCATAGGTGTAAAGCATGTCTTTAAGTTCAGCAGAAGTTATAGTAGCAGAATACGTTTCAGGATTAACTGTTTTTTCGGTTTTTGTTTTATTTTGTGACGAACTACATGACGTTAAGAAAACTGCAGCCAAAAAAAGAATGAGTAGCTTTTTCATATGAAATATAAATAGTTTAGTAAGCTATATTACGAAAATCAATTAAATGACTTGTTAATTTCAGTCTATTTTAACAGTTCATTATGCTCATCAATAACCAATCGGGTGTCTTGATTCGCAATTTGCCACGCGGTAGCAAAAATGAGTCTTGTGCGTTTTTCTAATAACGGATAATCAATTTTATCAGGTGTATCAGTAGCTCTGTGATAATCGTCGTGTTCGCCGTTAAAATAAAATATTACTGGAATGCCTTTATAGGCAAAATTGTAATGGTCAGACCTGTCATAATAATCATGTGCCTCACCTTCAATATTAAATCGATAATCGAGATTAATATTAAAATAGCTTTTGTTAACTTTTTCTGAAATATAATGAAGCTCTTTACTTAGTCTGTCCGCTCCAATTAAATACAAATAATCTTTATTGTTGGTATGGTATTTATCAACCCTTCCAATCATATCAATATTTAAATTAGTTACCGTATTTTCAAGCGGAAACACAGGGTATTGTGTATAAAATTCAGACCCTTTTTTACCAATTTCTTCACCAGTTAAATGCAGAAATAAAATACTGCGTTTAGGCGCTAAACCTTCTTTCTTTGCCAATTGAAAGGCTTGTGCCATTTCCATTAATGCCACGGTGCCAGAGCCATCATCGTCTGCACCATTGTTTACGAGCCCATCTTTGGTTATACCTAAATGGTCTAGATGTGCCGAAATAATTATCACTTCTTGAGGAAAATGAGAGCCTTCTATATAGGCTAATACGTTTTCAGAATCGTTGTACTTTCCATTAAAAAAACTTGACGGAATTGATTGATAATAATTAGTATCACCTAACGGCGATTTTATATTTTGGTTTAGATAATACGTCTTTAAAAATTCAGCAGCTAATTTCTGTCCTGGCTCTCCAACGCGTCTGCCTTCAAATTCGTTCGAAGAAAATTTATAAAGATGTGTTTTTAGCTCATCAGCAGTAATGGTTTGGGTATATTTAATTACAGATGTACTATCAACAAGCTCAATGCTGTTTTTAAGATCTTCAATTTTAGCCGTGTATTTTTTGGTAGCGCATGCACCAACTAACAAAAATATTGAGAGAATAAAAAAAGTTTTCATGTATTATAATAAGCAATTACCAAAAACATGCCACTTACAATCAATTATTGCTCTTAGGGAAAGTGAATAATTTGTATGCGAGTATCACTCTTTGATGCGTTCAAAGATACAAATTTATACAAAGAAAAACCTTACTATTCAATTAGAATATCTTCTAATTCTGACTCATCTAAGTCAATTTCAAGGTTCTCTAATTCCTCCATAGATTCCTCTTCCAATTTGTTTTCTGTGGCTTCAATAGCCTCAGTGTTTGCAACTTCTGTAGTATTGAAAACAGATTTATAGGTTGTTATTGCCAGCGCAATTATGGTTAAAAGGAAAGTAAACTGAATAATCTTTTTAACTTTTCCTGCTTTTTTTGATAAGAAATAGGCAATTAATCCAAAGAATATGGCTGCTACTGCAGGCATAACAGCAAGATTTGAAATTGGTAATACCGAAAAAATAATAGCAAATAACGAAGCTATAAAGGCTAGAATTGTAAAGAGTTTTTTCATTGTCTATTCAATTAATTTTTTAGTCCTGATGCCGATTTTATTTTTAACTCACCTGTACCTACAGGAATTTTAAATTTCCCATAAACTGGAATTTTATTCTCGTCTGCAGTTAACCAAAGCGTGCCAGTTACCGTATTTGAACTTGCAGAACCTAACGATATTTTGTAACACGTTTTGCTGCCAATAGCCGTAGGAATAGTTTCTTTGCCTAGATATGTTACTTTTGCTTTTATCTCCTCTCGGTCAAATAAGATGGTAAATATTTTACTTGTGCCAGGGCTTAAATTAGTTAAATCGAAGGTTCTGATGGTATACAACGTTGAAATAATATCTTTTGTGTCCGTACCAATAGAAACTGTTTTTTTCTCTTGCCAACCGCTTTTTTTAGTCTGAACCGTTTTTACTGTTTTGGTTTTATGACTAAAGGTGTACTTCATGTTTTTGTGGTAGCCACCTTCATTAATATCTCGATTGTATAAATATGGCCTTAACGAATTTGGGTTAACGTAACTTTCGTATAAGTCTCTAATTTTAAAAAAGTTATCCCATTTGCTGTATGTGGTGGCTTTACATTTTAAACGTAACAATTTGGCTTTCGAGGTTTGCACGGGAGTGGTTTCCATAGTTACTTCAGCCAAATCGGTTAAAATACCAGACATGTTATATGAAGCCGTGTAAGTTAATTTTTCATTAAAACCAATGGCAGTATTTTGTGCATGTAGTGTCAAAGAAACTAGAAACAAAAATAATAGGGCAATACGTGTCATAAATTATGATTTAGATTATAACGTACAATTAATCATTTATTGTGCCGAAAATACAATCCTTAAAATTATTATACTAATTTATTAAAGATAATATCATAGCATGGGTTAACTGACTTATATCATAGTTTTTACAAGGTTTTCGTAATAAGTTTACTAGGTAATTAATTTGTTGTACTCATGAAAAATATACTTTTACCAACAGACTTTTCAAAAAACTCAATAAATGCTATTTATTATGCTTTAGAGTTTTTAAAAGACAAAAAGTGTCAGTTTTATATCCTGAATGTACAAAAAGCATCGTCTTTTATTACAGATGATATGATGGTGGTCAACTCATCTACTACCATCTATAAAACCCTTATTAATGCCGCTAAAAAATCTATAGACAACATCATTACTACGCTAAAAGAAGAATTTTATAATAATAAACATGAATTTCATGCCATTGTCGATTATGATAATTTTATAGATTCCGTAAATCAAGTATGCGACAAACATCAAATCGATTTAATAATCATGGGTACTAAGGGTGCTTCCGGACTAGAAAAAGTACTTTTTGGGAGTAATACCGTTCGGGTTATGCAACGTTGTAATACACCAGCATTGGCTATCCCAGATAAGTATAAGTTCAATAAAATTAATCATGTGGCCTTTGCCACGACAAACTCTAAACGGTTTCAAAAAGAAGAACTTGAAATTTTAAACAAAATTATAACCACCAATAACGCCTCATTGCAAATTCTTCATTTGGCAGATCAAAACCATTTGGCCTATGATGCTTATGATAATATCGATTTTTTCGCAACCAACTTCAGTGATGCAGAGCACGAATATATCGATACACCAAGTAACGAAATGTTTAGCGTCGTAAGCGATTATATTCATAAAAACGGCGTTAATATGCTGGCCATTATGAATAAAAAGCACTCCTTTCTAGAACGCTTGTTTAAAACCCATGCCGTAGAACGTTATGCCTTTAAAATAGATATCCCGCTATTGGTTATGCAGCATAAGTAAAGCATTAATACTTTGTTAAAATAGCATCTTGGGTGTAACATTTCATGTTGATTTTCGTCAAATAAGTATCAATCAAAACATTAATCATCATGAGACAAGACAATCAATTATTAGTCATCACACATTTAAGTCAGTTAATAAGTTTAGTAACTGGTTTTGGGAGCTTAATATTACCCTTAGTGCTGTGGCTTACACAAAAAGAAAAAGTGTATCAAATGGATACGCACGGTAAAAACATTATTAACTTCCAGTTAAGTTTAATTCTGTATTGCATTATCTGCATACCTTTAATATTACTCTTTGGTTTAGGCCTTTTAGGATTTATTGGTTTAGGTATTATTTCCATCGTATTTCCCATAGTAAATGCCATAAAAGCAAGCAGAGGAGAAGCACCAACATACCCATTATCTCTTAATTTTATTAGTTAGTTTAGTTAACCGAGATAATTAAGCGCTCACTTTTTAGTGGGCGTTTTTTTTATTTATAATTTGGGCATTCCCCTGTCGGGTCAGGCTTTCCGTTACAAGTCCTCGCTCGTACCTCGCTGTGGGCTTTCCACTGCAATCCTTAATGCGGGTATTTGCAAAATTAATTTATAAATAAAATGTTGGTTTGCTTTTGGGGAGGTTCGTTTAACGTTAATGTATATGGAAAGTTGCGTGTTTGTGTGCGAAGATTTTCCGAAGGAAAATCAGACGTAACAAAATTGCAACGACCTTTGGTTAAGCACTAATTTAGCAATTATTTTTATACGGTGTTGTGCATAGTTTTTATCAGTTCTTTTATTTTTGTTTTAAAAGTCAGATGCGCAAAAAATCGAATAATCAGGTTTCCTCCGAAGATTACCGTAAAAAAATATTTAATAATTCTTATATCATTTTCGTCAATAGTTGAAAAGTCAGAATCGGCTAAAAATATAATTAGAAGGAATGGTATTGCAATTAGAAAAACCATCCAATTTCCATTAATAATTTCAAATCCGTCATCTTTCTCTGTTACCTTGACTATTCCGCTTACCAAAAAAGATTTTGCGTTAAAAGATGTCCATCCATCAGATTTATGAAATATTATCTTGTTCTTTTTTCTAACGCTATAATTAAATCTTTCTTCATTCAGATATCTTTCTATTACATTAAAAATGTCAGCTTTATCAAGCTTGTTGAACTTGCTATACTTTATTTTTGTACGAAATTGCATTGGAAGTAAGGTCATTTTTTAATTATGCACAACGCAAAGATAAAGTTCCGTTTCAATAAACTTTATCAATTATTAAACGAAGTTAATAATTTTTCTGACAAAGTCAAGTGCTTACCTTTAGGTTACAAAAAAAGCAGCAACCTCATTAAAGATTACTGCTTAAATATCATGAGATTCCCACCTTCGTGGGAATAAATTAATTATTCAACATTACAGGCATTACAAGCATAGTTACTTGTTCACCAGGATCCAAACCATCAACAGGGGTTAAAATACCTGCTCTATTTGGCATACTCATTTCTAATTGTACTTCATCAGAATTTAAGTTATTCAGCATTTCAGTTAAAAAGCGTGAGTTAAACCCGATTTGCATATCATCACCTTGATAATCACAGGTTAAACGTTCTTCTGCTTTGTTGCTGTAATCAATATCTTCTGCAGAAATATTAAGTTCGGCACCAGCAATTTTCAATCGTATTTGATGTGTCGTTTTGTTAGAAAAAATACTAACACGACGTACCGAATTTAAAAATTGGTTTCTATCTATTACCAATCTATTCGGGTTCTCTTTTGGAATTACTGCTTCGTAATTTGGATATTTCCCGTCTATCAATCGACAAATTAATACCGAGTTTTCAAACGTGAATTTGGCATTACTGTCGTTATATTCAATAGCAATCTCATCGTCACTAGCGGCTAAAATTCCTTTTAATAAATTCAAAGGTTTTTTAGGCATAATAAATTCTGCAACTTGATTTGCTTTTACATCTTCACGCGTGTATTTTACCAATTTGTGCGCATCGGTAGCTACAAAAGTTAAACCTTCAGTAGAAAACTGAAAAAATACACCACTCATTACAGGGCGTAAATCGTCGTTACCAGCAGCAAAAATAGTCTTGCTAATGGCAGTCGCTAAAATATCGCCAGTAATCACTGTTTTACTCGGATCTTCCAAAGCCACAGCTTTTGGGAATTCGTTGCCATCAGCGTAAGCTAAAGCATATTTACCATGATTTGAGCTAATCTCAATGGTGTTATTGTCTTCAACAACAAAAGTTAAGGGTTGCTCAGGAAAGGTTTTTAAAGTATCTAATAATAATCGTGCAGGTATAGCAACACTTCCTTTGCTTTCGCTTTCAACATCTAAAGTCGACGCCATTGTAGTTTCTAAATCGCTTGCAGAAACCGTTAAATGGTTATTATCTAATTCAAATAAAAAGTTGTCTAAAATCGGTAGGGTGTTCGAGCTATTAATTACACCGCCTAAAACCTGTAATTGTTTTAATAAATAAGTACTTGATACTATAAATTTCATCTATGTAAAATACGTGTTAGTTTATAAAATCGCTACTTACAAATATATTCCATACAGTCTATATTTCGAAACAAACTTATTAACATTTAAGAAGCGTATTTTTTCTTTCTGAAGTAGTTAAATATAAATCCGAAAACAAGTAGTAAAACAAGTGGTAGTAAGATGTTTATAAGTTGCCACTTGGTTTTTTCTGAAGCTATTTTTTGCTGATTTAAGAAGGCTACAGCAATTTCTTTGGAGCGAATGTTTATAAGTCCGTTATCGTCTAATAAATAATTCACGGCATTCAGTAAAAATTCTTTGTTGCCATAAGTTTGTCCTGTCCAACGGTCAAAACCTAATTCTTGAGGCACATTTCTAATCACATCATTTTTAATTACATCGCCATCGGCTATCACAATCATTTTTGTTGGAATGCTTTTGTTTAACGCTTTTTGAATATTAAAAGGAGGTATGCGGTTGCTGTAAACCGATTGGAATTCACCTTCAATTAAAACCGCCAAATTTTGGTTGCCTTTGTTAAACGATTGCGGATTTTGCTCTTGCGTTACCAACCTTAAACTCACTTCTCTTGGTGTGCCTTCTAGTTTAGTAAGTGTTGCTGTTTCAAGAAGTATGGTTTTTTTTAGGCTGTTTTTTAAAGTATCGATGGGATTAGCAAAATCGAATTTGACTAAATTTAAATTGTTAACTATTGGGTGATTACTGTTGGTATTTGCCAAAGGTGAATAAGGCCATTTTAAATGCTGAAATTGCGACTGACTTCCTTCGCCCATAGCCAAGGTAATAGGAGCAGAGTATAGCGTACTTACCATGTATGGATTTATGCGAACGCCATATTTAAAGAAGAAATCAGTGAGGTTTAATTCTCTTGAAACGGCATAGTTTTTCCCAGTGTCGTTGTACAAACTGTCTTTTTCCATAACAACAGCATCAATGAGCCACAAACTTTTACCTCCGTTCATGGTGAATTGGTCCAGTACAAATTTTTCGTCTTCAGAAAAGGCTTCTGTAGGTTTAGCTGAAATTATTAAATCGAAATCTTTAATCGCGTTAAGCGTGTTTTGCGGATTAGTTGCCACACTATCAAGAGTAAAAGGCGCGATGTAATAATACTCGCCTAGTTTTTTAACAAAGTTGGCTATGTATCTGTCTTGTAATTGGTCGTTGCCTTTTAAAATGGCAATCTTGCGCCGTTTAGGGTTGATAAGTTTACTAAACCCATCCGCAAAAGCATACTCTAAATGTTGCACAGAATTGGAAACCAATTCTTGTTGCGAGGCGCCAATTTTGTTTTTTACCAAAGGAATAATAACCGTTTGTTCGTTATAACTAGCTAAAGCCCAAGGAAAAATAACAGCTTGTGTAGCTTTACCATTTTCTTGGACGCTGAGTTGCATTGGAGTTAATCCACGTTGGGTAAGTTGCTGTATGTTGCGCTCTCGTGTGGATTCATTTTCAAGCGGATTTAAAAAGTTAAAAACAATATTGTTGTTTATCGTTGCAAACTCCTCCAATAACTGTTTTGTTTCCTTTTGAAGACGTCTGAATTCCGATGGAAAATCTTCGCCTTCTAAAAACACATCAATAACGATTGGCGAATCTAAATCTTTTATAATTTCGGTAGCAGATGCACTTAAAGTATAACGATTATCGGCAGTTAAATCGAAACGTTTAAACAATTTACTGCTTAGTAGATTAATCGCAATTATAGCGATGATAAGAATGACTATATGTTTTATTGTTTTATTCAAAAGTCTTTTCTAATTGATATGGTCTTACCGATGTGACATTATTATTTTCAAATTGAAGCTCAATACATTCTTGCATATTATTAAAAGCGCCCGGAACAAAACCCATGTTGTAATTCCATTTTTCTGGTGAAATGGCTTTAATATTTTCATCCCATCCCAACCACTCTGGTTCGCCTAAAAGGGTTTCAATGTCATCTTTATTTTTCCCAATTAATAGGCTGTCTTTTAGCATTTGGTTAGCCATTTCATAGCGTAATGCTGGTTTTTCTTCCCAAGCTTCGGCATCAAAATATTTTTGATGATGATAGCTGCTAATAATATTTAGCATGGGGTAAAACATATAGAAATACACTATGGGGCTTAATATTAAACTTACTAAAAACGTAAGCCATTTACGTTTATCGATGGTATTTAAAAATAGCCAAACACCAACAAAAACAATAATTAAAAAAACAACAAATAAAGGCGTTACAATCATTTAGTTTGCTTTATTAATATTTATTTTGGTAAGCCATAAAAAGAAAAAGGTAACGCTTAAAAAATAGATGATATCACGCGTATCTAATACGCCACGGCTCATACTTTTAAAATGACTACTCATGCCTAAATGTTCAACAAAATCGCTAGATAAAAATTCCGCAAGTCCTTCAAATCCAATATAAAAAACAAAGCAAATAAAAACAGCAGCAATAAAAGCTACAATTTGATTATCTGATAGTGTAGAAGCAAAAACTCCTATAGCGGTATAGCTCGCTACTAAAAAAAGTAATCCAAAATAAGAGCCTATTGTGCTGCCCATATCGATGTTCCCAACTGGATTTCCCAATTGATAAACAGTGTATACATATAGAAATGTTGGAATAAGCGCCATTAAAATTAAAATAAAAGCCCCAAAATACTTTCCTAAAACGATATTGAAATGAGAAATGGGTTTAGTGAGTAATAGTTCTAGAGTGCCTTGTTTTTTCTCGTCGGAAAAGCTACGCATGGTTACGGCAGGAGTTAAGAAAATTAAAATCCAAGGTGTTAATAAAAAGAAGGACGACAAATCTGCGAAACCATAATCTAAAATATTAAACTCGCCTTTAAAAAACCAAAGAAACAAGCCGTTTAGCACTAAAAAAATACCAATAACTAAATAGCCTATGGGCGATGCAAAAAATGAGTTTATTTCTTTTTTTAGTATAGCTAACATTAAGTTTTTTTACTATGAATTCACAAATGTAAAATTTATTTCTTGACTATGATATCAATCCTATTTTACTGTATATGGTCATTGAATACTATGAGACTATTTATTCCAGAGTTTCCAATTTATCAACGCTCCAAGCTTCAGGTCTCATACTAAAAAGCGGTTTTATTTTACTCCATACTCTTTTAAAAAGTTCAGATTTTCTGTAGTTTTCTAAAGCTTCTTCAGATTCCCAATGGCTATAAGTAAAAAATATAGTTGGGTCTTTTTTATCGCGATATAATTCTAAAAATTGGCAACCTTCAAAACCTCTAATTTGAGATTTGGTATTTTCAAAATTTTCAAGGAATACCTCAATATTTTGTTTGTAATACCCCATTTTCACTATTCTTACTAGCATATATTTTTATTAAATTAATAATCGGCGGCTTTGGTTATATTTTCAGGAATTTCAATACCTTTTGGTAACACAGGTTCTGGTATAAAGTTAACACTAACGGTATCCATTAAGCCTAAACCTAAAAGCGTTGAGGCACTACCAACCGTTGCACTATTACTCTTATAAACCGCTATTTCTAAAAAATCTCCCGAATTAAAAACAACAAGTTTTCTACCTTCATCGTTTCGTTTATTTTCAGGAATTTCGAAGTTTACAATATCACTGTATTTATTATAAATTTTCTTAAATGTATAGTTTCGTGCCGAAATTTCAAACTTACGTCCCTTCTGTACCGTTTCAAAAAAACCACGTTTTATATTGGTAACCACATTGCCGTAGTTATCAATGTATATGATGCTTCCTATGATCTGTGTTTTGTCATCATTTACATAAGGCACAATGTTTTTAATAGGCTTAATTTCAGAAATCGATTTACCTATAACTTCTAAAGTGCCACCACGTGCAATATGGCAAGCCACTTTAACAAATACATCCAATACCGGAAAACTGGTTTGAATCTTATCGTGTATATTTATTTCAACAATTTTTTCTGGTGCTATTTCAGAACAAATCATACTCATAATACCATTGTTAGCGCAAATAAAATAGTGCTCGTCTAACTTAATGGCAATATGTTTATTTTCAGGATTTATCTCAGAATCTATTCCAATAATATGAATGCTGCCTTTCGGGAAACTTTTATATGCATTTTGAATAATGTAAGCCGCTTCGGGAATATTAAACGGCGAAACTGAATGCGAGATATCAACAATTTTAACATCGGGTAGCTCACTGTAAATAGCGCCTTTTGTAGCGCCAGCAAAGTAATCTTTTTCACCAAAATCGGTTGTTAATGTTATAATTGCCATGGGCAAATTGTTGATATGTTTTTAATGTTAACTCACCCAAAATTATGTATTTTTGAGTTTCACATGATTGTATTACAAAACTAATAAATCATTTCATCTAAGTAAACATTATTTCAATATATTATAATCGTAAATCTTTAAACTAATAACACGCTTTTGAACGAAATTATTATCGAACTTGAAGAAATATCACCAAAAGAATTTTTTGGTCCTCAAAACACTAACATTGAACTTCTTAAAAAGTATTTCCCTAAATTAAAAATTGTTGCTCGCGGAAATAAACTAAAAGCTTTTGGCGATGAAGATTTATTAGAAGAATTCGACCGCCGTATTTCAATGCTATTAAAGCATTTTGCAAAGTATAACAAATTGGATGAAAACGTTATAGAGCGCGTTTTAACAAGCCAAAGTAGCGACGACTATACAACATCAAAGCAAAGCGGAGAGGTTATTGTTCATGGCGTTGGCGGAAAACTAATAAAAGCACAAACGGCAAACCAGCGCAAACTGGTAGAAAGTATGCGTAAAAACGATATGGTTTTTGCTATCGGTCCTGCAGGAACAGGTAAAACCTATACCGGTGTTGCATTGGCGGTTCAAGCCTTAAAAAATAAAGAAGTAAAACGTATTATTTTAACACGTCCGGCAGTTGAAGCAGGAGAAAATCTTGGGTTTTTACCTGGCGATTTAAAAGAAAAACTAGACCCATACATGCAACCGCTTTACGATGCGCTGCGCGATATGATAGCACCAGAAAAACTGGCTCATTACATTGAGAATGGTACCATTCAAATTGCGCCATTGGCCTTTATGCGTGGGCGTACCCTCGATAATGCGTTCGTGATTTTAGACGAAGGACAAAACACCACTCACGCCCAAATGAAAATGTTTTTAACGCGTATGGGTAAAAACGCAAAGTTCCTTTTAACTGGCGATCCAGGACAAATAGATTTACCACGTCGCACCATTTCAGGGCTTAAAGAAGCGCTATTAATTTTAAAAAATGTAGAAGGCGTTGGCATGATTTTTCTAGACGATAAAGATGTCATCCGTCACAAACTCGTTAAAAAAGTTATTGCCGCTTATAAAAATATAGAAAACACAGAGTGATTTTTTTTGAAGCTAATTCCAGCTTTCGGCAGTCGCTCTCTTCGAGGAGCTCCAACAAATGCCTCAATCTGGGCTAGGGCTTTTTAGAAAAGTATAAAACAAATAATAAAATAGGCCTATAGCAAAATGCTGGAAGCCAAAAGCAGTACTGTACTAATGAGTAACACTATAATCGACACCAATTTTAATTTTCCAGGACAAAAAAGCGTCTACAAAGGAAAAGTAAGAGAAGTATATAATATAAACGATCAAGAATTAATCATGATTGCCACAGACCGTCTTTCAGCGTTCGATGTGGTTATGCCAAAAGGCATTCCGTATAAAGGGCAAATACTCAATCAAATTGCTACTAAAATGATGGCAGCTACGCAAGATTTAGTGCCAAATTGGTTAACAGCAACACCAGACCCTAACGTAGCAGTAGGGCATTTGTGTGAGCCTTTTAAAGTAGAAATGGTTATTCGGGGGTACATGTCTGGACACGCTGCGCGAGAGTATAAAGCAGGAAAACGAATGCTTTGTGGTGTACCTATGCCAGAGGGTATGAAAGAAAACGATAAGTTTCCAGATCCTATCATCACACCTGCCACCAAAGCAGAAATGGGAGACCATGATGAAGATATTTCTCGTGAAGATATTCTAAAACGTGGTATCGTTTCAGAAGAAGATTATGTAATTCTAGAAGATTATACTAGAAAGTTATTTCAACGCGGGTCTGAAATTGCGGCGTCTCGTGGCTTAATTTTAGTCGATACCAAATATGAATTTGGAAAAACTAAAGAGGGTAAAATTGTTTTAATAGATGAAATTCATACACCAGATTCGTCGCGTTATTTTTATGCTGATGGTTACCAAGAGCGTCAAGATAAAGGCGAAGCACAAAAACAACTGTCTAAAGAGTTTGTTCGTCAATGGTTAATTGCTAATAACTTTCAAGGTTTAGAAGGGCAAACCGTTCCTTTTATGAGCGATGAGTATATTGAATCTGTTTCAGAACGCTATATTGAATTATACGAAAACATTACAGGAGAAACATTTGTTAAGGCAGATGTTAGTAACATCCAAAAGCGAATTGAAGCTAATGTTTTATCGTATTTAAAGTAGAAACATCTAGCTAGAATAAAAAAAAGACCTTGTGTAGACAAGGTCTTTTTAGTTTTCAATCATAATATCTTCATTAAATCCAAGGGGTGCTCTAGTATGTATTTAGCACCAGTATTTTTTAATTCGTCTTTGCTTCTAAATCCCCATAAAACACCAACAGCATACATATTAGCGTTAGTTGCCGTTTGCATGTCAATACCTGTATCGCCTATATAAATGATTTCTTCGGGTTTAATGTTTAAGTTTTTGCTTATCTCAATTGCCTTTATTGGATTTGGTTTTTTATGAGCTTCAAGACTTAATCCATGAATAGAATCAAAATAACCTGGAAATATATTTTGCACAATTTTCTTAGTAAACTCATCTGCTTTATTAGATAGAACACAAAGTTTTAATTGACGTGCTTTTAATTGATCAAGCAATTCGATGATACCTTCGTAAGGCTTTGTTTTATTGGTACATTGGCTGCGATAAACATGCATCATATCATCAAAACTCCTGTTAATTTGTGCTTCATCGCGCTGGTTTTCTGGTAAGGCTTTTACAACGAGACTTCTTATACCGCTGCCAATAAAATTCTCGTAAGCTTCGTAACTATGTGTTGGGTAATTGTAATTGCGAAGCACCTCATTCAACGAATCACCTAAATCTTCAATGGAGTTTACAAGTGTTCCATCTAAATCAAATATAACGGCTTTAAAATTCATAAGTATTAAAAAAGTAAGTCTTAATAATTTAGTTTTACAACCCTGTCATTCAAAGGTTGCTCATTTCGATAATTATTAATAGGCATATTATTTCTAAGCTTTAAAACTTCTTCAACCGATAAAATAATAGGCTCTTTAAATACAATCCAATTAACACCTTCAGTACATGGTGGTGTGGTTAATGAGCCACCATACGAGTAGTAATGTTTTTCTTCAAGAAATAGGCTCGATAAATCAATTTTTTGATGGATGTCTTTAACAGCGCCATTTTCAAGTGGTAAAAAACTCTCGAAAAATTCAAAAAGCTGACTTTCTTCGCCTTCTTCACCCAAAATACCTAAAACGGTAATACTTCCAGATTTACTAACATGCACCAGATGCATCTCTATGGGATATATAACACCGTTTATTTTATGTTCTGAGGGTTCGTGAAAATGGATTTGTTTTAAGTAAAATGTTTCGTTTTTATAGGTTATAGAATCGCCAGATTCAAAATCAAATTGAATGGAATGTCCGTTATTTTCAACCTTGCTAATAAGTGTTGTAGGTGTATATAAAATGTCTAATTTTCCTTTTGCGGGAATGGAGTCTGCATTGATATTAATGATGTTTATGGGTGATTGTTGCTTACCATCACAATCAGAGTTTTTTTCAATTTCTATCCAATGTTCAGGAGAAGTTTCACCAGAATAACTCCATTGGTGTTTGTGCTTACTATCGGCTGCTAGGGTTAATTTAGGCTCATGCTTACATGATACCAAAGCTAATAAAGTGGTGCAAATAATAAGACTAAGTTTCGTGTTCATAATTTAGTGTTTTGATAAAACTGAAGCTACAAAATTACTAATATCATGTACCTAAAAGCTTACATTTGTCATGTTTTGAAATTTTTTTACCAAATAGAGATTTTTTTCAGCGTCTTTGACCAGAAAACTGCATAGCCTCCCCTTTACCAAATCCATAACTAATACCAAATGTTACAAAACGCCCGCGTTGCCTGCTATTAAATAAATAGAAATCGGATTGAGATGTAATGGTTTCATTGATTCTTGTTGCAAAAACGTCGCGAATACTTAGGTTTAATATAACTTTTCCTTTGAGTATTTTTTTTCTCAATCCAAAATCTGCAAAATAATTTTCTGAAATATCATTTTGCAAGGTTTTAAATTTAGAATTATAATTTCCTGATATTTCTAAATCAAATTGCGAAGGTAGTTTGAACTTGGTAGTTAGACTGGACGACCATTGATTGCCTTTAAAATCGAAATTCGTTGCTTCAAATACACCTTTTCTAGTAAAATAATTAATATTAAAATCACCATTAAAGGAGAACCAATCAGTTGGTGCGTATTTTCCGTTGGCCTCGAAACCTGTTGTGGAATTTGTACCCACATTTTCTGGCCTTGATGTACTAACATTATTCTCGAAAGTTGAAATACGATCTACAACATCAATAGTGTATCTGTTGTACAAACTAAAATTTAAGGATGCTTTGCCTATTTTATGGATGCTTGTAATTTCATAAGAATCTGTGTATTCTGGCTGCAAATCGGGGTTTCCGGTGGAAATATTAAAGTTGTTTCGGATGTTTGAAAACGGATTTAATTCTCGTAAACCTGGTCTTTTAATACGTTTTGAGTACCCAGCTTGTATGGAAAAGTTATCGCTAATTTTATATGAAGAATGTATACTAGGGAATAGGTTACTGTAGTTGTTACCGTTACTTTCGTTGGTGGTTTCTAGTAAGGTGCTTAAATCGGTATGTTCAAATCTAAGTCCGAGTTTAAGCCCCCAAATATCACCTTCGTAAGCTGCCGTAGTATAAATACCAAGTACTTTTTGATCAAAATCAAACACATTAGTTAAATCTGGGTTATTTACCCAAATACCATTTTCTAAATTGCTCACCGCAAAATCATTAGAAACACTATTTATAACATATTGCGAGCCAGTTTCAATGGTATATTTCTCTAAAAACGGGTGGGTATAATCCAATTTAAAAGTATAATCTTCTAACTTATAATCGGTTCTTGTTTTTTGTTGAAAATCATCGTCATCTCCCATAATAACAGTGTTTTCAAAATCTGAAAATTGATCTTTACGAAAAGAACTGCCTAAAGCACTAAATAGCAAGTTTTGGTCTTCATGTCTTTTAAAGTTCTTCTTGTATTGTAGTTCATATCGAAGTTTCGGGTTGTCTGCTTCTGTAACTTCATCTCTTATCCAGCTGTTGGTGGTTGCATTAGAAGCATCGGTTTCAGTAAAATTTGTATTCGAATATTGGTCTTCAAATTCATAGGCGTAAGAACCTGATAGTGTAATCACATTTCTATCGTTAATATGATAATCGGTACCAATCAATATGTTGGCAAACTTTTCATCAAATTCACTCTCGCCAATACTTCTAATGGTCGTATTATTTATCAAATCTTGATTGATTGATTTACGCTCGTCAGGGAAGGTGCGAATACCAAAACCTAATTGACTAAAAAGGTTAAACTTTTCAGTTCTTTTATTAACACTAAGTCCAAAACTATTGCTATTTGGGACGCCAAAATTTAAGGTTGCCGAACCATTTATACCTCGTTTTTCAGACTTTTTAATGATGATGTTGATGATTCCAGAAGTCCCTTCAGCATCATATTTGGCCGATGGATTGGTAATAACTTCTACTTGTTCAATCATATCTGCAGTAATGCTTCCAAGTGCGTTACCATCGGCACTGGCTAAAACAGATGGTTTCCCGTTAATGAGAATTTGTACACCCTGACTACCTCTTAAACTAATTTCACCTTCAATATTTACATTTACCGAAGGGATGCTGTTAAGCACTTCTAAAGAACTAGCGCCTGTAGAACTCAAATCTAACCCGACATTAAACACACGTTTATCAAGTTTGAATTCGGTTTGAGATTTTTCAGCACGAACCACTATTTCATCTAAAGCTTGACTGTCTTCAGATAGAATTATGGTATTTAAATCGATAGTGTTTTTAATAATTTCAAATTCAGAAATCGTTTTGGATTTAAAACCCATAAAGCTGACTTCTATTAAAAAATTGGTTTCGTTGGTTTTGAGTTGAAATGTACCGTCTTGACCAGAAATAGTGCCAGTTAGGGGTTGATTTGAGTTTTTATTTAAAATTGAAATTGTAGCGTACTCTATAGGTAGATTATTGTTGCTTTCTAATACTTTTCCTTTTATAAGAATTGGTGCATTTTGGGCTGATATACAACCGAATGTGAATACTAATAGGAATGTTAAAATAAATTTATGAGACATGTGTAGATGTGGTACAAGTGTTTTACTACAAATATAAGTTTAAAAGCTAAATTATTTTTTCTTTTTGCTTGATTTTGCAAGAGGGTTGAATTTTAAACACAAATCTAACCAATATGATAAATCTTGTTCGTTTTCAAAACCATCTGGTGTTACGAAAATGTAGCCTTTCATGGGTCTTCCAGTTAAATCCATAGGCAAACATTCTGGTTTTTTTAATTCGGCTTGATAAACCATTTCGCCTATTCTTGCCATAAGCAAACTATCGCCATATTTTTTATCGATATGGATGCCGCAAAGCATTTTATCGTCCACCTTAAAGCATAAACCACCCATCATTTTTAATTCAGAAAAAATAATGTGTTTATCTTTTAATTGACGCCTAATTCGGTCTGCTAAAAATTCATCATAAGCCATAAGTTAGTTTTTAAATTTGTCTACCATTTTACGGATCAAATTATAAACAAAATGGTTGGTTTTTGCATAATGAAATGAGATAAAGCAAACCACTATCATAAACAATAGGGCTCCTAAAATGGCAGTTTCAGGTTCTAATGATTGTTTTAAATATCGCTTTAAACCATAGCCTGTAAAACTTCCATAAAGCAATATAAAATGTATCACATAAATAGATAAAGTTTTTTCGCCTATTCTTGCAATAATGGAGTGTTTTAAAAATTGTTCTACCATGTAAAAAACACCAAATAGTATTAAAACATTGCCTAATCTGGAAAATAGATAATTGTAGTTCGCACTCATTTTAAAAAGTTCAATATTGGTAATGTTGTAAAGTCCGATTAAAAACCAAGACGAGTAAAGCATTAAGAAGATTCCAACAATAAAGAATGTAAAAATAGTAATGAGTTTAAATCGTTCACGATGCACGTGCCTAAAGAAAACAGTAGATATGAATGCCCCAAATGCTGAATATCCAAACCAAGGTAATATTGTAAAAACAGATCCGTTGGACGTTGTCATGTAATTTGCGATTACATTGGGAATATGATTTAAATTGATGTTGCGATAAAGTGGCTCGGTTACAAAGCAAATGCAACCAATTGTAAATAATATAACTGAGAAAAGGTAGCTATATTTTTTAAGAATGATATGTAAAACCACTAAAAATATTAAGGATAACCCGATGCATTGTAAAACATCAATAACTAAAAAATAAGAATTAAAATAGCCTGATAACCAATGAAATATATTAACACGTAGGCTGTATCCAATGGCAAGTAAAAGCACCCCTCTAAATAAGCCTTTTTTTATTCTTGGTTTATCATCACCTTTAGCGTAGGCGCGAAGCAATAAATAGGTAAAGACCAAACCTGAAATAGTAAAAAAGGTTGGCGCAGTAATGCCTCTGAAATAAGACCAAATGGTAAACGCAATGTCAGACTTGTCTTTATAAACAGGGGCTAACAAGGTGTCTATAAAATGACCTTGGAGCATCATTAAAATAGCAAATGCCCTAACAGCATCTATAAAATATAAGCGACTAGATTGAGCCATAAGTTGGTTTACAAGGATAAATATACTTTTAAATAATTAAAGTAGAACGTTTGTAAAGTGATATATTTATAAAATACTTATAGCTTTTATGGAGCAAATTATAAAGACTTTTTCTGATTATGCCTGGGGATTACCGTTGGTGATTTTATTAATAGGAGGTGGATGTTATCTGCTAATTTTATCAAAGTTTTTGCCTTTTAGATACTTAGGGCATGCCATTCAAGTTTTAAGAGGAAAATATGACGATCCAAATGATCCTGGGCAAATTTCTCATTTTAAAGCCTTAACCACAGCCTTATCCTCAACCATTGGTATGGGTAATATTGCAGGAGTGGCAGTCGCAATTTCTGTAGGAGGTCCAGGAGCCATGTTTTGGATGTGGGTAAGCGCTATTGTGGGGATGTCTACAAAGTTTTTTACCTGTAGTTTAGCTGTGATGTATCGTGGTAAAGATAGTGCTGGAGAAATTCAAGGTGGTCCTATGTATTTCATTATCGAAGGCTTAGGAAAGTCATGGAAACCACTGGCAATCATGTTTAGTCTATTTGGAATGATTGGTGCTTTACCAGTTGTAAACGTTAATCAATTAACGCAGGCATTTAACGATATAGTTTTAACTCCAAACGGGGTTGAAGTAGGTTTAAAATCTAATCTCATTTTAGCTTTTGTATTGGTGTCTTTAACGTCGGTTATTATTTTAGGTGGGTTAAATCGAATTAGTCATGCCGCTTCTAAAATGGTGCCTTCCATGGTGCTATTGTATTTTGTTTTAGTGCTTTATATTTTAATTTCGAATTATAGTGTCGTTCCAAAGTATTTTATATTGATGTTTACAGATGCATTTTCGGCAAATTATTATGAAGGCAATGCATTTATGGGCGGTGTTCTAGGGGCGTTAATTTTATTAGGAATTAGAAGAGGTGCATTTTCTAACGAAGCGGGAATTGGAACGGCTCCTATGGCGCATGGGGCTGCAAAAACCGATGAACCAGTACGTGAAGGTTTAGTCGCCATGTTAGGTCCGGCAATTGATACATTAATTGTTTGCACTTTAACCGCTTTAGCTATTTTAGTTACTGGAGTCTGGGAAACTACAAGCGATAATGGGGTGAGTTTAACAGCTTCGGCTTTCAATCATACTATGCCTGTTTATGGTAAATATATGCTAATGATTTGTGTGTTTATTTTCAGTATATCATCGCTATTTTCTTATGCTTACTATGGCGCTAAATGTCTTTCGTTTATAGTAGGGGCTGATAAAAAACATTACTATAACTACATTTATATTCTCAGTATTATTCTGGCAGCGACTACACCGTTTAGTGTCATGCTCAATTTAATTGATGGTGTTTTTGCGTTAATGGCTATACCGACCATGGTTGCTACCCTCATATTGGCGCCAAAAGTTGTAAAAGAATCTAAAAGTTACTTCAAAAGGTTAAAAGAGTTCTAGAAAATCAATAATTTTTTTATATTAAATCTCTTTCATTTTGTTTAATTGTTGCTAAATTGATATATTTATGCTAAAATAGTATATATGAAAGTTGATTTATGTCCTAATTGCGGATCAGACCATTATATAAAAAGCGGTGTTGTTAATAATAGGCAGCGTTATAAATGTAAAAAATGCAGCTACTTTTTTACTGTTAACAAGATTGGAAAGAAGATTGATGATTATTACGTTAACAAATCACTACAGCTGTATTTAGAGGGTTTGTCTTATCGTGAGATAGAACGCATTTTAGGTATTTCGCATGTAAGTATTATGAATTGGGTTAAGAAATATAATATTAAGAGGCCTTATAATTCAAATTACCACCCAACCTATAAAATATTAAATGCTCCAGAACTAGCGAATTACTTCAGTAAAGTTGAAAATGTTAAAGGTGCTGGCGTTGTAGTTACCGAGCTAGGGGATAAGTTTATGCTCATAAAATGGGAGCGTTTTAAAGATTAATATATTAATTTAACATAAAAATATAGTGCTTTTCAGTTAACGAATTGTTTTTTAGAGTTTAGTAGTGCACACAAAACCAATTAATTACTAACTAAACCATTAAACAATGAAAAAAAAATCGTTTTTACTTCTTTTAGTATTAATGCTGATGGTCCCTTTTTTAGGAAGTAGTCAGGAAGAAACACAGGAAGTAGATCACTCTTACAAACCTATGCAAATTAGGCTAAATGAAGATGGTAGTAAATATTTACGATTTATTACTTGGCATCAAATGTGGTTACAAGCTGGAAGTGAACAAAAAGGATTGAGACATTCAATTAGAAGATCTCGTGTTCTAGCTTTTGCACAAATTTCTCCTAAATTTTTAATTCTTACACATTTCGGACTTAATAGTCTTGGTGCTGGTAACCTAACAGCAAACCCTAATTCTCAAACAGCAAACAACAGAAGTTTACTTTTTTTACATGATGCTTGGGCAGAATTTGCATTAGAACCGGGTAAATTACATGTCGGTACTGGTTTACATTACTGGAATGGTATTTCTAGACTATCTAACCAAAGTACTTTAAACATGATGACGCTGGATAATGCCGGTTCTGGTAATGCCGATGGGAGACTCTTTCCTTGGAATAATATCACAACAAGCGACCAATTTGCTCGTCATTTAGGAGTTTATGCCAAAGGGTCTTTGGGTAATTTTAGTTATAGAGTTGCTGCTAACAATGCAAGAACGAATATAGGTTCGTTGGGTGCTACACCTTCTTTTCAAGTGAACAACGTTGATGGAGCTGGACTTTGGAATTTTGCTGGATATTTTAAATACGACCTTTTTGATAAAGAATCAGATAAACTTCCCTATCTAGTTGGAACGTATTTAGGGAAAAAGAAAGTATTTAGTATTGGTGCTGGTTTCTTCCATCATCCTGATGCATTAGCTGTTGGCGATCTTGAAACTAGAGAATCTGTAACACATTTTGCGATGGATGCTTTTTATGACGCACCTTTAAATGATGATTTAGCAATAAACGCATTAGGAGCTTATTATAATTACAAGTATGGAGATACCGACGGATTTAACTCTGGCGGATTAGTGCCGTCTTCTGGAAGTATTTTATATGGACAAGTAGGGATATTATTTAGAAAAGCTAAGCTTATGCCTTATCTGTCTTACAATTCTCAAAATCTAGATTTTACGCCGGATAATAGTAACGAATTGGGTATAGGTCTTAACTATTTTATTAATGGACATTTTGCCAAAATTACGGCGGAATACACCACTGGTTCAAAAGGAGCAATAGGTGCTGAATCTACGAACATTTTTAGACTTCAAACACATATTTTTCTATAATCAACTAATCTAACTAAAAAACAATATGTCAGAAAAACAAAAACACGCTACGGCGTACTGGAAAGAAAACCTGAAGTATTTAATAATACTGCTTTCTATATGGTTTATAGTGTCTTATGGATGCGGAATTTTATTCAGAGAAGCATTAAATGAAATTAGACTTGGTGGCTTTAAACTAGGCTTCTGGTTTGCGCAACAAGGATCTATTTATGTATTCGTAATTCTCATTTTCGTTTACGTACGATTAATGAACAAATTAGATAAAAAATACGGTTTCGACGAGTAACCCTAACTAAACTTAAAAACAAAATATTATGAGTGTACAAACTTGGACTTGGTTATTAGTAGGGATTACTTTTGCCTTATATTTCGGAATTGCAATTTGGGCTAGAGCTGGCTCAACAAAAGATTTTTATGTTGCTGGTGGGGGCGTTTCTCCCTTAGCAAATGGTATGGCTACAGCAGCCGACTGGATGAGTGCTGCGTCATTTATTAGTATGGCAGGAATCATTTCCTTTGCTGGTTATGATGGTTCTGTTTACCTCATGGGATGGACCGGTGGATACGTACTTCTTGCCTTACTCCTAGCACCGTATTTGCGTAAATTTGGAAAGTTCACGGTGCCAGATTTTATTGGCGATAGATACTATTCAAACACAGCAAGAACAGTAGCAGTAATTTGTGCGTTAATCGTTTCATTCACATACGTTGCAGGACAAATGAGAGGTGTTGGTATTGTATTTTCACAATTTCTACAAGTAGATATTAATTTAGGAGTAATTATTGGAATGGCAGTAGTGTTGACGTTTGCTCTTTTAGGAGGAATGAAAGGTATCACATACACCCAAGTAGCACAATACTGTGTTTTAATCTTTGCTTTTATGGTGCCTGCTTTTTTCATCTCTATGCAAATGACAGGTAACATTATTCCTCAAATTGGAATGGGTGGCAAAGTTGAAGGTGGTGCTTTTCTTTTAGATAAATTAGATACGTTACATACAGAATTAGGATTTAATGAGTATACAAGCGGAACAAAATCAACTTGGGATGTTTTTGCAATTACTTTAGCATTAATGACGGGTACAGCAGGATTACCACATGTAATTGTGCGTTTCTTTACAGTGCCTAAAGTGAAAGATGCCCGTAAATCGGCGGGATTAGCTTTGTTATTTATAGCTATTTTATATACAACGGCACCTGCAATTGCAGTATTTTCTAGAACTAATTTAATTGAAACTGTAAGTAATAAATCTTATGCTGATATTCCAGAATGGTTCAAAAATTGGGAGAACACGGGTTTAATAGCTTGGGCTGATAAAAATGGAGATGGCAAAATTCAATATGTGGCTGGTGGTGCTTTAGATGGTAAAAAACCAGTTTATACGGATGCTAGAGGAGCATACGGTGAGCGTTTAATCTCGAATGCAAACACAGCTGAAAACGAATTGTATGTAGATAGAGATATCATGGTATTGGCAAATCCTGAAATTGCCAACCTTCCTAATTGGGTGATTGCTTTAGTTGCAGCAGGTGGACTTGCAGCGGCTTTATCAACAGCAGCGGGATTATTACTGGTGATTTCGACATCTATTTCTCACGATTTAATTAAAAAACAATTAAAACCAGACATTTCGGATAAAGGTGAATTAACTGCAGCAAGAATTTCAATTTTTGTGGCAATTTTAATAGCAGGGTACTTCGGTATTAATCCGCCAGGGTTTGTGGCAGCGGTAGTTGCCTTAGCATTCGGATTAGCCGCAGCATCATTTTTTCCAGCGATTATTTTAGGAATTTTTGATAAACGCATGAATAGTCAAGGTGCTATTTGGGGAATGGTTGTAGGTATTATACTTATGTTGTTTTACATGATGAAATTTAAACTAAACATGTTCGGTGGTGGCACAAGCGCAGATTGGTGGTTTGGTACGTCTCCAGAAGGATTCGGTACTATCGCTATGTGTGTCAATATAGTGATATCGTTAGTGGTATCTCGAATAACAGCAGCTCCACCTCAAGATGTACAAGATATGGTAGAGAGCATTAGAATACCTTCAGGAGCAGGTGAAGCTTCTAGTCATTAAATGATTGTTCGTTATAGAACATAATTTTAATTAGTTAGTTAGAAAATCAGCATTACTATTTTGTAATGCTGATTTCTTATATTTATCAAAATAAGTTATCGCAGTAGTCAAAAACATTTATTTTATATGAAAAAGCGCCATGAACAAAAGCTAGTTGTCTTATCTATAGCGTTGTTTCTTATTTTTAATATTCCTTTTGTACTTATTTTTAATTTGGAAGGTGCCATTTTTGGCATCCCAACATTTTACTTTTCAGTCTTTTCCATTTGGTTATTGTCTATTGTAATCTCCTATATCGTTCTAAAGAAGTATTATGAATAATTATGCATTAATTATAATAATCATAATTTACCTCGCAGTGTTATTTTACATTGCATTTCTTGCTGAAAAAAATCGACGAAGCAAATGGGTAAATAACCCTTATGTTTACACCTTATCCTTAGCAGTTTATTGTACAGCTTGGACCTATTACGGGAGTGTTGGTATTGCGGCCAATACAGGTATTAACTTTTTACCTATTTATCTGGGGCCTGTAATTGCGGCACCACTGTGGATTGTTCTGCTTAGGAAAATTATTAGAATTTCAAAACAACATAAAATATCATCCATCGCAGATTTTATATCGTTACGCTACGGAAATAGTCGGATTCTAGGAGCTTTTGTAACGCTTATTTGTTTGTTTGGAACCATTCCGTATATATCCTTACAGCTGAAAGCAGTTTCTGAAACTTTCGAAATCATGTCAGATGAAACGAGTTATATTTCAACTGCGATTATAGACGATTCTACATTTTATGTTGCTCTCTTGTTAGCCATATTTGCAACTTTCTTTGGAACACAAAGTACGGATGCCTCAGAAAAACACAAAGGTATTATTGTATCGGTTGCTTTTGAGTCGGTATTAAAATTGGTATTTTTTTTAATTATAGGAGGTTATATAACTTTTTATCTGTTTGATGGCACTACTGATATTTATAACAAAATGTCTGTAACTGAAAATTTTAAACAATTAACTTCACTAAGTAGTGTTGAAAGTGGTTTTAATTGGTTTTTTATGATTGCGCTATCTTTTATGGCTATCTTTTTATTACCTCGACAATTTCAAGTTTCAGTTCTAGAAAATAGTAGAGAAAAGCATTTAAAAAAGGCTATTTGGTTGTTTCCTTTGTATTTATTGCTGTTTAATTTTTTCGTCATCTTTATTGCCTGGGCAGGAAAGCTTACATTTGGTGGAACACAAAACGCCGAGTATTATACTTTGCTATTGCCTTTAGAATATGGGAATTCCTTTTTGGCAACACTTGTTTTTTTGGGAGGTTTTTCGGCAGTAATTTCAATGGTAATTGTTTCAACCTTAGCGTTATCAACAATGGTGAGTAATAACTTAATTATTCCTTATGGCTTTCTAGATAAATTCATTCAAAATCAACCAGAGCGTAATTCTAAATACATTAAAAATATTCGTCGTATTTCCATTTTTACCATTATTATATCTGCCTATTTCTTTTACGTATCGTTTTCAAAAGAGTTGTCCTTATATTCAATTGGCCTTATTTCATTCGTCATCATTTCACAGTTAGGTCCTTCGTTTTTCATTGGTTTATTTTGGAATCGTGGTTCGTCAAAAGCTGCAATACTTGGTATGATTGTAGGATTAAGTGTGGTTATATACACTTTAGTTTTACCGTTTACGCTGCAAGCTTATACGGGTAATGATGATTTTATTCAATACGGATTAAACGGCATTAGAGCATTAAAACCTTACGCTTTATTTGGTATTGATTTTTTGAGTCCGCCGGCCCATGCTTTTTTCTGGAGTATGTCTCTTAATATTCTTACTTATCTCACCATTTCCTTGGTTATAAAAGGTAACTACAGAGAACGTAATTATGCCGAAATGTTTGTAGACAGCAGAAACTTCGTTACACTCCAAGATAGCGCATTGGTATGGAAAGGTGAAGCTTATGTTGCCGATATAAAAAATGTATTGGTGCGTTTTTTAGGTGAAAAAAGAGCCACTCGTGCTTTAAATATTTTCTTTAAAAAGTATAACCTACCAGCAAATACACAGCTAGCAGATGCACGATTGATTAATTTTTCTGAAAAACTATTAACTGGAAGCATTGGTTCTGCCTCAGCTAAAATATTAATTGCTAGTGTGGTTAAAGAAGAACAAATTAGTTTAGTTGAAGTGTTGAAGATTTTGGAAGAATCAAAAGAGAATATTGTTAGTAATAAGGTTTTGTTAGAAAAGTCGAATGAGTTAACCCAATTATCCGCCAAACTTAAAGATGCTAATCAAGAACTCATTTCGAAAGACAAACAAAAAGATGAATTTTTAGACACTGTGGCACATGAGCTAAAAACACCAATTACAGGAATTCGGGCAGCCACTGAATTATTGATGGATGAAGAGGATGATATGCCAAAAGAAATGAAAGCACAATTCTTAAAAAATATTCTTCAAGATTCCGATAGGTTAGGACGTTTAATAAACAATATTTTAGATTTTGAAAAACTTGAAACAGGTCGTTTAAATTTAGATTTAGGATATAACGATATTCAAAAAACCATAGTAAAAGCCATAAGTAGTATTTCGCAAATTGCTGCTAAAAAGGAAGTTCAGATAGTCAATAAAAACGTTCATACTTTTAAAACAAATTACGACGAAGACAGGATCTTGCAAGTGTTAACTAATTTGCTATCCAACGCCATAAAGTTTTGCGAGCCAAAAAAAGGAAAAATTACTGTTGATTATAAGTTGGGGAATGAGTATGTTGAAATCTCTGTATCCGACAATGGTAAAGGGATTCCGGAAGAAGACCATGATTTTATTTTCGATAAATTTTATCAATCGCAACACCAAAATACCATCAAGCCACAGGGTAGTGGATTGGGTTTAGCAATCACTAAACAAATTGTTGAGAAACATCAAGGTAAAATTTGGGCAAAAAAAGGCATAAAAAAGGGCGCAATGCTTGTTTTTACGATACCTTTTAAGTAAATTGTAATCGGAAAGTATGAAGAAGAAAATTTTAATTGTAGACGACGAACCAAATATCGTAATGTCGTTAGAATATACCTTCAAAAAACAAGACTTTGAAGTGTTTATTGCAAGAGATGGAAGTGAGGCATTAGAGATATTAAAACATCAAACACCAAATGTCGTGTTGTTAGATATTATGATGCCTAATGTAGATGGTTATCAGACTTTAACTCACATAAAAAATACGGACAGTTTAAAAGATACTAAAGTGGTTTTTTTAACTGCAAAAAATAAAGCTTCAGATATTGAAAAGGGTTTAAAACTTGGAGCGGATAAATATTTAACCAAACCTTTTTCAGTAAAAAAAATAGTTTCAGAAATATTGGAGCTATTAGCTTAAAGATAGTCTTTATTGCTATTAAATATTGGTTTTGTGTGCAAACAAACAATGTTTAATTAAAGATTAAAGACATGAAATTTCGCATCAACCCGTTAACGTCAGATATTTTAATTAGTATCTACGTTCTTGCTACCCTTTATTTAAGGTTTAAATTCGAAAGTGAAACTTATACAAGTCCTATGCTATCTATAGTTATGGGGGTTTGTTTTGTGCTTATTATTTGGGTGCTTATAAAACTCAAAGTACTAAATCCAAATTGGTTTGGACTACTAAATTCTAAAAAACAGTAGTCATGAATTACCAAGAATTTTATCAAAATAGCTTAAAGCATCCTGAACAATTCTGGAGCCAACAAGCCCAAGAATTAGAATGGTTTAAATCGCCTAAAATCATCCTGTCTAAAGACAAACATGATTATTTTCAATGGTTTGAAGACGGTCAATTAAACTTGAGTTATTTATGCATTGACAAACATATTAAAGACGGTTTTGGCGAGCAAGATGCCATCATTTACGATTCACCAGTTACCAATGCAAAAAAGCATATAAGCTTCAATCAATTACACTTTGAAGTTTCAAAACTAGCGGGCGGATTACAAAGTTTAGGTCTCGAGAGAGGAGACACTTGTATCATTTATATGCCCATGATTCCGCAAGCCATTTATGCCATGTTAGCATGTGTTAGAATTGGGGTGATTCACTCTGTAGTTTTTGGTGGTTTTGCACCTCACGAATTGGCTATTCGTATTGACGATTGCAAACCGAAAGCTATTATTACGGCATCAAATGGAATTGAAATAGAGAAGATTATTCCTTACAAACCATTTGTTGATGAAGCTATAACCAAAGCAGAGAACAAACCTGAACATGTGGTTGTTTTTGATAGACAATTAGGAGTTGAAATTCCTAAGAAAAACTACGATATCGATTATAAATCTTTGGTTGAAAACTCACCATCTGTCGACGCTGTTTCAGTGGAATCCATTCACCCTTCATACATTTTATATACTTCTGGAACTACAGGAACGCCCAAAGGCATTATAAGAGATACAGGCGGTTATGCGACAGCCTTAAAATTCTCAATGAAATATGTTTATGGTGTTGATGAAGGCGATACCTTTTGGGCAGCTAGCGATGTGGGTTGGGTTGTAGGACATAGTTATATAGTTTATGGCCCATTACTCAACCGAAATACAACCATTTTATTTGAAGGGAAACCCATTAGAACACCTGATGCATCCACGTTCTGGCGTGTTATTAGTGAGCATAATGTTAAAGTGATGTTCACGGCACCAACAGCCATACGTGCCATTAAAAAAGAAGACCCAACAGGGCACATGATAAAGCGATTCGATATGTCTTGCTTGAAATATCAGTTTTTAGCGGGCGAACGTTGCGATGTAGCAACCTTAAACTGGACCCACGAAAAACTTAATGTTCCTGTAATTGATCATTGGTGGCAAACCGAAAGCGGATGGCCTATGCTAGCAAATATGGTAGGCGTTGAATTGCAAGAGGTAAAACCAGGCTCTGCAAGTTTTCCTGTATGTGGTTACGACATCAAGATATTAAACGAAGCAGGCGAAGAAGTAGAAGCAAGTGTAGAAGGTTATGTTGCTGTGAAATTACCATTGCCTCCAGGAACATTATCAAATCTTTGGGGAAACCCAAAGCGTTTTAAATCGGGATATTTAGAGCGTTTTCCTGGGTATTATTTCTCGGGTGATGGCGGCTATAAAGATGAAGATGACTATGTGTTTATCACAGGACGTGTTGACGATATTATTAATGTCGCAGGTCATCGTTTATCAACTGCCGAAATGGAAGAAATTGTGGCTTCAAACAAAGTGGTTGCTGAGTGTGCTGTTTTTGGAGTGCATTGTGAAATTAAAGGGCAAAAACCTCTCGGTTTAATTGTGCTTAAATCAAATGTTGATTCAGATAATAGTCAAATTCAGAAGGAAATTATTAAAGATGTTCGTAATGAAATTGGTGCAGTAGCTTCTTTTAAAGATGTTTTAATTGTTAACCGATTACCAAAAACACGAAGTGGAAAAATTCTTCGTAAATTACTGCGAAATATTGCAGACGAACGGCAGTATAACATCCCATCAACTATTGATGACGTTGCTATTATTAATGAAATTGAAGCTGTTTATAAAATTAACAATATAGGAATACATAAAAATTAAAAAATACTAAAATGAGTAATTATCACATAAAGCATTTAGAAGAATACTACCAAGTCTATAGAAAATCAGTCAGAAATCCAGAAACCTTTTGGGAAGAAATAGCAGAAGAGCATTTCATGTGGCGTAAAAAATGGGATAACGTATTAAGTTGGGATTTTACCAAGCCAGAAGTGAAATGGTTTGAAGGTGCCAAATTAAACATTACCGAGAACTGTATCGACAGACATTTATACACCAGAGGAGATAAAACAGCTATTATTTTTGAACCGAATAGCCCTGAAGAAAAAGCGCAACACATTAGCTACCGAGAACTTCACGAAAAGGTATGTCGCTTTGCGAATGTGCTAAAAAACAATGGTGTTGGAAAAGGGGACCGTGTATGTATTTATCTGCCTATGATTCCAGAATTAGCAGTTTCTGTATTGGCATGTGCCCGCATTGGTGCTATCCATTCGGTAGTTTTTGCAGGTTTCTCATCAACGGCTTTAGCAACTAGAATTAACGATTGTGATTGTAAAATGGTAATAACAAGTGATGGGTCTTATAGAGGTTCAAAAACCATCGATTTAAAAGGTATTGTTGATGATGCTTTGGAAGATTGCCCTGGTGTTGATACCGTATTGGTTGCCAAACGTATCAATTCAGAAATTAATATGAAAGCAGATCGCGATAAATGGCTACAACCTTTATTAGACGAAGCGCATCACGATTGCGAACCAGAAATCATGGATGCAGAAGACCCTCTTTTTATACTTTACACCTCAGGTTCAACAGGAAAGCCAAAAGGCATGGTGCATAGTACTGCCGGTTATATGGTATATACCGCTTATACATTTAAAAATGTGTTTCAGTATAGAGAGCAAGATGTGTATTGGTGTACAGCCGATATTGGTTGGATTACAGGACATAGTTATATCGTTTACGGACCATTATGTAATGGGGCTACTACTGTAATGTTTGAAGGTGTTCCAAGTTACCCTGATTTCGGTCGTTTCTGGGAAATTGTAGCAAAGCATAAAGTCAATCAATTTTATACCGCACCCACAGCAATACGTGCATTGGCTAAAGAAGGTGTTGAGCATTTAGAAAAACACGATTTATCGTCATTGAAAGTTTTAGGTACTGTTGGTGAACCTATTAACGAAGAAGCGTGGCACTGGTATGATGATAACGTAGGAAAGAAAAAATCCCCAATTGTAGATACGTGGTGGCAAACCGAAACAGGAGGCATCATGATAACGCCTATTGCCTTCGCAACACCAACAAAACCTACCTACGCTACTTTGCCATTTATTGGTGTTCAACCGGCTTTAATGGATGAACACGGACAAGAGATTAAGGGGAATCAAGTAGATGGTAGATTGTGTATAAAATTCCCGTGGCCTAGTATGGCACGAACCATCTGGGGCAATCATCAGCGTTATAAAGACACCTATTTTTCAGCATACGAAAACAAGTATTTTACAGGAGATGGAGCCTTGCGTGATGAAGTAGGTTACTACAGAATAACAGGTAGAGTAGATGATGTTATTATCGTATCTGGTCACAATTTAGGAACTGCTCCAATTGAAGATGCTATTAACGAGCACCCAGCAGTTGCAGAAAGTGCTATTGTTGGCTTCCCACACGATATAAAAGGAAATGCCTTGTATGGTTATGTTACTTTGAAAGAAACAGGAGAAAGTCGTGATCATAACAATCTTCGTAAGGAGATTAATCAAATCATTACAGAACAAATTGGGCCTATTGCTAAACTGGACAAAATACAGTTTACCAACGGATTACCAAAAACACGTTCAGGTAAAATTATGCGTCGTATCTTGAGAAAAATTGCAAGTAACGAAACCAGTAATTTAGGCGATACCAGTACGCTATTAAATCCAGAAGTAGTTCAGGAAATTATGGATAATGTTTTGTAATTTAACGGTTCGTAAGCATATAATAAATAATTAATGAAGTTTATCATTGTACTTTTGTTGGTGCTTGTTCAAGTAAAACATTCGTCAGCTCAAATCGAATATCCTATATCTTATGAAAAACCCGTGGTGAGTAATTACCACGGGTTTGATATAGTTGATGAATATATATGGTTAGAAACACAAGAAAACGAATCAGTAGTTGATTGGATTGAAAGTCAGAATAAAATATCAGAGAAATATTTAAAACGGCAAGTGGCGCAACACCATACAGACGAATACATGAATAAGTATTTGTACAGTTCTTTCGGTGACTTCGACGGTAAACTTAAGCGAAATATAGATGACGATTATTTTTTTAGTTATTTCATAACTAGTGGCAGTACAACACCGTCTTTATTTTATAAAAAAGGTGTGCATTCAAGATATTATATGCTAGTAAATTCAACATCAATTTCAAGAAAGGATAAAATTGACATTGATTACTATAAAATTTCTAAAAATAATACATGGCTAGCTTATAAATATAATAGAAACGGTAGTGATTGGCATGAAATAAGAGTTGTGAAAATCGATAAGAAAAGGCATTACCTTAATGTATTAAAACACACATTGAACTCTGGAATATACTGGTGGAATGATGGGTTCTTCTATAAAAAATATCCTTTTGATTCAATTAACGCTACCTACAAAAAGCCAACAATTATGTATCATAAAGTTGATACAAAACAAGAGGATGACCAAATCATGTTTAAATCTTATAGTGATGATGAGGATATTTCAGTTGTAGGAACTAAAGATGAAAGTTTTTATATGGTAAAAAGAGAAAATACCAAAACTGAAATTTATAATTATTATTTATTTAACCCTTTAAGAGAAAACATAAAACTTGGATTTAGTCCTTTTTTAATAAATACGAAATACGATCTTAATTTTTATAAAGCAACAGATTCATTGTTATATGCTACAACAGAGATTAATGATAAACAACAACTTATTTCTATTGATAAAGAAGAACCTACCAAGTTTAAATTAATATCTCCAAGTTATGATAACTATGAATTACAAAATTATGAGTTTTTAGAAGACTTTATTGTGGCTTCATACCATAGCTTCAATGGTTCCTTTTTGGTGAAATTTGATTATCAAGGCAAGGTCTTAAACGAATGTGTATTGCCTAAAGGTTTATCGGTAACAGATATGTATTATAGTAATAACTATGAAGCATTCTTCTTTTATTTATCATCCTACACAATACCTGAAGTTAGGTATAGATTAAATTTAGAAACTTTTAAGTATGAATTAGTAAGTGAAACCAATGTAAATTTCGATTTCAAAAATTATAAATTCAAACAAGATTATTATACCTCAAGCGATGGTACAAAAGTGCCTATTTTTATTGTGTATAAGGATTCTTTAAAACAGGATAAATCAACGCCATTTCTTCTTAAAACTTATGGTGGCTATGGTAAAACAAATATTCCTAGCTACAATCCTGGAATTATATATTTTATAGAAAATGGTGGAGCTTTTGCTTATACGCACATAAGAGGAAGTGGGGGTTTTGGAAAGAAATGGGTTACTGATGGACAGCGTTTAAATAAGAAAAACGGAATCGCCGATTTTATATCAGCCGCTGAGTATTTAATTGAAAACAACTATACAGCACCAAAAAAAATAGCAATTACAGGAGCTTCACATGGTGGTCTTATCACAGGCGCTGCATTAACTCAAAGACCAGATTTATTTGGAAGTGCCGTTATAAATGTGGGGGCATTAGATATGATTCGTTTTGAAAACTTCACTATAGGATCAGCAGTAACTAATATTCAAGAATTTGGTAGCACCAAAAATTTAGCAGATTTTAATAATATATTGTCGTATTCTCCATATCATAATATTAACAACACGATAAATTATCCGCCTACATTATTGGTAACAGGTACGGATGATAACCGTGTGCCGCCATTTCATTCCTATAAGTTTGCAGCCAAATTGCAGAATGTGCCTTCTCAAAAAAATCCAATTTTGTTATGGGCAAAAGATAAAACAGGACATTCCGGTGCCAATACAAGAAGTGTTCAAATAAAGGAATACAATTATATTTATAGTTTTCTGTTTCATCAACTTAAATAAGTCGCTTAAAAGTCGATGCATAATAAATTTCGATAGTTAATCAGGATCATTAGTTATCAAGACTTTGGTTAAAGATTAAAAATAGATTTAGTAGCAATTATAGATCTTTTTAAATCATATAATTTTGGTGTTTAATATCATTTTATTAAAAAATACTATCTTCGAATCGCAAATGTTAGCTCATGACAAAATCAAGCAACTCAACATCTTGGATTCAAATTTTAAAGGAACTTGTAGAAGCTTATTTTAAAAGCTCAAACAAGAAATCTAGAACATGGCATCAACACGTTGTGCCCTACGAAGAAGGTTGGGCAGTGCGTCGCGAGGGCAACAAACGCATTACCTCAAAACACAGAAAGCAAAGTACAGCCATAAACAAAGCGAAAACCATTGCTAAACGACGTAAGGCAGATGTAATTATTCATCGCGCTAGTGGCGGCATTCGCGAACGTATCAACTACGATTAAAATAATAAATAAAATCTAGTTTAACCACTAGTATCACCAAAGTTTAGTTCCTGTTGGACTGTATCCCTCAAGGCAATGGCTTTGGTGTTTTTAGTTTTGAGCTTAAGTTGTGCACGTCATTTTTCAAAACCAACCATTAAAATCAAAAAAATAACGCAATTTCAAACCCTTTTTCTTTTTTCGCAATAAGGAAGCAATTTTTACGAAAAGTAGTGCCGTGATATAAGCGTCACCTGAAGACGTATGGCGGTCGTGTTTAGTAATTTTAAAAAGGTCGCTTAATTCGTCTAAACCGTAATTTTTTTGGTCTTTTACGTACTTTGTTTTTTTGTAAAGTTCGCCAGTATCAATCACTTTATTTTTCAGTTTTGGTAAGTTCATTCGTTTTAACGAGGCGTTAATCATCGCCACATCAAATGCGGCATGATGCGCCACAATAACAGCATTTCCCAGATAATTTAAAAAAGATTCAATAGCTTGACGCTCTTCAATCTTTGAGATATGCCCTTCTTTTAATAAACCATGAATTTTAACGGTTTCTGTATTAAAAGTGTCTTGATTTAAATAACATTCAAAAGTATCAGCTACATGAATCTGGAATTTAGTAACGCCAACAGCGCCTATAGATAGAATTCTATCACTTATAACATCCAAACCTGTGGTTTCGGTATCAAAAACTACAAATCGTACCGACTCTACATCTTTTGATTTATGTTTAAACGTGTCGAGATATCTATTGTAAAATTCTGGAAAGTCTGTATGATTCTTAAACCATCTCATATTACATTAACTGTGAAAGTTGAAATCGTACACGCAAAACCTCCTGAATCTCTTTAATTGGCTTAAAACAACTTTTTAGTTTCAACCTTTCAGCCTTACTCAAATGGTTTACGTCTATAAACCTTCCAGAATCGTTATGTTTTAAACCTTGTTGGGTTCGAAATCGCAGTAAAATATTAAAGGCATTAGCACAGGCTTCATAAGTGTCTTTGTTTTGCTGTTCTAAATCTGCTAGTTTTTGGTAACGCTCTAAAGTGCTATTGGTATGTTTTATGTTTTTGGAGAGCGTCAATACGCGGGCTGCATCAACTAAAGGCATGATGGCTCTAGCTTTAATATCAAATTGGTTTTTATGTTCACCAGAATCTTCAACTAAAAAATTTCTAAAAAAGCTTAAAGGTGGTGGGTTTTTCAGTGCATTTCGAGCCATAAAATTTAAAAAGATTTCGTACTGCTCTATAGCTTCAAAGATGCTTTTAGACATATCATCAACCAAGTGTTGATTTCCATAAACGTTATCAAAATCAAAAAAGATATTACACAGCATCATTTTATCTTCATCAGGTCGTGTTATCCAATCTTCAAACTGCTGTTTCCATTCGGTAACCGATAAACACCATTTAGGGTTGCTTCCCATCATATTGGCAGGACATAATTCAAACCCAACAGTGTTTAGTTTATCGTTAATGGCTTTAGCGAGTTTTAAAAAATAATGTTTTACATCATTACTATTTTTAACATCTTCGTAAACTAGAGCATTGTCTTGATCGGTGAGTAACAATTGCTCTTTTCTCCCTTGACTACCCAATGCTAACCACGCGAAGGTAGCTGGCGGTATCGTGCTCATTTCAGCTATACTCAAATCGATAATGCGTTTGGTAATAGCTTCATTAATGGCCGAAATAACATTGGTAATAAACGCTATAGGAATATGTTGTTCTATGTAATTCGCTAATAAGTTATGCGCCTTTTCTCGAATCTCTTGCAAGCGCTTAGCGCTTGTAGCATGTTTTATTTCTTTAATTAAAACCGAAGGGTTATTACCATGAATCACAATAATATCATGTTCAGATAAAATACCAATCAGTTCAGAATCTACAGTACCATCTTGCGTAATACATAAATGCGATATACTGTGTTTTAGCATCGCAATTTGGGCTTCTGCAACCGTAATTTTAGGTGGAAAAGTAATGACTGGCGAAGACATAATGGTTTCCACAGCTTCGTCTATTGTATGTATTCCGGTGGCTATCTTATAGCGCAAATCTTTATCTGTAATAATACCAACAGGTTTCTTTTGTTGTGTAATAACTATCGAGCCTACTTTGTTTTCACTCATTATCAAAGCAGCTTCTTTTATGCTAATTTTGGCTTTACAGGTTATGGGGTTTTTAGAAAACGAAGCCGATTGTACCTCGGTAAAATTCGAACTGCTTTTTTGAGCTTGAGTGTCATAAGCAAAAAGGGCCCCTTTATCGGTTTCAGCATACGGATTTCGTGTATTGGTCGCAAAACTTGTTATCAAAAACTGGTTCGCCTCGTTGTTGTTAATAATGATGTTTTCTAATAATTTAGAAGATACTGCATAAATAATGCTTTCTTCCAAAGCTTTGGCGTCAAGCATGTAATTGTCTTTTCTGATAAGTGCTCTAAGTCCAAAAATATCGCCTTCATCACATTGGTCAACTAGATTATCATCATGGTAAATACCAACAGCACCATCTTTTACCACATAAAAACAATCGTTTATGGCGTTGTTTTGCCTAAAAATATAGGCATCTTTTTCAAAATGCAAAACAATCACTTCTTTAGATATCGCAAAGAGTTCCTCGGTATTTAAAGTATCAAAAGGCGGGAAGTGCTTTAAAAAATCAAGAATGCGTTCTGCAATGGTGTTCTTCATCTTACTAAAATATAGAAAATTAGCAGGAAAATATCTAAAATCAGCTATCTATTTGGTAAATAGATATAGCTAACAAAAAAAGCCCAGATACTTTAGCTAACACTAAAACACCTAGACTTTCTAATTATAAAAGTTCTTGGCTTAAATGACCTTATATCAATTTAAAATCCAAAAGCAATTCGCCTTCAATAAAAGCTTGTAGGTGGTCGCCCTTTACGTTAAGACCTACTCCACTTGCCGGTGTTCCTGTAAAAATCATATCTCCAGGTTCTAAGGTCATAAATTTCGAAACATAGGCTATAATTTCAACAAAATTATAAATCATATAATCGGTATTGCCAACTTGCTTTTGTTCACCATTAATGGTCAAGCTAAAATTAATATTATTCAAGTCTGGAAAGTTCGCAACTGGCTTAAATCCGTTTATTGGAGACGCACCATCAAACCCTTTAGCTAAAGCCCAAGGCCCTTTATTCGCTCTGCTCGCTGCCAAAACATCTTTTGCAGTATAATCAATGCCAATACCAATCTCACTAATGTAAGATGCTGCATCAGCCTCAGTAATATTTTTACCTCTTTTACCTATTTTTGCAACAAGTTCAACCTCGTAAGCTAACTCATTTGTAATAGCAGGAAACTCAATGTCTTTGTTACCTGTAACTATTGTGCTTTCTGCTTTTATAAAAATAAGTTGTGCCCCAGTTTTAAGTGCAGCAATCTCACTTTTATCATCTACATAATTCTTACCAATACCAATTAATTTCATGTGTTTGTTTTGTTTTTATGGTTCATTTTTCAAGCCCTAAAAGTAGTAAATACCAGAAATTTAAATATGATAATTGTCAAGTTTTTTTGGGCATTACCGCGCTTGGGCGCGGTCGTGCTTTCCACTTTTAGTTTTGGCTCGATGCATCCGCTCGCCAAAAGCTAACCGTTGCAATCACTAATGCAGGTTACATTAAGCTTTTTCTTTACACATTTCACAAAATAATTTTCAATAAAAACATGTACCTTTCAATCTTGAAAAAGATACTATGCAGCACCTTAAAGAAACTCCTAAAAACAAGAAGAAAACAAAGCCAAAAGTAACTATGGCTCAAGCCTTTAAAACCATTATTTGGCCAAGGCGCAATCTGGTATTTATTGGCTTAATATTAATTGTTATTCGCAGTTTAGCGGGCTTAGTGTTACCGTGGCAAAGTAAAGTATTGTTAGATGAGGTGGTGCCAAGTAAAGATATTTCACAAATTTATACTTTAATTACCATTGTGTTAATTGCTATTTTAATACAAGCAGTTACATCGTTTTCACTCACCAGAATTCTAAGTGTACAGGCACAGTATTTAATAAGTGAATTAAGGGCACAAGTTCAAAAAAAGGTATTATCGTTACCCATTAGTTTTTTCGATAACACCAAATCGGGCGCTTTAGTATCAAGAATCATGAGCGATGTAGAAGGGGTAAGAAACCTAATTGGAACTGGTTTGGTGCAGTTAGTAGGCGGGTCGTTTACAGGCATAGTTTCTTTAATTATATTAATAAAACTCAATCCATGGATGACACTTTTTGTGTTTGTTCCTATTTCCATATTTGGTTATATCGCGTTACGTGCGTTTAAATACATAAGGCCTATTTTTAGAGTTCGAGGAAAAATAAATGCCGAAGTTAAGGGGCGACTCACAGAAACTTTAGCAGGTGTTCGCGTTATAAAAGCGTTTAACGCTGAAGAGCAAGAACATGAAATTTTCGAAAAAGGTGTCGATAAATTGTTTCAAAACGTTAAAAAGAGTTTAACAGCTACGGCTTTAATGACAAGTTCTTCAACTTTTTTAATTGGGGTTGCCACCACTGGTATTATGGGCATTGGTGGTTACTATATGATTCAAGAACAGATGACCACAGGAGATTTCTTGTTTTTTACCCTCATACTTGGCTTTATGATAGCACCCATTGTTCAAATGAGTAATATTGGAAGTCAACTCACAGAAGCACTAGCTGGTTTAGATAGAACCGAAGAACTAATGAATATGGCTGCCGAAGAGGATGATAAAAATCGAAATATCACTCTTGAAAAATTGAATGGAGATATAGAATTTCACGATGTGTCTTTTGCCTACGAAGAAGATAAAGAGGTGTTACATAATATTAGTTTTAAAGCGCCTGCAGGTTCTGTAACGGCTTTAGTAGGTAGTTCGGGATCTGGTAAATCAACCATTGCTGGGTTATCGGCAACTTTTTTAAATCCTAAATCTGGAAAAGTTACTATCGATAATCAAGATTTATCGAAAGTGAAATTAAATAGTTACCGAAAGTATTTGGGTGTTGTGTTGCAAGACGAATTTTTATTCGAGGGGACCATTAGAGAGAACATCATGTTTCCCAGACCAGATGCTACCGAAGAAGAATTACAAAACGCGGTTAATGCCGCCTATGTTAACGAATTTACTGATAGATTTGATCATGGTTTAGACACGCTAATTGGAGAACGTGGTGTAAAATTATCAGGAGGCCAGCGTCAGCGTTTAGCAATCGCGCGTGCCATTTTAGCAAACCCTAAAATCATCATATTAGACGAAGCCACTTCAAATTTAGATACCGAAAGTGAAGCGCTTATTCAAAAAAGTTTGAATACCTTAGTAAAAGACCGTACTACCATTGTTATTGCACACAGATTGAGTACTATCAGAAAAGCAAATCAAATTTTAGTTATTGAAAGTGGACGTATTGTAGAACGTGGTACCCACGACGAGTTAATCAATCTTGGTGGCAGATATTATGATTTATATACTTACCAAGCAAAAATTTAAAACCAAATGAAAGTTTCAGATTTAAACCCTTCAGAATACAACATCTATTATAAAACCTATATTGATAAGGTTTCAAAAGAAGTTAATTTAATGGATGGATTTATCAACGGACAAAACAATATTCTAAAATTTTTTAAAGACATTCCTGAAGATAAATTAGGGTATCGCTACGCCAAAGATAAATGGAGCATCAAGGAGGTACTTCAGCACATTATTGATACCGAACGTGTTTTTATGTATCGCTGTTTTAGAATAGCGAGACATGATAGCACACCTTTAGTTGGATTCGAACAGGACGATTTTATCAAACCTTCACGAGCTGATGAAAAATCGCTTAAATTATTAATTGAAGAGTATCAATCTGTGAGACAAAGTTTTATAGTGTTACTTAAAAGTTTAAATAACGTTGATTTGCAATGTCTTGGTCATGCAAGTGGTAACCCATTGTCTGCAAGAGCAGCTGCATTTATAATTCTGGGCCATGAAATTCATCATATAGAGGTTATAAAAAACCGCTATCTATAACTTATTAAATTAAGCATTTATTGTTTTCGTTTTTTCTTTCATCAAGAAGAATACTAAAAACGAAAGGATACCAAAAACCGAAAAGCCAATAAATAAAGGTAACACCGATGTGTTTACATAATTGCCAATAAAATTCGCAATAGGAACTGCCATAACTGTAGAGATAAAACCATTTATTGCTGCACCAATACCTGCAATATGCCCCAGAGGTTGCATTGCAATGGCCCTTAAGTTTCCAAACAAAAATCCAACTGCAAAAAATTGTAGAGAGAAAAAACCGAGCAACACATAAATACTTGGATTATTTCCAGACCAAAACATAACAACATACAATACGGAAATTATAGCGTATGCGATACATGCTTTATAAGCGATTTGGAGCATGCCATATTTAACAACTAATCGACTGTTTAAATATGTAGCAAGTCCAACAGATATTGCTAAACTTGCAAAAATATAAGGGAACATTTCTGCTAATTGATATTGCTCTTGAAAAATTTGTTGTGATGTACTTAAATACACCATAAACGAGCCTGTTATAAACCCTGAAACAAATGTAAATGCTACGGCTTGTTTATGCTTAAAAAACTCAATGGTTCCATCAATAAAAAGATGTGATGAGAATTTAATTCTATTATGTTTTGCTAAGGTTTCTGGCTGACGTTTCCAAAACCAAAGCATAATGATTACTCCAAAGAGTAAATTAAAATAAAAGATAGATTCCCAATTAAAAAAGGTTATTAAAGCTTGCCCTAAAGTTGGTGCAATAACAGGTACTAAAATGAAAAACATGACTACAATTGAAATAATTTTCGCCATATAATTACCGCTATAAGAATCACGAATCATAGAGAGTGCCAAACTTCTGGGAGATGATAAACCAATGCCTTGAAATACTCTTGCAACAATCATAACCTCGAAATTTCTAGTACTAACACAAACGATGCTGGCTATAATAAATACAATAAAGCCAATATAAACTATGGGTTTACGCCCAAAGCTATCTGATAGCGGACCAAAAAGAAGTTGCCCAAACCCTAAACCTAAAAAAATCATCGTAATAAGTAGTTGATTGTCGTTTGGATTTGTAACTCCCAAGGCACTACTAATTTGTGGTATCGCCGGTAATAAAGCATCAATCGACAGGGCGACGATAGACATTAACGATGCCATAAGTGCTACAAACTCTGGTTTAAATTTTTGGTTTTCTTCCATGGTGCAAAAGTAGACGATTTAATTTCGAATGCAATGCAACCTTCATTTAATAATACAATCATATTATTGTAAACATCTATACCAATTAACTTTACCTTTTTTTAACCTTATCCCTACACTAGTGTTAATAAATTAGCTAAAAACTGGCTAGAATTTTTAATTTATATTTGACAGAGATTTGAAGAATATTTAAGACTGTTTCGCTAGTTAGAAATTTTAAATAAAAATGATAAGAGAGTTAAAATGGAGTTTACTATTTGTTATTACTAACATCGTACTTTTAGGCGGGTTAGATGGATACGCTCAAATAAAAACAGAAAATTTGAAATGGGGTGTCTCCTTTGGAATGGGCGCTCAAGATAGGTTTCCTTTTGATTTACCCGATTATAAACATGAAGTTTCGTTTTATAAAGTTGTTTTAAATTACAGATTCAAAAACAATACGAAATGGGCATTTGAAGTCAATCTAGAGCCTAGTTTTAATGTTGCCAAACATCAATTATTGAATAAATATTATGTAAAACCTAGTGATGCGGACGATTATCGTGAGCAAAACGAGTTTTACATGCAGGAACGAACTATAAAGGAATACGTTCTAAACTGTGGTTTGATTGCCAGATATAAAATTTATGATGCTTTAAGTACATATGCCATAGGAAGTGTTGGCCCTATGATTTCTAATAAAGAAACCGAAAGACTTGCTAAGGGATTTGCATTCTCAGATATTTTAGGTTTAGGGCTTTCTTTTGAAATGAATAAAATTCAATTAGATTTTAGGTATTCCTTAAGGCATACTTCCAATCTAGAAATGAAGCAACCCAATGGGGGACATAATACCACTAATACTGAGTTTTCAGTTTTATTTAAGCTATAGTATTTTAGCAAATTAATTGTAATCCTTTACACATTCTATTTTTAATTGCATATTTTTACTGTGCTATTATTAAACTATTTAGGATTTATCCATGCTAAAAATTTACGTCTCACTTAAAAGCATGTGCGTATGCATTTGTCTTTTTGCATTAAATTTAACTGGATTTTCACAGTCTAAAAATCAGTATCATCATTTAGTTGATTCTGCTGATGCTTATATTGACGACAATTCGCATAAAGCGTTAACTTTTCTTAACGCAATACCGGATCCCATAGAAGATAACATAAAAGGAAGGGTTGCCGATTATTACATTATTAAATCGCTCATTCATGACGATTTTAATGAGTATGCCAAACAATATCAATGCAATATTTTAGCACATAAATACGCTTTAAAGGAAAATAATTATTGTGTTGCAGGTGAAGCATGTATCGCTATTTTTTCAAATTTATATTACATTAAAAAAGACTCTCTAGCTTTCAAATATTTAGAAGAAGCAAAAACCTATTACACTAAATGTGACGATGTAAATGGTCCAATAATAATAGAACAACACCTAGCGTATGCCAAATTTTTAGATGGCGAATATGAATCCTGTAACGCACTTTTAGCACAAAGTTTAGAAAACTATAAAGCTATTAAAGATGATGCATATTATTATATGTTTGCCTTGTATATGCTTACCTCAAATCATATCTATTTGGGTAATTTAGATCAAGCCCAGTTTTATTATGAAGAGTTTAAAAAATTAAAAAATAACGCGACTATTGTAAAATACAATTTCTTCTCTTTTGAAGCTAATATTAATCTTTGTTTTGCCGATGTGTTTTTTGAAGACAAGAATATAGAACGCGCACTCATTCAATTAGAAAATGCTGCCAAACTAAAAGCCTATATGGCAGAAGACGCATTAAAAGATTATTACAAAATTTATGCGGATGTTCATAAATATAAAGGTGAAATAAAAATATCAAAAGCTTATGTAGACTCGCTCTTACTATTTCAAAACAAGATGCATAAAAATACAGTTGAAGCTAGTTTTGAAATTAACGAAGCGCTTCTTGAAGCTGAAAATGAACTAATTTTTGAAAATAAAGAACAATCATTCTTAAGTAGCTTATTTGGAATTTTAGTATTTGTATTGTTACTCTTTGGTCTGCTCAGTTACCTTTATTATCATAAACAGAAAAACAAATTCAGTACTTTTAATAGTGAAGCCATTAATAGCCTTAATTATTTGAAATCTAATAATCAACAACTAAATGTTAAGGTGCATGGTTTGGAAGCCTATATAAAGGAATTAAAAGACGAGGTAAAGCATATATCCAGAACAGAATCTGTTGATAAGCAAAAGAATAAGATAAAAGAATTATATAAAAATTTACACATAAACTCTTCCACATTACTTGATAAAAGTGATAGTCATTTAGATATCATAAATAATTTGAATATTGATTTTTTTAAAAATATTCAAGATGCATATCCACAATTAAATAAGTCTGAAATTATTATTTGTTATTATTTGTTTATGAGATTTACTAATAAAGAAATAGCGCTTTTCTTAAATACGACGTTAAGATCTGTAGAAAGTAGACGCTATCGTATCGCAAAAAAAATTCATATTAATTCAAAAGAAACCTCACTACTTGAACATTTACATGAAAAGTTTTCTGATACTTTGAATTTAAATTTACCCTTATAATGCTTTTTATCGACTTTTTATGACTTGCGTAGTGATTGAGTAGTGCGATTTATTTGTAATCTAGAAAATTTAGTGATATTTGGAGTAGCTATTATCAATTATATTAGTTACCAAAAAAACTAAATGTTATTAAGGTTATAAAAACATTATTTGATATACTTGGGTTGGTTGTATCTCAAATAAATTTTATTATTCAACAAGTTTTGCGGTGATTAGTTAAGAACTTGTTTAAGTTCAAAATTTTGAAGTAAAATTAGGAGTCGGAAATTTTCTGACTCCTTTTTTTTATAAAGGAATATTTCCATGCTTACGTTTAGGTCGTTCAACCTTTTTATCTTCAAGCATAGCAAAAGCCTTAATCAACTTACGTCTGGTCGTTTCTGGTAATATAACTTCGTCTATAAACCCTCGGCGTGCTGCCCTATATGGATTAGCGAATTTTTCGGCATATTCTGCTTCTTTTTCGGCTAATTTCTCTTCAGGATTTTCAGCTTCCGAAATTTCTTTTCTGAATATAATTTCACTCGCACCTTTGGCACCCATAACAGCTATTTCTGCACCTGGCCATGCGTAGTTTAAATCGGCGCCAATGTGTTTCGAGTTCATCACATCATAAGCTCCACCGTAAGCTTTTCTAGTAATAACAGTAACTCTTGGAACCGTGGCTTCACTTAAGGCGTATAATAATTTTGCACCATGAACAATAATACCATTCCATTCTTGATCGGTTCCTGGTAAAAATCCTGGAACATCTACCAGAACTAATAGTGGTATATTAAAACAATCGCAGAATCGTGTAAATCTTGCTGCTTTTCTAGAACTGTTAACTCCTAAAACACCAGCAAAAGCCATTGGCTGGTTCGCTATAATGCCTATACTTCTTCCTCCAAGTCTTGCAAAACCAACAATAATACTTCCTGCAAATTCTTTATGTATTTCATAGAAAGAGTCTTCGTCAATAATTCCAGAAATAACATCGTGCATATCGTATGGCTTGTTCGGAGAATCTGGAACGATATTAGATAAAACATCTCTTATTTCATCTTCTATTTTAAACTCAATTTTTTTTGGAGCTTCCGTATTGTTTTGTGGTAGATAGCTCAATAACTTTTTAACATCTTCAAGACATTCTACATCATTTTCGGATGTTTTATGTGCAACACCTGATTTTGAAGCATGGGTTTGAGCGCCTCCCAACTCTTCGCTAGTAACTTCTTCGTTAGTTACTGTTTTTACAACATTAGGCCCTGTAACAAACATGTAGCTAGTATTTTCTACCATTAATGTGAAATCGGTCATGGCAGGGGAATACACAGCTCCACCGGCACAGGGACCCATAATAGCGGATATCTGTGGTATTACCCCAGAAGCTTGAACATTTCTATAAAAGATATCGGCATAACCACCAAGTGAACGTACACCTTCTTGAATACGCGCACCTCCAGAGTCATTCAAACCAATAATAGGTGCTCCAACTTTAACGGCCATATCCATAATTTTACAGATTTTTTCAGCATGTGTTTCGGAAAGTGAGCCCCCAAAAACCGTAAAATCTTGGGCATAAGTATAAACTAATCGTCCGTTAATGGTACCGTAACCAGTAACTACTCCATCGCCATAATATATTTGGTTTTCCATACCGAAATCTGTGGTTCGGTGTGTTACTAAAGCACCAATTTCTTCAAATGAGCCTTCGTCTAAAAGATAATCAATGCGTTCTCTTGCAGTTAGTTTTTTATTGGCATGTTGCTTTGCGATGCGTTTTTCACCGCCCCCTAATTTTGAAAGTGCAATGTGCTTATTGAGTTTGTCGATCTTATCTTGCTTTGAATCCATATTTAATTGTGTAGCGTTAAGAAGTTATAATTATTTAAAAATAAATTACTTAACAGGTAATCTTAAGAGTTTTTGGTCTTCAATATATTGTTTAACTGCAATTAGTGCTGCTAATTTGGCTTCGTTATCGGCTTCTTGTTTTAACGCTTCTGGTGAATAATAGTTTTTCACAAAATGGGTGTCGAAATTCCCAGACCGAAAAGCGTCATGCTCGCACACATATTTACCAAAAGGTAAGGTGGTTTCTACGCCTTTAACTTGGTAATTCTCTATAGCCTTAATCATAAGTTGAATGGCTTCCTCTCGAGTTTTTCCGTAAGTGATTAATTTAGAAAGCATCGGGTCGTAATAAATAGGAATATCCATACCTTCTTCGAAACCATTATCTACACGAATACCTTCACCAACAGGAATTTTATAATTTTTTAAATGCCCAACACTTGGCAGAAAATCATTCAATGGGTCTTCTGCATAAACTCTGAGTTCTAAAGCATGCCCGTTAATTTTTAATTCGTCTTGTTGCATGGGGAGTGCTTCACCTCGAGCCACTTTAATTTGCAGTTCTACCAAATCGACGCCTGAAATCAATTCTGTAACAGGATGTTCTACTTGTAATCTTGTATTCATTTCAAGGAAGTAAAAATTATGATCGGCATCCAATAAAAACTCAACAGTACCTGCACCTAAATAATCACAAGATTTAGCCACTTTAATAGCGGCATCACCCATTTTTTGTCTGATGTCAGGTGTTAAAACACAAGAGGGTGCTTCTTCTACAACCTTTTGATGACGTCTTTGAATACTACATTCGCGCTCAAAAAAGTGTAACACATTACCATGACTATCTGCCATAACTTGAATTTCGATATGTCTGGGCGAAGTGACATATTTCTCAATAAAAACAGAGCCATCGCCAAAGGCCGAAGTAGCTTCACTTATGGCGCGGTTCATTTGAGATTCTAAATCGCTTTCTTTTTCAACAACACGCATACCTTTTCCACCACCACCAGCGGATGCCTTTATTAAAATAGGAAATCCAATTTCTTTGGCAATTTCAAGGGCTTTTTTTATATCGGTAATAGCTTCATCAATGCCAGGAACCATAGGTATATCATATGCTTTAACGGCTTCTTTTGCTGCTAGTTTACTTCCCATAATTTTTATGGCTTTGGATTTTGGACCAACAAAAATGATGTTATTATCTTCACATAATTCGGCAAAACTAGCATTTTCACTTAAAAATCCGTATCCTGGATGAATAGCATCTACCTTTAAGTTTTTAGCGACCTCAATAATTTTGTCGCCACGTAAATACGATTGACTTGATGGGGCTTCACCAATGCAAACAGCTTCATTTGCATATTTTACGTGTGGTGCATTTCTATCGGCAGTGGAGAACACAGCAACTGTTTTAATGCCCATTTTGTGTGCAGTTTTCATTACTCGAATGGCAATCTCACCTCGGTTAGCGACTAAAAGTTTTTTCATCTTATTCGAACTCAATTAAAAGTTGGTTTTTTTCAACGGCATCACCATTTTTTACATTAACAGATTTAATAACACCTTGTCTTGGAGATGTAATGCTATTCTCCATTTTCATGGCTTCAAGAATAAATAAGGGGTCATTTTCATTAACTTCTTGTCCGGGTTTTACACTAATTTCAAGAATTAAACCAGGCATGGGTGCTTTAATAGAATTGATTTGTTTTGCTTTTCCAACTTCAAATCCCATGTCGTTTATGAGCACATCTAAAGCATTGAAAATATTAACATTGTAAGTATTATTATTAACGTTTACTTGATATTGTTTCGTGTTGAAATTTGCTTCGGTAATTTGAGCTTGATACGATTTGTTGTTGTGAAGAATATGGTAATTGTTGTTTGAAGTTTGAAGTGCATCTAAGTTGGAAACATCGGGTTCCGTAATCTTAAATTCAGAATTACTATTTACTAAAACTTTAAAACTTTTGCTCATAGTTTATAATTTGAATGTAGTAAATATAGGGAATTTATAAAGGTATTTCAATCTCGAAAAACACAATTACATTTTGAAATACTTAATTTATTTACGTTTTAAATAACGAATTCTCCTGATGCTTTTTTATGGCTTTTCTTGATAACATAATCCCTACAAATAAGGATAAGAAGGCTCCCACCCAAATACCAGGAATAAAGTCTATAAACAAGAAAAAATCATATGTACCATGAAATACAATCGCGAGAAATAATCCGAATAGATTTAAAATTATTCTATTTTTTGCAAATTTAGCTTTTCCCATAAAATACCCCATTAATACACCAAAAGTAGCATGAGCAGGAACTGCAGTAAATGCTCTTAGCAATGCGGTTTGGTAACCGCCTTCTAAGACATAAAAGATATTCTCGGTGGCAGCAAAACCCATAGAAACCATAACTGCATAAACAATACCATCGAAGGGTTCGTTAAATGCATTTTTAGTTTGGGAATAATATCTAATAATTACGTATTTACTAAATTCTTCAATTAAACCTACAACAAAAAAGGCTTTTAAAAATTGTTGGAATACACTTGTTTTATTAGGGAGCGGTAAAACAAAATCGAAAACATAATATAAAATAGAAGTAATGATTATACTAACTATAGCGCCTAAAATAAAATTATAGACGAGGAGATGCTTTGGTTCTTTCTCATATTTATCTTTAAAATATATATATAATATAATAACAAAAACGGGGGCGACTGCTACAAGAAATAAATTCATTTAATCAATGGCGTTCTTAATTTTTTCAAAAATGAGCTCGTAATACATTTTGTTTGACGGTACAAAATGGTTGCCGTTATTGCCTATGCTTTTTATGAGGGATTCAAAATGTTGAAGTGTTACTAATTTTAAAGCTTCAACCTCTTCCTCTTGCGGCTGTAATTTTGAAAGCGGCTCCTTTAAATGCGCTATGAATGTGTTATGGAATTCATTGTCTACAATACCATTTTTGTAAGATTGGAAACATTCAAAAACACCAATTGGATTTAAATCGGATTCGATAAGTGTTAAGCCAATTTCTTCTTTGGTTTCTCTAATAGCGGCTTGTTTTGGTGTTTCACCAGCATCAATATGTCCTGCCACCGAGACGTCCCACATTAATGGGCATATACTCTTTTTAGCAGAACGTTGTGATAGTAAAATCTCGCCCTGTTTTGTATAAAGCCAAAGATGTGCCGTGTGATGGTAATACCCTTTTTGGTGGATTATTGATTTTAATTCGGATTTCCCGATGGGTTTTCCTTTTGAATCTACAATGTCGATATATTCTTCTTGCATGATTAAAATTGGTGAATTTGCATTAGGGATTGCAGCAAGCTACCGTGTAGCGCGAAAAGCCCGACCACGCCATAAAGGCGTGGTAATGCCCAAAAAAGCCCTCGAAACTGAAGGCTTAAATTTTATTTAAAGTAACTAAACGATTCGCCTTCTTTTATGTTAAGAAGTGTTTCGTATATTAGTTTAATAACATTCTCTACATCATCTCTATGCACCATTTCTACAGTGGTATGCATATATCGAAGCGGCAATGAAATTAAGGCTGAAGCTACACCACCGTTGCTGTAAGCAAATGCATCGGTATCTGTTCCAGTTGCTCTTGATAAGGCAGAACGCTGGAAAGGTATTTTTTTGCTATCGGCAGTGTCGGTAATTAAATCTCTCAGTTTTTGCTGAACGGCAGGGGCATAGGCCACCACAGGGCCTTTGCCAATTTCCAGATGTCCGGCAGTTTTCTTTTCAATCATTGGTGTTGTGGTATCATGAGTGACATCGGTAACAATAGCTACGTTAGGTTTTATGGTTTGGGTGATCATTTCGGCACCACGTAAGCCAATTTCTTCTTGTACGGCATTGGTTATGTATAATCCAAACGGTAATTCTTTTTTGTTTTCTTTAAGCAATCGTGCCACTTCAGCAATCATAAAACCGCCCATTCTGTTGTCTATAGCACGACAAACAAATTTATCTCCATTTAAAATATGAAACTCGTCTGGGTAGGTAATAACACAACCAACATGTACACCTAATTTTTCTACTTCTTCTTTGGTTGCACAGCCACAATCGATAAAAATATTATCAAGTTTAGGGGGCTCTTCTTTTGACTTGTTTCGGGTATGAATGGCTGGCCATCCAAAAACACCTTTTACAATGCCTTTTTTGGTGTGGATGTTCACTATTTTACTAGGCGCTATTTGATGGTCGCTTCCGCCATTACGAATCACATAAATCAATCCGTTATCTGAAATATAATTAACATACCATGAAATTTCATCGGCATGTCCTTCAATAACAACTTTGTATTTTGCTTTTGGGTTTATAACCCCAACAGCGGTTCCGTAAGTATCTGTTATAAACTCATCTACATAGGGTTTTAAATAATTCATCCATAATTTTTGTCCGTCCCATTCGTAGCCAGTTGGAGATGCGTTATTTAAGTATTTTGCTAAAAAGTCCATCGACTTTTTGTTCAGTATGCTCTTTTTTGCCATGTTTTAAAATTTTCAACTAAAATAACAATATTCGCCTTATTTTAAGGTTAAACAGGATGTAAATTAGTAATTTTGGCATGTTAAATGCTCCAGTATATTTTAATGAACTATTTAAAGTACATATTTCTATTATTTCCTTTGGTATTGCTTGCGCAAGAATTGGAAACGGTAAAGGATTCAATACCTAGGGAATATCTTATAATTGAAGGCGATTCTGTACCTCGAGTAACTATTGATTTGGATGAAGTGATGCTACTGCATAGGCTCAAATTTGATAGTAAGCAACAACGCATTCGTTATTTGATTTTAAGACGAAAAACCATAAAAGTGTATCCTTATGCAAAACTTGCTGCTGATCGATTAGATTCTATGAATCAACGCATGGCAACTTTGAAAAGAGCCCGTGATAAGAAGCGATATACTAAGCGTGTTCAAAAATACATTGAAGGTGAATTTTCAGATGAACTTAAAAAACTAACCCGTACTGAAGGCCAAATACTAGTCAAACTCATACATCGACAAACAGGAACCACGGCTTTTGATTTAATAAAAGAACTCCGTAGTGGTTGGCGTGCTTTTTGGTACAATACTACGGCAAGTATGTTTGATATTTCATTAAAACGTGAGTTCGACCCGCTGAATGAGAAAGAAGATTACTTAATTGAAGATATCTTGCAGCGCAATTTCCAGAGTGGTGTATTAGAAAGACAAAAATCAGCTTTTAAAATTGACTTTTACGACTTAACCGAAAAGTGGATTTATAACAAAACTCCTGAGTAAATGCGTATACAATCGCCTTTTGAAGAACGACTAAATGCAATAACGCATGCCATTGGCGCATTATTTGGAATAGTTGCCTTGGTTTTACTCATTGTTTACAATACACAAAAAAGCGATTGGAGTTTATTTAGTGTAATTGTTTACGGGATTTCAATCATTATTTTATTTACGGCTTCAACATTTTACCATGCAGTAAAAGGGGAGAAACGCAAGCATTATTTTAGAATTGTAGACCACATTAGTATTTACTTTCTAATTGCCGGAACCTATTCGCCTGTTTGTTTAATTTCTTTAGAACAAAGTTTGGGCTGGACTCTCTTTTTTGTAGTTTGGGGTATTGCCGTTTTCGGTGTTATTTTGAAATTGTTTTTTACTGGCAGATTCGAGATATTTTCAACGTTGCTCTATCTCGTTATGGGCTGGTTAATTGTATTCGATTTCCCTAATTTATCAGATACTGTAGGAGATGGCGGTGTGCTTTTTTTATTTGCAGGTGGTTTAGCTTATACGGTGGGCATCGTTTTTTACGCTATTCATAAAATACCATTCAATCATGTTATATGGCACTTATTTGTGTTGGCAGGAGCCATTTGTCACTTCTTTATGATTTTCTTGTACGTAATTTAAATTTTATTCATTCTTAATCAATTTAAAAGTACGCTCTTTCCCATCTTGTCTTATTTTTAATATATAGATTCCAACTGATAATACGTTACCGTTTAACGGTAAGCTATAAGTTTCGTTATCTTCTGTCATAGTTAATGTGTTTGCTAATACGGAACGACCCAAAATATCATAAAGGGCATATTTAATTGGTAAACTTTCATCTAAAGTTACTATTCTTAGCGATAAATCATTCACAAAAGGATTGGGATATACCGAAGCATTGAAGCCTTCTTTATCATCTATTACTAAGAATGGATCTGTTATCGTTATTTTTAATTCACTTAATCCGTAGCAATCGCCCCCGTGGTTAGAGTTTGGAGTTATTAATACATATCTCGCTTTCGCGGAATTGAAATCGGGTCCTTCATCACCTTCATAGGTCGATAATCCTGAAGCGCGATCCAAATTAAAGACACCTAAATTTGTCCATGTAACTCCGTCGGTTGAAATATCGAGATTAAACTCATTGATACCATAATCTAAATGCTTGGGTTCGTTCGCATTCCAGAATTTAGTTTCGTTTAAAACATATTCAAATCCTAAGTCGTACATAATCCAGTGAGTTTCACCGTATGATACTTTAGGATTTGGCGATTTTTCACAAGACACCCAACCATCATACCATGTGGTACTATGGCGGTCTGGGTAGCATTGCGATATCAAGACATTGAAGCATAATACGGCGAGTAGCAATAGGTATGTGTTTTTCGTCTTCATTATAGCATATTCATAAAACCGATTGGCGGCACGTTAGACGTTGTATCGTAAAAATTTGAAATGTTTGGTAAAACGGTTTGTAATTCTGATGCTGGCACCCCAAACCAAAGTGCAAGTTCGGCCATATATGAATCTGCTGCGGTTGTTGGTATCATCACACCATCTTGAATGGTATCATCGCTGTTGAGTGCAAGTGAAGGGTAATTACCATAAATTTCTTTACCGTTTACTGCACCTCCCATCATAAAGGCATTTCCTCCCCAAGCATGGTCTGTTCCATTACCGTTAGAGGTTAAGGTTCTTGCAAAATCTGAAATACTGAAAGTGGTTACACAATCACTCACATTAAGTTCGGTCATCACGTCATTAAAATATTTTAATGCCTGATTTACCTGTTCTAGTTTATTGCTTTGATTGATTAGAAGTTCATCATGATGATCCCAACCTCCAATTTGAACAAAAAATATTTGTCTTGAAAAACCTAAAGTATCTCTTGAAGCAATGGTTTTTGCAACCATTCTTAACTGCGAAGCCAAATTATTTAATTCAGGCCGTGGTGTACTAAATTCTAAAATATTATCGATAGCAGCTTGAAATTCTAAATTGGCATCGTTTGATGTTTTTATGGTTTCCTTGTAGGCATTTTTAAAAATATCTTGATAATCTCTTTCTAGCATGGAGTTCAAAGCCGCGGTTTTTAGCTCGTTAAAGTAACCAGATTCTCCGTAGCCATTAATACCAATACTACCGTTATTACTTATGGTATAAGGTGTTATTTGATCGCCTCGTTGAAAAATGTTACTTCCTTGCAAGGAAATATTCATAGAAATATTCTGGTTGGAATTCATGGATTGCACCAAATCGGCTATTTTACCACCCCAACCTGTATTGGTCCTTTCGTGTGGTCTTCCTGTTTGCCATTGCTGAATTTGGTCGGCATGTGAGAATAAACCAAGCGGCGTTTTTACAACGCCATTCAAAACATCAGTCTTTGAAGAAGGCTCAATGAGCGTCCCTACATTTGCAAGAAAAGCTAAATTACCACTCTCAAATAATTGTTGCATATCTGGAATTGATGGGTGTAAACCAAAAACTCTGCCATCAGTTGTATTAGGGTTTATCTGTAAAATATCATTTTGAGGAATAGCTAAATTCGATCGCGAAGTTGCGTATTCACCGTATTCGCTGTCGCCTTTTGGTATAAGCATATTAAACGAATCGTTACCGCCACCAAGTAAAACACAAACTAAAGCTTTATAATCGCCACCAAAAGCTAGAGCTGAATTATCCATAGCTGATGCTGCCATAGCTTTCAGGTTTATTAAAGAAGAAAATAAAGTTGTATAACCCAAAGCCGCACAGGTATCTCCTATAAACTTTCTTCTTGATATATGATTTTTATGTTTCGTCATTTGGGGTTATTTTAAGATAGTGTAATCCGGACTTATTAAAATGAGATACAATGCTAATTTTACTCTTAAATCGGTGTATTCAAAATCTTCATTCCATCCATTCACAATGGGGTCTATAGTATCAATTATAATTTGTTTGGTTTCTGCAGATAGTTGACCTCGTGTAAATAACTTATCCAATTGATTTACAAGAACCTCACTGTCTTTGGCGTAATAGTTTAAGGCTTCAAAATCTAAAGCGCGCCCCTCCATTTCTAAATCCCATGTAGTGAGTACTGAATAATACTGAGGAAATGTCATCAAATCCACTTCGTTTATATAATCTATACTTGAAGCTGAATTATGAATTTCAAATTCAGGACCAACCAAATGAGCCGCAGCAAACTCTGAGTTAGGCACATATGCTGGTAGAAAGAAATTAAACACGTGCGGTGCACTTAAAGGCAACTGGCCTGTAGCTTGATAAAAGTTATAGCCAACATTCCAATTTTCGCTGGTGTCGTTGTTTAAATCAAGTTGTCTGACTACATTAAAATATCGAAGCATAGGTTCAATTAATTTACCGCTCGACGGATTTTCAATCCAACTGCAACTTCTTGCTTCTTCATCTAAAAGAATTGCTTTTATCACTGCTTTCATATCGCCTCGAACACCTTTAGTATTATTAAAAGCTGCACTAACTCTAGAGATATAAGCAGGCGAGGGGTTTGATTTTACGAGTTGTTGAATTAACCGAATGGCTATAAACGGACCTACATTTTGATGATTAAATAAATTATCAATGGCAGACTCAATATCTTGCATGCCCGATTGTCCATTTGGCACCACAACACCGTTTAGTAAATATTTTGCTCCAGGTTCATGCCATTCGTCATACATATCCATAGGCACATTTTTCATGGCTAAATAATGGTTTACGCCAAATTCAGCAGTTACTCCCCACGGATTATCCATAACTTCGGCAGCTCCAAGACCAGTAAAGATTTTTGCAAATTCTTTAATGTCATCGTTATCGTATGTTGGGATTCTGTCTCCGTTGCCGTCTAAAACATAACTTCCATCTTGATTTAATTCGTAAAGTCCTATGGTAAATAATTGCATGATTTCTCGAGCAAAATTTTCATCAGGATGAATGTTTTGCTCTGGGATACTTTTTGGGTTGTTGTAATGGCTTAGGTAAATACCCATCATTGGGTGTAAAATCATGTCTTTCAAAAGATTTTTGAAATTCCCGAAGGCATTATCTTTTAAAACATCATAATAATCGCCTAAGCCTACACCATAATCACCAACGTTTGAGTTTGATGAAATAACCATAATCTGGCTTAATGCTAACGCAATTCTTTGCCTTAGCATATCCTGGTTTCCTATATTACTATCCCACCAAGCGTATTGAAAATGGACCCAAAACGGACCAAAATAGTCGTCGGCATTACCACCATTGGCAACAAATCTATCTTGTGCTTGGTCGTAAATGGTTTGAGTAAGCTCTCCCATTGAAGGCGAGTTTAAATCAAATTGCGCATCTATCCAGTCTTCAAAAGAATTTTCAGAAACCGCTTTAATGTAATTTAAGTCTGTTCCGAAAGTTGCTTGAGCTAAAAAACGTGAGGTTTCTAATAAGCGCGCATCTAATCCTGTGCCATTAATGGTATTATCATCAAGCGCAATTTCATCCCAATTAGTTCTGCTTTCTTGATGGCTAGAAGTTACCTTAATTCCATTACTATGACCCGCACCTAAATAATCAGAATACTGTTGCGAAAAGATGCAAAGCGGAATACATAGCAAGAGGTAGATTAAGGGTCTTTTCATATCGCAATTATTGAAGCTAACTTGAAAAAATTGTAGGTTATTTTTACAAGCAGACCATCAAATATAGTTAAAAATCAGGTTAATAGCTTTGTTTTTCGATGAACGGCAAAAGAAGTTCATAATTATAATTAGAATTCTATATTTATTATTTACTTTGAATTTTAATGGATTATATGATTAATATAAAAGCTGCAAATACGATTTCCGATTATAAAAATATTGCAGATATAGCTGATGTTATTTGGAGAGAACACTACATTCCTATTGTTGGAAAACCTCAAATTGACTACATGTTGCAAAAATTTCAATCGGCAAGTGCTATTGAAAAACAGGTAGAAGATGGATTTGAGTACTTCACGATTTATTTTGAAGATACTGCAGTAGGTTACTTGTCAATAAAACAAGAAGAAAAGGCACTATTTCTAAGTAAAATTTATGTACTAAGCAGCCACAGAGGTAAAAAAATAGGGAAGGCGGCAATGCAATTTGTTGAAAATAAAGCTAAAACCTACCAAAAAGAGCGCATCAGATTAACAGTAAATATTAATAACACCAATGCGATTAAAGCTTACGAAAAGCTAGGTTTTATAAATGTGGGGCCTTTGGTTGCAGACATCGGTAATGGCTTCGTAATGGACGATTACCAAATGGTAAAAGAAATTAGTAGTTAGAATCAGAATATTTCACAAGTCATTTATATCAGGTGTCATCACCCTTCAATAATCTCCTTATATTCCTCAAAAAAAGCTTCAAATAGGCTCATCTTTTCATTAAAGAATTCCATAACCTCGCGCCATGAATTTTTGTTGTGAATGGAGACTTTTTGCTCTAAAGGCACATAAATTCTCGAGATTTCTTTATGATTTTCTAAAACATAAGCTTCTTCGTAAATCGCTTCAGGAATATACTCGTCAATAAGTATCGATTTTAAAGCCACCAATTTTTCCCAATATTTTATACGGTGTTCTAGGTCATCTTCCAAATCTAAAGCCACCAACGCTTTTTTATTATCAAAGTGAAATTTAAAACTAAAACCTTTCAGTTTGGTATCATACAATAGCCATTTTCTCGGGAACGATTTCCCAAAACTCGTCCAGAATTCCTGTCTTAATTTTCGTGATTCTTCTTTGCTAAACATTAAAAAGGGTATTAGAAAATAGAGAATAGACAAAAGACATGTTATGGGTGCTCTTTATTCTTTTATCTCTATTCTTTGTTCTCATTTTAAATCAAATAAGCCACCCCAACGCCAAGAATGATAGCTATAAATTTCGATAAGTTAAATTTATGGCCTTCGCCACTTTCAAAAAGGATGGTGGTAGAAATATGAAAAAAGATACCAATAACTACGGCGTTTATAGCATGCGCATAATTTGCAAGAAGGCTAGAATTATGCGACACCCAAGTACCAAATGGTGTCATGAGTGCAAACAACAACAAAAAGCTCCCAACTTGTATTTTACTGTAATTGGATTGCAATAAAAACATGGTAATTAACGTCGCAATAGGTATTTTATGCACCAAAACACCATAAACCATATCGTTATGGTCGTGTATTGAAAACCCTTCTAAAAAACTATGAATACACAAACTAATAAACAACAACCACGGAAAAGCCGTATCGTGCTTATGGATATGAACATGCCCGTGTTCTGCACCTTTCGAGAATAACTCTAAAATAATTTGCAATAAGATACCGCACATAATTAATAACCCGGTTTGTTTGGTGTCTAAGTGACTATAAACTTCAGGAAGTAATTCAAAAAGTGTTAGTGCCAATAAAAAAGCACCACTAAAAGAAAGTAGTAACTTGGTGTTCCAAGATTTTTGCTTTTTGGTAATAAAGGCTAAAACAAAACCTAAAACTACCGCAAGTATGGGAAAAAGAAACTTATTCATTTATAAAACAATCACTCACAATAATGAGTATAATTTAAAGCCAATAGCGGCCTATTTAAAAATCATAATTAAACGTTCAGAAGTTTTAGCGCTAAACTTTCTAAGCTTATAGTCGCCAAAAACATCCAGTAAATATACGCCTGCCTGTTCAAAAAGTTCCTCAAAATCGGCTAAAGTAAACCCTCTAACACGTTCTTTAAAATGGTAAACTTTACCATCGGCAGTAAAAGTAATATCTTTTATTATATATCCATTTTCAACATAACGTTTTAGGTTAAAATCAATACCATCAACGGTTTTCACCTCTTCTGGCACTAAATTATCAATCACAAATTCGCTGTTCATAAAATCAATTACACCAAAACCATCTGCATTTAAATCTGCTTTAATCGCTTCAATCGTTTTTAAATTATCGGCATCATCTTCAAAATATCCAAAACTCGTAAACAAATTAAAAACCGCATCAAACTGCTTGTGGTAAGGTTTACACATATCATGCACATCAAAACGCAAACGGTGATTTTCAAATTTTTTAGCAAACGCAATGCTGTTTTCACTCAAATCTACACCCGTAACATCGTATCCAATTTTATTTAAATAGCGCGCATGTCGCCCTTTTCCGCAGGCCAAATCAAGTATTTTTCCACCCTCCGGAATATTCAAATACTGCGTAAGCGTATCCATAAAAGCCTGCGCTTCGGTTTCGTTTCTATCCTTATATAAAATGTGGTAAAATGGCGTATCAAACCAAGAAGTAAACCAAGACGTTGTATTGTTAGTCATATGTTATTTTTGGGGTTACCCCTCGATCCCGATAACTATCAGGACGGGGGTCAGGCTTTCCGCTATATCTTTTGTTTTTTGTCACCTTGTGCAATGCAGAAAGGTCTTTTTTATAAAAACAAAAGGATGCCGCTGCAATCCTTAACCCGAATTATCAATAAACTTTACGTTTGCCGCAAAATTACATTATTTTTGCAACCTATAAGATGTAAAAAGTCTATCAGACGAAAAAAATGGAAGAAAATTTCAATATGGTTGCCAAAACATTATTTGGCTTTGAAGAACTTTTAGAAAAAGAGCTTGTGCAATTAGGCGCACAACATGTGAAAAAAGGGGTTCGTAATGTGGCTTTTTCGGGCGATAAAGGCTTTATGTATAAAGCAAATTTAGCGTTGCGTACCGCCATTAAAATCTTAAAACCCATCCATTCTTTTAACGTCAACAACGAGCAAGATCTGTATAATAAAATTTATGCAATGGATTGGTCCCCATACCTTAAGCCAACAGGTACTTTGGCTATTGATGCCACTGTGCATTCCGATTTGTTTACACACTCCCTTTATATCGCCCAAAAAACTAAAGATGCTATTGTCGATAAATTTAGAGATACCGATGGACAACGTCCTAACGTCGATTTAAAATTCCCCGACCTAAAAATAAACGTGCATATTGATAGAAGAAAATGTACCATTTCTCTTGATTCTTCAGGAGATTCCTTACATAAACGTGGTTATAAAACGGCCACCAACATTGCACCAATAAACGAAGTATTGGCAGCAGGTTTAATTATGATGTCGGGTTGGGACGGACAAACCGATTTCATGGACCCCATGTGCGGTTCTGGTACCATGCTTATTGAAGCTGCTATGATAGCCTGTAACATACCGCCAAATCTCATGCGTAAAGAATTTGCTTTCGAGCGATGGCAAGAATGGGACGTGGAGCTATTTGAAAAAATTGAAGAGTCTTTACTAGGCAAAACTCGAGATTTTCACCATAAAATAACAGGTTACGATAAAGCACCAAGTGCAGTAGCCAAAGCCAAAGAAAATGTAAAAAATGCCCAACTTGATGATTTTATTGAAGTCAAGCACGAAGATTTCTTTAAAACTCAGAAAGGTGGCGACGATAAATTGCACATGGTATTTAACCCTCCTTACGGCGAACGTTTAAACATCGATATGCAAGAGTTTTATGCCAATATTGGCGACACACTAAAACAAAATTACCCTGGCACCGATGCTTGGTTTATAACCTCAAATTTAGATGCGCTTAAGCATGTAGGATTAAGGCCTTCAAGAAAAATACAACTCTACAATGCCAAATTGGAAGCACGTTTGGTTAAGTATGTTATGTACGAAGGAAGTAAGAAGGGGAAGTATATGAATAAGGACTAAATTCCCTGATAACGCAGGAACCTCTCAAACCGAACCGTCATTACGAGGGAAGAATGACCGAAGTAATCTCATGATTGGAACTAAAAATAAACAGATTGCCACGTCGTGCCTCCTCGCAATGACGTAAATTATAAACAGATTGCCGCGTCGTGAAAACTCCTCGCAATGACAAAACCCACCGTCATTACGAGGAAAGAGGAATGAATGACGTGGTAATCTTTCAAATTGAAGTTACACACTCATAAAACAAGTATTGAATTATTGTTTTTAATTACTAATTAGTAGATTGCCGCGTCGTAAAAACTCCTCGCAATGACGATACAATTTAAAACAAAGGCAACCGCTCAAACTGAGCAATTAAATACAACTTCCCACAAGCACGCGCATCAGATAAGGCATCATGATGTTTTAAAGCAATTTGATGCACTTTGCAACAAGCATCAAGTTTTGCAGGTTTATAGCCTTTTTTGCGGTAAATCTTAAGTGTGCATTCCCAACGATTGTTCATAATTAAATCGGTCTGCGGAATGTTATAATCTTTCATAGTTTTAAGTAACACGTTTCGGTCAAAAGCCTCATTGTGTGCCACGGTTACAATACCAGAAATTCGTTTTTTAATTTCAGGATACACTCCTCTAAAATCGGGTGCAAATCGGGTATCGTCTTCTGTAATACCATGTACCTGAATATTATGCCAATTGTAATCGTTGTTTGGTGGCTTAATTAAAGCATGAAACTCGTCTACAATAACGCCATCTTTAAACGTAACAATCCCAACCGAACAAATGTGATGTCCTTTTGCGGTTTCGAAGTCTATAGCAGCGAATATGTTTGACATGGATTGGGCTTTGGAAGGTAAAGTTACAGATTTATGTTTTTATTGGGTTCAAGATTTCGCTTATCGTGTTTGTGAATGGTTTCGTTGCGAGTTTCAGCAACTAAATTAGCAAATACAAACCAAATAGAAAATCCGCGAGGATTTTCGTAAATAAGCGATTAATAGCAATGAATTATACACGGTGTTGTGTGCTGGCTTTAATTTTACAATTGTTCAACGAACTTTCTAGCAATAACAGTATCATATATGATTTTGAGTTTACTAATCTTGTTTTGACTATCAAATTCTATGATATCTACAACATCAAATTCCACTCTTTGATTGTTTTTTAAAGTCCATTTATAAGTAAAATAAAGTGCTAATTTATTTGAATTATTTTCTTCAAAAACCCCCAAAAGAGAAAGTTCAGAATTTGAGGTATCACTATTCAATTCGAGATAAAATTCGTCAGCTTTTTTAATTCCGTATAATGGTGAATCGACTATTCCGTTTTGATTAAATAAAGCTATTACTTGAGCAATATTTCCATTTTCCAGATGAGTGATATAATCTTTGGCAATTTCTTTTTTATTCATCTATTAGTAAATTTAGGGTGCTATTTTTTTTGCGTAAACTTTTATGATATGGCATCGTTTTTATGACTTCCATCAGTCGATAAGCGAAGTTAGAATTTTCCCACTAAAAAACCAATACGTATTTGTGCTTAGATCAGAACTATTTATTTTACCTTCTTATAAAGCGGAATTCTATAAGCTAAAAAATAACTATAACCTGCTCCAATGCGGCTACTATCATAGGTTTTTCCAAAACCAGGAATGTACACGTTATCAAAATTATTAGGTACCGTTTGAGAAGCCGAAAATTTTAATTGCACGTTCAATCCTAAGTACAGATTGTTAAGAATTTCAGCTTTAAGTCCTAACATAATTTCTGCCCAAAATGCAGTAAGTCCTGTAAACTCTTGTTTAGTATCAGATGTTATTTGTGGAGTCCAGTATTGGTCTGTGCTATAAACCGTAAAGCTGTTTAAATCATGACTAAAAGTACTGGCGCCAACTCTAAAACCCGCGTAAATCATGTTATCCATGTCCAACCAGTTTTGGTACATGTTATAATCAATACCACCTTTAATGTAGCTACCTTTGGTAGTAATATTTAAATAATCGTTAACCGTATTTTTTTCTTCAAAACCAAGTTCTCCAGCGATGTATAGTTTTTCTTTTAAACGATAATCGGCCATTACTTCAAAACCTGTGTAGTCATCATCAAACGATGTTCTGATAAGTTTACCTATATCACCACCAACACGAAGACCGTATTTCAGTTTAATTTTAGACGAATCGTCAGCTGCTTCTGCAATAGAATCATTTTGTGCATTAACAAACACACAGAATAATAACATACCAATGATGCTACTAATGCGAAATGTTAAAGTGTGTTGTTGTTTCATCTTCTACAGATTGGTTATCGGTTAAAGGTTCTCTGGAAAGCATCCAATTATCACCATCATCAACAATGGTAAGGGTTACATTTTTAAATATGGTTTTAAAACCGCAGGCACGCGAAACAAAAATGGTTTCACGACTATAATTTATCACAATTCGGTCTTGATTCCCATCAATAAAATCATCCGAACTATCATCAGGTGTACCATTATTATTTACCGTAGCTTCTTGGATGATAATATACTCCGTAGTACTGTCGGTAGTTTTTAGTGGTAAAATAAGATCATCGGTATCAGTAAAATAATATTCTGATATAAACTGTTCGTTATCAACACCTATTACCACAATATCAAATACATTTTTCTTGGTATCTGAGTCTTCAGCATCTAAAAAATCAATAATTAATCTTGGTGTAGTTGCCGTAGCATCCGGACAAATATCATCGCGTTCGCAACTATAATAGCTTATTATTAAGGTGGTTAGAATAAGAATGAGGCCTGCTTTTTTCATGTATTTTATAAGCGGTTATGCGTTTATTTGTTTAGCGTTTTTCCAAAAGTACAACATTTTCTACATGGAATGTTTGCGGAAACATATCTACAGCTTGGGTTTTAATAACTTTATAATCGGCATCCATTAAAGCCAAATCTCTGGCTTGTGTGGCGCTATTGCAACTTACATAAACCACGCGATTAGGGGCAATGTTTAAAATTTGTTGTACCACATCTTTATGCATGCCGTCTCTTGGCGGATCGGTAATTATAACATCTGGATGCCCGTGGGTTTTAATAAAATCGTTATTAAAAACGTGTTTCATATCGCCCACAAAAAACTCAACGTTATTAATGTTATTTAATTGTGCATTTTCTTTGGCCGCAGTAATCGCATCTGGCACAGACTCTACACCAACCACTTTTTTAGCTTGTTTTGCAACAAACTGTGCAATGGTTCCTGTTCCTGTATATAAATCGTAAACCAATTCGTTGCCTGTTAATCCAGCGAAATGGCGTGTTATTTTATAGAGTTCGTATGCTTGTTCTGAGTTGGTTTGATAAAAAGATTTAGCGTTTATTTTAAATTTTAAACCCTCCATTTCTTCAAAAATGTGGTCTGTTCCTTTGTAGCAAATAACCTCTTGATCGTAAATAGTATCGTTAGCTTTACCATTAATTACGTATTGCAACGAGGTTATTTCAGGAAACGTTTCAGCAATAAAATCTAAAAGTAATTCTCGTTTCGGTTTATCTTCTTTAAAAAATTGAACGAGCACCATAATCTCACCAGTAGTCGAGGTACGAATCATCATGGTTCGTAATAGCCCTGTTTGATTTCTGGTGTTGAAAAATTCTAGATTATTTTCAATCGCAAATTGCTTTACGGCGTTTCTAATAGCATTTGAAGGATCTGCCTGTAAATGACATTTGTTAAGGTCTAAAATTTTGTCCCACATTCCTGGAATATGAAATCCAAGGGCGTTTCTATCACCTAAATCTTCATCTGATTGAACTTCTTCTTGAGTTAACCATCGGCGATCGCTAAAAGAAAACTCCATTTTATTTCTGTAAAAATACTGTTTTGCAGAACCTAGAATAGGTGTTACTTCTGGTAGTTCGATATGCCCTATCCGGGTTAAATTATTGGTAACTTCCTTCTGCTTATAAAATAATTGGTGCTCATAGCCCATGTTTTGCCATTTGCAACCACCACAGGTTCCAAAATGTTCGCAAGCTGGTTCGGTTCTTTTATCCGAAAGTTTATGAAACACAGTGGCTTTACCTTCAAAATACGCTTTTCGCTTTTTAAAAGTTTGTACATCAACCACATCGCCAGGTACAGCATTTGGTAAAAAAATGACTTTACCATCTGGCGCTTTGGCAATCGTTTTTCCTTTTGCTGCAGCATCTAAAACTTCAACATTTTCAAAAACTTGCTTTCTTGCTTTATTTCTTCTAGACATGCTGCAAAAATAATAATAGCAAGTAATTAATATGACTTTATTTCCATTAACTTTAAGAGATTTTAATTTTCATTCCGAATTAATTGAACCTTTTTTAAATTTTGCCGTCTTTAGAGTATGAAAGTAGTTAATATCCATAAGCGCATTATCAATCAACCAATGGAAAAGGTGGCGCCAATTTTTAAAACTCTAGCGACTTCAAACGACTTGGTTTGGCCTCATGAAAATTGGCCAGCCATTACATTTAAAGAAGGGTTGAAAATTGGAAGTAAAGGCGGACATGGGCGCATTCGTTATACAATTATTGAGTTTGAAGCTGGCAAGCACATTAAGTTTAAGTTCACTAAACCCGATGGTTTTAACGGCACACATGCATTGAAAATCGATGCTTTAGATACTGATACAACTGAAATATGCCACGAAATAAGAATGCATACATCATTTAAAGCCTCCTTTTTATGGACTTTTGTAATTAGGTGGCTTCATGATGCTTTAATCGAAGAGGCTTTTGATAAAGTTGAAAACTATTTCAATACGGAGAATAAAATAACTAAATATAATGCCTGGGTTAATTATTTACGAGGTGTTTATAAAAGAAGAGCAATTCAAACTAAAACAGTCTAATTGAAAACAGACCAAGATATCGATGAGAGTTTGGTTAAGGCTTATTTAGCAGGCGATAAAAAAGCACTGGCTGTATTAGTAAAACGATGGCATAAGCAGTTTTGCGATAAAGCCTATTGGATGGTTAAAGATAAAGATGTTGCTAAAGATATTGCTCAAGATAGTTGGACGATAATAATCAAAAATATAGCGAGTCTGAAACATCCAAAGCAATTTAAGTTTTGGGCTTATAGAATTGTAATTAATAAATCGACGGATTGGTTAAGGATACAATCTAAAAATCGGCAAAACAAGATTGATTACGGTACAGATGATAGTGGACAAGAAATAACGGATACAGATTACAGCCAGTTGAAAACCAATTTATTTAAAGCCATTCAAGAATTGCCAGAAGGCCAAAAAGCAGTAATTAAATTATTTTACATAGAATCATACAGTATAAAGCAAATAAGTGAAATGCTAGATATTTCTGCAGGAACTACCAAATCAAGATTGTTTCATGCACGCGAAAAATTAAAACAAACTTTAAAACAGAAAAAATGAAAACTAATATGGAAGATATAGACAAATTAATAAAGGAAACTTTAACCCAAGAAGAAGCTAAATTTTACGAAGAACTAGAAGAACAAAATGTTCTTGAAATGGTTTTTGGTTTGTTTAAAGGAAAAAACAAATGGATTATGTACTTGATGAATTTTATGACCCTTGTGTTTTTTGGGTTGTTCATTTACTGTACCATTCAATTTTTTCATACAGAAATAACCAACGAAATGATAAAATGGGGCATAGGCGGTTTAGTCTTTTTATTAGGGGTTAGTATGTTAAAAGTTTTTGCTTGGATGCAAATGGATAAAAATGCCCTATTAAGAGAAATGAAGCGTTTAGAACTTCAGGTATCGTCACTTTCGGCAAAAATTTCGAGTTAAGGTTTAAATACATTAAATTATTTAGTAATTTGCGACCTCCTAGGGATGATTTCTCTCCCACGCTGAATTTTCGATACTCTTCGAAAGGATAAAGGTACAGAAGGAATGGTTATTTTAAATATCCATTTGTTTGGATATCAACGTTTAAATTTATTTTAAAATGGCTGTTTTAGACCAATTAACTTCGCAACAAGCGATCGATTTAGAAAACAAGTATGGTGCTCACAATTACCACCCATTACCAGTTGTATTAACAAAAGGTGAAGGTGTATTTGTATGGGATGTAGAAGGTAAAAAGTATTACGATTTTTTATCGGCATACTCTGCCGTAAACCAAGGGCATTGTCACCCAAAAATTGTTAGTGCTATGGTGCAACAAGCACAAACATTAACATTAACCTCAAGAGCATTTCATAACGATATGCTGGGAAAATACGAGAAATTTGCATGTGATTTTTTCGGCTTTGATAAACTTCTCCCTATGAATACAGGCGCTGAAGCTGTAGAAACGGCTTTAAAACTATGTAGAAAATGGGCTTACGAAGTAAAAGGGATTGATGAAAATCAAGCTGAAATTGTAGTTTGTGAGAATAATTTCCATGGAAGAACTACAACAATTATATCGTTCTCAAATGATGCTGTAGCTCGTGAAAATTTCGGACCATACACTAAAGGATTCTTAAAAATTGAATATGATTATTTAAATGCTTTAGAAGAGGTTTTAAAAAGTAATCCTAACGTAGCTGGGTTTTTAGTAGAACCTATTCAAGGTGAAGCTGGAGTTTACGTGCCAGGTGATGATTATTTAGCAAAAGCTAAAGCGCTATGCGAAACATATAATGTATTGTTTATTGCAGACGAAGTACAAACAGGAATAGCAAGAACGGGACGTTTATTGGCCACTTGTGGAAACTGTTCTTGCGAGAACAAAAATTGCTCGGACTCACCAGAGGTTAAACCAGATGTCTTGATACTTGGAAAAGCCATAAGTGGCGGTGTATATCCGGTTTCGGCAGTTTTAGCTAACGATGAGGTTATGAAGGTGATAAAACCAGGAAATCATGGTAGTACTTTTGGAGGAAACCCTGTTGCTGCCGCGGTAGCTATGGCTGCTCTAGAAGTTGTTAGAGATGAAAATTTAGCTGAAAATGCTTTTGAATTAGGTAATTTGTTTCGAAATGAATTGAATAAATATATCGCATCGAGCAACATCGTAAAATTAGTAAGAGGTAAAGGATTGCTAAATGCTATTGTTATAAATGATACTGAAGATAGCGATACGGCATGGAATATTTGCTTAGCTTTAAGAGATAATGGATTACTGGCAAAACCAACCCATGGTAACATCATTCGCTTTGCGCCACCCTTGGTTATGACTAAAGAACAGTTGTTAGATTGTGTAAACATTATTACCAAAACACTTAAGCAATTTGAGAATTAATAAAGTGTTTAATGCAATATTTAGATATAAAAAAAGCGACCAACTGGTCGCTTTTTTTATAGATTTATAACTTATTGATTTTGCATTTGCTCCATCATTTCTTGCGATTGTCTCATAATTTCATCCCAACCAACAGTAGAAATTCTATAAATAGTCATTACAAAATAAAGAAGGTTTATAATTAAAATAACCAACGCTACAATTTTAGCCGTGTCCATGGCCTTAATGCTAGATACATCAAAATTTTCTGGGTTTAATTTGGCTACTTTAAGTTTGCTCTGTGCAATAAAAAATGCGATTCCTGCCAATATAAATCCTAAACCACCAAAACAGCAGCATAAAAGACCTAAAATAGCTAAAACATAAACGAGTGTTGGATTGAGTTTTTGTTGTTCCATGAATAATATTTAATTGATTAATTTAATAATATAACTAATAATAATGGTGGCAACCGTTAATATGGCTAGCCCTCCAATTATTTTACTAGAATGTTTAAATTTAAAGAAAATATTTATGCCAATACATATAAAAAGTACAATTAGGCTATAAATAGCAGGATACATATAAAAGGCCTCGATAAATTCACCTTGAAAAATAAGTACGACAGCGCGTTGCATACCACAGCCTAAACATTCTATTCCTAGTAGTTTTTTATTTAAACAGGGCAGCATGTACTCCTCCATAATTTGAATTGTAAATATTTTATAGCTAAAATACTAAAAGCTTTAAGAGGAAGTAAAAGAGGACTATTATTTTTTATTAGCAACAATTATTTTTTTGCTAATTATTTGATTGCCGGCGGTTGTTACTTTTGCAATATAAACGCCATTGCTGAGTGAACTTGTTGAATACGTTTGTTTTCTATTACTAGATTGAAGTTTATCGTTTAGAATTAGTTTTCCTAATATATCGTATAATTGAAATTGTGTTAATTCAATATTATTTTTATTAATAATCTTAAGTATAGCGGTATTATTATGCAGTATTTTAAAGGTTTCAAAACTAGATTCGGTATTACTTAATAATTGCTCTGTAAATGTAATTTCAAATCGATCGTTGTATTTACCGCGTTCAAGATAAACTTCAAAGTCTTGTTCTTTCAAATCTACATATGTTTCATTTTCAATATCATGTACATAAATAGACTGGCTGTTGGTAAAATTTTGAATATCGGCAATGCGAATGCGAATTGGTGATTCTTCAGCAACTTTTATGACTAGTGGAATTTTTAATTCTTCGTTAAAAGTTAAAGCTTCAGCGAGATATGAATCATTATTTATAGTCCAATAAGCATCAGATGATAACACATCAGCTGCATTTATTTTAGATTCTAATCCGTAATCAAAACCATCTGTAGCTGTAGGATGAAATGTTTGAACCAATTGTCTTGTATAAAGGTCATTAAAATCAATATTCAGTCTAAAACGTTTATAAGCTTCAGGTATTATTGAAAATACCGATTGATTAACCTTAGATTTTTTATCTCCTGACGATTTAAAAAACTCACTGTTAGCTGCCGATTCTTTAACATAACTGCGATGTGAATTTTTAGCTTTTACAACACCATTAGCAGTACCTTCTACCATAAATCCTTGCCCAATGGGTATATAACGTCTTGCAGTTTTTGTACCTATACCAGTATTGGCTACATTTACAGATCCATTGCCATCATAAGTATTGAAAACTGCAGGTATAAATGTTTCAACGAGCCCTGTCGCGTCTATTGTATAGGTCGCATAACCACCATTATATGCATTTATATAGTGAGAATTAACTGTTTGGTCTTGTTCCCAATAATAAAGCGTTCCGTTAATTACAGATGCGTTTTCTACGTCGTGTATATAAGCTAAAGCATCTAGAGCAGACGGGTAGGGATTTCCAACTAAAGTAAATTGGTTTGTAGCAACACTAACACCAATGGTTCCTGTATTAGGCTTACCTCTAAAATCATATCTCTGGGCATTAGCAGAACCAATGGTTCCTTTCATGGTATAACCTTCTCCTGGGTTTATGGTTGTATTGCCTTTTACATGAATCCATTCACCATAGTTATCAGAAGCTATAAATTTCCAAACCCAATGAGGCTCAATATTTAATGGACTTGATGTACCGTTATATGAATTTGTAGAATTATATGTTGCAGGAGTGGAGGTGATTAAGCCCGTTACATCATTTAAAAATGAAATTCCAAACGGATTATTTATATTATTACTTGTTTTACTTCCAATTGGTGAACACCAATAGTTGTATTCGTGTTCGCCAGCATTCGCTTCTTGATAAACACTTAACTCGCCCACACCAGAGTTTCCTATGGTTCCTGAGCCTTGAATTACTTGAGCTTCACTGCGTAAATAGATGGTGCTTGCCGCTTCGTTTAAATTAATATCGTCTTCTACAAAAACAATTTCATCGTTAATAAAAACATACGAAGTATTGCGCACCGAAAGTTGTGAAAAACTTAGGTTGCAAATCATCATTGCAAAAATGACTAATATGTGGCGCATAGATTTGGGGGCTATAACAGCGGCAAATATAATAAATTTTTTAATAATTATGCATTTTAACGATTAAAAATGCGTTTTGTCGTTGATTTTATCGATTTTATTCTGAATTTTATCGATGAAAAATCTATTTTTTGATGTAATTTGTGCTCTCAAAACTGATACGATTATCATGAAATATTTAAATTATTTTCTTATACTATTAGGCGCTTTTGTCGCGATGTACTCTAAAACTGTCGCCGGTGAAAATCAATTTTTTTTAATTGGTGGTATTGTTTTACTCATGATTGGTATTTATAGAATAGCCAAAACAGTACCCAGCAGGAATGATGAAGATGATAGAACCCTTTAAAAATAGATAATTATGAGTTTTAAAGTGGGAGATTTTGTATTGGTTCTTGATGAAGATTTATCAGGTAAGATAAAGCATATTTCTGGCCAAACCATTTCAATAGAAACGGATGACGGTTTTTTACTGAATTTTCAAGCTCATGAACTCGTAAAAGCGAATAAAAAAACATCTTTAAAATCTGAAGTCTTTTTGCATACCAATATAAACGATGTAGTTACAGAAAAAGAGGCTCCCAAAAGAAAACAAGAGACTAAAAAGCGAGTTAAAGATAGGTATGAACCTACTATGGAAGTCGATTTACATATCAATCAATTGGTAAAATCTAGCAAAGGCATGTCTAATCATGATATGCTTACTTTACAATTAGATACCGCCAGAAGGAAGTTAGATTTTGCCATCAATAAACGTATTCAAAAAATAGTGTTTATTCATGGTGTTGGCGAGGGTGTTTTAAAAATGGAGTTGGAATACTTATTTGGTAGGTACAACAATGTAAAATACTATGACGCCAATTACCAAAAATATGGACTAGGGGCAACCGAGGTTTACATTTATCAGAATGTACCTAAAACTTAAGGAAAATCTGGTGTTACCGTCCTAGTTGCGGATAATGAACTGTCTTCTAATTCACCAAAATCTAAAACATCGAACGAAATGACTTGTAAATCAAAATCATAAACTAATAGCGTAACCGTATAAGTTTGTGTTATGGTGTGCGTTCTGTAAGCTGCAGCACTCGGAGCACCTAAATTGGCTACTTCCTTATTTAAATAATCAGGACCTACCTCACTCACAGTTATATCGTTTGCTGGGTTTTGGTCTTGGGTGTCGTTTTCTTCATCACGGGTATCTATACCGTCACCATCATCATCGGTGTCTAAATAATCAGGCGTGCCGTCACCATCGGTATCCTGTGCATCGATTAAGTCGCCATCTCCATTTGGATCTGGGTTTTCATTTTTAGTTAAAATGTTATCACCATCATCATCGGCATCAATATAATCTGGCAACCCATCACCATCGGTATCATCATCTTCCAAATTACCATTACCGTTTCTATCTTCTAACGAAGCACTTATACCATCATTGTCATCTTCAGTTAACACGGTTGTAACCGTGGCGGATCCACTGGTACTTTCGTAATCTTGTTTTACACTTATTTCAGAATTTGGTATCGCACTGCAAAACAAATCACTAGGTAAAGTAGCGTTGTTGTAAATACGATAATTAAGCGGGTTGGAAGAACTTATAGTATAGGTACTTTCAAACAAACCATCTGAATCTACTTCTAGGATATCATCTAAAGTTACATTTGTTAACTTTATAGATAAGGATTCAGAAGGGTCTTCTTTCGTTTTATAAAAAACCAAATCAGAGTCGCCACAAGCTTCAAAAGCGTCTTCAAAATCTAATTCAAAATCAATAACATCGCCATCATCACAAGAATTTATGGGTATGAAAACTATCACTAAAAAAACAAAAAATAATTGACGCATTGTATTTGGGTTTTAGGCAAAAATAATGGAATTGATATTTATAACGTAGCTTATTGATAATAATTTTATTTCAAGTATTTTTGAACTTTAAAAGCAATTGATTTTTTATGCGCTTTTAAAGAAATAAAGGTAATTCATATGAAGTCGGTTTATTTTGATAATGCAGCAACAACGCCAATGCGTGATGAAGTTGTGGATGCAATTGCTGAAGTTTTAAGAAATAACTTTGGCAATCCTTCATCTTCGCATAGTTTTGGAAGGGCTTCTAAAGTTTTAGTTGAAAAATCTAGGAAGTTGATTGCTAAACATCTTAATGTTTCAGCTGGCGAAATAGTATTTACATCTGGTGGTACCGAAGCAGATAATTTGGTGCTAAATAGTGCCGTTAAAGATTTAGGCGTAACCCATATTATTACGTCTAAAATAGAGCATCATGCCGTTTTACATACGGTTAAAAAACTCCAGAACGAATTTAAAATACAAGTAAGTTATTTAGATTTAGATCATAAGGGTGAAATAGATTTTAGTCAATTAGAGCACTTGTTGCAATCTGAATCTAAAACTTTGGTGAGCCTGATGCATATTAATAACGAAATTGGAAATATTATAGATATTAAACGCGTTGCAGATTTATGCAAACAAAATCGAGCGCTTTTTCATTCGGATGCGGTTCAATCTGTGGGACATTATAATTTGGATTTACAGAATGTTCCTGTTGATTTTATTGCCGCTTCTGCACATAAATTTCATGGGCCAAAAGGTGTTGGGTTTGCTTTTATTAGAAAAAATTCAGGATTAAAACCTTTGATAGTTGGTGGTGAGCAGGAGCGAGGGTTGCGTGCAGGAACAGAAAGTATCCATAACATTGTTGGTATGGAAGTGGCTATAAAAGAAGCTTATAATAAATTGAATGAAGAAACGGTATTTATTAAAGGATTGAAGCAATATTTTATTGATGAAATAAAAAAAGAAATCCCTAATGTGAAATTTAATGGATGTTCTGATGATTTGGAAAAGAGTACCTATACTTTGGTAAATGTTTGCTTACCAATTCCGGTTAAGAAGGAAGACATGTTATTGTTTCAATTAGATTTAAAAGGGATTGCTTGTTCTAAAGGAAGTGCTTGCCAAAGTGGAAGTTCTCAGGTTTCGCATGTATTGTCAGAAATTCTAAAAGGCGAAGATTTACAAAAACCTTCTATTCGATTTTCATTCAGTAAATACAATTCGAAAGCTGAAGTTGATTATTTAATAAATGTTCTTAAGGCGTTTATAGGATAATTTAAAACGTCATGGTAGTTCTTACATTAAAAACGCGCGGTGTTAAGTAATTAGGAATCGCAATTTGTCTTTTACTACTCACATCTCTTACCCATGTATTTGTAATGGAGTTTTGAACATCAAAAATATTGAAAATTTCAAATCCAAAAGAAAGGGCTTTAAATGGTTTTTTCCAACCGCTAGCGAACTGTTTTTCAGAATCAACTAACACATATTGTAAACCAAAATCGGCACGTTTATAAGAAGGTAATCTATTTTGATAGTCATAAGGGTCTGCATAACTAGGAGAACCTCCAGGTAATCCGGTATTAAAAACAAGATTTAAGTACATTTTTAAATTTGGCATGTTGGGTACATAATCTTGAAAAAGTGCTGCAAATTTTAAACGCTGATCTGTTGGACGTGAAATATAACCTCGGTTATCTGTATTTTCTTCAGTTTTTAAATACCCAAAACTAAACCACGATTCTGTACCAGGAACAAACTCTCCGTTCAATCGCATATCTAAGCCATAAGCATAGGCCTTTGCATTATTATTGGCGCGATAACGAATACGAACATTCTCGAGTGTATAAGCATTAACATCTGATAAGTTTTTATAATAAACTTCTGAAGTTAACTTAAAAGGTCTGTCCCACATTTTAAAACTATAATCGTTTCCAAGAACAAGATGAAAAGATTTTTGTGCTTTTACATCTGCTTGAATCACACCATTGGCATCGCGTAATTCTCTATAAAAAGGGGGTTGATAATACATTCCTGTGGCAACTCTGAAAAGCATGTCTTTTTCCCAATCTGGTTTTATGGCGAATTGTGCACGCGGACTGAAAACGGTTTGATTTGAAGACGAAATACCATCACCACTAACCGACCAATTATGAGCTCGAATACCAGCATTATACCATACGTCGCTAGTACCCAATGTAATTCGCTTACTCCATTGTCCGTAAGCCTGAAAACGATTAATTTTAGTATTGTTCGTAGCGCGAACATTTTGGTAAGGCTCTAACGGACCAGTAAAAGGCTCATAAGGTTGCTCGTTTGGATAGGTGTTTGGTGGTCTTACTGAAAATCCTGCAGAATCAATAACTTCCCATTCAATCAAACGATCTCTAATATCTTCATGCGTATATTTTACTGACCATTCAAAACGATTTTCTTTAACTTTAAAATCGCCTTTATGTTCAATGGTAGAAATTAAAGCATCTAAATCGTTTCTACCGTGGTTCAATTGGCTGCCAATACCTTGAGTAAATTCAACTTCACCTAAATTTTCATCACCAATATTACTATTTACCTCTCCTAAACTGTACTGCGCAAGAATATCAAAATACTCCTCTTCCGTAGTATGATAGGTTGAGGTTATTAAGTGAAGGGTTAAGTCGTCATTTGCAAAATAAGATCCTTTAAAAGCCCCAAACAATGTTTGGTATTGGTCTTTTTCTTGTCCGTCGTAAAAAACAACTAGAGCCACAGGGTCACTTAACGTTCCAAAATTGGTTTGACGCGCTTGGGGTTCAAAATTGTATTTGTTAATTGAGGCGCTTCCCAAAAAACTTAAATGGAATTTATTGGTGAATTTATAAGTAAAAAATCCTTGAGCATCTCCAAAAGATGGATTGAAGTTTGTTTCGGTTTCTTTGGCATTCACTAATAAACTGTTATCGCGATAACGTAGACCTACAATTCCCGTAAATTTTGAATCTTTACTTATGTTTTCTACGGAGAGACTGCCTCCTAATAAACTCAAATCTGCATTGACTTCAAACTGATACGGATTTTTATAGGTAATATCTAAAACCGACGATAGTTTATCCCCATACTTGGCTTGAAATCCACCAGCTGAAAAATCTACATTTTGTACCAAGTTTGTGTTTACAAAACTCAAACCTTCTTGTTGTCCAGAGCGCACTAAAAACGGGCGATACACTTCAATACCGTTTACATATACCAAGTTTTCATCGTAATTACCACCACGAACGGAGTACTGCGTACTTAATTCGTTATTGTTACTAACTCCTGGTAGGGTTAAAAGTATATTTTCTACACCTGCATTGGCACCAGGAATTTTTCTGATGGCTTCAGGTTTTATGGTTACAATACCTTCAACTTCTTTTTTTCTATTGCTTTTTACAACCACAGCAGCAATTTGTTCAACAGAAGTGCTCATTACCGGATTAAACTCTAGCTCCTCGCCGTTTTTTAAGTTAAAGGTGCTGGTAATTTTTTTGAAAGAAAGATGGGTGAATTCTATAACAACATCTTTATTGGCTGGAATTGAAATTATATAAAAGCCGTTGGCATTGGTTTCGGTTCCGTTGTTTTCAGTTTTAATGCTTACTTTCTCTATAGGAACATTATTTTCATCTAAAATAACTCCTTTAATGGTCGCATTTTGGGCAAAACTCAACGTTAAACCTGTTAAAATTATAAAGATGGTTAGTAGTTTTTTTGCCTTCAAAAGTGTTTCAAGTTTATTTTCTGTAAAATAACGTTTCAAAAGTAGAATTATTTCCAACATTATCGGTAACAATTACCTTTAAATTATTTTTAGTATCCGTTATAACGTTATCATTAAAATCGTGTGTGAGTGTTTTGGTTTTATAATCATATTCCATTAAAATCCACTTGCCATTTACCGTTGCGCGGTAATTTGAGATTCCTGATTCTTGGTCGTCAATTTTAACTTTTAAATATCTAAAATTACTTAACCATTGTTTGTCTTTGAAATTTTTAGCGGAAATAGTCGGACTTACGGTATCCATTGATAGGGCGTAGGTACCAAGTTTTTTGGTTCTGGCAACGAGTAAATGATCTTTTCTTTTGGTACTGGTATAAACCGGATATTTATTTTCACCCAATAATTTTGCTATGTATAGTGAGTTTCTGTCTTCATTAGAATATTTGCTAACATCAAAAGTTATATTAAAGTTCTTTTTTGCTGCTTTTACATCTTCATGCAGTTTTAGAGTATCATTTTTCACTTCAAAATCTATGTAAAAATCTTCGTAAAAGGTGTCTTTATAAAAATCAACAGATACAATACCTTCATTTAAATGGGTTGTTTGCGAGCTATTGACAAAATACGGAGTTATCTTTGCAGGTTCTTGTTTTAAACTTTTATTTTTAGCTCCTTTTATATGAATTGTAACCCATGATTCGTTGTTTTTGTAATCAGCAACCCGAATTTTATAAACCGAATAAGTACTGTCTTTGATGTTTAAAACACCTTCATTTAGTGCGGGTTTTAAAATACTTAATGGATTGTTTTTTCTGAATAACTTTTGGATTCGTTGTCTTTTAGTTGCAAAGTGTTCGTAGTCAATTAACTGATTGATGTGTTTGGTTTCACTAAATGCAAAACGTTTAAAATCAATTTCAAAATTGCGAGTACCATTGTAAAAGGTTTGAATATTATAAACCCCATTTGAGTTTGCTGCCAAATCTTGTCTATCAAAAGTACCCACTGCAAATCCTATATTACCAATGGCTTCAATGTTTTCAGTAGTATAATCACCATTTTTTAAGGGCGTAAGTCTTATTTTTTGCTTGATATTGGAATTATTTACGAAGGAATTATTATCCAAAGGATATGCGTAAATTGAAGTAATTATCGGGTTAACACTGTCTTTTATATCAATACCAAAAAGCATAGGGTTTATGGGGCGTTCTTGCTTATCTCTTATTTCATAATGAAGATGTGGTCCACCAGAGCCACCCGAATTTCCGCTGTAAGCAATAAGGCTATCTTTTTGTATTGGTAAATCCTCAGCTTTAGGAAACAACTCAATTTCGTACGATTCATTTTTGTATTGATGCTTTTTAACATAAGCTTCAATATCTGGTAAAAACTTTTGTAAATGCGCGTATACCGTTGTGTAACCGTTGGGGTGCGTAATATAAAGTGCTTTACCGTAGCCATAATGCGAGACTTTAATTCTACTCACAAAACCACCAGCCGATGCTTTTACCTTTAATCCTGTTCGCTGTTGCGTTTTAATATCTAAACCCGAATGAAAATGATTAGAGCGCAACTCTGCAAACGTACCAGATAATACTAATGGAATATCCAATGGATTACTAAAATAATCTTGCGGATAAGGGTTTTGTGCACTTAAGTAACTAGAAAAAACTAATAAGAGGGATAGTATATATCGCATAAACGTGAATTGAGGCTAAATTATTAATTTGACCTGAAAGTGCAAAGCATAAATCAAAAATCAGGCCATGTTGCAGTGTGAGTACAATGTGCCAAAGAAAATAAAATTTTATGAAAAAACAATTGTAATTTATCCTTAGGTATGTTAACTTTGTGAGGTAAGTATTGAATTTTGTAAATGGGTAATATTGAGAATATTGTAGATTCATTAGAAAACAAGATTAGTAAAGTATTACACAAACTAGAGCTTTTAAAGCTTGCTAATTTGAAATTAAATGAAGAATTAGAAGTTTCAAAGCAAGAAAATCTAGCCCAAAAAAAGCAGATAGCAAATTGGGAAGAAAAGTACGAAGCTCTTAAAATGGCAAATACAATACTTGGTAGTGACGATAATAAGAGAGAAACTAAGCTTAAAATAAATGCCTTAATTAGAGATATTGATCATTGTATTGCTCAACTCTCAGATTAAAGCTCATTAAATTCAATGTCAGAGAAGCTTAAAATAAAGCTGTCAATAGCTAATCGGGTATATCCTTTAACGATTGAGTCAAGTCAGGAAGAAGGATTGCGTAAAGCGGCTAAAAACATTGAAGCAATGATTAAGCAATTTGAGCAAAGTTATTCTGTTCGAGATAAACAAGATGTATTGGCTATGTGTGCTTTACAGTTTGCTTCTCAAGTAGAACAGAAGTCTATTGATAAAGCAAATGTAAATGAGCATGTAGAAGAAAAGCTAAATGCTTTAAATGACTTGTTGCAATCTCATTTGACCTCTTAAACGTTCTTTAAAATACATAAAAGTTACTGCCTACATTGGTTATTTTTTTTGATAAACTCAACGTTAATTCTTTAAAAAGGGTGAGTTTAAGTTGTAAAAGCATGCTGCAAATATTGAATTTATTTCAATAACTAGCAGACCCTTGATCAGCTTGTTAGCCCTAAACTTGTTTTTAAGGAGTTTATACAAAACTTTATACTGGTGTAGGCTTTTTTATATATACAAATCAACTAAATTAAAGATGGATAACTCAATTATATTTGCAGTAGGAGGTGTTTTATTAGGGCTAATTATAGGCTTTATAATTTCAAAAATACTTGAAAAAAACAATGCTTCTAAACTGGTTAAAGAAGCTAAGAAAAATGCGACTTTAATACTTAAAGAAGCAAAAAGTGAAGGCGAGACTATTAAAAAAGATAAAATACTTCAAGCCAAAGAAAAATTTATTGAACTTAAAGGAGAACACGAAAAAGTCATTCTTGCAAGAGATAAGAAAATGGCTGAAGCTGAAAAGCGTACACGCGATAAAGAATCTCAAGTATCAAACGAACTCGCTAGAAATAAAAAGCTTAATGACAATCTAGAAAGTAAAATAAAAGATTACGACCATAGATTAGAAGTGCTTAATAAGAAGCAAGACGAGGTTGATAAATTACATAAAAGCCAAGTACAACAATTAGAAGTAATTTCGAGTCTTTCTGCCGAGGAAGCAAAAGAACAATTGGTGGAATCTTTAAAAGGTGAAGCTAAAAATGACGCTATGTCTTTTATCCAAAGTGCCATTGAAGAAGCTAAATTAACAGCCGAACAAGATGCGAAAAAAATTATAATCAACACCATTCAACGTATTGGTACGGAAGAAGCAGTAGACAACTGTGTATCTGTATTTAATATTGAATCTGATGATGTTAAAGGACGTATTATTGGTAGAGAAGGTAGAAATATTAGAGCCATTGAAGCAGCAACAGGTGTTGAAATTATTGTAGATGATACGCCCGAAGCTATAATCTTATCGTGCTTTGATTCTGTGCGTAGAGAGGTAGCCCGCTTATCGTTACACAAACTGGTAACAGACGGCAGAATACACCCTGCTCGAATTGAAGAGATCGTTAAAAAAACGCAGAAGCAAATAGAACAAGAAATTATTGAGGTCGGTAAGCGTACCGTAATAGATTTAGGGATACACAATTTAAACCCTGAGTTAATTAAAATGGTGGGTAGAATGAAATACCGTTCTTCTTACGGACAAAACTTACTGCAACACTCGCGTGAAGTAGCTAAATTATGTGGAGTTATGGCTGCAGAATTAGGGCTAAACCCAAAATTAGCTAAACGTGCAGGATTATTACACGATATTGGAAAAGTGCCAGATGCTGAAGCCGATATGGAAACACCACATGCTATTTTAGGTATGCAATGGGCAGAGAAGTACGGCGAGAAAGATGAGGTTTGTAATGCTATTGGAGCGCATCACGATGAAATTGAAATGAAATCGCTTTTAGCGCCAATTATTCAAGTTTGTGATGCCATTTCTGGAGCAAGACCAGGAGCAAGACGTCAAGTGTTAGATAGTTACATTCAAAGATTAAAAGATTTAGAAGATATAGCTTTTGGTTTTGAAGGTGTTAAAAAAGCGTATGCTATACAAGCCGGAAGAGAATTGCGTGTTATTGTTGAAAGTGAAAAAGTAGACGATCAAAAAGCTGCAGATTTATCGTTTAGCATTTCTCAAAAAGTTCAGACAGATATGACTTATCCTGGACAAGTAAAAGTAACCGTTATTCGAGAAACTAGAGCAGTAAATATTGCTAAGTAATACATTCCTGCGAATGCAGGAATCTTATATGTAAATTAAAATCCAGTTAGTATACTAGCTGGATTTTTTTATTTTTCCAACAGCTAACAGCTATTTCCTAGGATGATATTTCTCTACAACTTTAGTTAAATGGCTCTTATCTAAATGCACATATATTTCTGTAGTTGTGATACTTTCGTGTCCTAGCATTAATTGTATGGAGCGCAAATCAGCATTGTTTTCTAATAAGTGTGTTGCAAACGAGTGCCTGAATGTGTGAGGCGATATGCTTTTTTTAAGCCCAATTTTTTCTGCTAATTGTTTTATTATGGTAAAAATCATTGCTCGAGTAAGTTGCTTACCACGTCTGTTTAAGAATAAAGTATCTTCATGACCAGGTTGAATGTTCAAATGAATACGCACTTCCTTTCTATAGATGTTGATGTATTTCTGTGTCACATCAATTATAGGAACAAAACGTTGTTTATCACCTTTACCTGTTACCTTAATAAAGCCTTCATCAAAAAATAAATCTGAAATTTTAAGGTTAATAAGTTCGCTAACACGCAACCCGCAACCGTATAAAGTTTCTAACATCGCCCGGTTACGTTCGCCTTCAGGTTTACTTAAATCTATGGCTTTTATAATTTGATCTATTTCTTCTTCCGATAACGTGTCTGGAAGTTTTCTGCCAATTTTAGGCGATTCTATAAGTTCTAAAGGGTTGTCTTTTCTATAATCTTCAAATACCAAATAGCTAAAAAAACTTCGTAACCCAGAAATTAATCGCGATTGCGATCGGGCATTCACGGTTTTAGCGGTTTCGTAAATAAATTGTTGAATGGTTTCAGTTGTGATTTCAATTGGTGAAATACCGATACTGTGTCGTTTTAAATAGGCGACTAATTTATTAATGTCTAAGCTGTAATTATCAATGGAATTTTTAGATAAGCCACGTTCTATTTTCAAATAGAGTTGATAATCTTTAATTGCGTTTTTCCATTTCATTTGATGTAAAAATAAGGCAAACATGGTTATACTTTGAAAAAATAACAACATAATTCTACTTGTTTTATTCATGAACATGGCTTAATAAAACTTAACGAATTTGCTTTGTTAAATAAAAATGTATTACTTTAATATGTTATTAATCAATAATTTAATCCTAAAAATTATGAAAAAACTATTCTTATTTGCTGTTGTTGCTGTATTTGCAATTAACAGTACGAATGCCCAAGGACAATTAAACGCTAGTATTTCTGGTGGAATACCAACTGGAGATTTAGCAGACTTTACCACATTTGCTATTGCAGTAGATTTAGGTTATTTATTTGAACTATCTGAAGACTTTAGTTTAGGACCGGTTTTAGGTTTTAATACCTCATTCTTGGATAGTGATTTTGATGGTGATAATATTTCGTTTCTTCCTATTGCAGCATCTGGTCGTTTAAATGTATCTGATGATTTCACTTTAGGTGCAGATATAGGATATGGTGTAGGTATTAGCGATGGCAATGATGGAGGCGTCTATTATTCACCAAGTGTGCTTTATGGGCTTACTGAAAGTTTAGATCTAATTCTTGCATACAGAGCTTTTAGAGAAAATAATTCTACATTAGGACAAATTACATTAGGTTTGGTAATTGTAATTTCTGCTGCTATGGAAGAATAAATAAACAGTAATAATAAAAAGGGAAGGGAGAGTAGATTTACTCTCCTTTTTTTATGCACAAATTTTAATATATTTACTTCATGAAAAAACTAATCATCATCAACGGTCCTAACTTAAATTTATTAGGAAAAAGAGAACCAAATATTTATGGAAGTTTATCTTTTACAGAGTTTTTAGAGGAGATAAAAGGTAAATATCAAAATGTACAAATAGATTATTTTCAATCGAACATAGAAGGAGAAATTATTGATAAATTACATGAAGTAGGTTTTAGTTATGATGGTGTTATATTAAATGCCGCAGCCTATACACATACTTCTGTTGGCATTGGCGACGCCGTTAAAGCTATAGAAACGCCAGTAGTTGAAGTTCATATTTCTAATACTTTTAATAGAGAAGAATTCAGGCACCAATCCTTTATTTCGCCCAATGCGAGAGGTGTTATTCTTGGTTTTGGTTTGCAGAGTTATGAACTGGCTATTCAAAGCTTTTAAACGATTTCTTATATTCTCAGAGCTTAATATTAAAAGAAAAAAAAAGTTCCAGATAATTCTGGAACTTTTTAATTTATATCAAATAAAATCTAACAATCTAAATTGTCTAGATATGAATCACTTCATCATATGCAGCAGCAACAGCTTCCATAACCGCCTCACTCATCGTTGGATGCGGGTGAATAGCTTTTAATACTTCATGACCAGTAGTTTCTAATTTTCTACCTAAAACAGCTTCAGCTATCATATCAGTTACTCCAGCACCTATCATGTGGCAACCTAACCATTCGCCATATTTAGCATCAAAAATAACTTTTACAAAGCCTTCTTTGTTTCCTCCAGCACTTGCTTTACCAGAAGCTGAGAACGGGAATTTTCCAACTTTGATATCTAAACCTTTGTCTTTGGCTTGTTTTTCAGTTAAACCAACCGAAGCGATTTCAGGAGTACAATAAGTACATCCAGGTATGTTACCATAATCTATGGCTTCCACATGCATTCCTGCAAGTTTTTCAACACAAAGTATACCCTCGGCAGAAGCTACGTGTGCTAATGCTGGTCCAGGAGTAACATCTCCAATAGCATAATAACCAGGGATATTAGTTTGGTAAAAATCGTTCACAATAATTTTATCTCTATCAACAACAATACCTACATCCTCTAAACCTATATTTTCAATATTTGTTTTTATGCCTACAGCACTTAAAATAATATCGGCTTCTAATACTTCTTCGCCTTTACTAGTTTTAACAGTAGCTTTAACGCCTTTGCCTGAAGTATCTACTTTTGTTACCTCTGCAGAAGTCATGATATTAATTCCAGATTTTTTAAACGAACGCTCTAATTGTTTAGATACATCCTCGTCTTCCACAGGAACAATATTCGGTAAGTATTCAACAATAGTTACATCAGTACCCATTGAGTTATAAAAATAAGCAAACTCAACTCCAATTGCTCCAGAGCCAACTACAATCATTTTCTTTGGTTGTTTCTTTAAGCTCATAGCTTGTCTGTAACCAATTACCTTTTCTCCATCTTGAGGTAAACTTGGTAATTCGCGAGAACGAGCTCCAGTTGCTATAATAATATTATCGGCACTATACTCTTTTCCGTCAACATCAACCTTCTTACCAGGTTTTATTTTACCATAACCATCAATAACGTCTATTTTGTTTTTCTTCATTAGGAATTGTACACCTTTACTCATCCCATCAGCAACACCACGGCTTCGGTTTACCACCGCATCAAAATCATGCGCTGCATCTTTCACTTTTAAACCATAATCTTCAGCATGTTTAAGGTATTCAAAAACCTGTGCAGACTTTAATAATGCTTTTGTTGGAATACAACCCCAATTTAAACATACGCCACCAAGATTTTCTTTTTCAACTATAGCGGTTTTAAAACCTAATTGTGATGCTCTAATAGCTGTTACATAACCACCAGGACCACTTCCAAGAACAATAATATCGTATTTACTCATTTGTTAAAGTTTAAGATGCGAATTTACAAAATCGAATTTGAATAAAGAATTTAGAGCCTAGAAATTTACATCTTTATACTACCTTTGTGTCGCAAGTTTTAATTTATGAATATACCTAGAACAAGTTATCCGCGAATTGTAATTATTGGCGGTGGTTTTGCGGGAGTTGCCTTAGCAAAGAAATTATCTAAACAAGAAGTGCAAGTTGTACTTTTGGATAAAAACAATTATCACACCTTTCAACCTTTATTATATCAAGTATCTACAGGTGGTTTAGAGCCTGATTCTATAGCTTATCCTATTCGAAAAATACTCAAAGATTTTCCTAACTTCTATTTTAGATTAGCTAATGTAGAAGAGATTGACACTGTAAAAAATAAGGTCATAACAAATATTGGTAAGTTAAAGTTCGACTATTTGGTAGTGGCGTCTGGTTCTACAACTAATTATTTTGGAAATGCTGAAGTAGAAAAGCATAGTATGGCAATGAAAACCATACCACAGTCTTTAGATTTAAGAAGTTTGATATTAGAAAATTTTGAAGAAGCACTACTAACCTCAGATTTAAATGAACGGAATGCCTTAATGAATTTTGTTATTGTTGGAGGCGGACCAACAGGCGTTGAACTTGCCGGTGCGTTGGCAGAAATTAAAAAAGGTATTCTTCCAAAAGATTACCCCGATTTAGATACCCGTTTGGCACAAATTCATATTGTTCAATCTAGTGATTGCATACTTAAAGGTATGAGTGACAATGCCTCAGCAAAAGCAGAAGATTTTCTTGAAAAGTTGGGCGTAAACATTTGGAAAAACGTAAGAGTTACCAATTACGATGGCAAAACCGTAACCACCAATACAGATTTAACCTTCGAGACAGCCACCTTAGTTTGGGCTGCAGGCGTAAAAGGCGCAACAATAAAGGGATTAGATGCTGAGGATTTTGTAACACGTGGCAACCGACTTTTAGTTAATCATTTTAATCAAGTTAAAGGATACAACAACATATTTGCAATAGGCGATATTGCCTGTTTGGTAAGCGAAGAGTTTCCAAATGGTTTCCCAATGATGGCGCAACCTGCCATTCAACAGGGCGAGCAACTAGGAGATAATATGTTAAGACTAATAGAAGAAAAACCTATGAAATCTTTTATTTATAAAGATAAAGGTGCCATGGCCACCATTGGAAGAAATAAAGCGGTAGTCGATTTAAAACGCTGGAAATTTCAAGGTGTTTTCGCTTGGTATGTTTGGATGTTTGTACATTTATTTTTCTTAATTGGCTTTAGAAACCGTATGGTGGTTTTTATAAACTGGGTATATAATTATGTTCGTTTTGATAGGGAAGCCCGCTTAATTATTCGTCCGTTTAAAAAGAAGTTAAAATCCTAGTTTTCAATTAATTTGGGCGAGCCCGATGAAAAATCGGGACAGGCTTTCAGCAGTCGCTTTTTTGTGTTGCATAATGCCACAACACAAAAAGAGCTCCAACAAATGCCTCAATCCTTCTCGCAGGGCATATTTGCTAGTTTTTAATTTTTAGATTAAGATTTATTCATCTTTACAAGAAAAAATCTTCATCAATTTTTTATGTAATGTTTATTTTGTTAGTGAATAACATACTGCCAACTGTCACAGGAACTAAGACTTTTTTCAAAGGTCATCAGTAAAATGTCGTTTCCCTTTATCTTGACTGAATTTATTCAGATTATATTGAGAAGAACTCCCTTTGGGGATAGACAACGATTCCCATGCATCGCCCTTTAATAGTTTCCCTAAAAACACCATTTGCCCAACATGATAGGAGTAATGAGCTAATTGCCTGTTAATAGCTTCAATAACAGTGTGTCCACCGTTTCTAATGTAAACAATTTGTTCTAAATGTTCAGTTTTTAAAGGTTTTATAGCATCAAATAAACAAAACCAACCATTTTCCCAAGCTGCTATAATTTCTTCTTTAGAATTGAATGTATTAATAAATTCTTCATCTCTATATCGCCATTCTTTTTCACCATCTTCTGTTAAAAAATTAGTCCATCTACTAAGCATATTACCAACCATATGCTTTACAATTACAGCAATACTATTTGATTCCTCGGTGGGTTGCCACAATAGCTCCTCAAAATCAAGTTGAGCAAAAGTCTTATCGCCTAGGCTCTTATAATATTCAAATTGTTTAATGATGCTAGATAGATAACTTTCCATATTGAAAGGTAAATGAATAATTATTAAATTCTAAATCTCGACCCGATTGAATGTACTCTTGAAATTTAGCTTTCTTTATTGAGGAGATGTTTATTAATAGTTGGGTATAAATTTTAATGCCACACCATTTATGCAATGGCGTTTCCCTGTGGTTTCTCTTGGTCCGTCATTAAAAACATGTCCTAAATGCCCGCCACAAGTAGCACAATGCTCTTCAGTTCTTGCATAACCTAAATCGTAATCAGTAGAAAAAGCAACATTACCTTCTATTTCCCTATCAAAACTAGGCCACCCAGACCCAGAATCGTATTTATGCTCACTCTTAAATAATGGGGTATCACATCCTTTACAAACATAAACACCAGCCTGATAGTTTTTATTAAACGGACTTGAAAATGCTGCTTCTGTTCCACTTTTACGCAAAACATAATATTCTTTATCCGTTAATTGTGCTTTCCATTCCGCTTCAGTTTTGGTTATTTTAAAGTTTTCATCGGATTTTTCTTGTTTTTTCTGTGCTGAAGAGTTACAACTAAAAACAATGGTGATAACTAATAATAATAGTATTTTATTCATTTTTATGCAGTTTTATATCTTTAAGTCGCATGTTCATTGTAAACATAACATTCATTTAAACAAATTATAAAATTAAAGATCCTTTTCTAAATTTTTATTATATGTGACCAATAAATATTTTTAGTGTCTCAATTTAATAAGGTACAATTTTTGTATTTTTAAGAATTCTATAAAACCCTTAGAAAGATGAAGATAAAGAATACACTTTTATTAATTTTAGTTGCAGCTTTTGTTATTGCTTGCGCTACAAATCCATTTACAGGTAAAAAGACTATGGCTTTAGTGCCTAATTCTCAATTGTTTCCTACGGCTTTTGCTCAGTACAGTCAATTTTTAAATGAAAATAAAGTTGTAACTGGAACAAAAGAATCAGAAATGATAACTCGCGTTGGACAGCGAATTGCTGTTGCTGCAGAACGATGGTTAAATGCTAATGGTCATCAATCTTATTTAGAAGATTATAAATGGGAATACAATCTAGTAGAAGATAATACGGTAAACGCTTGGTGTATGCCAGGAGGTAAAATTGTTTTTTATACAGGTATTTTGCCTATTGCACAGAATGAAGCTGGTGTTGCGGCTATTATGGGGCACGAAGTTGCTCATGCTTTAGCAAACCACGGACAACAACGTATGAGTGCAGGAATGTTACAACAATTTGGAGCGGTAGCAGGAAATATTGCCATTAAGGATGAAGAGTCTAGAAATGCGTTTAACCAATATTATGGTATAGGGTCTCAATTAGGAATTATGTTACCTTTTAGCAGAAGTCATGAAACGGAGTCTGATCAAATAGGTATTTATTTAATGGCCATAGCGGGTTATAATCCTGATGAAGCCTCAAAGCTTTGGCAACGTATGAAAGCTAATAGTGGAGGACAAGCACCACCTGAGTTTTTAAGTACGCACCCATCAAACGATACAAGAATTGCGAACCTTAAAGCTTGGGCGCCAAAAGCAAGAGCAGAAGCGAAAAAGTTTGGGGTTACCTCATTTAGACAATAGAAACCCTTACGGATTAAAAATATTGATTATTTTAGGAGCTGCTCATAAAAGGGCAGCTTTTTTATTATGGCAGTTTTAGAAAAAGGAAGTAAAAAACTATTAAATGCTTGGGCTTTTTACGATTGGGCAAATTCAGTTTACACACTTACCATTGCATCTTCAATTTTCCCTATTTTTTATTCAGCATTATTTATTTCTGAAATAAAAACTGTTCAAGCTTTTGGATTCGAATTTAAAAGTACAGCACTTATAACTTTTGTTACAGCCTTCACATTTTTAGTTGTAGCTATTACCTCTCCAATTCTTTCTGGTATTGCTGATTATGTCGGAAATAAAAAGAATTTTTTAAAATTCTTTTGTTATGTTGGTAGTGCAGGTTGTATTGGTTTATACTGGTTTGATATAACTCCTGAAAGAATACATTTAAGTCTGCTATTTTACTTTATGGGTTTAATTGGCTATTGGGGAAGTTTGGTATTTTATAACTCTTATTTACCTGATATTGCGTTTCCAGAACAACAAGATCAAGTTAGTGCCAAAGGATTTTCATTAGGGTATTTAGGAAGTGTGCTTTTACTGATTTTGAACTTATGTATGGTTATGTTTCCTCAATATTTTGGATTCGATATTAGTATATCTCAAACAATTATTGAAAATGGTACTGAGGCTGAAATTGCCAGCGCATTAAAAGCGGCTAAAGATGGGGCGTCTTTTGAAGCTATGAAAATATCATTTATAACAGTTGGTGTTTGGTGGGCTTTATTTAGTCAATATTCTTTTTACTATTTACCTAAAGGCGTGTCTTCTGGTCATAAAGTAACAAAAGCCATTATTTTTAATGGATTAAAGGAGCTTCAACAAGTCTGGAAACAATTACAACTTAACCTTCGATTAAAACGGTATTTATACGCATTTTTTGTGTTTAGTATGGCAGTTCAAACCATTATGTTAGTCGCCGTATATTTTGGAGAAGAAGAAATTTCTTGGGGAGGAGCTAGCGAAAAAACAATGGGTCTTATTGTAAGTATATTAGTCATACAATTGGTGGCCATTTTAGGGGCATTTTTAACATCAAAAGCATCTTATAAATTTGGGAATATTAAAACGCTAATTGTAGTAAATGGCATTTGGATGGCGCTTTGTTTTTATGCTTATTTTATGCACACACCTATGCAGTTTTATATTGCAGCAAGCATTGTTGGGTTAGTAATGGGCGGCGTACAATCTTTAGCACGTTCTACTTACTCTAAATTTTTACCGGAAACGGAGGATACCACATCATACTTTAGTTTTTATGATGTAGCAGAAAAAATAGGGATAGTTATAGGGATGGTCATTTTTGCATTTATTGATCAAATAACGGGTAGTATGAGAAATGGTATTTTATTTTTGTTTGTTTTCTTTTTAGCAGGAATTGTACTTTTATTAAGAGTGCCAAAAAATGAAATTAATTAGGTTTTATAAATAACAAAATCCTCTAATTTAAGAGGATTTTGTGAAATCTGTTGATTTTTTGATTGATGAATTAATTTTTATATAGGGTTAGGCTTCCATAATCTGAAGTTACTTTAATTTTATTTCCTGAAGATTTATTTCCACGATAACCAGAATAATACTTATCGGTAGATTCGACGATTTTTTGAGTAAACTCTAAATCATTATCATCATTTAATGAAGCATATTCTAAATCAATTTCAAAATCAAAATTATAACCAGGTGCGTAACCTATTTTGATACCAACATAATCAGATTCAATGGTTACGTTTCCAGCATTTTCTGTCATTCTATTTATTTTTATAGAACCGTAATCTGCTTTCAAGGACACGTTTTTGTATACCTCGCCAATAATAGTTGTTAGATAATCACCATTACCATTTATATTGTTGGCTTTATCAATTTTTAAATTACCGTAGTCGCAGTTGTATCTTATATCTTCAGCAACTTCAATTTTAGTGTTTGTGTAATCTGCATTAATGTTTAGATTTTTGGTTTTTGAGACTGTAAAATCGCTGTAATCTGCATTTATTTTGCCACTTTTAATGTATTCAAAATAGCAGCCTTTTGTGTAATCAAAGTTTAAAACATTATTGTCTGCCATGAGCTCTCTTGTGGTTATTTTTCCATAATCACAGTTTATTTCAGCTTTTCCTTCTAATTTTTCTAGGCTTATGTTGCCATAGTCGTTATTTAAATTTACATTTCCGGTAATGGGCATTTTTACAATGTAATTAATTTTCATGTTTACATTGTTTTTATTATTCCATTTCCACCAAGATTTAGAGTTGTTTTTATTGAACTGTGTTTCAGCCGAAACCCAATCAACAGATGCTGAGAATTTTACGTCGATGTCGTTAAGTTTTTCTTCGACTTTTTCTTCGTCGTTACCAGAGGTTGTTATTGTAATTTCGAATACTATCCGGTTTTCGCCCCAAGTAACCACTTCAATATTACCATAACTATTTTTTACTTTTAAAGTAGGATTTTTGTTAACCTTAAATTCTTTGTTAATAGTTTTGGTTTTAGTGTGTTTGTCTTTTACCGCTGGTGAAGCAGAAATAAATAGTGGAAGCATTAGTAATGCTATAAATGTTTTAAAATGTAATGCTCGTTTCATGTGTTTGCTTTTTAATTAATGATTAATGTTGCATCTATAGTAATTTTAAATTACAGTTTCAGATGCTGCAAGATTTGATGATTTTTTTAATTCTTTTATCTTTTCTATTTGCTCTAGTGTATTTTGTAAAATGTCTATTCTGTTTTGAAAATTTGAAATCATAGCATAAATAACTCTATCGTCCTCGCCACTTGCTATTAAATCGGTTTTTAATAAGTTATAGTCATTTTCTAATTTTTTAATTTGAAGTAATGCATCATCAACAAGGTTTTTAACTTCAGGAGTAGAAGCTCCATTAAGTTTGTTTAGCTCTTCATTTATTGTTAGTGTAAAAAAATCTTGAGTTTCAGCCATTTTAGGTGATACGCTAGCTAAATCTCCAGTATTATTTTCTTGCTGAGTTACAATAAAAATTGATAAAATTAGAGCTATTGATGCTGCAATGCCTAAGAATGGTTTCCAGAAATTTGTTTTAGTTTCTGAGTATTTAGTTAAGCTTTTGCTATCGTTTAATTTGCTCAGAAACCGTTTTTCATGACCTTCATTTGGCACTTCAATATCAAAATCATTTTCTAAATTTTTAAAAACATTATCTAAAGTATTTTTATTCATAACCGTTATTTTATTAAGCAAAAGTTGTTGTTAATTTTTGTCTTAAACTTTCTTTTGCTCTTGAGATTGTTGTTCTGCAATTTGCATTAGTTAAATTCATGATTTTACTTATTTCTTCGTAATCATAACCTTCAATTAAATTTAAAGTTAGGGCAATTCTATAGTTGTCTTTTAGTGTTTTCAGAGTATTTAAAATTTGTTGTGCTTTTAGGGTTGTAAACTCATAATCACTCGAAATACCATCGGGACCGTCTTCAATTTTATATAGCACATCATCTAAAGGAACTTCTTTGTTTTTGTTGTTTTTTTTATAATGATAGATACTGTTATTAACAACTATTCGCTTTAACCAAGACCCAAATCTTGCATGATTTTTTAGTGTTTTTATTTTTGTAAATGCCATTAAAAACGAATCTTGCATAATATCTTCAGCTTCATAATTGTTTTTCACAATTCTTAAACTGGTGTTAAACATAGCTTTGTAATACCGGTTATAAATTTCCAATTGCGCCGATTGGTTACCAGAAACACAAAGCTTAATTAATTGATCGTTATTTAATTCGGTTAGTTTCAAAAAATCAAGTTGTTATATTATAGATAAGTGTTTTTAATTTTTGTTACAGTTAGCCCAAAAAAAAATCCTACGCTCATTTAGAATGTAGGATTTAAGTCGGTTAAGAAATTTTTTTTGTTTCTTATTTAGATTTAAGTATGGTATGTGCCCAATCTACCGCTTCATCAAGTTCTGTAAATATTTCAAAGGGTTTTTTTAAAAATAATTTTTCAATTTCTGCATTACTTACCGCAAGATAAGTGTTGCCAACAACGGCAAACCCTACTAAACTTTCAATTTCAGATGAATCGTAGTAAATCTTTGGATCAACTGAATAGGAATTTACCCGATGTGTAATGTAAACAAATGGTTTTCCTTTGAAATGTTTTATAATCGCATCTGTTTGTAAATTATTTTTTTTAGCATCAATTTCTTCGCCCTCGTTGATGCGACAAATCACATAATTTTCGTAAAAATCTAATTCACAAAAATCTAATTGTTCTTGCATAGAATATTTAATAATAAAATTTCAGTATTGAATAATATTGTTTTCTTGAAAACTTAAATTTATGATTCAGTAGGTTTTTCAGCTTTTTCAATACTTATACTCAATTCATTGGTTTTATCATCAAGTTCTATTTTAATATTGTCGCCTTCCTGAAGCTTCGAAGCAACAATTTCTTCAGCTAATGCATCTTCAACATATTTTTGAATAGCTCTTTTTAACGGTCTTGCTCCATATTGTTTATCGAAACCTTTTTCTGCGATATAGTCTTTGGCTTTATCTGTTAAGATTAAATTGTAACCTAAACCTTTTATTCTTATTAAAAGTTTCTCTAACTCGATATCAATAATTTTATTAATATCTTCTTTTTCTAGTGCGTTGAATACAACCACGTCGTCTATTCTATTTAAAAATTCGGGCGCAAAAGATTTTTTCAAAGCGTTTTCAATAACACTTCTTGCGTTGGCATCCTCTTGTGCTTTTTGCGAAGCGGTGCCAAAACCAATACCGGTACCGAAATCTTTTAATTTTCGAGCTCCGATGTTCGAAGTCATTATAATTATCGTATTTCTAAAATCAATTTTTCTACCTAAACTATCAGTTAAATACCCATCGTCAAGTACTTGTAATAGCATATTAAATACGTCTGGATGTGCTTTTTCAATTTCGTCTAATAGAATTACAGCATAGGGTTTTCTTCTTACTTTTTCTGTAAGCTGCCCACCTTCTTCATAGCCTACGTATCCCGGAGGTGCTCCAATTAATCGAGAAATCGCAAACTTCTCCATGTACTCACTCATGTCAATTCTAACAAGCGATTCTTCACTATCAAATAACTCTCTAGATAATACTTTGGCCAATTGGGTTTTACCAACCCCTGTTTGCCCCAAGAATATAAATGAACCAATGGGTTTGTTCGGATCTTTTAAACCTGCTCTGTTACGCTGAATAGCTTTAACAACTTTGGCAACAGCTTCATCTTGACCTATAACTTTACCTTTTATGAGGTTAGGCAATTCTGCCAGTTTATTGATTTCGGTTTGAGCAATTCTGTTAACAGGAACACCCGTCATCATTGAAACGACATCGGCAACATTATCTTCAGTAACAATTTCGCGATGTTGTTTGGTTTCCTCTTCCCACTTTTCTTGGGCTATTGCTAGTTCTTTTTCAATGCGTTTTTCATCATCTCTAAGTTTAGCAGCTTCTTCGTATTTCTGTTTTCTAACTACAGCATTCTTCGATTCTTTTATGGCTTCTAGCTGCTTTTCAAGTTCTATTACCTGCTTAGGTACATCAATATTTGTGATGTGCACACGCGACCCAGCCTCATCCAACGCATCGATAGCTTTGTCTGGTAAAAATCGCTCAGTCATATACCTATTAGTTAACTTCACACAAGCTTCAATAGCTTCTGGTGTGTAATCCACATTATGATGCTCTTCGTATTTACCTTTAATGTTATTAAGAATTTCAATAGTTTCTTCAACTGTAGTTGGTTCAACAATTACTTTCTGGAATCGACGTTCTAAAGCACCATCTTTCTCAATATATTGTCTGTATTCATCTAATGTTGTGGCACCTATACATTGAATTTCTCCTCTAGCTAAAGCAGGTTTAAACATATTTGAAGCATCTAAACTTCCAGTGGCACCACCTGCACCTACAATGGTATGAATCTCATCAATAAATAAAATAACATCGTCATTTTTTTCAAGCTCGTTCATCACGGCTTTCATGCGTTCCTCAAACTGTCCTCTGTATTTTGTTCCAGCAACTAAGCTTGCCAAATCTAGAGTGACAACACGTTTATTGAACAAAATTCGAGACACTTTACGTTTCACAATTCTAAGAGCTAAACCTTCAGCAATGGCAGATTTACCAACTCCAGGTTCACCAATTAAAAGCGGGTTGTTTTTCTTTCTTCTACTTAAAATCTGTGAAACACGCTGAATTTCTTTTTCTCTTCCTACTACAGGGTCTAACTTGCCTTCTTCTGCTAAAGCGGTTAAATCGCGTCCAAAATTATCTAAAACAGGTGTTTTAGACTTCTTATTAGACTTACCCGCTGGGGCATTAAAAATGTTTTCTTTTCCTGATTCGCCTTCTTGAGCACTGTCATCGTCTTGAAATTCAGATTTTGGCTCTATATAATCGTTATCGTTTGTAATCATAAGTTTAAATTGTTCTTTAACATTATCGTAGTCAACTTTTAATTTATTTAAAAGTTTGGTAGTTGGGTCGTTTTCATTTCTTAAAATGCATAACAATAAATGCGCCGTATTAATAGAGGTACTTTGAAATAGCTTAGCCTCTAAGAATGTTGTTTTTAAAGCGCGTTCTGCTTGCCTAGTAAGATGTAGGTTCTTTTTTTGATTTGAAGCCAGCGTAATATTAGGATTTGCCGGACTTAATATTTCTACTTTACGTCTTAGATGATTTAAATCAATATCTAAGGCATTTAGTATGTTTATTGCCTTCCCATTGCCGTCTCGTAAAAGTCCTAGCATAAGGTGTTCGGTGCCAATAAAATCATGACCTAAACGCAATGCTTCTTCTTTGCTATAAGCAATTACATCTTTTACTCTTGGGGAAAAATTATCATCCATAATAGTTGTCCTTTCTGCATTAAAAATAGTAAAACATTTTACTAAAGTCAAAAACTGTACCTTATTTATTCTGTAAAATGCTAATTGACGAAAAAATCTTTATAAAATCAAAATTTTAGAGTTCATACTTATTAACGAAATAAGTCGGCTAAATTGTTAATAAATTACATGAAAAAGGAGCGGTATTAGTCTTATCGTGACTACTGAAATTCTTATATTAGCATGTTTTGAAAAATACTTAAAATTAAATAAAATTATTTATGGCAGAAGGAGAAAAATTAATCCCTATTAATATTGAGGATGAAATGAAGTCGGCGTACATTGATTATTCAATGTCGGTCATTGTGTCACGTGCGTTACCAGATGTAAGAGATGGTTTAAAACCTGTACACAGACGTGTGCTTTATGGGATGCATGAATTGGGTGTAAGAGCAAATTCCGCACATAAAAAATCCGCAAGAATAGTTGGAGAAGTTTTAGGTAAATATCACCCACACGGTGATACTTCGGTATATGATGCCATGGTGCGTATGGCTCAAGAATGGAGTTTACGTTATATGCTTGTTGATGGGCAAGGAAATTTCGGTTCAATTGATGGAGATAGTCCAGCAGCGATGCGTTATACAGAAGCACGTATGCGCAAAATATCTGAAGACATGTTGGCAGATATTGACAAAGAAACCGTAGATCATAAATTAAATTTTGATGACACGCTGCAAGAGCCAACAGTTTTGCCAACACGAATTCCAGGTCTATTGGTGAATGGGGCTTCTGGTATTGCAGTAGGTATGGCAACTAATATGCCACCGCATAATTTAACCGAAGTAGTAAATGGTACTATTGCTTATATTGAAAATAACGATATTGAAATTGATGAACTGATACAACATGTTAAGGCTCCAGATTTCCCAACAGGAGGAACCATTTATGGCTACGACGGAGTAAAAGAAGCATTTCATACTGGTAGAGGGCGAATTGTGATTCGTGGTAAAGCCAATATTGAGGAGGTAAACGGAAGAGAATGCATCATAGTTGATGAAATTCCTTATCAAGTCAATAAAGCAGACATGATCAAGAAAACTGCGGATTTGGTTAACGATAAAAAGTTAGAAGGCATTTCAACAATTCGTGATGAATCAGATAGAAACGGAATGCGCATTGTTTACGTATTAAAACGTGATGCCATTCCAAATATCGTTTTAAATAAATTATACAAGTACACTGCTCTACAGTCCTCATTCAGTGTTAATAACATTGCATTGGTTAAAGGAAGACCGCAGTTGTTAAACTTAAAAGAATTAATCCATTATTTCGTTGAGCATAGGCATGATGTTGTTGTTCGACGAACAACTTATGAATTAAGAAAGGCTGAAGAGCGCGCTCATATATTAGAAGGTTTAATTATTGCTTCTGATAATATTGATGAAGTTATTGCAATAATTCGAGCGTCTTCAAATGCCGATGAAGCGAGAAATAATTTGATTAAACGATTTGAGCTTACCGAAATTCAAGCTAAGGCGATTGTTGAAATGAGGTTACGCCAGCTTACTGGTTTAGAGCAAGATAAGTTGCGTTCAGAATACGAAGAGTTAATGAAAACAATAATCGATCTTAAAGATATTTTAGACAAAAAAGAACGTCGAATGGATATCATTAAAGAGGAGTTGGAAGTTATCAGAGATAAATACGGTGATGAGCGTCGATCAACAATTGAATATGCCGGAGGCGATTTAAGCATCGAGGACATGATTCCAGACGAGCAAGTAGTTATTACCATTTCTCATGCGGGATATATTAAGCGTACTTCGTTAACTGAATATAAAACACAAAATAGAGGTGGTGTAGGTCAAAAGGCTTCAACAACGAGAAATGAAGATTTCTTAGAGCATTTATTTGTTGGGACAAACCATCAATATATGTTGTTCTTCACCCAGAAAGGAAAATGTTTCTGGATGCGTGTTTATGAAATTCCAGAAGGAAGCAAAACGTCGAAAGGAAGAGCCATTCAGAACCTTATCAATATCGAACAAGATGATAAGGTAATGGCATTTATATGTACTCAAGATTTAAAAGATGAAGATTACATTAATAACCATTATGTTATTATGGCTACTAAAAATGGTCAAGTTAAAAAGACATCTTTAGAGCAATACTCAAGACCAAGAACAAATGGGATTAATGCCATAACAATCAAAGATAACGATGAGCTTTTAGAAGCGAAGTTAACCACTGGAAACAGTCAAGTTATGTTGGCGCTTAAATCTGGTAAAGCTATCCGATTTGAAGAAGCTAAGACGCGTCCTATGGGTCGTGGAGCATCCGGTGTTAGAGGTATAAAGTTAGCTAATGTCAAAGACGAAGTAATTGGTATGGTAACCATTGAAAACCCTCAAGAAGAATCCGTTTTAGTGGTGTCTGAAAACGGATATGGAAAACGTACTTATATTGATGATCCGGAAGATGGAGAGCCAGTTTACAGAGTAACTAATCGAGGAGGGAAAGGTGTAAAAACTATATCTATTACCCCAAAAACGGGAAATCTAGTAGCTATTAAAAGTGTAACGGATAATGATGACTTAATGATTATCAATAAATCTGGTATTGCAATTCGAATGGTAGTTGCCGATTTAAGAGTTATGGGAAGAGCAACACAAGGGGTAAAACTCATAAACCTTAAAGGCAATGATTCTATTGCGGCAGTTGCTAAAGTAATGCATGATGAAGACGAAGTTGAAGATGTAGAAGGGGCTGAAAACACTGGTGCTTCGAATGATGGCACAACTATTGATAACAATACAGACGATAATAACACTTAATATTAAACTTAACATTATTTAAAATGAAAAAACAAATTATTATAGCTTTAGCATTTTCGATAAGTGCATTTTCATTTGCACAAAAAAAAGAATTGAAAACTGTTGAAAAGGCTATTAAAAGCAAAAACTTTGCAGCTGCAAAAGAAGCATTAAAAAGTGCTGAAGCATTAATGGGTGCTATGGACGAGAATATGAAGTCTAAATATTATTATTTAACCGGAGTTGCATTATTTGCTGATGGTAAAGGAAGCTCTGCAGAAGTAGATCAAGCATTTGCCAGCTTCGACAAAGTTGAAACTGGTAGTTACAAGGAGGAAGTTGATGCTTTTAAAACCACCATGTATAACGACTTTTTAACTAAAGGTAATACGGCATATGAAGGTAAAGATTATGGCGCTGCTTCGGTACAGTTTGAGCGTGCTTATAGAGCAAAAGCAACCGATACATTATTTTTATATTATGCGGCAGCGACTGCTGTAAACGTAAAAGAGTACGATAGAGCGTTAAAACTTTACGAAGAACTTAAAGATTTAGGATATACTGGTATTGCAAAAGAATATTATGCCACAGATAAAGAAACTGGCGAAGAAGTTGTATTAGATAAAGCTACTCGCGATTTATATGTTAGAGGTGGAAGCCATGTTAAACCTGGAGAGCGTTTAACAGAATCTAAAAAGCCAGAAATAGTTAAGAATATTGCTTTAATCTATATCTCGAATGGAGATAATGAAAAAGCACTTGCTGCAATTAAAGATGCCAGAGCAGAGAATCCTGACAATGTAGACTTAATCATTAATGAAGCCAATATTCATTTACAACTAAAAGATGAAGATAAATTTAAATCGTTAATAGAAGAAGCTATTACTAAAGATCCAGAAAATGCAGTACTTCACTATAATGTTGGAGTAGTTAGCATGAATAAAGGAGATTTAGATCAAGCTCAAAAATCTTACGAAAAAGTATTAAGCTTAGATCCAGCTTACACTAATGCCGCTTTAAATCTTTCAAACTTATTCATTGAAAAAGGAAATGTTGTTATTGAAGAAATGGGTAAATTAGGAATGAGTAAAGCTGATGATATTAAGTACGAGAAATTAAAAGAAGATAAAAACAATCTATTTTTAAAAGGTGCTGGAGTATTAACGACTTTTATAGATAATAACCCTGAAGCAAATGCTGATATTTTGACGCAGCTAAAAAACATCTATAATGCTTTAGGTGAAACTCAGAAATCAAAAGAGATTAGCGCTAAACTAGATGCTATGTCTGGAGGCGAATAAAGTAAAAATTTTTAAAGTTTTATTGTTGTAAAAAAAGCCGCTTCTTAGCGGCTTTTTTATATGATTTTTTTAATCACGCGTAATTTATGTGTGTGTGCTCCAGAATCCACATTATAAATACCAGAATGATCTAAGCGATCTATTCTAACCTTACCGTGTGCATGAATAATGTAGTTGTCTTTCATAATAATACCCACATGCACAATGGCTCCTTCGTCATTATCAAAAAAAGCTAAATCTCCAGGTTCACTTTCTTCAATAAAACTAAGCGCTTCACCTTGCGTTGCTTGTTGTGATGCATCACGTAACAATTTATAACCATTTAGTTTATAAACCATCTGTGTAAAACCAGAACAATCAATACCAAAAGGCGTTTTGCCTCCCCATAAATAAGGAGCATTTAGAAAAGTAAATGCCGAATTTATAAGGTTCGATTTTTCGTTTTTACCATCAAATAAGTTTCCATCGTATTTGTGATTTAACAAGGCTAATCCATTTAAGCAAGATCCTAAAGGAATTGGAAATAATTGTTGGTTATTATCTTCAATAAACTCGACTAAATCAGTAGATAATAGTGGCTTTTCGCTATTAAGAGATTTGTATTGCTCTTCAGTAATTTCTAGGTATTGTTTGTTGTCAATCCAACCTTCATATTTGTCAAATGCCAACCTAATTCTACTCCATTTTTTACGTTGCTCTAAAACTTTGAATAAGTCGCCATAAATCACCTGAGAAACTAATTCGCTTTTATCAGAAGGCTCATTTCGAAGTGGAACAATGCTTAAATTACAAATACCGTACTGCATTAATAAATTTTCGTAGTTATATATCTAAAAAAGAAATGGTCAATTCAATTTTTTTTATGGGCGTTCAATAATCATGGCAGATGCGCCTCCACCGCCATTGCAAATTGCAGCGGCTCCTATTTTAGCGTTATTTTGTTCTAATACATTTAATAGAGTAATTAGAATTCTAACTCCAGAACATCCAAGTGGATGACCAAGAGAAACAGCACCACCATTTACATTGACATTATTATCGTTAAGCTCTAAAATTTTCATATTCGCTAAACCAACTACTGCAAAGGCTTCATTAAATTCAAAAAAATCAACTTGATCAATAGATAATCCAGCTTTGTCTAATGCTTTAGGTAAAGCTTTAGCAGGAGCGGTTGTAAACCATTCTGGCTCGTGCGCTGCATCGGCATAACTTTTTATGATTGCCAAAGGTTTTAAACCTAGTTCTTCGGCCTTTTCTTTACTCATTAAAACCATTGCTCCAGCACCATCGTTAATTGTAGAGGCATTCGCAGCGGTTACTGTACCATCTTTTGAAAACGCTGGACGTAAGTGAGGGATTTTATCTAATTTAACATTTGTAAATTCTTCATCTACACTCACAATAATAGGTTCTCCTCGACGTTGAGGTACTTCAACAGGTACAACTTCATTATTAAACTTGCCTGAGTCCCATGCTGCTTTAGAGCGATTGTAAGATTGAATTGCATAAGCATCTTGGTCTTCTCTAGAAAATTTATATTTAGTAGCACAGGCGTCTGCACATACACCCATGGCATTTTGATCGTAAGCATCTACTAATCCATCTTTTTGCATGCCATCAACTAGAGTTGCTGGTCCAAATTTCGTAGCACTTCTAGCATGAAGATAATGAGGAACAAGACTCATGTTTTCCATACCTCCGGCCACAACTATATTGGCATCTCCTAAGGCTATAGCTTGAGCGGCTTGCATTACCGTTTTCATACCCGATGCACATACTTTGTTAATTGTAGTACAAGGCACGGTATTCGGTATACCTGCGTAAATAGCAGCTTGTCTTGCAGGAGCTTGTCCTGTACCAGCTTGTACAACATTTCCCATTAATACTTCTTCAACCAAATTTGGGTCTAGTTGTATTTTATCTAAAGCACCTTTAATGGCAATTGCTCCCAATTTAGGGGCAGGAATAGTTGATAATGAACCTAAAAAACTTCCAATTGGAGTTCTTGCAGCGGAAACAATTACGACTTCTCTATTCATCAATACAAACGTTTTAGTTTAGTACTTGCGAAAATAACGATTTTTTAGTAGAAATTTGAAACATTAGAGTATTATAAAAAATGGTATAAGCTTATAAATTTATTACATTTGATTTTTCGATGAGACATAAATTAAATCACAGCTTACTACTTAAGATTATGAATTGATGGATGTTATAAAACCTATAGAAAATATTGCCATTTAAAATATGAAAGACTTTATAAACAAATTGTACAAAAACCATTCTCTTATTTATAAAGTGCTTTTATTTATTAGTACCACCTTCTTAATTGTGTATCTATTCCCGAAAAGCGGTAAGTTTAAGTATAATTTTGAAAAAGGAAAACCTTGGCAATCTGAAAGTTTACAGGCGCCATTTGATTTTGCAATTAAAAAGACAAATGAAGAAATAAATGCTGAAAAAAAGAGTATTGTTGAAAATGCAACCTTGTATTTTGATGTAGATAATACCATATTACCAAAAGTTAGTAATGCCTATAAAGAGCAGTTTAAAAGTACGTTTTCAGATTCTATTCCAAGAAGAGAATCTAACTTGTTATTTAAGATTGGTGAAAATATAATTGCAGAGTTATATGACTTCGGTGTTTTAAGTGAAAGTTACGATTTTGCTAAAGATAGAGCTGTAGTTGTTCTTGATGGAAGGGAAAAAACGCACGATGGTTTTTATTCTAATTTTATTGAGCAAAATGAGGTTTCTAGTGTTATAGAAAAGGCACTATCCAAAAATAATTTATCTAAATATAATACTGAATTTGTAGCATTGTTTTTTGATTTAGTTGAACCCAATATCAATTTCAATAAAACATTTACTGATAAATCCATACAGGATGAAATTAGTAAAATTTCAGTTGCAAGAGGCAGTGTCGCGAAGGAAACTTTGATAGTTTCAAAAGGAGAGGTGGTTGAAGGGGATAAATATCAAATTTTAAAATCTTTACAAGCGGAATACGAATCGCAAGTTTGGAATGAAGCGAATTATAATTGGGTGCTTTTTGCGTACACATTGTTAGTGGCATTGGCTTTGTTAATGCTGCTTTTATTTTTAAGAAAGTATCGTAAATCGGTGTTCGAGAACAATACTAAAGTCACATTTATATTCTTCAATATTTCATTGATGATTTTTATAACCACGTTGGTGGTTAATTATGATTCTAAATATATTTATATCGTACCTATTTGTATTCTTCCATTAGTCTTTAAAGCCTTTTTTGATGCTCGCCTAGGGCTCTTTGCACACGTACTTACGGTACTTCTTTTAGGGTTTATTGTACCCAATAGTTACGAGTATATGTTTCTACAAATTATTGCTGGAATTGTTACCATTTTAACGGTATCAGAATTATATAAAAGAGCGAACTTGTTTATCTCCGTAGGTCAAATTACACTTATCTATATCATTGCGTATTTTGCCTTTTTCGTGATTCACGAAGGCAGTGTTGAAACGCTAAAATGGGAAACTTTTATTTGGTTTATTTTATGTGGATTAGCAACATTGTTTGTGCAGCCACTTATTTATGCATATGAAAAGCTTTTTGGTCTGGTATCAGATGTTTCTTTATTAGAATTGTCAGATACTAATTCAAAATTGCTTAAGGAATTGTCAAACAAAGCTCCTGGTACGTTTCATCATTCTTTAAATGTGGCAAATTTAGCTGAGGCATCCGCAAATGAAATTGGCGCTAATGCCATGTTAGTAAGGGTAGGCGCTTTGTATCATGATATAGGTAAAATGAAAAATCCAACTTATTTTACCGAAAATCAATCTACAGGAATTAATCCTCATGATGAATTATCATCAAAAGAAAGTGCGAGAATAATAACAGAGCATGTTATAAACGGCATTGAAACCGCAAGGAAAAACAATTTACCCGATCGCGTTATAGATTTCATAAGAACACATCACGGAACAAGTCTTGTCTATTATTTTTATATGAAAGAAACTAAGGATTACCCCGATGTTGAGGTGGATAAGACAGATTTTAGTTATCCAGGTCCGAAACCATTTAGTAAAGAAACAGCCATCTTGATGATGTGTGATAGTATAGAAGCTGCATCAAAAAGTTTAAAAGAACCTACATCGACTAAAATCGAAGCTTTTGTTGAAAACATAATTAATAAGCAGATTGAAGACGGACAATTTTTAAACGCAAATATTACCTTTAAAGAAATTCAATCCATAAAAAAAGTGCTAAAACACAAGCTTGCAAATATTTACCATTTACGAATTGAGTACCCCGAATAAAAATTAAAAAAAGTAAATAAAATAGTTGCGTTCTTGTTGAGTTTAAATTACATTTGCAACCGCAATTTTATTGCATAAGTTCATTTTGAATTTAGGAGAGGTGCCAGAGTGGTAATGGAGCAGATTGCTAATCTGTCAACGCGTAAGTGTTGCCCGGGTTCGAATCCCGGTCTCTCCGCAAATTTTTAGATAACCAAAAATCGGGGTGTAGCGTAGCCCGGTTATCGCGCCGCGTTTGGGACGCGGAGGTCGCAGGTTCGAATCCTGCCACCCCGACAAACTTCTCAGTAAGTAAACTAAAACACCAATAATGATTCAATTATTGGTGTTTTTTGTTTTTATTAACTTCTTTTATATCAGAGAATTTATTGTTTTAAAAGTGAACCAAACCCGCTAAACGGATGCGGCAGTTTTCGCCTATTTATTTCTATACCAACAGAAACAAATTTTTATAAATTGTTACATTTTATAGTGAAAACCTCGTTGATTTTAAGGGGATTAGGGACTTTTTTAGTAAAATTTGCAGTCATGACAATTTTTATTAAATAATTAAAAATCATTTAACTATGAATCAGCAAAATCGCGTACTGTGTTGCCCTCTTGCTTCTTCCACTTACTTTTACAATCAGGCTTGTATAGAAAGTTTTTTATGATAGTAAGTACATGTTATTAGTAACTTTCTATCGGGAAAAAACTCTTAAATAATTATAATACATGACCTAACTGATAATGCGAATTATATGCTTCTCAAAGTTTTATAAGCTTATAGTTTATTTGATAAAGGCCCTAGTCAGTTTTTCTACTGACAGGTATTAGATAGAAATGCAGGTTATTTACACAGGATAATGAGTCCTGCACTTTTGTGAAATTTTGAAGTAACATCTTTCTACAACTCCAAATCACAGGGAAGTACAGGATAGATATATTTGATATTTACGTAACTTTAAGAAAATGTTGTCAGACTGTGAAATTAATTTTATTAACCATTTAAACTATTAACCATTATGCAAATGAAAAAATTAGTTCTCTCAAGCATGCTGTGCCTGTCAATATTTATGGGTGCAGCTCAAACGATCACTTTGGACAAAACAGTAGTGTCCGCAAACTGTTGGGCAACCAATCCGGTGATAGCGACCTCTACACAACAAAATGCAATTGCGGTGTATCAAAATTTTGTGTATTTAACATATTATGATGCAACAACCAGAAAACTAACCATTGCCAGAAATAATAACAATGGCATAGGTTCTAACTGGGTTTACGTTGAATTACCCCACACTTACGAACAGCGAAATGGTACATGGGACAATCACAATACGCCCAATATCATCGTATCACCTAATGATGGAAGGATTCATCTGGCTTTCGATATGCATGCAGGTGATCTTCGTTACATCATTTCCTCTCCCGGTGCGGCGACTGTAAGTGATGCAAACTTTAATGCGAGTTTATTCGGCCCTACTCAAAATTATTTGCAATCGAATCAAACCTTGATTGACAGGGTGACCTATCCACGATTTTTTGTCGGTGACGCCAATAAGTTGTTCTTTATGTACAGAGATGGAGGAAGTGGTAATGGACATACTTTTCTGGTTAAGTACCGTGACGATGGATTTTGGGATGCACCAGTTAAAATTATTGATGCCAATTGGAATGGATCAACAAGGTGTGCCTACTTTAATGATGTTAACTTCAAAGATGGAAGAATTTACCTAACCTGGGTATGGAGGGAATCTCCTGATGGAGCGACCAATCATGATCTGATGTTCATGTACTCTGATGATAATGGTGTTACATGGAAAAATAGTGCTGGTAGTACTCAGACTCTGCCCGTAAATGTCGGAAACACTAGTATCATCGTTTCAAATATTGCACAAGATTCAGGGTTGGCAAATCACAATGGCTGTGCTGTAGATGGAAATGGTAATGTACATGTGGTCTTAAGGCATGGAAGCAATTATAAACATCATATCGGAATTAATAATGGAACCCAATTCAGTTGGTCTGATCAAGTTTTAGCCAATTTTACAGGGGACCGCCCGAAAATATATGCCGATAGAGTTACCAATGACTTGTACTTTTTAGTGCGTCAGGGAAGCAATAATTCTCTAAGGTTATTTGAAACACCCTCAAATGGCGGCCTTTTTAATCAGTGGTCAGAAATACATAACGACGCAGATTCATATAAAACCTCTGCTAACAGTGTGATCACTGCTTCCGGAGACAGGTTAATGAGTATGGTAGTTTCCAATGATAACCGACTTCAGCTGCTCAACTGGAACTTTGGAGCTCCAGCTAATAACCCGCCATTAGTCAATATCACTTCGCCTACGAATGGAGCGTCTTTCAATGATGGGGATGTTGTCACTATTTCAGCTGATGCTTCTGATAGCGATGGTACTGTAAGTCAGGTAGAGTTTTTTGTGAATGGGAGCAGTGTCGGAATTGATACCAGCAGTCCATATTCGTTAAACTGGACTATCGGGGTTGGCTCTTATGATATTTCCGCGGTTGCTAGAGACAATGAATCGGCAACTGGTTCATCAAGTGTTGTTACTGTTACTGGTAATAGTACGGTCAATAATCCACCATCAGTGAGTATCACTTCGCCTGCCAATGGAGCGTCTTTCAATGATGGGGATGTCATCACCATTTCAGCTGATGCTTCTGATAGCGATGGTACAGTAAGTCAGGTGGAATTTTTTGTGAATGGGAGCAGTGTCGGAATTGATACCAGCAGTCCATATTCGATTAACTGGACTATTGGGATTGGCTCTTATGACATTTCCGTGGTTGCGACCGACAATGAATCGGCAACTGGATCATCAAGTATTGTGACCGTTACGGGTAACGACACTAGTACTCCAACAGAAGCTTATGTTAATTCCATCGTCGCAGAACACCAGTCCGAAGGCAAAGGGAGGAAGCGTGGCGTAGCTATTGTTACCATTTTGGATGACACTGGTAACCCAGTTTCGGGTGCCTCAGTTACGGGAACCTTTTCCGGTACCTTTAACGAAACTGTTAATGATAGTTCAGGTTCTGACGGAACAGTTACATTACTGACATCATCTACGGCAAAGGGAGGGGTTACTGTAAACTTTTGCGTGGATAATGTGACGCATGCAACTCTGACATACAACAGTTCTCTTAATGTGGTTACATGTTCAGGGTCAGGAGCCAAATTATCAAATGTACTATCGACAGATTCAGATATAGAGGAAAATCAAAACGTTTCAGTGTATCCAAATCCTGCTACAGACCGGTTGTATATTACCTTGAAAGAAAATCATTCACAAGCGACGTTCAAGGTATATAATCTTTCGGGTCAACTAATGATACGCGGAAAAATTTCCAATTCTCTTAATACGATTAAGGTTGGTGATTTACCAGTTGGTTTATACATCATTCAAACTTTTAACAATAATACTATTGAGAACTTTAAAGTAATGATCAGTGAATGAGGTAATTCCTTCCAATTTTATTATCCCCTAGCTAAGATAGGTGGCTGGGGGTTCTTTTTTCATCACAGTGTAAATCTAAATTCTTTAATGAATAACCTATCACCATAATATGTAAAATTAATAGCTGTGGAGTTTCAGATAACTAAATGATAAATTTGCAAGTTTTATTTGAGTTTAAGAGTAGTTTTTAAATTTCTAATTTTTACGCTAAAAAGTAAAAATAATTAAAATTTTCCGATAAAAATTGTATATCTGTCAACCTTAAAAAGAAAATTAATTTTTTTTAAATCGTTCTGTTTTATTTTAGTGCACAATTAGGTGAAAACATATAGTTAAAAGTGTTTAAAATAGTAAAAATAAAACAGGGAGTTGAATAATTTTAATTAATTCTGTCTACCCGACAAACTTCTCAGTAAGTAAACTAAAACACCAATAATGATTCAATTATTGGTGTTTTTTGTTTTTATAGATTTTTGCTTTATTTTCTATATTAATCACACAAGCAATGTAATCATGGTAGTGAATGACAAAGATTGTATTATCTATATAATTCTTCTTAAATTGTCAAGGTCTTGAATAGTTTTTATTTTAAACGGGTTTTATGTAATCAAAGTTTAATTATAGTTGAATTTGATTATGTCAAAGAATAAGTAAATAACGATATATGTATTTAGTTAAAAGAAAAATTAATTTATTAAGGAGACAAATTCACTTCATTATAGAATATTGAAAGAACATACTATTTTTAAAAGAGAAACATTAGTAAAGCAGTTAGAAGAAAATTCTAATTGGGATGTGATTGTTATTGGTGGGGGTGCTACAGGATTAGGCGTTGCCCTAGATAGCATTACCCGTGGTTATAAAACCCTGCTTTTAGAGCAAGTAGATTTTGCGAAAGGGACTTCAAGCCGCAGCACTAAACTGGTTCATGGTGGCGTGCGATATTTAGCTCAAGGCAATATAGACTTGGTTAAAGAAGCCCTATATGAAAGAGGATTACTTTTAAAAAACGCATCGCATTTAGTGAGTAATCAATCCTTTATCATACCTAATTATAATTGGTGGGATAATTTGAAATATACTATTGGTCTTAAAATATATGATGCCTTAGCGGGAAAATTAAGTTTTGGTAAATCAACAAGAATCAGTAAAAAAGAAACGTTAAAAAGGCTAAGCACGATTAAAAATGGCAAATTAAAAGGTGGTGTCGTCTATCATGATGGGCAATTTGATGATTCGCGATTGGCTGTAAATATTGCTCAAACTTGTATAGAACATGGAGCAACAGTTTTAAATCATTTCAAAGTAAAACAGCTTCTAAAAAACGATAGGGGCGTGGTAAACGCTGTGGTTGCAGAAGACGCTGAAACTCATAAAAGTTATACTTTAAAAACTAAAGTTGTTATAAATGCTACTGGGGTTTTTACGGACGAAATATTAAAAATGGATAACGCTGAAGCAAAAGATATTGTACGCCCAAGTCAAGGTATTCATTTGGTAATTGATAAATCTTTTTTGCCAGGAAACGATGCTATTATGATTCCAAAAACCAATGATGGCAGAGTGTTGTTTCTGGTACCATGGCATAATAAAATTGTGGTTGGAACTACCGATACCCTTTTAGATAGCCATAGTTTAGAACCAAAAGCTTTAGATGCGGAGGTGGATTTTATCATCGCAACAGCTAACAATTATTTAACCAAAACACTGGCAAAAGAGGATGTATTGAGCATTTTTGCAGGGTTACGCCCATTAGCAGCACCAAAAGATAAATCTGAAAAAACAAAGGAAATTTCGAGAAGCCATAAAATAATTGTTTCAGATTCAGATTTAATTACCATTACGGGAGGTAAGTGGACGACTTACAGACGCATGGCTCAAGATACCATCAATAAAGCTATTTTTATTGGAAAATTACCTAAGGTAGCATGCGAGACTAAAGCCATTAAAATTCACGGAGCTATTAAACCTAGTGAAAAAAAATCGCATCAATATGTATATGGTAGTGATGAAACTAACATTCAAAATCTAATTAAGAAACATCCAGAATTAGGTGCACAATTACATAAAAGCTTACCTTTCACAAAAGGAGAAGTAGTTTGGGCTATTCGGAATGAAATGGCAAGAACTATTGAAGATGTGCTTGCTAGACGTGTTCGAACTCTGTTTTTAGATGCAAAGGCAACTCTTGAAATAATTCCAATAGTAGCCAAAATATTAAGTGAAGAATTAAATAAAGATGCCATTTGGGAACAACAACAAATTGAAGAGTTTAAATCTATTGCGAAGCAATATGTTTTATAAATAATATTAATTAAAAGTAACTTTACTTTTTACCAACAGCTAAAAACTATAAATTAATTACAATGGAAAAATATATTCTTGCTTTAGACCAAGGAACTACCAGTTCGCGAGCCATTGTTTTCAATAAAAAAGGAAGCATTGTATCTGTGGCTCAAAAAGAGTTTACACAATTTTTTCCAAAACCAGGTTGGGTAGAACACGACCCCAATGAAATTTGGTCTACTCAAGCAGGCGTAGCCGCAGAAGCCATTGCAAAAAAAGGGTTGAATGTTGAAAACATCGCTGCTATAGGAATTACAAACCAACGCGAAACCGTTGTGGTTTGGGATAAAAACACAGGGCAACCTATCTATAACGCTATTGTTTGGCAAGATAAACGAACTTCTGATTACTGTGATGAACTTAAAAAACAAGGCAAAAGTGAGGTTATACGTGAAAAAACAGGGTTGGTTATAGATTCTTATTTTTCTGGAACTAAGGTGAAATGGATTTTAGATCATGTTGAAGGAGCAAGAACAAAAGCTGAATCTGGCGACTTAATTTTAGGAACTATTGATTCCTGGTTAATTTGGAATTTCACTAAAGGCAATCAACATGTTACCGATGTTACTAATGCATCAAGAACCATGTTGTTTAACATAAATGCCATGGATTGGGATGATGATTTACTAGACTTGTTTACCATTCCTAAAAGTATGTTACCAGAAGTAAAACAGTCTAGTGAAGTATACGGTCATACAAAATCAACTTTTTATGATGCCAATATCCCTATTTGTGGAATCGCGGGCGACCAACAGGCGGCATTATTCGGACAAATGTGTACCAAACCAGGTATGGTGAAGAATACCTATGGGACAGGCTGTTTTATGCTTATGAATATTGGTGAAAAACCAATAGTTTCAAAAAACAATCTATTAACAACTGTTGCATGGAAAATTAATGGAAAAACACAGTATGCCCTTGAAGGTAGTATATTTATTGCTGGTGCCGTGGTGCAGTGGTTACGAGATAGTTTAAAAATAATAAGAACCTCAAACGAGGTAGAAAAACTTGCTGCTTCAGTTGAAAGTTCTGATGGTGTTTATTTTGTACCCGCTTTTGCAGGTTTAGGGGCACCACATTGGAATCAACAAGCACAAGGCACAATTTTCGGTCTAACACGAGGGAGTACAGATGCACATATAGCACGAGCAGCAATCGAATCTATAGCCTACCAAACTATGGATGTTTTAAAAGCTATGGAGGCCGATTCTGGGCTTTCCATAAAAGAACTACGAGTAGATGGTGGTGCAACGGTAAATAATATGCTCATGCAGTTTCAAGCCGATGTTTTAAATACGGTGACTGTGCGTCCTAAAATAATAGAAACTACTGCAATGGGTGCCGCTTTTTTAGCGGGATTAGCTGTAGGCTATTGGAATAACCCTGAAGAGATTCAAGAGATATGGCAAACGGATACTTCTTTTAATCCAGCTACTGAAAGAAAGCAAATTGAAGATGAAATTAAAGGTTGGTATAAAGCCATTGATGCTTTAGAGTATTGGACTAAATCAAAATTTTAACCATAAAACTAAGAAAAATGACTCCGTTAGCAGCAGAAATTATTGGAACAGCTTTACTCATTTTATTAGGTGGTGGGGTTGTTGCCAATGTGGTATTGAATAAAACAATAGGTAATAATAGTGGCTGGATTGTCATCACTACGGGTTGGGCATTGGCAGTTTATGTAGCAGTTGTAGTTGCTGGTCCTTATAGTGGAGCGCACATTAATCCGGCTGTAAGTATAAGTTTAGCAATCGCAGGTAAATTTCCTTGGGAATCGGTACCGTTATATGTTGTTGCTCAAATGATTGGTGCCATGTTGGGGGCTTTTATGGTATGGCTTATGTATAAAAACCATTTTGATGCGACAGAAGATGGTGATTCTAAAAAAGCCGTTTTTTGTACTGCACCAGCAATTAGAAATACCTTTTCAAATTTTATAAGTGAAGCAGTTGGTACTTTTGTTTTGATTTTTACCATTCTCTATTTCACAAATGCAACAATTAGTGATTCTCAAACTATTATTGGTTTAGGCTCATTGGGAGCATTGCCAGTTGCTTTATTAGTTTGGTCTATTGGTTTGTCTTTAGGCGGAACTACAGGTTACGCTATTAATCCTGCACGAGATTTAGGACCAAGAATTATGCATGCCCTTCTTCCTATAAAAAATAAAGTGTCTAATGACTGGGGTTATGCGTGGATTCCCGTTATTGCACCCATTGTAGGTGCTTCTTTAGCTGCTTTATTGATGTTAGCATTGTCATGATAGTTGAGATATTGTATTTTTATTTTAAAATAAATCGACAAATGTAATATTCAACGTTATGAATAAAACTAAAACACTACTTAAAAACTTAGGGCCGGGGCTTTTGTTTGCAAGTATGGCTATTGGTACATCGCATTTGGTATTATCAACAAAAGCGGGAGCTCAATATGGCTGGCTCATGGTTATTCCCATTATTTTAGCCAATGTGTTAAAATATCCGTTTTTCGAGTTCGGCATTCGTTATACCAACGTTACAGGAAAAAGCATAATTGAAGGATATCGTAATAGAGGCAGAGGTTTTTTATGGCTTTATGCGCTTATAACTTTGGCTACATCAATTGCAACTCCTGCTGCATTAGTTTCTATTACGGCTGGTTTGGTAATTAATCTTTTTGGAATTCAAGGTGTTTCTATTGGCACCGTTGCGTTGGGTTTGTTTGTTTTTAACAGTGCCATTCTTATCATTGGGAAGTACAAATTTCTGGAAAACACTTTAAAATTTTTAATTCCAATCTTGTTTATAGCGTTATTAGCGACTACGGTTTTGGTTATTAATAAAGGACCAATAACTCCAATAACTAATTTTCAACCGCCTCAGTTTTTTGATGAATTAGGTGTTTTGTTCCTTATTACCTTAATAGGTTGGATGCCTACTGCCGTTGAAGCAAGTAGTTGGTTAAGCCTTTGGAGCGTCGAAAAGTATAGAATTAACACGACTAAACCGCCTTTACGGGAAGCACTTCAAGAGTTTAATTTTGGTTATTTGATGACCACAATTTTGGCAATTTTATTTATGGTTATTGGTGCTATGACACTTTTTGGTTCTGGTACAGAATTAAGTGGAAGAGCTGTAACTTTTGCAGATCAGGTAATTCAACTGTTTACAACACACATAGGTAGTTGGGCGCACATTTTTATTGCGGTTTCTGCTTTTGCAACTATGTATAGCACTTGTTTAACTTGTCATGACGCTATATCTAGAGTAAGTATTGATATTATTGATAAGTTAGCGAGTGAAAACAATACATATACCGATAAAAAGTATTATACAATGGCAGTTATAATTCTTGCGGTTATAAGCATTGTGGTACTTTTTGCCTTAAGCGCAAATATGGGATTAATTATTTCTGTGGCTACGGCAGTTTCGTTTGTGTTGGCACCTATTGTTGGCTACATGAATTTAAAAAATGTTATGAGCAGTGATCTTCCTGAGGTTCTTCAACCACATAAAAGGTTACAGCTGCTAACATATGCAGGCATCTTATTCTTGTCCTTACTTGCTATTTATTATGGATGGATTGTGCTTTTTTAATTAAAAAAATAAAGCTAATAGTCCTGAAGGGATTATAGGAATGCAAGCCACGGGTACTGGCAAAATAAGTTTTTTAAATTTGATGGTCGAAAATTGAGGTAAAACATATATCTTAAACATGTAACTTATATAAATTTAACAAAAAAACAGAATAATAAGTATGGCAAAAAAATTAATAACATTCGGAGAAGTTATGATGCGTTTATCACCACCAGGATATTCAAAGTTTTCTCAAGCAAGTTCTTTCGAGCTAGTTTACGGTGGAGGAGAAGCTAATGTTGCTATTTCGTGTGCATATCTTGGTATGAAAGCGGCTCATGTAACCCGTTTTCCAGATAATGCATTGGGAAAAGCAGCCACGCAATTTTTACGTAAACATTGGTTAAGCTCAGAACATGTTATTTATGGTGATAAAATGATGGGGAAATACTTTCTTGAAAAAGGTGCTGTGCACAGACCAAGTGAGGTGATTTACGAAAGGGAAGGGTCTGCATTCTCATTAATTGAACCTTCTATGATAGATTGGGAAGATGTTTTAAAAGATGCCGACTGGTTTCATTGGACAGGAATTACACCAGCCATTTCTGAAGGCGCTGCGATGTGCTGTTTAGATGCTATAAAAACTGCTAACAAGATGGGAATAACTGTTTCCGGTGATATTAATTCTCGAAGCAATATGTGGAAGTATGGAAAAACCATGCAAGAAATAATTCCCGAATTAGCTAAAAATTGTGATATCGTTATTACAAGCAGTAGAGGGATACAAGAGATGTTTGGTTTTGGAGAATCTGGGAGTAAATTTCAAGAATCTGCAAGAGAACTCATGAAAAGACACCCTAGAATTAAAAAAGTGGTTAGAAAAACAAGAAGAACCATAAGTGCTTCCCATCACCAAATACAAGGTAAAATATGGAATGGAAAGGATTATATTAAATCTGAAATGCTTAATATAACGCACATTATTGATCGCGTTGGAACTGGAGATGCTTTTGCTTCTGGTTTAATTTATGGTTTATTGCATTATGATAACGACCAACAAGCTATAAGTTTTGCAACGGCAGCCTGTGCTTTAAAACACACAGTTCCTGGCGATGTTAATTTGGTATCTGTAGATAATGTTACAAGCTTAATGGAAGGTGATACGTCGGGAGCTATTAAAAGGTAATTTTTGTTGATTTTAATTTTTATGTAAAAGCAAGTACAGGAATGGAAACGGATGCTTCCATTTCTTGAACTAAATCTTTGTCTAAAAACAAACTAAATTTTTTCGGTTGACTTCGTTCTAACATCGCGATTAAATCTGCATTTTCATTTTTAACAGTATTTAAAAGTCCAGATTTTACCTTGCCAGATGCTATAGTGTTGAAAATGATTTCGGGATATGCAGATAGTTTCGTAATTCTATTTTTGAATTTTTCCATGTTTTCCTTGGCTTCATTTTTATGTAGCTCATAAACATGAACCACCTCAATAAGTGCGGAAAAAGGTTTAGCAATTTCAATAAGTTTTATAATAGAATCAATATCTTTTTCTTCAAAATCGGTTGCGTAAATGATGGTGGAAAGACTATTGTAACTCACATTATTAGGCACAATAAGTAATGGCACATCAATTTTATGCAAAAGCACATCAGCGATGTTACCTGAGAAGAATCCTCTAGTACTTTTATTATCTTTCATGCCTAAAATAACCAAATCTGGATGAATTTTTTTTGAAAGCGAAAGTATACTTTCTGTAATTGAAGCTCCTTGAATGGCATGTATTATTATGGGCTTTTGGCGGAATTCATTTTTAAGATGTTTGGTACAATATTTTTTCACTAAATCCTTTTGTTCGTCTTGCATGTGTTTTTTCAATATGGTTTTTGAATTAATAACAGCAAGGTTCACTGGTGGTAAATCATAAACATGTAAAACATGAAGATCTGCTTTCATAATTAAACTGAAACGATAGGCATAACGCAATGCTTGTGCACTGTTTTGACTGCAATCGGTTGCGTAAATTATTGATTTCATAACATCCTGTTTTAATCCTATAAAATTACTGTTCAAAATTGTTTTCTGAAATGATTTTTGTCATGTAAAATGCCGGTTTAAAAGTCTGATTTATGGCATTCATTTTAAATACATGACTCATAAAAAAAAGGTGCTAAATAAGCACCTCTCTATTCATTACGTAATTTAATTAAAAAGGAAATAATTAATTTTTCACTTTGAAAACTTTAGTTAAAATAGTTTCTAATAAACACCATTTTGTGAACGCCGATTGCATCATATTTACACCAATAAATACTGTAAACCAAATCCAATTTGGATGCACAAAAACGGTCAGTACCACGCTTAATAGCACCATAAAACCAACAATAACTCTAAAATATGTATTTAACATTTTACTTCGTTTTTTAAGATTATATAAATTTTTCAATAGGAACTACAATCGCTTTTAAGGGATTATTAGTTTCTAAGTTTGTATTAAATTCTTTAATTAAATGGAATAAGGCGTCAATGTTTTCGTCTTCTGTAAAAGAAAAAAACAAGCTCGATTCATTACTTCCTTTTTCACCTGAAAACCAATTAGAGGCCATTAATAATGAGGTTCCATTTTTGTATCCATCAATTTCTGAACTACTAAAGTTTTCAATATTTGCTTTTTTAAACAATTTCAAGACATCTTTCTGAAATTGTTCTACTGCTGTTACGATGACTAATTTCATTGTGTTAAATTTTTGTCATTCTGAAATATTTTCAGAAACTAATTATTTATAATTTTTCTTTTCTATCATATAATAAACAAGTGGCACAACCAACAAGGTTAAAACTGTTGATACGATAGTTCCTCCCATTAAGGAAATAGCTAATCCTTGGAATATTGGGTCAAATAAGATTACAAAGGCGCCAATTACAACGGTTCCTGCTGTTAATAGAATGGGTGTTGTACGCACTGCTCCAGCTTCAATTGCTGCTTGTTTTAATGGAACACCTTCAGCAGTTCTTAAGTTGATAAAGTCAATGAGTAATACCGAATTACGCACCATAATACCTGCTAAAGCAATCATTCCAATAAATGAGGTAGCCGTAAAAAATGCGCCCATAAGCCAATGGCCTAGAATAATTCCGATTAAGGATAACGGTATGGCAACCATCATAACTATTGGTGCTTTAAAATTTTGAAACCATCCTACAATTAAAATATAAATGAGAATAATAGCGCCTAAAAAGGCAATGCCTAAATCTCGAAAAACCTCCAAAGTTATTTGCCATTCACCATCCCATTTTACAGAGTAATCATCTTCAAAATCTGGCTGGCCTAAATACATTTCGTTAATCTCGTAGCCTTTTGGTAATGGAATGTTTTTCAGTTTTTCTTCCATCCCCAAAATTGCATAAGCGGGACTCTCTAATTCACCTGCCATATCGACCATAACATAGACTACTCGTTTTTGGTTTTTGCGGTAAATACTTTTTGCTGTATTAGTTTCTGAAATCGCTACCAAATCTGCAATGGGCACCATATTACCTTGTTTAGATTTCACCTTTAATTGTGATATATCAGAAATTGTCGATTTTTCTTTTTCATCTAAAGCCAACAATAATCCAACTTGATTAACGGCATCTTCGTCATATAGGTTGGTTAGAATTCTGTTAGATAAAGCCATGTTCATCGTATAAACTATCTGCTGCGGCGCAACTCCGTATAACATCGCTTTTTCTTTATTAATTTCGAATTGATATTCGGTTTGATCTGCTTCTACCATCCAATCGATATCCACAACATCTTCTGTGTTTTTCAGGATATCTTTTATACTATTGGCTATTTCAATTTGCTTGTCATATTCGGGTCCATAAACTTCAGCTACTATCGTTGATAAAACTGGAGGTCCTGGTGGGACTTCAACTAACTTCACATTTGCATTATATTTTGAAGCTATGTTTTGAATATCTGGTCGCAGTAACTTTACAATATCATGACTTTGTACTGAGCGTTCTTTTTTGTCCAATAAATTTACTTGAATATCGGCCATATTACTACCGCCACGTAAATCATAATGACGCACCAGTCCGTTAAAAGTAATTGGCGCCGAGGTTCCAATGTAGTTTTGGTAATTCACCACTTCTGGTCGTGTGGATAAATATTGTGCAATTTCTTGAGTTACAACGCGAGTTCTTTCTAGCGTTGTGCCTTCAGGCATATCTATGACTACTTGGAATTCATTTTTATTATCAAAAGGCAGCATTTTTACGGCAACCGATTTTGTAAAAAACAAAACCATGGTGCCCATAAGTAACAGGAATGTTCCACCTAAAAACATCCAACGCTTTGTTTTGCTTTCTAATAGGGGTCTTTCAAACTTATTATACATCCTATAAATAGCCGTGTCCTCAATTGCTTTTTCAGGCTTCTCTGCAACGCCTTTTTTATCCTTTTCTCTCAAGAAGATATAACCCAAATAAGGCGTTATTGTTAAAGCCACGAATAAGGATAATATCATGGCAATAGATGCACCAATGGGCATTGGTGCCATATAAGGACCCATTAATCCAGATACAAACGCCATAGGTAAAACTGACGCTATTACAGTAAAGGTTGCCAATATCGTTGGATTTCCTACTTCGTTAATTGCATATAAAGCAGCTTGTTTAAAAGGCAAACGTTTCATTTTAAAATGCCTGTGCATGTTTTCGGCAATAATAATGGAGTCATCCACTACAATTCCGGTTACGAATACTAAAGCGAATAATGTGATTCGGTTTAGCGTGTAATCCAACATATAGTAACTCAACAAGGTTAAAGCAAACGTGATTGGAACGGATAAAAATACCACCAAACCACCGCGCCAACCCATCGCTAGCATAACAACAATAGTAACGGCAATAATAGAACCTATAAGGTGTAAGAGCAATTCTGATACTTTATGAGATGCTGTTTCACCGTAGTTTCTAGTAATTTCTACATGAACATCGTCAGGAATTAAGTTACTGCGTAAATGTTCTATCTTCTCAATAATAACTTCCGCAATTTTCATGGCATCGGCACCTTTTCTTTTAGCTACCGAAATAGTTACAGCAGGATATTCAGATTGATATTCCGAAGCTTTCACACTGCCTTTACCAAAGCCTAAACTCACATAGTTTTGCGGTACTTCAGGTCCATCAATAATTTTAGCAATTTGTTTTAAGTAAATGGGCTGATTTTGTTGCACTCCAACTACCAAATTCTCTACATCGGAAACCGATTCTAAAAACTTACCAGTATTTACTAAAAATTCGGTGTCATTCTTATCGAAACTCCCTGAATTTAATTGACTGTTGTTCGCGTTAATCATTTCAGAAACCATCAAGAAATCTAGTCCACTTGCTGCCAGTTTATCTTTATCTAAAACCACACGTAATTGGCGGTTTCTCCCGCCAATTTTATGCGTCATGGCCACATCATTTACCTTTTTAATTTCTGCTTCAAGCTCTTGTGCCATTTGGCCTAATTGGTAATCGTCGTAGTTCTCGCTCCACAAGGTTAAACCCAACATAGGCACATCGTCAATGGCACGAGTTTTTACCAACGGAAACGTTACACCTGCGGGCATTTGATCCATGTGCTTGTTAATTTCGTTATATAATTTCACGAAACTGCGTTCAATATCTTCGCCTACAAAAAACTGAACAATCACCATGCCTTGTTCTTTCATCGACGTAGAATACACATATTCCACACCTTTTATATTCGAAATGAGTTGCTCTAAAGGCTTAATAACTCGCGATTCTACCTCAGTCGGACTTGCACCAGGATAACCTACAAAAATGTCTGCCATAGGCACATCAATTTGTGGCTCTTCTTCACGCGGAATTAAAAACGAACTATACACACCAACAACCATAAATACAATCATTAACAAAACTGTTAACTTCGATTGTATAAAGATTTTGGCAATTTTACCTGCGATTCCTTCTTTCATAATTATAAGCCCCTTTTAATTTCCCCAAAGGGGGAAAAACTGAACGGGTAAATTTTAATTAATACTTTTTTTTAAGTTTGATTCCGTTTTGACTTCTTTCCCTTTGGGAAGAATTGAGGATGGGCTTATCTTTGCACCATTATAAAGCTTCCCTTGGGCAGACACAATGTAAGCTTCATCTGCATTTAATCCAGATAAGACTTCTACTTGGTTCCCAAACGTTCTGCCTAAACGCAGCCAACGTAACAAGGCTGTATTGCTTTGGCTTACCGTATAGATTCCAGATAATTGTCCATTTTTAACAATAGCTTCTGTCGGAACTAAAACTATTGCAGTTGCTGCTTTTCTCTCTACAGGAAATTGTACGGTAGCAAACATGCCAGATAAAATATTGGCTTCTGTTTTGTCTAAGTCTATTTTTACTAAATATTGTCCTCCTGTGTTTTTTGCAGAAGTACTTACTTCTGTCACTTTACCTTTAAAAGTTTTATTGATGGATTTCACCAAAACATCCACAGTTATTCCCGTTTTAATGCTTGAAATTTCTGTTTCAGGTACCATAGCCATCACTTCAAAAACACCAGGTGTTTCTATACTTATTAATGGCATTCCAGGATTTGCCATATCACCAACTTTTACATTTTTACTAGTAATAATTCCATCAAATGGAGCAGAAATATTGCTGTATGTAAATTGTGCATTAATTTCATTTTTCATTTGGTTTGCAGCTTCTAAACGCGCTTTAGCCATTTCAAAATTGGCGGTGATATCGTCCATTTCTTTTTGTGATGCACTATTGCTTGCAAATAAGTTTTTAAAACGGTTATAATCTTTTTGTGCATTATTAAAAGCAGCTGTAGCCTCGGTAATTCCGGCATTGACTTGTGCTTTTTTAGCTTGTAAATCGGCATTGTTAATGGAAACTAATAATTGTCCTTTGCGCACTTGGTCTCCAACATTTACATGTACTTTATTAACGTAACCCATCATTCTAGTGCTTAAATCGGCACTATTTTTAGCTTGTATTTTTCCACTTGCTAATAAAAACGGACTATTTCCATTTGCTTCCACTTGGTTTACTTTAACAGTAATTGCTAGTGAATTATCCGCAACGTTAGTTTTGTCTTCGTTTCCGCAACTTGCTAATATTAGTGATACCAAAAGTGTTAGGATTGTATATGTTTTTTTCATTTTAAAAATTATTCTTTAGTTAAAAATTGTAAATACGCTTGCGTATAATTGTATTCAAAAATGGTTTGATAATATTCTAATTGCTTTTGCGCGTATTGTGTTTCTGCCATTAACAAATCGGATGTTTTTTCTAAACCTTCTTTAAACCTGTTTGTTCGTATTCTTAATGATTCATCCGATTGTTGTAAAGCTAATTCAGTAAGTTTTAATTTGTTTTCAGCATCTAAAAATGCACGTTTTGCTTTATTTAATTCTAATTGACTTTGCGACACATACTGCTCATATTCTAACTTAGATTTTTCGTATTCTGCTTTGCTCTTTTGCGATTTACCGAAACGTTTCGAACCTTGAAAAAGATCCCAACTTAATTGTGCTCCAAATAAATAGCCATTAGCATCTGCTTGAAAGATTTGATCGTCATACATCTCATAACTTCCAAAGGCATTTAATCTTGGTAAAAAAGCCATTTTATCGGCTTTATTCATGGCGTCATAAGCATTTGATGCTAACTCCATGGCTTTAATATCAGACCGGTTTTCTGAAACTGTTTTATCTTCCAAAGTATAAGCAGATACAGTTAATTCATCTGTTGGTACGTAAACAACAAAACGTTCATCATTCATTAAAAAAGACAAATAATTTGATGCGTTTTGCACGTTACTTTTTGCCATTTGTAATTGGTTCTGCACTTCAGTAACACGAACTTCAACATTCAGCACATCGGCACGTTGCAGATAGCCTTGTTTAAAACTATCATCAGCTAATTTTTTATTGGCATTGGCAGCTTCTAAGGCTTTTTCTAAAACATCAACCGCTTTGTATGCTAATTGCAACTGCATATAGGCTTTATCTACTTCAAACGCTAAATAGTCTTGTGTGCGTTCTGTTTTCAAAGACATGGCCTCCATTTTTGATTTAGAGGCTTTTCTTTGAAACATGCCGTCTAGATTAATTAATGGTTGCTGTATTTCTAGCTTAGTTGCGAAATTTTCAATTTGAGAAGGATCATTTAACAAAGCAGGATTGAAATCGTTTTGTGTTAAAATTTCCTGATTTAATTTAGAACCAAATGCCATTAATGGATTTGTTGTTGCTATAGCTGTATGACTCGCTGTAATATTTGGTAAAAAAACCGCGTTAGTTTGTCTGTAATCTGCACGCGCTTGTTTAAATTCTTCATTCGAAATCTTAATACTTATATTGTTTTCTAAAACTTTGGTTCTGACTTCAGTTTTAGATATAGGAATTAATTCTTGAGCTCTTACAGAAGAATGCAATCCTAAAATCAAAAGTGGTATATAAAAGAGTTTTTTCATTAATTGTTAATTTATAGTGCAAAAGTAAACCAGGAGATTAACGCAGTTAGTAACAAAGGTTACTTAGTAAAAAGGCACTTATAATTTCTTATAAATGCCTTTTATCAACCAACCAAAAAACTGACCATCACATCAGTTTACTTTTCTCATGTTTCCATGTATTCTATATACGTTAAGTAGTAGTATAAACACGCCATTATATATTTACAATTTACATTGTTCACCACTACTATTAATTATAAGGTTATATTCGTTTTCTGTTAAAAATTGAGGCGTATAAGTCCCTCCAGACTTTTCAATAGAAGTAATAAAGCTTCTTAAATGATTTCTAGATCCGCATTGCAGATTTTCAAAAACGTCTATAATTGCTGTGTTTGTTGTTACATTAATGAAGTTTTCTAAATCTACGATATCTAAATCTTCAATGGTAGCTCCAATTTGTAAGGCATTTGCTAAATCTATTTTGCCATGTATTGCAAATTGATTATATAATTCTTGAAGATTTTGATTTTGAAATTCACCAGCGGGTAATAAGTTGTAATCAATTTTGTATACCTCTAATAAATTGGCGACAAGATTAATATGCGTTTCTTCGCTTAATTTTATATTAGAAAATTGATTTAAAGCCCAAATATTTCCTAGATATTCATAGGTGTCTCTTGCCAACTTTTCTTCTTCAAGCATAAAAAGTAATGCTTCAAAATCTGCTTGATTTAATTCTGTTTCAGAGCTTGTTTCTTCATTAACTTCTTCTTCTAAAATAGGAATAGAATCTTCTTCATTATTATGGTCTTCACTACATGATATGAATAACATGACCGATGCAAAGACAGTAAAAATTATAAATAATTTAAAGTGGTTTATATTTTTCATGATTATTAGTAATGAGATAATAACTCAAATTTCAACAATAAAAATGAAATGCTCCGTTACATTTGTTACATAAAAAGCATCGATATGAGACTTTTTTTTTAACTATAAATGAAGTTGATTTATTTTAGTATCATGCTTTCCAAATTGAATTTGAGAGTCGTCTTATTTATCAAAACTTATACTCCAAATACCTCTTACCTGATTAACATCATATCCAATCGCTTTATCTTTTGGGTATAAAAGAGAAAGCTTTTTCAAAGTTGTATTTTGCATATCCTTATTAGGGCTACCATGACATTGCAAGCACATCGCATTAGTTGTAATTGGGTAATATACATGAACCTTAGTATTAATCTCTTCCACAATGGGTTTAGGTTCTTCACTATTTTTTATATTGTTTTTGAAAGTGTTGATATAAGCTATTTTCTTTGCATTTGCTTGATTGTTACTATTTCTGGGTTTATCTGAAACACGCTTAATGTTGGCATTGTGTACAAGGGCCATACTGTCGGTTAGGGGGTAAGCCCTTTCGTTACAAAAGGATAAAGCCTCTAATGTTCCTTTTTTTTGAATAGTGCCCATTAAGTTTTTACCTAATACGGTTTTCGTTGCCAATGCATATTTTAAACCTCGTTCGCCGTATGGTAAATCTTGATAATTCAATTCATTTTGTGGATTATTTATACCGTAGTTTTTTCCCATGCCGTTTCTCATACCTTGACCTTGATTTTTACCGCGTTGTTCATTAAAATGGTCATCAAACCAATCGGGTTGATCAATTTCATAGTCATACATATATTCAGAAATTAGTTTGATTGTTTCTTCAGGATATACTTGTTTTGGCATCACACCAAAGCGTTTTACAGCACCAAACATTTTAGCATCATCCGCATTTGGATTTTTTATCCAAGCTTGCATATCGGCAATAAATTCTTCTTTATTAGTTCCGTCGTTTATGTAATGCCTTTTAATTGCAATCATTGGCGGCCCAATTCTATCGTCATGACTTCCAGTTGGGCTATGGCAGATATAACAATTCGTTTCCATTAGCTTTTTACCTGGATGTTGATTGGCTTCAACTTGATTTTCAGCAGAAGAGTATCTTTTATCCTTAGAATTATTACAACTAAATACTAGTAATAATATGGCTAATACTGATAATGTATTTTTCATATTTTTTAAGATTTTAATACTTCTTTTAAAACTAAATCTTTATCAAGTTTTTTAGTGCAGAAAAACCAGTCTTCACATTCTAAATCATCGGTACCTGCCATTCTTTCTTCAGCTACACCACAAGACCCTGCAGGAGAAATGATAACATCGTCTCCAGGATTCCAATCTGCTGGAGTCGCCACATTAAATTTATCTGATGTTTGCATTGCTATTAATGCTCGAAAAATCTCATCGAAATTTCGACCTAAGCTTAACGGGTAATAAATAATTGCTCGAACGATGCCGTTTGGATCAATAAAGAACACGGCTCTTACGGCTTGGGTTTTACTTTCACCGGGTTGTATCATGCCGTATTTTTTAGCAACTTGCATGGAAATATCTTCAATTAAAGGAAACTTAACTTCAATGTTTTTCATGCCCTTAAATTTAATTTTATCCTTTATGGTTCTTAACCAAGCGATATGGCTGTATATACCATCAATAGATAATCCTATGAGGTTACAGTTTGCTTTTTTGAATTTAGATTCTAAATGTGCAAACATCATAAATTCTGAGGTGCACACTGGTGTAAAATCTGCAGGGTGACTAAAAAGAATGGTCCATTTGCCTTTGTAATCTGATGGGAAATTTATTTCACCTTGAGTGGTTACTGCTTTAAATTCGGGTGCTTTATCGCCAATTCTGGGCATTGAAAACACTTGTTCATCTATTTCTATTTCATTGGTATTCATGATTTCTTTGGATTAAATTAACTATATCAAATTTAAATCATATTAGAGGATAACTCCGTAACCAATGTTACCTTAGATAAATTTCATTCTATGTTTTAGATTAAAAAATAATTAGAAGCAATTTTGTTAAATGGTGGAGGTTATTTCTTGAAAATTGTATTCTTAAAATCAGTGTTGTTGGTTAAAACTTTCATTGCTGCTTCATACCCAATAGCGAATATTTCATGAAGGTGTTTTTTGTCGAAGGTGCCGTATTTGCTGAGTTCTTTAGGATAGATCACTAAATCACAATCGTTAAATTTCAATTGGTCTTCTTTGACCTGTTTCAATTTAAAAGCGCGTTCCACAACATTGTGTGAATATTTTAATTCATTAATAGTTATTGGCACAAAACCATTAACATAAACACCAATTATCACGTCGCAAGTATCTTTAAGTAATTCAACAGGAAAATTATTTAGTGCACCACCATCAACATAGTAATTATCGTTAATTTTTACAGGTGAAAAAAGCCCAGGAATGGCCGAAGAAGCTATCACAGGTTTTATAAGTTCACCAGCTTCAAAAACTTCAAGATTTCCATTTAAAATATTGGCAGCAGTGACTTTCAGATGTTTTTTTAAACTACCAAAATCGTCGTGCTTTAAGTAAGTTTTAAAACTAGAATAAAATTTCTCAGCATCGATAAAACCAGGTTTGTTTATGGCGAACTTTTTTAAGTCTATGATTTGAGTTTTACTAAAAAAAGTTAAGATATCATCCCATTTATAACCATAGGCATACAATGCGCCTACAATGGCTCCAGCACTTGTGCCAGCGATATAGTTTGGTGATATACCATGCTCTTCAAGCGCTTTAATCGCACCAAGGTGTGCAGCGCCTCTAATACCACCGCCAGATAAGACTAAGCCAAGTTTCATTTGTTTTTTGTTTAATAAAGAATCTTATAAATTTTAAAAGTGAACAAATATTTCATTTGTTGTGACTAATTAATTTGATTCATTTTTAATGTCGACCTTCAATTCAGGAATTTTAATAAGTTCGATGGTTGTTGAAGCTAAAATCACGTTATTATTTGTTGCATCAAACGATTTTCTTATTGCATCGTTTAACAAATCTTTTGTGATTCTTCTTTTTTTGTAATCAACTATGTATCGTAAATTAAATTCAATCCAATTAGCGGTTAATTTTATCGCTAATGTAGGGTCTATTATGGCATCTTCAATGTAATATTTATTCACTACGTCTTGCCATTGTAATTTAGATTTAGATGTGTATTCTGAGAGTATTTTACTAGCAATATCTTTAACTATAGATTTGGCTAAATCAATATCCGATCCGTATCTAATAGGTAAATTAAACTCGTCCCAAATAAAAGGGAAGTCTTGCGAATAATTGTAAATAGGGCCTTTAAACACAAAAGCATTACTAAGTTTTACAATTCTACCGGTGTAATTATCACTGCTTACCCATTGGCCAATTTCCATCATGGTGGTGTAAATACTATCTACATCAATAACATCTCCTTTTATACCGTTAATTTCAATTCGATCTCCTGGTTTATAGACTTTAACTACGAAAATATACAGAGATCCGGCGATGCTCAGAATGAGTTCTTGCAGTGTAAAAGCAACTCCTGCTGAAAACAAACCAATAGCTAAAGTGAAGTCTTTTATATTACCAGTGAAATATGAAAATGATAATATTATAAGAATAATGTATCCAATAATTTCGACACCTTTTTGCGTTTTATAACGTGCCGTGGTTTCGGTTATATTTTTCCTTAGAAAGCGTCTTAAAAACTGAATAAGTAATAAAACAACAGCAACTAGTATTACGTATTTTATAATACTGGCAACCACGGGATAATCCTGTAACCATTGTTTAATAATATCAATTTGTTTCATTAACGTGTGTCATTGACTTGTGGAAGCTTAATAAATTTTGTAAAGTATTCTTATAAGATGAAGAGTTAATGATATAAAACTCAATAAATTATTCTGATTATTTGCCTTTGGTGCGCCATCTGGATAACCAAGGAATACTTCTAGTAAATAACCAAGCTAGAAATTTTGAAGACCCTTGTTCAATCATTTTTTCTTTACAAAAAGCTTGCATTTCCTTAGCATTACCTTTAAAGGTGAATTCGCCATTTACATAACAATAGCTACAATAATCGGCGCTTTTAGTGCCGTCTTTATTCAAGCCGCCATGTTGTGGATCTTTTTTCATGGGCATACCACAACTCTGACAAAATTTACTTGTTCTTATGGTTTCCATAGTTTTATGAATTAGGTTTTTGTAATAGTTTATTATCTCATTAAGATACGAATATAAAATGGAATTTAAAATGATAATAATCAATAAGTTGTTGGTTTAAAAACTCTCGTTTTCTCGATAGAAATTCAGTTTATTTCGTAACATATTGATTTCATCTTGTAGGTTTTCAACTTTGTTAAGTAGATTTGAAATGGCATGAATGCCTTCAAGATTAATGTCTAATTCATAATGAAAACGAATAAGTTTTTCAATAGTTCTAATTTGATTACTCTTCACGAATTTAGATTTATCTGTGATAGTGATTTCTATCAATTCGTAAGTCTGTAAGGCATCAATAAACGATGCGGGAATATTATAACTTGTACATATTTGCTGAATTGATATGAGCTCTTTTGAATCCATGACTATCTTAATTTTGCTAACTCATTAAATAAATCTTTTTCTTTACTACTTAAGCGGGTTGGTAGCGTGATGTTATAGGTGATATACAAATCTCCAAACTCATTATCTTTTTTATAAACAGGAAATCCTTTTCCTTTAAGTTTCACTTGTGTTCCGTTTTGGGTTTCTGGTTTCACCATTAATTTTACTTTACCATCAAAGGTGTCAATAGTTACATCACCACCCAAGAGGGCTTTGTATAAATCTAAGTTAATTGTTGTGTAAAGGTTGTTTTTATCGCGTTTAAAGTTAGTATTATTAATTATGGTGAAGGTTATGTATAAATCGCCATTTGGACCGCCATTAACACCTTTTCCGCCATGCCCTTTAATTTTTATTACCTGTCCGTTTTCTATACCAGCAGGTATGGTAATACGAATGTTTTTATTGTTAACCGTGAGTGTGCGCTTGTGTGTTTTATAAACATCGCTTAAATTAAGTTGTAATTCGGCATTAAAATCTTGCCCTCTAAATTTTACGCTTCGACCTTGCTGTCTGGAAGATCTGCCGCCAAACATAGATTCGAAGAAATCTGAAAAATCACTCTCGTTAAAAGACTCCGAATATTGTTGGCTCCCACCACTGCTTCGATATTGTTGCTGCTGTTTTTTTGCATTTTCGAAAGCTTCGGCATGCTGCCAATCTTTACCATATTGGTCGTATTTTTTACGATTTTCGGGGTTGCTGAGTACCTCATTGGCTTCGTTAATTTCTTTAAATTTTTTTTCAGCGACTTTATCGTTTGGGTTTAAATCTGGATGATATTTTCTAGCAAGTTTTCTGTATGCCTTTTTTATATCCTGCTCTGAAGCATTTTTGCTAAGCCCTAATATTTTATAATAATCTATAAAAGCCATTTTTAAAATTATTAAATAGACATTCGTGTAAGCGATGTGTACAATTTCAACCTAAAAGTAGCATCTTAAAAATACAATTAAAATGATAATAATCATAACAAAAAAATGCAAAACATGCCCTTTTAGCTAATGATTTTACCGTCTTCCATAGTAATTATTCGGTTGGTTCTTTTTGCAAAATCTTCGTCGTGCGTGACAATGAGTAACGAGAGTCCTTGTTCGTCACTTAACTGTTTAAAAATATTAAAAACATTATCAGAATTATGGCTATCCAGATTTCCTGTAGGCTCGTCGCCCATAATTATTGACGGATTATTTATTAAGGCTCGTGCTATAGCAACTCGTTGTTTTTCGCCTCCAGAAATTCGAGAAGCTCTTTTTTTTGCCAAATGATCTATGTGCAAAATACTTAGTTTTTGCATGGCATCGTGTTCTATTTCTTCAAAAGATTTTTCACCTAATTTTTTAGCGGGAAGCATTACATTTTCTAATACAGAAAACTCAGATAATAAATAATGAAATTGAAAAACAAAACCGATATGTTTGTTTCTTATATACGATAATTGGTCTCTGGTATTATTGGTAACTAGCTCATTGTTTAAATATAATTCGCCTTCATAGTCGGTATCCATTGTAGAAAGAATGTAGAGCAAAGTCGATTTACCACAACCTGATTTTCCCATTATGGAAGTGAATTCCCCTTTATTAATTTTAAAATTTATGTCCTTGAGTACATGAAAAAGTACAGGCTTTTTAAAGTATTTGTTAATATGTTTTGCTTCAAGTACAGTGCTCATCTTTATTGTCCTCTAATAATCGTTACAGGATCTATTTTTTTAGCTTTTTTAGAAGGTAAATACCCTGCTAAAAATGTTGAAATCATCGCAAATGTGATGCCTATAATGTAAAACCAACCATTAAAATTAATGGGATACGTTTCTACAGTTGGTAGCGCCTCGGTTTCAAACGGGATGGTGTTTATTATGTTAGTAAAAATTAAACCAATTAGTAAACCTATGAGACCTCCTACTAAGCCAATGATAATTGCTTGACTCATAAAAATATATTGTACGTCTTTACCAGAAAATCCTGTTGCTTTTAAAATGGCGATATCGTTCATTTTTTCATAAATAAGCATGTTTAAAATGTTATAAATACCAAAACCGGCTACAATAAGTAAGGTTACAGAAACGGCATAGGTAATAAGATTTCTTATGGTAGTTCCTGTTTCAAATTGGGCATTAGCAGTATTAATATCTATGGCTGTTAAATTAAACTGTTGTTCTATTTGTTGTGCCATAGGTAATGCAACATCTATGTTGTGAAGTTTCACATTTATATCTGTAATGTAATTTTCGGCTTCGCCTAATATACGCTGTACCGTTTTAAGATTTGCAAAACTTTGAATGGCATCAATATCGGCAATTCCACTTTGGTAAATACCAACTATTTTAAGAGGAAAAATATCGCCTTTTATGGTACTTATTTGTACACGGTCTCCAACCGTTAGTGACATTTTTTTTGCAACTCCAGCACCTAGTAAAATACCATTTTCTGTGTTGTGAAGTTTTTGTGTTGAACCTTCAACCACATAGTCATTAAAATTGAAAAGTTTAGCTTCATCGAGCGGTTGGATTCCCGTTAAATTACCTCCAAGTTCTATAGGTCCAGCAATATAAAATATGCTCGATTTTATCTGCGGAATGGCGCCTTTAACGTTTTCGTCTTTCTTCAAATAATTGATGATTGGAAGGGCATTATGGATTTTTTTCTGACTAAACTTTGGTTTGATTGAATGCACCACATTAAAACTATTTTTAAAAGCATCGTATGTCGCAACGGGTTGTTTTTTAGAAGGTTCTATTTCGTTATATATATGAATATGAGGTGTTTGGTTTAGAATCAAATCGTCAAGCATACTATTCAAGCCTGTCATAAAACTCACTAAAGTGATGTATGCACCAATACCAAAAGTCACACCTAATGCCGCAGTTGCCGTTTGCTTTATTTTAGTGAGCAAATGGGTTTTTGCAATGTTTAGTATGACGTTCCAATTGGTCATTATTCTGGTTTATATATTTTGGTGCTTTCGGAGACTCCAGAAATAACTTCAACATATTCCATATTTTGCAAACCAGTATGTATAGTCATTATACCTTCATACGTTTTAATTTTATCGCCTTCAATTACATACACTTTAGGAATTGTTAGTATGTCTTTTTTATTCGAAATTACAATGTTGGCTTCTCCTGAAAGTCCGGGATATAAGACATTCGGAGGATTGTCAAAATAAGCTTCAACGGTAAAGGTCTGGTTGCGTTCATCTTTTTTAGGAAGAATTTTTGATATTTTCCCGGTAAACACCGTGTTTTTATAAGCGTCTAAACTTAACAGCACTTCTTGGTTTTTATTTATTTTTACAATATCTACCTCATCAACAAGAAGTTCAATTATGAAGGTCTTGGCACTTCCAATGGCTGCTAAAGGTTCTGAGGTTGAAATAATTTCACCTGGGTTTTTATAGAGTGCATATACTTTACCATCAATTTTGCTTTTAACAGTAAAATCTTTGGTGTTAATTAATGAAGATTTATAGTTGTTTGTGGCTTGTTTTAGGGTGGTTTCTAGTTCGTTTTTAGTTCTGCTGTATTTACTTTTTAGCGTTTGTAGATTATTAAATGCCAGTTGGAAATTTAGTTTTTTAGTATCAAATTCAACCTTAGAACCAATGTTTTGATCCCATAGATTTTTTTGTCTGAAGTAATTAATAGAATCGTTGATATATTTTAGTTCTGCGGCATTAATTTCATCTTTTATACTACTTAAAATAGCGGCATTACCGCTATAGTTTTCTTTAGCCAAATCTAAAGCCAATTTTGCATTGTGCGTATTTAATTGAGGCGTGTTATTTATAATCTGAATGAGGGGTTGGTTTTTTGAAATTAAGCTGCCTTCTTCCAGTAAATTAGCATCTAAAATACCGCCAACTGCAGCATATACTTGGTATAAGCTATCTGGTTGAATAGTTGCCGATGCATAAACCGATTCCGTTAAATCTTTCTTTTCAGGAAATATATAATCTGAGTTTTTTAAGCAAGAAGTCACTAAAATAAAAACGATTAGAAAAACAGGATATTTATTCATGGTTTACTAATTAAAACTATCAAAATAAAAGTAAGTTTAATTCAAGGGTTTTGTGGAGTAAACTTAGTTACTGCCTTTGCTTTCCTGAAATTTCAAGATTATTAATTCTAAATACAATAGGAATACCGTCGGCTTCTAATTTGCTTGAAAACTGACTTATAAATTCTACATTTTTTCGTTCTTTATCTGCCATAATTTGTATGATGCCTTGAGTAAACTCATGGAGATAGAACTTGGCATCTGGTCCTTCTAGCTCTTCGAAAACACCTTCAACTTGAACAGATCTCCATTGATTAACCGAGTCAATTTCATCAATACTTAATGAGACTAAGTTGTTTTTTCTCATAGCATCTATTTTCTGTCCTGCGGAAGAATAACAAATAATAAATTTTTCGGTTTTCGAATAAAAATAGGTAATGGGGATTACAATGGGATTTTCTCCAAACACATAGGCTAAATGACCAATATAATTTGATTCAATTATAGCCAAACAATCCTCTATGCTTAAGTTACGTATCATCACCTTTGGTTTAATACTTAATATTACTACTTTATGGTAGTATTAAATATGATAATTGTCAGGGTAGTCAACATTTAAGAAGAATTTAGGATTTAAAGAAATGATGAAAAGATTATACCATACCTATTTGTTTTTGCGATGCCTTTTTATTTTTTTAAACCGGCGCTTGTCTTTAAATGCCCAATAAATACCTTTAACATCAGCAGCCCAAACATCATACATAAAAATAAGGGCTATTTCTTCAATGGTTTCTATCAACCCAATGATAATCATGATGTAAAACAAGGTGTAATTTGGAGAAAAAAACAACGATGAAAGTATAAATACACTTTGCATTACTGCCGATAGTTTTGCGAGATAGGTATGAAATGCAGTGGCTTTTCCATACTTATAATATGCAATAAACATTTGAACCATATAAGGCGTTAAGGCTATAAGTATTAAAGTGAGGTTGGTTTTTATAAAATGGGATTCAAAAACATACAATCCAACTAAACCTATAACAAGTGTAATTTGATCTCCAAACGAATCTAGCTGAGATCCTCTCGGACTTGTTATTTTAAGCTTTCTAGCTAAAAAACCATCAATAGCGTCGGTAGAATAACTAACAAGTAAAAACCATGTAAAAATTAGGCGTTCATCAAACCAAATTAAAGCTATTAATAATGGTGCTGCTAAAATTCGGTAAAATGAAAACCAATCTGCGATATTGAAATTTTTAAATGTTAGCATATTTTGTTGTTAATACTCCATTTTAGCCCGTAGCATTATAAATTCATTTAAATTATTTAAATCTATGGCGCCTTCCAGTTTGTTGTTATTCATTACTGGAATAAATGGACGTTTTTCGCTGGTAATTGCTCGATAAGCGCTTGGTAAATCACTATTAAATTGTATGGTTTTAAATGATTTGGTCATCAATTCTTTTACAGGTACCGATCTGTTTTTTGAATTTTTAATAATATCATCATGATAAAGAATCCCTTCAATAGCCCCATTTTTATTTACCACAACAAAGTTAGTTTCACTTCCTGAAAGAAGAATGTCAACCACATCAGAAACCGTATTTTCAGGATGTAATGTGGTAATGTTTTTTAACATAGCTTCGTTTACCGTATGATTTTTAAGTAACATCATACTTTGCACATATTTGTTTTCGCCATAAGCGCCTAAAAAGATAATAAGCGCTATGAATATTAAAAAGGGATTAAACAATAATCCAAATAACAAAAATAAAACGGCTATAAATTGACCAACATTAGCGGCAATTTGTGTGGCTTTAACTCGGTTTATTTTCAGTGCTAAAAGTGCTCTAAACACCCGCCCGCCATCCATAGGAAAGGCAGGAATTAGGTTAAAAACAAACATGGCAACATTTACAATAAACAGATATAACAAGAAATTTTTAAGTGAGAAGTTTGAAAGATATTCTAAGGCTTCTCCTAAATTTTTGTTTGTAAAGTCTTGAATAGGAATTAAAAAGTATAAGAATATTGCAATAATAATATTCACTAATGGGCCAGCAATGGCAACTAACAATTCTTGTTTAGGGTCTTCAGGGATTTTGTCTAAACTTGCAATTCCGCCAATGGGAAGTAACGTTATGCTTTTGGTGCCAATTCCGAAGCGTTTTGCGGTTAAAGCATGGCCTAATTCATGCAAAACCACGCAACAAAAAACAGCAAAAACTAAGGCGATATTAAACAATACACTTGCTGTAGTTCCACCTCTGTTTAATTCCTCAAAAACAATCCATACAATAAGGAAAAAGAAGGTCCAATGTATTTGTATTTTAATGTTTGAAATGTTGCCCAAATTTAAATTCGCTTTCATAAGCTTTTAAATTAAGTTTAAAGCAGTTTTAATCTATGTAAACTACTTCATTAATATCCCAGGATTTGTCCTCATTCCAGATAGCTACTAAATTGCTATTTAAAAGTTTTGAAGTGATTTTGGGTGAATTCTTAACAAATTCTGCTGAAAGCACAATACGTTTTGGTTTTTGAGTTAAATAAGCAAGAATTTTACCTTCAGTATTGATTAAAACCTCAAAATAATCATGCTTAACTACAGGTTTACCTAAAATGTTATTGTATCCAATAGTATCTGTATTAACTTTTATTACAGTGGCCATTTTGTTTTTAAAATTAGAAGTATTTAAAAACTGTGGTTTAATGACTGTTTTTCCAGATTTATCGATAAAACCGAAGTACTTTATACCTTCTATTTCTTCTGTAAATTGGCATCTGTTCTCGGAAAAAGCAGGGTAATCGCCTTCTTCAAAACTAGAAACAGTTAAATCGTCTCTAAATTTTATAACTAAATCACCCTTCGTATCAATAAACCCCCATTGGTTATCCTTTTTAACAGCTGCTAAACTATCTTGAAAAGGCGCAACAAAGTCAATATTTTTTATGCTTTGCGAAAAACAAATAAAGGGCAGAATTAAAATAAAAAGGTGTATGTAAAATGAATTTTTCATGACAAAATATATTTATAGTTCACCTATAAATATAATTTGATTATAGGTGTTATGAAATGATTTTCATCATGAATGAGGGCTTTATATATGAGTGTTTATAATGGAAACGATATCAATTTTTTGTAAAACACCAGATTGTCTCCAAACCTGTTTCCCATTTTTAAAAAGGAGCATCGTTGGTACACCACGAATTTGATATTTTGCAGACAAAGTTTCGTTTTTATCTACATCTATTTTTACAATCTTTACGGTATCACCAAGTTCTTCCTTAACCTCTTTTAAAATAGGCGCAAGCATTTTACAGGGACCACACCAATCTGCAAAAAAATCTACTAAAACAATGGGATTGGATTTTAAAATGGAATTAAAACTACTTTTCATAATTATTCTTTTTTTAATTCTAAATCTAGTTGAGCTAACATGATTAGTTCCGATTTGTTTTTACGGGCATAACTGTTTGCAATGGCATGTGCTGTGCTAGAAATAAGCTGTTTTAAGTTTTTACTAAATAAATGTTCGTTATTTTTTTTAAATTTTATAAATGCTTCAAAGTATGTTTCTGGGTCTGGAGAGTCTTGTTGGTTTAAAGCTTCAAAAGTTAAATAAATTTGTTTAATGCCTTCATAATTATTGTGGTTTTTAAACTCCTCAGCCTTTATCCATTTGGTTTTTAAATATTTTTTAAAAGCATTAATTTCTTCTGCAACTACGCGCTTATCGGTTGCAGCTACGGCATAAAAAAGTTTACCTAAAACTTGGTAAAAGTCTATATCTTTTCTTTCCATTGTTAATTAATGTGTTAAAATTAAGATTAACTCTAAAAGTAATATTTTATTGAGGTTTTTGCTATGATATTAATCAGTTTTACAACCATAGATTTTGATTTAAATTCGTACTTTTACGTTCATTTAATACCTTGATAGTTATAATTTATGTTTGGACAAGACCAAGAGATTTTTAACACCCTCCTCGGAGCCATTTCAGAAGACGTTTTGGTGGTAGATAAAAATCAAAGCATTATGGAAACTAATTCCGCTTTAGAAACTATATTTGGTTATTCAAACAAAGAACTTATAGGTCAGCCACTACAAGTTTTAATTCCTCAAAGATACCATGCCAATCATGGCGGTCATTTTAATAAATTTATGCAAAAGCATGAAAAACGACAAATGGGGAAGGGGCGCGACCTTTATGGTGTGCGTAAAGATGGTACAAACTTTCCAATAGAAATAGGCCTAAACCCATTCGAAATTTTTGGCAACACCTATGTGATGGCAATCATTATTGATATCTCTGAACGTAAAAAACAGGAAATTCAGATTGTTGAATTAAATTCTAGATTAGAGGAAAAAGTAGCGAATAGAACTGAGGCATTAAAACAAGCATTAAATGAGCTAAAAGCTGCTAATAGAGAGCTTGAAGTTGAAAATAGTAAACGTGTTGAAGCTGAAGAGGAAACTAAAAAAGCTTTAAAAAAGGAAATAGAACTTAATGAGTTAAAAACAAAATTTTTATCGCTGGTTTCACACGAGTTTAAAACACCGTTAAGTGGAATTTTAACTTCAACTATGTTACTTGCAAAATATAAGTTAACAGAGCAACAAGAGAAGCGAGATAAGCATATTAAGACCATAACAGACAAAGTACATTATTTAAATAATATTTTAAACGATTTTCTATCGGTTGAAAAGTTAGAAACTGGTAAAGTAACTTATAATTTTAGCGAATTTAAGCTCAGTAAAGTGGTGAATGAGGTGGTATACAATAGCAATATGTTGTTAAAAGAAGGCCAACAAATAAACTACCCAGACAATGTTGATGATATTTCACTTTTTCAGGATGAAAAAATAATTGAGTTAGCTTTGTCAAACTTAGTACATAACGCCATAAAGTATTCGCCTGAAAACAGTACGATAGATTTAAAAGTAAACCAAAAGGCTGGAGTAATTTCAATCATAGTAAAAGATGAGGGTATGGGCATTCCTGCTGAAGATCAAAAGAATATATTTAATCGTTATTTTAGAGCAGGAAACGCATTGCTTACTCAAGGTACTGGTATAGGATTAAATATTGTAAAATCTCATTTAGAAAACCTAAATGGTTCAATTGCATTTGTTAGTAAAGAGGGTAAAGGTTCCACGTTTACATTGAAAGTGCCTAGTAAAGCATTATTAAATTAATTTAAAGTGATTTTGAAATTTGTTGAGATAAAATTATATTAAGGACATCTGACGAGATAAAGCGATAAAAAGAAATAAAACTGATGAAAAAAATATTACTCATAGAAGATGATACTGTTTTAAGAGAAAATACAGCCGAACTTCTAGAATTGTCTAACTATTCAGTTATAACAGCGCCTAATGGTAGCGTTGGTTTAAATACTGCAAAAGAAAATCTACCAGATATTATAGTTTGCGATATTATGATGCCCGAATTAGATGGCTATGGTGTGTTACAAGGTCTTTCAAAAAGCGAGACAACAAAATATATTCCATTTATATTTTTATCAGCAAAAACCGAGCGTAAAGATGTTAGAAAAGGGATGGATCTGGGTGCAGACGATTATATCACAAAACCTTTTAATGAAGCAGAATTAATTAGTGCTATAGAAAGCAGGCTTGCAAAAGCCGCTATTTTAAAAGAAGAAAGAGCTAATTATACGGAAGAATCTTCGATACCATCTCAAGATGAATTAAAAACTTTAAATGATTTAAAAAATTATTTAGACGATAACGGGAAGATATTTAAATACGCAAAAGGCGATCTAATATACAGTGAAGGCGATAACTCTAATTACATTTATTTAGTTAGAAAAGGGGTTGTTAAAAATCATAAATTTGATGAAGATGGTAAAGAATTAATTACAGCTTTATTCAAGGAAGACGACTTGTTTGGTTATACCACTTTTATTCAAAATATAGCGTATCAAGAGTCTGCAACAGCTATTAATAATGTTGAATTGATTGGGATTTCAAAAACCGATTTGAATGATATTTTAGAAAACAACCATAAAGTTTCACTAGAACTTATTGAGTTATTAGCAGAAAATCTATCAAGTACCAAAGAACAATTATTGCAAATGGCCTATAGTTCGGTTAACAAAAAAACCGCCGCTACAATTATTAGGTTTGCTGAAAAAATTAATAGAAAACCAAACGACCCCATTAAGATATCGAGGAATGATTTAGCCAGTGTAGCAGGCGTAGCTTCAGAAACTTTTATAAGAACATTGTCTAAATTTAAGAATGATGGATTAATTGAAATTGAAGGTAGAAATATTAAGGTTTTAAATCTTGACAAACTCAAGCAGATTTATTAAACTTCTGTGCGCTATTCAAAATGACCAATATCATTTTTTAACCAACATCTTGCATCTATTTTTGTTACAATAAGTAAAATTGTAATGAAAAACATTTTAATTCCTACAGATTTTTCTAGTAACTCATGGAATGCCATTGAATATGCCCTTAATTTTTTTGAGGGGAAGTCTTGTAATTTTTATTTATTACATGTTAATACAGTAACTAGTGGTTATGTTGTAGAAGATGCTGGTTATGCATTAACCAAAGATATTATTGATGATACTTTAATTAAGCCATCAAAAATTCAACTTAATAATTTACTAAAGCGCATTAGCGATTCTTCACTTAAAGGCAACCATCGATTTTTTAAAATTACCGATTATAATTTTTTTATAGAATCTATCAGAAAACACGTTGAAGAGAAAAAGATAGATTTGATTGTTATAGGAACAAAAGGCGCCACTGGATTAAAAAAACTTATTATTGGCAGCAATGCCGCTAGTGTTATCACAAGAGTGCATTGCACAACTTTAGTAGTTCCTGAAAATGCAAAATTTGTTAAACCTAAAGAAATAGCGTTTCCAACCGATTTTTCGGCATTTTATTCTTCTGAATTATTGCGTCCATTTCAAGACATTTTAGAATTAGTTAATGCGTCAATAAGATTATTACACATCAATAAACGCGATTATGTACTTAATGCCGATCAGAAAAAAAATAAAGACTATTTAGATGATTATTTTAATCATTATAAACATAGTTTTCATTTTTTAACGAACAAAGATATTGAAGCTGCCATTCAATGCTTTGTAGAAAGTAGAGATATCGATTTGATAGTCATGGTAGCAAAAAACTTAAACTATTTCCAACGTATTTTATTCCATCCTTTGGTAGAAGAAATTACCTATCACACAGATATCCCGTTTTTAGTTTTACATGAATAAAACCTTCATTATGGAAAATATATCTATTTTTTTAGCTAAATTTTGGGGATGGTATCTTATTATCTTTTTTGTGATTTTAACTTTTAATCCTAAAAGGATCCGACAGATTTTTTTAGACCTTAAAGATGAAAAGTTTTTAATTACAACCTCATTCATGGCCATTATTGTTGGCTTGTTAAACATCTTGTATCACAATATATGGGAACCTAACTGGAAATTTATTATAACCGCTATAGGTTGGGTCGCTTTAACCATAGGTTTGCTATTATTTATTTTCCCAAAACGCACCATTTCATTCTTAGAATTCGTTAACATTAAATTCGTTCAAGTCATTTACATGTTACTCTTCTTAACGGGAATATTTTTATTAAATATCGTATACGGCGTTGTACCGTATTAATTATAATTAGATTATATGTTACTGTAAATCAATAAGTTAAAGTACTATTGATGATATTCGTCATATCTATTGATTCCATTTTAAAAGGTTTTAAAAAGTAGAATACTTGCATTATGTTAAATCTATTTTTCAATGCTGACGGTCGTCATAGCAATTTTGAAAGTAACGCTTTACTTTAGTAACATTAATTAATCAAACGTTCTTTTGAATTTGGTTATAAAAATCAAAGATTTACAAATCGAAAGACCTTGTAAATCTGATGAGCGTTTAAAATTACTATGAAGCCAAAGCTTATTTTATGTTTTTTGTAAATCAAGGGTGTAGATAGAGTAAAGGTTAGATAATAAAATTAAACGCTTAAAACGAAACAGGAAGTTTAAGCTTCCTGTTTCTAGGTTATTGGCTATTAATTAATTCATGATTTAGCTGATGGGGATATAGGCTAAATCTTGTTGAGAGTTTAATAAAATTATTCCTTAGTTTAGTTAGAGCTATATATCAAAATTAAACCCTCATGAAAAACGGTAAAACTTCAATCTTTACCGTTTTTTTATACTTAATCCTCAAGTTTCTAAACGATTATATCTGACCGTCGTCATAGTTTTCTCTTGATATACTTAATATATTTAAGAAAACCTCAAAAGTATATAGTCATGAGAAAAATATTAATTCCAACAGATTTTTCAGAAAATGCTTTAAACGCCATTCATTATGCCTTAGAGCTTTTTAAGTACGAAATCAGCGTGTTTTATTTTATGCATGCCTATCAAGATGATATTTACATAAATGAGGCTTTATTAACACGCGAAACCCTTAGTCGAGCTACAAAGATTGTAAGCGATCAATCTAAAAAACAGTTAGAGGATTTAATTAAAGATATAAGAAAGCAACATCCCAATCCTAGATTTACCTATCGCATGGTTTCTTCAAACAATGTGCTGGTCGACGAGGCTGATAAAATAGTTGAAAATGAAAATATAGATATTATTGTCATGGGTACAAAAGGCAAATCGAACCATAAAAAATTAACCTTTGGTAGCCATACATTACAGGTGCTAAAATATGTGGAATGTCCGGTTTTAGCTATTCCTAGCAACTACAAATATATACAGCCTAAACACGCTGTGTTTCCAACCAATTATTTAATTCCATACAAGCGAAGAGAGTTAAAATTGGTATGCGAAATGTTAGCGCCTTTCAGAACTAAGATAGATGTCATTTATGTTTCTAAAAGTAAAAAATTATCTATGCGACAAGAGGATAATAAATCCTTTATTGAAGAAACACTTTGTAAAAATGAAACCAACTTTATAACGGTAAATAGAAAGCGTATTACCGAAGCTATTAACAGCTATATAAGCGATAATGGTGTTGATATGCTCATTATGGTTAACACCAGACATTCTCATTTAGAAAATATATTATTTCAATCTCCTATAGATGAAATAAGCTTAAATATTGGAATTCCATTTTTGGCTTTACAAAACATTGAAAGGAGGCATTAATTTAAAAACTCAAGTCATGAAAAAGATACTCCTTCCTACCGATTTCTCTGATAATTCATGGAATTCCATTGTATATGCGCTTAAATTGTTTAAAGACGAGGTGTGTACCTTTTATTTATTGAACACTTACACACCTGCAGTGTATCATATAGAATATGTGTTAGTTAATCCTGCGCAGTTTGGGTTGGTAGATTCAGAGCGCAGTACTTCCATGAATAAACTTGAAAAATTTCACGATAAAATCAAGAAAACCTTGCGGAACCCTAATCACAGAATAGAAAAAATGTCTGTTTTTAATTCCTTAATTCCAGAAATTAAAGATCAAATCAAGGAGAAAAAAATAGATTATATCGTTATGGGCACAAAAGGGGCCACTGGAGCCAAAGAAGTGCTTTTCGGATCGAATACGGTTCATGTTTTAAATCAAGTAAAATGCCCGGTTATAGCTGTTCCTGAAGATTTTAAATACGAAAAACCTCATGAGCTTTTGTTTCCAACAGATTTTGAGATTCATTATAAAAACAAACACTTAAGCTTAATTCTTAATATCGCTAAAAAGCACACCTCTAGAGTACATGTGCTTCACGTCTCCTATGGTTACGATTTAACAGAAATTCAAAAACAAAACAAAGCACTTTTGGAAAGCAAATTGAAAAAAGTAGCCAATATTTTTCATGATGTTAGTAACCAGAATGTAGAAGATGCTATTGCCAATTTTCAAATCAAGAATAAAGTTAACATGTTGATTATGATAAACAACAAACATTCCTTTTTTGAGAATTTGTTCTTTAAAAAATTAATTCATCACATCGGGTTTCATTTAAACATTCCGTTTTTAGTGATTCCCTCTAAAATCTTATAAACTATGGAAACGAATAATAGACATATTTTGTTACCAACTGATTTTTCAGATAATGCATGGAGTGCTATTGTATATGCCTTAAAACTCTATGCGCTAGAAAGCTGTACATTTTATATCCTGCATTCAGCACATGGCAGCCTCTCTTCCATATCAGATAAATACAGTAGGGTATATGAAGAAGTAAAAGAAAATGCAAATACCAATTTGCTAGAACTTAAAACTTTGGCAGAAACAGCTAATGCCAATGCAAACCACGATTTTGAGATTATTTTGAGTACCGAAAGTTTATATCGTGCCATTGATACCACCGTTAAAAAATATAATATCGACCTCGTTGTTATGGGTACCAAGGGAGCCACAGGAGCTCAAGAGTTTTTGTTCGGTAGCAATACCGTAAAAATGATAAGTAAAATGAGGAGTTGTCCTATTTTAATTATCCCTGAAGATTATGATTTTGTAACACCAAAACAAATAGCTTTTCCATCAGATTTTAATCGGTTTTATGGCGCCACAGACTTAGATGCTTTAAAAGATCTGGCCTCACTTTATAACTCAAAAATTCGAGTGGTGCATATAGAAACCAAAGAAGAATTAACTGAGGTTCAAGAGCACAACATAACGACTTTGGAATCTTATTTTGGAGAATTTGAGCATTCTTTACATTGGGTTCCTGACTACTCAAAAAAAGCAAATGACATTAAAAGTTTTATCGAAGAATTAGAAATAGACATGCTGGCTATGGTAAACTACAAGCATAGTTTTATTGAGAAAATTTTTAACGAACCAGTTATTAAAAAGATTGGATTTAATCCAACCATACCGTTCTTGGTTATTCCTGGTTAGCCAAAATCGAATAGGTTTAATGCGTTGGTAAACAGTTAATTAAAAACACAAAACCATGAAACGAAATATATTATTACCTACCGATTTTTCTAAGAATGCATGGTATGCCATACTTTATGCCTTAGAATTATACAAACGAGAAGCTTGCGATTTTTACATCCTTAACGTGTTTTCGGCAACCTCAAATATTATGGAAAGCCTTATGAATATGGAACCCGGAAGTGAATTGTATGAAACGGCAAAAGCAGATTCTGAAACGGGTTTAGCCAAAGTACTCGATATGATTGCCTTTAGAGATCATAAAAATCCTAGACACCAATTTATACCTGTAACCACATTTAATAATCCGCTAGAAGCCATAAAAAATATCGTGGAAGAAAAAGATATTGAAATGATTGTGATGGGCACCAGAGGCGAAACAAACTCCAAAAAAGTGGTGTATGGTAGTGTGGCATTAAATGTTATGGAAAAAGTTAGAAACTGTCCTGTAATTGTAGTGCCTGCCGAAGCCAAACATCATTTGCCTAAAGAAATTGTATTCCCAACAAGTTATAAAACCCACTATAAAAAGCGAGAGTTGAATTACTTGGTAGATATTGCAAAAACATGTGATGCTAATATTTGTGTTTTACATGTGTCTAGAAAGGCAGAGTTAGACGCTAAATTACTTGAGAATAAGAAACTTCTGGAAACCATTTTTGAAGATGTAAGCTATTCATTTCACCAATTAAGGCATATGGAAATACCTGTAGCTATTAACTGTTTTATAGAAAGTAGAGATAGCGATATGGTGGCGTTTATCAATAAAAAACACAGCTTTTTTGGTAGCATACTTACACAACCTTTGGTGAAAGATATTGCATTTCATTCGGTAGTACCCATATTGGTAATGCACGATTTAAGAAATTAAAACTTTAAGACTATGAAAAATACAGGCATTTGGTTAGATAAAGAAAAGGCTCACATCGTAACTATTGAAAATGATGAAGTCGATTTTTTAACCATAAAATCAGAAGTTGAAAATTATCATGTTTCAGGCGGTTCTGGAACTAAATTTAAGGGAGGTCCTCAAGACGTCGTGCAGGATAGTAAATATTCCGATCGGGAAAAACAACAACTAAAAACATATTTTAAAACGATTGTATCTCACATAAATGAGTCCAACAAAATAGCCATTTTTGGTCCTGCTGAAACGCCTAACAAGTTTGTGAAAGAATTAAAAGAAAAATATAAACCTGTAGGGGCAAAAGTTGTAAATGTGGAACGATCAGATAGTATGACAGATAATCAAATAAAGGCCATGGTTCGCACTTTTTTTAAAAACCATTAATTACTGTTTTTTAAAACGTGATATATCATGAAGGAAAATCATATCGATATTATAAAATCATCAGGATTAACGGCTAAATTTTCATTGGAAAAATTGCGCAATTCCTTGAAGCGAACCGGTGCCAATAACGACATCATCGAACCCATCTTAGAAACTGTGGTAGATGAGTTGTATCAAGGCATTTCAACCAAAGAAATATATAATCGGGCATTTGCTTTACTCAAAAAAAAGAACAGTTATTTGGCTTCAAAATACAAACTCAAAAAAGCCATTTACGAGTTAGGTCCTACGGGGTTTCCTTTTGAACGCTTTGTGGCAGCTGTTTTAAAATATTCAGGATATCATGTGCAAATCAACAATATTGTACAAGGGCATTGCGTAAAGCATGAAATTGATGTCATCGCCTCAAAACATAACGAAACCACCATTGTAGAGTGCAAGTTTCATGGTGAACCAGGTTTAAATTGTAACGTCAAAGTACCCTTATATATTAATTCCAGATATCGAGATGTCAAAGAAAAATGGAACGGTTATTCTAAAAATACACATAAGCTTACCCAAGGCTGGGTAGTTACCAACACACGTTTTACGGAGGATGCTTTAATTTACGGCAACTGTGTTGGTTTGTATTTGCTAAGTTGGGATTACCCCAAAAATGATGGTTTAAAAGATAGAATCGATAGGTTAAGTTTATATCCTATAACCGTTTCTACTTTATTGAATAACCGAGAAAAACAATTTTTATTAAGCAGAGATGTTGTGCTTTGTAGAGAATTGATTGGTGATGTTTTCTACCTCGATCATTTAGGGATTTCAGAAGTTAGAAAACAAAAAATACTAAACGAAATAAATCAATTGTGTAATCGCTAAAACTCATAAGATGGCAAATTATGCAAAAGTTCATTTTTTAGGCGGCACAGGAACTGTAACGGGTTCAAAATTTCTTATCGAAGCCTTCGGAAAAAATATCCTTATTGATTGTGGGATGTTTCAAGGACTAAAAGAATTGCGTGAACTCAACTGGCTCGACCTCCCTGTTGATGTTCCTTCCATAGACGTAGTATTGCTCACCCATGGGCATCTCGATCATGTAGGATACTTACCGCGATTAGTAAAACAAGGATTTACAGGAAATATAATTGGTACAGCACCAACGTTAGCCATTGCTGAAATTATACTTAAAGACAGTGCCAAAATTCACGAAGAAGATGCTAAAAAAGCCAATAAGGAAGGGTACACCAAACATCAACCCGCATTATCGTTTTATACCGTTAGAGATGTTGAAAAAACACTTGCCCTTTTTAAAGTTGAAGTTTTAGACCGATGGAAAACCTTATCAGGACAAATATCCTATCGTTTTCAACTTAATGGTCATATTCTTGGAGCTACATTTATAGAACTCGATATCAACGAAAAACGATTTGTTTTTTCAGGAGATATAGGTAGAAAGAACGATTATTTATTAGAAAACCCGAAAAAACCAGAGTGGGCAGATTATTTGTTTATTGAAAGCACCTATGGTAACAAACTTCACCCCGAAAATGATGTAGAAACCGAATTGGCAGCACTAATTAAAGAGGTTATAAAAAACAAAGGCAATTTAATCATTCCGAGTTTCGCTGTTGAGCGTTTACAAACACTCATGTACATTCTCTGGAAATTATACAAGAAAAACAAAATCCCGAATATTCCCATTTTTATTGATAGTCCCATGGGCAATAATGTGTTAAGTGTTTTTGAAATGTTTCCAAAATGGCACAAATTATCAGATTCAGAATACGCAGCCATGTGCAACCATATCAACATCATTGAATCTTTTAAAGAAACCTGGGAAACTATTGACGATCAGCGGTCTAAAATTATAATTGCCGGAAGCGGCATGGTCACTGGCGGTCGTGTATTAACCTATTTACAACAACTTATAGACGTGGCTTCAACCACGGTTTTATTGGTGGGCTATCAAGCAGAAGGCACCAGAGGGCGCCAATTATTGGATGGCGCTCACGAAGTTAAACTCTACGGAAAATATTATCCCGTTAAAGCTAATATTCAAAGTAACGAGAGCTTATCGGCGCATGCCGACCAAAACGGCTTACTAGATTGGTTAAGCGAGATTAAAAACATTCCTGAGCAAACATTTCTAATTCACGGCGAACCTTCGGCAATGAACACATTTAGTACAAAACTAAAAGACACGTTTGGTTGGCACATATGTACCCCCAAGCTGAATGAAATTATAAAACTAATGGTATAAAAACTTAAGAATATGGATGGTTTAAGCAAATTTAAAAACTTTTATCGCGATAAAAGTATTGAAGAGTTACAGATGGAGACCACGCAATGGAAATCGAATCTTGAATTCCAGAGCATCGAATTAGCATTTTTAAAAAACCTATTGCAAGCCAATATTTACAGGTCTAATAACCCGAATTTATTCGAAATATTAGAACTTTTTAAACAAGAGATAGATGACATCCATTCCGAAGGGGTGCATATTTTAGATAGTGTAGAATGTCATATAGCGCATCTCGAAAAAGAGCAACAATATACAAGTTCTGATGGTAATCAGTTTTACATCGAAACGCACAAAAAATTAGATTACGATATCACTGTTTTTAATGAAGAATTCAATGTTTTAAAAATGCGTTTATTCGAGTTTATTGAAGGCACGATTATTTAACATTTTTTTACATATTTATTAACAGTGAACTGATGAAAATCATTTCATAATCTATTTGTAATCATTAGGTTAGGTGTGTTAGTTTAACTTTAAAAATTAGTACCCATGACACTTATTAGATTTAACAACAGAAACAGATTATTCCCTTGGAATAATGGCTTAAAAAACTTTTTAAGCGACGACCGTTTTTTTAACGACGATTTCCTTGATGATGACAGTTTAATGCCAGCAATGAATATTAAAGAGCATCAAGATGATTTTGAAATTGAGTTTGCTGCCCCTGGATTTAACAAAAAAGACTTCGAAGTAACTATTGAAGACGACATGTTAAATGTGTGTGCAGAAAAATCAAAAGAAGAGGAAGAAAAAGAAGAAGACTACACCCGCAGAGAGTTTAGTTATAATTCTTTTAAACGCTCGTTAAAATTACCTAATTCAGTAAACCCAAATGAAGACATTAAGGCCGTTTATAAAAATGGCATTCTTAAATTGAAATTATTGAAAAAGGAAGAAGCTAAACAATTACCTAAAAAAGTAATTGAGATAGCATGATGTTAAAAGCAGAAAGCGGTCATGTAATGATTCGCTTTCTGCTTTTCTTAATGTTTGTACAGATTTATTTAAACAGTCAATACTTATGAAAACACTAAAAAACCGCAAATACGTTGAATGGCTCAATGCAGATATCATGCATGAAGCCTCACGTAATTGGTTATCAGAATTACGATTTATAAAAGATGAACAACAATTTCTTTCAAACCTGATTAAATCGTACACCCTTCAGCTAATTGATGCATCGCATTTTGCAGAAAGCAAGAAAATAGTAGAGACTTTAGAGGCTTTACAAAAAAAGAATAAAAAATATATTGAAACCGTAAAAACGCACGAAAACGAATTGCTCATTATGGTTGATGGCATCGATCAATTGCAAGAAGAAGAAGCCTATAGAAACAAACACAGAACACTGCTGGTTAACATTAATTATTACTTTAAAGAATACAGAAAACTCAAAAAACAAGTGTTTCGCACCATTGAAGATATTATGAAACACGAAAAACAAAAGCGATTGCTTCAATAATATACAATCTTAAAATTATGAAACGTATAATCCAAATAGTATTATCTTTTTTATTGATAGGTTGCTCATCAGTTGAAATTGTAGAAAACTGGAAAAACCCAGATATTGAGGTGTTTGAAACCAACAAAGTTTTAATAGTTGGCATCACTTCAAATGCCAAAGCCAAGCGTCAATTCGAAGAACAACTAAAACGAGAATACCAAGCCAGAGGTATTGAAGCCTATACGAGTTTGGAGGTGTTTCAACCCGATTTCACAACAAAAAAGCAATCAGAAGAAAGCATAAGTCAATTAGAAAGTAAATTAATTGCTAATAATTTTGATGCCATACTACTTACCAAAGTTATAGGTGTGGAAGATAAAATTGCTTACAAGAATAATTATGGCGAATACGATGAAACCCATACCAGGTTTAAGGAAGAATTTTTAATGTATCAAGATATTTTTTATAACCCCGATTATTATAACGAATACAAAGTGTATCATACCGAATCTTCGTTGTATTGTCTCTGTCCTGCAAAAGATAGAGAACTCATCTGGAAGGGCTATATCGATATTACAGATCCGCAAAATATAAATGAAACCGTAACCGATTATGTAAAATTGGTAACCATCGTTCTGGAAGAACAGGGGCTTTTGGTTCCCCAAAGCTTTCAAGAAGAGCGGGTAGGGGACGCAGCCATAAAATAGTATCAAACCGTATAAAAAAACCAAAAATATAGTCCTAAACCAGAGTTCCTAATTCTATAACGGCATGTTAACAAGATACCTTCCTATTTTCATCATTTTGTCTTTGTTAGCAGAAGTTTTAGGAACTATAGGTGGTTTTGGCTCGTCGGTATATTTTGTGCCCATGGCCAGTTTCTTTTTCGATTTTCAATCGGTGTTAGGCATTACGGCGCTGTATCATTTATCTAGCAACATCTCCAAAATAGCCTTTTTCAAAAAAGGCTTCGATAAAAAAGTTGTCCTCACTTTAGGCATCCCCGCTATTTTATTTGTATCTATTGGTGCCTATTTAAGTCAGTTTTTCGATCCTAAAATACTCACCTATGTACTTGGGTTTTTCCTCATTGCCTTGAGTCTATTGTTTCTTATTAATAAACACCTTAAAGTAAATGCTAAAACAAGCAATGCGATTATTGGTGGTTCGTTTTCCGGACTCAGCGCTGGGTTTTTAGGTACTGGTGGCGCCATTCGAGGCATTACGCTGGCGGCTTTTAAAATGAACAAAGACAAGTTTATTGCCACCTCTGCCATAATAGATTTAGGCGTCGATTTTAGCAGAACCATCGTTTACTATTACAATGGCTACATGCATAAACACGATTTGTATTTGGTGCCCATTTTAATAGGCGTAAGCATTGTAGGTACCTACATAGGCAAACGCATATTAAATAAAGTCTCTCAAGAGCAATTTAGAACCTTCGTGCTGGTGTTAATTTTAATTATTGGTGTGGTGAGTGTGGTTTCGAATTAAGGGGTTATAGGTTTGGTAGTGAAAGAGTTAAAATACCATATCCAAAAAACCGCGCAATAAAAAATACAATTTAACTTTAGCAGTTCATTTTTTTTGAAAGAAATTTCATTAAAATATGGGTTACTCCAATTTCTTTATTAAATTTATTGTCTCCTAAAAATGAGTTTAAATAGCACCTCTTTTGAGTCGCTTTTATTTATTGATGAAAGTTTTTAAAAAACTATAAATGACAATAAAAACGAATAATCAATGCGCCTATATGCTTTATACAAATGCAAGTTTTTAGGATATTTATTCTTGTTAACATAACATGAGTCATTAGTACACTGCTAAAAATTCATGCTTAAATAAAAACCGTAATGCTCATTGTCAATTCTCGGAATAAAACTAATGCCTTTTGTATTCTTGAAGGGGTTCCATTTAATAATTGGGTCTAATAAATAAACCAATTCTGTAACTAAAATAGCGATGCCGGAACTGACTATAACATCGCTAACCCAGTGTGCATTGTTCATTACCCTAAATACCCCAGTTGTTGTAGCAAAAGCATAACCGCTGTAGGCTAAAAATGGAGAAGTGTCTATAAACTCATGATATAAAATACCAGCGTTTGTAAATGCACGCGACGTATGGCCAGAAGGGAAAGATTTTAAATCGTCGTCTCCGTTGGGTCTACGTTTTTTGGTCCATATTTTTAATTTAAATGTAATATAATCAGAAACTATATTGGCAATTACTAGGTTTTTAGTTTGGTCGAACCAATGGTTTTTGGATTGCACACCTAAAGCATCGGCAGCATACATTTCTACAATTGGAACATATAACGTGTAATCATCAATCTCGAAAGCATAATTGTTTCCTACAATATGTCGTACTTCTCTTTGAAAATCCTTTTCAAAATGACTTCCACTTAGTAAAGACCCTCCAACTATTAAAGAAGCCGGTAAAATGGCCTTTTGAAGAAACGTTTTTTCTTTTTTTTGTTTCATAAAAAGCGAGTCTGTTTGAGCATTTACAGGAATTGATAAAATGCTAAAAATTAATAAATAAAGAAGTGGTTTAAAGCTCATTAAAAGGGTTATAGTTTATAAAATACTTTTTTTTAGATAAAAAATGAAAATGCTTTTTTCATAGATGCAAGACATATGTGCCCTTGAAATTACAAAATAATTTAAATATAAATACTTTGTTATCAATATTTTACAATATAATAGCTATCAGTTAGAATGAGTAAATGCCGTACAGCATTTACTTTTTTGTTTGATATAAAATAGTTTTATATGAAACTGTTTAAATTAAAAAAAGGGCAAAAACAAAATGATTAGGGGTTTAGTGGAATTTGACATGTTTCTTGTGGGGAAAGAGGGATTGTATATCCCAGAAATAAATCCAGAACAAGCATAAAACCCTCACCAAGCTGCGCTTGCTAGGTTTTTTATTTTTATTCACTTCTGAAAATGTATTTTCAGCGCTCTTAAAAATAAAAAACCCGCAACATTTGTTGCGGGTTTCTTTTGCGGAGAAAGAGGGATTCGAACCCCCGGAGGTGTGACCCTCAACAGTTTTCAAGACTGCCGCATTCGACCACTCTGCCATTTCTCCTTGAGTGCCTCATCAAGCTATTTGCCTGAATGCGGGTGCAAATATAACGTCCTTTTTCCTTCTATTCAAATAAAAAGTTAACTTTTTTATCAATAAATTTTATGTATTAATCCATGTGCATATTTTATTTATCAATACACTAAAAAGAAAATTGCAAACCTTATTTTTGCATAAATAAAATACCTAATGAATACAATCGAGCAACTGAAATGGCGGTATGCAACAAAAAAGTTTAACCCAACCAAAAAGTTATCTAAAGCCAAAATCAATATTTTAATAGAGGCTTTTAACCTTACCGCAACATCCTATGGTTTACAAACCCTAAAATTGGTGGTTGTAGAAGATAAAAAATTAAGAGAACCCCTAGTAGCGCCAGCATACAATCAAAAACAAGTATTAAATGCGTCGCACTTACTAGTCATTTGTATTCAGGATAATATCCAATCCACCGATGTTATCGACTATTACAACAACATCAAACACATACGCAATACCCCAGAAACCATCCTAAAACCCTACCGCGAAGATTTGGTAAATATGATGCAAGACATGTCGGTAACAGAACGCCAGCAATGGTCTACAAACCAAGCCTACATCGCTTTGGGTAATTTAATGACGGTTTGCGCCATCGAAGGCATCGATTCCTGCCCCATGGAAGGATTTATAGCCTCAGAATACGATAAACTATTAAAACTAAACGAAAAAGGATTAAAATCAGTATTGCTTCTGCCCGTAGGTTATCGCGCCGACGACGATATGTTTTCAACCTTCAAAAAAGTAAGAAAACCAATAGACGAAGCAGTCATTATATTATAAAACATTTGGTCGCCTGCCTGCCGGCAGGCAGATTACCACAAGGGTCGGGCTTTACGTGGCAATCTTTTTGCTCGTGCCTCACAAAAAGGATTTCTACTGCAATCCCTAACGCAAAAAACGTCCCATGTAACAACACATATAAAATCAAAATTATGCCAGGATTCGAATTATTTGGAGAATTAGAAAGAAAAGAAGTTAACGATGTGCTAGACAATGGCGTGCTGATGCGTTACGGTTTCGATGGTATGCGCAATGGCCATTGGAAAGCCAAAGAACTAGAAGCTGCATTACAACACACCTTTCAATCTAAACACGTGCAACTCGTTTCTAGCGGAACCGCAGCCGTATCAGTAGCCTTAGCCTCTGCAGGCGTTGGAGCGGGCGATGAGGTCATTATGCCAACATTTACCTTCGTAGCCAGTTTCGAGGCCATTATGATGCTCGGAGCCATCCCCGTGTTGGTAGATATCGATGATACTCTTGGTTTAAACCCAGATGCAGTTGAACAAGCTATCACGCCAAAAACAAAAGCAGTTATGGTGGTGCAAATGTGTGGGAGTATGGCCCATATGGATGCCTTACAAGCCGTTTGTAACAAACACGACCTCCTTTTAGTAGAAGATGCGTGTCAAGCCATTGGCGGTACCTACAAAGGTAAACCCTTAGGAAGCATTGGCGATTTGGGTTGCTTCTCTTTCGATTTTGTAAAAACCATAACCTGTGGCGAAGGTGGTGCAGTGATTACCAATAATAAAGATTACTATCTAAACGCCGACCACTATAGCGATCATGGTCACGACCATATCGGTAACGATCGTGGTGCAGAAAAACACCCGTTTATTGGTTATAATTTTAGAATCTCAGAATTGCATGCTGCCGTTGGGTTAGCACAAGTAAAACGTTTGCCAGAATTCTTAGAAATTCAACGCCGAAACTTAAACATCTTAAAAGAAGCCCTAGCCGATATTCCCGAAGTAACTTTCAGAACCATTCCAGAAGGAGGCGAGGAGAGTGGTGCTTTTTTTAACTTCTTTCTACCCAATTTAGAAATTGTAAACAAAGTATTAAAAGGCTTTAGCGACAATGGTATTGATGTTTGCTGGAATTACTACAACAACAACTGGCATTACATTAAAGAATGGAATCATTTAAAAGATTTAAAATCGCTGTTTCCAATTTCAAAAGAAGTAAAAGACGGTTTAGCGTATTTAAAAACTAAAGATTTCTCAAAGTCTGATAACTATATCTCGAGAAATATTTCATGTTTAATCAAATTATCATGGACCGAAGAACAGGTAAAAGTGCGCGCTTCTAAAATGGCCGAAGTCATAAAATCGGCACTTTATAAATTCTAAACTTTCAATAAAATAAAACACTATAGAAACTTGATTTGTAGTGTTTTATTTCATACATTTATAATTCCCGCTAATTCTTCTATAGTACTAAATACCGCACCCAGTTGTGGATATCATTTGTATTAATAAGCAATTTATAATGGCTCTCTAACCATTAATAGCAACAGTTTAGTTCATCAGTATATCTAAGGATTTAAATTAAACATGCTCACATTTTTAATTTATTCGATGGTTCTGTAATACAAATCTTTAAAGCTATTAATCATGAAAAACTTGACACTTCTTGCCGTATTATTTTTTCTATCATTTGGTTATTCAAGTGATGCGCAAACCGTTTATAAAGTAGATGAAAGGCGCATTTACTCTTGGGATGGTAATCCAGATTGGAACCAACATAGCACAGAGCAATATATTTACGCCAATGGTGGTAATAAAGAAACCAGTATTATAACATCGAGTTTTCCCGGTGGAGAAGTCCTATATCAAGATTTAAAAACCTATAACGCCAATAATGATATTATTCTAGAGGTAACACAGTTCTGGAATAGCGTGACGTTGCAATGGGAAACTACTGCTCAAACCGTCTATACTTATAACCTATCTGGGGAATTAGAATACGAAACCGATCAATCTTATAATTTTGTAACGCAAATGTTTACTGATGCATTTAGAACCAAAAACGAGTATCTAAATGGCAACCTAATTAGAATAACATTTCAAAAATCTGAGAATGGCGTTTGGGTTGATGAAGACAAGTTTGAGTATTCACATAATACTTCAGGGCAGCCCGTGGAGGAAATTGAAAGCCTTTGGAACACTACTACTATGATGTGGGATCCAATTGAAAGAGCAATTGCAACATACACCAGTGGTTTATTAACGAAACTTGAAATTTATAAGTACACCAATGGTAGTTGGGAAACCCAACCATTCGAACAATATTTACTAGAATATAATGGGATGTTGCAAACAAAATTTACTTGGCAGTCTTGGGATGGTGCCCAGTGGGTAAATGAAGATTTAGAAACGAGTGCATATGATGCTAACGACAATCTAGAAGAGTTAATATATTGGAGTTGGTCTGGAAGCGTTTGGGAACCTTATTATAAAGAAGAAACGGATAATTCTGTCGCAGGACCATTAAGCTCCACAGTTTTTGATAGTGAAAACTTTAAAGTGTACCCTAATCCGGTTTCAGAGATTATCAATATTACATCTAAAACACCTATAGATAAAGTAGAACTGTATTCTGTTTTAGGTCTTAAAATCATGGAATCACCTAATTACAAGAATATTAATGTAAGCCATATAAAGTCTGGCTTGTATTTGGTAAAAGCATCAATTGGCCGCAGTAGCACAACCAAAAAAATAGTAATTAAGTAAGTTTGAGTTAGTCCTCGTAAGAAAGGGTAGTTTCAATTAAAATTTTAATTGAAAGTGCCCTTTTTTTAATATTTCACGTATTCAACAATCTCTAAACCATAACCAATCAAACCAACGCGTTTGGTCTGTTCAGTATTAGAAATTAATCGCAGTTTATGGATGTTTAAGTCGTGTAATATTTGAGCACCAATACCAAAATCTCGAGTGTCCATATTAATTTTTGGAGCTCGTGCAATGGTATTTGGTTCTTGATGATCTTTTAGAAATGCCAATCGATTTAAAATATTCATTGACTGTGCTTCTTGGTTGATAAAGATAATAGCACCCTTGCCAGCATCATTAATAACCTTAAACATATTGTCTAATTGTTTATCAGCATTATTAGTAAGCGTTCCTAAAATATCGTTATTAATAAGCGTGGAGTTTATTCTAGTAAGTACTTTTTCATCATCTTTCCAAATACCTTTTGTTAAAGCTATATGTACTTGGTTATTTGTAGTTTGTTCATAGGCCCTTAATCTAAAACTTCCAAAGCGTGTTTCAATTTGAAAATCTTCTTTTTTATCAATTAAAGAGTCATGTTGCATTCTGTATGCCACCAAATCTTCAATAGAAACAATTTTTAAATCTAATTTTTTAGCAACCTCAAAAAGCTCAGGTAAACGCGCCATCGAGCCATCTTCATTCATGATTTCTACAATCACACCTGCAGGATTTAAGCCCGCTAATCTTGCAAAATCTATGGCAGCTTCAGTATGTCCTGTTCGTCGTAGCACACCACCTTCTTTAGCAACCAACGGAAAAATATGACCAGGTCTTGCCAATTCAAAGGGCTTGGTGTCATGATCTATTAAAGCTTTTACCGTTTTAGCTCTATCGCTAGCTGAAATTCCTGTGGTAACGCCGTTGCCTCTTAAATCTACAGATACCGTAAAAGCAGTTTCCATAGGATCGGTATTGTTGCGAACCATCATATTAAGCTCAAGCTCTTTACATCGGTTTTCAGTTAATGGTACACATATTAAACCTCTACCATGAGTTGCCATGAAGTTAATCATCTGCGGCGTTACCTTATCGGCAGCAGCTAAAAAATCACCTTCATTTTCACGATTCTCGTCATCAACAACAATAATAACTTTACCGTTTCTAATGTCGTCAATAGCCTCGTGTATTGTATTTAATTTAAACTCTTGTTTTACGTTTTGTGTCATAGTTTTCACCATCATAGTGCAAAGATAGGCCTTATTTTAAAGATTCTAAACAATTTAGCTTTAAGTCGCCTTTCATTTTTTCATTTAAAAAAAGGTAAGTGATAAAGTAAAAAGGTAGTCCTAATACTAAAAGAAATACATTGGGTTGCTTCTCTTTTTTATCGATATGCTTATAAAATTGAAACGCATTTATTATCGATTTGATAAAATAAACAACATATAATACTAGCGCCACAACACTTAATTGTATGGATGGCCATGATAAAGATGGTAGCTTATTATTTTTAAAAACAAAAAACAATATTAATAGCGAAACACCAATAATATAAAGCACAAACGCGAATTTTGAGTGCTCGTTGTAATCTTTTTTTATGTACTCTGAAGTAAAATATTTGTCGTCGATAATCACACCACTTGCACTTATGTCTTTGCTGGTGATACCTCTTGAATTTAATAACTCTATAGCTTTAAATCGAACCTCTTCATGATGGCCTAAATCGTCGTAATTGTTAATGACGTTTAAGAGTTCATCATTATTATAATCCGATAAAAATTTATAATCTACACTGTTTTTGTCTTTTATTTTAAACGCATTCTTCAATGGTTCTATAACATTTCCGAATTCAAATAAACCTCTATCTGCTGTAGCCCTTTTAGTTAAGAAAACTCCAAGAGGAAACATAATTAGCGTTGAAAACCACGGTGCTAAAATGGGGTTAAATTCTCCGGTTTTAGCACTATTCGTTGCAAAAATACCAATGAAGTGATAGGTTAAAAACAATAATATCGCGATTACCATTGGTAAGCCAATACCACCTTTACGAATTAAGGCACCTAAAGGTGCGCCAACAAAAAATAAGATAACACAGGCAAAACCTAAAGCAAATTTCTCATGTAATGAAATAATATGTCTGTTTAACCAAGCTTTAGAATTTTTCATGGCGGCTTCATTAGATATAATAAGTTGTTTTGAGCTTATTGTAGACTTAATAGCAACATCAACCATGGCAATCTGCTTTTTAGTGTCAAAAAGATCTAAAAGCGAACCTGTATAACTTGAATCTGCTTCTTTTTGATTTGGGATTTTAGTTCTGTTAAGCCCAGATCTAAAATGTAAATTTGTCGAAAACGATTCGTTTTCATTTTTAAATTTCACAACAAGTGAGTCAATGGTTTTATTCAACCCTTTAACATCTAGCATGTTGTATTTATCGGTTTGCGATTGTTCATCAAAATCTACATTATTAATTTCTGATAAATCAATATTGATGATTTTCGTTTCAAACGTACTTTTAGCAAATGGTTTTCTATTTCTAGCATTACGGTCTTGTGGGGTCACATCGCTGTAATAATGCCCATCGTTTAAAATCAGTTTTAAAACATTCGAGTTTTCTTCACTTGCCAATTCGCCAGTTTTCGATTTTATTACCGTGGCGTTGGTTCTACCATCATTTCCTTTTATATGAATGGTCACATCTTTTAAAAACTGATCTTTATCACCGTATTTATCGGCAAATTTAATATTATAAGTGCCCACAGGATTAAATTGTCCTTCAGCAAGTAACATAGCGGGTTTTAGTTTGGCTATATTTCGTCTCAGGTTATATGAATTTAATTCTGCCCAAGGAATAACATTATTTGAAAAGAAGAAAGTGACTATACCAAGAATAACTATAAATACACTCAGCCCAGACATGGCGCGTTGTAGTGAAATACCAGTAGATTTCATGGCCGCAAACTCATAGTTTTCGGCAAAACTTCCAAAAACCATTATGGATGCTAAAAGGATAGTTAATGGTAAAACTAGTGGGATAAGTTTTGGCATGAAATAAAATAAGAACTTCCCTATAACAAGAATATCCAAATCTTTTCCGGCCAACTCTTTGATATAAAGCCAAATGGTTTGTAAAACAAAAATTAGCATGAGTATGACAAACACGCTAAGAAAAGTTTTAAGATATGTGGTTATTATGTAACGATCTAGTATTTTCAATGAATGAACCTAATCTAGTTTATTGATGTAATAATCTTGATATTTATTGGCATCAAAGGTAAATAAGGTTTTTGATAAAGGGGCATTTGTTTTAAAAGAATTAACAACAAGCGTTGTTTTTGTACCGTTTTTACCGACTTGAATTAAATTGTAGATATGTTTTGTTTGCGCATCAACCCCTAAGAGAATATTTTTTATTTCTGAATTAGAATCAATAGGTGTTAATTTTACATATTGAATTTTTCTACCGTTTATATTCTGAGTAATATCTAGGTTGTAGGTGTATCCATCTTCATAAAATGATAACATTTTACTAGGTGTAATCGCATCATTTTCATCATCAATATCCGAAGAAATTGTAACTTCTTCGTCTTCAACACTTATAGAATACAAAGTCTTACCGTCGAATAAGCGGGTAACACCTAAAATGTTTAATCTGTATTTTTCACCTTGCATAACCACATCGCCTTTGGTTTCTTGTTTGATGTTTTCTGAAAGGTTTTCCAGAGTGTATTTGAAATCTAAAGAGATGTTATCGTAGCTCTTTACTTTTTCAGATACTTCGTTGAGTAATGCTTTGGCATTGTTTTGAGCAAATGCGTTAACGGATAAGGCTATTAATACTATGGTTACTAATTTTTTCATTGAAAGTTTATTTTTTCATTTCCGCTCTTCATCTGTGTTCAGTGTCAATTGCGGAAAACACATTTAATTATATTTCGTCTTCTAATAATTTATCTAAAGCTAACAAATCAGGGACTAAAACTTGTCTGGCTTTACTGCCTTCAAAAGGTCCAACTATACCTGCGGCTTCTAACTGGTCAATTAATCTACCAGCTCTATTATAACCTAATTTTAGTTTTCGCTGTAATAGCGAAGCCGAACCTTGTTGTGCCGTTACAATTACAATTGCCGCATCTTTAAATAGTTTATCTCTGTCTGACTTATCTATATCAAGACTTGTGCCACTTTCTTCGCCTACATACTCAGGAAGCAAATAAGCATCAGGGTAGGCTTTTTGAGCCCCAATAAAGTCGGTAATTTTTTCAACTTCAGGCGTATCAACAAAAGCACATTGTACACGAATTAAATCGTTGCCCTGGGTGTAAAGCATATCTCCGCGACCAATAAGTTGGTCGGCTCCAGAGCCATCTAAAATGGTTCTTGAATCGATTTTTGAGGTTACTCTAAACGCGATACGCGCAGGGAAATTGGCTTTAATAATACCAGTAATAACGTTAACCGATGGACGTTGTGTTGCAATGATTAAATGAATTCCAATGGCACGAGCTAATTGTGCTAAACGTGCAATAGGCGTTTCTACTTCTTTACCCGCAGTCATGATTAAATCGGCAAACTCATCAACTACCAAAACTATATATGGTAGAAATTGATGCCCATCATTAGGGTTTAATTTACGTGCTTTAAACTTCTCGTTATATTCAGCAATATTTCTGCAAAATGCGTTTTTTAGAAGTTCGTATCGATTATCCATTTCAATACACAGCGAATTCAATGTATGGATAACTTTGGTGTTATCGGTAATAATAGCGTCTTCACTGTCTGGTAATTTTGCCAAATAATGACGCTCAATTTTATTAAAAAGCGTTAACTCTACTTTTTTAGGATCAACTAAAACAAACTTTACTTCAGCAGGGTGTTTTTTGTATAGTAACGAAGTTAATACTGCATTCAATCCAACCGATTTTCCTTGTCCTGTAGCCCCCGCCATAAGTAAGTGAGGCATTTTAGCTAAGTCTACCACAAAGGTTTCGTTACTAATGGTTTTACCTAAAGCTATAGGTAATTGCATTTCTGAACTTTGAAATTTCTTAGATGAAATAACAGAGCGCATGGAAACAATGGTCGATTTTTTATTTGGTACTTCAATACCAATAGTTCCTTTTCCGGGTATGGGCGCAATAATTCGAATACCTAATGCTGAAAGCGATAATGCAATATCGTCTTCGAGATTTTTAATTTTTGATATTCTAATTCCGGCATCTGGCACAATTTCATAAAGCGTTACTGTTGGCCCTATAGTCGCCTTAATGCTGGCTATTCCAATATTGTAATTTTTTAAGGTGTCAACAATTTTATTCTTGTTTTCCTCAAGTTCTTCTTGATTGATGGTAATGCCTTCAGTATCGTACTTTTTTAATAAGTCAAGGGTAGGAAATTGATATTTGGCAAGCTCTAACGTAGGGTCGAATTGTCCGAAATCTTCAACCAATTTGTTAGCAAGATTATCAGATTCTGAGACTTCCTCTTTAACGTCTTCAACTTTAATTTCTATTTCGGGTTCTTCCTCAACTATTGGCGTTTTAACTTCTAGTGGAGCAGATTCAGCAACTGGTTTAACTTTTGTTTGCGGTTCAGCTGTTTTTTCTTCTAAAGGTATTTCAAAAGCAGATTTGATGGCTTCAGCTTCTTCAGATAAATTGTTATCTAACGGAACAATGATATCTTCTTTTAATTCTGAAAGATCGTCTTTTATATCTTTTTTAGCAGATGTAAATACTTTAGCAATACTTTCAAAAGTCACTTTAAAACGAATGGCTAAATAGGTGATAAAACCGAATATGAGTAAAAGAATGGTTCCTATTTTACCAATATAATCTTGAAGGAAACTATTAATTTCAAAACCGAATGTACCACCAAGGATATCATTTTTATGACCAAAAAAGCCTAAAAGGATAGACAACCAAACAATGATAAGTACGCCCCAAAACCAATGTTTTCTTAGTTTTGTTTTGTTAATGTTCATTAAAACATATACGCCCGAAAGAAAGATTAATCCTGAAAAAATAAAAGATGCAATACCAAACCCGCGTTGAATAAAAAAGTCGCTTAACCATGCCCCCGATTTACTTAACCAATTTTGAGTTTCTATTTCTCTGGAAGTAAAATTTGATAGTGTACTTTGGTCTGCTTCACCAGTAAAAATAAAAGAAACAAAGGCTATAAAAAGTAATAATCCGAGTATGACAAGGAAACTGCCCCACACCAACTTCTGCTGGCTAGATAATTTAAAACTAGGCGCTTTCAACGGTTTTTTAGGTGCTCGTTTAGTTTTGGGTTTGCTTTTAGCCATTAATGGTTTGTTGTTTCAAAAAATGAAATCTTTAAAATTTTATACTTCAATTCCATTATTTAGTAATGGGACAAAAATACAAATTACTAACGTTTATCCTAAGCGATATAGTATTTTAAAAAATCTTCGGAAGATAAATAATTAAGCCAACTATACTTGCAAAAACCGAAGCTATAAAAACAGCTCCGGCAGCAATATCTTTTATTAAGCCAATTTTTGGATGACGTTCTGGGTGCACAAAGTTTGCTATTTCTTCAATAGCAGTGTTAACGCCTTCGATACTCATTACCAATCCAATCGCAAGAATTTGAATAATCCATTCATAGGAAGAAATCTCAAAATAAAATCCGGCAATAGTTACTATAATAGCAATAACCAGCTGAATTTTTATACTCGCCTCTGTTTTTACGAGCAATAAAGCGCCCTTAAAGGCGTATCCAACACTTTTTAATCGATTCTCGGTAAAAGATTCTTTTTTAGGCATTGTAAAGTGCGTCTAGAGCAGCCTTATAATTTGGTTCATCAACAGTTTCGCCAACTTGTTCTGTATAAATTACGGTTCCATTTTCATCTAAAACTACAACTGATCTAGAGTGCAAGCCTTCTAACGGTCCATCTACAAAGTTTAAACCATAAGCTCTTCCAAAACTTCCATCTTTATAATCAGATAAACTGATGACATTATCTAATCCTTCAGCACCACAAAAACGGGCATGAGCAAAAGGTAAATCATGAGAAATACAAAGTACTTTTGTGTTTTCTAATTCGCCTGCTTCTCGATTAAATTCCCTAACAGATTGAGCGCAAGTACCAGTATCAACGCTTGGAAAAATGTTTAAAACCACTTTTGATCCTTTATAATTCGTTAAACTTTTAACAGATAAATCTGTTGCAGTTAATAAAAAGTCTGGAGCTTTTGTGCCCACTTTTGGTAAGTTTCCTGATGTATTAATTGGTGATCCTTTAAGAGTTACTGTAGCCATTTTTTAATGTTTTAAATTGAACATCTAAAATAGTAATATTAAATAGCTTAATCCTAATTATTTTTTTGAATTTGATCAAAGTTATCTGGTTTTATATGGTAATTGTTTTTATGTTCTGTTATAGTATATTTAAAAACTATCATTTTAGAGGTTCATTATAAATTTTATCAATCCTGTTATAGCATTAAAAAATAAATTTAAGTCGGTTTTAAGTCTGTAATTTATTAACTTTAAGACATTCTAATTTTTTAATAATCAACACTAAATATAAATACGTTTTACAATGGATAACAACAATCATCATGGGAAAGTATCGGGTATGAACGCTTCCGATGCTAGTAAATGCCCATTTTTAAGTGGTACAGTTAAGCATACTTCTGGTGGAGGAGTAAAAAATCGCGACTGGTGGCCAAACGAATTGAAACTAAACATACTCCGCCAACACGCTACAAAATCGAATCCTATGGGAGCAGATTTTAATTATGCAGAAGCCTTTAAAAGTTTAGATTACGATGCCATAAAAAAGGATCTTAAAGATTTTATGACAGATTCTCAAGAGTGGTGGCCAGCAGATTACGGACACTATGGTGGATTAATGATAAGAATGGCGTGGCATAGTGCAGGAACTTATAGAGTAGGCGATGGACGAGGAGGAGCCGGATCAGGAAATCAGAGATTTGCTCCTATTAATAGTTGGCCAGATAATGGCAATTTAGATAAGGCACGATTACTATTATGGCCTATAAAACAGAAATACGGCAATAAAATTTCTTGGGCAGATTTAATGATTCTGGCAGGAAACTGCGCTTTAGAATCTATGGGATTCCCCACGTTTGGTTTTGCAGGTGGACGTGAAGATGTTTGGGAACCAGAACAAGATATTTATTGGGGAAGTGAAACAGAATGGGGCGCAAACGAAGATAGATATGAAGATGGAGATTTAGAAGACCCATTAGCCGCTGTTATGATGGGTTGGATTTACGTAAACCCAGAAGGACCAAACGGAAAGCCAGACCCAATGGGTTCCGCACACGATGTGAGAGAGACTTTTGGAAGAATGGCAATGAATGATGAAGAAACCGTTGCACTTGTTGCAGGAGGGCATACCTTTGGAAAAGCCCATGGCGCTGCTGATCCTAATACATACGTAGGTGCTGAACCTCATGGAGCACCTATTGAGCAGATGAGTACAGGTTGGAAAAACACATTCGGAACAGGCGTTTTAGATGATGCGATTACAAGTGGTATTGAAGGTGCTTGGACGCCAAACCCAACACGATGGGATGCCGATTATTTTGATGTATTATTGAATTACGATTGGGAATTGACAAAAAGTCCAGCAGGAGCGCACCAATGGAAACCAACAGCAGCTTCAAAAGCTAAAATGGCTCCTAAAGCGGGCGATCCAAATGGGCGTCAAGAATTGATGATGACCACTGCAGATATTGCTTTAAAAACCGATCCTGCTTATTTAGAAATTTCTAAACGTTTTCATAAAGATCATAAAGCATTTGAAAAGGCCTTTGCTCGTGCTTGGTACAAACTAACACACAGAGATTTAGGTCCAACTACACGTTATTTAGGTCCTGAAGTTCCGAAGGAAGAATTGTTATGGCAAGACCCGATTCCAAAAGTGAATTATAAGTTGAGTACTTCTGATATCGCGTCGTTAAAAAACATGATTTCAGATTCTGGTTTAAGCGTTTCGCAAATGGTTACTACCGCTTGGGCTTCTGCTTCAACATTTAGAGGGTCGGATAATCGAGGAGGTGCAAATGGCGCTCGTATTAGATTAGAACCTCAACGTAGTTGGGAAGTGAATAATCCAGCAGAATTAAACAAAGTGTTAAAGGTTCTGGAAGGGATTAAAAACAATTTTAAAGGAGAAGTATCTTTAGCTGATTTAATTGTATTGGCAGGAAATGTTGGTGTTGAACAAGCTATTAAAAACGCCGGTTATGCTAATAAAGTTGAATTTACTCCAGGTAGAGGTGATGCCTCACAAGAACAAACCGATATTGAGCAATTTGGGTATTTAGAACCCATTGCAGACGGATTTAGAAATTATATTAAAGGCGATTTAAAAATTGCCGCGGAAGATTTATTAGTTGATAAAGCTAATTTATTAACCTTATCGGTGCCAGAAATGACTGTTTTAGTTGGTGGTTTACGCGTGTTAGGCGCTAATTATGACGGATCGGATTACGGCGTGTTTACAAATAAAGTTGGTTCGCTTACTAACGATTTCTTTAAAAACATCTTGGATTTTACATACACTTGGAAAGCGACCTCTGATGATGATAGATATTTTGAAGGAAGCAATCGTAAAACAGGAAAAGTCATATTCAAAGGCACACGTGCCGATTTAATTTTTGGCTCGAATACCGAATTAAGAGCTGTTTGTGAAGTATATGGTGCAAGCGATGGTGAGGCAAAATTTGTTAAAGATTTTGTTTCTGCTTGGACTAAAGTGATGAATTTAGATCGTTTCGATTTGAAATAATAATCATTTGAGATTTTTATAAAAGACTATTTAAATAATTTTTTAGATAGTCTTTTTTAATTTTTTATTTAAGAATATATGAATAAAGTTGAGCTATTTTTTAATGCTTTACAACAAGGTCAATTAGAAACGGTTGAAGCCCAATTAAAGACAAACCCAGAACTTGCAAATGCCAAAGATGTTAGGGGATTTACGCCTTTAATCTTCGCTTCTTACTTTGATAAAAAAGATGTTGTAGAGACACTTTTAAAGCATAATGCTTCAGTTGATGATTGCGATGGTTCCGGAAATACAGCCTTAATTGGTGTAGCCTTTAAAGGAAATACAGATTTAACAAACATTTTAATAAAAGCTGGGGCTAATATAAATGCAATAAATAACCTTGGCTATACACCTTTAATATTCGCTACAATGTATAATCAAGAAAAAGTAGTGAAACTATTATTAAAACATAAAGCAGATAAATTTATTGAAGACAATGAAGGGAAATTGGCAATAGATTATGCCAAAGAAAAAGGCTATAGCGTGATAGTAAATCTATTAAGTTGATATCAGCACTTAAGTGCATTGTTTTCATTGGATTAGAGCTCAAAAACATCTTGAATTTCGCCTATGTGAAAGCCTTGGTCATGAATCAGCTTTCTTTCCTTACTATCATGATTTATCACAGGGTTGGTATGGTTAAAATGAATGAAAATTATTTTGTTTTTTTCTTTACTACTCAGTCCTTTAAATTTCTCCAAACTCTCTATTATAAATGGATGAGGTATTTGGCTTATATCTCTGTTTTCAAGTTCTTCACCACTATAAAAAGTAGCATCTAAAAAAGCGTAATCCACGTTTTTTATTTCTTCAATGATATCCTTTTCCCACTTTTCCCATTTATCAATATCTGGAATAAATAATGCACTCTTATTTGGTCCTTCAATTCGATAGCCAACGGTTTCGGAGTATTCATCTCGATGAGGTACTATAAAAGGCGTCACTTTAAGGGATGTAGATAAATTGACTGATTTTCTGTTTTCCATTTCATGAAGTTCCACATTCTTTCGTAGAACCAATTGATCCCAAGGCCCATTTTTAGATAAAAAGTCTTTCATTTTTGGCATGACAAAAACTGGCGTGTTTTGTGCATCCATGGCTTCTTTTCCTAAATACATTAAACCCGAATAATGACCAATATGGGCATGAGTTAAAAAAATTCCGTTTACAATTTCATTATTGTTTTCGGTGTTTAGGCTGGTTAATATTTTCATCTGTGTTCCAATATCTGGCGTTGCTTCAAATAAATATGCTTTATCATTTTCTTTATCAATAAGCCCTAGTGAAATAACTTGTCTGTTAACATCAGGATTATCGAAAAGCGTACTGCAACAATCCTTTTTACAGGCAATTTGAGGAGAGCCAGCATCTTGAATAGTGCCTAAAATAACAATTGAAGTTTTGCTTAGGCTTTGGTTGATTTTTGTTTTATCTATCAATGCTTTGTCTGAAGGTTTTTTTTCAGAACACGATAGTATCAACAAACTAATGGTTAAGATGACATACTTATTCATTTTGTATTGAGCTACAAATTAATTGATAAAGTTAAATTGAAACACAGTATGTATTTACAATTGAAGTGCTTTATCTAGTTTGAAACTAAGGTAAGTTAATTTTTAATAAAAGGAGTGTGCTGATAAATCAAAAAAACCACCTTGCTTACACAAAGTGGTTTTATAAAAAGTCAATTTCTCTTTTTCAATTATTTGTCAATCGAACCCAAAACGCGACTCATGAAACTATTTAAAGCTTCCTTTTTGGGCGTACCTTCTTTGGTCATTTTATGAACTTCGATGGCTCCATACATATTCGAAATCAATTCGCCAATAACATCTAATTCTTCATCTTTTAAAGATGATACTTCTGTTAAAGCTTCTAACGTTTCAATGGTTTCAACAATGTAATCCTCGTCATTGTCTTCAATAAACTGAGTTAAGTGTTTAATTACTGGTAACTTCATTTACTAAATCTTTTAAAACATCAAATTTGTTGGTTTGCACTTGATTTACAAATGCGCCATTTTTAAAAGTAGCAAAGGTTGGTAAATTATCAACCGTTGCTAACTTTCTGCTTTCTGGGAATTTTTCTGCGTCTGCAATCACAAAAGTAACGTATTCAAGCTCTGAAGCTAATTTTTTTACCTTTGGTTTCATTATACGGCAGTTACCGCACCATGTTGCTGAATACTGTACCACTACAGTTTCGTTTTCGGCAACAAGACTTTGTAAATTATCTTCGTTTAATTCCTTTAACATCATAATTAGTTTGCGTGCGCAGATAAATATTCAGCAACACTGTTTCTATTCGCATTCATAGCGTCTTTTCCTTCTTCCCAGTTTGCAGGACAAACTTCTCCTTTTTCTTGAACGTGTGTTAATGCATCTACTAAACGGATGTACTCGCCAACATTTCTTCCTAAAGGCATGTTGTTAACACTTTCGTGTTGTACAACACCATCTTCATCAATAATATAAGTAGCTCTGTACGTTACGTTATCGCCTTCAACTTGTACTGTTCCTGTTTCCTCATCGTAGGTTTCGTTGGTAATATCTAAAATACCTAAAACACTAGATAAGTTTCTGTTGCTATCCGCTAAAATTGGGTAAGTTACACCTTCAATACCGCCGTTATCTTTTTCAGTGTTTAACCAAGCAAAATGAACCTCAGGCGTATCACAAGATGCACCAATTACAATTGTGTTTCTTTTTTCAAATTCTGGTAAAGCGGCTTGAAAAGCATGTAATTCAGTTGGACAAACAAATGTGAAATCTTTTGGATACCAAAATAACACCACTTTTTTCTTGTTGTTTACAGCTTCTTCTAATACATTTAATTTAAAAGTATCGCCCATGTCATTCATGGCATCTACATTTAAATTTGGGAATTTTTTTCCTACTAAAGACATAAGTATTCTATTTTTTAATAATTAATAATTCGGTTTTACAGCCGCAAAAATAGTATACAAGAGTAGAGTATCGAGCTACATAAAATTTTAAATACTTATTGAGAAATAGTATTTATTTATGCGTGTTGAAAATGAGTGAGTTAGAATTGTTTTTGAGTTTTTAATTGCTTTATTTTAATAGAAAAGGCTGCAAAAAGTAAAGTTGTAAACGGACTTAGCCAATTGAATATAGCATAAAAGAAATACTCGCTAACACCCACACCTAAAACACCTGATTGATAAGCGCCACAGGTATTCCAAGGAATTAAAACCGAGGTAACGGTTCCGGAATCTTCTAGAGTTCTACTTAAATTTTCAGGAGCTAATCCTTTGTCTTGAAAGGCTTTTTTAAACATTTTCCCTGGAATAACAATTGCCAAATATTGATCAGAAGCAATGGTATTCAAGCCTAAGCAACTAATTACAGTACTTGCAAATAAACCAAAAACAGATGTTGCTAAACTTAGAAGGGCGCTTGTAATTCTTGAAAGTGCACCTATGCCGTCCATTATCCCTCCAAAAACCATGGCGCAAATAATTAAGTAAATGGTCCAAAGCATACCTTTCATTCCACCAGCCGAAAATAGGTCATTTAAATTTTCGTTCTCAGTTATAATTTGGGTATCTGAAAACATGGATGTAATTATTGAGTTTATTTTTGATGATCCCAAATTATTAAGTATTTCGGGTTGAAAAATAAAGGCGAAAATGGCTGCTAAAATAACGCCTGCACTTAAGGCTATTAATGGTTTTGTTTTTAGGAGGATAAGTGCTATAACTGCTAAAGGCACTAAAAATAGCCAAGGAGAAATATTAAAAGTAGTTTTTATAGTTTGCAATAAATTACTAACATCTGCGCTTCCAGTAGTTTTGATAACGAAACTTAAAATACTAAACACAATTAAGGTTACGATTATTGTTGGCACCGTTGTAAAACTCATATATCTTATATGTGTAAATAAATCGGTACCTGCCATCGCTGGCGCAAGATTAGTAGTGTCACTTAAGGGTGACATTTTATCACCAAAATAAGCACCTGAAATAACAGCTCCAGCAATCATACCAGAGTTTATTCCTAAAGCAGTTCCTATACCAACCAATGCAATACCAACAGTTGCAGAAGTTGTCCATGAACTACCTGTAGCTATAGATATAATGGCTGATATGATGACAGAAGCAGGTAAAAATATTTCTGGGCTTAGTACCTGTAACCCATAATAAACCATGGCAGGAATTACACCACTAACTAACCAAGTACCGGCTAAAGCACCCACTAGAAATAAAATCATGATTGGAATAAAAACACTCTTTAGATTTTCCCAAATTTCGGTTACCATTCTTAATATGGAAACCTTATTAAAGAAGCCGACAAAAGCTGCAATTAAACCTCCAATAAGTAGAATAAATTGATTAGAATATGCCCCTAAAAGTTCGCCTTCTGCAAATACAATGTTATAAAAAAGAAGTCCCATTAGGATAATCACAGGAATTAAAGCTTCTAAAAAATTTAGTTCTTTATTTTCTATGATAGTTTGGGTATCTGCTTTAAATTCAGAGATATTCTTGTCCTTTTTCATTCGGATTTTTTTGGTCCTGTAATGTTACGATTTTCTATGTTTCTTTCAAAATGATGTGACTTAATTGATTTTGTGGGTCATAATCAAGTAAACCTCAAATTGTTAGTTCCAATGTTATTTGCCTTATCATTATTATTCGTATTTGTAGTTCTTTATTTTATGATTTACAGCAAATCTGATTCTAAATCAAATTCAAATTATAATTTCAAAGAGAACGCTATGGAAGAAAATATAGAACCAAAAGCCTCTAATTTGGATATTCAGTCCGCGTTAATGCCTGATGAGTTATATTTTCTACGTTCGAAATAATCTTAAAATCAAAGGTATTTCACAGCATTTGAACTTTTTGCAACTGTATAATTCACACAAATGTATTTAATGCCACACTTTTTTTGAATAATCATCGTTAAGTATTAACTTGTAAAATAATGAAAAAAATAGTCTCTCAGTTTTTTTTGTTATTATGTTTAAATTTGTTTGCACAGGTTGGGATAGGCACAACGAATCCGCTATCAACTTTAGATGTTAATGGTTCTTTATCTTTAAATATAATAACAACTTCATCCAGTCTCACACTAAATGATTCTCATCATACCGTAATACTGTCTGGAAATCCCACAATCACTTTACCTTTAGCGAGTGCTTGTTTGGGTAGAATATATTGTATTAAAAATCCAACTAGTAATGTTACCACGGTGTCTAATTTTACCAATTTGAATGGCATAGTAACTTCAACCATAAAAAGCAGAACTACAATTCAATTACAGAGTGATGGTACCAATTGGCAACAAATAGGCGAAAACAAAGTTGCGTACGAGAAGATTGTTATTTGGGCAGAAGAAGCAGGTAGTATTAGCAATAACAATTCGCAATGGTCTTATGGAAATGGCGATGCTGGTTTTATTGGTATTCCATTACCAGAAGCGTGGGAAGCTTATGCCGTAAGTTTTCATGCCGATAATACTTTAAATGCTACCGATACATTAATTATGGGCGTGGGAGATATTTCAGCAAATAATACCTTTACAGAGCTTTTTAGGTTTACTGCTTCCGGTGCCAATGATAATATGTCTTACACCGAAGTTTTAGCGACACCTATTGCAATCCCGTCAGGAACCACTTTAGGTTTCAGATCAATAACTGAAGTTGGCAATATAAATAGTGCGCGTGTGGCTGTTTGGCTAAGACGAATTCCTCAATAGCTGTTTATATAAATTAGTTAGTTAACTTTGCTAGCTAAATATGGATTCACTTACTCAAATTGTTTTAGGAGCAGCATGCGGAGAAGCTGTGCTTGGAAAGAAAATAGGCAATAAAGCTTTGTTATTTGGTGCGATTGGAGGCACTATTCCTGATTTAGATGTTTTGGTGGGAAGTTGGCTTTATGGCAACGAAATTGATGCCATGTTGTTTCATAGAGGATTCATGCACTCTATTTTATTTTCAATTTTAGCAGCTATAATACTTGGTTGGCTTACCTATAAATTATATAATTCTGGTAAGCGTCGAAATTCTACAACGCTAAAAGACTGGATTAGTTTATTCTTTTGGTCGTTGTTTACACATCCTATTTTAGATTGTTTTACACCTTATGGCACCCAATTATTCGCCCCTTTTAGTAATTATAGAGTGGCCTTAAATAATATTGCAGTTGCAGATCCTGCTTACACGTTTCCCTTTTTAGTTTGCATGATAGCGTTAATGTTTTTTAAACGTACATCTTTAAAAAGACGGTTTTTGCTAAAAACCGGTATAGGTATCAGCTCTGTTTATATGCTTTTTACTTTTGGAAACAAGCTATATATCGATTCCGTTTTTAGAAAATCTTTAAAAGAAAGTTATATTAGTGCCACTAGATTTAGTACGCAACCAGCAATTTTTAATAATATATTGTGGTATGGAATTGCAGAAACCGAGAGTTCATATTATGTTTCTGATTATTCTCTAATGGATACGAAAAATAGCTTTTTAGACTTTAAAAAAGTTCCTAAACAACGCGATTTAAAACCTTCAGATTATAAAGACATAAAAGATTTAGCTTGGTTTAGTAACCAGTATTACAGTGTATATAAATTAGGTGAAAATGAATTTGAATATAACGACCTTAGATACCCGCTGTTAGATCTTGATAATCCTAACACATCTGTTTTTAGTTTAAGGCTCTACGAAGATGGTAACAGGTTAAACATGAAACCCTTTAAACCTAAGTTTGAAAGTTTAGGTGATATTATTAATACTTTATGGATAAGGATTAAAGGAATCTAGAATCTGTTTTAAGTTTAATTGAATCTTTTGTGAACGTCTAATTTGACGTATATTGAGCGGTTTAAGGATTATACTTTGCACTTTTATTTAACTGATTTTAAGTTGTTTACGTTTGATTTGTGACCAAATTGTTAATTGGGGTCCAAATATTAAAACAATTAATCCATTATTAAAATGTCCTCATTTATTAATCTATTTAAAATATATTTTATATCCTTTTTTTCATTTTGGTCGGATGAAAATGTCGATCCAGTTTTAAATATTTATGTTAATAGCGAAGTTGTAAATCATCTATCTGAAATTGAAAAACCAAAGAGTTACAATCCCATTAAGAGTTTTAATAATAAGGCATCAAGAGTAATTGGTATATCGTCACCCAAAAGAAAATTTAGTAACCTAGAATTGGATTCTAAAATAAGCGTTCTTTATTTTAGGTTAAGAAAAAATTTAGAAACACTCGTTTATCTTTCAGAATTAGAATCTCAGTTTGATGATAAATTTGAATTATCACAAGTAATTCAGCAGTATAATTCCATTAAAAAGTCTATTCAGGTTGATACCATTGATATCTCAAACGAATTGGCATATTACAGAGCATTACAACATGATGCTTGTGCCTAATACTTACTTTTAAAAATTTAGTTGTGCTAATTGTCTATTTTTAATTCAGAATATTTAGCTTCACCATGCATTCATGCATCATTTGGTAAGTGCGTTCAATATCTGCGTCTAATCCAATAGAGAATCGAATTAATCCGTCACTTAAGCCCATTTCCTTTTGTTCTTCTTCTGGAATTTCTGATGAAGTAGAACTTCCCGGAGCACTAAATAAGGTTTTATAAAACCCTAAACTCACAGCAAGATATCCTAAATTATTGTTTTGCATAAGTTCCATTAACTCATTAGCTTTCTCTATTGAGCCAACATCTATGGTTAACATACCCCCAAAGCCGTAATCCTTATTCATCATAGTTTTAAATAATTCGTGTGAAGGATGCGATTTTAAACCAGGATAAACTGTTTTTAAACCATCAGCTTCAAATTTTTCTGCAAGATACAAGCCATTTTTACTGTGTTGTTGCATACGAATATGTAATGTTCTTAGGTTTTTCAAAATAGAAGCAGCCCTCAGACTATCCATAGTTGAACCTAAAAGCATCGAAGCACCATCATTGACATTACGTAAGTCATTTATAAATTCTTGAGTACCACAAACCACACCACCAACGGTATCACTAGAGCCATTAATAAACTTGGTTAAACTGTGAATTACAATATCTGCACCTAAGGTTGCAGGCGAAATTGAAAGGGGAGAAAACGTATTGTCTACTACTAATTTTAAACCATGCTTTTTGGCAATTTTAGCTAAACCATTAATGTCGGCCACTTCTAACAACGGATTACTAACAGATTCGCAGTAAATTATTTTGGTGTTTTTAGTTATTGCTGCTTCAACCAAATCAAGTTTTGTAATATCAACAAAGCTGGTGTTAATATTAAATTTAGGCGTAAAATTTTTAAAAAACGCATAAGTACCGCCGTATATGGTTCTGCTAGAAACGATATGATCTCCAGCGCTACAAAGTTGCATAATTACGGGTGTAATTGCGCCCATACCAGAGGCCGATACGTTCGCCGTTTCTGTACCTTCCATAGCAGCAAGGGCTTCCCCTAAATATAAATTTGAAGGCGAGGAGTGACGCGAATACAGATAGCAACCATCGGCATTTCCTTCAAAAGTATCAAACATCGTTTTCGCAGATAGGAAAGTGTAAGTTGAACTATCAGATATGGAAGGATTAACTCCTCCGAATTCGCCAAAATATTGGAGATCTTGAATGTTATTTGCGGGTTTAAATGCCATGATTTATAGTTTTGTAGTGTTGAATGGGTTAGAAAACAAATATTATTGAGTTCAAAATTGATTAATTTTAGATTAAAAAACAATATAAGATAGTAATTGTAGAAAATAAATCTAAAAAATGTATTATTTATAGATAATAAAATTGTAATTTACTTCATTATTACCTATTTTAAGAAATATATTCAACTATGATATTTGATGCTACAGATAAAAAATTATTAGAATTACTACAAAAGGATAGTAAACAAACCAATAAAGAGCTTTCTAATAATTTGGGGCTGTCAGTTACAGCTGTTTACGAACGAATAAAAAAACTAGAAAAAGAAGGATTTATAGATGGTTATATTGCGATTGTGAATAAACAGAAAGTTGAGCGCGATTTTGTAGTATTTTGTCATGTCAAACTCGTTCAACACAGTCAAGAGTTCGTTGTAAGCTTTGAGAAGGAGGTAAAAGAGTTAAACGAAGTATTGGAATGCTACCATTTAAGTGGCGATTATGATTATTTACTTAAGGTTTTAGTTAAAGATATGGCAGCATTTAGAGAATTTATGGTAAATAAATTAACGCGTATTAACCATATTGGAAGTACACACAGCATGTTCGTTATCAACGAAGTAAAACATAGTTATGCTATTAATTTATAAGCGATATAATATAATGTTGTAAAAAAGTTGTTCGACTGTTTGTTAAGTATTACGAATTACCAAAAAATCTTTATAACACAAGTATTCTTACAATAGTTAAATCTTTTTACTATTTTTAAGCAAGCTATTATTAACTAAACAACTTTTTAAAACATGAAAAAACTAGGACCAATTATTTTAGGAATAATCATTGGAGCAGTATTAACGTATTATTTTTGTCCGAGGCAATGTGATGATAAACCAACTATGTATGCAGAAAATAAAATACCCAAAGACACTATATCGGTAGCTGAAGCTAAATTGCTTAGCAAGAATTGGGAAGAACGAAATCCAACTGAAGTTGATTCTACTTTAGAAGTAGAAGGTTCAAAAAAGAAAATTCGTTCTGTATGGTGGTCTTTAGATGATGTTAATGCGTATTTAGCTTATGCCAAAGCAAAATCTGATACTTTAGGGTATACCATGACGGGTGTTCGAGTATATTTGGGTAATTACGGAAAAGTAAAAGACCCTATTAAAAAGAATAGAAACACGATGTTTATTGTTCCAACTGGGCCTAAAAACACATCAAAGGCAAGCAGTTTAAATCTATTATTACCTCCGTCTGATGATGATATTCCTGCACCGCCATTTAATGATGGAGGAGGAGGTGATGAGAACTATCCTCAATAGTAATAAGATTTTTGGAAGAAATCTTATTTGAATATAGAACTGAAATAACCAGAGTTGTTGAGTTAACGGCAACTATAACTGGAATTGTACTTTTTAAAAAATATAAGTATACTCATGCAAAGTATTTTATATATTTTTTAATATATCTTTCTTTTGGTGATTTTGTTAGTACATACACCCATCATGTTAAAAATGATGGGTTTTTAAATTTTTTAGAGGGCACAGTATTAGAGAAAAACTATTGGTGGTCAACTTTGTTTTGGAAAGTAGGCGCCATTTTATTTTTTGCTTACTATTACAACAAAATATTAAGGACGAAAAAGTTTAAATTAATTATAAAAGTTATTGGTTTAATTTTCTTAGTTTTTTCGATTATTTATATTGTATTAAATTGGGATGATTATTTTATTCGATTTTTTCCTTCTATAAATATTTTTGGTGCGTGTGTCATATTTTTTTGCACAGTATTTTATTTCATCGAAGTACTTAGAAGCAATAAAATTCTAATATTTTATAAATCGTTAAATTTTTATATCAGTTTTGCCATTTTTATTTGGTGGTTAATCATAACGCCTATTGTTTTTTTCGATATTTATTTACTAAATAGAGATTTTGAATATATTCGATTGAGATATTTAATTTATTTAATTGCTAACATCATTATGTATTCAACTTTCACCTTTGCCCTAATATTCTGTAAACCAGATAAAACTGGAATAAATTAATCTTGTGGATGACTTCTTAATAAAAAACTACATACACATAACACATTTTGTGGAGATTCTTGCTGCGGTAACTGGAATATTACTTTTCAAGAAATATAAATACACATACACTAAATATTTTATATACTTTTTAGTGTTTATTGCTTTCGCTGAAATCGTGTCGATGTATACTTATTTGGTTGAAAATAACGGTATTTTAGGTTTTCTTAAGGACACGGTTTTTAGAAGAAATTATTGGTGGGGTACATTGTTTTGGAGCATAGGAGGTATTATGTTTTATTCCTTTTATTTTCTAAAAATATTGAAAACAAAGCGTTTTCGTATTATCTTAAAAATAAGTCGCTATGCTTTTCTATGCTTTTGCCTCATTTATATAGCTCTTAATTTCAGTGATTTTTTTATCAGACCATTTCAAATCATTAGTGTACTCGGAGCCCTTATTATATTTATGTGTGCTATATTTTATTTTTTAGAAATTTTGGAAAGCGATACCGTTTTATACTTTTATAAATCTATTAATTTTTACATTGCAGCTACGATATTTTTATGGTGGTTAATAATTACACCTTTAGTGTTCTTTCATATTTATTTTAGGAACGTTGATTGGGATTTTATTCATTTAAAATGGAAAATTTTTCTGTTCTCTAATATTTTTATGTATTTAACTTTCACATTTGCCTTTATTTGGTGTAGTCCGGAGAAGGAACATAATCTTAAAGAATGAATGATTTTTTAATTGAAAATTATTCTTTACTCACAAAGAGTTTAGAAATATTGGCAGCTGTAACTGGTATATTTGTTTATAGAAAATTTAGTAATTCAGTAGTTAAATATTTCATATACTTTTTAATTTATGTAGCCATTTTAGAATTGGTAGGAGGGTATATAATTTATGTGAGACCCAACGAGTTCTTGCATTTTCTTATGGGTACTTTAATTGAAAAAAACTATTGGTTATATACGATTTGTTGGAAAATTGGAGCCATACTTTTTTTTAATTTTTATTACTTTAAGATTATTGAAAATAACAGGTTAAAAACTGTTTTAAAATACACTGGCTATTCATATCTCGTGTTTTCAATAGTTTATATTATAGCGAACGGGAATAAATTTTTTCACATGTCTTTTCCAATTTTAAGTGTTTTTGGAGCCATCATAGTGTTTACTTGCTGCACATTTTATTTTATCGAACTCTTACGAAGTGAAAAAGTTTTATTTTTTTATAGATCATTAAATTTTTATATTTCAGTTGTGATATTTATTTGGTGGTTGATTACAACTCCTCTGATATTTTACAGCATGTATTATAGCTCAGTGGATTTGAGTAAGCCGTTTAGGCATCCAGAATTTTTTGGCGATTTGAATTATATAACTTTACAAAAAAAGATATATCTCTATTCAAATATGTTTATGTATTTAACTTATACCTTTGCTTTATTATGGTGCAAACCGCAGAACGATTAACAAGTACAGCCTCAGAGCGATATTTATTAGTGTATATGATTTTAGTTTTAATTATCATTACATCACTAGTTATTGTGTTTTTTGTTGTTTTTCAAAAACGAAAAAATAAACTTCTTCAAGAAAGGATAAAGCAACAACAAGCTTTTGAAGCCGAAATAATTCAAGCTCAAACAGAAGCTCAAGAACAAACATTAAAAAATATAGGTTGGGAATTGCATGATAATGTTGGGCAATTATTATCATTCGCAAGCATGCAATTAAGCATACTTAAAATGCAAGTTTCAGACGATGTTAAAGAAAAGTTTAAAGACACCACAGATGCCCTTAGCAATGGCTTGAAAGAGGTAAGATCGCTATCTAGAACATTAAATAATGATGTAATTTTGAATATTGGCTTTGAGAAGTCTATCACTAACGAGTTAGACCGACTTAAAAAAATGAAATTCACATCAGCTGAGCTCAGAATTATAGGTGATAAAGTTGAGTTTAACGACCGAAAACATGAAATTATCATTTTTAGAATTCTTCAAGAGTTTTTGTCTAATTCAGTAAAATATTCTGAGGCTAAAAACATTGGTATTACGCTAGATTACAGACCTGAAAAAATAATTATTACTGCTACAGATGACGGTAAAGGTTTTGATATTAATGAAATAGAACAAGGTTCCGGGTTGATTAATATGAAAAGTAGAGCCCAATTAATTAAAGCTATTTTAGATATAAGTTCTAAACCCGGAAATGGGGTTAATCTCACCTTAGATTATCCTTTAGCTTAATTAGCCAAAATACTTAAATACTTTCTTTAATAACTTTAATTTGCTTTGGTAAGGAGCATACCTAAACGTAGGGTCAAACCAAAGACCTCGTTTAACAATTGGTTTTAAGTTTGAGAACGCATAAAAACCGTATTCGCCATGGTAATTACCAATACCGCTGGCTCCAACGCCTCCAAACGGCAATTTATCGTTTCCGAAATGAATCAATGTATCGTTAATAACGCCGCCACCAAAACTAAATTTATCTAGAACAGATTTTATAAAAGTTTTGTTTTCTGAAAATACGTAAAGTGATAAAGGTTTATCCAAATTCCAAATAATATGTTCAATATCCTCTTGGTTTTGATAAGGAATTATCGGTAATATTGGTCCGAATATTTCTTCTTGCATTATCGGACTAGAAAGCGATGGATTGTCAATTAAAGTTGGAGAAACATAACAATCTTCTTCCTTGATAACGCCACCATATACAATCTTCTCACTTTCAAGTAGCGCAGCTAATCTTTTAGTGTTCTTTTGATTAATTATTCGAGGAAAATCTGGTGAAGTTTCAGGGTTTTCGCCATATCTTTTAATTATTTCTGTTTTTAAGGCAATTATGAGACGCTCTTTAATTTCTGTTTTTACGATAATATAATCTGGCGCAATACACGTTTGTCCGCCATTGAGTAGTTTTCCCCAAATTAATCGTCTTGCAACCAATTTTAAATTAACGGTATTATCGATTATACAGGGTGATTTTCCACCTAGCTCTAGGGTAACAGGTGTTAAATGTTTAGCAGCAGCTTCAGCAACAATTTTTCCAACCTTCGTGCTTCCAGTAAAAAAGATGTAATCCCATTTTTCAGCCAAAAGCGCTGTCGATGTTTCAACACCACCTTCAATAGAAATGGCTTGTGATTCCTCAAAAACATTTTTAATTATTTGGGTTATAATTTTAGAGGTTTGCTTTGTTAATTCGCTTGGTTTTAAAACCACTGTATTTCCAGCGGCAATGGCCATAATTAATGGCTCTAAAGCTAATAAAAACGGATAATTCCAGGGGGCAATAATCAATACCGTCCCGTATGGTTCTTTGTAAATAAAGTCTTTTGAAGGAAAGGTTAATAAAGATGCTGGAATGCGTTGTGGTTTAGTCCATTGTTTTAGATTCTTAATGGCTAAGTTAAGCTGTGATATAACTAGCCCGAACTCACTTAAATACGCTTCGAAACCAGACTTTCTAAAGTCTTGATGAAGTGCGTTTAAAATAGCTTCCTCATTTGCTATTATTTCAACCTTAAAGGCTTTTAAAAGTGAAATTCTATCTGAAACATCCTTAGTTTTCTGTGATCTAAAAAATGATTTTTGTGTTGCAACAATTTCTGGAATGGGTCTCAATTTTTTCTTTTAAAGATATGAAATATTTAAAGACAAGCGTTCCATAATGCATCATCTGGTAATGGTGCATCAATGGAGATGTTTTCTTTTTTAACAGGGTGAATAAAGTCTATATGTTTAGCATGTAGGCTGATGCTTGCGTCTTTATTACTGCGGTCGAAGCCATATTTTAAATCGCCTTTTATTGGGCAGCCAATATTTGAGAGTTGAGCTCGAATTTGATGATGTCTGCCCGTTTCTAAATTCACTTCAAGTAAAAAATAAGAATCCAGTTTTTTAATGAGTTTATAATGAAGAATGGCTTTTTTGCTGTCTATTACCTCTTTAGAATAGGCTGTAGATTTATTGTTTTTAGGATTCTTTTTTAACCAATTTATAAGTGTGTCTTCTTGTTTTGGTGGTTGGTTTTTAACTAAAGCCCAGTATGTTTTTTTGATGTCTTTTGAAAGAAATAATTTATTCAGTCTCGGTAAAACTTTGCTTGTTTTTGCGAATATGACGAGTCCGGTTGTTGGTCTGTCTAGCCTATGAACCGTTCCCAAATATACGTTTCCAGGCTTATTGTATTTATCTTTTATATATTCTTTTACAACATCACTAAGTGGTTTATCACCCGTTTTATCGCCTTGCACAATATCGCCAGCTCGTTTATTTACTATGATAATATGGTTGTCTTCATGTAAGACCTGAAGGTTGTATTTGTTAGACAATACTTTAGACATTTTTAGACCTGTTAGATTTTTAGACCCGTTAGATTTTTAGGGTTGATTTAAATTTTGAAATCATTTTTATAATTTGTTCTATTTCGTTTAAAGCATTATTTAATTCAGTATTATCAATAAACTTTAAATCTGAAGAAATTAATAGTTGTGTTTCTATTTCGTAACAAGAACCTAAGGCTATTTGTAAAAACCTAGCAAAGTCTTTTTCCGAAAGTCTTGAAGAGCCTTCAGCTATATTTGAAGGAATGGAAACCGAAGCGCGCCTCAGTTGATTTGTAAGCCCAAATTTTTCTGATTCAGGAAATTTGGAAGTTAAACTATATATTTCAGAACTAAAAACTCTGCTTCTTTTCCAAATTTCTAATTCTTTGAATCTGTGCATCTATATTATCTAATTTATCTAATAATCTAGCAATCTAGCAATCTAGCAATCTAGCAATCTAATAAAGTCTAAACTAATACTGTTCACTTTCATTAGGGAAATCTTGAGTTTTTACATCATCAACATATTGCGAAATAGCTTTAGTCATTTCTTCATATAAATGTAAATATCTACGTAAAAATCTAGGGTTAAATTCATGTGTCATTCCTAGCATATCATGTAAAACCAACACTTGACCATCAACATGAGGACCAGCCCCAATTCCAATGATAGGAATACTCACACTATCAGCCACTTTTTTAGCTAATTCAGCCGGTATTTTTTCTAGTACTATTGCGAAACATCCAATACGCTCTAGCATTTTGGCATCTTCTAATAAATCTTCTGCTTCTTGTTCTTCTTTAGCACGAACGGTATAAGTACCAAATTTATAAATAGATTGCGGCGTTAAACCTAAATGTCCCATTACAGGAATACCAGCGTTTAAAATACGTTTTATAGACTCTTTTATTTCGCGACCACCTTCTAATTTTACCGAGTGCGCACCACTTTCTTTCATGATGCGAATTGCAGAACGCAAAGCTTCTTTGGGGTCGCTTTGATAACTACCAAATGGTAAGTCCACTACAATTAAACAACGGTCTATAGCTCTAATTACAGAAGAAGCATGATAAATCATTTGGTCTAAGGTAATAGGTAAGGTGGTTTCATGTCCAGCCATAACATTACTCGCAGAATCTCCTACTAAAATAACATCAACTCCAGCACCGTCAACAATTTTGGCCATAGTATAATCATAGGCAGTAAGCATAGATATTTTTTCGCCATTGGCTTTCATATCTACTAATGTTTTTACGGTAACGCGCTTGTATTCTTTTTTAGCTACAGACATTGGTTTTAGGTTTAGTTTGCACGTAAAAATACTAAATAAAGCAGATACTGTTAAACTTTTCTTTAAACTGAAGTTTGATTGTTGATTATCAGTTATTTTAGTTGGAAATTTAAATCTATGGCACGTATAATTTTTTATTTAGCATTTTTAATTTCGAGTACTTTATATGGGCAAGTAGATGAAGCAACTCAAGTAAAAAATACGGTAAATACTTTTTTTGAAGGATTCCATAAGGGTGATACAACGATTATGAAATCTGTTATGGCAGATAAAATTGTATTGCAAACGGCTTATAGAAATAAAGAAGGAAAAGATATTTTGGTTAACGATGATATTCAAAAGCTTATAAATGCCATTGCTAACAGACCCAGTGACCAAAAATGGGATGAACGTTTGTTAGATTACAACATTCAAGTAGATGGAAATATGGCCAATGCGTGGACCCCGTATGAATTTTGGCTTAACGATACATTTAGCCATTGTGGTGTAAACTCGTTCCAGTTGTTTAAAGATGGCGAGAATTGGAAAATTATTTATTTAATTGATACGCGCAGACGTTCCTCTTGCGGTAAAGATTAATTTAGCAATCGGTTAAATAGACGCCAACCGCTAAACCACCTTCAGATGTTTCTTTGTATTTAGAATGCATGTCTTTTGCTGTTTCCCACATGGTATTTACAACCTTATCTAGAGGTACTTTTACATTTTCTGGATTAGTATCTAAGGCTAATTCAGCAGCATTTATGGCTTTTATGGCACCCATGGCGTTGCGTTCTATACAAGGTATTTGAACTAAACCACCAATAGGGTCGCAGGTTAATCCTAAATGGTGTTCCATGGCTATTTCTGCAGCAACTAATACCTGCTCTGGTGTGCCTCCTAACAATTCGGTTAATGCTCCGGCAGCCATGGCTGAAGAAACACCTATTTCGGCTTGACAACCGCCCATAGCAGCACTTATCGTGGCTCCTTTTTTAAAGATACTCCCAATTTCTCCGGCTACTAACAAGAATTTTTTAATGTCTTCAAAATTCCCATCGTGGTTTTCAATTACTAAATAGTACATTAAAACGGCAGGAATTACACCAGCGCTTCCGTTGGTTGGAGCAGTAACTACACGACCTAATGATGCATTAACTTCGTTTACCGCCAAAGCAAAACAACTTACCCATTTAAGTATTTGACGAAATTTGACTTCGGTATCGCGGATGCTGTAAATCCATTCTACAGGGTTGTTATATGGTGTTTTACCTTTTAAATTTAAATGCATATCGTACGCACGCCGACGCACGTTTAAGCCACCAGGAAGATTACCCTCTGTATGACAGCCTAGATACATGGATTCCAACATGGTTTCCCAGATGCGTTTCAATTCTGAATCTATTTCTGTTTCTGAGCGAATGGATTTTTCGTTTTCAAGAACGACTTGCGATATGGATTGGTTTAAGTTTTTACAAAACTGCAGTAATTCTGTGCCCTTATCAATCGGGTACGGGAACGTACATTTTATTTCGAAATTTCTTTTGGAGTTTTTCCGTTCTTCTTTTACCACAAATCCGCCACCAATGGAATAGAATGTAGAGGTTATTTTTTTACCATTGCAAATGGCTGAGAATTTTAATGCATTGGCATGAAAAGGCAAAAACTTTTTATTAAAAATAATGTCTGTTTTTGGATTGAAAGCTAAATCCTTCTCATTATTAAAAAGAATGATATTGGTATTTTTTATATCTGAAATGATTTCGCTAATCTTTTCTGTTGGAATGGTTTCAGGATTTGCGCCATATAATCCTAGCATAACGGCATAATCTGTGGCGTGCCCTTTTCCTGTTAGAGATAAAGAGCCGTAAAGGTTTACTGTTATTTTTTCAACGCTATCAAAATTATTGGCGGTTTTGAGTTCTTTAATCCAACGTTCTGCTGCGCGCCAAGGCCCTAGTGTGTGGGAGCTTGAAGGGCCAACACCAATTTTTAGCATGTCGAAAACTGAGATACACTCCATAATACGCAAACGTTATAGTTGGACAAATATAGATGGTTTTGCAGAGATTATATTTTATTTGACATGTATTTTTTCAAACGAACTCGCGCAAGGGATTGAACGACCTGTTTGAGCTCCCCGACTTTTTAGGAGGGAGCAAGTAGTGAAAGCCCGACCCTTGTGGTTGCGCCCCAAAAATGACAGGGTTAAGTAACTGAAAACGGAGACTACGACTGAAAATTGATAAAAATATGACACTGTGTCAGCATTTTTGAGTTGGCATAATGATTGACTTATACTTTCCGAAATTAAAAATGAACATTCAACACAATAAATAAAATATTATGAGTAAAATTATTGGAATCGATTTAGGAACAACCAACTCTTGCGTTTCTGTGATGGAAGGTAACGAGCCTGTTGTAATCCCAAACGCGGAAGGTAAACGTACGACGCCATCGGTGATTGCATTTGTAGAAGGAGGAGAGATTAAGGTTGGTGATCCTGCGAAAAGACAAGCGGTAACAAACCCTACAAAAACTGTTTATTCTATTAAACGTTTTATGGGGAATAAATATTCTGAGTCTAAAAAAGAGGCAGAGCGTGTACCTTATAAAGTAGTAAAAGGTGATAATGACACGCCTAGAGTTGATATTGAAGGACGTTTGTATACGCCTCAAGAATTATCGGCAATGATTCTTCAAAAAATGAAGAAAACAGCTGAAGATTATTTAGGAACCGATGTAACTCGTGCGGTTATTACAGTACCTGCTTACTTTAACGATAGCCAACGTCAAGCAACCAAAGAGGCTGGTGAAATTGCTGGTTTAAAAGTAGAGCGTATTATTAACGAGCCTACTGCCGCGGCATTAGCTTACGGATTAGATAAAAAAGGAAAAGACCAAAAGATAGTGGTTTTTGATTTTGGTGGAGGAACACATGACGTTTCGATACTAGAATTAGGAGATGGTGTTTTTGAAGTACTTTCTACAGACGGTGATACACACTTAGGTGGTGATGACGTTGATGAAAAAATTATAAACTGGTTGGCAGACGAGTTTAATGCTGAAGAGAGCATGGATTTAAGAAAAGATCCTATGTCTTTACAACGTTTAAAAGAAGCTGCTGAAAAAGCGAAGATTGAATTATCATCTTCTGCACAAACAGAAATTAACTTACCATATATTACGGCTACTGCAAGTGGACCAAAACACTTAGTGCGTACGTTAACACGTTCTAAATTCGAGCAATTAATTGACGATTTAGTAAAACGTACTATCGAGCCTTGTGAGTCGGCATTAAAAGCTGCTGGTTTAAGTAAAAGTGATATTGATGAAGTAATTTTAGTAGGTGGTTCTACACGTATACCTGCGGTGCAAGCTGCTGTTGAGAAATTCTTTGGAAAAGCACCAAGTAAAGGTGTAAATCCTGATGAAGTAGTATCTCTTGGAGCTGGTATTCAAGGTGGTGTATTAACTGGAGATGTTAAAGATGTATTACTTTTAGATGTAACGCCTTTATCTCTAGGTATTGAAACTATGGGTAATGTATTTACAAAACTTATTGATGCAAATACAACTATACCTACTAAGAAATCGCAAGTATTCTCTACGGCTGCAGATAATCAACCATCTGTTGAGATTCATGTATTACAAGGAGAAAGAGCGATGGCTGCAGATAATAAAACTATTGGACGTTTCCATTTAGATGGTATTCCACCTGCAAGACGTGGTACACCTCAAATTGAAGTAACGTTTGATATTGATGCCAATGGTATTATTAAAGTATCTGCGGAAGATAAAGCGACTGGTAAGAAGCAAGATATTAGAATTGAAGCGTCGTCTGGATTAACTGAAGAAGAAATTCAAAAGATGAAAGCGGATGCTGAAGCAAATGCTGAAGCTGATAAAAAAGCTGCTGAACAAGCTCAAAAATTAAATGAAGCTGATTCTATGATTTTCCAAACGGAAAAGCAATTAGAAGAGTTTGGTGATAAATTATCTGATGATAAGAAGCAACCAATAGTTGATGCTTTAGAAGAGTTGAAAAAAGCATACGAGTCTAAAGACTTAGCAGTTATTGAACCAGCTTTAGAAAAGATAAACGAAGCTTGGAAAGTAGCGTCTGAAGAAATGTATAAAGCGCAAGCTGAAGCGCAACAAGCTGGAGGTGAAGCTCCAGGACCAGATGCTAGTGCAGGAGATCAAGCTGAGGGTAGCGATGTTGAAGATGTAGATTTTGAAGAAGTGAAATAAGTTTAGTTACTTACAATTTATATTAAAACGCAAGCATGTAATGCTTGCGTTTTTTGTTTTAATTAGTTTCCCAAATATTGAAATGCATGAATCTAAATTATTAATCGTATTTTGATTGTGTTAAATTCCATAGATGGAGAAAAGTAAAAACGGCATTTTAAATAGGCTTAAGTGCATAGCAACTTATATTAAGTATGGATTATTTTTGCACGGTGTACGGAATAATTTGGCTAAAATCGGATTAGATTTTATGCCTTATTATTATTGTAAGTCGATGTCTAGTAAAGTTAATCCAGACCAAATCAAAACTCCAGATTTAGATTTAAAGCTTTCCATTTTTGGTAAAACTGAAATTAATTATATCAAGAATTCTATACTTGGTATTAACGATAATTTTTTATTTAAAGACTTAAATAATGGGGTAACCTGCGTAGGTTTAAAAAAAGACGACGACATAGTCGCTTTTTTATTTATTCGTAGCCAATCGTTTTACTTTAGAAATAGACTTTTTAATTTAAATGAAAATGAACACTTTTTTGTTTTTATGTATGTATATGAAAACTATCGTGGAAAAGGAATTGCTCCTTATTTAAGGTATCAATGTTATAAATTGTTAGAAAAGGAAGGGGTTAATACTTTTTATTCAATTAGTGAATATTTCAATTTTTCAGCCATAAAATATCAAAAAAAATTTAATGCTAAACCATTAGAATTATGTTTGAGTATCAAATTATTTAAAAAAAATATTTGGAATTTTACACTTAAAAAGTATTATTCTTAATACTGAAATTTTGCCTTCAAAAAAGTTTAATTTTGGTTATATCTTTTAATATAGATTATAGTTTTTTTAGAGCGAAATGATAATAATATCAACTTTAAAACATCTTAAAGAAAACAATTACTTTTACTCAAATTTACACATGGAATTCTCAATAAAAATAAAGTCTAAGTACAATCCCAAAAGATTAGCAGTAAAACTAAATGCAAAAGGCGAACAATTTGTTGTGCAAGGGCATCCGTGGGTGTTTTCAAATAATATCATCAAAATAACTGACGATGCTAAGTCGGGTGATTTGGCCATAATATTTGGAAAAAATAAGAATAAAGTTATTGGATTAGGGCTCTATGACGCTAGTTCTCCTATTAGGATTAAAATGCTTCATAGCAGTACAGTCAAAGCTGAAATTAACGCAGCTTTTTTTAAAAATCGAATAGAAAAGGCCTTTTCAAAAAGACAACCCTTATTAAAAACGAACACCAATAGTTATCGTTTACTTTTTGGCGAAAATGATGGATTCCCTGGACTAATAGCAGATGTTTATGCATCAGTTTTAGTGGTAAAAATATATTCGGAAATTTGGTTATCCTATTTAGAAACGATTATTCCAATTTTAAGAGTTGTTTCAAAGGCAGATACTATAGTCATACGTTTAAGTAGAAACTTGGAACAGTCAAAATTGCATCAATTAAAAAATGGCGAAGTTGTTTATGGTACGCTTCACAATGAGGTTGTAACCTTTGTTGAACACGGTGTTAACTTTTCGGCAAACGTAATCAAAGGGCATAAAACAGGTTATTTTTTAGATCATCGCGCTAATAGAAAACAAGTAGGCGAGTGGAGTAAAGGGAAAACAGTATTGGATGTGTTTAGTTATGCTGGTGGTTTTTCTGTACATGCATTAGCGAATGGCGCTATAGAAGTTACGAGTTTAGATATTAGCAAACAAGCTTTAGAAATTGCGTTGAGTAATGGTAAATTAAATCCGTACACAGGAAAACACAAAATTATTGCAGGTGATGCATTCGCAGAATTAAAAAAGCTCATTAAAAATAACGTGACTTATGATGTTGTTGTAATAGACCCACCAAGTTTTGCAAAACAAGCCTCTGAAATTGAGTTGGCTAAAAAGAAATATGCACAATTGGCTGAATTGGGCGAAAAACTTACTGCTAAAAAAGGCTTATTAGTATTAGCATCGTGCTCTTCAAGAGTGTTAGCTCAAACTTTTTTTGATATTAATAGTCAAGTCTTGGCATCAACAAATAGAAATTACAAAGAGGTTCTTAAAACGACTCATGATATTGATCATCCTATTAGTTTTCCTGAAGGTGCTTACTTAAAATGCGGATATTATCATTTTCTTGATTGACGTTGAAGTAACTCTATTCAATTGAAAAAGCACAATCAAATTGTTAATTGTGCTTTTTGATTTTTTGCAGTTTGTCTGTACTAATTAAATAAAATCACCGTTCTCATCTAATTTTACCCTCATAGTTTTATTTCCATTTTTAAGTTTCACTTTGTATTGCTTAAAAATTTTATCGTGGTCCCTGTGAAAATTTACCAGATAAACATCTTTTTCTAAAGACCAATTTGGAAATCTTTTACCTATAGCTTGCTGAACTGCCCTCGGTAATTTAATGTCTTTAAATTTTTCAATTGTTCTAATAATTTTTCCATCTTTATCATATGCTGCAAGTATTTTTCCTTCGGGGATAAAAAAGGATACATTATAAACATCATATTCATCTTCGTAAAGTTCTGATTCTTTTATATCGTACATGGCTACTTTTTCTTGTAGCATTTGAACAGATATATCGGTATCTTCATTTTCAACAGCGTTCAAATATTTATAATTTACTGCTGTGATAACCACCTCAGGTAATTGAGTTATTTGAGAATAAACCTCAAAGGTCAGACAAAAAACAATCAGACTAAAAATTAATTTTTTCATAGTATTAATGTATTAAAGGTTAATAACTTTAAGTTACATTAATGATAAAGCTCTTGCAATGATAACTATCAGAATAACAGGTGTTTAGTGGGGTGTTTAATGTTAAAATTTAACATTTAATATGAGTTAAGATCTGTAACAAAATTTGTTTTTAAACCATATATTAGTAACAATCAAATTACGAGGCAACTTTAAATTAAAGCATATGATATTGGTCATCTTTTTGCTCTTGTGAAAGTTGCCAAATTAAAATGTGGTTATTATATCGGTTTAAAGATTAATTCTATATAAACTCTCCTTTTTTATTGGTTTTCACAGTTATTATAGAATCGTTGTTTTTAATTTTTATTTTATAAACTTGTTCTAAAGCATCTTCATCACAATGAAATTTAACTACATAAACATCTTCTACAATACTACTTTGAGGATACTTTTCCGCAATAGCTTGCAATACAATATGAGGTAATCTTATGTTGTTATATTTTTCAAAAGTTTTAATAATTTTTCCATCCTTATTGAATGAAGCAACTATTTGCCCTTCAGGAATTTGAAAAGTAACATTGTAGATGTCGTTTTTAGTGTCGTATAATTCAGAAAGTTGAGATGATTTATATTCTAAAAGAGCTTTTTCCAATTTGTTAACGTAACTACAATTGTTTTCATATGCCACTGAGTTCATATAATCAGAATTTACTGTTATTACAGTTTCAGGTAATTCCACAGTTTGCGAGTATATTAAACTTAAAGAGCTTAAAGTGAATACTACAGATAATAATTTTTTCATGATAGAGGTTTTATATTTTTCGAGTATAAAATTAATTATGCATGCATAATAAAAATATGATAAAAGTCATGTTATCAATGGTTTACATGAATATTTTTGTAACCTATTGATAATCAATTACTATGCATGCATAGTAATTTAAATTATTACAAAAGGAATTAAAGAAAACTTATAAAGAGGTAAAAATGGTTGCTTTTGAATGTGGTAAATTTATTAACTGAGTAGATTTAGAAATTAAAGCAATGTTAAGTGAAGTAAAAAAAACCGCAAATGCCCTAAAACTAGTAGTAACATTTGCGGTGCTATTGAGAATTTGCCATAATAAAATTTTAAAGAATTCTTCCAGATGGATCAATTTTTAATTTAATTCTATTATCGTCTTTCAAGAGTTTAACAGTGTAATATTTTTTAGCTTCTTTTCCTTGAAAGTATCGCACCAAATAGGTGTCTGATTCAAAATGCCATCCTGGGTATTTCATCATTATTTGCTTTACAATATTTTTGGGTAAAGCAATATTTTTAAATTTCTCAAAAGACTTTAAAATTTTCCCAGCTTCATCGTAAGTAGCGATAACTCTCGCATTTGATTCTTGAAAAATTACTTCAAATGCTTGAATGTCTTCTAATTCAAAATCTGGATGTTCTGTTACATCGTAACGGGCAACAGTTCTCTCCAGTTTTTTAACCTTTAACGGTGCGTTATCATCAACAACTTTACTTATATAAGTTAAATTGCGTGGAACAATTGTTACTTCTGGTAAAAGTTCACTTTGTGATAAACTTTTATTCTGTGCAACTGATAGGTTGGTGAGTCCTAAAACTAATAAACCAATAATAAAATTTTTCATTTTTTTTGTGTTAAATTAATAATTCCGTTAACTAATAAACTATCATTAATTCTTAAAAAATTGTACAATTCTATTGTTGGGATTGAACCAAAGATAATCGAGCAATTCAGTTTAAAAAGTTACCTAGGTGCGAAATACTGTTAAATGTTTCTTAATGTATTAATTGTCGCTCTTAATAAGACTAACCAATTTATCCATATCGCAAATTTCAATATTTTTCTTATGTATTTTTATAATACCACTTAATTTTAAAGTGCGGATATGTCTGTTTAAAACAGCTCGGGTAGTGCCTATTAAGTTTGCTAATTCATTGTGAGGAAGATTGTTAATGACTTCTAACTTATTTGTAAGTTTATTGTGATATTTAATTAATAGCTTTGCGAATCGAGTTGGTGTATCGTCTATAATTATTTCTTTTACATATTCTTCAAGATGATTCATTTTATGTAAAGTAAAGTCTAGAATAGATTTCACAAAAATCGGGTTTTTAGTTAGCCATACTTTCATACTAGCAACTGGTATACATAAAATTTCACTATAGTTTAAAGATTCGTAATAAATATTATGTGTATAACCATTAATTAAAGTTAATACATCAAACATATCATTAGCTTTAAGAATGTAAAGCGTAAAATATCGGTCGTTTTCAATATTATAATTATACACCTTTATTTTTCCTGTTAGAATAATATGAAATTTATGAATGTTTTTGTCACCAAAATGACATGTTTTTTTTGGCCATTGTTCAATGTAACCAATATCAAAAAGATTTAAAAGGGATGGATTGGATAACTTATCAAAAAGATTACTCTTTTTTAAATTGATAAAATAAGGATTATTTTGATCGATTTTTCCCATTGCATTTGAATTTATACCATATCAAATCAAAACGAGGTTAAATTAATTTTTTGAGGAAAAATGATTAATTTAGAATGTTTCTTTAAATTCAAAAGGGAAACCTTAATATACAATTTTTAATCGAGAAATGTAATATTTTAAAATAAAATTAACAGATATTACATGGCCTTCTAAAGGGAAATGTGCAGCTATTGTTAGAGGTTCATTCTAAAATCAAATTATATATTCTAAACTGGTTATTATAAATTATTTGCCATATTTAAAAGTTTGTTATAGTCTTTTAACTGTGTACTATTTCTACTTACTTCAATGATACCGTTGTCTTTAAATACTTGAATATGTCTATTCAAAACTGCTCTGGTTGTGCCTATTAACTGTGCGAGCTCATCATGAGATAAGTCATTAATCATTGTAAATTTTTTAGTTGGCTTATCTATATATTTTATAAATAATTTAGTTAACCTCGTAAACGTGTCTTCAATTACAACATCGTTTATGAAATTTTCCAATACTAAAATTCTATTCAAAACATACTGTGTTAATGCAGTATGAATAGCAGGATTTTTATGTGCCCATTGTTTCATTTTAAATACAGGTATTGACAGCACCAATGAGTCTTTTAAAGCTTCGTAATGAATATTATGTTCCATTTTATTTTCCAATGAGAATACGTCAAATAGATCGTTTTCTTTCAATAAAAACAGCGTGAATCTTCGGTCGTTCCTAAAATCATAATTATAGGCTTTTATTTTGCCTGAAATTAAAATATGAAATTTATTATGGATTACATCTTTGCTAATGAAACAAGTTTTTTTTTGCCAATTTTCTAAAGTACTATTGTTGAGTAATTCTGCAATCGAACTAGGAGGAATGTTCGAAAAAAGATCACTCTTTGCAATACTTTTAAAATAACTTTCAAATTGAACTGAATTCATTTTTTTAGTTTAAAATGATCAATGTAATGGTCACTCAAAAGTTATTATAACTTTCAAGTAAAACAAATTAGAAAATCGAGGAGAATTGGAAATAAAGATACTTAAAAAAACCTAATAATTTTCACTAATGGATGTTTTGTGCTGAAATTCAATGAATTAAGATAGTTTGGATTCATTTTAAATCATTAAAAAAAAAGGTGCAAGTTGTCATAAAAATACTGGCACCTTATTATATCTTTAATACTTATCACTCTATAAGTCCTAGTGAATTGATTCTTAAATTTTTAGTAGTATCATCTTTAGAGATTTCTATCTTGTAAATTTTACGTACCTCTTCCTTATTTTGGTAATATTTCACTATATAAGTATCGTTAACTATAGCCCATCCGGGATAATCGTTAGCAATTGAGGCATAAATATCTTGAGGAAGCCTCACATCTTCGAATTTCTCAAACGATGTTAATATATTTCCGTGTTTATCATAAGTAACAACAATTTTACTTTTGGTTTCTTCAAATATGACTTTGTATTTATCTTCAAAGGCTAAATCATATATAGGATCCGATTTTATATTATATGAAGCCACTTGATTTTCAAGTTTTTTAACTCGTACAGGAGTATTAAAGTCCTGTACTTTTTGAAGATAAGTATAATTAGGTGCATTAATAACCACGCTTGCAAGTTGGTAATTATCAACATAGTTTTGATGGATTTGTGAAAACCCGAGGTTAATAAACCCAATAACGGTGAGATAAATTAATAGTTTTTTCATAATGGTTGGTTTTTATGTTAGAGGTTAATTAAAATAAATTTGTTTAATTGTTTCAAAATAGAAGATTATAGGTTGTTGTTGTGCTACTTAGGTAACTTTAAATTTCTTTTAAATTGATTATATGAAAGTTGGTATTATTGGTTTTAAACAAATTTTATTATGCACGCATAATAATTTATTATATTTGTTGAAATTAATTATCAGCAATGGAAACAAAACTCACTAAATTATTAAACATTAAATATCCAATCATTCAAGCTCCTATGTTTTTAGTTTCAAATGTAGATATGGTAAAAGAAGCTATGAATGGTGGCATTGCTGGATGTATACCAGCGTTAAATTATAGAACATTAGATGAGTTAAGAGCAGCGTTAAAAGCATTAAAAGCGGCTAAACCAGAAGGTGGTTCTTTTGGCTTTAATTTAATAGTAAATAAATCAAATGTCAAATATAAGGGGCAATTGGAAGTGATATGTGAAGAAGGCTGTGACTTTATAATAACATCTTTGGGAAGTCCTGAAGAAACCATTAAACAGGCACATAAAGTGGGCATTAAAGTATTTTGTGATGTAACCGATTTAAAATTTGCACAAAAAGTTGAATACCTTAGCGCAGATGCTATTATAGCAGTAAATAATGAAGCAGGAGGGCATCGTGGAAACTTATCTCCCGAGGAATTAATAAAAGAGTTAAGTACAAACTGTAAAATTCCAGTTATTTCTGCAGGAGGTGTTGGGTGTAAGGCAGATATAGATAGGATGCTAAGTTATGGTGCTGAAGGCGTATCAGTTGGAAGTCCGTTTATCGCATCTGTTGAGGCCAATGTAACAGAAGAGTATAAGCAAGCTTGTGTTGAATATGGGGCAGATGATATTGTTATGACAGAACGTATCTCAGGAACACCATGTACCGTAATCAATACGCCATATGTTCAAAAAATAGGAACAAAACAAACCTGGTTGGAGTCTGTTTTAAATAAAAACAAAAAACTTAAAAAATGGGTGAAAATGATTAGATTTTCAATAGGAATGAATGCTACCAAAAATGCAGCAACCAAAGCTACATATAAAACCGTTTGGGTAGCAGGACCAAGTATTGAACACACCAATGAAATTTTACCAACCAAAGAAATAATAAATCGCTTAGTTAACTAAAACCAGATGCTTCATTTGCCTACGCTTGCTATTGCCAACAAACAACTGGAGTGTTGTACTTGCCGTTAGTCCACCTAGACTTGTAGCAATGGCTTCTCCTGTGTCAAACCGTCCTTCGATGATATAACCATCATAAATTTCTTTAGATAAACCTGCAAAAGTAGAAGCTGCTAAACTATACCAAAAAGCCTTCTTTTTGTTTTTAGTTTTTGAATATACCAGAGTATAAGTTCCGCCAGAAATTAAGAAACCAGCACCAAAATGGAGTTTATCATCTCCTGAAATAAATTGTGCACTACATATACTCGTAAAAGTTAATGCCAGAATTATAATAAAGAACTTCATACAATTAATTTTATCTTTTGTAATTTTAAATGATTTATAGTTTCGAGTTAAAATTACTTGATAAACAACTTATTTAATAGGTTTAACGTAGTCATAATTTACTAATTTTGAGTACTATGACATAGGTTTTCAAAGAAAACAAAAAAACATTATACAACGGTTAAATGTTATCAATCAGATTTATAAATACTTTAAAAATGAATTTAAAAGTTACCATTATCCTAATTATTACCTCATGTTTTATATTGTCTTGTGGAAAAAAAGCAAATCAACCTAAACAAGAAAAAGATTTAGAAACTATCGAGCCAAGTCTTCAATTTATTTGGGAAACAGACTCATTATTAACTACCTGCGAAGCTGTTTTGTATGATGACGCATCGAAGATTATTTACGTTGCCAACATTAATGAGGAACCATGGGAAAAAGATAACAACGGTTTTATTTCTACCATAAACGATAAGGGGGAGATATTAAATCTGAAATGGATTGAAGGTTTAAGCGGACCAAAGGGTATGGGTATTTCTAATGGAAAATTGTACGTTAATGATATTGATGCTATTGTCGAGATTGATATTCAGCAACAAAAAATATTGAATAGATATGAGGTACCAAATAATCCGCAATTAAATGATATTACAGTAAGTCCGAACGGTGTAGTTTATAGCTCTGGTTCTAATTCAAATACGATATATAAATTGGATAATGGAAATGTAGTTGTTTTAGCAGAAGGCGATTTAAATCGACTTAATGGGCTTTTATGGCAAAAAGAAGGCCTATATTATTTAGAATCAGGTAATCAGAATTTCGGAATCATGAATATGAAGGATCTTACTTTTAAAACTTTAACTACAGACATTGGTCATGGTGATGGTGTTGTACGTTTGCAAAATGGAGATTTTATAATCTCTAGTTGGAAAGGCGCTATTTTTTACATAAACTCAAATGATTGGACTAAAACCTTACTTTTAAATACGGAAGCTGAATCTATTCAAACTGCAGATATTGATTATATTCCTTCAACACAAACGTTACTGATTCCTACCTTTTTTAACAATAGGGTAAAAGCATACAAGGTAAATATGAGCAAATAATTGATTTTACTTTGCTTATTAATAATTAGAATAAAAAATTTAAAATTAAATAAAGATGAAAGTTACTGCCGAAAAAAATGAACAAGTCGCTACTATGATATTCGCATCTATCTATCCACATTATTTGAATAGATTGGTAAAGAATGGTAGAACAAAAGAAGAACTCAATCAAGTCATAGAATGGTTTACCGGTTTTGATAAAGACGATTTACAAAAACTTATTGATGAGAAAGTAACTTTTGGAACATTTTTTCAAAAAGCTAAAATTCATCCAAATGAACACATGATTAAAGGAGTTGTTTGTGGTTATCGAATTGAAGAAATAGAGGATGAATTTGAATTGTATAAACGTTGCAGACAAATGGAAAAACTCATTGATGAATTGGCAAAAGGTCGTAAAATGGAGAAAATATTACGAGAAGAAAAGAAGTAAAATTGGCGTTAAAACCGAAATATTTTCAATTATTAAACCCTTTAAAATCCAACAAAACGGGTCGCTTTGATGCTTTTCCATTCTTCCTTTAAAATACCATAACAGCAGGTGCTTCGTTTAAAACCATCAAGCATTAAAGTATTTTTTCGTAGAATGCCTTCTAGTTTTGCACCAAGTTTTTCAACAGCTTTTCTGGATACTAAATTGCGTTCATCTATTCTAAACTCTACTTTATCAAATTGTAACGATTCAAAGGCATATTGCAGCATTAAAAACTTCATATTTGTATTTAACCCTGTGCCTTGAAATTCTCGACCTATCCATGTCCAACCAATGTGTAATACTTTGTTTTTGTAATTTATAAAACCAAAACGGGTACAACCTGCGTAGGCTTTTTTTTCTTTGTCAAAAATTATAAACGGAATCGCTGTTTTTTGATAATAAGCATCAACTGCGGTTTGCACATAAACTTTTAAATCTTCAGGTGTGTCTATTTTACTTGGAGAATAGTGTATTAATTTATCCTCTTGCGCTATCTTAATTAGGTGCTTATAATTACTTAAGTCTAATAGCGATAATTTTACACGGTTATTTTCTAAAGTTGGTGCAATCATTTAATTAAGAATAAGATTAATTCTATATGCATTTTGTACTTTTACAAACACGATTTAAAATTACGTTTTTCTATGCAATTAAATAAAAAAGATGTTTTAGAGCAGCTTAATAAAGCTTGTAAAAATACCTTAATGGAAACCTTAAACATTGAAATGATAGATTTTGGGGACGATTTTTTAATTGCAAAAATGCCAGTAAATTCAAGAGTTCATCAGCCAGATGGCGTGTTACATGGCGGTGCAACTGTAGCCTTAGCAGAAAGTGTAGGCAGTTTTGCTTCTCATATTTTTAACGACCCAGAAAAGTTTTTTGTTCGTGGTATAGAAATATCAGCAAACCACCTAAAAAGTATTCGAGAAGGTTACATTTTTGCTAATGCAACGTTTTTACATAAAGGAAGAACTACGCAATTACTCGATATTCGAATAACTGACGAAGCAGATAATTTAATATCAATTTGTAAACTAACAACTATAGCTTTACCTAAAAAATAAGGATGACGTTAGAAGAATTTTACAAGCAAGTTGAAACGCATTACCAAAATCAATTACCCTTTGTTGTTTACAGAAAACCCAACCAAGCTAAGATTTGGGGCAGACTCCAAAGTAATGCAGATTTAGTTTTTACTCAAGATTTTAACCAAAAAGGATTTGTGTTTTCTCCATTTGATAATATGAAGAACACGGTTTTAATTCCAAATGAAATCTCAGAAATTATCCATACTAAAATAGAGCTACAAACATTCAGCGAAGCCAAAACTGGTTCAGATTTCAATTTAAACGATGCTAAAAATTTTCATATTCAACTTGTTGAAAAAGGAGTATCGGCTATTAAAAATTCAGAATTAAAAAAGGTGGTGCTTTCAAGACAAGAAATAGTTCCAGCTTCTCAAACCAAACCAATTGCTACTTTTAAAAAACTTTTAAACAAATATAATTCGGCCTTTGTTTATTGCTGGTATCATCCAAAAGTAGGATTATGGTTAGGGGCAACACCAGAGACTTTAATAAAGATTGAAGGCAGCCGATTTTCAATTATGGCCTTAGCTGGCACACAAGATTTTAAGGGCAGTTTAGATGTTGTTTGGAAAGAAAAAGAATTACAAGAGCAACAATTTGTTACCGATTTTATTATTGAAAACTTAAAACCATCAGTTGAACATTTTAAAGTTTCAGATATTGAAACCGTAAAGGCAGGGAATTTAGTGCATCTAAAAACCATTATTTCGGCGCAGTTAAAACCTAAAGTACCTTTAGAGCAAATTATAGATGCTTTGCATCCAACACCAGCAGTATGCGGATTGCCAAAAGAAGCTGCTAAAGCTTTTATTTTAAATCATGAAAACTATAACCGCGAATTTTATACGGGATTTTTAGGCGAATTAAATTGCGAAATTAAAGTAGCACCTCGTTCCTCGAAGCGTAATATTGAAAATAGAGCTTATGCGGTAACTAAAAAGAGCACACAGTTGTACGTTAATCTTCGATGTATGCAACTTATAAACCAGCAAGCCATAATTTATGTTGGTGGTGGTATTACCGAAAGCTCGAACGCAGAGCAAGAGTGGGAGGAAACCGTATCAAAATCAATAGTGATTAAAAGTGTTTTGTAATTGCATAAATAGCGGCGTATTTCTTATTTTTGAAGTTAGAAAAGGACTCAATGATTTACCCAAAAATTCCGCTTGCCCAAACTGTTATTCAACTCTGTAAGGCTAAAGGTGTTAAGCATATTGTAATTTCCCCAGGAAGTAGAAATGCGCCTTTAACTATTGGATTTACAAACGATAATTTCTTTAAAAGTTATAGTATTGTTGACGAACGATGTGCTGCATTTTTCGCATTAGGCATTGCGCAACAATTAAAAGAACCTACAGCTGTAGTATGTACTTCTGGTAGTGCGTTATTGAATTATTATCCTGCGGTATCAGAGGCTTTTTACAGTAATATTCCATTGGTTGTATTATCTGCAGACCGACCTAAGCACCTCGTTGGTATTGGTGATGGGCAAACCATTAATCAGAAAAATGTATTTGAAAATCATATTTTATATTCCGCCAATTTAAAATTAGACTTAAAAGATGAAAAGAATGTACCTGAACAAGAAGAACTGCCCATTATAAAGAATTTAGAAGATAAATTTGAGCGGTTATTAGGCTTGCAGAAAGACATTCAAACACACAACGAAGAACAAATTAATGTGGCTATAAATGTGGCACGATTTAAAAAAGGACCAGTGCACATCAATATCCCTTTTAACGAACCACTTTATGAAACCGTTGAAAAATTAAGCGTTACACCAAAAGTTATTGATGTTGATATTGAATCAGAGGAAATAGAAGATTATTTACTTCAATCTTGCTTAGAAGATTGGAATGATGCCTCTAAAAAAATGATATTAGTTGGCGAAAATTTTCCAAATTCTATTGAGAAAAAATGGTTGGACGAATTGGCAGAAGATGATAGCGTAATTGTACTCACAGAAACCACTTCGAATTTACATCATCCAAGTTTTTTTACAAGTATAGATCAATTGATTGCGCCATTAAACGACACTGAAAAAAAACAACTCAGTCCAGATATTCTGGTAACGTTAGGGGGCTTAATTGTATCCAAAAAAATTAAACAACTACTTCGTAAATATCAACCTAAACAGCATTGGCATATCGATGCAAAAATAGCTAACGATACGTTTTTTTGTTTGAATAATCATTTTAAAGTAACCCCAAACGAATTTTTTGAAACGTTTTTGACTAAGATTACACATTATGTTAAAAGTGATTATAAATCAACTTGGACAGCAGTAAATCAACATCGATTAAAAAGGCATAAAGCCTATACTGATCGCATTCCTTTTTCAGATTTCAAAGTGTTTAATGCAGTTTTAAAATCGATACCTAAACAATATATTTTACAATCTGGAAATAGTTCAACCATAAGATATACCCAGTTGTTTAAAATTGATAAATCTATTGAAGTGTTTTGCAATCGAGGTACGAGTGGTATAGACGGTAGCACATCAACAGCTATAGGTTGTGCTGTGGCCAACGAGCGCCCTACACTTTTTATTACTGGCGATTTAAGTTTTTTTTATGATAGTAATGCACTTTGGAATAATTACATTCCTAAAGACTTCAGAATAATTGTAATAAATAATCAAGGTGGTGGTATTTTTAGAATATTACCAGGACATAAAAGCACTGAAAATTTTGATACTTATTTTGAAACCAAACATGAATTAAACGCTGAACATCTTTGTAACATGTATGGTATTAAATATGAAACAGCAACTGATTATGAATCCTTAAAATCAACTTTACAATCGTTTTATTTAGAAGGTAATAAACCCAAATTATTAGAAGTTTTTACACCTAGATCTATTAATGACGAAATTCTTTTAAATTACTTCGAGTTTATAAAATAAGTATGTGACTTAATCATAATTGTGGTGTCTAAAAATTAGCTATATTTATACTGCTATTAATTAATTTATTTTATTAACACCTTAAAACTAGAATATTATGAGTAAAAGAGACGAGCTTATTGCAAAATATGCTACTGATTTAAAAGAAAAATGCGGCGTTAACGCAGACATGGATTTATTAAGAAAAGTAACTATTGGTTGCGGACCATCTATTTACAACGCTGACGCTGCAACAGTATCAGGATCTGATGAGTCTGAATTAAATACAGTTAAGAAAAACTTCTTAATCAAGAAATTAGGATTGAAAGATGGACCTAAATTAGATGAAGGTATAAATGCAGTTATTGAAAAATATGGAAAATCTAACCGTAATAAATATAGAGCTGTTGTTTACTATTTATTAACTAAACATTTCGGTAAAGAGTCAGTTTACTAGTAAATAGTTTATATAATACATTTAGCACTGCTTTTTGCGGTGCTTTTTTTTTGCATTATTTTGAGATGCAAGCTATCGCTTGCATAATAGAAATGTAGTTGCGATTTGGTGCGAAAGGAATTCAACGGTGTTTGATGCCCGACGATAATCCGGAAAGTAGTAAAATCCCAACCCATTAGGGATACCCCAAAAAGTAAAAAATAATTAGATAAAGTTCAGCTTTTAATTACTTAACACGACACATAAAAATTGTTACCTTTGGCGCATGATAAATTTAGGTGAAATAAATACATTAGAAATACTTCGTGAAACCGATCATGGTGTTTATTTAGTTGATGATGATGATAATCAAGTGTTACTTCCAAACCGTTATGTGCCTGAGGGTTTCAAGATATGGGAAAAGCTTGATGTTTTTGTGTATTTAGATAATGAGGAACGCCCAGTTGCAACTACAGATATGCCTTATATTAAGCGTGGTGATTTTGCCTTGTTACGCTGTAACCAAGTGACTGATTATGGCGCTTTTTTAGATTGGGGTTTAGTTAAAGAATTGTTTTGCCCGTTTAGCGAGCAAGCGTTCAAAATGAAACCAGGAGGTTGGTATTTGGTACACTGCTATTTAGATGAAAAAACAAATAGGTTAGTAGCTTCTAGTAAAACAAATCGCTTTTTAGATAATAAGGAATTAACTGTTGCCGAATTTGATGCTGTTGATTTGATAGTGTCTCATCCATCTGATATCGGGATGAATGTGATTGTAAATAAAAAACACATTGGTTTAATTTATAAAGACAGTATTTTCAGAGATTTAAGTGTAGGCGATAAACTTAAAGGCATTGTTAAAAAAATACGTCCGGGAAATAAGTTGGATATCGCATTAGGACAGGTTGGCTATAGAAATATAGAGCCTAATGCCGATAAAATTATGAAAGAATTACAAGATAACAGCGGGTACTTAAATCTAACAGACAAATCGAGTCCGGAAGCTATTAAAGAAACACTTCAAATGAGCAAGAAAAATTTCAAGAAGGCAGTTGGAACTTTGTATAAAAAGCGCTTGATTGAAATTAAACCTGACGGCATTTATTTAGTGGAATAAAACAAACCGCTGTTTTTTACTTTGTTATACACATTGAAGATGGCATCGTGTAGATTTTCATAATCCACTTTATCCGAACTGCAAAAATCATTTTCTAATTCGGCATTCATTTTACCTGCAAGATCATGACCTACAACACCGTATGCATATAGGTTTTTGGCTTGTTCACGATACAGGTGAGTATCCAACAAATCTACAGAGTACGAATTAATGCGGTTGGCAACAACGCCATAGGGTTGAGAATGGCCGAAATAAGATGTAAGTTCTGTTATAATTAAAGGTGCCTTTTGGATATCAAAATGTACACCTTCATGTATTTCTACCACCGCTACATGGTTGAAAAAGTAGATGTTTCCTAAAGGGTTTTCAATACACTTTAAAATTTGATCAGAAAACTTTGAATCGGTTATTTTCATGGGTTGCAAATCTTTGTCTTGGTTGCGCTAGTTGAATTATATATATATTAATAGTAAACTTGGATGCTATTATTTTGACACTCAATTGATTAATGCGTCACATTAATAGTATTGAATTGACTTCAAAATTATACTATGCTTGCATAATAAATAATAGTTAAATAATTGTAAATCAGCTATTTGTGAAGTTCTAAATTTTTACAAAAAAAATATTAACTAATTATTCAATCGTGAACTGTCGGCATGAATTCACTTTCTACAACAATAAGTTAACTTAAAATATTAATCCGTTTGAATTTAAAATTCATGAAGAGGTTTTGTTGCCCTTGTATTAGTAATAAGCATTTCAAATTTAGTATTTTTGATGCATGATAAATCAAGACACCATTGTAGCTTTAGCAACACCTTCTGGTGCAGGTGCCATTGCCGTTATAAGACTTTCTGGTAAAGATGCCATAACCATTGCAGATAGTTGTTTTAGATCGGTTAAAAATCAAAAATCTTTAACAAACCAAAAAACGCATACCATACATTTAGGGCACATAGTAGATGGTAAAAGAACTATTGATGAAGTTTTAGTTTCTGTTTTTAAAAACCCCAATTCTTATACGGGTGAAGATGTAGTAGAGGTCTCGTGTCATGGCTCAAATTACATCCAACAAGAAATCATACAATTGTTTCTAAGAAAAGGCTGTAGAATGGCCACAGCGGGCGAGTTTACCCTTCGTGCGTTTTTAAATGGAAAACTAGATTTAAGTCAGGCGGAAGCTGTTGCCGATTTAATTTCAAGCGATAACGAAGCCTCGCACCAAATAGCGATGCAGCAAATGCGCGGTGGTTTTTCTTCTGAAATAGCTAAACTTCGCGAAGAGCTTTTAAATTTCGCATCTTTAATTGAGTTAGAGTTGGATTTTGCTGAAGAAGATGTTGAGTTTGCTGACAGAACCCAATTTAAAGAATTAATAGAACGCATACGGTTTGTTCTAAAACGATTAATCGATTCGTTTGCGGTAGGTAATGTTATTAAAAATGGTATTCCTGTGGCTATTGTTGGAGAGCCTAATGTGGGGAAATCGACACTTTTAAATGCCCTGTTAAATGAAGAACGGGCTATAGTTTCAGAAATTGCGGGAACTACAAGAGATACTATTGAAGATGAAATTAGTATAGGTGGTATTGGTTTTAGATTTATTGACACCGCAGGTATTCGAGAAACTAAGGATGTTGTTGAAAGTATAGGAATTAAAAAGACTTTCGAGAAAATCGAGCAGGCTCAAGTTGTTGTCTTTATAGCCGATAGCTTAAATTTTAAAGAAGACCAGTTTATACATTCTTTTAAAATAGAGATTGAAAAAATTAAAAATAAATATCCCTTAAAACCACTTTTAATAGTTGCCAATAAGGTTGATAAATTAAGTGAAGCCAACATAGAATCTATAAAAACGGAAATTCCACAAATTCATTTCTTATCGGCTAAAAAAGGCATTGGTGTTGATGAATTGAAAGACAAACTTTTAAGTTTCGTAAATACTGGTGCACTAAGAAATAATGATACTATTGTAACTAATTCTCGTCATTATGATTCATTATCAAAGGCTTATGAAGAGATTGATAAAGTAAAGCATGGATTAGATACTGGGTTGTCTGGCGATTTGTTAGCAATCGATATTCGTCAGGCTTTGTTCCATTTTGGTGAGATAACTGGTGAAATTACAACGGATGATTTGTTGGGTAATATTTTTGCTAATTTCTGTATTGGAAAGTAAATAGATTCTAAAAAAAAAATCAATAAATAATTATTTTTCAAAATAATCAGTTAGCATGATAATAATCATGAAATCTAACGGGTGTTTTTTGATAAGTTTACCACTTAAAAATAAATAACATTATGAAGAGCGAATATAGTAAATGGTATCACCCATATAAACCTGCAAAAGAATACAACAAGAAAGTAGCATACTTTAGTATGGAATTTGGTATCCATCAATCCTTTAATATTTATTCTGGAGGACTAGGATTTTTAGCAGGTTCGCATATGCGATCTGGTTTTGAGCTGAAGCAGAATATGATAGGTGTTGGAATGCTTTGGAAATATGGTTATTATGACCAAGCAAGAAATGAAGACCAAACTTTAAAAGTGGAATTTAATGAAAAACATTTCGATTTTCTTGAAGACACAGGAATTGAAGTGGAAATAAAACTGCATGATAACCCTCATGTTAAGGTAAGAGCTTATGTCTTAAAACCTGAAATATTTGGAACTGTACCCATGTATTTTTTAAGTACAGATGTTGAAGGAAATGATCATTTGTCTAGAACGATAACCAACCATTTGTATGATTCAAATCCCGTTACGCGAGTTTCTCAAAGTATTGTATTAGGAATTGGAGGCGCCAAAGTTGTTGAAGCATTGGGAGGTGCAGACACTTATCACCTTAATGAAGGGCATGCATTACCAGCATTTTATTATTTAAGAGATCGGGGTGTTAAAAAAAGTCAAATGGTTTTTACAACCCATACTCCAGAGAAAGCAGGAAATGAAGAACGTGATGCTCGACATTTAAACAGGTGTGGCTTTTTTGGTAGAACTTTATCTCAAGAAGAAATTGAAAAGGAAATGGTTAATGGTGGTAAAATAAATTATACCATTTCGGCTTTACGAATGTCTAAAAAAGCAAATGCGGTATCGAAATTACATGCCATTGTAGCCAACGATATGTGGAAAGATTATGAAGGGGTCAGTAAAATAATACCGATTACAAATGCACAAAATCAAAAGTTTTGGCAAGATGAAACCATTAAAAAAGCATGGACTAAAAAGAATATCAAAGCATATAAAAAACGAAAAACAGAATTAAAAACCGAGTTATTCGATACTGTTTTACAGCAAACAGGTAAAACATTTAATCCAAATGTATTAACAGTGGTGTGGGCTAGACGTTTTGCTGAATACAAAAGAGCCGATTTGTTATTGCATGATTTTGATAGATTTAAAAGATTGTTGTCTAACCAAAAATATCCAATTCAAATTATTTGGGCAGGTAAACCTTATCCATTTGACTATAATGCCATCGATGTCTTTAATCATTTAGTGCATCAATCAAAAAGTCAACCTAACATTGCAGTTTTGGTAGGTTATGAAATAGACTTATCAAAAAAACTAAAATGTGGTTCAGATGTTTGGTTAAATACCCCTAGAATTACTCGTGAAGCTTCAGGAACAAGTGGAATGACAGCAGCTATGAATGGATCTGTGAATGTTTCAACAAATGATGGTTGGATTCCTGAATTTCAAGAAGATGGAAAAAATTGTTTCGTATTACCAGCGCTAGATCACCATTTACCTACTTGGGATCAAGATAATATTGATGCTAATAATTTGTATGACATTTTAGAAACCAAAGTGGCTCCAACATATTATGATAATCCTGAAAAATGGCAAAAAATTGTATATCAAGGAATGGATGATGTGATTCCGGAATTTACAACACAACGAATGGCAGATGATTATTATAAGAAATTATTTTAATTTCAAATTATAATTTATTGTTACTCTTATTTTGATTTCACTAAGTAAATAATTGGATTTCAATATTTAGCCGTTTTGGGAATAATTTATTTGTAGGCTTAAGGCTACAATAGTATTACTGTTTATAAAATAATTCGATAAAACGCTTGTTTTTTACGATAAATTACATAAATTTGTATTCTAAACCCTTAAATCTATAACATGAAAGTGAAGATTATTTTATTCAGTATAAGCCTTTTTCTCTTTACTGGCATTGGTTTTGCACAAAAAAAGAAACTGCCTAAGAGCTTTATAAGCGAGAAAACATCAATAGGTAAATATCACAATAAAGGTGAATTGGACCGTATGCAGAAAGGTGAGTTAATAGCTTTATATTCCGAAAGAGTACAGGTACTTGTAAAAACATTGCCTTATGTTGCTTTCGCTACTAAGCCTGGGGTAACAATGGCTACTTTAGGTATTCCTACTAGCAATGATAATAAAAAAGCTTTAGATGGTCAATTCGAATCTACAGATAATTACCTTGAAAACACAAACGAATTTCATAAAGAGTATTTACCATATTCAGATACTGGAAATTTAATAGCTGGTATATTGTTTTATGAAGAAATTATGAAATCGCTACATCAATACAACGATTTTAGATAGACTATATTTAGAAAATTTTATTTTCAATCATAAAGTTGTAGTACAAAATTGATATCCAATTTTAATTGCTCTATTCTTAAAAAGATGAGGTCAAATCAAAATTGGATATCAATTTTTATTTTTTAATAAATGTATTCTTCCAAAACATTTAATATTTAACCAAAATTTTCGCTCATTCATTTACGGTTTATCGATTAAAATTCTTATAAAAAATCAAATTTTAATGTATTTCAACGAAATTATTAGTATTTCATGGATTTTTTTCTATATTTGAGTATTATTTTAAATCGAAGTTTTTTTGATTTAACTAAACTATTTTGACTATGAAAAACTTTACCCAAATCATTTTCATACTACTTGTGTTTGTTGCAAATTGTTTTGCTCAGCAAGAAAAAGGGATTTACAGTGAAGAAAATTGGCTTGATAATTGGGCAGAATTTAAACCAAATCAAAACGATTATGGAGAACCAACTAAAATTTTGGCTGGCAATATCTCTGAAAACACAACCTTGTACAAAAAAGAAGTGTATTTACTTCTAGGAAGTGTTTTTGTAACACAAGGTGCAACTCTAACTATAGAGCCAGGGACAGTTATTCTTGGCGATTATAAAACAAAAGCGTCACTTAACATAACTAGAGGATCACTCCTTATGGCAAATGGGACTGAAACAGATCCCATAGTATTTTCTTCGAACAGAAGTGTTAAAAGGCCTGGAGATTGGGGTGGACTAATCGTTTTAGGCAACGCACCTATAAATAGATATGGCACCGGATCTGTTGCTATGTTTTATCCAAATCTAAGCGGAAGTGATTATGTGCACACTAATTATGGTGGTGACGAAAAGTTATCATGTTCTGGTAATATCTCATTTATAAGAATTGAATACGCTGGCAATAGAGTTTCTGAAAATAGTTACTTCAATGGCTTACTTCTAGCTGGTGTTGGTGAGCAAACAAACCTTACAAATATTATGGTTTCTAATTCAGAAGGCAATGGTGTTGAAGTTTGGGGAGGTTATTTAAAATTAAACAAAATGGTGTCGTATAAATCTCAAGGTATCGACTTTAAATTTAATTATGGTGCACAAGTAGATATGTTTAACTCCTTAGCAGTTAGATCGCCTTATGCTTCAAACGGTTTGGGTTCAAAATGTATGGTGGTAAAATCATACGATAAAAAACAAGAATTTGATTTTTCTAAAGACCATACCACAGTAAAGGCTCAGAACCTAACTTTTTTAAATACGAGTGAAAATTTGGCTAATGATATTAAAATGAATTTAATACAAGAAGCAGTTTTTATTGGAGCTGACGCTGCTTTAAATATGAACAAAAGTGTTATTTCAGGGTTTAATCCCGCCGTAATATTAGATGAGAATATTTCAATAAATCAAGAAAATCTTGAAAAAATTGGGTTCAATGCGATGCTATTTAACAATTGTAATGGAAACATTTTTGTTGAATACAACTCAAATAACGAAGATTTAGAAAATTGGTATGGCAATAGTGCTTTTTATAATGTGTACTCTAAAAGTGATAATCATGAAACCTTTATAGATGCACAAAATACTAGAAAACCAGATTTTAGATTGAGAATCAATAAAATCATTGCTTCAAACGAAGTTGATTCAGATTTACTAATGGATTAAAGAATTAATTATTTAAAAAAAAACTCTAGAAAGCTATACTTAAAAAATTACCCTATTAAAGATATTGGAAATAAATCTAACTCTAACATTTCATGTAGGATGGTATAAGTTTCTAGCTGTTTTATTTTATAAAAAATAAAATTGTATGAGGAACTTTTCTCTATTTTATGCGGTAGCTTGTTTCATTTTAATATTAAATGGAACGGTTAACGCACAAATAGTTATTAGTAAACCTAGTTTAGGTTTTACACAAGCATGCGCAAGTCCTTCATTTAATACTTACAATGTTTCGTTTTCATTTTCCCCAGAATCAGCTTTAGGTGCTTCAAATCAATTTATCTTAGAACTTTCTGATGGTAACGGAAGTTTTTCAAATCCTATTACAGTACATACCACTGCTTCTGGTGCGGTTACAACATCTCCAGTAAATATTAGTTTTTCATTGCCAACAACAATAGCTGGTGAAAATTTCAGAATAAGAGTTAAAAGTACAAATCCAACATCAATCAGTTCAAGTTCAAACGCTTTTCCTGCATATTATAAATTACAAGACACGCCGTTTTCAATAAATAATTTAATTGCTTCAGGCGCTTATTGTTCTGGTGGTAGCTATTTATTATCAATAGATAACCCAGGAGGGCCTTCAAATGATTCACCATTAAATTATCCATCTTTAACTTTTAAATGGTTTAAAGAAACAAGTCCTACAACATCAGTATTTGTTGCAGATGGCGAAACTTTGTTAGTGAATCAACCAGGAACTTATTTTGCAGAAACCAATTATGGTAGTTGTACATCAAATTCATTTTCAAATCGCGTATCTGTAAGTGAAGCTTCATCAGGCTCAACAAGTAATATCAATTCTAGTTTAGGAAATCCGTATTGTTCAGCAGACGGACCAACAACTTTAAGTGCGATTAATGCAGATGCTTATCAATGGTTTAAAGATGGCGAAGCTATTTCTGGTGCAACTAGCCAAATGTACGATACTAATGAGTCAGGAACTTATACCGTAAATATCGATTTAGGTAACTGCATGACCAGTGCCTCTATAGACTTAGAGAACACCGATTTTACAAGTAGCATTAACGTTGAAGAAATTAATAATTTAAACGATAACGAAAGTTTAATTGCCACGGTTACAACCTCAGCGAACAGCCCTGATTTTAAATGGTATTTAAATGATACCATGATTAGTGAAGCTTCAGGAAATAGTTACCAAATAACACAAACAGGCTCATATAAAGTTGTGGTGACGCAAACTTCTGGTTGCAACGCAGAAACTGAGTTTCCTTTTATAGTAAGATCTGCATTTCCAGATGTTGCTGAAATTCCAAATGTTATAAGTCCTAATGGTGATGGTACTAATGATACCTGGGAAATTCCTCAACAATATGTTAGTGGTACTAATACCATAATTACTATTTACAGTGCTCAAGGAAATATTGTGTTTAGTACGAATGATTATCAAAATAATTGGCCAGATAATAATATTGAATTTCAAGATATAAACCCTTTGTATTATTATGTCATAACCCCTTCAAACGGTAAAACAAAAAAAGGCACGATCACGGTCGTCAAATAGCATGAAAAAATATCTATTACATATAGTTTTATTTTTCTGTATTACACAGCAGCTCTATTCTCAAGACGATGGAGTTGTTGCGTTTAACATGCCTAGTAGAAATTCGTTAAAATTTAACCGACAATATATTAACCCAACATTCAATTTTGTTAGAGAGCAAAACAAATATATTAGTTTTAATAGTAAGAGAGAATGGGCACAATTTGATAACGCGCAACAAACCTATTTGTTCTCGTATTCCGGGAGGTTCCGAGAGAATATAGGAGCCGGAATTTCGCTATTTCAACAAAATTATGGGGTGTTAACGGCCTTTGGAGGTGTTGCTAATTTTGCATATAATGCTGTTCTTGATAGGGACAGCAATTTGACTTTTGGTATGAACCTAGGGTTTTACAAAAGTGGAATTAACGATGGAAGCGTAATTACGAATTTTCCCGATTCATCGCTTGATGACGTGCCATCAAATTCAGTTATTACTTTGAACCCGGGAATAAATTATGGAACAGAATTTTTAGATTTTGGACTTTCTGTTAATAACTTAGTTTCATATAATGTCACGTCTTCTAAAATGATAGAAGATAACCCAGAGCACAGTTTTCAAGCACACATCATGTACACAGGCTATATGAATAGCAGAGGTTTTTTTGATGAAAGCAGGTTCACAGGTTTAGTCAGCGCAGAATTAAGAAAAGATCAAACTGTAGTTGGAGCAATGGTAATGTTAATGGTACCAAAAGGAATTTGGTTTCAAGGCGGATACAATAGTTTGTATGCCTTTTCTGCTGGAATAGGTTTAAATATTAGTCCGCAAATAGTAATCGAATATAATTACGAAAAAGGCGTTGGCGGTTTTTCAACTTTTGGAAACGCCCACGATTTTACTTTGGCCTATAAATTTAATAATAGAAATAGATACGATTATGCTGGTGACGATGATGAAGAAGCATTGTTAATACCGTCTAATAGTAAAAGAAGACCAATTGCTAAACGAAGAAACACTTCAAAATCAAAAACATCAAAGAAAAAAGTTACAGTGGCTTCTGATAACACCGAGGCTAATTCCGATAAAGTCATAACAACGAAAGTTAAGAATGAAATAAATGAAGAACCTGTAATTCAAGCTCAAGAAGAGGCAAGAGCTCAAGAAATTGAAGCTGCAAGATTAAAAGCAGAACAAGAAGAACAAGCAAGAATAGCTGGGGCGGCCAGAGTTAGGGCAGCAGCAGAAGTTAAAGCTAAAGAACTTGAAGACGCAAGATTAAAAGCAGAACAAGACGAGCAAGCGAAAATAGTTGAGGCAGCAAGAATTAAAGCTGAGGCAGACGCAAAAGCCAACGCACTTGAGGAAGCGAGGTTGAAAGCAGAGCAAGAAGAGCGAGCCAGATTAGCTGAGGCAGCCAGAGTTAGGGCAGCAGCAGAAGCAAAAGCCAAAGCAGTTGAAGCAGCAAGATTAAAAGCAGAACAAGAAGAGCGAGCCAGAATAGCTGAGGCAGCAAGAATTAAAGCTGAGGCAGATGCAAAAGCCAAAGCAGTTGAGGAAGCGAGGTTGAAAGCAGAGCAAGAAGAGCGAGCCAGAATAGCTGAAGAAGCAAGAGTTCAGGCCGAAGCTAACGCAAAAGCCAAAGCAGTTGAAGCGGCAAGATTAAAAGCAGAACAAGAAGAGCAAGCCAGAATATCCGAAGAAGCAAAAGTTCAGGCCGAAGCTGACAGAAAAGCTAAAGCACTTGAGGAAGCGAGAATTCAAGCAGAACAAGCAAGAATCGCCGAAGAAGCAGAAGCTAAAGCACAAGAAGCTCCACTTAATGAAGCAACGAAATCTTTAAATGAACTTGAAAAAGTTATAAGTAGTACTTCGGATGAACAAAGTTTAATGTTGAATGAATTGAGTGCTAAAGTTGCAATTAAGCAACAAGATTTAAACGATTTAAAAGAGGAGAACGATTTAAGTGAAAAAGGCATAGTTAGTGCTCCAAAAGCATTTAAAAGTGTTTCTGCTGAAAATGCGGTTATCGAAAGCTTGAAACTCAAAATAAATAATTCAATAGAATTTGGTAATGCTAAAATTACAGAGATTGAAAAGCTTTATAGAGACCGTCTTAAAAAGGTAAAGAGCAAAGAGGATGCAGTAAATGTGGCATATGCAAACGCGATTCAAGAATTAAAATCAGAGCAAATACAATCTAAAAATATGTTGCAAAACTTAATGACAACATTGGATGATATTAAGGTGGCAACAGATTATGAGAAACGAAGACGAATTAAACGTGCTGCTTATGATAATGAAGATGATAGATATTTTAAAGATAGAGCCACTTTAGAGCGTATTAAGAAATTTACGCAACCGAGTTCACAACCATTAACATCGGAAGATTTTAATCATGGTGAAGCGTTAAGCAATATTCAAATTGTTAAAAATGTAAGTAAAGTTGAATCTGGTTATTATTTAGTTATTGCGGTTCATACAGATGTAGCACAAAGGGATGCCTTTTTAGAGAAAGCCGTTGCTGCTGGACAAAAAGATATCAATTTCTTTTTCGATGTGAATACAAGTAAATATTATATCTACTATGAAAAGTATGATGGAATAGGAGAAGCTAAAACAGCTTTAGATAATAACAAAGGAAATAAACCATACAATAGTAAAATGGCTATGGTTAAAATTGAAAATTAATTGGAATAACAAAAATGATTATAATTTCTTTTTGAAAATGCCCCAAGTAAAAAAGAAAGAATAAATATTATTACTATGAAAAAACCTACTATAAAACATACGGCCCTCGTATTATTGCTACTCGTTTTGAGCTTGCAAATGTTTGCGCAAAATTTTGTTCCTTTTACGCCACGGTTTAATCAAGATTTAAAAGGAGATATCCAGTTAATTGGGAATAACATATTGGGGCCAGATAATAATGCTTTTAATGATGGGTCGGTGTACAACCATACCGTAAACATGGTATATATTGATATTGACGGAGATCCAAGTACTTTTAATTCTTCCAGTGCCGACTTAACAATTCCAAATCCTGGATGTTATAGAATTATACATGCCGGATTGTATTGGGGAGCAGTTACAGAAGGGGCAGAACCTTTTACAAATGTAAAGTTTAAAGGGCCTACAGGTGGTTATAACGACATAGTTGGTACGGTTATTTTTGATGCCAACGGAACTTCGGTTGATGCTGGTGATAGTTTTCCTTATGCCTGTTTTGCCGATGTAACTAATATTGTAACAGGATTAGCTAATGATTTAGGAACGTATACAGTTGCGAATGTTTCAAGTGCTCAGGGTCGAACTGGAGATTTTGGAAATAATACGGGGCATTCAGCAGGTTGGTCGCTTTATATTGTTTATGAAGACCCAACTTTACCAGGTAAATCTATTACTAGTTTTGATGGGTTTAGTGCCATTAGTATTCCTGGAGCTAATCCAACATTAGATATTCCCGTTGCAGGATTTAGAACAGTTCCTGCACCTGCACCTGTTAGAGCTAATTTTGCATTTGCAACTTTAGAAGGCGACAGTCCAATTTTAGGAGATCAACTATTACTAAATGGATTAAATCTTTCTACTGCCGATAGACCCGCAACAAACTTTTTTAATAGTTCAGTAACACAATTGAGTGCGTTACCTGTTAACAATAGAAACCCAAATAGTACAAACACACTTGGATTTGATACGGGTGTGATGGTTGTCCCTAATCCAGCAAACTCAGTTATTGCTAACGATGCGACTTCTGCTACGGTACGATTGGAAACTAGTGGAGATACCTATTTTCCATATTTTTTCTCTTTAGCGGTAGATATTATAGAACCATATATTGTTTTAACAAAAATAGTTGAAGATGCTGCTGGCAATGATATTGGCGGGCAATTGGTTAATCTTGGTGACGAGTTAAACTATATTTTAGGTTTTCAAAATACCGGAAATGATAACGCCACTAATCTTATAATAAGAGATATTCTTCCAACAAATATTGTATTTAATTACCCTGCAGATATTGTTTCATTACCTGCTGGTGTTACAGTACAAAGTTATAATCCTACAACAAGAGAGATTGTTTTTGCTGTGGACAATTCAATCGTTGAAGAGAACGATCCTGTACAAGAAATTCGTTTTAAAGTAACTGTGGTATCAACGTGTAGTTTGTTAACCGATGCCTGTTCGAATATAATTAGCAATCAAGCGTACTCCACATATAACGGAACTTTAAACCCAACATTTACCATATCAGACGACCCAAGTTTTAACACTAATACCGGCTGTTTATTAACACCTGGTGCAACTAATTTTTTAGCTGATATTGATTGTACTTTTGAAGAAGAAGTTATCCTTTGTGGTGCTAGTACAGTTTTAACTTCAGGAAACGGATACGACTCTTACTCATGGTCTACAAGTCCCACGGGTTCTCCTGTAATAGGAACAACACAATCTATAACCGTAACTTCAACAGGAACGTATTATGTATGGAATACTGCAGTGGCACCATGTCAGTCTACCGAACAAGTTTTTGAAGTGGTTACTTTTGGCGCAGGAGTTACTAATCCTGTAATTCCGTACGCAGACCAAGTTGTAATTTGCCCTAATGATGGTAAAGAATTACCTAATATCTTTTTATGTGGAGGCAACGGACCAAGACTTATTGAAACCAATATTACGGATACAACATCTATTATATGGGAACAATTAGATGAATCGAGCTGTACGGCTGTGTCAAATCCAGATTGTGCCAATGAAGATGCTTCGTGTACTTGGAATCAAGTAACAACAGGACCAAATTTTTTAGCAGATACTGCAGGTCAGTATCGATTAACATTAAACTACGACGGTGGATGTTTCAACCAGTTTTATTTTAATATTTATACGAATTTACTCGTTCCAACGGTAACTTCTAGAGATATTTATTGTACTACTTCAGGTGAAATTGTTGTAGGTAACGTTCCAAGTGGTTATGAATATAGTATTGATGGTGTAAACTATCAAGCTAGTAATGTGTTTTCGGTGAATACACCGGGTATATATGATGTTTATATTAGACAAATAGGAGTAGACCCAAACCCTTGTATTTTTACCGTTCCTGACGTTCAAATTAGACAAACAGATTTTACAGTTTCAACAATTATAACGCAACCTTATTGTAATGGAGAATTGGGAAGTGTTTCGGTGGCTGCTAACGATGTACGACCACAATATTTCTTTTCGATTTCTCAAGGAGGAACTTTGGTAAATAGTGTTGGACCAATTACTCAAAACGATTATACATTTTCGAACTTAAATCCTGGAACGTATACGATTGATGTTTCAACTGAAGATGGATGTATACACTCAGAAGATATTGAAATTATTGAACCTCCGTTGTTAGAAGCCACTTCGGCCTTAACAAAACCGTTAACATGTACTGATGGTGAAATAACAGTGTATCCAACTGGCGGCACACCTCCATATTTTTACTTTGTGAATGGATCAAGCGCATTTCAAACCACACCAATCATACCAGTTTCAACAGCAGGAGTTTATGATATTCTTGTAGTAGATTCAAATAACTGTTCTGCACAAACATCAATAACTGTAGAAGCAGTACCTGCTCCTGATTTTACAGTGAGTAAAACCGATATTGCATGTTCAGATCAAGGTGATTCAGGCTCCATTACAATAAACGTGACTAATCCTAATGGAAACACATTACAATATAGTATAGATAATGGCACCACGTTTTCAAATTCAAATGTATTTACTGGACTTGCCGATGGAACTTATGATGTGGTTGTGCAATATAGTTCTGGTCCAGATGCCTGCGTAACATCGCCACAAACCATAACAATAAACACACTGGCAACGGTAACAGGAACGGCCACTTTAACGTCTCCGTATACTTGTATATCAGATGGTGTTATAACAGTATCTGGTGTAAGTGGAGGTACAGCGCCTTATTCATATAGTTTAGATGGTGTAAATTTTCAAACTGGCACAACGTTCAGTGGATTAACCGATGGAACCTATACGGTAACTGTTCAAGACTCAAGTGGATGTGCATTTATAGCAGCTCCAATTACAATTGATTCACTAGATCCACCTACGGATATGGATTTCTCTAACACACCAGTTAGTTGTCCCGCCCTGACTTCAGATGTAACCATTACAGGGACTACAGGAGGAACAACACCTTTAGAATATCAAATAATTGCGCCTTCAGGAGCTGTAACACCTTACCAAAGTTTGAATGTGTTCTCTGGTTTAAGTCCTGACACCTATACTTTTCAAGTTAAAGATGCAAACGAATGTACGTATAGCGAAACTTATACGATAGCGCCGTTACCTCCTATAACTGTAAGCACAGTAATTACTAAAGATTTAGATTGTACAGCATCGCCCGACGGTATCATAACAGGAAATATTTCTGGAGGAACAACGCCATTTACTTATGCAGTTTCATTTAATGGAGGTGCTTACAGTGGCTCTAATTCCGTAACAGGAACTACTTTTACCCATACTGCGGCTACCGACGGAACTTATCAATTTCAAATTACAGATGCTAATGGTTGTATTGCCGAATCCGGCGTACAAACAATTAATGCTATTTCTTTACCAGAAATACTTTCGGTAACGCAGACTCAACCGATTTTATGTAGTGGCGATAGTAATGCAGCTATTGAAATTACAATTAATAATTCAGTGGGGACTGCACCCTTCACATTTAATGTTTATAATAATACAACAAGTACCGATTACGGAACTCAAGCTTCAGGATTATCAGCAGGCGATTATACCATTACTTTAACCGATGCTAATTCTTGTTCGGATACCGAAACAATTACCATTTCAGAACCAATTCCAATCGATTTTGCTTTAACCAAAGTAGATATTACTTGTAATAATCCGGGTGGTTCAAGTCTAGGTTCTATCACGATACAAAATGTAACTGGAGGAACGACGGCTTTTACGTATTACATTACAAATAATTTTGGCGATGTTATACCTGGAAGCCCATATTCAGCGGTATCAAATGAAGACCATACGTTTAATATTATCAACTTTGGAACTTATACTATAACCGCAGTAGATGCTAATGGATGTAGTTTGTCTAAGCAAGAAGTTATAGCTTCACCACCATCAGATTTATTAATCGATGTAACTACAACCGTACCTGATTGTACATCAGGTGGAACAGCTGTAGTTGAAGCGATTTCGGCTGTGGGAAGTGGAAGCTATGAATTTGGTATTTTAGAATTCAATACAGTTCCTTATACATTAACTTATTTTCCATCTGATGTTGGATTTCCCAACCAAAGAACATTTACCAATTTAACTCCAGGTGTTGTTTATACTTTTGTGGTTCATGATTTAGTTACCGACTGTTATTATGTAAAATCTGCGGATTCAGCAATCGCTCCGGCTTCCACTTTAACGTCATCTGTTGTTCCTAATAATGTGGTTTGTCAAGGTGAAAATAATGGAAGCGTAACCTTTACTATTGATAATTTTGATAGCACAACGACTTCTGTTGAATATGAGATTTTTACTGCCTATACGAACGTTTCAGTAAGCGGACCAACCAGTATAGCAGTAACTTTCGGAACACCAGAAACAATTACTACTCCTGCACCAGGAACTTTGGCTCCAGGTCAATATTATATCCGATTTACTGAAAGCGGTACAGGGTCTTATGATGGTTGTCAATCAGCATCAGCTATTTTTGAAATTAGAGAATCAACTGAATTATTAGAAGTCAATGCATATGTTGATAAGCCAGCTAATTGTAATCCTAATTCAGGAATTATTAGTGCTATTGCAAGTCAAGGAACGCCTCCATACTTATATCAGATAACAACATCAGCAATTCCGCCTGTAGCCACAGATCCACTGTGGTCATCGGCAAGTACATTTAATGTAGATGCAAATAGCTATTATGTGCATGCACAAGATGCTTATGGTTGTATACAATCTACACCAATAATTGTTTTGCCATCAGATCCAGAACCTGTAATCACAGCAAATGTAAATAATCAATGTACAGTTTCAGAAGGTGATTTCGCGATAGATGTAACATTGACTTCAGCAGGAATAGCGCCTTATAGTTTTAGTATAGATGGAGGAGCTTTTCAAAATAGAACAGCCCCTTTTACAATTTCTGATTTATCATCAGGAACGCATACCGTTGAGGTTAGAGATGCAAACAATTGTGGAAATATAGTAACGGTGGATATTGAAGCCTCTTTAGCATTAACACCAAGTGTAACCATTTTACCAACTTGTAATAATGATGATGGTGAAATTACTATAACCGGGTCAGGCGGAACAGGTTCATATACCTATTCTATTAGCCCAAATCCTGCTTCAATTACGTTATCTGGTAATGTGTTTTCTGGAGTACCTTCAGGGACTTATGTTGTTACTATTACAGATACAGTAACTAGCTGTTCAGAAGATGTTACTGTAGTACTTCCAGAAGCTTTATCTCCTTCAATAACAACTACGCCTTCTGCGATAACCTGTTTTGGAGCCAACGATGGCGAATTCGAAATAAGTGTCAGTGGATATTCCGGACCATATACTTATGAGGTTTTTGATAGTTCGATGGTATCTGTTTTAGGTCCTATTGCGGCAAATACGTCAACCAACCCACAATTAGTTTCAGGCATGTCGGCGGGATCATTTACGGTAGTTTTAACCGAAACTGCAAGTCCGTTTTGTTCTGCAACGGCGTCAGTAATTATTCCATCTCCATCAGAACCATTAGCCTTAGTCATTTCAGAAACTTCAAACGTTACTTGTGATGATGATAAAGGTACAATTACAGCCACAGCAAGCGGAGGTTGGGGAAATTATCAGTACGAATTAACAGGTGCTGCAACAGTAGCTTATTCACCTAATGGGACCTTTACAAATTTATCTGCAGGTTCATACACTGTAAATGTTATGGACGCTGGCGGATGTATCGTTTCAGATAATATTTCACTTATTTTACCAACACCAATAGACGCCACAATTAACGCAACACCTAGTATGCTAACATGTTTTGGAGATACCAATGCAAGTATAACTGTTAGTGGTGTTACTGGTGGTCAAGGATCAAATTATACATATACTTTAAACATGGTTACACCTGTTGTGAGCTCTTCAGGTCCGCAAACTTCACCAATTTTTAATGGGCTAGGAGCAGGAACATACAACGTGGTTGTTACAGATGGGTATAATTGTGAGTTCACTACTTCTAATGTTACCATTTCTCAACCAACTGAAGTAGAAGCTAGTTTAGTAAAAGCAACGTCTCAAACATGTACCACGATGGCAACTTTAACATTAAGTGCCACAGGCGGAACAGGTATTTACGAATATAGCGATACAGCCACATTCACAAATGTCATCGGAACTTTTGTGTCATCTGTAACTTTCTCAGTTTCAACAGGAACATTCAGGTATTATGTTCGAGATGCTAATGGCTGTTCTGCACAAGTTTCAAACAGTATTACTAACGATCCGTTACCAACTCTTACGGTAAGTCTAGATACAACAAATGCAACCATAAGTTGTGCCGGAGATGATAATGGAGTTATTATTGCTTCAGCGGAAGGTGGCCTTGGTAACTACGTTTATACTTTACAAGATACTTCAGGAAATCCAATAACACCGGTAACTCAAGATAGTCCGGGAGTGTTTACAAACTTACCTGTAGGCAATTATCAAGTGCAAGTAGATAGTGGAGATTGTTTAGTAGTTTCTGCTGTGGCACCAATCGATAATGCGGCACTACCTTTAGATGTGTCATTTAATCCAATTGATGTTACCTGTAATGGAGAAAACGACGGTATTTTAGAAATCACTGCTTCTGGTGGATCAGGTTTTATAAAATATGCAATTTCACCACAGCTCGATCAGTTTTTTGATTTGGCCGATGTTGAAAATTTAGCACCTGGTAATTATGATATTGTTGTACAAGATGAATTGGGTTGTTATGTGACTTATAACTTTGATATTGATCAACCAGCACCGTTAGGATTCACATACACGATACTCAGTGAAGCACCTTGTGATGGTGATACAACAGGCTCTTTTAGTATTGAAATTTTAGGAGGTGAACCTCCGTATAGTGTGAGTTTAGATGATGTAAATTATATTCAATTACCATTAGGAACAACCACCTACACTTTTGATAATTTAGAAGGTGGTGAAAAAATGGTTTATGTCTTAGATAATAGTAATTGTGGTGGCGATAGTCCATTTTCAATTCCTTTAGCAGAACCCATCGTTTTAGAACCTATAGCCGATATAGATTATGAATGTATTAATGATGCCAATAATACTAATACGGTAACCAATACAGTTACCGTTAGTGTAAATTCGAGTATTGCCGATACTTCAGTTTTAGAATATGCTTTAGATGGAGGCCCATTTGCAACCGGAACGGGCGTATTTGAAAACCTATCTCCTGGTTCGCATTACATCGAAGTACGCCATCCAAATGGTTGTGTTCAAATTACGGATAACGGCATTCCTTTTGAAATTGAAACCTTTCAACCTCTTGCTTTAGCAATCGCAGATGGCGGTCTCAATGAAATTGTGGCATCAGCATCTGGAGGCGCAGAACCTTATGAATTCTTACTTAACGGACAATCGTTTGGAAACGAAAATACTTTTTTAATTTTTGAATCTGCTGACTATACCGTAACGGTTATAGATGCCAATGGTTGTGAAGTTTCAGCTTCTAGATTCTTTGAATTTATTGATGTTTGTATTCCGAATTATTTCACCCCAAATGGCGATGGTAATTTAGATGAATGGGGCCCAGGTTGTGCTGAGCAATACCAAAATTTAACCTTCAATATTTTTGACAGATACGGAAGAAAAGTAGCCACACTAAAAATTGGCGATAAATGGGATGGGAAATATAAAGGCGTTGAGTTGCCCTCTGGTGATTATTGGTATGTTGTAAAATTGAATGAGCCGAGAGATAAACGTGAATTTGTAGGACACTTTACATTATACAGATAAACGGATACTAAATTAAAGAATTATGCAAATTAAAAAATTATATATATATCTGGTGTTCGTGGTTATGGCAAGTGGCTATGGTCAAGAATTAAATTTACCTGTATTTACGCAGCACCTAGCCGATAACGACTTTGTAGTATCACCGACTTATGCTGGTATTGGAGATAATTTAAAAATACGAGCAAACGGCTTAACACAATGGGTAGGTATTAAAAATGCTCCAGACAATCAATCAATTTATGCCGATGTTAGAATAGCAGACCGGTCTGGTGTTGGTATTTCATTATATAATGATAGAAATGGAAATACAATCCAGACAGGTGGTAAAATATCGTTTGCGCATCATTTGGTTTTAGATTATTACTCAAAATTATATTTATCATTTGGTATTTCATATAACATTAATAATTTCAGAATTGATATTGATAACTTCAATACAACTTACGAAAACCCAATAATCGACCCGTTTGTTACCGATGATAGAAGAACGTCGAATAACAATTTCGATATCGGAGCATTATTACGATATAAAGGTGCCTTTTTTAGCTTCAACGCCAATAATATTTTAGATAAGAAAATTGATGAATCTATAAGAGTTTCGGAACCAAATCTACTTTTAAATTATCAAATTTATACGGGTTATACCTTTAAAGGTCCTAAGAAAAGTGGGTTAGAATTTGAACCTTCAATTTACTATCAAATGTTTAGTAGTGATAAACGTTCTAGTACAGATTTAAACTTTAAACTAAGAAAATACAATAGAGATTACGATTATTTTTGGGCGGGTATTTCGTATCGATTCTTGAACGATCAACTTCTTAAACCATTAAATATTGGTCCGATGGTAGGCTTTCAAAAATCTATTTTCTACTTTGGTTATGCCTATCAAATTACAACAAATGAGTTGTCTGCTTACAACTCTGGAACACACGTAGTAACTATTGGACTAAACTTCTTGCAGGGAATTAGTAACTGCCCTTGTACACAGAGTGCGGTGCGTAAATAGTTTAGTTTATTTGAAAAATTCTTTGAAATTGAAATAGTTTACTTTTTGAATTTGGCCTTTAACTGAAACTGCTCCGATGTAGTTTTCTTGTGATGAAAATGAAAATAGCTTCCATAATTCTTTTTCACTGTAATCCCAGTTGGTTTCTAAAAGTTCTGCTTTTATATCTGAATCTATACTAACAGAAAATGAATCTAAAGGAAATGAAAGCCCTTTTGCTTTTGCTTTTATAAATGATTCTTTACGAGTCCAGCATCTGTAAAACCCTTTAGTATGTTCTTCTCTGGGTAATATTTTTAAAGCCTCAATTTCGGAACTTGAAAAGTAATTTGATGCAATATCAAATACATTAAAATTAGCTTTCATGACTTCGATATCTACACCAATGTCTTCATGTAAACAAAAACCTAAAACTGCAATATTTCCAGAATGGGAGACATTAAATTTTAGTGGCGTTTCAAAATTAAAGGCAGGTTTGCCAAAATCACCATATTTAAATTTTATTTCTTGAGGATTTAAGCCTAAATATTTTCCAGAAAGTAATCGTAAGGCACCTCTAGTAATAATAGAACAGTTTTTGTCTTTTTCAAATTTAAATTTAGAGGCTTTAAGAATTTCATCTTCGGATAAAAAGGAGTTTAATAAAGTAAAATATTTTTCGGAAATATTAAAATTGATAAACCAGATATGGATTTCATTTTTATCTAATGATATATTTTTATCAACTGAAAAACTCAAGATTATTATTTTTTATAAATACTATTTTCAATGTGATTTGCTATAGATTCTATATGAGGTGAGTTAAATAACTCATGGTGCTTTCCGGTTGTATATCGCACTTCAACATTACCGTTGGTGATACCTTCCCAAGATTTAATATATGTAGGATTTAGCTTTTTATCTGCTTTCTCTGTTAATATTAGTAAAACATCATCGGTGTGGTTTTTATACCAACCATAATTTATATAAATTTTGACCAAATTACGAGTAATTTTATCCAGATTCTTTTTGCTACTTGAAGCAAATAGTTTTATAACCATGGGCTCTAAAAATCTTCGATAGTTATTTATGGTCATTAACTTTACAGCATTGATAGGATTTTTCAAAACACGATTTAAGAAACCATAAATGCGCATTTTTATTCTTTCAGGGTCGGTAAAATCTTCTTGTTTGATTATACTATCAATTACAATCAAGTTTGTTCTTTCTCCTTTTTCTTTAAAAATATTTGCAATTTCTATTCCTACAGCAGGACTAAAGCAATAAGTTAATATATTATAAGGGCCATTAGGTTGAACTTCTTTAATCTCCTTAGCGTAATCTAAAGCCATTTTTTCTATACTATCGTGCATTGTACTGTCATTATTTAATCCAGCCGGTTGTAAAGCATAAACTGGAATATCATCGTTTAAAGCATTGGATAGTGGATTAAAGAATATAACATAGCCTCCACCACCATGTACACAAAAAAGCGGATTTTTATCACCTTTTGATTTTATAGGTATTACATATTTCCAAGATTCCGTCTTAGAATCAGATGAAATATAATTAGAAAGTTTTTCTATAGTAGGATGTTCTAATAATGCAGTTGCAGATAGTTTTGTTTTAAATTTTCTATTAATGAGTGTAAACATTTTTACCGCAACTAAAGATTTACCTCCAAGTTCAAAGAAATTAGCTTTTGTGCTTATTTGATTTATTCCTAACAAACTTTCCCAAATTTGTAATAGTTGTAATTCTGTATTGTTTTTAGGTGCGATATAAGCATCACTAATTACTGAGTTATTTTTATCAATTTGCTCAGAGCCTGATTTTTTAAAATCATCAATACTTTTAATTAGAACTGAATATTTGGTTATTTCTTTTATAGTAATTAATTCTAGTACTTTTTTTAATGAGTTGATTAGCCACAGCGCCATGTCTGAATCAACATATTTAGAAGATGTTGTTAGTACAAATTTAGTTTCAATACCCGGAAGCACTGCCAGCGTCACAGGATATGTAGATGTTAATCCACTTTTAATATCTGAAACTTCTAAAATGTTGTTTTCTGCTTTTAGTGCTGGATAATTTTCAAATACAACCAAACTATCAAAAAGCGTTGAGTTTTCAGACCAATTTATATATTCATAAAGTGTCTCTAAGCTGAGGTATTCAAATTTTCTAGCTTCGAAATGAAGTTTTTGCATGTTTTGAAACCAATTAGAAAACGTCATGTTTTCATCAATTTTGCTTCTTACAGGTTGCACATTCATAAACATTCCTGCCAGCAAATCAATATTTGGAAAATCTCCTGCTCTTCCAGAAACGGTAGTTCCATGCACAACATCTTTTGTATTAAAAAATTTTGCAAGTACCAGAGACCAAATACACTGTATTAGCGTGTTTACGGTTATTTTATTTTCTTTACAATAATCTTTAATTTGGTTTGTTTCTTTTTCAAAAAGGTTGAATGTATTGGAAATTGTAGTTTCTACTTTATCAGTAGTAATTATGTTGCTACTAAATAGGAGAGGAGTTTTATAATCCTTTAAATAATCCTTCCAAAAAACTTTAGCATCTTCTTCAGGAAGTTCATTAGTCCATTTTAAATATGCTTTATAATTTGGTAGTGTGTCTAGTTGAGGCGTTTTTTTAAAGTATAAACTATTGTAAACGCTAAATAAATCTTTTATAATAATGCTTCCTGACCAGCCATCTAATAAAATATGATGCATTGGCCAAAGCATTTTAAACTGGCTATTTGAGATTTTTGCAATAGTTATTCTTAACAAAGCTCCTGTTTCTAGTTTAGCTCCATTCTTATAAGCGTCTTCTTTTAGTTTATCCCAGCTTGTTTTTTTTTCTGTTGAAGAAGCTTCAATCCAATCTAAATATTCGATTTCAATTTCTTTTGATTTATGAAAAACATGCAACGGTTTTTCAAGGTTTCTCCAGTGAATGGTAGAACGTAAAACATCATGTCGGTTCACAATAAAAGCGCAAGATTCTTGAAATAATGTCAAGTCAAAATCACCGGTTAATGTACATTCAGTATTTAAAAACCCCTGATCCAATTCACTAGATAAGTGATGTATTAAAAGCCCTTGCTGCATATAACTTAAGGGATAAATAGCTTCTACTGTAGATTGTTTTTTATTTATCATGGGTAACTACCAAATTAAAATTGACCTAATAGGTTGTCTAAATCATCTTGATTAATATTGGCTTCGGGAAAATCGGAGGGTGTATATGTTATATTATCTTGTGTTATACAGTATTTAATAATTAATTTTAAATTTTCTATAAACTTTTCTGTCAGTATTAATGCCGTTTCTTCTTTATACAAATCTTTAGTAAAACTCCAATTAACATATAAATTATCATTTATAATCTGTGTGTTAATTTCTATTTCATAATTACGCTCACTTTGCATGTCTCTTGTAGAAGATTCCATAAACTTAAAACCTACTTCGTTGTTTTTTTCGTTGGTATTTGCTTTACCAAAATAGTTAAAAATAACTTTAGGTTGTAATTCCTTTAATTTTGAGGTGTTAGTATTTGACAGATATTTTAAAACTCCAAAGCCTATGCCGTTACTAGGAATTGTTCTTAATTCTTCTTTTATCCCTTTAATATGAGTACCTAAACCTTGCGTTTTATTGTAGTTTAAAGCAATTGGAAAAAAGGAGGTAAACCATCCTACTGTATTTGAAACGTCTATATCTTGAGTGTCAATATTTCTTGCTTGTCTTTCCAGACCAAGTAATAGGTATTCCAAATTTCCCCAATCACATAAAGTTGCAATTAAAGCAGCAATTAACAGATCTTCAACTTTGGTACTATAGGTTTCATTCGCATTATGAACTAATAATTTTGTTTGCTCAGTGTCTAATGTCACGTGTTGTGTAAATATAGAATTCTCTAGATAGATGTGAGAGTTTGAAGTATAATCGGTTGGAAAATTCTTATTGTCGTTTTTTTGAGAATTCCAATAGTTAAGCTCTTCTAACAGAGAATTACTACTTGAAAATTTATCCAAATAATTTGCCCAGTCTTTTATTGTTGCGGTTTTGTTATGATTGGTTTCTAAAATAAAATCGTTATTAATGGTATTAATAGTATTGGCTATTTCTTGTACAATAATATTCCATGACACTAAATCTATAACTAAATGATGTGCTATTATGACAACTCTATTTGATTGTAAACTATTACAATTAAAGAAAATAAGTTTAAATAAACTTCCTTCTGATAAATTCGTATTTTCTTGTATTTCTAATACAATTTCTTCTATTTTATTATTTTGAGATGAAACACTGTCTTCACTACCTAAATTAAACTCGAGGTAGCTGTTAATTTCGTTTGATGGTTTTATAAAGGCTTGCCATTTACCTTCATCTTTTTTATTAAAACTCAATCTTAATGCCTCGTGGTTCGAAATTAATTGTTTCGAAATGTCTTCGAAAATTTTGCTGGAAGTGGTATTTATTTGTTGTAAATCTATAATTTGATTCCAAAAATGTGGTGCATTTCGATGGGTTTCAAAATACCAATGTTGCACTGGAGTTAGGGGTATTTCCCCTGCTATCTCAATTTTATTTTCGACAGCATTTGCATCCTTGTTTACAGCAGTTGTAAACATTGAGAGTTCTAATATGGTTTGATTTTCGAATAATTGATTTGCTTTTAAATGAATTCCTTTTTTTCTAGCTTGTGCAACAATTTGGATGCTTAATATTGAATCTCCGCCAATTTCGAAAAAGTTGTCGTTTGTGCTTATTGGAGAAAACCCTAAAACTTCTTCCCATATTTCAACCAGAGTGGATTCTATTTCGTTTTTTGGCTCAATAATATCACTTTCAAAGGTTTCTAAGCTGTCTTCCGTATTTTTAAGTTTTTGTAATTTCTTCTTATCAACTTTCCCGTTAGGTAACAGCGGTATTACATCAATTACATTAATGGATGAAGGTATCATGTAATCCGGAAGTCTTTGTTTTAAATGGGACTTAAGCTCCTCTTTATTTAGTAAAACTTCTGTTTTAATATAGGCTACAATTCTTTTTTGAGCGTCAGGATTAGTTAATACTGTTTTATTTTTAAGAACCTCTTTGGCTTTAAACATTAAAAGTTTTCTTTCGTCTACAGAAAGTTGCTCAATTGTATGTTCTAGATTTTCTTGTTTCATTTTATCGCTTTAATTACCAAAATGGAATTAGCCCACCAAGTGTCTTTAACATCGTTTGGCATTTCTAAAGGAATTACTTTGGCACTGAAAGAAGAAAAATGTCTTAATAATAATTGCTGATGTTCTCTACTTAAAGAGTCAATTTCATTGGAAAAATAAGTAAAAGAACCGCCTAGTTTTAAATGTTTTGTTGCGTGTTCAAAAAAGTGTTCTGCAAAGGTTATGCTGCCATTAACATATTGCATATACTCATCGTCATTTAAAGGATATGTATGAAATAGAATGCCATCAAATTCAGTCAAAGAGTCTATGGTGTCTTGCCATAAACCATGTACAAGTTTAATATTTTTATCTGAATGTTCGTTTTTAAACGTCTCAAAATACGTTTTTACAACATCATCATTACATTCAATTGTTGTATATGAGTCTATCGGGTATTGCATTATCATATTGGCAGAAACGCCTCTTCCAAAGCCTATTTCTAAAATATCGCCACCATCTTCAGCAATGGTTTTTGCCATTTCTTTCATCAATGGAATTTGCCAATCTTCCATGATTTCTTGTTCTTCTAAAACCTTTTGTGATCTATCCTCTTTAAAGGAGTGTGAAGTTGCTCCTGGAACAAAATGTTTAGCTTGTGCATCTAAAATATTTAAACTACCTACAAACTCTTTAAGTGCTCTATTCACAATGGCATTTCTTTGAGCATCTTTAGGTGGACGAATAAATTGTTCATCATTTATGGTTAATACAACTTCAAATGCTTTAGATCTCTTAATTTTTCTCATAACTTATGCTTCTAATTGACTAAGTAGGTATTTTTTTTGATTTGAATCTAGCGTTTTTATCGAAGAAACAATTGTTTCAATTTCAATTTCATCCATTTGCTCTAAAAGCTGCATTAAGTTGTCTTCCCTCTCGAATTCATTAGCTTCTTTTAAATCAAAATTTGATGTATCATCTTTTATTAAAACAAAAGCCTCTTCAATTGTTTCATTATAAGATTTAATCGCTTTTTCAATCTCATTTAATTCTACACGATAGCCTCTAATTTTTATTTGTTGGTCTGCTCTTCCTAAAAAGGCTATAGTTTTATCATTATTATATTTACCTAAATCTCCTGTCTTATAGAGTTTTTCTGAAGTGTTATATGGATTTACAACAAAAGAAGTTTTATTTAATTCAGGCCTATTAATATAACCATTTGTTAAACCAGGTCCACCAATGTATATTTCACCAATACTACCAAATGGGACTAGATTTAAATAATCGTCCATTAAATAAATTTTAGCATTCGCAACTGGTTTGCCTATAGGAATCGACATTCTGTTTATGTCTTTTTCTACAATTTCATGAGCAATACACCATACACTGGCCTCGGTAGGCCCATATTCATTATACAATTTAACATTCGGTAGCTTGGTAAAATGGGCATCGCAAAGCGATGAATAGCATGCTTCTCCTGCAACCATTACAGTGTTTAAGCTTTGAAGTTTGTTAGTGTCAATATATTCTAGCAACATTTTGTATAATGAAGGTAGCATTAAAGTGTGACTAACAGCTTTTTCTAGAATTATTTGTCCTATTTTTTCGATGTCTTGTTCAATGCGTTTTTCGGTAATAACTAAATTTCCACCAGTACAAAGGGTCCAGAAAATTCCAGCTTTAGAACTATCAAAAGACATAGACGACATAAGCAAGAAAGCAGATGGATTTTTATCATAAAAATCTAGTCTTCCACTCGTTGAGTGCATAATATTTTGATGAGTAATAGGAACTCCTTTAGGTCTCCCTGTGCTACCAGAGGTGTAAATTATATAAGCATCATTTGATGCTTTCGAAACTGGTAAATCTGAAGTTTTTAAATTTAATGACAGATCTAGATTATCAATATTTATCATTCTAACATTACTGCTATTGGATAAATTAACTGCGTTTTGTTGGGTAATAATAGTGCCAACTTCAGCATCGTTAAGCATAAAATGAATTCTTTCTTTTGGGTATTCCAGATCTATTGGTAAATAAGCACAACCAGCTTTTAAAATAGCTAGCATTCCTACTATCATGTCCACAGATCTATCTAAACACAACCCGACTATTTCGTTAGGCCTTTTTATATGAGGTAATATATAGGTGGCTAGAGTGTTGGCCTTATCGTTTAATTCTTTATAGGTTAAAGAATTGTCTTTATAAGAAACAGCTACAGCGTTTGGATTAGTTTTACTAATGTTTTCTATTACTTCGTGTATACAATTGTAGTCTCCAAAGTGATGTTGAGTTTCTGATTTTTGGTTTAAGAATAATTGTTTTTCAAAGGGCGTGAGCATTTGTAGCTTGCCAATGGTTTCGTAAGGATTTGTTACAATACTTTCCAAAAGTAATTTAAAATAGTTTTGAAATCTTTGTATTGTTGATGCTTCAAAAAGCTCGGTTGAATATTCGAACGTCGTACTTAATTTATCATTTTCATGAGATACAAATAGTGTTAAATCAAATTTTGAAACTTTGGGGTCTAATAGTTTATGATTTAATTTTAAGTCTTCACTAAAAGCGGGTATTTCAACTTTTTCATTATAAACAAACATAACCTGAAAAAAGGGGTTTGTAGCTAATGCTCGCGATACTTTTAACTCTTTAACCAATACATCAAAAGGGATGTTTTTATTTGAGAAGGCATCTAATGTGTTTTGTCTAACTTCAGAAACCAAGTCTTTAAAGGATGCGGTTGGGTCAATTTGAGTTCGTAAAACAATTGTGTCGATAAAAAAGCCTAGTACATCTTCTAACGATTTATGGTCTCTGTTACTAATAGGTGATCCAATTAGTACATCTGTTTGTCCGCTACATCTATGCAGAAATACATAAAAAGCGGAAAGCATTAATACATATGGTGTAATATCTAAAGAATTTGAAAGCGCTAAAATATTTTTAGAGAATTCTTTGCTGTATTCTTCAGTTTTTGAAATGGCACCTTTAAATTTAGTCTGTATAGGTCTAGAAAAGTCTGTAGGGAAATTTAAGGTTGGAATATCTCCAGAAAGTTGCTGTTTCCAATAGTTTAAATGAACACTTTTTACACCTTGCTTTAGTTGCCAATACGCAAAATCAGCATATTGAATATTCGTATAGTTTTTAGGTATTTTGGTATTTAAGATTTTAGCTTGATAAAGTTTCGACAATTGTTCTCTTAAAATTCTCAAAGACCATTCATCTGTTATGATATGATGCATGGTGATTTGCAGAATATGGCGAGTTTCACTTATTTTAATTAAAACTGTTTTAATCAGTGGTCCTTTAGTTAAATTGAAATAGTGTTTCGCATGTGATTCAATTATCTTTTGAGTTTCAGAGTTAGATTCATCATCAGATAAATTTGTAAAATCATATTGCTGAATATCTAATTCTGCAGTATGGTTTACTTTTTGATAAATTTCATTATTTTCAATATGATATGTTGTTCTGAGAATATCATGTTGTTGATGTATTTGTTTTAAGCTTTCAATTATTGAGCTATGATTAAGGTTACCTTTAAATGTATAGGCTTCTGAATAGTTATAAAAAGCATTATTAGGATTCAACTGTTGTAAAAGCCATAGTCGCTTTTGTCCGTAAGACAACGGAATATTAATACCAGTTGGTGCTTTGTTTATAACGTTTGTAGATGCATCATCCTTGTTTTTGCTTTTCCACCTAGCGAGAAGAGATGCTTTATTTGTGTCTTTTTCAGCCATAGTTTTTTAAGTCATTTTAGTAAAATTATTATTCAAAATATTACTTTAAACCTAGCCATTTTGCTGTATTATAAGCAAATTGAAATATATAGTCATCAATATACAAGTTGATATCAAAAACGCGTTCAATAAACCAATATAGTGAGATAATTATTAGTAGAACTGATGTGTAAACTAAAAATTTAGGATAAAATTTATAATTTCTAATTAGGTATAATAATGGGAAAATACCAATAATAATGACCAGTTGCCCTATTTCAACACCTAAATTGAATCCTAAAAGTGATAAGGTTAAAAATTCTCCTGTTAATCCTAAATCGCTTAAAACACTCGCGAAACCAAAACCATGGAATAATCCAAATATAAAAGCAATAATCCAATCTTTCATTTTGAAAATTGGTCGAATATTATGGTAAGCCGCCAGCCCTATAGAAAACGCGATTATTGATTCAACGAGTTGTGATGGCAAAGTGACCAATTCTAAAGAAGCCAGTGTAAGCGTAATAGTATGAGCAATGGTAAAAAAGGTAACCACCTTAATAATATAAATGAAAGCGGTTTTAAAATTTAGTACTGGTTCCCAACCGAAAATAGTATTGTTTTTTCTTCTTACAACTGAAGGTAAAATAAGTGCTAATAAAAACAATATATGGTCTATACCAATCCATATATGCCAAACACCCTGCTTTATCATCGCAATAAATCCTGTTAAAACCGAAGATTCGCTTAAATTTAAAGTATCGTTTGGTTCTGACGGAGAAAAATCTAGAGCAATTACGGCTTCATTATTTATCATTCCTGCTTTCCAGTTATACTCAACTGTTAAAAAACCCTTATGGCTTTTGTCTTCTTTAAAACCTATATTATAATAGATATTTAAATTATCAGGTAATGTTTTAACCTCTTCTAAACGAAAATGAAATTCCATAAAATTACCATAATTGATTGGTAAATAGCCCAATTCTTCAAAGACTATTTTATAATCACCCATTTCTGAACTGAATGAAACATTTTTGCGTATGTATTCTTGAATTAAGTCTTTATAGGGAGCTATATCCTCAATTTTGGCATTCTTTGGTATATTTAAATTAAAAAATGTATTTATTTCAGTAGCATTAATTTCAAACCGCCCTTCTATACCATCTTTTTCATAAATTCTTAAAAAAATATAGCTAGAGTTTGGCGCATGAGCATAAATGAAACTTGATGAAAGTAATGCAAAGAGGAATAATAATTTTTTCATATTTAAAATTGATTTTTGAGTTTTACTAAAATCTATTTGCTGAAAGTGTTTTAACTGAAAACTTTAAGACGGGTAGTATTTCTATAACAAATATAATGAGGTCTTGAAGATTTTTTTTCAGGTGTATTGTGGATACTGTTATATGTAATTATAGCAGTACTTCTTTTAAAAGGTGAAACATTTGAATTGGAAGCATGAAAAATGTTAGGATGAAAAAATATTACTGTACCTTGAGTTCCTTCTAATGAGACAATCTTATTTTTTAAAGCATATTCTTTTACAAGTTCATTATTAATAGTGTATTTTAAATCTGAATTTAAAGAGTTTAGTAAGTTGTCTTTCTTATTTTCTAGATGTGCTTTATGTTGAAAATCTACAATGCCATTTTGATGAGATTTAGGTATAATTAATAAAGGACCTTGGTATGATTTTACTTCATCAAAAAGAACCATAACCGAAATCATTTCTGGGGTTTTAATTCCATCGCCAAAATGCCAATAAGGAAAGTCTTGATGCCATTCCCAATATTTACCAACATAAGCTTCTTTTAAATTTAGTTTGTATTGGTACAAATAAAGAGCTGATTTCAATAACTCCTCACTAGCTATTAATAATCTTTTATCTTTTGTTAAATCACCAAAAATGGGTTCTTGAATTTCAGGAGCAAAAATAGAGCGAATATCTCCATTGTCCTCACAAATTACGTTTGGTTGGGAAGTGTGGTTTTTAAAATTCTTTATTTTAGAATTAAGTTTTGATATTTCTTCCTTAGAAAAAACATCTATTAAAACTAAATATCCATTTGAATGATAAAATTCAATCTGTTCTTTTTTAAGCATATATATTTTTTAAAAATCAATATACCTTAAACAATTATTAGGTTTATTGGTTTTGAGAAAATGATTTTTTTAGAAGATATTGAGAATATTATGAATAAAAGAAATATAAAAACTTATTTGTATGATTTTGTCGATGAAGTGTATAAAATCAAGAAAAAGATGAAGTATTTTAGTAAATTTTATTAAAAATAAAAGTTTAACGATATTAGAAGTTCCATGTCGATAGTTTTTGTATTGTTATAATTATTTGAGTTAATTGTTATAAAAAAAATTGAATTTTTCCTTAACAAAAGTACAACAGCAACTAAAATCAGATTTTAGTGAATTCGCAAAAAAAGTTTTAAATACATCAATATATGAACGAGATAAGGACTTATCTTTTTCTAAAGAAGATTGGCAAAAATGTGCTGATTTTGGAGTATTAGGTATTTCAGTTTCGCCTGAATATGGTGGATATAAAATTAAACTAGATTTACTCAGTGCAACCCTTGCAATGGAAGGCTTGGGTTATGGTTGTAGAGATAATGGGTTGCCTTTTGCGCTAAGTGCTCAAATGTGGACAGTTCAATTACCTATTGAACAATTTGGAACAGACGAACAAAAGCAAAGATTTTTACCTCCTTTAATTTCAGGAAAAAAAATAGCGTGTCATGCACTTACAGAACCAAATGCAGGTTCAGATGTTTTTAGTATGCAAACATCTGCAACAAAAGTAGATGGGGGTTATATACTAAACGGTGAAAAATGCTTGATTACTTTGGCACCGGTTGCAGATTTAGCATTAATTTTTGCTGTAACTAATTCCAAATTAGGAAAATGGGGCATATCTGCGTTTATTGTAGAAACCAACACTATGGGTTTTACCGTTAGTTCTAACAAAGAAAAAATGGGCTTGCGTACTGTACCAATTGGAAGCTTGTATTTTAAGGATTGTTTTGTGCCAGAAAAGAATAGATTGGGTAAAGAGGGCGCAGGTTGGAGTATTACTAATCATTCTTTGGAATATGATCGATGCAGTATATTGGCAAGTCAGCTAGGTGCTATGGAGTATCAATTAGAACAATCCATTGCGTATGTTAAAGAAAGAAAGCAATTTGGAAAATCGGTTGGTGAGTTCCAATCAGTCTCTAATAGGATTGCCGACATGAAATTACGTTTAGAAACATCACGATTATTACTTTATAATGTGGCTTGGATTAAAGACCAAGGAAGACCAGCAATGTTGGAGTCTTCACTCTTAAAATTGCAATTAAGTGAAAGTTATGTTTTGTCTAGCTTAGACACAATTCGGAATCATGGCGGTTATGGGTACCTATCGGAAAATGAAGTAGAGCGAGATTTAAGAGATTCTGTTGGAGGCGTAATATATGCAGGAACCTCAGATATTCAAAGGAATATTATTTCAAAGCTTTTAGGGCTTTAAAACTTTTATAAATAAAGATATATTGATATATAACTTAGTACAGATTTGTCAAAATTCCGCAAAAGAATTTGGTCACAACGACGCGTTTAGATATTTGAATGAAGTAATTTCATTCAACGATTTAGATGTGAAATCTTCTCAATTAGCTAAACACTTATATAATTTAGGAATAAAAAAAGGAGATAGGGTTGGTATATTAATGCCTCGATGTTTAGAAACTGCAATCGCAGTTTACGGTATCTTAAAATCTGGAGCAGCTTATGTGCCTATAGATCCATTTTCACCCCTGGAGCGTGCTAAATTTTTAATTGAAGATTGTGGTATAAAGCATGTAATCACAATTCCTCAACAGATCAAAAAAATCAAAAAGCTTACTTTAAAAAATAAGAATTTAACAAGCATTGTTGGAATTTCAAATGAAGAAGGATTTAAATCAATCACCTGGGAAGATGTTTTTAAAATATCATTAAAAAATTACGTTCCAGCAAATATTTTAGGAGAAGATTTATCTTATATTCTCTATACTTCAGGTAGTACAGGAACTCCAAAAGGTATTATGCACACCCACAATAGCGCACTTGCTTTTGCAGAATTAGTGGTAGACTTATATGATTTTAAACCAACAGATAAAGTTGCTAATGTAGCTCCTTTGCACTTTGATCCATCTATTCTAGGTTACTTTTCAGCACCATTAGCTGGAGCTACTACTGTTATAGTTTCTGATGGCCATCTCAAATTTCCAGTGAGTTTAGCTGAATTGATGGAAAAAGAACAATTAACTATTTGGTTTTCGGTGCCATTAGTTTTAGTTCAATTAATGTTGAACGGAGGTATTAAAAATAGAGATTTTTCAAGTTTGAGATGGGTATTATTTTCGGGAGAAGTTTTTCCAACAAAGCAATTAAGAGCGTTAATGAAAATATGGCCTCATGCAATATATAGCAATATATATGGACCTACAGAATTAAATCAATGTACAAACTATAATTTATATGAACCTCCTATTGGAGATGACACAATTCCGATAGGTACAACTTGGGGGAACACAGAGTTTAAAATTCTTGATGAAAATGATAATGAGGTAAAAGAAGGTGAAGTAGGTTTATTAGTTATAAGGTCGGCAACCATGATGCAAGGTTATTGGAATAATATAGCTCTAACTGAAAAATCTATGTACAATTTAGAGGTTGCGCCAGGTTTTATGCATGTTTATTACAGAACGGGAGATTTGGTAAAGTTAAATAATAAGGGAGAACTACTTTTTTTAGGAAGAAAGGATAGACAAATAAAGCTTAGAGGCTTCCGAATTGAAATTGATGAAATAGAAAATATACTTTTAAAATTCAAAGGTGTTGTCGAAGCAGCTGTAGTTCTTGCAGATTTAAAAGAAGAAAAAGAATTAATAGCAACTGTGTTAACGGATAAAAATTCTAAAATAAGCACAAAAGATCTTGAAAAACATTGTAATAACGAATTACCTGTTTACGCTTTACCAAGTAAAATATTAATATTAGATGCATTTCCGAGAACCAGTACAGGAAAAATTAATAGAAAAGAAATGGAAAAAATAATTAAACCATAATAGAGTGGAAGAATCCATAATAAAGCATATCGAGCAGGAACTTGCAAATGAAGAAATTGAAGATGGTTTAGAACTAACAGACGATCTTTTAGGAAGTGGTATTTTAGACTCATTAGGTATGATGAAGTTAATCTCATTTATTGAAGAAGCTTATAGTATTCAAGTGGCTCCTGAAGAAATGGTAATTGAAAATTTTATGACAGTGGAAAGTATATGTAAATACATTAACTCCAAAGTATGATTAATAATGTGAAAAATTAAAATGGTAACAAATTTTACATTTTTAGCTCAAAACCAAAAGTTACTATGGTTGGGTCAGGAATTAAATCCAGATTCGCCTATGTACAACATGGTCATGATATATGAGATTGAAGATGCCATTTCTGTTCCTCATTTTAAATTGGCCTTTAAAAAATTAATTGAGAAATGTGATGTTCTACGTTCTGTTTTCGAATTAAAAGATGGCGAGCCCATTCAAAAGTATTTACCTTCAATTGATTATGAAGTTGAATTTTTAGATTTTTCAACTCTGAAAAATCCTAAAGAAGTTTATAATGCATGGCTAAAAGAAAGAATTCAGATTCTTTTTGATTTAAAAACGCGCGTATTTGATAGTGTTTTAATAAAATGTTCTGAAGAAAATTTTATCTGGTATATCAATCAGCATCATTTAATTACCGATGGTTGGAGCTCAACTATTATGTTTTCTAAAATGTCCGAATTGTATTCGAAGACATTGCAAAATCAATTGGATAATATTGATGATTTACTTTCTTATCAGGAATTTGTTGCTTATAATCAAGAAATTATAAAGCAAGATAAAAACAAAGATGTACTAAATCACTGGAAAGAAAAACAAATAAAATTTCTTACGCCGCCATCTTTATATGGTATAAAAAATGTTTTATTAGATACAGCCTCAAACCGTGTAAACCTAAATCTTGGGATAGAACGTACTCAAAAGTTATATGATTTAGCAAATATTAGAGGTTTAAAAGGTTGGAATTTAGAATTAACAATATTTAATATATTTCTAACAACGCTTTTCGCATTCATTTACAGGATTAGTGGTCAGGAAAATTTAGTTATTGGTTCTCCAACTCATAATAGGTCCACTAATAACTTTAGAAATACTATAGGATATTTTGTAGAAGCATTTCCTTTGCAAACTGATATTGAAGAAAATGAGACGTTTTTGTCGCTTTTGCAAAAGATTCAAGTTGAGAGTAATAGTTTTCTTAAAAACGCAAAGGTTGGGGCATCTACAGCAGAATTAAATAGGGATTTCAATGTTTTTTTTAATTACATAAATACGGCGAATTCTGAATTTAATGGAGCTTCTGTAAAAACATCATGGGTGCACTCAGGTCACACAGATCCGAGACATCACATTCGTTTTCACGTTCACGATTTTGATAGCTCTGGAGAAAAACAACTTTATTTTGATTTAAACACAAGAGTTTTTAATGCTGAAAAGCAACAAGCAATTCCTCAACATTTTTTAAAGTTATTAGATGCTTTTATTGAAGATTATACTCAGGAAATTAATACTGTAAATCTGATTACTGATGCTGAAGTAGTAAAAATAAAATCGTGGAATGAAACTTTTGTTGATTATCTTGAAAATGAAACACTATTGTCTAAGTTTCAAAAACAAGTGCAGAAAACTCCAAATCATGAAGCACTTGTTTTCAAGGAAACATCGCTTACCTATCAAGAACTGGATAAAAAATCAAATCAAGTCGCTCATTTTCTGATTCAAAATGGAATTCAAAAAAAGGATATTGTAGCCGTAAGTCTCGAAAGATCATTAGAAATGATGGTTTACATCTATGGGGTTTTAAAAGCAGGTGCAGCATATTTACCGATTGATACTAATATTCCTGATGAACGTTTAGAATTTATCATAAATGATGCTAATGTAAAAACACTGTTTTATAATCATAATAATATAGTACAAACAGTTTTAAAAAGTACAAATTGTTTTAATGTTCAAGTTATAGAAAAGCAGGTTTCTTCGTTAAATGCTGATTCACCTGTAATAGATTCGCAATCAGATGATTTAGCCTATATAATATATACTTCGGGTAGCACCGGAGAGCCAAAAGGTGTAAAATGCCATCACGAAGGCATTTGCAATCGACTTAATTGGATGAATAACGATTATCCAATTACTAGTAAAGATACATTTATTCAAAAAACACCAATCACTTTTGATGTATCAGTTTGGGAATTGTTTTGGCCACTTCAAGTAGGTGCAAAACTCATTGTTGAAATTCCTGATGGCCACATGAATCCAGATGGACTAATACATACAATTAGGCATCACAAAGTCACTAATATACACTTTGTGCCTTCTATGTTAAATATTTTTATTCAAACTGAAGGTGTTGAAAACTGTACAAGTCTTAAACGGATTTTTTGTAGCGGCGAAGCCTTATCTATTCCAGTAGTTGAGAAAACCTATGACAGATTAAATTTAGATATTCACAACTTATATGGCCCAACAGAAGCTTCGGTTGATGTAACAAGTTGGCATTGTAAAAAATCAGAACTCTCTAACGGCATCCCAATAGGTAAACCTGTTGCCAACACACAGCTTTATATTTTAGATGAAAAATTAAACCAATTACCAATAGGTTTAAAAGGTGAACTATATATCGCAGGGAAACAAGTAGCAAAAGGATATTTGAATAGAGAGGCTCTTACAAATGAACGTTTTGTAAAAGATATCTTTTCTGATAATCCCAAAGCAAAAATGTATAAAACGGGAGATCTTGCAAGATATAGAGATGATGGTGTAATAGAATATCATGGAAGAATTGATAATCAAATAAAACTTAGAGGGTTAAGAATAGAACTTGGTGAAATCGAGAAAAATATTGAGAAATATACGGTTATATCCCAAGCAATTGTAACAGTGGACGAAGCAGAGAATCTCGTTGCATATTATACAGGAGAAAAAGTGGATACATCAAATATTACTAGTGTATTAGAGCTTAAACTTCCCTTATATATGATTCCTCAATTTTATATTCATACAGAAGCATTTGAACTTTTATCTAGTGGAAAAGTAGACAGAAAAAAACTCCCGAAAAATAATGTTCAAATAAAAAATAAAACCGCTTTTAACAAAAGTTCGTATGTATCTCCAAGAAATGAAATTGACGAAATAATACATGATGTTTGGAAAGAAGTTTTAGGAATTGATGTAATTGGGGTTCATGATAATTTTATAAGAATTGGTGGAAATTCATTAAATGCTATTTCTATTACTTCTAGATTAAAATCAATTTTAGAATTGGATATTTCAATTACCGATGTATTTAATTACCCGACTATTGCATCTTATGCTGATAATATAGAAAAAGTTTTAACTGAATTATTAAATGAATAAAAATGCTCAAAAAGGCTTGAAGCCATTTGTTTTAAAGGTAGTTGTTATAGCTATGAGCATTTGCTATGTTTTTGGACCATCTCATAATGAATTGAATAAATTATTACATATTCTTGTGCATCAGCTTGAAATGCCTGATTCTGTATTAACGCATTCCATTCAAACAAATTCAAATTATGAAGTGCATGAAAGTCATACATTTAATGTGTCAGAAGAAGTTCATGATCATAAACTTTTACAAGTTCTGAATAACATATTGAAGGCTTTAAATTCGGATAAAAATCAAGAAAAGTCCATCATTTTAAATTTGAAAATTGATAAACATTTAACTACTGACTATTCTTATCACAATCAACTACTCACACCAACTCTTCCCGACAAACATTTGTTTTCATTTACTAAACAAAAAATTCAAAAAGGGTTTCAAAGAGGCATATTGGTACCTCCGCAGCAAACATAATTGTATTGGACTTTTTGTTGAATAAAATAATAACAACAAGAAGGAAAAATTCTATTTTATTTATCAACTCATTTGGATGTACAACACTTTCATTTGAAAAAATACAATTGTTATGTTTAAAAAAATAATAACATTATTGTTGTTTGCTTGTAGTTTTGGTGTCGTAAACGCGCATGAACTAAGCGGAACAGTAATTTCAGACGATAATAGTAAACCGTTACAGGGTGTTGGGGTTTACAATAAAAATACAGGAGCATATACTTATACTAATGTTTCGGGGTATTTTGAATTAGATGACATCTCTATTGGCGATGTCGTGTATTTCTATCAGTTAGGTTACGAAAATCAAGAGCTTTTAATCAACGAATCTCATTTAGATAGTAAAGTCCAGATTAATTTATCAATTTCTTCGGCATCCTTAGACCAAGTTTTAATAGTTTCAAAAGTAAATGTTTTAAGTACCTTTTTAAATCTAGACTTAAAAACTAGTCCGGTAAAATCGTCGCAAGAAGTACTGCGTAAAATACCCGGTTTAATTATTGGGCAACATGCCGGCGGTGGAAAAGCGGAACAAATATTTTTACGAGGTTTTGATATCGACCACGGAACGGATATCTCTATAGATGTAGATGGAATGCCTGTAAATATGGTGTCTCATGCACATGGTCAAGGTTACGCAGATATGCACTTCATTATTCCAGAAACTATTGATAATATCGACTTTGGTAAAGGTTCTTATTACGCAGATAAAGGCAATTTCAATACAGCTGGTTATGTTGATATTAATACCAAAAAGACCATTGATAATAATATACTTTCACTGGAAGCTGGTCAATTTAACACATTACGTGCCTTAAGTATGGTAAAACTAATTGATGCAGAAAATAGTTCTGCATATTTAGCTTCAGAGCTAATGCTTTCGGATGGTGTTTTTGAGTCTCCCCAAAATTTTAATCGTATTAATATCATGGGGCGTTATAATTTTAATAATTATAAGGACCAAGAATTTAATCTAGCTATTTCTCACTTTCAGAGTAAATGGGATGCCTCCGGACAAATACCTGTGCGAGCTGTTGAAAGTGGTCAAATAAGTCGATTTGGAGCTATTGATGATACCGAAGGAGGTAATACCAGCAGAAGTAATTTTTGGGTAAGTCACAACAAAATATTAGACGAGCATTCTTCCATTAAATCATCGGCATATCTTTCAAAGTACGATTTTGAATTGTTTTCGAATTTCACCTTCTTTTTGGAAGACCCAGTAAATGCAGATCAAATTCGTCAATATGAAAATAGAACCATCATTGGTGGAAAAACAGTTTTTGAGCATTCTTTTCATCTTGAAGACCATGATGCACAATTGAAATATGAGCTTGGGGTTGGTTTCAGATATGACGATGTCAACGATGTGCAACTATCAAGAACAAAAAACAGACAAGAATTACTGGAACGTTTAGCCTACGGAAATGTAGATGAATTAAACGGATTTTCGTTTGCTAACTTAACTTACAAGAAGAAAAAATGGACATTAAACCCTGGGTTACGTTTAGATTATTTCAATTTTGATTATGAAAATTTACTAACCGAAACTTATGATAATAAAAGCGAGAATAAGGTTTTACTGAGTCCAAAATTAAATGTTATTTATGCCTCATCACCAAAACTTCAGTTATTTGCTAAAACGGGATTGGGCTATCATTCAAACGATACCAGAGTCGTTACCGCTAATAATGGAAAAGAAACACTGCCTGTGGCTTTTGGCACAGACGTAGGATTAATTACTAAACCATTAGATAGATTGGTAATAAACGCAGCTTTGTGGAGCTTGTTTTTACAACAAGAATTTGTTTACGTTGGTGACGCGGGTATTGTTGAGCCTAGCGGAAAAACAAAGCGTTATGGCGTCGATTTCGGTTTACGTTATCAGTTTAACGATTGGTTGTTTTTTAATACCGATATTAACTATACGTATGCCCGAAGTAGCGAAGAACCTAGTGGAGAAGACTATATTCCTCTTGCCCCAGATTTAACATCGTCTGGAGGGTTAAATATTAAAAACTTAAAGAATTTTTCTGGCGGATTGAGTTATCGATATATTAAAGACAGGCCAGCAAATGAAGACAATTCAATTGTTGCTGAAGGGTATTTTATTACAGATTTAAATTTAAATTACACTCATAAAAACTGGACGTTTGGCTTAATTGTTGAAAATTTATTTGATAGTGAATGGAACGAAACCCAATTTGCGACCGAAAGTAGATTATTTAATGAACCTGATTCTGTGGAAGAAATTCATTTTACTCCCGGAACACCGTTCTTTTTAAGAGGAAAGATATCCGTTAATTTCTAAAAATGAGTAAAATTCAAGAAAGGCGTACACTTAGTGGCGCCTTTTTTTATGCTTTTAAACACCATTCAAAATCTTATTTATGATTTAAATTTTAACATTTTATTAGCAAAGCTATTGGCTCTTTTATTGTCTATTTAACTAATTCCTAGAATCTTTATTTATACTTTTGCTTAGGTATGATATTTGGTAATATTTTGTACCAAATATTTACTTTAAATAATTAAGAATGAAAAAAATAGCACTTATTGTATTTGCATTATTTAGTGTAAATATGTTTTGTCAAATTTTAGAGCCTGTTAAATGGACAACTGAAGTCAAAAAAATATCAGAATCAGAATACGAACTAATTGCAATTGCCGCTATTGATGACAACTGGCATTTATATTCACAAAACTTACCTGAAGGCGGACCTATTCCAACACGTTTTTCTTTTGAAGGCAACGGTAAATATTTAAAGAAAGGTAACACTAAAGAAGAAAAAGGTATTGAAGCCGAAGATGTTACTTTTAACATGAGAGTTAAGTTTTTTGAAACTCAGACACAATTCAAACAACGCATAAAACTTAAAAGTAAACCACCATTTTTAATTAATTCGGAAGTAAGTTATATGGTATGTGACGATACAAAATGCATCATGCCAGATCCTGCTTTACTTATTTTTAATCTTCAATAACTCAAAATTCACTAATATTATATAATGAAAAAACAACTACTTCTACTAATAGCTTTATTAGCCTTTACAGTTGGTAATTCACAAATATTAGAGCCTGTAAAATGGACGGCTTCAATTGAAAAAATATCAGATACACAATACAATTTAGTTAGTAAAGCAACTATAGATCCAGGGTGGCATTTGTATTCGCAAAATGTTCCAGAAGATGGTCCAATTCCTACTACATTTACATTTGATGATGCCAATGGCGCATTTAAATTTGTTGGCAATACTGGAGAGGAAGCAGGTCGTGTGGTTAACGATCCTGTATTTCAAATGCGTATTAAATTCTTTGAAAAATCGGCGGTGTTTGTACAACGTGTTGAATTGTTAGGCGATGTGAAAACGGTAAATGGAACCGTTGAATTTATGGTTTGCGATGATAGTAGATGTTTACCACCAACTGAAGTTGAATTAGAATTCCACTTAAACGGAGTTAGCAATAAGAAAGTTGAAAACACCATTGAAAACAGCGTAACCGATAATGATGCTATAAATAATGCCTTATATGGTTTTACACCAAAAGATATTAGCCTACAAAAAGGTAAAGTTGAGGTAAAAAAATCGCTTTGGAGTATTTTCGGATTAGGTTTTCTAGGTGGTTTGTTAGCACTGTTAACCCCTTGCGTGTTTCCAATGATTCCGCTTACGGTTAGTTTTTTTACCAAGAAAGGAGACGAAAGTAAAAGCTCAGGCTTCGGTAAAGCAGTACTCTATGGCTTTTTTATTCTATTAGTTTATCTAATTTTAAGCATACCTTTTCATCTTTTAGATTCGGTGAATCCGGATATTCTTAATGAAATTTCAACCAATGTTTGGTTAAACATTATATTCTTTGTGGTGTTTGTGTTTTTTGCGTTTTCATTTTTTGGCTATTACGAGTTAACTCTACCTTCAAGCTGGACAAACACAACCACAAAAGGAGAAAATGCTGGCGGGATTATAGGCATCTTCTTTATGGCACTTACTTTAGCTATAGTTTCATTTTCGTGTACAGGACCAATTTTAGGATCATTACTAGCAGGTTCTTTAACTGCTGATGGTGGCGCGTGGCAACTTACAGCAGGTATGGCAGGTTTTGGTGTATCTTTAGGATTACCATTTGCATTGTTTGCCATGTTCCCAAATATGATGAATGCACTTCCTAAATCTGGAGGTTGGTTAAACACAACCAAAGTTATTTTAGGGTTTTTAGAGCTCGCATTAGCTTTTAAGTTTTTATCGAATGCAGATTTGGTAAAACACTGGGGACTTTTAAAAATCGAACCATTTTTAATTATCTGGATTCTAATTTTTGTTGGATTAGCACTATATCTTTTCGGGAAAATAAAATTCCCTCACGATTCTCCAATTAAAAAATTATCCTTTTCTAGAATTAGTGGTGGTATACTTGTAGCTGCTTTTGCTATTTATTTAGCTTCTGGGTTTAGAGTAAATAAAGAAACAAACACGTTCACACCGTTAACTTTATTAAGCGGTTTAGCTCCTCCTGTTGGTTATAGTTGGTTGTATCCTAGCACCACAACAAACAATTTAAAAACTTTTAAAGATTTAAAAGAAGGCATCGCTTATGCTAAATCGGTGAATAAACCCATTATGATAGATTTTACGGGGTATGCTTGCGTTAATTGTAGAAAAATGGAAGAGCATGTTTGGCCATTGGAAAAAATAGATAATTACCTCCGAAATGAATATGTTTTAATTTCATTATACGTAGATGATAAAAAAGATTTACCTGAAGCGGAACAAGTTGAAGTAAACAGAGTTAATGGCGGAAAACGTTTGTTGAAAAACTACGGTCATAAATGGGCCAATTTTCAAACGCAATTTTTTAAATCGAACTCGCAACCGTATTATGTGTTGCTAAACGCTGAAGGAGACACTGTTTTAACAGAACCAGTAGGGTATACACCTGATGAAGACGAATATGCTGCATTTTTAGAAGCAGGATTGCAAGCTTTTAAAGCAATGAAATAGTAGATTTGTAACCAATTTATTTCGAGTTAAATATGATAGATTCTACCTCAAAAAAGTCAACCAATCTTGAGCGTTATTTTGAAGTATTTCGAAATAATATCATTGGTATTGATGAATATTTTAATTCGCCCTACGGTCGAAAAAAAATCATATATGCCGATTGGACTGCAAGTGGTAGATTATACAAACCAATAGAGGAGAAGCTACTTAACGAAATTGGCCCTTTTGTGGCTAACACACATACCGAAACATCGATTACAGGTTGCGCGATGACCTATGCGTATCATAACGCTAGAAACATCATCAAAAAACATATCAATGCTTCAAAAGACGATGTTTTAATTACAGTTGGTACGGGAATGACGGGAGCCATTAATAAGTTTCAACGCATATTAGGATTAAAAGTTTCAGAAAATTTAAAAGAGCATACTGAGGTTCCAGAAGAAAAAAGACCTATAATTTTTGTGTCGCATATGGAGCACCATTCTAACCAAACTTCATGGTTAGAAACTATTGCAAGAGTGGAGGTTATCCCTTCAAACGAAAATGGGTTGCCTTGTATTAAAAACTTAGAGTTACTTATTGAAAAACATAAGGATTGCCCAATAAAAATAGCTGCAATTACAGCATGTTCAAATGTCACAGGAATTAGAACAAATTATCATGATGTAGCCAAAATGATGCATCAAAATAACGGCTTGTGTTTTGTAGATTTTGCTTGTTCTGCACCTTATGTAAGTATCAATATGCATCCAGAAGATGAAGACGAATATTTAGATGCGGTGACATTTTCTCCACATAAATTCCTTGGTGGTCCTGGTGCATCTGGTGTGTTGGTTTTCAATAAAAAATTATACAAAAATTTGGTACCTGATAATCCAGGAGGTGGAACTGTAAGTTACACCAACCCTTGGGGCGACCATGATTATATTGACGATATTGAAACGCGAGAAGATGGAGGTACACCGGGATTTTTACAAGCAATAAGGATTGCACTTTCAATTCAGCTTAAGGAAAAAATGGGCGTTGAAAATATTCTAAACCGCGAACATGAGTTAAATACGATTGTATTTGAACGTCTTTCAAAAATTGAAAATCTTACAGTTTTAGCACCAGATCATAAAGATAGACTTGGGGTGTTTTCATTTTTTATAGAAGATGCACATTATAATTTAGTTGTTAAACTTTTAAATGACAGGTTTGGAATTCAAACTCGTGGTGGTTGCTCTTGTGCAGGGACCTATGGACACTATTTATTACATGTAGATCAATTAACATCTAAGGCCATTGAAGAAAAAATATTAGAAGGATGCTTAATGGAGCGCCCAGGTTGGATTAGAATGTCGCTTCACCCAACTATGACCAACAATGAAATTGAATTTATTTGTGATGCTATTGAAGAAGTATCACAAAATTTTCAAACCTGGGGTGAAGATTATAAATACCATGCTATAAAGAATGAATTCATTCATAATTCAAATAAATCCATTGAAAAAGAAATAACTCAAAATTGGTTTGATTTATAAATTAAATCTCATTTATACTTCAATAAGAGTCTTTTTATAAGTTTTTAACAGCACTGTTAATAAAAATACGGTTGAAAGTTAATTTAGTAGTCCTTTTAGTTAAAATAGCTGCTTCATATTGCCTTTATTAAATGTATATTTGCTGCGGAATAATAATTCTGCAGAAGAATTCACTTATAAATTGTATTCTCGATGAAACATAAAGTAATAGGTTTATAGCCTTTAAAAAGAAACATCTTATTACAATTCATGCAAAAGCTCTTGATTTATCAAGAGCTTTTTGAGTTTTATTATTCGAATGGTACCTTAGACTATTTCTCGATAATTTCTACCTCAAAGAGTTTGTCCCAACGTTTTCCTGTTACAAATATGGTGTTAGTTTTTGGATTGTAAGCAATGCCGTTTAATACATCTAAACCTTCATGTTGTGTAACTAACTTCTTCAAGGGCTTGAAATCAACTACACCAATAACAGCACCATTCTTTGGATTAATAATAGCAACACCATCTTTTTGGTAACGGTTAGCGTAAATTTTACCATTGATCCATTCCATTTCATTGATGCCTATAATTTTACCTTTATTAGTGTATACCTGAATGTAATCTTCTTCAACTAAAGTTTCAGGATTTAATAACCATATTTTTTCTGTACCATCGCTTTTGTAAATGGTATTGTTATTATTGCACAAGCCCCAACCTTCTTTACTTTTACCATATTTAAAACTGCTTATTTTTTCAAAAGTATTTACATCGTAAACAAAGCCAGTACCTTTTTGCCATGTCAGTTGATATATTTTATTATTTAAAATGGTAAGTCCTTCACCAAAATATTCATCAGCTAAATTGATGTTTTTAAGTACGGTACCAGTTTTGTAATCTATTTTCCTAAGTTTAGACTCCTTGAGTTGTCCTGTACTTTCATAAAGCGTGTCGTTATGAAATTCTAAACCTTGCGTATACGAAGTTATATCATGCGGATATTCATTAATAATCTTATAAGTGTAAACTTGAGGTAATTCATTGTTTAAAATGGTAACCGCTGTTGTAGTTGTTTGCTTTTCACCTTCATAATATACAGTAGCATCCAGTTTGTGCTTACCTAATTTAAAATCTTTTAAATTGAAATTATTATTTATTTTATTACCGTTAAGTAAATATGAAACAGAATCTATGGTATATTTTTTTTTATTTTTTATAGCAAGTGTTAAAGTTTCATCAATAGAAATGTTTCCTTTTTCGGCATTAGTTTCAATGCTGAAGTCATTTTTTTTAAGTCCAGAATTAGAACCACAAGAAATTACGACTAATGCTAAAAATATGATTGTGAGATAATTGATCGTTTTCATTATAAAAAAATAGTTTAAGGCAAGATATTTATTTAAAATCGGACTAAAAAATCATTGTGAAAATTTTAAAAGTTTGTATCTTTGCAGCCGGCAAGTCCTACACAACCAGCTCCTGTTGAATCCTCCAGGTCGGGAACGAAGCAAAGGTAAATGGTCGTAGCGGTGTGATGTAGGTAGCTTGCCTTTTTTTATGCGCTAAATTTAGATTTTCTTATCATTTCATTTTTGTAATTTGGTGCTTTGTATTTGTAATTTCTTCTATTATGTCTAAAGTTGTTTTTATAACAGGTGCTTCGTCAGGAATTGGTAAATCTATTGGTGAGTTTTTAGTTGAAAAAGGATTCATTGTATATGGAACCAGTAGAAACCCAGAAAAATATAAGAATAGCAAATTTCTGATTCTAGAATTAGACGTTAAGAAGGAAGAAACTATCCTTGAATCGGTAAATGCGATTATTAAAAAGGAAGGTAGGATAGATGTTGTAATAAATAATGCAGGAGCAGGTATTACTGGACCTATAGAAGAAATACCTCATGATGAAATAAAGGCCAATTTTGACACAAATTTCTTCGGACCTATAAAAGTCATAAAGGCAGTGTTGCCACAAATGCGTAAACAAAACGGAGGTTTAATTATTAATGTAACTTCTATTGCTGGTTATATGGGATTACCATATCGAGGCGTTTATAGTGCCAGCAAAGCGGCCTTGGAGATTATAACTGAGGCGTTTAGAATGGAAATAAAAGACTTTAATATAAAAATGACCAATGTGGCTCCTGGAGATTTTGCTACCAATATTGCAGCAGGTAGATACCATGCGCCGCTGCTAGACGATTCACCTTATAAAAAGCCTTATGGCGATACTTTAAATTTAATGAATGCCCATGTAGACAATGGTAGTAACCCTGATGTAATGGCTAAAGCAGTATTTAAAATAATTGAGACACCTAATCCTAAAGTGCATTATAAGGTTGGGGAGTTTATGCAAAAATTTTCAATAGTGTTAAAGCGAATTTTGCCTGATAAGGTTTATGAAAAGTTATTGATGAATCATTATAAGCTTTAGCTTACTTATTTATTAAGCCTAAAAGCTGCTCTTCAAATTGCACCGAAAATATATTAGTATTGCTGTTGGCAACCTTTCTGTTCTTATCAATTAAAATGGTTTTCGTCATTGGGTAAACCGCAAGAACTTCTGTAGCTTCTTCAGGATTGTCAAGTTTAAACTCGTTAGTATTATTAAACCCACTGCCTTCTAGAAGTCTCCTAGATTTTTCCATAGCATAAGAATCTATATTAACCATGATAAATTTAACCTCTGGGTATTTCACTTTAAGCTCTTTAAGTTTATAATGGCTTTCTTTAAAATGATCATAATAAGTGTGAGACCAGAAACTTAAAACCGTAGGAGAATCTATAAGCTTATTAATTTTTAAAACCTCTTCTTTGTAATTCACTAATTTTATTTCAGGTAATTGCTCCCCATCTTTAATTCGATTAATAGAATTTGTATAGCGCGCCATTTTCTTTTTACTCGCCTCATTTCCACTTTTTTCTAAGAAAGATTTTAAAAGGATTTTATTGTTTTCATCGTTTTTACTTTTGGAAAGATAGCCCATAGTGAAATGGTATAACAACTCATCCTTAATTGCAGGGTTGCTAATCAAACTATCAATTAGTTTAAGTCTGTCTAGATTGTAACATAGAGATTTCCGATCATAGCAAGCATTATTATCATGTTTATCATGACTAGTAAGCGATAAATTACTTAAATTATATCTTAAGAATTTGTTGTAATTATGATGACTGCTTAAAAATTCATCGTTATAATTAATTTCATTTCTATAATCGTAAAAATCTTCAGGTAAGGATTTTAATATGGCAGCTTTATTTTTACCATAATGTCCAAATGGATATACTTCTTTACTAAAATAGTAAGAGTAATCAATATTAGCTTTTGCTATTTTTAAGAATAAGTCTGATGGATTGTACTTGCTAGAGAACGATTCTAAAGCACTTATTTTTGAAACTTTAAGCGAATCTACTCGCTTTTGGTATGTAGCACCATCTAATTGACAGAGCTTTAAAATGTACTTTTCTTCATCTTCATTTTGCAAGAATTCATTAATAAAATAATTGTTCTTTCTGTTTCCCTTTCCACTGTATACAAGTGATTCGTCAAAATCTAAAGTATTCAACCTAAACAATAGACTGTCTTCTGGTTCTAATAAAATTAATTGAAATTCGCCACCATGACTAAATGTGTAAAGGCCTTCGTTCAAATCTTTTATTTTATACAAAAACCTATTTCTACCATCTAACTTTACGGTATCAATTACCGCATCGTCTTTTGTTAGTACGATGAAATTAGTAGTCGGATTAATTATCTCCCCACCTAGGTAGGCATAATTAATACTATGTTCGTTGCTATCGTTTTTACAACTTATTAGTGTTATTAAAACACTTAAAAAAGTAAAATAAAACTTCATTCTTCCCTCTGAATCATTTGTACTAACAAAAATATGCCTTGTATTTATAAAGTCCTGTTAAGGCGTTGTTAAATGTTTCTTTATAAAATAGCAGTTTAGTAGCTTTAAATACTTAAAAATAGACTCGTTAAGTTTCGTCTAACCAACGGAATTTTCTACTTTTGCAAAAATTTAAAATTTGCTAAATGTTATCAGTATCAAATCTTTCTGTCCAGTTTGGTAAACGTGTGCTTTTTGATGAAGTAAATACAACCTTTAACAATGGTAATTGCTACGGCGTTATTGGTGCTAATGGTTCGGGGAAATCTACGTTTTTAAAGATAATTTCTGGAAAACTCGATCCAACATCGGGTCATGTTTCATTAGAAGCTGGCAAACGTATGTCGGTTTTAGAGCAGGACCATAGTTTATATGATGAGCATACGGTTCTGGAAACGGTTTTAATGGGTAATAAACCATTGTTTAAAATTAAAACTGAGATTGATGCGCTATATGCTGATTATACCGATGAAAATGCTGAAAAGATTGGAGAACTTCAAGTGAAATTTGAAGAGATGAATGGGTGGAATGCCGATAGTGATGCCGCAGCAATGTTATCAAACTTAGGTATTAAAGAAGAGCATCATTATACGTTGATGGCAGATTTAGATGGAAAGCAAAAAGTTCGTGTTTTATTGGCACAAGCCTTGTTCGGTAATCCAGATGTGCTAATTATGGATGAGCCTACCAACGATTTGGATTATGAAACCATTTCTTGGTTAGAAAACTTTTTAGCAAATTATGAAAACTGTGTTATTGTTGTTTCGCACGACAGACACTTTTTAGATGCTGTTTGTACTCATATTTCTGATATTGACTTCGGAAAAATCAATCATTATTCAGGTAACTATACATTTTGGTATGAATCTTCGCAATTAGCGGCAAGACAGCATGCGCAGCAGAATAAAAAGGCTGAAGAAAAGAAAAAGGAATTAGAAGAATTTATTCGTCGTTTTTCTGCTAACGTTGCTAAAAGTAAGCAAGCTACTAGTAGAAAGAAAATGATTGAGAAACTTAATATTGCAGATATTAGAAGAACCAGTCGTCGTTATCCAGCGATTATTTTTGAGCGCGACCGAGAAGCAGGTGATCAAATTTTAAACATTGAAGGATTAGCAGCAAGTTTAGACGGAGAAACCCTATTTAGTAAAATCGATTTAAATTTAGCGAAAGGCGATAAAGTTGTTGTGTTTTCTAGAGATTCGAGAGCTACAACAGCGTTTTATCAAATTATAAACGGGAATGAAAAAGCTGATGCTGGTAAATATGCTTGGGGTGTAACTACCACACAATCTTACCTTCCTCTTGATAATAGCGCGTTTTTTGAAAACAATTTAACTTTAGTAGATTGGTTACGACAATGGGCAACAACTGAAGAAGAGCGCGAAGAAGTATTTATTCGTGGATTTTTAGGAAAAATGATTTTTAGTGGTGAAGAAGCTTTAAAGAAATCGAATGTACTTTCTGGAGGTGAAAAAGTACGTTGTATGTTAAGTAGAATGATGATGATGAGAGCAAATGTATTGATGCTAGACGAACCTACTAATCACTTAGACTTAGAAAGTATCACAGCGTTTAATAACTCGCTTAAAAACTTTAAAGGCACCATATTGTTTACAACACACGATCATGAATTTGCACAAACGGTTGCCAATCGTGTTGTGGAATTGACGCCTAATGGTATAATCGATCGTTATACCACTTTTGATGATTACATGCAGGATAAAAAAATCAAAGAGTTACGCGATAAAATGTATGGTGTAACAGCTTAATTACTCTTGTGGTTCTGATATAATAGACTCTATTGCTTTAAGCGCCTTATCGAGTTCGTCTTTATGGACAGAAACTTTTTGGAGTAAGGTGTTTGAGGATCCAAATATTGGAAGTAGGCCAGAGTCAGTCTCATCTCTTACCACAGGAATGATATCATGCTTTTCTAATTCAGAAACAATTTGTTGTACTACTAGTATATCTCCCGTGTAGATTTTTATATAATTGGATTCAGACATATTTGTTGTTTTTATAATTTTTTGGACTTATAACAGACTTATTATGTTTAAAACCATAATGTGATGCATAGGAGTAGACACACAAATTAAGGATCACATAATAGATATCAATGCAGATTAGGCTTCATCAAGTTCTGAAGTCAAAGATTCAATTAAAGGTTGTGTTTTTGCTAGTTCATCTTTATGAACATGGATTTCTTGCAAACCTTGAATTGAAGAACCAAAACCTGCTAATCTCCCAGATTCAGATTCATCTTTAATTATTGCGCAAATATCCACTGCTTCTAATGCTTTGAAAATGCGCTGAACTTCAATGAAATTTCCTGTAAAAACTCTGATGTAATTAGACATAATTTCATGATTTAAAAAGGTTCCTTCTTAAAGATACGAAATTATTAAATGCGTTCAAAAAAAAGCCAACATGAAAGTTGGCTTGAATATTAATTTACTATAGGTTATCTTAATTCTGCTCCAAGCTGTTTTTCAAATGTAGTTTGCAACTTGTTCATAATTTTATCAATTTGTTTATCGGTAAGCGTTTTGTTTTCATCTTGTAAGGTAAAGCTAACGGCATAACTCTTTTTTCCTTTGGGTAAGTTTTTGCCTTGATACACATCAAACAAATTCACTTGTTTTAATAACTGTTTTTCGCTTTGTTTTGCTAGCTTGTAAATAGATTCGAAAGTTACGTTATCATCTAAAAGTAGCGCAAAATCGCGTCTTACTTCTGGGTATTTAGGAATGCTTTGGAACTTGATTTTATGGTGTTTAATAACTTCTAAAATGGTATCCCATTTAAAATTGGCATACATCACTTCTTGAGCAATATCAAAATGTTTTAATATAGGCTTTTTTACTAAACCAAAATCTACCAAGGTGTTTTTTCCGAGAGCAAAACTCAATCCTTCAGAAAACAAATCATTTGTAATAGGGTGTTCATTATGTCTCGTTATTCCCAAGCGTTCTAATATCGAATTAATGATTCCTTTCATTAAAAAGAAATCACTTGTTTTGTTTGTTCCAACCCAGTTTTCAGAAGTTTTATTCCCAGTGATAAAAACTGATAAATGTTTAAATTCTTCGCGTTTATCGTTGTAATTATGATAGGTTTTGCCGAATTCAAACAATTTTAAATCCGATCGTTTTCTATTAATGTTAAACGAAACCGCTTCTAAACCAGAAAACAGCAGCGATTGCCTTAAAACAGACAAATCATTGCTTAAAGGGTTAAGCATAGTAATGTTGTGCTCTTCTTTTAATTGTTCACTTAAAGAAACGTAATTTGGTGTAGTAAGCGAGTTTGAAAGAATTTCATAAAACCCTTGAGACACCAATTGATCTCCTACAATGTTCTGGATTTTATAATCTTCAAAACGCGATGTGGTTGAAATGGATGCGTTAAGTTTAGTTGTGGTCTTTATGTTGTTATAGCCATAAACACGCAGTATTTCTTCAATAACATCCGCTTCTCTTTGTACATCGTTTCTATATGCAGGAACTGTCATTCCTAATCCAGTTTCAGTAACGTTGTTTACTTTAATGTCTAAGGAGGTTAATATACGTTTAATCGTTTCTTTCGGAATTTCTTCACCAATTAACTTTTCGGCATTTTCAAAACTCAATCGAACTTCAAAATCTTTAATTTTATTTGGGTAAACATCAATAATATCACTTGTAATTTCACCTCCAGCAATCTCTTGAATTAGTAAGGCTGCACGTTTTAATGCATACTCACAAATATTCGGATCGATGCCTCGCTCAAATCTAAATGATGCATCGGTATTTAATCCGTGACGTTTTGCAGATTTTCTAACACTTACTGGATTAAAATAGGCACTTTCTAAAAATATACTTGTAGTTTGTGCGGTAACACCCGAATCTATACCTCCAAATACACCTGCAATACACATTGGTTTTTCAGCATCGCATATCATCAAATCATCTTCATGTAATTCGCGCTCAATACCATCTAATGTGGTGAATTTTGTACCCGTTTTTAAAGTTTTTACTTCAATTTTATTACCTGAAACTTTTACAGCATCAAAGGCGTGCAGTGGTTGCCCTAAATCGTGAAGTACATAATTCGTTGCATCAACAATATTGTTTATCGGACTCAAACCAATGGCTTTAAGTCGGTTTTGCAACCATTGTGGTGATTCTTGTACCTTTAAACCAGAAATGGTAACACCACAATATCTTGGTGCTAAATCTTTATTTAAAACGTCTACATCTATTTTTAAAGTTCTGTTAGCTACGTTAAAGGCACTAACAGATGGCGTAATAAGTTCAAGGTTAATATCTTTCTGAATTAAGCCTGCTCTTAAATCTCTAGCGGTACCAAGATGACTCATGGCATCGGCTCTATTTGGTGTTAAACCAATTTCAAAAACATGGTCGTTTTCAATGTCAAAAATATCAGAGGCCAACGTACCAACCTTTACATCTCCATCTAAAACAAGAATACCATCATGAGATTTTCCTAAACCCAATTCATCTTCGGCACAAATCATTCCATGACTTTCTTCACCCCGAATTTTACCTTTTTTAATAGTCCATGCATCACCTTCTTCAGTGTATAAAGTAGTCCCGATTGTTGCCACAGGTACTTTTTGTCCCGCAGCAACGTTAGGAGCGCCACAAACAATTTGTAACGGTGCATCACCACCAACATTAACTGTAGTTAACTTTAGTTTGTCTGCATTTGGGTGCTTTACACAAGTTAGTACTTCACCAACTACAACACCTTCCAAACCGCCTTTAACCGATTGGTATTTGTCTAATCCTTCAACTTCAAGTCCTAAATCTGTAAGTAATTCGCTGGTTTGTTCTGGTGTCCAATCTGTTTTTAAAAACTGTTTTAACCAGTTGTATGAAATTCGCATAAATCAATATCCTATTTGAACTGGCAAAGATAAAATATTGCAGCTAGCATTCAAATAAAGCCTCATATTTTGTTAGTATATTGCTTCAATTTCGTTTAATAGATTTTAAATCCATCTTATGAAGTACATATTTGTAATAATATTAGCCGTTTTTATGTATTCTTGTCATCAAAATACTAAACTGAAAACACTTGAAAAAGGTAGGTATAGAGCAGAATTAAAGGTGAATGATACTTTGAATTTACCATTTAATTTTGAGGTAATATCAGAAAACGAAATGCGAATTTTTAATGCAGAAGAAGTGATAGAAGTAAAAGATATTACTTATGACAATGATTCAGTTCATATTCAAATGCCGGTTTTTGAAGGGTTAATTGTCGCTAAAATAGATAACGAAGGTTTAAAAGGGCATTTTGAAATACCCAGTTTAAATCGAGTTATGGTGTTTAACGCTGAAAAAGGCGATTCGAGATTTAAAAATAGTGAAGATCTAAAAGTGAATATTTCGGGAAACTGGGAAACTGTTTTTAGTCCTGAAGTTGAAGAAGACAAATACATCGCTAAAGGAATTTTTAAGCAAGACGGCAATAAAGTTACCGGAACGTTTAGAACAACCACAGGTGATTATAGATTTTTAGAAGGGGTTTTGAATGGAAACCAATTGCAATTATCCACTTTTGATGGTGCACATGCTTTTCTCTTTACTGCGGAAGTAAAAGATAGCATGATGCATGGTATGTTTTATTCAGGAAACCATTGGAAGGAACCATTTACTGTAATACGAAATGATACTTTTGAATTGCCCAACGCTAATGAATTAACCTACTTAAAAGAAGGTTATGAAAACCTTTCTTTTGCTTTTCCAGATGAAAATGGAAACACAGTGTCTTTAGAAGATGAAAGGTTTAAAGATAAGATGGTTGTAGTGCAAATTATGGGAACCTGGTGCCCCAATTGTTTAGATGAAAGCAAATATTATTCTGAATTTTATAAAACTCATAAAAATAAAGATTTAGAGTAGTGGCTTTGGCTTTTGAATATGTGAAAACTTCGGAAAAGGCGTTAAAAAACATTCAGCGATTAAAACAAGATGTTGGAATTACGTATCCTATTTTACTAGCCCAATACGGTTCTGCAAGTAAGGTAAAGGCCAATGAAAAACTACCTATGCTTAATCATGTATTATCTTATCCAACAACTATTTTTATTGATAAAAAAGGACAAGTTAGAAAGATTCATACAGGTTTTAACGGACCCGCAACAGGTGAAAAGTACAAAGACTTTAAAAAGGAATTTGAGGAGTTTCTTGATGTATTGTTGAATGAATAACACTCGTGTATTTAATCAATTTAATTTTATTGAAAATTATAATTCTTCCAACATCAAATTAAAATCATATTGCAAATCTTCATGTAAACTGTTAATGATTTTTTTGGAAAGTAAAATTTGACGATTGTACATATTTACCAATTGTGTACTTCGGTTGATACTTGGTTTAAAATCTTTCAGTTTTTGACAAAAATAGAGTAGAAGCTCAACTTCGGTTTCTTTATTCTGAGAGTAACGCACAAACTTTTTAACGTTTCTCAGGATTTTCCGAGTGCTTTTTCTTATGTAAAAAAAACTATCTGTATTTATCAATTCGAATTCTTCATCCATATAGCTTTTGACGCTTTCAATGTATCCACTTTCGTTATGTGACTCGAATAATAAATAGGTAAGAAGTTCCTTATTTTCTTTTTTGAAACGTGCTAAGCGCAAGCATAACGCTTCAAGTTCCTGGCTTGAGAGTACTTTTAATTCTTTCTTTATTTCTGATAAGGATACTGCTTTCATTTAAACTTTATAGTGCTTTTTTATGGTGTATTTTACTGAAAATAAGCGGATTAATCCAATAATTAAAATAATAGGAGATAATACTAACAAGATGATACCAAAGGATTTCATCTCAGAAAAAAACTCTAATTTAAGTATGGTAATTCCGGTTCCTAAAAAGACAATAAAGGTTCTAAAATAGGCCAAAAAGGTGCGTTCGTTAGCTAATTTGGTTCGCTCTATAGCTAACCAATCTCTGGTTATTAATGGGTTTTTGTTATCCATAATTTAGATTAGATTATAAATATAAAAAAACCATTACTAGTGCAATGGTTTTTTAAAGATTTGTATTGAAAATTATTTATCTCAGTTTAGGAAAATCATTAGGACTCACTTCGTGCATGACTTCATAAATAGCTTCAAAAATATCTTCTGCTGAAGGTTTAGAGAAGTAATCACCATCGTTACCATACGCTGGTCTGTGTGGTTTGGCACTTAAGGTTTTTGGAGAACTATCTAAATATTGAAAAGCGTTTTGTTCGTTTAAAATTTTATCAAGAATATAAGCTGAAGCACCACCTGGAACATCTTCGTCAATTATCATAACCCGATTGGTTTTTTCAACGCTTTTTACAATGTCATGATTTAAATCAAAAGGCATTAATGATTGCACGTCTATAACTTCGGCATCAATTCCAATAGCTAATAAATCTTTTGCTGTTTGCTCAACAATACGCAAGGTAGAACCGTAAGAAACTAATGTAATATCCGTTCCTTCTTTGATGGTTTCAACAACACCAATAGGTGTTTTAAGTGCCCCTAAATTGTTTGGCATTTTTTCCTTTAGTCTATAGCCATTTAAACATTCCACAACAATAGCCGGATCGTCACCTAGAAGCAGTGTGTTATAAAAACCAGCGGCTTTAGTCATGTTTCTAGGAACTAATAAATTAACCCCTTTGGCTAAACTTAAAACACCACCCATTTGAGAGCCTGAATGCCAGATACCTTCTAGTCTATGACCACGCGTTCTAATAATTAAAGGTGCTTTTTGCTTCCCTTTTGTTCTATAATGCAGTGTAGCTAAATCGTCGCTTATAATTTGAATAGCATAAAGAATATAATCTAAGTATTGAATTTCGGCTATTGGTCGTAATCCACGAATGGCCATACCTATTCCTTGTCCAATAATTGTTGCTTCTCTAATACCCGTATCGGCCACACGAAGTTCACCATGTTTTTCTTGCAGACCTTCTAATCCTTGATTAACATCACCAATATTTCCTGTGTCTTCACCAAAAATTAATACCTCTGGATGCTTAGTTAAAATTGCATCGAAATTATCACGAAGAATAACTCTTCCATCTACAAGGTCAGCATCGTCATTATATGACGCTTTAATTTCTTTGATACTTGTGTTTGCACCTTGTGTTTCGCAATACAAATGCGAACTAAATTTAGGCTGAGTACTTTCAATATTGGAATTAATCCAATTGCTCAGTATTTTTTTATCATGAAATGATTCGCCAATAGTGTATCTTAATGCTTTTCTAGCATGCGATAAGATATCTTTTCGGGTTGGTTCGTCTATACGCTCTAAACTATCTTTTAATTTGGTAATAAAAACGCCGTTAACGCTTTGAGATGCTACTTGACTTAAAATTGAAACAAGCTCAACTTGTTCTTTTTTAATGGGCCTTAAAAAGGTGTTCCAAGCTTTCTTTCTAGCTTCTCTCACATCTCTTTTTGCTGCTCTTTCAATATCAATAAGCACTTCATTAGTAGCAATGCCACTTTCAATAATCCAATCACGGAATTTAGCATTGCAATCATGGTCTGCCTCCCATTCTAAGCGCTCAGGTGATTTGTAACGCTCGTGAGATCCAGAAGTTGAATGACCTTGTGGCTGTGTCAATTCTTGCACATGAATTAAAATAGGAACATGCTCTTCTCTAGCAATAGCTGAAGCCTCTTGGTAAGTTGCAACCAGATTCGCATAATCCCAACCTTTGACGCGTAGAATTTCGTAGCCATTATTTTCTTTATCTCTTTGAAATCCTTTTAAAATTTCAGATATATTTTCTTTTGTTGTTTGATGTTTAGCATGAACAGAAATACCATATTCGTCGTCCCAAATGCTTATCACCATAGGTACTTGCAATACGCCTGCAGCATTTATGGTTTCAAAAAATAAACCTTCACTAGTACTGGCATTTCCAATGGTTCCCCATGCCACTTCATTTCCATTAACTGAAAAGTTAGTAGTGTCGATACCTTTTACTTTTCTGAATATTTTCGAGGCTTGAGCTAGTCCCAACAAACGAGGCATTTGTCCAGCAGTAGGAGAGATGTCTGCACTTGAATTATATTGTTCGGTTAGGTTTTTCCAACTTCCGTTATCATTTAAACTATGGGTCACAAAATGTCCGCCCATTTGCCTACCTGCCGACATAGGTTCTAACTCTATATTCGTGTTGGCATACAATCCAGCAAAAAATTGTTCTGGGGTAATTTCACCTATAGCCATCATAAAGGTTTGGTCTCTATAATAACCCGATCTCCAATCACCTTTCATGAAAGCTTTTGCCATGGCTAATTGAGGTACTTCTTTACCATCGCCAAAAATTCCAAACTTAGCTTTACCTGTAAGTACTTCTCTTCTTCCTAATAAACTACACTCACGACTTATCATAGCAATTTTATAGTCACTAAGGACTTCAGCTTTAAAATCGTCGAAGGAAATGTTGTTACTCAAGTTGGTTAAGGTTTGCATTGGTTCATGCTTTAGTTTTGCAAAAGTAGTTAATAATAGGCTTTTTTGCAATTAAATTCAATGTTAAAACATTGCTAAATTCCTAAAATAATTCTAAAATTAATGAATTTATTAATTAAAATATATCAATAAGGGGGTTTTATTGAAAATAATTCAATTTAAAGACTATTAATACCAGCGTCTTCTGAATAATCCTAAAAGTACTTGTGGATCTGCCGTAAATTTAAAACGTATCTTTTGGTCGTAATTAGGCTGTCCAATTTCCCAACCTAAGTTAGAATATACAGGAAGATAAATTTCGAAATAATCGGTTACTAAATTTATTCTTACTCCAGAATCATAAACAAATTTAGCCGAATCAAATTTGTTCTTTACCAAACCGATATCACCATATGCTAAAACATATTTCCAAATGGTGGTGCTTGCATTAATTGTGGTAATCCATTGGTTCGCAAATGGGCTTTCCAATTTAGATTTAAACCCACCTTCAGCATCTATATATTGTTGACTAAAAATTCCTGAAGCTTCAGAACGTCCTAAGTAATTATAATCAAATAAATAATCTGTTGGTCTGTCTAAAGCGAAATTAAAGTAATTAGATTCTAAATCTGTGTTGTTCTTTAAAAATGCTCCAGCAAAAGCTCTAATATTGATTTGTCGATTACTTTCTAGTAGTTTTCGGTATTCGTAGTTAAAGGATATTTTACTAAATTTTTCTCCTATTTGAAAATCGGTATACCACTTGTTGTAGTTAATTAAATTATCATTGGAATTAATATATCTAATATTGAAAATACTATAATTTGGTGTTGTTGAAGTTAAGACATTATTAACGTCTTTATCCCTATGAATATCTACATACCTTAAGGTTAAAAGTTGCTTTTTATTCGATCTGAAATCATCATTTTGCCTAAACTGAAACTGTAAAGAAGGTGTTATTTGACGCACAAACAAATCTTCTGCATACGAGTTATAACCGCCAGCAATACCATAATGAACAGCAAATAAGTTTTTGTCATTTATGTAATGTGTTTTAAAAACAGCTCCAGAACCTGTGATAGTTTTAGATTTAAAAGCATATCTAGGTTCTATTTTATAATTAAAAAGTTTGCGCAATACCGTTTTGTTGTAAGTTTTGATACCCAAGGTAAAACCGTCATATATGTTATTAAACTCGAATGTTGGCATAAAAAATACTTGATTGTAATATGGGTCCTCAACGTCTTGAAAAACTCTAAACTGCAACGGTTTGTTATTGAAAAAGAATCCTTTTAGCGATTTCCAGTTATCTCTTAAGTTAAATTCGGGTATTTTGTTTTCGTAGTTTAGCACTAGCTTATTAGCTTCTAAACGCGGAATGGTAATGGTTTTACTTCCTTTTATGTTTTCTACCCATCGTTTAGATATCACACTGTCATTATAAAGACTGTACAATGAAACGGGCATTTTCGTGTCACTTTTATTTTTTATGGTAAGCGTTATCGAATCTTCAGTTTTTTTAACTTTTCTTATTTTGAAATCTATTTTTTTTCTAGAGTTTAAATAGTCTTCAAAAAACCAATCCAGATTTTTATCTGTGTTCGATTTTAAATAGGTTTCAAGGTCTCTAGGGCTAGTAGATTTTAGTTTATGTTGTTTTACAAACGATTGAATGCTTTTTTCAACAACATCTTTATTTACAAAATCGTCTAAGTATTTGAGTCCAACACCAGCTTTATATTTATTTGCTATATTTTTATTGAATTTTAATAAAGAGTCTTTAGCCATTGTTAGCGGTTGATCACGGTTGGTACGTGCCATTAGTAAATAAGCTAAAACATATTTATCGTTAAATTTCATATCGGCTGCATGAAACGATCTAACACCCCAAAAATCGGCAAATGTTCCTAAAAACTTCATATCGGGGTAATGCTCATCTACATAATTCATTAAATAATAAATCTGAATACCGTCTATTAACCATTGTTCAGTTCTTGGGTTTATGAACAGTGTGTTTTCAAGATAGTTGTGCAGCGCTACTTTTAAAAGTTTTAATTCGTATTGAAAATGATTAGGGTAAGGTTGAATAAAACTCGGTAAAAAATTTAGACCATAAATAGGGTCGTAATCGTTGTCAATTTGAGTTAATAATAATTTTTTATGAGGATATGCTCCAAAATTTTTGAAGATAAACTCGGTTACTTTTTCGGTTATTAAAACTTTATCAATAATTTCTAAACCTTCATCGTTTATGTCTGAAACTATAGCAAAATTATCAGTTTGAAGGGTTTTGAATTTAGAGTTTTTACTCAAGAAAAGTTTATTGTTAATTCTATCTTTTCCTTCTAAAGTAACTTGTTGTTTGTTATCCAGTTGAAGTGGTGTATTCGAATTTAATTCAGAAGTAATCGCATACCCATTTGGATAATTAATATTTAAAAAAACGTCGGCCTTCGGAATATATAAATCGTTTAAATCTTTATTGCTGAAGTAGTGCCATTCACCGTCATAAACCGCCGGCGTAATATACCAATATCTTAAATTAACATCGCCTTCATCAGTGATACCGTATTTTGTGAATTTAGCTTTTGGGATTTTAACTAAATACTCAAGGTGAATGGTATAAGAAGCCTTGGGTTGTAAAGGTTCGTTAAGTTTTACCTCAATAATATCAGTTTGATTTTTTAACTGCGTATAAACTAAATCTTCATCATTTTGCTTTATTGAAGCAATAACCGAAAAGCCTCTATCTTCACTTTTTGCAAGATGAAAATCGTTTTTATATTCATCGGCTATTCTAATAGCTAATGGTGTTTTTTTAGTTGAATAGCTGTTATTCCAATCGTTTAAATAAATGGTCTGAAGAACATCATCAGTAGTATTGTGATATTGTATGGTTTGAGAAATTTTTATTTGCCTATTTTCTATGTCAAAATCGGCCTTTAAGTCAATTTTATTTTGACCAAAAGCAGATAAGCATAGAGCGAAAAAAATAATACAGTTAAGAAATCGTATTCTCAATTTTCAATAGCATTAGCGGTTAATAATGTCATGTAAGGCGTTGCAATATACTAAAATAAGACGTCTTAGAAATTAGGACTTAACTCAGAATTTTTATAGAATGAATCTAGAATAGCAATTACTTCATCTTCAGTATCAACAATATGAATAAGATCTAAATCTTTTTCACTAATGTTACCGAAGCTTCCTAACAATGTCTGTTTTATCCAAGCTAATAAGCCTTCCCAGAACTCTGTTCCAACTAGAATAATAGGAAATTTACCAATTTTATGTGTTTGAATTAAAGTTATCGCTTCAAAAAGTTCATCTAAAGTTCCGAAGCCACCAGGCATAACAACAAAGCCTTGAGAGTATTTTACAAACATGACTTTTCTAACAAAAAAGTAATCGAAATCTAAGCTTTTATCTGGGTCTATATACGGATTGTCATGTTGTTCGAAAGGTAAATCTATATTTAAACCAACTGATGTTCCACCGCCTAAATGTGCGCCTTTATTTCCGGCTTCCATAATTCCAGGGCCACCACCAGTAATAACACCATAACCAGCTTCAACGATACCTTTTGCTACACTTTCTGCAAGTTTGTAGTATTTATGGTCTGGCTTTGTTCTAGCTGAACCAAAAATAGAAACACAAGGTCCAATTTTACTCATTTTCTCAAAACCATTAACAAACTCGCCCATTATTTTAAAAATGGCCCATGAATCGTTAGTTTTTATTTCGTTCCAACCTTTGTGGTGTTGTTCTTTTCTCATAAATAAAATTTTATTTGTTCTTTATTAATTATCTATTTTTTCAAATGTAATTCATTTTCTTCTTGAAATGTTAAAGCACTCGATTTACATTTTCATTTCCTTTTTCAAGAATTTCGCGGTGTAACTTTTTTTGTGTTTTATAATCTCTTCAGGTGTGCCTTCAACTACAACTTGTCCGCCGCCTTTACCTCCTTCGTAACCAATATCTATAATATGATCTACTGTTTTTATCACGTCTAAATTATGCTCAATAATAACAACAGTATTCCCTTTATTTACGAGTTTGTTGAGTACAATCATTAGTACTCTAATGTCTTCAAAATGTAAGCCCGTTGTGGGTTCGTCAAGAATATAAAACGTATTTCCTGTATCTCTTTTAGAGAGTTCGGTGGCGAGTTTTATACGTTGTGCTTCACCACCAGAGAGTGTTGTACTTTGTTGCCCGAGGGTGATATAACCTAAACCAACATCTTTTATTGTTTTTAATTTATTGTAAATTTTTGGAATGTGCTCAAAAAACTCAACAGCTTCGTTAATGGTCATGTTCAGGACATCACTAATGTTTTTGCCTTTATAACGAATTTCTAAAGTTTCCCGATTAAATCGTTTACCCTGGCAGGTTTCACATTCTACATAAACATCTGGTAAAAAATTCATTTCTATAACGCGTAAGCCACCACCTTGGCAGGTTTCGCATCTTCCGCCTTTAACATTAAAGCTAAATCTTCCAGCTTTGTAACCACGAATCATAGCTTCTGGAATTTTGGCAAATAAAGCACGAATTTCATCAAACGTTTTGGTGTAGGTAGCTGGATTACTGCGCGGTGTTCTACCAATGGGCGATTGATTAATGTCTATCACTTTATCAATATGTTCCAAACCTTTTATACTCTTGTAAGGCATTGGTTTTTTAACGCCATTAAAGTAATGGGCATTTAAAATAGGATAGAGTGTTTCGTTTATTAAAGTTGATTTGCCACTACCTGAAACCCCAGTAACTCCAATCATTTGGCCTAATGGAAATTTAACAGAAACATTCTTTAGGTTGTTTCCTGTGCAGCCTTTAATTTCTAGAAATTTTCCATTTCCAGTTCTGCGTTTTTTAGGAATTTCTATGGCTTTGTTGCCATTTAAATAATCAGCAGTAAGGGTATCGTGAGATTTTAGTTCTTCTGGATTTCCTATGCTGATGATATCGCCACCATACTTTCCTGCTTTGGGGCCAATATCTATCACATAATCAGCACGCTCAATCATGTCTTTGTCGTGTTCTACAACAATTACCGAGTTGCCAATATCACGAAGTGATATCAAGGAATTTATGAGTTTTTCATTATCGCGTTGGTGTAATCCTATACTTGGTTCGTCTAAGATATAAAGTACACCTACTAGTTGCGAGCCAATTTGTGTTGCTAAGCGAATGCGTTGTGCTTCCCCTCCGGAAAGCGATTTAGAGCTTCTGTTTAACGACAAGTAATCTAAGCCAACATCAAGCAAAAACTGTAATCTCGATTTAATTTCTTTTACAACTTCCTCGGCAATTTTAAGCTGTTTCTCAGAGAGGTGTTCGTTTAAATCGTTGAACCAATTGGCAAGCTCAACGATATCATAATTAGCAAGTTCTGCTATATTCTTGTTGTTAATTTTGAAATACAGTGATTCTTTTTTTAAACGTGAGCCTTCACAAACCGGACATTTAACCTTATCCATATACTCTTTTGCCCATCGTTTTAAAGATGTAGATTCCGCCGTTTTGTATTGATTTTCAATAAAATTAGCGACACCCTCGAAATCAATTTTATAGTCGCGTGTTACACCCAATGTTTTACTTTCTACTGAAAACTTCTCGTTGCCACCGTATAAAATCATTTGTTTAGCAGCCTCAGGAATATTTTTGTAAGTATCGGTTAATTTAAAATTGAAACGTTGCGCAATGGTTTCAAACTGTTTGAAAATCCAACTGTTTTTATGCGGACCATGTGGCGCAAGAGCACCAGAATTAATTGAAAGTGAATCGTCTGGAACAATCTTATGTTCGTTAATTTGATATAAATTGCCAATACCGTTACAGTTTGAACAAGCGCCTTTGGGTGAGTTGAATGAAAAATTATTGGGCTCTGGATTTGGATAGGATATCCCAGAAGTTGGACACATTAAACTTCGGCTAAAATACCGTGTTTCGTTTGTATCTTGATCGATAACCATAAGCACATCTTCACCATGATACATGGCGGTATTAATGGTTTCTGTTAAGCGTTTATCATTGTCAACGGTATGGTCAATAACCAATCGGTCTATTACTATTTCAATATCGTGAGTTTTGTAGCGGTCTAATTTCATGCCTTTTACAATGTCACGAATTTCGCCATCGGTTCTTACTTTTACAAAACCTTGTTTGGCGATTTGCTCAAATAATTCGCGGTAATGTCCTTTTCTAGAACGAATAACTGGAGATAATACATTGATGCGCTTCCCTTCAAAATCTTTAATGATTAAGGCTTTAATTTGCTCATCGCTATAGCTAATCATTTTTTCGCCTGTATTGTAGCTGTAAGCATCACTAGCACGAGCGAAGAGCAATCGCATAAAATCGTAGATTTCAGTAATGGTACCGACTGTAGATCGTGGCGATTTGCTTGTTGTTTTTTGCTCGATGGCAATAACAGGTGAGAGACCATCAATTTTATCGACATCAGGTCGCTCTAAGCCTCCTAGGAATTGTCTGGCATATGCTGAGAATGTTTCAATGTATCGGCGTTGTCCTTCGGCATAAATGGTATCGAAAGCCAATGAAGATTTTCCACTACCAGATAATCCTGTAATCACCACAAGCTTTTCGCGCGGAATAGATACATCAATGTTTTTAAGATTGTGAACTCGCGCTCCTTTAACTTCAATAAAATCTGTGAATTGGCTCATAAATTGGCAAAAGTGCAAAGTTACAATTTTTGACGTTAAATTTTGGTCTGGGCTTATTTCAATTTATAGAAGTTTTAAAACTTTTGTTAAGAGCATTTTAGCTTAATTTTGACCAAAAAAAAGAAGCTACTTAACGTAGCTTCTTTTCATGAGACTAAAATTAATATTACTTTTCTACGCGCACAATTTCGCCTGCTTCAATTGATTCGGTGTAATTGGCAGAAACTTGTTTAAGAAAGCCAAAAAACTTTTTGCCATCTTTTCTTTCTAGAAGCACATGAATGCTTCCGTCCTCGTTAGTTACTTTTTTTACAATTACAAGTTCGCCATAAACACTTTTGTAGTTTGGTAATCCGCCACGTTTAACAATAAAGTTAAGTTTTGGAAATTCAATGTGATTGAACGCTACATGTTTTGGTGTTGTAATTTTTAAAACATCTCCTACTTTAGGATCGTTGTTATTTACAACAGGTGTTGGACTTGTACTTGCAAAAGAAACACCACAAACAAAAATTAATAAAAAGAGTAAATTTTTCATAGGATTTAAGTTTAATATTTATATTGATTTAAGATTAATATTTATACTGCTAATATACGAAGTAATAATTTCTTTTTTAATAGTATTACTATTAATATTGGTAATTTTGTATTTTCTCAAACCCTTTGTTTTTTAGGGTTATTTACAATTTATTTTGAATGATTTTTAGGTAGACCTACTTATTTTGAAGGTAATATTTGTATTAAATAATATTTTACATTATTAGGTGCTATTTTTTTAGGGGTATTTTTTCAAGGTAGTTTTGGATGAAAATTTTTAGGATTTAACAGAACTTTAACAATGCGAATAATTTGGTGATATTTTATGGTTTGAATAGCCATTATAAAAAGAGACAGAACTTCAATTATTATAGACAGAACCCAGTAAAGTGGTGCGCTAGGGATAGCAATGGAAAGCCCACAGTGAGGTACGAACGAGGACTTGTAATGTATAGCCCGACCCGACAGGGTAGCGCCATAATATTAATTGTGAGTGCCTTGAATATCTTCTATTTCTAAACCGAAAAAGAGTAGCTTGTGAAATGTTGGTAATTGTGCACCGGTTTGAGTTGTTGTCCAGTGTTCCCAGGTGGCTGTTAGCCCATCGATAGGTAGCAGTGAGGTCCACATTTTAAAGGCTGTTGGCTTGTTGTTATTGTCTAGGAGCCATAAATACGAGTCGCCAGGGGTGGAGCCTCCACTAGTATATGTTACCAAAAGGGCATTTTTGTTATTGCTGGTTTTAACGAGTCGGCGCTCGACACCTTTATCGAATACTTTATACGGCGCCACGAGCCAAAACGAGTCGTTGTTGAAGTATTTTAGTGCCTTTTTGATAAGTTTTTCGGCCATTTCGCCTTCGTGATTAAAACTGTGTATGTAGACTTTACTTTTTGAAGGATTGTTTAAATTTAGCGCTACCTTGTTTTGTTTCCACATGACATTGCATGTGTTTTTTGCTCTATCCCACTCGTAATATCGTCTTTTTTTGAAGGTCCACTCGATATAATTGGTGCTTTTATAAGCTTCGTAATTAAGGGCATCAAGCATTTTATACGCTAAAGCATCGGCTTGTTCGCCTTGAATGCCTGTTGGTAAATCTTCGTGATATTTGAAGTAAAGGAATCCAAAAAACAGCAGCGTTGGAAGTGTTAAAAAGATAACAACACCAGCAATTATTTTAATTGGATTTGTTTTTTTAGAGGCCATAAATAGGTTCCCGTTTAGGGATTATTAACGGCTAATTTATTAAATATGTTGTATTTAAAAAGCAAATTGCTTAAAAACCGATAGCGGTATCGTCACCCCGACGATCGGCACCACCTTCGTAAGAATTATCTTCCAAAACCAGAATTCCATCTACTTTACCAATAACGGGAGAATCTTTCTCGTTAATAGTATATCCCAAAGCTTCGAGTTGTGTTATTAGCGTTTTATTGAAACTATTGGGTTCCATACTAATTTCATCGGGTAGCCATTGATGATGAAAACGTGCCGCATTCACAGCTGCTTGCATAGACATTTTATATTCGTGAACATTTAAAATGGTTTGTAATACCGAGGTTATAATGGTAGCGCCTCCGGGAGAGCCTAAAGTCATGTATAATTTTCCGTTTTTTTCTATAATGGTGGGAGTCATAGAGCTTAACATGCGCTTTTCGGGTTCAATTTTATTGGCTTCGGCTCCAAGAAGACCAAACATATTTGGCGCTCCGGGTTTACTGCTAAAATCGTCCATTTCGTTATTTAGGAAGAAACCGAGTTCTGAACAATATAATTTAGAGCCATAAGCACCATTTAAAGTTGTGGTTGTTGCTATGGCATTTCCGAATGGATCGACAATAGAAAAGTGCGTGGTTTCATCGCTTTCAATAATTTGAATATTGCCATGACTAACCTCGCTGGAAGGTGTTGCTTTTTCAAAAGAAAAATCGAGCATTCTTCCACTTAAATAATCATCTTTAATAAGTGTACTAATTGGGATTTTTACAAAATCTGGATCGCCTAAAAAGAAGCTTCTATCTGCGTATGCGCGTCGTTCTGCTTCGGTAATGGCCTGTATGCTTTTTACAGAATTATGGCCGTATTCATCCAAATGGAAAGGCTCAAGCATTTTCATGATTTGGGCTAAACAAATGCCGCCGCTTGCTGGTGGCCCCATGGATATTATGTTTAAATCATCATAGGTAAACGTAATTGGGTCGCGCCATTTGGCTTCGTATTTAGATAAATCTTCTTCGGTAATGATGCCTCCGTTATCTTGAATAAATTGCACTAATGTTTTCGCGGTTTCACCTTTGTAAAATTCGTCTTTTCCGTTTTCTAAAATACGTTCTAAAGTTTTAGCGAGCTCAGGATAGGTAATAACCTCATTGGCTTTCCAAGGTTTATCTAAAAATATAGGTTCTTTATTGGCTTTAGGAAAAAGCGGTTGGTATTTTTTAATGCGGGCTTCTTGTTTTTTGGTAACAATCACGCCTTTGTAGGCTAAATCTATTACAGGTTGAATGATATCTTCAATAGGTAAAGACCCAAATTTTTCATGGATATCAAAAACACCTGCAATGGTTCCAGGAACACCTACCGCCATAGCCCCAAGAATACTTTTGTCTGGAATGACTTCACCATTGTCATCTAAATACATATCTCGAGTTGCTGCTAGCGGAGCTTTTTCTCTAAAATCGATTGAGCCTATTTCGCCATCGGCTTTTCGGTAAACCATAAAACCACCACCGCCAAGGTTTCCAGCAAAGGGATAAGCAACAGCAAGCGCTAATTGGGTAGCACACATGGAATCAAAAGCATTGCCTCCTTTTTTAATAACGTCAACACCAATTTGTGAAGCTTCAGCTCTGGCAGAAACTACCACCGCATTTTTAGCGATTAATCCAACCTGGGTTGGTTTTTCGGCTTTTTTACAAGACGCAAAGGAGCTTATTACTAGCAATAGAAATAAAAAACGTTTAATCATGTATTGTTTGGTTTAAAAATTCTAATTTTTCTTTTGAGGTAGCAATTAGTTCGTCAAAAAATTCAAAAAATTCGTTTTCAAATTCTTCGTAAAAGGCTTCAAGCTCTACTACAGCTTCGTTCATACTAGATCGATTTTTTGTGCGTCGGTTCATGCCATCTAAAACTCTTGATATGCCTTCAATAGTTGCATAACTCAACAACCAATTATCAGCAAGTAAATAAGGCATCATTTTTTGAATTCTTAAAGGTAGTAAATCGTAGTTTGCTTCCAAGGTATCATAAAAGGCATCTATATATTCGCTTAAAGGTGTGTCGCAGTATCTATCCCAATTTTTAGCTAAAAAATGATCGTAAAGGATGTCTACAATAACGCCAGAATAATGTCCGTATTTTTCATGAAGCCGCTTTGTGCTTAGTCTAAATGTTTTATGCGCATCTGTAAATGAATCGATATGTCTATGTAACAAGATACCAATTTGAATGTTTTTAGGGTATTTTTTATACTTCTTTCCTTTAATACCATCGGCCATAAAGTTACCAAGAGTTACTAAGTCATTATCGCCAGAAAGATAAATATGCGCTAAATAGTTCATTGGTGAAATTTACGAATTCCGTTTTAAGAAATCCGATTTTGAAATACTATATTTGCCTTTTAATAAAAAAAATATATGACACTTATAAAATCAATTTCAGGAATTCGAGGAACTATTGGCGGACAAGTAGGAGAGAATCTAACACCTATAGATGCTGTGAAATTTGCATCGGCTTACGGCGTTTGGTTGAAACAACAACGCGATAAAGAAAACTACAAAGTAGTTGTTGGAAGAGATGCCCGTATTTCTGGAAAAATGATTCAAAATTTAGTCATGAATACCTTAATCGGTTTAGGTATCGATGTGGTTGATGTTGGACTCTCTACAACACCAACTGTAGAAGTTGCAGTACCTATGGAGCATGCCGATGGCGGCATCATTTTAACCGCTAGCCATAATCCAAAACAATGGAATGCCTTAAAGCTTTTAAACGAAAAAGGTGAGTTTTTAGATGCTGTTGAAGGCGCTAAAATTTTAGACATCGCAGAAAGCGATAATATGATTTTTGCCGATGTTGATAGCCTTGGGAAAATTACAAAAAACAAAGCCTACATCGATTTACATATTATTGAAGTTCTAGACCTCGATTTGGTAAACGTAAAAGCCATAGAAGAAGCCCGTTTTAAGGTGGTTGTAGATGGTGTGAACTCTACAGGTGGAATCGCCATACCGTTACTTTTAGAGCGTTTAGGAGTAGATGTGGTAAAGCTTTATTGCGAACCAAACGGACATTTTCCGCACAACCCAGAGCCTTTAAAAGAGCATTTAACCGATTTATCGGATGCCGTTAAAAAACATAACGCTGATTTCGGAATTGTGGTAGACCCAGACGTAGATCGTCTAGCTTTTATGGACGAAAATGGCGAAATGTTTGGTGAAGAATATACCTTGGTAGCCTGTGCAGACTATGTATTAAGCAGAACACCAGGAAATACCGTGAGCAATATGAGTTCCACAAGAGCCTTACGCGATGTTACGGAAAAACATGGCGGAACCTACGAAGCCAGTGCCGTTGGAGAGGTAAACGTGGTTAAACTCATGAAAAAAAATAAGGTTGTTATTGGTGGCGAGGGCAACGGCGGTATCATTTATCCAGACGCACATTATGGTCGCGATGCTTTGGTTGGTGTGGCGTTGTTTTTAAGCTTGTTAGCCGATAAAAAAATGAGTGTAAGCGCGCTAAGAAAAACCTACCCAAGTTATTTTATGGGTAAAAAGAAAATCGAATTAACACCTGGTTTGGATGTCGATGGGATCTTAAAAACCATCGAAAAGCGTTACCAAATCGAGCAACTAACCACCATTGATGGTGTAAAAATCGATTTTCCAGAAAGTTGGGTTCACCTTCGTAAAAGTAACACAGAGCCTATTATCAGAATTTATACCGAGGCAAAATCTCAACAAGAAGCCGATGTTTTGGGCGATAAATTCATTGCCGAAATAGGAGAGATAGCTAAAGGATAATTTTTTTATTTGAAGCTATTTCCCGCTTTCCACTATATCTTTCTTGTGCTGAACTTATTGCAGTATATCATAGTGCTTAGTTTTTGAAACTAAATTTCAGTTAAGCTTAATTTTTGGGTTTAGCACAAAAAAGGATGCCGTTTCAATCGGGGCTAAATCATCAGCAATGGCCTGTACTTATTGTTTGTACTTGGCATTTTTATAAAATCACATGCTGTAAAAATTTAAAATACTTATCTTGTTCGCGACTAACAATATTTAATAGCACATGAAAAAACTAGCATTACATTGGAAGATTATTATAGGAATGGTTCTTGGAATCATTTTTGGTTTTATAATGAATACCGTTGATGGCGGTAAAGGTTTTGTAACAGACTGGATCGCACCTTTCGGAACCATTTTCATTAATCTTTTAAAGTTAATTGCAGTGCCTTTAATATTAGCCTCGTTAATTAAAGGAATTTCAGATTTAAAGGATATTTCTAAAATAAAATCTATGGGCTTACGCACTATAGGAATTTATATAACAACAACTTTAGTAGCCATTGTTATTGGCTTAAGTATAGTAAATGTGGTGAAACCAGGAAAGGGAATGCCGCAAGAAACTATAGAAAAAATCAAACTAAAATACGAAAACGACGCAGGCGTAACCGATAAGTTAATGAAGGCATCGGCACAAAAAGATGCGGGTCCATTGCAAGCTTTAGTTGATATTTTTCCTAGTAATATTTTTGAATCTTTTGTGGAAGCATCAATGCTTCAAGTGATATTTTTCGCCTTATTTGTTGGTATTTGCTTGCTATTAATTGGTGAGGAAAAAGCGAAACCATTAGTAGATTTCTTCGATTCGCTAAACGAAGTGGTCATGAAAATGGTAGATTTAATTATGCTTTTTGCACCATATGCAGTATTCGCATTATTAGCTAACGTAATTATTGCTTTTGACGATACCGAAATTCTTGTAAAACTGCTTTACTATGCGCTTTGTGTGGTTGGTGGACTGATGTTAATGATAGGTTTTTATTTAATTTTAATAACCGTATACACCAAAAAAAATCCGATGTGGTTTTTAAAACAAATTAGTCCAGCACAACTTTTAGCATTTTCAACAAGCAGTAGTGCCGCAACACTTCCTGTAACTATGGAGCGTGTGGAAGAACATTTAGGTGTAGATAAAGAAGTGTCAGGTTTTGTGCTTCCAGTTGGAGCTACCGTAAATATGGATGGAACAAGTTTATATCAAGGTATTGCTGCGGTGTTTATCATGCAAGTCATATGGCCAGAGGGTTTAACTTTTACTAATCAATTGGTTATAGTAGCTACAGCTTTATTAGCATCTATTGGTAGTGCTGCAGTGCCTAGTGCAGGAATGGTTATGCTGGTTATAGTATTAGAATCTATTGGTTTTCCTGCCGAATTACTTCCTATTGGATTAGCACTGATTTTTGCGGTAGACCGCCCATTAGATATGTGTAGAACCGTTGTAAATGTTACTGGAGATGCTACCGTATCTATGATGGTAGCCAAATCTTTAGATAAATTACATGATCCTCAACCAAAAGAATGGGACGACCATTACGACGAAGTGAAATAAAATTTTTAAATTTAAAGGAATATTTAATCTTTAATTAAAATCTAAAAAGCATGAATGTTTGCTTCATCATGTATCCTTGGGACGAAATAATCCCAGAAGATGATACAACCTTAGCGCTAATAAAAGAATGTGTTAAAAGAAAACATGGTGTAGCCATGTGTATTCCTGCAGATTTAACCATTCGCAACAGTGTAACTACTGCCAATTGCTCGGTTATTAGTCGAATGGATAAAACACCTTCATCCTTAAAATCCTTTTACAATAAAGTAGAACTTCGAGAGGAAATGTTACCACTTGCAGGATTCGATGTTATATTCTTTAGAGCTAACCCCCCGTTAGATCCAATTATGCTTAACTTTCTGGATTCAGTTAAAGACGATGTTTTTATTATGAATTCACTAGAAGGTATGCGTGAAGCAAACAATAAATTATATACCGCTGCTTTTGGCGATGCGCACAGTAATATCATACCAGCAACTCATGTATCAAAAAGCAAAAACTATTTAATTAGGCAAATCAAAGAGTCGAAAGCAGATAAAATGATTTTGAAACCACTTAACGGCTATGGAGGTTCTGGAGTGATACTTATCGAAAAATCGGCCATGAGTAACGTTAACTCTTTATTAGATTTTTATATTAATAATAGCGATGGTTCGTCTAGTTACGTTATACTTCAAGATTATATTGAAGGTGCAGATCAAGGCGATGTGCGTATTCTAATTCTAAATGGTGAGCCAGTTGGTGCCATGAAACGCGTTCCCGGTAAGGAAGACCACCGTTCAAATGTATCAGCAGGAGGCAGTGTTCAAAGGCACGCATTAACGAAAGAAGAAAAGGCACTTTGCAAACAAATTGGACCTAAACTGGTGAACGACGGACTTTATTTTGTTGGTATTGATGTTATTGGTGGTAAACTGGTTGAAGTAAATGTTATGTCTCCTGGAGGTATCACCTACATCAATAAAGTATATAAGCTAAAAACTAAAATAGAAGAAAAAGTTATCGATTTTCTTGAAATGAAAGTCATGGATAAACTTCAAGCTTTTGATAGGCGTTCAAGATTGCGAAAAGCTGTTGAAGATGCCTAGTACTATTCCTAGTTTTTAGAGCGAGAAACATTAACATATTATTATTTTCTGAAAAAATAATTAACATGACATTCATCAAATCCTTCATTTCTCCAATTGTTTCAGTAAAATGGCTTCATGAGCGATTAAATGCTGAAAATTTGGTGGTTTTAGATGGTACTATAGCCAAACCATTTGATGCATCTCACGAACAAATTTTGAACGCTAAATTTTTCGATATAAAACAAAAGTTTAGCGATACATCAAATGAATTTCCAAGTACGTTTCCTTCAGCACAACAATTTCAAAAGGAAGCTAGAGTTTTAGGTATTAATCAAGATAGTGCTATTGTAGTTTACGATGATAAAGGTATTTACTCTAGTGCTCGTGTTTGGTGGCTATTCAAAGCTTTTGGATTTGATAACGTTGCGGTTTTAAATGGTGGTTTCCCAGAATGGAAGAAAGCTGGATTTCCAACAGAGAATATGAAGCCTAATGATGTTGAACAAGGCGATTTTGTTGCTAAACTTCAACCGCAATACATGAAGTTTTTTGATGATATTGTTTACGCTTCACAAGATATAACACATAAAATTATTGATGCACGGTCTGCTGGTAGGTTTAATTGTAAAGAGCCAGAACCAAGAGAAGGATTGCGCATGGGAACTATTCCTAACTCTGTTAATTTACCTTATACCGATTTACTTAATAACGGCGTTTTAAAATCTAAAAAAGAGCTAGCCAAGGCCTTCTATATGGTCGCAGAACAACACGAACCTATTATTTTTTCATGTGGATCTGGTATTACGGCTTGCGTTTTAGCTTTAGGTGCAGAATTGTCTGGATATAAGAATATTTCGGTTTATGATGGGTCGTGGACCGAATATGGAACACTTACAACAGGTGAAATGGATAAACCCAGTACTTGGACAAAGAATGAATTGTTAGCCTATATTTTAATGTATGTTTCGCATTCAGATTTGAGTGAATCTCATGTAGAAAAAAAATATATTTTAAGTAGGGTAAATAAGCAGGTTTATAATCGAGTGAGTGCGCAATTTGAAAAGGATAGTGATTACCAAAGCATTCAAAATATTATAGAAGCTGTAAAATCTCATGATTATTATCGCAACGATTTCGCAGATTTATTCGCCGATATTAAACTCATGGCTTTTGCAGATGGCAATTATGATGTTGTAGAACAAATGATTTATAATCAGTTAAAAAAGATTCTTAAAGATGACTAGATTAACTGTTGCCGAAATTATTGCAAATATTGAGGCTGGTAAAACGATTGAAGCGGTGTCTGCAGATTACGCGTTTACTATAAAAATTGACGAGTATGTGCCTTATGCATGCGCAGCGGTGCATGACGGACATCAGTTTAGAAAAGAACTATGGGAACCGTGTTTACATACCCAATACGAACGGTGGTATGAAGAAGATCCTGAAACCAAAAACATGGTAAAATCACACCCGATTGTTATTGCTGGTTGCGATTCACGTTTTGAGTATGATTTAAATCGTGCTCCTAATCATGCTATTTATTTTGATGCTTGGGGAAAACAACTTTGGAAAAATCCGCTTTCTGAAGCCATGATTAATAAAAGTATTAAAAAACACAATAATTTTTATAAGGTAGTTCATGCTTTAATAAATCAATTAGAGTCTAAATTCGGATTTTGCACCGTTTATGATATGCATAGCTATAATTGGAAACGATGGGATAGGGAGGTGCCAACTTGGAATTTAGGCACAAGCAATATCGATAATGCCCGATTTGGAAACACGGTTGAAACTTGGAGGCAAAGTTTGTCTGAAATTGAGTTTCCTAATGGCATAAAATCAACTTCAAAAATTAACGACACTTTTCAAGGCAATGGTTATTTTTTAAAATATATTACTCAAAATTTTAAAAATACATTAGTTTTGGCAACCGAAATCGCAAAGGTATATTGTGATGAGAATGAGCAAGTTATTTATCCAGAAGTGGTTAATGCAGTGCATAAAGAATTAGCTTTTCGCATTCCTGAACATGCTCAAAGCACTTACAATACCTTTAAATAATAGGTTTATAAATTATGAAACATGATGTGGCCACTAAGGCCCTTTTAGATATTGACGAACAAATAGATTCACTTGTAAAACAAATAGAATTGTTAAGCTATGTGAATCCAACAAATATTGAAGAGGAAAAAACACGCTTTTTTTCATCGAAGTATTTAACAGATCCGGTGTTCAAATATCCAGAAATTAATTTTGATAGGTTTAAGCTGCACCGCGCTTTGTTTACTTTGCCTTTAGAGCAAATAGAAGACACTACAGTTAAAAATTTATATGAAGATATTATTTATGCCTATTCAGGATTAATACAGTGTATACAAACCATTGGCGATGGTAAAAAATTCTACTACAACTGTTTACGTTGTTTTGGTACGCCTACCGAAAATGACGTTGAAAATGCTAAATTTATACTTCATTTTGAAGAAGAAAACCAGGAGGAAGGCGTTTTTAAACCAAAATATACTGCCCCTGAGACCGAAGTGTTTTTTAAAGACTATTCTAAAAAATATGATTTTAGTTATAATATAAAATATTCTGATAAAATATCCGCGATAGCTATGGTTTTAAATAATGTTAAAACCTTAGTTTTAAATTCCAATCACAAGTATTCTGAAAATGAGATTGCTGTACTTACAAATCATGAGATTGGAGTGCATATGGTAACTACAATGAACGGTTTATTACATCCTTTAAAAATATTTTCGCATGGTTTCCCAAATAACGAAGAAACACAAGAAGGCTTGGCAGTTTTCTCAGAATATATGAGTAATAACTTAACTATAAAAAGATTAAAAGAGTTGGCTTATCGTGTTATCGCAGTTGATAGTTTAGCAAAAGGCTATACATTTTCAAGAACTTTTAGGTTGTTACATAATCAATATGATTTAGAACGTGAAGAAGCCTTCTATATTACCGTTAGAGCCCACCGTGGTGGCGGATTTACTAAAGATTATCTGTACTTAACAGGACTAAAAAAGATTTACGATTATTATCATGCAGGAAAAGATTTAAGCTTGCTATTAACAGGCAAAGTGTCGTTGGAATATGCAAACGAAATTACTACCTTAATTGATAAAGGTCTTGCGCTTCCTTCAAAGCACATCACCGATGCTTACGCTGAAAATAAAAACGCGAATAAAAAGGTGGATTTTATTCTAAAAAGTTTGAAGTAGAGACTATTTCGGATGAAAAACTATTCCAAAAATTTATTTTTCAGCTCAGGAGTAGGAATCATACAAGCTTCTTTCTTACCATACCATTTGTAGCGATTTTTGGCAATAAAATCGTAAACCCAATTGCGAATAAAATTGGGAACAATTAAAAATATAGCTAATACATTTGTTGGAAACCCTAATCCCGACGCTATTTTTAACGCCGCTGTAGATTTGTAATGAATGCCTTTTTCTGGATTATATAAAATAATAGAATCTACTTGAGCTGTATCAATATTAAACTTTTGAATAATTTGTTCGCCAACCTTACTTTGTAAAGGAGCAAACATAAATCGTTGCTTCTTATCCCGTTTTATAACATATAATACCGAGCTATTGCAAAGGTTACAAACACCGTCGAATAGGATTAATTTTTTATGTTTTGGTATATTGATTTCCACCTAGTAAAAATACGACTTTACAGTGTATTTAAGAACTGGTTTAAATCCGTTTCTTTATCCAGTTTAAGCTTCTTTTTAAAGAGATTTATATTCAAATAAACATATTAGTGTTAAAAGTGCTCAGTCTTGACTTCATACAAAACAACCTGTGCTGTTTTTTCATAATCATCGTGCCAACCAAAATAATTACCAGTTTTAAAGTAGTTTTCGTGCGCATAACCATTGCCAACGTAGTCGTAAATCAAAGTGTAATCGGTATTAATGCCTTTAGCTTCACAAACTAGTCCGTAATAAAATTTACCGTTTTCAATTTTTATTTTAAAGGTGAAAATTTCATTGTCAACGACACCAACGTTTAATTTTTCATCGAAAGCACTTGTCCAAGGTTCGCCAGCATCTGGTTTGGTGTAATAATCAACTTGAAGAGTTCCGCTATTCCATCTTATTTTAACGGTGGCTGGAGCGCCTTCAAGACCTGCTGTTTCTTTACCGTGAATTTGCGCTACAATGGTTCTGCCGTTGCCTTCAACATAATCGACTTTTAAAGTGCTTTCTAAAATGTGAGTTCCAGTGGACATGGACCAATTATCGGATGTAGATTGATTTCCTCGCCAAAATTCACGCAGTTCCGTTCTACAATATTTTCCTCCTAATTCAGATAATCCAGAAGTTGTAAATCCAGTAAATTTGGTAAACATGGTGTAGCTACCATCTTCATTTTTATAAAAATATTCAGACTCAGCTTCAGGAAGTCTATCATTCACAATATCTTGATAAAAAATGGAAGTAGCGCTGCCATTACCACGATTAAGAGGTACCGATAAATACCAATTTTTCCATACTATTTTTGCATCGTCGTCGGTGGTTTCAATTGGCTCATTTTCAATTTCCTGTTCATCTTCGTTATTAGAACTGCTACAGGAACAAAAAATGGCAATCAGTCCGATAAGATAAAATCTCGTTAATTTCATTTTCATGCTTTTTTTATTTAAAGTTAAAAAAATTATTTTTTAACTGCTTCAACCAATTCTAGCAATTCTATGTTCACATTGGTTGTAAACATACCGTAATTTACAATGGCTTTTCCTTTTTCAAACTTATCGATACTACCAACCGAACGGCCGTCTAACATGCGCACGCGGTCTCCTACTTTTAATGTTGGCTTTGGTGCTGCTGGTTTTTCTTTTTCCTTTTGTTTGGCTTCTTTTTTCTTTTTCCTTATAACTTCTACTTTCTTTTCAACCTCTTGTTTTACTTGATTTTCTTTAGCTTTAATGGCTTTTTTCGCTTTCGCGGAAACCTTTTTACGCTTGGAGTTTTCTATTTGAACCAATTTAAAAAGCTCAGACATTAATGCTTTTTTCTGCTTGTTTTCAAAGTATTTCTCAGCAATATCATTAACTTTTTGTCCCAAATAAATGAGGCGCTGATTGGTGTCATATAACTCTTGATAGCTCTCCAATTTTTTTTGAACCTTCGCATTGATTTCCTCTAACTTATCGGCTTCTTCACTTTTCTTCTTTTCGTTTTGTTTGAGTGATTGCCCTGTTTTTTCAAGCTTTGAACGCTCTTTTTGAAGTTTAGCAATAGTTGCATCAAAACGGACTTTACTACGTTCAATTTTCTTTTTAGCTCGGTTTATCAAACTATAAGGAATTCCATTTTTCTGGGCAACTTCAAAGGTAAAACTACTTCCGGCTTGACCGATAACGAGTTTGAAAAGTGGTTCTAAACTGCGTTCATCAAACAACATATTGGCATTAAGCATAAATGGCAACTCGTTGGCAAGAATCTTTAAATTGGAGTAGTGTGTTGTAATAATGCCAAAGGCTTCGCGATGATAAAATTCTTCTAAAAACGTTTCAGCTAAAGCGCCGCCAAGTTCAGGGTCACTTCCAGTACCAAATTCATCAATTAAAAATAGCGTGTTTTTGTTACACTTTTTAAGGAAGTAATTCATTTGTTTTAAGCGATAACTATATGTGCTTAAATGATTTTCAATAGATTGATTGTCGCCAATATCGCTTAAAATTCTATCGAATAAACACACTTTACTGCGCTCGTGCACTGGAATTAACATGCCACTTTGCAGCATCACTTGCAATAATCCCACTGTTTTTAGGGTAATACTTTTACCTCCTGCATTGGGACCAGAAATAACTATAATACGGCTGTCTTGTTTTAATTCTATGGTTTGTGGAAAGGTTTTTTCGTTCTTTTCTAAATTATTTAAGTAGAGCAGTGGGTGATAAGCATCGCGTAAATACATGCTTTTGTCTTCCGAAAATTCAGGTAGAATCGCATTCATAGATTTAGCGTATTTCGCTTTCGCGGAAATCACATCTATGGCAATTAAAAACTCTTGATAATCTTTTAATAAAGGTAAAAACGGACGAATAAAATTGGTGACTTCTTTTAAAATACGAATTACTTCTTCCTGCTCTTCGTACTCTAAATTGTTTAATTCTCGAGTGTACTGTAAAGTGGTTTCGGGCTCGATATATACGATACTTCCTGTTTTACTTCCTCCCATTATGGAGCCTTTAACCTTACGGCGATACATGGCTTTTACAGCCAAAACACGTTTGTTGTCTACAACAGATTCTCGAATATCATCTAAGTATTCTAAACCGTGGTATGTGTTTAATGCAGTAGCGAAACTTGCATTTATTTTTCCTTTTATTTTGTTTATCGACTGTCGTAATTCAAACAATAGACTAGAGGCGTTGTCTTTTATGTCGCCAAAGCGGTCTACTATAGCGTCTACCTTTTCTATGATTGCTTTTGTCACTTCAATATGCGACGAAAAAGTGTTTAAGGCAGGATAATACTCTTGAAATTTTTTAAGAAAGATTACAATGTCGTTCACCGTATTAGACATGGCAACAATTTTCTTTAAACCATGAACCTCTAAATAGGTATTCTCAATATTAAGAAGTTTTATTTCTTTAGAAATCGTATCAAAACCATGATTAGGCAAGCGGTTATCGTTGTAAAAAGATGATACATATTCATTGGTTAATTTTAGAGCGTTAAGCAGTTCTTCTGAAGTTTTAAAAGGTGAAATTTGCAATGCTTTTTCGTTACCCAATGGCGTAACACATAGCTCGCTTACCTGTTGCAAAACCGTTTGAAACTCTAAATCTTGTAATGTTTTTTCGTGGATGTTTATCATGCCTTAAAATAGACTATAAAAATATAAGGAATGCAAAGTTAATCAATCTAAACCTGATTTTGTAATGGAAAGATTAAGTGTTAAAATGTTAATTAACAGAGTTATAAAGATATTTAACAAAATGCTAACAAGGTTGTGCAGATAATCTCTCTAATTTGGAGTACGTCAACAAACATCAATCAAACTACAATCAGCAGTTAAAAGCTCAATCGTTTAAATGGTTGAGCTTTTATCCATGTATCGTTTCAGATTTGCCGTAGTTTTTAATAACTTCAGCTTCAAAATCAATGAGTTCTTGCCAACGCTTATCCACATCAATATCTTTACCGTATTTACGCGCAAAACCAATAAACGTGGTGTAATGGCCAGCTTCACTTATCATTAAATCGTGATAAAACTTAGCCAATTCAGGGTCTTTAATTTTTTTAGAAAGCAACTTAAAACGCTCACAACTTCTAGCTTCTATCATAGCAGAAAACAATAACCTATCAACCATGCACTGCAGCCTGTTTCCGCCTTTATTCATAAACTTATATAACTCATTTACATAACTGTCTTTTCGTTCTCTACCAAGTTTGTAACCACGTTGCTTTATAATATCATGCACCATCTGAAAGTGCTCTAATTCTTCCTGTGCAAGTATTAGCAAGTCGGTAACCAAATCGGTATGTTCAGAATTCAGCGTTATTATGGTTATGGCATTGGTAGCAGCTTTTTGCTCACACCAAGCATGGTCAGTTAAAATCTCTTCAATATTCGATTCTACAATATTTACCCAACGCGGATCGGTTGCTAATTTTAAACCAAGCATACTTTTTTGTTTTTTGTAAAAGTAGTTATAATCATTAAAATGAGCGATTTTATTATTTGGGCATTCCCTAAAGGTTGGGCTTTAGTTCGTTGATTTAAATTTTATATTAATGAACTCATGAATGTAAACATTTCAGCAGTCGCTTCCCGAAGAAAAATCGGGAGAGCTCCAACAGTGCCTCTATCCCTAATGCGAGTTACCGGTTTTTGAATAAACTCTCAGTTAAGTTTACCGTCTTTTTCGTTCTATTATCAAGAAATATAATTCCAAATATTTTTGTATTTACTCAGTTGTCTGTAGGTATTTAGAATTACTTGATGTTCCGAAAGTACTAGCGAAGGATCTATTTTTAGAATGGATTTGGCATGATGTCTTGCCAATTGTAAGATGTCGTTATCTTTTATAATATCCGCTATTTTTAGATTTAAAACACCACTTTGTTGTGTACCCATAATGTCTCCCGGACCACGTAATCGCAAATCTACTTCGGCAATTTCAAATCCATCATTGGTTCTTACCATGGTTTCTAAACGCGTTTTACTATCGTTACTTAATTTATGACTAGTCATTAAAATACAGAAACTTTGTTCGGCTCCTCGACCAACGCGTCCACGTAATTGATGTAATTGCGATAAACCAAAACGTTCTGCGCTTTCTATAATCATTACCGATGCATTTGGAACATTAACACCAACCTCAATAACCGTTGTGGCCACCATAATTTGAGTTTCACCTTTTATAAAGCGCTGCATTTCATAATCCTTATCGGCAGGCTTCATTTTACCATGAACTATAGATATTTGGTATTCTGGCATTGGAAAATCCCTAGAAATACTTTCATAACCATCCATTAAATCTTTATAGTCCATCGATTCACTTTCTTGAATTAAAGGATAGACGATATAAATTTGTCGCCCTTTAGAAATCTCATCACGTATAAATTTAAATACATTTAATCGGTTTTTGTCATAGCGATGTACCGTTTTAATGCTCTTTCTTCCTGGTGGTAATTCGTCAATAATTGAAATATCTAAGTCGCCATAAACCGACATTGCTAAAGTTCTAGGAATTGGTGTTGCCGTCATAACGAGAATGTGGGGTGGGATAAAGGCCCCACCAACCTCCCCAGAAGGGAGGCTTTCCAATGATTTCGTGATATAGCTCAATACATTATCTATATCTCCAATAATTTGTTCGTTTGTAAACCGAATTACTTTAAAACCAATTTCTCTTAGAATTTGTGTTCTTAGTTCATCAGCTTCTTTTTGTTCGATAGTATTGTGATAACCACCATCAACTTCTATAATTAAATTTTTTTCTAGGTTTACAAAATCAACAATAAACTCGTCGATTATATGTTGTCTCCTAAATTTATATTCTAACTTTTTATTTCTCAAAGATTCCCATAAAACAGATTCGGCTTCTGTAGGCTGATTTTTGTTTTTAACCTGTAATTCTTTTAATAATTTATAGACTGATGGTCGAGCAGTCATATACTTTTTAAGTATCTTTTTTACTTCCTCCCCATGGGAGGATTGAGGAGGGCTTTGAGTGTGTCCTTTTTTCCACAATTTACTTCTTTGTGCGACTCCGAATCGGTGTTGTTCGTCTATAATAGCAAGTCCTAAATTTTTAAATTTCACCTTATCTTCAAGCAAGGCATGGGTGCCAACTAGTATCTGTAATTCGCCATTTTCTAATGCTTCGTGAATTTTTTTTCTATCTGAAGTTTTAGTTGAACCAGTTAACAGTTTTATGCTGATATTTAAATCATTACACCATTTAACTAAACCGTTATAGTGTTGAACTGACAAAATTTCAGTCGGCGCCATTAAGCATGCTTGAAAATCGTTGTCAAGGGCCATGAGTATTGACATGAAGGCGACTATGGTCTTTCCAGAACCAACATCACCTTGCAATAGACGATTCATTTGTGCATTGCTACCTAAATCGGCACGAATTTCTTTTAAAACACGTTTCTGTGCGTTGGTTAATTCGAAGGGTAAATGGCTTTTGTAAAAGGTGTTAAAATACTCGCCAACTTGTTTAAAAGGAAATCCTTTTATTTTTGATTTGTGGATTAAATTTTTAAGAATTAATTGGAGTTGAATATAAAACAATTCTTCAAATTTTAACCTGAATTGGGCTCTTGAAAGTAGTTCTTGGTTTTTCGGAAAATGAACATTAAACAACGCTGTAGATTTGCTGATTAATTTTAATTCAGATCTTAAATTATCAGAAAGTGTTTCTGTAAATTTCCCATTGGTTTCAATAAACAATTGCTGCATGATTTTACTAATCACGCGATTGGTTATGCCTTTGTTTGTTAGCTTTTCTGTTGAAGGATAAACAGGTTGCATTGCAGAGCGTAAATTTTTTTCGTGTTCTTCAAGCAATTCAAGCTCCGGATGCGGCATATTAAATTTACCGTTAAACCAATTTGTTTTTCCGAAAATTACATAAGTTGTATTTAGTTTTAAGCTTTCTCTTATCCATTTTTGCCCACGAAACCAAACCAGTTCCATAGTCCCAGTTTCATCTTGAAATGTGCCAACTAAACGTTTGCCTCGTTTCTGCGCAACTTCTTTAAAACTAATGATTTTACCTATAATTTGTACATCGGCATTGTTGCGTTGTAGTTGACTTATTTTATAATACTGTGTTCTGTCTAAGTATCTGTTTGGGAATAGATTGAGTAAATCTTGATACGTGTGAATACCCAACTCCTTACGCAGTAAATCGGCACGATTTGGGCCTACGCCTTTTAAATAATCTATGGGAGTTTGCAAATTAACAGACATAGAAGCGAAATTAATGAAATCAATTAAAAAACAGGACTTATTAAATTCTTAAAATTGTATTGTATTTCGAAAATTTTTGTTGGAAAATGAGAATTCTTTTTGAAATATGTTGAAAAAAGTAAATTATCGAGCATATTTATATTTCAATGGTTAAATTTGGCAATCATTACCGAAATTTTAATGCACATTAATTGATGAGAAAACTCAACGAATTTATTTGGGAAACACATGGTATTCATGCGGGAACAGAGCAAGATCATGTAAAACATGGAATTGATAAACTAGAAGATATAGTTGATAAGGCTATTGAAGCTGGCAACCCAAGTATTACGTTTATTATACATTCACCTCGATTAACAAATTTTCGCTATACCGCTGAAAGAGAAACGAATGTGAAGTTTATTCGTGGTAATAAATCGTATTTAAATTACCCAAAACGTATTGCGAATCTTCGTAAAAAATACGAAGGTCAAATCAATATTAAATACGGCGTTGAGTTAGAATGGATGGGTCCTGATTTAGGTTTGCAGTGGAGTCGATCTAAAATATTTCAAGCAGAAGATGCCGATTATGTTATTGGTTCTGTGCATTTTGCTCCTGAAGGTTTGCCTTATGATGGGTCAAAAGAGGAAGCGCTTGAATTGCTTAAATTAAGAGGGAGTTTAGAAGCATATTGGGACGGTTATTTCAATGAAATGATCCAAATGATTGAGTGTTTTGGTGATATGATTCAAATTATTGGTCATATTGATTTACCAAAACTGAATGTTGATATGCCCGAGGCGTTAATGAATTTTGAAACAAGTGCACATCCTTTAGCCAATAAATTTAGAACACTATTGGAGCTCATAGCAGATAGAAATTTGTCTTTAGATGTTAATATGGCGGGTAAATTTAAAGGCGTAGGCGTGTATCCAATACAAAGTATTCTAAGACGCGCTAACGAGCTTGAAATCCCCGTTTGTGTAGGTACAGATACACATCATGTTAAATATTACGGTTTAAATTATAAAGAAAGTTTAGAGTATATTCAAGAGGCTGGTTACGAGAGTTATGTGAGTTACTCAAAGTTAATTCCTGAGAACCGAACTATTTATGACGATCACGATTTAAAAGTAAAATATACCGTTTTAAACAAGGGTATTGAGTTGTTAAATCAGAGATTAGATGACAATCAAAGACGTATCATTCCAGATTTTTCTTTTGGTGGCTCGTTTTCTGAGTTTGTAGATTTATACCGAAGTGCAACTGGAATGGGCGATTACAACGCCATTCGAATTCGCAAATGGGGCAAATCAATAACCGTAACAAACGAAATTCCTAAAAACACGCAGCATATTGTAAATGGATTGTTTTCAGAGCATTTAGATAAGCCTGGAGTCATTTCTTCATTGTTTAACACGTTGGCTTCAGAAGGCATAAATGTGGAAACAGCACGCTTAAAATCTAATAATGATGGGACTGCAGTGGCGTTCTTATCCTTAGCTAATAAAAACGGGAAAGTACAGAGCGCAATTGATTTTATAAACGGTACGGATTCAGGCTTGTTTCAAAAATTAACGTATCAAGAAAATGCCGTTTTACCTAACTACTACAGTAAAGGAGTGTATTTACTTGAGATGGATGGTGTGCGTTTAAACCTAGCTTTGAGTGATAAAGTTATTCTAACTAAACATCACAATGCGCCTGGGGTTCTGTTGATTTTATTGTCAGCATTAGCATCTAAAGGCATTAATATTAAGGATTTACGATTAGGTAAATTGAACGATACCGGATATTCTGCAATTGCCATTGATGGTGATAGTAACGTTATTAGAAATTTGTTAACCAAATTAGGTAATCAATATTACGAGGCTAATTTAATCGAGTTTCATAGTTTTTAATTGGATTTTATGATTTTGAATTAATCTTTGATTATATTTAAAATCATGAATCGTATAATCTTTATTTTATGTTTGAGCGTTAATTTTTTAATAGCTCAACAAACGGAATTTGTAGATTTCAAACACGTTGAATCAGTACTTCTTTTTAACCAGATTAAGGTTGATAGTACGGTTTTCAATTCTTACCAAGTCAAGTTTGATATTTTAAAACATACCGACTCGGTGTATTTAGATGCTCAAAACATGAAATTCATGAACTTAGCTCTAGATAAAGCTCCAGTAAAATTTAAAAACGATGGTAAAAAGTTAATCATTTACCACAGTTTTGAAGCAAATTCAACTCACACATTAAATTTTCTGTTTTTCGCATCACCTAAAAAAGCCATGTATTTTATAGGTTGGGATAATGAGTCGCAAAACCAAGTGTGGACTCAAAGCCAGGGGAAATACACGAGTAATTGGCTGCCTTCTATCGATGATATGAATGATAAAATTGAGTTCGATTTAACAATTGTAGCGCCTAAAGGATATCAAGTAGTTTCTAATGGCAGCATGGTTTCAAAACGAGAAACGCCTACATATGATTTATGGCAATTTGATATGCAAAACCCTATGGCAAGTTATTTGGTAGCCTTGGTTATCGGGAAATATAAGAAGAAAGTAGAACATTCTAAAAGTGGCATTTCTCTAGAAATGTATTACTATCCAGAAGACTCATTAAAATTCGAGCCAACCTATCGCTATTCCAAACAGATGTTTGATTTTCTTGAAGAAGAGATTGGCGTTCCATATCCTTGGCAAAACTATAAGCAAGTGCCTGTAAAAGACTTTTTATATGCAGGAATGGAAAACACTAGCGCCACCATATTTGCTGATAGTTATGTGATAGATTCTATTGCTTTTATTGATAAAAATTATGTGAATGTTAATGCTCATGAATTAGCACACCAATGGTTTGGTGATTTGGTTACTGAAACCTCAGGAACGCATCATTGGTTGCAAGAAGGGTTCGCTACATATTATGCTTTATTAGCAGAACGCGATATTTTTGGCGACAATTATTACCATTGGCGTTTATACGATTATGCTCAAGAATTATTAGCACAAGATCAAGCTGGACAAAGTACAGCGTTGTTAAATCCAAAATCGAGCAGTACGACGTTTTATAAAAAAGGGGCTTGGGTGTTGCACGTATTGCGCGAAAAAGTAGGCGATAAAGCTTTTAAGTTCGCTGTCAAAAATTATCTTGAAAAGCATGCTTTTAAAAATGTAGAAACAACCGATTTTATTAGTGAAGTAGAAAAGGCGAGTGGCTTAGATTTAAAATTGTTTGTGGCGGATTGGTTAGAAGGTAAAACCTTTTTGTATGAAGATTGTATAAATGCATTAAAAAGAAGTTCTGATGAGATTTCAAAAATGCTTCAGCTAGATGAACAACTTTTGATTCCTGTACACTCAATAAATTCAAGCATTAACAGTTATTGGGAACAGGCTGAAAGTTCAGAACTTAAACGACGATTATTTTTAAAAGATGAAACGAGACTTGTTCACGATTCGATCTTTAAAAAGGCAATAAACACCAAGGATATTAAAATTCGACAAGCCATTGCACTCACTAAATCTGAAATTTCAGAAGTCTTAAAAACAGATTATGAATCGCTTCTCGAGGATGATTCGTACGTTACCATTGAAGCAGCTTTGTATAATTTATGGAAAAATTTTCCGCAAGAGCGACAAAAATATTTAGATAAAACTAAAAATGTCCAAGGATTTAAAGATAAGAACGTTAGAATACTTTGGTTGACTTTAGCTTTAATCACAGAAGATTATAATACCGAGTTTAAAACACAATTTTTTGAAGAACTGACTTATTACACGAGCCCAGTTTTTGGTTTTGAGGTAAGGCTGAATGCCTTTCAGAATTTAAATCAAATTCAAGCTTGCCATGATGCTTGTCAAGTTAATTTAGAGCAAGCTACAAAGCATCATAATTGGCGATTCTCAAAGTTTGCTAAAGAATTAGTAAAGCAATATCAATGAAAGCATTAGTGATATCTGGCGGTGGGAGTAAAGGTGCATTTGCAGGCGGTGTGGCTCAATTTCTTATTGAAGATTTAAAACGAGAATATCAATTGTTTTTAGGGACATCAACCGGTAGTTTGCTTGTTTCTCATTTGGCTTTAAAAAAAATTGATAAAATCAAATCTGTTTATACCACTGTGAATAACGACAGTATTTTTAGTGTTTGTCCGTTTCTTGTAACCCGAAAACACGGCGTTCAGAATATCCGAATTAATCATTTAAATGTGTTGTTGAACTTTTTAAGAGGAAGTAAGACTTTTGGTGAGAGTTTAAATTTGAAATCTTTAATAAGAAAAACAATTACTGAGGAGGAATTTACGGTTTTGAAAAACTCCGTGTTGGATATCGTGGTGACTGTTTCTAATTTATCATTAAATCAGGTTGAATATAAGTCGATTAAAGATTTTGACTATTCCGAGTTTTGTGATTGGGTATGGATTTCTTGTAATTACACACCTTTTATGACCTTAGTTAAAAAAAACGGATGTGAATATGCCGATGGCGGTTTGGGAAGCATGGTACCTATTGAAGCTGCAATACAACGTGGTGCTACCGAAGTAGATGCCATTATTTTGCAAACTGAAATTAATCAGTTAAACAGATTACCGTCTAAAAACCCATTTTCGTTATTAACCAATATGTTTAGTTTTATGCTCGATCGTATTGAGTCTCAAAATATAAAAATAGGTAAATTCGTAGCGTCGCATAACAATGCAATTATTAATTTTTATTACGCGCCAACGGTTTTAACAACCAATTCGTTAATATTTGATAAAGAGAAAATGACGAAATGGTGGCATGATGGCTATAATTTTGCTAAATTTAAAAACCAAGAAGTTAGTCCGTTAGAAAATTAAATTTATGGCACAAAAAGATTTAAAGCATTACCCCTCGAAAGTTAAAAAGTTAATTACAAATTTATAGTCAATGAAAGCATTAGTTATTTCTGGAGGAGGTAGTAAAGGTGCCTATGCAGGTGGAGTTGCAGAATATTTAATTAAAGATGAAGGTAGAGATTACGACATGTTTTTGGGGACTTCAACTGGGAGCTTGTTAATCCCTCATTTGGCTGTTGGTGCTATCGATAAAATACATAAAGTATTTACTAATGTAAATCAGAGTAACATATTTAGTGTCAATCCTTTCGTGCTACGAAAAAAAGGAAATAGAGAATTCGTTTCTATCGATTTTTTAAATTCATTATGGCAGTTTATTAAAATGAAACGCACCTTTGGTGAAAGTAAAGCATTGCGTAGATATTTAAAAAAACATTTTACTTACGAAGAGTATTTACTCATTAGGGACACTAAAGATGATGTGGTTGTTACGGTTTCTAATTTATCAAAAAATGTTGTAGAGTATAAGTCGATTAAAGATTTTAGTTACGACGAGTTTTGCGATTGGATATGGATTTCATGTAACTATATTCCATTTATGTCTTTGGTAAAAAAAGACGGATTTGAATATGCAGATGGTGCATTTGGTTGTGTTGTACCTATACGTGAGGCTATTTTACGCGGAGCTACAGAAATTGATGCTATTATTTTAGAGTCTGAAAGCATGCAGTATAATAAAATATTGGGAAAGAACCCGTTTTCATTAATGATTAGCCTGTTTGGACATTTATTAGATCAAGTGGAACGTAGTGATATTTTAATAGGTAAACTCGCGGCAAAGAATAGAGATGTAAAATTAAATTTATATTATACACCATCAAAGCTAACTGAGAACTCCTTGATTTTTAATAAAAAACTAATGACTTCTTGGTGGCAGCAAGGTTATTTTTATGCTAAAGAAAAATGTGAACAAGCCCGATTTAATGAATTACGCGAAAGTTTACCATAACTCTGAAACCTCGTTTTTTATGTATGATAGTGCTGTGTCACTTGGCGAAGTGCGTTCCATCATTTCTGTTAAAACAACCTCTCTCAACTTATTTGCTGTGTCTGTTTTTTCTAACATATTAGCTTTCCTGATAAGTTGAATTGTTGCGTTTTTTGCTGTTGTAACAATGCTCCAACATTTGTCACTAATGTAGATTTGTTGAGATAAATTATGCTCAAACTCCTGCTCAATGGCTTGTATAAGTAAAGATTCGTAATCGTTTTTGTTTGAAGATATTGGAGTAACTCTAATAAGTAATTTCGATGGTGTAATACGTTCTAAAAAAAGGGCCATGCGCTCATACGCTTGGAGTCGTAGTGGTAACGCATTAACTTGTAAATCTTTTTTCAATAAAAATCGCCTTCTGCCATCTTCGTTTTTCGTATGTTCTCTAAAAAAGTAATACGCAATTACTCCAGTTATTAACGAAGGTACTGCAAATAAAAAAAGGTCTAAAATTCGGCTTATTTCCATCAGAGATTATTTAATTACAAACATAACAGATTAAATTTAGTGTACAAAAAATTATTAAAAACCAGAAACGGCTTTGTTACTATCTGGCGCCTCCCAGATGCTCACAATCTTTTAGACTTTGCATACTAATAAAAGGTACTGCAGTTTTCTCGTATTGATAGGTTTTACTTAATTCTTTTGATAGATTGTGGTCGTCTACATTGACTTCAACATCACTCATTTTAAATTGACAAGGATGCTCGTAACCCGCAGCATGTGTTATTTCGATTAACTCTTTTCTGAAAGTTTTAAAATATTGAGCTAATCGTATCGATTTTAGAGTTGGGTCTATGCCATTTTGAAGCCATTTACTTTGTGTAGCTACGCCAGTCGGACAACGATTCGTGTGGCAAATTTGCGCTTGTATACACCCTATGCTCATCATGGCTTCTCTAGCAACGTTTATGCAATCAGCTCCCATTGCAAATGCCATAGCAGCTTTAGCTGGAAAGCCTAATTTTCCGCTGGCAACAAACACGATGCGTTCAGATAACCCTTTGGATTTGAATAATTTATATAAGTCACTAAATCCGTATACCCAGGGTAAGGACACGTGGTCTGCAAAGCTTGGAGGAGCAGCTCCAGTACCACCTTCGCCACCATCAACCGTAATAAAATCAGGACCTTTTCCTGTTTTTAACATGATATCTGCCAGTTCTTCCCACTGCTCCAATTTCCCAATGGCTGCCTTGATCCCTACAGGTAACCCTGTGGCTTCAGCTATGCTTTCAATAAAATCTACTAATTCAGGTACATTAGAAAAAGCTTTGTGATTTGGTGGTGAAAGCACGTCTTTGCCAACTTCAACACCTCTAATTTCGGCAATTTCTTTAGTTATTTTTGCACCAGGTAAAACGCCACCTTTACCAGGTTTTGCGCCTTGAGATAATTTTACTTCTATGGCACGGATGAATGGATTATCGTTTACAAGTTTTATCATTCTATCCATAGAGAAACCACCATCTTCGGTTCTCACACCAAAATAGCCTGTTCCAAAATGAAATACGACGTCGCCGCCGTTGCTGTGATAAGGTGATAAACCGCCTTCTCCAGTATTATGATATGCATCTGCTATTTTAACGCCTTTATTTAACGATTCTATAGCTTTCGCAGACAAAGAGCCGAAACTCATAGCCGACACATTGATAATAGAAGCTGGACGATATGGTCTTTTTCGTTTATTGTATTCGCCCATAACTTTTGCACAGGGCAAAAAGGTTTTATCGAGTTTATTAGGATGGTTTTCTGGCAACTTAAAAGGCATCATCGCATTATTAATAAATACATGCTGATGCTCATAAATATCTCTATCGGTACCAAAACCTTCATAATTGTTTTCCTTTTTAGCAGAAGCATAAATCCAACCGCGTTCTATACGGTTAAAAGGTAATTCTTCTCTATTATTGGCAACGAAATATTGCCGCATTTCAGGGCCTATACTTTCCAACCAATATCGTAAATGCCCAACAATAGGATAGTTGTGACTTATAGTATGTTTTTTTTGAAAAAAGACATCCCGAATGGCAACAAGCGCTAAGGCTATTAAAACCCAACCCCACCAGGCTATGCTTGATAAAAAATCTAACATGTGTTTATTTTTTTTATGACTATGGAATGTAAATATATTTAAAATTAAAGATGTAATTGTTTATAATTATTAATAATTCTGAATTAATAAAAGCTTAACAATGGTTATTTTCACGGGATAAAATTGATGATGATTTGGAAAAGTATTTAAGCCAGTTAAACGATGCGCAATTAGAGCCAACAATTCAGATTGATGGCCCTATGATTGTTATTGCTGGTGCGGGTTCCGGTAAAACCCGTGTATTAACGTATCGTATTGCATATATGATGAGCAAGGGTATCGACCCTTTTAATATTTTGTCGCTTACATTTACAAATAAAGCTGCTCGCGAAATGAAAGATCGTATTGCGAGTATTGTAGGTGCTAGTGAAGCGAAAAACTTATGGATGGGAACCTTTCACTCGGTTTTCGCTAAAATATTACGAATTGAGGCCGATAGATTGGGGTATCCTAGCAATTTTACTATTTATGATACTCAAGATTCCGACCGATTAATAGCTTCAATTATCAAAGAAATGGAGCTTGATAAGGATATTTATAAGTATAAACAAGTACGCTCAAGAATTTCATCTTATAAAAACAGCCTCATTACAGTAAGAGCCTATTTTCAAAATGCCGAATTAATTGAAGCCGATACTATGGCACGTCGCCCTAGATTGGGAGATATTTATAAAGAATATGTAGAGCGCTGTTTTAAAGCAGGCGCTATGGATTTTGATGATTTACTCCTTAAAACCAATGAGTTACTTACGCGTTTCCCTGAAGTGTTGGCTAAATATCAAAATCGTTTTAAATACATTTTGGTGGATGAGTATCAAGATACCAACCACTCGCAATATTTAATCGTGCGAGCCTTATCAGATAAGTTTCAAAACATTTGTGTGGTAGGTGATGATGCGCAAAGTATTTATGCGTTTCGTGGCGCTAATATTAATAATATTTTGAATTTCCAGAAGGATTATGACGATGTGAAAGTGTTTCGATTGGAACAAAATTACCGATCTACAAAAAACATTGTAAATGCTGCTAATTCCATTATTGATAAAAACCAAACCAAATTAGAAAAGATTGTTTGGACGGCTAATGAAGAAGGTGCTAAAATAAAAGTAAATCGTTCGTTAACCGATGGGGATGAAGGGCGCTATGTAGCAAGCACCATTTGGGAAACGAAAATGCAAGAGCAGCTACCTAATAGTGATTTTGCCATTCTTTACAGAACCAATGCACAATCGAGAGCCATTGAAGATGCTTTAAGAAAGCGCGATATTCCTTATAGAATTTACGGAGGCTTATCGTTTTACCAGCGTAAAGAAATAAAAGATGTATTGTCGTATTTGAGATTAATTATCAATCCAGCAGATGAAGAAGCGCTAAAACGGGTTATTAATTTTCCGCCACGAGGCATTGGGCAAACCACGGTTGATAAACTTATTGTTGCTGCAAATGGATACGAACGCACCATTTTTGAGGTGATGAAAAACATCGATAAGACCAATGTTAATGTGAATAGTGGTACCCGAACTAAACTTCAAAATTTTGTAACGCTCATTGAAAGTTTCCAAGTACTGAATCAAACTGCAGATGTTTTTGAATTGGCTGAACATGTGACTAGAACAACAGGGCTAATAAAAGAATTCAATAAAGATGGCACGCCAGAAGGTGTTGCTAGAATGGAAAATATTGAAGAGCTTTTAAACGGTATGAAAGACTTTGTTGAGGGCCAAAAGGAAATTGCAGATACTACAGGTAATTTAGCGGAGTTTTTAGAAGATGTAGCTTTGGCAACAGATTTGGATGCTGATAAAGGCGATGCTAACCACGTAGCGTTAATGACTATACATTTAGCAAAAGGTTTGGAGTTCCCGTATGTCTTTATAGTTGGTTTGGAAGAAGATTTGTTTCCTAGCGCTATGAGCATGAATACAAGAAGTGAACTTGAAGAGGAGCGCCGATTGTTTTACGTGGCATTAACTCGTGCAGAAAAACAAGCCTATTTAACTTACGCCTTGTCGAGATACCGTTGGGGTAAATTGATTGATTCTGAACCGAGTCGTTTTATAGAAGAGATAGATGAACAGTATTTAGATATTGTTACACCAATTGAGGAGCGTCGTTTTAACCCCATGCTTTCTGCTGATATTTTTGGAGATGTTGAACCGAATAAAATTAGATATAAGCCAGCAAAACAGCCAGTTTTAAAGAAAGGGTCGGCTGCTAAAAAAGAACCTGAAAAATTTCAAGTAACAACGCCAAAAAACTTAAAACCAGTTTCAAAAACAAACGGAAACACCAATCTTTTTGATAGTAAATTGGTAGTTGGTAATATTGTGAAACACATCCGGTTTGGTACTGGCGAAGTTTTAAAAATAGAAGGCGCAGGTGCCGATACGAAGGCTGAAATTAATTTTCAGCATGGAGGCGTTAAAAAATTACTATTGCGTTTTGCAAAATTAGAAGTTGTTGGTTAAATAAAGCAATATGGCAGAATTTGTTAGAATTTACGAAGAAAATCCAAACCCAAAGGAAATTAACAAAGTTGTTAAAGTTTTAAAACGTGGCGGACTCATTATTTACCCTACCGATACGGTTTACGGTTTAGGTTGCGATATTACCAATTTAAAGGCTTTGGAAAAGGTGGCTAGAATAAAAGGTGTGAAGTTAGACAAGGCAAATTTTTCGTTTGTTTGTCATGATTTAAGCAATTTAAGCGATTACGTAAAACAAATTGACACTTCGGTTTTCAAAATATTAAAAAGAGCCTTACCGGGACCTTATACGTTTATATTACCCGGATCAAAATCGTTACCCAACCCTTTTAAAAAGAAAAAAACTGTTGGTATTCGTGTACCTAATAATAATATTGCCTTAGAAATTGTAAAACAACTTGGTAACCCTATCATATCAACGTCTATTCACGATGAAGATGAAGTACTCGAATATACCACAGACCCCGAATTGATATTAGAGAAATGGGATAATTTGGTGGATTTGGTGATTGATGGTGGGTATGGCGATAATGAAGCATCTACGGTTATAGATTTATCAGAAGATGAGCCTATTGTTGTAAGAGAGGGTAAAGGCAGTTTGGAGATTTTTTAATGAAACCACTTTGTCGCGTGATTACAACATTTCAATTATATTGAATTTAAAGCCACTAGGCAGATTCAGTTATATACCAACTGTAGATAAATTAGTTATATGATGATATAAAAAAAAGCCCAACCTTTTGATTGAGCTTGATTATATTTTGCTTGTAAACTCATAAGAGTCATTTAGTTTTATCTCATATTTAATTATTTTATGATTAATTTTTTAATTGATAATTTATTTGATTCTTTTATTTTCAAAATATATATCCCAGAATTTAAATGACTAACATCAACCAAACGATTATCAAGAACAATCATATCTTGTATTTTTTTTCCTATAAAATCAAATACTTCAACACTTTTTGTTGCTTTATTTGCACTGGTAATAAAAAATGAATTGTTTTTCACAGGGTTAGGGTAAACCGATAAACCAATAATTTCATCTTTTGAGACTGTTAATGGATTACCTGTTGTAAAATAGACATCTGGGTCATCAACAATATATCCTTCAACATAAGCCTCTATTATAATTTCATAACTTTGATTATCCGTAGTAGGTATGGAAACAGTTCCGCCATTAACATTTCCAGCGATTGGATTATTAAAATCTTCATTAATGATAATTTCTACGCTATCTGCATTTCCAGCTACCGTATAGCTTACATCTACAGAAGAAGTACCATTAGCAAAATTTTGACCTTGACTCGGCGATGTAATATCAATTATCGGGAATAAATTAAATTCACTTACCAATGCGACAAATTCTAAAACGATATCTTCTTCAGCTTCGGATAATCCATTAAAAACAATTCTAAAATCTAATTCGGTACCTGATATACTTGGGATAGCAACTTCAACTTCTGCGATATCTGCAGTTAAGATAATACCATCTCCTGTTCCATCCGAATCTGTGTCAATTTGAGGAGCAGAATCTAAAGATCCACTAGAAACAATAGATAGTAATTTAATCCAAGGTCCTGAATTATCGATTTGATATTCAAAATAAACAGAATCATCAGAATCCCAGTCTTCTAATCCATCGGCGGCATCATCTTCGGCTACACCAATTACCATGTGCATAGATGAATACCCCGTAATATCAAGATTATTATATGTTATTGAAGCGGTTGAAGTTGTAATTTGTCTTGCTCCAAAAAAAGTAACATCCGTATATCCTAATTCAACATCGGCGTCTGTATCATTGGTTGACCCAAAATATTGGTTAGAACTTAAAAAATAATCTCCTGTTGAAGAATATTTAGGGGCTGTGTCAAAATCATCAATCAAAATCACTTTTTGAGAAAAAGCAATAGCTGAAAATGACAATAAAACGACTAGAATTAAGTATTTATTTTTCATAATTATATGTTTAAATTCAATTTAAACATATTGAATACTGCATAAATTGACAACTATAAACTATATATTACCATTTAAATGGATAAGTCGCTTAAAAAATAATTAAATAAAAATATTATAATTAATAAAAAAAGCCCAACTTACGTTGAGCTTTTTAATTTGTTATTGAAATTTATTAGTTGTTTCCAGCTGCTAAATTTTTCATTTCTTTTTCAATCATATCATAGAATTGATCGATTTTTGGAAGTACAACAATACGTGTACGTCTGTTTTTTGCTCTGTTTTCGGCATTATCATTTTCTACTAAAGGTACAAACTCTGCACGACCTGCGGCAATAAGTTGCTTAGGGTTAACTCCAAGTTCTTGTAAAACTCTAATAATAGAAGTAGAACGCTTAACACTTAAATCCCAGTTGTCTAACAATGGCTCTTTTCTGTAAGGTACATTATCTGTGTGGCCTTCAACCATACATTCAAAATCTGGTTTGCTGTTTACCACCTTAGCAACTTTAGCTAAAACTTCTTTTGCTCTTGTAGTTACATTGTAGCTACCGCTCTGGAATAATAATTTATCGGCAATTGAAATGAACACAACACCTTTTTCTACATTTACTTCGATGTCTGGATCGTTAATACCAACTTCACGCTTTAAACTTGTTACTAATGCAAGTGTTACACTGTCTTTTTGAGTTAAAGCATCTTGTAAACGCGTAATTTTAAGTTCTTTTTCTTTTATGCTTTCTAGTGTTTTTTCAACATTACTCGCACCTTTTGCAGATAAAACTGTTAGGTTGTCATTACTTTTACGTAAATCTGCTACTTGTTCTTCTAGTGCTTTTGCTCTAGCAGTTGCTGAAGCTCTATCTTCTAAACAAGCGTTTAATTTTACTGTTGCAGAGTTAAGTAAATCTTGAGTTTCTTTTTGCTTTGCTTCTAAATCTGTGTATAATTTTTTTGATACACATGAACTAAGTAAAAGCATTGCAGATACACTAAGTAATAAAATTTTTTTCATGATTATATTAAGGATTAATTTTCTAATTTAATAGCACAAAAATATATAAAAATCGGTCAATTTTAACATTTTAACAAAACTTTTACTAATAACCTGATTTCAGTCTAAGATTTAATTTGCAGAACCCTAAGAAAAGGTGAGATTTGAAGTATAAAATTATTTAAATATCGAGATATTTTAATCATTTTATACGATAAGATTGCATTTTTTTAGGGTTTCTAAAAGATTTGATGAATTTTTTCCAATACTTGCTTTAATTTCTCAAATTAACCGGTTAGTTTTTCTAAATTACAACTACGAATTGAATAAAAATTCAATCAAACTGGAAACAAATATTAGACTAAACTCAGGTTGAAGTTATAAACTATTGAAATTGCTCTTCTTTTTTACGAAATATTCGTACACAATAGATGTTTTGTAGTAGTATTTTTTTTTGTGTTTTATTTGTTTTCGTTGTGCTATAACCCGCGGTAACTGCTGATAATAACTAAAATGTGCTTTAAGAATGGCTAAACTATGCTTTGGTTTTAGTTCAACCAGAAACTTTGCAGCAGCTACACCATCTAAAATGAGGCGTACTATTATTTTGCCCAAAATAAAACCATTGGCGTTTTTGGTTAGTGCAAAAAGACTATTTCTAAAATTCAGGAATGTTTTTTTTGAACTACTATTTTTCAATGTTGCTCCACCAACGTGATATACTTTTGAAGCACCAACATATTTTATATCGAAGCCCTTATTTTTGGCGCGCCAACACAAATCAATTTCTTCCATATGCGCAAAAAAGTGTTCGTCGAAGCCGTTTAATTCATAAAACACATCTTTTTTTATGAAAAAACACGCCCCAGATGCCCAAAAAATATCGGCAGTACCGTCGTATTGACCTCGGTCTTCTTCAATGGTATTAAAAATTCTACCTCGGCAATACGGATAACCAAATTTGTCTATAAAACCACCAGCTGCACCAGCATATTCAAAATGGTTTTTCTTTTTGAAGTCTAATATTTTGGGTTGAATAATTACTGTATTTGATTCTTTTTGAAAGGTTTCGACGATAGGTTCGAGCCAATTTTTAGTAACTTCAACATCGCTATTTAAAAGGCAAAACACATCAGCTTCAACATGTTTTAAAGCGTCATTGTAACCTTTGGCGTAACCCCCATTTTTTTGATTTTGTATGATAGAAATTTTTGGATATGACGATTTTAGAAACGCGATGGAATCATCGGTTGAGGCATTATCTACGACATAAACGTCTGCATCTTGAGAATATAGAATAACCGAGGGTAAAAACTGTTCTAAAAGTTTTTGTCCATTCCAATTAAGTATTACAACTGCGACTTTCATTTAATATAATCGGGAATATTTTTTAAAAATTGGTAGCGTTCATTTTTAAAATCCATTTGGCAATAATAATGATTTAATCCGTTGGTTACCATTAAGTAGGTTGCATTTAACTCTAAATTATAACGCGCTATTTGATCGAATGTGTCTTGTTTTATAATTATTTTAGGCGCTTTACATTCAACAATAAGATGTATGCTACCATCTGAATTGAATACCACAATATCATAACGCTTTTTTAATGTGTTTATAGTCAGCTCTTTTTCAATATTGATTAAAGATTTAGGATATCCTTTTTCTTGAATTAAAAACTGAATACAATGTTGGCGCACCCATTCTTCAGGTTGTAAAACCACAAATTTTTTACGAATAGGATCAAAAATAGAAACTTTATTTTCGCTACTTTTGAAACGGAAGTTATATGTGGGAAAATTTAATTTTATCACATCACAAATTTATCATTATAATGTCACTTCGAGTGATTTTCAAAGAAAATTTTAAAGTAGTTTGGACGAAGTCAAGCAATTAGTTTCAGATATTAAAAGTAAAAATCTTAAACCTATTTATTTTTTAATGGGCGAGGAGTCGTATTACATTGATAAGATTTCTGATTTTATTGAAGATAATGTTTTGGCTGAAGAAGAACGAGGTTTTAATCAGATGGTGTTGTATGGTAGAGATGTTACGGTTGAAGATATTGTTGGAAATGCCAAACGCTACCCAATGATGGCTGAACACCAAGTGGTGATTGTGAAGGAAGCTCAAGATTTATCGCGTACTATTGAAAAATTAGCAAGTTATGCAGATTCGCCCCAACCATCAACGGTTTTAGTAATTAACTACAAGTACAAAAAGATTGATAAGCGAAAAGCGCTTTATAAAGCTATTAAGAAAACGGGAGTAGTTTTTGAAAGTAAGAAGCTTTATGAAAATCAGGTATCCGATTGGATTCGTCGAGTCCTGTCTTCACAAAACTATACCATTACGCCTAAAGCAGCACAAATGTTGGTTGAGTTTTTAGGAACCGATTTAAGTAAGATTAGTAACGAGCTTGAAAAACTTCAAATTATTTTACCCGAAGGCACTCAAATTACACCCGACGATATTGAAGAAAATATCGGGATAAGTAAAGATTATAATAATTTTGAATTACGAAAAGCAATAGGGGAGCGTAATGCCTTAAAAGCGTATAAAATTGTCAATTATTTCGCAGACAATCCAAAGGAAAACCCAATGGTTGTAACGGTTTCATTATTGTTTAGTTTTTTCTCTCAGTTACTGCATTTTCATGGGTTAGCAGACAAATCACCTAGAAATGTAGCTTCAGCTTTAAAAATCAATCCGTATTTTGTTAATGAATACATTACTGCAGCAAGAAATTTTCCAATGCGAAAAGTAAGCGTAGTGGTTTCTGCATTGCGAGAATTTGATGTAAAAAGCAAAGGTGTTGGATCAAATGCTGTTCCTCAAGGCGATTTGCTAAAAGAATTATTGGTAAGAATATTTAATTAATTGCGATTAATATGAATTTTCATATTCATGAAAGCTGGCAGACTTATTTAAAAAATGAATTCAGTCAACCTTATTTTTCAGAATTAATGGATTTTGTAGTGGCTGAATATAATACTAAAACGTGTTTTCCTCCAGAAAATGAAATCTTTAATGCATTTAACACGTGCCATTTCGATGATGTAAAAGTGGTTATTATTGGTCAAGACCCATATCACGGAGATGGACAAGCTAACGGTTTGTGCTTTTCTGTTAAAGATGGCGTAGCGCATCCACCATCATTAATTAACATTTTTAAGGAAATTGAATCCGAACTTGGTGTTCCATACCCCAAAAGTGGAAACTTAATGCGTTGGGCAAATCAGGGTGTTTTGTTATTAAACGCGACTTTAACTGTTAGAGCTAATGTAGCCGGGAGTCATCAAAAAAAAGGTTGGGAAAAATTTACCGATGCTACAATTAAGTTGATTAGCGATGATAAAGACCATGTTGTGTTTTTGCTTTGGGGTGGTTTTGCAAAGAAAAAAGAAAAGTTTATCGATACTGGCAAGCATAAGGTACTTACTTCTGGCCATCCTTCACCTTTAAGCGCGAATCGGGGCTATTGGTTTGATAATAATAACTTTAAAGAAACAAATAAATACCTGCTTAATGCAGGCAAACGACCAATATATTGGTGATTTTAGTCCGCATTTTTATTTTTCATATGAACATGAAAAAGTAAAAAAAGAGCCAAAAATATTGATGCAAATAAGATTACGGGGTATATAATAGTTAACATAGACAATGTCTTTTAAAATTAAGACACATAATATTGAATATGGTCACACTCTTATAAGTTAAAGATTAAATTATTTAACTTCCCGTTGGTGCAAGCACTTGAGTAGAGCTTGATAATGAAATCCCTGGTCTTAAAATAATAGGTTTTTTGTCTGCTTTTTTAGTTTTATCCGTTTTATTACAGCTAAATTTAAGCAATAATAAATTGATAATTACAAGCGAAATAAGAATTAGAGTAATTGTTAATAACATAGGCGATTCGGTTTAAATATTCGCTAAAATACATTTTTTTTCGACAAAATACAATTTTATGTCAATAAAATGTTAATATTTACTAATAACTTAATGCAAAATTAACAAATTTTAGGTGTCATACAATACGTACTAATGCTTATTTTATTAGATTTTATAATTATTTAATTGTTAGAGTGAAATATTGCTTAGTCGGTAATTTTTTATGTGTTTTTTTATGCAGTCGGCAATTTTATAACGCTTTCTTTGATTTGGAATGTACAGCTTCAAATATGATGAAAAAAAACTTTTTTAAAATGAAATGGTTCATTTGATGAAATAAATTTATTTTTGAACAAAACAAAAAAATCATGAGTCAACCTGAATGGGTAATTGTTAAAGAATATCAGGATATTACTTATAAGAAATGTAATGGTGTTGCGAGAATAGCATTTAATAGGCCTAATGTTCGGAACGCTTTTCGACCAAAAACTACAAGCGAATTATACGATGCTTTTTATGACGCCAATGAGGATGTTAATATTGGTGTTGTTTTATTATCTGCTGAAGGACCTTCAACTAAAGATGGCGTTTATTCATTTTGTAGTGGTGGCGATCAAAAGGCCAGAGGGCATCAAGGTTATGTGGGTGAAGATGGTTATCACCGTTTAAATATTTTAGAAGTACAACGTTTAATTCGTTTTATGCCTAAAGCGGTTATAGCTGTAGTACCAGGTTGGGCCGTTGGTGGTGGACATAGTTTGCATGTCGTTTGCGATTTAACACTTGCAAGCAAAGAACATGCAATTTTCAAACAAACTGATGCCGACGTCACCAGTTTTGATGGTGGATATGGTTCAGCATACCTTGCTAAAATGGTTGGACAAAAAAAGGCAAGAGAAATATTTTTCTTAGGAAGAAATTATACTGCTCAGGAAGCTTTTGAAATGGGAATGGTTAATGCTGTTATACCGCATGAAGACCTTGAAAATACTGCTTATCAATGGGCCCAAGAAATATTGGCTAAATCTCCAACATCCATAAAAATGCTTAAGTTCGCCATGAATTTAACTGATGATGGTATGGTAGGGCAACAAGTTTTTGCTGGTGAAGCAACCCGTTTAGCATATATGACCGATGAGGCAAAAGAAGGAAGAGATGCTTTTTTAGAAAAAAGAAAGCCTAATTTTAATAAAAAATGGATTCCTTAATGCAGAATATATCAACATGGGTTTCTGCTATGCGTTTAAGAACGCTTCCTCTTTCTATAGCAGGGATAGTAGTGTCTGCCTGTTTGGCGCATTATAATGGCTTTTTTGAATGGGATATTTTCGTTTTAGCCATTATTACGACTCTTAGTTTTCAAATTCTATCGAATCTTGCAAATGATTATGGCGATGGCATAAAAGGCACCGATAACGAAGATAGAATTGGTCCTGAACGCGCTATTCAATCGGGACAAATATCGCCAGAAGAGTTAATGAATGCCATTAAAATAAATATAATGGTTTCAATTATTTTAGCGTTTTTATTAATTTTTTCAGCATTTGGCGTAAAACATTTTTTGCTCACTGTTTTATTCTTTCTTTTAGGCTTTTTATCCATATCAGCGGCAATTAGTTATACAGTTGGAGATAAAGCATATGGTTATCGAGGTTTAGGAGACTTGTTTGTTTTTATCTTTTTTGGTTTGCTCAGTGTTATAGGGTCTTATGTGTTATTTGCTAAAGAATTTCATCATGTAACTTTTTTACCTGCTATTACAATAGGTTTGTTGAGTACAGCAGTATTAAATCTCAATAATATGAGAGATAGATTATCGGACGAGAAATCAAATAAAATAACCTTAGCAGTTAAGTTAGGTGAAAATAAAATCAGAATTTATCATAATGTGCTCGTTTTGGGCGCTATTATAGTTTCTTTATTATTTGGAATTTTATATTACACATCACCATATAATCTTATTTATTTTGTGGCTTATATTCCGTTATTGCTTCATTTAAAAAGAGTTAACGGTAATATTGACCCTAAATTATTTGACCCAGAACTTAAAAAATTAGCCTTAACAACTGTATTGCTATCTATATTAATGGGCCTTGGTCATTTACTGCCTTTTTAGTACTTTTAATAATCTAAAAATTCTAATTTTCTCAATGAGAAGATGTATATCAAATGTTTGTGTTAAGACTGAAATATTAAAACATCATCATTGAAAAATAAAATTGATTTCTATGAAAATTACTTTTTACGGTCATGCTAGTTTAGGTATTCAAATAAAAGACATCAATATTCTTGTGGATCCATTTATTTCTCCAAATGAAAAAGCATCACATATTGATATAAATACGTTAAAAGCTGATTATATTTTGCTAACACATGCGCATCAGGATCATATTGCAGATGTAGAAGTTATTGCTAAAAGAACAGGAGCTATAGTGGTTTCGAATTTTGAAATTGTTACCCATTATGGTGAACTTGGTATTGAGGGGCACCCAATGAATCATGGGGGTAAATGGGATTTTGAGTTTGGTACCGTAAAGTATGTGAATGCCATTCATACGTCTTCATTTCCCGATGGCAGTTATGGCGGGCAACCAGGGGGGTTTGTTATAGAAGGCGAACACAAAAATATCTACATAGCCGGAGATACAGCTTTAACTTTTGATATGAAGTTAATTCCACTTCAAACTAAATTGGATTTGGCTATTTTACCTATAGGAGATAATTTTACAATGGGTATTGAAGATGCCATTTTAGCAAGCGATTTTGTTGAGTGCGATAAAGTATTGGGCTATCATTATGATACTTTTGGATATATTGAAATTGACCATGAAGATGCCAAACGAAAATTCTTCGAAAAAGATAAAGATTTAATGCTACTTGAAATTGGAGAATTTATTGAATTGTAAATGATACATGCGTCCTACAAACCATATTTATTAAATTTTAAGCAAGCAAGCGGAACTTCGCGTGGGATTTTAAAAACGAAAGAAACTTGGTTTTTAATATTAGAAAAAAATAAACATAGAGGGATTGGTGAATGTGGACTTTTCAGGGGTTTATCATTTGATGACAAACCAGATTACGAAGAAAAACTAAAATGGGTTTGCGCTAATATTAATTTAGGGTTAGACCTTTTGTTAGATGAGTTGATTGAGTTTCCTAGTATTCAGTTTGGTTTAGAAACAGCTTTCAAATCTTTAGAAAGTAGTAATCCCTTCGTGCTTTTTTCTTCAAAATTCACAGAAAATGAGGATGCTATTGCAATTAATGGATTAATATGGATGGGCTCTGAAGCATTCATGAAATCTCAAATTCAAGAAAAAATAAAATCCGGTTTCAACTGTATAAAAATGAAAATTGGAGCTATCGATTTTCAAACGGAAATTGCGCTTTTAAAATCGATAAGAAAACAATTCACTTCAAAAGATATAGAATTGCGTGTTGATGCCAACGGCGCATTTCACCCAGAAGAGGCATTAGAAAAGCTTAAAATCCTGTCTGATTTAGATTTGCACTCTATAGAACAACCCATAAAACAAGGGCAAATTGAAACTATGGCTAAGTTGTGTGACCAAACACCTTTACCAATTGCTTTAGATGAAGAATTAATTGGAGTTTTTTCAGTAACAAAAAAGAAAAAATTGTTACAAACAATAAAGCCGCAGTATATCATCTTAAAACCAAGTTTAGTTGGCGGGTTTTATGGAAGTGATAGTTGGATTGATCTAGCCGAAGATCTAAATATTGGTTGGTGGATTACAAGTGCCTTAGAAAGTAATATAGGATTAAATGCCATTGCACAATATACATATACTAAAAATAGTAAGATGCCTCAAGGATTAGGCACAGGAAGTTTATTTACCAACAATTTTGACAGTCCATTGCAAGTAAAAAATGGTAAATTGCAATACAATAATAAGCGTAATTGGGAATTTAATTTATAAGATATGTACATAGCTCAAGCCTTCAAGGGTTTACATGAATTTTGGCGATACATTATAGGTGTTGTTATAGCTATTTTTGGCGTAGTAATTTTTTCATTTCCTCATATGATTGCAATTGGCATTGAAACTGCTAATGGTAATTTGGATTTGTCTCGAATGTCCGATAGTAGTTACATCATGAGTATTTTCGAACCTAATTTAAACTTAGTGTTTGTTTTATTGCCTTTTGCTGGTGGTCTTTTAGCATTACTTTTGGTTGTTAAATTTTTGCACAATCAGACTATTAAAATATTCACTACAACTAGAAAGAAAATAGATTGGAAACGCTTTTGGTTTATCTTTTTTTTATGGGGCGTAGTGTCAAGTAGCTTTGTACTTATTGATTACTTTATATCTCCGGAAGATTATCAATGGAATTTTAAATTAATGCCTTTTATAATACTTTGTGTAATTGCCATTATATTAATACCGTTACAAACTAGTTTTGAAGAGTATTTGTTTAGAGGATATCTAATGCAAGGCCTAGGTGTTTTGGCAAAAAATAAATGGGTACCTTTAATAATAACATCTGTGGTATTTGGCTTGTTACATATTGCTAATCCTGAAGTTGAGAAACTGGGTTATATTATTATGGTTTATTATATAGGAACGGGGTTGTTTTTAGGAATTATTACCTTAATGGACGATGGTTTAGAATTGGCATTGGGATTTCATGCTGCCAACAACTTATTTACAGCACTTTTAGTTACCGCAAACTGGACTGCTTTTCAAACGCATTCAGTTTTTAAAGATTTATCCGATCCTTCAGATATGGGTTTTACCGAAATATTTGTACCCGTTTTAGTTGTATTTCCAATCCTTCTTTTTATTCTTGCCAAGCGATATAAATGGAATAATTGGAAAGATAAATTAATAGGACAGGTTATTGAACCGCCAAAAGAAGATTATAAAATTTTAGAATAAATATATGACACCAAATTACACCAATGTCCATTTAAGATTTATGCTAGACAATGTTAGCTATAATCACGAAGACCTTATGGAAGTAGCTTATAGCTACGTAAAAGAAGGGATGCCTTACCAGCAAGAATTAGGTAACTTTTTACTTGATTGGTTGGATAATAAAGATTATGTTATTGTTAAAACATCGGGATCAACAGGCAGACCTAAAAAGTTGAAAATAAAAAAACAAGCCATGGTTAATTCTGCTCTGGCTACTGGAGATTTTTTTGATTTAAAACCAGGGAGTAAAGTTTTACATTGTTTGCCATCAAATTTTATCGCAGGTAAAATGATGATTGTTAGAGCCATTATTTTAGGTTTAGAATTAGATATGGTTGAACCTGCTGCACTACCTCTTATTGATTACGAGAAAGATTATAAATTTTGTGCATTTACACCAATGCAACTTAAAAATTTCGCTAAGTATTTTAAAAATATTAAAACGGTAATTGTTGGAGGCGGACGCGTATCAAAGGCTATAGTAGAGTTAATTAAGGATAAAAAACCTCATGTATACGAAACTTATGGGATGACAGAAACGGTTTCACATGTGGCCGTTAAGAAGCTGAATAATTTTGATGGCGAAGAAGAAAAGTATTTCACAACTTTGCCAGAAATAACTGTTTCGCAAGACGAACGAGGTTGCTTAGTCATTGATGCGCCTAAATTATCAGATCAAAAAATTGTAACTAACGATATTGTTAATCTAATTTCAAAAACAAGTTTTGAATGGTTAGGTAGGTACGATAATGTGGTAAATTCGGGTGGAATTAAATTATTTCCGGAACAAATTGAAAGTAAACTTCAAGATAAAATTCCGGAAGAATTTTTTATAACTTCTGTGCCAGACGATACTTTAGGAGAAAAACTTGTTTTAATTGTTGAAAGTGATAAAAACACTTTAGATGCTAATGTTTTTGAAGGATTAGATAAGTACGAAAAACCCAAAGCGGTTTATAATTTATCTAAATTTAAAGAAACAACATCCGGAAAAATTCATCGTAAAAAAACCTTAGAAATGCTCAATCTTGTTTAGTTGTGTTTTTATTGATTAATCTCCTTTTAAAATAATAGCTATGAGTTTTTTAAAGCGTGTACTTTCAACCGTTACGGGCATTTTTGTATTCTTATTAATCTGTTTTTTTGGGTTAATTCTTTTGGGTATGCTAATAGGGTCGGGTTCTGATGATGTGGTTCAAGTAAAACCTAATTCTGTTTTAGAATTAAAGTTAGATTTTCCAATATATGATTATGCGGGAAAAACGGAGTTCACAGATTATCCGTTTCTAAACGAAGATGAAAAAAATGGACTTTTTAATATCATTGATGCCATAAAATATGCTGAAACAGACGACAAAATCAAAGGCATTTCAATTGATAATAATTTCATAAACGCAGGTATTTCACAAACAAAAGCATTACGTGGAGCATTAAATAAATTTAAGGCTTCAGGTAAGTTTGTAGTGGCTTACGGGGATATATATTCCCAAAAAGATTACTATTTAAGTTCTGTAGCGGACACTATTTTTATCAACCCTGTTGGATTTTTAGATTTTAAAGGATTGTACACAGAGCGATTGTATTTTAAAGACTTTCAAGATAAGTCTGGATTTAAAATGGAAGTTGTTAGGTTAGGGAAATATAAAAGTGCGGTTGAGCCTTATATAGCTAACGAAATGAGTGCGGAAAATAGAGAGCAAATTTTAGTGTATTTAAACTCACTTTGGAATGAAATAAAACAGGATATTTCATTAAGTAGAAATATAACAACCGCGAGATTAAATAATATTGCAGATAGTTTATTAGCTAGAACACCTCAAATGGCTAAAACATCAAATTTAATTGATAAAATAGCATATCATGATGAATATGTTAAAGGGATGAAGCACGCTTTAAAACTTAAACCTAATAAAGATTTAAATGTTATTAATGTTGCAGATTATTCTGAGTATGCATCAAAAAAAATAAACGCAAATTATAGTAAAAATAGAATAGCCGTAATTTATGCAGAAGGCGATATCATGTATGGTGAAGGAGAAAAAGGTATAATAGGGCAGGGAACCATTAATAAATCTTTAGAAAAGGCGAGAAATGATGATAAAATTAAGTCAATTGTAATTAGAGTAAATTCACCAGGAGGAAGTGCTTTGGCAAGTGAATTAATTTGGCGAGAAATAGAGCTCACTAAAAAAGTAAAACCTGTGATTGTTTCTATGGGTGATTTAGCGGCTTCTGGCGGATATTATATTGCATCAAATGCAGATAAAATTATTGCAGAACCAACTACCATTACTGGAAGTATTGGGGTTTTTGGAATGTTACCCAACGGAAAGAATTTAGCAGATAATATCGGTATTAATGCAGAACAGGTTGCTACAAACAAAAATGCAGTAACCTATAGTTTTTTCGAACCCTTGAATGATAATCAACGTGAATTCATAAAGGAAGGTATTTTAGATATTTATGATTTGTTTTCAAGACGTGTTGCTGAAGGCAGAAATTTATCAAGAGAACAAGTTGAAAATATTGCCCAAGGTCGTGTATGGACAGGAACTGATGCTTTAAAAAATGGTTTAGTAGATGAATTAGGAGGCTTAGATCTGGCATTACAGCGAGCTGCAGAAGCGGCCGAAATTCAAGAATATCAAATAAGAGAATTTCCAGTTTTTGAAAAAAGCCTTGAAAAGATGCTTCAAGATTTAGGAATAGCTAAAACCAAAGAAACTATTATGACTGAAGAGCTAGGAGAAGAAAACTACAAAATGCTCAAAGAATTAAAAAGATTATCACAGAAAAAAGGTGTTCAGTTGTTGTTCCCTTTTAGTACCGAGATAAAATAAATCAAAAAAATTATCAAAAAAGGTGTTTCTATTCGGTTTTAGAAACACCTTTTTTTTACTGTTGCATTTTAAAATAATAATCTAATGAACGTTTTCCTGATCCATATACTAGAAAAAAAGCGCATACTAATAGCGTAATTAACGCTAAGGTTAAGTTACTCGAATTCATTTCACCCACAAAATTAATAACTATTGCGCCAATTAAAATAGGTAACTGCGCCAAAATAGCCCAACGGGTTAGAAGTCCAAATGCAATCAGCATACCGCCAATAAAATGAGCTGGAGCTACATAGTGTACCATCATCATGCCACCTGCCATATTCTGCATTGGTTTAAATAGTTCCATGAGCATTGCGCTGTTTGCCATAAAATCAATGCCTTTTAAAAACAAGAAGACGCCTAAAGCAATGCGCAGCAAATCAATAGGCAAATAGGTGTGTTTGTTTGCCCATTTATTGAGTGTTTTTATCGTTTCCATAGTTTATATTGTTGATATTCAAACAATAAGATACGAAAATTTAATTGTAAATAGAAATTAAACTTGAAGCACACCCATGTTAAATTTCTTTTCAATAGGTGCGTGGTTAGCAGCTTCAATACCCATGCTTATCCACGTTCTAGTATCCAATGGGTTGATAATAGCGTCTGTCCAAATTCTAGCTGCAGCGTAATAAGGTGAAACTTGATTGTCGTATCTGTCTTTAATTTTATTGAACAATTCTTCCTCTTTTTCTGGTGTTATTTTTTCACCTTGTTTTTCTAAAGAAGCCTTTTCAATTTGCAGCAAAACTTTAGCTGCAGAGTTTCCACTCATTACGGCAAGTTCTGCACTTGGCCATGCAACAATTAATCTGGGGTCGTATGCCTTACCACACATAGCATAGTTTCCTGCACCGTAACTATTACCAATTATTACAGTGAATTTTGGAACAACCGAATTGCTAACGGCATTTACCATTTTAGCACCATCCTTTATAATGCCTCCGTGTTCACTTTTGCTTCCCACCATAAAACCTGTAACATCCTGTAAAAAAACCAACGGTATTTTCTTTTGGTTACAATTCGCAATAAAACGTGTGGCTTTATCTGCAGAGTCATTATAAATTACCCCGCCAAATTGCATTTCTTTGGGTTTTGTTTTAGAGCCAGTTGTTTTTACTAATTTACGTTGGTTGGCAACAATTCCAACCGCCCAACCATCTATTCTGGCGTAACAAGTTATAATGGTTTGACCATATCCCGCCTTATATTCATCAAATTCAGAGTTGTCTACCAAGCGCTTAATAATGTCATACATATCATATTGATCAGCTCGAGATTTTGGGACAATACCAAAAATATCTTCAGGTTTTTCTTTTGGCTTTTTAGCATCTGAGCGATTAAATCCTGCTTTATCGTAATCACCAATTTTATCAATAATGTTCTTTATGGTGTCTAAGGCATCGGCATCATCTTTGGCTTTATAATCGGTAACCCCACTAATTTCGCAATGTGTCGTCGCCCCACCTAGAGTTTCATTATCAATAGTTTCACCAATAGCAGCTTTTACTAAATAACTTCCGGCAAGAAAAATGCTTCCGGTTTTATCTACAATTAAAGCCTCATCGCTCATAATAGGGAGGTAAGCACCACCCGCTACACAGCTTCCCATAACCGCAGCAATTTGGGTTATGCCCATACTGCTCATAATGGCATTATTTCTAAAAATTCGTCCAAAATGTTCTTTGTCTGGAAAAATTTCGTCTTGCATAGGAAGGTAAACACCAGCAGAATCCACTAAATATATTATTGGCAACCTGTTTTCTATAGCTATTTCTTGGGCTCTTAAATTCTTTTTACCTGTAATAGGAAACCATGCACCAGCTTTTACGGTTGCGTCGTTTGCTACTACAATGCATTGTTTGCCTTTTACGTAACCAATTTTAACTACTACACCGCCTGAAGGGCATCCACCGTGTTCTTCGTACATGTCTTCGCCTGCAAAGGCAGCAATTTCAATAGAATTTGCTTTAGGATCTAGCAAGTAATCAATACGTTCTCTTGCTGTCATTTTTCCCTTAGCGTGTAGTTTTTCTATTCTTTTTTTTCCACCGCCTAAGCTTACTTTCGCGAATCGTTTTTGGAGTTCTGATACTAAGAGTTTATTGTAATCTTCGTTTTTATTGAAGTTAATATCCATGTAGCTATAGTTTGTTGCTAATGTACAAAAGTTTAAAAAATTTTAAATGCTTTGTTAATGAAATCATAAATTATTTTACATGGAATTAGTTTCCTTGGAAACTAAAAATATTTGTTGTAAATTTGAACTATTAAAAAAAATAATCTATGAAAAAAGTAATAGCATTTGCAGGTAGTAATAGCCAAAACTCAATAAACAAACAATTAGTTACCTACGCTTCAAGTTTGCTTGAAAACACAGAAGTGAATTTATTGGATTTAAATAATTTTGAATTACCAGTTTTTGGTGTGGATTTAGAAGCTGAAATAAAAGGGCAACCAGACAACGCCCATAAATTTTTGAATCTTATAAGAGAGTCGGACGGTATTTTGCTGTCGTTGGCAGAACATAATGGTGCTTACACAGCGGTATTTAAAAATCTTTTTGACTGGATGTCTAGAATTGAAGGCAAAACATTTTTTGGTAAATCTATGTTATTAATGGCAACTTCACCTGGAGGAAGAGGTGGTCAATCGGTTTTAGAAATAGCGAAAAACAGATTTCCTTATCATGATGCTAACATCATTGAAACGTTTTCATTGCCATCTTTTGGAGATAATTTTAAAGACGGAAAAATTGTTAATTCTGAATTGAATGAGAAATTAAGTAAGGCCGTAAATCAATTTGAAAATCAATTGTAAAATGGAAATCAAACAAACCGATACTGGTGAAAAGGGGACATTTTTCATCACTATTAAAAATGTGAAAATGGCAGAAATGACTTATACACATGCGGGTTCAGATAAAATTATTATTGATCATACCGAAGTAAATGAAGCTCTTAAAGGCCAAGGTGTAGGCTATAAATTAGTTGATGCAGCGGTTGCGTATTTGAGAGCGAATCATTTAAAAGTAATTCCACTTTGTCCGTTTGCCAATGCTGTTTTTAAGAAAAAGCATGATGCATATGCTGATGTTTTATTCTAATAATTAAAGTTATGGGAGATTTATCAAAAGACATTAATTCAAAGTTTGTTAACAATCGGGTTAAGGCTTTATTAAACATACTTTATACTGCAAATTGGATTTCGAATCATCAAAATGAGTTTTTTAAACCATTCGGGATTTCGCCACAACAATACAATATTCTAAGAATTTTAAAAGGCGCTAAAGAACCTTTAAATGTACAAGTGATTAAAGATAGAATGATTGAGCGCGCACCAAACGCCACGCGTTTAATGGATAAATTATGTGCTAAACAGTATATAGAGCGCCTGCCTTGTGAGTATGACAGACGTGTTGTAAAAATTGCAATTATAAACAAAGGAATGGAACTTTTAGAATCCATACCAAACAATTTAAATAAAGATTTATTAAAAAATTTAAATGAAGAAGAAGCAGAACAATTAAGTAATCTGCTAGATAAAATGAGATAATTAAAGAAAGGAAATTATAATGAAAACAGTAATACATAAAGCAGAAGATAGAGGATTTGCAAATCATGGTTGGTTACAAGCCAATCATTCATTTAGTTTTGCTAATTACTTTGATAAGGATAAAATTCAATTTGGTGCTTTACGAGTTCTTAATGACGATATTATTGCGCCAAAAATGGGCTTTGGAACACACCCTCATGATAATATGGAAATTATTACTATTCCATTAAAAGGCGAACTCAAACATAGAGATTCTATGCATAACGATTGGCAGTCGGTTTTGCCTGGAGAGGTTCAAATTATGTCTGCTGGAACTGGTATTCAGCATTCTGAAATAAACGGTTCAGCAAATGAGCACTTAGGCTTATTTCAAATTTGGATTATGCCAAATAAACAGAATGTTACACCGCGATATGATCAGAAGGCATTTGAAGAAGCGGATAGAAAAAATAAACTTCAAGTTTTAGTAACTTCTATAGATGAAGACCATAAAGGAAGTTTAAAAATCCATCAGAATGCTGTCATTTCTCGAATAGATTTGGAGGCAGGCAAAACATTCGAATATCAATTAAAGAGTGATATTCATGGCGTTTACATGATGACAGTTTACGGAGAAGTATTAGTTGCAGATGAATCTTTACAGTCACGAGATGCTGTAGGGATTTCTGAAACAGATGTATTTAAAGTGAACGCTATTGCAGATTCTAGTTTATTGTTTATTGAGATTCCTATGCTTTAATAACTCAATAACTCTAAATTTTATTTATTGTAAATAAGCATCCAATTTTTGGGTGCTTTTTTATTTAAAAATGCGATATTTGCTTTTAGACTAACCAATAAATGAAACGAAAATGGCAATGAACAAAAATACAGTACTAGCTTGGGCAACAGTATTAATGATTATTATGGGTGTTGTACTCATATTAATGGGTGCATATAGATATGACGATGTTGCAGGGTGGGGGTTTGCCACTGTAGGTATAGGCTTTTTTGCAATTGCTTGGGTATTTAATGCTCTTAAAGGTAGAGTGTAGAATAAAAACAAACTCAACAAAAAATTAACAAGCACAATGAGCGACGATAAAAAAATAATTTTCTCAATGTCTGGGGTTACTAAGACATTTCAAAGCGCCAATACACCTGTATTAAAAAATATTTACTTAAGCTTTTTTTATGGAGCCAAAATTGGGATTTTAGGTCTTAATGGTTCTGGTAAATCAACGTTATTAAAAATTATTGCAGGTGTTGATAAAAACTATCAAGGCGATGTTGTTTTTTCTCAAGATTATTCAGTTGGCTATTTAGAGCAAGAACCAAAACTAGACGACGATAAAACCGTTATGGAGATTGTGCGTGAAGGCGCTGCAGAAACTGTTGCAATTCTTGATGAATACAATAAAATAAACGACATGTTTGGGTTAGAAGAAGTGTACTCTGATCCTGATAAAATGGAGAAATTGATGAATCGTCAAGCGGAACTTCAAGACCAAATTGACGCAGCAAATGCTTGGGAACTCGATACTAAATTGGAAATCGCTATGGATGCTTTACGTACTCCCGAAGGTGATAAAAAAATAAGTGTCCTTTCTGGTGGAGAGCGTCGTCGTGTAGCGTTGTGTAGGTTGTTATTGCAAGAACCAGATGTATTATTGTTAGATGAACCTACCAATCACCTCGATGCCGAATCGGTACATTGGTTAGAGCATCATTTAGCACAGTATAAAGGTACAGTAATCGCAGTAACGCATGATAGATATTTTCTAGACAATGTAGCAGGTTGGATTTTAGAGTTGGATAGAGGTGAAGGCATTCCATGGAAAGGAAACTATTCCTCTTGGTTAGATCAAAAATCTAAGCGAATGGCTCAAGAAGGAAAAGCAGCTTCTAAACGTCAAAAAACTTTAGAACGGGAGTTAGAATGGGTTAGGCAAGGTGCTAAAGGGCGTCAAACCAAACAAAAAGCGCGTTTAAAGAATTACGATAAGCTCATGAGTCAAGACCAAAAGCAACTTGATGAAAAACTAGAAATTTACATTCCAAATGGTCCACGTTTAGGAACCAATGTTATTGAAGCTAAAGGTGTTGCAAAAGCTTATGGGGATAAATTGTTATACGACGATTTAAACTTTAATTTACCTCAAGCTGGAATTGTAGGCATTATTGGTCCAAATGGTGCTGGTAAAACCACAATTTTTAAAATGATTATGGGTGAGGAAACACCAGACAAAGGAGAGTTTATTGTTGGCGATACTGCAAAAATAGCCTATGTCGATCAGAAACACTCCAATATAGATCCTGAAAAATCCATTTGGCAAAATTTTAGTGATGAGCAAGAATTGATTTTAATGGGAGGGAAACAGGTAAATTCTAGAGCTTATTTAAGTCGATTTAATTTTAGCGGAAGTGAGCAAAACAAAAAAGTAAGTTTGCTTTCTGGTGGTGAGCGTAACCGCTTGCATTTAGCCATGACTTTAAAAGAAGAAGGTAACGTGTTGCTTTTAGATGAGCCAACTAACGACCTTGATGTGAATACATTACGAGCCTTAGAAGAGGGTTTAGAAAACTTTGCAGGTTGTGCGGTAGTAATTAGTCACGACCGTTGGTTTTTAGATAGAATATGTACGCATATTTTAGCTTTTGAAGGGGACTCGCAAGTATATTTCTTTGAAGGTAGTTTTTCTGATTATGAAGAAAATAAGAAAAAACGATTGGGTGGCGATTTAATGCCGAAACGAATAAAGTATAAAAAGCTAGTTAGATAAAAGTAAAGAACGCTCACTGAAAAGTGGGCGTTTTTTATTTGTAAATATGATCAGGTCCTATTTTGAAATCCGATTCCTGTTCTAGTTTCTTTATGGATTTTATATTATTATTAAATTCATCAATTTCCTTTTTCCATTGTTCTTCTGGAGAAATGGTAAAAAGTCCCATTTTAGTTTTAAAAGCAAAAATTAATACTACGGCATTAATTAAAATAAGTAAGAGTAGGGCTTCCATAAATTATTTGGCAAAGTTTTATTTGGGTAATTATTAATTATCGCCATACATATGGCCTTCAGTAAAGTCTTTATATGGTTTTTCTTCTTCCTCTGCAATTTTTCTATTCATCTCGTCTAATCGTTCATTTTCTTTTTTAAGCAGATATGATTTTCTTACGCCTAGAAGCAATAAAACTCCAAAAAACACAGTAACAATAACTAGTAATGTTACAATTTGAGATTGAGTAATTAAGCCGAGGTTAAATTTTAAAGTATAGATTTGGTAAGCAAGCATGATTGTATAATGGTTAATTAAAAGCTGCTCAAATATACTGCTAAATATGCATTGCTTTTAAAGATGTTTTGTAATGTTATTCACCGACTTATTAAAAAAATATAAAAATGTTGTAACATTTTATTTACATCGTCTACCAATATTTAGAGCCGTTAAAATTTTGATTTTAATAAATTTTAACGAACTTGCTTAACCATATTATTGTACAACTTTAAATACTAAATACACCATGTCTGATGATTTTGATTTATTAGAAACCTCTTCCAACGAAAAAACCGAAAAAGTAGATGTTAATTGGGGAAAAGCCATTGACACTATGAAATCTAAATTGTCGCAAGAAGATGATCCTGAGGTTCGCCAGAAAATACTAAATGCAACTTTAGATGATGTGGTGCACATGGCAGAAAAAGACAGAACAACGCTTTTAGACGCCATTAAGGATTTAACCGATTATCAAGATGAGGTAGGTATTATTTTTGAAAAATTTTCTGCGCTTAATGCCAACGAGCAAAAAGTAATTGACGACGCTCAAAAAGCTTTAGATCGTGCTAAGATTGAATTGGAAGATGCCAAAGCAAAACCAGATACTTGGTGGAATAATCTTTGGGGACGTAAAAGTAAAATCGCCAAAGCTGAAGTAGCCTTAAAGGAAGCAGAAAAGGTGAGAGCAGGAGCAGATAATAAGGCAAAGGCTATGTTTCAAGAACGTATAGAAAGTGCCGATGTGCAAACGCTACTTAGTGAGCTTTCGTATAAATCGCAAGCTGCGGTTACACGTTTAAAAAATCGTGAAGTTGAAATTAAAGAGGTTGAAGATAAACTTCAAGATGCTATTGTGGAAGCCACAATAAACCATACAAAAGCTTTAGAAAAGAAAAAAGAAGTAGAAGCAAAGCTTGAAGAAAACTACGCATTATTAAAACAAGCACGCCAAGAGCTAGAAGATATCGTTGATAAACAGTCTGCTGAATATGCTCAAGCCGTTGGTAAAGTAACACAATTGGAACAAAAAGTTGAAGAGCTTGAAGGTCTTAAAAACGCTTATACTACACTTGCAGCCAGTAAAGATAGTTTTGTGCATAAGCATAACTTAACTATTAAAGTTTTAACATCGTTACGTAGTAATTTACAAACACACCGGGCTAAACTGAAATCGGATACTGAGGAGCGTTTAAAATATTACGATGGTTATGTAGTGGCTTTAAAAGCACGTACAGACCAAGAATTTGCTGCGATATTAGAACATTTAGGTGTTAAAACCGATGAGCATATTGGTGAAACGTTAGCGTCAATGCATACGGCTAGTGCCAAAGCAAGACAAGATATGATGGATAACATTCCTGTTCACGAAAAAGTGATGCAAGGTGTTTACAGTAGTTACGCAGAAGCTTTACAAGAAATTCGAGCTAAAGATGGCGAAATACAAAAGAATTTTGCTGAGCGCTACGGTATCGATATGAAAGAGATTTTTGAAGATTATTATAATGCGGATGCCAATACGCCTTCTAGTGATGATGGTGAGCCTGCTGGTAAGCCAAAACCAAAAACTAGTGAAGACGATTTGTTAAGCTAAACGATATGTTTTGATTCCCGCTTCTTGCGGGAATATTATTAAATGAAACTTAAAGTTTAATTTTATTTATGTTCTGCGTTAGGGATAGCAGTGGAAAGCCCACAGCGAGGCACGAGCGAGAACTTGTAACGGATAGCCCGACCCTCGTGGTAACCTGCCTGCCGGCAGGCAGGCGCCCAAATTATTAAAATATTAGTGTATTCGTTGCAAAACTGAATACTGTATACTGAAGACTAAAACATGTCCATAAATCACATAGTTACTCCTTTAGATTCTGCAATACTTGATTCCAAAGAGCATTACGTTTTCTATCATAGAATGGTAGACTTTGCTTTTAAAGAATTGATTGTAGCGGTTCAGCGTGAAAAGATTTGCGATGATTTAGAAGTTAAACTGTTTAAGCAATATTGCGATTTATTGTTGTATTCTATTGAAGCTATGCGTGTAAAATACATGTACGATGATGAAGATAATATGAAGGTGGATTTAACAGATTCCGGATTGCCTAATTATTTGGAGTTTCGATATTTGTTTAACGATTTGGAACTGCGTGATGAATACCTTGGGAAACTCACACCAGTTGCCAAACTAAAAGAGGAGTTTCTAGATACGCTTTTGCGTAAAAAGGAGCCGATTAAGAAGAGTAAATTATTCCAAGCAGCATCGATTGTGTATTACACTTCTGTAAACAAGCAATTTATATTCAATCGTTTTGTACAAGGTAAAATATTAAATTCTCCTGAAGGTGCAGTAGCCGATTTGTTGACAAGCTGGAGTTTCTATGATGTAAGCCATAACCGTCCGTTTATTTGCTTTATGTATTTTAATTATGATGGTAACCGTGTGAACGATTACAAGGAAGAGATTTATGAGGTTCTAAAATCTGTTGCCGATAGAGATATGTCCTTAGATACTTTAGCTTATACTATTGATAGAAAGTTACCAAAACTATCACCGAAATTAATTAAACGTATTGATTTAGGGCCTTTACATAATGTTTTTGCTAAAGATGAACATCAAGTAACACATACGATTTTAGAAAGTATTGCCAAAAAAGAAATTCCATTAGAGTCTTATGCGTTTTCGTTGAAAGTGGATGAAGTAAGCTCTAAAAGTGAGTTTAAAGAAGGCGGATTTTTTAGTAAACAAATATTGCAACGTTGGGACGATGTGTTTATAAAAAAATACATTTTGGCACCGCATAGAATTATTCAGTTGCTCTATAATAAAACACCCGAAATAATGAATGGACTTGCTAAACCGCCTATTGAAATTGCAGGAGTAGAAATAAATTTAAAAAAGTAAAAGTCGTAGTCTCATGAAGTAAGACTGAACACTGCGACTGCGATTGAACCTAAAAACTATGGAACACAACTCAACATTCCCTATAAAATTAACCGAACTCGATATGCTTCGCGATGAAGCGGCTTCATACTTAAAATCTGTGCAATGGGAGCAAGGTGCTCGTGCAAAAAATCGAGATAAGAATGCGAAAGACGAGTCGATACTTTTGTATTTATCAAGAGCTAATAATGGTACAAACTCTGTTGAGGTTACATCGGTTTCAAAAACGATTTTAGCCTTAAAAAAACGGTTGTTGCCAGATTCGGTGGCCATTCCTATCTATCTAAACCAAACCTTATACGCAGTTCAAGAAGGGATAACTTTAGGCATTTGGATTAAAGATAGTTATTATGATGCCTCTGGATTATCTAGTTTAAACGAGAATAAATCAGCTCTTAATAACAGTGGAAAACGAGAGTTTGAAAGTAAAATGCATACCGCCACAGCGTTTATGCTGTTTGCTACGGCTTATAAAATTTTAAACGATTTAAAACCTTATGCATCAGACGATTTGAGCGTAATGAAGCAGAAATTTGCTGGAATTCCAGAGGTTTCGTTCCTGTCGCCAATAAAAGGGATTTCGTGCAGCTTATTTTATTATGATAAATATTTAGGGCATCCTGATATTATCAAATCGGATAAAGATGTTATTGATTTTACGGTCGTTTATTTTGAGGCTTTAATTGACGAAATTCAACTTAGAAAAAGTAGTTTAGAATACACTGAAACTATAGAAGATAGAACGTATAAACTTGAGAACTCAGAATTTGCGGTTTCAGGCTGGAATAATGTATTTCAAGGCACAGCAAAGAGTATCGAGTTCAATAAAATACAGTTTGAGCAAATTGTTGGTAATCGAGATGCTAAACATTTTGCGCGACGCTTAACCGAACGTTTATTGAGTTACGATTTTACGGTAAAAAAGAATCCGTTTCAAGAACTAGGTGGTTTTATGCCTGTTTTTATGGGTTACGGCATTCCGGGAACTGGTAAAAGTATGTTGATAGCAGCTATTGCAACAAGATTGAAAGAACATTGCGATACATTGGATATTCCGTTTTTGTTTCACCCTATGCCAGATACCTTAATATCTACATTTCAAGGTGGTTCAGCAGAAAAAATGGTAGAATGGATGAAGCCCATGCAAGATCCTACTAAGTTAATTTTTGCACCTATAGATGATGCCGAAAATAATTTACAAGAACGAACGGCTCAAGGAGTTTCGGCGGGTGTAAAGGAAGTAATTGGTGTGTTTTTAAGATATACCGAAGGTGCCTATGCTGTTAATTATGGCAATAGCTCAATTGGGTTATTCACCAATCTACCAGAAATGTTAGACAAGGCCGTTATTTCGCGTGTTCAGGGACGCTTTAAAATTGATGGTGCTAGAACAGAACACGACTTTTTAGATCAAGATCATTTATGGTGGCGAAAACTCGATGATACCATGCCAGATTTTGTAAATATGCAAGGACCAGAAAATTACAGTTATTTGCAAGATCAGGGTTTAGCGAAAAACATGGGTGAGATTCTAAATTTAACTGATAAACCTACCGAAGAGCGCGTGCATGCTATTTACGATAAGGTGGAAAAGCAATTTAAAACCAATCAGCACCTCTTCTATGCCAATTTATATAAAGACATGCAAAAGGCATTTCCATTTTTCTCCTCACGTGATGTTAGAAATATTCAAAGTGCGGTATCGTTACGCTTAACAGATTTTGATTTGGAAGAAGATTGGTTTGAAAACCCTGAAATTTATTTCAAACAAGAGTATGATACTAAGTTCAATATGTTACAGGAATTGATGCGCGCTAATATGAAAGGATTGGATTTTTCTGAGATTAGAAGACAAGAAGTTGTACGTTATTTAGATAATGTGGCAACGATAGCAGATACTGATTTTAAACGAAAAGTTGATGCCAGAGTTAATCAATTAAATATTGAAACGGAAGCGAGAAAAACTTTTGAAAACAACTAGTGTGGAAGATAAATTAAGAAACATAACCTACACCGAATTATCAGGTGAGTGGGCAACTTTAAATAGGATAGATTACGATTATAAATTCGAAGACGGAAGCTGGAAGCGATTATCAAGAGAAAGTTATGATAGAGGAAACGGCGCTTGTATTCTGTTGTACAACGAAGAAAAAGGCACCGTTATTTTAACCAAACAATTTAGAATGCCGGCTTATGATAATCATAAAGCTGATGGCATGTCTATTGAAGTATGTGCAGGAGCCATTGATAAAAACGAAGCACCAGAAATTTGCATTATTCGAGAAACTGAAGAAGAAGTAGGTTACAGAATAAAAAGTGCTAAAAAAGTAATGGAATGTTATACGTCTCCAGGAGCTGTTACCGAAAAAATGTTTCTGTTTGTTGCACCCTACGATGATACCATGAAGATTAACGACGGTGGTGGATTAGAAATTGAAGATGAAGAAATAGAAGTGCTTGAAATGCCGTTTTCCGAAGCGATTAAAATGGTGGATAATTTTAAGATTATTGATGCTAAAACTATTTTGTTATTACAATATGCGCAAATTCATAATTTGTTAGGTTAAATGAATAAGTTAAAACAGGCCAATTTATATAGAAGTGAGTTAATTTCGGTTAGCGGAAAACTTGTAGAGCGTTATAATAAATGCCTTATAAAACTTGGTTTTACGGAAACTAAACTCAAAACTTTTTATATTGATGGTATTGGCTGGAGTCCTGAAATAGCTGAAGAAAAGAACGATGTTAATTACCTAAATAACGGAGAAGCGAATCCGCATGGAATAGTAATTTCACCGCTTCAAAAAGGAAAACCTGTGTATTTGCCTTTTCATACTTTCGATAGAGATATGATGAAGTATGTCTTTAAAGTTCAGGGCGAAAAAATTAAAGATATTACCCGCGATTGTGCCATTTGTTTAGATTTCGATCAAGGTATCGATGTGTTTTATGAACCTCTGGATGTTTTAAAATACAATAAAGTTACGGTCAATTTTCATTTAATAGATCGTTTATGGTACATCCAGAAAGAACAATTAGAACTTGTTGATCGCTTTAATACAGCTAATAATTTTATTAACGAAAACTTGCATCAAGAACTTCTTGATTCTGCTAAGGCTTATGGTGATTTACGTGATCGCGATTTAGATTTACACCAGCTTCAATATACTACCGATTCATTTTTTACAAGATCTTTTGGAGGTGTTTATTTGTTGCGTGATTTTATTAAGCCCATTGTCGTTTTTAAAGATGAAACCTGGTATAGAGAAGCCATAAAAGATACCAATTATGATGTTTTGATTTATCACATTTCGCAACCAGAATTAATGGAAAAGCTTCGAGATCATTTGATTATCGAGTGCGATTTAGAACATGTTGTAACAACAAAACGTTATGATCGAATTAAGAAATTTGAAATGGCGCAGCATCTAAAAAAAACACAGCATCCGGTTGGCGAGATTTTAAGCGACCCATTATTATTTAAAAGTTATTTGAATAAGCTTGATTTAAAAACAAGGAAAAAGGTAATGAGCGTGGAGATTTATCTTGAAAAGTTAGAAACGAGTAACGAGTTTAAAATTCACGATATAGTTGATGCTAAGTTATATGATGCCTTGCATCAGCCACATTCGTCGTTAGAAGCGAAGCATCAAGATTTAATATGGAAACTATTGGTTAATATTTCTGAAAAGGATATTCTATTTTGGTATTGGTATGATAAAGAGTCTTTTTATAACAATTTTAAAACTTGGGACGATTCACTTAAAGATTGGGTGGTTAATACCATAAGTAACAATATTTAGAAAATATAGACTAATTTTATATACAACCTTCAAACACTATTATCATGACACTAGAACTTATTGTATTTATAGCTTCAATTTTGTTTGGGGCATTAATCTATTGGCGAGAATCACATGGTAATGGGCTATATAGGTTTTTTAATAAGCTTATGTATTCCAAAGAATTACAAATGAAACCTAATGATAAAACAGGCTTTGTATATCAACAAAAGTTTATCATACGCTTAGTATTTATTGGCTTTTTATTTCTAATTGGAATCGTAATTACCCGATTTTTAATTCCTATTGATTTAGCAACCATATCCATTTTTGCTTCCATGATTGTTGGAAGTTTGGCAGGTACATATTTGGCGAATTTTATATTCAAATCAAGTGAAGTTATTGATGAAAAAAGTGATTCTATTGAAGATTTAGTTCAAGATACTATTGACAAGGGTAAAGATTTTATTGAGGATTTAAAAACTAAAGACGCAGAAGAGGTTTTAGAAAACACAAAGGAAACACCAAAAGTAGAAGAAAAGAGTGCTCGCGAGCGATTAAAAGATAAAGGATTGTTGTAATGACTAAAAACAAATGGAGATACATTTTAATTGGTCTTTTCGCAATATTAATTATGGTGGAACTTTTTAATTTTGATTATAGCAGAGGCTTAAATTGGAAAAACGGATTAAGACTTCTAGCTCCCATGTTAATGATAATTGCCATGGTATTATCAATAAATCATGTTAAAATCCATGGTGAAAACTAAAAACTAAGAAATGATTAATAATTACTGGAATAAAGGGAAAAAGCAAAAAATAGTTACCATTATTGTTGGCTTTATTTTACTTATTGCGTTGTTTGTTTTAAGAGACGATTATCAACCTGCATTATTATTTTTAAGAAAATTCATTTTCATCATTTTATTAAGCGGCGTTGTTTTGTTTTTCGGTCTTCGAAAATTCAGAAAATCTGCTAGTACTGGCCGTAGATTAGGTATTCTAGCTTTATTAATATTGTTTTTTGGTATTCTTTATGTGGTTGGGTGGCATTTCAAAATGTACGATTACATGAAAACTTATAATGTTTTTAATCATTTAAATAGAGTTGAAATAAATGAATTACCATTAACTCAAAATGAACGCATTCAGCCATTACAAAATATTTTTACCATGGCAAATGAGAGTGTTGGTGAAACCAAAGATGTGTCCTTACCACATTTAGTGCGTGTTGATAATGAAAATAAATGGACGATGGCCATCCAACCTTCTGAAAATTATACGTTTCAACAAATAAGTGATAACACAGAAGAAGTTTTTGCAGTATCAAGTACATCGCCTTCTCCTCGTTTTTCTAATGAGAATAGAATTCCTGTTACTTTTTCAATAGGCGAATCATTAAAATTTAGCAGAAACACGTACAATGCCGTTGTGCAGCGTTTTAACTTTTTTCAATTGTTTATGTTAGAACCTGGTGATACTTATTATATGAAAAATGATACAGGTAAATGGGTAGAAGTTGTAAGTTTAATAAAATGGAAAGGATTTTTGTTCCCATACCCAACGTTTGGCGGTGTTATGGTAATTGATAGTGGAGAACACGATTTTAATGATTATATAGAGCGTATTTTAATTGGAAAAGGTACTTATATAAGTCCTGAGGAAATGAAAAACTATCCGTATTTAATAGGTCAGAATATCTTATCCGAAAAAGTATCACAGCTTCAAGCAGAATCGTTGAAGTTTTTAGGTGGGTTCAGTGATCCGTTACCATGGAATATGTTAACTGCAGTTAAAATTCCTGAAATGCCTAAAGATCAAAATCAACAACCTTATGTTACCGATTTTGATTTTTCAGACACCGATTCTGATGCATACAATGGTTTATATCATTGGTTTGGTTTAGAGCCAGTAGGTAATGAGCGCACCAGCTTGAGTTATAGTGTTTTTATTCCTGCAGATGGAACAGACAAAATGTACTTTTACGATCATGCTTCAAAAAAACAAGGATATGCCGGCGTATCTGCAATGCCACAAAAAGTGAAAGAATCAAAAAAAGAAATCGATTGGACGGCAAATACGCCCGTAGAATTCAGACCCTATATTAAAAATATTGCAGGTAGAAAGCGTATGTTTTTTTTAGGAACTATTTCTGCTATAAGCGAAAAAAATGCGGGACAATTTGATGGTTCAGCAACGCCAGATTTAGTATTGATTGACAGTGAATATAGAGATGTGGTTTGGATTGATGTAAAACACCCGAGCCAATGGGATAAAACCGTATACGACCAGTTAAATGAAGCTTGGAGAGCTAGTGAGAAAATAGGCTATTATTTTGTTGAAGAAACCAAAACTATTGATGCTGTTGTGCAACCCACAGATTCTATAAAAGCAGTTCCTGAAGCAGATGATAAAGCTGCATTAATTGAAAAAATGCAAAAACAATTGGATTCTTTAAAAGCGTCCGTAAACTAGTTTAACTAAATTTCTGCATTAATTCATTCACCACATTTTCTATTTTTTTGTTTTTTCTGCTACGATCTAAAATGGTAGGAGGAACTTGCCTAACTTCGCAATCAGAAATAGTACAACGTTCGCAAGTTACACCCACTTTTTGAGCCACAATTTTTTTATCTTCTAAAAACGAAAGTTTATTTTTTAGTTGCTTATTAATTAGTAAACCAACACTAATACTTCGATAATGACTTTCTTTAAAAGGATCTTTTGTAGCCGATGATAAAACTAAATATTGCATATCGTCGTTAGGATAATGTGATATTTGAATATCAACTACATGGTCCTTTTTAGTCTTACTAATTTCATTTAAAACCTTAAGTGAAACCCAGCGTCTGCAATAATGCTCATTGGTTTCATTAGCATGGGGAGAATGCTGGTGCGATAAATGTAATTCCTTATTCAAATAAAATCGCTCGCTTCCAGAGCGATGAGTAAATCGTAAAAAGAATAAATTTTGAATATTAAATTCCTTTGGTAAAATATTAGTTAAACGCTGGTAAAACGATTCTGGCGACGCATTAAATGATTTAATCATTTTAACAAAAAGCGATTCATCAAAACGATTTTTGTTAAATAGATTGGTCAACTGTTCTGTTAAAGTTGTTTTAGGTATAATTAAAGCTCCGGCAAAATAAGAAGCGAAAAAATTATTTAATACTTGATCAAAATTTTCAAATTTAATCCACGAAAATGTATACAATCGTTCTTTAAATTTAAGATGATTGTATGCTAGTTCTTTGGCATAAATAAAGGTGCGTTGCGCTTCATCTATATGGTTAGCTAGAAGCAGAGTTTTCGATTTTGAAATAAAAATTGAGCGCAAAGCATCGAGCTCTTTATGTTTCTCTAAATCCTTATTATTAATTGTATAGCCAAACTCTTCTACTAATATTTCCTCCAATTCGTTCGATTGAATGGGTTTTGTTAAATCGATTTGATAAGCTTTAGCGAATATGACAACTTCTTGTTCTAAATTCTCAAAGTAATTGTTGTTTGCTTGCTGGAAAGTTCGAACAGATGCTAAATAAAAACTCTCTTTACTAAAACTATAATGTTCTGCAATTTCTATAACAGTACTTATAAATGCATTCACCTTAGCAGGTGCGTTTGCAATGATATCAATAAGGTTACTTTCTTTAATACCAAATAATTCTAATGGAATTTCTTTTAAGATTTTTGATTGAAGAATTTCTCCAATCGGTGCAAGGTTTTTATCCAATTTTAGCGAGACCATATCATCATATGGGATGTCTAATTTTTCAGATAGTATAGAAATTTTATCTGGTTTGGGATATTTTTTTCCTTTTTCTATTTCGTTTAAATAAGATTTTGATAGACCCGAAAGTTTTGATAATCCAAATAGCGATAAATTTCTGTCAGTCCTTATTTGCTTTAGCTTTAAGCCAAAAATAAGTTTAATATAATCTTCTTCCATAATTACAAATATATGCTTTTTTGCGAACATATGTAAATTGCGAATATTAATTTTTAGCGAACGTTCGCTTGTTTTTTACATTTTTTTGTTTTAATATTGTTCCAACAAAATATTTAAGTCATGGAAAATACAGTATTGAAACAAACCAAAATTCAGTTTTCTAAAGAAGTAAGGAATTATTATCCTGAAATTTTAACTGATGAAGCCTTCGAATTTTTAACCGCTTTACATGAAAAGTTTAATTCGGTCCGTTTAGAATTATTAGAAAAGAGAAAAATTACGCAAAGATTTTTTGATAAAGGACACTTTCCAGATTTTCCATCAGAAACGAAAACCGTAAGAGAAGGTGATTGGGTTGCAGGTAATATACCTCATGATTTACAAGATAGACGTGTTGAGATTACGGGGCCTGTTGATAGAAAAATGATTATTAATGCACTCAACTCTGGTGCTAAAACCTTTATGGCAGACCTCGAGGATAGTAACTCTCCAACTTGGGAAAATACAATTGAAGGTCAGCAAAATCTTTTAGACGCTAATAAAAAAACAATATCATTACAAGATTTAAAACGCGGTAAAAATTATGAATTAAATCCTGAAACTGCGGTTTTAATTGTGCGCCCTAGGGGTTTGCACTTAAATGAAAGACATATAATTATAAATAATGAGGAAGCATCGGGGAGTTTAGTTGATTTTGGTTTATATGTATTTCATAACACAAAAATCATTTTAGAAAATAATACGGCACCTTATTTTTACCTTCCAAAGTTAGAGCACTATTTAGAGGCACGTTGGTGGAATGAAGTTTTTGAATTCGCTCAAGAATATCTAGAAGTTCCTCAGGGCACTTTTAAAGCTACGGTGTTGATTGAAACTATTACTGCAAGTTTTCAGTTGGATGAAATTATTTATGAGTTAAAAGATCATATTGTAGGATTGAATTGTGGCCGTTGGGATTATATTTTCTCATACATCAAAAAATTTAGAAATCACGACAATTTTGTAGTGCCTAATCGAGATCAAGTTACTATGACAACGCCTTTTATGGAAGCGTATTCAAAACTAGTCATTCAACGTTGCCATAAAAGAGGTATTCTTGCCATAGGTGGTATGGCGGCTCAGATTCCTATAAAAAACAACGAACAGGCTAATACCATTGCTTTAGAAAAAGTACGAAAAGACAAAGAGCGAGAAGTAAAAAATGGTCATGATGGAACTTGGGTGGCACACCCAGATTTAGTTCCTGTGGCAATGCAAGAATTTAATAAGTATATGAAAACCCCAAACCAGTTGCATATTTCGAGAGATGATGTAAAAATTGATAAAGAAGATTTGGTTGAATTACCATTAGGAACGGTAACAGAAGCTGGTATTAGAAAAAACATTAATGTTGGTATTTTATACACAGAAGCTTGGTTGCGAGGCTATGGCGCTGTTGCGCTTTATAATTTAATGGAAGATGCCGCAACTGCCGAAATTTCTAGAACCCAAGTCTGGCAATGGTTAAAAAACGAAGTTAAATTAGAAGATGGACGAACATTTAACGATGCCCTGTTTGCTGAAATATTTGATGATGAAATAGAAAAAATCATTAAAGAAGTAGGTGGAGACCGAATACAAAACACCAAGTTTAAACTGGCTATTAATTTATTTAAAAAACTAGTTACTGCTGAAGATTTTGAAGAGTTTCTCACGCTTCCGGCATACCTACACATTTAAAAAAACAATCCTGCGATTGCTGGAACAATCAACAGGATCTCATTATTAATATTAAATAACGTATCGCAAAATTATGAAAAATTTAGCACAATCAAATTACAGTTCTGCATTACAAACTGTAAGAAATCTTAAAGAAAAGTATGGAAATACATGGGATGCAATAAACCCAGAAAATGCAGCGAGAATGGTTGCACAAAACCGTTTTAAAACGGGACTAGATATTGCCAAGTATAATGCCGCAATTATGAGAGCAGACATGGCAGCTTATGATGCCGATTCTTCAAACTATACACAGTCATTAGGATGCTGGCATGGATTTGTGGCGCAACAAAATATGATTGCTGTAAAAAAGCATCATAAAACCACTAGCAAGAGATATTTGTATCTATCTGGTTGGATGGTTGCGGCATTACGTTCTGAATTCGGTCCATTGCCAGATCAATCAATGCATGAAAAAACGGCAGTTCCGAGCTTAATTGAAGAAATCTATGATTTTTTAAGACAAGCTGATGCTATCGAGTTGAATGATTTATTTCGAAGATTAGAGCAAGGAGAAGATGTACAAGACCTAATAGATAATTTTGAAACACATATAGTTCCTATAATCGCAGATATTGATGCAGGTTTTGGAAATGAGGAAGCCACTTACTTACTTGCCAAAAAAATGATTCAAGCTGGGGCTTGTGCTATTCAAATTGAAAACCAAGTATCTGATGCGAAACAATGTGGGCATCAAGATGGTAAGGTAACCGTGCCTCACGAAGATTTTATTGCAAAATTAAATGCCGTTAGATACGCCTTTTTAGAGTTAGGTGTTGAAGATGGCGTTATAGTTGCTCGAACAGATTCGGAAGGTGCAGGTCTTACACAGAAACTTCCGGTTAGTCAAGAACCTGGAGATTTAGCTTCAAAGTATTTGGCTTTTGTTGAAGCTGAAGAAATAGGAATAAATGATGCTCGAGAAGATGATGTTCTACTTAAAAGGGATGGTAAATTAGTGCGACCAGTTAGATTACCAAATGGGTTGTACAAATTTAAAGATGGCTCTAATATAGATCGTGTGGTTTTAGATTGTGTTACAAGTCTGCAAAATGGTGCAGACCTATTATGGATTGAAACACCAACGCCAGATGTAAAACAAATTGCACATATGGTAAATCGAATAAGAGAAGTAATTCCTAATGCAAAATTGGTTTATAACAACTCGCCATCATTTAACTGGACTTTAAATTTCCGAAATCAAGCGTATCATGAAATGCTTGCAGAGGGCGAAAATATGACAGCTTATGATAGAAATAATTTAATGGATGCCGAATACGACAATTCAGAATTAAGTTTTCGCGCAGACCGAAAGATTAAATCCTTCCAGAACGATGGAGCGCGAGATGCTGGTATTTTTCATCATTTGATAACATTACCAACATATCATACAACCGCATTGCACATGAGTGATTTAACAGAAGGTTATTTTGGTGAAGATGGTATGCTCGCCTACGTAAAAGAAGTTCAAAGACAAGAAATTCGCAAAGGTGTTTCTTGTGTAAAACATCAAAGAATGGCTGGATCTGATCTAGGGGATGACCACAAAACATTTTTTGCTGGAGAAAAGGCTTTAAAAGCAGGTGGGACAAAGAATACATCGAATCAATTTGAAGTAAAAACGACTACTAAAACCAAGATAAAAGAAAAACTTGGAGTTGTGGCTTAGTTAAAGAACTTCCGTGAATTTGAAGAAGCACTCCCTTTAGGAGTGCTTTTTTTATATCATATTTTCCATTTTAATATCACATCTAATATATGGGCAATTGGCTTCAACAGGAATTTCAACAAAACCATATTTTTTGTAGATATAGATAGCATTTTTAACTTTCTACTCGAATTAATTATCAGTTTTGGAATGTTTTTATCTTTGGCAAAATCAATACAATATTGCATCATTTGTTGTCCGATTTTTTTACCGCGATAATTTGGAGAAACAGCCATTTTTGTTAATTCAAATTCTTTTGAATTGTTCATTGGCATTAATGCTACGGTGCCAACAATTGCATCGTCTAGTTTTGCGAAAAAAATATGCCCGCCTTTGTCTATAATATACTTTTGGGGCTTACTTAGCACCTCTTCATCATAAGGTTCTACCACAAAAAAGGTTTCTAACCATTCTCTGTTTAGCTCATAGAATTTTTTTGAATATTGGGGTTCAAAATGAATAATATTAATTGTCATTAGCTTTAATAAAATCTGTAATTAAATAGGTGATTAACTTACCTACTTGTAAAGCCGATTTTTTAGATGGAGAAGCTTCACAAATATGCAAATATATGGCATGTTCATGCTTTGCAAAATGGCTCAATAATTTTCTTGTTTTAGTGACACTGAAACCACTTGGTGTCATAGCGCTACTCGGCATGTTTTCAATAGCATCACAGTCAATTTCAATTCCAAATAAACCTTCAGAAACATGTAATAAGGCCCGTTCCAGTTCTCTTTTGTATTTCAGTTCGTTTCTAATTTCCAAAGCATCGAATGTGTTATATTCAATTGATTTTAAATCATTCAACACTTTAAAAATCTTATTTGAAGTATAGTTTTCATGTAATCCAAAAATAAAATACTTGCCTAAGAACCCTTCCGTGTAAGCATAACTAAATCCGTTTCCACTGTGCCTGCCTTCTTCATCTCTAAAATCAGAATGTGCATCTATATTAATAGCATTAATTGGTTTTCCGAAGGCTAAAGAAGATCCTTTTATATTTCCGTATGCATTATTATGTCCACCACCAATTATAATCGGTTTTTTTCCAGCTTTTATAATTTGATGCACCACATGTGTAACAAAATCGTCAATTTTTGCAACTATTTCTCGGGCCTTTAAAACATCTTTTTTTTTGGTAGAATTTAATTTTGAAAGCTCTAGTTGCTCTTTATGGAAGTCTAAATGCCCCAATATTAAAACCTTGTTAGCCCTTGTAAACTCATTGCTTTGAATGTTTAACAAAACTTTAAGGGTTGCGTTCCAAGCCTTTGCAGTTCCTGTTTTACCGTGATTTGCAAATACACCAACATCCTCTGGTAGGCCTAAAATTACATAAGCAACATCTAAACTTTTAAGTTGAACGTATATGTTAGTGAAATTGGTTAATATTTGAACGTGTTGGCCAAATTTGGATTCACCAGATCGCTTGTTTAATAATTTATTTCGCGTAATATTGTTAAATAATACTAGTTTATCCATAAAATAAATAAATTTTGATTATTAAAAATACATCATTATTTATTTATATTATTAAAACAAACAATTAAATAAAACAAAAATTAAATTAACCTTAACAAACATTAAAAACAAATAATTATGGAAGGCAACAAAAGTAACACTGGACTTAAAGTAGGATTAGGTATTGCACTAGTTTTATTTTTAGCAACTGGATTTTATACTATGAATTTATACAGTAGTAGTAAGAAAGTTCAAAACGAGCTTACAGCAGAGAAGCAATTAGTAATGAATGATTTAAACGCAATGGCAAAACAATATGATGATGCTATTGGTGAAAACGAAGTGGCTAATTCAAATTTAATTGAAGCAAGAGCTAGAATTCAAGGATTAATTGACTCTTTAAAAATTTCTGAAACTAACGTTAAAAGTTTGTGGAGATACAAGAGCAAGTACCAAGCTTTACAAAAAGAAATGGATGTTTTGTTAGCTCAAAACGATTCATTGAGAGTTGAGAATTCGTATTTAGCTACTTCTTTAGACAGTACTCGTGTTCGTTTAGAAGAGCGTACTATTTTTACAGATTCTTTATTAGTACAAAACAATGCTTTAGCTGAAGTGGTTGAAAACGCTTCAATATTGAATACAGTTGGATTAAAAGGATTTGGAGTTATTGAAAGAACCTCTGGAAAATTAATTCCAACAGAAAGAGCTGGAAGAACAGATAAAATTAGAGTTTGTTTTACGGTTGCTAAGAATACTTTAGTTCAACCAGGAGATCAAGAATTATATGTTCAAGTTATCGACCCTAAAAACAATACTTTAGGTTTAAATGAGCAAGTTACTTTTGGTGAAAAAACTTTAAACTACAGTACAATTAGTAAATTTAATTACGAAAGTACAAGCCTTAATGTTTGTGAGTTTGTAACTTCTAAAAGCGACTTTGAAAAAGGGCGTTATATTGTAAACATATTTAATGAAAAAGATTTAGTATCTAGTTCAGAATTTACTTTAAAGTAAATCTATTATAACACTTAAAATTAAAAACCTCGAACTTAGTTTGGGGTTTTTTTATGTTATAACTTCGCCGTTAATAATCACGGTTTCAATATTATTTTCACCAAACGAATATGGTAAATAATTATAACTAGGTACTGGTTTGGTAATTATTAAATTGGCAATTTTGCCTTTGGTAATACTGCCGTATTCGTTAGAAATACCCATGGCATACGCGCCATTTATAGTAGCAGCATTTATGGCTTCTTCTGGTGTCATTTTCATTTTAATACAAGCCGTACTTACTACAAAATTCATATTCCCACTTGGTGTTGAACCTGGGTTATAATCGGTAGCCAAAGCTAACGGCAGACCAGAATCAATAATTTGTCTTGCTGGTGTATATGGAATACTTAAAAAATACGAGCAGGAGGGAAGTGCTACAGGCATAGTATCACTGCCTTTTAAGGCATCTATATCGTCTTGGTTTAATTCTTCTAAATGATCTACAGATAATGCATTGTGTTTAACTCCAAGTGCGACTCCGCCAAAGGCATTAAATTGATTGACATGTATTTTCGGAATTAATCCATATTGCTTACCAGCTGTTAAAATAGCATCGGTGTCGTCTAAAGAAAAATATCCCTTTTCACAAAAAACATCTATAAAGTCTGCTAAATTTTCATTGGCAATTTTAGGCAGCATTTTATTGATAATTAAATCAATATAGCCTTGTTTGTCTTTTAAATATGATTCAGGAAAGGCATGTGCTCCTAGAAAAGTTGCTTTAATTTTAAGTGGATAATGTTCTTTTATCCGTTTTATAACCCGCAGCATTTTAAGCTCAGATTCCACTGTTAATCCGTAACCAGATTTTATTTCTAATGCTCCAGTTCCTAATTTTATTACATTTTTAATTCGTTGTATAGATTGTTGGTATAAATCGTCTTCACTAGTATTTTGCAGCGTTTTAGCAGAGTTTAATATACCACCACCACGGTTGGCAATTTCGGTGTAACTTAATCCTTTAATTCTGTCTACAAATTCTTGTTCTCTATTGCCTGCATATACAATATGCGTGTGTGAGTCACACCAAGTGGGCATTACTATTTTACCCAACGCATCAATGGTTTTTGAAACTTTAATATTTTTACAGTTTTCCATACTGCCATAATCAACAATTTTATCATTTTCAATGTAAAGGAAAGCATTTTCAATAGTTGGTAAATGTTTCATTTCTTCGCCAGAAACTTTTAAAACATTCTGGTTCCTCACTTGAATTAGTGATTTGATATTAATTATTAATAACGACATGAATTTCTAAAATTTGAAATTGAGCTATAAATTTAATCACAATAAATTAGATAAGCGGAAATAGCCTTAATTAAATGAATATTGAAAGTTAATTATTACTTGAATTTAAAAATTCGATGAAATGCACTTTGCACTCAATGACTAACTATTGCGATTGTATTTTTTATAAAGATATCATTATAAGTGGTTTAAAAAATCAATATCGGTATGCAACTAAACAATTTTATTGGCTAGTGATAGAATTTTTAATCAAATTAAAAAGAAATACTATTATTTTGTCATCTTTGATTAACCCTAACCAATAAATCAATCAAGTGAATTAGCATTTGTATTGATATTATTTCTGCATGCGATAATATTTTGTATTCAGATTTTTATAAACCAAATATTATATGAACTATAATGAATCTCATTATGAGTTTTTAAATTCTTTCAGTAATATACCAGAAGAACTTGTTCAAGAGCTTTTAAACATTACAGAATTTAAAACAATTAAAGAAGGCACACAGCTTGTAAAGTTGGGTGAAGTTCCTTCTAAAGTATACATGCTGGTTTCAGGTATGTTGCGTTGTTTTTTGATTACTGAATCTGGTAAGGAGTTTAACAAAAGTTTTTATTTGCCTATTAGTTTTGCGGGACCCGTTGCCGCATTAATTCAAAAAAAGCCTTCGTTATTTGTTTTTGAAGCACTTAGCGATTGCGAGGTTTATGAAATTGATTATTACAAATTGATGGCATTATGTAACAAAAACGAATCCTTAAATATGTTATATTCTAAAGTTTTAGAAACTGTATATATGGCATATGAGAAGCGATTAGTAGAATTGATTTCGTTAAATGCTACCGATAGATACTTACAATTAAAAAAGCAAGTACCAGGTGTTGATGAGTTAATACCACAGTATCATATCGCATCTTATTTGGGTATAACACCAGTGCAACTAAGCAGGATAAGAAAAAAACTTGAATAATTTAACAAATGTTAATTCAAGATAATTTCGTTAGTTATATATTTACATGGTTTCTTATAAATTACAATTTACAAGAGTTAATAGCTAACCAACCAAAAAGACAGGCAAATTAATTTTACCTGTCTTTTTAAATAATTCTTGAAACTTAATTTTATTTTAGGCTTCCAACCATTTCCTCAGGTTTTACCCAAGCATCGTATTCTTCGGCTGTTACATAACCTAAATTAATAGCTTCTTCTTTTAAGGTTGTACCATTTTTGTGGGCAGTGTTTGCGATTTCTGCGGCTTTATAGTAACCTATTTTTGTATTTAATGCCGTTACCAGCATTAATGAGTTATTTAATAGTTTCGTAATAACGTCATAATTCGGTTCAATACCAATGGCACAATGTTCTTCAAAACTCACACAAGCGTCACCAATAAGTTGGGCCGATTGTAAAACGTTTGCCGCCATTACAGGCTTAAATACATTTAATTCATAATGACCTTGTAAACCACCAACAGATACAGCAACATCATTACCCATAACTTGCGCGCAAACCATGGTTAAAGCTTCACACTGGGTTGGGTTTACTTTACCAGGCATAATAGAACTTCCTGGTTCGTTGGCAGGAATAGTTATTTCGCCAATTCCTGAACGTGGACCAGAGGCCATCATACGTATATCATTAGCTATTTTATTTAAGGATACTGCTAATTGTTTTAGAGCGCCATGAGTTTCAACTAAAGCATCATGTGCTGCCAAAGCCTCAAACTTGTTAGGTGCAGTTACAAATGGTAATCCGGTAAATTTTGCAATATATTCAGCTACGCGTTTACTGTAACCTTTTGGTGTATTTAAACCGGTTCCTACTGCAGTACCTCCTAGAGCTAGTTCACTTAAATGCGCCAAGGTGTTTTCAAGCGCTCTTAAGCCATGATCTAATTGTGCAACGTAACCTGATATTTCTTGACCTAAAGTTAAAGGAGTTGCATCCATAAGGTGTGTTCTACCTATTTTTACTACATTTTTAAATGCTATAGATTTCTCGTTAAGTGTATTTCGTAATTTTTTAACACCAGGGATTGTTGTCTCCACCATTTTCTTGTAAGCTGCAATATGCATGCCTGTTGGAAAGGTATCATTTGAAGATTGCGATTTATTCACGTCATCATTTGGTTGAATGGTTTTTTCGCCTTCACCAATAACCTTTCCTGCTATTTGATGCGCTCTGTTAGCGATAACCTCATTCACGTTCATGTTACTTTGTGTTCCAGAACCCGTTTGCCAAATAACTAACGGAAATTGATCGTCGTGTTTTCCTTCTAAAATTTCATCACATACTTGTGCAATTAAATCTCTTTTTTCAATAGGAAGTACTCCTAATTCACAATTGGTATAAGCAGCAGCTTTTTTTAGGTATGCAAATCCATAAACAATTTCTAAAGGCATAGAAGCAGATGGGCCTATTTTAAAATTGTTTCTAGAGCGTTCCGTTTGCGCTCCCCATAGTTTATCGGCTGGGACTTTTACCTCGCCCATGGTGTCTTTTTCTATTCTGTAACTCATGATGTTTTGAAGATTAAATACAAACACAAAATTACAATTTTTGGGATGTTATAACAATTATAAATGAACTTTTAAATTAAAAGATTCGCTTATCTTTGAAGAATTAATATTTGGCTAACTTTTGCTATAATTAGCAATCTAATTCATGAAAATAAATAAGTATCATATTATTATTACTATAATTTTACTCATTGGTTTGTTGTTTTTAAATCAATTTATTTCATCTTATTACGAATTAGAGAGAAAAAAGATTGATGACACGCTTAGTAAAACACATTCCGATGCTATGATACGTGCGCGCGCCGGGATTGAGGTCTATGCGGCTTTAGTTTCTTCGTTAAAAAGTTATACCAAAAATAGTACATCGTTTCCGTCAGAAGTTGAACTTCAAACTTATTTGAATGATCTATTAGATGAAATACATTTTGACAGTTCAATAATAATAAATTATATAGATACCACTCATGTTTTTAAATATGTTATAACTCCTGAAGAAATAGATCCTCTTGGTATAAAAGGCGTTTCTGTAAAAGATTTTGTAGATAATGAAAGACTAGACGAATTAAATAAGCTCATGTTGTCTGAAGATATAAGTTTATTTACACCAATAAATTTAAGAGAAGGTTGGGTAGGGTTCCCTTTTAATTTTTCAGCACGAGACAATAATAACAATACCTTAGGATATTTTACGCCAATTATAAATGCTAAATATTTACTTGATTATTTTTATGAAGGTAGCAATAGCGAGGAATTTGTGCACAAGTTTATTGTTAAAGATAGTATAGATTTAACAAGAGAAGCCTATTTCGATGGTTCCCCTATATATAATGTGGACAAAGATTTTGAGTATTATAAAAATTTTAATGTAAACGAGGAAGATTATATCTATTCGGACATTAATGTTTTTAATTTAAAATTAAAGGTAGGGAGTTCTTATAAACACAAACCTAGCTTAAATAATACCATTGGATTTTTGGCGTATTTGTGGTATTTCATCATCTTCTTTTTAGTTATAATTATTTATAATCAATTTTCAAAAAACGAAAGACTTAATAAAAATTTAAAAATTGCAAACGAAGAAATTAGTATTCAGAATGTAGAATTGGAAAAGAATTTATCAAAAATTCAAACGCTTATTAAGGAAATACATCATAGGGTAAAAAATAATATGCAAATGATTTCTGGAATATTGACTTTGCAGCAAGATGAGAGTAATGATGCTAAAGTTAAAACCGCATTAGAACAAAGTAAAAATAGAATTAATTCTATGGCCCTAGTGCATGAAAAACTTTACGGAAGTTCTTCTCTGAAGGATATAAGTACAAAAGAGTACTTGGAACAATTAATAAATTTTGTAGAACGTACGGTGAAGTCTGATGAATTGACTTTAAATAAGACTATTAATATTGACAGTAATTTAATATTTGATGGAGATACTACTTCTAATCTTGGTTTGATTATAAATGAATTAGTAACAAACTCATACAAATATGCTTTTAAAGAGGATGTTGTTAATTCTTTAAACATTTCAATACTCAAAGATCCTGATTTTTATGTTTTAGTATATTCAGATAGTGGTCCTGGACTTCCAGAAAACTATGATTTTAATTCTTCAAAATCTCTTGGAGTACAACTTATTGTTATTTTAACCGAGCAACTTCAAGGTAAAATAGAATATTCAAATGATAATTTAAGTACGTTTAAAATTTACTTTAATCCGCTTCAGCCGAGTTTTAAAGAATAACCAGACTATTAACAAATACATGTTAATAATTTTTAAATTGATATTGTATAACACACGGCTTTGTACTATCTTTGTGCAAGATTATTAAAAGATAAAATTTATTATGTTTGAATTTGACCAGTATTTAGGTTTTTTAGCGTTTTTAACTATTTTAACAATAGGTTTTTGGTTAATGATTTTTTTATTAACTTTTGTTATTCCTTATTGGATAGGAGGTTCTTTAATAGAAAGATTAAAAGAAATTAAAGAAGAGAAGAAGGCTAAGCGTCAAGAATAAAACATAATTACAGATATAAAAAAAAGGAAGCTAATTTAGCTTCCTTTTTTTTATGGGTTTATTTTACATATCCATGCCGCCATCACCACCATCAAATCCACCTTGGCGCTCGCGCTTTTTCTTTTGGTTGAATCTATAAGTAAATGCCAGATTGAATGTACGACCACCTCTAAATTGAATTTCTTGATAGGCAGTAAATGTTTCTGCGGTAATATCATTGCTAAAAAATGCCGTATTAAAAAGGTCTCTTACATTAAAAGCTATAGACGCTTTTTCTTTAAGAAAATCTTTACTAAATGCTAAATTAGTTGAAATGATACCTTTTCTATCATTTTGAGCATCTTGACTAGGCCCTCTAAAATTTATATTTGTTTGCCAATCAATATCGTACGGTAAAGTAAATTTATTTGTAAGTCTCGCTCTCCAAGTTAGGTTGTTAGCACTTAAGTCAACGCCATTAAATTCGCCTTCGCGTTCAAATTTATAAATATTAAAATCGGTATTAACACGCCATTTTCTTGTTGGGCTGTAATTTAAATTCAACTCAAAACCATAGCGTATATCCTCGCCTAAATTAATAGGTCCTCTTGCTATAACTGGAAATTCTTCACCATCAACAATAACAGTTTCATCGGTTGTTCTACTGGCAAAAGTCATAACTTCTGTTGAATGAGAATAATAGATTGATGAAGAAATAGTTAGTTTATCTAATTTATTTAAATACCCAATTTCAAAAGTACTTGAGAAGGTTGGATTTAAGTCTGGATTTCCTTGAAATACGTTGGTTATACTAGAGCGAGAAGGGAAGGGGTTAAGCATAAAACCTCTAGGTCTTCTAATTCTTCTGTTATAGCCTATGGTGAAACTTTGAGAATCACTCATTTCATAATTTATATTTACAGTTGGAAATAATCCGTTAATTTTTTTTCTGCTAAAATCGCCCGTAGTAGGTTGGTCTAGTGTAATTCTGGTATTTTCAAATCTAAGCCCAATTAAATACGAAAACTTGTCAATTTTACTCCCAAATTGCGTGTAAACAGCAGTGTTGTATTGCTTAAAATTAAAGAGATTTGTAAGATTGTTATTTATTTCAAAATTACCAGATTCTGGATCTAAGAGAGACACTTCAAAATCTGTAGATCTTGTTGTGAAATCTCCTCGATAACCAAGTTCTATCTGGCTCTTTTCTCCAATAGGTACAACATAATCAGATTGTAAGAGGATATTAGATTGATCTTCAAGCGTGGTTATTATTTCAGACTCTATACCATCAATTGAAATTAAAGAATTCAGGTCTTCATTTGAATCTTCATATTGAAAGTCGAACGTTAATTTATGGTCGCTAGCCTCGAAGTTCTTTGTGAAATTTAAAGCATATTGAATTGTTTTATCTTCTTCCTTTTCTGGATCTTTTCGTTCACTTTCACTCGTAGTATTCGTAATTTTATTGAACTGAACGAGTTTATTTACAGAGTTGTTTTCAGAATTATTATCGCGATAAACTACAGATGTTGTTAATGAAGCGGAGTCGTTTATATACCATTCAATACCTGTATTTGTCGTAATGCCTTTTCTAATATCTAACCAATCGCGTTTTTCATCTAAATCTGGTGTATTATCGTCAAAATATTTTACATCGTTATACCATCTTCCTATAGTTTCTTGGTATCTATAAGAAGTTGTATTGAATAGGTTTATATTACCAGTTCTATAATTTATATTTCCTGATATTCCAGCAGCATCAGGATGTCCAACATTAGCGGTAACTGAACCGTTTAAGCCTTGTAGCTTACTTCTTCGCAATATAATATTTAATATTCCTGCAGTTCCTTCGGCTTCATATCTAGCTGAAGGTGAAGTGATTACTTCTACTTTATCAATAGCTTCTGCGGGTAATTGCTTGAGTGCTTCTGTAGAATTAAGTCCAACCAATCCAGAAGGTTTACCGTTTATAAGTATACGCACATTGTCATTACCTCTTAAGGCAACATTGCCATCAGCATCTACTGAAACGGATGGAACGTTATCTAAAACATCACTTACATTTCCTCCACTTACTGTTAAATCTTTTCCAACATTGTAAATCTTTTTATCAAGCTTTATTTCAACAGTTGTTTTTTCTGCAATAATTTCAACTTCAGCTAAAGTTTCAGCATTAATTTCTAAAGAAAAAACACCTAAATTTTCATTTTTTGATATAATTTTATTGGGTATTGTAATGGTTTTGAATGAAATGTATTCAATGGTAATGTCATAAGTTCCCGTTGGGACCGGAATATTAAAATCGCCTTTCGCATTGGTTATTCCACCAGTTACTATTTTATTTTGATTTTTATTGAAAAATGCGATAGTTGCATATTCCAAAGGAAGTTTCGTCTCTTTATCAATTACATTTCCTGATATTTTTACTTCTTTAATTTCAGCTCTTTGAGCAAAAGTAAAGCCCGTGAATAAAAAGAAAATTAACAATAGAAGCGTGTATTTTTGAGTCATGAATGATGTTTAAACATTTAGACAGCAAATTTACGCTAAGGTTTAGTGGTCTTAGGTTAAAGTTATGTTAATGCAAATTGTTTAGAACCGTTATAAGATAGTAGAAATAAGTTCAGGTGGTCTCCCAACAACTGCTTTATCACCATTAATAACAATAGGACGTTCAATAAGCTTTGGATTTTCAACCATGGCTTTAACAATAACGTTGTCGCTCAAGGTTTTACCTTTAAAGTTTTCTTTCCATACAGCTTCATTTTTTCTAACTAAATCTATAGGATTTATTTTTAGTAGTTTGATGATTTTTTTTAATTCTGCAACACTCGGAACTTCATCTAAATATTTAATAATTTCAAAATCTTTCCCTGAATTTTCTACAATTTCAAGTCCAGCACGAGATTTACGGCATCTGTTGTTGTGGTAAATTTTTATCATTATAAATAAATATTAAATGTTAGTAACTGTTTGTAGAGTTTGTCTGGAGATTCAAATAGTAATCCGTTTATGCCTAGTTTTTTAGCGGCTTCAATATTTCTGAGATTGTCATCAATAAAAATCGAGTTTTCAGCTTTTATATTGAATCTGTTTAAGGTTAAATTGAAAATGGCATCAAAGGGTTTTCTAGTTTTTTCTTCTCCTGAAACCACTATACCTTCAAACCATTGTAAAAAATCGAAACGCTCTAATGCAATAGGGAATGTTTCAGCACTCCAATTGGTTAGTGCAACAACTTTATAGTTTCTACTCTCAACTAGTTTTTTTAAAATAGTCACAGTTCCTGTAATTTCTCCAGCCAACATTTCTACCCATCGACCATAAAACATACGAATTTCATTTTCATATTCAGGAAAAAGCAAAACTCTGTCTTCTGTAGCTTGAGCTAGAGGATACCCTGCGTCTTGGTTTTCATTCCAATCGCTAGTGCAAATGTTATCGAAGAACCACTGCATTTTTTCGCGATTACCATTAAAGACTTTTAAATATAAGTATTCAGGATTCCAATCGATTAAAACGCCACCAAGATCAAAAATAATGGTATCTATTTGTTTCATAGTTGGTTATCGTCTTCTACTTTTTGTCCCATCATCATTAAATACGATTTTAAAAACTCGTCAATATATCCGTCCATTACCGCATCAACATTGCCTGTTTCATGACCTGTTCTTACATCTTTAACTAATTTGTAAGGATGCATCACATAATTTCTAATTTGGCTTCCCCATTCAATCTTCATTTTGCCTGCTTCAATATCTTCTCGTTGCGACATTTGTTTTTGAAGTTCTATTTCGTACAATTGCGACTTTAACATTTGCATGGCTCTGGATCTATTATCATGCTGAGAGCGTGTTTCAGAACATTGAATTTGAATACCCGTTGGTTTGTGGAGTAACTGTACTTTGGTTTCTACCTTATTAACATTTTGTCCTCCAGCACCGCTAGAACGTGCTGTTGTAATTTCTATATCAGCAGGGTTAATTTCAATTTCAATAGTGTCATCAACAAGTGGATAAACATAAACAGAGGCAAAACTAGTATGACGTTTTGCATTACTATCAAAAGGCGAAATTCGTACCAATCGATGTACGCCATTTTCTCCTTTTAACCATCCAAAAGCAAAATCGCCTTCAATCTCTAAAGTAACGGTTTTGATACCTGCGACGTCTCCTTCTTGAAAGTTTAGCTCTTTAACTTTAAATCCACTTTTTTCGGCATACATTAAATACATACGCATAAGCATGCTAGCCCAATCGCAACTTTCTGTACCTCCAGCACCTGCGGTAATTTGTAATACTGCGCTTAAACTATCGCCTTCTTCGGAAAGCATATTTCTAAACTCAATATCTTCGAGTAGAGAAGATGCTTTGTTGTATCTGTTTTCAACGTCTTCTTGCGTCGATTCACCTTCTTTGAAAAACTCGTAAATAATTTCGAGGTCTTCAATAAGTGTCTTTAGGTCTTTGTAGTCTTGAACCCATTTTTTCTTCACACGAAGCGATTTCATTGTAGCTTCTGCAGCTTTTGGGTCGTTCCAAAAATTTGGGTCGAAAGTTTGTTCTTCTTCGTTTTGTATTTCTATTAATTTGGCATCTATGTCAAAGATAGTGCCTTAGCTTATCTAGGCGGGTATTGAGATCTTTTATTTGATCTGATGTTATCATCTGATAATAGTTTTAAACAAAAATAGAAAATTAAACTAGATTTAGTATTTAATAGGTGGGTGAATTTCAATGATATATTTGGAATAGATTAATTGAAAATAGTTTCGAATAATTTATAAAAAAAAGCCCGAGATATTTCTCAGGCTTTTTTATAAAATCAACTAATTTTTAGTGTCCATCTGTTAAACTACAAGTATTTCCTTTTTCATCGGTATGACTTGTAACTAGGAATGTTCCGTCGTTTTTGTTACCATCATCATCGGCAGGGTCAGGGTAAGACCCTAGATTACCAAAAATGCTTTTTGATGCATCTACATTACCTAAGATGTCATCAGAACAACTTGTGTGAATGCTAGCTTGTAAATTTCCATTTACAGTGTAGTACCACCAATTTCCAACAGCACCTAAAGTTGGTGTTATTACATCACCTTTAGAAACGTTTGTAAAAGTTTGAGATCCACCGTTGTCTCCTGTTACAACTATTACAGCTCCAGAAGGTCCATCATATTTAACAGACATCTTAACAATTTTACCATCACAGTCGCATTCAGTGCTATCTGGAGTAGTCGGATCCATTGGTAGTACTTCTACATTATAACCATCAAGTGTACAAGTATTTCCTTTATCATCAGTATGCATCACAACAAGGAAAGTACCATTGTTGCTACCAAACTCTGGATTTGGATAGGTACCCATATTTCCAAAATCACTTTTTTCAGCATCTACATTTCCTAAGATATCATCAGAACAACTTGTATGAATGCTACCTTGAACGTTTCCGTTTACAGACCAATACCACCAGTTACCAATATCTCCTAAAGTCACGTTAAGAATTTCTCCTGTTTGCACGTTGTTAAATGTTTTTGAATTATTACCGTTTTCATCAGCACCTACAGTTACAGTTGCACCATTTGGACCGCCGTATTCTACAGCCATTGAAACTATTTTACCATCGCAGTCACATTCAGCACTTGTTGATGGCGGATTCTTTTCACATATAGGACCGTTATCTTTACTAGTTCCGGCTGTAACAACTATATTGTTACCAATTGGTAATCCTACATAAAATGGTTTAGAACAACTCATATGAATTTTACCTGTATCATGCTCAGGTGCACTTTGTGCCACACCATTTAAAATGAACATTAGATCATTTTCTTCAAACTTCCCATCATCTTTACTTCCATTAAGAGTGATTTCTTGTCCATTACTAACAGAACCACTCCATAATACTCCATTTTTATCTTTAACAATAAGTTCTGCATCACTCCCTGTATACTCAAAAGTAAAACTGGTAACACCGCCTTTACATTCTTGACAATCTGGTTGCATAGGAGGAATGTCTTCACAAATAGGACCATTATCTTTACTCGTACCAGCTGTAACTACTAAACTATCACCAATAGGTAATCCTACATAAAAAGGTTTAGAACAACTTACGTGAATTTGCCCTGGATCATGTTCAGGCGCGCTAAGTACAACACCATTTAAAGATATAATTAGGTTGTTTTCTTCAAACTTACCGTCATCTTTACTACCAGAAAGTGTAATTAATTGATCAGGCGTAACTACAGCGTTGAATAACACTGCATTTTTATGCTCAACTTTTAATGTTGCATTATTAAGCCCTGTATATTCCATTGTAAAACTGGTTACACCACCATCACATTCGTCACAAGGCATTTCATTCATGGCACACATTTCACCATTATCCTTACTTCTTCCAGCTGTTACAACAAGAGAATCTCCAATTGGTAAGCCAACATAAAAAGGTTTAGAACAACTTACGTGAATTTCACCTTCATCATGTCCTGGTGCACTTTGTGCAGTTCCATTTAAGGTAAAAATTAAGTTATTTTCTTCGAACGTACCATCATCTTTACTACCAGAAAGTGTAATTAATTGTCCAGGATTAATCATTTCATTGAATAATACAGCATCTTTGTGTGCAACTTTAAGTTGTGCAGGACTGCTTCCAGTATATTCTACTGTAAAGCTAGTTACACCACCTTTACATTCATCACAAGGTATAGGGCATAAATAAGCACCATTGGAGCTTTTCCCACTAATAACTTCAATATCCTCAATTATTAAGCCAGGGCCAATAGCTTCAGAACAATCCGTTTTAATTTTAACATAGTCTCCATCTACGTAAACTTTTATTTCTTCTCCTAAAGTTCCGTTTTCATCATTCCCCATAAAAGTAAATGTGCCTCCAGGGGCAACGTTTCCTTCGAAAACAACTTTGCTACCGTTCACACCTTCATCTTTAGTTTTAACGACGATATGAGCTTCTTCGTCACCATTATATTTTAATTCTAATTCGGTTACATTTCCTTCACAGTCTTTACAATCCTCTTCTTTTTCAGGAACGTCAACTGTGTAAATAATTGATTGAATTATTTGATTAAGTGGGTTACGTTCGTTAGCAATAAACATAAGTGCTACTTGTTGGCCACATCCAGGTTTAAAATCTTGCCCTTCTGCAACAGCAGCATCAACAATTTCCATAGCTACTGCTTCTAAGGCAGCCCTATTTTGTTTCCAACCATCCTTAACATCTCCTGTTAAATAAAAACAATTAACACAATTGTTGTCATCTAAAAGCTCCCAAATAGCCCATTGAACCATTCCGTAAGTATAAGTTTCTCCTGATATTGAACTTACTTTGCCAATAAAATCTTGGTTAAGAATCCAGTTTACAAGAGGGAAATTTTGTGGATTTTCAAATTCTTCAGTTGGAAAATCTTCATAACTTGAATACACATTAAATTCATAAGGCCCTTCAACTTCTAAATATCCATCAACATCGCCACACCAACCTTGAAGGCCTGTAGCTGCTAAGTCTGTATTTAAAATATCAAAATCAAAATATGCATCATCACCAGGGTTAGCAGTAGTTTGAATACTTACTGAATTTGGTAAACTAGCATGTAGAGATTCAAAGTCTGGTTCGCAACTTGCTGTAAGTTGAGAGGACATTGAAAATGATTGCAGCGAATCTTCTTGTAAATCAAGTAATTCCTTTTGGCATGAAAAGAATAGAAAAACTATCCCTAAAAGAGTAAAAATTTTTGTTTTCATAATTGAATTTAGTTAATTAATAGCATTTTAGTTAAGACACTTAAAATTATGAAAGGTCACTATTTTAAGAGAATGTGAGGGTAAATGACTCAATTAAATAATAAGTGTTATCACAAATTTATAAAATGTAACTGTAGGAATTTAATTAGTTCGTTAAATTGAAAAAATATAACGATTATTAGTTGAGATACAAATAATTAAGGTTGAAAGGCTGTTTTTATTTTGTTTAATCGGGTGCTTTTATTGCTCAATTAGAGATATCAGAAATGATAATTTTATTATTTTAAGCAATAAGTTTTATTTTAAAAAAACCACCAGGTAATTTTTTTGTTAATTTGTGTATGAATAAACTATTAGAAAAAGCAAGGTACTATTCTTTTTGGTTTATTGATTTTTAGAATAATTTCTTCTAATTCAATAGTATTAATATAAAAGGTCTGAGAAATTAATCCCAGACCTTTTATATTAATTATTCATAAGGTTAATAAAGCACTTTTAAATCAGTGACCGCCATTTGAAGGAAGTATATCATATATAGGGCATAATTCGCCACCATTACGACTAGCACCACCAATAACAGAGAAATCTCCGAAAATAGATCCAGGACCAATTTCTACAGAACAACTTGTATG
>NZ_FQYK01000002.1:0-52904 GCF_900141715.1 Algibacter luteus | reverse complement strand
ACCAGCACCATTATATTGAAGATCTAATCTGGTGATTTTACCATCACATTCATTACAATCATCTCCGCCACCAGGAGGCGTTTCAACTGGGCATAATTCGCCACCATTACGACTAGCGCCACCAATAACAGAGAAATCTCCGAATATAGATCCAGGACCAATTTCTACAGAACAACTTGTATGAATTTTTTGTGCAACTGAACCGTTCACAGAAATAATAATTTCTGTACCTAAAGTTCCTTTATCATCTTTCCCAGAAAAGGTAAATGTTTCACCTGCGTTAACATTTCCAGAGAATGCAACTAAACCATCTTTCTTTTGAACTATTTCTATATAGGCAGAACCAGCACCATTATATTGAAGATCTAATCTTGTGATTTTACCATCACATTCATTACAATCATCTCCGCCACCTGGAGGCGTTTCTACCGGGCATAATTCACCGCCCTCTCTACTTGATCCACTAATAACTTCAAAATCTCCACTAATTAATCCAGGACCAATAGGTTCAGAACAACTTGTATGGATTTTAGTATTTTCAATATCATTTACATAAATTTTAATTTCAGTTCCTAATGTTCCTTTTTTGTCGTTACCAACAAAACTAAAAGTTTCACCAGGAGCTACATTGTCCTCAAAAACAATTTTACTACCTTCTTCACCTTCTTTTTTAGTTTCCACTCTAATGGTAGCTTCTTGGTCACCATTAAATTGTAGTTCTAACTCGGTTACTTTTCCTTCACATTCAAAACATTCCTCCATTACTTTTTCAGGAACGTCTACTGTATATATTATAGATTGAATTATTTGATTAAGTTGGTTACGTTCATTAGCAATAAACATAAGTGCTACTTGTTGGCCACATTCAGGTTTGAAATTTTGCCCTTCTGCAACAGCAGCATCAACAATTTCCATAGCTACTGCTTCTAAGGCAGCCCTATTTTGTTTCCAACCATCCTTAACATCTCCTGTTAAATAAAAACAATTAACACAATTGTTATCATCTAAAAGTTCCCAAATAGCCCATTGAACCATTCCGTAAGTATAAGTTTCTCCTGATATTGAACTTACTTTGCCAATAAAATCTTGGTTAAGAATCCAGTTTACAAGAGGGAAATTTTGTGGATTTTCAAATTCTTCAGTTGGAAAATCTTCATAACTTGAATACACATTAAATTCATAAGGCCCTTCAACTTCTAGATATCCATCAACATCTCCACACCAACCTTGAAGCCCTGTAGCTGCTAGGTCTGTATTTAAAATATCAAAATCAAAATATGCATCATCACCAGGGTTTGCAGTAGTTTGAATACTTACTGAATTTGGTAAACTAGCATGTAGAGATTCAAAGTCTGGTTCGCAACTTGCCGTAAGTTGAGAGGACATTGAAAATGACTGCAGTGAATCTTCTTGTAAATCAAGTAATTCATTTTGGCATGAAAAGAATAGAAAAACTATCCCTAAAAGCGTAAAAATTTTTGTTTTCATAATTGAATTGAGTTTATTAATAGCATATTTGATAAGTAAATTAATTTCATGAGCAGTCACACTAATGAGAGAATTAATTAGAAAGTGGACTTCATGTAATCACAGTAATAACGCAAAAGTATTAAATGCTTTTATATGAAAATAATTAGTTCGTTAAATTGAAAAAATATAACGATTATTAGATGAGATACAAATAATTAAGGGTTAAAAGCTATTTTTTATTTAGTTTAATCGGTTGCTTTATTGTTCAATCAGAGATATTAAAAATAATAATAATTTTAATTTGATGCAATTAGTTTTAGGTTATAAAAACTACGAGGTATTTTTTTTTGTTAATTTGTGTATGATTAAATTATTAGAAAAAGCAAGGTATTATTCATTCTGGTTTATTGATTTTTTGAAAGGGGGTAAAGTAAAAAATCACTTTAACGATATAAAGTTTATTTTAGAGAATTTTGATACTGATGAATCAAAAAAAAGAAGAAGTAACTATCAAATAAAACTTCTTGAACATGCTGTGGACACTGTGCCATTTTATGAAGCCTATAAAGGTTTTACATGTCTCTCTGAATTCCCAATTGTTAATAAACTTATATTAAGAGAGAATTTGGAAAATTTTATTTCCGTAAGCTATAAAAACAAGCCAAATTTCGAAGTAAGCACGAGCGGGTCAACAGGCACACCGCTGTTAGTTTATCAAGATATAAATAAAAAACAAAGAAATACAGCAGACACATTATATTTTGGAGAAAAAGCTGGGTATAAAATTGGTCAGAAACTATTTTATTTTAGAGCTTGGGGAGGCATTCTTAACAAAAGTGTTTTAGCATCTTTTCTTCAAAATGTTAAGACTGTTAATGTTAAAAATTTAGATAAGGAAAGTATACGAAAATTAATACATAATATAACAACAGGGAATTCGACTAAAGCTTTTATAGGTTATACATCTTCTTTCAGAGAAATTTGCAAATATTTAGACTCTATAAATTCTGGACCTATAAAAGCTAATATTAGTTCTATGATAGCTAATGCCGAACCTTTAGGGGAACCTACCAAAAATGCGGTAAAGAAATATTTTGATTTTGATATTTTGTCTCGTTATTCGAATATGGAAAATGGTATTTTATCACAACAAATGAAAAATGAAGGCAGTAATTTTCATATAAATTGGGCAAGTTTTTTTATTGAAATATTAGACCTAGAAAAAAATGAACCAGTAAGTCATGGCACTTTAGGAAGAGTCGTGGTAACCGACTTATTTAATTATAGCATGCCTATTATAAGATATGATACTGGTGATTTAGCAGTAATTAATATTGATCGTAATTATTTTAATGGTGCTCCTTCTTTTTTTAAAGTAGAAGGCAGGAGAATGGATACCATCTATGATACTAGAGGTAATATTATGACGACCGTAGTTTACGAGTTAGAATATTTTCCTGAATTTAAACAATCTCAATTAATTCAAGAAGGTGAAAAAGTATATCTTGTTAAAATTAACATAGAAGGTAAGTTTAAACAAGAAGAAAAATTAATTAATATGTTAAAAAAGTATTTAGGAGAGGACGCTATCGTTAGAATTGAATATGTTAATGAAATACCTCAATTGTCATCTGGAAAAATGAAGCTAACCATAAATAAATATAATCCATAGTTTTTAGAGTTTTGATTCTTTATAATGTTTCAATAAAATTTTTTGGGATTTAAAAGGTCATGCTTCATTTTTATTAAGCACTTTATTCCTTTAATTAATATTTTTTAATATGATAATAGATTTAAGAAGTGATACCGTAACAAAACCGACACAAGGTATGTTGAATGCGATGATGAAAGCTAAAGTAGGCGATGATGTTTTTAGAGAAGATGAAACAGTCAATATACTAGAAGATAAAATAGCAAAAATGTTTGGGAAAGAGAAGGCTTTATTTTTTCCAAGTGGCACCATGGCAAATCAAACGGCATTAAAACTTCACACCAATCCCGGAGATCAGGTTATTTGCGATAAATATGCCCATATTTACAATTATGAATCTGGAGGAGCCTCTTTTAATAGTGGCATTTCATGTAAATTAATTGATGGAAATAGAGGAATGTTTGATTCAAATCAGGTTATTGAAGCGATAAACCCAAGCGCATATTATTATAGTAAAACCAGTTTAGTTGAAATTGAAAACACTACTAATAAAGGAGGAGGTGCTTGCTGGAATTTTGATGAAATCTTAAAAATTAAGAAAGTTTGTGATGAAAATAATTTAAGGTTTCATTTGGATGGCGCCCGATTATGGAATGCGTTGGTTGCTAAAAATCAATCCGCTGAACAGTACGGAAAAGTTTTTGATACCATATCGGTCTGTTTAAGTAAAGGTTTAGGATGCCCTGTTGGTTCTTTATTGGTTGGAAATTCTGAAATTATGAATGGCGCTCTAAGAATAAGAAAAATTTTCGGTGGTAATATGAGGCAAGCTGGTTATATAGCTGCCGCTGGATTATATGCATTAGATAATAATATTGAAAGGTTAAAAGATGATCATAAAAGGGCAAAAGAAATTGAGGAATCTTTATGTGAATTAACCTTTATTAAATCAGTTGAGTTAGTTGAAACTAATATTGTAATTTTTGAGCTTAATGACGATGTTGATGAGGCCTTATTTTTAAAAAAACTAGCAGATAACAATATTTATATAATAAGTATGGGAGGTAGGAAGTTAAGAATGGTAACACATCTGGATTATACAGAATTAAAGCATGAAGAATTGTTAAAACAACTAAAAAGTTTGTAAGTATACAAGTATTTAATTTTTTAACTATTGTAAATAAAAAAAGAGGCATTTTAAAAAATACCTCTTTTTAAAAAATTATACTAATATTTTATAATTAGTGTCCACTGTAACTATATCTGCATGAACTATAGTATTTACAACTCCAGTGTCTGTAACATTTATTGTAATCTGGCTTAACATACTCACAAAGTTCGCCTCCGTTGCTGCTTTCACCACTAATAACATTAAATACACCTTTAGTATATCCGGGTCCTATATTAATATCACAGTTTGTTTTAATTTTAGTATAGTAACATCCGTTAATATAGATGTAAGCATATCTACCAAAAGTACCATCATGGTTAGCGCCTTCAATTGTGAAAGTCTCACCAGCTTTTACCGTTTGGCTAAAGATTTTTACACCATAACATGTGTTTTCTTTTCTTTGGTAAATTTTAATGTATTTATCACATCTCCAATCGAATTCTAATTCTAATTTAGTAACTTTTCCTTCACAATCACTACATGGTTCTTCTTTTTCAGGAACATCAACCATACCGATTATTGATTGAATTAATTGACTACTAGAATTGGTATCTTTTGCAACATAAATTATAGCAGCTTTCTCACCACATCCTGGTACAAAACCTTCACCATTAGCTAAAGCAGCATCAACTAACTCCATAGCCACAGCTTCTAAAGCTGCTCTATTTTGTTTCCATCCATCTTTAACATCACCCGTTAAATAAAAACAATTTACACAATTTCTTTCATCTAAAAGTTCCCAAATTGCCCATTGTATCATTCCATAAGTATAAGTTTCTCCAGATATTGGGCTTACTTTACCTATAAAATCTTGGTTCATAAGCCAGTTTACTGCATCGAAATTATCTACACTTCCAACTATTGGAGTACCTGTAGCAGTTGTTAAACCACTTAAATCTTCATAACTTGAATATACATTAAAATCATAAGGACCTTCATTACCTTCTAAATATCCATCAACATCTATACACCATCCTTTAAGGTCTGTAGCTGCTAAGTCTGTATCTAAAATGTTAAAATTGAAATATGCATCAGCAGCAGGATTTAATGTGGTTTCAAGGCTTACACTTTCAGGTAAGCTTAACTCTAATGCTTCTAAATCAGGAGTACAAGAAGATGGTATTGGCGTACCTTCTTGTGTTGAGTTACTTGAAAGAGAAAAGCTCAATTCTCTAGTAGGCATAATTTCACTGTTGCTGTCTAATACAAAAGATGTATCTTCTTCACCATCTGAAACTAAAATTTCGTCTTCCATAGCTAGTTCGTCTTCAACTATTGAAGAAGCTCCCTCGGTTAGTGTCTCATTTTGACACGAAGCAAATACAACAAGTATTGCCAATAAAAAAAGTTTGGTTAAATTTTTCATATTATAATATTAGTTTTTACAATTTACAGAAACAAATATAGCGGAAGGGTAAAGCTGATATTAGATTTTTAGACAAAATACCAAACTATCAGTTTTGTGAAATTTAGATTACATTTTGTCGATAATTTTTACATTTCATAAGTGATTAATGAAATAATAAAATTATAAGAATGCACTTTAAAGGTTAGATAATCATGTAATTATCATAAAGAAGTGCTTTGGTTTGAATAATTACACTCAAAACGGAGTAAAAATTAAAAAAACTTCAAGAAGGCTTTGTTTTTATTTAAACATGTCCATTCCAGGAATATTAGGTAATCCTTCCTTAGCTGCCGCTGCTAATTCAGCTTCATTAACCTTAGTTGCTTTTTCTAAGGCTTTATTTAAGGTAAGAATTAAATAATCTTCTAATTGCTCTTTGTCTTGAAGTAATTCGTCATCAATCTCTATAGATTTTATAGTTCTGTTTGCAGTTAACGTAATTTTTAACTTATTATCATGACTTGATTCATCAATTAAAACCGTATCTAAACGCTTTTTAGTTTCTTCAACTTTCTTTTGGGTTTCTTTAAGTTTTCCCATCATATTCATCATATCTCCAAACATAATTTTTAAATTGATTATTTAGAATACAAAACTATTTAATTTTTCTATTTTTGAGGGCTTAAATTTTTAAGAATATTAATCAACTTAATTGATGATAATTATGCAAGCTCCGAAAGCCAAAAAAACACCTACAGAATTAACAGTTCATGGAGATACTAGGATTGATAATTATTATTGGCTAAATAATAGAGAAGCCCCAGACGTTATCGATTATTTGAATGCTGAAAATGCATATACCAAACACATGATGCGTCATACCGAAGCATTTCAGAAAACTTTATTTGAAGAAATGAAGTCTAGAATTAAGGAAGATGACACATCGGTGCCTTATAAATTAAATGGTTATTGGTATTTAACGAAATATAAAAAGGGTAATGACTATCCTATTTACGTGCGAAAGAAAGAAAGTTTAGATGCAGAAGAAGAACTTTTGTTTGATTGTAATGAGATGGCAAAAGACCATGCTTATTTTAATTTAGGCGGAATTTCTATAAGTCCAGATAACACGTTAGTCGCATTTTCAACCGATACTGTTAGCAGGCGACAATATACTATACAGATAAAAAATTTAGTTACTGGCGAGATATATCCTGATAAAATCTTAAATACCACAGGAAGTGCAACTTGGGCAAATGATAACAGAACATTGTTTTATGCCATGAAAGACCCAGTAACGTTGCGTGCTCATAAAATATTCAAACATAAATTATTTTCTGATAGTAAATCCGATACAGAGGTATATCATGAAGTAGAAGAATCCTTTAATACGTTTGTATATAAATCAAAATCAAAGAAATACATTATAATTGGGTCTTCAAGTACACTTTCTTCAGAATATCGTTTTTTAGATGCTAATACTCCCGATAATGAGTTTAAAGTAATTCAAAAAAGAACAAAAAATTTAGAGTATAGTATTGCGCATTATCAAGATAGTTTTTATATCATAAGTAATATTGATAAATCAACAAATTTTAAAGTATGTAAAACAAGCGAAAAAGCAACCGAAAAAGAACATTGGCAGGATGTTATTCCACATAGAAATAATGTTTTAATTGAAGATATTGAAATTTTTAAAGACTACTTGGTTGTAAACGAACGTGAAAACGGGCTTAATAAATTAAGGATAATGAGTTGGAATGGAGAGGAAGATTACTATTTGCCTTTTAATTCTGAAACGTATACAACATATATTGGTAATAACCCTGAATTTGAAAGTAATTTGCTGCGTTACGGTTTTAACTCCTTAACATCTCCAAGTTCTGTAATCGATTATAATTTTAAAACAAAAGAAAGTCAAATAAAAAAAGAGCAAGAGGTTTTAGGTGGTACTTTTAATAAAGATAATTACGAATCTAAACGAATATGGGCTACTGCAAGAGATGGCGTGAAAATTCCAATATCCTTGGTTTATAAAAAGGGTATAAAACTGGATGGTAAAAACCCACTGCTTCAATACGCTTACGGATCTTATGGTTCAACTATTGACCCTTCTTTTTCAACCATTCGATTAAGTCTGTTGGATAGGGGCTTTATTTATGCCATTTCACATATTCGAGGAGGTGAATATTTAGGACGAGACTGGTACGAAAAAGGAAAATTACTTACCAAACTTAATACATTTACCGATTTTATTGATTGTTCAAAATTTTTGATTCAGGAAAAATACACCTCTAACAAGCATTTATATGCATACGGAGGGTCTGCAGGTGGTTTGTTAATGGGTGCCATTATAAATATGGAGTCAGATTTGTACAACGGTGTTTTGGCAGCAGTTCCTTTTGTAGATGTTGTTACCACAATGCTTGATGATACTATCCCGCTAACTACTGGCGAGTATGATGAATGGGGGAATCCTAATGATTTAGATTACTATAATTACATGAAATCTTATTCGCCATACGACAATGTTAAAACTAAAGCATACCCAAATATGCTTGTTACCACAGGTTTACATGACTCACAGGTGCAATATTGGGAACCGGCAAAGTGGGTAGCTAAACTTAGAGACTTAAAAACAGATTCCAATAAATTACTCCTGCATACCGATATGGAATCTGGTCATGGCGGGGCTTCAGGTCGTTTTGAAAGTTTAAAAGAGGTCGCTTTAGAATATGCTTTTTTATTAGATTTAGAAGGAATTCATGGCTAATAAAAAAAAAAGTTTTATTTTTGTTCGGTTTAAACTGTGTTTGTGTATTTAAAAAACACGGCAGTTTTAAAGAGCTTATATGAAAAACAGAAATCAAGTATTTGATAATGTATTAGATTTAGTAGGCAATACTCCGCTTGTTAAACTTAATAAAATAGCTTCCAAGTTTAAAGGAAACTTTTACGCGAAAGTAGAATCTTTTAACCCTGGACACTCATCTAAAGACAGAATAGCACTTTACATCATTGAAGAAGCCGAAAAGAAAGGTATCCTTTCTCCAGGTGACACTATTATTGAAACTACCTCAGGTAATACTGGTTTTAGTATTGCTATGGTAAGTATCATAAAAGGTTATGACTGTGTATTGGCTGTAAGTTCTAAATCGTCGCCAGACAAGATAGACATGTTAAAAACGATGGGAGCCAAGGTTTATGTATGTCCAGCACACGTTAGTGCAGACGATCCGCGTTCTTATTACGAGGTTGCAAAACGTTTACATAGCGAAATCAAAGGATCGGTTTACATCAATCAATATTTCAATCAATTAAATATTGATGCACATTATAAATCTACAGGTCCTGAAATTTGGGAGCAAACTGAAGGTAAAATAACACATTTACTAGCTTGTAGCGGAACAGGTGGAACTATTTCTGGTACAGCAAAATATTTAAAAGAGCAAAACCCAGATATTCAAGTCATTGGTGTTGATGCATTTGGTTCTGTTATCAAGAAATATCATGAAACTAGAGAGTTTGATGAAAAAGAAATTTATCCATACCGAATAGAAGGTTTAGGTAAAAACTTAATTCCTACAGCTACAGATTTTGATGTTATTGATGAGTTTGTAAAAGTAACAGATGAAGATAGTGCTCACACCGCGAGATTAATTGCAAAAACTGAAGGAATGTTTGTTGGTTATACTTCCGGTGCCGTAACTCAGGCCTTATTGCAATTGGGTGAAGAGGGACGATTTAAAAAAGGAGATAACGTAGTCGTAATATTTCCAGACCATGGTGCAAGATACATGAGTAAGGTTTATAGCGATAAATGGATGAATGAACAAGGTTTCTTTGATAGTGTCAATGAAGCCGCAGCTCAAAATATTCAGTACATAAAATAGATTACAAAAATTAAAAAAAAAGAGACTATTTTTTACTTGAAAGGTAATAATAGTCTCTTTTTATATTTTGTTAATAATTGAGCATTAAAAATTATGTTCAAAGCAGATAAATAATTAATTTTGCAACAACTAACTAAGGACTAAGGCTTCTTGAATTTTTAAATACTAAAGTGTTTATATCCCAATTAAAAAGCAATTATCTAGTTGTAGTTATGTCTTAATTTTAATAGCAATAAGATTTACTAAATGAAAGATTTATTCGAAAAAATTTATAAAGACAAAGGACCATTAGGAAAGTGGGCGTCTCAGGCTGAAGGTTACTTTGTGTTTCCTAAATTAGAAGGAGAAATTTCAAATCGCATGAAATTTCAAGGGAAAGATGTTATTACATGGAGTATTAATGATTATTTAGGATTAGCAAATCATCCAGAAGTTCGTAAAGTAGATGCTGAAGCAGCTGCGCAATATGGCTCTGCATATCCCATGGGAGCAAGAATGATGTCTGGTCATACAGATTTACACGAAAAGCTTCAAAACGAGTTGGCGTCTTTTGTGAATAAAGAAGCGGCTTATCTTTTAAATTTTGGTTATCAAGGTATGGTATCTACAATAGACGCTTTGGTTGCTAAAGATGATATTATAGTTTACGATGTCGATGCACATGCTTGTATAATAGATGGAGTACGATTACATATGGGTAAACGATTTACCTATAAGCATAATGATGTTGAAAGTTTAGAGAAAAACTTAGAGCGAGCTACAAAAATGGCAGAACAAACAGGCGGAGGTATTTTGGTTATCTCTGAAGGAGTTTTTGGAATGCGTGGTGAGCAAGGTCGATTAAAAGAAATAGTAGCACTTAAAAAGAAATTTAATTTCAGATTATTTGTTGATGATGCACACGGTTTTGGTACGCTAGGAGCAACAGGCGCTGGAGCAGGAGAAGAGCAAGGCGTGCAAGATGATATTGATGTGTATTTTGCAACATTTGCTAAATCATTAGCAAGTACAGGAGCTTTTATTGCTGGCGATCAAGAAATTATTGATTATTTAAAATATAATTTACGTTCTCAAATGTTTGCAAAATCATTGCAGATGCAATTAGTTGTTGGTGCATTAAAGCGATTAGATATGCTTAGGACTATGCCAGAATTAAAAGCAAAATTATGGGAGAATGTAAACGCATTACAATCTGGTTTGAAAGATCGTGGTTTCGATATTGGAACCACACAAAGTTGTGTTACGCCAGTATATTTAAAAGGTAGTATTCCTGAAGCTATGGCTTTAGTAAGAGATCTTCGTGAAAATTACGGAATCTTCTGTTCTATAGTAGTTTATCCTGTTATACCTAAAGGGTTAATTTTACTTAGATTAATACCAACAGCAACACATACGTTACAAGATGTAACAGAAACATTAGATGCTTTTGATGCGATTAGAGATCGTTTAGAAAACGGAACTTATAAGCGTTTGTCTGCAGCATTAATGGCGGCAATGGGCGAGTAGAGGAATTCATTATATGGTATAAAAAATCCGATTCATTTGAATTGGATTTTTTTGTTTTTATTATTAAGCTAAATCTTTTTTGAATGTTTTTCTGCGACGGTAAACTTCAGGATCAAAGTGTTTCCATATTTTATGAATGGCTTCGTTATCTTCTAATTCTGGTGTTCTAAAACAGGTTTCGATGCCTTTTGCTTTAAATGTTTCGTAATATTCGTTAAAAATAACAGCATGTACACCTTTGTTTTGGTATTCTGGATGAATTCCAATGAGATAAAAAATAACATCCTTACTGTTTTTTTTAGCTTTTAAAATGTGTTTAAAACCAAATGGAAACAATTTGCCTTTAGCTTTTTGTAAGGCTTCGGCAAATGAAGGCATAACAATAGCGAAACCTATCATGTTGTCATCTTTATCCACAATAAACTTAATGTATTCTGGATTTATAAAACTTATAAATTTCTTTTTAAAGTATTCTTTTTGAATATCATTTATGGCTACAAACGAAGATAAAGATGCATAACTCTCATTAAACAAGTCAAACATCTTGTCGGCATAAGGCATAACTTCCTCTGTCTTGGTAAGTTTTAAAGGTGTTAATTGGTAACGCCTTTTAATAAGTTCCTGAGCTTTTTTAAAAAACTCTGGTTTTACATTTTTAAATGGAAATCTACTTTCAGAATAGGACTTTTCAACTTTGTAATTGGCGGCTTCGTAATGTTTTATGTAGTATTCGTAGTTATACCAAGTTACCATAGGTGCTATGGAATCATATCCTTCAGTTACTACGCCAACTTTGTCTAAGTTAGAAAACCCAACAGGACCTTCTGTGTATTCAAGTCGGTATTCTTTTCCAATTTTTTCAACTTCATCTAAAAGGGCTTTCGAAACTTCTAGGTCATCAATAAAATCAAACCAGCCAAAACGCATTTTTTTTTGATTCTGCTTCTTAATTTCAAGCCAATTTACTATGGCTGCTATTCTGCCAACAATTTCATTATTCTTATAAGCTAGAAATAATCTCGCTTCCGCATCATTAAAAACTGGGTTTTCTTTTTTGCTAAATGTTTTTATTTCCTGACTGATAATTGGAGGCACCCAATATTTCGAGTCTTTATAAAGCTTAAAAGGAAATTTTACAAAAGCTTTAAGCTCTTTTTTAGATTTTACTTCTTTAAGTGTAATCATAGTGTTATGATACGAATTGCTGTTTGATGATTAGTCAAAGTCTATTTCTTTCTTTTTTCGTTTGTTTGTCTTTGAATCTGAATCACTTGCATCAGATTTTTTTCTTTTCTTATTTTTTCCACTTCTGTTTGATCTTCTTATGCCTTCGTTTTCGGCTGAGGTTCCGTTGTCAATTTCTTTGTCCCTGTGGAAATCTAATCGATAAGAAGCTCCGAAATTTACAGCAAACACAGAAGGTGTGTCTTTTGTGTTAAAGGTTAATGCTGTATCCAATTGAAAATCTTTACCCCACAAATAAGCACCGCCAAATCTAAAAAGATTATCGGCATAAAAATCACTTTTTATACCTTGTGTTTCGCCAAAAATTACCCATTTTGGACTGAAAGAATGTGTTAGTGTTAGTATATATTGAAAATCGGATTGGTCTGTACCTATGCGGTCTTTAATTAAATTCATTACTAAAACCCATCCACCAGAAAAGTTGTTCTGCGTAGCAATCATCACTTTCGGGCTAAAACCTTCAATTCCTGTAAAGGTATATGGATTAGGTTTTGTGTCGTAATTTGCGCCTAAGTATACTGAAACAGCAGGAATTAACGATTTCCATTTAAATTGACGGTTTGCTTTCCAGCTATACAGGTTCGGTTTATCTTCCTCGGCATTTTTATAAGGATCAAAAATAAGATATTTGGCTCCTACTGCAAGAAATTTAAAATTTGCTCTTCTGTCGTCTTCCGAAAAATTAGACATGAATGTTTTAGTATCGTTTTGGTAAGTTCCTTCAATGTTTAATTCTAATTCTTCAAACAATAGTCCGTATCTCGCAGCAAAATCAATTCCAAAACCAGAAACTTCGTAAGCCGCAGCTGGTGTTCTTTCTTCTTTTAACATATAGGGTCCGAACTCAAATTGTGCCACATTGGTTCCAACAGAAAATGCGCTTCTAGATACGCCTGGTCTATTGGAATTAATAACATCGGTATATTGGCAAAAGGCTTGTGTTACTGTTAAGCAAAACAACAGCAATAGGATAGATTTAATTGGGCTCATAATCATAAGTTTAACTAGCTTTTTTGTAAAAAGGTATTAAAGGCTTTTTCAAATATAGATATTTTATACTTTTTTTATCATTCTTGAACGTTTTTTAAAGAGATAGAATTGTATTTTTGTTATGTATTATAAATTAAAAGCTTAAAATGGGTTTATTAAGAACCATACTTATAATTGTATTAGTTTACTACGGAATAAAAGTACTTTCAAGAATTTTTGCCCCTTTTTTGGTAAAATATGCTTCTAAGAAAATGGAAAAACAATTTGGCGAACAATTTGGTGATTTTCAAAAAACACAAAGAAAAGAAGCTCCTAAAAAAGAAGGTGAAGTTATAATTGACAAGATTCCTAAAACAAAAACTTCAAATAAAGACGTTGGAGAATATGTGGATTACGAAGAAATTGAATAGGTTTTTTCTATTGTTCATTATGAGTTAAATGCCAGATTAATGTCTTGTGGCACCCTATTGTAAATTCTCAAAAAATATACTTAATTTAACCATCGTTGTTTTTTAAAACATATCCATGCAGTTATCAACTAAAAAGTATTTACCTCACGTATTCGTTTTACTAGGTTTTATTATAATTTCATTAGCTTATTTCAGTCCTGTTTTACAAGGAAAAGCCATTTATCAGAATGATATAGTGCAGTATATTGGTATGAGTAAGCAACAAACTGATTTTAAAGCGGAAACTGGAGCCGAAACCTATTGGACGAATGCTGCTTTTGGAGGAATGCCAACGTATCAGTTAGGCGCAAGGTATCCGCATAATTATATAAAAAAGCTTGATTTGGCATTACGTTTTTTGCCACGACCAGCAGATTATTTATTTCTATACCTGTTAAGTTTTTATGTGTTTTTAATCGTGTTAAAGGTCGATTATAAACTCGCAGTTCTAGGCGCATTGGCGTTTGGTTTTTCTACCTATTTAATCATTATTTTAGGTGTAGGGCATAATAGTAAAGCGCATGCCATAGCTTATATGCCATTAGTTTTAAGCGGAATTTTACTTGTGTTTCAAAAACGATATGTTCTCGGGTTTTTGCTCACTACCATTGCTATGGGCTTAGAATTAGTAGCAAATCATTTTCAAATGACCTACTACCTCATGTTTTTAGTGATAGTTTTAGGTATCGCGTATTTGGTTGACGCTTTTAGAAAACATATGCTTTCTCATTATTTCAAGTCTATTGGAATTTTAATTGCCGCAGTTGTTTTATCAATCGCATTAAACGCTACAAATTTTTTAGCGACACAGGAATATGTCAAGGAAAGTAAGCGAAGTAAAAGTGAATTGACCATAAACTCAGATGGTACACCAAAAGAGGAAACTTCTGGTTTAGATAGAGATTATATAACGCAATTTAGTTATGGCATTGTTGAAACGTTTAATTTGTTTATTCCGCGTTTCATGGGAGGTGGTAATAGCGAAGATGTTGGACGAGATTCGGCAACTTACGAAGCTTATAGAAAACTAGGAGCCACGACCACACAAGCAGCACAAGAGGCTAAGCGTGCGCCTATGTATTGGGGGAAACAGCCTATTGTTGAAGCTCCAGCGTATGTCGGTGCAGTAATATTGTTCTTATTTGTATTCGCTTTGTTTTTAGTAAAGGGAAGATTGAAGTGGTGGCTAGTTGGTGGAACGCTGTTTTCTCTATTATTATCTTATGGAAAGAATTTAGGGTTTCTTACAGATATTTTTATTGATCATATACCTCTTTACAACAAGTTTAGAGCAGTAAGTTCTATTCAAGTGATCTTAGAGCTATGTATTCCTGCTTTAGCTGTTTTTGGTTTAGTTAAACTCTTTAATGATTTTAACAAGAAAGAAGATAAATTGAAAGCGCTAAAGCTATCTGTAATAATAACGGGTGGTTTAACTCTAATTTTCATATTGTTTAAGTCCTCTTTGTTTGATTTTGTTGGAATTAACGACGGACTTTACCGTCAGAATTACGGACAAGATTTTGTGGATGCCTTAAAAACAGATAGAAAATCAATATTTGCCCAAGACGCGATTCGAACACTGGTTTTAGTGTTACTTTCTGCTGGAATTATTTACTGCTTTTTAAAGGAAAAATTAAAGGAGCAATGGGTAGTAGTAGCTTTAGGGGTATTAATACTTTTTGATTTGGTTGGTGTTGATAGGCGCTATGTAAATAATGAAAATTTTGTTGCAGGCGTGAAGATGAGTAAGCCTTTTCAAGAAACAGAGATAGATAAGTATATTTTAAAAGACACGACGCATTTTAGGGTTTTTGATATGGTTTCAGGACCATCGAAACCTTCTTATTTTCACAATTCATTAAATGGCTATAATGCTGCGGAGTTAAGACGCTACCGTGAAGTATTCGATTTTCATATAGCACAAAATAATATCAATGTATTTAATATGTTAAATACAAAGTACATTGTGGCTCAAGATGAAAATGGAGATGCCTTTCCTTATATGAATGATCAAGTTAATGGCAATGCTTGGTTTGTGAATGATTTAGAAAAAGTAGAATCCGCAAATAGTGAAATTACTATTTTAGGGGAATTAGATACAAAAGCGAAGGCGGTATATACAAATCATGAAGCCTTATCATCTTTTCAAAATCTTAAGAATAAGTACGATATAGATTCATTGGCTGTTATTCGTTTAATTAAGCATGCTCCAAATTATTTAAAGTATCAGTCAACTAATAAAAATGATGGGTTTGCGGTGTTTTCAGAGATTTACTATCCTAAGGGTTGGAAAACTTATATTGATGGTAAAGAAACAAGCCACATGCGCGTAAATTACATTTTACGCGGTATGCCAATTCCCGCAGGCAACCACACCATAGAGTTTAAATTTGACCCAGAAGTGGTTAAAACCGGAAGTAGTATTGCTTTAGCGAGTTCTATTATGCTTGGTGTGTTATTATTAGCTGGATTGTTTTATGAGTTTAAGAAAACAAAAGGTGTCTAAAAAAGTTCTTATAATCACGTATTATTGGCCACCAGCTGGAGGTCCCGGAGTACAGCGTTGGCTTAAATTTGTGAAGTATTTGCCAGAATTTAGCGTAAATCCAATTGTTTTTATTCCGGAAAACGCAAATTATCCAATTATAGATGAAAGTTTAGTTTCTGAAGTTTCAAAAGATGTTACTCTGATTAGTCATCCCATTAGTGAGCCTTATAAATGGGCTAGTTTCTTTTCAAATAAATCTTCAAAAACAATTAGTAAAGGAATTATTTCTGATAAAAAGGAACAATCTTTTATGGAGAGAGCAATGCTTTTTATTCGAGGAAATTTTTTTATTCCTGATGCGAGAATTGGCTGGGTAACCCCTTCGGTGTCTTTTCTTTTAGACTATATAGAAAAGGAAGGTATAGAAACGATTATTACTACTGGTCCGCCACATAGCGTGCATTTAATTGGGCTTCATTTAAAGCAAAAACTAGACGTAAAGTGGTTTGCAGATTTTAGAGACCCGTGGACCACTATTGGGTATCATAAACAACTTAAATTAACTCCAGCTTCAAAAAGGAAGCACAAATCATTAGAAAAGCAAGTATTAAATTCGTCCGATCAAATTATTGTAACAAGTTGGGAAACGAAAAAAGAGTTTCAGGCCATTACAAAGAAGCCTATTGAAGTTATCACTAATGGATATGATAATCAAGAAGCTGTAAATATTCAAATGGATTCAAAATTCAGTATGTCGCATATTGGGTCGTTATTATCTAAACGAAATCCTGAAATTTTATGGCAAGTTTTAAGTGAATTAATCCATGAAAACGAAAGTTTTTCGAATGATTTTCAACTCAATTTAGTAGGTTCAGTTAGTGTAAGTGTTTTAAATTCAATAAAAACTTATAACTTAAGTGATTATATAAATAGAGTAGGTTATGTTTCACATAAAGAAGCTATTACATATCAAAATAAATCACAAATTTTATTGCTTATTGAAATAGATTCTGAAGACACCAAGTGCATTATTCCTGGTAAACTTTTTGAGTATATGGTATCAAATAGACCTATTGTTGCCATTGGTCCTAAAGATTCTGATGTAGAAAAAATTATTAAAGAAACCAATACAGGAAACTACTTTAACTATAAAGATTACGAATCATTAAAAAGAATTATCTTAGACCATTATAAAGCTTATCAAAATAATACGTTGCAGACTCACCCCATTGGTTTGCAAAAGTATCACAGAAAGGCACTTACAAAATCGCTAGCTAATTTACTATAATGGGAATCGTTGCATCACAGTCCTTTAAAAACATCATTTCCACCTATTTAGGCTTTTTTATTGGAGCTATTAATACCTTATTTCTTTATACCGAATTTTTAAGTGATGAGTATTACGGTATGGTAGGTTACATGCTGTCTTTGGCCTACGTAGTGATGCCTTTTATGGCATTTGGGATGCACAATACCTTAGTTAAATTTTATTCAACTTTTAAAACAAGAGTTTCGCTAAATAGCTTTTTGACACTCATGCTGGTGTTGCCTCTTTGTATTATAGTTCCCATAACGCTTATAACATATTTGGGTTATGAAACCATTGCAAGCTTTCTTTCAAACAAAAACGAAATTATAAAAGACTATTTGTGGCATACTTTAATCGTAGCCATTGCTTTGGCTTATTTCGAAGTGTTTTTTGCTTGGGCTAAAGTACAGATGCAGACGGTGTTTGGTAATTTTATGAAAGAAGTGTTTCATAGAGTTGGCGCTATGGTTCTGCTGTTTTTATTGCATATTAAAGTAATAGATTTGGAGCAATTTATGGCAGGATTGGTTTTGGTTTATGTGTTGAGAATGCTGGTAATGACATTTTATGCCTTTAGCATTAAACTGCCTAAAATTATTTTCAAACGTGTTCCTAATTTGTCAAGTATTTTAAAATACTCTTTTTTAATAATCATTGCGGGTTCAATTGCCACTATTTTGTTAGATGTAGACAAGGTAATGCTCGGGCATTATATTGATATTAAAGAGATTGCTTATTACAATGTAGCCATATTTATAGCTACTGTAATTGCGGTGCCTCAGCGCTCAATGCATCAAATATTATTGCCTTTATCAGCAAAATATTTAAATGAAAAAGATTTTGACGCTTTAGAAGATTTGTATAAACGTAGTTCGCTTAATCTATTTATTATCAGCGGGTTTATTTTTTTGTTGATTGTTTTAAACATCAATCAATTGTATCACATTATCCCTGAAGAGTTTAGTGGAGGATTGTTAGTTGTATTTATGATTAGCTCCATAAAGCTTTATGATAATGCATTAGGAAGTAATAATGCTATTTTGTTTAATAGTGATTATTATAGAGTTGTTCTTGTTTTAGGAGTGATACTTGTGGTTTTAATGATTCTTTTAAATATACTGTTTATACCAATTTATGGAATAAATGGAGCCGGTATTGCTACGTTTATTGCAGTTTTTGTCTATAATACTGTAAAGTTGATTTTTGTTTACAGAAAGTTTAAAATGTATCCTTTTACACGTTATACTTTTAAAATTGGGTTATTATTGGTAGTGAGTGTATTGTTGTTTTATTTTTGGGAATTTCCTTTTCATCCTATATTGAACATAGCATTAAAATCGGCATTAGTTTCAATACTGTATCTTGTTGTAATTTATAAATACAATTTTTCAGAGGATATTTCTTTGGTGATGAAGAAGTATTTAAAATTCCTGAATTAATAAAAGAGAAAACCCCACGATGTTGCTTTGAGGCGAACTACTCGTAGGGCTTTCCAAACTAACCAACCAAAATTTTTATGATCGTCTTCTGTTTGAAGTTGTCGATCTTGTATTGTTTCTAGAATTACTTTTTGCTTGCGTAGCTCTTGTTGTTGTACGTTTTTGCGTGGTTGTTCTTGGCTTATTCACCGTACGCTGCGCAATTTGAGTATTTCTAGTGCTTCTTGTATTGTTACTATTATATTTACGAGTATTTGTGCTTTTTGGTTTTTGAACTGTTCTAGTTTTTTGTTCACGTCTTACCTCATTTGCTCTTGTGCTCGTATTTTTATTATTTCTATTAACGTTATTTCTTGTTGTTCTAGTATTGTTTGTAGACGTTGTTTGTCTATTCACAGTTCTATTATTGTTCTCTCTTGTAACTCTATTGTTGTTATTAGAAGTTGTTCTTCTCGTAGTTTCGCTTCTATTAATATTTCTATTAACTGCAGACGAATTAGATTTTCTTGAGTTATTATTAATAGAGTTATTTCGTCTTGTCGAATTGTTGTTTTGAGCAACACTTCTTCTAGAGTTTGCGTTTCTGTTAACTTGAGTAACATTTCTTTGGCTTCGATTTACAGTAGCATAATTTCTGTTTCGCTTAATCTCGTGTCCTCTTCTTGTTGCAATTGCAGTTCTAGGTCTGTAATTGTTATAAAAAGGTCTTCTATATGTATAACGAACAGGGTTGTAAAATTGTCTGTAAGGCCTGTTATATACTACACAATAATCGTATGCAGGAATACTGTAGTAACGGTGCCAAGGTCTGTAAACGTAGGCTCTGTTGTAAATGTTTATAAATCCAGTATAATGCGTAAATACGTTATTTCTGTAGTGAACATATAATCCACCAATTCGGTTTACATAACCAAAATTGTTATAGTAAATATTTACATTTCCAACTTGAGAAACACGTCCGTAATAATCATAAAAAATAGGTGTATTTTCAATTTGAATTATTGCACCAAACTCATCATATTGTACGTAAGCATTATAATCGTAACCAGAATTGAAACTAATATTAACATTTCTTGTATTAACATTTACACCGAAACGTGAATTGTTTCTTAAGATGTTAAAATCAAATTGACCATCTCTAAATACAGAGAATTCGATGCCATTTTCTACAAATATGAAAGAGTTTCCATAACCTCCATAATATGTTGCATTGGCATTGGCTTCAGTTGTGTTGGTTGTGGTTGCGTTAACAGTAAATCCTGTTAGGATTAATCCTGCTAATAAGAATATAAACTTTTTCATAATTGTAAATTTTATGGGTTACGTTTTAGTAATTACAAACAGCGTGCCAAAAAAATACATTATGTGTTGAAGCCTTATAAACACTAAGAAAATTATTGGTTGTTTCTTTTTGTCTATTTATATATGATTATAAACGACAATTATTAATTACAAATAGTTACGTTGATGGTGGGATATTCAATTTTTAAATTAAAGGAATTAAAAAAACCTCGAAGTCTTTACAACTTCGAGGTTTTCACTTTTAACTAATAACTAATCTCAAAAAATTATTTTCTCTTCTTTTTTAGTTTGTTAACCTTACCATTTTTTTTGTAATAGTAGTAGCTGTCGTCATAATCATTATGGTGTCTATCTAAATCTTGATAATTAACCACATCGCAATGAGACACACGGTTGTTTCTGTTCACAAATCCTCTGGTGTGTACAATTTCTCCCCAACGGTTATATTGTACTCTTAAACCACCAATTTGATTTACTGTAGCATGTTTACCTCTGCTATAATTGATAAAAACAGAGCCAACACGAGTAATATTTCCTCTTCGGTTATAATTTAAATACACATTACCAATGCGTCTTACTTTACCAAAACGGTCTCTTGAAATAAGTACACCGCGATTATTTTTTGAGGATACTGTAAAAGCTACCGATACATTCGGACCTCTTTGTGAGGTATTAATGTTGCTTCTTCTAGAATTGTTTCTATGTAAAATATCATCATCATAATCGTCGTAAATATTTGTGTTAAAATCGAAACTGCCATCAGGGAATATTAAAAACTCTATACCGCGTTCAATAAACGAAATTGGTTCTGCAAAACGGTAGTTTTTCTTTTTCTCTAACTTTATTTTTGGTTTCTGGTTGTTTAGTTCTGATGCTGATGCAGTTGTTAATCCTATCAACAAACTTGCACATACTAGTAATAATCTTTTCATAATCTTAGGATTTTCATTCTGCCTACTCTTTAGCTTTTCGGCTTACGCTATTGCTTAATGGTTTTCAATTTGCGTGCCAAAAATGTAAGCGATTGTTTATAAGCTACTTAGGTTTGTGTTATAAATTAAAATGTTGTATGGATTTGCTGATTGTGATAATTATGAAAATAATAAGGATACTATTTGGTATACATAGGATATTAGGTGAGGCAAAATTTTTGTTACTTTTATAGAAACCAATCATTTATAATGAAAACCAAAAAAGAAACTTGCAAAAATTGCGAACAACAGTTTAATGAAGGTTTTAAATTTTGTCCGCATTGCGGGCAGCAAGCTAAAGACGAGCTTACTGTAAAGGTGCTGTTTTATAATACGATTAGTAATTATTTTTCCTTTGATGCGCGGTTTTTTAAGAGTTTCTTACCCTTATTGTTTAAACCTGGATATTTAGCATCAAAATTTATTGAAGGCAAGCGGTTGTTGTATTTGCATCCGGCGCAAATGTATTTGTTTATTGCCATAGTGTTTTTCTTCTTGTTTTCGTTTATTCAACGTAGCCAAGTGCAAAGTTTGAACGATAGTCTAGCAAAAACACTTAAAAAGGACAATGCTTTTAATAAGTTTAAAGATGAGGGCATTTTAGATTCTTTAAAATTGGTTCAGGAAACAGTTAATAATTTACAAGATTCAATTACTAGAGCAAAACTTCTTAAATCGTTAAACGACAACGTTTTTATTGATGAATATTCTAAAGAAAAAATAGATTCTTTGTTTATAGAAGAAGTCGATGACCAAAAACGTACGGTTACATTTGATTTTGATGAAAAGAAGGTAGATTCTCTGATTGAAGTAGATGCACCAGAGGCTCAAATTTATAGGGCTATGGGAATGGAGCAGGATGCTGGTTACATTAAAAAACGTATTTATAAACAGGCCTTAAAGTTTTATAAATCCAGAAGTGGCGGCAGTATTTTACAAGCATTTTATGATGCGATACCTATTGCTATGTTTTTTTTACTACCCATTTTCGCGTTGTTTTTAAAGCTATTTTACAGGAAACATGGGTTGTACGCGCATCATTTAGTATTTAGTTTTTACTACTTCTCTTTTTTGTTTACGGTATTTAGTATCATTATTGGAATCAATTTTATTTTTGATATTCCAGATTGGTTGGATTGGTTATTAGCCTTTTCTACTTTTGTTTATTTGTACTTGGCCTTAAGACGTTTTTATAATCAAAGCAGGTTTAAAACCTTGGTAAAGGCAAGTGTTACTTCAATTTTGTTTTTAATATTTGTGGCGCCATTAACAGCTGCGGTTTTAGGAATGTTTGCCTTTTTGTTTTATTGAAACGACTAAAGAATCAATTCTAAATAGAATTTTGATTCGCGTTAGGGATTGTAATGAAACATTTATGTTCAAGAATTCATTAATTTAAAATAGAAATCCATGAATAAAAGCCCGCAGGGAGGCACGACTGAGGACTTGGAATGTAAAGCCCGACCCTTGCGGTAACCTGCCTGCAATCAGTCAGATGTCCAAGAAATAATAATGCTTTTACAGTTTATCTTTTAAATACTTACCAGTTTCAGATGTTTTTATTTTAATGATCTCTTCGGGAGTGCCAGAAGCTACAAGGTGCCCGCCGTTTTCACCGCCTTTAGGACCTAAATCGATAATATAGTCTGCACACTTTATTAAATCGATATTATGCTCGACTACAATTATGGAGTGCCCTTTGGCAATTAACGCGTTGAAGGATTTTAATAGTTTTTGAATATCGTGAAAATGTAGGCCTGTTGTGGGCTCGTCGAAAATAAAAAGTGCTTTTTCTTTATTGTTTCCTTTTCCTAAAAAAGAAGCGAGTTTGATACGCTGCGCTTCACCGCCTGAGAGGGTAGAAGAGCTCTGGCCCAAAGTGACATAGCCTAAACCGACATCTTGCAGTGGTTGTAATTTGTTTTTAATTTTAGTTTGTGCTGTGGCTTCGAAGAAAGCAACAGCATCGTCGATAGTAAGATTTAGAATGTTATCTATATTTTTATCGGCAAACGTGACTTCTAGAACTTCTTTTTTAAAGCGTTTGCCTTTACAGGTTTCGCATTCTAGATGCACATCGGCCATAAATTGCATTTCAATGGTTACTTCACCTTCGCCTTTACAAGTCTCACAGCGTCCGCCATCTACATTAAAAGAAAAATGTTTTGCTTGGTAGTTTCTTATAACGCTTAGCTTTTGTTTTGAAAAAAGGGCTCGAATATCGTCGTAAGCCTTTATGTAGGTTACTGGATTAGATCTTGAAGACCTGCCAATTGGATTTTGGTCTACAAATTCGATATGGTTGATGTTGCTAAAATTGCCTTCTAAGGTTGTAAACTGTCCTGCTTTATCACTAAAATCGGTGAGTTTTTTTTGAATTGCTGGAAATAGTATTTTTTTAACCAATGTACTTTTTCCGCTTCCAGAAACCCCTGTAACTACAGTGAGCATACCCAATGGGAAGGTAACATTGATGTTTTTTAGGTTGTTTTCGCGAGCACCAATTACATCTACGTGATATTTTGAAGTTCTTCGGGTTTTTGGGACTTCAATTTCTAACTCACCATTTAAATATTTTGCTGTTAATGATTGTGAAGCTAAAATATCTAGAAATGTGCCTTCTGCAACTACCGAACCGCCAAAAGTTCCTGCTTCGGGACCTATGTCAATTATTGCATCGGCAGCTTTCATTATATCTTCGTCGTGCTCAACAACAATTACGGTGTTTCCTAGATCTCGTAATGATTTTAAAACTGAAATGAGTCGTTCGGTATCTTTTGGATGCAAGCCTATACTAGGTTCATCTAAAATATACATAGAACCGACTAAGCTGCTTCCTAGCGAGGTTGCAAGATTGATCCGTTGACTTTCACCGCCAGATAACGTATTTGATTTTCTATTAAGTGTTAAATAATCTAAACCAACATTAGCTAAAAACGACAATCGATTATTGATTTCCTTTAATAAACGACTAGCAATTTGAGTATCATAATCGTTTAATTCGAGTTGCTTAAAAAAGTTGGTTAGTTTATTTAATGGCATTTCAACCAAATCTGTAATTGTAGCTCCAGCAATTTTTACATAGTTAGCCTCGGGTCTTAATCGCTTACCATTACAAGCTTTACATTTTGTTTTTCCGCGGTAACGCGATAGCATCACACGGTTTTGAATTTTGTATGCTTTAGATTCTAATTCGGCAAAGAAAGAATTTAATCCTTCAAAATATTTATTACCTGTCCAAACAAGTTGTTTTTGAGCGTCTGTTAATTCAAAATATGGTTTATGAATTGGAAAATCGAATTTATGCGAGTTATTCACCAATTGGTCTTTATAATAACTCATGCTTTCACCTCGCCATGGAAAAATGGCGCTCTCATATACCGATAATCCGGTGTTTGGGATTACTAAATCGTCATCAATTCCAATAATATCACCATAACCTTCGCATTTAGGGCATGCGCCGTAAGGATTATTAAAGCTGAATAAATGCACATTAGGTTCTAAGAAGCTTATGTCATCCAATTCAAACTTATTGCTAAATGGTCGTTGCTTGTTGTCGCTTAAAGTTTCAATGATGCATTCGCCTTTGCCTTCAAAAAAAGTAGTTTGAATGGCATCTGCGAGTCTGTTATAAAAATCTTCTTCGTCTTTGGTGATAACTCTATCAACAACTAGTAAAACCTTATCTTTTTTAGATATTTTCGGAGCTTCGTCTATTCTTAAAACGTTATTATTAACTTTAATTCTTGCGTAACCTTGCTGTTGCAGCGTGTTGATTTTGTCTTCAATTGTTCTGCCTTCTTCTAAATAAATAGGAGCAAGTAGTAACAGTTTTTCGCCTTCAGGAAATGTTTTTAAGTAATTTAAAACATCTGTTACCGTGTCTTTTTTTACTTCCAAACCAGATACAGGGGAGTAAGTTCTGCCTATTCTAGCGAAAAGTAATTTTAAGTAATCGTAAATTTCTGTAGTTGTACCAACCGTTGAACGTGGATTGGTAGAATTCACTTTCTGTTCTATGGCAATAGCGGGAGCAATGCCTTTAATATAATCTACTTTCGGTTTGTTTAAGCGCCCTAAAAACTGTCTGGCATAACTTGATAAACTTTCTACGTAGCGTCTTTGTCCTTCCGCGTAAAGCGTATCAAAAGCTAAACTTGATTTCCCTGAGCCCGATAAGCCTGTAATAACTACTAATTTGTTTCTGGGTATTACTACATCGATATTTTTAAGGTTGTGCAATTTTGCACCTTTTATGATGATGTTTTCTTTAGGATTTACTTCAGAAAGCGCAGTTTTCATAGATTTTATGGGAATAATTCCGCAAAGATAAGACAAGTATGCGAGCATAAAAAATAACCGTTTATCGAATATATTGTTAAAAAAAGGTGCTAATTGTTGCTTTTTAGGAATGATTGTTGTTATATTTGGAATTCATAACAATTTAAAAACGAGCATCTATAGCATAAAAAATTACTTTTAAACTTAATAACCCCAAGCAACGAAGGCCACTTCGTGCATTAAAAGTAAATATTATGCAGAAAGAACTTATTACCGATGCTATCCTAGTTAGTGAATACATTAAAGGAAACGAAGGTGCTTTAGAAATCTTAATTAAAAGGCACAAACAAAAGATTTACAGTTTTATTTATTCAAAAGTATACGATAGAGATGTTGCAGAAGACATTTTCCAAGATGCTTTTATAAAAGTAATACGAACGCTTAAACGCGGAAATTACAATGAAGAAGGTAAGTTTTTGCCTTGGGTAATGCGTATTTCGCATAATTTGGTGATTGACTATTTTAGAAAAAATAACAGAATGCCAAAATTTGATAATGCAGGTGAGTTTAGTATTTTTTCAGTTTTAAGTGATAGTAGTTTAAATGCTGAAAAAGCCTTGATAAAAGAACAAGTTGAATTTGATGTGCGACGATTGGTTGATGAGTTGCCAGACGACCAAAAAGAAGTACTTTTAATGCGTATTTACAAGGATATGAGCTTTAAAGAAATATCTGAAAGAACGGGTGTAAGTATTAACACTGCTCTAGGAAGAATGCGTTACGCACTCATTAATTTGAGAAAAATAATTGATAAACATAATATTGTTTTAACGAACTAATACAATAATCTAATTTTTGTTTCGTTTACTATTTGAATTAACCCTTAAATAGAAAAAATGGCAAAAATTTACTCTGAAGATTTTATTAAAAAAAATAAAAATCTTGAACCGCGAGAAGAGACGGTTAATTTTCTTCTAAATTATTCTAAGGCTTTAAGTGTTATAAATTGTAATAAAATGAAGTTTGAAGCGCTTCTGAACTAAGTATTAAAAGTCCTGATTTTATTAAAATCAGGACTTTTTGTTTCTATAGTATTCGTTGATAACAGATTTTCTTCCAATAGTTTTAGTGATAATATCTTTTTCTAAATCCCAACCTCTTGCAGGTGAATACTCTCTACCATACCAAATAATTTGAAGGTGTAAATCATTCCATAGTTCTTTTGGAAACAGGCGTTTAGCGTCTTTTTCAGTTTGAACTACGTTCTTACCGCTACTTAAATTCCATCGATACATAAGTCTGTGAATGTGCGTGTCAACAGGAAAAGCGGGAACCCCAAAAGCTTGAGACATTACTACACTTGCAGTTTTATGTCCAACTGCAGGGAGTTCTTCTAGTGCCTCGAAACTTTGAGGTACTTCTCCGTTGTGTTTTTCTATTAAAATTTCCGATAAGCCATGAATACCTTTACTTTTCATTGGCGATAATCCTACCGGTTTGATTATATCTCTAATTTCTTCAACGGTAAGTTTCACCATATCATAAGGGTTGTCTGCCTTTTCAAATAATAAGGGGGTAATTTTATTGACTCTAACATCGGTACTTTGTGCAGACATTAAAACGGCAATAAGCAGTGTATAGGGGTCTTTATGGTCTAAAGGAATGGGTGTTTCAGGATAAAGTTTGTAGAGTGTATTAATTACGAAGTTAACCTGTTCTTTTTTAGTCATAAATTGTACTTTTGTTAAAAATCAAAGTTAAGACTATGAAAACATTAAAACAAGGTGATGCGGTTCCTAATTTTACTGCAAAAGATGAACAAGGGAATACCATTTCATTAAGTGATTATAAAGGAAAAAAATTAGTAGTTTTCTTTTATCCTAAGGCTAGTACTCCTGGTTGTACGGTGGAGGCGTGTAATTTAAGAGATAATTATAAGGCGTTACAAGAAGAAGGTTTTGAGTTGTTGGGCGTAAGTGCCGATTCAGCCAAAAGACAAGCTAATTTTAAAAATAAATACGAATTTCCATTTCCTTTATTAGCAGATGAAGATAAAACGGTTATCAACGCATTTGGTGTTTGGGGACCTAAAAAGTTTATGGGAAGAGAGTATGATGGTATTCACAGAAAAACTTTTATTATTAATGAAAAAGGTATTGTAGATCGTGTTATTGATAAAGTAAAAACTAAAGATCATGCTGCTCAAATATTAGAGTAGAAAACAATAAAATAAAAAAAGCCGATTGACTTACAATCGGCTTTTTTTGTGAGCATTAATTTTAAATTATTTTCGCTTTCTGCTTAAAGTAAGTGGTTTTCTGGTGTAGCCAAACAATCTATAATCTTTTATTAATTCAGCTGTTCCGTCAGGTACCATATCTTCCCAACCTGTTTCACCTTGGGTAATTAAGCGTAATATTTCTCTAGAAAATATATTCATGATACTTTCGTCATAATCCGTAATATCTATAACTTTACCGTTGTATTTAAAGAATTTATATAATTCTTTCATACGCGGATAAACCTTTAGGTTTTCACTAGTAATTAATTCTCCAGTTTTTGGATCTAGCATTGGGTATAGGTAAACTTTCAGGTCTTTAAAGAATAATTTTCCAAAAGCCTCCAGTATTCCACCACTTAAATGGCGGTAATATTTCTCATCAAAAATATCAACTAAATTACTAACGCCCATGGCTAATCCCATTCTGGCTTTGGTGTAATTTGAGAAATATTCAACAACTTTAAAATATTCTTGAAAGTTAGATATCATTACCGATTGCCCTAAAGAACATAGTAAGTCTGCACGATCAATAAAATCTTGTTCATCAATTTCACCTTCAGCTCTTAAGTTGGACAGTGTAATCTCAAAAACAACGACAGTTTTCTTTTCATCAACCTTATTTTCTTTGATAAACATTTGATATGATTTCTCATACATTTCCATGTTTACTTTGGTAACTGGTCTGAAACTACCACGAAGCGCTAATATATTTTTCTTATAAAATATCCTTGCAGGTAATACGTTTGTACCGTCTGGACCAAACATTACGGCATCGGTCATTCCGTTTTTAACCAACTGCAAACTCATCAAACGGTTATCAATGTTTTTAAATACCGGACCCGAGAAATTAATCGTATCAATTTCTATTTGATCTTTATCTAAATGGTCATATAAATAACGAAGTAGTTTTTTTGGTTCGTTATACTTGTAAAACGCCCCGTAAATTAAGTTTGTACCTAAAATACCTAGTGTTTCTTGTTGCAATCTAGCGTCGGTTTCTTTAAAACGAATATGAAGAATGATTTCATTATAATCAGCACCAGCTTCCACTTGATATTTTATTCCTACCCAACCATGGCCTTTAAATTGTTTAGCAAAATCGATAGTTGCAACCGTATTGGCATATGTAAAGAATATTTTGTTGGGATTTTTTTCGCGAGTAAGCCTGTTTTCCATCAAGTCCATCTCATGGATGAGCATTTTTCTTAAACGCGCTTCAGTAACATATCTACCATCAGCTTCAGCACCGTAAATCGCATCACTAAAATCTTTATCGTATGCAGACATAGCTTTAGCTATGGTTCCAGAGGCGCCTCCAGCTCTAAAAAAATGACGACAAGTTTCTTGACCAGCACCTATTTCAGCAAAGGTTCCGTAAATGTTTTCATTTAAATTTATACGAAGTGCTTTTGATTTTAGCGATGGGATGTCATCAAATTCTTTATCCCCTTTAATGGTAATCTCCATAGTGTATAATAGGTTACGTCTTGTTTCACAAAGGTACCAAATATGTGAAGCAAACAAAAAAAATAAACTTATTTTTGTGTAAACATTAGATTTTTGAAAATAACTTTTCTCGGTACAGGTACATCTCAAGGTATTCCAATTATAGGAAGTGATCATCCAGTTTGTTTGAGTAACGACCCAAAAGATAAACGTTTAAGGGTTTCAGTTTTAGTAGAATGGGACGCTTTTACGTATGTTGTTGATTGTGGACCAGATTTCCGTTACCAGATGCTTAGGGCAGGTGTAAAAAGAATTGACGGCATTGTGTTTACGCATGAACATTCCGATCATGTTTTGGGTTTAGATGATATTAGGCCGTTTTATTTCAGGCAAGGGAACATTCCGCTGTACGCACACAAGCGCGTTTTAAAATCTATAAAAAGACGGTTTGATTATTTTTTTGCAAAAGAAAATAGATATCCAGGAGCACCGGAAGTCATAACACATAGAATTAAAAACAAACCGTTTAAACTGAAAAATTTAGAGGTTGTTCCAATTAAGGGAAAGCATTTTAATTTGCAGGTATTTGGATTTAAGTTTAATGATTTTGCGTATTTAACAGATATGAAAACAGTTTCTGATAAGGAAATTGAAAAAATTAAAAATGTAAAAGTTCTGGTCATTAATGCGTTGCGCATTAAGCCACATCAATCACATTTTAATCTGGAAGAAGCCTTAGAGTTTATTGAAAAAGTGAATCCAGAAACGGCCTATTTAACGCATATAAGCCATTTGCTAGGGTTCCATAAAGAAGTTGAAGAATCATTGCCAGAACACGTGTTTTTGGCTTATGATGGCCTTAAAATAACAGTTTAATAAATTATTACAATGAAGCAAAGAATTTTTATGTATTTGTTTGTGTTTACAGCACTTCTCGTATTATTTCAGTATGTAAGCGCTAAACGTATTATTGAAGATTTAAACAAAAAGTTAGATAGCAGTAAATCTCAAGTTGAGACTTATAATGATTCTATTACAGCGTTGAAAGATGAAATTTTGGAAGTGTCTCATTTTAATTTGTATAGAAATGAAGATGCTATTAGTTATTTTGAAGACGACGGATATAAAATAGATGAACTAATTCCCTTTATTAAAGATGAACTTTATAAGTTGAACGAAGTGAAAGGTGAGCATCCGTTAATTCCTTATGGCTCTAGTGAAGGCAGAAAAATGCTTATTAATACGGTAAAAATGCTTAATCATAAATGGATTATTGCCGATTTTTCGGATGGTGAATTTTGGGGTGAAATTCTTTTAACTTATGAGATCACTAACGATAAAAGTTTAAAATTCAATCTTGTAGAGTCCTTTTTATACCCTTTTGATTAGTCTATTTTTATAGCAACACCTTTTTCTTTTCGTTTGTTTTCGCCTTGATTAAAAGAGGCTTTTGAGTATTCAAACGTATAAGAACTATCAGTTGTTGTTAGAATTTTCATGTGAATTGGGTCTTTCTCAGAAATAGACTTTGGGCTTATTTTATAAAGTACAAACTCACAATCATTTATCCATTTTACTTTCGAGCTATCTGTCTTTCCGTCGTAAAAATTAATACTGTATTCATCCGTTCTCGTGAATGTGCCTGTTTTTGGCTCGTTATTCACTACGTAGTCAAACCGAAATGTACCAGTTTTATAGTCATTGCAGTTTCTAGAAGCCTCGTAACAACTAAAAAAACTCAATAAACTTAAAAGATATAGATATCGCATAAAGTTATTTTAATTGCAAAATTACTAAAGTCTATTATTAATTCTCAAAGTTTTTAAAACTTCCGTCAGAATAAAAAATAACAATTCGCTCAATGGATTTGTTTTTATCAATTTCAGAATTCAAATTAACTTCTGTTCGCACAGGCGGTGTATCTGTTTCTTTTAGTTCTTTAATTTCAATATTGGAAGGGAAGCTGCCTTTTCCATTAAAAAGCCAATATAAATCTACTTCAGGGTAGTGTGATAATATTTTCAAAATAAAATCCAAACTCGGTTTATTTCTTCCTGATAAAATGTGTGAAATACTGGATCGTTGCACACCTATTTTTTCAGCAAAAGAAGATGCAGATTCACCGTAGTGATTAATGATTTTTTGTAATCTTTTTATGAAATCTTCGGTGTTTATCAATGTAAATATGAAATTATATTAAATTGAGTTACAAATGTAACAATATAACTTTAAAAACAAGAATATATTGTACTTTGCACTCTTAGTTTATTAAAATAATACTTTATATAAAATAGTTTAAAATGCTGAAAAATAATTCATTAATTACAGTATAATAAATAACAATAAAAATATATAAATTTTGCAGCCGATTCTCTGCGTGTTTTGTAGATATCTGTAAACAAATGCCTTAAAATTAATGTTTACAAATGTAAATTAGTAAATGTTTACATTTGTTCTGTTAATTTATTACTATGCAATTAGAAGACATTAAAAGCTTGTTTGAAAAACATAAAGAAAAGAGTTTATCGCATCGTTATATTACCAATGCACACATTGAACCGCTATTAGAAAAATTGCCTGATATTTTTCAAGTAGAAATCAATGGAAAATCGGTTTTAAATCATCCCATTTACGGAGTTAAAATTGGTAGTGGAAAAACAAGAATTTTAATGTGGTCGCAAATGCATGGAAATGAATCTACAACGACAAAAGCATTATTTGATCTTTTTAATAGCTTTTCAGATCGAACTTCAGGACTTGAATCTATTATAGAAAAATGTATGCTTTATATAATTCCAATATTAAACCCAGATGGCGCACTTGCATATACACGTATAAATGCAAATGAAGTAGATTTGAATAGAGACGCACAAGATTTATCGCAGCCAGAAAGTGTTGTTTTACAAAATATTTTCAATTCTTTTAAACCAGATTTTTGTTATAATTTACACGGGCAACGTACTATTTTTAGTGCAGGAACAACAAATCATGTGGCGACAGTGTCTTTTTTATCTCCAGCACAAGATGAAGCTTGCACCATAACACCAAATCGAAAAAAAGCTATGGAGGTAATTGGGGTTATGAATAAAGCATTGCAAGAATTAATACCTAATCAGGTTGGTGTTTATGATGATGCTTTTAATATCAATTGTGTTGGCGATACTTTTCAAAGTAAAAACGTACCAACCATACTTTTTGAAGCTGGACATTATAAAGATGATTATGCACGCGAAATTACTAGAGAGCTTATCTATACTTCATATATAACCTCATTAAACTATATCGCTAACCATAATGTAACTGGTGATAATTTCGAGTTGTATTTAAAAATTCCTGAAAATGATAAATGCTTTTTAGATGTGATTATCAGAAATGCTTTGGTAGATGATAAGGTCGTTGATGTTGGAATACAATTTCAAGAAGTACTAAATCATAATAAAGTAGAATTTTTACCAAAAATTGTCAAAATTGAAAAATTAGATAATTTTTTCGGACACAGAGAGATTGAAGCTAATGGATACGCGGTGTTAGATGCAAATGGTGAATTATTGAAAATTGACTACGAAAACGTTTGCGTAATATTGAATAATGAAAAAATATTGCTATTATCGAAATAAAATATACAATATGTGCCTTAATTTTAGTGAAAATGTATTAATTTTGTCGAATATTTAAGAATACTTTATTATGGGAAAAATAAAATTAGACGAAATCGATCATCAAATTCTTGACATGTTAATAGATAACACAAGAATTCCGTTTACAGATATTGCAAAAAAGTTATTAATATCGGCAGGTACAGTTCATGTACGTGTTAAAAAAATGGAAGAAGGAGGAATTATTAAAGGTTCGTCTTTGATGTTAGATTATAAGAAGCTAGGATATTCTTTTATTGCTTATGTTGGTGTATATTTAAATAATACCTCTCAAACAAAATTTGTATTAGAGCGCATAAATGAAATACCATATGTAACTGTAGCTCACATAACTACTGGGAAATTTAATATTTTCTGTAAAATTCGTGCAAGAAGTACAGAGCATGCTAAAGAGGTTATATTTTTACTGGATGATATCGATGGGGTTTATAGGACAGAAACTATGATTTCTCTTGAAGAAAGCATTAACGATAAAAAACGTTTGATGCATTCTATTTTTAATGATATGTAAATTACAATTGAACATATATAGTTAAAAAAGCCCTTATTTTAAGGGCTTTTTATTTATTTATATACTTTCTTTCTTTTAATTCTATTTAAAATAGGGGATAGTACTCTAGTTAAATATTATTCTTATCAAATACCTTGAGCAACATATCACATTTACTAAAAGTTATATTCTCAATGTAATTAATATGTTTCATAACTTGGGTATTGTTAAAACCTTTTAACCAATCTATGTAAACCGATGCAATATCTGCTCCGGCTTCGTGTGAAAATGGGTAACCACCTCCAAACCTCGGGTTAATCTCTATTATATATAATTTATTATTTTGTAGGATTACGTCAACGTCAATACTACCAATGTGTTTAAGAAGAATTCCAATTTGTTTTCCTAATACGTTAAAATCTTCATGAATAATTGATCGTGCTTTGTCAGTTTCACCAGCACGCATATAAATTTTTTCTTTTGTAAAGGTGGCAAAATATTCACCTTCAAAATTGTTTATTATATCTAAACCGTACTCTTTTCCGTCGAGCTTTTCTTGAATCAAAATATCAATTTCAATCGCTTGACTACTATCTTTTTTATGACTTGATCTTTCAAGATTAATTTCTAAAAGCCTATGAGCTAGTTCTAGCTCTTCTATTGTTTCTGGGTATAAAATGCCTTTAGAGCCACTTCCTAAGCGAGGTTTGATTACAACTGGGAATTTTAATTCTCCCATTTCAATGGCTTTTTTAGCTTCGTTTAAACTTTTAAAAGTCGCAGGTGTATTTACGTTATTTTCTTTGAGGTATTGATATGTTTTCCATTTATCAAAAGCGATGTCAATTACCTTTTCGTTAGAAACGATAATTTTAGTCCCAAAACTTTCTAATTCAGCTTTGTGTTTAGCTAATATTGGTAGCTCAAAATCATTTAAAGAGATAACTGCTTTAACATGGTGGTTAATTATTATTTCTTTTAATTGGCGTATATAATCAGCATCGTAAACGTCTGAAACTTTATAAGCAATATCGGCTTCAATAAGTGCTGGGGCGTTTAATAGATTATCCGTAGCGATCACAATACCATTTCCATCCAATGCTTTTTTGAAATAATTAATTAGATAATTACGTCTTCCAGCACATGTAAAGAGTATATTATACTTCATGTAAATCTGTTTTTCTTTCAATATCCAAATCGGGCATTTCTGGATCGAGTTCAATATTGTTGGAAATTAATACTTTTTTTACTGTTTTTATTAAAATTATGAGGTCTTTTGTGAAAGACATGGTTTCAACATATTCAATATCAAGTGCAAGTTTTTCGTTCCAGCTTAATGAATTTCTACCAGAAACCTGTGCTAGTCCAGTAATTCCAGGTCTTACATTATGACGAATAGATTCTTTTTTTGAATAATACGGCAAATAATGAACTCTTAAAGGTCTAGGTCCAACTAAACTCATATCTCCTTTAATTATATTAAATAACTGAGGAATTTCATCCAATGAGTATTTCCTTATGAAATTTCCAAATTTCGTTACCCGTTGTTCATTAGGTAATAATTTTCCATTTTCATCCTTTTTGTCGCTCATAGATTTAAATTTAATAATCTTAAAAATATGTTCGTTTTTACCAGGGCGTTCTTGCAGAAAAAAAGGTTTACCGTTATTTATTATTAAAAGGCTAAGAAAAACAATTAAGAATATAGGCATCAAAAAAAATAACCCAATGCATGATAATATAAGATCTAAAAATCTTTTCATTACTAAATAAGAAGCATTAGTTGATTTATGATTTTTATTATTTATATTCAAAATAAGCGTGTAATAAAGAATTTTTAATAATTGGGTGGTTAAAATATTTGATTGGTTACTTTATCACATCGGTGTTTTAGCAAATATATTTACAATATTATAATTTCGAAAAAGAATTATTATTTTCTTTATTTTTAAAAATCGAAAAAAAGCCACAATATGTTCTGTTATGTAATTACTTTTTTAAACAAATTCAGACACCAAAATTGAATTCTTATCACAAATCTATGTTGAATTTTAAGTTAAAAATATTTTTAATAATCTAAATTTACACTTGAATTTAACTCATTTTATTTTTAGATGGAAAATTTAGAGGTAATCACCTTAACGAAACAAAGCTTGAAAGAAGCAGTAGTGGCTAATAAATTTTGGAATGATTCTTACGAAGCGCCATTTTCATTAAATAAGGCCAATTGGTTATTAGATAATAATAGAGCAGAAGACCAAGATGTTCTAGCTATATTAGGCTATGAAAATCATACGATTATAGCGTTTGTATATCTTATGCCAGATTTTATAAAGGGCGAAGATGGAAACTGGTTAAAAATATATTGGAGCCAGAAATGGTGGATTTTAGAGAAGTATCAAGGTTCAGTATTACCAGCTTATGTAAAAAACATGTCTTTAAGCGCATGTAATAATCAAGTGGTTGTGCGCTTTTTAGGCGATAATACAAGTGCATATTATGAAAAGCAACCTTTTACAAAGTTTTCAGTTAGAAAGCGTTATATCATACTTTTTAGTGTAGATCATCAACTTTTAATCTCGAAAAAAAATAGCTTAAAAACGTTTACTCCAATCCTGAAACTTATTGATGAATTATCTGCTAAAGTCATTGCTTTAATAAACAAAAGTAAAAGTTCGAAAAGAAGTAAAGGTATTAGTTATGAAAGTGTGGATTGTATTGATAATGAGACTTGGAAATTTATTGAAAAGCATACTGAAAACGATATTGTACCTAAAAGTTTAGACTATATAAATTGGCAAATAGATAATAATCAATATCTCCAAATTAAAAAAGATAAAGACAAAATTAAATATAAATGCCTTTTAGAAAGTATTTCTAATAAAATATATAATGTAAATCTGGTTATTAAAAAAGATGATCAAATTGTTGGATTTATTTCTGGGTTAGTATCGGGTAATAGGTTTACACTTAGGTATTTTAATACTTCGGAAGATTATTTTAATGATAGTTTAAAAATCCTTATTGAAAACATTGCAAGAAGTAAATGTATCGTGTTTCAAAGTGAAAACAAAAAGGTAGGAGAACAAATAATCAATAAATACGCAAAAGTTTATGCCGATGTTAAAAAATTAATTTCATTAAAACATAACGATGTATCAGTTGATTTAAATGAAGCTTTGGTTCACGATCAAGATGGAAACTTTATCTAAAAAACGCGTATGAATTTGTTATATAGTTTACACAATTCATTTCTAAAACATCGCAAAAAGAATGCATTTTGTATAAATGATGTTTTTTTTACGTATCAAGATGTACTCAATAGTATTTCTCAAATCCGAGATAAAATTGTTTCGAATATAAATACATCTGAAAAACACATTGGTCTGGTTACTAACAATGATTTAGAAACATATGCATCTATATTCGCATTATGGATGGAAGGGAAAGCATATATTCCTATAAATCCTAACGCTTCAAAAATTAGGAATGTAGAAATTTTGAAATTAATTGATGTAAAACATGTATTGGATTCAACTGAAATCTCAGACTATTCTGATTTTAAAGTTTTAAATACAAGTTTTTATAATAAATTTAAAAGTGCTCCTTTTGAACCTATAAAATTTAATAAAAAAAATAATGCCTATGTATTATTTACTAGCGGCAGTACAGGTGTTCCTAAAGGAATTCCTATAAGTTTTAAAAATTTAAATGCATTAGTAACAGCATTAGACGAAGACGAAGAATACAAATTAAATGCCGATGACAGATGCCTCCAAATGTATGATTTAACATTTGATGCATCATTAACTGCAATTTTACCAGCGTTATTAGCTGGCGCCTGTTTGTACACAGTTCCTTCTAGTGCAATAAAATATTTCTACATCTCAAAGCTATTATTAACGCATAAATTGACAGTGTTAAAAATGGTGCCATCCATTATTTATTACTTAAGACCATATTTTGCTGAGATTCATGCTCCTTGCGTTCGCTATTCAATATTTGGTGGAGAAAAGTTGTATATAGATGTGGTAGAGGAATGGAGGGCATGTGTTCCTAATGCAACGTTATTAAACCATTATGGACCAACAGAGTTTACAGTGTGTAGCCATTATTATAAATTAGAACTGGAAGCTCTGAAATCGCATAAAGGAGTGTTATCAATAGGAAAACCATTTAATAAAGTTGAAAGTGTCTTATTAGATTCTGAAAACAATATAGTAAGTGATAATATTGAAGGTGAGTTGTGCTTATCAGGAGAACAATTAACAGCTGGATATTGGAAAAATGATGCTTTAAATTCAAGTGCATTTTTTATGCATAAAGTTAACAAGGGTGCTGAAAAACGATTTTATAAAACTGGTGACTTATGTATTCGAGATCATGATGGTTATTATATGTATGTTGGAAGAAAAGATTTTCAAGTAAAAATAGGAGGTTATCGTGTTGAATTGGGAGAGATTGAATATCATGTAAGAAAGCATGAATCAACAAAATCTAAAAATAGTCTTGTTATAGATGTAAAGAATTCAAATAATAGCGAAGAACTTGTTCTTGTTATAGAAAGTCCTAAATTTAACACCGATAATTTATTAGACTATTTAAAACTCAATCTAGTAGAATATATGATACCTAAAAAAGTATTTTTTATTGATAGTTTACCACATAACAATAATGGTAAAATTGATAGAAATACCTTAAGGAACCTAATAGTAAATTAAAAAATGAATAAGGAAGAATTATTATCAAAAATAAAGAAGTCTTTTGTTAGAGTGCTCGAGCATAATAATTTTGAGCTAAATAATACTACAACAGCTGAGGATGTAGATGGATGGGAGTCTATAACACATATGCTTATTATGACTGATATTGAAAAGTCTTTCAATATCAAATTCAAACTCATGGACTTAATGTCTATGGAAAATGTGGGAGATTTGCTTAATACAGTTCAAAAGGAAATTGAAAATCAATAATATATTAAAACTTGGAATTTTATTTTATTCCATGAACCCATCTGTTATATAAATAAAACCAAAGTGTAGGGTGGTAGTATAAGTCATTACTAATTTGCTCTTTGGTATTAACTTTAGTTTTAAGACTTTTTAATTGAATATCTCGAATAGATTTCTTTAGTAATGGTAAAGCTTTTGCTAATTGTAGAAATGTATAAGTCATAAAATTATCCTTATGAGTAATACTATCTGTTATGTTTTCTTGATACAATATATTTCCTGTATCGATGCCTTCATCTACTAAATGCACAGTAACACCACAATTATCTTTATCATTATTAATTAAAGCCCAATATGCGCCATGCAGCCCTCTATATAGCGGAGTTATACCAGCATGAATGTTAATAAATTTGGCATTAACACATTCTAAGGTTTTTTTTGATAGTATTCTGGTTGTTACAATTACAACAATATCAGGATTTAATTTTTTTAGAAGTTGGCGTCCTTCATCGGAGTTTATTGATGCGATTTCAACGGTTTTTTCTCGATCAAAATCTACCTCTTTAATATTGTTTTTAATTAGTATTTCTTGAATTCTTTTTTTGGAAGTAGCATTTATATATGAGACCGCCACAACTCTAAATAATAATTGTCCTAATACCCGAATGAATCCTAACTTTTTAATTCTTCGTTTAATTAATTTTGAAGTGCTTATTCCGTTGTCAACAATTATTTTATCCACATTAAATTCAGACTCCAAACTTTGATAAACCATCTTGGGATAGTTCCAATCGCCAACAAGCATAATGATTTTTTTATTCATAAAAAGTACGTCTATATTGGTTTTAGGTTAATTAAGTCGATTCTATTTTTATTTGCTGAAATGTAGAGTTACATGATAAAATATATACATTATTTTGATTTTTGAACTTATAGATTTCAATTTTATTTTGGGGTTCAATTACAAGATAAAGAAAGTCATTGATATCTTTCTTTATAAAATTATAATTAAAATCATTTTGAATTTCAATTAACATTAATTCGTCCAGACTAGGAAGTTCTTCAAGTTTACTAATTTGAATCTTTTTTTTCGATTTTGAATTTTTTCCGTTTTTAAAAACATAAGTAAGTTTATGGAATCTCGAATTGATTCCTTTATTCCTTAAATAAGCCTTAAATTCAAAGAATTTATAATGCAAGTGTGCATTAAAACTAGAAATTAAAGATGTTTTATCATAAATTATATGATATTCAAAATCGTATTCTTTTGTACACATTCTTTTTTTATAATCAAAATATCCTTTTGAAAAATCTAATGTTTTTATGTTGTTTTCAAAACACCAATCTAGCAATTTTAAATTGTTAACATAACCAAGATTGAATTTTGAATAATCGATGTCAAATACAGTAATAGCATCAATTACAGTATCTTCTGTGTGATAATTGTATGTAATAGCAATGGGTTTGTTATTGTCGTAGATTACAAATAGTGAAGCCTTCTTCTCTAAAATTAATGGATAAGCAACTTCTTTATAAAAATTCCATTCATTAGGCAGCATATTATTATAAGTAATTTGCTTGTCTGAATACCTTTTTTTCAACAGTTTTATGAAATCATCAAACAATTGGTTGTATTCAGTTTTGTCTATTTCGCCTAAAAACATTTTATATGAAAGATTGAAACAACGCTCTAAACGATTACTAAACTTGCGAAGTTTCATCCTCGTATTTTTACTAAAAGTTTTTAATAGATAATCGTCAATGTTTTTAAATTGGTCTAAATTGATTAAAAAGCCAGAATACTGTAAAGATTTTAAAACACCTAAGTTTTTAGGAACTGTAATTTCATCCATTAAATGAGGTAAAACATCATAAATAATTAGGGTTTTATTTTTGAAATCTGAAGTATTGTTTAATGAATAATTATTACCTTTTGTTAAATTTTTTCCGACATTAAAATAATTGGGAAGCCAATTGTGTTTATAAAATGCGATTCCTTTAATAAACTTGAAAGCTTGAATATTGGAATTTGGAATAAAATGTTTACTCCAAATTGATTGAAAAGAATTATTCGCGAAGGGGCTATTTTTTGTATTCATTATCAGCTAAAAATACCTTTATTAATTCAATTTTATGTTTTCTTACACGCTATATGGATGTGGCCAACCTTATTATCACCATTAACTTTTGCTTTAATTTCGATTATAGAGAAACCATTGTTTTCAAGAATTTCCACGATCTCTTTTTCTTTTAACCATAAGTTAAGTGGTTGGTTTTTGTTTAAGAATCGCCAATTAAACTTATTGTTTATTTTTAACCAAGGTAATTCGTTTTTTGAAACTTTATTATTTTTGAATACCCTTGAAAAATTCACAATAGCACTTAGTATAGGATTATACCATTTAGAATTCCAATTTAAAAATGAAAAAAGATAAACTGCATTTGCATTACCAATTCTATGTGCTTCTTTTAATCCTAAATGCAATGTGTCTTTATCTAAAAAACAAAGAATTTGCTGTAAATAAACTAAGTAATCAAATTGATTATCCTCATAAACATCCAAGTTTGTTGCATCTGCTGTGTTAAATTGAATTGAAGAATTAGAATGAAATTTCTTTTCATTACAGATGGCTATCATTTTGTCAACATAATCAAAGGCATATAAATCTTTATATCCCATTTTTTCGATTTCAAAAATTATTCTGCCACCTCCAGTACCAGCTTCAATAACTTTAGCCGCTTTATTTACTAGATACTTTTTTATAAAATATTTTTCGATAGGGAGTAAACCGTAGTTTTCAGACCAAGTTTTTAATAATTTACTTGAATATAGATCTTTATTTAAATTTGGGCGCAAGAGAGAAAAATTTAATTCAACATATTAACTATGATGTTCTTTATATCTATATAATGGAAAAAAAGATGAAGACATATAATTGACCTCGTTCTTTTTACAAAGTTCATAGTAAACTCTATTGTTAGCAACGAGTTTCCACACAAAAAATGGATGGTATTCATCTGAAAATAGTGACTTAAATCTAAATAGCGAATCATTTTCATTCGCACCTAAACCACCACCTAAGTTAAAATTTTTATAGCCTTCTTCAGTTGCTTTGATTCTCATTTTATCAATAATAAACTTTATAGGATTTAAATCTAAATAGTCTTCATTAGCTCCAGCAAGGTGATACTGTACCATTTTTTTAGTTTTTATAAACATACCTGCAGCGATTATTTTGCTGGTGCTATTCTCGATAGCAAGTAAGATTTCGGTTTTAAAATCTTGTGTCGAAATGAGTTTATTGAAATATTCGTCGCTGAAGAAATAGTGTTTTTTAGCATTAATTCGTTTCATGTTATTATAATATAAAGCTTTAAAAGCCTCTATTTCTTCTTTAGTTTCAGCAACCTTAATGGTTAAAAGCTTATTAGATTTATTAATATGAGTTTTTAATCGTCTACTGTATTTTTTTCTTTGTTCTTCTAAGGGTAGTGATAAATTTATATTTACAATTTTCCCCAAATATGTCAATTCCCCAAATTCTGTTGTTGTTTCTGAGGCCGTAGATTCGCCTAAATTTGAAAAAAGTATGTTTTGAAATTTTATATAAGGGTTCAATCTCATAAAAACGCTCACAATTTTTTTTGTTTTAAAAAAATCAAGTAAAACTTCCTCGTAATGTGTAGTGTCAAAATTATCAGGTAATTTACTTCCAATATGTCCTGAGTAGCCGTAAACAGAGACGGCATCAAAATATTCAGAGTTTGGTATTTTCCTAATTAATAAAGGAAGTCCAATGTACGTATCTTTATTCGTGTATTTAATCAATACAGGAGAATCAAATTTCGATTTTGAAATATGGTGATAATCATAAGTATGATAGAAATCATAATTATTTACACTCTTCAAAAAATCATCCCATTCTTGTTTTTGGGTTATAATTTCAATTTTCACTAAACTAATCTGCTATTAATTATTAATTCATTAGTAAATAAAACAATTCTAATAGAAACTATTATTATCTATGAATATCTTATATAATTTAATGTTTTAAGAGTAAATATCAATATTCTCTTAATTTTAATTCTTGAGGGATTTGCTATAAATGTATCTGATTATTTTTTAAAATAGTCAGATTGTCTGTTAAAATTTAGTTTATATAATATATCTATACTTTATTCAATTATTGATTGTCATTTGATTATTTAATAATTACCTAAATTTTTAAAAAATAATCACATTTAAATTACTAATTATTGCCTAAAAAAGGAGCCATATTTAAGGTTTCACTGGCATTAATATCTTTTCTCAAAAGTACTTTTTTGATAGTTAAAAGTATAATTCTTAAGTCGGTTATAAATGAAATGTTATTAACATACCAAACATCCATTTCAAATTTCTCATCCCAAGAAACCGTATTTCGACCATTCACCTGTGCCCATCCTGAAATACCTGGCTTAACATTATGTCTTTGTTTTTGAAATTCGTTATAAAGTGGCAAATATCTCACTTCTAATGGTCTAGGACCAATCAAACTCATATCGCCTTTTAACACATTAATAAGCTGTGGCAATTCATCAAGAGAAAACTTTCGTATAAAATCTCCAGTCTTAGTAACCCTCATATTATGTGGTAATAAAACTCCATGCTCATCTTTTTTATCATTCATAGATTTAAATTTTATTACCTTAAAAATTACACCATGCTTTCCTGGTCTTGGATGTAAAAAAAATGGCGTGCCATTAAAACTTATAGTTAAAACTATAATTAAAAGTATGATTAGCGGAGATAAAATTATTAATCCAATTAATGATGCAATAATATCAAATATTCTTTTAATGAAATTTTTATACATTTTAATTTTTAATCTTTATTGAAGCAAATGTACATTTTCAGTATTGCAATACTAAATATTATCGTTTAAAAATATAAATTTTCATTTAAAAGGTAATTAATTGATATTTTAAAAGGGGTTTAGGCTATATCTAAAAAAATATAGTTTTAAAGTTTACTTTCCTATCCGCTAAAACTATTAGTTCATATATATTTGCAAGAATTATATTGTAAATAATTAATCGGAGCAGATTAAGGATTTATTCATTTTTTAATAAGCGATAATAGTCCTTTTAGTTAGTAATTAAAATATAATCAAAGTTTCGGCTTAAATGTTTAAAGCAATAAATTAGCGTTTTTTTCAACTGTTTATTTATATAGAAAAGCGATATAATCTTTAATGTATGAACTTAAAATTATATTGTTTGCCATTTAAACGATTTTTATTTCATTATAAAGAATAATCATACATACTAGGTATAAATAAATTAGATTTGAATGATGGCTTGTTTAATGCTTTATAAATATAATTGCGATGAAAACAGTAATGATTTTAGGAGGAACTAAAGGAGTAGGAAATGAAATACTTAAGACTTGCGTAAAAAAAGGTTATAATGTTTCGTTTTGCGGAAGAAACCTTGCTGAGGGCAATAAAATTATAGACTCTTTACAGGCAGAAAACAAACTTTATTTTCATAAAATAGATTTAAATACTATTGACGAAATAGAGAATTTTTATAAAGAAACCATTAAGCGATTCAAAAAAATTGATGCACTAGTATTGTATTCAGGCATTACACCCATAGCTTCTATTGTTGATACAGACGAGGATACTTTTGATAGTGTTTTTAACGTAAATCTTAAGGCACCATATTTTTTATTGAAACATGTATTAAAATCTATGATGGAGCATAATTCAGGTTCTATTATATTTTTCGGATCTGCTCATATGGATTACGGTATGAAGGATAGAGCAGCCTACGCGCTTACTAAAAGCACTTTATATACGTTGTCTACTCATATTGCGCATCATTATGCACAACACGGTATTCGCTCAAATTATGTAGTTATGGGTTGGACTAATACAGAAGGTGAACTTAAATTACGAGAACAAGAAGGAATAAGTGAAGAGGAATTAAAACGTGAAGCAGCAGAAGCTTTACCGATGGGACGCATGTTGAATAGATTTGACCCAGTTCCAGCTGTAATGCATTTTATTTCAGATGATTCTGCGATGACGACCGGCTCATTAATGCGAATAACAGGAGGCGAATATATTTAATGATTTTATGAATCCAAATTTAATTTTTCATTCCAATTCAGAACTCTTAGAAGGACCTGTTTTTGATTTAGACAATAACTTACTATATTTTGTTTCAATATTAGATTGTTTGGTTTACTGTTATAATCCTTCAACCAAAGAAATTTTGAGTGTAAAATTAGATTCGCCAGTTAGCTGTGTGTTTTTTAAAGAAAGAAAAAAAATAATTGTATCTTCTAAAGATGGTTTTTTTGAAATAGATTTTAACACATTAAAAAAGCATTTCGTTTTTCAATTGGATATTAAAGATTCCGTAAGATATAATGATGGAATAATAGATCCTGTGGGAAGATTTATCATAGGGACTATGGGGTACCCAGAGGTTAAAAATAATATAGGTAATGTTTACTCGTATTTTAAAGGAGAGTGTAAAACTATAATTGAAAATACAACAATCTCAAATGGTTTGGCATTTTCGCATGATGGCAAAACACTATATTTTATCGATACACCTACAAATAAGGTTGCTAAATATTCTTATAATTTAAAAACAGGTGAAGTAGAGTTTCAATCGCATGTTATAGAATTTAAAGAAAAAGGAAGTCCCGATGGTATGTGTATGGGTAAAGATAGCATGCTATGGATTGCTGAATGGGGTGGCGGTTGTGTATCAAAATGGAATCCCAATAGCGGAGAATTGCTTGAAAAAATAAATCTACCTTGCACAAATGTTACTTCATGTTGTTTTGATAATAAGTCAAATTTATATGTCACAACGGCTAAAGATGATCAACCAAACGATAAATACGGCGGAGGGTTATATTATATAGAATTAAATAAAATTTAAATTTATGAATACGGTAGATATTAGCGTCATTGTTCCAATTTTTCGAATTGAAAAGTACTTACCCGAATGCATTGAAAGTCTACTAGATCAATCTTTTTTAAATTTTGAATTGATTTTAGTTGATGATGGAAGCCCTGATAATTGCCCGAAAATTTGTGATGATTATGCTAAAAAAGATTCTAGAATCCATGTTATTCATAAAAAAAATGGCGGATTATTAAGCGCAAGAAAAGCAGGATTAAAAGAAGCCCAAGGAAAATATATTGCCTACGTTGATGGAGATGACTGGGTAGATAAATTTTATCTAGATACCATGTTTAAGTTAGCGGAAGCCAACGAATCTGATTTAGTTGTTACTGGTCATTTTAGAGAATTTGATGGAAAAATTGAAACTATTAAACCAAAAAATACAGGCATTTATAATGAAGAAGAATTAAGAACTTCAATAATCCCTAATGCCATTTACAACGGTGAATTTTGTGAACATGGTGTATCAACCTATGTTTGGAATAAACTCTTTAAAAGAGAATTGCTAAATCAAGTTTTATTTGATGTTCCCAACGAAATTATCATGGGAGAAGATGCGGCAATAACCTATGCTTATTTAGGGTTGTCAAAAAGTCTTGTTATTAGTAGAATACCGCTATATTATTACAGGCAAAGGCATGATTCTATAGTAAAATCAATCGAAAACCCAAAAACTGAGTATTATAGATTAGGTTTATTAATGAATTTTTTAAAATTAAAATTAGAGCATGTACTTGATGAAGATAATCTAAATAAACAAATAAAGTATTATCTCTACTCTCAAATATTAGTTAGATCTGGAGGATTAATTCAAGATATAGCAGGTTCGGTATATTTTAATCCATTTTTAAAGGTAAACAAAGGGTCGAAAGTTGTAATCTATAGTTCAGGTTCTTTTGGTCAACACATCCTATCAACAAATGTAAAAGCCAGTTTTTTCCATGTTATAAAATGGATTGATGTTGATTATCATGATTTAAATATAGGAAGCAATTCCGTTAAACCTATAAGTTCAATATCAAACACCGAGTTCGATTATTTAATAATCGCAACAATTAATCCAACAACTTATGCGTCTATAAAAACAGAGTTAGGGTTAATGGGAATAGATAAAAAGAAAATAGTAAAAGTAAATACAAACGAAGAAGATATAACTAACCTATTGAGTTATTTAGGTTTCAATGAAGATTTTAAATATGTTGAAACTAGTGAATAACTAAAATTTAGGTAGTAATAACTTTATTTAACTTAAGTAAAATGAATAAAAAACTTATAATATTAGGCGGAAATCCCGAAACCGCTGTATTAGTAGACATTGCTAATTCTATGGGAATTTATACTATTGTTATAGATCCAGTACCGAATACACCTGCGAAGAAAAGAGCATCGGAAACATATGATATTGATGGTTTTGATATTGATGGCATTGTAAAAGTAGCAAAAGATAGAAACGTAGATGGCGTATTAGTTGGTGTTGCAGATATTTTAGTAAAACCATACCGAGAAATCTGTGAAAAATTAAGTTTTCCTTGTTATGCCAATGAAAAAACTATTGAAGCGTTTTGCAGTAAAGACGGCTACAAGAAATATTGTGCTAAGCATAAGGTACAAGATATTCCAGGAATATTTTTAACAAAAGATATGGAAGTAAAAGTACCTGAAAATATAAAACTACCTATGATGGTGAAACCAGTAGATAGTGGTGGAGGTGTTGGTATGAAAATATGTAGGGATGAAGATGATTATATTTCAACTGTTAAAAACGTATTTAAATACTCAAAAAAAGGGGTAGTTATGGTTGAGAAGTATATGGATAGCCATTGTGATGATATGGCTGTTTATTACACTTTTAAAGATGGTATTCCATATTTATCTGCAACTTACGATAGGTATTTAACAAGATTACAAGGGAATTCAAGTCCAATTGCAATTGGAACGGTATATCCCTCAACTTATACAGATCTATTTATAAAGGAGGTACATCCAAAATTGTGCGCAATGTTTAAAGACTTAGATGTTCAAACTGGGGTACTAAATGTACAGTTTTTTGTAGAAGACAATGTATTTTATAGTTACGACCCAGGTTTTAGATTGCAGGGAGAAGCACCACATATTCACCTAGCTCATATCAATGGTTTTGATCATAGAAAAATGCTTATAAACTTTGCTTTAACTGGTGTTTTTGGAGAAGAAGATTTCTCAGAAAAAAACGACTACATGTTGAATGGTAAAATTGCTTGTTCAATATGGGTACTATTAAAAAGTGGAAAAATTGAATCGATTGAAGGCTTAGAGGAAATGAAAGCTCACAAAAATGTGCATTTTGTTGTTGAGCGTTTTAAACAAGGTGATACGGTTAAAGAAGAATTTTTAGGAACAGAACGACAAGTTTTATATAGAATATATACAGCGGGCGATTCAATTTTTGAAATAAACCAAACTATTGAATATATTCAGAATATTTTAAAAATAACTGACCCTAATGGAAATGACATGGTTATTGAATGGTTGAAGCCTTGGAATACGGACGACTATACTTTTAATTACGAGTAGAATCCTCTAATTACAAATGAAATTAATAATAATGAAATGAATCCTTTTATTGTAAAAAAACAAGTTAAAGGATTGATAATTAAAAACCTATATAATGCAAAATATTTTAGAACAGTTTAAATTAACGGGTAAGAAAGCCATCGTTGTTGGAGGCGCTGGCGATCTTGGAATAGCTATGGTAGAAGCTATTTCTGAAGCGGGAGCACAAACCGTTGTTATTGATTATGATGATCGCGTATTTGACATGTGCAAAGATTTAAATAAAAAAGGACTTGATGTAAGCCCTTTAAAAGCAGATGTGAGCCAAATTGAACAAATTAAAGAATCATACAAAGCAGCCTTGGATATTTTAGGAGGAACGGTTGATATTTTGATAAATTCTGCAGGAATTCAAAGACGCTACCCAAGTGAAGAATTTCCAGAAGAGGAGTGGAGTAAGGTTATTTCAATAAATTTAGACGCCACTTTTTATTATTGTAAATATGCTGGTAATACCATGTTGAAAAATGGAGGGGGTAAAATTATTAATATAGCTTCGTTAATGAGTTTTTTAGGAGGTATTACAATTCCAGCTTATGCAGCTTCCAAAGGAGGTGTTGCCCAATTAACTAAAGCGTTGTCTAATGATTGGGCGGCAAAAGGCATTTGTGTTAACGGAATTGCACCAGGATATATGGATACGCAATTAAATACAGCCTTAATTAATGATAAGAAAAGAACTGAAGAAGTGTTTATTCGAGTACCAATGAAAAGATGGGGAACAGGTGAGGACCTCAAAGGTTTAACAGTATTTTTGGCATCACCTGCTAGTGATTATATTACCGGAACGATAATTCCGGTTGACGGTGGGTATTTGGGGAGATAAGTCAACTTGAGTTCATTTTCTATCTCAATGTTAACATAAATAAGATGTTGAATAATGTTTAATAAATCGAAGCCTAAATAAAATTCGATACCAAAAGAATTAAGCAAAAAATCATCTTAAACTATGAAAATAATAACTTACACTTTAGATTTTACAATGCTCATTTTTAGTACAATATGTAGATAAAAGTTAATTTATGTAATTCGTCTAAAATCTAAATTTTTAATGTAAATTAAATGTGTATTAACCAATAATATTTCTAAATTTATATTAGAAAAAAAGGGGTTTTGTTCAAAAAAGTATTTTTCATAGTGTTTCTAGTTGCTTCAATGTTCAGTATCCATGCACATGGTGATTTGGATAAGCGGATATCTGTTATATCAGAAGAAATTAAGAAAACTCCAGATAGTGCATTATTGTATTATAAACGCAGTCAACTTTATTATCAGCATAACGAATTTAAAAAAAGTATTGATGATCTTAAAAAATCGGATAGATTGGGTTTTGATAATAATGAACAATACTTTTTATATGCTCGAAATTATTTCAAGTTAAATAAGTTTAACTTAAGCTTAAAGCATGTTAGAAAATTTTTAAAGATTCAGCCCAATCATTTAAAGGGATTACAATTAGTCGGTAAAATATATTTTGCTAAAAGCGAATTCGAAAAATCGGCCAGAGCCTTTGAAAAAGTTATCGCAAATTCAAGAAAAACCTTACCGGAAAATTATATCGAAGCATCAGAGGCTTGGTATGCTTTAAGAACCGAAACTGGAATCCAAAAATCGAAACAAATGTTGATTAAAGGTATTATGGATTTAGGTGATAATATTGTTATTTATCAGACACTTATTTCAAATGCTATTGATCAAGAGGAATATATTTTTGCTATTGAATATCAAAAAAAAGTAATAGAATTTAGTCCAAGAAAGGAAAGAGCTTACTTAAAACTCTCTGAAATACATCTTTTTGATAAAAACTATTTAGAAGCTGAATTATCTTTAAATAACGCTAAAAAGCATTATTTAAAATTACCTCTAAGAATTAAAAATTCTAAGTTTATGAGGGAATTTTATTCTGAACTTGAACACATAGATAAAAGATTAAAGAATACAAATTATTAGCATAATTATCCCTAAGAATTGCTGATAACAATAGTGAATACAAACTTTTAGAATTGAAATCTTTTATTCTATGAGCATGTTTATTCATGAATTGTTGTCAAAGAAAATATTTTAAAACAATATAATTTCAAAGGGAAATGAAAGAAAATTACAAATTGCTAATACTTTTATGTGGTTCTATATTGTTGAATATATCAGTATTCAGCCAAACAATAATTAGAGGTCCTTATCTACAAAAAGGGACAACTTCTAGTGTAGTTGTTAAATGGAGAACGGATACTAATACTTCTTCGGTAATAGAATATGGTACAAATACTAGTTATGGTTCGACCTTTAGTGAATCCACTCCAAAAACTGATCACGAATTAGAAATTACTGGATTATCTCCTGGCACAATATATTATTATAGAATTGGAACTGGAGGGTCATTATTAAGTGGCAATTCAGATATTTACTTTAAAACGCATCCTCTGATTGGAGCCTCAGACCCTTACACATTTTGGATTTTAGGACATATTGGTAATGGCGGCCTTGGTAAAGCTAGAGCTGTAGACGTTAGAGATGCATATTATTCTTATATTGGAAACAATGTTACGGATGCCATGATAGTAACTGGAGACAACGCTGGGTATAAGAACTCTGAAGTTGATTATCAAAAATATTATTTTGATATGTTTGATTCGAAGCTTAAAAATACTATCGGATGGTCTTGTTTAGGTAATCTAGAAGGTAATTCTGTACCCTTTGGTACTCAAACAGGACCATATTATGATATCTTCACTTTTCCTACTCTAGGAGAATCTGGTGGACTTCAATCAAATACCGAATCCTATTATTCTTTTGATTACGGAAATATACATTTTATAGTCTTGAATTCTTTTGATGAAGATAGGTCGGTTGGGAGTACAATGTACAATTGGGCTCAAAATGATCTTTTGAACACCACACAAAAATGGATTGTAGCAATTTGGCATCACCCGCCCTACTCAAAGGGATACCATCCATCCGAAGGTTTTGATCAAAAAGGCAACCCTGCTGAAATCGAATTAATAGAGATGAGACAGAACTTTAACCCATTAATGGAGTCTCTTGGAGTAGATTTAGTGATTGGAGGTCACACTGAGTCCTATGAGAGATCCTATTTTATTAGTGGACATTATGGAGAATCAGCTTCATTTGATTCATCAACTCATACAATGGGAGCTAATGGTGGTGGAAGTGGACAAACAACTGGAGCAAACCCAGATGGTGCCTATAGTAAACCAACATCAGGTCCTAACGCTGGAAAAGGGACCGTATATGTGGTAAATTCTACCGCATCACAAATAATAAGTGGTTTACCTTTAGACCATAATGCCATGTATTATTCTGAATCCTATTATGGGTCTGGTGTTCTTGAAGTTGATGGGGATAATCTTACACATAAATTTTTAGATTATAATGGAAATATTAGGGATTTTTTTACTATTGAAAAGGCTAGTGTTTCTCAAACTTGGTATCAAGATTTTGATGGTGATAATTTTGGAAATGCTTCTGTTACTCAAGAAGCTGTAACACAACCTGTGGGCTATGTAGCAGATAATACTGATTGTGACGATAATGATGCTGATGAATTCCCTGGTCAAACTTGGTACATTGGTGTTGACAGTGATGGTGATACATTCTTCGGAAGTGTTAACTCTATTATAGCTTGTGAAAATCCTGGCGGATATACAACTTCAGCTCCTACAACTCCGGATTGTGATGATACGGATGGGAATGTTAATCCAGGCGCAACAGAAATTATAGGTAATAATATTGATGATGATTGTAATCCAGCGACTTCAGATAGTTCTCCAACTAGCGATGATGATGGAGATGGCTGGACAGAGAATCAAGGTGATTGTGATGATTTCGAGCCTTTAGCTTACCCAGGAAACACCGAAGTGCTTTACGATGGGATTGATAATGACTGTAACCCAGCAACTTTAGACACAGAAGATGCCGATGGTGATGGTGTGAACTCCGATACAGATTGTGATGATAACGAACCATTAGCATATCCAGGCAACACCGAAGTCTTATACGATGGTATTGATAACGACTGTGATCCATTAACTTTAGACACGGAAGATGCCGATGGTGATGGAGTAAACTCCGATACAGATTGTGATGATAATAATCCTTTAGTTTATCCAGGAAATACGGAGGTACCATACAATGGAATCGATGACGATTGTAATCCATTAACATTGGATGATGATTTAGACGGTGATGGTTTTAATAACGGTGCAGGCAATCTTTTTACGGATAATTTTAATAGAGCAGATTCTAATGATTTAGGTTCAGACTGGACACATTCTATAGGATTTGGTGGGGGCGTTGCTGGAATAGTTTCAAATACAGTTAAGAAAGGTGAAGGAATCTTTGCTATAGCTTACCGTAATGGAACTTTTGATGACGACCAATGGGCAGAAGCTACTTTTTCCGGAGGAGGGGTATCTTGGTCTGGTGTAGCACTTAGATGTGATGCAACATCGAGTGTAGTCTGGCAGTGTAGTGGCAGTTATATACAATTGTTAGTTGTGAATAATGGTACAAGAACTGGTAAAGGTCTTATTACTTATCCTGTAGTAGAAGGTGATGTAATTCGAGGAGAAGTTATTGGAACGACTTACAAGGTTTTTATAAATGGTACTTTGGCACACTCCATTAATAATCCTTCTGGCGCAAATACTTCTGGAAACCCAGGCATAATGGTTGAAGGTTATGCTATGGATAATTGGTCAGGAGGAGATAACTCTAGTAATGGTACCGATTGTGATGACACGGATAACACCGTATATCCTGGAGCACCAGAACTTTGTGATGGTAAGGATAATGATTGTGATGCGGTTATAGATAATGACATTACTTTTACAACGTATTATGCTGATGCAGATGGTGATAGTTATGGTGATGTTGCGGATGCTGGCACTCTATTTTGCTCGGATCCAGGAGTTGGGTTTGGTTTAACTAATGATGATTGTAACGATGAGGACGCAGCAATTAATCCAGGAGCAATAGAAATAGT
>NZ_FQYK01000012.1 GCF_900141715.1 Algibacter luteus | reverse complement strand
TAAGTGGCGGTAAAGCGATGCTTAGTGCTACAGCGGATGGCAATATCAATATTCCAGAAGGATATAGCAGTATTTATGTCTTAACTTCAGGAACAGATTTAGTGATTGAAGCTGTAAACACAGATCCAGAGTTCACAGTAAACAGTGCAGGCTTATACACCATCCATACCTTAGTGTATGATGGTAGACTAGAGAGTGCTAACTTTTTAGATTTAAGCATAGTAACTTTTGGAAGCACCACAGGTGTCGATGTATTAAATGTGGTAACCAATGCAGGTTTATGTGCGTCGTTGGATGTTGCAGGTGCCCCAATTATGGTAGAAGAAGAAACGGAGATATGTACGGCAGATGCTGGGACTATGTACTCAAAAAATCCAATTCAATGTTTAGTAAGGAGGAGTGCAACAATTTCAGCTAAAACGAATAAACAACCAGTTATACCTAATGGATATCAACAATTATATGTTTTAACTGAAGCACATTCTTTAACCATATTAAATGTGTCAGATAGCCCAGTGTTTGAAGTAAACCATAGAGGTTTTTACAGAATTCACAGCTTAGTTTATAATCCAGATACTTTAGATTTATCTGTTGTTGTGCCGGGTCAAACAACTGGATTTGATGTAGTCAATTTAATTACAGAGAATAATATCTGTGCATCTCTTGATGTTCATGGAGCTATAAATATTGTTTTAGGTTCGAAATGGTTTTGCTATTTCTTTAACAAATATTTCAATGGTGGAAATAGCGGAAAAAGTAGCTTATCGGCTAAAGGAGCTAATGATTTTAGTATTGATGGATTTGTAGATAAATATGATAGTTATGAAGCTTTCAAAAAAGATTTTATTAAAATGAATAGCATATCTAATTTTTTCCCAAACCCTGTAGTGCATAGTCTAAATGTTGAAATAGAGCTTATTGAAAATGAGGTTATGAATTATAATATCATTGATGTAAGCGGAAGAAGTGTGATGTCTGGAGTGGCTAATGATTTAGAATCTGGTTTACAAACTTTAAATACAAGTAGGTTGAATTCTGGAATGTATTTAGTGCAATTCTCATCGGAATATAGAACCATAACCAATAAAATTATAGTTAAGAAATAAGAAAAAGAAAGATTAAATGTTTAGAGAAAGTCGTTGTATTTACAACGACTTTCTTTTTTTTTGAAATAATTTATTTTTCAGAAGGTAAAAGTGTAAGTAAAAATGATATTTTTACCCTTCCAAAAAGTTAACTCTAACAAGTATGTATAAAGTTTTTGTTGGTGATAAGCCAATAATTTTAACCTCGGTCGTTGAGAAAGAAACCAACTTTAAAAATTATTTACTAAAAACCGTAAATATGGCTAAAGTGATTAGAAGGCTTAACAGAACATCGTTAAGTGAAGTTCACTTAATACATAAAAACCCCGATAAAATATTAAAAAAATTTTTAAAGAAACTGCCTAATGTTATTGCTGGAGGAGGAAAGGTTTATAATGAAAAGGGAGAAATTTTATTTATTTATAGAAATGATAAATGGGATTTACCTAAAGGGAAAACAGAGAAAAAAGAATCCATTGAGGAAACTTCCATTCGAGAAGTAGAAGAAGAAACAGGCGTAAAAGGCTTAAAAATCACTAAACCATTAGATACAACTTATCATATTTTTAAGCGAAACGGTCGCTATAAAATTAAGATTACCTATTGGTTTGAAATGAAAACAAGTTATAATGGTAAATTAAAGGCTGAAGAATCTGAGGGCATCACTAAAGTTGCATGGTTAAATGGAAAAGAAATAGAAAAGGCTCTTGAAAACTCTTATGCTAATATAAAATTATTGTTGTAAGTTAATTTAATCGATATACAGGATACTGCATATGCGCTTTTTCATAGTATTCACTTTGTTTATACAACCAGTCTAACTGAGCATACCAGTTCGCATTAAATTCTGAATCGCTTTTTTTTCTTTGTTCAAAAGCTTCACGTAAATCAGGATTATTTTCTAATAGTTCTAAAGCAATATCTTCCCAGACATATGGCGAAAAGCCTTCTTTTTGTTGCAAAATAGTATCAAAGAAGTTCCAGTTGAAAAACGAATCGATAGCTTGTGGTTCGAGAGTTTCTATCAAATACCTAATGGCTTCCTGTTCTGTATGTATGATGTAATCGCCTTTTTGAAAGTTTTTATTTTCTAAACTCGAACTAATTTGAACATTATAGTGGGGATAATGGCCTTCGTAAGCCATCCTTCTAGTGTCATAATCTGTAATTTTATAATGCTCAACTTCCAAAATAGTATCGTTTTCAAATCTTTTCATTTCAACCTTATTAAGCTTCAGTAAGTTAATAACTTGGTGCCAACCTTGAGGTATAATATATGCTGATGGAATTTCAATTATTTTAGTTGGTTTAAAGTAATTCTGATATTTTATAGTTTTAATAAAAGGCTTATTGGTGTCGTATTTTAATCGATTGAATCCAGTAACATCGCTTTTAATGGTTTTAGCTTCATATCCTTTAAAATTTAATTGTGATATTTCAGTGGTATCCACTTCCCAAAGCAACCTATAGGTTTTACTTTCATATAATCGTTTTATCTGCTCATTTTTAATTTTTGAAATGGTTTCACCATCTTCTTCAGTAATTGCAATCATACTTTTCAAAAGCTCATAAGTGCCCTCAACTCTTTGTTCGTAAGGTTTAAGCATGTGTGTTTCCACCATCATGCCCAAGCAATTAAAAAGTGTTGTATAGCCCGTTGAATATCTGGGGTAATCCATAAATTGAGAAAACCCTTTTTCAGGCACTTTGTTAAACACATTAACGTACGGTGTAATATCCCATTCTTTTTCAGCTAATTTTTGTTCTAATTTAGGCATCATTTCGGTATGTAAATAATGACCTAAATCACCTCCTAATTTATTGTGTTGCGTGAACAGATGGGTAAGTGTATATTGATAATTGGCACCATTACTAACGTGGGTATCAATAAAAACATCAGGTTTTACCAATTGAAAGATTTTTGAAAAGGTTTCGGCATTTTTAGTGTCACACTTTATAAAATCTCTATTTAAATCATAATTTCTAGCGTTTCCTCTAAAACCATATGCTTTTGGTCCGTTTTGGTTAGCTCTACTAGAGGTATTTCTATTTAAACTTCCACCAACATTATAAATTGGAATAGTTGCCAAAACCGTGTTTTTAGGAGGTTCTATTCGCCCATGAACTAAATCTCTAAACAATAGCATGGTAGCGTCGATACCATCCGATTCACCTGGATGAATACCATTGTTTATAAAAAGAATACGTTTATTTTTTCTAATCTCTGAGAAATCGAATTGGGTGTCAACATTAAAAGTTACCAAATGCAATGGTTTTCCTGAATCAGTTTCGCCTATAGAATCTATTGTAATTTGAGGATATGCTTTAGCTAAATCATTATAAAATTGAATTGTTTGTTGGTAAGTAGCAGTTTCTAAACCATTAGAAATTTCAAAATGAGTTTCAAAATCATAATATGGTTTTTCATTAGAAGTATTGCAAGAAAATACAAAAATGAACAAGTAAAGCAGGCGTTTCATTTCAAACGATTTAGAATAAACTTTAACAAATATAACAATATGTACTTGTGAGTCTTTATATTAACTGTAAATTTGCACCTTTAAAAAAAAGCGACCATGACCGAGTTTATAAGAAGGCGAACCGCCAACGCTAAAAATGATATTTTAAGTGGAATTACAGTAGCTTTAGCCTTAGTGCCAGAAGCTGTAGCATTTGCATTTGTTGCAGGTGTAGATCCATTAGTCGGATTATATGCTGCCTTTATGATTGGATTAATTACCTCAATTTTTGGAGGTCGACCAGGAATGATTAGTGGCGCAACAGGCGCATTAGCCGTAGTTATGGTTAGCTTAGTTGCCGAAGGAAATGCCATGGGAGCAGAAGGTGAGCAATTAGGATTATACTATTTATTTGCAACGGTTATTTTAATGGGAATTATACAAATGCTTGCTGGGGTTTTTAAGCTTGGTAAATTTGTGCGTTTAATTCCACATCCAGTAATGATGGGGTTTGTTAATGGTTTGGCAATCGTTATTTTCTTATCGCAATTGGGAATGTTTAAGGATGCCAATGGCGATTGGTTTTCAGGTAACGAGTTAACTATTATGGTTGCTTTAGTGGCTCTTACAATGGGTATTATGTTTGGCTTACCAAAGCTTACCAAAAAACTTCCAGAAGCGTTAATTGCGATTTTAGTAGTATCAGCCATTGTAATTTTTGGAAAATTAGATGTAGCCACAGTAGGAAGTTTTATTAGAGATGGAGGAGGAGAAGGCTTAAAAGGAGGGTTACCTCAATTTCAAACCGATATTTTTAGCAAAGTGCCTTTTAATTGGCAAACCATAAAATTTATTGGTCCGTATGCCTTAATACTTGCAGCCATTGGTTTAATAGAATCGTTAATGACCTTAAATTTAATTGACGAATTAACTGAAACTCGGGGAAACACTAACAGAGAATGTTTAGCTCAAGGTGGTGCTAATATTATAACTGGCTTCTTTGGAGGTATGGGTGGTTGTGCCATGATTGGGCAATCGTTAATCAATATTAAATCTGGCGGTCGCACACGATTGTCAGGTATTGTTGCAGCTGTTTTGTTATTGGTATTTATACTTTTTGCATCCGGTTTAATAGAGCAAGTACCTATTGCAGCCTTAGTAGGCGTTATGTTTATGGTAGTTATTGGTACGTTTGCATGGAGTAGTTTTAGAATATTAAATAAAATTCCGTTAAGTGATGTTATTGTCTTAATCGCAGTATCTGCATTAACCGTTATTTTCGATTTGGCAATAGCCGTTATCGCAGGTGTTATTATCAGTGCTTTGGTGTTCTCTTGGGAAAACGCAAAACGTATTCGTGCGCGAAAGCGCATTCGTGAAGATGGCACAAAGGTTTACGAAATTTGGGGGCCTTTGTTTTTTGGTTCTATTATCGCATTCAACGAAAAATTTGATGTTAAAAACGACCCAGATACTGTTGAGATTGATTTCGTAGAATCTCGTATAAGCGATCATTCGGCTATCGAAGCCATTTTCAATCTGGTAAACAAATACGAAGAGGCTGGTAAAAACATCAAACTTAAACACCTTAGCGAAGATTGTAAAATTTTACTTTACAAGTCTAGCCCTAAGTTTAGAGAAGTGATTATTGAAGATATTGACGATCCGCGTTATCACTTAGCCGAAAACCCTGAGGCATTCACCAAAGGGCTTTCAGAGTATAAATTTTAAGATTTTTTTGGGCGCCTGCCTGCAGGCAGGTTACCACAAGGGTTGCGCTTTTCACTGCAATCTCTAACGTAAACCTGAACACCTGTTTTGGTATACAAATAGTTTAAGCTTCATTATTCCATTAGTTTATGTTTCAACGTATAGGTCTTTTTAATCGCTCTTTAACCATGTCAAAAGATTTTTTGCTGGCACGTTCCCAACGGTAAATGTTATATTTTTTACCCTTGTTGGCTTCGAATTTCTCACGTTTTTCACGAATTTCATTAACCCATTTAAAACGTTTTTTTACAATGGTTTTAATAAGCTCATCTTTCGTAGAAATGCGCTCCAAAGCATTTAAGCACGCAATTGATACATTTTGTACTTTATCATTAATACATTTTAATAAAGCAGGGATAGAAAAGGGTTTTGCCAATTGCTCTAGAGCTTCGGCGGCCAGTTTTCTGGTTTTGTAATTTCCTTGTGTTACAGCATACTCTAACTTATCGGTATCCTCACTCTGCAACCAAAAGTTTATGGTACTTTCAGAGGGCTGAAGAAGCTTCAGTTTAAAAAGAAAGAATATGATTTTGTGTGACAAGGCGTTCATTGTAACGTTTACTTATTAGTATATAATTGATAAACTTCGTTACAATAAATCGAGTAGCTATTTTACCCTGACACTATCAGGTACCAATTTGGTATAATCTCCATTATTTCTAATCACATCGCGTACTATAGAGGATGCGATATACGATGTTTTTGCAGCAGTTAATAAAAACACAGTTTCAATTTCAGACAGACTTCTGTTGGTATGGGCAATGGCTTTTTCAAACTCAAAATCTGCCGGATTTCTTAGTCCGCGTAATATAAAATCAACACCAATTTCCTGACAAAAATCCACCGTTAAACCTTTATAAGTCACTACTTTTATTTTAGGCTCGTCGTCAAAGGCCTTTTCAATAAAACGTTTACGTTCAGCAAGTGTAAACATGTATTTTTTATCAGAATTCACGCCGATGGCAACAATAACTTCATCAAAAAGTGTTACACCACGTCTAATAATATCGTAGTGTCCTAAAGTTAACGGATCAAAAGACCCTGGGAATAAAGCTCGTTTCATATGGCGCTTTTTTTCTCTCTATTTCAACTGCTTTACAAGCAAAGTTCAGAGAAAAATTAATATAATGTAAATATAAGATTCTATTATTAATTCTCGTAATGGATTCTATCCTTTGAGGCAATTATGAGTAGTTTTTAAGAGCTTCTTCAATGGCACTATCAAACAAATCGCTTAAACTAATTCCTGCAGCAGCAGCTTGTTGCGGTAAAATACTTTCTCTGGTTAGCCCAGGCACGGTATTCATTTCTAATAAATGCGGTTCACCATTTTTAAAAATAAACTCGCTTCTGCTAAAGCCTTTCATTTTTAAAACTTCGTATACCTTTTTTGCTTCTTTAGTTACTTTTTCTTCCTCCTCATTGGTTAATCTGGCCGGTGTTATTTCTTGTGATTTTCCGAGATATTTGGCTTCATAATCGAAAAAATCATTTTCTGAAACAATTTCAGTTATGGGTAATACTTTAGTTTGGCCTTTATAGGTAATAACGCCCACAGAAACTTCAGTACCATCTAAAAACGATTCGATAATAATTTCGTCGTCTTCTTTAAAAGATACATCAATGGCTTGCTGTAAATTTTCTTTGGTGTGTACTTTACTAACGCCAAAACTACTTCCAGCTTTATTGGCTTTTACAAAACAAGGTAAGCCTACTTTGGCAATAATAGTATCTTCGTTAATTTGGTCGCCTAGGTTGAGGTAAAAAGATTCGGCCGTTTTTATACCGTATGGTTTTAAAACACTTAAACAATCGCGTTTATTAAAAGTTAAGCTGGCTTGATACATATCGCAACTGGTGTGCGGAATATTTAATAATTTAAAATACCCTTGCATAAAGCCGTCTTCACCTGGTGAGCCATGAATAGCATTAAAAACACAATCGAAAGTAACTTTAAAACTGTCGATATTTATTGAGAAATCGTTTTTATCGATTGGAAATTCTTCATCGTCCTCATCTACATAAACCCATTTGTCTTTAAATATATGAACACGATATGGAGTGTATTTTGAAGTGTCTAGTGTTTCATAAACCACGTTACCGCTTGTTAATGAGATTTTGTATTCGCTGGAATAACCTCCCATAATGATGGCAATATTTTTTTTCATTTAATATTTAAATTATGTGATGCTCACGATGGAGTAAATTTATTTAATACCTTTTATTAATTTAAGTAAAAATATGAAAGTTAGATTAATATTGTTTAAAATGAAACGCGAAACAGTGTTAAGGATTCTAGCCGTTCGTCTATCCCTCGATAGCCTTAACCTTTTTTGAGATTCGATAAAAAGGAATAGCTAAAAGCCCGACCCTTGTGGTAACCTGTCTGCAGACAGGCTGTTGCCCAAAACATTAAACTGAAAATTCTAATTGACTTTTTTACAACCAAAAACCAACAATAAAACGTATCTATTATTAGTTTATAAATTGGTATAGGCTAAAATATCATATATATTGCAAAAGAAAAAACAGTTGTGTTTTATATATTTGCCTAATTGAAAAATCTATAGATGAGTGTAATTAAATTCTTGACCAGTAAAACATTTTTAAAGCAATTAGTATTGGCAGTAGTAGCCGTTGTTGTATTTTGTTTTTTAATGTTAAAATATTTGAATTTTTCAACAAATCATGGAGATTTTGAGACCGTTCCGGAGCTTAAAGGGAAGTCTATTAATGTAGCTCAAATAGAGTTAGAGGATAATAATTTGGTTATGAAAATTCAAGATTCTGCTAATTATAATCCCGATTATCCTAAATTCTCGGTGATAGAGCAAGAACCTTTAGCAGGTACTCAGGTTAAAGAAAATAGAAAAATATATATTACGCTAAATCCGTCGGGTTATCGAAAAATGAATATTCCTGATGGCTTAATAGACAGAACATACCGACAAGTAAAACCAACTTTGGAGGCTTTAGGTTTTAAAGTTGGACGCATCACATATGCTGATAATATTGGAAAAGATATGGTTTTAAAGCTTTCGCATAAAGGGAAAACACTTAATCCGGGCGATAAGCTAGCCAGAACTTCTGAGATTGATTTAGTGCTCGGTAATGGTAAGAGACCTTAACTAATGGACGACTATACACCGCAATTACCAGACGAAGAAAACCTTTACGAACACCACGCCTTTACAGTTGATAAAGGGCAAACGCCGTTACGTATTGATAAATATTTAATGAATTTTGTTGAAAATGCTACGCGAAACAAGATTCAGGCAGCAGCGAAAAACGGAAGTATTTTTGTTAATGATGTTCCTGTAAAATCGAATTACAAAGTAAAACCTAACGACCAAATTCGGGTGCTATTTACACATCCGCCTCACGAAAACTTACTGGTTGGTGAAGACATTGAAATAGATGTGGTTTACGAAGATGACGATCTGTTAGTAGTTAACAAACCGGCCGGAATGGTTGTACATCCGGGACATGGAAACTATTCGGGAACCCTTATAAACGCCTTAATTCATAGGTTTGATAATTTACCAAATAACTCTAGCGAACGCCCCGGATTGGTGCATAGAATTGATAAGGATACAAGCGGACTTTTAGTAGTTGCTAAAACCGAACAAGCCATGACGCATTTGTCGTTACAGTTTGCAAATAAAACCAGCGAACGCGAATATGTTGCCATTGTTTGGGGAAATATTGAAGAAGACGAAGGTACTGTTGAAGGCAATATTGGCCGTCACCCAAAAAACAGATTACAGAATACGGTTTTTCTTGACGATGAAGAAGATAAAGGCAAACCTGCCGTTACGCATTATAAAGTTTTAGAGCGCTTAGGCTACGTAACCTTAGTGTCCTGCAAACTAGAAACTGGGCGTACGCACCAAATTCGTGTACACATGAAACACATTGGGCATACCTTGTTTAACGACGAGCGATATGGCGGTGAAAAAATATTAAAAGGTACCACCTTTACCAAATACAAACAATTTGTAGATAATTGCTTTAAGGTATTGCCAAGGCAAGCTTTACACGCTAAAACCTTAGGGTTTGAGCATCCAACAACTGGTAAATTTATGCGTTTTGAAACACCAATACCAGAAGATATGCAGCAATGTATTGAGAAGTGGCGCACGTACTCTAAGCATCAGGATATTTAAATGTCTGGTAGGTAGTAAGTTCGAAAAATTCAGTTTTTAGTATTAATTATTTTGGCGTTACCACAAGGGTCGGGCTTTACGCAGTCGCTTTTTTGTGTTGCATAGGTGCAACAACACAAAAAGAGCTCCAACACGTGCTTCAATCCCTAACGCAGAAGTATTACACTTGAAAAATTTGAAATAAAATTTTTTGTATGATATCACAGATAAGGAAGCATTATGTCTGGTATAAATTAAAGTTAGTTGATTTACTCTCACAATATCAAAAACTATCAATTCCATTTATAACCACATCACAAATAATTTTAAGCTTCAATTTAAAAAGTAAATTAGTAATTGTAACTTTGAAATAAATTCAAACAATTTCCTCGTCAGGGAATTAAAATAGGCTTATGAAATTAGTATTATCACCAGCAAAGTCATTAGATTTTGAAACCAAATTACCAACCAAGATATACACGCAACCGCAGTTTTTAAAACAATCGGAACGATTAAATAAATTGCTTAAAAAGAAATCTGCCAGAAGTTTATCCAAACTTATGAGCATTTCTAATGATTTAGGACAATTAAATTACGAACGTAATCAAACTTGGTCGTTACCGTTTTCAACTGAAAATGCGCGACCCGCAGTGTATGCTTTTAATGGCGATGTATATAGAGGTTTGGAAGCTTATACGATTCCTGAAGAAAAATTAGAGACACTACAAAACACCGTTTTTATACTTTCAGGATTATACGGTTTATTGAAACCAACCGATTTAATTCAGCCTTACCGCTTAGAAATGGGAACGAAAATAAAAATTGGTGTAAAAAAGAATCTTTATGAATTCTGGAAAAAAGACATCACAAAGGCTTTAAACGAAGCGCTTGAAGATGATGAGTTATTTTTAAACCTTGCAAGTAACGAGTATTTTAAGGCCATAGATAAGAAAGCTTTAAAAGTACCAGTGATTACTGCTAATTTTAAAGATTTTAAAGACGGCGAGTATAAAATGATTTCGTTTTTCGCGAAAGCTGCGCGTGGTTTGATGGCGCGTTATGTGGTTGATACCAATGCAAAAACCATCGATGATTTAAAAGGATTTAATTACGATGGTTATAGTTTTAGCGAAGCTAAGAGTTCAGATTCCGAACTTGTATTTATCAGATAATTATTTGGCTTTTGCCTTATCGCTCACGTTTATTTTTTGTTCAATACTTGGCTTTTTTTTAATTCTTGGTCTTCTTGCTCCAAAAGTACCTCGATTAATTTTGCCTCGTTTTGTTTTTTTATCGCCTTTTCCCATATCTTTATTTTATATTCTTAAAATAGTGATTTTTTTACTTTTAAACAAATTAATACCGTTGTCATTCTTATAGGTTTAAGAAGCATGATTAAAGACTAAAAACAATAATATTTTCGCTTTCACGGAAACAACAGAAATGTTTAAACACAAACACCCATACAAACCTTTTATAAAGAAGGATACGACTAAACTTATTGTGGGCACTTTACCGCCACCGCGGTTTTCAACAGGTGATCTTTTAGAAAAGGATGTCGATTTTTGTTATGGAAGTTATTATAATTCGTTATGGTTATTTATTGATAAGATTCATGGTTTAAATTTGAGATATGACAATTCTCAAGAAGCTATAGAACAACGGAAACAGTTTTTAATACAACACAAAATAGGCGTTTGTGATATTGTAGACAGTGCAGAGCGCGAAAAAATTGATGCATCCGATTTAGGAATGCAAAACATAAAACTTCGCGATATTATTGGGATTTTAAAACAATATCCGAATATTGATACGCTTTTATTCACTGGTGGAAACAGTAAAAACGGACCAGAATATTTCTTCAGAAGGCATATAAAAAAATACAACCTAAAATTGGAATTGGTTACTGATGAAGTACCACGAATACACCAATTTAATCTACCTGTCAGGTTGAGTACAGACGAAACCTCTATAAGAACAATCAAAACCGTTTCCCTAACTTCAGGCTCTGGAGCTGCTAACATATCAATAAGTAGAATTCCCCTTTACAAACAACTTAAAGCTAAAAACCCAAAATTTAACACGTTTGATTATCGAGTGATGCAGTACAGTGAGTTTTTTTAAACGAAATAATAAATATTACCCAGATAATTAGCTGTACCTTTGCGCCTTTAATTAGAAGGAGGTAGAATGCATTATGTTTTGTTATCTCAAACGTCCGTTACGGATCTTCATAAACACAATATATGTCATTTCAATCTTTAGGCTTATCCGAAGCCTTGCTAAAAGCAGTTAGCAAAAAAGGATACACCACCCCAAGTCCTATTCAACAAAAAGCAATACCTCCAGTTTTAGAAGGTAAAGACGTATTAGCATCGGCACAAACAGGAACAGGAAAAACAGCGGGTTTTACATTACCACTATTACACATTCTTTCTGAAAACCCAAAAGAAAAATACAGACCCATTCGTGCTTTAATACTAACACCAACCAGAGAACTAGCAGCTCAGGTATATGCCAATGTTAAAGAATATAGCGAGTTTTTAAACTTAAGAAGCGCTGTTATTTTTGGTGGTGTTAATCAGAAACCTCAAGCCGCAACCATTCGGCAAGGTATCGATATTTTGGTGGCTACTCCGGGTCGTTTATTAGATTTACAGAGCCAAGGGTTATTATCTTTAAAGCGTGTTGAAATTTTTGTTTTAGATGAAGCCGACCGTATGCTAGATATGGGTTTTTTAAGAGATATCGAGCGCGTTATAAAATCAATGCCTGAGAAACGTCAGAATTTAATGTTTTCGGCAACGTTTTCTAAGGATATAAAGAAATTAGCACATGGTATTTTAAACCATCCCGTGCAAGTTGAAGCGACACCTGAAAACACGACTGTTGAAGCCATAAGTCAAAAAGTATATCGTGTTGCTAAAGGCTTAAAAACAGGATTGATTATAAAGTTAATTTCTGAAGGTAACTGGAAACAGGTTTTGGTATTTACCAGAACAAAACATGGCGCTAATAGGCTCTGTGAAAAAATGATAAAATCTGGAATTACGGCAGCGGCTATTCATGGTAACAAAAGTCAAGGAGCAAGAACAAAAGCTTTGGCGGGATTTAAAACTGGAAAAGTTCGAGTTTTAGTTGCTACAGATATTGCGGCCCGTGGATTGGATATTCCGTTGTTACCACACGTTATAAATTTTGAATTGCCAAATATCTCTGAAGATTATGTACACAGAATTGGTAGAACGGGTAGAGCAGGAGCTAGTGGTGAAGCATTGTCGTTAGTAAGCGCAGATGAAACAACTTTTTTAAGAGATATTGAAAAGTTGATTGAAATGAAAGTACCAGTTGAAATTATAGAAGGATTTGAACCCGATCCTAATGCTTCGACACAGCCTGAAAAAAGGCAACAACGTGGAGGAGGTAATCGTTCTAGAAATTCAAGATCGAATAATTCGAATAGTCAAAAAAGTAATAATTCCAGACGCCCAAAACGCAATAGTGATAGTCGCAGAAACGACAGACGGAATTAATAAATATCGTTAATGGAATCGCAACCCAATAATCCACTTCATGGAATTAAATTAGAACAAATTATAAACGATTTGGTGGCGCATTATGGTTGGGAATATATGGGCTATAACATAAAAATTAAATGTTTTACTGATAATCCTTCGGTAAAATCAAGCTTGAAATTTTTACGTAGAACGCCTTGGGCAAGAACTAAGGTTGAAACAATGTATTTGAAGATGCTGAAAAACAGAAAAGCGAATTAAATAAAAAGGCTCAAGTTTTCACTTGAGCCTTTTTTTAGAAGCAGTAAATCTACTTAGATTGCTATTTAATTAGTCCTATATTTAAGCTTCTTGCCATAACCGTTGTACAGCATCTAAATCTTTTTTCATGGCTTTATAAACCTCTTTTTTTTCAATGGTAATCTCTTTTTTACCTTTTTCGGCACCTCCTAAATCGTATTCCAAATGCAGACTTACCGGAACATTGATTTTATATGCTTTTAATAGCGCAAAATATTTTTTAAAATCTACCATACCTTCGCCTATAGGCACATTAATAGGTTTCCACACACCATTTACTTGTCCCCATTTGTAATCTTTAAGAACAATAGTATTTATTGATGATTTTATAAGTTTTAAGCCATTTTCCCAAGACAGTCCACCTTCTACCATAGCATGTCTGATATCATATTGAGTACCAAAATAACCAGGTTCAGCTTGCTCTAATATCTTTTTAATTTCCCAAATAGAAGCTCCCACAGAGCGTCCTGCATGGTTTTGGTAACAACCCGAAATACCAAGTTGTTTATTAAGTAAACTAAGCGTTTTTATCTTTTGTTGGTAGTATTCTAAATCGGCTTCCATGGTGCGTTCTTCAGAATATTTAAACCAATTAGCTCTATAGTATTTTATACCGAGTTGAGCAGCAGTTTTTAAGACGTTAACATCTGTTTGATTCGCTGCGTCTTCAACAGCGGTTGTCATCATTAAACAAGTCGAGCCACCTTTTTTAATATCGGCTATGGCTTTTGGTAAATCTTCAATTACAGTTTCTGGCAAAACATGGCCTTTTGGTCTTACAGTTAAATCTAACCCTTGAAACCCTAATTCAGCGGCTTTTTCACCTGCTTGTTCAAGGTTAAGAAACTGCAAATGTTTTGAAAATAAATGAATAGATAATGTATCTGTATTAGATTCATTTTCAAATAAAATATTAGAAAAACCTAGCAAAGGAATGAACCCAATGCCCAGAGCAGTTTGTTTTGTAAAAGATCGTCTAGATATTGAGCTCATGTTTTTTATTTTTTAATGTGAAACAACAATAAGTTTTGTTTGTTGAGAATCGCTATCACTTGAAAGATTTATTAAATATAAGCCATTTGAAAATGATGACGCATCAATACTAATTTCAGATTGTGATGATTTATAAGATTGCTCTAAAACTAATCTACCATCAAGATTATAAACTTTAAGGGCTTTTAAATTGCTTTGTTCACTCTTAATTGTAAAGATATCTGATACTGGATTAGGATATATGTTAATCTGCTTTTGAAAAGCATTGTCTTCAACAGATAAAGAACTTAATTCACCAAAAAACTCAATTTCACCAATAGCATTCCATTGACTGGTTCTGGTATCTCCTGCACTGTTAAATCTTCCGTAGCCCATTAACTTCACGTAGCGCGCTTCGGCATCCACTTCATATTGATTAAAATCGGTTGTGCCAGTTGCGGTAAGCAATAACTCGCCAGTTGTGGGTAAAACCATAGTGAAGTCTGCTGTTTCTGTTCCAGTAGTAGAAACCCATATTTGATATCCAAAAGGATCTGATTTGTTAGTGGTTGTAAACTGGATAAAATCTAAGTTATATAAATCGCCTAAACTGTAAATAATGTATTCACCATCACCTTTGTAATCTCCAGCTAAAACAGCGCCATCATCGGCTGCCCAAACAGATCCATTATCTTTATCTAAAGTGTTTGCGGCATAATTAAATTTTGTTGTGCCGTTTACTTCTTCTTTCGAAAAAGAATCTATAGTCACTGGGTCGGTCGCAGTTCCTGTGTTAATTAAGGTATAAAGTGAGGTAATTTCAGCGCCTTCTTGTGTTACATTCAAGGTTCTTACAATATCATCGCCTCCTGGATCTTGTGTAAAAGTTACAGAACCTGTTCTGGTACTTGTATCTATATTTTCGGTTACTGAAACCGAAACAGTTGCATTTCCTGTTGCAGAGGTTGTATTAATAGTTATCCAGCTGTCATTTGAAGCTGCCGTCCAACTTACATTCGAATTAACAGTTATATCGTTACTAGATGCCGATGCAGGTAGTGTTGATAAACTACTAACCGTTAAATAATCGTTTATAACTACTGAGCAATCACCATTTGAAATTGGACCTCCTACATTATTTAAAAAACAAGCTCCTATGCCATAACCTACCATAGCATCGGTGGCTGGTTCATAAGCACCCATATCTGCACCTTTGCCAGCAGAACCAGTGCCAGTAAATGTAAATATTTCACCATCTGCGGTAGCTGTTATTCCGTTTTCTTCAGAAAATCCTGTAGTTGTTGCTCCTAAATTAGTACCCGTAAAAACGTTTCCAGAATAGGCTAAAGCGGTGCCAAGATTAGCAAAAGCATTAGCACTATCACTATCACCTGAAATAACATTAGATGAATTCGGATCACTAGCTGCAAAATAGATTAAGTTATTTGAAACTGTTCCCGTTGGATCGGTTGACCCTTTATCTTCGTTATAAAATAACGGTGCATTAGTGTTTACAATAGTGTTGTTGGAAACATTAATGTTCTCAGATTTTTGATAACCGTTTGATACGCTTGTAGAAGTACAAACAACGTTTGCACTATCGCCACCTCCTATAAATGTGATACCGTTGTTCCATTTAGCTTGATCAAGCACAGTTATACAGTCTTGAATATAATTGTTGGTAACGGTATGATTACTATCTGTAATTCTAATACCACCTGTTCCGTCTACATCTTCACCTAAAAAATAATTGCCATCAACAGTAGCGTTTGAACCATGACGAAGCACTAAAGAACCTCGACATCTTCTAAACGTATTATTCGTATAAACGTTGTTTTTACTCTTATTTGTGATGATTTCATTTTCGCCGTCAGCTTCCACAAAGTAATTATTACTTACAGTTACACTACTATCAACATTTTGATATTCGCTAGTACCAACACGAATGGTTTCACTATCTCCTGAATTGGATAGGGAAGCATTCATTTTAGCATATTTATAAAAATAATTGTTAGTAATAGTATGCCCAACAACCGCGCAACGGTCAGCTTCAGCATTATAAGCCAATTCTACAAGAACTAACGCACCAGCACTTTGCTTATCCATGAACGAACAATTTATTACCGTGTTATATGTGCCATATAAAACAATCCATCTGTGTTTTGTAATAGAATTATTCGCTATATCATCGGCAACATCATCTGGATGTATCGCCAAACTTTCAATTACACAGTTCTGGATGGTACTGTAATTAGCATAATCAAAGCCATCTCTAAATTCAATAAAATTGCTTGCACCATAACCATTTTTCCAATGGAAATCTGCAACAACAACGTGATCTCCACCAATACTCATGCGCAAACCACCATCAAATATTACTCCACCAGGAGTTTCGGCTTTAAATGTAATAGGCATGGCTGCGGTACCTGTAGTTGGCGAAAATTTAATTCTGGCATCGGAAGAGTAAGTTCCGTTTGCTAAAATAACAGTATCTCCAGCGGCAAGGGTAGCAGATAATACCGTAAGATCCTCAGGGTCGCTAATATTGTGTGTTGTTTGTGCTACCCCGCTATAGGAACTGAATACTATCAGTAACATGACACAGAACTGAGTTAAAACTTTTTGAAATGAAAGCTGGTTTTTTGTAGTTTGATGTTTCATAATTGTAAAGTTTGATTGTTGAAATAATTGGCTAACCAGTGTGGTAAACCAAATATAATAATAATCAAATTAGTATCAAACTTTTATGCGTTTAAGTATTTCAGTTTTAGATAATCGGCAAGATTTTGACGGTGAAGATGTTACTTGATTTGTTTGATGCCTTCGTAAACCACAATACTAACGGCGTTTGCAAGGTTTAAGCTGCGTACATGTTGGCTAAATAGTGGAATTTTAAATAAATTTTCGGAATATTGATTAAGAAGATCTTTGGGCAGTCCAACAGATTCTTTGCCAAAAATTAAAAACATGTCGTCTTCAAAAGGAATATCCCAATGATTTTTTGAGCCATGACTTGATAAAAACGCCATGGTTTTATCTTTATTGATAGTAAAAAATGCATCAATATTATCGTAATATGTAATTTGAAGATGTTGCCAATAATCTAAACCAGCACGCTTTAAGCGCGTATCGTCAATTTCAAAGCCAAATGGTTTTACAAGGTGTAGATGAGAGCCAGAAGCTAAAGCTAAACGCCCAATGTTTCCTGTATTATTAGGAATTTCGGGTTCAAATAAAACGATGTTTAGTGGCATTTAGTTTTGACTTTTAATTAACTGTAGCCATCAAAAATAAACAAATAATATGGATTATTTTTTAATGAATTTAGTTCTAAAAACGGCATTGTTTTGATCCTTAAATGTGGCAAAATAAATACCATGTCGTAAACTAGAAACGTCGATGCTAGATGAATTTACAGTTTCAAAATTTAATACCTTTTTTCCAGAGATATCACAAATTTCTATTTCAGAAAAATCAAAATTACGCGTTTCAATTTTCATAATATCTTTAACCGGATTAGGAAATATTTTCAACGATGATTTTTGAAAATCTTCAGTATTCAAAGTAGGAACTTCTTCAATGCTAAAATTCGCAAACAAGACTTCTTCATCTCTTAAATCGGTGCGATTATTTAAACTTCTATAAATCCCCCATTTAGGTCGTACAAAGTCGGCATTAGTTTGCCAATTTTTCACTGCATTATCGGTATAACTTAATAATACAGCATTATCACTCACTCTTTTTAATTCAATCGAATAAGTACCTGAATCTGGACTCGCATTCGTGCCATATTTTATAGACTCAGTAGCTTCTACCCATTCGCCTTTAAATGGCGCTATTGCCGTTTGAATCAAGGTAGTTTGAGAGTTAGTTTCAGCATAACGTAATTCCAACCTGTCAGGAGTCGATTTACGCGCCGTTAGGGTGTACATAGGCATACTTTCATACAATCCACCCACAGATTTTAATTGGTGTAAATGCGTAAAGCTTGATGAAACTTGAAAACCGGCATCCAATTTAAACTTCCATTTATATATCACACTTTCGCCTTCAACGCCTTTTAAATTTGCTGGCGATTTATCGTATGTTTTTATTTCATTACGTTGGCGGTCTGTAGAACCATTACATCTATCAGTGTCTGTGGCTTCATGAATATAAAAACGAAAGACGTTTATACCTAAAGTCGCATCAAAAGGTTCATCAATATGCTGAAAAGTTGGGGCGTGGCTACAATCTGGTTCCTCCACGGCGTCGTAACCTGGAGCTAAAACTGAGTTTATTAAATCATAAGTTTGCATACCACCAGATCCATCAGCATCAAGGGTAACTTGAGCATGCATCTGTGATACTGAGAAAAGTAAAACAACTAAATAGTATATAGATTTCATAACAATTAAATAATTGGTTAACCAATTTCGTTAACCAAAGATAATCAAACAATTGTAATAAAATCTATTTCAAAATATTTTTCACAAACTTAGATATGGATGTAATCCCCTCATTAGTAACATGCTTTACAAAAGCACTACCAATTATGGCACCTTTGGCATATTTAGTAGCTTGTGTAAACGTGTCGTTATTACTAATCCCAAAACCTATAATTTGAGGGTTTTTAAGGTTCATTTTGGCAATTCGCTCAAAATATGCAGTTTGTTCGTCACCAAAACCAGATTGAGCTCCCGTTGTACTTGCACTGCTTACCATGTATATAAATCCGTTAGATATAGAATCTATAAATCTTATGCGCTCATCACTCGTCTGTGGTGTAATTAAAAATACATTTATCAATCCGAATTTTTCAAAAATAGCCTGATATTCTTCATGATACACATCAACCGGTAAATCAGGAATAATCAAACCGTCAATACCTATTTCTTTACATGTTTTACAAAAAGCTTCAACACCATACTGAAACATGGGGTTAAAATAACCCATTATAATCAACGGAATATCCACAGTTTTACGAATATCTTTTAACTGATTAAAAAGTACCTCCGTAGTCATTCCATTTTTTAAAGCCTGGGTAGAGCTATCTTGAATCGTGGGTCCATCGGCCAATGGGTCGCTAAACGGCAAACCAATTTCAATCATATCTACCCCATTTTTCTCTAAATCTTTAATAATAGAAACCGTGTCGTTAATATTAGGGTACCCCGCCGTAAAATAGATAGACAGTAATTTTTTATCTTCTTTAAGTTTCGCTTTAATACGATTCATTTTCTTTATTATTTTTTGGGCGTTACCACAAGGGTCGGGCTTTTCGCTATATCTTTTTTGCAGAAAAAGCAAAAAAGGATGTCGCTATAATCCCTAACGCATGCGTAACGTTATCAATTTATATTTTGAAATACTCAATGTAATTCTGTAAATCTTTATCGCCTCTACCAGACAAACTCACAACAACAACATCGTCTGGTTTAAAGGTTTTCTGTTCAAAAATAGCCAAGGCGTGTGAGGTTTCAATGGCTGGAATAATACCTTCCAACTTACAAAGTTCTAAGCCTGCATTCATAGCATCATCATCAGTAATGGCCATAAATTCTGCACGCCCCGTTTTAGCTAAATGCGCATGCATGGGGCCAACACCAGGATAATCCAAACCAGCTGAAATCGAATAAGGCTCTGTAATTTGTCCATCTTTGGTTTGCATCAATAAGGTTTTACAACCATGGATAATGCCTTCTTTTCCTAAAACCGATGTGGCTGCACTTTCACCTGAATCTACACCCAAACCAGCAGCTTCAACAGCAATAAGTTTCACATCAGGATTGTGTAAATAATGGTAATAGGTTCCGGCTGCATTACTACCACCACCAATACAAGCTACCAAATAATCAGGATTTTCATTACCAGTTTGTTCCTTTAATTGCCATTTGATTTCATCTGAAACCACAGCCTGAAATCGGGTTACCATGTCTGGATACGGGTGCGGTCCAATAGCAGAACCAATAATGTAATGGGTGTTTACAGGATTGTTAATCCAATCGCGAATGGCTTCGTTTGTGGCATCTTTTAAAGTACGGCTTCCAGATAATGCAGGAACTACTTTAGCGCCTAACATTTTCATTCTAGCCACGTTTGGTGCTTGTCTTGCAATGTCAATTTCACCCATGTAAACGATACATTCCATTCCCATTAAAGCGCAAACGGTAGCAGTAGCAACACCATGTTGTCCTGCTCCAGTTTCGGCTATAATTCTAGTTTTCCCTAAACGTTTAGCCATTAATATCTGGCCAATGGTATTATTAATTTTGTGCGCTCCAGTGTGGTTTAAATCCTCGCGCTTTAAGTAAATTTTAGTGTTGTATTTTTCCGAAAGTCGTTTGGCAAAATAGAGTGGAGAAGGGCGACCAACATAATCTTTTAAAAGCTGATTAAACTCCTTTTGAAATTCAGGTTCAGCCATTACTTTTAAATACTTTTGGCGTAATTCTTCAACATTTGGGTATAGCATTTCTGGAATAAATGCACCTCCAAATTCGCCATAATAGCCTTTTTCGTTAACATTATAATTCATAGCTTTTTTTTTAATTTTGTTATTCCTGATAAAGTAGATATCTTTTTGAATTCTTTTAAATCGTCAATATTTTTTAGTCCGGGTTCAATCTCAAATTTACTATTTACATCTAAAGCGTAGCAATATTTTGATGCTTTGCTCTTTGCAAATTTTTTAATGTCTTCAATTTCACTTAATCCAATACCACCACTTAAAAAGAATGGTTTTTCTGAAGGATAATTATTTAAAACATTCCAATCAAAGGTGTAGCCATTGCCTCCAGGTAATTTTCCTTTGGTGTCGAATAAGAAATAATCAACATTTGATTCATAGGGTTTAAGAACACTAAAATTAAATTCATCTTTTATTGAGAATACTTTTATTACTTCAATGCCTTCAGATTTAATTTTTTCGCAATATTCTGGCGATTCGTTTCCGTGTAATTGTACAGCATGTAAATCGTGTTTTTTAATTTTATCAACAACCAAATCGAGATCGGCATCAACAAAAACACCTGTTTTTTTTATGGATTTCGGTAATTGAGGAATGCTTTCAGAATCAAAGTTACGTGCAGATTTTTTAAAGAATATAAAACCAAGATAATCAGGTTGCAATGCTGCAACTTGCTTTATGTTATCTTGATATTTCATACCGCAAACTTTTAGAGCAAGCCCCTCCCTAGCCCTCCCCAAAGGGGAGGGAATTGATTGCGGAGTATGTCGTTTATCTTTATTCATGTTTTTTACAAGAGTGAGTGTTCTCCTCCTTTGGAGGAGTTAGAGGAGGCTAAGATTTTTTATAAACTCCTTTGCGCTAGCTCCAGGATTATCCGTTTTCATAAAATTCTCACCTATTAAAAATCCTTGATACCCATAAGGTTGTAATTCTTTTATCGCTTCTATACTACTAATACCACTTTCTGATACTTTTACAAAGTCATCAGGAATCTTACTGCTTAAACTTTTACTAGTTTCTAAACTCACATCGAAGGTTTTTAAATTCCTGTTGTTAACTCCTAGCATATCTATTGAAGGCATTATGGATTTTTGCAACTCTTCTTCGTTGTGCACTTCTAACAGCACATCTAATTTCAAGCTTTTGGCAAATTCTGAAAATTTCTTGATTTCGACTCTGGTTAAAATCGCTGCAATTAATAGAATAACATCAGCACCGTAAGCTTTGGCTTCAAGCATTTGATATTCGTCAATTATAAATTCCTTACGCAACAAAGGTAAATTGCAACTCGCTCTGGCCGTTAGTAAATCATCTAACGAACCACCAAAGTACTTCCCATCGGTTAAAACAGACATCCCACAAACACCAGCATTTTCGTATCCTGATGCGACATCTTGAACATTTAAATTGTTATTGATAACCGATTTTGAGGGTGAACGACGTTTGTGTTCAGCAATTATTCCTGACTTGCTATTTCTTAATTTTTGAGCCAATGAAACGGTTTCTCTATTAAAAAGCACAGAATTTTCAAGTTGAGATATTGGAATCAATCCTTTTCTTAAATCAACTTCTTTGCGCTTATCGATTACTATTTTATCTAAAATATTCATTTGCTTAACTCTATTAAAGTGTCTAAACTTTGCTTTGCTTTACCAGAAAACAACGATTCTTTCGCGATTTCAAATCCTTCTTTATGGGTCAATTTATTGGAGGTAGCAATGGCTAATCCTGCATTGGCACATACCACATTATTTTGTGCGTCTGTTCCATTACCGCTAATGATATCAACAAATATTTTGGCAGCATCATTAACGGTATCTCCACCAAAAATAGCTTCTTGTTTTATTTGCGAAACACCTAAATCTTCTGGTGAAAACAACTTCTCAGAATGATTAGAAACAATTTTCGCTTTTCCAGTTAATGAGATTTCATCATAACCATCTAAGGCGTAAACAATATTGTAATTATGTCCAGAGTTTTGATGTAAAAAACTATAAAGTCTTAAAACTTTCAAATTAAAAACACCTAGGACATGATTTTTAGGAAATGAAGGGTTAACTAATGGTCCTAACATATTGAAAAACGTTTTAACGCCCAATTCTCTTCTTATAGGTGCAACATTTTTCATTGCTGGATGAAACAACGGCGCATGTAAAATACAGATGCCTGCTTGATCTAAACATTTTTTTAGAAAGCCTTCATCGTTCGAGAATTTTACACCTAGAGATTCCATGACATTTGATGAACCTGAAGTAGAGGATACACCATAGTTTCCATGCTTAGAAACATGAACTCCAGCACCAGCGGTAATGAAAGCCGATAAAGTTGAAATATTGAAGGTGTTTTTACCATCACCTCCTGTACCAACTATGTCAATGGCGTTATAGCCGCTAAGATTTATTGGAACACATAATTCTAAAAGTGCATCTCTAAATCCTCTTAATTCTTCTATAGTAATGCTACGCATCATATAAACCGAAAGGAAACACGTAATTTGACTAGGGTTATACATATTGTTTGATATGTTAACTATAACCTGTTTTGCCTCCTCAGTTGTAAGGGTTTCGTGGTTTATAAGTCTATTTAAAATGTCTTTCATTACTTATTTTAGTTATTTACCCAGTTTTCTAAAATTGATTTTCCTTCAGGCGTTAAAACCGATTCTGGATGGTATTGTACGCCTCTTACATCGTAGGTTTTGTGCCTTAAAGACATGACTTGTCCGTTCGCATCAAATGAAGTCGCTTCTAAACTTTCTGGTAATTCTGGGTTAACAACCCAAGAGTGATACCGACCTACTTCAATATTTTTATCTAAGCCTTTAAAAATATATTCGTCATCAACACAAATCGTTACGTTAGTAGCAACACCGTGATAAACGTCATCGAGATTTATTAATGAACCGCCAAAAACTTCACCAATGGCTTGTTGTCCCAAGCATACACCTAAAATACTTTTAGTTGGTGCGTATTGTTCAATAATAGCTTTTAATAAACCTGCTTCGTCTGGTATACCAGGACCTGGAGATAAGACAATTTTTTCAAAAGGCTCCACATCTTCTAAAGCTAACTTATCGTTTCTCACTACGGTAACATCGCAATTTAAGTCTTCTAAATAGTGTACTAAATTGTACGTAAAACTGTCGTAGTTGTCTATAACTAATACTTTTTTCATCTTAAATATCTTCTGCTAATTTAATAGCTTTAGTTAATGCTCCTAATTTATTGTAAACCTCTTGCAGCTCGTTTTCTTGGTTTGATTTTGAAACCAATCCTGCTCCTGCTTGCCAGTTTAATTTGTAATCCTTACTTAAAAACGTCCGAATCATAATGGCGTGGTTAAAATTACCATCAAAATCCATAAAACCTATAGCGCCACCGTAATATCCTCTGCTTGTCTTTTCATATTTTTCAATGAGTTGCATAGCCATATGCTTTGGTGCGCCACTCAACGTTCCTGCAGGAAATGTATCTGCAACAACTTGCATGGTTGAGGTTGTCTTGTGTTTTTGTCCTGTAACTTTACTAACCAAGTGAATAACATGCGAGAAAAATTGAACTTCACGATAGGTTACCACTTTTACCTCGCTTCCGTGACGACTTAAATCGTTTCGAGCTAAATCTACAAGCATTACGTGTTCTGCATTTTCTTTATCGTCTTTCTTGAGTTTTTCAGCTAAAATCTCATCTTTATGCTCATCACCTGTGCGTTTAAAAGTTCCTGCAATGGGGTGGATTTCTGCTAAACCATCGTCAACAATAAGCTGCGCTTCTGGCGAACTTCCAAAAATTTTAAAATCGCCGTAATCAAAATAAAATAAATAAGGCGACGGGTTTATGCTTCGTAAGGCACGATAAATATTAAAATCATCACCAGTAAATTCTTGAGAAAATCGTCTAGATAACACCAATTGAAAAACATCTCCGCGTTGGCAATGTTTTCTTGCCACCTCAACATGCTCTCTAAACTCATCATCAGTTAAATTGGATTTAATATCACCTTTAGCATTGAAACTATAAGAGGCAAAATTTTGAATATTAATCAGCTTATCAATGTCATCAATGTTATTTGGTGTGTCTTCAAAACAGTGCGCAAAAATATAAGCTTCGTTTTTAAAATGATTTATGGCTATAATGTTTTGATAAACCGCATAATACATATCTGGAATAACCACTGAATTGTCTTTCTTTCCAATTTCAATATCTTCAAAATATCTAACCGCATCATAGGCTGTGTAACCAAAAATACCGTTGTTTATAAATTTGAAATTTTCTTCAGATTTAGTGTCAAAGCGTTTGGTAAAATTGTAGATTTCATCAACCACATTAACATCCTCAGTAATATCCAATGATGCAGAACTTCCATCCGGAAAGGTTTCAGTAATCACTTCGTTTGCAACTTTAATTGTAGCAATCGGGTTAAAACAGATGTACGAGAAGTTTTTATGACTTCTGTGGTAGTCACCACTTTCCAACAGAATACTATTCGGAAATTTGTCGCGTATTTTATAATAAACAGAAACCGGCGTAATGGTATCTGTTAAAATTCTTTTGTGGTGTGTGAACAGACTAAATTTTTTCATTTTCGTTTCTCATTTTCTTCTAGATTCTGAAACAAATTCAGAACAAAGAAAAAGGCTTGTCGTGAATGACAAGCCTTTTGGATATTTTAGTTTTAAATATACTAGGGTTTTACTTCACGAAGATTAGTTTCGAAAGCACCACCACCAAGTATTATTTAAAAAAGTTTTCATGATTTATGTTTTACTGGTTCAAATATAGAAATGAAAATAGTTTTACACAAAACTTTAAATCATTTTTTACATAAAAGTTTGTTAAACTAGAAGAAACACAAAGAAGTATTAATTAATTTTATACTTATGAAGTTAAAACTATTATTTATTGCTATTCTTTTAATAGTGAGTTGTGCTAAAAAGAATAAAACAGCTGAAGTTTCTGCAGTAACGCAACAAGAGATTATTGAAAATGAGACAATTTCTGATGATTTTCAGTTAGAAGTTTATGATTATGCAGGTCTAGAACCATTTTTGAATAAAAAAGATGATAAAATTTACGTGGTTAATTTTTGGGCAACTTGGTGCGCACCCTGTGTAAAAGAGCTTCCTTATTTCGAGAAATTAAATTCAGAATATAAAAACCAAAATGTTGAGGTTGTTTTAGTAAGTCTCGATTTTCCGCATTTATACGATAAAAAATTAAAGCCTTTTATAAAAGAAAATAATCTCGTCTCTAAAGTAATTGCTTTAGATGATGCCGATATGAATACGTGGATTCCAAAAGTAGACGAAAGTTGGTCTGGATCCATACCAGCAACTGTAATTTACAAGAATAGTGAACGTCGATTTTATGAGCAATCTTTTAACTATGAAGAGTTAGAAACAGAAGTGAAACAATTTATAAAATAATAAAATATGAAAAAGTCAGTCAAAATTCTTTCAGCAGTTGTTCTGCTAGTTTTAGTTAGTGCATTTAATGTTAACACACCAATAAGTGGTGGTTATCAAATTGGCGATATAGCCGAAGATTTTTCATTAAAAAATATCGATGGTAAAATGGTTTCAATGGCAGATTATAAAGATGCCAAAGGTTTCATCATTACATTTACATGCAATACCTGCCCATTTGCTGTGATGTATGAGGATAGAATACAAGCCCTCAACGAAAAATACGCGCCAAAAGGTTATCCTGTAATAGCGATTATGCCGAATAATACTGATGTTAAACCAGGCGATGCGATGCCTGAAATGAAAAAACGCGCGAAAGAAAAAGGCTTTACGTTTCCTTATTTAATGGACGAAGAGCAAAAAGTATATCCTAAGTTTGGAGCTACTAAAACACCACATATGTACGTACTGGAAAAAACGAAAAAAGGTAATGTAGTGCAGTATATTGGTGCCATTGATGATAATCATAAAGATGCTTCAGCAGTAAAAGTAAAGTATGTTGAAAATGCTGTGGATGCCCTTTTAAATGGTGAAGAAGTAACGCAAAAAGAAACCAAAGCTATTGGTTGTTCTATTAAAGTTTAAACGTTAAATTTTATAATTGGAATCCGGAGTGTAATACTTCGGATTTTTTTTCGTCTATAAATTTAGTTATCTTAATTTTGTAGGATATAATTTTAAAAGTAAATATGGAAGATTTAACGCAAGAAGAATGGGTAGAAAAATTATCAAACGATGATAACGCTGTAATATTAGATGTAAGAACCGATGCCGAAGTAGCTGAAGGTATAATACCAAACGCCATTCATATTGATATTTACAAAGGGCAAGAATTTATTGATGAAATTGAAGATTTAGACAAAAGCAAAAATTATTACGTGTATTGTCGTTCTGGGAATAGAAGCGGTAAAGCGTGCCAAATCATGGAACAGCTTGGTTTTGAAAATGCCTATAATCTTGAAGGTGGTATGTTGCAGTGGACAGGAGATATTGTAGATTTAAAAACATAATAAAATGAATCGATTTTATATTTTTCTTAGTTTAGTTTTGTCAGTATCCGCGTTTAACTGCCAATCAAATACAGAAAATCAAACCGCTAAATTAAGCCCTCAGGTATTTAAAGATTCATTGGCATTAATAGATGCGCAATTGGTAGACGTGAGAACCCCAGAGGAGTACAACGAAGGACATATTAAAAACGCTATAAACGTCAATTATCATTCTAGTTCGTTTAAGGACGATATTGGTAAACTCGATAGAGAAAAGGCAGTTTTTGTGTATTGTCGTTCTGGGAGAAGAAGTTCTAATAGTGTGGCCGATTTTAAAGCCCTAGGATTCAAAACGATTTTCGATTTAGAAGGTGGCATTTTAAACTGGCAAAAAGAAAGTCTCGATACTGTTACCAAATGATGAAATTGGCCTAAATGAAATATTGCTGGTGTATTTTATCGATAATATGATCTTTCAACTACTTTTTTTAGTACTTCACCTTTTTTATTTTATATCGCCATTATAATTTCTTTTTTTTGATATAAAGATTGCCATTTTATCCCTTATTTATTATTTTAATGGTGAATTTTTTGAAAATAATTAATTAATAGCATTTAAAATAGAAAGTGTAATGGAAAACGGTTACATCATATTAGGAATTATTGCTCTTTTATTCTTGAGCATGTATGGGTTCTCATATTTTTCTGTAGCAAGAGAAAAAATGATTCAAAAGAGAACGCAGCAAAAAGAGTTGGAAAAAGCTGAATTAAGAAGGCAAGCTCGTATTAAAAATCAAGAATTGATTGATGAGCGCGTTCGAAAATTCAACGAAAGAAAAGAAGAAATACAACATGAATTAATGTTGCTTAATAAAATGAAAGAAAAACAAAAAGCTGGTTAAGATTATTGTTTTGTTTCAATAAAAAAAAGCTCCTGAGATAAAATCTCAGGAGCTTTTTTTTGTGGAGTCGGAGAGATTAACTTTGTTTTTCACTAATGAATCCCATCCTGTAAATGTAACTTCCAGTCCTTTCAGGACTGACGCTTTAAAACAACAAAGTGCAATCAATTAAAATTGTTGCACTTTTCATGTCATAAATCGTAATCAAGTTACGCTTAATTGTGGAGTCGGAGAGAATCGAACTCTCGTCCAAACAAGTAACCAAAGAGCTTTCTACACGTTTATTCTTTTCTTGTTTTTTCGATTGCAAGCTGGTTAAAGACAACCTACTTACAACTTAGCTTCTTAATCTCGAAAAGGCAACAAAGCACTACCTAATCTTAGTCAATATTTACGATGCCTCAAAAAAGAACGCCATTAACCAAGGCTTTCTGGAGACATTTAGCTTGTACACCTAGTGTACCAAGGCTAATCCTACTATAATTCAGATTACGCAGCTAAAGCGTAGTTATTCTCGCCGTTTAAAATTTGATTTAGCCTTTTACGTGTCTCAAAATCATTACACGACGTGCTTACCGTTCAATTAATCTCGCTGTCAAAACCAGTCGACCCCAATTTTAATGTCATAGTATATTTTATCACTTCGAGTGTCCCGAATAAATTACGGGATGTATCAAGAAGTGGGCGTTACCCTTCCGGGTCAGGCTTTCGGCAGTCGCTCTCTGCGAGGAGCTCCAACAAATGCCTCAATCCTTAACGCGGGCTGCAAAGGTATCAAAAAGTTTCAATAACCTTGCATTTACACTTAGTTTCGTTCAAAATTTATACCAAACTATAAGTTTGTCAGATATTAAAAATTTTATCAATTTAGCAGGATACAATTATAAGTAATAACATGAAATTCGCCATAATAAAAGAACGTAAAAATCCACCAGACCGTCGCGTGGTGTTTTCGCCGTCAAAACTCAAAGAACTTGTAAATCAATTTCCTAAAGCTCAATTTAAAGTAGAATCTAGCGATATTCGTGTTTTTCCAGATGAGCAATATCAAGATGCTGGTTTCGAGGTGGTAAATGATGTTTCCGATTGCGATGTTATGATTGGTGTTAAAGAAGTGCCAATTGATGCGTTAATACCAAATAAAAAGTATTTTTTCTTTTCGCACACCATTAAAAAGCAGCCTTATAATCGTAAACTCTTAAAAGCTATTTTAGAAAAAAATATTGAATTATACGACCACGAAACCATTACTAACGAAAAAGGATTTCGTTTAATAGGTTTCGGACGTTTTGCTGGAATTGTAGGTGCTTACAACGGTTTTCGGGCTTGGGGATTAAAATACAATACGTGGCAATTACCAAAAGCAGGACCATTGCCAAATCAAGCGGCATTAATAAAAGAGCTTAAAAGTATTAAGCTTCCAAACATCAAAATATTGCTAACAGGAAGCGGTAAAGTATCTAACGGTTCACAAGAAATGTTAGATGCCATGAAAATTAAACGAGTTACAGTCGAGGCATATTTAAACGAAACTTTTAATGAACCTGTTTATTGTAAAATTGATGTACTGGACTATAACAAGCGAAAAGACGGAAAAGTCATTGATAATTTCGATTTTTTTAATAATCCACAAGCATATGAATCCGATTTTATGCGATTTGCTAAAGTGACAGATTATTTCATAGCAGGTCACTTTTATGGAGATGGCGCACCTTATTTATACACGCGAGGCGACGTAAAATCTCCAGATTTCAATATTAAAGTCGTTGCTGATATTAGTTGTGATGTAGATGGTCCTGTTGCTACAACATTACGAGCATCAACAATAGCAGATCCAATTTACGGTTACGACCCGAAAACTGAAACAGAAATAGATTATAAAAACGATAATGCTATTGTAGTTATGGCAGTAGATAATTTACCATGCGAACTTCCGCAAGATGCTAGCGAAGGTTTTGGCGAGATGTTTTTACAACATGTAATACCTGCATTTTTTAATAACGATAAGGATGGTGTGTTAGAACGTGCAAAAATTACAGAAAACGGTAAACTAACTACTCGTTTTTCTTATTTACAAGATTATGTAGATGGAAAGGAATAAGTTTGTAGTATATTGCACATTCTTATTTTAAAATATGTCTAAAATCGCTTTAGTTACAGGCGCAGCATCTGGTTTGGGTTATGAGTTAGCAACACTTTTAGCTAACGATGAGTATACATTATTTTTAGTAGATATTGATGCGGAAAGATTGGCGAATGTTAAAACCGAACTTAAAGAAAAGTTTAATGTTGAAGTGATTACGCTAGTAAAAGATTTATGCGAAACCAATGTGGCTGAAGATATATTTGATGCCGTTGAAGGCAAACCAATAGATGTATTAATCAATAATGCTGGATTTGGTTTGTTCGGATCGTTTGTAGAAACCGATTGGGAACGCGAATCTGAAATGCTTCATGTTCATATCATCACAACGACCCATTTAACCAAATTAGTCTTGGAAGGCATGGTTAAACGAGGTTCGGGTAGAATTTTAAATATGTCGTCGTTAGCAGCTTTTCAACCAGGACCATTAATGTCTATTTATTATGCCTCAAAAGGATTTATGTTATCGTTCTCTGAGGCCATTGCCAATGAACTTAAAGGCACTGGTGTTACGGTCACAGCATTATGTCCGGGGCCCACGAAAACAGCGTTTCAAAAAACAGTATCTAGTAATACTGGCGACAATAAAATTACTTTTAATATGGCTTCGGCTAAAGCTGTGGCCTTATATGGTTATAACTCCATGTTAAAAGGTAAAACCTATGCTATTCCGGGTAAATTCAATAAATTTTTAGCACTGTTACCAAGATTGGTAACTCGAAATGCTGCAGCCTCTATAGTTAGAAAAATTCAAGAAAAAAATAGAGATTAATTGTATTAAATTGATTATTTCAAAAGTAGTTTAGACTTATACTTCAATTTTTTCTCAAGGATTAAAACACTAATAATACCAAGCGAGTAGGCTACTAAATCGGTAACTTCAAAAGTGCTTCCTAGAAAGAGTTTCGCGACGTCATTGTTGTTTAAACCAAATAACTCTAGATAATTAGTGAGTTGTAATAACTCTATGCAGAATGCTATGGCTAAAACAATGAGTGCGATACTTATATGAAACCCTTTAATAAAGCTTTTAAAAAAACAATAAAGTAGAATAACACATAGGTAATCGCCAAAAGTATGTCTGATAAATCCGGTTTTAAAATAGATTGCAATAAAGGCTTCTGTTACTAAAAGTAGAAAAGCAAATAGAAAATATGTTTTATTAAATTGAAACTTCATTGTATTTTCTTCTTAAAGATTATTGGTATGACTTAAGTTGCCATTAATAATAAAATGTTTCATAGGTGTTTTTTGCGTTAGGGATTGTAGCGGTTAGCTTTTGCCGAGGCGTGCATCGAGGCAAAACTAGTAGCGAAAAGCGCGACCCCGCCAAAACGGGGTAACGCCCATAGCTCATTTTAAAATTAACCGTTGTTCCAATCTATTTTACGAGATACAAACATAACGATGGCTAGGATTAAGAATAAGCCTATACTGCCTACTAACAATGCGTAGTTTTCAAGTTGGATGATGACATAAATGAAAGCGTATAATGCGCTTAATGATGCCCCAATAAATAACGGAAACTTGAATGTTTTTAATATGGATTTTGAATATAACGTAATGAGTACAATTACCGAAATACCTGCAATTAAATAGGCTTTTAGAAAGTTACTGTGCTCTGAAATGGAAACTAAAAGGGTGTAAAACATGGTAAGTGCGAGACCTATCATTAAATACTGAAAAGGGTGAATATTGATTTTACTGAGGGTTTGAATGAGAAAAAACACTAAAAATGTAAGCCCGATAACTAGGAAACCATATTTTGCTGAACGTTCGCTTTTTTGATACTCGTCTACCATGACCATAAATTTGGTTCCGAATGCGAATTGGTTGAGGTTGGGTATGTTTTTTAGGTGTTGCTGCGAGAAAGCTCTGTTAATGTGAAGTACTTTCCAATCGGCTTTAAACCCGTTTTCTGTGATTTGTTTGGTTTCGTCGTTTGGTAAATAATTACCCATAAAACTTGGGTCTGCCCAATTCGAATCCATTTGCATGGTGGTGGTTTTTCCAATGGGGATAATTTCTATTTGTCGGCTGCCGTTAAAGGTTATTGAAAAGTTGAATTTTGTTGATTTTGTGGCAAAAAGTGTTTCGCCTTTTATAAACGAAGATTCTAAAACATCGAGATTGTTTTTATCATTTTGGTTGAAGTTGGTTTCGAAATTATAGGCTTTATCGTTGAGTTTTATTTGTACTTCGCTTTTAATTCCTTTTAAGTTTGATGTTTTTATGATGATGGTGGCTTCGTTCCATACTATATCTTCTTGTTTAATGCCCTTTGCTTTTAAATCGACTGGAATATAGTGGCCAGAAAAGACCATTTGCGTTGTAAATACGGCAGATTCAAAATTGCCGCGGTTAAGGGTTTTAGAATTTACATTCACTTTTGAATCGAGATTTTCTGGAAAAATATAGGCGTATTTAATGTGTGTTTGGGTTTCTTTAAAATAGGTTTTGGTTTTCTCATTATAGGTTTTGGTTTCGGTATACGTTTTATAAGGTAATTTTAAAACAGGACCGTAAACTAAAACATGGTTTCCCCATTTGCTGTTTATTTCATTGACAACATCGGTTTGCCTAAAAGCTCTTTCGTTTATTAAACTACTGATATATGATAACGGAATGAGAAGGATAATAACTAAAAAGCCTACCATTAACATGCGTGCTGTAATTGAAGTTTTAAGCCAATGGCCAATTTTGTTTTGTTGGGGATTGTTGTTTTGTGTTTCCATTTGTTTGATTTAAAAGTACTTTGAATTACAAAGTAAATTGATAAAAAAATATTTACTGTTTATTTATTAATTTTTCTAGAGCTTCAATATGTTTTTTAAACTCATGTTCGCCAAGAGTGGTGGTAGAGTATCTGGTATTTGGTTTTCTGCCAATAAATTGCTTTTCAACCTTAATGTATTCCGCATTTTCCAGAGCTTTGGTATGGCTTGCTAAATTACCATCGGTGGCTCCAAGAAGTTCTTTAAGCATATTAAAATCGGCATACTCATTTACCATTAAAACAGACATAATGCCTAATCTAATTCTATGATCGAATACTTTATTTATGTTGTTTATAATACTCATTATTGTCTAACTTCCTGCCAATGGTGTTCCGAATATACCAACCGCTAGTTCTATCCATATTAATATAATAATGGCTAAAATACCAAGTATTAATAACAGTTTGATGCTTTTTTTATTGATGTTTTGCACAACAAATTCAATTGCAACGACAGTACTAAGTAATAAGATGCCAGCAACTAAAAAATCTAAAAAAGACCAGTTAACTTCATTGGTAAATTGCATACTAATTAAAGGCAGTAGTAAAATTAGCAATATGAGAAGGACTAAATATTTTAATCTTTTGGTTATAGTAATCATGATTTTATGTGTTATTAATTAGACTTTTTGTCGAATTTTAAATACATCCAAGTACCGTAAACAATATGCATTATGCCAAACCCCATAACCCAGAACCAAAAACCATATCCAGGTTTCCACGAAGCTAACAAGCCCAATATTATTTGGATATAGCCCAAATACCTGATGTCTCCAATGCTATATTTTGAAGCATTTACCAAGGCCAAACCGTAAAAGATAAGCATTAATCCACCCGATTGGCCGTACTTGCCTTGGCTTAGAATGATTAAAATATAAAGCCCACCAACTATTAGAGGAATTAAAAAGTTAATAATTAAGCGCTGTGATGTAGCGTCCCAAATTTTAGCGTTGTGTTTTTTTGCTTTTCTAGTAGTTAAGAAAATGGCGGTCAAAATACTGACTATGGCCACCGTAATAAGTGTTAATAAGCAAGATTGAAACACCCATCCATCTAGTGTTAATATGCCATTACTGTGGTTTGTAACCAACCAATAGGCTATTGCGGCACCTATTAAAGCATAAATACCAGCTAATATTCCTGATAATCCACTTAAGGAAATAAAGCGGGATGATTTATTCATTAAATCTTTTATCTCGCTAATGTCTTTTAGATAATCTTTTGATTCCATATAAAAGTACTTTGAAATACAAAGTAAATAAATTTTATTTAATTTTCACATATAATTTTTAGTTAATTTTATAAATATTTAATTGAAGCTTATGAATCCAGCCGAAGAATATATTCTAAAAAAGGAAGAACCTTATAAGTCTATATTACTGCAATTGCAGGTTGTTATTGAGGCCGTTTTACCAAATTCTGAGATGTTATATAAATGGCGCATTCCATTTTTTTATAATAATGGTATTCCTATTTGCTTTCTCAATCAGTCGAAAGATTATGTGGATTTGGCATTTTGGCATTTTGAACATATGGATCGCTACACAGAGTATTTTGTGGGTACTAATAGGAAATCTATACGTTCATTACGTTACAAATCGGTTGAGGATATTGATGATGAAATTATAGTGTACGTACTTGAGAAACAGTTGGAAATAAATACTAATCCGTTTAAATTAATTCTGAAACCAAAACGGAAGTAGTAAAAGATTTTAATAGAATCTATTGTGCCATTATTTATATTAAGCACTGAAAAGGGTGTAATATATAAATCATAATGACATTAGAATCGCCATCTCAGAGATTTTCAGTAGACTCCTTGTATGTTAAGTATTATTCTATATGTGAATTTTAATTTCAAAAGGCATGGAGTAATTAAAAAAGAGTTTATATCGTGAAGTTAGAAATATGAAAATTTGGTAGAAATCCGCTATGAACAATTCTAAAGTGTTCTTTTTATTCCTTAAGAATATTAATTGTTTTAGTATTTCTTTAAACCAAATTTTAATAAAGAATATGCTTTAATTTGATTTTTTCAAACTCCTGTTTAACAATCCCATAGCAACATATAACACTGGAGATATTAATATTTCCTGAATGGTTCGAGCAAATCGTGTTAACATTAAACTTCCTCCAATAAACCAATCAAATAATCCAATGGAACAAATTATTAATAAACCTGAAATATGGACAATATGCCAGATAGTAGCCATCCAAGTGTCCTTTAATTTACCAAGGTGAAAAGTTCCAACAAAATAAACAGTTATTGTAATAAAAAATGTAATGATATGCCTTAATTTTCGATTTAAGGATGCGGTTTGGATGTTTTCTGCAAAATACAAGAAATACCAAGAATAAATTATTACGATTACAATAAGTCCTGATATGAATCGAACCTTATCTGATTTGTATAGCTTCATTTTTAAAATTTATGTTGCGAGAATAAACCATCCAAATTATGAAAGTTGCTGTATAAATTGAAGCTTTTGCAAGGTAATGATGCGCAAATTCAAAATAGCCATGATAATTTTCATGTAAAAAAATTAGTCCAGAACATCTTAAAATATTAGTGATGTCAAGAATAATAACCCCGATAATAACGTAAAGTACTTTACGCCAAAATTTAGAAGGCATACAGACGATAAAACCAATGTATAATACTATTAATTCTAATCCGTTACAACGATCTACAATATAAATAATTTCTTTACCCTTGTGATAAATTAAGGACGCTTCTTCTTGTGATACTTTACCAAAATAAGTCGAAGTTTTAATTTCTCTTTTTGATGTAAAGCCAGACATGGGAGTTGCTATATTTAGTAATTTAACAGTGGCTTCTCCAACATGAATGGTTAACGGATGGTCTAGAACCTTTGAATCGTAAAAGAACACCCCATAAATAATTTTCCAAACAACAAAAAACAATAAGGCTTTTCCTAAAAAAAGCCTTATTGGTAAAGGGATATCATTGATTAAAGCCTTAAGCTTTGTTATTTTTATTGTCATATAATTTCTTAACTCCAAATGCTACTGCACCTATTAACAACGCTATTAGTCCACCGTCCAAAGGCAGTGAGTCTAGGGTGTCGGTTGGTCCTCCTGGAGGTCCTTGTAAAGCGTTTAAAGTTGTGGTGCCCATGATTGCAAAAATAGCAATCAGGTTAAAAATAGTCTTAAAAAATGTGTTTCTTTTATTTTTCATAATGGTTATATTTTAATTTATATTTAATTTTTTCATGATGGTTTGTCCATGAGAACTCAATTTCACAAAATACATGCCTTGGTTTGATATAAAGCTAGTATCTATGCTTGCTTTACTTCCTCCAATTAATCCTGTTTTACTATATAATTTAGCGCCTAGAGCATCGTAGATGGTAACTTCTAAATCATCCATTCCTAATGGAATGTTTAAGTAAAACTTACCAATGCTTGTCGGGTTAGGATACAATAAAATCTGCTCCATGTTAAAAGTGTTAACTGATAAAGATGTAGCTGCATAGACTATTTTAAATCGATTCCCTGCAATAGATTCAGGTATTCCAGAATCAACAGTATATGTATAATTGATAGATCCACTTTGTGGAATTTCAGTCATTGCGGTAGTATAAGCATCAAATAGATAAGCCGTTTCACCTTGTAATGCAACACCTGTAGCAACAATTGTATAATTGGTATTTCTATAGGTGTTAATTTCTAACTGTATTTCTTCACCACTTTGAGGAGCTGCTCTATTTTCAATACTCAATAAAGTACCATTATTATTTGTTGCAAAATTCTCATCTAAGTTAGTGATTTTAGGAGCATCTAAGCCATCGATAGCATTATTTCCTTCGGTATCAAATAGAATTAATACACCATCTACTGCCGACTCATTATTAGCTAGAGCACTACTTTCATATAATGATAAAGATATTTGACCAACACTTTCATTGGCTTTATCAGAAGTTTTAAATACGTTGGTTTCCGGTTCAGAATTGGCTTTACTTGCTTGGGTAAAACTTAATGATGATTCGCCAGCATCTTGAGTATAAACCCAGCCTGCTTGACCTGCTTGTAAAAACTGATTAGCATCTGAATCACTAGGAACAGCCATACCGGTTGAAGCAATAATAGTCGTATAAGCCCCTCTATAGCCTAATGTTGGATCCCAAACCCAGTAATAAGTCGGATTTATATTAGTTGCATTGGTAGTTAATACCGCATTCATATCTACTTGTGATTGGAAAGGATTCCCAACAGCTATAAAGCGTTGTTCAGGAACAGAAATTGCTACTGTACTCGAACCTTCGTTTTCTGCAGTTAATTCTCCTGTTGCACTTAAAGTAGTAACGGATGGCGTTGCATTATTATTGGTTAAATCGGTATTTCTATCACCTCTAATTAGGATATGATACATAGTATCCGGCATTAAATTAGTTGCATTGGTATTAGCCATTTGCACATAATTATAGGCGTCGTTATCAAAAACATACATAGACGGATTACCAGAACTAGTGGTGTCAAAACCATTGGCTCCAGAATTGGACCCTGTAATATGAGTGTTTTGTTGCCAGTTCTCAGAAATAGGAGTACTAGTGGCTACCGGCGAAGCTAATTGTCGGTAAGCTCTTTTTGCTGGTATATATCGCTCAACTGTATAATCTCCTATAAAAGTACCTGTTCCTGAACCAATATATGCAGATCCAGTTGCATCTGATTCGAAGGTTGTCATACCATTATTAGTTACTGTACCATGATTAGTAAGTACAGTATTAGGGCTCATTGTTAATGAGGCATTGTTTTCAATCAAAAGACTTAAACCCTCATCAATGTTAAGATTGTCTGTTAATAGTGGGTAACTGTTGCTTTCTACATCTGGTATAATTACATTATTTGTAGGTGTTAAACCTGGTGCGTTATTACTTAACCAGTTGCCTGCATTCGTCCAATCAGAATCAATTGTACCAGACCAAATAAATGTTGAAGGTTCAACTGTGTCAGGTGTTCCTGGGTCACAATCATCATCAATACCATTGTTTAATATCTCTGTATTTCCTGGGAATCTAGCCGCATCATTATCATCACAATCGGTATCGGAGTTTACACCATCACCATCGGCATCTTCAGTGTCTGGTGTATCTGGGTTACAATCGTTATCTATTCCATCATAAAGAATTTCAGTAGCTGAAGAGTTAACTGCTGGGTCATTGTCATCACAATCCGTATCAGAGTTTTCGCCATCTCCATCAGCATCTTCAGTGTCTGGTGTATCAGGGTTACAATCGTTGTCGATACCATCGTAAAGAATTTCAGTAGC
>NZ_FQYK01000001.1 GCF_900141715.1 Algibacter luteus | reverse complement strand
ATGGGGCAAATAATGGCAATCAAGATGGCTGTATAGTACCCACGAGATACCTTCCGGTAGGCCAAGGCTTTATAGCCGAGGTGGTAGCCGATGGACAGGTAGAGTTTAATAATAGCCAACGTGTATTTATTAAAGAATCAGACGCAGATGGAAGTTATGATAATGGATCAGCATTTTCAAAGACAACCAAAGGAAAAGGGACAAAAGCAGATAATGCATCTAAAGCACCAGAGGCAGCAAGTCCAATGCAAAGAATACGCTTAGAGTTTAACTCTATAACTGGTCCAGAGACTAGACATGAGTTACTGTTAGGATTTAGTACTCAAACTACCGATGCTTTTGATTATGGCTATGATGCGATAAATACAGAGACTAGAAATAACGATTTAAATTTAGATTTAGAAGGTAAGAACATGAACATTCAAGCCTATGGCCCGATAACCTCCGATAAGGTTGTGCCACTAAACTTTAAATCATCGGGCGATAATAGTTTTGAAATCAGAATCACAGAGATGGACAATCTAGACGAGAGTCAAGAGATTTATTTACGAGATAATTTAACAGGAACGTATTTTGATTTAAGGCAAGATGCAGCTTATAGTTTTTCATCGGCACAAGGTATCTTTAATGATAGATTTGAGATTGTATTCCAAAGCGAGCAACAAAGCTTAAGTACAGAAGAATCTATGGTCACAGAAAACTATATCTATTATCAAAATACAACCAATACGTTGTTTGTTAAAAAGCTAAACAGTGCGGTAAGCAAATTATCATTGATAAACATGCGTGGACAAACGGTATTAGAATTGTTAGATGTATCAACAGAACAATTACAAAACGGTATACCATTCAATAATATAGCCACCGGAGCCTATGTAGTATGTATGAGAACAGAGGCTAATGAAGTGCTTACTAAGAAGGTTATTGTAAATTAAAAAGCAAGTTTTATGGAACAGTGTGGTATTAATATGTGTGAAAATACAATTTACATGAATTGCATTTAATCGAATATAATATACACTTAATCGTAAAAAATTTACAAAAATTTTGTTTTATTGAAGGTAAAATCTTATTATTGCTTTAATTATTAACAAAACTGAAGTTTAATCTTTAAAATTAGTTAATGATTTTCTCTCAAAATTAGTATCCATTGTTCTAAAGCAGCGTTGATAAATAGTATTCGTATTTCAACTTAATATTAACACCCAATTGGGTCTATTATTCTAAGGAATCGAAGAAATTTAAATAGGACATATTATTGTTTTAAGAATTATTACAAGTAGGTATACAATGGACTTAATTGAAATTAAGATACAGATAAAAACAATTTTTGCTAAAATTAAAGCTATTCAATTTAAGACAAAAATATGTTTATTCTTTAGTTTATTCATTTTTTGTTTTAATACAGTTTCAGGACAGATAGAAGTAGATAATACCGCGACTGGGAGTACAAATAATTCACAAAATTTAACCATAAATCATAGCGTTTCTCCGGGGTTGTCTAACTCTGTTATGGTAGTGTCATTTTTAATTACTTCTCCCTTATCCAATTTAAATACTTTAACTTATGGTGGAGAAAATTTGACCCTAGTAGAAAGTTCAAATCGAAATTCTATTTCGATAGCAGTTTATACTTTGGTTAATCCGCCGGTTGGAACTAATGCCATATCGATTAGTACTTATAATAAAACGGATATAACCTTAGCAGGAACCAGTTTTGGAAATGTAAATCAAGACAATGTATTTTCGTTAGTTCAAAAAAATCATGGAAATAGTAAAGAAGTATTTAAATCTATAGATTGTGATGAAGGGAGTTTTGCAATTGATTTTTTAGGAATAGAAGGTAAATCTGGAACTGAAGATGCGGGCCAAACTCTGTTATTCGGTAAGCAAAACAATAATGGTAAAGACTATTTATATAGTTCTTATAAAATTGCTTCATCTGGGACTGATAATTTAAGCTGGGAATTTAAACAAGCGAAGTATAATTATATTTGGGGTTGCTTAAACCCTGCTGCACCGGTAATTCCAATGCTGGATTTTGATGGAGTGGATGATTATATATCAACAGGCTCATTTATAGATGGTATGGACGAGGTTACTATAATGGCTTGGGTGAAATCCGATAGTGGCAATGCGAGTGATATGGTGATAGCTGGCGAAGATTCTGGTTGTAAAATATGGCTTGAAAATGGAAACAAGCCAACCTTTACAATTACTACAGATGATAACGATGAAATTTCCGTAGGTGCTAGTCCTATTAATTTTGATGAATGGCATCATATTACGGGAACGTATACAAACTCTACAGGTACGATAACATTATATGTTGATGGGGAATTATTAGATACAGCAAATTTTGAAGAGAATGATGAGAGTATTCAAAACACAAATTATTCATTAGGAACCTTCGAAGTGGGTCGCTTATCAAGCAATGTCAGTAATCAACAATATTTTAAAGGCGATATTGATGAAATTCGTGTATTCAATAAGGCTTTAACCAATTCTCAAATTCAACAAATAGTATACCAAGAATTAGATAACAATAATGGAATTGTAAGGGGTGCTTTAGTACAAAAAAATATTTCAGATTTTGAAACGGGAGCAAATTTAATGTGGGAAAATTTAAAGTTGTATTATAAAATGGGTAGGGAATTCACCTCTGATAATAGAGTAATAGATTATTCAGGAAATGAAAATATAGCCGCTATACATAATATAACATCATGGCAGGAAGAAAACGCGCCAATGCCTTTGGAAACCATAAATGATGGTTCATGGACCAGCGAGAATATTTGGTTGCATGGTGATGTATGGAACACCGACGGTCTTAACGATAAGAATTATGGTATTATTCATATAAAAAATAATATTACAATTAATGAATCCATTAAGACTATGGCTTTATTAATTGATTCTGGTAAGACTTTAACAATAGCAGGTGATAATCAAATTGAGAATAGTTGGTATTTAGAATTAAACGGAACTATAGATTTGATGAATGACTCCCAACTTATTCAAACGGTAAATAGCGATTTAGTTACTTCTAGTGAAGGCAAAGTTTTAAGACGTCAAGAAGGGACTTCCAGTGCTTATTGGTATAACTATTGGTCGTCACCAGTAGGTGTAACAGCAGCTACAAGTTTAACCGATAACAATGCGGCAACACACAATGCTAACAACACAGATTTCAATTTGGGTATGTTAAAAGACGATTCTGGCCTCAATACACAATTTACTAATAATTATACTGCAAATGGGAACATAAGTACGTATTGGTTGTATACCTTTATTAATGGTACATCATATTGGGATTGGGCACAGATTAAACCTTCAACTCAGTTGAAATCCGGTATTGGTTATACTCAAAAAGGTACAGGAACGGCAGCTTTAGCGCAGCAATATATATTTGAAGGTAAGCCAAATAATGGCACCATTTTAATAGATGTTAAAGATGTCGGTGGCCCAGGATCGGTAGCCAACATTTCAAAAACAGAATGCCTTTTAGGTAACCCTTACCCATCAGCCTTAGATATACATCAATTTATTGATGACAATGAAGGTGTTATAGATGGTTACTTACAATTATGGCAACAATGGGGAGGTTCCTCACATAACCTAAGCGAATACGAAGGTGGTTATGCCCAAGTGAATAAAACAGGATCGATACGCGCGTATCAGTTTGTAGGGATTTATGGAGACAATACAGGTTCACAGGATGGTTGTATCGTACCCACTAGATTCCTACCGGTAGGTCAAGGTTTTATAGCCGAGGTAGTAGCCGACGGCCAGGTTGAGTTTAATAATAGCCAGCGTGTATTCATCAAGGAATCAGATGCGGATGGCACTTATGACAATGGTTCAGCATTTTCAAAAACAGGGAAAGGCAAAGGTGCAAAAACAGAGATAGCTTCCAAAACTCCAGAAGAGGAAGAGCCAATGCAAAGGATGCGATTAGAGTTTAACTCAGTAACCGGTCCAGAGACTAGACATGAGTTACTGTTAGGATTTAGTTCTCAAACCACCGATGCTTTTGATTATGGTTATGATGCGATAAACACAGAATTCCGAAATAACGATTTGAATTTAGATTTAGAAGGTAAGAACATGAACATTCAAGCTTACGGTCCCATAACAGCCGATAAGGTAGTACCGCTAAACTTTACATCATCGGGCGATAACAGTTTTGAAATTAGAATTACAGATACGGAAAACCTAGACGAGAGTCAAGAGATTTATTTACGAGATAATAAAACAGGAACGTATTTTGATTTAACACAAGATGCAGCCTATAGTTTTTCATCCACACAAGGCATCTTTAATAATAGATTTGAGATTGTATTCCAAAGTGAGCAACAAAGCTTAAGTATTGAAGAATCGATGGTTTCAGAAAATTACATCTATTATCAAAATACAACCAATACGTTATTTGTTAAAAAGCTAAATAGTACGGTTAGTAAATTATCGTTAGTAAACATGCGCGGTCAAATAGTATTAGAATTGTTAAATGTATCAACAGATCAGTTACAAAACGGATTACAATTCAATAATATAACTACAGGCGCCTATGTAGTATGTATGAGAACCGAGACTAATGAAGTCCTTACCAAAAAGATAATAGTAAATTAGTATAATTGCATTTTATCGAATAAATACGTACTTTATCGAAATAATTATATATATTTGCCAATATGTCAATTTCTACCATAGAAATAATAGATTTCTATTTTTTTAATGTGAATTGAGATATATGATAAGTTTATCAAAATGATAATTTAGATATTAAATTTAGAAGATTTAACCCCAAAAAATCTCCTAGACTATGAATAAAAGCCTACTCTTAATAGTATTGTGTTTTTTAGTAAATGCTGTAACAGCACAATCTAATGCACCTAGTATTCAATCTGGTGTAAGCTTTCAATGGAGTGTTAACCAAACAGTATCTACAGATCCAGCAACTATCGAAAGTGTAACGGTTAATAGTATTGTATATCAAAATTATGGAATCCCTATTGGTTATACACTAACTCAATTAGGTCCAAATGGTCATAGTTCAAATAACATTAGAAACAACGGAGCATACACAGAAACAACTAGTGCTAGTTTAACATGGAATTCATCGGCCTTAGCATCCTTTCAGGATTTGAATCTAAATCATTATTTTGAAGCTACAGGAAACGGTCAAAATATTTGCGATAATTATACTGCGGAACAGACTACAAATGCACAACGACAAACCTTAACCTATGGCACTGGTATTTTTGCTAGCTCAAGCGGTATTATAGCAATTACTGAACGTAATGCAAATAACTGTTATCATGTCGAGCTTTTTGGTACACCTCCTGGTGGGGGTCCAGAACAATCTTTAGGAGAAACTTTTGTAAATCAAACAACAACAAAATGGGGTTTTGGAGGTACAGGATCTAGTGGTAATATAGGAACCCCAGGAGCTGTAAACAAGCCTGCAACAGGATCTGATTATTGGCTTAGTGATCGTGTTCTAGAAAATAATGGTACCATTGGTATTGCATTGTTTTATCTAGACGATATTGCTCCTAACGGTTCAATCATTACTAAAGCCCAATTAACAGCTTCAACAAGCGACCACGCAGATGGAAAACTCTTTATATTAACTCTTCCAGACCAAGATAAAGACGGCTTCAGTGATGTTGATGATTTGGACGATGACAATGATGGTATTTTAGATATTGACGAATGTTCCGATTTAGGAAAAACGCCGTTACTTAATTCTGATTTTGAAGATTTAGATATAACAGGTGGTTTAGATGGTGGTCCAACCGATGTAGTGCCTACCACTGGAATTTGGAAAGGTGATGCTAGTAATATTCCTAGTTGGTTAAGTTCAGATGGAACAAATAATCATCTAGAAATATGGCACAATACACATGGAGCCGGAAATGATTCTGGAGGACAAGCATTTTCGGGTTCTCAATGGGCTGAAGTAAATGCAACTACTAATGACGGGTTATATCAAGATATAACAACTGCTCCAGGAGATGTATTACGATGGACTTTTGCTCATAGAAAAAGGACAGGATACGCTGGGAGTGCTCAGGAAGATGTTGTTAGATTACTTATTGGTAATCCCAGTGGGACAATGAGTAGTCAAGGTGATTATAGTTCTGCCGGAGATGCCTCGTGGACCGAGCATTCTGGAACTTATGTAGTACCCGCAGGACAAACTACTACAAGATTAACTTTTACCGCCATCTCAGTGGCGTCAGGAGGCGGAACAACTTCTGGAAACTTTGTAGACAATGTACAATTATATGTGTTACCTAATTGTGAAGACACAGATGGTGATGGTTTGCCAGATCGTTTTGATATAGATAGTGATAATGATGGTATCCCTGATAATATTGAAGCCCAATCAACTTTAGGTTATATAGCGCCTAGTGGTGTTGGTTTTGGTATTACAGATGTAGACCAAAATGGGATTGATGATAATTATGGATTAGGTTTAGTTTTAGAGGATACCGATGGGGATGGTATTCCTGATTTTAGGGATTTAGATTCAGATAATGACGGACTATTGGATATTGAAGAGAACGGAATGGCTAATCTTATTGTGTCATTTACAGATCTAGATAGTGATGGATTGGATAATCTTTTTGAAGGATCTAATTTGAACGACGCAGATGACATCAATGATGAAATAGATGACCCTACAGATTTATCAGTATTGCCCGACGTCGATGGTGATTTACTAACAGGTGGAGATTTAGATTATAGAGATTTATTTGATGGGAACCCGCCTTCATTGGCCACCATAGATTTTGATGGCGTTGATGATTATTTAACTGGAGAATTTATGTTACAAGGTTTGCAAGAAGTAACCATTATGGCATGGATAAAAATAACAACGATATCTGGTGTAACAGATAGAACAATTGCAGGTGAAGATGTGTCTTGCAGAATTTATAGAAAACATGGCAACATGCCTTCTTTTGGAATGCGATTATCATCAGGTGTAACAAATGTATTAAGTGGTAGTTCAGTTAATGTTGGTGAGTGGCATCATGTGGCTGGCAAATTTGATAATACTACCGGAACACAGGCACTTTATATTGATGGAGAATTAGTTTCAACGGTAACGAATGCTGCTTGGGTAGGAGAAACTATTGAAGCAGATTCGAGTTTGTGGAATGGAAAATTCGAAGTTGGTCGCTTATCAAGAACGGGGAGTTCTATCCAACATTTTAGTGGTAGTATTGATGAAATACGTGTGTTTGATGTAGCCTTAACAGATAATCAAATTCAGCAAATAGTCTACCAAGAGATTCAAAATAATTCTGGGAATGTAAGCGGAAAAATTATACCAAAAAATATAAAAGATACAGCAACAGGTAATACGTTACCATGGAGTAATTTAATGGCTTATTACCCAATGACCGACATAAAGACTGGTATTACCTTAGACAACTCTGCAAATAGCAAAACTTTAGCCCTTCGTAATATATCAACAGTTCAAGATCAAACAGCGCCAATGCCTTACGCAACGGCAAACGATGGTTCATGGACAACGGAATCAACATGGTTGCACGGTGATGTTTGGGATATTGAAAACACATCTACCAACAAAGATTGGAGTATTGTAAAAATAGCTAATGAGGTTACGGCATGTCATGATTTTGTAACTGCCGGATTAATTATAGATTCTGGTAGTACATTAACTGTTCATAGTGATCGTCTAGTGGAGAATGATTTGTATTTAGAGTTAAATGGGACGCTAGATTTAGAAGATGATTCACAATTAGTTCAGACGGTTAATAGTGATTTAGTGACTTCATCAACAGGGAAAATTTTAAGACGTCAAGAAGGGACATCAAGCCCGTTTAGATACAACTACTGGGGGTCGCCTGTCGGCGCGCTAGGTGCAACAAGTTTAAGCGATAATAATTCGGCTAGTAATAATACAAATAATTCAAGCTACACTTTAAATATGCTTAAAGATGAGGCGAAAAATAATATACTATTTACATCGAACTACACAGCTAATGGCAACATTAGTACGTATTGGTTATATACTTATATAAATGGATTAACATATTGGCATTGGGAATATCTAGATCCTAATGATCCAATAACCCCAGGAGTTGGGTACACGCAAAAAGGAACAGGTATAGGAGATTCAGAACAGCAATACATTTTTGAAGGTAAACCTAACAATGGCACTATTTTAATAGATGTTTTGGATAAAGGTGGCCCAGGATCTGTAGCTAATGCATCAAAAACAGAATTTCTATTAGCGAACCCATATCCTTCAGCTTTAGATATTCATAAATTTATAGATGATAACGTTGGTGTTATTGATGGAACATTGCAACTATGGCAACAATGGGGCGGAAATACACACTATCTAGACGAATACCTTGGAGGTTACGCGCAAGTAAACAAAACAGGTTCTACTCGTGCTTATCAATTCGTTGGTTTTTATGGATCTAATAACGATGCGCAAGACGGATCTCTTGTGCCCACAAGATATTTACCGGTAGGTCAAGGTTTTATTACAGAGATTATTGCCGATGGACAGGTAGAGTTTAACAATAGCCAGCGTGTATTTGTAAAAGAATCGGATGCCAATGGTACGTACAATAACGGCTCTGTATTTTCAAAAAACTCAAACAGTAAAAATAAAGGAGAAAGTAATACAAACAGAAAAGATCAAGTCGATGAAATGAAAAGAATGCGAATAGAATTAAACTCAATTAAAGGGCCTAAAACGCGACGTGAATTGTTATTAGGATTTAGCGAAAGCACCAGTGATGGTTATGATTATGGGTACGAAGCATTAAGTGCAGATTCCAGTAATAACGATTTAAATTTAAGTTTAGAAGGTAAAAACATGAATATTATGGCTTATAGCCCAATAACGAGTGATAAAACAATACCTTTAAATTTCAAGTCTTCTGGTAATAATTCATTCAACATAAAAATAACAGAATTAGAAAATATAGATGAAACACAGGCCATTTATTTAAAAGATAATTTGGCAGGCGTATATTTCGATTTAACTCAAAAATCTGGGTACAGTTTCACGTCAGCGCAAGGTGTCTTTAATAAAAGATTCGAAATTGTATTCCAGAAAGAAGGTCAAGTTTTAGGAATTGATGAATCGATAGTTGAAGACAGTAACATTTATTTTCAAAACGCAACCAATACGTTGTTTGTTAAAAAGCTAAATAGTACAGTTAGTAAATTATCTTTAGTAAACATGCGCGGCCAAACGGTATTAGAATTGTTAAATGTATCAACAGAACAATTAAAAAACGGAATTCAATTTAGTAATATATCAACAGGAGCTTATGTAGTTTGTATGAGAACTGAGGCTAATGAAGTGCTTACTAAGAAGGTTATTGTAAATTAGAGTTCTTTAAAAGTATAAAATTCTAAAAGACTACTTTTTTGAGTGGTCTTTTTTTTGATTTTAAATTAATGTTTTAAGTATAATTCATTAAATTCGCGAACTTAAAAGATTTACGAGTAAATGAGCGCTAAATTTCCTGAATATAAAGGACTTGACTTGCCAAATGTTTCTAAAGAAATATTAGAATATTGGGAAGAAAACAACATTTTTGAAAAAAGTGTATCTACTAGAGAAGGTAAAAAATCGTTTGTGTTTTTTGAAGGACCTCCTTCAGCAAATGGACTTCCTGGGGTACATCATGTTTTAGCACGCGCTATCAAAGATATTTTTCCACGTTATAAAACCATGAAAGGCTACCAAGTTAAGCGAAAAGCAGGTTGGGACACCCACGGTTTACCTATTGAGTTAGGTGTTGAAAAAGAACTTGGCATTACAAAAGAAGACATTGGTAAAACTATTTCGGTTGAAGATTATAACGCTGCTTGTAGAAAAGCCGTAATGCGTTACACCGATGTTTGGAACGACCTCACTCAGAAAATGGGTTATTGGGTGGATATGGACGATCCATATATTACTTACGAGCCTAAATACATGGAATCTGTTTGGTGGCTTTTAAAGGAGATTTATAATAAAAGTTTAATGTACAAGGGCTATACCATTCAGCCTTATTCACCTAAAGCAGGAACAGGACTAAGCTCGCATGAGTTAAATCAACCTGGAACCTATCAAGATGTTACAGATACCACAGTGGTTGCTCAGTTTAAAGCTATTGAAAACACTTTGCCAGAGTTTCTAAAAAAATTCGATCATTTACATTTTCTTGCTTGGACTACCACACCTTGGACATTGCCAAGTAATACAGCCTTAACAGTGGGTTCTAAAATCGATTATGTTGTGGTTGCCACTTACAATCAATACACTTTTGAGCCTACCCATGTTATACTTGCTAAAAACTTAGTGAGTAAACAATTTACAGGGAAATACGTGCAGACAGAAGATGTAGAAGACCTAAAAAGTTATTCAAAAGAGAACAAAAAAATTCCATATCTCATTGCAACCGAATGTAAAGGGAAAGATTTAGTTGGAATAAAATACGAGCAATTATTAAAGTACGCACTTCCAAACGACAATCCTGAACATGCGTTTCGAGTTATTTCAGGAGATTTTGTTACCACCGAAGATGGAACAGGAATTGTACACACAGCACCAACATTTGGAGCCGATGATGCTTTAGTAGCAAAACAAGCAACACCAGAGGTGCCACCAATGTTGGTGAAAGATGAAAACGGAAACCTAGTGCCGCTTGTAGATTTACAAGGTAAATTTCGTCCAGAAATGGGAGAATATGCCGGTAAGTATGTTAAGAACGAATATTATAACGATGGTGAAGCTCCAGAACGTTCAGTAGATGTTGAGATTGCCATTAAATTAAAAGAAGAAAATAAAGCCTTTAAGGTTGAAAAATATAAACACAGTTACCCAAATTGTTGGCGAACAGATAAACCAATTCTTTATTACCCTTTAGATTCCTGGTTTATTAAAATAACCGACGTAAAGGACAGGATGTTCGAACTCAACGAAACTATTAATTGGAAACCAAAAGCAACCGGTACAGGTCGTTTTGGAAACTGGTTAGCAAATGCGAACGATTGGAATTTATCGCGTTCGCGTTATTGGGGAATTCCGTTGCCAATATGGAGAACTGAAGATGGTAAAGAAGAAATTTGTATTGGATCTGTTGAAGAATTGAAAGCTGAAATGCAAAAAGCAGTTTCCGCAGGTGTTTTAGCTAAAGATATTTTTGAAGATTTCGAAGTTGGAAACAATTCTGAGGAAAACTACGCTAAAATCGATTTACATAAAAATATAGTTGATGAGATCATTTTAGTTTCGCCTTCAGGACAAAAAATGTTCCGCGAAAGCGATTTAATAGATGTTTGGTTCGATTCAGGTTCCATGCCGTATGCCCAGTGGCATTACCCTTTTGAAAACAAAGACTTAATTGATAAAGGAACAACTTTTCCGGCAGATTTTATTGCAGAAGGTGTCGACCAAACTCGTGGATGGTTTTACACACTTCACGCTATTGGAACCATGGTTTTCGATTCTGTAGCTTACAAAAATGTAGTATCTAACGGATTGGTGTTAGATAAAAATGGACAAAAAATGTCCAAACGTTTAGGTAATGCTGTAGATCCTTTTGAAACTCTTGGAAATTATGGTGCCGATGCCACCCGTTGGTATATGATTAGCAATGCGAATCCTTGGGATAATTTAAAATTCGATTTGGATGGCGTAGAAGAAGTAAAACGCAAGTTTTTTGGAACGCTTTATAATACTTATTCGTTTTTTCAATTATATGCTAATTTAGATGGGTTTAATTATAGTGAAGCCGATGTGCCTTTAAATGAAAGACCGGAGATTGACCGTTGGATTCTTTCTGAATTACATACGTTAATAAAGAAAGTAGATGCGTATTACGCAGATTATGAGCCAACAAAAGCTGCACGAGCGATATCAGATTTTACACAAGATTATTTAAGTAATTGGTATGTGCGTTTAAGTAGAAGGCGTTTTTGGAAGGGCGATTACCAACAAGATAAAATTTCGGCATACCAAACGCTTTATACCTGTATGGAAACGATTGCTAAATTAGGTGCGCCTATTGCTCCATTTTTTATGGATCGCCTGTATTTAGATTTAAATGTAGCATCTAAAAAAGAATCTTTTGAAAGTGTACACCTTGCCAATTTCCCTGTTTTTGATATATCATTTGTTGATAAGTCGCTGGAAAATAAGATGGAAAGCGCACAAACAATATCTTCGTTAGTTTTATCGTTAAGAGCTAAAGAGAAAATAAAAGTAAGACAGCCGCTACAAAAAATAATGATTCCTATTCAAAGTGAATCACAAAAAAATGAAATATTAGCCGTTGCAGAACTGATAAAATCTGAGGTGAATGTAAAAGAGCTAGAGGTTTTAGAAGACGCTTCAGATATTTTAGTAAAGCAAATAAAACCGAACTTTAAAGTACTTGGTCCGCGGTTCGGAAAAGATATGAAAGCCATTGCGCAAGTCGTTAATAACTTTACAGCGGAAGACATTAGAAAATTCGAGCAAATTGGTAATTTAGACGTCCAAGTGAACGAAAAAACCATTACCTTAGAGCTTACAGATGTAGAGATAACATCACAAGATATTGAGGGGTGGTTAGTTGCAAACGAAGGTGCTTTAACGGTGGCTTTAGATGTAACAATCACAGACGAATTAAGAAAAGAAGGAATAGCCAGAGAGTTGATAAATAGAATACAGAATTTACGTAAAGATTCTGGTTTTGAAGTCACAGATAGAATAGATGTACTCCTTCAAAAAGATGAACAAGTTGTAAATGCGGTTGATGCGAATATAACTTACATCAAATCTGAAACATTAACGAACGAACTTGAAATTATAGATAAATTGGAAGATGGTATAGAAATTGCTTTTGACGATGTAAATACCAAGCTATTTATCCAAAAACATTAAAATTATGGATCACAATACCGTAAGATACTCAGACAAAGATTTAGCAGAGTTTAAAGGGCTAATACAAGAAAAAATTGACAAAGCACAACACGATTTAGAGTTGATAAAAAGTGCCTACATGAACGACCATAATAATGGTACGGATGATACATCGCCAACATTTAAGGCTTTTGATGAAGGTAGTGAAGTCATGAGCAAAGAGTCGAACTCGCAGTTAGCTATTCGTCAAGAAAAGTTTATTCGCGATTTAAAAAATGCTTTAATAAGAATTGAAAACAAAACCTATGGCGTTTGCCGTGTTACAGGTAAGTTAATAAACAAAGAACGATTAAAATTAGTGCCTCACGCTACATTAAGTATTGAAGCTAAAAACATGCAATAATTTTATTTTAAATTATATATTTGAAACGTCTCAAGATATTGAGACGTTTTTTATTTATCAATCCTGCAAAGGCAGGAATCTATTATTAAATGAAGCATTCTCTTAAATGTCATTGAAAAAATCCATAATCCTTATCATCATCATTTTACTTATCGACCAAATAAGTAAAGTTTATATAAAAACGCATTTTGTGCTTCAAGAAAGTGTGGATGTTTTTAGTTGGTTTGAGATAATTTTTGTTGAAAATGATGGTATGGCATGGGGCACAAAAATTAGCGATTTTGTATCTTTTATATCAGATAGAACTGCAAAAGTAATTCTGACTTCATTTAGAATAGTAGCTATTTTTGGTATAGGTTACTGGTTATACGATGCCACTAAAAAACATAGTCCTAAAATCTTAATTATCGCCATTGCATTAATATTTTCAGGTGCTTTAGGAAATATAATAGATTCAGTCTTCTATGGTGTGTTGTTTGATGATAGCTATAATCAAGTTGCTCAATTTTTACCTGAAGCTGGAGGTTACGATAGCTTGTTGCATGGTAAAGTGGTAGATATGTTGCATTTTCCTTTATTTGAAATCGATTTCCCCGATTGGTTCCCGATTTACGCAGGGAAACGCTTTAGTTTTTTCGACCCTGTTTTTAATATTGCAGATATGGCGATAAGTACAGGGTTTATTATGCTTATAGTTTTTAATAAGAAGGCGTTTGGTAAAAAGGAAGAAAATTAAAATCTAGAAATACGTTGTGGTGTTACACAATAATCCAACCCAATATCACCATCAAAAACATCAGTAATTTCATCTTCAGCCTCAAAAAAAGATAATCCAATTTTTATAGTTTCGGGTTTACAGTTAGCTAAAAACTTATCATAAAACCCTTTGCCATAGCCCACGCGATTTCCTTGTTTGTCAAAAGCTAATAGCGGAATAAAAACCACGTCCACTTTATCCTCTTTAATCTCTATGCCATCAACGGGTTCCGGAATGTTATATCGGCCTTTTCTAATAACGGTATTATCAGTTAAAAGATAATGCGTCATTGTCCCGGTTTCCATATGGCTTTTAGAAATGAGAATATTTTTGTCTTTGCCAGCAAGAATATTCAATATAAAATCGGTATTAACTTCCTTAAGTTCTTCAATGCTTAAAAAAATATGATAGAACGAATACTCCCAAATAGGCAATTTAAGAAGCTGGTTAGAAATAGCTAAACTAAGGGCTTCCATTTGATTTTCAGTTAAACCCTTTCGTAAAAGCTTGTATTTTTTTCGCAGTTCATTTTTGGTCATAAACTACCTTTTTAATTTTGTAGTAATATGAAATAAAGCATCACCTTGATACACAATAGGCGATTCATTTACATTAATAATATAGCCAGCATTCGAGGCTTTAACCACGTAGTTAAACTTGCCATAAGGGTCTGTAATATTTCCCAAAACATCATGTTTTTTAATTAAAGAGCCAATGGTTATAGAGGCTCTAAACATACCAGAATATTTGGCGCGTTGCCATTTGCTGTCGTTTATAAAAATGCATTCTTTTTTAGGATTCGATGCTTTGAAATTTGATTTTAACATCCCTAAATGTTTCAAAACACGTTTAGAGCCGTTTACTCCAGAATTGGTGACCACATCATCAATATGAAACGATTTTCCACCTTCAAAAAGTAATAAAGGTTTACCCAATTTATAGCAAGTAGTTCTAAACGATTTATTCACATTTTTTGAGTACAAAACAAATGGCGCACCAAACACTTTCGCTAAACTGTTAAGTTCTCTATTTTCTTTTATGAAGCGTAATTGTGGCGCGTTAAATCTACCCGAGCCTCCTGTATGAAAATCGATTATCAAATCAACGTGTGGAATAATTTCATGAATCAATTTATGGGCAACTCTACCCGCTAGAGAGCCATTAGGGCTTCCTGGAAATACACGGTTTAAATCGCGCCCATCAGGAAACTCCCGCTTTAAGTTTATAAACCCAAAAATATTGATTACTGGCATACAAATAATAGTGCCTATTTTAGGTTTATTGATACCTTTAGCTATAAGTTGTCTAACTATTTCAACACCGTTAACTTCATCACCATGTATGCCTGCAGTAAATAAAACGGTAGGTCCGGGTTTTGCGGAACGCTCAATAATAACGGGAATATTTACTGGCGATGAGGTGTGTAAATTAGCCACATCAAAATTAACCTCTTTGCTTTCGCCAAGGTTTACCGTTTCTCCTAAAATATGCAAAACGCTATCATTTACCTGTGTCATTTATCGTGTGCTTTTTTCTATAAAAGTTATAACCGCCTTAGCAATATTGCGTCCTGTAGCCGCTTCAATACCTTCCAAACCAGGAGTAGAGTTAACCTCTAAAAGCAAAGGTCCTCTCGAAGATTGCAACATGTCTACACCACAAACAGGAAGTTTTAAAGCCCGAGAGGCATTCATGGCTAATTTCAATTCATCATGATTCAGTTTAATAATATTTGCAGAACCACCACGGTGCAAATTAGAACGAAACTCACCTTCTTTTCCTTGGCGTTTCATGGCGCCAACCACTTGTCCGTCTACCACCAAAGCACGTAAATCGGCACCACCTGCTTCTTTTATAAATTCTTGAACAATCACTCTAGCTTGTAAACCATTAAAAGCTTCCAAAACAGATTCTGCAGCATTTTTAGTTTCTGCTAAAACTACCCCCAATCCTTGTGTGCCTTCTAAAAGTTTAATAATAACCGGCGTTCCACCAACATGTTCAATCACCTCTTCAACATCTCTAGAATAGTTTGTAAAAACCGTTTTAGGCATGCCAATACCCGCTTTACTTAAGCGTTGTAAGCTTCGTAATTTATCTCTAGAGCGTTGTATCGCGTCGGATGTTACAATGGTAAAAACCCCCATCATTTCAAACTGTCGTACCACCGCGCAACCATAAAATGTTACCGAAGCTCCAATTCTAGGTATAATAGCATCTACATAGTCTAAATATCTATCTTTATAATAAATAGTTGGCTTTTCCTTTTCAATAATTATGTCGCACTTTAATGGGTCAATAACTTCAACTTTATGACCTCTTTTTACTCCTTCTTCTACCAAACGGTCGGTAGAGTATAAATTCGAATTTCTCGATAGTATTACTATATTCATATTTGCTTTGTGCGATTAGCGTGAAAAGAAACGTTTTCCAAATCTACATCAACCATAAATTTTTGTCTTAAAAATTGCCTCCCAATTAAAACAGGAAATTTCATAGCGTCTCTAGTGCTTAAAGTTAAGTTAATCTTGTACGTTTTACCAAAAAATACTACTTCACTTTTCACTTTATACCTATTTTCCTTAAAACCATTGCTGCTTTTTACGTCAGTTCGCCAAAACGTGTCAAAAACAATCTCCGTTTTACCAAAATTTTTATGCACTTCACTATTAAAAATACAAAGCAATGTATTGTCTTTTTCAATAATTTCAGAGCAATGTATGGTCGAGGTATAGGCACCTGTATCCATTTTCACGTCAATATTAAACAATCCCAATTTCGGAAAATCTACAATATCTGTTCGTCCAAGAATTTTTTTACTCACTTTTTTATCTTTATTTTTTCGGGCGTTACCACAAGGGTCGGGCTTTTCGTTAATAGTTTTGGCTCGATGCGCGCCTCACCAAAAGCTAACCACTACAATCCCTAACGCACCCATGCGTCAACAACAGTTTTAAGGCGTTCTTTTTGTTATTTATATAACACCTTACCTTTTTTAAAAAGAGGCGCAATGTAGATAATTAATCCATTCAAAAAACAAAAATCAATTTAATTTTCAAAATATTAAATCACGGGTAAATTCACTTAAAAAAAGTATTAAAATAATTACCTTTACCGTAATGGATACCCCCGATTTAGAGATACAATTAAAAACGCTACCAAACCAACCCGGAGTTTATCAATATTACGATAAAGAAGGGACTATAATATACGTTGGGAAAGCAAAAAACTTAAAAAAACGGGTAAGTTCTTACTTTACTAAAACGCACGAAAATGGTAAGACGCGAGTCTTAGTTAAAAAGATTGCCAACATAAAACACATTGTAGTAGAGACTGAAACCGATGCGTTATTATTAGAAAATAACCTCATTAAAAAACACAAACCTCGCTACAATGTATTGCTAAAAGACGACAAATCATATCCATGGATTTGCATAAAAAAAGAACGTTTTCCCAGAGTATTTTCTACTCGACGCGTTTTTAAGGGCAGTGGCGAATATTTTGGGCCTTATACCAGCGGAAAAACAGTACACACCTTGCTTGATTTAATAAGAGGTTTGTATAGTCTGCGTACTTGTAACTTTAATTTATCTCAAGAAAAAGTAGAAGCAGGCAAGTATAAAGTTTGTTTAGAATACCATTTGGGGAATTGTAAAGGACCGTGTGAAGGTCTAGAAACCGAGGCAGAATACAACGAAAACATTAAGGCTATAAAAGAAATTTTAAAAGGCAATTTTAAAGATTCGCTGCAGCAGTTTAAAAAGCAAATGAAAGATTATGCGGCCAATATGCAATTTGAAGAGGCCCAAAAGATAAAAGAAAAAGTAGAGGTATTAGAAAATTACCAAGCTAAATCTACCATAGTAAACCCTAAAATTAGCAATGTAGATGTGTTTTCTATTATGAGCGACGAAAGTTATGGTTACGTTAATTTTCTGCAGTTATCATATGGTTCAATAATTCGTTCGCATACGCTAGAGATAAAAAAGAAATTGGATGAAAAAGATAAGGAATTGTTGGAGCTTGCCATTACCGAAATTCGGCAGCGTTTCAATTCCAATTCTAAAGAAATATACGTACCTTTTAAAGTCGATTTAGGCGAAGAAGTAAAAGTCACCGTGCCGAAGTTAGGCGATAAAAAACACATTTTAGATTTATCACTCCGCAATGCTAAATATTACCGCATGGAGCGATTTAAACAAGATAAAATTGTAGATCCAGATAGGCATGCCAATAGAATTATGGCACAAATGAAAGCCGATTTAAGACTTTTGGAAGAGCCACGGCATATTGAGTGTTTCGATAATTCAAACATTCAAGGCACACATCCAGTAGCGGCATGTGTGGTTTTTAAAAACGGAAAACCAAGTAAGAAAGATTACCGCCATTTTAATATAAAAACTGTTGAAGGTCCGGACGATTTCGCCTCAATGGAAGAAGTGGTATATCGCAGATACAAACGTTTGGTTGAAGAAAACCAACCCTTGCCGCAGCTTATAATTATTGACGGAGGGAAAGGACAACTATCATCAGCTTTAAAAAGTTTAGATGCCCTCGAATTAAGAGGAAAAATTGCCATTATCGGAATTGCAAAACGTTTAGAAGAATTATTTTACCCAAACGATCCAATTCCCTTATATTTAGATAAAAAAAGCGAAACCCTAAAAATTATTCAACAGCTAAGAAACGAAGCACATCGTTTCGGAATAGAACATCACAGAAATAAGCGTAGTAAAACTGCGTTAAACACAGAATTGGAAACCATTCCTGGAGTGGGCGAAAAAACCGTGTTAGAATTACTAAGACATTTTAAGTCTGCTAAACGTGTGGCCAATGCCAAATTAGACGAGTTAGAAGCTGTTGTTGGCGTATCGCGCGCTGAAAAAGTGTATAATTATTATCATGAAAAGTAACAAACTTTCAATCGTATTGTCGCAAAAGAGTCATTTCAATTAAAAAAAATTTGAAAATAAAAATCTTCATATTAACCCTTTGTTTGCTCGTTTCACTTTCCGCTAAAGCGCAAAATGACACGTTGAGTAATCGTAAGCCAAAAGTTGGTTTAGTATTAAGTGGTGGTGGCGCAAAAGGGTTGGCACATATTGGAGTTTTAAAAGTGATAGATAGTTTAGGTATAAAAATAGATTATGTTGCAGGAACTAGTATGGGTTCTATAATTGGCGCGTTGTATGCTTCAGGGTATTCTGGCGAGCAACTCGATTCTATTTTTCATCAAATTGATTTTGATAAGATTATAAACGACGAATTGCCACGTTCTTCATCTCCTATTGGTGAACGTGCGAACATGGAAAAGTATGCTGTAAAATTACCATTTAATGATTTTAGAATTAAATTACCATCGGCACTTTCTCGCGGGCATAATACCTATAGTTTACTTTTAAAATTACTAGTTCACGTCAATAAAACGGATGATTTCAGTCAATTACCTATTCCGTTTTTCTGCATTGCAACCAATATTGAAAGCGGGAAACAAGTCATGTTAGAAAAAGGGAATCTAACCCAAGCTATTATGGCAAGTGGGGCATTGCCTTCGCTTTTTCAACCGGTAATGATTAATAATGAAGTATTAATTGATGGTGGTGTGGTTAACAATTATCCTATAGATGAATTAAGGGCTAAGGGAATGGATATCATTATTGGTGTTGATGTCCAAGATGGGTTGGCACCTCGTGATGAACTTACGTCGGCTCCGGATGTTTTACTTCAAATAAATAACTTCAGAACCATTAACGATATGAAGTTGAAGGTTAAAAAAACCGATATCTATATTAAACCAAATATCGAAGATTTTAATGTCATTTCATTCGATGAAGGAAATAGTATAATTAAATCAGGTGAAATTGCTGCGTTATCAAAAGTGAATGTTTTAAGAAATTTAGCAACCGGAATCCCTAATGTAAATCAGCAAGTAAATTTTAAACCGTTAGATAGCCTTATAATTAATGATACTAAGATATTAGGGAACAACAATTACACACGAGCCTATATTTTAGGAAAGCTTAAATTAAAAAGCAACGAAAAAATAAGCTATAAAGATTTTAATAAAGGTATCGATAATTTAGTGGCAACCAATAATTTTAATTCTTTTCAATACGAACTAAAAGAAACAAAAGAAAATGTAGGTTACGATTTTATTGCCACCGTAAGAGAATCTAAAATAAATACTTATTTGAAATTCGGATTACACTATGACGATCTGTACAAGAGTGCAGCCCTAGTAAACTTAACAAAAAAGCAGTTGTTATTTAAAAACGACGTGGGTTCGTTAGACCTAATCTTGGGTGATAACGTACGCTATAATTTCGAATATTTAATTGATAAAGGGTTTTATTGGAGTATTGGGTTAAAATCTAGATACAATCAATTTCATAAAAATATTAGTGCCCAATTGGTGTTGGATGAAGACCAAATTACGATTAACGACTTAAATAAAATTGATGTTAAGTTAAGAGACCAAACCAATCAGTTTTATTTACAAACCTTGTTTAGGCGAGATTTTTCGTTGAGTATTGGAGCCGAACATAAGCGTTTAGAAATTAATTCTGAAACCATATTTAATGAAAATTCTACAGGTGAATTTCAATTTGAAAAAACAGATTATTTGAGCCTTGTGGGAAACCTAAAATTAGATACTTACGACGAAAAATATTTCCCTAGAAAAGGTGTGTATTTTAACGGAACACTCAATATTTATCTATACGCTTCGGAATTTATTGAAGATTTTGAGAATTTTTCAATAGCTAAAGCCGATATGGGTTACGCCTTTGGAGTTACAGATAAATTAGCCATTAATTTAAAAACCAGTGGCGGATTTAAACTAGGCGATAAATCAAGAAGAACATTAGATTTTGCTTTGGGTGGATACGGCAATAACTTAATAAACAATTTTATTCCATTTTTAGGTTACGATTTTATATCATTAACAGGTAATAGCTACGTAAAAGCATCTTTAGTAGCAGATTATGAAATATTTAAAAAGCACCATATCACGCTAGAAGGCAATTGGGCAAATATTGATGATGATATTTTTGATACTGGTGAATGGTTTACGTTGCCAGATTACAGGGGCTATGCCTTAGGTTATGCCATTGAAACTTTTTTAGGCCCTGTACAAGCTAAATACAGTTACTCACCAGAGCGAAAAGACGGCACTTGGTTTTTTAATATTGGTTATTGGTTTTAATTGTTAATTAGGCTTTTACATAATCATGCAAATATCCCATGAATAACATGAATCATATTTTGTCAAAAATTATTGCGATATTTGTGTAGATATGAATCTTTATTGGAAAGACTTATTAATTCATCTTCACTATCTCATCAAGAGGAATCCTGAATGAGCATACTTTTTGTATCTTTATAAATACGAGCCACTTAACGTCTTAAAATTGATTTAGGACTGTACTTATTAATCAATTTATTAAATTTTAAAATATGCCTTTTTATCATAAATTAGGGAATATTCCGGCTAAACGTCATACACAGTTTAGAAAACCAGATGGGAGTTTGTACTACGAACAACTTTTTGGTACTATAGGATTTGATGGGATGTATACAAACAGCTATCACGAGCAAAGGCCTACTCAAGTTAAGGAAATAAAAAAGCAATATAGTGTAGCGCCTAAAATTGCGAAAACCAATAATATACAGTCGTATCGCTTAAAAGGGTTTGAGGTAAAACCAGAAATCGATTTTTTAGAGAGTAGAAAAACGGTATTAATTAATAGCGATTGTGCCATTATTTTAGCCGCACCAAAGCAATCAACTAAAGACTATTTTTATAAAAATACCGATGCCGACGAGCTTATCTTTATTCATAAAGGCACTGGTAAGCTCCGCACTATGTTAGGAAATCTAGATTTTAAATATGGTGACTACTTGTTAGTCCCAAGAGGGATTATTTACAAAATAGATTTTGATACTGAAGACAACAGACTGTTTATTGTAGAGTCTCGCAGACCCATTTACACGCCAAAGCGATATCGCAATTGGTTTGGGCAATTGTTAGAACATTCGCCATTTTGCGAACGCGATATTCGCAGGCCTCATGAGTTGGAAACAAATAACGAGAGTGGCGACTTTTTAATAAAAGTCAAAAAACAAGATGATATTATAGAAATGGTTTACGCTTCCCATCCGTTTGATGTGGTTGGGTATGATGGTTTCAATTACCCCTACGCATTTTCTATTCATGATTTTGAACCTATTACAGGTCGTATTCATCAGCCACCACCAGTGCATCAAACTTTTGAGACCGATGCTTTTGTGGTGTGTAGTTTTGTGCCACGACTGTATGATTACCATCCGCTATCCATACCAGCGCCTTATAACCATAGCAATATAGATAGTGATGAGGTGTTGTATTACGTTGATGGCGATTTTATGAGCCGAAATGATGTTGCAGCAGGTCACATATCACTGCACCCTGCGGGCATACCGCACGGGCCACATCCTGGAGCTACAGAGCGCAGTATTGGTAAAACAAAAACCGATGAACTAGCGGTAATGGTAGACACGTTTAAGCCACTAAAAGTAACTGAAGAGGCTATGAAAATTAGCGACGATAGTTACCATAAATCGTGGTTGGAGTAATTTTTTTAAAAGAAGCTAATACCTGCTTTCCGTTATATCTTTTTTGAAGAAAAATCAAAAAAGGATGCCACTGCAATCAGGGCTAGGCATAATAGGTAAGTTTTAACTTTTCAAATAAACTATTTAAACTCATAAACAATTAAACTTTAAGAAAATGAGTAAAGACATAAAATCAGTAAACTACGGTTTAGAAAAAATATTCGAAGGGGCACAAGATTTTTTGCCACTTTTAGGAACAGATTATGTAGAATTCTACGTAGGTAATGCTAAACAATCGGCGCATTTTTACAAAACGGCATTTGGGTTTCAATCCTACGCGTATAAAGGCTTAGAAACAGGCTCGAAAGATCAAGTGAGTTATGTGTTAACACAGGATAAAATAAAATTGGTTTTAACTACACCATTAACAAGTAAGTCGCCCATAAACGACCATATTGTTAAGCATGGCGACGGTGTAAAAGTAATTGCGCTTTGGGTTGATGACGCCAAAAAAGCATACCAAGAAACAACTAGCAGAGGGGCCAAATCTTATATGGAACCTGTTGTTGAAAAAGATGAACATGGCGAGGTAATAAGAGCCGGTATTTATACCTACGGCGAAACGGTGCATATGTTTGTAGAGCGTAAAAATTACAATGGAACGTTTTTACCCGGTTTTGAAGCATGGAAATCCGATTACAATCCAACGCCTGTTGGTTTAAAATTTATAGACCATATGGTTGGTAATGTTGGTTGGGGCCAAATGAATACATGGGTAAAATGGTACGAAGATGTTATGGGTTTTGAAAACTTTTTATCGTTTGATGATAAGCAAATCCATACCGAATATTCGGCACTTATGAGTAAAGTGATGAGTAATGGTAACGGCCGCATAAAATTCCCAATAAACGAGCCAGCAAAAGGTAAAAAACGCTCCCAGATTGAAGAATATCTCGATTTTTACGAAGGCGCAGGTGTGCAACACATTGCTGTGGCAACAGATGATATTATTAGTACCGTTAGCCAGTTAAGGGCTAGAGGTGTAGAGTTTTTATCGATTCCGCCAGAAGAATATTATCGTGCTGTTCCAGGGAGGTTAGAAGAACATAGCCATGAATTGCGCGAAAACATTGAAGAATTAAAAAAATTAGGCATTATGATTGATGCTGATGAGGAAGGTTACTTACTTCAAATTTTCACAAAACCTGTGGAAGACAGGCCAACGTTATTTTTTGAAATAATTCAACGTATGGGAGCCCGAGGTTTTGGGGCAGGAAATTTTAAAGCACTTTTTGAATCTATTGAGCGCGAACAAGCTAAAAGAGGTACGCTGTAGAACTTTATAAATACCATGATAAAAAAAACCTGCTTTAAAAAATGAGCAGGTTTTTTGCGTTAGGGATTGTAGTGGCTAGCTTTTGGCGAGGCGTGCATCGAGCCAAAACTAATAACGAAAAGCCCGACCCTTGCGGTAACGCCATTAAACTGATAAATAGTTAATATTTGTTAATGTAGCCTAACTATAACGGGCTTAACCGCTGCTAAACCAATAAAATTTATATTTTTGGAACAGTAATTGTAATTTCTTGTGTAATACAATATTTGTGGCGCAATTGAGTTACAAAACAATTACCCCAAGAGAATGAAAAGAATACTACTTATATGTGTCGCTATAGTTTCAATGCAAACGGCTTTTGCTCAAAAAGAATCGGCGTTTGATACTGGCGAATGGTTTAAATTTAAAATGAGTTATAGCAACTGGCTTAAGGCTGGTAATGCAACACTTACCGTAAAAGAAACGCAGTTAGATAATAAAGATGTTTTTCATGTGGTTGGCAAAGGCTGGACTACAGGTATGATTAAATGGTTTTTTAAGGTTAAGGATAGGTATGAAAGCTATTTTGATAAAAAAACTATTATGCCTTATAAGTTTATTAGAAATATTGATGAAGGTGGTCATACTAAAGATATTGAAATAGATTTTGACCAAAAGAATAATAAGGCCCATGTTAATAACAAAAAACATAACACGTTAAAAGTTTTTGATACGCCGCCGAATATTCAAGACATGGTTTCAACGTTTTATTATTTGCGTAATAACTTAGAAACAAAGACTTTAAAAGTTGGAGATGAGGTGCGAGTTGACATGTTTTTTGATGAAGAAAACTACGGTTTTAAACTTAAATACCTTGGTGAGGAAATTATTGATACGGATTTTGGCGAGATAGAGTCGTTAAAATTTAGGCCTTATGTAATGGCTGGTCGTGTTTTTAAAGAAGAAGAAAGTTTAACGCTTTGGGTGTCAAAAGACAAAAATAAAGTACCTTTACGTATCAAGGCAGATTTGGCGGTAGGCTCTTTACGAGCAGACTTAGAAGCATTTAAAGGCTTAAAACATCCATTTAAAATAGTTGTTAATAATTAAGATATTTTGGACTCTAAAATAACGGACCAACTTAAAGACAAGTACAAAGCTATAGACCAAGATGTAGAGGTGCATTTAGAAGGTTTATTGCATAGTAAACCCATAAACTACTGGGATTATATTCAAACCGATGCACTTTTAAATTTACAGGTACAACGTACAGTTTTTCCAGATGAGAATGTATTTATTATGTATCATCAGGTAACTGAATTGTTATTTAAAATGGTGCTTTCTGAAATGGCTCAAATAGCCGAAAGCGCTACTATTAACACTGAAACTTTTACAATTAAAATAATGCGCATAAGTCGTTATTTTGATGTGCTTACCTCTTCGTTTAGTATCATGAAAGATGGTATGGATGTGGAGCAATATAATAAGTTTAGAACTACGTTAACTCCTGCAAGTGGATTTCAAAGTGCACAATATCGGAAAATTGAATTCGCATCTACAGAATTAATAAATTTAATTGATAAACGCTTTAGAGACACCATTGATAGAAATTCTACATACGAGCATGCTTTTGAGCACTTATATTGGCAAGCTGCAGGTAAAGATTATAAAACTGGTAAAAAAACTTATACTCTTACCGCTTTTGAGAAGCGTTATAAGGAAGAATTTATTAGATTTACAAAGTTTTATCAACACAACAATTTGTGGAGTAAATATAAGTCATTGCCCAAAGAAGGACGTTCTAATAAAGGTCTGATTGAAGCGATGAGACATTATGATTATACGGTAAATATTAAATGGGTTATGGCGCATTATAATACTGCTAATCATTATTTAAATATTGGTGGGAAAACTACCGAAGCAACAGGAGGAAGTGAGTGGGTAAAATACATGCACCCAAAATATCAAAAAAGAATATTTTTTCCAGATTTATGGACCGACAAAGAAATAGCAGATTGGGGAACAGATGTTTAGTAATTTTACTAATAGTACTTTGTGCCTATGGGTGTAAAGAAGATGAAAAACCAGCGGTAGAAGAGCTAGTTGATGTTATTGAGGAACCAGAAGAAATTATAGAATTTGGTTTTAATATAGAAGATTACATTGTAAAACGAGATACTATTAAGCGTGGTGATAGTTTTGGTGAGATACTAGAACGAAATAATGTTGGTTACCCTAAAATATTTCACATTGCTGAAAAAGCAAAAGACACCTTTGACATTCGAAGACTACAAGTAGGCAAGCCTTATACGCTTTTATGCTCTAAAGATTCTTTGCAAACACCTAGGTGTTTTATTTATCAACCCAATTTGGTAGACTATGTAGTGATAAATTTTCAAGATTCTATTCATGCTTATACCAGTAGAAAGCCTGTAACGTATGTTGAAAAAACAGCTACTGGAATAATAAACAGTAATATTTCTGAAACTTTAGAAGAGCAAGGGTTAAGCCCAAGGTTAGCATATAAAATGGCCGATGAAATTTATGCATGGACCATTGATTTTAGACGACTACAAAAAGGCGATCGTTTTAAGGTTATTTACACCGACAAGTATATAGATGACAGTATATATGTTGGTGTACACGACGTAAAAGCAGCCTATTTTGAGCATAATAAAGAGCCATTTTATGCTTTTGAGTTTGTAACCGATTCCACTAAAGGAATTATAGATTATTTTAGTGAAGACGCTAAAAATTTACGTCGGGCATTTTTGAAAGCGCCTGTTAAATTCAGTAGAATTTCTTCCCGCTATAATTTAAAACGACGCATTGCCGTTTACGGTTTTAAAATACGGCCACATAAAGGAACCGATTTTGCGGCACCTATAGGAACGCCTATCATGGCGACTGCAAATGGCACAGTAACAGAGTCTAGAAGAAAAGGTGGTAATGGTAACTATGTAAAAATAAGGCATAACGCTACTTACGAAACCCAATACCTACACATGAGAAAACGTAAGGCTAAAGTGGGCGATTTTGTTAAACAAGGCGATGTTATTGGATGGGTAGGAATGACCGGAAATACTGGTGGCCCGCACGTATGTTATCGTTTTTGGAAAAACGGGAAACAAGTAGACCCATTCAAGCAAAAACTACCAGAAGCTAAACCTATTTCAGATTCATTAAAAGTGAAATATTTAGACTTTATTCAACCTATAAAAACCAAATTAGATAATATTCATTTCTTGGAAGATGTTTTTGAAGAGCAAAACCAACCAGAACAAATTATAAAACAAAATAATAATTTAATATCCTTTAACCATTAATTCATGGCTTTACCAAATATAAACCCAACCACAACCCCTTCTTGGAAAAAACTAAATGCACATTTTAATGATGTCAAAGATCTTCATATGAAAGATTTGTTTGCAAAAGATGGCGATAGAGCAAATAAATTCACCATTAAATGGGATGATTTTTATGTGGATTTTTCCAAGAACAGAATCACAGAAGAAACCTTTAAATATTTGCTTGAATTAGCTGAAGATGTGAAGCTAAAAGATGCAATTGAAAGTCAGTTTTCTGGTGAAATAATAAACAAAACAGAAGGAAGAGCAGTATTGCATACCGCATTAAGAGCACCTGAATCTTACAGCGTTAAGGTTGATGGCGATAATGTTATGCCCGAAGTTTATAAGGTAAAACGAAAAATTGAAGCCTTCACCAATGAGGTGGTATCAGGCAATTTAAAAGGCTATACAGGTAAAGCGTTTACAGATATTGTGAATATTGGTATTGGTGGTTCAGATCTTGGTCCCGCTATGGTGGTTGAAGCCTTACAATTTTACAAAAACCACTTAACTACACATTTTGTGAGTAATGTGGATGGGGATCATGTAAATGAAGTCATTAAAAAGCTAAACCCTGAAACTACATTGTTTGTTGTGGTATCCAAAACGTTTACAACACAAGAAACCTTATCGAATGCTAACACTTTAAAGGCATGGTTTTTAAAACATGCTAGTGAATCTGATATAGCGAAACACTTTGTTGCAGTTTCAACAAATATAGAGTCTGTAAAGAATTTTGGTATTAACCCTAAGAACATTTTCCCGATGTGGGACTGGGTTGGTGGTCGTTTTTCATTATGGAGTGCCGTAGGTTTATCTATTAGTTTAGCTGTTGGTTATCAAAACTTCGATAATCTTTTGAAAGGTGCCAACAAAATGGATGAGCATTTCAAAAACGAAGAATTTTCGAGTAATATTCCGGTAGTTTTAGCGCTTATAAGTATTTGGTATAACAATTTCTTTAAGGCAGAAAGTGAGGCAGTTATTGGCTACTCTCAGTATTTAAATCAATTTGCAACGTACCTGCAACAAGGTATTATGGAAAGTAATGGTAAAAGTATTGATAGAAGCGGCAATCCTATTGATTATGAAACAGGAACCTTAATATGGGGAGAGCCTGGAACGAATTCGCAGCATGCTTTTTTTCAATTAATACATCAAGGTACGAAGTTAATTCCAGCCGATTTTATTGGATTTACCAAATCCTTACACGGCAACCAAGACCATCAAGACAAATTAACTTCAAACTTTTTAGCCCAAACGGAAGCTTTGTTAAATGGTAAAACAAAAGCAGAAGTTGTTGCAGAGGGTACAAAAGAAGATATTATTCCTTTTAAGATTTTCCAAGGAAATAAACCAACTAACACCATTTTTATTAATAAACTAACTCCAGAAAGTTTAGGTAAATTAATAGCGATGTACGAACATAAAATTTTTGTTCAAGGTATTATTTGGAACATTTTTAGCTACGACCAATTTGGTGTAGAATTAGGTAAGCAATTAGCTAGTAATATTTTACAAGAATTTAATAATAGTGTTGTTAACAATCATGATTCGTCAACACAAAATCTATTAAATTTTTATAAGGAAAATTCCTAAAAACTTATCATTCTTTTAACAAAAGCGTCGATATTGTGAATATCGACGATTTTTTGTTAATAAGTAGGTATTAAAAGTCTTAACATTTAAATAATGTTATATGCCTTAAATTATGTATTTTTGACGCGACTAATTTCAAATAATTAATTATGAAAAAAACTACGCATTTTTTAATGTTTACTGTAGCATTGCTATTTTCAGCAGTAGTTATGGCACAAAGTACTATCTCGGGTACAGTTGTTGAAGCAGGAACTAATATTCCACTTCCGGGAGCAAATGTTATTGAGAAGGGTACAACAAATGGTGTGACTTCAGATTTTGATGGAAATTTCACTATTAAAACAAAATCTTCTTCTGGAGACATTGTAATATCTTATATAGGATATAATTCTAAAACCATTTCTTTTTCAGGCGATATGAGCTTAGGAAGTGTTGTTCTAACATCTAGTCAAGTTGGTTTAGAAGAAATTCAAATTATTGCATCGGTTGCAGTAGATAGAAAGACACCAGTTGCAGTTTCTACTGTAAAGTCTGCCGACATTGAATTAAAATTAGGAACTCAAGAATTTCCAGAGATTTTAAAATCAACACCTGGTGTATATGCTACCAAAGCTGGTGGTGGTTATGGTGACGGTAGAATTAACCTTCGTGGATTTAACTCTGAAAACGTTGCGGTAATGATTAACGGTATTCCAGTAAACGATATGGAAAATGGTCGAGTTTTCTGGTCTAACTGGGCTGGTCTTGGCGATGTAACAAGCCAAATGCAAGTACAAAGAGGGTTAGGAGCTGCTAAAATTGCAGTACCTTCTATTGGTGGAACAATTAATATTGTAACTAAAACTACAGACGTTGAAGAAGGCGGGAATGTAATCACATCGGTAGCTAACGATGGTTATTTTAAATATGGTTTAACTTATTCTACAGGATTAATGGATAACGGTTTTGCTGCAACAGTTTCTGCTGCAAAAACAGTAGGAGATGGTTATGTTGATGGTACTGAGTTTACAGGCTTATCCTATTTTGTAAATATTTCAAAAGAAATTAATGATTCTCATAAGTTATCGTTCTCTGCTTTTGGTGCAAAACAACGTCACGGACAAAGACAAAACAGACAATTAATTGAAACTTATAGAAATAGTGATAGAGGTAGAAAATTTAATGCCGATTGGGGTTATAAAAATGGTCAAGTAACACACCAAGAAGATAACTTTTATCATAAACCACAAATATCTTTAAACCACTATTGGAATTTAAATGATAATACGTCAATCAATACATCAGCTTACGCATCTTTCGGATCTGGTGGTGGAGGCGGAACTGCTGGAACTTACAAGTTTGGATTTGATTCTAGTACAGGCCAAGGAGATTATAGAATTGGAACATTTGGACCAATTGATTTCGATAAAATAGTTGACGAAAATGTCGCAGCAGGAGCAAATGGTGCCGAAACGTATTTAAGAGCTTCTAGAAACGACCACAACTGGTATGGTGTACTTTCTACTTTAAAAACAAACTTATCAGACGATTTAGTTTTATTAGCTGGTTTAGATTACAGAAACTATAAGGGAATACACTTCTCTGAAGTTACGGACTTATTAGGAGCACAATATGCATTGGATGATGGAAACGTAAACAATCCAAATGCGGCACTTCAAGTTGGTGATAAAAGAGACTATTATAATGATGGTTTAGTAGGCTGGACAGGAGCATTTGCGCAGTTAGAGTATGATGTAAACGAAAATTTTAATACCTTTATATCACTAGCAGCATCTAATACATCATATAAAAGAATTGACTATTTCAATTATTTAGATTCAGATCCGTTACAAGAAACAGATCGTTATAATTTCTTTGGGTTTAGTGCTAAAGGTGGTGCTAACTATAGAATTGACACGAATCATAATGTGTTTGCAAACCTTGGTTACTTTGAGAAGGCTCCAGGTTTTGATGCTGTATTTTTAAACTTTAGTAATGATAATATTAATGCAGACGCGCCAAACCAAAAAATATCAAGTTTTGAACTAGGTTATGGATTCAGAGGAGATAAATTATCTGCTAATTTAAACCTTTATCATACTAGATGGAATGATAGAACAGAAACTGCAACATTTCAACAACCAGATGGAACTAGAGCCGTTGCAAATATTTTAGGTGTAAATGCGATTCATCAAGGAATTGAATTAGATTTTATCTTCAGAGCATCTGATAAATTAGATATTACTGGTATGGCATCATTAGGAGACTGGAGATGGGATAGCAATGTAACAGATGTTGATATACTTGATGAAGATCAAAATGTAGTGGAAACTGTAGATTTATATATTAAAGACTTACACGTAGCAGATGCCGCTCAGACTACTGCTGCTTTAGGACTAAATTATAAATTTGCGCCAGAAACAAGACTTATTGTTGATTATAATTTCTATGCAGATATCTATGCGGATTTCGATCCTAGTGATAGAGGCGTAGCAGGAGCACCTGATGCATGGAAAATGCCTGATTACGGTTTATTTGATTTAGCAATGACTCATGGATTTAAGTTTGGTTCTTTTGATGCAAGTTTAACAGCTAGAATGAATAATGTATTTGATACAGAATATATTTCTGATGCACAAGATGGTTCTGGATCTACAACAAATACAGCTTTGGTTTATTACGGATATGGAAGAACATTTAGTGTAGGGGCAAAACTTAATTTTTAAAAAACTTTGAAAATGAAAAAAATAATTTTTTACTTAATGATTTTAGGATTAACCTTTACAGGTTGTAATCCTTTAGATGATATCTATGAAGATATAGACGCCATAGAGAGTCCAATTGTTGGCGACGTTAATTACGAATTAACAGATGAAGATTATGATGATTTAGATAAATCTTTTGGTAATTTTGATTCAGAAGATGAAGCTAAAACATTAATTCCAGGTCTGTTAGCGGATAAATTTCCTGTTTGGGGATTAGGTTCTTCAGCATTAATTACATTCAAGATTTACTCACCAAAAAGAGAAGAAAAAAGTATCATAAGATATACAGTGTCTTCTGACGATTATGCTGCTTTAGGTCATACTTTTGGAAATTTTGATAGAGAATCTGAACTATATGAATTTTTAGAGTATAAATATCCTGATCCTGCTGATAGAGTATTGGTATCATTAACCTATGATTACTATGATGGTAGTACTAATGAATATAACAACGGGTTTTTATACATAAACGGTGCTTGGGAATTCATATTAGGATTTACTGACGATGAATATTCAGAAATGGGAGAAGGTTTCCCTAATTTTTCTAATGAGGATGAGGCTATTGCGAAAATACCTGTATTCTTAAAAGATAAATTTAAGTATGAAACCACAGAAGCTGGTGATATTGTTGCAACAATGTATAAGTTGTTTGTAACTGATGTTGATGATATTGATGGCGATGGTCGTACTGATGATAGAACTACTTATAGCTATGTAAAATATTTTATTTTTGACGGTAGTGCGTGGTCTGAGTACAGCGATGTTTTATCAACAACCATTCAATTTGGTCATGATGGAACAACATGGGTTCCAGATAATACTATAAAATATACGTTTACTGGCGATGATGTTGCATTTATTTCAAATGCATTTATTACAACTTATCCAGGTCCTGCAGATAATGTTGGATTCTTTGGAAGTTTTGATAGACGACCAAGTAGTTCAAATTACTGGACAGATGATATGCTTTTAGAAGCATTTAATGCACTTTTAGATAATAAAAATCCAGGTGCAGAAGAAGGACAAAAATATGTGCTTACCTATGTAATCTATAACGGTTCTACAACTAACGAAACAAAAAGCGTTATTAAAACCGATGGTGTTTGGGTATACCAATAACATAGTATGATAATATTTAAAAACCACCTCAAACGAGGTGGTTTTTTTTCCTCAAAATTTGATACCTTTAATTTGTTATGAAAAATATTTTATTAATATTCAGCTTAGTATTTATTTGTAGTTGTAGTAGTTCGGGAAGTGATGATTCGCCGCCAAAAGAAGAACCTACAGATGATGGCGTTCCGATTGCTGTTAATGATTCGGCAACAACCATAGAAGACACGCCTTTAGAATTAAGTACTTTATTGAATAATGATACCGTTGTTGATAATGCCAGAATAACTACATTCGATACTTCTACGTCTAACGGTGGAACAATTTCAAACGAAAGGTTATTTTATTTGTACACGCCTAAACCTGGTTTTATAGGGAGCGACACGTTTACATACACGCTTTGCGATGATGATACACCTCAAAACTGCTCAACGGCTACTGTGACAATAATGGTGACAGATGAAGGTAATCCGGCTGCAAACGCGGATGCTCTCAACGTCGTACAAAATTCTTCAACCATTTTAAATAGGCTTCTAGAAAACGATGATATTATAGATGAAGCGGTTTTAACTTCTGTTGATAATACAGGAACGCTGGGTACTGTGGTTTTAAATAGTGATAAAACAGTAACGTATACACCACCAAACGACTTTTTAGGCGAAGATTCATTCTCTTATTCCATTTGTGACGATGATACACCAAATCCTTCGTGCTCATCAGCTACGGTAACTATTACTGTCATTGCCCCTTTAAGCTTTAATATTCCTTCAGAATTACAAGATTACTATAATAATGTTGTGTTTGCCGATGACTCTGATTTAATGTTTTCTGAATTAGAAGACCTTACTAAAACGAAGCACACTACTATTTTGTCTTACGGACAAAGACATACATACCTTTATAATGCTGATGCAGATTTAAGTAATTCTGATAATGTTATTTTAATGTATTCAAGTGAAAGTCGATACTGGCAAGAATACACCTCTGGAACGAATCCATATTCACCTCAAACCTTCAATACTGAACATGTTTTTCCGCAATCTTTGTTAGCATCGACTGATGCTGTGACAGACTTACATCATTTAAGATCATGTGATGCAAATGTAAATAGTGATAGACTTAACTATCCTTTTGCAGCTGGTAGTGGTACATATAAATTAATAGGAGAAACATGGTTTCCGGGTGACGAGTGGAAAGGCGATGTTGCAAGAATGGTACTTTACCTAAATATTAGATATGGTGAAACCATTTCCAAGGTTGGAACTTTAGAATTGTTTTTGCAGTGGAATATTGAAGACCCTGTTTCTGCCTTTGAAGAGCAACGAAATAATGTAATTTATGCGGCTCAAGGCAACAGAAATCCTTTTATTGATAATCCTTATTTGGTTACTTTAGTTTGGGGAGGAAATAATGCTGAAAACAGATGGCAATAAATAAAAATGGAATTAGAAAAACCGCTTCCAACAAAGAAGCGGTTTTTTTAAGATTAAAATCATTATTTTTGATTCGTTAAAACATAATATCATGTACGAAGCTATACTAAACTTACATTCTTATTGGGCCTATTTAGTGCTAATAATTTTAATAATAGCAGTGGTAAATGCCATTGTTAAATCTGTTGGAGGAAAAGAATATAGCGCTAAAGATTTCAGAATTGCTTTATTCACATTAATCGTTTCTCATATCCAGTTACTTATTGGTATTGTTCTCTATTTTGTTTCACCTCGATTTGCTGTTTTTAGCGAATTGGGTATGGGCGGCGTGATGAAAGATGCTGTAAATAGATTATATCTTGTAGAGCATCCAATAGTAAATATTGCTGTTGTGGCACTAATTACCATTGGGTATTCAAAGCATAAAAAGAAATTGACTTCTGCACCAAAACTTAAAACTATAGCTATTTTTTATACGATAGCATTGGTGTTATTATTGTCTAGAATTCCTTGGGACGCTTGGTTGTCTTAAGAAGTAGATAAAGTTAAATTCAGACCTGTTAGAATTTTAAATTTATCAGGTCTTTTTTTTACTGAACTTCCTTTATTACATACATATAAACCGGAAAATGGTCGCTATAACCATTGCTAAAACTACCATCACTCCAACTTCTAAAGGGGTAACCTTTATATTTTCCTTTTGAATGGATTAAATAGTTTTTATTAAAGATACCGGCTTTATAGTATCTAAATGAAGAATAGTCTTTTTCAAGTAAAGGTTTTGATATAATAATCTGGTCGAATAAGCTCCAATTATCTCGATATGCAGTGGTGCCTAAACCATCTTTATGAAAATTTTCAAACGGATTATACAAGCCTTTAAAACCTACTTTCTTTCGTTTTCTTGTGGTTTTTAAAACATCTTTAAAGCTTGAGTTTATTGGATCGTCGTTAAAATCACCCATAATAATTACTTTGGCATATGGGTCATCGGTTTGAAGAGAATCAATAATACGTTTATTTAATTTTGCTGCTGCAACACGTTTGGGTCTGCTTCTAGCTTCACCACCTCGTCTTGAAGGCCAATGGTTTACAAGAATATGAATCAAGTCATCTTCAAGCTTTCCGCTAACCAAAAGTTGGTCTCGTGTAGTAATGCGCTCTTGACTTTCGTCATCATAAATTTTTAACTCATGGATGCTTGTGCTAATGGGTGTAAAAATGTTTTTTTGGTATAACAGGGCGACATCAATACCTCTAGCATCTGGGGAATCATAATGTATTATGCCGTAATCTTTATCTAATAAATGAGGGTCATTCACAAGGTCTTCTAAAACATTCTTATTCTCTATTTCGCAAATGCCTAAAATTGCCGGTGTGTTCTTGGTTACATCCTTTCCGATTTCGGCAATAACACGTGCCATATTACTTATTTTTTGCCTATAAGCTTCGTCGCGGTTCGATTTTAATTCCATTATCGGACTGTATTCATCAAACTTAAGCGGGTCGTTGATGGTATCGAACAAATTTTCTAAGTTGTAGAAAGCAATGGTGTGTATTTTAAATTTTTTATCCTGAGCTCTAACGGTAACAATGAAGCTCAAAAATAAAACTGTACTTAAGAATTTAAATAAATTCATGAAATCTGTGTAATTATGGTAGTTATTTATACAAATACTAAGCCAAATTTACTGTTATTGTTGTAATAATTTTAGTATTAAATAGTTACTTTTTCTTATTATTGGTGTCTTAAAGATAATTATGAATAAAATAACCCTCATTTTTTTATTCGGAATTTTTTCAATTTCACTTCACTCACAACAAACTTTAATAAAAGGAAGTGTGAAGGACGCCACATCGTTTCAGCCTATTTTAAATGTTGAAGTTACTTTAGAAGACACAGATTTCAAAACACTTACTGATGTTCAAGGTGAATTTAGTTTTTCTGCTAATGTGCCTTTAGGAGAGCAAATATTAAAGATTTCTAAAAGCGGATATATTATAAAACGCTTTCCAATAGTTGTAAATGAAGGCGAGATAGTAGATATATCTGATATGATTATGGAACGCGATTTATCTCAAAGTCAAGATTTATTTACTATAACACTTTCTGATGATGAATTGGATAATGATTCCACTGCTTCCGATAATATTACAGGTTTACTGTCTTCTTCATTAGATGTTTTTCAAAGAACTGCAGCCTTCGAGTTTAGTCAATCTTTTTTTCGATTACGCGGGTTAGATTCTGAAAACGGTTCTGTGCTCATTAACGGTATATCTATGAATAAACTCTATAGCGGCAGACCACAATGGAGCAATTGGGGTGGTTTAAATGATGTGATGCGAAACCAAGAACTCACATCAGGTTTATCGCCTTCAAGTTATAATTTTGGTGGTGTATTAGGAACAACCAATATTAATGTTAGAGCATCAAAAGCGAGATCGGGTGGTCGCATTACTTATTCGTCTTCTAACAGGAGTTATACCAACCGATTAATGGCAACTTATGCCTCTGGTCTTTTAAAAAATAATTGGGCTTATGTTATTTCTTTAGGAAGGCGTTGGGGAAATGAAGGTTATCAAGATGCTACAATTTACGATGCCAATTCGTTTTTCTTATCAGTTGAAAAAAAGCTTAATGAAAAGCACAGTTTAAATTTCACAGGGATTTATGCTCCAAACCGCAGAGGAAAGTCTTCACCAAATACACAAGAAGTTTACGATTTAAAAGATATTAAATACAATGAATATTGGGGTTGGCAAGATGGTAAAAAGCGTAATTCAAGAATAAAAGAAGTTGAGGAACCCCTTTTAATGCTGAATCATTATTGGGATGTATCTTCAAAAACAACATTAAATACCAATATCGCTTATCAATTTGGAAAATTAGGCAATAGCCGTTTAGATAATAATGGAACCGATTTGGTTAACGGGTTTCCTGAAGGTGGTGGCGCCAACCCAACCCCAACCTATTATCAAAAACTACCAAGTTATTTCGAACGTAATTTTCCGGACGATTTAGAGTTTGCTTATACCGCTTTAAAAGATTTTCAAAACAATGGGCAGATAGATTGGAACGCCCTATACCTTGCCAATATTTCAAACGCACGAGCTGGTGGTAACGCCATTTATGCCTTGTATGAAGATCGTGTTGATGACTCCCAGTTTACATTTAACACCATTTTAAATGCAGAGTTAAATGATAATACGGTTTTTAATGCTTCAGTGAATTTTCAACGTTTAAAATCTGAAAATTTTGCACGCGTATTAGATTTATTTGGAGCCGAAACTTACCTCGATATCGACCAGTTTGCAACTGATATTGATGAGGCTCAGAACGATTTGCAAAAACCAAACCGATTAGTGGGCGAGGGAGATAAATTCAAATACCATTACAACCTTTTTGCTAATCTGTTAACTGCCTATGCACAAGCTCAATTTACATATAATAAGTTTGATTATTATGTGTCTGGAAGCGTGTCCCAAACCCAATATCAACGAGAAGGATTGTATCAAAATGGAGCTTTCCCAGATACATCTTTAGGAAAAGGCGAAACGTTGAATTTTACAGGTTTTGGCGCCAAAGCCGGTATAACTTATAAACTATCAGGAAAACATTTATTGGTAGGAAATGGCGGTTATATTTCTAAAGCACCATCTTTAAGGAACACGTATTCCAATTCAAGAGAAAACCATAACATTGTTCCAAATATTACGGAAGAAAAAATACTTTCTACAGATGTGAGTTATATTTTTCGTTCACCAATAATTAAAGCGAAATTAACGGGTTACTACACTAAAATTGAAGATGCGAATGAGATTTCTTTTTTCTTCGCTGATGGTATTGGAGGCGATAATGTGGCTTTTGTTCAAGAGATTTTACAAGGCGTGGATAAGCAACATATGGGTGCAGAATTGGGAATTGAAGCCAAAGTAACACCAACCATAAAATTAAAAGGTGTGGCCTCGTTAGGGCAATATACTTATGCCAACAACCCTAATTTATACCTAACTACCGAGGCCGACGAAGAATCGGTTGAAGCTGGATTCGTAAACGGATTTAAAGATTTTGGCCAATCCAAATTAAAAGATTACAAAATTGCCGCAGGACCACATCGAGCCTATTCTGTTGGGTTTGAATATCGCGACCCAGAGTTTTGGTGGTTTGGCGCAACAGCCAATTTTTTCACGAACACCTATATTGATATCAGTCCGCTAACACGTTCCTCAAATTTTACAACAGATTTTGATGGTAATGTGTTTAATGATTACGATGAAGTTTTAGCAAGAGAATTACTAAAACAAGAACGTTTTGATGATTATATGGTTGTGAATTTAGTTGGGGGAAAATCATGGAAAATAGGAAGTAAATACATTAGCCTATTTGCAAGTGTGAATAATCTCTTAGATAAAGCCTTTAAAACTGGTGGTTTCGAGCAAGGAAGAAACGCCAATTTTAGAGAATTAAGAAATGATAAAGCTTTAGAAACTCCCGTATTTGGTTCTAAATATTGGTATGGAAGAGGGGCTACTTATTTTTTAAATGTGAATTATAGATTTTAAAATATTCCAATGCACGGTGGCGCAATGTTGAAACCACTTTGGAAACTAAAATATAGATTATGAAATTTAACATCAACAAATCGGCTTTTGGCTTCATTTTGATACTATTCATCATGACGGCATGTGTGCAAGATGATGATTTTGGAACACCTGATATTTCATCTGAAGATCCCAATATTCCAAGTAATCAATTAATAACCTTTAAAGCCGTAAAATCGCTTTATGAGCAAGCAGTAAATAGCGGAAATTCAACGGCAATTATAAATGACGACGTTTATATTGAAGGTTTTGTGATATCATCAGACAAAGCAGGCAATTTTTTCGAAGAGTTAATAATTCAAAACAAAACAGACGATAGCAATCCTGATGCAGACCCAAGATTGGGCTTAAAAATAGATATTAATGTAAGTAGTTTATCTGATACCTATCAAATTGGGCAAAAAGTATATGTTAAGCTCCAAGGATTAACGGTTGGAGAAACAAGTGGTGTGGTAACTATTGGCAAAGGCGATGCGGCCAATGTGGAACAAATTCAACCTGCAGAATATAAAGACATCGTAATACGAACCAATGAGGTTGTGGAGATATCACCTAAAGTATCAGGAATAGCTGAGTTGTCTGAAAATGACGAAAACACATTAGTACAGTTAAACAACATGCAATTAAACCGGTTCGAAATGGGAGCAACCTTCGCAAGCGAATCATACGACGAATTTGATGGTTTACGATTGCTTGAAAGTTGCGATTCTGGTATTCAAATCATTATGCAAACCAGTACATTTTCAGATTTTAAAACTTTAATTGTACCACAAGGACAAGGTACCGTAACAGGAATATTTAGTCGCGATTTTAGGGATGATTTCAATGTACTTCTATTAAACACATCTGCTGATATTAATTTTAAAAGTAATGAGCGTTGCGACCCTTCAGAGTTTAGCTGTGGTATTGCTTCAACAATTGGTTCAGGGAATTTACTCTATGAAGATTTTGAGTCTCAAAGAAACAATAGACCCGTTGAAATTGATGGTTGGACCAATTATATGGAAACAGGCACTCAGGCTTGGGAAGGCTATTCATCTACATCTTCAAATGCGTCATTAGGTAGATCGGCAAGATTTCAATCGGCAAGTTCGGGCGATGAAAGTAATATTGGATGGTTAATTACACCAGCCATAGATTTAGATGCCCAAGATGGTGAAACCTTAAACTTTAAAACCTCCAACAGTTTAGCAGATAGCAGCTATATGGAAGTGTTATATTCCCTAGATTGGGATGGTACCGAAGCAAACATCTCTACAGCAACTTGGAGCATTTTATCAGACGCTTATGTGGTAAAAGATTCAGATTCTTTTGCGCCTTGGTTTAATTCAGGGAATGTAGATTTATCTTGCCTTTCAGGAACCATTCACATTGCCTTTAAATATACAGGAAGCGGACAAGATACTTTTGATGGGATTTACGAATTGGACGAGATTCGTATTGATTATGTGGAATAGTAAAACTTTAGGGCTACATTTGCGCCAATATTTTTATATATGAGCACATTCGACGCCTTATTTTTTCACTTTTTTCAGTATTATAAATCTAAAAAAAGTAAAAAAACGAATAGTATCGCTACCTTTTATTTAACGCTTCTTCAAAGTAGCTTACTTCTATTATTAGGTGTGTTTTTTGCTGGATTTTTTAAGCAAATGCATGTACAAACCATGTCTTCAGTTAAGGCATGGACCTTATTTGGTCTAGTCGTTATCTTCCTCTATTTTAAAAATTGGATACAATACAGTGGTAAAAAGCGTAAAGTTTTAAACGCCAAAGTGCTCAAAAACAGAAAACTTCATTACAATATTTGGTTGCTATGGTTACTGCCTGTAGTAATTTTGGGTTTAACCTATGTACTCTATCAAGCTACCTGATTACTTTTTAAAAATAGCATAAACTGGAAAGTGGTCGCTATAACCACCTTTGTACTTTTTACCTACGTAGGTTCTAAATGGTGAGCCTTTAAAAGGGCCTTTAAAAAGCTTTAAAAAATCTTCATCAAAAATATTAGCCTTGAAAAACTCAAAACCCTCTTGGGTACTTTTAAAGAAGTTCGTAGAAATAAGTACCTGATCAAAAATAAACCATTGGCGCTTGTGTTTTACGGTGCCTCGATTAAACGAACGTAGCGTTTCCATCGGGTTAAATAAATCATAACCTTCAACCAAGCGTTTTATACTGTCATTGTTAGGATTGTCGTTAAAATCGCCAATAACAATAATTTTTGCATGTTCATCTTCAAGTCTTAAAGCGCTAATGATATCGCTTACTTTTTCAGAGGATGCCAACCGTTTAAATTCGGTTTCCTTTTGGCCCTCTCTTCTAGACGACCAATGATTCACAATCACATGCACTTTTTCACCATCTAAAATTCCAGAAACCAATAAAACATCTCGTGTATAGTCCGGTGTGTCATCTTCATCTGTTAATGCTATAGTAAATGGTTCAGCATGTAAAACTTTAAAAACCGTCCTGTCGTAAATTAAACCCACATCAATTCCACGTTCATCTAAAGAATCAAAGTGTACCCAATCATAATTGCAATCTGCCAAATGTTTAGAGGCAATCAATTCTTTAATAACACTATCATTTTCAACTTCTGCTAAACCAACAATAGCGGGGTGTTTTCCGGTTTCTCTTCGTCCAATATTAGAAATCGCATACCCTATTTTCCGCAGTTTATTATCCAAACGTTTGGGTGTCCATTTTTTAACCGAAGTTGGTAAAAAATCGGCATCATTGGTTAATTTATCATTTTTTAAATCGAATAAATTCTCAATATTATAAAAAGCCACAGTTTGCATGTCGTGACGAACGGGAATGTCTTCAAAAGATTCTGTCATAGGTCAAAAATAGGTTTAAAAATATTAAAAATAAAACCACGGCAATTATGTAACTTTGTAGCATGATAGAAAAGAAAGATGTAAGCCTCGAAAGGGCAGTTTTAATCGGTATTATAACTCAAGACCAAGACGAAACTAAACTCAAGGAGTATTTAGACGAGCTGGAGTTTTTAACCTTCACCGCTGGAGGTTATGCCGTAAAACGTTTCACCCAAAAAATGGACAGACCGGATCCTAAAACCTTTATTGGTAGCGGGAAAATGGAGCAAGTACGTGTTTTTGTTGAAGAAAACGATATTACTACCGCTATTTTTGATGACGAATTATCGGCAGCACAAGAGCGTAACATTAGTAAAATACTGGGTATTAAAATATTAGACCGAACCAATTTAATTCTTGATATTTTCGCGCAACGCGCACAAACCAGTTATGCCAGAACGCAAGTAGAATTGGCACAATGCGAATATTTACTGCCTCGTTTAAGAGGTATGTGGACTCACCTTGAGCGTCAAAAAGGGGGTATTGGAATGCGCGGACCGGGTGAAACCGAAATTGAAACAGATAGACGTATTGTAAGAGATAAAATATCTCTGTTAAAAGAGCGCATCAAAACCATAGATAAACAAATGGCGGTGCAACGCGGTAACCGTGGTAAAATGGTGCGTGTGGCGCTGGTTGGATACACCAATGTGGGTAAATCTACCCTAATGAATGTGATAAGTAAAAGCGATGTGTTTGCTGAAAATAAACTGTTCGCAACGCTCGATACCACCGTTAGAAAAGTAGTCATTCAAAACCTACCATTTTTATTAAGCGATACCGTAGGGTTTATTAGAAAGCTGCCAACACAATTGGTAGATAGTTTTAAAAGCACTCTAGATGAGGTTCGAGAAGCCGATTTGTTGTTGCACGTTGTTGATATTTCACATCCTAATTTCGAAGAGCACATAGCCTCTGTAGAGAAAATTTTGGGCGAAATAGATAGTGGCGATAAGCCAACCATAATGGTTTTCAACAAAATTGATGCCTACGAAGCAGAACCCTTAGAAGCCGACGATTTAGAAACCGAGCGTACCGAAAAGCACTACTCGCTAGAAGAATGGAAAAGCACATGGATGAGTAAGTTAGGCAACAACGCCCTCTTTATTTCGGCGCTCAACAAACAAAACCTAGAAGACTTTAAAAAACGAGTTTACGACGAGGTTCGCGACATTCATATTACCCGCTTCCCTTACAACCATTTTTTGTACCCCGATTACAATTACGAAGACATGAAGTAATGTCACTTCCAGTGTCTACAATTTAATTCGAGATGTATCGAGAAGTTGGGCGTTACCCTAAACAGGGTCGGGCTTTCTGCTAAAAGTTTTGGCTCGATGCACGCCTCGCCAAAAGCTACCGCGGCAATCCCTAACGCACCTGTTTGCGGTGGGTTATTTTAGTTCTTAGTTTGAAGTTCTTTTGGAGGGTTTGTTTAACGGCTTTGTATATGCGTAGATTAACAAATAATTTTATTCGGAGTTAGGCATTAGTATTCTATGTTTCTTTATTTATTTGTCTTTTCTTCCGTTTTGCTTTTTGTTTTAACCGCTCCGATTTCCGATTGATTTTTTTTTCGTTTTTGAGTCTTATTTTTTCAGCTTCAAAGGCTTCAATTGTTTTTTTATCAATACAATTTGTAATATCAACATCATAATTCAAATTTTTTAATTTATACTGAAGACTTTCAAGTTTGCCTTCTTTTTTTATTTTATATAATTCAGAATCTATTTTTGTCCATTCTTTGGTCTCATTATTATAACAAAATACATCTCCTTGATTTGGCTTTTTTGGAACCTTATTAAAATTCTGCGAATAAATATTAGGAGAAAGAAATAATAAGAGTATGGATATAATTGAAATATAATTTTTCATTGTTATTTAGGTTTTGTGAGTATCTGATGCCTAATTTTCATGATATGAAACCGATGTTTTATATCAGAATTCAAACGAATTTATAATTTTTTTCTCACAAAATCAAACTTAATCATTTCACCTTATCCAAAAAAAAGTGCTTCCCAAAAGGAAGCACTTTTTATAAGTTTATAAATGTTTTGGATTAGAACTTGTAGCTCAAACCAAACGTATAGTATGATTGTAGGTCGTTATCAACGCTATCAAAAGTTTCGCCCGTATTACCTAAGGTATTGATAGAGTAGTTTAAAGCCTCTTGTTTGTTGCTTCTTAAACCAAAATCAAAACCTACACCAATCATTTTCCATAGGGTGTAGCCAAACGAGTTAGACCATGTCCAGTTTGAGTAATCTCCAGACTTATAACTTTGGAAAGCCGATAGGTTTGTTTTAAAGTTTACAGCTCCAATTTGTCTCGTATAATCTGCAACTATTTTAGCACCTAAAGACGATTCGAAAACTGAATCTCCATCAGCAAAAACAAAGTTGTAGTTTAATGGGTGCACCACTACTATTAAATTGGCTATCGGTGTCCAAGTCGCACCAACACCAACATCTAAATAACCTGGGTCGTTAAAGTTATCTAAAAGGGTAGTTCTGTATTCAGCTAAACCAGAAACTGCTAAGTTTTTAGCAATATTTCTTCCGTATAAAGATGAAATATTAAAAACGTCAGTAGTTGGGTTAAAGCTGTCGTCGTCAGCAGGGTTATCCTTATTGTCTAATTTTACCCAGTTTAAATTGGTAGTTAAGCTGTTTCTCCAGAAAAACTTGTCTTCTATTAAGTTTGCAAAGGCATTTACAGTAAAACCTATGTTTCCAGAAGCATTGTTAGGTGCGCCTTGAGAATACCAGTTGTTGAAGTTTGATAAGCTACCACCAATAGTACCAAATGCACCTTTTCTCCATCCTGGAAGCGCATCTATTTGAGCTTGTAGTGCATTGGCTTCACCTTGTGCAGCATCTGCTATGGCTTGTTTTTCAGCTTTTTGAGCTTGTAATTCTTCTTTTGTTTGTGCGTTTAATGATACAACGCTAATACATAATAATGCGAAAAATAATTTTTTCATAATTTAATTTTTGTTAAAAATTTGTGCAAATATAATGTTTAGACGCAATTAACAAAGTTTGGTCACATTAAATTTATTTCTTCTTAAAAAGAGGTACAGAAGAGCATGCTTCGCCATACATAATGGACTTAGCAAGAGGTTTTAGCTTGTTAGAAAGCATGATGTAGGCGTTTTGAGGTACGGGTTTGTTAGCGCAACCTTTTATGATAATGGGTTTATCTGTGAATGCTGAAACATCAAGATTGTTAATGATGTCTTGATAAATAGAGGTTTCAAGTTGTTCTAAATCGCCAATAACAACTTTTTTGGCAACCGACTCCAATTGAATACTGAGAAGCATGTAAGCCCAACCCGGAATTATAGCATCGCTGCTGCAGGTTAAAGCAACATAACTGCCTTCGTATTGGTTCCAATCAAATTCTGATACTTGCGCTCTAAAATCTTTTTCGCGAAGCACAAAACCTTCATACAGCCAATCTTTAATATCAAACAGGATACGTTGCCCTTTAGGATAATAATCCTCAAGATCAATTGTTACTAGTTTACTATTCGCTACGCGATTTACAATTTCGTCTTTCAAGAAAGTATTGTTGTTGAGTTATTTTTCGTTTCGTTGTATTACCGAGTACTGCGACTGAAAACTAAATTACAGCATCCCCAATTCCAACTTAGCCTCTTCACTCATTAAATCTTGAGTCCACGGCGGGTCGAAAGTAATTTCAACTTCTGCGTCGCGAACATCGTTAAGCGATTTTACTTTTTCCTCAACCTCTAAAGGCAAAGTTTCTGCCACGGGGCAGTTTGGTGTTGTTAGGGTCATTAAAATTTTTACGTCGTAATCTTCATTTACAAATACGTCGTAAATCAATCCTAATTCGTAAATATCAACAGGGATTTCTGGATCGTAAATCGTTTTAAGTACGTTTACTATTTTTTCGCCTAATGCGGCGGTATCTATGGTTTCACTCATAACTTTTTGTTTATGTGTTTAGTTGTTTGTTGTTTAGCCGAAAGGGCAGTTTTTCCATTTTACCACTTAACGCCTCACAACTTCACTAATTAAGTTGTGTTTGGTATGCTATGGCATACATTTTTAATTGTTTTATCATACTTACCAAACCATTAGCTCTGGTTGGCGATAAATGTTCTTTTAAGCCTATTTTATCAATAAAATCGGTATCAGCATCAATGATATCTTTTGGATGCTGATTTGAAAAGGCACGGATTAAAATAGCAATAATACCTTTGGTGATAATCGCATCACTATCGGCTGTAAATTGTATTTTATCGTCTTTCATTTCAGCGTGTACCCATACTTTACTTTGGCAACCTTTTATAATATTGCTGTCGGTTTTGTATTGGTCGTCAATTAAGGGTAAATCTTTCCCTAAATCAATCATATATTGGTAACGTTCTTCCCAATCTTCAAACATTGAGAATTCGTCTATAATTTCGTTTTGTATTTCTTCAATACTCATAGGTTCTTTTTTAGTTTTGTTATCTTAAACTCTGTCCTAAGTTTTTCTGCATATTTAATATCCAGAAGGTTTCGACAGTGCTCAATCTGACATCTAATTCAATGCAAAAATACAATAAGAATTATTGCTATTCAATGTTTTCGACAATTGATAAGATTTCTTTAACTATTGCTTCAATCTCTTTAGGCGGATTGTTATGATCGAAGTTTTTAGATTGATATGTTTTATTGTTTTTTATAATTTGTAAATAGGCAATTTGCGCGCCATCAAAGTGATGATTTTCAGATGGTGGTTCAAAATCCTCGAGTTGTTTTACATCTATTTTATGAATTTCTAAAAATAGTTTGTCTTTTAATGATTCGGGGAATGATTTAATTTCTGGAGTGCCTCCTCTTTGTCTGTTTATTGAAACGCTATCATTTTCCAATTTAACTTCAAAATAAGAACCTCTACTACTTGCGTTATAAACTACACTCATTTGTTCTTGATTTAAATGGGTAGAGCAATCTTGGTTTACTAGGAGTATGGATAAAAGGATGAATATAGTTTTCATGAGATGCATTAAGTTTAGTTTAATAATACAAAAAAGACGCCAAAATAGGCGTCTTTTTAATTATCTTATATAATATTTTTTATGGAAGCATGCTTTCTCTTGCACCGCCAGGAGCAAAAATAGCACGCATTCTTTCTTTCTGACCTTCAGAGAACATATACATACAAGCATCATCAACATAATCCATGTAATTCATTGTCATATCGTTTGATCGACAATTAACAGTTGGATATGACGGACATCCATAATTTGGTCCATCTGATGACGGTGTGTCAGAAACAAAATCGTCTCGCTTACATCTGCCATCTCCCCATATATGACGTAAATTTAAATAGTGCCCAACTTCGTGTGTCATGGTTCTTCCTTTATCAAACGGCGCTGAAACGTAGCCTGTAGTACCAAAGTATTGCGGAGAGCATACCACACCATCAGTAGATAAATTACCACCTGGGAATTGTGCGTAACCTAAAATACCGCCACCAATATTACACACCCAAATGTTTAAATGCGTTTCTGGATTTACCGGAGGATAAGCACTCTTAACTGCATTATTTGTACCCCAAGAGGTTGTTGAGCTAGCATTTCTGAAAGTATTCGCAAGTGTAAATGTAATTTCGCTATCGGCAGCTACACCAGAGAATTCGGCAGGTGCTTGATTTACATCGTTGTTTGCTTTTCTGAAATCGTCGTTTAAAACGGTAATTTGCGATGCTATTTGAGCATCACTAATATTTTCATTGGAATTGCTGTAAACCACAATAACGTTTACAGGAATGTTAATAACGCCTAAGTTATCTGGTGTTGGCTCTTCGCCGCCGCCGCCGCCGCCGTTTCCATTTCCGGGTTTAGTTGGTTTTCCTTTAGCAGCAATAAAACTTCTTGTGTGATACTCAACGTCATACATCTTTTTTTCAAGACCAGGATTCGCATCAAGTTGTTTGTTTAAAACATGCATGGTATGACATGTTTTCACCTTGTTTTTACTGTTAGATGATTTTGAAACGAGGTCGTCAGAAGTGTCTGTGTAAACAAAAAAGTCGCTCATGTCGACTTTTACAGATTGGTCCTCAATAATTTCATTTTTGTCATCATCACAAGCTGTGAATAGTAAGGCTATGGCAGCCATACCTAAAAGAATTTTTTTCATTTTTATTAATTATTTTGAATTAGTCGATGCTGAAGATAAAATTATTTTGCATTATTTCTAATAAATTGACAAAAAACTTGTTAATTATTCGACAAAATGCATCATCGTGTTATATAATTAACAAAATGAACTATTCAAATTTATTGAAATGACATTAAAAAAGATAGGACAGATAATTTAAGAAAGCATCATTTTAGCTTTCTTAACACCTTCAACTAAGGCATCAATTTCTGCTTTTGTATTGTAAAATGAAAATGAAGCCCGAATTGTTCCTGGAATTTTATAGAAATCCATAATAGGTTGTGCACAATGGTGACCTGTTCTTACGGCAATTCCGAGTTTGTCTAGAATAGTCCCTACATCGTATGGATGAATACCTTCTAGATTAAATGAGATAACGGACGTTTTATGTTTTGATGTCCCGTAGATTTTTAAACCTTCAATAGCTAAAAGTTGCGCAGTACCATATTCTAGTAACTCGTTTTCATAAGCTGCAATAGTATCGAAGCCAATAGCGTTCATATAATCTAAAGCGGCTCCAAAGGCAATGCCTCCACAGATGTTAGGCGTTCCAGCTTCAAACTTATGTGGTAAATCGGCGTAAGTTGTTTTCTCGAAGGTGACTTCGGCAATCATTTCGCCACCTCCTTGGTATGGTGGTAATTTTTTAAGCCATGATTCTTTTCCATAAAGCATGCCTACACCAGTTGGTCCACATACTTTGTGTGCTGAGGTTACGTAGAAATCGGCGTCTAAGGCTTGCACATCGGGTTTTATATGCGGACAAGATTGTGCGCCATCAATTAATACAGCCGCACCTACTTTATGCGCTTCGTCAATAATGTGTTCAATAGGATTTACTGTTCCTAACGCGTTTGAAACGTGGTTTACAAAAACAAGCTTGGTGTTTTTTGAAAGTAAGTTGTTGTAAGCTTCAATTTCCAATTCCCCTTCAAGGTTCATAGGAATAACTTTTAAAGTAGCACCTGTACGCTCGCATAACATTTGCCAAGGGACAATATTACTGTGATGTTCTAGCGCTGAAACGATTATCTCGTCTCCTTTTTTTAATAACGATGTGAATCCGTTTGCTACTAAATTAATACTATGTGTTGTACCCGAAGTAAAAATAATTTCGTGTAAAAACTTAGCATTAAAATGGGTTTGTATTTTTTTACGTGATTGCTCGTATAAATCTGTTGCCTCTTGACTTAAGGTGTGCACACCTCGATGTATGTTGGCATTGTAATTTGAATAGTAATCTACAATAACATCAATAACTTGTTTTGGGGTTTGCGATGTTGCAGCATTATCAAAATACACCAATGGTTTGCCATTTACTTTTCGATAAAGAATGGGAAAATCTTTTCTTATGTCTTCTACATTAAACATGGCTGATAGGTCTAGCCCCGATAGAAACGGCATCCTTTTTTTATGTTTGACGCTTGAACTGCGCTTAGGGTGACATAAAAAAAGATACAGTGGATAGCGGGATTAAGCTTCAAATAAATTAATTATAAATCGAACCCAATATTTACGCCTAATTTTTTAGCGATAATTTTGGTGATACGTTGTTTTATTTCTGGAATTTTAACAGACTCTAATACATTATTACTAAAGGCAAACATTAAAAGTGCTTTGGCTTCTTTTTCTGGAATACCGCGCGAACGCATGTAAAACATAGCACTTTCGTCTAATTGTCCGATGGTACATCCGTGAGAACATTTTACATCGTCTGCAAAAATTTCGAGTTGTGGTTTAGTGTTTATAGAGGCTTTATCGCTTATTAAAATGTTGTTGTTTGCTTGAAATGCATTAGTTTTTTGGGCTTCTTTTTCAACAACAACTTTACCGTTAAAAACGCCTGTTGAATTATCGTCAAAAATACCTTTGTAATCTTGATGGCTTTCGCAATTTGGCTCGATATGATGTACCAAAGTATTGTGGTCTACATGCTGTTTATCGCCAATAATGGTGATGCCTTTTAGCGTAGAATCAATACGTTCGCCTTCTTGATAAAAGTTTAGATTGTTACGCGTTAATTTCCCACCAAATGAAAAAGTATGCACCGATGCAATACTTTCTCTCCTTTGTTTGATAAATGTATTATCTATTAAAGAGGCTTTTTTACTATCGTTTTGAATCTTGTAATAATCTACAATAGCACGTTTGTTTGTAAAAATCTCGGTAACGCTATTGGTTAAAACAGGATTGTCTGTTAAACTTTGATGGCGCTCGATAATTTGCACATGCGAATTCTCTTCAACTACTATTAAATTACGTGGCTGTAACATGGTAGCCGACTCGTTTCCTGTTGAAAAGTGTAGAATTTGAATTGGTTTTTCTACAATTTTGTTTTTAGGAATATGAATGTAGGCACCTTCGTTTGAAAATGCTGTATTTAATGAAGTTAAACTGTCTTTTTCGGCTATTTTATTGAAATAATTTTTAATAACCAATTGGTATTTTGGTTTATTTAAAGCTGACGACATGAGGCAAACATCTAAACCATCGTGCGTGGTTTGCGATAAATGCGATGAATATTTACCGTCGATAAAAATGATTTTATAAGAATCGATATCGTGGATAAAATAGGGCTTAATATCCTTATAGTCTAGTGTGTTTTCTTGTTTAGGGAATACGCTATAATCTTCTTTTAAAATTGCATTTAATGAGGTGTATTTCCAAGCTTCTTCTTTTTTAGAAGGAAAGCCTTTTTCTTCAAACACTTTTATAGCTTCAGATCTAACATCATGCACGTAGGCATCGACATCCACACGATTTTCGAATGCTAGAAATGATGATACTAATTTTTCTTTTAAATCCATTCTTTTGAGTTGAAATATTTAAAAGTTAGAAAGTAAAAAGTTAATTTGAAGCAACCTTATAACTTTTTACTTTTTAACTGATTTTTTACGCGTTAATTTCTTCTTTAATCCAGTCGTATCCTTTTTCCTCAAGTTCGTGTGCTAATTCTTTACCACCAGATTTTACAATGCGTCCGTTGTATAAAACATGTACAAAGTCTGGAATGATGTAATCTAACAAGCGTTGGTAATGTGTAATAACTACTACAGCATTATCTTTACTTTTTAGTTTGTTTACACCGTTAGCCACAATACGAAGCGCATCGATATCTAAACCAGAATCTGTTTCGTCAAGAATAGCTAGTTTAGGTTCTAACATGGCCATTTGGAAGATCTCATTACGCTTTTTCTCTCCTCCTGAAAACCCTTCATTTAAAGAGCGGGATAAAAATTTTCTATCAATTTCTAATAGCTCTGATTTCTCACGGATTAATTTCAACATGTCTTTAGCAGGCATATCTTCTAACCCTTTTGCTTTTCGAGTTTCGTTGATAGCAGTTTTCATGAAGTTGGTTACTGAAACACCAGGAATTTCAATAGGATATTGGAAGGATAAAAACACGCCTTTATGTGCACGTTCTTCAGCAGCTAATTCTTCAATATCTTCGCCTTCAAACGTGATACTTCCTTTGGTTACCTCGTAATCTTCTCTTCCTGCAATAACCGCCGCTAGTGTACTTTTACCAGAACCGTTTGGTCCCATAATGGCATGCACTTCACCAGGTTTCACTTCAAGGTTTACACCTCTTAAAATGCTTTTATCTTCAACACTTGCGTGTAAGTTTTCTATTTTTAACATACTATTCACTTCCTAATTTAATAACATTATTTTCTTCTGTTGAAGCCGGTGAAACATCTAATATTTCTAATATTTCCACCTTGTTTTCCCAGAGAATTTTTTCGTCTTTTTGATTTGTAACTTTACCTCGTATTTCAACATTAACCATATCGGTTGGTGCAGATTTATATTCTTCAACTTGTTTTTGAAGTTCCTCCAATTTGTCGGTGATTAAAACACCATAAATCTCAGATTTTGTTTGTAAAACTGCAGCACCATCATAATACACAAAAGAACCTTTTAAATGCATTAATCCGTTACTTGGTTTTGTATTTTCTTCTGTTGAAGAATTAAGGGTTTCTTGTGTTTCAGATTTAGAATCGTTTTTACAGCTTACAAATACTGAAACGCTTAAAAGTAGAATGATTAATTTTTTCATTTTGAATTCTAATATATTATCCGACACTTCCTTCTAAACTTATTTCTAATAATTTTTGAGCTTCTACAGCAAATTCCATTGGGAGTTTATTTAAAACATCTTTACTGAAACCATTAACAATTAAGGCAATTGCTTTTTCAGTATCAATACCACGTTGATTACAATAAAAAATTTGGTCTTCACCAATTTTACTTGTAGTCGCTTCGTGTTCTATTTTTGCTGTTTTATTTTTAGCTTCTATGTATGGAAAAGTATGTGCTCCGCAGGCATTACCCATAAGTAAACTATCGCATTGCGAGAAGTTACGGGCGTTATCTGCTCTGGAGTTTATTTGCACCAATCCGCGGTAAGAATTCTGAGATTTTCCAGCTGAAATACCTTTAGATATGATTGTAGACTTTGTGTTTTTACCCAAATGAATCATTTTGGTTCCTGTATCGGCTTGCTGATAATTGTTAGTAACCGCAATAGAATAAAATTCACCTACTGAATTATCACCTTTCAAAATACAAGATGGGTACTTCCAAGTTACAGCGCTTCCAGTTTCTACCTGCGTCCATGAAATTTTAGCATTTTTCTCGCAAATTCCGCGTTTTGTTACAAAGTTGTATACACCACCTTTACCTTCAGCATTTCCAGGATACCAGTTTTGTACGGTTGAGTATTTTATTTCGGCATCATCTAAAGCAATTAATTCTACAACCGCAGCATGTAATTGGTTTTCATCACGACTTGGAGCTGTACAGCCTTCCAAATAACTTACGTAACTGCCTTCATCAGCAATAACAAGTGTTCTTTCAAACTGACCGGTGCCAGCTTGATTAATTCTAAAATAGGTTGATAATTCCATAGGACAATGCACGCCTTTTGGAATATAACAGAAACTACCATCACTAAAAACTGCAGAGTTTAAAGCTGCGTAGAAGTTGTCTTTTTGTGGAACCACAGTTCCTAAATATTTTTTCACAAGTTCTGGATGCTCTTTAATGGCTTCAGAAATACTCATAAAAATAATACCTTTTTCTCCTAGAGTTTTCTTGAAAGTTGTAGCTACAGAAACAGAATCTACAACCACATCCATGGCGACACCAGCTAATTTTTTCTGTTCATCTAGGGAAATACCTAATTTCTCGAAAGTTGCCAACAATTCTGGATCAACTTCGTCAATACTATCGTATTTTGGCTTGCTATTAGGTGCAGAATAATACGATATGGCTTGAAAATCTGGCTTTTTGTATTTTACGTTTGCCCATTCTGGTTCGGTCATTTCTTGCCAAACTCTAAAGGCTTCCAATCTCCAATCGGTCATCCATTGTGGCTCTTCTTTCTTTTTAGAAATTGCGCGTACAATATCTTCATTTAAGCCATTAGGAAATGTGTCTGATTCAATATCTGTGTAAAAACCGTATTCGTATTCTTTGGTTTTTAATTCTTCGCGTAAATCATCTTCGGTATACTTCGACATAATACTTTCTTTTTTATAATGAAAATGATTCGCCACAACCGCAAGTACGGTTGGCATTAGGATTGTTAAACACAAAGCCTGTGCCGTTTAATCCTCCTGAATATTCTAAAGTTGTACCTATAAGGTATAAAAAGCTTTTTTTATCAACTATGATTTTAACGCCATTGTCTTCAAATACTTTATCGCCATCTTGTTGTTCTTTATCAAATTTTAAATCATAAGATAAACCAGAACATCCGCCACTTTTTACACCTACGCGAACATAATCGGTAGTTGCATTGTAGCCATCATCAGTCATAAGCTCTATCACCTTCTTTTTAGCTGTTTCAGAGACTTTTATCATATTTCTTTCTTTATTAAATTTAGTTTGAATTAATAATTTTTATTAAGACAGTTTCTAAATAGAGCACAAATATACAATATAAGTCAGTGAAATTCGAATAACCTAACATTATATTAATATATCGCTTTATAGGTTTTTCTTATTTAATTAATAAGTATTTAATTAAGGAAAGAAATCTTTTGGTAAGTTGAATGTTTCGAAGGGTTTAGGCGGTTCTTCTCTTGTAAGGAAACGAAGTAGATTTTTTATTTTCTTTTTGAGAAATAGGAGTTATAGAGCCGTCATTTTCAAACTTAAAATAGCCTTTGCAGCACTTGCATATCAGTTCTGGAGTATTCGCGTTTGCTTGTTTCAAACGAAAATAATTATGTCCGTAGGCCGAACAGAACATGTTAGATGTTATGTGTTTGCTCATTAATTGACTCTTTATTAGGGAACAATTTATACAAAATCAAATAAAAAACTGTTTAAAAACGTATTTTTTCGATGAAATACATTCAATTATGTAGTATAATTCTTTATTCACCTACAAATTCAGTATCAGAAAGGGATAACAGAAAGGCTTTTAAGTGAGCTTTATCTTCTGTAGTAAGTTGAACACCGCCTTGATTTACTTTTTTCATTAGCGGATCTATTGTTGAAGAATTTTTGAGACCCTCACTGTAATGATTTATCACATCGTCTAGAGTTGCAAATCGTCCATCATGCATATATGGTGCGGTAAAGGCTAAGTTTCGTAATGAAGGTGATTTAAATTTGCCGTTATCAGCAGGATCTCCTGTTACGGCTCCTAAACCTAGATCTGTAAACGTTTGGTCTAAACCGTTGTTGTGAAATGCATTATCTGTCCATAGTGGATTTTTATCACTGCCATGGCAATGAAAACAATCGCCTCTGGCTTCATCCATAAAAATATTAAAACCATTCAATTCTTCAGAAGTTAAATTGGTTTGACCCAAAAGATATTCATCGAATTTTGAATTTGCAGAAATTAAGGTGCGCTCAAATTGGGCTATGGCTTTCGTTACTAAATTCGAATCTATTTTAGTGGTTCCAAAAGCATCTTCAAATAAGCTAGGATATTCATTATGTTGTTGAAGTTTTAATTCAACATCGAGCCAAGTGCTATTCATTTCAATTGGGTCTGCAACCGGCACCAACGCTTGATGTTCTAAACTAAAGGTGTTTCCATCCCAAAAAAACTTTTCGTCATAATTCCACGCCAAGTTAAAAAGTGGCATGGTATTGCGGTTGCCAAATTCACCATTTATGCCATCGCTGAACTTTCGCGTATCGCTAAATGCATTTTCGGGGGCATGACAATCGGCACAAGATTGGGTATTATCGCCAGATAGAATAGGGTCGAAGAATAATTTTTTACCCAATTCAACGCCCTCAACAGTCATTGGATTATCTACTGGAATTACAGGGGCTAATATATTGTCTTGAAATAGTTTTGGAATTTCAAGTTGATATGGTGTGGCTACATATTGGTCTACAGACTCGTTTTCGCATGAAAAACAAGCCAATAGAATTAATATGATATGTAGTTTCCATAGCCTCAAAACAATGTGGTTTTAATTTATAGACTTTAAACTAAACACGCTCAAACCGTTTTCATACATCAAAATTTGAGCATCGGCATTTGGCATAAGCATTTGGTTTAATTCATTTAAATTCCAGGTGTTTGGGTTTTTGAACCATTCGGCAATATTCATTTCAATATTAAAGGTAGTATTGTTGGTTATCGTAACCGCTCCTAAATCAACTGCGAAAAACGTATCCTGTGGGAATGTTGGATTATCTCCTGGGTTTTCGGCAGCTCGAATGGCATGATAATTAAAACCTTGTTCTTGATTTGAAGTATTTATAAACTTGCCGTCGAATTGCATGTAATGATAACCGCCTCCTAATGCTGCTGGCACATTCCATGAGGCTGAATTTAAATCTTGATAATTACCAGCATTATCTTCATTATTAAAGCCAAATGTAAACGAAACGTTAGTATAAGTCCCGGTTTCAATAGGTGTTGGTGATGTAAAAGTTAAATTTTGGTTGTTAGTTACATCTACCAGATTATAGCCTTGTAATTCTGTTTTGCTTCCATCTGTTTTATAGAAAGTAACTTTTGAAATAAGATAGCGTAAGCGTTCAATACTCAATTGAGTTCCAAATGCATTCGTGAATTTAATGGTATTAAAATCTGCGTTTGACACTAAGTTTCCGTCCCAATGATGACTAAAACTTAAGGTAATAGTGGCTTGAGATATCTTGTCATCCTGATCTTCGCTACACGATAAAAATGTTAAACAAGAAATTAAAAAAACGAATACTAATTTTTTCATTCTACTATTTTTATAATCAGTAAGTCTGAAAACCCTTTGTTTTCTTCAATATCAAAATTAGAACTGTTAGAATCTCCAACAGCAATAATGCTTTGGTTTTCGAGTTCAACAGCATCATAAGCAAAATCAATTTCTGAACCACCTACCGATTTTTGCCAAAGTAATTTTCCGTTAGTATCAATTTTAATTACCCAGGCATCGTTCTGCCCATTATTATTGGTCAAATCTCCATCGAGACTTCTTGAACTTCCAGAAATTATAAAATGACCATCTTGAGTTTTTGATATAGATCTAGCCACATCGAAACTACTTCCACCAAAGGTTTTTTCCCAAATGAGGTCACCGATAGGAGAAATTTTTATGGCCCACAAATCTGCAGCACCAGCATTTATTGAAACGTCTAAATCGTTACTTCTAGTATCGCCAACAATAATGAAATTTCCATCGTTTGTATTAACAATGCTTCGCGCTTCTTCAGATTGAGAGCCTCCAAAATTCTTATCCCAAAGTAGGTCTCCAGTTTCTGAAATTTTCAAAACCCAAAAATCATAGGTACCTTTGTTATTACTGATATCAACGTCGCCACTATCAGAAGACCCTATAATTATATACCCACTATCACTGGTTTGAATAGCATCATACGGAGTGTCTGTAAAGGTGCCACCAAAATATCTGCTCCATTGTAAATCTCCAGAAGCGTTTATTTTAATTACCCAATAATCGCCACCTGCATGTCTTTTATAAAATGATGATTTACTATTTCCTTCGCCATTCGAGGCAGAAACATCGAGAACACCGGTAAGCAGAAAACCACCATCATGACTTTGAATTATGGATAATCCAATATCTGCTCCTAGATACCCAAATGATTTTTGCCATAGTATGTTTCCGCTAGTATCTATCCTTGAAACCCAAAAATCTTGAGCGCCATTATTTTCAGAAATATCGCCGTCCATACTTTTACTAAAACCAATAATAGCGTAACCGCCATCTGTAGTTTGGATAATATTGTTTCCTCTGTCATCATCACTTCCACCATAGGTTTTTTGCCATTGCAACGCATCGTTTTGGTCGAATTTTAGAACCCAATAATCAAAAGAAGTATTGGTTTTATTGTTCAAATCTCCATCCATACTTTGCGCATAACCTAAAATAGCATAGCCACCATCTCGAGTGTTTATAACCGCTTGACCGCTTTCATTTTGAGTGCCACCAACAGTTTTGACAAAATCTATTTCGACAGATTTTGGGATGTTATTTTGATTATCGTCTTTTTTTGAACAGTTTAAAAAGAAGAAGCATAACGAAACAACTTTTAGGGCGAATATGTGCTTCTTTAAATAGATATACATTTTGGGATGGCGTTAATCACTCTTTCTTATGATGAATAAGCCTCGATCGATATCGCTAATAATAATGTTCCCGCTTGAGAAATACGGATAAACATTCCAAGCCCCATTAAACTCGGTAGCATTATTAGTCGGGTAGGTGTCGAAGTATCCAATTTCTGTGAAAGAACTATTGCCTATTTGAGAAATATCTAGCATACGAACACCTGCTCTATAACTCGCATAGAAATAGGTGTTATTTTTAACATATCCGTTGTGGTCTATAGCTTCGGTTGGACCGAGGTAATCAAAATGAAATACTGGATTATCTAAATCTGTAAAATCAAAAACGATGGTTCGTGTGTTGGTGCCAACTCTAATTTCATCTAACTCATCTCCAAGAATAAAGTACTTCATGTCTTCAGTAAACCAACCTTGATGGGCATACCATACGTTATTATAGCTGATAGTTGATATAATTACTGGATTCGCTTTATCAGAGACATCTGCAATAACCACTTCGTTTTCATTACTTCCAATTAAAATTTCCTTGCCTGTGTAATCTGCATCAGGGCCATTATAGGTTACCACTTGTGCGTCATGCGAATAGCCACCTTCTTTAAAACCACCTTCTGCTACTGGAGCTTTTGGGTTTGAAATATTAATGAAGATCGGGCCCCCAAGGTAAGTGGAACTTCTATTCGCGCCAACTATATACGCATAACCACTATCTTCGTTAATGACGATGTTATGGGCTTTTCCAAATTCAGTAAAATGTGTGTCAACTGTAAAAGTTTCAGGTGGGTTTGCTACATTTCTTAATCTTGTTAAATCGAAAACTTGCATCCCGTGATCGTCATTACAAGTAGGGTCGCCAAAACTACAGTCTGCTACAATAAAAGCATGATCTTTGTATACTTTTACATCTCGCCACGGGCTAGTTGTAGTTGCAGTAGGTAAATTTCCTAAATATACAGGCTGGTAAGGGTTACTAATATCAATAAACACTGTGTTATGGCTTGTTGCCATTAGCGCATACTCTTTTCCTGTAGTTTGGTCTGTCCATCCCCAACAATCATTTCCGGCTGATGCTCCAAAAGTTGATAAGGATATGTTTGCAATTAAATCATAGCCATTGCATGGGTAAATATCTGCAAATCCGTTTTCACATTTTGCTACAGGCGTATTTGGATCTACATAATCATCATCACATAAATTACCAATACCATCATTATCATCATCATCTTGATCTGGATTTGCTACCAACGGGCAATTGTCATCTACATCTAAAACACCGTCATCATCATCGTCATTATCATCGCATGTATTTCCAACGCCATTGTCGTCGTCGTCTTCTTGATTAGGGTTGGCAATTAACGGGCAATTGTCTATGCTATCTTCAATGCCATCATTGTCTGTATCAACAATAGTGGGCAGTTCTACGGGTTCGTCGTCGCAAGATTGAACAATAAAAAACAGAAAGCAAATGAAGCAGATGCTATAAATAGGGCGTAAAATTTTCATAGTAAATTTTGAAATTATAACTAAATAGATTTAGTTTTAGTATAAAGATAGTAAAAACAAAAATAGCTTCTTATTTTTGCCAAATGATAGAAGATAAAAATCAACAGAGAACAAAGCTAAGTGATTTAGGCGAATTTGGATTAATTGATCATTTAACTAAAAATTTTAAAGTAAAACAGAAGTCGACTGTAAAAAGTATTGGCGACGATGCTGCGGTTTTAAATTTTGAAAACAAAAAGATTGTAGTAACAACCGATTTGTTGGTAGAAGGTGTGCATTTTGATTTGAGTTATATGCCCTTGAAGCATTTAGGATATAAAGCAGTAATTGTAAATCTGTCTGATGTTTATGCAATGAATGCTAAAGCAACACAAATTACAGTTTCTATTGCGGTTTCAAATAGGTTTTCATTGGAAGCCTTGGAAGATTTATATGCTGGTATTGAGACAGCTGCAAATATTTATGATATTGATGTTGTTGGAGGTGATACCACATCTTCTACCAAAGGTTTATTAATTTCAGTTACGGCAATTGGTGAGGTTGAAACCGATGATGTCGTTTACAGAAGTGGAGCCAAACCAAACGATTTATTAGTAGTAACCGGAGATTTTGGTGCAGCTTATATGGGGCTTCAAATATTAGAACGCGAAAAAGAAGTTTATAAAGTAAATCCGAATAACCAACCAGACTTAGAGCCTTATAGTTATATCATTGAGAGGCAGTTAAAACCAGAAGCAAGAAAAGATATTATAAAGTTGTTTAAAGATTTAGGAGTTAAACCTTCATCTATGATTGATGTAAGTGATGGTTTGTCTTCTGAAATAATACATATATGTAAACAGAGTAAAGTGGGTTGCGATTTATATGAAGAAAAAATACCGTTAGATCCTCAAGTAATTTCTACTTGTGAGGAGTTTAATATAGACAGTACTACTGTGGCATTAAATGGGGGTGAGGACTATGAATTGCTTTTTACTATTTCGCAAGATGATTATCCAAAAATAAAAGCAAATCCTAATTTATCTGTTATTGGCTATGTTAAAGAAGAAAAGGAGGGCGTACATTTAGTAACACGTGCAGATACACGCATTCCGATAAAGGCACAAGGTTGGAAAAATTTTAACGATTAAGCAATAAGTAACCTTGGTTCTTTAGGCGTGTTTTTATTTTGCTTTTTACTTATTCTAAGAATGCGTTTGTGGTGAATGCGTTCTAAAACGTCGTTAATTTCTTTAAATTTTGGAGTCAATTCTACTAAGTTACCGTTGCTGCTAGTAGTTAGTTCCTTTTTACAGTTTTTACAAGTGTATTCTTTTACATGATATGTAACATTTCGAGTTACTTTGTAATCATGTCCAAACACCATACAATGAATGTTTTTCATGTGCTAATCATATTAATTTGTTTTAGAGAGAAAGCTAAAAGTATTAAAAACCAACTTATTATGTTCATAAGTAGTTAATAAATCGACGAAACGAAAGATTTTTTCTTTAAACGATCAGTTTTCGTAGTATGTATCTGCTCTAAAATGCTATTTATTTCTTTAAACATGGGCGTAAGCTTTGTAAGTTTACCATTGCTATTGGTAGTTACCTCATTTTTACAATGCTTACAATTGTATTCTTTTACATGATTAGTCACCTTTCTAGTAATCTGATAATTATGCCCAAAAAAACGGCAATAAATGCTCGGAATAAATTTTGGATTGTTAGTAGGTTTTTTCATGTTACTCTAAATTCGGTGCATAAATTTAAAAATAAAATTGGATATTTCGATAAAAAGCAATTATTTTTCGATGAAATGCACGATACGATGTAAGAATTCATCTTTATTTTCAATATGACTCATGTGTCCATCTGGAAATTCTACCCATTCAACATCTAAGGTTTTTGTTTGATCTTTTAAACTTTTGTAATCTAAAACAGGATCTTTTTTTCCAACAATTAGCATTTTTTTACAAGGTAGTTTTCGTAAAAGTTCAGTACGGTTTTTTCGAATTTTCATACCCTCAAGTGCAGCTACAATACCTTGCAAGGGCGTTAGTTGCGCTTCTTGAATAACACCTTTTATTTTCTCAGCATATATAGTTCTGTTCTTTGGCCTGAACAAGTTGGTAATTGCTATTCTAATAAAAGTTTTATGATTTTGTTTTACGGCCAAAATAGCTCGGTCTCTGTTTGCTTTTTTTTCTAAGGTATCATCTTCTGCCGTAGAATTCATTAAACATAATCCATTTACTGCATCTGGGTATTGTTCCGCGAAAGCGAGCGTAACATAGCCACCCATGGAATGACCAATAAAAGATGAATGTTTGATTTTTAAATGTTTAAGAACCGCATTAACAGCTTCGGCCATGAGCTCAATGGAATGTACATAACCCAAACATCCAGTTTTACCGTGGCCCAATAAATCAATACAAATAACTCGGTTTGTTTTAGAAAGTGATTTTATGAATGGTTCCCACATGGATGCGTTTTCCAAAAAACCATGAAGTAATACTATAGCGTTTCCACTACCATGGTCTGTGTAAAAAACGCTAATGCCTTTGTGGGTTAAATACTTGTTCATTTTATCTTTAGCAAAGATAAATTATGCATTTAAATAAACTAAGATTTAACCTTTTTAATGGCAGTAAAAGCTTTATCAACAAATTCATCTTCAACTAAAATGGTAAACTCGTTGGTGGTTGATAATACTTCGTATAAAACAATGCCTTCCCAAGCTAATCGTTTAAAGAAGTGATAATATAATCCTGCTATTTTAGAGTTGTCTTGCGGAAGATTAATGCTAATTGCAGATAAATTTTCTTGTACGGCAATGAAAGTTTCGTTTTTTAGATGCTGTTTTACAAAATCGTTCAAACTATTAGAAACTACAATGTTACTCTCGTGAATTCCTCGTGTAAATGCATAAAAAAGTTTATCTTCTTTATTTATGCGTTCTAAAATTTTAGCGTGATTATCAATTAATGTTGCAGAGTTTTTTACTGTAAAATCGGTAAGATTAGAGCGCACGGTGATGTCTCCAAGATTTTGTATAACACGCTTCATCTTAATTGAGTTCCCTAAAGTTGCTGGAGGGTTATAGCGCCTCAAGGCCATCATTATAGCTCCTGGTTTGACCTCCTTCTTGAGCATATCGCTAATGGGTTCTACAAGTTCTATGGCGAGTGCACTAAAATTAATAATATTTCTAGATAAGGCTTCTTCTAGATAAGGTTGCGAGATTAAAATGTCTTCTACACAATTGGAAACCGTTTTCATTTGCCTGATTATTAAGTGTTAACTATTTAACAATTTGTGTAAAAATAACTCTTTTTTTTAAAAAACATCGTTGTTAACTAAATGAGTTATAGTTTTGTAGCAGAAAATAAACAAAATAGAACGCATTTTTTAATAAAAGCGAACGAAATAAATAGGTTTTTAAATGAAAGTATTAAAGTTTGGTGGTACATCTGTTGGGTCTGTTGAAAGCATGTTTAATGTTAAACAAATCATTAACGACCAGCAGAAAAAAATAGTGGTGCTTTCAGCCATGTCTGGAACTACGAATCAATTGGTTGCCATAGCTCAAGATATTAAATCTGGTCAGCCTAATGCTGCCATTGATAAAATTAACGTGCTGCATGAAAAATATTTTGTTACGATTGATAATTTATTATCTGATCATGCTTTAAATACCAGCGTTAAAAGTTATGTATCTGGTGTTTTTGAATTATTGGTTAATAGCACTAATGAGGCATATACCGAAACTCTAGAAAATAGAATTTTAGCGCAAGGAGAATTACTTTCAACTTATATGTTTAATAGTTATTTAAAGCAAGAAGGTGTAAAATCTGCATTACTGCCTGCTCTAGATTTTATGCGTATTGATGGTTTTAAAGAACCAGATTTAGACTATATAAAATCAAATTTTAAAACAGTTTTTGATAACGCTGAAGATTCAGAAATTTATATCACACAAGGTTTTATTTGTTTAGATGACGAAGGGCATATTTCTAACCTTCAACGCGGTGGAAGTGATTATACAGCAACTATTATTGGTGCTGCAATTAAAGCTGAAGAGGTTCAAATTTGGACAGATATTGATGGAATGCATAATAACGATCCAAGATATGTTGAAAACACAAGTGCTATTTCAAACCTTTCTTTTGAAGAAGCTGCGGAGTTAGCATATTTTGGCGCCAAAATATTACACCCACAAACGGTTACTCCTGTAAGAGCAGATAATATACCTGTGCGTTTAAAAAACACCATGAATCCGGAGGCTTACGGTACATTAATTTCAAACGAAACGTCAACTAACGGGGTTAAGGCTATTGCTGCAAAAGATAATATTACCGCTATAAAAATTAAATCGGCGCGCATGTTGCAAGCCCATGGTTTCTTAAGAAAAGTATTCGAAATTTTTGAAATTTATAAAACCTCTATAGATATGATTACCACATCAGAGGTTGCAGTTTCATTAACGATTGATGACGACAGAAATCTAGATAAAATTTTAGTTGAACTTGAAAAAATAGCAACTATTGAGGTAGACAAAAACCAAAGTATTGTTTGTCTTGTGGGGCATTCGGTTGTTAACCATCAGGATACTTACAAATTGTTCCAGATTTTACAAGATGTTAAAATCAGGATGATTTCTTATGGAGGAAGTAATAATAACATTTCTTTATTAATCGACACAAAGCATAAAATTAACACGCTACAAAAACTAAACAATTATTTATTTGAATTAGTCACTCTGTAAATTATAATATTAGTGTTTATAGCAAGAAGGGGTTTATATAAACCCCTTCTATTTTTTTTAGCCATTCATAATTGATTCAATCTCGTCTACTTCGATGGGGATATCCTTCATTAAATTATTTGGTTCTCCTGATTTTTGGATTACAACATCATCTTCAAGTCTAATACCAAAGCCTTCATCAGGAATATAAATACCAGGCTCCACGGTAAACACCATATTAGCTTGCATAGGCTCGGTTAAAATACCATAGTCATGGGTGTCTAAACCCATATGATGACTCGTGCCATGCATAAAATACTTTTTGTAAGCAGGCCATTCTTTATCTTCATTTTGAACATCAGCTTTGTCTAAAAGTTTTAAATTGAGTAATTCCGAAGTCATTAGTTTTCCAACTTCCACATGATATTGAGCCCAATCGGTTCCTGGAACAAGCATTTTTGTAGCTTCGTTTTTTACTTTTAATACGGCATTGTAAACTGCTTTTTGTCTTTCAGAAAAACGGCCAGATACTGGAATAGTACGAGTCATATCGCTGGAATAATTTGCATATTCTGCACCAACGTCTAATAAAATTAAATCTCCACTTTTGCATTGCTGATTGTTTTCAACATAATGTAAAACGTTAGCATTATTACCTGAGGCCACAATAGGGGTGTATGCAAATTTTTTAGATCGGTTTCTTAAAAATTCATGAATAAATTCAGCTTCAATTTCATATTCCCAAACACCTGGTTTTACAAACTCTAGTATTCTTCTAAAACCTTTTTCTGTAATATCGCATGCTTTTTGTATAAGGTCAATTTCAATGGGTTCTTTTACTGATCTTAATCGTTGTAAAATAGGATTGCTTTTGGCAACAGCATGCGCAGGATATTTATTTTTAAGCCATTTTGTAAATCGGTCTTCACGCGTTTCAGTTTCAACATTGGCACGATAATGTTCGTTGGTATTTATATAAACGGTATCACATTGGGTCATGATTTCGAACATAATTTTTCCCAAGTCCTGCAACCAATAAACAGTTTTAATCCCACTAGTTTCAAACGCTTTTTCCTTCGTTAATTTTTCGCCTTCCCATACAGCAATATGGTCGTTTGTTTCTTTTAAAAACAAAATCTCTCTGTGCTTTTCTTTCGGGCAATCTGGAAAAAGTACTAAAATACTTTCTTCTTGGTCTACGCCACTCAGGTAAAATATATCTCTATGTTGTTCGAAAGGCATAGTACTATCAGCGCTTATTGGATAAATGTCGTTTGAGTTAAAAACAGCTAAACTATGAGGTTTCATTTTAGTTGTGAATTTTGCTCGATTGGTTTCGAAAAGCGATTTATTTATTTGTTGATATTTCATATGTATTCTATATTAGGAATTTTAAATGTAATAAAACTTAATAAATCTTAAATGATATTTTCCTATATTTGATAAACCCCTCTTCTTTTTTTATTTCAATTTATAAAACTATGTATGTAAAATTACCAATAAAATTCACACTTGTAGTATTAACACTTTTCTCTTGTTTTTTTACTGTAGCTGCTCAAGTTTCTTTGAGAGAAATATCGTTAAAAGAACAGGTTGAAAATTCTAGTTTAGTTATCGAGGGAAAAGTTATTTCTCAAAGGACTTTTTGGGATGCAGACCATAAATTAATTTATACTGCGAATACGGTTGAAGTGTACAAAGTATTCAAAGGCGAAACTATCGAAACTGTTGAAGTTTTAACACAAGGTGGTACTGTAGGTTTAGAAGCTATTTTAGTGTCGCATGCTTTAAAACTAAGAATTGGAAATGTAGGTGTTTTTAATTTATATGATAGTAATGTGAATGTAGGATTAAACAATAAAACACAACTTAATCAATACAAAACATATAGCTCAGTTCAAGGATTTTACAAATACGATTTACAATCTGATAAGGCTATAAATACCTTTAGTCAAAGAAAAGGAATTCAACAATCTTTTTACAAAGAAATACAAAGGATTACCAATAAAAATTATATAACATTGACTCCGTTTGATGTGGCTTTAGAACAAAAAAGTCTTAACCAAAAAAATAGTTTATTACCTCCCGCTGATATATCATTTACGCCAACAACGATTACGGCTGGGACACAATCGGTATTAACGATTAATGGTAACGGATTTGGCGCTACCCAAGGCAAAGTTGGGTTTAGAGATGCAGATGATGGTGGTGCAACTTTTTTAGATGCTTTAGATAATGATATATTATCTTGGACAGATACTCAAATAACTGTACAAGTGCCAAGTTTTGCGGGTACTGGTGCCGTTCGTGTTACAGATGCGGCTAGTGCTAGTAGCACATCCGCCACCACGCTAACGGTGAGTTATGCGCTTCTAAACGGTATTGGTGATATAGGTTCTGGCGATGAATCCAATAGAACACAACATTATGGTGATAATGACGATTTACCCGATGGGTTTACCGGTGGATATACTTGGGAAATGTTTACCGATTTCTTTGACGATACAGAATTGCCTGGAGCAAAAGATGCATTTATGAGAGCCTTTAACAATTGGCGATGTGAAACAAAAGTAAATTGGGAGGTTAGCGCCTCTGCAACTGTTGTTGATGATATTTCTACTATTACAAATGTTATTAGATTTGATAATGATGCAGAATTAGAAGCTGGTGTTTTAGGCACTTGTTATTCAGGTTTGAGTGGTCGTGTATGTACTGGTGAAATTGTATGGTATGTTACAGATTTAGATATTGTTTTTGATAGTGGAACCAGTTGGTATTTTGGTGCAAGTGGAGAAGTTTTCGATTCTGGAGAGTATGATTTTGAAACCGTAGCATTACATGAATTAGGACATGGCCATCAATTAGGGCATGTTATTAATACAAGTAACGTTATGCATTATTCAATTACTAATAACTCGTCTAATATTGTTTTGGATACCAATAGTATTTTGGCAGGGAATGAGGTGCATTCTGGAAGTTCAACTAGTAAGATTTGTGGCTTACCAGACCGTCCACTTATGACAGATTATGCAGGATCGTGTAATTTAAGTGTTGAAGAAAATAGTAAAAAAACGAGCATTACATTATATCCAAACCCAGCTAAACAAGAGTTTTTTATAGAAAATTCGTCCTCCTCAAAAATTGAGCGGGTTGCTATTTTCGATGTAAGTGGCAGATTAGTAAAAGATATTGATGTTTCAGACGCTTCAAAAACTAAAAGAATTAACATGATTGATGCCTCCAAGGGTGTGTACTTTGTTATAATTCATGGTGATAATGCTTTTCTAACCAAAAAACTGGTCTTAGAATAGTATAAAAATAAACTTGCAATGGAGGCTTTCAAATATATATTTGAAAGTCTCTTTTTTTTTTGTTCTAATTCTTAAAGTAGGATTAAACACGTTAATTTTTCACCATTTGTACTAAAAGTAATTCATTAAAAAACACTTCATCGATTTTAACATTTACAGATAGTCTAGACCCAATTTCTGCCCGTAAATAAATTTCATATCAACTACCCCTTGTTGTTATTATTTATTCACTAATTAAAAAAAAAATTAAAAAATGAGAAAAAGAAACCTACTTAACCTACTATGTGTTTTATTAACTTCAAAAGCCATGTTTGCTCAAATAATGCTCAAAGAAGTATCCTTAGAACAACAAATTGAAAAATCATCTTTAGTCATTGAGGGTAAGGTGCTCTCAAAACAATCGAGTTGGGATGCAAATCATGAAAACATATTTACAATTAATACTATTGAAGTTTATAAAGTTTTTAAAGGAGAAGCTTTTAGTACTATTGAGCTTATTACTGCTGGAGGTGTTGTAGGCTACGATGCCCAAATTGTAAGCCCTAGTTTAAAATTAAAAGCAGGTGATGTTGGTGTTTTTACTTTATATGGCGATAATTCGGATATGGCATCTAAAACCTTAACAACTAATAAAAAATATAAGCCATTTGGGTCTTTACAGGGGTTTTACAAGTATAGTATTGAAAATGATATAGTCACGAATTCCTTTAATTCTAAAAAGGGAATTGTAAGTAACTTTTATCAAGAAATCAAAAATTTTACGAACACTGATTATATCGAATTGGCAAGCTTTGAAGCACAAAATACATCAGAAAAAAATGCGACTAGTACGCAACTAGCCATTGTAAGCTTTTCACCTACTGAAACATCAGCAGGAACTCAATCGGTTTTAACTATTACAGGCACAAACTTTGGAACAATCAAAGGCAATGTAAGTTTTTATAATGCCGATAATGCCGGAGCAAGTTTTGTTAACGCTTTAGGCACACAGATTTTAACTTGGACAGATACCTTAATTACAGTTGAAGTGCCTTCTGAAGCTGGAACGGGAAAAGTTAAAGTTATTCATAATGATGGAACTGCAATGACCACTAATAACGACTTAACAATTACTTATGCGCAAGCCAACATCATTACAGATCATTTAAATTCTGGTGTTTACGTTGCATACCCAACGCAATTAGTAAATGGTAATGGAAGCGGAGGTTATACCTGGCAAATGTCTTCTGAGTTTGCTCAAGTTCCTGAAGCCAAAGAAACATTCAAAAAAGCATTGGATACATGGAGATGCGAGACTGAAATAAACTGGTTGTTAAATGAAACAGATTTGGTTACAGAAGCAGGTGCACAACACAAGGCTGTTTTAGATGATAAAAACACTATTACTTTTGATAGTAGCACGAGTACGGTTCCTAACGAAGATTTGCCAGACACCGTTCTTGGGCTTAGAACTTCTTATTATTCAGCCTGCGATGTTGTAATTAATGGGGTGCCTTCTTTAGAATGGTATATAAGAGAATTCGATATCGTATTTGATGATGAAGCCGATTGGAATTTTTTAACAGAAACACCCGGAGTAACAGAATTCGATTTTGAAAGCGTTGCACTGCATGAGTTAGGGCATTGTCGTCAATTAGATCATATCATTAATACAAATAATGTCATGCATTATGCTATTGCAAGAGGCGAATCGTTACGGGCTTTAAGCAGTGATAATATTACGCTGGCTTCAATGATTCAAGATAGAAGCACGAGTGTTTCAGTTTGTGATGCACAATTAATGACCGATTATTCAGGAGGCTGTGCGCTAGGGGTGGAAGAAGATATATTGACAAAAGGTATTAGTCTATATCCAAACCCTACTAAAGGACAATTGTATATTAATACCAATGGTAGTGCTATGATTGAAGGCGCAAATTTGTATGATGTTAACGGTAGATTAATTTCAAACTACCATTTAGAAGAATCATCTAAAAGAAACGAAATTGATTTAAGCAACATAGCCAAGGGCGTATATTTTTTAAATATTTATTCAGATGCGGCTTTTATTACAAAAAAGATAGTTTTAGAATAGAATTTTAGGTTGTATTCAAGTAAAAAGGCACTCGTTAAATTGGGTGTCTTTTTGTGTTTTATAACGAGTTTTTTAAAACGATTCTAAATAGCAAAAACTATGCGCTCTTATTTGGCTAAAACATGTTCCTAACCTACATTTGTAATAAATAACTAACTTAACAAATATGGGCGGATTTTTTAAATCTTCAGTTGGGAGAAAAGTAGCTATGGCACTTTCGGCATTCTTCCTCATGTTTTTCTTACTACAGCATTTTGCAATTAACATTTTATCAGTTTTAAATCCTGATCTTTTCAACGAAGTTTCTCATTTTATGGGAACAAATCCGTTGATTCAATTTGCATTACAACCCGTTTTAATTTTTGGTGTTGTATTTCATTTTATAATGGGCTTTGTGTTGGAAATTAAAAATAAAAAAGCTAGAAACGTAGCTTATGTTAAAAACAATGGAGCTGCAAATTCAACTTGGATGAGTAGAAACATGATTTATAGCGGTGTTGCAATACTTGCTTTTATTGTGCTACACTTTATTGATTTTTGGTTTCCTGAAATCAATACAAAATTCATAAAAGGCGATTGGTCAGGAACAATTGAAGGAGTTGAAGGTTTTCGTTATTACGAAGAATTGACACATAAATTTGTAAGTCCAATTAGGGTAGGTGCTTATGTGCTAGCCTTTGTGTTTTTAGCATTGCACTTGCTACATGGGTTTACTTCTGCTTTCCAATCTATGGGAGCAACAGCAGGAAGAAAGAAAACACTTCAAAATATAGGAAAAGCCTATTCAATATTAATTCCTTTAGGATTTATTTTTATTGCACTTTATCATCATTTTAACCATTAATCTGAAATAGTATGGCTTTAGATTCAAAAGTACCAAAGGGTCCAATTCAAGATAAATGGACAGATTATAAAAATCACATTAACCTAGTAAATCCAGCTAACAAACGTCATATCGATATTATTGTTGTAGGAACAGGTTTAGCAGGAGGTTCTGCCGCTGCAACCTTAGCGGAATTAGGATATAATGTAAAAGCATTTGCTTATCAAGATTCTCCAAGAAGAGCGCATTCAATTGCTGCTCAAGGTGGAATTAATGCTGCTAAGAACTATCAAGGTGATGGTGATTCAACATATAGATTATTTTATGATACTGTAAAAGGTGGCGATTATCGTTCTCGTGAAGCTAACGTTTATCGTTTAGCTGAAGTGTCTACCAATATTATCGACCAATGTGTGGCTCAAGGTGTTCCTTTTGCTAGAGATTACGGCGGATTATTAGATAACCGTTCGTTTGGTGGCGTTTTAGTATCAAGAACATTTTATGCAAAAGGTCAAACCGGCCAACAATTATTACTTGGTGCATATTCAGCAATGAATCGTCAAATAGCACGTGGAAAGATTGAAATGTTCAACCGTCACGAGATGCTAGATGTTGTTAAAGTTGATGGAAAAGCGAGAGGTATTATAGCTAGAAATTTAATAACTGGCGAAATTGAGCGCCATTCAGCACATGCCGTGGTAGTTGCAACAGGAGGTTATGGTAACGTATATTTCTTATCAACAAATGCAATGGGTAGTAATGTTACTGCTGCTTGGAAAATACATAAAAAAGGAGCGTATTTTGCGAATCCTTGCTACACTCAAATTCACCCGACGTGTATTCCACGTTCAGGAGATTATCAGTCTAAATTAACGTTGATGTCTGAATCATTGCGTAACGACGGACGTATTTGGGTACCTGCAAAGTTAGAAGATGCTAAAGCTATCAGAGAGGGCAAGAAAAAACCAACGGATTTATCTGAAGACGAAAGAGATTACTACTTAGAGCGTCGTTATCCAGCCTTTGGAAACTTGGTACCTCGTGATGTGGCTTCAAGAGCAGCAAAAGAACGTTGTGATGCTGGTTTCGGTGTTAACGCAACTGGTGAAGCTGTTTATTTAGATTTCGCAGATGCCATTCAACGTTACGGAATTGAGCAAGCTAAAATTCATAATATTTCAAATCCTTCAAAAGAAAAAATTTATGATTTAGGTAAAGCTATAGTTGAAGCTAAATACGGAAACCTATTTCAAATGTATGAGAAAATTGTAGATCAAAATCCATACAAAACACCAATGATGATTTACCCAGCAGTACATTATACTATGGGAGGTGTTTGGGTTGATTATAATTTAATGACTACTGTTCCAGGATTGTACTGTATTGGGGAAGCAAACTTCTCAGATCATGGTGCAAACAGATTAGGAGCGTCTGCTTTAATGCAAGGTTTAGCAGATGGTTATTTTGTTCTGCCTTATACCATTGGAGATTATTTAGCTGATGACATTCGCACAGGAAAAATATCTACTGATACTAAAGAGTTTGAAGAGGCTGAAAAAGAAGTAAAAGATAAAATAGACTTCTTTATCTCTAATAAAGGATCAAAATCGGTTGACTACTTTCACAAGAAACTAGGTAAGGTGATGTGGGATAAATGTGGTATGTCAAGAAACGAAAAAGGTTTAAAAGAAGCCATTAAAGAAATAAAAGAAATTCGTGAAGAATTCTGGAAAGATGTTAAGGTAACAGGTCATGCAAATGAAATGAATCCTGAATTAGAAAAAGCAGGACGTGTTGCAGATTTCTTAGAGTTAGGCGAATTGTTTGCTAAAGATGCGCTAGTTAGAGAAGAATCTGCCGGAGGACATTTTAGAGAAGAATACCAAACAGAAGAAGGTGAAGCAAAAAGAATGAAAGAATTTCAGTTTGTTTCTGCTTGGGAATATGTAGGTGAACCTAGTGAAGCTAAGCTACACAAGGAAGAACTAGTTTATGAAAATATTGAAGTAAAAGAAAGAAGTTACAAATAAAAAAGACGCTATGAATTTAACACTTAAAATTTGGAGACAAAAAGACTCAAGTGCAAAAGGGCAAATGGTCGATTATAAAGTAACTGATATTTCTGAGCATATGTCTTTCCTTGAAATGATGGATGTTTTGAATGAACAGTTGGTAGGTTCTGGCGATGATCCAGTAGCCTTTGATCATGACTGTCGTGAAGGTATTTGCGGTATGTGTTCTATGTACATCAATGGGGAAGCTCATGGTCCAGATAGAGGTGTAACAACCTGCCAATTACACATGAGAATGTTTAAGGATGGAGATACCATTACTATAGAACCATTTAGAGCAGCCGCGTTTCCTGTTATAAAAGATTTAGTGGTTGACAGAACATCATTCGAGCGTATACAACAAGCTGGAGGTTATATTTCTGTAAATACATCTGGTAATACACAAGATGCTAATGCTATTCCTATTTCAAAGCATGATGCTGATGAAGCAATGGATGCTGCCACTTGTATTGGTTGTGGAGCCTGTGTTGCTACTTGTAAAAACTCTTCTGCAATGTTATTTGTGGGCGCTAAAGTATCTCAATACGCTTTATTGCCTCAAGGGCAAGTTGAAGCTGCCGACCGTGTTCAAAATATGGTGGCGCAAATGGATTTGGAAGGATTCGGAAACTGTACAAATACAGGTGCCTGTGAAATTGAATGCCCAAAAGGTATTTCATTAGATAACATTGCTCGTTTGAATCGAGAATTAATGAAAGCAGCTGTAAAATAGTTGTATTTTCTAATAAAATTAAACCCATATCAACTTGTTGGTATGGGTTTTGTTATTTGTAAAGGGTGTTAAATAATTTAATTATATTTAGTCTCTAAGAACTTTTATGCGTAAAATACTTTTACTAATTACATTTTGTTTCATTAGTTTTCCGGCTATTTTATTAGCTCAAGCAGAAACAAAACAATGCACTCTGTTTGATGAAATAGAGCTACTTAAACATGTTAAATCTCTATCGTCTCAAGCATTTGAAGGACGAAGAACTGGAACCAAAGGCGCTGTTAAAGCCCGAAAGTATATTATAAATCAGTTTCATGCGCTACAGGTTAAACCATTAGGCAAGTCCTTTGAAGAACCGTTTTTCTTCGTTAAGAAAAAAAACTATGAAGGTGTTAACGTATTGGGGCTAGTTGAAGGCACAAAATTTCCAAAGAAATATATTGTTATTAGTGCGCATTATGACCATGAAGGCATAAAGAATGGAAAGATATATCACGGTGCCGATGACAATGCTTCAGGATTAAGTGCCTTGTTTGCATTTGCAGAATATTTCAAAAAAAATCCACCACAACACTCGGTTATTTTAGCAGCTTTTGATAGTGAAGAATTAGGGCTTCAAGGGTCTAAATATTTTGTAAAAAATACTAAAATTCCCTATGAAGATTTGCTTATTAATTTGAATATGGATATGATAAGCCGAAGCGATAAGAACGAGCTCTATGTGGCAGGAACTTCAGAAAATAAAAAGCTAAAGTATTTAATGTCGAATTTTAATTACTCTTGCAACATCAAGTTGCTCACAGGGCATGACGGTTATGATGGATTGGACAATTGGACTTACGCTTCAGATCATGCTAATTTCCATAAACAGGGTGTTCCTTTTTTGTATTTCGGTGTTGAAGACCATAAAGATTATCATGAACCTTCAGATACGTTTGAGAACATCCATCCAGAGTTTTACGTAGAAGCTGTAAAAACTATTATTGAAGTATTTAAAAAAGTAGACCAATCTAACCTTTAAAAGTAGGCTTTTAACTGAATGGTGCCGGAATGAATCGTTCTGCTGGTTTCAGTTTTTCGACCAAAGTAACTTAGATTTAAATCTAAAAATTTGGTTAGTTTTTTCTGTGCTAATAAACTCCAAGTAAAGTTTTTTCCTGGTTGTAAACCTTCTAAAATTTGATAGGCTACAGGTGTGTTTGGGTTTCCGTTATAATCATTAGAAAAATAGTTTATTTCCCCATTTAAAGCGCTATTTTGGCTGCTTCCTAAGGTAAAGGATATGCCGTAATTTTGTTGCTTTAAGCTTTCCATATCACCCGTGGTATTGTCCTTTTTCGCAAATTGGTAAAACACATCAAAGCTTGAATTATCATTAAATAAATAGGAGAGTTTAGGGTTGAATCTAGCTTCATCAAAATTGTAATTTTTACTAGTGAAGTTTTCACTTATACTTTCATTGTTATCAAAAGCAGAAAGCATGTTTATAAGCCAATTGCCCGAAATTTTATGGTTGAAATTTATTTGATGACTTCTTAAACTATTCTCAATAAATCCAACCGATAACACACTCCTAGTAACGTTATCTAGAAAAGTGTATGACGTTGTATAATGTTGTTTGCCGCGATTATAAAATAGTACGTTTCTAAAATTTAACTGTAAACCAAGTTGGTCATTTTCACTATTGTTAAAAGGGTTGAGGTTGAATTTACTGCCCTCACGCTTTATTTTTCTGTCGATTAAATAACTGGTTTGATTGTAAAAGTGCGACCAAAATTTTTCTGATTTTTTATCTGAAACCGACCATTGCGACGGATTTATGGTTAAGGTTTGACTGAGCCTATTTTGATGTGTTTTTATATAAACTTGATTTGGCAAAAGTACTCGAATGTACCGACCTTGGTCTTGAAATTGTGCAATTTCAAACTCTTCAAGCTCTTGAATACCGTTTGCATTATAATCGTTCCATGTATAAGTACCTTGTCCTGCTTCAACTTCTACATAAGTAAAATCTTGTTGAGGTAATCTTCCAGAGTTAGTCTCGAATATGGTATTCCATTGTATAATTTGTTTAAATAACTTTTGATTAAATCGAAATCTGGAGTTAATCGAGTTTTCATCTGCTAGAGCTTTGTCGGTGTTTTTTAGGGTTCTGTAATTAGCGTACAGCGATAAGTTTGTGTTTTTATTTTGAACCAGTCTTGAATCCAAATAAAAGGTATTTGAAGTGTTTACTTTTTGTAATTCATTATTTCTTATACTGTCGTTTACTCGGTTTTTATAGCCTATTTCGCTAAATATTTTAGTGCTATCGCCTACACCAAAAAACAGTTCGTAGGATGTAAATTTCTGGCTCAATTCTGTAAGTTCTTGTGTTGAATTATTGCGTTGTTCATTGTTTTCAATAGCTATTCGAGTACCAATCCAACTTTTCTTCATACTATATGTAATGCGATTAAACGACCTTAAAAAAGTAGAGGTATTAATATTAGAATCTGCATTTAAAAAACTTGAAGTTGAAAGAATATTAAAATTGTTTAATTGCAAATTGGCATTCGCTATATGTCTATTTCCATTAAAACCATCAGAAAAATTTAAATGTTCAAATTGGTAGTTGACACTTCCTTTTTTATGATGAAACATCCTAAAACCAGAGTTTAGCAATACTTGATTGCCTAAATTAAGCCCTATCCCATTAATGTTGGCTTGGTCTAAATTCCAATCTCGATTAAATTCAGGATTATATAGACCTTCAATGTTTCTATAATCTGCACTAATTATATCAGTATTAAAATAACCGTCTAAATTCCATAGACTATCTTTTTTTACTAAAATTTGATGGATGTTAACTTTTCCAGCAAACCCGTCGTTATTGTTGTCATCAGCGTTAGAAAATAAGTTTAAATCGTTTTTGCTTCCAGAAGCTTCGAAGCTCATGTTTGTTTTATCAGATGGTTTATAACTTCCGTTTAAAACAACAATTTGCAATTTAGTAGGCGCCACAAGTTGAACAACTGGCGCATAATTGCCTTGATTTAACCCAACATATTCATAAATATTATTTATTGCATTGATATTGCTTAATGTATAATCACCTTGATTTTCGCCAACAAAACTAAAAGTTACGCGATACAATTCGTCATCAGGACTGTTGGAAAACACGAAAGCTTCCTCTCCATTTATGAGTTCTTTTTTGTACAATATTCTGTTGTCGTTTTGTTCATCTCTGGTTTCAGATGGTGCTGCCATTTGCGATTTATCGTCACCCGCATTTGCTAGTATTTCAATTTGTTCTTCAGATAAGTTTTGTTGTAGTGGTTGGTTTTTAGCATCATTTTCAGAATAGATTGAAACCCCAATATTCAATTTTTCATTTGAATAATTTCCACCACCATAGGCTACAAATCGGGAATAGTTTCGGTCACTAAATTGATAATCAACTGTAATTCGCATTTCAGAAGTGATTGGGAAAGTGGAGTTAAATATAATTTCTCCTGCATTATAATCAATGATATAATCTTGGTCTTCGCCACGTGCTACAGGAATGCCATTAACATAAACCGTTTCACTACCCGAAACAATTAGCACAAACAACTCGCCATTTGGCCCTTGCAATTTATAAGGTCCTTGATTACCTTCTTGTGCAACAAATTGGCTGGTTGTAAATTGACCTCTTACTAGAGCACCAGCTGCAAATAATTGGGTTTGTTTCTCCTCATTACCCAAAATCAAATTAAAATTTAATCCTTGTACCCGTTTAGAAAAACTAGCAAAGTAAGAATTGGCGTTTACCAAATCGATATCACCTGCACGAACGTTCCATTGGTCGCTAAATAATTCAATAAAAACTTGATCAAATTCATCCAATCGTTGGCTATAGCCGCTTTCTTGTAAAGGGATATTAGCATCTTGTATAGAAGCTCTTAAAGATACTTTGTCGTTTAATTTTCCTGTAATTTGAAGATCTAATTCGCTATTTAATACAGAATTTTGATTATTGCCTACAGTAACACCTCTGGAAATGCTTCCTGAAGTTGTTAACCCATCAAATGGAACAAATTCTCGGTTGGTGTTTGATTGTGAAAGTTTATAAAGCGTCTTGTTGGCATTATCATTTTCAACTATAATATTTTCATCTAGTTGCTTGTAAGTTTTGGTTAAAAACTCAGGAAATTTTAAATAATTTATTATAACAGAATCGGTTTCAATTGCTTTTTTAAACTTCAAAATAGCTTTGGCAAAATCAACTTGGTAATAGGTTGAATCGATTAAAGACAGGTCTTTTTTAGTTACAGAGAACCAATTGGAGTTGATACTAACGCTATCAATTGCAATAGTATCTTTTACAGCTAATTTTATAGTTTTATAGTTAGCATTTGGTGTTTGCGAAAACCCACAATACCCAATCAAACTTAAAAGAATAACTATAAAAAACTTCATCAGATACTTAAACTACAAAACGTTTAAAATATTTTGTTAATAGCTTCGTTAAAACTCGTGTTCCAATTAATAGTGTAAAAGTAACGCATTATTTATTTTAGCTAAAACAATGTTTTTTTTAAAAGTGAATTGTCTCTTAATAATTAAGGATAACAAAAAAATATAGTAATGAAAATCATATCATACAACGTTAACGGTATTCGTGCAGCCATCAATAAAGGATTTATAGATTGGTTAAAGGCTGCAAATCCAGATGTTATTTGTTTGCAAGAAATAAAAGCCCAAGAAGATCAATTAGATTTAAGTCTTTTTGAAGAAGCTGGGTATCAACACAATTATTGGTTTAGCGCACAAAAAAAAGGCTATAGTGGTGTTGCTATTTTAAGTAAAGCGGAGCCTAAGCATATTGAATTTGGTACAGGTATTGAGTCTATGGATTTTGAAGGCAGAAACTTGCGTGCCGATTTTAATGGATTTTCAGTAATGAGTTTGTATTTGCCGTCTGGAACAAATGATGCACGATTAAGCCATAAGTTGGAGTATATGGATATGTTTCAAGATTATATAAACAATCTTAAAAAAGAAGTGCCTAATCTGGTTATTTGTGGCGATTATAATATTTGTCATGAAGAAATTGATATTCATAACCCAAAAATGAAAGGCGTTTCAGGATTTTTGCCAGAAGAGCGCGAATGGATTGGAAAGTTTATCGACAGCGGTTTTATAGATTCATTTAGATTTTTAAACCCTGAATTACAGCAATATAGCTGGTGGAGTTATCGTGCTAATGCCAGAGCCAATAATAAAGGGTGGCGATTAGATTATGCCATGGTTTCAGAACCATTACAAGAAAACATCAAAAGAGCCGTTATACTCACAGAAGCAGTGCATAGCGACCATTGTCCGATTCTAGTTGAAATTGATAAATAAAGATTAACGAATAAATCAAACCCAAACAAAATGATAAAAAAAAGCGTATTTGCAGTAATTGCATTAGTAGTTTTAGCATCATGTGTTTCACCAAAAGTTTATAAAGAACTTGAAGCAAAGTATGCTGATTTGAAGAAGGAAAATAGAAAATTATCCACAAATAATGAGGCACTTTTAAGTGCTAAAACGGCAGCTGAAAACGAACTAAAGCAATTGCAATCCGCTTATGATGAAGCTGTTGCACAACGAGACAAACTACAGGCCGATTACAATGCAACAAAATCTAACTACGATAATTTAAAAGCCTCTTACGCAGCTTTAGAAAAAAACAGTTCTGCAGCTATTGCAGCGAATTCTCAAAAAAACAGAGAATTGTTAGCTCAACTTGAAGCTAAAGAACAGGCATTAGCAGCCGAAAATGCAAGATTGGAAAAACTTAAAAAAGAATTAGAAAATCGTTCAAACCGTGTGGCAGAGTTAGAACAAGTTATAGCATCAAAAGATGCGGCAATGACCGCGCTTAAAAACGCTATTTCTAGGGCTTTAACCGATTTTGAAGGCAAAGGCTTAACCGTAGAACAACGTGATGGTAAAGTTTACGTTTCTATGGAAAACAAACTACTTTTTAGCTCCGGAAGTTGGGCCGTTGGCGTTGAAGGTACTAGAGCCGTAAAACAACTGGGTAACGTGCTCGGAGACAACCCCGATATAGCCGTTTTAATTGAAGGGCATACAGATAATGTTCCATACAAAGGTAACGGAATTATGACCAGTAATTGGGATTTGTCAACGAAACGCGCCACAGCCATCGTTAATATTTTGAGAGAAAATAAAAACATCAACCCCGAAAACTTAACGGCGGCAGGACGCGGCGAGTTCGCCCCGGTGGCCTCAAATAACTCTCCAGAAGGGAAAGCAAAAAATAGACGTATAGAAGTTATCTTAACACCAAAATTAGACGAGCTTTCTAAGTTGTTAAGCGAAGAGTAGTAAAATTTTGGACGCCTGTTTGCCGGCAGGTAGGTTACCCAAGGGTCGGGCTTTTGGCAGCCTCCCGATATTCATCGGAATCCAACGATGCCGCAATCCCTAACGCACAAAAAAGCCTTTTAAAGCTATTTAGCTTTAAAAGGCTTTTTTGTCTTAACATAGATTTAAGCTTTTCAGTTCAAAAAGCATTTACAGGTTTTTTATCTTAGCAATTCTTAAAAAAAATGCGATAAATGAAATACACAAAAATTCCAAATACAGATATTAAAGTTAGTAAAATATGCCTAGGATCAATGACCTGGGGAAACCAAAACACCGAAGCTGAAGGGCATGTACAACTAGATTACGCTACAGATCAAGGAATCAATTTCATTGATACTGCCGAATTATATCCCGTACCAGCCACAGCCGAAATAAGCGGACGGACAAGCAAAATTATTGGAACTTGGTTAAAAAAATCTGGAAAAAGAGATCAAGTGGTTATCGCTTCAAAAATTGCTGGAAGTGGTGATTATACCGCTCATATTCGAACTACCGGTTTCAGTCCAAACGCTATAAAAGAAGCAATCGATTTGGAGTTAAAAAGACTTCAAACTGATTATATCGATTTATACCAACTCCATTGGCCAGAACGCGATACCAACAGATTTGGTGTTCGAAGTTTTAAACTCGACACTAAATGGGAGGACAATTTCAACGAAATTCTTCACAGCTTGGATAAAGAGATAGTAACAGGACGTATTCGACATATTGGTATATCAAACGAAAATGCTTGGGGAACCATGCGCTACTTGCAGGAATCAAAAAGTCATAGTTTACCAAGGGTTAAAACCATTCAAAACGCCTATTCATTATTAACTCGAACTTTTGAAACCGATTTAGCCGAAGTTGCGCTCAGAGAAAACGTTGGTTTATTAGCCTATTCTCCAATGGCATTCGGGGTGTTATCTGGTAAATATATTACTGGAAACGCAGAAGAAAATGCTAGACTTAAATTGTTTCCTCGGTTTGCGAGATATAGCAGTGAACAAGCAACAGCGGCGGCAAAGCGATACTTAAAGATTGCTGAAGAAAATAATTTGACCTTAGCTCAAATGAGTTTAGCTTTTGTAAACCAGCAACCTTTTGTAACCAGTACGATTATTGGAGCTACTAATTTGGAACAACTTAAAGAAAATATTGGAAGTGTAAATGTAAACTTAAGTGGAGAGTTGTTATCTCAAATAAATACGGTGCATCAGGAATTACCAAATCCAGCACCTTAAATGCGTGTTTGTAAATTAATTGTTTTTAACTCGGAATAGATATTTATAATATCTTTAGTGTGAGTAAAACCTTGAACAAATGAATCATAATCGATTTTTAGAATATATTAAACCATATATAAGCTTAACATCAGAAGAAGAAAAATTTCTAATGACTAAAGTTGTGGTTCGTAATTACCTCAAAAACCAATATATAGTTCAGCAAGGGGATGTTTGTAAAAGCGCAAATTTTATTATTTCTGGTTGCACAAAAACATTTTACATAGATTTAGAAGGTAATGAGCATGTTGTAATGTTTTCGGTTGAAGATTGGTGGGCGTCAGATTTGGGTAGTTTTATTACTCAGGCACCAGCCGATTTTAATGTGCAATGTCTAGAAAACACACAATTAATTCAATTTAGCTATGAAAATCTAGAGGAATTATACGTTCAAATTCCGAAGTTAGAACGCTTGTTTAGAAAAATTATTGAACGCGCGTTCGTAGCTTCACAAAAACGCATAATTAGAAATTTTAGTTTAGATGCTAAAGAGCGCTATTTAATATTTAAAAATACTTACCCTAAAATAGATAAACGAGTGCCTCAATATCTAATTGCTTCTTATTTGGGCATAACCAAAGAGTTTTTTAGTAAAATAAAGAGCCAGTTAGTTCAAAAGGAATAAAAGTTAAACTAGATTAACATAATTTTATATACTAGTTCATTTTTTGATAGTTCTAAATTTCAGAATTTTGTTTCAGAATTTTAAAAACAATTAAATAATACGAAAAAATGAAAAATTTATTTAGAACTATTGCAGTTTTTGTTATGGCATTTATGGCATTTTCTTTTACGACTCTTAACGAAGGTAAGAAAGAAATAAAAATAGAAAACAGTAAGGTTGTTTGGAAAGGCTACAAGGTTACCGGATCTCATGAAGGAACAATTGCCATAAAATCTGGGTTTCTTAATTTTAATGCTGATCAATTAATTGGTGGAGAATTCACTATAGATATGACCACAATAAGCAGTACAGATTTAGAGGGCGAATACAAAGGCAAGTTAGATGGTCATTTAAAATCTGCCGACTTTTTTGGAGTAGAAAATTTTCCAACAGCAAAGTTAGTTCTTACAGAAGTGAAATCTTCAGGTAAAAACTCGTATGAAGTATCGGGAAATATTACAATAAAAAATATAACTGAGCCTGTAAGCTTTGATTTATCGGTTTACGGTAACAAAGCCAATGCTGCGTTAAAAATTGATAGATCTAAATTTGATGTTAGATATGGCTCGTCTAGTTTTTTTGATGGATTAAAAGACAAAGCTATTTACGATGAATTTGATATAGTAGCAGATTTGGAGTTTTAATTATTGTTCTGATTTATAGATTGAATGATAAAGTGCGTTAGGGATAGTAGTGAAAAGCCCGCAGCCCGACGGAGGAGGAGCGAGGACTTGCAACGTATAGCCCGACCCTTTTTGGGTAACGCTCAAATAATTAAAGTAAAACTTTATAAAAATAAAAAACCCGCTAACTTAAAAGTTGCGGGTTTTTTTAATTATTTAATTTGATTACCATCTTTATCGAAAAAATGATATTCTAAATATGTGTAAGCATCTCTTGGTAAAATTTTTACCCATTTTTTGTGTTCTAAAAACCATTTAGAACGCACAGATGGAATACCTTTAGTTAAAAAGGCTGCTATAAAAGGATGTGTGTTTAAAGTCAGCTTTTTATAGTCTTTTTTAATAAGTTTTTCAAGGTCGTGATTTATTTTTTGCACGATTCCTATTGGTGCTTCAACCTCAGAGCCATTAATTATCTCGTCGGGATTTTCCTCTCGAGTTTTAATGTTCATTTCAGGGCGAACACGCTGTCTAGTTATTTGTATCAAACCAAATTTACTTGGTGGCAAAATTTTGTGTTTTGCTCTATCATCCTTCATTTCGTCACGGAGGTGATTAAAGAGTTTTTGCCTGTTTTCAGCATTGGTCATATCTATAAAATCTACCACAATGATGCCACCCATATCGCGTAAGCGCAATTGGCGAGCCATTTCGGTAGCTGCTATTAAATTTACTTCTAATGCTGTATCCTCTTGGTTGTTGGCTTTGTTAGAACGGTTTCCACTGTTTACATCAATAACATGTAGGGCTTCAGTATGTTCAATTACCAAATAAGCTCCTTTTGCCATTGAAACAGTTTTACCAAACGAGGTTTTAATTTGTCTTTCTATCCCGAATTTTTCAAAAATTGGAATTTTAGACTGATACAATTTCACTATAGATTCTTTTTTTGGCGCAATTTCTTGCACGTAATCTTTAATTTGATAGTAAAGCTCTTCATCATCTACAGTAATTCCCGTAAAGGTGTCGTTGAATATGTCTCGTAATATTGATGAGGCTTTATTCATTTCTCCTAATACTTTACTTGGGTGATGCGCTTTGTTTAGCTTTTTACACATTGCCGTCCAACGACTAAGCAAATTTTGTAAGTCTCTATCTAGTTCGGCTACTTTTTTGCCTTGTGCTACGGTACGTACAATAACTCCAAAACCTTGTGGAGTAATACTCTTTACTAATCGTTTTAATCGGTCTTTTTCTTCTTTGTCTTCTATTTTTTGAGAAATAGAAATACGACTAGAAAAAGGAACTAAAACAATATATCTACCGGCAATAGAAAGCTCTGAGCTTATTCTTGGGCCTTTTGTAGAAATAGGTTCTTTTACTATTTGTACTAATAGCGATTGATTAGATTTTAAGGCGTCGGTAATTTTACCGTCTTTCTCAATATCTTTTTCAAATGGGAAATTTTTTAAAGAAAAATCTTTTAGTTTACCTGTGCTTACACGTTTTGTGAATTTTAAAAGTGAAGGCAGTTTTGGCCCTAAATCATGATAATGCAAAAATGCATCTTTCTCATAACCTACATTAACAAATGCAGCATTTAGTCCAGGAACGGCTTTTCTTATTTTGGCTATAAACACATCACCAACAGCAAAGTCGTTACTATCTTCATCTTTCTGTAATTCAATAAGTTTTCCATCTTTTAATAAGGCAAAATCAACATTGTCGGAACTAGATCTAATGATCAATTCTTTATCCATTAAGTTAATTTTTATCCATACACTTTAGTTATAAGTTTGAAAGTAAGAAGATTAGAGTTGAAATTTTATTGAATAACAACTAGCAACTAATACCTAGTAACTATTAACCAAATTATACAGATGGATTATACATTATTTTTTATCACAGGATTTTTAATATCCGTGGAGTTCAAAATACACCAAAAATGGTGCTAAAAAATTATTGAACTCATTTCAAAGAACTTGTTGTTTTTAAAATCAAAAAAAGTAGCTAATCTAACTACTTTTATGATTTATTTTTTCTTTTTGTGACGGTTAGCGCGTCTACGTTTTTTACGTTTATGCGTCGCTACCTTATGTCTTTTACGTTTTTTACCACTTGGCATAAATAGTGTCTTTTTAAATTAATAATTCGATTAATGTTTTTTATTTAACGTCTACATTTGTTTTAACGCCTTCTACAAATACTTTTGCAGGCTTAAATGCAGGGATATTATGAGCAGGAATTTTGATAGTTGTATTCTTAGAAATATTTCTACCTGTTTTTTCAGCTCTTGTTTTAATTATAAAGCTTCCAAAACCTCTAAGGTATACGTTATCACCACTTTCTAATGAAGTTTTTACTTCTTCCATAAATGTTTCAACCGTTGCTTGAACATCTCCTTTTTCTATTCCTAATTTCTCGGAAATTTTTGCTACTAAATCAGCCTTCGTCATTTTAATATATTATTTTTTGTGTTATTATAAATTCTAAAAGGGATGCAAATATAGGAATTAAATATTCAATATTTCAAACCTAATTCACTAAAATTAAATATTATAAAGGTTTATTTTTGTTTCTTCGTTTAAATAGATTCATGATATTCAATAAAACCTTAACACACTGGTATTCAATTAATAAACGAAGTTTGCCTTGGCGCGAAACCAAGAATCCTTATTATATATGGTTATCAGAAATCATTTTACAACAAACACAAGTAAAACAAGGTTTACCATATTATGAAGCTTTTGTTAGTGAATTTCCAACTGTTTTTGATTTGGCTAAAGCCGATGAAAGTGAAGTGCTCAAACTTTGGCAAGGGTTAGGGTATTACTCTAGAGCCAGAAACTTACATACCGCCGCTAATTATGTTGTAGATACTTTAAATGGCCTGTTTCCTGATAATTATAAAGATTTATTAAAGCTTAAAGGTGTTGGTGATTATACGGCAAGTGCCATTGCATCTATATGCTTTAATGAGGAAACGGCAGTGGTAGATGGAAATGTTTACAGAGTATTATCGCGTTATTTTGGGATTGACACACCTATTAATTCAACAAAAGGAGCAAAAGAGTTTAAAGCTTTGGCTCAAGAGCTTATTGATAAAGAACAACCTGCCGAATTCAATCAAGCCATAATGGAGTTTGGAGCAACCCAATGTAAACCCAAAAACCCTGATTGTAAAATCTGCCCATTTCAAGAAAGCTGTATAGCTTTTAATAAAAACCGAATTGAAGCCTTGCCTGTGAAAATTAGAATGGCCAAAGCTCAAATTAAACATTATAATTATTTAGTGTTTTTATCTGAAGATGGAAAAACAGTATTGGAAAAACGAGAAGGTAAGGGGATTTGGCAAAATTTATATCAATTTCCATTAATTGAATCGAAGCATAATTTAAAATCATCTGAGATTAAAGACGTAATTAGTAGGCATAAACTTTTAGAAAACAGAACTTATACCTGGTCAGAATATAATGAAGATGTAATTATTCATAAATTATCACATCAGCATTTACATACTAAATTCTGGGTTATTAATTTGAAGACCCTTCCAAAAGATGCAATTGCAACAAATAAAATTAGAAAGTTTGCGGTTCCAACCTTAATAGGAAATTTTATAGAATCATTTAATTTCTAGAGGTTTAATACCAACAATCATATTTTTTTATTAATTTTAAAAAAATGAAGGGCAATTAGTTACTTTTGCCATCTTATTAAAAACGTAAAAATATGTCGGGTACATTAAATAAAGTAATGCTTATTGGGCATTTAGGCGATGAAGTTAAAATGCATTATTTTGAAGGAGGAGGTTGTGTAGGTCGTTTTCCTTTAGCAACCAATGAAACTTACGTTAGCAAGCAAACTAACGAGCGTATTACAAATACCGAATGGCATAATATTGTAGTAAGAAATAAAGCTGCAGAGATTTGCGAAAAATACTTGAGTAAAGGCGATAAAGTTTATATTGAAGGGCGATTGAAAACCAGAAAATGGACAGATGATAAAGGGAATGACAGGTATTCAACAGAAATTCAATGTAACGATTTTACTTTCTTATCTACAAAAAAGGAAAGTGAAACTAATGCGCCAAACAAACCAGTTGCTAATAAGCCAGAATTTAACGCTCAGTCAAGTACTGAACCCATTGGAGAAGATAATGATGATTTACCTTTCTAGATTTTGCCCTATAGCTTACAATAGTCTATGTTTAATTAAACCTGTAGTAATTGGATCCTGACCCCGCGAGTATTATACTTATTATAGAAGCAATTGATTTTTCGGTTGTTTTTAGTTTTGCATTATTAGTTTTGCTTTTAGTTTGTTCAGCGCTTATTTCGGGTGCCGAAGTCGCACTTTTTTCACTTGTTAGAAGTGACGTCGAAACCGATTTAGAAAAAAAATCTAAACGCATTGAAATTATTTTGCAGCTCTTAGAGCGTCCTAAAAAATTATTGGCTACAATATTAGTGGCAAATAACTTCATTAATATAGCCATAGTCATACTGTTTGCTTTTTTAGGCGATTTAATGTTTGGAAGCCTAAAAAACCCTCAAATAAAATTTGTAGTTGAAGTTGTAGTTGTTACGTTCTTAATTTTGTTGTTTGGCGAAATCTTGCCTAAAATTTATGCAAGCAGAAACAATTTAAAATTCGCTACGTTTATGGCATATCCTCTGAAGGTCCTGGATGTGTTTCTGTCTCCAATAAGCTTGCCTATGCGAGGTGTTACCATTGGAATTCATAATAAACTAGGTAAACAAAAATCTAATTTGAGTGTAGATCAATTGTCTCAAGCTTTAGAACTTACAAGTGAAGATGATACAACTAAAGAAGAGCACAAAATTTTACAAGGTATTGTATCGTTTGGAAACACCGATACCAAGCAAGTTATGCGCCCTCGTATTGATATTTTTGCTTTAAATGTAGAACAGAAATATCTTGAAATAATGCCTGTAATTATTGAGAATGGTTATTCAAGAATACCTGTATATCGGGAAAATATTGACACTATTGAGGGTATACTTTATGTAAAAGATTTGTTGCCTTTTATCGATAGAAAACAGTTTGATTGGACAACCTTACTACGCGAACCGTTTTTCGTTCCAGAAAATAAAAAGTTAGACGATTTAATGTCTGAATTTCAAGAGAAGAAAGTGCATTTAGCAGTTGTGGTAGATGAGTATGGAGGAACTTCAGGGTTAATTTCTTTAGAAGATATCATCGAAGAAATTGTAGGTGATATAAGTGATGAATTTGATGATGAAGATTTAACTTATTCTAAATTAGACGAGAACAATTATGTATTTGAAGGTAAAACGGCTTTAAAAGACTTTTACAAAATTATTAAGATTGAAGACGATACTGTTTTTGAAGATTCTAAAGGTGAAGCTGAGACCGTAGCAGGTTTTGTGCTAGAAATATCAGGAAGTTTTCCAAAACTTAATAGTAAAATAAAATTTAAAAATTACGTTTTTACTATTGAAGCTATGGATAAAAAACGAATTAAGCTTGTTAAATTTACCATTACCTAATTCATTTTATAAGAAGAAAAACACATGCAATTAATAACAAATAACATTAAATTATATACAGTTTTTTCATTGTTTGGTGTTATTATGTTTTGGTCTTGTGGTGAAGATTATGTGCCTAAACCAAAAGCACAATTGCGACTGGAATACCCTAATGCAAAATATGTTGATGCAGATTTAAAATTGCCTTTTACTTTCGATAAAAACCTGTTAGCCAAAAATATCATCTTAAAAGAACTTGAAGCACCCACAGAGAGTTACGGTGTGAATTTAGAGTACCCAGCATTAAAAGGCACTATATTTTTAACCTACAAGGCTATTAACAAGGACGAAAAGAACCTAAGGGATTTTTTAAGAGATGCACAAAAATTTACTTTAGAGCATACTAAGAAAGCGGATGAAATTCCAGCCTACCCTTATGAAAATAAAGAAAGAAAGGTGTATGGAATGTTATCCGAAGTTAAAGGGAATGTAGCTTCTCCTGCTCAATTTTACGTTACTGATAGCATAAATCATTTTTTAACAGGTTCGTTATATTTTTATGCCAAACCAAATTACGATTCTATTTTACCCGCCGCCAATTATTTGCAAAAGGATATTAAACGTATTATGGAAACAGTAACATGGAAATAAAAAAAGCCGCTAAATTTTAGCAGCTTATTTTATAGTAATGTAAAAAAATTTTAGGCCTCTTTTTTAGCGCAACAAGCTTTTTCACAGTCTTCTTTACAAGCCATTTTACTATCTTTTTTACAGCACGCTTTTGCGCAATCTGGTTTGCATTCTTTTTTGTCTTTGTTTGCACAACAAGCTTCCTTACAATCTGCCGAACATGTTTTTTCTTTCGAAAAATTTTCAACAGTTTTCATTTCACTTACTTTATAAGTCTCCGAAACTTTAGTAACGGCTTCTTCTAACGAAGTTGGAGTCACTTTGGCTTCATTGTATTCAACCATAGCTAACTTTTTATCAAAATCTACAGTTGCAGATTTCACACCGTCCATTTTTGAAATTTTCTTTTGTATTGTAGCGGCACATCCTATTTGGCAAGTCATACCATCAATAGTAAACTCTGCTTTTGCGTATGTTGCATTTGGGTCTAATTCTTTTACTTCCTCGGTTTCAACTTCCACCGTTTTAACTTCAGGGCTCTTTTCATTTTTACAACTAAATGCGAAAGCAGCAATAATTGTAAGGATGAAAAATTGTTTTATTGTTTTCATTCAAATATGATTTAAAAGGTTTATCACAAAACTAGTAAATAATGGGGTTTATTGTTTAAAAAATCTAAGTTTTATGATTCTAAGAAATGCTTTAATTAAAATAAGTGGATTTTACAGAATTTACTGGGATAATTAGACGGGTTTTACTTGATATTAAGGATTTACGAATCAACTTTTTTCAGAACTAAATTATTTTTATTCAAGATTTTTCACGAAATTTAAGAGAAATAATATCAACCTTCTATGAAAAACTTATCACTTCCCATTCGTTTCGGCTTAGTAACAAGCGCTGTGTTAATCGCTTATTTTTTAGTGTTGTCTTTAGTAAATATGCATACAAATCCGGCATTTAGTTTTGTAAATGCTCTAATTACGGGTTTTGGCATTTATGAAGCTACGCGCTTAAGCAAACTTGAAAACCCTGCTAATTTTTCTTATAGCGAAGGTTTTAAAACGGGACTTATTACAGGATTTGTGGCAACTATCGTTTTTACGGCTTTCTTTCTAGTTTATGCGACCGAAATTAACGGTGGGTTTTTACCTGAACTGCTTCAGAAAATAAAGGGAGGATTTAATGCTCATATTGGTATTGTAACCTTCGTGGTTGCTATAATGGGGTTTGCTACAACAGTGGTTTCTTCGCTAACTGTAATGCAACTTTTTAAAAAGAGCAGAAATATTACCTAAAATTAAAGGATAACGTTTGTAGATTAATTATTTAGCAGTATATTTGCACTCATTTTTGAACAAAATTAATTAATAAAAACGTTACGCTATGTACGCAATTGTAGAGATAGCAGGGCATCAATTTAAAGTTGAAAAAGACCAAAAAGTTTTTGTTAACCGTTTAGCAACAGAAGAAGGTAAGAAAGTTTCTTTCGATAACGTACTTCTTTTAGCAGATGGTGACAATGTAACTGTAGGCGCCCCAGCTATAGACGGAGCACAAGTAAGTGCAAAAGTCCTTAAACACCTTAAAGGTGATAAAGTAATAGTTTTCAAAAAGAAAAGAAGAAAAGGTTACCGTGTAAAAAACGGACACAGACAATCTTTATCTGAAATCGTTATTGAAAGCATTGTAGCTTCTGGAGCTAAGAAAGCTGCTCCAAAAAAGGAAACTAAAAAAGCAGAACCAAAAGTAGAAGCGAAAGCTGCTGCACCGAAAGCTAAAAATGCAGAACCAAAGACTGAAGCTCCAAAGGCTGAAAAGGCTGCGCCTAAGGCTGCTGCTAAAAAAGCAACTGGAAAAGCTGATGATTTGAAGAAGGTTGAAGGTATTGGTCCTAAAATCGCATCTACGTTAGTAGAAGCAGGAATTTCAACTTTTGCTGAATTAGCAAAAACTGATGCTGCTAAAATATCTGAGATCATCGCAGGAGTTCGTGGAAACCACGTAACTGATACTTGGCCAGCACAAGCTAAATTAGCTGCTGAAGGTAAATGGGATGAGCTTAAAAAATGGCAAGACGAATTAGATGGTGGTAAAGCTTAATTGCTTACTGCTAAGTTTAACAATATAAAAACTTAAGACAATGGCTCATAAAAAAGGAGTAGGTAGTTCTAAGAATGGTAGAGAATCAGAATCGAAACGTTTAGGCGTAAAGATTTTTGGTGGACAAGCTGCTATTGCTGGAAACATTATCATAAGACAACGTGGTAACACGCATCACCCAGGTGAAAACGTATACCAAGGAAAAGACCATACTTTACATGCTAAAGTTGATGGTGTTGTAAAATTTACTAAGAAAAAAGATAACAAGTCTTACGTTTCTATCGAGCCTTTTGAGGCTTAAGAAGCATTTCTTAACAGATTAAAAAAAGCTCTTTCTATTACAGAAGGAGCTTTTTTATTTTTTTAATATATCCTTTACTATTTTTAAATGATGATTGGTATGGACTTCTAAAAAGCGAAGGGTTTTCTTTTTAGACAGTTTTCCAAAAATGAAATGCTTAAAGTAGGCTTTTTCAGGAAGCGATTTTAACTTACCAACATGTATTCTAGCCGTTTCTAGTTGTTTTAATAAATCCTCAGAGGTAACAGTTTCTGGTGGTAAAACATGTTTAGGCGCTTTTACTTTACCTCTTGGGAAGTAGCCTGAAGTTAGTAATATAGTGCGCCAATAATTAAATTTATACTTGTAATCTTCTGGGTTGGAGTTTGCTGTCCATTCGCTTACGGCATTAAAAACTTTTAAGGCATGGTCTAGTTGCCAACCAACAGTTGCATTTGAAACAGACGGATTTTTAACTTCTTTTTGCGGAATATTCGCCTCGATTTTTGATAGTAATTGAGATAGTATTTCTGCGCGATGATTACTCATAGTATAAATTATTTTTAAAAGATATCATTAAATTTCTTAACTTTAAAGTATTGCGTTTGCAATTTAGATAATAGTTTAACTTGAAAATTTTTTGATTATGCTGCCTTTTAGATCTGAAATCAGGAATTCCCCAACGCAACCTACTATTAAGATTTTTTTGAGTGATGAATCTTTGGATGAAAGAATTAAAAAACACTTAGAACATTTTAAAGAAATAGAAGACATTGAGATTTGTGATAGTATTGCACAGAATAGAGCTTGTGAAAGTATTACGATATATCTGAAAGATGATGTTGATATTAATAAAATGAAACAATCTATTGACTCGAGCCTTTGGTGGTATTTTGAAGAGGATTTGGTAGATTAATTTTACCTTGAATTTTGCGTTAGGGATTGCAGTGGAAAGCCCACAGGGAGGTACGACCGAGGACTTGCAGCGTAAAGCCCGACCCTTGTGGTAACGCCCAACTTCTCGATACAATTCTTCATGCTTCAGAATTACTCGAAGTGACAAAAAAATCCCAAACATTGCTGCTTGGGATTTATATAAAATTCTAAAATTCTTTTTTAGTACCTGTAATGCTCTGGTTTGTAAGGACCATCTACAGTTACACCAATGTAAGAAGCTTGGTCTGGTTTTAGCTCTGTAAGCTCTACACCAATTTTTTCTAAGTGTAATTTTGCTACTTTCTCATCGAGGTGTTTTGGTAACATGTACACGTCGTTTTTGTAGGCATCGGCGTTGTTCCATAGCTCGATTTGCGCTAAAGTTTGGTTAGTAAACGAATTACTCATCACAAAACTTGGGTGGCCAGTGGCGCAACCTAAATTTACCAAACGACCTTCTGCTAGTATAATAATATCTTTACCGTCAATAGTGTATTTATCTACTTGAGGTTTTATTGTGTTTTTGGTGTTTCCGTAGTTTTCGTTTAACCATGCCATTTGTATTTCGTTATCGAAATGCCCAATGTTACAAACAATTGTTTTGTCTTTCATGGCTTTAAAATGCTCTGCACGAACGATATCTTTGTTACCTGTAGTAGTAATTACGATATCTGAATTGGCTACAACAGTTTCAAGTTTTTTAACTTCAAAACCGTCCATTGCAGCTTGAAGCGCACAAATAGGATCGATTTCGGTTACTGTAACGATGCTTCCTGCACCTTTAAAAGATGCTGCAGTACCTTTACCAACATCACCATATCCACAAACAGTTACACGTTTTCCAGCTAACATAATATCTGTTGCACGACGAATAGCATCTACTGCAGATTCTTTACAACCGTATTTATTATCGAATTTAGATTTAGTTACTGAATCGTTAACGTTTATGGCAGGCATTGGTAAAGTTCCGTTTTTTACACGTTCGTATAAACGGTGAACACCTGTAGTAGTTTCTTCTGATAAGCCTCTAATTCCTGGAGCAAGCTCAGGGTATTTATCTAAAACCATATTGGTTAAATCGCCACCATCATCAAGAATCATGTTTAGTGGTTTTCTGTCTTCTCCAAAAAATAAGGTTTGCTCAATACACCAGTCAAATTCTTCTTCGGTCATGTCTTTCCAAGCGTAAACCGAAGTTCCTGCAGCAGCAATGGCAGCAGCAGCTTGGTCTTGAGTTGAGAAAATATTACAAGAACTCCAAGTTACTTCTGCACCTAGGGCTTGTAAGGTTTCAATTAATACTGCGGTTTGAATAGTCATGTGTAAACAACCTGCAATACGGGCACCTTTTAAAGGTTGCTCGTTTTTATATTCTTCACGAAGACTCATTAAACCAGGCATTTCAGCTTCAGCTAATTCGATTTCTTTTCGTCCCCAATCGGCTAAAGAAATGTCTTTTACTTTACTGGCTACATAAGGAATTGTTTTTGTGCTCATTGTAATTTTTCTTTTATTTTTTAATTGCTAAGCTTCATTGTATGTAGAACTTAAAATACTTAAATTCGCTATTATAATTAATACCAATTGCTTAGAGTTTGCAAAGATAACTATTAACTTTTAGAATATTAAATGCCACTTTATAAAACCATAGTGCCAAATTCACAAACTACTGTTAAAATTTGGAAAATTAACGAGTCTTACGACGATTTGATAAAGGATATTACTTTAAAACCTAATTCGTTAGAGCGTGTTTTAGGCATGAAAAGTGAGCTCCACCAACGTGGTTTTTTAAGTGTTAGACATTTATTGGCAGAGTTTGGTTACGAAGATGCCGATTTGTTTTATGATGAGAATGGCAAACCGCATTTAAAAGACGGAAAGAAGATATCAATTACACACTCTTTTAATTTTTCGGCAGTTATTGTTAGCGATCTAATTATTGGGATTGACATTGAAAAACAACGTAATAAGATTAGTATTATCGCTCACAAATTTATTGATTATGAATTTGATTATTTAAATGAATCCGAATCGTATTACATTAACAAACTCACTATTATTTGGTGTGTAAAAGAATCACTATACAAATTGTTTTGTACACCAGGGTTAAGTTTTAAGCAGCATTGTTTGGTTATTCCGTTTGCTATGGAAGATGATGACACTATTGCTTGGATAGATTATGAAGAAAAAAAGTACCGCTATAATATTAATTTTCTAGAGTTTGAAGGCTTTACTTGTGCTTATGCGATTGCTTAAATGAATTCAATTTATCAAAACATAAATAAATCAATTACTAATAGTGAAAAGCTATTGGCGGTTTTAATAGATCCGGATAAATTTTTACTTGAAAACACCAACCGTTTCGTTCAAAATATAAACAAATCTATAGCTACACATATTTTTGTAGGTGGCAGTGCTGTTGAAGAAACGGCAACCGAACGATTGGTTATTGAAATTAAGAAACATACTCATTTACCAATAGTTTTATTTCCTGGAGATGTTACTCAGATCACAGATAAGGCTGATGCCATTTTGTTTTTATCCTTACTATCTGGCAGAAATGCTGATTATTTAGTTGGTAAACATGTTGAAGCCGTTTCTAAACTAAGAAAAACGAGTTTAGAGGTGATTTCTACGGGTTATATTTTAGTTGAAAATGGCAAAGTAACCGCTATTGAAAAAGTAACCGCTACAAAGCCAATGCCCAGAGAAAATATTGAAAACATAAAGGATACAGCAAAAGCAGGACAATTATTAGGCGCAAAGCTTATATATTTGGAAGCTGGAAGTGGTGCTATAAACCCACTAACTGAGGATATAATAAGCCAAGTAAAAAAGGATTTAGATATTCCGTTAATAGTAGGCGGAGGCATAAGAAATAAATCAGATTTGCATAAGGCATACCATGCAGGAGCAGATTTAGTAGTCATTGGTACTGCGTTTGAGCAAGATGAATTGTTTTTTGAAGAATTGAAAAAATAAATAAATGAAAATATCAGTAGAATTAACACTTACGCCATTGCATGATGATTACGAACCAGCAATCATACATTTTATAAAAAAGTTGCGAGCATCAAATTTAAAAGTACTTGAAAATCCTTTAAGTACTCAGGTTTATGGTGATTATGATGAAGTGATGACCCTATTGACAACCGAAATAAAAGAAGCTTTCGAACTTATTGAACGCGGACTTTTGTACATGAAAATTGTAAAATCAGACAGACACGATTATGAACCCCATTTTTGAGTTTTTCTTTGGGCAATATTCAGGTTATGAAACAACAGATATTGTACTTGAAATAGTTGCCGTTTTTTTTGGGTTTCTATCCGTTTGGTTTTCTAAACAAAACAATGTTTTAGTATTCCCTACAGGCATGATAAGTACTATAATTTTTGTGTATTTATTGCTTAAATGGGAGTTATTAGGCGATATGATGATAAATGGGTATTACTTCATTATGAGTGTTTACGGCTGGTACATTTGGACCAGAAAAGTTGATGAGGAGCACGTAACGCCTATTTCAAAAACGTCGTTCAACGAAAAGAAAACAAGTTTAGCCATATTTTTAGGCACATTAGTATTTGTATTTTTAGTTTACAATGTATTTGATAAGTGGACCAGCTGGGTTGCTTATATAGATACCATAACTACGGCCATATTTTTTGTAGGAATGTGGTTAATGGCAAGAAGAAAACTAGAGAATTGGATTTTCTGGATTATTGGAGATGTCATATCAGTACCTTTATATTTTTATAAAGGATTTACATTTACAAGCTTACAATATTTAGGATTTACAGTCATTGCCATTTTTGGATATATTGCATGGAAGAAAAGTATAAACAACAACCTGCAAACTGCATAAAAGTAGTTTTATTTGGGCCCGAATCAACCGGAAAAACAACATTATCTCGTCAGTTGGCAAGATATTATAATTCGGTTTGGGTGCCTGAATATGCACGCGAATATCTGCAAGATAAATGGAATAATGAGCGCAAAACTTGCGAACCACAAGATTTGTTACCAATAGCTGAAGGGCAAATGAAATTAGAAAATGAACTGGCTCAAAAAACCAATTCTGTTTTAATATGTGATACAGATTTGTTGGAAACCAAAGTGTACTCTGAAACTTATTATTTAGGTTCCTGTGATCTGATTCTTGAAAAATATGCACTAGAAAATTCGTACGATTTGTATTTTTTAACTTATATTGATACGCCTTGGGAAGCTGATGATTTAAGAGATAAGCCAGAAAACAGAAAAGAGATGTTTGATGCTTTTCAAGATGCCCTTATAAAATACAAAAAACCATATGTGCTCCTTAGAGGAGATAAAAAAACACGTTTAGAAACGGCAGTAAAATATATTGACAAACTATTAAACCCCAAAGTATAATGTTTTCAGATAAAGATATTGAACAAATTAAAAGTAAAGGTATAACTCTTGAAGAAGTAAACGATCAAGTTTCTCGATTAAAAGATGGTATGTCTTATTCGAAATTAGTGGCTGCTGCTACTATTGATAAAGGAATTGAACGTTATGATGATGCTGAAATAAAGGGGTTTATAGAATTTTATGAGGCTAAGCAAAAGGAATTAAACATCGTAAAGTTTGTTCCGGCATCTGGTGCTGCTACTCGTATGTTCAAGTTTTTGTTTCAATTTCTTAAAAATTTCAATCCAGCTAAAGAAAGCTTAAAAAGTTATGCGGAACGTAATAATGATGAGTTAATAGTAACTTTTGTTGAGAATTTTAAGAAGTTTCCGTTTTATAATGAAGTGATCACGAGAGCAAAGAAGGTAAGTTCTGGTTATGAAAAACTATCCGAAGACGAAAAATATTTGCAGTTAGTAAAATCTATGCTTGATGCAGATTTACTTAATTATAGCTTTCTCCCAAAAGGATTGCTGCCATTTCATAAATATGGAAATACAGTTAAAACCGCTTTTGAAGAACATCTTTTTGAATCTACGTTGTACGCATCGTCTCAAGGGAAATCGAATTTGCATTTTACCGTGTCAGAAAAGCATCATTTATATTTTAAAAATGAATTTAGTAGAGTTAAAGCAGATTTAGAAAAAGAGACGAATACGTCCTTTAATATATCATTTTCATATCAAAAAGAAGCTACCGAAACTATTGCGCTTACCTTAAAGGATGAGGTGTTTAGAAAGCCTGATGGTTCAATTTTGTTCAGACCAGCAGGTCATGGTGCTCTCCTAGAGAATTTAAATGACCTAGACTACGATATAATTTTTATAAAAAACATAGATAATATTGTAGTTGCTGAAAAAAATATTGAAGTTTCAAACTATAAAAAATTGCTAGCAGGCGTTTTATTAGAGGCTCAAGAAAAAGTATTTCATTATCTAAATAAACTCGATGCAGGAAATTTAGAAGATGCCGATTTAAAAGTCATGGCTTTGTTTTTACGATACAGGTTAAATGTGCCGATAAATTCTGAGTTTGAAGAAATGACACATGATGAGAAAGTAACTTTTTTAAGACAAAGTTTCAACAAGCCCATTCGTGTTTGCGGCATGGTAAAAAATCAAGGTGAACCGGGAGGAGGTCCATTTTGGGTTATGGCTGAAGATGGTAAAATATCTTTGCAAATAGTTGAATTTGCTCAAATTAACTTCGGAAAAAAGAACCAACAGGGTATTGTTTATAAAGCCACACATTTTAATCCTACAGATTTAGTTTGCGGTGTTAAAAATTACAAGGGAGAAAAATTCGATTTAATGGATTTTGTAGACCATGAAGCTGCTTTTATTACAACAAAAACCCAGAATGGGGTTGATATAAATGCTTTAGAATTACCAGGATTATGGAATGGGAGTATGGCGTATTGGAATTCGATTTTTGTTGAAGTACCTTTGGAGACATTTAATCCGGTAAAGACAGTAAACGATTTATTAAAACCAGTACATCAAGCGTAATTGTGTTTGATGAAGACGCCATATTACAAGAACTCACTTTTAAAGCTATTAGAAGTTCAGGCAGTGGTGGTCAGCATGTCAATAAAGTATCCTCAAAAGTAGAATTAACTTATAATTTAAAGGAATCAAGCGTTTTTAATGAAGTTCAAAAAAATCGCCTACTGTTTAAGCTAAAAAATCGGCTTACGAAAGACGGTATATTAATTTTGCAATGTGGCGAAAGCCGAAGTCAGCATAAAAACAAAGAAATTATAGTTAAACGCTTTATTGAGATTTTAAAAAACGCACTAAAAGTTCCTAAAAAACGCCGACCTACAAAAATCCCAAAATCAGTAATAAAAAAGCGTTTGAAACAAAAACGGCATCTTTCCGAGAAGAAGGCAGGTCGAAAAAAGCCAGATTTACAATAAAAAAATAGTGATTATTAGTTGATAATTGACAATTGATAATTACTTTTGCAACGTTCTCAAAAAAGGGGTGCCTATTATCGGCTGAGATCATACCCATTGAACCTAGAACAGGTAATGCTGTTTAGGAATCGAGCGTAAAGTAAAAGTTCAGTTGACATTTTTAGTGATTGTGATTAGTTCATCTTTTATGATGCTAGTAATAATAGCTGAATTTTAACTGAAAGTTTCAAGCGTTCAAAAACTAATTATTAATAATTAAAGAATAATTACCTCTTTTTATTCGATTAAACATACTTAATCGTAATGAAAAACATTTTTCTTTTTTTAACACTTTTAGTGTTATCAGTCAGTGCGCAAGCGCAACAAAATCAAAAAACACAAGATTCAACTAAAACAGAAAAACTAGACGAAGTTTTAGTAAAAGCAGTACGTGTGGATGCAGATTCGCCAATTACGCACTCTAATTTGTCTAAAGAGGCTTTGGCAAAACGTAATTTAGGGCAAGACATTCCTGTGTTGCTTAACTTTTTACCATCGGTAGTAACAACTAGTGATGCGGGTGCTGGAATTGGCTATACTGGTATACGAGTTCGAGGTACCGATGCAACTCGTGTTAACGTAACCATTAACGGAATTCCTTATAACGATCCTGAAAGCCAAGGTACTTTTTGGGTGAATTTAGGGGATTTTGCGTCTTCAACAGAGAGTTTACAATTACAACGTGGCGTTGGAACGTCTACTAATGGATCTGGAGCTTTTGGAGCGAGTTTAAATTTATTAACCGATGCAACATCAGCGGAAGCTTCAGGTGAAATTTCTAATAGTTTTGGAAGCTTTGGGACTCGAAAGCACACAGTAAAATTAAGTACAGGCCTATTAAATAATCATTTTGAAGTATCAGGGCGTTTTTCAAAAATTGATTCAGATGGCTATATAGATCGTGCTTTTACTGATTTAAAATCATACTTTCTTCAGGGTATTTATAAAGATGATAATACCTTGATTAAAGCTCTGACGTTTGGTAATGCAGAGCGCACATATCAAGCGTGGTATGGGTTAACTGCGAATGAATTAAAAGAGGATAGAAGACAAAACCCGTACACCTACGAAAATGAAACAGATAATTATTGGCAAGACCATTATCAATTACATTGGAATGAGCGATTTGATAACAATTGGTCAACTAATTTAGGCTTAAATTATACCAAAGGGAAAGGCTATTTTGAGCAGTATAAGCCAGAAGAATCAGCTGCAGATTTTGCTAATTTAATTGAGGAAGACTCTGATGTAATTGTTAGAAGATGGCTCGATAATAATTTCTATGTATTAAATGCAAATGTAACTTATAAGCAAAATGCATTTGAAATAATTTCAGGCTTATCTTATAGTTCTTACGACGGCGATCACTTTGGAGAAGTGATTTGGGGAAGCGATTTACAACCAAATACCGAGATTCGAGATCGCTATTATGAAGGCGATGCTACCAAAAACGATTTCAGTATTTTTTCAAAAGCTACATTTAAATTAGCCGAAAAAATTACAGGATTTGTTGATTTGCAAGGACGTTTTGTAAGCTATAAAACCAATGATTTAAATTCTGATAGAGTTGAATTTGTTACCGATGCCAATTTTAGTTTTTTTAATCCTAAGGTAGGATTAACTTATAAACATTGCGATTTCAATAGCTTTTATGCTTCGTATGCCAGAGCGAATAGAGAACCCAATCGCGACGATTTTGAAGCTGGTGTAACCGAAAATGAAACTTTAAATGATATTGAATTAGGTTGGCGTTATAACAGCAATAAAGTCAGTGTAAATACGAATTTGTATTACATGTTTTATCAAAATCAATTGGTGTTAACAGGTCAACTTGACGATGTTGGAAGCCCAATTAGAGCTACAAGTGGCAAAAGTTATAGACTTGGACTTGAGGTTGATGCCAATATACAATTCAGCAAAATGCTTAATACGTCAACAAACGTTGCCATAAGCAGTAATAAAAATAAAGATTTTTCATCTGAAATAAATGGCGAATTGGTTGATTTAGGAAATACAAATATTTCGTTCTCGCCAGAATTAGTCATTGGAAACGCCATTAATTATATGCCGGCAGAACGATTACAATTATCGCTTTTAAGTAAGTTTGTGGGTGAACAATATATGGGAAATACAGACAATGAAGCCTCTATTTTAGAGCGTTATTTTATAAACGATTTCAATATTAATTATGAAATAAAACCAAGAAAATTATTTAAATCCATTGTATTATCAGGATTGGTGAATAATATTTTTAATAAAAAATATGTTTCTAATGGGTACTTTGGGTCTTATGATTATGAAGATACATCGAGCCCTTCTGGAATAACCACTGGTTATTATGCTGGTTATTACCCACAAGCAACAACCAATTTTTTAGTAGGTGCAACTTTCAAGTTTTAAGTATTATCTAGGGATGAAAAGCGTGGTTATAATTATGTAACTGCGCTTTTTAATTAAATATTAAAAGTGTATTGCCGTTTTGTTGTACACGGTAGTTTTTCAGTGCACATCTTAAGCCGTCGTTCCCATCCGGAGTTCCGGTTACAAAATTGTAGGTATTGCCGTCTTCACACCCACAAGTTCCGTTTAGACCTGAAGGCACAAGCGCAGAACATGAGCTAGGCGCATGATTTGGGTCGCTTGCATCCCAAGCATAGAAATCAGCTCCTGTACTAGCAACAATAATGCCTGCATTACCTTCATTTGGAATATATACCGAATTACCAGCAAAAGTAAGCTGACTGTACTGTGGTAAACTTAAATCTATTGTAAAATTGACACTAATGTCTAGTAGGAATCTACAATTTTTATCATCTACTTGGTTGCCACTGCAAGTCATTAGAATTATAAAAAATAAGGTGTAAAAAAGGGATTTCATAAATTCAGGGGATTTGGCATGCAATTTACAATAAAAAGTAAATTGAGATTCTAATATTTAAATTTTCCTTAGGCTATTTTTTCTTTCTCAAAAAACCTCTAAGGCAAAGTATGTTCATGATTTCAATACAGATATAACTAAAATTTTGTATTTTTGTTTGACAATCTCGTATACGCGGGATTTTTTTATTTGCTGAACTCTATCAAAATTATTTTCATGGAGATTCGGCATCTTTTATAAAGTTAAACGATGAAGTTATGAGTAAAGTATCATACTATACACCAGAGGGGTTAAAAAAATTAAGAGATGAATTGAAACATCTTAAAGATGTTGAGCGTGTAAAGGCTTCAAGAGCCATTGCTGAAGCTAGAGATAAAGGAGATTTAAGCGAAAATGCTGAGTACGATGCGGCAAAAGAAGCTCAAGGGATGTTAGAAATGCGAATTTCTAAACTTGAAGATGCTTTAGCTGGCGCTCGTGTAATTGATGAATCGCAGCTTGATAATTCTAAAATTCTAGTTTTATCGAAGGTTAAAATTAAAAACCAAACTAACGGTATGGAAATGGTATATACATTGGTTGCCGATGGTGAAGCTGATTTAGCTTCTGGTAAAATTTCTGTTAATTCACCTATCGGAAAAGGGCTATTGGGTAAATCTGTTGGCGATGTAGCCGAAATTCAGGTTCCAAATGGCGTTATGAAATTTGATATTATTGAAATTTCAAGATAATACTGGTTTCTATTCCGTGAAAACGGAATCCAATTAAAAACAAATCAAATAATCATATGGCCTCTATTTTCACAAAAATTGTAAACGGCGAATTGCCTTGTTATAAAATAGCAGAAACAGATGATTTTCTAGCTTTTCTAGATGTTAATCCTAATGCTAAAGGACATACACTGTGTATTCCTAAAAAAGAGGTAGATAAAATTTTTGATTTAGATGAAACTACATATCATGGTTTAATGGGTTTTTCTAGAACCGTTGCTTTAGCTTTAAAAAAAGCAGTGCCTTGTAAACGAATTGGCGTAAGTGTAATAGGTTTAGAAGTACCGCATGCGCATGTGCATTTAATTCCGTTACAATCAATGGAAGATGCACGTTTTATTCAAAAAGCGAAACTTTCTCATGAGGAATTTCTAGCCTTGGCAGAAGCCATCAAATCACAATTATAGAATAAGGTAAAATACTAGTGCGAATATTATGGCTACTAAAACTAATCCAGCTATAATTGCTATCCAAGATGCCTTTTTTAAGTAAGTTGAGGACTTTTTTGGAGTGAATGCTTTTTTCTGATACTCAAAAACTAGTTCTATGTCATCAGTCCATTGTACTGGATAAATGATAGAGTTACATTTATTACAACTTATCTCATGACTTATCTCTGAAGTAATTGATCGGTAAAACTTATTGTCTTTAATTTTTTGCTTGAATGTTAAGCGCAATCCATCTTTGCTGAAACATTCAGGACAATTGTTTTTTAATGTCACGTTTTTTACGTCAATTAATTTTTCAGTCATAATAAATAAGTTTTAACTCGCACGTTTTAAGCTTATTTGTATAGTGCTTCCTTTGTTTTTTGCAGATTGAAGCACTTTAATCTTCCCGTTATGAAAATCTTCAATGATTCGCTTGGTTAAAGATAATCCTAGTCCCCAACCTCGTTTTTTTGTAGTAAACCCTGGTTCAAAAATACTGTTATAATGTTTTTTAGAAATGCCTTTTCCTGTATCGGTAACATTAACTTTCACATCATTTTCAAGTTGCGATATTTCAACTGTTAATTTACCTCGTCCTTTCATAGCATCAATGGCATTTTTTACTAAATTTTCTATTGTCCAACTGTAAAGCTGCTTATTTAAATTTACCGAAATTTCACCATCGGGGATTATTATTTCAAAATCTACTAATTTGGACGATCTAGATTTTAAATAATCGTAAGATTCTATGGTTTCTTTAATAATATCTGCTTTCTCTAGAGTTGGTAAAGAACCAATTTTACTAAATCGTTCGGCAATAGTTTTTAATCGACTCACGTCTTTTTCCATCTCAGTGATATATTCCGGATTAACGTTTTCGGTTTTTAATAATTCTGTCCAGCCAATTAAAGAGGATAAAGGTGTGCCTATTTGATGCGCTGTTTCCTTTGCCATGCCAGACCAAAGTTTGTTTTGGGTTGCATTTTTATTGCTACTATAAAAGAAGAAAATAACGGCACCAAAAAGAACCACGATAAGTATTAAAGCTAATGGATAATATTTTAGTTTGTTTAATAAAGGTGAGTTTCCATAATAAATAGTAGAGTACACCTGATTTTGATACTTAATTTCAATAGGTTTGTTCTCGTCAGAAAACTTATTAATGAGTTTTTTTACATACTCTGGGTTTTCAATTTTGCTATCATTAATGTTATTAGAGCTACTCAAGTTACCATCTTTATCAATAACTATCATTGGAGTAGTGGTATTACTATTTAAAATTTTAAGGGTTAAATTTAAATTGGTGTTGGTGTCTGAATTCACAAATTCGGTTTGGGCAAAAGACCAATTTTCCATTTTTGTGCGTTCTTCATCCTTAAAATGTTGAAAAAACTCGTAGGTTTTCAATAAAATAAGAGAGACAATTGCAAAAGAGGCTACAATGATAATCCATCGGAAAACATTGCTGTGTTTTGTAAAAATCATTTTAAAAATTAATTAACATGTAATATAATGTAAATCTGTTAATATTATTGTGTAAGTTGTTAGTAAATCGGTTTTTAGTTGCGTTATAGATTAGTTACATTTGTGAAAACTTAAGAAGTTAAATGCCTACGATAGATCCAAAAACCTTATCAACCAGTAAATTACATAGCTATTTGTTAAGCGCTATTGCGCCTAGGCCAATTGCATTTGCAAGTACGTTGGATGCCAAGGGAAACGCTAATTTATCTCCATTTAGTTTCTTTAATGTGTTTAGTTCAAACCCGCCAATTTTAATTTTTTCACCTGCTAGACGGGTAAGCAATAATACTACTAAACACACATTAGATAATTGTGAAATCACTAAAGAAGTCGTAATTAACGTGGTTAATTTCGATATGGTTCACCAAATGTCATTAAGTAGCTCTGAATATCCAGAAGGGGTTAATGAATTTGAAAAAGCAGGTTTATCGATGCTTAAGTCGAGTAAGGTTAAACCATACAGAGTTGCTGAATCACCTGTACAATTTGAATGTAAAATTAAAGATATCATAAAGTTAGGTGCAGAAGGTGGTGCTGGTAATTTAATTATTTGTGAAATTGTGATGTTTCATATTGACGATGAGGTTTTGGATGAAAACAACAACATCAATCAGAAGAAATTAGATTTAGTAGCAAGAGCAGGAGGAAGTTATTATAGTCGTGCTAAATCAGGGTTTTTTGAAATACCTAAACCAATATCAACCTTGGGAATTGGTGTTGATAATTTTCCAGACCACGTTAAAAATAGTATGATTTTAACAGGAAATGATTTAGGTATGTTGGCCAATGTTGAAGCTTTACCAACACAAGAGCATGTTAATGCATTTATTGAGGAAGTTGGTGAGCGCTACCCAAATATAAAAACAGCAACACATAGAGAAAAACACAAGTTGGCAAGAAACTATATTAGTTTTGGCGATATTGAAAGTGCATGGAAAATACTGTTGTCATAACAGTGTAATTAAATTAGACGAATATTTAATAATTATATATAAAAATGGAAGTTCAAGGAAGAATTAAAATGATTGGAGAAACTCAAACTTTTGGAAGCAATGGGTTTAGAAAAAGAGAAATTGTAGTAACAACTGAGGAGCAATACCCACAACATATTATGGTGGAATTCGTTCAAGATAAAACAGACTTACTTAACAATTATCAAGTTGGTCAACAAGTAAAAATTAGCATCAATTTACGTGGAAGAGAGTGGGTTAATCCTCAAGGTGAAACCAAGTATTTTAACTCTATTCAAGGTTGGAGAATAGAAGCTTTACAAAGTGAAGCAGGAGATGCAAATGTACCACCTGTACCACCAGCAGATGCTTTTGAGCCTGCAGGAGATTTACAAGAAGAAGATCACGACGATTTACCGTTTTAATTAAATTCTGTAAAAGCAGAAATCTAACGATAAAAAAACCTCGATGTTAAAAATACATTGAGGTTTTTTAATTTTAAAGTATGCACAAATTAACTTCAGAAATATGGTTTCCAAATGTCAATACAGCAACAGAAGATGGTTTACTGGCTTTTGGTGGCGATTTATCGGTAGAGCGTTTATTGCTTGCTTATAAATCTGGTATTTTTCCTTGGTTTGATAAAGAAGAGCCCATATTATGGTGGTCACCAGATCCTAGATTTGTATTGTTTCCAGAGAAATTAAAAGTTTCAAAAAGCATGAAACAAATTTTAAAAAAACAGGAGTTTGAAGTTACCATAAATAAAGATTTCGAGACTGTAATAAATGCATGTTCACGAGCTAAGCGCGAAGGGCAAATTGGTTCGTGGATAACACCAGAGATGATTGAAGCTTATTTAGAACTTCATGAATTAGGATATGCCAAATCTGTTGAAGTTTGGAAAGGGAAAAAACTTGTAGCAGGATTATATGGCGTTGATTTAGGAAATCATATTTTTTGTGGTGAAAGTATGTTTACAGAAGAAAGTAATGCCAGTAAAGTAGGCTTTATAACTTTTATTGAAAACACAAACTATAAATTAATAGATTGTCAAGTTTATACCAAACATCTTGAAAGTTTAGGGGCCGAGGAAATATCAAGAGAGGAATTTATTAGAGCATTAAAAAATTAAACTTCGTTATATCTAAAGCAGCCTATTTCATGATCGTTTACCATACCTGTAGCCTGCATATGCGCATAAATAACAGTAGAACCTACAAATTTAAATCCTCGCTTTTTTAAATCTTTACTTATGGTGTCACTTAAAGGGGTGTTCGCTGGAGCATCTTTATAATGCTTTAATTTATTTTCAATCGGTTTTCCGTCTACAAAACCCCATATATATTTGCTGAAACTTCCAAACTCATCTTGTATTTTCATAAAAGCCTGAGCGTTAGATACAGTTGCATTAATTTTAAGTCTATTTCTAATAATTCCAGCATCCTCCATTAATTGGTCTTTTTTACTTTGTTGATATCCCGCTATTTTTTTATAGTCGAAATTATCAAAGGCTTTTCTAAAATTTTCGCGCTTTCTTAATATGGTAATCCAGCTCAAACCCGCTTGAAAAGTTTCTAATATTAAAAATTCAAATAAGGTGTCATCATCGTAAACAGGAACGCCCCATTCGCCGTCGTGATACGCTTCATATAAAGCATCACCTTCGCACCATCCGCATCTATGTTTTTTCATCAATCTAAAAATTTAAGCGTAAAATAATTCTTTGTAAGGATAATAGTAAAAGTATGACAAAAATCATCTTAATTAGAATCCTGACGCATTAATTTTGTGTGTCAATATCCATTAAAATATAAATGTTATGCATCCAATAATAGAAAAAGGTATGAAAAATAGCCTGACTTACGAAAACTATAGAGCTTTAGTAAAGCAATTGGTAGAAGACCATGCTACTACTGGAAACGACAAATCTGAAGCTATGGTGAATTATACGAAGCTTAATGATAAACGTATGAAGCGTTGGGATAAAACCATTAAGGTTTCGGAAGAGGTGAAACAAATCGTATCAGAATTCAATCAAAAGATGACTTGGTTGGTTATTGCTGAAAGTTGGTGTGGTGATGCAGCACATGTACTTCCAGCTCTGAATAAGATAGCTGAGTTATCTGATTACATAAATATGAAGGTGGTTCTTCGAGATGAAAATCTAGAGCTTATGGATTTTTATTTAACTAATGGCGCCAGAGCCATTCCTAAAGTTATTATGATTGATGATGAAACAGGCGAAGTAATAAATACATATGGACCAAGACCAAGTGAAGCTGCTAATTATGTTAGTAGGTTTAAAGCTAAACACGGTAGTCTAACTCCAGAATTCAAAGAAGACCTACAACATTGGTATAATAATGATAAAGGGCAAAACGTGATTAAAGATATTGTTGAAATACTTTGTCGATTAGCACCTATTTGCCAATAAAATAAAAGGTAATAGAACCCAATTGAGTTTCTTTTGAGGCATCTTCACTAAACTGAGATCGTTTAGCATAATCTAATGCGCTTTCTATTAAGCATTCGTTACTCGATGTTGAGGATGTGTTTACGTAAGCATCAATTACATTTCCGCTTGAGTCTACTGTAATGTTTACAACAATTTTGCCGTCAACTTCGCATAAGTATACTGGAATAGGGATAAAAACTTTTTTTCGATTAACTAATGAAAATCGTATCGAACTTTTAGAATTAGTAGCGTCTGCCTGTTGTTTTTTAAGCACATCATTTACTTTACTAAACTTTGCTAACTCCTCTGGGTTTAATTTAGAATCTTCAGGAATATCGTAAGCATCTCTGGCTTCTTGATGATTATTCTCAGTGTTAGGAGTATTAGGAACATAGTCCTTAGGAGGCGCAATGGTTTTAAAGGCTTGCGCAAAATGTTTCGTTTTTTGAGATTCGTTAAAGGCTTGATTGGTTTCAGCTTTGGAATTATTAAGTTTTTCCAAGGCTTCAAGCACTTTAAGTTCTTCTTCCGTAAGTTCCTTTTCAGGCTCTATTTCATAATAACTTTCAGAAGCAATGTCGTCGTGTTGCTTAAGGCTCAAATTAAATACAGAGAGTACCACAGTTCCAGAAATTAGAAGCGTGATAAGTAGGGCTTTATGTTGATCTGTTAGGTGCAAATCGATAAAATGTAACGTGTTTTATACGGTAATATACGTAAAAATTAAAAATTTAGTCTTTTAGCGATGAAATGAAGGTGTCTATGGATATAGCATCGGCCACATCAAAAGCACCAATTTTGGTTCGTCTTAATGAAGATAGGTGAGCTCCAGAGCTTAGAGATTTTCCAAAATCGTTAGCTAACGACCTTATGTAAGTGCCTTTACTACACACTACTCTGAAGTCTACTTTTATAGCACCTGTACTTTGTGAATTAGACATGTCGATATTAATAATTTCAAATTCAGAAATTGAAACGCTTCTTGCTTTAATATCGACGTTTTCGCCAGCTCTAGCAAATTCATATAAGCGTTTCCCATCCTTTTTTAATGCTGAAAAAACAGGAGGAAATTGCTGTATATCGCCAATAAATTGTTTGGTGGTTTCTTGAATTAAAGCTTCAGAAATATGTTCTATCGGGAAGGTTTCGTTTATTTCTGTTTCTAAATCGAAAGAAGGTGTTGTGCTTCCTAAAGTAATAGTGCCAGTATATTCTTTTTCTTGGGCTTGGAAAGTATCTATTTGCTTGGTCATTTTACCTGTACAAATAATAAGTAAACCTGTGGCTAAAGGGTCTAAAGTGCCCGCATGACCGACCTTTATTTTTTTAAGTTTGAAGGCTTGTTTAATTTCCCAACGTAGCTTATTAACCACTTGAAAGGAGGTCCAATCCAAAGGTTTGTCAATCAATAAAACTTGTCCGGAAAGATAATCTTCAACAGATTTCATACTTTAGTAAAGCATTGAAATTACAATAGCAACAATACCAACTAGGGCACAGTAAATCGCAAAGTAAGAGAGTTTGCTTTGTTTTACTAAAGCAATCATCCACGTACACGCAAAAAGTCCAGCAACAAATGCAGCGACAAATCCTATAGATAAGGTCGTAAAGTTTCCAGAATCATAAGTTAAATCGCCACTTAAAACATCTTTAGCAATTTTCCCAAAAATTAATGGTACTACCATTAAAAATGAAAATCGGGCTGCTTTGGTTTTATCATTACCTAAAAGCACCGAAGTTGAAATGGTAGCTCCAGAACGTGAAATTCCAGGGAGCATAGCTATAGCTTGCGATATACCAATTACAAAAGCATTCGAAAATGACACCTTTTTATTGGTATCTTTTGCCTTATCCGCCAAATAAAGAAGAATCGCAGTAACAATAAGCATACAACCAACTAATAAGATATTACCACTAAAAAGCGCTTCTAATTGCTCTTCAAAAAATAAACCAACGATAACTGCCGGTATCATAGAAATTGCAATTTTAGAAATGAATTGTAAGTCGTCATTCCATTTAAATTTCAGAGCACCTTTTATCAGGTCTAATATATCTTTTCTAAAAACAACCATGGTACTCAATGCAGTTGCAAAGTGCAAAACCACTGTAAATAATAAACTTTCTTCTGGCACCGAATTATCACCTAGAATGGCTTTTCCTAATTCTAGATGACCACTTGAAGAAACAGGTAAAAATTCAGTAAGCCCTTGAACAATACCTAAAATAATTGCATCTATAATTTCCATGGCGCAAAAATATTAAAATTGAGATAGCAAATGGCTTTTAACTCAATTAATTTAAGCCTTAAAGGTTGAATCTCTTATTATTAAAGTGCCTTTAATTTCGATATTTTTACTTATTATTTGATCAGATGTATTATTAATTTCTTCAACTAAATATTTAACTGCAGTTGCGCCTATACGCTCTCCAGGTTGATCAATAGTGGTAAGGTTAGGCTCTATAATTGTAGAAAGCCTTGAATTACTAAACCCAACTACGGCAATTTCTTCAGGTATTTTGATATTGAATTTTTTAAGCGTTTGAATCACTCCAACAGCAGAACTATCAGTTATAGTAAAAATGGCATCAGGTCTATTTTTAAGAGATAATAATAAGTTTGCCATTCTTTTGCCTTGTATCAAAGAGATGTCTTCCACAGTTATAATTATTTTTTCATCAACAGGAAGGTTGTATTCATTCAATGCCCTTAAATAACCAGCATACCGTCGTTCAGAATTATACGAAAATTCAGTTTCTTTAATAATGGCAATTCTTTTCTTTCCAATATTAATGAGATGTTCTACGGCACTAAATGCGGATTCTTCTTCGTTTATAACAACTTGCGTGCAAGGTATTTTGTTTGACGATTTATCAAACAGAATAAGAGGCACATTATTAATTATTTTTAGAATACTGTCTACATTTCTGGTCATTTTAGAAATAGACATTAAAATACCATCTACATTAAATTGTAGCATAGTTTCAAGCATTTCCGTTTGCTTTACAACATCATTATTAGATTCTGAAATAATTACTCGATAACCTAATAAAGAGGCCTCCTCTAAGATACCTTTTAAAATCGTTGTTGTAAAATAATGGGTTACATTAGGTACAATAACACCAATTATGTTGGTTTTATGTTGCCTGAATCCTTTTGCAAAAATATTCGGGACATAATTTAATTTCAACGCAAGTGCTTTAACTTTATCTTTAGTTGTAGTACTAATATCTGGGTGATCATTAAGTGCTCTAGAAACTGTTGAGATAGATAGGCCTAATTCGGTAGCTAGTTTTTTTAAAGTAGTAGATTCTTTTTTCATTAATTGTTTTTTCAAATTGCAAACGTTTGCGATAACGTTTGCGTGAATTTATTGCAATTTTTTAGCATTTTTATTAGGAACTTGCTTATAAATTAGCCTTCAAATTAACTAATTCTAAATAAAATGAAAAAAATTATTTTTATAGTAACATGTGTTTTTGGCATATTTACTTCATTTTCACAAACAGAAATTTCTGGTAATGTACTAGATAAAGCAGGAGTTCCTGTAATAGGGGCAAACGTTTTAATTATTGGAAGTACGTCGGGAGCAACAACCGATTTTGATGGTAACTTCAGTTTTTCAACAGATTTGACTGGAGAACAAAAAGTAAAGATATCTTTTTTAGGGTATGAAACTCAAGAGAAAACGGTGGTATTAAATGGGTCGCCTGTAACTTTGCAAATTGTTTTGGTTGAGGGAGGAAACACTTTAGATGAAGTGGTTTTAACAGCAACCTCAACAACGAGATCTCAGAAGGAAACACCATTGTCAATTACGTCATATGGTGCTCAAGTACTTGCGCAAAAAGCAACAAGTAGTCAAGCTGATATTTTAAGAAGCGTACCAGGAATTACCGCCGAAGGTGGTGGTGGTGAAGTTGCTTCAAACATTTTTGTTAGGGGTTTACCTTCGGGAGGACAGTATCAGTTTAATCCACTTCAAATAGATGGAATGCCTGTTTTAAGTACGTTTGGATTGAATTCTTCTGCACACGACGTTTATTTTAGAAACGATTTAGGAATGAAAAGCTTAGAATTTGTTCGTGGTGGTTCATCAATATTATATGGTGTAGGTTCAGTTGCTGGTATTATAAACTATACAAGTGTAACAGGAAATGCTAAACCAAAAAATATATTGAAAACTGAAATCGCTTCTAATTCAAGATATAAAGCAGACTTTTTAACTAGTGGTCCTTTGGGAGGTGAAAATTCAAATACCTTTTATGCATTATCTGGATTTTACAGATATGATGAAGGCCCATTAAAAACGGGTTTACCAACAGAAGGATTTCAATTAAGAGGAAATCTTAAGCATTTAACAGAAAAAGGTTCAATTACTTTTTCAGGACAGTTTATTGATGATAATGTGCAATTCTTTTTACCATATCCTTTGGAAGGTGGTTCACGTAATCGTCCAACTGGAAACGATGGAAATGAAATATTCACATTACAAACCGCTGCAGCATCAGATATTTCATATATGACACCAGATGGAATTTATAATTCGCCTATAGAAGATGGTGTTGTAACAAAGGGTGGATATTTCTTAACTAACTTTAAACACAACTTTTCTGATGATTTAAAATTAGATGCTAAATTGAGATATTCTAGATACAAGCATCAATTTAATCTCTTTTTAGATGGTAGTGGAGTTAGTGGAGCAAAAGTTGTTGAAACGCAACAAGAATATTTAGATGCCCGAGGTTTAGCAGGAGGATCATTTACGTATTTAAATGGACAAGCTTTACCGGCAGATGCTTTATTATTCGAAAATAGAATTTTAGATAGAAGCAGACCATTAACAGAATTAATGGCCGATTTAAAAATCACAAAAACTAGTGGGAACCACAGTTTAACATTTGGTTCATTTATGTCTAGATCACAAGCTGGCGATTTTAATGTGATTACTAACTATTTAGGAGAGTATAACGACAGACCCGCTTTGGTGGAGTTGTCTGGTTATTCTATTAATGGGGTAACTAATAGAGGTACGGCTTATACCAACAGAAATATTAATAGTAATAAAATAGCAGTTTTTGTAACTGATGAAATTAAGTTAGACCGTTGGAATTTAGACATTGGTATTCGTTATGAAAGAGCTTCTGGAGATATTGAAAATGAGGGGACCTCATCATTTGCCGTTGATAACACTGGAATAGCAAACTTAGATAATGTAACCTGGGGGAATGGAAGTTGGACGAGAGGTCATGTTTCGGCAGATGATTTTGCTGTTGCATTAGCAGCTTTATATAAAGTTAACGATGATTTAAGCGCTTATGGAAACTTTTCAAGAGGTTATTTCTTCCCAGAATTAAGAGGAACTAAATTTGATGGTTTTGGCAATCCAAATTCTTATGATACAGAAAGAATTGTACAAGGAGAATTAGGTATTAAATATGGAAAAAGTAAATTTTCGGGTACCGTCGCTTTGTACAACGTTAATTTATCAGATAGAAGAGCAATTAGTTTTGTAAATGCCCCAGGTGGTGGATTTATAGAAGAAGTCGATACCCAAGATACAAGAACAACAGGTATTGAGGGTACTTGGAGATGGGGGTTTGCAGATAACTTCAACTTCTCAGGATCGGTAACTTATCAAGATCACGAAATCACAAAATCGACATCAAACCCTGCAATTGAGGGTAATGAGTTACGAAGACAACCTAATTTTATTTCTACTTTTGCATTAGATTATGATGATTCTAATTTTGATGGTAGTTTAACTTATAATTACACAGGTAAAAAATTCACGAATGATACCAATTCAATAGAATTAGATGCCATTGGACTAGCAAATTTAAATTTAGGTTATACATTTCCGGTAGGAGAAGGTAATGAATCTTTAAGATTAGGTATGCAGGTATTTAACATGCTTAATTCAGATGGAATTACCGAAGGTTCACCTAGACTAAATAATAGTCAAACTGAAGAAGAATTCTTCGTTGGTAGACCAGTGTTACCAACAAGAGTGTTTTTTAACGCTACATTTAACTTTTAAAAAGTATAAATTAGTTTGAGTTTAGTTTAATTGCTCATCACTTGCGGCTAAGTGTAAGTGGTGAGCTTTTTTAAAATAAAAATACAATTGATGAAAAATTTACAGAAAGAGGCTATTCATGTTCTCAATAACAACTGGAAAGATGGTTTTAGTATTCCATGTGCAAATTTATATCCATTTCAATGGTTTTGGGATTCTGGTTTAATAGCAATAGGATTCGCTCATTTTGATATGAAAAAGGCCGAAGCCGAAATAGAAACCCTTTTAGATGCGCAATGGGAAAATGGATTTATACCGCATATCATTTTTCATACTGATAGTGATTCTTATTTTCCAGGTCCCGATTTTCACCGATCAGATTTGCATCCAGAATCTTCTAAAAAATACAAATCAACAGGAATGACACAGCCACCGGTTACAGGATTTGTGTTAGAAGAGTTATATCGAATTAGTTCTAATAAAGAAGCTACATTAAATTTTTTGAAAACGGTTATAGACAAGGTTTATTTTAATCATGAATATTTCTATAAGAATCGTGATCCAAAAGGCGAAGGGCTTGTATACATATACCACAACTGGGAATCTGGTACAGATAATTCACCTATTTGGGATGATATTTGGGATACAATGAATCCGCCAGAGTATACTTTTGAAAGACGAGATACAACACATGTTGATGCTTCTCAGAGGCCATCAAAAAGAGAATACGATCATTATTTATATATCATTGATATTGCCAAAGAACATAATTATAACGACGAGAAAATAGCGGAACTTTCACCTTTTTTAGTACAAGATCCATTATTTAACTCAATGTTGATAAAATCCAACGAAAGCCTTATTAAAATTTACCAGTTAATAGGTGGTCATGATGAGAAGGTAAAACAACTTCAAAAGTGGCAAGAAAAAAGTATTACTAATTTTAATAAAAAACTATTTGATGAGGAATTAGGTGTTTATGTTCATTACGATTTGCGAAATGAAAACCCATTAAGATATATTTCATCATCTTCTTTTTCACCTTTATATGCAAATATACCCAGCAAAGAACAGGCGTCTTCATTGGTAAAAGTGATGATGGATAAGTTTGGTAATGAAAATCAATATTTATGTGCATCATTCGATCCAACTAATGAGCGTTTTAACCCTAAAAAATATTGGAGAGGTCCAGTTTGGATAAACCTGAATTGGATATTATTTAATGGGTTATCTCAATATGGATTTAAAGATATTGCACAACGTGTAAAACAGGATACTATTGAAATTCTTGAAAACAATGGGTTTTACGAGTATTTTGATTCCAGAAAGGAAATCCATGATACCGGAAAAGCTGGCTATGGAGGTAATAATTTTTCATGGAGTGCTGCGTTACTTATTGATTTGTTGAATCGCTAAATACATGTTTTTATATTAAAATTTGATATAAGAACACTAAAAAACTTTAAATTATGAATTGGCTAGACTATAGTATTGTTATATTTTACATTATATTTTTCTTAGGAATGGGATTCTTTTTTAAAGATAATAAAGATTCGAAAGACTATTTCTTAGGAGGCAAAAGTATGGGGTGGTTTCCATTAAGTTTATCGACAATGGCTACTCAATTATCGGCCATAAGTTTTATATCGGCTCCTGCATTTGTAGGTTTAAAATTAGGTGGAGGAATGAAGTGGTTAACTTTCGAATTTGCAGTTCCACTTGCGATGATATTTATAATGATTGTAATTATCCCTCCATTATTTCGTTCGGGAGTCGTTAGTATTTATGAGTTTGTAGAAAAGCGATTCAGTCCTTCTACTAGGCTTATCTTAAGTGTCGTTTTTCAAATAAGTCGTGCTTTAGCAACAGGTGTAATGGTGTATACCATAGCTATTATTTTGCAAGCTGTTTTAGACATAGACTTTGTTTACACTATTTTAATTATAAGCGTTATTACTATAATTTACTCTTGGCAAGGCGGAATGAAAGCGGTTGTTTGGGGTGATGCCATTCAAATGATTATTTTGTTTTTGGGATTAATTATTTGCTTATACTTTGGATGGAACTTATTACAAGATTATGGTGGTCTTTCCGAAGGGTTTAATCCAGATCGATTAAAGGTTATCGATTTAAATCTAGGAATTGGTGAAGGCAATGAATATGGGTTTCTACCTATGGTCTTAGGTGGGTTCTTTTTATATGCTTCGTATTACGGCTGCGATCAAACTCAAGCACAACGCTTATTGTCGGCAAAAAGCGAAAAAACTATACGCCAATTATTGTTGGCAAACGGTCTTTTAAGATTTCCTGTAGTATTTATATATTGCATTATGGGGCTTGTAATTGGTGGTTTAGTAACGTTAGCACCAGACTTTTTACAAGATATAGCGGATACAACTCAAAAGTATTTCCCTGAAGAATTTGCAAAAAATGGTATAAAAGCAGACTTAATGATTCCGGTTTTTATAATGAAATATTTACCTCACGGACTTATTGGGATATTAATGGTTGGGATACTTTCAGCTGCTATGTCGTCCTTAAGTTCTACTGTAAATTCTCTATCGGCTGTTACGGTGGAAGATTTTTTTAATAGAGGAAAGCAGAAATTAAGTGATAAAAAATACATGATAATTTCAAAAGCATCGGTTGTGTTTTGGGGCGTAGTTTGTATAACAAGTGCATTTTTATTTGGAGGTAGTAAAAGCGCAGTAATTGAAATTATAAATGCCATTGGGTCTGTTTTTTATGGTCCAGTTTTAGTAACATTTGTATTAGCGTTTTTTTCAAAAAAAGTAAATCATATTGGTATGAATGCTGGAATAATTCTTGCGGTTTTAATAAATCTTATCTTCTCTAAAACCATTCAGGAAATATTGCATATTGATTTAGGGATTCATATTTTTTGGATTTGGCTTAATTTTACAGGTGTTGTACTGTCTGTTGTCATTGCCTATATGGTTAGTGCACTTACAAAACATGTAGAGATTAAGAAGATTTCTAATTTTAATGTGGCAATAAAAAGAAAAGATTTCATGATTAAAGAAGTATATATTTTAATTGTGTTTTTTATTACAATTGTAATATTAAGTTATTTTATACCTGCTATTTTTAGATAATCAATTTTATACTTTTTAAATGAAAATAGTACTTGCACCAGATAAGTTTAAAGAGTCTTTAACGGGAATGCAATTTTGTGCTGCTGCGGAAGAAGGTATTAAAGAAACTTTTCCTAATGCTCAAATTATAAAGCTGCCGTTAGCAGATGGGGGCGATGGAACCATAGATGTTCTAGAGTACCACCTACAAGGTAAGCGAATTAAAATTAAGGTAAACGACCCTTTGTTTCGGCCCATAGAATCGTCTTATTTGTTTATGGACACTATTGAAACAGCGTTTATTGAAATGGCTGAAGCTTCAGGTATGCATCTATTAAAAAAGGAAGAACAAAATTGTTACTTCACCACTACGTTGGGCACGGGTGAACTCATTGTAGATGCCATTGATAAGGGCGCCAAAACCATAATTTTAGGCATTGGAGGAAGTGCGACTAACGATTGTGGCATAGGAATGGCAACCGCATTGGGTTTTAAGTTTGAAGACGAAAACGGAAAAGACTTATTGCCAATTGGAAAGAATTTAAATAAAATCCATGCTATTAATACCCACAAGGTGCTTTCGGGTTTGAAACATATAAAATTTAAAGTAGCATGCGATGTTACCAACCCTTTGTACGGAAAGGAAGGTGCAGCTTATATTTATGGACCTCAAAAAGGTGCATCAGAAACAGAAATTAAAAATCTAGATGATGGCTTAAAGAATATAGCAATGCTTTTTAAAAAGCAATTTAATATTGATGTTCAGAAGATAAAAGGAACTGGAGCTGCGGGTGGAATGGGTGCAGGAACTTTTACCTTTTTAAATGCAGACTTAAAATCTGGTATTGATTTGATTAAAGATTTAATAGGTTTTGATGATAAAATTAAAGAGGCAGATTGGATAGTAACAGGTGAGGGTAAACTTGATTCGCAAACACTTTCTGGAAAAACTATTAGTGGGGTTTTAGAATCTGCTAAGAAATATAATATTCCTGTGGCCGCTTTGTGTGGGAGTGTTACGCTTTCAATAAAACAGGCTAACGATTTAGGTATTTGTTATGTGGGTGCTGTAATAAAAAAAGCAAATTCTTTAGAAGACGCTATGCAAAATGGTTACAAATATTTAAAACTATTAGCAGCAGAATTTGTTAATCAAAAATTTTAATTATTTATTGGTAAAAAAAACAGACACAGATTACATGCAATTATACCCACTTAAATTCTCACCTATATTTTGTTATCGCATTTGGGGTGGCGACAAATTAAAAACCGTTTTAAATAAAAACTATCAAGAAGAATCCATTGGAGAGTCTTGGGAAATTTCAGATGTAGAAGAATTTAATACGGTTGTAGCCGAAGGTGAATTAAAAGGTGAAACGATTAATAATTTAATTACAAAATTTACTTCTGACTTTTTAGGAAAAAGTGTTTACCAGAATTTTGGTGAAGAATTTCCCTTACTCATAAAGTTTATTGATGCTAAAACCCCGCTGTCTATTCAAGTGCATCCAAGTAACAAACTAGCTAAAGTGCGTCACAATTCGTTTGGTAAAAATGAAATGTGGTATATCATGGAGGCCGATGAAAATGCCGAACTCATTGTTGGATTTAACCAAAAAGTGAATAAAGACACCTATTTGGAAAAATTGGAAAACGGGACCGTATTAGAAATCTTAAATGCTGAAAAAGTTAAAAAAGGTGATACCTATTACATCCCAACAGGTAGAGTTCACGCTATTGGCGCAGGTGTTTTATTAGCTGAAATCCAACAAACTTCAAACATTACATATCGTATTTATGATTACGATAGGGTAGATGCCAAAACCGGTCAAAAACGCGAATTACATAACGATTTGGCTATTGATGCCATTGATTTTGAGCATCACAAAAACTATAAAACGAACTACAGTGCTAAAGAAAATGAATCAAATACGTTGGTGCATTCGCCTTATTTTAAAACAAACATTCTTAAGTTAACTGAAGGGGTTACAAAAGATTATTCTAATCTAGATTCATTTGTAATTTATATGTGTGTTGAAGGAGATGCGGTTTTAGAATCTAATGGTGCTAAATACCAACTAAATCTCGGAGAAACCATGTTAATTCCTGCTTGTTTAAATGATATTCATATCAAAACGAAAGGTGCCACTTTACTAGAAGTTTATATGTAGAACACTTTTGATAAGGACTAAGATTTCTCCTTATCTGGATTTAATAGAATCGCATAAATCTGTATACCAAACCCTATAAGCACCAATGTTGGAGCTAATCTAATACGTCTCCAGCTAAAAATTTCAGGATTAAAAACGTTAGGGTCGTCACTACCACCGCCAGACATTAAAATAAAACCAAGTGCAATACAAGCTAAACCAATAAACATAAATTTATAGTTTTTCTTTCCGAATACAAATATTGGTTTTGCTGCTTCTTTTCGTTTCTTTTCTCCCATGGCTAAATTCTGTCGAATTTTTATGCAAATTAAATGATTTATTTGAAAACCTCATGTTAATAGTATTGTAATTTAAGTTTTCAATACCTAATAATAGAGCTCATCAGTTTTTAAATTTAAAAAACGTTGTGTTGCAAAATGGGTGCTTATCCAAGTAATAATGATACCTAAGGCAAATATTAAAACGAATAAAAGAGCCATTAAAATGGGATTACTTAGCAATTCCAGTTCTGCGAAAGTTTTATTTAAATAGTACAAAACAAGCGCCATACCTATTAAGGCTAAAAAGGCCCCAATCATTCCTAAACGCACACTTTTCCAAACAAAGGGTCTGCGAATAAATTGTTTGGTAGCACCTACCATTTGCATGGTTTTAATGGTAAATCGTTTGGAATAAACAGCTAATCTTATCGAACTGTTAATAAGTAAAACGGCTATTAACGTAAATATTCCGCTAATGATGAGTACCCAGAAACTAATTTTTTTAACGTTGTCGTTCATTAAATTAACCAGATCGTTATCGTAAGTAACCTCGTCCACAAAGTTTTTATTTAAGGCTTCAGTAGAAATCTTTTCAAGATGTTCAGAAGTTACAAAATCGGCTTTTAAATGCACATCGATGGAGTTTTGTAATGGATTGTAACCCACAAAATCCATAAAATCTTCACCATTTTCAGCTTTCATAAATTCGGCAGCCTGCTCTTTAGAAACGTATTCTGTAGATTTTACATAATCTGCCATCGCCAAACTTTTTTCAAGTTGTTTGGTTTCTACTTCTTTGGCATTATCTTTTAAATAAATGGTAACCACTACTTGTTCTTTAAAATGATCGGATACTTTTTTTGCATTTAAAATAAGCATACCAAGCAATCCTAATAAAAACAAAACTAAAGCAATACTTAACACAACCGAGAAATACGAAGAAATAAGTCTGCGTTTTTGGTGCTTTTCGAAGGATGAACTCATAAAGATATTGGATTAACGATGTAAAAATAATAAAGTATAAGCATTCATAATTTATATAAACTAAAATATATCAACATTGTTGTTATTTAGGAGCGTTTAAGTATTGTTTTTTTTGAGGTTTACTAATTACATATACACCTAATGCTACCAGAATACAACATAGAATTTTTATGATATTGATGTCTTTTGAATATTGCCCTTGAGTATAAACAAAGGCCATAATACTTACCAAAATAAAACTTACAACTGGTTGAAGGTAAACATAGCTACTAGTAACAGATGGTGCCAAATGTTTCAGAGCGAAAATGTTAAATAAGTATGCTAAAAAGGTTGTGAATAAAACAACGTAGCCAATAGTTAAATAGGTATTCGTAGTAAAAGATTCAAAATTGGTATTTAAAAAATCTGAAATCCCAAAAGGAAAAACATAAATAAAACCAAATAAAAACACCCAACTAGCTACAGTAATTGCATGGTATTTTTTCATTAAAGTTCTTACTAATACAAGATATAAACCATAACTACAGGCATTCAATAAAACAAACAAGTTGCCTAAAAATGAACTTGTTCCAACAGATTTATTTCCATATACGATTAACACTATGGCTCCTATACCTGCCATTATTATACCGACAACCTTATTTTTAGTAATTCTTTCTTTTAAAATAATAAAACTAAAAATGAGTACTAGAACTGGTGTGGCCGTTTGAATTATGGAGGCATCAATTGGCGAAGTTAAATTTATGCCATGAAAAAAAAGTAATTGGTTGGCAGCACCTCCAAATAAACCACAAAGTGCAAGCATTAAAATATCTTTCCTTTCAACTTTTTCATTAATAAATAGAAATTTAATACTCCAAAAAAGTATCATACAGCAAGACAGCCGAATAAAAACAAAAGCGCTAGGATTTATTTTATCAGGCATGATGCCCTTCGCGATAATGTAATTGGCGCCATATATAACATTGGCAGCTAGTAATGCTAAATGCGCTTTAGTTGTATCTTTTATCAAATCAAATTGCCTTAAAAGTGGCGAAATTACGAATTGCTTTTTAAAGCGAAACCTAATAAATCATTACCGAGGTTCCAAATTCATTAAATAGTTAAGAAACGCTTTATGTTTTCTGTAGAAAGCGTAAATTTGCGCTTTAAAAAAGTAGAAATATAGGAACATGAGGTACGATTTCAATAAAATCGAGAAAAAATGGCAAGACTATTGGGCCAAAAACGAAACTTTTAAAGCCGAAAATAATAGCGATAAGCCAAAATTTTACGTTTTGGATATGTTTCCTTACCCAAGTGGTGCAGGACTTCATGTTGGGCATCCGTTAGGTTATATTGCTTCAGATATTTATGCGCGTTATAAACGTCATCAAGGTTTTAATGTTTTGCATCCTCAAGGTTATGATAGTTTTGGTTTGCCTGCGGAACAGTATGCTATTCAAACTGGGCAGCATCCTGCTATTACAACTGCCGAAAATATAAAAACCTACCGCCGTCAGTTAGATCAAATCGGATTTTCTTTTGATTGGTCTCGAGAAGTTCGTACATCCGATCCGAGTTATTACAAATGGACGCAATGGATTTTTATTCAATTGTTCAATTCTTGGTACAATAAGGATTCAGATAAGGCTGAAGCCATTACAGAATTAGAAAAAATATTTGCTTCTGAAGGAAATTTAAATGTAAATGCTGTTTGCGATGATGCTATCGAGCCATTTACAGCCGAAGATTGGATTCGTTTTGATTCCAAAAAGCAACAAGAATTATTATTACAATACAGATTGACGTATTTAGCAGAAACCGAAGTGAATTGGTGTCCTGCATTAGGAACGGTTTTAGCGAATGATGAAATTGTAAACGGTGTTTCTGAACGTGGCGGACACCCAGTAATTAGAAAAAAAATGACCCAATGGAGTATGCGTATTTCTGCTTACGCGGAACGTTTGCTTCAAGGTTTAGATACTATAGATTGGACGGATTCTTTAAAGGAAAGTCAGCGTAACTGGATTGGAAAATCTGTTGGTGCTGCAGTAACTTTTAATATTGTTGGTCATAATGAAGTTATAGACGTTTTTACAACACGTCCTGATACTATTTTTGGAGTGTCGTTTATGACTTTGGCACCAGAACATGAATTGGTGGCGCAAATAACAACGCCAGAACAAAAAGCTGAGGTTGATGCTTATGTTTTAGCCACTGCCAAACGTAGCGAACGCGATAGAATGGCCGATGTAAAAACCATTTCGGGAGCTTTTACAGGCGCTTATGCGGAACATCCGTTTACCAAAGAGCCAATACCAGTTTGGATTGGCGATTATGTATTGGCAGGTTACGGCACAGGTGCAGTAATGAGTGTGCCTTGTGGCGACCAACGTGATTATGATTTTGCAAAGCATTTTAATATTCCAATTCCGAATATATTTGAAGGCATTGATATTTCAGAAGAAGCATTTGCTGATAAAGAGAAAACCGTTATTGCGAATAGCGATTTCCTTAACGGAATGAATTATAAAAAAGCAACAAAACGTGCTATTTACGAATTGGAGCAAATGGGGCAAGGTGAAGGAAAAACCAATTACCGCTTGCGAGATGCAGTTTTTAGTCGTCAGCGTTATTGGGGAGAACCATTCCCAGTATATTATATTGATGGCATGCCACAAATGATAGCTACCGAACATTTACCTATTGAGCTGCCAGAAGTTGAAAAATATTTACCAACCGAAACAGGTGAGCCACCACTAGGTAATGCCACGAAATGGGCTTGGTGTACCGAAACTAATACGGTAGTTAATAATGATAAAATTGATGGTAAAGCCATATTTCCATTAGAGTTGAATACCATGCCAGGGTGGGCAGGTAGTTCGCAATATTTTAATCGTTATATGGACCCACAAAACGATAAAGAAATTTTCTCGAAAGAGGCTATTAATTATTGGCAGCAAGTAGATTTATACATTGGCGGAAGCGAGCATGCTACAGGGCATTTATTATACTCACGTTTTTGGCAAAAGTTTATGTTCGATTTAGGCTTAGTGCCTCATGATGAATATGCTAAAAAGTTGATTAACCAAGGAATGATTTTGGGTACGAGTGCTTTTATTTATAGAGAAGAAGGAACACAAACTTATTTGTCTTTAGGATTGATTGAGGGTAAAAAGGTACAGCCTATTCACGTAAAGGTTAAGTATGTAATTGCTTCAGATGAATTGGATATAGAAGGTTTAAAGGCTGATGCTGAATTTGGAGAAGATTACGCTGATGCTAAATTTGTGCTAGAAAATGGAGTTTATAAAGTAGGTAGAGATGTTGAAAAAATGTCAAAATCGAAGTACAATGTGGTTAATCCAGACGACATTGTATCAGATTACGGCGCCGATAGTTTACGCTTATACGAAATGTTTTTGGGTCCACTGGAGCAATACAAACCTTGGAATACTGCAGGTATAACTGGTGTGCACAGTTTCCTTAAAAAACTTTGGAAATTGTATGCTGATGATAACGGACTTAAAGTAAACGATGCTGAACCTACCAAAGACAATTTAAAAACATTACATAAAACGATTAAGAAAGTACAGGAAGATATCGAGAATTTCTCTTTTAATACTTCGGTTTCTACTTTCATGATTGCAGCAAACGAATTGACTGCTCAAAAATGTACATCGAAGGCCATACTTGAGCCTTTGTTGGTTTTAATATCACCTTATGCACCGCATATTGCTGAGGAACTATGGAGTCAGTTAGGGAATAATGGTTCGATAGCAACAGTGCCTTTCCCAGAATTTGATGCTAGCCATTTAGTGGAGAGTAGCAAGAACTACCCGATTTCGTTTAACGGCAAAATGCGATTTACTTTAGAACTACCGTTAGATATGAGTAAAGAAGACATTGAAAAAACAGTGTTGGCAAACGAAAAAACCCAAGAGCAGTTGGCGGGACGAACACCTAAAAAGGTTATTGTGGTTCCTGGAAAAATTGTAAACATTGTTGGGTAACGTTTTTTTGCGTTAGGGATAGCAGTGGATAGCCCACAGGGAGGAACGACCGAGGTTATCTAACGAATAGCCCGACCCTTGTGGTAACTTGCCGTTAGGCAGGCGCCCAAATAATAACTAATCAATAATTAATACATGAATTCTACCGAAATTATTGGTTTTACGGCAGCCATTTTAACTACCGCAGCGTTTCTTCCTCAAGTATATAAAACGTGGAAAACTAGAGATGTGTCGAGCTTGTCTTTACCCATGTTGCTTCTGTTTTTTGTCGGTATTGTAGCGTGGTTAATTTATGGGTTTTTAAAGGATAGCCCATCGATGATTTTAGCCAATAGTATTACGGTAGTTTCTGCGTTTCTTTTAATTTACTTCAAGATAACATACGGTAAAAAATAGGTTTTTGGCAATTTCTGATTTCCCTACTAACTCCATATGAATTATGGTTTAATTACTCAAATCGATTTTTTGATGAAAAAAATTTAACAAAAAGTCTATTTTGATTATAATATTAAAATTATTGTTTTAATTTTGCTTCGGTTTTTACCCTTAAAACATCGTATTTATGAAAATTGGAGTTCCTATCGAGATTAAAAATAATGAGAACAGAGTGGGTATGACACCCTCTGGTGTATTTGAGTTATCAAAAAGAAATCATTCCGTTTATGTTCAAAAAAACGCTGGTTTTAATAGCGGATTTTTAGATGAAGATTATATTGAGGCTGGTGCCACTATTCTTGATACCATTGAGGAGGTTTATGACACTGCCGAAATGATCGTGAAAGTTAAGGAGCCTATTGAGCCTGAATATAAATTAATCAAGTCAAATCAAGTGGTGTTTACTTATTTTCATTTTGCGTCGAGCGAGGTGTTAACCAATGCAATGATTGAGAGCAAAGCAATTTGTATTGCTTATGAAACAGTTGAAAATAAAGATGGTACATTGCCATTATTAATCCCAATGTCTGAAGTAGCAGGAAGAATGTCTGTTCAGCAAGGTGCCAAATACCTAGAAAAACCAATTAAAGGGCGTGGTATTTTATTGGGAGGTGTTCCAGGTGTGCCACCTGCAAAAGTACTTATTTTAGGTGCTGGTATTGTAGGTTATCAAGCTGCAAAAATGGCATCAGGTTTGGGTGCTTATGTAATCATTATGGATATTAACATGAAGGCACTTCGTTATGTAAGTGATTCTATGCCAAATAATGTGATAAGCGAATTCTCTAGCGAGTACAACATTAGAAAACATATAAAAGATGCCGATTTAATTATTGGTGGTGTATTGATTAAAGGTGCCAAAGCACCTAAATTAATTACTAGAGACATGTTGAAAGATATGCGTCCGGGAACTGTAATGGTTGACGTAGCTGTAGATCAAGGCGGGTGTTTTGAAACTACCAAACCAACTACGCACCAAGATCCAACATATATTATTGATGAGGTTGTGCATTATAGTGTGGCAAACATGCCTGGTGCAGTGCCTTACACGTCTACTATGGCACTGACTAACGTAACGTTGCCTTATGTTATTCAATTGGCTAATGATGGATGGGAAAAAGCTTGTAAAAAGAATAAAGCATTATCAAAAGGGTTGAATATTGTAAATGGTAAAATTGTTTACAAAGAAATCGCCGAAGCTTTTGAAATGGAAATGAGCTAATAGTATTAGTTTTAAAGTGTTATTTAAACGCCTAAATGCTTTATTTTAAAGCTTTAGGCGTTTTTCAATATATAATGGTACTGACAATTATTCAGATTGAAAAAATGGCGTTATTTTTGATATATTATATTAGAATTTAAAATTTAAAAACAATGATTGGATATTATATATTAATTGGGGCAATTGCCTTAGTAAGTTGGGCAGTAAGCAATACTTTAAAACGAAAATTTGACAAGTATTCTAAAGAACAACTTAGAAACGGAATGAGTGGTGCTGAAATTGCTGAAAAAATGTTGTCAGACCATGGCATTTATGATGTAGAGGTTATTTCAACGCCGGGGCGATTAACAGACCATTACAATCCTAAAAATAAAACAGTAAATTTAAGTGAAGCGGTTTACAATCAACGTAATGCGGCGGCGGCAGCGGTTGCAGCACACGAATGTGGGCATGCTGTACAACACGCTCAGGCTTATAGTTGGTTACAAATGCGTTCTACCTTAGTTCCTGTTGTTAGTGTAACTTCTAGTATGTCTCAATGGTTAATCATTGGAGGTTTAGTCTTAGGTGGTGCTGCTGGTTTAGGTTTAGGCTGGTGGGTAGCCGTTATAGGTGTAGTATTTATGGGAGCTGCAACACTTTTTAGCTTTATCACCTTACCTGTGGAGTACGACGCTAGTAACAGAGCATTAGCTTGGTTAAAGAATAAAAATATGGTAACTCCAGATGAATACAAAGGTTCTGAAGATGCTTTAAAATGGGCAGCAAGAACATATCTAGTAGCTGCTATTGGTGCATTAGCTAACCTCATGTATTGGGCGCTTCAGGTATTTGGCGGAAGAGATTAAATAATATAGAAAAATAAGTAAAGCCTCGATAAATTTCGGGGCTTTTTTGTTTCTTTATGGTTGAAATTAAATTGATGAAAAATCCTTTAAAATATTATAAAACCCATATAGAACGCTATCAAATTGAAGTGGTTAGGCTCTATAAAGAAATGACGCTTCTTAGCACTCTACGATTACTAGTTTTTTTAGCAACAGGCTTTGGAATTTATTTCTTTTTCGAACAATGGCAAATAGCTATTCCTATTGCAATTTTAGGTACAGTTGTATTTATTTATTTGCTTTCCAAATACACCGATGTAAAGCGACTTCGAGATTTTAATTCGGCATTGGTCGAAATTAATTCTGAGGAATTAGAAATTGCAAAAGGCGATTTTCATCAAAGGGCGGATGGCTCTGAATTTCAAAACCCGAAGCATTATTACAGTTTAGATATTGATTTGTTCGGGCGAGGTTCTTTCTTTCAATTCATTAATAGAACGCGTATTCAAGAAGGCACTGAGGAACTCGCAAATGCCCTAAAAGCAAATGATATACTTGGCATTTTAAAACGGCAAGAAGCCATAAAAGAATTAAGTGAGAAACCAAAATGGCGTCAGTATTATTCAGCTACCGCAAGCTTAGTTCATGTTGAAACACCTGCTTACAAAATTATAAACTGGTTGCAGAATCATAAAACTTTTATGCCTAAAATCATGTCTTGGGTTCCCATGGCTTTTACCATAATTTCTGTGGTTTTATTTGTTCTTATCCTTTTAAATATGATTACGTATCCTGCTTTAATTGGATATTGGCTATTATTAGGTTTAGCAATCACAGGGAAATATCTAAAAAAAATAAATGTACTTGCTTCAAATACAGATAAAGTTAGAGACACCTTTAGACAATATGCACAGTTACTCGATTTGATTGAAAACGAATCGTTTACCTCAGAATTATTACAATCAAAAAAGCAACAGATTCAGTCCGGAAATACAAAGGCCTCTCAGATTTTCAAGGAGCTTTCAAGATCTTTGGATTCTTTAGATAATCGAAATAATTTAATCGGAGCCATTTTTGGTAATGGTTATTTTCTAACGGATGTTAAAAATGCATATCGTATTGAAAAATGGATTGAAACTTATGGCGATAAGGTTGCCGACTGGTTTGAAGTGGTTTCATTTTTCGATGCTTATAACTCTTTAGGGAACTATGCGTTTAATCATCCAAAGTTTATCTTGCCAGAAATAGTTAAGCACGGTTCTGTAATAAACGCAGAAGAATTAGGGCATCCACTATTAAATCTTGAGAAGCGAGTTGATAGTGATTTAACCATCGAAAACGAACAGTTTTATATAGTTACTGGTGCAAATATGGCAGGGAAAAGTACTTTTTTAAGAACGGTTTCACTGCATATTGTTATGGCGAATGTTGGCTTGCCTGTTTGTGCAAAAACTAGCAAATATTCACCTGTAAAATTGATAACTAGTATGCGAACAACCGATTCTTTAACCGATGATAGTTCGTATTTCTTTTCAGAATTAACACGCCTGAAATATATCGTTGATGCTATAAAGCAAGAACCTTATTTTATTGTTTTAGATGAAATTTTGAAAGGCACAAATAGTACCGACAAGGCGATTGGATCTAGAAAGTTTGTAGAAAAATTAGTGGCTTCAAACGCAACAGGAATTATTGCAACCCACGATTTAAGTTTATGCGAAATTGAACAAGAGCTGGAAGACGTGAAAAACTATTATTTCGATGCTGAAATCGTCAATGACGAACTCTACTTCGATTATAAGCTAAAACAAGGGGTTTGCCAGAATATGAATGCTTCCTTTTTATTGAAGAAAATGGAGATTGTTTAGGTTGTCACTTCGAGTGATTCTGTTTTTCTCAGAATCGTATCGGGAAGTTTATCTTTATTTATGAAAATTTACTTTGTTTACATTTTAAAATGCTCTGACGGTGCTTATTATACAGGTTTTACCTCTGATCTTGAAAAGCGTTATCTGGAACATAAAACAGGGAAACATAAAGAAAGCTATACATTTTCTAGAACACCGATTTCATTAGAGTTTTATGCTGAATTCACTGAACCAAGTATTGCTATTAATACTGAAAAGCAAATAAAAAAATGGTCTAAAGCAAAAAAGGAGGCATTGATTAATAATGAATTTGAGAAGTTACCTAATCTTTCAAAGAAGAAATTTAATTCTAATTAGTTCTCGATACAATTTCGATAAAACATCGAAATCACTCGAACTGACATCGTTGTTATTAAGTGACTTTGAAGCTCGATTGTCACTTCGAGTGGTTTTATGAAGAGTAACGAAATAAAATTGTATCGAGAAGTTATTATGTTTTTAACTTAATCTTCTCAATCATCTCCAAAGCATTACTATCATCAGGTTTTAGACTTAAAACTTTGTAATAATTTTTTAACGCTTCGTTGTGGTTTTTTGCTTCAAAGTAAGCTTCACCCAAACTGTCGTATACATTATGTTTATAAGGGAATATTTTAGTATTCAAATCGAAAATATATAATGCCTTCTCTATTTGTTTTGATCGTAATAATGAATAACCATACGTATTAAGTTCTCTACTCCCTTTTACATATTCCGCTAGTTTTGGTAACAAATTTGCTTCATCAAGTTTTAAACTGTCTATCGATTTTGTTTTTAGCAGATTTTCCATATAATTGGCGGCCACATAATTTGGTGTGTATTTGTTATCAGTAATGATACTCCACATATCGCGCTCCAAGGTTTCTTTTGGATGCTCTACAATGCGATTAACTTCTTTGCCATTTTTGTAAAAGATGAATGTTGGTACACGATGAATGTTTAACCCTTTTTCTTCATGATTCGGATTTTGCTTATAAGCCTCATTGGTTTTATTAACAGCAATGACTTGCAATTGGCTATCCGGAAATTTGGCAGCTTCTATGATTCTGTAAAACCTAGGGACTTCCTTTTTACTATCGCCACACCAAGTACCTAAAAATACTTTTATTTCATATTCTTTTAAAGAATCTTTTAGCTTTTTAATTATAGCTTTATTGACTAAATAATGGTCATGATTTTCAGAAAACCAAGAATTAAAGGAGTTGCTCGTTAATCCACTTTTGTTTATTTCTCCGAGTAAAACTTCGTTTCCTTTTTCATCAAATTCTATGTGATTTAAGGTTTGAGAAAGGCATAATTGTAGGCTAAGTAATGTAATGAAAAAGACTGTTCGTTTCATGTGATGATTTTGATTGATTACTGTCAAAAGTAGCTTCTCGAGTCTTGAAATTCTAAGAATGTGGATGCAATACAAAATTGGTAATACTAATACATAACTTGTAAATACAAACGGTAATTTTTACGTTGGTAACTGTAAAACTTACTTTCGTACATAATGTTTGATGGTTTTGGCTTTTCTAATTACTTTTAAAAAATGACATTCATAAATAAATACACATCGCAGGTATTAGTCCATATTTTGTTTTGGATGCTTTTTGTGTTTGTATCACTATTTCTGTTTTCAGATTTTTATTGGAAAGAGAACCCATTTTTGCAATACGTTTCTTTATTAATTGCTATTGTATACCTAAACAACTTTTTTTTACTGCCATTTTTTGTAAAAAAGAAGCTTTACGTACTTTATGTTTTGGTGTTTGCGGGTATTTCTTTTGTTGCGACACAGTTATATTGTTACGCATTTGCTAAATGTGGTTGTACTATTATAAAATGCCTGAGCGATTATTTATGGCAATCTTTAACGCCCCTAATTTTCTTTTCTTTCGTGTGGATTTTATACCGTTTTATTGATAAACAAGAAGAAGTTGATGCCGTTAAAAAAGAACATGCCGAAATGGAATTGAAGTTTTTAAAATCGCAGATAAATCCGCATGTATTATTTAATAATTTAAATACCATTTATTCGTATTCCATAGAAAAACCAAATGAAACGCCAGAGCTTATTTTGATGCTTTCAGATAATTTAAAACATGTGTTGTATGAAAGTAATGAGAAAACCATTTCATTGGAAAAAGAAATTCATTTTATTGATAATTACATGAAATTCCAAACCATAAGAACGGAAGGGGTAAAGCGCATTAATTACAATAAATCTATTGATTCCTATAAGTATCAAATTGCACCTTTACTTTTAATAACTATTATTGAAAATGCTTTTAAACACAGTGTGCTCAATAGTGAAATTAACGTGAATATAGAAGTAAAACAGGGCGTATTAAGTCTTGAATGTCAGAATGATTTTGATAAAGAAAAAGTAACAACAACCGACTTAAAAATAGGCTTGCAAAACCTTGAAAAACGATTGGCCTTAATTTATAAAGAGGATTATGATTTTAATATTGATAAAGGAGAAGTATTTAAAGTGTCTTTAAAACTGAATTTAAAATGAAGTGTGTTATCATAGAAGATGAAATTCCAGCGCAAAAAATTTTAAAAAATTTTATTGCAAAAATCCCTAGTTTAGAATTGGTAGGCAATTTTAAAGCGGCGATTGAAGCGAATGCTTTTCTAAACACTGAAACTATTGATGTTGTTTTTTTAGATATTAATTTACCCGATATGTCTGGTTTAGATTTTATAAAAACGATTAAAAATCCACCAGCAATTATCATGACTACAGCTTATTCTGAATATGCAGTAAGTTCATTTGAGCTTGATACTATTGTTGATTATTTGGTAAAACCGTTTTCTTTTGATCGATTTTTAAAAGCAATTAATAAAGCAAAAGAAAGAATAGAAGTTCCCGAAATCATTTCTGAAGATCAAGAAGAAACTATTTTCTTAAATGTCGATAAAACATTGCATAAAATTGTGTTGAATAAAATTCTGTATATCGAATCTGCACGAAATTATATAACGGTAGTTACAGAAAAACAAAGGCTATCTTATATTGATTCGTTAAAAAGTTGGAATACAAAACTTCCAGAGCGCCTATTTGTACAAGTGCATAAATCCTTTATTATTAATAGTGCGTTTGTTAGTAAAATTTCAGGTAACACCATTTTTATAAACGACAATAAAATACCCATTGGCAGAACCTACAAGCAAAGTTTATTAAGTAAATTAGGGTTATAGTTTTTATAAAAGAAGTCTGTATCTTTACTTTTATGCAGCATAAATCTAAACTTCCAGAGGTAGGAACCACTATTTTTTCGGTCATGAGCCATTTGGCCAAAACCCATAATGCTATTAATTTATCACAAGGATTTCCAGATTTTGGTAGCGACCAAAAACTAATCGACTTGGTAAGTAAAGCTATGAATTCTGGTTACAACCAATATGCGCCCATGCGAGGTAATTTGGAGTTACGAGAAGCTATTGCAAATAAAATTAACAACCTATATGGTTCTGATTATCACCCAGAAGATGAAATTACGATTACAGCAGGAGCAACTCAAGCCATATCCACTATATTTTCAGCTTTTGTAAAACCAAATGATGAAGTCATTATTTTCAAACCGGCCTACGATAGTTACGAACCTGGGATAAAACTAAACGGCGGCAAAGTGATACCCATACAATTAGAGGCACCACATTTTAAAGTAGATTGGAGTTTAGTAAAAAAGAAAGTTAATAATCGTACTAAAATGATTGTTATCAATACACCTCATAATCCAACCGGAACCGTTTTTTCTAAGGAAGATATGTTGGCATTAGAAAAGATTACCAAAAACACCAACATCATAGTGTTGAGTGATGAAGTATACGAACATATGGTTTATGACGGTGAAACGCATCAAAGTGCGTCTAAGTTTCCTGATTTAAAATCGAGAAGTTTTGTGGTGGCGTCATTTTGTAAAACCTTCCACAATACCGGTTGGCGCATTGGCTACTGTTGCGCCCCAAAGGATCTCATGGATTTATTTTTACAAGTACACCAGTTTAGTGTGTTTTGCATTCATCATCCTACTCAAAAAGGTATTGCAGATTACATGCAAGAGCCAAAGCATTATTTAGAATTGCCAGAGTTTTATCAGCGAAAAAGAGATTTGTTTTTGAGCCTCATTAAAGATTCGAGATTTTCGTTTATACCGTCTAAAGGAACATATTTTCAAGTGTTAGATTATTCTAAAATCACTCAAGAATACGATGTTGATTTCGCTAAAAGGCTAACTAAGGAAGTAGGCTTAGCTTCAATTCCCTTATCCGTTTTTAATGAAAATAATCTAGACAATAAGGTGTTGCGATTTTGTTTTGCTAAAACCGATGAAACATTAAATAAGGCTGCAAAAATTTTAATTCAAATATGAGTTACTTTTTGTGTACTTTGGAGTCTAAAGTAAAGAATAACAAATTAAATAATAATTATGAGATTACTATGGATTGTATTGTTTTTGGGGTTTGGATTTGTTTTAAATGCCCAAGAAATTAGCTTTAAAGGTGCAACTTACGAAGTTAAAAAAGGAAAAATATTTAATAATGGTGTAGATGTGACTGAAACTTTAACTGCAGAAGACCAAGAAAAAATCAAGTTGGCTGTTAATGAAAAAATGGCTGATATTGAGGAAGCTGAAAAAGCAGAGAAACGCCTAGAGAAGGCAGAAAAAGAACAAAAAAAGGCCGAAAAAGAGCAAAAAAGAGCTGAAAAAGAACAAAAAAGAGCCAAAAAACAGCAAAAAAAGGCAGAAAAGGAATTAAAAAGGCAGCAAAAAGCACAATCTAATTACGATAAATCTATTAAGAAGCATAAGGTAGCGGTTAAGAAATATGAGCAGCTTAAAAAGAAAGGAAAGCTTTCTCCAATAGATGAGGAAAAGTGGTTGGACAAAATTTCAAAGTATCAAGAAGCTTCTGAAAAAGCAAAAAAGGATTTGAGGTAATTTTTTTATTACTATCAAATTTAGAATTATCATCTTACATTTGGTGATGAAGAATAAAAATCCTAATTTCTTCTTCATCATTAAATACATTCTTTATGCAAAACGAACTTACAGTTGGACTCATTCAATCTGATTTAGTTTGGGAAAATCCAGAGCAAAATCGACTAAATTTCACTAAAAAAATAGATGCTATTTCTGAAGTGGTAGATGTTTTTGTATTGCCTGAAATGTTTACAACGGGTTTTACCATGAATGCCGAAAAAGTAGCAGAAACCATGCATGGAGAAACGGTGGCTTGGATGAAAAACACGGCTTCAAAAAAGAAAGCTGCAATTGTTGGAAGTATTGTTATTACAGAGCATAATAAGTTTTATAATCGGTTGCTTTTTGTTGAACCCTCAGGAAATATATTTATTTACAATAAACGACACACCTTCACTTTAGTTGGTGAAGATAAAACCTATACAGCAGGCCAAGACAAAGTAATTTTAGATTATAAAGGTTGGAAAATTCAACCATTAATTTGCTATGATTTGCGCTTTCCTGTTTGGTCGAGAAATACTGAAGATTACGATCTGTTGCTCTATGTTGCCAATTGGCCAAAACCTAGAGTTTCAGCTTGGGATGCCCTTTTAAAAGCTCGAGCCATAGAAAACATGTCTTATTGTATTGGTGTGAATAGAGTTGGTGTAGATGGTGTAAATAGCGAATATTCTGGACACTCTGCGGTTTATGATGTTTTGGGTAACTGTATCACAGATTTTCAATCTGGAAAGGAACAAATTCAAATAGTGACTTTAGAAAAGAGACATATTCAAGCATATAGAAATAAGCTCAATTTTTTAAACGACCGCGATAGTTTTAAAATTATTTAAACTGCAAGGTTTCAGTTATACCCCAATCAGCACGAATTTCTATTTCTTGAAAATGGCTTACGCGTTCTGGTTGTATCTTTTTTAAGTAATTACCCGAATCAAATTTTTGGTTACCATTAGCATCATGTATTACGCGGATAGAATACATGCCAGCTGATAGATTTAAAAAATCGATGGTTCCTGCTTCTTCTGCATATTTTTCAACCTGGACTTCACCAGAATTATTGGTTAATTGAATAATTAACGGATAGGTGGCATTCACTAAAGTAAATCGTGCATAACCAAAATCTGAAGACTTTCTGGTTCTTAAATTATAGTTTAAGGTGTCTTGGTTTACATCACCAAAAAAATCTTCAAAAGCTTCAGGAAGTACTTGTATCTTATAATTATTATCTTCTGTTTTATCAAAACGAACCGCATAGATGTTGCGAATAGAATCAAAAACTGAAGTAAAACTAACCATTGTCGAGTCTTTATCCATCGTAGTTACTTTTGATGAATCAAATTTCACGAAAGGCGTTTTTCCTATAATTCTAAAGTCTTCATTATAGCCAATCGTTCCAGAAGGAGAGGATTCAATAAGAATAGAATCTCTTTCTTGGTCTCTAATTTTAACAGTAAAGTCTTTTTCAAAATCGTTTTTAGATACTTTAAAAATAAGTGAATCTACTTCTAATTTAGGCTTATACCAGTAGTTTAAAGTATCGGCTTTAGGGTCTTTGGTTATACGATATTCAAAGTCTTCTGGTGTCTCAGATAGCACTTCAATTTTCATATTTTCATAATCACCTTCATAACCAAAAGCAATTTTATTTCCAGAAATTAGCCTTGGTCTTGTAGCGGTGTAATCAAGCTCTTCTTTAAAAAGTTTTAAGGTATACGAAGAATCTGTAGGCACTTCAATAAAATTTTTATGAAACCCAATTTGGTCGGTTTTTTGCTGAAATTTATTGTCGCCATTACCATCTTTCAATGCCATCAACAAATATTTGCCAGGTTTTAAATTTTCAATAGAAAAAGTGGTTAAACTATCTAAAGTGTTCGTAATATATTTTGGGGTTTCTTTGTAAATTATAGAATCAGTAAATGTCGAATCCACCTCGTATAGTGCTACATTTACAAAAGTTTCAGGTTCTTTGTTTTTAGCATCAACAATATTTCCGTTGACTGAAAGCGAGTCAAGATAATCACCTGTAGAAAACACATATCGATAATACGGATAGGGATTACCTTCATTATTATCGGTAATACTATTACCAAAATTAAAGGCATAAGTGGTGTTAGGTTGCAGTGTATCGTAAAGTGTTATTTTAATGTATTTGCTAGCGCCCCCTAGCGGTGTCACGTTTGGTTGCGTTTTCATAGGTGGCGATATAATAAGCTGCTTGGTTAAGTCTTTAATTTTAATATACTCATCAAAATAAATTCTTATTTCGTCGCCCTTAAAGTTGGTTGAATAGTTTTCGGGTATCGACTTTACAATGGTTGGAGGCGTTTCATCTTTTGGTCCGCCATCTGGTGTACCTCGATTAGCGCAGTTTATTAAAGCAATACCAATAACTAAGGCAAAAACAAAATTTGATAAGGTCTTGTTCATTAACAATTTTAAATTTTTAGCAAAAGTACATGAATATTTTTATTCTGAAATTCTTAAGAATCAGAATGAAATAAATTCATGAACTAGCAGAGCGATTATTGAAGTAAAACAAAATTTGGTTCTTCACAGAAGGAACGTACATAAATTCGACTATAAAATATAACGCTTCTTCTATTTAGGCTATTGCCATAGTCGCAATACTTATTTTTATATTTTTCGCTTGGTTTAAAACATTTATACACGCTTCAAATGTTGCACCAGTGGTAATTAAATCGTCAACAAGTAAAATATGTTTGTTTTCAATGGTATCCATATTTTTAAGAGCAAATAGCTCGTCGCTATTCATCCATCTAGCAAAACGCCCTTTTGTGGTTTGCGATTTGGAATTGGTAATTTTAACCAGAACATCATCTAAATAATCTACCTCTAAGGCTCGTGCTATTTGTTGTCCAAACTTTGCAACTTGATTATACCCCCTTTTTTTAAGTTTATTTATGTGTAAAGGTACCGGTATTACAGCGTCAATACTTTTATAAGTGTCTAGGGTTTTAAGCTCGCCACCAAGCCAATTCCCAAGAATAAAACCAATTTGTTCTTGTTCTTTATATTTCAAATTATGAATTAGCCGTTGTACATTACCATTCTTCTCAAATCGAAATAATGCGGTGCCATTTTCAATTTTGGCGCGCCCATAAAGCACTTTTTTCACACCATCGCTATCATCAAAATGAAAATTAGTTACAGGCAAATCATGCCTACAATCTATACAAACGGTATCTTCGTTATCGCTTAAAAGATTATGGCATGCATAACACACCTTCGGAAACAATAAATCAACTACTGGTTTTAGCATAAAAAAAATTTGGGCGCCAGCTTGCCGGCAGGCAGGTTACCACAAGGGTCGGGCTTTCCGCACTCGCTTCCCGATAAAAAAAATCGGGAGAGCTCAAACAAATGCTTCAATCCCTAACGCACTTAAAAATAAGCAAATTAATTTTTAAGAAAGAACGCATTTAGTTTGGTGCACTTTTTTATTTTTGCACCATGGCAAATAACGACGATCAATTTAAAAAAGTAATCTCTCACGCAAAGGAGTATGGTTACGTGTTCCAGAGTAGTGAAATCTACGATGGATTAAGTGCAGTTTACGATTACGCACAAAACGGGGCAGAATTAAAGAAAAACATTCGCGACTACTGGTGGAAAGCCATGGTGCAAATGAATGAGAATATTGTGGGAATAGATGCTGCAATATTTATGCATCCAACTACTTGGAAAGCTTCGGGGCACGTTGATGCGTTTAACGACCCATTAATTGATAATAAAGATTCTAAAAAGCGCTATAGAGCCGATGTTTTAATAGAAGACTATTGCGCTAAAATTGAAGCTAAAATTGATAAAGAAGTTGCTAAAGCCGAGAAACGTTTTGGCGATGCTTTTAATAAAGAAGAATTTGTATCTACCAATCCGCGTGTTGTGGGTTATCAAGAAAAAATAAATGCGACGCTTTCTAGAATGGCAAAATCTTTAGAAAATGAGGATTTAGCCGATGTTAAAGCACTTATTGAAGAATTAGAAATAGCAGACCCATTAACAGGAAGCAGAAACTGGACCGATGTCAAGCAATTCAACTTAATGTTTGGAACAAAGTTAGGTGCATCGGCAGATAGTGCAATGGATTTATACTTACGCCCAGAAACAGCTCAAGGTATTTTTGTTAACTTTTTAAATGTGCAAAAAACGAGCCGTTTAAAAATTCCTTTCGGCATTGCGCAAACCGGTAAAGCCTTCAGAAACGAAATTGTTGCAAGGCAGTTTATTTTCAGAATGCGCGAGTTTGAGCAAATGGAAATGCAGTTTTTTATAAAACCAGGAACACAAGGTGAATGGTATGAGCATTGGAAAGAAACCAGACTTAAATGGCACTTGTCCTTAGGTATGGGCGCCGATAATTATCGTTTTCATGATCATGAAAAATTAGCGCACTATGCTGATGCTGCTGCTGATATAGAGTTTAAATTTCCATTTGGTTTTAAAGAGCTAGAAGGTATCCATTCGCGTACCGATTTTGATTTAAGTCAGCACGAAAAATTCTCGGGCAAGAAACTTCAGTATTTTGATCCTGAGGAAAATAAAAGTTATGTGCCTTACGTGTTAGAAACTTCTATAGGTTTAGATAGAATGTTTTTAGCGGTTTTCTCTAATTCCTTAGTTGAAGAAGAATTAGAAAACGGTACAACACGTACTGTTTTAAAATTACCTAGTGTTTTAGCTCCCGTAAAAGCAGCCATATTACCATTGGTTAAAAAAGATGGATTACCGGAAATAGCAAGACAGATTGTAGAAGAATTAAAATGGGATTTTAATGTAATTTACGACGAGAAGGATGCTGTGGGAAGACGTTACAGAAGGCAAGATGCAAACGGAACGCCATTTTGTATTACGGTAGACCATGATACTTTAGAAAATAATACGGTTACTATTCGTCATAGAGATTCTATGGAACAAGAACGAGTGAAAATTGAAGATTTACGTGCTATTATCAAGCAAGAAGTAGATGTAAAAACTTGGTTAATGAAAATGTAATGACTTCTTGTTGATACAGGTAGTTTATATCATAAAAAAACCCGAGCTTTTGCTCGGGGTTTTTAGTTTTATAAGTTTAGTTAATTAAAATCTATAACCGAGGGCTATTCCGCCTCTTCCTACAACTTCAATATCACTTTGATCAAGCATGTCTCTACCAATACCTAAGTAAATTTCTGCAATAAAACCTCTTTTTGTTACAAATTTACCTCCCGCGGAAACTCCTATTGCTAAATCTGTGAATTTTTCATATCTATAATTATCAGATGAATCTACAGGATCGAATTCATAAAACTCATCTTCACCAGAATGTACCATAGCGAAACCTTCAACAAAAAAGCCTTGTGCATATTTTTGAGAGAAAAAATGTCTGTAATAAGGTGTAACGGAAAACGTTCTGTATTCATCTAAACCATCACCACCATCTCTATCCGAGCCAATTCGTGTTAATAAACCAACACCGAATGAGGATTCTTCGTTTATGGTGCGCTCGTAACCCACATCAAACCATTTAAAGCCTATAAGGTTTGTCATGTTTAATTTTAGTTCATTAAAATTTTTAGTTGTGCTCATGCTTACGGTATTATCCTGAGAAAACATTGACGACGAACATAGCGCAATAACGAGCAAAATTAAGTAAGATTTTTTCATAAAAGTTAGTTTGAAAAGTTTGAAACAATATTAATCAATAATTGTACCGAGGGCAGATAATTGTTGCGCTTTTTTACATTTTAACGATGTTAAATTATATATGTACTTGTCTATCAATTTGTTGGTCTAAAGAAATAAGTGATTCTGTACGTTGTACTCCTGTTATCGTTTGAATTTTTTCATGTAGTAAACGCATTAAATGGGCATTATCAAGACTAAGAAGTTTTATAAATAAACTGTAATTACCTGTGGTGTAGTGACATTCTAACACTTCTGGAATACGCTTTAAGGCGCGTACCACATCGTCGGTATTCGCAGCTTTATCTAGGTAGATACCAACAAAGGCTAAGGTTGTATACCCTAAAACTTTGTGATTAATTATGAATTTTGAGCCAGAAATGAGTTTAGATTTTTCTAGCTTTCGTAAACGCTGATGAATGGCAGCTCCTGAAATTCCAACATTTCGAGCAATTTCTAGTATAGGTGTTCGTGCATCTGCAGTTAAAGCACGGAGAATTTTTTTGTCGATACCATCTATGACGATGGTTTTCAGTTTTTGTTTCATAAAATTATAATCTAAAACATAAATGTAAGTATTTGTTTTAAATTGAAACTAAATTTTGCGCAAGGGATTGTAGTAGAAAGCCCGCAGTGAGGCGCGAACGAGGACTTGTATCGTAAAGCCCGACCCTTGTGGTAGCCTGCCTGCCGGCAGGCGCCCAAAAATTAATTATTTAAAGGATTGTAGCCTAAATAAGGTATTTCTTTTTCTTGAAAGGTGATGCCGAATGTCTTGAGATCTTTTAAAATGGGTTGGTACACCTCTTTGGTGATTGGTATTTGTACGCCAGGGGTGGTTATTTTGTTGTTTAAAATGGCCATAGTAGCCATTGCAACAGGTAAACCAACGGTTTTTGCCATGGCAGTATAGGTTTGGGTTTCGCCTATAACAACCATATTAGCATCAATTTGGTACTTTTTCCCGTTCAGTTCGTAACCGAATTTGTGATACATAACAATCATGTCTTTGTCATTGCTTGAAAGTGTCCAGCTATCCATAAGTATTTTTTGGAGTATTTGCGCTGGTGTTGCTTTTTTGAGTCCAACGGGTTTATTTGGATTGAAAATATCGAGTTCTATGAGTTTGTCCCAAACAATATCATCTTGATCGATTTTAAGTTGATGCCTAAGTTTTAACTCCACAGAATCTGAATGACTGTAAGGTAAAAAGGAATTTGTAAAATCGCGATAACTCATGTTTTCGCTATCGTCTATGGTATAACTATCATCGGTCATTCCTAGGGTGACAAATATATTCCACGCGCGACTAAAACCTACGCGACGCATGGTGCCTCGGTATAAGGTTTTAACATTGTCTAATCCGTAAACGCTTTGGTATTTTAAAGAATCTCGATTGGCATACACTTCGAAACGGCCATAATTATCGATTTCTAAAAATTCGGTACGTCTGAATAAACGGTGGTATGGGATGTATTTGTAAGTGCCTTCTTGAAGAAATTTAGCGGCTCCTCCTTGGCCTGCTAATACGACATTTCTTGGATTCCATGTAAATTTGTAATTCCATAGATTGTTATCGCTTACTGGAGCAACTAGGCCACCAGTAAACGATTCGAAAAGAATGACTTTTCCACCTTTATCTCGAATACGATCTAAAACCTGCATCGCACTCATGTGGTCTATGCCTGGGTCTACGCCAATTTCGTTCATTAAAATGAGGTTGTTTGCTACAGCATCGTCATGTAGTGCTTGCATTTCTGGACTCACGTATGAAGCCGTAACCATATGTTTTTTGTAGGTAATACAATCTTTAGCAACTTCAATATGCAGATGTGCTGGTAGCATTGAGATAATTATATCTGCATCCTTTATGGCTTGAGATCTGGAAGTGTCATCAAACACGTCTAATTTAATAGCTTTGGCATACTCATGATTCCCGATTAAGGTTTTTGCTTGATTAATATTTAAATCGCCAACAGTAATAAATAAATTCTCTGAAATTGATTTGTCTAACAAATATTTTAAAAGATATGATGTAGATTTACCAGAACCAATTATTAATATCTTACGCATATAGAGTCTTTTGATTATTGTTTAATGAAACAGTGAAATTCTGTTTAGTATTACGAATTTAATAAATAATAACAGTTTTTGTTGAGAATATTTTATAAAAAATGAATAAAACAATCTTAATTACCGCATCAATTCTCGGAATTTTAAGCATAGTTCTTGGCGCTTTTGGTGCTCATGGACTTAAAGAATTAATATCTGTAGAGCTGCAACAAACTTTTGAAACTGGAGTGCGCTATCAAATGTATCATGCTTTGTTATTATTATTTGTAGGGAGCACAAGTTTGATTCAAGAAAAAACTAAAAAGTCAATCTTTTTTCTAACAGTTATTGGTCTGTTATTTTTTTCAGGATCAATATATGGATTAGCCACTAACGAGTTAACTTCTTTTAATTTTAAATCGATTGGGTTTATAACACCAATAGGTGGTTTACTGCTAATTTTTACATGGATTATGTTGTTTAAAGATTTCTTAAAGATTTCTACTAAAAAGGGGAAATAATCATTTTTTACCTATAATATTTGTCTTATTTTTGTAAAATAATCAAAGTTATTTGTAAAAATGGAGAATTACGATCAAGTTACGCAAACGATTTCGTTGGAAAAATACGGTATAAAAAATGCTAGAGTAAAATACCAATTAAGTCCTGAAGAATTACATGATATCACCATAGAAAAAGGCTTAGGTGTTGAAGTGTCTTCGGGTGCATTGGCCGTTAATACTGGCGAATTTACTGGACGATCGCCAAAAGATAGATTTATTGTTAAGGACGATATTACTAAAGATCGTATTTGGTGGGGTAACATTAATATTCCTTATGAAGCTGATGATTTTGATAAACTTTATAATAAAGTTGTAAGCTATTTATCTGAAAAAGAAATTTTTGTAAGAGATTGTTATGCATGCGCAGATGAAAATTACAAATTGAATATTCGAGTTATTAACGAGTATCCATGGAGTAACCAGTTTGCTTATAATATGTTTTTACGTCCTACAAATGATGAACTAAAAAATTTCACTCCAGAATGGACGGTTGTAAATGCTCCAGGTTTTATGGCAGTTCCTGATGAAGATGGTACGCGACAACACAATTTTGCAATATTAAATTTTACAAAAAAAATAGCCTTAATTGGTGGCACAGGGTATACTGGAGAAATAAAAAAAGGCATATTTTCTGCTTTAAATTTTATACTTCCAGTATTTAAAAATACGCTTCCAATGCACTGTAGTGCTAACGTTGGTAAGGATGGAGATACAGCAATCTTTTTTGGTTTGTCTGGGACTGGTAAAACAACCTTGTCTACCGATCCGAATAGAAGTTTAATTGGCGATGATGAACACGGTTGGACAAACGAAAACACGGTATTTAATTTTGAAGGAGGTTGTTATGCGAAAGCGATAAATCTTTCAAGAGATAATGAACCCGAAATTTATGATGCGATTAAAAAAGGCGCTATTTTAGAGAACGTTATTATTAAAGCTAACGGCGATGTAGATTTTGAAGATACTTCCATAACACAAAATACGCGTGTAAGTTATCCAATTCATCATATTGAGAATATTCAAATTCCATCAATTGGTAAAAACCCTAAAAATATATTCTTTTTAACTGCCGATGCCTTTGGTGTAATTCCGCCAATATCTAAGTTAACACCAAGTCAGGCGGCTTATCATTTTATATCTGGTTATACGGCTAAGGTTGCTGGAACTGAGGCTGGAGTAAAAGAACCACAACCTTCTTTTTCAGCTTGTTTCGGTGCGCCTTTCATGCCATTGCATCCATCTAAATATGCAGAAATGTTAAGTAAGAAAATGATTGATGCTGGTGTAAATGTTTGGTTGGTAAATACAGGTTGGACCGGTGGGCCTTATGGCATTGGGACTCGTATGAAATTGAAATACACTCGAGCGATGATCAATGCAGTACTAAATGGTGATTTAGGATTGTATAATTACGACGATTATCACATTCACTCTGTTTTTGGAGTTGCACAACCTCGAACTTGTCCTGGAGTTCCTACGAGTGTATTAAGTCCTAGAGCGACTTGGAATGATGATGAAGGGTATTATAAAACGGCCTTTAAACTTACCAATGCTTTTAGAGAAAACTTTAAAAAGTTTGAAGCCCACTGTAGTGAAGAAATTAGACGTGGTGGCCCGCAACGTTATGCGTTTTAAAAATAAAAAAGGCCCAATTAAATTAATTGGGCCTTTTTTATTAGAGTATAATTATTAAAAGTAAAATTAAAATTATTGCACCACTGGAAATATAGATACCATTTCCAGTAGATCGAACTTTTTGTTTTATTGTTCTAACTTCTTTACGTAATTCCTTTTTTTCTAAACGATTTAAAGCCGACTTATCCAACGCTTTTATTTCGTTTAAGCGGTTAATTAGTACTTTGATTTCTTCTGGAATATCATCAGATTTCACAGTTTTATTAATGGGTGGTTTTTCGATAGCCAAAACTGAGTTGGGAAATGCGCAGAATGTTATTACCAATAGCATCAAACCAAATACATGTTTCTTCATAATTTTATTTTTTAGTTGTTAGTAGTTAAATATACAGTTTATAAGTTACTATAGCTAGCCATGATAAAATAACTAGACAAAAAAAGGGATGATTTAAAATCATCCCTTTTTTATTTATCAAGTATAAAGAACTACTATTTTCCTTTATTTGCTTTTTCAATATATTTTTGCAACGCCATTGTCATCGAAGGGGTTTCAGGAGTTGGTGCAGCAATATCTACTCGTAATCCTTTTTCTTCAACAGCTTTTATTGTTGTATTTCCAAACACGGCAATACGCGTTTCGTTTTGTTTAAAATCTGGAAAGTTTTGAAATAATGATTCTATTCCCGAAGGACTAAAAAATACTAACACATCATAATAAACATTTGCCAAATCAGATAAATCACTAACTACAGTTCTATAAAATGTAGCTTGTTTCCAATTAACACCTAAAGCATCAAGTGTGTTTGGTACCTCAGGTTTTACTTTGTCGGTATTTGGAAGTAAAAATTTTTCGTCTTTGTATTTTTTAATTAAAGGCGATAATTCAGAAAAAGTACGTTTACCAACATAAATTTTACGTTTTCTATAAACCACATATTTTTGAAGGTAATAAGCAACTGCTTCAGACTGACAAAAATATTTCATAGTATCTGGAACTTTAAAACGCATTTCTTCTGCAATTCTAAAAAAGTGATCAACAGCATTTCTACTTGTTAATATAATAGCTGTATAATGACTTAAGTCAATTTTTTGTTGCCTAATTTCTTTAGCTGGAACACCTTCAACATGAATAAACGGCCTGAAATCAATCTTTACGCGTTGCTTTTCTTGTAATTCAAAGTAGGGCGAGTTTTCTATTTTAGGTTCTGGTTGAGATACTAAAATGGTTTTCACTTTCATAAGCGCAAGTAATTTTCTTTTATTTTGCAATAAACACCTTATACAAAATGATATAAGGTGCAATTTCAAGTGCGCAAAGATACAAAATAAAATAAAATAAGTTGTCTTTTATTATACTTTGATTGGTTTTAAAAGTACTAATTAAGCCAATAATATTAATTATAAAAAACAATATAATAAAAGCATAAATTATTGATAACGAAGGTTTAAAGCTATAGATGAATAGGGCATTAATAGGCAATAACAACATGCCTAAATAATTTTTAAAACTTATTTTTTGAAAGATATATTGGTCTATTAATTTATCTATTTCGAATAAACTTCCAATTAGGCGTTCCACTAAAACTTTTATTAAAATGAAAACACCAATGCTAACGGTTAATTTAAATAAGGTGTTTGCAGAAACAGTATTTGAATTGGTAACTTGTTGATATACAATAAAACAGAAAACAGAGACGGACAATACGAAGTTTGAGAACATCAAAGCGTCAAACTTGTCTAAAAATTTCTGATCTCTTGAATATATTTTTAGGTATTTATCGTTTCCAATCACCAAAACAAAGTCGTCAAAACGTTTTGGTGCTGCAAGTTTAGCTATAGCTACAATAATTAAGCCTATAACTATTAAGATGGTAAATAATTCGTTTGAAACTACATGACGAAGCATACACAAAATTATTATAATTTTTAAGAATGGGCTGTATTATTAAGGAATATTTAAAATAATTAAACGACGATTAATGTACATTTGCTAAATCTAAAAAAAGTATCCCAATAAAAGTTAAATATGCATAGTACTGTTGTAATTATTCCAACATTTAATGAAATTGAGAATATCGAGGCTATAATTAGAGCTGTGTTTTCAGAATCTGATGCTATTCATATTCTAGTTGTTGATGATAATTCGCCAGATTTAACTGGCCTAAAAGTTAAAGAACTTCAACAGGAGTTTCCTGAAAGACTGTTTTTAGAAGGTCGGAAAGAAAAATCTGGATTAGGAACAGCATATATTCATGGTTTTAAATGGAGTCTAAAAAAAGGCTATGATTTTATTTTTGAAATGGATGCCGATTTTTCACATGACCCTAAAGATATAGTGAAACTCCATAATGCTTGTTTTATTGAAGGAGCAGATTTGGCAATTGGTTCAAGATACATTAACAACACTGTGAATGTGGTGAATTGGGACATGAAACGTTTGCTAATGTCCTATTTTGCATCAAAATACGTCAAGTTTATTACCAGAATGTCCATTGCCGATACAACAGCAGGATTTGTGTGTTATAAAAGACAAGTTTTAGAAGCTATAGATTTAGATAAAGTAAAGTTTATTGGTTACGCATTTCAAATTGAAATGAAATTTAAAGCGCATTTAAAAAAGTTTAAAATTGTTGAAGTCCCTGTTATTTTTACAGATAGAAAACTAGGGGAATCTAAATTAAGCTCGGGTATTATTTCTGAAGCTATTTTTGGAGTTATTTCAATGAAATTGAAAAGTTTATTTAAGAAATAAGATATTTATGAGAGAGAAAATTACACTAATAAAGAATGCCAAAATAGTAAATGAAGGCATTATTTTTTCGGGTGATGTATTGATAGAAGGAGAATGCATCAAACAGGTATCAGAATCAATTAGTCCGAAATCTGCCGATGTTAACGTCATTGATGCCGAAGGAAAATATCTTTTACCTGGAGCCATCGATGATCAAGTTCATTTTAGAGAACCGGGTTTAACTCATAAGGCAAATATTGAAACGGAATCTAGAGCAGCTATTGCAGGTGGTATTACATCTTTTATAGAAATGCCAAATACCAATCCCCAAACCACAACCATTGAAAAATTAGAAGAAAAGTTTGCCGCAGCGGCAAAAACATCATACGCCAATTATTCGTTTATGTTTGGAGGAACTAACGATAATTTAGATGAAATTTTAAAACTCGATGTTAACCAAGTTGCTGGTTTAAAATTATTTTTAGGCTCGTCAACTGGTAATATGCTGGTAGACGACCCAAAAGTTTTAGAAAAAATTTTCAAAAGCACCTCTATGGTAATTTCTGTACATTGTGAAGATGAAGCTACCATAAAAAGAAACCTGCAGGAGCATATGGACAAGTTTGGAGACGATATTCCAATTAAATACCATCCTATAATTAGAAGTGAAGAAGCTTGTTATTTATCGTCTTCAAAAGCAATAGAATTAGCTAAAAAAACAGGAGCAAGGTTGCATGTGTTTCATCTTTCAACTGGAAAAGAAACAAGTTTATTTACAAATAAAATTCCTTTGTCAGAAAAGAAAATAACTGCAGAGGTATGTATTCATCATCTTTGGTTTTCTGATGAAGATTACGACAAAAAAGGTACATTAATAAAATGGAACCCCGCGGTAAAAACGTCCAAAGACAGAGATCAATTATGGGAAGCGCTGTTAGATGATAGAATTGACGTTATTGCAACAGACCATGCGCCACATACTAAGGATGAAAAAGCAAACGTTTATACAAGTGCACCTTCAGGAGGGCCTTTAGTGCAACATGCCTTGCCTGCGATGTTAGAAATGTATCACAAAGAAAAAATTTCACTTGAGAAAATAGTTGAAAAAATGTGTCATAATCCGGCTATATTATTTCAAGTTGAACGTCGAGGTTATATTAAAGAAGGCTATTATGCCGATATCGTCTTAGTCGATTTAAATAACCCATGGACTGTTACTAAGGAAAACGTTTTGTATAAATGCGGATGGTCACCTTTTGAAGGAGCAACCTTTAAGTCTAGAATAACACATACCTTTTTAAATGGGAATTTGGTGTATCAAAATGCTAAATTTAGTGATGTAAAATCAGCAAAACGATTAACTTTTAATAGATGATTTTTAAACGATATATTTTATTTATTACATTTTTACTTACCGTCATATCTTGTGCAAAATTGAAGGGACCAGAAAAGCCTAAAAATTTAATTTCTAAAGATAAAATGGTGTCTGTTTTAATTGACGCTAAACTTTTAACCTCTGCTAATTCAGCAAACAAATTAGTAATGCGAGATGCGGGTGTTAATCTAAATACTTATATCTACGAAAAACATGATATTGATAGTTTGCAGTTTGCCTTAAGTAATAGTTATTACGCTTTTTATGTTGATGATTATGAGGCGATTTATAGTAAAGTCACTGATAGTTTAGAAAAATTAAAAGAAAAATTAAAAGAAATAGAAGCAGAGGAATGGAAGGCGCAAACTAAAAGAGAAGCAGATAGTTTAGCGAAAGTTTTAAAAGAAAAGGAACTGCAATCACCTAAAAATAAAGATTCATTAGGAACTATAATTTTAAGAGATTCCTTGCAGATTGATGATGAGTTGCTTGAAAAAAGTATTGAAGAAATTGAAGATTTAATAGAGCCAATTACTGATTAAGAAACTGGCTGCCAATTTTACGAATAGTTTGATTAACCGCCTTAAATTCAAGATCTAAGGCGGTTTTTATTTTATCATTGTTATAATTAGTTTCTGTAGTTAACGACTTTACAATATGTTTTGTGAGTTCCCTTCTTTTACCTGTTATTTTGTGTGTTAACCAATCTAATTTCCAAGCCATTTTTAAAAGTATACTTCCAGCCATTTTTTTAGGTGGTTTAGCGTTAACAGATTTAGCTAAAGAGTGTATAAAATCTTTGTAAGTCCAGTTTTCAGCAACTAAAACAAAGCGCTCGTTAATAATATTACTCTGCATCAATTGTATCATAACATTTATAACATCATCAACAGAAATTAAAGCAACGGTTCCAGATGTGTAAAATCTCATGCCATGTTTTGCTTTCTTAAACAAACTTCCAGTACCATAACGCCAAATTCCTGCACCTAAAATAACACCCGGATTAACAATAACAGCATCTAGTCCTTCTTGAGTGCCTCGCCAAACTTCCATTTCTGCACCATATTTGGTTATGGCGTAAACACTATGGTCGTCTTCTGGGTTCCAAATCGTTTTTTCAGAGATGGGGTCATTGTTAATTGTATGCCCAATGGCAGCAATAGAACTCACATAGCAAAGTTTTGATATATTGTGAGCTAATGATAGGTTAACAATATTCGCAGTTCCTTCAATATTGGTTTTCCTAAGTAGATGGTATTTATCGGGCTCAAAAGAAACAAAAGCTGCACAATGATACACTTTAGTGACGCCTGCAAAGGCTTCGGTAAGTGCTGGAATATCTAAAATATCAGCTTGAACCCATTCAATCGCATCAAATAAGGCTGTGTAATCTTTGGTATAACAAGAGAATACATTTTTAGTGTTATCTAGTTTTCGTTCATTTCTATAAATAGCTCTTACTTTTTCCTTATTAGAGATGAGCTTGTAAAGTAAATGTGCCCCAACTAATCCTGTTCCTCCTGTTACTAAAATCATGCAACTAAATTAAAGAATTATTCAGAATACATAAGGAATTATACCTGTATTTTTATCTTTGCATAGTTTTGTAAAAATTAAAGAAGCATGATAAAGAATTTTGTTGAAGAATTAACTTGGAGAGGCATGATACATACTGTTATGCCTGGAGCTGAAGAACATTTAATGGAATGTATGCGAAGTGCATACGTGGGTTTTGATCCTACTGCAGATTCTTTACACATTGGGAATTTAGTTCCTATTATGCTTTTGGCGCATTATCAGCGCTGTGGACATAAACCAGTGGCTTTAGTGGGTGGTGCAACCGGGATGATAGGAGATCCTTCGGGGAAATCTAACGAACGTAATTTGTTAGATGAAAAAACACTTCGACATAACCAAGAGGCAATAAAGGCTCAGTTGGCTCATTTTCTTGATTTTGAAAGCAATGAAGCCAATGCGGCAGAACTTGTGAATAATTACGATTGGATGAAAAACTTTTCTTTTCTTGAATTTATTCGAGATGTCGGGAAACACATTACCGTAAATTATATGATGGCTAAAGATTCTGTAAAAAATAGAATTTCATCTGATGCTTCAGAAGGTATGAGTTTCACTGAGTTTACCTATCAACTTGTTCAAGGTTACGATTTTTTACATTTATTCCGCGAAAGCGATTGTTCTATTCAAATGGGTGGAAGCGACCAGTGGGGAAATATTACTACTGGAACCGAATTAATAAGACGAATTGCTGGTGGAAAAGGATTTGCAATTACTTGTCCGTTAATTACTAAATCTGATGGTTCAAAGTTTGGAAAATCTGAAGGCGGCAATGTTTGGTTAGATGCTAACAGAACATCGCCATATAAGTTTTACCAATATTGGTTAAATTCTAGTGATGAAGATGCCGAAAAGTACATTAAAATATTCACTTTTTTAACTGAAGAGGAAATAAACGGATTAATCGAAGAGCACCAAGAAGCACCTCATTTAAGAGTATTACAAAAACGTTTAGCAGAAGAAATTACTGTTATGGTACATTCTAAAGATGATTTAGATAATGCCATTAAAGCAAGTAATATATTGTTTGGAAAATCTACAAGCGAAGATTTAAAAGCCTTGAACGAAACAACATTTTTAGATGTTTTTGATGGTGTGCCACAAACTCAAATTGAAACCTCTGCAATTGAAAACGGATTAGATATTATAGCGGCTTTAGCAGAAAAAGGAGGGTTTTTGAAATCTAACGGTGAAGCTAGAAGAGCATTAAAAGAAAATTCTATTTCTGTAAATAAAGAGAAAGTTAAAGAAGATTATACGATTACTTCCAAAGACTTAATTAATAACAAGTTTGTGCTTCTACAGCGCGGAAAGAAAAACTATTTTGTGTTACAAATAGTTTAAAAAAATAAAGCCTGAGTGAGAACCCAGGCTTTAATACTAACCAATCAACTAAAAACTAATTTTTCTTTATTCTTAGCTGAGAGTTTTGTCGTGATTTATTTTAAAAACTTACACTAACTTGTATTTTTTTTGAATGAATATATGCTATTGAGTTTATAGTACCATAAGGTTGCAACCTCGAATATCTGAGTTGTCGAAACGTCCTATCACTTCAAAAGATCCATCAAGATTCGTTTTTCCTAAATCTTGTGTCGCGATAAATGCGCAAGAATTCACATTTGCTAAGTCAACAATATTAAGTCCTCCTGTTTTCCCAGATTCTTGAATGGTTAACGCATCTTCAGTATCGCGTGTTAGAACTTTCATCCATGGTGGACATGTAAAAACACCTTCACCTTTAGAATAGGCCTGACTTAAAAGTTCGGTCATGCCATACTCACTATGTATTTGTGCAACACCAAATCCTTTTTTTAGTATGTTGTGTAATTCGGTTCTAATTATTTCTTTTCGTCTACCTTTCATACCGCCAGTTTCCATAACGATAGTGTTTTTTAAATTAAATTGATGGGTTTCAACCAAATCTAGCAAAGCAAAAGAAACCCCAATGAGTAATACTTTTTTGCCTTCTGAATCTACTTTTGTTAAAGTGTCTTTTAATTCCGAAAGGTTATTTAAATAAAAACCACTTTCTGGATGGTTGGATGTTTTAATCATGCTATCAACCATATAAACCAATGACGATCCTTCGCGTTCTAAATAAGAAGGCAGTAACCCTAAAACAACATAATCTTCAATTTTACCATAAAAGTGTTCAAACCCTTTAGTGAAGCTTTGTTCGTAGATACTTAAATCGGTAATATGATGTTTGCTTGTTTCACTTCCAGTAGTTCCAGAACTTGTGAATGTAATTTTTACAGGTTTTTTAGAACTCAAAACTTCACGTGTTTTAAAAAACTGAATAGGTAAAAATGGAATATCTAGTATGGTTTTTACTTCACTAGGGTGCTTATATAGCAAATCGCAAAAAGAACGATAAACGCGATTGTTTTCAAATTGATGTTTGAATATTTGTATTGCCAATTGTTCAAATTCAAAGGAGCTTTTAATATTAAAAATGGAATGGTTGTCTATCATTAACTAATGTTCAGTGCTATTGAAATCTGGCTACAATTATTAAATCGTGTTTACAAAAGTAGATAAAATAAAAAAGCGCAACCAATAGGTAACGCTTTATTCTTTATTTAAAGAACCTGATTATTTATTAATCATATTCTTTACTTTATCACTAATTTCCGAGTCTCACTAATATCACTTTCGGTAATTTTTAAAATGTAAACTCCTTTTCTTAAATTAGAAATATTTAATTCTCTTCCAGTTAAAACCGTAGCAAAAATTCGCTTTCCTAAAACATCAAATATCTCAATGTCTTTAATTAAGCTCAATTTTGAAGCTATACTAATAACTGATTTTTCTTTATTTACTGGATTAGGGTAAATAGATAATCCTTCAATAATAGGTTGCGTAGAGGGATTCTTAACAGCGCTTTGCGCACCCATTTTATGGGATGAAAAACATGTTAAGGCAACGAATAACAATAAATAGTAAACGTTTTTCATACACTCTGATTTGGTTTTATAAAGTTAATAAAATACTACAAAAGTGATGCCAAATTACTGTTAAAGATTAGCGTAATTGGTCGAAAGATTAAATTCAAGTGAAGTGAGTGTTACCTTAATGTTATTAATTTTGGATTTTTATTTAAATTGTGCTTTTAGTTTTATCTTTACTTGATTAAACATTCCTAACGTTGATGAAAAAAAAGGATATTAAAATTTTATTGGTTGATGATGAACCAGATATCTTGGAAATTGTTGGTTACAATTTATCTAATGAAGGCTACCAAGTCATTACTGCAGAGAACGGGCTAGAAGGTGTTAAGAAAGCTAAAAAAGAATTACCGCATTTAATTATACTAGATGTTATGATGCCTGAAATGGATGGTATTGAAGCTTGCGAAAACATCAGGAAAATTCCAGATTTAGAAAATTCAATAATTACATTTTTAACAGCAAGAGGTGAAGATTACTCTCAAGTTGCTGGTTTTGATGCTGGCGCTGATGATTATATCACAAAACCAATAAAGCCTAAAGTATTAGTTAGTAAAGTAAAAGCGCTTTTAAGACGCTTTAAAGAAGACGATGTAGCAGATACCGTAAAAGTAGGAAACTTGGTAATTAACCGTGATGAGTATAAAATAATATCAAAAGGGAAAGAATTAATTTTACCTAGAAAAGAATTTGAATTATTATCTTTATTGGCATCTAAACCGGGTAAAGTATTTAAAAGAAATGAAATACTTGATGCCGTTTGGGGTAATGAAGTTATAGTTGGTGGTAGAACCATTGATGTTCATATTAGAAAACTTCGAGAAAAATTAGGCGATAATAGCTTTAAAACCATAAAAGGTGTAGGCTACAAGTTTGTAGATTAATGCAAGCAAAATTTAAAAAATCATATCGATTTGCTGTTCGTACGGCATTTTATATCACGCTATACACAACACTCTTACTGAGTGTTTTTTTGTATTACCTTGATATTTTGCAATGGTATTACCCAATATTGTTCGCTATTTGTATTTATTTATTTTCGTTTATAATTATTCAATTTAGTGTAGAACGATTTATTTATAAACGCGTAAAAAAAATCTACGACGATTTAACTCTTTTGGAAACGGCAAGTTTCTCCAAAGGTCCCATAACGACCGACATGAAAACCTTAACAGAAGAAATTGATAAATTCGCTAAAGACAAAAAGATTGAAATTGAAACCTTAAAAGTAAGAGAAGAGTATAGAAAAGAATTTTTAGGTAATGTTTCTCACGAATTAAAAACGCCATTATTTACAGTACAAGGTTATATTTTAACCTTACTTGATGGTGCAATGGATGATAAAAATATTAGAGAAAAATACTTAGAAAGAGCTAGTAAAGGCATCGAGAGGTTAGGTTATATAATTAAAGATTTAGACATGATTACCAAACTAGAAGTTGGTGATTTAAGTTTAAATATGAGTGTTTTTAACATTGTAGAATTGGTGAAAAATGTGTTCGATATGTTAGAAATGAAAGCTAATAAGAAAAAAATTACTTTAACTTTCGATAGAGACTACCCTAAACCCATACTCGTTAGAGCAGATAAGGAACGTATTCAACAAGTCATCGTAAATTTAATAGTAAACTCTATAAAATACGGAAGCGAAAAAGGCACTACAGAAGTCAGTATTGAAAACCTTATTAAAAACAAAGTAATAGTGCGTGTTACCGACAATGGCGAAGGTATTGCAAAGGTACATATACCGCGCCTTTTTGAGCGTTTTTTCCGTGTAGATAAAAGTGGCTCAAGAAAAGAAGGTGGTTCTGGTCTTGGACTTTCAATTGTTAAGCATATAATTGAAGCGCATCAAGAAAAAATTTATGTAGAAAGTGAGTTTGGAGTGGGTAGCGAGTTCTCTTTTACTTTAGAAAAGGCTGAATAAATCTTTAAAATCGACTTCAAAATCATACGCTTTTAAACCTTTAAAGGTTTCAACTTCATTCAACTTTTCAATTTTAAATTCGTCTTGATGGCAACTTGGTGCTATCTGCATTTCGCTAAGTCGTTTTGCTAAATATTCTTGCTCAAACTGCCCTGGCGTTGGTATAAAAAAAGCTTTCTTATTCAGTTTCGCTAAATCCATAATCGTGGTGTAACCCGATCTAGATAATACCAAAGCACTCTCCTTTATTGTTTTTTCTAATAAGTTAGAAGTCATGAAGTTATAGATAGTTAAGTGTCCTTGCACTTGTTTAGTTTGTTCTTTCTCTATCACTCCTTTAACAAAAACAACATCCCCAGAATAGCTTTTTAACGCTGCAAGCAATTTGGTCTCGAGGAAAGAGCGTTGCGGTTCAGGTCCGGAGAGTAAAACCAATAAATCGTGTTTTATATCAGTATCACTTTTGGTAAATCTACTTAAGGGTCCAATATATTTCACATTAACATCAAACCCTTTTACGTGCCCCAATATTCCGCTTAAATTAACCTCCTCATCTTCAACATCAGGCACCCAGCAGGCGTTAAATTTCTTTATTATTTCTTTGTGCATTTTTGTACTCAACCAAGTGGTGTTTCCACTTAAAACTTGCAATTGGTGTGTTATGAAAACAGAAGGTACCTTTTTACTTCTTATGCCCAATCTGTTATCAGAAATTATTCCGGCAATATCATTATGTTTTAAAATAGACTCAATAGCTTCATTTTCAGCTTTTATCGCCTTTAAAATATTCGGTAAATCTTTCAGTAGCTTCAATTTAAACAGTTTACCGTTTTTACTATATGAAATGTTGTACGTTGGCAACTCAATGGTTGGTAGGTTAGGAAATTCTTTACTTAATAATGCCAATGCGTCTCCATCGCTTGCAATAATTGGTGCAAACCCTTCTTGCAGCAAAGCATTTATAATAGGGATACAACGCGTAGCGTGTCCAAGTCCCCAATTTAACGGCGCCACCAAAATTCTTTTTTTCATTTCAAATAATTATGGCGTGTCCACAAGGTTCGGGCTTTTGGCAGTCTCTTGATATTCATCGGGATGCAACAAATGTCTCAATCCCTCACGCACTTTTTTGCTAAATTCAAAGATAAGATATTAAGGCTCTCGTATATTTCCTTAATTTTACCGAATTAAAAGTAATCAATAAGAAATAGTTAATAAACTTTGGGAAGCAAAAACAAACTCAGACGATTTAAAGAAAACGAAACATTTTCCAATGTATTTCAACCAACTAGAGACGAGTTGGTTAATGCAAATTTTAATTTAAAAGGCAACTGGAGAGCAGAAGTTTTTAAAAACAACAACCCTTTAGTTTTAGAGTTAGGATGCGGTAAAGGTGAATATTCGGTAGCATTAGCTCAAAAATATCCAGATAAAAATTTTATTGGTATAGATATTAAAGGCGCTCGTTTTTGGCGCGGAGCAAAAACAGCTTTAGAAGATAACATTCCAAACGTAGCCTTTTTAAGAACACAGATAGAACTTATAGACCTTGCGTTTGCAGAAAACGAAGTCGATGAAATCTGGATTACATTCCCAGACCCGCAAATAAAATATAAGCGAACCAAACACCGCATGACTAATATGAAGTTTTTACAACGGTACAAACAAATATTAAAACCAGAAGGCGAAGTGAATTTGAAAACCGATAGCGAGTTTATGCACGGTTATACACTTGGTTTATTACATGGCGCAGGGCACGAGGTTATTTATGCAAACCACAATGTATATAAACAAGAAGGAAGTCCTGAAGAAGTGACTAGTATTCAAACTTTTTACGAATCGCAGTACTTAGAACAAAATAAACCAATAACTTACATTAAGTTTAAAATTAAATAATCGTGAACATAACCTTTATCTTCTTTTTGGGTTTATTTTTTGCAATGATTGGTGTTATTCCGCCAGGGTTATTAAATATGAATGCTGCAAAAATTAGCTTAAAAGAAGGACATGTTCGAGGTATAGTATTTTCAATTGGTGTTTGTGTTATAGTTTTTGCTCAAACGTATTTAGCAAGTATTTTTGCACGTTATTTAAGCAAGCATCCAGAAGTAATTGGTATTTTAAGAAGTGTAGCTTTAGTTATTTTTATACTCATCACCATTTATTTTTTATTCATTGCAAAATCAGCTCCAAAACAGCAAATAGATCCTAAAACTAAGAGTAAGCAAAGTCGATTTTTTCAAGGTATGTTGTTGTCGGCAATTAATGTATTTCCTATTCCTTATCAGGCTTATATGACTATTACTTTAGCGTCTTTTGGTTGGATGACTTTCGAAAAAACAAGCATTCTTTCATATGTAATAGGAGCTACTACTGGTACGTTTGTAACCCTTTATATGTACATTTTTTTCTTCGATAAAATTAAGGAGAAGCCGTTTACGTCTCAGAAAAACATGAACCGAATTATTGGAGGTATTACAGGCATTATTTCAATTGTAACTTTAATTAACATCATTAAAGATTTTTAAAAATGCAACCAGAAACGCTTTCTTTTTTTGATAAAGTTTACGACGTAGCAAAACAAGTTCCGATGGGTCGAGTTACAAGTTATGGTGCCATTGCTAAATATTTAGGTGCTGCAAAAAGCGCAAGAATGGTTGGGTATGCTATGAATGGTTCTCATGGAAAAGACGTACCAGCACATCGTGTTGTTAATAGAAAAGGACTCTTAACAGGTAAGCATCATTTTGAAGGTACAAATTTAATGCAACAGCTTTTAGAAAATGAGGGTGTTGAGGTTATCGAGAACCAAGTGCAAAATTTTGAAAAGGTATTTTGGGATCCTTCAAAAGAGCTGTAATTTCTTCTAGAAAAAAATACCAGCGCCCAAAACGAGTGTAGAAAAATTCTGGTTACCAATTCTTATATGCTCATAACCCCCAGTTACTTTATAATTTTTTAAATGATAGTTTAATAAACCATCAAACTTATTTACTGTTTCTCCGTTAATAAGCGATTGATTAAAAATGGTTTCTAAGCTTAATGGTCTTGCAAAAAATAATTCGACTCCTAATCCGTAAGTAAAACCAAAATCATTTACGTCGCCGTCAATATAAGAAGCACCTAAACCCCACCATAAATTAAATTTTTCAGTGCGTACACGATGGTATTTGGCAAGCGCAGTATACATGGCTAGATTGTCCGTTCCAAAATAAGGATTCTTTTCCCAGAGTTGGAGATAATTAGCCTCAAAACCAAACCGTTTTAAAAACCGAGTATCAAAGTTTAAATGAGTGCCATTGATTCTGCTGTTCTCAGAAATGTATCTTGCGGAGAAAGTGGTTCTTATAATGGGAGTGTCCTCGTTCCATTCATAGGTATATTGTCCTTGCGTAGAGTTGTTGTATGGAAATTTGCTGACAAATGCATAACTTCCACTGTTATTGGTCTCAAAGGGACTTTCAATGGCAATACCATAAACAGTATAAGCAAATATTTGAATAAACAATTCACCAAAAACATCAGCAAAAAAATTACCATTTGAAGAAGAATCGTTGTTATTAAAATATGTTATGTTATTTTCAGATTCCGAGACGGATTCAGTGGTGTTATTTAAGCTCTCTTCGGCTTTTTTAATTTTACTTTGCGCAATACTTCCTTGAGTTAAAAACAAAATAAATACGAAAAAAAGAACTGGTTTCATAACGGGTTAGTATCAGGTTTCTAACACATATAGTCACACAAATTATACCAAATAAGATATCATTACAGTTAAATATAAAAACAATAATAAACACCGATATGGTTATAGCTAAAAGTTCTTATCACGAGCTTCTGACTTCTATGATTATTACTTATCTTTGCCTTTAGAATGATTCTTAATTAGAATCAATTCAAAGTTCAAAAAAATTGAATTAATCGATGATAATTGAATGCATCCGGATGTTTTATCAGGATTTTTTCAAACAGATTTCAAAGTAAATATGAAGTTAGATAAAAAAGATATTTATAAGGCGCTTGAAAGTATTACAGTTCCTGGAGAAGGACAAAATATGGTCGAGAGCGGAGCAGTTAAAAATGTTGTTACTTTTGGTGACGAGGTAATTGTTGATATTACAATAAAAAACCCAAGCTTACAGGCCAAAAAACGTACGGAAGTTGATATCTTGAAAATCATTCACGATAAAGTATACGAGAAAGCTAAGATAACTGTGAATGTCAAAGTTGAAGCTCCCGAAAAGCCCAAGGCTAATGTCATTAAAGGAAAACCTATTCCTGGAATTCAAAATATAGTAGCTGTAGCATCGGGTAAGGGTGGAGTTGGAAAATCTACAGTTACGGCAAATCTAGCGGTAACTCTAGCAAAAATGGGCTTTAAAGTTGGGGTTTTGGATGCCGACATCTATGGGCCATCAATTCCTATAATGTTTGATGTGCAAACTGAAAAACCACTAGCAGTAAACATTGAAGGGAAATCTAAAATGAAGCCTATTGAGAATTACGGTGTAAAAGTATTGTCTATTGGATTTTTTACACAACCAGATCAAGCCGTTGTTTGGCGAGGGCCAATGGCGGCTAAAGCACTAAATCAAATGATTTTTGACGCACATTGGGGCGAGCTGGATTTCTTGCTTTTAGATTTACCTCCAGGAACAGGCGATATTCATTTAAGCATCATGCAATCATTACCAATCACAGGGGCAGTTGTAGTGAGTACACCACAAAATGTGGCATTGGCCGATGCTAAAAAAGGCGTAGCTATGTTTCAGCAAGAAAGTATTAATGTGCCGGTATTAGGAATAATTGAAAATATGGCATATTTTACACCTGCCGAATTACCAGATAATAAATATTTTATATTCGGAAAAGAAGGTGCTAAAAATCTAGCCGAAGATTTAAATGTACCATTTTTGGGAGAAATTCCTTTAGTACAAAGTATAAGAGAAGCAGGCGATGTTGGTAGGCCAGCAGCTTTACAAACGGCAACACCTCTAGAACAAGCATTCGAGAAATTAACTCAAAATGTTGTTCAAGAAGTCGTGCGTCGAAACGATGATTTACCACCAACCGAAGCAATAAAAATTACAACAATGGCTGGTTGTTCAGCAGTTAAAAAATAAATTATGACTTCAGAAGAGCTAAAATTAAATGTTGAAAAGGCCTTAGACGAAATTCGCCCATTTTTGCAAAGTGATGGTGGCGATATTTCTTTATTATCTATAGAAAACGATAATTTGGTTAAAGTACAACTTCAAGGAGCTTGTGTGGGTTGTAGTGTCAATCAAATGACGCTAAAATCTGGAGTAGAAATGACTATAAAAAAGTACGCTCCACAAATTGAACAAGTTATAAATATTGAAGTATAGCATAAAGTACTGCTTTAATTTCAACTAAAGCATCTTTATACTGAAAAAGGAATCGTTAAAATTATATAATTTTAACGATTCCTTATTTATTTAAATATCAGCATAATTTAGCAAATAAAAAGAGTAAAAATAAAACCTCAAATACTAAATTTGTGGCACGAATTATGACATGCTTTAAGCAGAATTACAAAATTTAGCAATGGAAGACGTAAACATTAAAATAACAGACAGAGACGGAGTAACGCACGAGATAGTAGCACCAACAGACATGGCCATGAATCTTATGGAAGTGGTAAGGTCTTACGAACTTGCGCCCGAAGGCACTATTGGTGTTTGCGGGGGTATGGCTATGTGCGCCTCATGCCAATGTTACGTGTTAAGCGAAACGCCATTGCCAGAAATGAGCGACGATGAAGAAGCTATGCTTTCCGAAGCTTTCGATGTGCAAGAAAACAGTCGTTTAGGTTGCCAAATCCAAATCACACCAGAAATGGAAGGGCTAGAAGTAGAATTGGCTCCAGAAAGCTAATATTTCTGAGGAGGCAGTAATCTCATCAAAATTAATTTCTTAAGCTAATTTTTTAGGGCGCCTGCCTGTGGGTAGGCAGGTTACCACGAGGGTCGGGCTTTCCGTTACAATCTTTTTGCTCGTGCCTCACAAAAAGGATTTTCACTGCAATCCCTAACGCGGGCTAATCTGCTAAGAATCATCACCCAATCCACAGAGTTACCACCAAACGAAAAACAGTTTTTGTAATTCTCCAGATTTTAACTTTATCCAAAATAAAGCCGATATTTTTTTAGAATTAAAATCCGTTATCCTGGTTTTAAATTCATTAAAATTCAACCAATTCACATAAGTGTGAGGTAATACCAACCAATCTTTTTTACTAGGAATAAAAAATTTACACCCTTCAAATTGTTGTAATTCTTTTAACTTAATATAAAAACCAATTACACAACCTGGGTTTAAAAGCTGGAGTTGAATATCTTGTTTATTATAGGGCAAAAATAATTGCGCTTTAAAATAAACTTCTTGTCTTATATTTTCGGCCACTAAATGATAGGTGTTCAAGTATGGTTTACAAGCCTCAGAATAAAGTAAAGGCAACTGTTTTTCTTTTAATTTAGTAAGTTTTTCTAATAAGCTATCCTTTCTATTAGGGCCAATAAAATGCTCAATTTCGTTATTTCCAACAGTGGCATCATACACATAAAATTTATAAATAATTTCAAGATGTATGGGCTTATTATCTTTTAGGAGTAAGCAATCTAATTCGCCTAAAGTGGTTTTGTCTTCTTGAATTTGAATGTTTTCAGCCAAAAGAGAAATGTTACTGTGTTGCGAGAGTTCCCAAGTAACTAAACGTTCAACATATTTTCCGAGGCGTAAACGCTCATCAACAACAACGTCGATACTAGTAGATTTTGAAGAAATTTTAAACGGATTTAGATCAAAAACCTGAGTACTCACTAATAAACTAGGTGTTTTTAAAAAACCTTCGAATCTTTTTTGATGCATAATTTTATTCCTGAAATAATTAGGAATCTATTTTTTATTCAGTCTTATAATCGATTAATTTTCTCGGACCTTCAAGTAAAACTCTAACTATTTGTAAAGTCCCATCATCTCTTGTTGCAATTTGCCACTTAATCAAAGAAATGGCACCATTTTCAATTTCAATACCTGTGATACTTCTTGGGTGAACGCAACTGCCATCATTAAAAAAAGCAATATCTCCAGGCTCCGGAAATCGTGGTCTGTGAGTGTGCCCAACAATGGTCATTAAATTGCTGTTGTCGCTAATCCATTTTTTAGTTCTGCGCTCCACCTTAATCAATTCCTTGTAGTTTTTTGCAGGACTTGTAGGATCTGCAATACCCATAACATTTAAAGGTTTCCATAATACGCGTACCATAAAACGACTCCATTTCCAAAACAGAAAATTCCACCAATCGGCTTGATGTCCATGCGTTAAAAACAGTTCTTGCCCCGTCATGCAATGTTTTAAGACAATGCCTTCATGGTATTTTATGTCCCCAAAAAGCTCCACTTCTTCACCTACTTTTGGATCAAAATAGGTGGATAAATTTTTCTTCACATAAGCCTCATTTCTATAAACCATATCGTGGTTTCCCCATATCATATGTAATCGTTTTTCCTTATGAAATAGTTTCATAAGCATATACACATTTTTATGAGCATCTAAAATAGAACTGAATGATAGATTTTCCCAAAGTTCGTCGCCATCACCTAGTTCGCAATATTGAAATCCTTCAGCGTAATAGTGTTTTAAAGCATGAAAGTAGATGTTTCTGTTGTTTGCAAAATCATCGGCAAAACTATTATCACCACGGTGGCAATCACTAAATAAGATAAATTTACTATCGTCATCAAAATCAATAACCTTAGCATTATTATAAGCGTTATCTAATCGTTTTTTGGATGAAACATTCATAACTAAATATGTGATTTTAGGAAAATGATTTAATGAATGTTACATGTGACACTTGAATATAAATATTAATACACACATGTAAACATGTAGTAAATGTAAACAAAAATGTGTTTTAAATAGAAGTCGCTTTTTAAGTTTACTTTAATCAGTTAAGTTTTTTTATTGCTAAAGGTAGAAGTCTATCAACAAATTTAGAATAAGCCAATTCAGAAGGATGTAGGCCATCAAACGTCACAAGAGCAGGATTTACTAAGCCTTGTCTCGTAATATCTGTGATGTAGAGGTAGCTAATGTTATTTTGCATGCAATAGTTTTCTGCATAATTGTTGTATTTATCTATATCATTAGAAATAAGCGTATTGCCTTGGCCTAATGGCGTATACGCATAATCTGGAATTGAAATAACTATAACTTGACTTTTGTCTCCATTAGCTTTTGCAATAGCATTATTAACAAGTAATGGAAATTCTTTTTCGTAAAGCGAAAAAGGTTTGCGCTGATATTGGTTATTAACACCAATTAAGAGTGTTACCAAATCATATTCGTTAGAAGAACTGTCGGTATTAATTGCATCAATTAAATTGGTAGTTGTCCATCTGCTTTGAGCAATGATTTTAAGCTGTGTCACACTTGACTCAATTCTTAATCTTAATTGGCTTTTTAATTGCTCGGGGAAACTACAACTGGGACATACGTTCGTACCATACGTATAGCTATCACCTAAAGACAAAATTTTTACAATGCTGCTTTCAGGTACATTGGTTTCTTCTTCAGTTGGTTCACTACTGGTATTGATTGAAGTGCTTTCAGTAATTGGTAATACTTCATAATCGCTTGAGCACCCAAAAAGCCAAAAAACACTAAAACTTATACAGATGAGGTATAATTTTAATTTCATTTTTTTCTTTTAAAGATACGATTTTGAAAATGAAAAAGAATTTTATTAAAAAAAGCGTTCCAAAATTGAAACGCTTTTTCTAAATGAAAAATAAAACTATTTTAAAATTTATACTGTAAAAAAGCAGTGAAATTACGTCCAGTTTCTGTAATCGGAGACCCGTTCATGCTGGCTTGGTTCTGGTAAGAAAAATTTAAATGACTGTTATAAGATGTGTCGAAAATATTTAAACAAGCTATACCAATTGTAATATTTTTAAACGGGGTCGCTCCCATTTTAACATCGAAAGTTTCATATCCCGCAGTCTCAGTTTCTCCAAAAGAAGGTGCAATATGTGACTGTTTAGATGTGATGTTATATTGCGCCTTTGCCCAATAAAAAGGTTTGTCTACTCCAATAGAGAATGTTGTTGTAAAAGGAGGGTTTAATGGTAATGACTCCCCAAAATCCTTGTTTTTAGTTCTTACATATGCCGATTGATTTTTAAAATAATAGTCCTTAAGAAAATCAAATTTAAACATAAACTCAAACCCTGATTTATAGGCATCATCAATATTGGTAAACACCTTGGTATATTGTGGTTCTTGAGTTGGCATAAATTTTCTTGGGATTGAAGGGTCTACAACAGCTGAAATATAATTATCGTAAACACTATAGAAAACTGAGAATTGATAATTGAAATTATTTAAGCTATTTATTTTGGTAACTCCAGTAATTCCTATTTCAAACTGATCATTTATTTCAGCTTTTAAAAATGGGTTTCCTATGTATTCATAATTATCCTGACCAACTGTAAAATGATTAATGTAGCGTTCGGCCATATTTGCGGTTCTTACACCGCGTCCGTAAGCGGCTTCTAAAAAAGTTTTAGAATCTAGTTTTTGTTTTACAGATACTGTTCCGCTCACATTGGTTTCATTCTGTTTAACATCGTTGCCATACCTCGCAGCAAAATCATCTTCTAAATCTTCTGCATTTGCATTTACAAAATCAACCCGAAGTCCTGCTTTAAAAGTCGTTTTGTTCATGCTGTAAGTAGCTTCAGAGAATAAACCAACATCATTTAAAGTAGCATCTTGCCATATTTTATCAGTAAACACCATAGGCATTGGCAGCATGGTACCATTCATCATTTTTACCGTACGCGTTCTGTTGCCTTCTCTACCTATTAATAGGGCGTCGGTTCCTAAGTAAAAAATTAAACGCTCGTTAAATAACCAATGTGTTTCAATTTTTCCGCCAATGGTTGTTGATTCGACAGGAGACGAAGCAAAAACCATATTGAAATTAGGACGGTTTTCGTTAGTCATTAAATGATCTACAAAACTATAATAGGCTTTGGCTGTAATACCTTTTAATGTGTTCGATAAATTTTCTACAGTATAATCTAAAGAGGCAATAGAACTGTTGTCGAAATCCGTGTCCATTGGCAAACCAGCATGCTTGGTATCTCTACCAAACGATTGACGCCAATGTGCTTGTAAATATTGATTTTCTGAAAGGGCGTAACCCAGTTTGATACCATAATCGGTACTTTTAAATGCTGATGGAACTGAGAAATTATTTCCGTCTTCATAATCATCAAAATTTCGATAACCTATGTTGGCTGTGGCATTAAATTTATTTGATACGTGTTGCAGTTGAAGATTACTTACTAAAGCATTTCCATTAGTTTCATAACCTGCCGAAACTTTACCATGAAAACCGTGATCAAGCATGTGGTGGCTTTTGGTTACCATATTCACGATGCCTCCAAAGGTGGCGCCATATCTTACGGTATAGGGTCCTTTTACAACTTCTATTTTCTCAATTTCCTCGGGAATAACATGGGTAGTTATGGGATCCATTCTGTTAGGGCAAGCATGTACTGCTTTAACGCCTCCGTCGTACATTACGTTTAGTTGTTCGTAAGCAGATGCCCTAAAAATGGGATCAATGGCATAATTACCACGCTTTATTGTTGAAAAACCGTTGATTTCAGAAAAAAGATCAGCTACATTTTTCGGCTGGATGCCTTTTTTTTGGTAATCGTTTTTTACGGCACTATGAATTGGGTCTATATTAGAATGACCAGTGACAATTACCTCAGGTAATTGTGTTCTTGTTGTAGTGGTGCTATCTATTTGTGCTTGTGAAAACGACAAATTGACGCATAACACACATAACAACATAGTTATATGTAATTTCATTTTTAATATTTTGAAAAGGTTATAAATAATTGCGACTTCAGTAGTAATACCAAAGCATTATGTATACACGCATTGATAGATTATATCTGCATGAATAACATTTACTATTTATAAACTAAGCAATAGGAGGTTGGAATAATGAAGCCTTAATATTAAGGTTGTAAAGATTAGTATAGAAGTAAATATGTTCTTTTTTAGAAGAAATATATTTGTTTAACGGAATGTTATAAATATTTACAAAACCAATGGGGTAGTTTTCCATTGAAATTGACAATGAAGTAATAGGGTCTTGTTGCTGTTTCTCAATTTCCTTGACTAAATGACATTTTCCGTTACACTGCAGTTCGGGCTTATCTTTATTAATACACAAAAATTCAGCAATATAATCCTGATTAAGTACATATTCAACATAAGGCTGAATAGGTCTTAACATCGCTAAGATGTATAAGAAAACTAAAAAGGTTGCAATTAATCTGTGCAATGTTTTAAAATTTTAGCAAATATAAATTTTTAGATGCACAAAAATCAAGGTTAAAAACCTTGATTTTTGTTTACTAATAAATATTTTAAAAAGGGTTTAACTCGCCTTTTTAAATAAAGGGTCTACACCAATAGTTCCAACAAGTTTTGTTAAATAATCTTTAGATTTTACGGCGTCATATAATTTTTTAGTAGCATTTAAACGTGCATTTATTTGCATATCTTCTACTAAAATATCGTTTATCGGATTTTTCATAAATGATTCTAAATACTCAATTTGAGAACCATAGTATGCAATATCTTTTTCTTGTTTTAATACAAGTCTTTCTTTGTACCAATCCGAATTTAATACATAATCTCTATCAAAATATTTTCTTAGTTCTGGGTGACTAATGTCTTTACCTTTGTAATTTCCATAAGCCATGATATTCAACAGAATTTTTAAAGGCGGAATAGCGGCTTCAATACTTCCATCTTCAAAATAATTTAACGCCACTTTTTGTTGTGCTTCAACAATATTGTTGATACCATCTACATAATCTTCAAGATTTTGTAATTCGGGCTTTAACATACGTTCATTAAACACAGCAGTAGGTTCGTCAAACAATCTATTTAAACACAATAGAGAGAAGGTTTTTGTAATTCTGTACCCTAAACGGCTAGCTAATATTTTTTTACCGTTATAGTCAAAGTCTTCTAGTTTTTCTAAAGATCCGTTTGCAATTAAATTTTGAGGATCTCTATCTTCTGGAGCCATTCTAGCCCATATTTCTGGGATTAATAAACTTACATCATGGTCAATTTTATTTTCTGCACCAACGTAGCCTGCAGCAGTACTAAATCCGTTAGATTCTGTTAATATATGCGATAATAACGCATTGTTTAAATCTGTTGTTGGAGTTAACATATTGAACGGAGCCTTAGTTAACGCACCTTCTGAACCAGCTCCTGTAGTTGATGGTGATTTACCTGTTAGACTACAAATGAAATCCATAAATAATTCAGGGGTTTCTTGGTAGTGAATTGGGTTGTAAACAGCTAATGGTCTAATACCTGCTTCTCTTTCTGCAGGATTATTTCTTCTACCAGGTAGAACAGCGTTTACAACGTGTATTACAGGGTCTTCAGGCTTGATTTTTCTTTTTAAACGTACACCAATATCTGAAATATATGAAGCTTCAGTTTCATTATAAAATCTATTTGGCTCTAAATAACGTGGGTTTTTAGTTGGTTCGCCATCTACAATTCTAGGGTGAGATGGTAAAACAAACTGTATATCTTCATCTTCACTATTTATAATTTCTTTTATAAAATCCTGAACAGGTTGTGTGTATTTATCATAATTAATCGTGTCTTCATAAATTTCAATAGCATCTTTTTTAGTTAACTTTTCATAGTTTGTTAAAAATCTGCCGTCTGAAATAATATCAAGTTCTGCACCTTTATCATAACCTCTAACAATAGCCTCATCTGGTCTTTGGAATAAATGAGCTTCACAGTTAGTTAATACTTTTACACTTTCATTAGAATATTCCTGGTTCAAATCTTTAAACTGATTTCTAGGAAGTGTGATTGAAGCAGTAATATCATCTTCAGTTTGAATTTTTTCGCAAGCTGCAAAGTCTGAACGTAATTTATTCAACATCCAGTTGCCTTTTTGATTAAATCCAATTCGAACATAACTACCAACTACTGGTGTATTGTTGTAAATTAGTGAGGTGCCTTTTACACCGTTAATAATTTCAACAGACATTAGGTCTTTCCAGTTAAGGTTAGCTCCATGAGCTTGTCTGAATAAACGTTTTACAAATAATACCAATGAGCGCACATGCACAGGTATATTTTCTAACCATTCATTAAACTCATCTGAGTTTTCTTCTGAAGGTGTTAGTAGTTTTACAACAGAGCCTAGTGTTCTTTTTTCACTTAAGAATGATCTTGATTTTGGTCTATTAGGGTCTTTATCCTTCCAACGTGTAGAATAGTTGAATTCTATAATTTCATCTGCTTTTTTGAAATCTTCCTCTATATCATGAATGTTAAATCTGCTATAGGTAATAGCATTCTGCATAGATTTTGAAATCTCAGATTTACCACCACCAGAAACGGTACAAGGCTTATGGCAAAATACGCCTTCCGGATACGTTTCTACAATACGCCATAAATTAATAGACGTGTGTTTTTCTAATCTTAATTTATTTCCAGAAGGATGCACGTATGTTTTAAAAGGCGATAATTTCAATTTTTGTTCTTTGCCTTTATAATTCCAGCTGATGCTGTTTGTGTTTGTATTGAAATAAGATGATTCTGGAATATAAACAATATTAGGGTAATTTTTATCTATCGCATAGTTTTCTGGTTTTACTTCTATGCGGTTTGCTAATAATGTTTTAACATTTTCAAAAGTATGATCCAGACCGTAATATTCTTTATAGTCATTACAATTTACGGTATCTCCCATAACACGTCTAGCATAAGCTATAGCGCCACCAGCATGCTCTTCTTCAACTAAGCCTAATAGATTTGCAGAGTAACTAATTTGGGTTTTTATTTCTTTTTTAGAATATCCGTAATAGTTATCGGCAATCAACGTTACTACAACACCACTTTCATCTCTACAAGTAATTTTAAAAGCACCACCGTCATTATAAAGTTCATTTGCATCTTTCCAGCACATGCCATCTTTTTTCTGGCGATCTGTAGCATCATCAAAATGAGGAAGACCAACGTCCTTCTTTTTAAGTTTTAATAATTGTGGTGCAAGAATAATACATCCTGTATGTCCTGTCCAATGTTCAGGGTCTAAAGCAGCATCATTATGTGCTAAATTAGGGTTACCTGCGTTTCCAAAAATATTTTCAACAAAATCTAAATTACTAACTAAGGTACCAGGCGCAAAAAAGCGGACCTCTAATGATTTTTCTGAGATTACTCCTTTAACTTCAGGACAAACAACAGGTCTTAAAAGCATTGAAACCATGGTTTTAGCTTTTTTCTCTTGGTTGGATGTAAATGGTAAGGTATTTAACTCATCAGATGGATTGAAAGCTGCATTTAAAAAATGAGCTAATACGACTCTTGGTACTTCTTTTTTATCTAAAGGAACAGGCAGCGGACCTTCAACAATATGAAACGTTCCTTTTGTTGTTCTTTTATCGTGTAACGGGTTGTTTAAAATACCTTGTTTTAATCTTTTAGAGTTTACTAAATCACTTTCAAATGAATTACCATCTGGTGGTAAACTAGCTTCTCTTGCTTGACCCTTTTTAGAAAGGATTAATGTATTATTTGGTAATTTATAAGATTTGTCAACTGAAACATCTTTTAAATAATTATCTATAAAATTTTGAATTCTTGAATCTGCAGGCGACAAATGATCTGCCAAAAGCCTTGATTTTTCTCTAAGACTCATGATTAGTGGGCGCGTTGTTTTTTCGAATTCAGGGTCGCAAAATTTATTTTTGCTCTCTTCTTTGTCATTAAAAATCGGCTGTCCTAATGCTGCTAACTGTAAATTAATAAATTGAATCGTGTCTTTTCTTGAAGCTTTCATGTTGTTCTAACTTTAATTAATGCTCGCATACCTGCGAATACGAGCAACAAAGTTAGAAACAGAATATTTTAAAAAAACTGTCAAATATCATGTTATCGTTAATTTTTAACGATAACGATATAGTAAAAAAGTTAGAATTTAATGTTGTTATGTCTTTTATTTAAAAGCATTTAGCCCTGTAATATCAAGTCCGGTAATTAATAAATGGATATCGTGTGTGCCTTCGTATGTTATAACGCTTTCAAGGTTCATCATGTGTCTCATTATCGAGAACTCACCAGTGATTCCCATACCTCCAAGCATTTGTCGAGCTTCACGTGCAATTTTTAAAGCCATATCCACATTATTTCGTTTTGCCATGGAAATTTGTGCTGAGGTCGCAGTTCCGTTATCTCTCATTACACCTAATCTCCATGCTAAAAGTTGTGCTTTAGTTATTTCAGTTATCATTTCAGCCAGCTTTTTTTGTTGCAACTGAAATTGACCTATTGGTTTATCAAATTGTATACGTTCTTTGCTATAACGCAATGCGGTATCGTAACAATCCATTGCTGCTCCAATAGCTCCCCAAGCAATACCATATCGTGCAGAATCTAAACAACCAAGGGGTGCGCCCAGTCCAGACTTGTTTGGTAATAAGTTTTCTTTGGGTACTTTAACATTATCAAATATAAGCTCGCCAGTTGCCGATGCGCGAAGCGACCATTTGTTATGTGTTTCTGGAGTTGAAAACCCTTCCATACCCCGCTCTACGATAAGTCCATGAATACGTCCGTTTTCATCCTTAGCCCAAACTACCGCCACTTGTGCAAATGGAGCATTACTTATCCATAATTTAGCACCATTCAAAAGAAAGTGGTCGCCTTTGTCTTCAAAATTAGTAACCATCCCTCCAGGGTTAGATCCATGATCTGGTTCGGTTAAACCAAAACATCCCATCCATTCACCACTAGCTAATTTTGGTAAATATTTCTGGCGTTGTGCTTCGTTGCCATACTTCCAAATAGGATACATCACTAATGAAGATTGTACCGAAGCCGTAGATCTAACTCCAGAATCACCACGTTCTATTTCTTGCATAACTAAACCATAAGATATTTGGTCTAATCCCGCGCCGCCGTATTCCATTGGAATATATGGTCCAAAAGCACCAATTTCAGCTAAACCACCAATAATTTGTTTTGGAAACTCAGCTTTTTGGGCGTAATCTTCAATTATGGGAGAAACTTCTCGTTTTACCCATTCCCTGGCCGCATCTCTAACTAATTTGTGCTCTTCGGTTAATAATTCATCTAAATTATAATAATCGGGTGCTTCGAATAAATCTGGTCGCATAAAGACTGAAGTTAAATAGGTTTTAAAGGAAAATAATTAGTAAAATGACGTTTTTATTATCAAATAATCATTTTTACACTTCAAATTTAAATAATCTTTATTGAATTATACTAATTAAGTTATCAAATAGCGTTCAAAAAAGGAATAAGTTTGAATATGTGATTTGATCGCTTAAATAGTATCTATTACATTTTAAGGTAGAAATTTTTTGTAAGATTGACATAATCTTGGGTGTATTGATGTCTTTCAATTTCAATAATTAAAGATTTAATCGATGTTTCGCTTTCGCGGAAGGAGAATTCAATAAGACTTCGTATGATATCGGAATCAGGATTGCCTTTTATATGAAGTGTTTTATTTGGAAACAGGTTGAATTTTTGTGCCGTTTCAATGAATTTAACTTCTTCATTAAATGGCATAACTACTGTAAACACACCGTTTTTAGATAACAAAATTGAAACACTTTCTAGTAAATGTTCAAATGGCATCGCATCTTGAAATCGGGCCATGTCTCTCTGCGAACTTGTTGTTTTGTAATCTTCAGAATAAAAAGGTGGGTTGCAAACTATTAAATCGTATTGGTCTTCAATTTCTTCAACAAATTCATCTAAAGAAGCATGATAACAAAATAATCGGTCTCCCCAAGATGATTGCTCAAAATTGTCAACACATTGCTCGTAGGCTAGATCATCTATTTCAATTGCATCAATAATTTCAGCTTGACTTCTTTGGGCCAACATTAGAGCTAAAATGCCTGTGCCGGCGCCAATATCTAAAATTGAAAATGGTTGTTGTTCTATGCTTGCCCACGCACCAAGTAAAACAGCATCGGTGCCAATTTTCATGGCACATTGGTCTTGGTTTACAGTGAATTGCTTGAATTTAAATGGGGCTTTAGACACGGCTAATCTTCTAAATATAAATCGATTAATCCTTCTGGCGTGTCAACAATAATTGTTTTTTGGTCTCTGTCAACTTCCACGATAAATTCGTCGTTCATAGGAATTAAAATTTCAATACCATTTCTGTCAATTTCAAAAAGGGCTTGAGCCGTCGAATCATTAATTCCAGTTATTTTGCCAACTTCTCCGAAGTTTTTATCTTCAATTATAAAACCAATCACTTCATGAAAATAAAACTTGTTTCCTTCAAGTTTTGGTAACAGATCTAAAGGTAAATACAGGCCGATTTTCATAATCGAATCGGCATCCGCTTCCGTATCCACATCTTCAAATTTAATACGTAGAAGTTCAGATTTATGCAATTGTGAGCTTTCAATAAAAAAAGGCACAAGGTTGTTTCTTAGTTCTAGAAATATAGCATCTAAGTTTTCATAAAGCTCAGGTTGATCGGTATCTAATTTTACGAGTACCTCCCCTTTAAAACTGTATTTTTTTACGATTTTACCTAAATAGAAACAATCTTCTTTTTTCATGCTATAATTGTCTGTTCGAGCGCAGTCGAGAACTATTAAATGTCAACTTAAAATATCTGGACTGCGATCGATGTGACATTCTTGGGAATAAAAAACTCCGATATTTCTATCGGAGTTTAAAAGTATAAAAAAAAATTTTTTATTCTTCTTCGTTTGAAGCTTTAGCTTCAGCAGCAGGAGCTTCTTCAGAAACTTCTTCAGCAACCTCTTCTTCAACAGGAGCTGGAGCAGCTGCAGCAATTCTTGCTTCGTTAACCGCTTTTTCAGCAGCAAGAGCATCAGCTTTCGCTTTTGCTTCAGCATCTGATAAACCATCAGCTTTCGCTTGAATTTTAGCGGCTTTTTCTTCTAACCAAGCAGTAAATTTAGCTTCTGCTTGCTCTTCAGTTAAAGCACCTTTTTTAACACCACCTGCAAGATGATTTTTTAATAAAGCACCTTTGTAAGACAATAAAGTCTTAGCAGTATCAGTTGGTTGTGCACCATTCTGTAACCAAGTAACAGCACCGTCAACGTTTAATTCAACAGTTGCTGGATTTGTGTTTGGATTGTAAACCCCTAATTTTTCAAGGTATTTACCATCTCTTTTTGAACGTGCATCAGCTGCTACGATCCAGTAAAAAGGTTTTCCTTTTTTACCGTGTCTTTGTAATCTAATTTTTACTGGCATAATAATTAATTATTTGAGGTTCTCGACCTCGGTTATTAATAAGGGCGCAAAGATACTCTATTATTTTTAAATTACAACAGTAAATTTAGTATTTGAAGTAAATATTTAATCCATTAAAAATTAGAATAATAAGCATACTGGAGATGGTACTTTTACATCGTACATAAACGCGAGTTTTCCAGTATTAGCATCAACACTAAAGACGGAGATATTATGACTTTTTTTATTGGCCACTAGCAAAAATTTACCGGTAGGATCTAAAGTAAAATTACGGGGCCAATCACCATGAACACTCATGTTTTGAATCTTTTCAAGTGTTCCGTTAGTTGTATTTCGTTTAAAAACAGCAATGGAGTTCTCGCCTCGGTTTGAACCATAAAGAAACTTTTCATCATGACTTAAATGTATATCGGCACAAGAATTTGGTCCAGTATAATTACTGTCAAGTGTTGAATAATGGTCAATTAATTCAAAGTTGGCATTCACTTTTTTCGCAGCAGTAATACTACCTGCATATTCATTAATAATGTAGATAAATTGACCATCTTTAGTTAGAGCAAAATGTCTTGGGCCCGCATTTTCTGGGAAATCAACCAAATTGCTAGATATTAAGTCAAAAGCGCCGGTGTTGTTCTTGTTATAATGAAACAAAGAATTTCTGCCAAGGTCTGCTACATAAAGTTCACCCTTGTAAAATTGAGCCGAATGGGCGTGGGATTTCTGAATGGTATCGTTGTGGTCAATTACTTGAGAAGCTTCGGTCAAGCTACCATCGTCATTAAAATTATATAAGGCTATATTTCCTCCCAGATAATTTGAAACCACTGCTTTAGTGCCTTCAGAGTTAACAGAAACATGACAGGGGGCTCCACCAAATGTTTTTTCAGTATTAATTAGTTCTAAATTTCCACCGACTTTAGTTTTAAAAGCAGAAACGGTTCCGTTTTCAGTTTCTCCAACAGCATATAAGAATTTCTTATCGGGCGAATACGCTAAAAAAGAAGGATTTTTGGTAGTTGCAGCCAATTTTAAATCGCTTAAAATTCCTGTATTAGGATTAAACTTTAGCTGATAGATGCCTTCGCTTTCGCCATCAGTATAAGTTCCTATATAAAGTGTTGTTCCCTGTTGTTGGCAATTCAAAAGTGTACAAGCTAATATTAAATACAATACATGTTTCATGGCTAGTAGTTATTTTTCAAAAGTAGTATAATTTATGGAGGCTGCCAATAGTGTTAAATACTCTTAAAATTATCACAAACACCGTTAAAACCCTTGACAACGCTAAGTTTTTCTGTTATATTAAAGAAAGCTGATGTGAAGTAATTCACGTTTAATGCAAAATTTAAGGTTAAACAAATTGTTTATGTGTGTTTAATAATTTGTTTATGCCTCAAAAGTGTTTTAAGCTTTTGAAAATCATAAAATAAACACATGAAATTTAAAAATGAAAATGAATAATATGAAGTACAGTGAAAAAATTTCAAACCAATTAAATGAGTTATTAGTAAAAAATTATGATGCCGAAAAAGGGTATTTAAATGCTATTGAAAATGTTGATAGCGATAAATTGAAAATGTTCTTTAAAAGACGTGCCACGGAAAGAAGTGAGTTTGCAAAAGAACTAAGAACCGAAATCTTGCGCTACGGCGAATTGCCGGAAGACTCAGGAAGTTTTAAAGGAACATTGCATAGAAACTGGATGACTTTAAAATCGCTATTTAGTTCAAATAACGAAGAAGCTATTTTAGAAGAAGCCATTAGAGGTGAGGAAGCCAGTTTAGAAGAATATAATGAAATTCTTAAAGACAGAACCTTGCCACCAACTATTGATTCTCTTTTAACGAAGCAAAAAAATGCCATTCAAGCGGCAATTAATACAGAAAAAGTACATGAAGAATTAGTGTCATAAACATTAATTTTTGGTTAAGTTTAGCGCAACCTATTAGGTTGCGTTTTTTTGTTTACAACTGTTTATAACTTCACTTTAAAAAAGTATAAATTCTATGTATTTTTATACACTTCGTTTTTGCTCTAAACGATAAAATAAATCAACACATAAAATTAAAGAATGTACTTAATTTTCGATACAGAAACCACCGGATTGCCTAAACGCTGGGATGCACCAATTACAGATACTGATAATTGGCCTAGGTGTATCCAAATCGCATGGCAATTGCACGATGACATGGGTAATTGTATCGAGAGTCAAGATTTTTTAGTAAAACCTGAAGGCTTTAATATTCCTTATGACGCAGAGAAAATTCATGGTATTTCAACCGAATTAGCCCAAGAGCAAGGTATTCCATTGGCAGAAGTTTTAGAAAAATTTAATGAAGCTTTAGGAAAAACAAAATTTGTAGTTGGACAGAATGTGAAATTCGACCTAAATATTATGGGTGCCGAATTTGTTCGTGGTAATGTTGAAAACCCACTTCAAGAATTACCGGTTTTAGATACTTGTACAGAGCACACTGCGGAAATGTGTCAAATTCCTGGAGGTCGTTATGGTAAGTTTAAATTACCAACATTAACCGAGTTACACGAATTTTTATTCAACGAGCCTTTTGATGAAGCGCACAATGCTACTGCCGATGTGGAGGCGACAACACGATGCTTTTTAGAATTGATTCGTTTAGGTGAATTCACAAAAGAGGAGTTGGATGTTCAGCCTGATTATTTCGAGAATTTCAAAAAAGAAAACCCTGAGAGCATTCAGCTTATTGGTTTAAAGCATATCAATCTTAAGAAGGAAAGTGCTAAAATTCGCGAACGCATAAAAAAGGCTCAAACTAGTACAATCTCTTCTGAAGAAATAAAACAAAATGTAGGTGAACTAGCCGATGTTGATTTTGTGCATTTGCATAACCATTCTCAGTTTTCGGTATTACAATCTACCATGAGTGTTGCTGATATTGTAGCTGCAGCGGCAGAACATAATATGCCAGCCGTAGCCTTAACAGATCACGCTAACATGATGGGGGCATTTCATTTTGTAAATGCCGTTAATAGAGTAAATAGCGGAATAAAAGCAAAAATTGCTGAAGCTGAAGAAAAAGGCGAAACACCAACGGCGAAATTAATAAAGCCTATTGTAGGTTGCGAGTTTTTTGTTTGTGATAATCACGAAGATAAAACCAGAAAAGATAATGGGTATCAAATTGTTCTGCTTGCTAAAAACAAAAATGGTTACCATAATTTAGCTAAATTATCGTCTCATGCATTTGTAGACGGATTTTATTATTTGCCGAGAATTGACAGAAAGCTTATTCAGCAATATAAAGAAGACTTGATTGTGCTTACCGGGAATTTATATGGCGAAGTTCCGAGTAAAGTTTTAAATATTGGTGAAAATCAAGCTGAAGAAGCATTGCTATGGTGGAAAGCAGAGTTTGGTGAAGATTTGTATGTGGAGTTAATGCGCCACAATCAAGAAGATGAAAATCGCGTAAACCCAACTTTGATTAAGCTTGCAAAAAAGCACAATGTTAAGTTAGTAGCATCAAATAACACGTATTACAGAAAACAAGAAGATGCCAATGCACACGATATTTTACTGTGTGTAAAAGATGGTGAAAAACAAGCCACACCTATTGGTCGTGGTCGTGGGTATCGTTACGGTTTGCCAAATCAAGAGTATTATTTCAAATCTTCTGAGGAAATGAAAAAATTGTTTCAGGATGTTCCTGAAGCTATTATGAATATTCAAGAAGTCGTTGATAAAATTGAAGCCTTTCAATTAGCGCGTGATGTTTTATTACCTGCGTTTGATATTCCAGACGAATTTAAACATGCTGAAGATGAGGTTGATGGTGGTAAGCGCGGTGAAAATGCCTATTTAAGACATTTGGTATACGAAGGCGCCAAAAAACGATATGGTGAACCGCTTACTGATGAAGTTAAAGAACGTATAGATTTTGAGCTAAGTGTTATTGAAAATACAGGCTATCCAGGTTACTTTTTAATTGTTGAAGATTTTATTCGCGAAGCCAGAAACATGGATGTTTCGGTTGGTCCTGGGCGTGGTTCTGCGGCAGGATCGGTAGCCGCCTATTGTTTGTGGATTACCAATATAGACCCGTTAAAGTACGATTTGCTTTTTGAGCGTTTTTTGAATCCAGATCGTATTAGTATGCCCGATATCGATATTGACTTTGATGATGAAGGTCGTGGTCGCGTTATGCAATACGTGATTGATAAATATGGTAGTAACCAGGTAGCGCAAATTATTACTTATGGCACCATGGCTGCCAAATCTTCAATTCGAGATACGGCACGTGTTTTAGATTTACCGTTGTTTGATGCGGATAGAATTGCGAAGTTAATACCAACCATGTCTAAACTCGGAAAGATATTTGGGTTAGATGAAAAGGAATTAGGTAAAAAATTTAGAGCTGAAGATTTAGAGAAGGTTAATGAGCTTTTGAATATTGCAGACGGTAGCGATTTGCAAGCTGAAACTGTAAATTTAGCAAGAACACTTGAAGGGTCGGTTAGAAACACAGGAATTCATGCTTGTGGTGTGATTATCACACCAGATGATATTACCAAGTTTGTGCCTGTAGCTACTGCTAAAGATTCCGATTTGTATGTTACGCAGTTTGATAACTCGGTTGTGGAATCAGCAGGACTCCTAAAAATGGATTTCTTAGGTCTTAAAACCTTAACCTTAATTAAGGATACCGTTAAAATTGTTAAAGCTAAGCACGATATACAACTCGATCCGGAGAATTTTCCTTTAGATGATGAAAAAACCTATGAGCTTTTCCAACGTGGAGAAACAGTGGGCGTCTTCCAATATGAATCTCCTGGAATGCAAAAGCACCTTCGGGATTTAAAACCAACGGTTTTTGAAGATTTAATTGCTATGAATGCCTTGTATCGTCCGGGGCCCATGGAATACATTCCTAGTTTCGTTAGAAGAAAACATGGCGATGAAGAGATTGAATACGATTTACCAGCCATGGAAGAATACCTTAAGGAAACTTATGGTATTACGGTCTATCAAGAGCAGGTGATGTTATTGTCTCAAAGTTTGGCTGGTTTTACTAAAGGTGAAGCCGATGTATTGAGAAAGGCGATGGGTAAAAAGCAAATTGCAGTTCTCGATAAAATGAAACCTAAATTCATCGAGCAAGCCAGTGCTAATGGACATAATGCTAAAATACTTGAAAAGGTTTGGAAAGACTGGGAAGCTTTTGCGAGTTACGCATTTAACAAATCGCACTCTACGTGTTATGCGTGGATAGCTTACCAAACCGCCTATTTAAAGGCGCATTACCCTGCGGAATATATGGCTGCGGTACTTTCTAATAACATGAACGACATCAAGCAAGTCACTTTCTTTATGGAAGAATGTAAACGTATGAAGTTGGATGTTTTGGGGCCAGATGTTAACGAATCGTATTACAAGTTTTCGGTAAACAAAGATGGTGCGGTACGTTTTGGAATGGGTGCCATAAAAGGTGTGGGTCATGGCGCAGTTATGACCATTGTGGAAAACCGAAAGAAAGACGGACCCTACAAATCTATATTCGATCTAGCAAAACGCATAGACTTAAGAGCAGCCAATAAAAAAGCCTTTGAAAATTTAGCTTTAGCTGGAGGATTTGACGGTTTAGCCGATACGCATAGGGCACAATATTTTCACGATGATGGCGATGGCATTACCTTTTTAGAAAAAGCCATTAAGTATGCCCAAAAGCATAAGGAAAATGAAAATTCGGCGCAGGTAAGTTTGTTTGGTGAAGCTAGTGAAGTACAGATAGCCGAACCCGAAGTCCCTCCGTGTGAGGAATGGGGCACGATGGAAAAACTGAGCAAAGAAAGAGAAGTTGTTGGGGTTTACATTTCTGGACATCCATTAGATGATTTTAAAACTGAAATGACAACTTATTGTAATGCCACTGTGGGAATGTTTAATAATTTGGAGCCTTATGTAAACCGAGAATTGGTATTTGGTGGCGTGGTTACCGATGTACAACATCGTGTAAGTAAACAAGGTAAAGGATGGGCGCTATTTACTATTGAAGATTATACCGATAGTTTTGAGTTTAGAATTTTTGGAGAGGAGTATTTAAAATTCAGACATTTTTTATTGAAAAACAGTTTTGTATTTGTTAAAACCTTTGTGCGGGAAGGCTGGGTGAATAAGGATACTGGCAAGAAAAGTGATCCGAGGTTGCAGTTTAATAATTTTCAGTTATTGCACGATGTTATGGAGCAGTACACCAAAAAACTCTCGATACAAGTGGATATAAAAGATTTAAATGAGCAGAAAATAATCTCGTTAAAAGAATTGTTAAGTATGCATCCAGGAAATCAAGCGCTTAATTTTTTGGTTTATGATACCAAGGAGAAAATGAAATTAACCATGCCTAGTAGAAGACAGAAAGTAAAAGTTTGTCAGGAATTGTTGAGCGAATTGGAGGCACAAGATGTCAAGTTTAAATTGAATTGACTTGTAACAATTTTTTCATTTTTGATACCTATTTGAGAATCACAAATAATTTTGAATTATGAAATCTACTAAATATGTATTATTGTTAATAGGATTAGCTGCATTGGCAGTTTCTTTTTACGGTTTAATAAAGGGTGTGCGCTGCTAGATCATGTCATTTCTATAGTTTGCGGGCTAAGTTTATTGTTTGGTTATTTTCAGATTAATAAACTAGAAAAAATTAAATCTGATAATTAAATATTAAAAGAATTTCTGCTTTGCGCAAAGGATAGAAGCGGCATCCTTTTTTGCCCTTAAAAGCAAAAAAGATATAGCTGATAGCCTGGTCCCGATAATTATCGGGATGCGCCAAAACAAATAAAATAACCGCAGCCAATGTAGGTATAAGGAAAACAAATTGTTGGTTTGTAAGCTTTCGAGTTTTTTTTGACTAATTTTGTGTAATTAAAATAAATTAAGAACAGATTAAAATATAAATATTATGGCATTAGAGATAACAGATGCAACCTTTGAAGAAACGGTATTAAAAAGTGATAAACCTGTATTGGTGGATTTTTGGGCTGCTTGGTGTGGACCATGTAGAATGGTTGGACCAATTATTGAACAAATTAGTGATGAGTACGAAGGTAAAGCCGTTGTAGGTAAGGTTGATGTTGATGCTAACCAAGAGTTTGCTGCGAAATATGGTGTGCGTAACATACCTACGGTATTGGTTTTTCAGAACGGAGAAGTTGTTGGAAGACAAGTTGGTGTTGCACCTAAAAATGCATATACAGAAGCTATTGATTCGCTTTTGTAATAAATAAAGTAAAAGAAAGTTAAAAAGGTTTGCCTTAATGGTGAACCTTTTTTTATTTTAGAGGTATATTAAAAATGAATTATGAGTAAACCAACAAAAGTACAGGATGCTATTGATAGCAAGTTAATTGAAGAACGTAAAGTCTTTTTATGGGGGCAAGTAGATGACGAATCTGCGAAACACGTTATAGATAGATTACTTTATTTAGATGCTTTAGAAACTAAAGACATCCAATTATATATAAACAGCCCTGGTGGGTATGTAACTTCTGGTTTTGCCATGTATGATTGTATAAAGTCTTTAAAGAGCGATGTTTCTACCATATGCACAGGTTTAGCAGCGTCTATGGGTTCTATTTTGTTATCTGTAGGAACAAAAGGCAAGCGTTTTATACAACCACATGCCAGAGTTATGATACACCAACCAAGCGGTGGTGCCAGAGGGCAAGCTAGTGATATTGAAATTACGGCTCAAGAAATTTTAAAAACTAAAGAAATTAGTGCTAGAATATTAGCTGAAAATTGCGGACAAGATTTTGAAAAGGTTATGAAAGATTTTAATCGCGACCATTGGATGGGCGCTGAAGAATCTGTGGCCTATGGCATTGTTGATGGAGTAATATAGGCCCCCTAACCCCCAGATGGGGGAACTCTTAACTTTCCAATAAAATGGAAAGTTTAAATTTAATTAAATTGATTAATATTTAACGTATATTTTTTACCTCATGAGTATTTCCTCCCCGTTTGGGGAGGTTAGGTGGGGCTTTTCTATGAACTTACAAAACGAACTTAATAAAGCAGAAGGTTTTAAAAACCTAGAATTACTTGCAAAACAAGTGGTTGAGGGGTTTATTGCTGGTATGCATAAAAGTCCGTTTCATGGGTTTTCGGCAGAATTTGCAGAGCATAAAATTTACAATCAAGGAGAAAGTACCCGCCATATTGATTGGAAGCTTTATGCCAAAACCGATAAGCTTTATACAAAACGCTATGACGATGAGACCAACTTGCGCTGTCATATCATTTTAGATAATAGCAGCTCGATGCATTACCCTAAGCTAGAATCGTTTTCAATTGATCATTTAAATAAAATAAGTTTTTCGGCATTAGCAGCAGCCTCCTTAATGCAGATTTTAAAAAAGCAACGTGATGCCGTTGGTTTAAGTATTTATAGTGATGATTATGATTATTATGCCCCAGAAAAAGGTAGTGAGCGCCACCACCAGATGCTATTAAATCATTTAAGTGAAGCTGTTATTTCGAAGCCTAAAAACAAACAAACAGAAACGTTTAAATACATCCATGAAATAGCAGAAAAAATTCATAGGCGTTCTATGATATTTTTATTTACAGATATGTTTCAAACCATTGAAGATGAGGTAAAAATATTTGAAGCCTTAAGGCATTTAAAATACAATAAACATGAGGTAATTTTATTTCATGTATTCGATAAAAAGAAAGAGTTTCATTTTGATTTTGATAACAAACCAAAACGTTTTATTGATGTTGAAACGGGCGAGTATATTAATTTGTATGCAGATTCTATCAAAGAAAGTTATCACGACAAAGTAGAATCGTATTTTGAAGCCTTACGATTAAAATGTGCACAATACAAGATAAAATATGTTGAAGCCGATATAAATAAAGATTTTAATAACATCCTTACAACATACATGATAGAGCGTCAAAAATTTGCTTAAAGCCTCAGCATTAAGGAAATAATTATGTTATTTTAAATTGATAAGATTTTAAACTCATTTTTTTTGAAATTTTACACAAAAAAGAGAAAAAAAGATTTGACATATAAAAAAAGGCGTGTATATTTGCAACCGCAATAAAGCAACGGTCTGGTAGTTCAGTTGGTTAGAATGTCGCCCTGTCACGGCGAAGGTCGCGGGTTCGAGTCCCGTCCAGACCGCAAAAATTGCAAGAAAGAAGCTCTGAGAAATTAGGGCTTTTTTTGGCAATAGCAAGATGTTGTGTTGTTCCCGAAGTGAATTCGGGATGTAGTTTACCAAAGCAATTTGGTAATCCAATGGAAAGCTTTCCTTTTTTCTTTACAGAAGATTGGGATGCTTTTTTGTTTTAGAGCAGTTTGTGATTCAGTTGTTAAATATGTATAATAAAAAACCCTAGTATGAAAGTTGATTTCAACTAGGGTTTTATTTTTGTAGGAATTTTAAATTATAATTGACCTCTTAACTCGCCACTACCATATTTATCGGTATGAACATTAATGTAAATATTGCCAGCCCTAATAGCCGAAATAAGATCACTTAATGGATTACCGGCAAAGTCGCCAGCTAAATTGCTTTCTGTAATAGTTCCTTCTGCTAAAACGCCATTTACAGGTGCTTCCGTTTGTGGTGTAAAGTCACTAGCATTTAATAGGTTAACAACAACGCCTCCATTAGTTCCAGCAGGCGCCATATGAAAATGGGAGCCTGAAATGTTTGTTTGAACATTGGCAACAATAAGTTTAAAATAAACAGACGATTCATCTTTACTTACCCGAACTATAACCTGCCCAGTAGCTTTTGTCTCTTTGGCTGGCACTTCGTTGTCGCCACTTAAGTGGGTTGTAAAATTCAATTTGCCCTTTTTTGATTTGCTTTGTTTAGCAATCAAAGTAGTAGCTAAAGTTTCTTCTTCTTGCAAGTCTGCAAGTGTTTGGTTACTGCATCCTGATAACGAAAGCCCTAAAGCCATTAACAGGCAGATGCATCCTGTTAATTTTAAAAGTAATTTAATCATAACAAATAATTTTTTTAGTGTTTAGAAGTGAGTTGGTCTAAAAAGTGAAGATTGTGGGGAAGTTTTATTCCAATACTTCTAGAACAGAAGTTAATAATTAAATATAGTTAAAATATCTGATATTTAGTATTTTAGGGGTAATAATCTGCAGTTATTCACGTTGCCTTTTTTTCGGGTTTTTAAGTTTTTTGCTTGGTCGCTGCCTTAACATCTCGATATAAAAAGTGACTAATAACATCAATAAGTGTCAAAATTATATTGATAATCCAAACTCATTTATTATGAAAAAACAAATTTTAATTCTTTTACTATCAAGCTTTATTTTAAGTTGTGGTGGAAAAGAAAAAAATCAAAATCAATCAGAAAGCAATGAAATTGAGTTAATACAAGAAATAGATTCTATAGAAGCGGCTACTAAAGAACTTAAGAGTACAGAAGAAAGTATCGAAGCATCCATTAAAAAATTGGATGACATGTTAAATGAAATATAAAATTAGTATTATGAAAAATTCAATAAAAGTATTATTTATTATTGCTTTTTTATTTGGTTGTATAACTATCGGATTTGCTCAAAAACCTGAACAAGCTGGAAAAAAGGAAAAAGTAGAAAAGAAAATTAAGAAGGAGAAGAAAGAGTTAAATGAAGATGTTGAAGAAGTAGTTAAAGAAAAGAAACAAAAGAAACAAAAGAAACAAAAGAAAGAAAAGGTAGAGAAAAAGATTAAAAAAGAGAAAAAGGAAAAATCTGAAAAGGTTGAAAAAGAAGGTAATTCATTTGGTAAAGACAAATATGGACTCGAAGGGAAAGCTTATGGGCAAGAGCGAGCAAGACAAGCTAAACTAAATAAAGAGGAAAAGACTAAGGAGTTTGAGGCTACCTTAGAGAAAGGAAAGGAGAAAGCGAATAAAGCTCGAGAAAAAGTAAAGGAAGTTAAAGACAATCTTAAAGCTCAAAAAAGTCAAGGTAGGATTACTGATAAAGAGTACAATGACAAATTGGAACGGATAGAGGCTATTGAAAAAGAAACAGATTCATTGGAACAGAAAATTGAAAAAGGTAAAAAATTGAGAAAGTCATAACATAATTAATGGCACTTCACAAAGTTTTTATAATGGTTAACCATATTATCGGTTAGCCTTTTTATTTATTAGTTAAAGAACGTGGCATTTCAACGAAAATACTGTTAATAGTAGGACAAGTTTTAAAGGAGGTCTTACTTTTGTAATTATCTATAAAAAAGGAAGTTATGAGAATGAATTATTTAAAATCAATTTTTGGAACAGTAATAACTATGATGGCATTAATGCTAATGGTAAACTGTGATAATGCAGATAGTAATAAAAGTGAAACTGCCAGAATTCAACTGAAATTAGTTGATGAACCTGGAGATTATGAACAAGTAAACATTGAGATAATAGACATTCAATACAGATCTTCAGAAGAAGACGAAAGTTGGCAAAGCTTTACTCCTGAAAGCGGGTATCCTTTAAATGTTGATATTACAGAACTTATTGCAGGTAATAGTTTGCTATTAACAGATGAAGTTGTTCCTGTTGGGCTTTTAAAGCAAGTAAGATTGGTACTTAGTGATAATAATACCCTAAAAATTGAAGGTGAAGATGATTTAATTCCATTAGATACACCAAGTGCTCAACAATCAGGATTAAAACTAAACTTAGATAAAGAATTGGAAGCAGGATTTGTATATTCTTTTATTTTAGACTGGAATGTTCAGAAGTCTATTGTTAAAGCTGGTAATTCAGGAAAATATATTTTAAAACCAGTCATTAAAGTGAATGCAGAGGTAAATTCAGGCTCAATAAGTGGTAAGGTTGTTGAAATTATTGAAGATATTGAAACTCCAATTGCAAACCAATTAATAGAAGTTTATACCACAGAAGGAGATTTAGTAAAGGATACATTAACTAATGAAAATGGAGATTTTGTAATTCAAGGACTTGAAGCGGGAGGATATATTATTAAGATTATGAAGGAATCCTATATAGCTTATGAATCATTAGAAGTAAATGTTGAAGTTGGTAATGTAGAATCAGTTGGAACTATTATTCTTGAATTAGAATAAATAACACATCCTTATAAGTCAATAAATAACCCATTCTATTAGAGTGGGTTTTTTTTATCAATAAATCAAGATACTTATTGAGTTAGGGACAAAATTAAGAACTTGTATAATTGAATTAATACTTTAATCTATAAAATATGTAATATTTAGCTTTCATTTTTAAAAATTATACGTCATACAACGAAAATATTTTGTCTTTAAGCTGATTCGAACTAAATTTGAGTTGTTAACCTACTTAATAAAATGTTATGAAAAATCTTGTACGCATGTCTCTTTTGAGTCTAGGATTGTTGTTTTTTGGATGTAACTTAGAAAGCATTGAACAATCAGATATTCAAATTAATAACCAAGAAAAATCAACTAAGAAAAATAAAGATTTTGAAGTTGTTCAGACTGATAATTCAACTAATGAAACTACAGCTAGTTATTGTCATGAGGTAAATTTAATTGCAGGTCAACATCATGAAATAGGAACAGTATCCATAAACATTGAAGGCGATTTTTTAATTGTAACATACACAACAAATGGCGATTGGGTTTTAGATGCCACACATTTACATATTAGTAATTGCGAAGAGGATGGTTTCCCGACAACAGGTGCAAATAACCCTAAAATTGGCCATTTTGATTATGCGAGTGAGCATGAAGATGGAACAACTCAAGTTACGTATGCCATTGATATTGGTGAAATTACTGAAACTTTATGCTTTGCGGCACATGCAGAAGTTGATGGTCCATCTGGCGAAACTGCTTGGGCTGAAGGTGAAGATTTTGGAGGTAATAGTTGGGCTATGTATTTTGAAGCCAATTTGATAGATTGTGGCGATGAAGATGATGATGGTGGTGGGCCACCTGCTCATTAGTACAAAAAAGATATTAAGTTAAAGAACGAATACATTTGGTTTCGGTTTTATAAACTTCAAATTAAAAATGAATACTTACCTCATAAATCGGGAAGTTATATGGCAAGAAATAAGCTCTAAGAAATTAGGGCTTTTTTTGGCAAATTCATCAAGATTTATAAAAAATATAATAAAGGTTCTGAGATCAATACAGTACCAGAGAAATCTACCATAACTATAAATCATTTTCATTCCATTTTTCGCTTTCAATTATGAGCGACCGTCAAAATTTCTATTAAATTGTGCTGATTTTAATTCAAATTTAATCTCACAAATAGTATATTTATAAACTTCTGTATTTTAAGCGCTATTCATGTTAGTAGCTATTGGAAAGGTTATTTCTCCATTTAAAGCAGATTTAAATCCATATAAAGCATCGAATTATTGCATGGAAATTTACGCAACCATAATCATTGAGTTTATACTTGTAGTATCGAGTATACTTATTTTATTTAAACTCAGAACTAAAATTGGTTTGGCGCCGCTATATATACTTTTAGGAGCTTTACAATATTTGCAAGCCAATTTAGGAACTTCCTTTAGTTTTAAGTTGTTTGAAGATTACGTTATATACCCAGGCTCCATAATACTATTCAGCGGACTCTTATTTGCAGTTTTATTAATTTATACAAAAGAAGGTGTTGCTAGTGCTCGCGCTCTTATTATAGGTGTGGTGCTTTCAAATATAATCATGTCGTTAGTATTTGAAATTACATACGTACAACATGGCATTATTAGTAAAATGAGCGATATCGTGGGCCCAATGGGTACTTTTTATGATATCAACTTTAAGTACTTATTTAGCGGAACAGTCATACTACTTGTAGATTTTTTACTAATAGTTATTCTTTATCAATTTTTAATCAGCAAATTTAAAAATCTACCTTATTTTTTGGTGTTACTCTTATCTTTAGGCACTATTTTAATGTTTGATGCTTTTGCCTTTAATTTGGCTTTGTTTTATGGAACACCACTGCTAAAAACATCATTAATAAGTCATATTATAGGTAAATCTATCGCGGCCGTTTTTTATTCTTTAACACTGTATTTGTATATAAGGTATTTAGACGGCGAAAAAGAAACTACTTCATTTATAGCTAAACAAGAAAGAGATATTTTTTCAATAATAAAGTACAGGAAACAATTTGAAAATCTAAAAATTGAAAAAGCAAAAGTAGAGAAAAAGTTAACGTCGCGATTAGAAACTACATTGCATAATATTTCAGACGGATTTGTTTCTCTTGATACAAACTGGTGCTATACCTATTTAAATAAAAAAGCAGCAGAATTTATGGGTAAAACACCTGAGAGTTTAATTGGTAAACATATCTGGACAGAATTCCCAGATGGTGTAAATCGTTCTTTTTATAAAATCTACCATGAGGCTGTTGAAACTCAAAAAACAATATATTTTGAAGATTATTACGAACCCATGGATAAATGGTTTGAAAATAGAGTTTATCCATCATCAGAAGGCTTAACTATTTATTTCACAGATATAACCGAACAGAAAAAAGCAGAAATAACCGTAAAAGAAAGTGAAAACCATGTACGCACCATTTTGGAAACAGAACCAGAGTGTATAAAGCAACTTAACCGTAAGGGCGAGTTATTGTACATGAACCCTGCAGGATTGGAAATGATTGAAGCCGAAAACTTTGAAATGGTTGACGGACTATCTGTTCTCAATCTTGTGAATTCTGAATACAAAGAATCATTTAAGAAGCAAATAGAAGATGTTTTTCAAGGGGAATCTAGTAAGCTTATTTTTGAATTAACAGGGCTTAAAGGCACCAAAAGATGGATGGAAACCCATGCAGTACCCTTTAAAAATACGAAAGGAAAAATTATTTCATTACTTGCAGTAACACGAGATATTACTGAACAACGAAAGGCAGAAGAACAAATAGTTAAAAATGAAAAATTATTTAGAGATCTTGCCTCAAATGTGCCAGTTGCTATTTTTCAAACAGATAGCCTAGGGTCTTGTAACTATGTGAATGAAGAATGGGTAAAATATGCAGGAAGACCATTTGAAGAAGCTTTAGGTTATGGGTGGATAAATGCTATACATCCAGATGATAGAGAAAGAGTTACAAAAGAATGGAAGCAATCTGTAGAAACCGAAAATGAGTTTGTTTCAGAATTAAGATTTCTGGACAAGGAGAATAAAATTACATGGTTATCTGCTAGGGCTGTTGGTGTACATGATAATCAAAATAACTTATACAGTTATATAGGTATGGCACTTGATATTACTGAGCTTAAAAACGCAGAAGAACAACTTGTAGCGAGTAAGAGGTACCTAGATAATATTATAAACAATATTGGTGACCCTGTATTTGTTAAAGATCAGAACAGTAAATTCCTTATTGCTAATGATGCTTTTTATAAATTTTTTAATCGGACAGAAGAAGATATCATTGGAAAAACTTTTGCTGAAGATGTGCCTGAAGAAAAGCGAGAGAGATATTTAAAAGCCGATAAGCAGGTTATTTCAACTGGAAGAGAATATGCTGATGAAATCGAATTAAAAATAAAAGGTGGAGAGAGCCGAGTCATACTAACAAAAAAAACCAGATTTGTAGACGAAAAAGGCAATATATTCCTCATTGGTGTAATACGCGATATTACAAATCGTAAAAAAGCTGCAATTGAACTCGAAAAACATAAAAATAACTTAGAAGAATTGGTTGAAAAACGCACCGCCGAGGTTAATGCTAAGAATACTGAATTACAACGTATGAATAAATTGTTTGTAGGAAGAGAATTAAAAATGAAAGAACTTAAGAATATTATAAAAGAACTACAGAAGAAAGATGAGAATTAAATTTTCTTATAAAATATACAAATCCTATAATTTCTTTTTTTATGAAAAGTAGTTTCATATACCGTTTACTAAAAAAACCTTTGGTGGCTGGTATAACTGCATTTTTAATTCTATTGCTGAGTACACAATATATTTCTTATCAGCAATATTTATTGCATGAAAACAAGCAAAAAGAAGAAATAGATAATGAGGTAAGTTTAATAAAAGAAAAACTACAAGCATTAGTCATGTATAGTTATTCAGCTACAAAAGCACTGGCATATATAGTTGAACGAAATGGAGTACCAGATGATTTTGATGATATCGCCATTGAATTATTAGATAATCATGAATATTTTGATGTTGTAGAGTTAGTTGATAACACAGGTACAATCACGCATGTTTATCCTTTAAAAGATAATAACGTTATTGGTTTTAATATTTTTAAAAGCAATGAGGCGCTTAGCGGTGTATTAACCACAATAAAAAGAAAAGATTTTTTTATTGCAGGTCCTGTTAATTTAAAACAAGGCGGCGTTGGCATAATTAGCAGACAACCCATTTTTATAAACGAAAAATTTGCAGGATTTTCAGCAGTTATAACTACACTTTCAACTTTTTTTAATGATTTAAAAATAAATACATCTAGGGATGAACGTTTTATGTATCAACTCTCAAGGGTGAATAATAAAACAGGTGAAGAAGACTTTTTTCTAGATAGTGATATGTCTAATTATAAGGAATTCGCTGTTCCAATAGAGATGTCTTTCGGAGAATGGAAACTATACGTAGTACCTAAGCAAAACGAATTAAATTCTGGTTTATGGTTCGCCCTTTTTGGGTTAATACTTGCAATTAATGGTGGTTGGGGTGTTTGGTTTTTAGCAGGACAGTCAGAACGATTAACACGGCTTATTAATATTAAACTTATTAGTCAAGAATCCGAATTGAAATCTATTTATGAAACATCTAAAGTTAAGATAGAAAGAAGTGAGTCTAATTTAAATAAAGCACAACAAATTGCAAGTTTGGGTAGCTTTGAGTGGGATTTGGAGTTAGATACATTATCGTGGTCCGACGAAATGTATAGGATATTTGAAAAAGATCCGAACAACTTTGAAGTGACATATGAGGCGTTTTTTGATAACGTACATCCAGACGATAGAGATTTTGTGCTTAAAACACATACAGATACTTTAAAAAACAAAAATACATATCATATAACTTATCGATTATTACTTGATGGTGAGCGTATTAAGCATGTTGATGAACAGTGCGAAATTTATTATGATAAAAACCAGAAACCAATAAAATTCTTTGGAACAACGCAAGATGTTACAGCAAGAGTTCATAACGAAAAGGAATTGTTAAACTATAAAAACAATTTAGAGAAGATAGTGAATTTAAGAACCGAAGAACTTAATGATAGCAAAGATGCACTATTAAATCTTTTAGAAGATATAAATTCGCAATCAATTGAATTGGAAAAAGAAAAGGTGAAAGCACAATCTGCCGATTTAATGAAGTCTGCATTTTTAGCCACCATGTCGCACGAATTAAGAACACCAATGAATTCCATAATTGGGTTTACGGGAATATTGTTAAAAGAATTAGCAGGCCCACTAAATGAAGAACAAAAAAAGCAACTTGCCATGGTAAAGAAGAGTGGCGAGCATTTATTAGGTTTAATAAATGATATTTTAGATATTTCTAAAATAGAAGCAGGTAAATTAAAAGTGTCATTATATCCATTTGATTATTTGGCAACATTAAATGGTGTTGTAGACTTTTTATTGCCTCAGGCTTCGGCGAATGGGTTAAATATAGATACCGATATTCAGGTAACTCGCGCAACACTTAATAGTGATGAAAGGCGAGTTGAGCAAATTCTGCTTAATTTACTTTCAAATGCCATTAAGTTTTCTAAAAAAGGCACCATCAAGGTTAAAGTAGATATAAAAGATAGTATGCTTGTTACAAAAGTTATTGATGAAGGCATAGGTATAAGTAAAAAAAATCTAGCTAAATTATTTATGCCTTTTATTCAGCTTGAAACTGGTTTGAGCAGAAATCATGATGGTACGGGGCTTGGGTTGGCAATCTCTAAGAATTTAGTTGAAAAATTAGGAGGTTCAATTCAAGTAGAAAGTGCTGTAGGAAAAGGAAGTAATTTTACTTTTTCTTTACCAATGGAAAATTCAGACAATAAATAATTAAATTATAACACCAAATAGTTTATATTTAAGACTTTAACGTGTTAATATCAACTTTTTTAGCTTAGTAAATATGAAGTCAACCATTTTAATAATTGAAGATAATAAGCAAAATATGTACATGCTTTCATATCTACTCGAAAATAATGGTTATAATGTGCTAAAAGCATATAATGGCGCACGAGGTTTAAAAATAGCGCATGAAAAACATCCAGAAATTATTTTAATAGATATACAATTACCTGATATGGACGGTTACGAAATTTGTATTAAATTAAGGCATAATGGGTTGCCTAAAAACACCACGATTATTGCTGTAACATCGTATGCCATGGGCGGTGATAAAGAAAAAGCCATAGAAGCTGGTGCAGATGGATACATTGAGAAACCTATAAACCCAGAAACTTTTGTGAGTCAAATGGAAAAAATTCATAATACCCGATAATAGAATTTTGACAAGATGAAAACTATTTTAATAGTAGATGATACGTATGAGAATCTTTACCTATTAAGGGTAATACTAGAAGAGGCTGGATATGAAATAGTTGAGGCTTATGATGGAAAAGAAGGCTTAGATAAATTACAAAAAAATAAAATTGATCTGATTATTTCAGATATTTTAATGCCTGTAATGGACGGCTACATGTTTTGTCAAGCCTGCAAAAAGGATAAAACATTTAAGAACATCCCTTTTGTCTTTTATACTTCTACATATACCGAAAAATTAGATGAAGAGTTTGCCATTAAACTGGGTGCAACTCACTTTTTAAGAAAACCTACAGATTCTGATACCATTATAAAACTGGTTCAAAACATATTTTCTGAAACGAAACCACAAGTAAAGCCAGAAAAAAAGCCTGAATTCACAGAGCAAGAAGTTTTAAAACTATACAGTAAAAGACTCATAAGTAAACTTGAACAGAAAAATTTAGATCTTGAAAATGAGATTCTTGAGCGCAAAAGTGCCGAAAAGAAACTCATATTTGCCAAAGAATTTACAGATAAACTCATTATGTCCATGCAAGAAGGCTTATTAATAGTCGATCTTGAAGGAAAAATAATTATGGTTAATAATTCGTTTTGCGAAATTTTAGGCTATGAAAAGGAGGAACTTATTGGGCTTAATTTACCCTATCCTTTTGCCAGGACCGAAGATTTAGAATTAATGTTAGCTATAAAAGAGGATGTTGCAAAAGGTGAAGCAAGATCGTTTAAATTGGATTTTATAAAGAAAAATGGCAAAAAGTTCAGAGCGTCATTTTTATCCGGAAACATTTTAAATGATAAAGGAGAGGTAATAGCTTTATTCGCAACAATAAAGGATATTACAGATGAAGAAAAAGCTAGGATTATTTTAGAGAAAAAAGCTTTAAAGTCTAATCAAAAGAAGGAGGTTATTCTAAAATTAGCCAATCTTGTTGGAAAAAGTTTTAATGATTCATTAAATAAAATTACGCAACTATCTGCTCAAACATTAAATGTTGAAAGGGTGAGTATTTGGAGTTTTGAAAAAGATAAAAGTGCTATTTTTTGCCAAAAATTATATAAGTTACAAAGCGATTTACACGAAACAGGTTTTGAATTAAAATATGACGATAATCCAAACTATTTTAACGCCTTACGCGAAAATCAAACAATTTGTATTAGTGACGCTCTAAATAATAAGATAACTGAAAAATTTGCAAAAGATTATTTGGCACCAAACCATATTACTTCCCTTATGGATGTATTTATTAATAGTACTAATGGCCATTATGGTATTATTTGTTTCGAGCATGTTGGAAAAAAGAAAAGGGATTGGACTGCCGAAGATCAAGAATTCGCAACATCAATTGCTAATATTGTGTCTTTAATGGTTGAAAGTGCTGAACGTAAACAGGCCGAAGAAAATCTTGTTTTAGCCAATAAAGATCTGAAAACGGCTAACGAAGAATTGAATAAACTTCGTAATCAATTAGAACAGGAAAATTTCTATTTAAGAAATGAATTAGACCTCGTTTTTAATTATGAAGATATGGTTTATGGTAGCGCAGAATTTAGCAATGTACTAACGGAAGTTGAAAAAGTAGCTCCAACAAATGCTACAGTGCTATTATTGGGAGAATCTGGAACGGGTAAAGAATTAATAGCAAGGGCTATACATAATACAAGTCTTCGAAATAATAAACCTCTTATAAAGGTTAATTGTTCAGCAATTCCTAGAGAATTAATAGAAAGTGAATTGTTTGGTCATAAAAAAGGTTCATTTACTGGAGCTTTTAGCGACAAAACTGGCAAGTTTGAATTGGCAGATGGAGGTACCTTGTTTTTAGATGAAATTGGTGAATTGCCATTAGATATGCAACCAAAAATATTAAGGTTTTTACAGGAAGGCGAAATTGAAGTTGTGGGTGGAGTTGGGTCAAAAAAATTGGATGTTCGTGTAATAGCAGCAACTAATAGAAATCTCAAAGAGGAAATTAAAAAAAAGCAATTTAGAGAAGATTTATATTTCAGGCTTAATGTATTTCCAATTGATGTTCCTCCACTAAGAAAACGAAAAGATGATATTCCGTTATTGATTGAGCATTTTGTAGATAAGTTTAATAAATCGTATGATAAGGGTATCAAATTTATTCCTGATGATACGATGAATCAACTCAAATCTTATGATTGGCCGGGTAATATTCGAGAATTGGAGAATTTAATAGAAAGGGCAGTAATTCTTTCAACTAACGAAACCTTGTTAATTCCAGGTTTCGAATCTACAGCTCAACAAACCAAGCAGCATATTAAAAATAAAGATTTGTCCTTAGATGCTGCTCAACGAAATCATATTCTTCAAGTATTAGAACAATGCGAATGGAAAATTAGTGGATCAAATGGAGCTTCGGCTTTACTAGATTTAAAACCTAGTACATTACGCGATAGAATGTCTAAATTAGGCATAACAAAACCGAATATTTAGTAACGGTATTCCGTCACTTCTTGCAATACACCATAAATATGCACGGTATTTCGTGCATATTTATGGTGTATTTTATTTCATGAAAATATTTAAATATCACATTATCAGATAATTACGTTTATTTTGTTGTTGTAAGTGTATTTTGGCACACCCATTGTCGTAAAGTTTTACAATGATTAAGAAATGAAAAACGAAATTATCTTAGATAACGTAAAATTTTGGCTAGACCAAGACTTAATACATGCTACTTTCAATAGCCATGTAGATAAAAGGTTTATTGAATTTGAAGCTGAAGTTATTTTTATTGAAGTAATTAAGGCTATGTCTTATGGAAAATATAGACCAATATTAATTGATTTATCAGGAGTTAGTAGACTAAATTCAATTCGATTATTCAAGTTGTTTTCAAGCAATGCTCAAATTAAATCTTTAGTACTTTCAAAATCATTTATTGTTAAGTCATTGGATTTAAAATTTTTTCTAGAGTTGTTCAAGATAGGAAGTTCAACTATAGTGCCAATAAAAATATCAACCGATTATACTGATACATTAAAATTTTGTAATGAAAATTATGCACAATTTAATGCCTCTTATTAAAAAGAAGTTTACAGACGAACTTGTAATATTTGAAAACGCTATGTTTTGGACAGATAATACAGAGATTCTTTATTGTAAGTTCAATAATGAAGATTCAAATTCAAAATTAACTTATAGTCGGGCAGGTGAATATATCAATGCCATAGTTAAATTATGTAAAGGTAAGCCTATGCCATTTCTAATTGATGTTAGAGATACTAAAGGCACATTTTCAATTTCAGCTGCAAAATTAATAACTAATAATCCAGAGCTTGTAAAACTTAGGATTTCTGAATCATTTATTACAAACACTATAGGAATAAGATTGTTAATCACAGCCTATAAAAGAATTTACAACCCAATGACACCATTTGGTGTTTTTAGTGAATTAGAAGCAGCTAAGAATTATTGTTTTGAAACAAAAAACAGGTTTTATGGAAGCAATTAATTATAACATATTAGACGGTCTCAATAATGATTTATTAGAAGTAATATCTAAAAATACCATTATTACAATAACCGATGCTTTGGGTAGAATAGAATACGCCAATAATAATTATTGCAAAATAATGGAATGCGATGTTAGCAAACTTATTGGAGAAACACATGAATTGTTAAAATCGCATCTTCATGCTAATAAGGTCTATAAAGAGTTGTGGAAAACTATAAAAGCAGGACACAAATGGCAAGGTGTACTAAATGATATTTCCGACACAGGAAAACTGTTCTGGTTAGATACTACTATTGTTCCCATAATAAATGAAGAAGAAAATAGAATAAAATATGTGGCCATATATAAAGATGTAACCAAATATGAATTAGAAAACACGCAACTATTAGAAAGTAAAATTGCGTATTCAAAGTATATGTCTATTTATCAATCAATAGATGTAGGTATTATAGTTGTTACCGATAATGTTGGAAATATTACCGAATGGAATAAAGGAGCAGAAGTAGCATTTGGCTATTCAAAGGCTGAAATACTGGGGCATCCACTTTCAGTTTTATTATCTATTAAATATAGAAAAGGAAATATTAAAGAATTATTGGCAATAATAGGTAAAATTAAAGAAAGCCAAAACACAGATAAAATTGAGTTGTGTTGCATTCGTAAAAATGGTAGCGAGTTTCCGGTTGAATTTACATTAAATAGTTTGAGTTTAGATAATAGTAATTTTTACTGTGCTAGTATGCTAGACATTACCAAATGCAAAGAATTAGGAAACAAATTAACATTGAAAACTAAGGTCTTAGAATTGTTTTTAAAGCAATCTAAGCAAGACGAAGATTCCGTATCAGAAGATTTTCCTGATTTGTTAAACAACGAAGAAGTAATAACACATGAGAAAGAAATAGCAGATTTAGAATTTGCTAATAGAACAACAAATATTGATAAACGTCATACTCCGTTTTCGAGTAATAATCCTGAATTAGGGATTTATAATTACAAAAGGAAGGATATTAATTTAGATATAATATCTAAGTAAAAAATAGAAATGTGAATTATAAATATCTTATAAATATAGGTTTAGTATTATTTAATTTCATGTTTGGCCATGCTCAAATTGTTAATGAAGGCGTATTGTATATATCAGATTCAACCAATGTGTATTTTGAAAATGAATTGATTAATAAAAAAGGCTCCATTATAAATAACAACGGTACTCTATTTTTTAATAAAGGATTAAAAAATGAAGGGTTAGTTGATTCGTCATCAGGTCATACCTATTTTAAATGTGAAATACAAAAAATAAATGTTGATGGAGCTGATAATGCTGTTGATTTATTTAGTCTATCAACACCTTTCAATAATAGAGTGACATATTTAGGACAAAAAACAAAAGCGTTTCAAATTAATGCTGTATATCCAGAAATTGAAAATCAAGAAACGAAGTTTGCTAATTATTTTATAATGAATAAAAACAGTTCAGAAATAATAAAAACAAGCAGATTAAGAAATTCTATTACTGGAAAAGTAGAGTTCTCAACAAATGATTTTATTGAAATATGGGAACAAAGGATATTAAACGATAGTGTTCTAGCATTAAATATTCTCTCATTAAATTTTATTAGTAATTAATAGCTAGGGGTTTTGGTGAGACGGACCCCGGAAAGAAGCATCCTGATTTACTTTGTAAGGAGGGGTGCTTTATTTTTTACGAAAGTTAAATTGTTTTGATAATAGCAGGTACAATATAACCAAATTTAGAGAATTAAATAAATGGTGGTTACAATAAGTTATTTTGTAAATTGCATTAATTTAAATAACGAGTTATAAGAATGGTTACTTTAAAGCAATTAGCAAAAGAATTAAACGTATCAATATCCACAGTTTCAAAAGCATTAAACAATAGCGAAGAAATTGGTGAGGAAACTGTTAGACGGGTTAAAGAACTTGCCCAATTGTATAATTATAGACCTAATAAAGTTGCCTTAAGTTTAAAAAATAATAAAACAAAAACTATAGGCGTTATTATTCCTAACATTCTTAATAGATTTTTGGCCAAAGTACTTTTTGGTATCGAACGCGAAGCTTCTAAACACGGCTACAATATTATTACTTGTATTTCTAACGAATCATTAACCAAAGAAAAGGAAAGCTTACAATTGTTAGCTAATGGAAGTGTTGATGGTTTTATTTTATCGGTAGCTGAGGAATCTCAAATAAAAAATGAAGTTGAGCATTTTAGAAATACTATTACACAAGGTTTACCAATAGTTATGTTTGATAGGGTGGCACACGATGTGTTGTGCGATAAAGTAATTGTAGACGATTTTGATTCTACTTACAATGCTACCAAAAGCTTAATAGAAGAAGGTCGAAAGCATATTGTGTTTATAAGTAATATATACGACTTAAGTGTAGGAAAGCTAAGAGAGCATGGATATAATAAGGCCATAATTGAAAATAGTAATCTCCAGCCTACAGTTATAAGAATTAAAAAGGAGGATGATCATCAACAAGAGATAAAATCACTTTTTAAGAAGAATAAAAACATTGATGGTATTATAGCAGCCGATACTTCTTCGAGCATAATTGCTATAAATACTGCCGTAAATTTAGGATTAAAAGTTCCAAAACAGCTTTCAATAATTGGGTTTGCTAGTAAATCTGAGTCGGATTTAGCCATGCCAAAATTAACTACTATTCGGCAACATGCTAAAGATATTGGTGCAATTGCTGCAGAATTATTAATTAAAAGAATTCAAAATACTGGCCCTACTGAAGATGTAAAAACTAAAATTGTAAAAACAACTTTGGTTAAAAACGAGTCTACGCTGTAACCGAATACATACAGAATTAATTGGATTTGCATTTCGTCGATAAAAAAGTATGCATTTCGTCGAATATTTTACATTTCATCGAAAAAGTAATCGATACATCTTATATGTTCTATTATTTTAGCAGTCCTTAATTGTGCGACCCACGAATATCCCTAAGTACAGTTAAGAATCATTAATCCACACTTTGACTGTTTAAGTCAAATTCCCTCATTAAAAAAGTAATAGAGTCGTACTACAATTTATTGTATTCGATTTTAAGTTAATTATCCATTTTTCCCTTAAACCGAGATTTTAATTTTTTAAAGTCTTAGTAACATTTTTTATTTAAAAAATTTAGAAAACTGTATAACCTTAAAATTTGAATACATATGAAAACCCTAAAAATTACACTAATTTTAGCATTATTTTTTGTCTCTTTAACTTCTTGTACTAAGCAGGACTTAACCGAAGATGATATCCAAGTAGCTCCAGATACTGAAGTAGTTTCTTATACTGGCGGTGGAGTTGATGACTAGGATTTTTAAAATAATATTTAAAGCCCTTCACTTCATAGTCAAGGGCTTTTTTTTACGCTAATTCGAAAATTATAAATACATTTGATGAAATAGCAAATTCATTTTTTTGAAATCTTTATTTTCTTTATTAATTCTCTTGCATTGCTTCTTTTATTCTAATGGTCAATCGGAAACCAGAATAAAAGCTATTGATTCCATTACTCAGAATGTTCTAAAATCTAATATAAAAGATTCGCTTACTATTGCAAATGCTAATTTTACAATTGGTGAACATTACCGATACAGTTACTTGGCAGATAGCTCCTATTACTATTATCATAAAGCCGAGAAATATTACGAAAAACTTGGTGAAAAACTTCAATTAGCACGCACGCTTTATGGTATTGCTGTAATCCAAAAAAATGAAAAAGATTTAACAGGCAGTGAATTAACATCCATTAGAGCGATAGCATTATTAGAGACTTTAGTCGAAACTAATGAGGTAAGAAAGTATAAATCGTTTATATTTAACAATTTGGGGTTAGTATTGGATCAATTAGGACAGCAAGAGGAATCTATCGAATATTATAAAAAATCTTTAAAATTAAAAAGGAATCTTAAAGGTAATAATGCAAATACAATTGACAATTCTGTTAACAATTTAGCATTATCGTATAAAAATGCGGGAAACTATAACTTATCAATTAAAACTTATCAAGAATTATTAGCGAATGAAAATTTAAAAAATGTAAGGCCAGATTTCTACGCACTTGTTTTAAACAATTACGCACATACCTTATATCTTTCTGAACAGCACGAAGAATTACCAGAATTATATTTTGAAGCTTTAAAAATAACTGATAGTGTAAATCCTAACGGGTATAATTCTATTATAATTAATCAACATTTAGCGGAATATTTCTTTAACTCTGGGAATAAGGATTCTGCAAAATACTATGCTTATAGGGCAAAAGAAATTTCAGAGGAATATCATAATGACGACTTGCTAAAATCCTTATTCCTACTCTCAACAATTGAAGAAGGTGAAGAATCTGCAAAACATTTAAAAGCATACATTAAACTCAACGATAGTTTACAAAAAAGTGAACGTGCTATTAGAAATAAGTTTGCCAGAATTCGTTTTGAAACCAATCAAATTGAACAAGAAAATATAAAAATTACGAAAGAACGATTTTGGCTTTTTATCATATCTGTAATTGTAATATTATCGTCTTTTCTGCTGTATCTGGTAATTACCCAACGCATAAAAAATAAAGAATTACAATTTATTCAAAAACAACAAGAAACAAACGAAGAGATTTATAATCTCATGTTATCGCAGAATGAAAGTATTGAGGAGGCCAGAACCATGGAGAAAAAAAGAATTTCTGAAGAACTACACGATGGTGTTCTCGGGCGATTATTTGGAACACGTTTAAGTTTAGATAGTTTAAATATGAGTAATAGTGATGAGGCTATTAAAACACGAAGTCAATACATAGACAAACTCAAAACCATTGAAGACGATATAAGAAAAGTGTCTCATGAGTTAAATACCGATTTTGTTTCAGGATCTGGATTTATAGATATCATAAAAACATTAATAGAAACCCAAGCCATTGCTTATCAACTCGATTTTAAATTAGAACATAATGATGATATCAATTGGGATTCTGTAAGTAATAAAAAGAAAATACATATTTACAGAATAATTCAAGAAACTCTCCACAACATATATAAACATGCCCAAGCATCACAGGTAAAAATTAGTTTTCAATTAAAAAATAATGTAATTTGCTTGATGATTGAAGATGATGGTTCTGGTTTTGATGTAAACAAAGCAAAATCAGGCATTGGTTTAAAAAACATGAATTCTAGAATAAAAGAAATTAACGGAAGTTTACAAATAACATCCCAAATTGAAGTTGGAACAACGGTAAGTATTGAAGTTCCCATTCCCTAAAAACTAATTATGTCAGAAAAAATAAAGATACTTATGATTGATGACCATCCCATGATTATTGAAGGTTATCAAAATACTTTACTCTTTACAAAGAAGGACAATCAAGAATTAGAAATCGACATTGCTAATAATTGTGATGAAGCCGTGCTTTATATGGATAAATCTATTAAAAATGAAAGACCATATAATGTGTTGTTTGTTGATATAAGCTTGCCACCATCAACCGATGGATCTATGAGTTCTGGTGAAGATTTAGCTGAGTATGCTCGAAAAATATTGCCAAAAGCTAAAATTATTATTTTAACCATGTTTAATGAATCCTTTAGAATTCACAATATCATTAAAACTATTGATCCGGAGGGATTCATGATTAAAAGCGATCTTACTTCTAGTGAACTTGCAAGTGCTTTTCAAGCTGTTTTAAATAACCCTCCATTTTATAGTGGAACCGTTAACAGCCATATTAGAAAAACAATTACAAGTGATATTGTAATAGACGATAAAAACAGAAAGATTTTATATCTGTTATCACAAGGTGTGAAAACAAAAAATTTAGCGACACATTTAGATATTTCATTAAGTGCCATTGAAAAAAGAAAAAAACAGCTCAGAGAGATTTTTGATGTTAACGATGGGCAAGATGAAACCCTACTAAATGAGGCTAGAAAAAAAGGATTTGTGTAGTAAGTACTACAGAATGCAAAAAAAAGTGATTTTTTTTAAAAAAAATCACTTTTTTTTTTGGCTCGGAACCCTTGCTATACCTCAAAACTACGAAGAGTCCGTAAAGTTGCTGTGGGTTTCCCGCAGTTCGAAAACAATAGTTATGTTTAGATTTGACTATCAACACTTCAAAAAAATTAATTAATCCCTCAATTTTTTTGTTGATAATAGCAATTTACAAAACCCTGTGGAGGTGAGAGACCCACAGGGTTTCTTCTTTTTATAAGTGAAATAAAGCATCTTTATAGTCCCATAGAATACCAATGTACAGGCCGAGGTATATGACGGCAACAACAAACTTTATAAAAGTTGAAGTTAAGAACCCAATAAAAGAGCCAAAAGCTGCTTTTGTTGCAGTTCTAGAATCACTTTTATTAATTAATTCACCAACTAAAGCACCTATAAACGGACCGATAATGATACCACCAGGAATAGGAGCTAATAGACCAACAATAAGTCCAATCGTCGTGCCAATCATACCGTATCTAGTACCGCCAAATCGTTTAGTGCCTAAGGCAGGAATAATATAATCTAGCAGCCAAATAAATAAAGCAATAATCAAAGTAATTATTAAAAACGACTGATCTACAGGAATGGCATCTGTAAAATGAAGTACCAACAGACCAACCCAACTAGTGAGTGGTCCAGGCAATACGGGTATAAAACTGCCTATAATTCCTAAAAACATTAAAAGGGCAGCAATGATAATTAAAATAATATCCATTAAAAAAGTTTAAGTTATTCAATAAGTTAGACTAAAAATCATGCCAATTGTTACATCTTTAAACTAAAAAATTAGTTTAAACTAATTTTTTAGTTATATTTGTGTAACTAAAAGTTTAGTTGAATAATTTAATAGTTTAGAATTATGAAGCAACTTACAAAAGCAGAAGAAGATATTATGCAAATACTTTGGCAACTAAAAAAGGCCAATGTAAAAGCCATTATTGAAGAATTTCCTGAGCCAAAACCAGCGTATAACACAGTTTCAACAATTGTTAGAATTTTAGAAAGTAAGGGTTTCGTTGATTACGAAAAGAAAGGTAAAGGGCATGTGTATTTTCCGCTTATTGCGAAACAAGATTACAGCAACCAATCAATAAATAAATTGGTAGATAATTATTTTCAAGGTTCTTTTAAAAGTATGGTGTCGTTTTTTGTGAAGAAAAATGATATGAATGTAAAGGACTTAGAGTCGGTTTTAAATGAAATCAACAAAAAAGAATTGTAAGCATGTTAAATTATATCATACAAATAGTTGCTTTTCAATTATTCTTTATAATTGTGTTTGATGTTTTTCTTAAAAAAGAAACGTTTTTTAATTGGAACAGGGCATATTTACTGGTAACCGCCTTACTTTCTCTGATTTTACCATTTATTAAAATAAGTAGTTTTAAACATATTATATCCAAAGAATACATCATCAATTTACCAGAAATTATAATTGGTAATTCAACACCAGCTGAATTACCAATTACAGAATTAACACAATTTGCAACAGAAGAAAAATCCTTTGTTACTTGGGAGTTTATTTTTTATCTAGGATTATTTGTTGCCTTTATTTTATTTTTAGTTAAACTTAGTAAGATTCTGTTTTTACTTAAAAATAATCCGAAACAACTTGAAAGCAATTTTTATGTGGTTAGCTTGTTAAAAAGCAACATGGCCTTTTCGTTTTTTAACTATATATTTTTAGGTGAGCTACTTAAGAAAGAAGAACGAGCGGCAGTTTTAAAGCACGAAATAGTGCATGTAAAACAAAAACACACTTTAGATTTATTGTTTTTTGAGCTATTACGAATTCTGTTTTGGTTTAATCCGCTGGTATACATGTACCAAAATAGAATCATGTCGTTACATGAATATATAGCCGATGCACAGGCAGTAAAAAGTCAAAGTAAAAACGCGTATTATCAAAACTTGTTATCACAAGTATTTGAGACTAGAAATATTTCATTCATCAATCCATTTTTTAAAAAATCATTAATCAAAAAACGAATCATTATGTTACAAAAAACAAAATCAAAACAGGTTAGCTTATTTAAGTATGTTTTAATTGTTCCAATTGTTTTTGGAATGTTAATTTATACTTCTTGTCTTGATGCTACTAATAACAAAGAGGATAGCGTTAGTGTAAATCAAGAACTTAAAAATGAAACGCCATTAATCAAAAAAATTAAGGCTTTAAAAAACCAAATTCAAAAGCAAGGTAACTTGAACGACCATGAAGAGAAAGGCTTAAGGTTGTTATTGAATACAGCTAAAGGCAGAGAATTTAATCAGGCATTGTTAGATGAGGTTACTGCTTATACTTCCCAAAAAACAGAGTCTGAATTAGTAGGGAAGATAGTTGCTGTTTTTGAACAAATTCAGGTACAAGGACATATTAGCGAAGGCGAAGATGTTGCACTTAAAAGTTTACTGGTTTTAACAAGTGAAGATGGTTTTAACGATCCGTTTTTTGCCGATGTGATTAAGTATGTAGATATCCCTTTTGCAATTATAGATCAGCCACCCGTATTTCTAGGTTGTGAAAATTTACCAGCAAATGAACAAAAGAAATGTATGTCGAAAAACATTTCAATGCATGTTAATAATAATTTTAATACCAAATTAGCAGATAGCCTAAAATTAACCGGCAGACAGCGCATAAACGTTATTTTTAAAATAAGTAATACGGGTGATATTGTAGATGTTCGTTCTAGAGCACCACACCCTGGTTTAGAGGCCGAAGCTATTCGTGTTATTAATACACTGCCTAAATTTACACCAGGTGAACATCAAGGTAAAAAAGTAAATGTACCTTATTCTTTACCAATTATTTTTGAAATAGCAGAGAAGAAATCAAAACAATAAAAGACAATTTAGTTGTAATCTTTTTTAAAAACCGAAGGCCATCCTTCGGTTTTTGCTTTTTTGAGTATATAAAATCTAAAAAAATTGTATTTTTCGGTTTCAGTTGCAATCCATGAGGAACCTCTTAGTTTTAATAGTCATTTTATCATGCACTTCGTGTGAATATTTTAATGTAAAAAAAACATCTTCTGAAGCTATTCTGAATGAAGAACTGCAAACCTTTAATTGGAATGATGTGGACGAATATCCAAATTTTTCTGCTTGCGATTCTTCTGAAACTAAAGCTGAAAAAACTCGTTGTTTTCAACAAACGATAACGACAACTATTGCCAATTTTTTAGAAGCGGAGCGTATTGTAGTTTCTGAAGATATTCATGATACCTTGATGCTCAAATTTATAGTATCTCAAAAAGGTGAGTTGGCTTTAATACATGCTAAAATTGATTCCCTCACACTTCAAGAAATTCCAAATATTAAAGATTTACTTGAAAATAGTTTAGATAGTTTACCCAAATTATTTCCTGCAATAAAGCGCGGACAACAAGTGACTACCGAATTTAAAATTCCTGTTGTTATTCAAGTGAATTAAAATCACTCTAAAATGTACTACTGCCACAAATTGAAGCTGCGTTAGGGATTGCAAAGGAAAGCCCACAGCGAGGTACGAGCGAGGACTTGTATTGTAAAGCCCGACCCTTTGGGTAACGCCATAAAAATTTAAAACTTAATAGCTAGTTTTCGCATGAGCCTTAGCACTTCCATATACAACCAAACCAATGTAACGAGAAGACCCCAGGTAGCGAGCCATTCTTTGTATTTGGGCGATTTGTTTTTATGGCGCTCTATATAATCGAAGTCGAGTAAAAGCGATAACGACGCGAATATGGCAGCGAGTATATTGAATATTATGGCTGGCCATGAGGTACCCCAAATGAATACTTTTATGCCGAAAAAACTTAAAATCCATGAGATAATATAGATTACGAAAATACTAGCTGCTGCTGTGATAATAACACTTCTAAGTTTTTTAGTAACTACGATAATTCTGGTTTGATAAAGTACTAGCATTACAATAAACGTAATGATGGTAATACCGATGGCTTGATATGGTAAATTAGGAAATTGGGCATGTGCATAAACTGTCATGGCGCCTAGAAAAAAGCCTTTGGCGATGGCATACATGGGCACTAAAATATGTGCCCAATGCTGGCGCACGGAAATAACAATACTAATAATTATAGCCGCTAACATACCACCTAAAGAATACCATTTTATGGGTGCTCCGGTAGCATGAAGTTTCCACATGCCAATAGAAATAATAACTATTATAGTAATGGAAAGCATAGATTTAATGAAAATTCCAGTAACCGTCATTGTTTTTTGTGAGGCACTTTTACCTCCAAAAAAGTGATTGGTAAATGCGGGGTTTGAAGTTTTGTTGAATAAATCCATAAGAGATAAAACTACTAAAATTATTTTTTAAAATGTCGCCCTTTCCATTTATAGCCTTTAAAGCCTGATAAAACGGCAATATAAACACTAAAAAAAGGATATAAAACGAAGCCGAAAATATATGTTATAAGCAGGTGTTTTTGATTGAAAAAGACAGCCGATTTATAAATTAAATAAAAATCGATGCTAAACTTGATAAACAATACATAAAAGAACGATTTGAAACTTATAATTTTTAGAAGTGAAAATATTAAACCTACTAAAACTGACGCATTCATCAGTAAAACGATTAAGCCTGTGAGTTTTCCAAACCAATTGTTATATGCGGTAGTTTTTGCTGCCCATCTCAATCGTTGGGCTTTTAAATCGTTCCATGTAGGTTGAGGTTGGGTTGTTACTATGGCTTTTTTACATTTTAGATAGTGTGTTTGTTTGGGGTATGTCTTCACTATTTTTTCGAGAAGAAAAATATCGTCGCCGCTAGCAATATTGGTATTTCCATTAAAGCCGTTTACTTCAATAAATGTCTCTTTTTTATAAGCCAAATTTGCACCGTTGCACAAAAATGGTTTTTTAAGTCCGAAACCGCCAATTGTGGCGCCTTGTAAACTTAACATGTCAAGAATTTGAAAGCGATTTAAAAACGAGCTATTATCGTCATAAATAACAGGTGCAGCGATAAAACGCGGACTATGGTTTTGAATAAAATCGTTGAAACTATCTAACCATAATTTTGGTAATTGGCAGTCGGCATCGGTGGTAATTATCCAGTCATATTGCGCCTTTTGTATTGCAGAAGTTATGGCATCTTTTTTAGGTGAATTCGTTAATCTTTGGTTAGAAATAATTTTAAAATTGATTTGAACACCATGCTCTGATTGCGTAATGACGAATCCACTTTTTATAATTTCAACAGACGAATCTTCTGAAGCATCATCAATAAAAATAACTTCGAATAATTCTGATGGATAGTCTAATTTAATAATGGAATCGATTAATTTTTGCAAATTATCGGCTTCATTTCTAAACGGAATTAAAATTGAAAACTTCGTCTGTTTCGCAAGGTTTTGTGGTTTGTACTCTGGTATTTTATTAAAGCCAAAAACAAAGCTTCCAATTAGAATAAGGTAAATGATGGTTATAATTGTAAAAATTAAAATCATTGTTCACTTTTGGTTTTAGGTAGTTTAAAACGCAGCACGTAATAACTTCCAATAATACTTGGTAGTACAAAGTTCAATATCCACATGAGAGTAATGATTGCAAGTATAACTATTTCGTTAATTCCTGCCAGCGAAAATAAATAAACCGCCACACTTCCTTTTATAACCACATCAAAAATAAAAATAGTAGGTACTATTGATGCTAATAGATACATGGACGTAATAATGGTCATAGCGTCTATATAATTTAACTCAACATGAAATATCTGCAACAGAACATAGAATTGAAATGAGAAAATTAAATACCTAAGTAATGACAATAGAAATCCGGCTAACAATTTAGTTTTAGGATATCTAAAAACAAAATGCTTGATTTTATCAATTGAAAACCCTTTTATTTTAAATTTATCTGAAGTTATACCAAAGCTGATTAGAATAACGGCAATAACAACTAACACTATGAATTTTGATATCCGGAAATAATTGATATCCGGATTATATTTTGAGATATAATAGTAAAATCCGATGATACCTATTAACAAGGTAACGCTCATCTGCAGCATATTACTCATCAGGTTTACGAGCAGAATTCGTTTTCTTAAGTTTGAAATGAAGTAAATAGCTTTAGCGCCATATTCTCCAATTCGGTTAGGTGTAAAAAGCGAGGCAGTTAAAGAGCCTAAACTTTGCTGAATCGCATTTTTAAATTGGATGGGCATCACATAACTAACCAGGGTTTTCCATTTTAGAATTTCAAAAAACCAATTAAAAAAGCTTAAAATCAGTAAAAAAATGATGTTTTTTACCGAAAACGTGTTGTTTTTGCTTAAAAGTTGAATAAATTCGGAAAAACTTAAATGATTGTTAGTTGCTAATTTTTGGTAGATAAAATAAAATGCTCCAACTACAATGCTTAATTTGATTAGCACAAAAAAGAATTGTTTAGTTTTGTATGGTAACGCGTATATCATTGCTGTTGCAAATTAAATTAATATTACCACATGACCTTAGATTTTAAATTGAATCGCCATTTTTGGTTTGTTTTCATGTTTCTGTTTTACAGTTTTTCAAGTTTTTCTCAAAGTGACACGAGAAAAGTTAAAGCACAATTTGCATTGGGAGTAAATAACCCTTCAACCAATGGATTTGTTAGCGATTTTGAAGCGAATACTATTAATTTTCCGACTATTAATTTGGGTCTACAATATATGTTAAAGTCGCCATTTGGAGCTAAATTAGATTTTGGCTTTAACCGATTTTCTAACATAAACAACACACCCGAGTTCAAAGTGAATTATTCTCGAATCAATTTGCAAGTAGTTTTTGATGGGTCGAGTATTTTTAATATTTCAAATAAAATAGGCACTTTTATTCATGCGGGACCAGGGTTTTCTATGGTGAAGCCTTTAGGGAATTACGGAGATAATAATCTGTCGTATTTAAATGTTTTGGGAGGTCTTGAGGTCCATTATGGCATTTCAGATAAACTTTCTATTTATATTGACGCCTCATACATAAAAGGATTTAGTGATAATTTTAACCCGGAATCGAATGGTTTTGGCTCGTTTAACGGAGATTTATTAACCATAACCATTGGCGCATCTATTTCGTTGAGTGGTTGCTATTATTGCGAAAATGACTAAAGAAAAAATAATATTGGGTATAGATCCAGGAACAACTATTATGGGTTTCGGACTCATAAAAGTGGTAGGTAAGACCATGCAATTTATGCAGCTTAATGAATTGGATTTAAAAAAGTACGACGACCATTATTTAAAGTTAAAACTCATTTTTGAACGCACCATAGAACTTATTGATACTCATAACCCCGATGAAATAGCTATTGAAGCGCCTTTTTATGGAAAGAATGTACAAAGTATGTTAAAGTTGGGGAGAGCACAAGGCGTTGCCATGGCAGCTGGATTAAGCAGAGAAATACCTATTACAGAATACTTACCTAAAAAAATAAAAATGGCTATTACAGGAAATGGTAATGCCAGTAAAGAGCAAGTGGCAAAAATGCTTCAAAGTTTATTAGGGTTAAAAACCTTACCAAAGAATTTAGATGCTACTGATGGTTTAGCGGCAGCGGTTTGTCATTTTTATAATTCGGGAAGAATTGAAGTAGGTAAGAGTTACTCTGGCTGGAACGCTTTTGTGAAGCAGAATGAAGATAGAGTTAAAAAATAATGGCCGGAATCTACATTCATATCCCATTTTGCAAGCAAGCTTGCCATTATTGTGATTTTCATTTTTCGACATCTTTAAAAAAGAAAGACGAACTTCTTCAGGCACTTATTCAAGAACTGGTATTAAGAAAAGGTGAATTAAAAAATATTAGCGTTGAAACTATTTATTTTGGTGGAGGAACACCAAGTCTTTTATCAATTAATGAACTTAAATTGTTGATTGATTCTGTTTTCAAAAACTATACAGTAGTTGAGAATCCAGAAATAACTTTAGAAGCAAACCCAGATGATTTAATAACAGTTCAGGGGCAATCAAAAACTATTTTTGAAGAATATAAATCCATCGGAATAAACCGATTGTCAATAGGCATTCAATCGTTTTTTGAGCGCGATTTAAAATTGATGAATCGTGCACATAATGCACATGAAGCTAAAGATTGTTTGACATTAGCAACCAAGTATTTTGATAATATATCTGTTGATTTAATATATGGAATTCCAGGTTTAACAAATAACGAGTGGATTGAAAACATTGATACCGTTCTCGCATTTAACATTCCTCATATTTCATGTTATGCTCTTACAGTTGAACCAAAAACTGCTTTAGAATCTTTCATAAAAAAAGGATTAATTGATAATGTTGATGATGATTTGGCTCAAGAACAATTCAATATTCTTGTTGATAAGTTAGAAGCAAATGGGTTCGTAAACTATGAGCTTTCCAACTTTGGGAAATCAAATTATTTTAGCAAAAACAATTCTGCATATTGGCAAGGGAAACCTTATCTAGGTATAGGTCCATCAGCACATTCTTTTAACGGTGACCAACGAAGTTGGAACGTGTCTAATAATACAAAGTACATAAAATCCATTCAATTAAATGAGTTGCCAAGAGAAGTAGAAATACTCTCAAAAACAGATAAGTTTAATGAATACATCATGACAGGTCTGCGTACCATTTGGGGTGTTTCACTTGAAAAGGTTGAGGAAAATTTTGGTATAACTTATAAAAATCACCTTTTACAGCAGGCAGAAATTTATATTAAGGAACAATTATTGTATATTGAAAAAGACAATTTATTAACTACAAAAAAAGGTAAATTTTTAAGTGATGGAATCGCTTCAAACCTTTTTAAAATTAATTTAATTTGATTGCAACAATACAATACAATTCTAGAAAATTACAAATAGATTTATCACAGCCATTAGATATTTCCATGCCACTTAAGTCGTCAAAAGATAATGTGAATGCATGGTATGTCGATGCTCCAGTTATAGAACCTGTTAAGGATGACGAATGGATAGCTTCTGTAAAAGATGGTGCGTGTATTAATTTTAATAACATTCATTTTAATCCACATGCGCACGGTACACACACCGAATGTGTAGGGCATATTACAGAAGAGGTGCACTCCATAAATCAAAATTTAAAGACATTTTTTTTCCTAGCTGAAGTCATTACTGTTGCGCCAGAACAGGAAAATGGCGATAGCGTTATTTCACAAAAACAAATTCAATTCGCTTTAGGGAATAAAAAGCGAGATGCTGTTATCTTAAGAACTATCCCAAATACAAAAAGTAAATTATCGCGTCAATATTCAAATACCAATTGGCCGTATTTAAAAGAAGATGCTGTAAAATTCTTAGTAAATAAAGGCATTAAACATTTGCTCATAGATTTACCAAGTATTGACAAAGAAAAAGATGAATGCGAATTATTGGGACACAATGCATTTTGGAATACTACTGGTAAACTACGTATGGATGCCACAATCACCGAGTTAATTTACGTGTCAAATCAAATAGAAGATGGCGAGTATTTCTTGAATTTACAAGTCGCACCATTTGAAAACGACGCAGCACCAAGTAAACCTGTTTTATATAAAGTATTGAGTTAAATGGAAATGTTCTTAGCTGTTATCATTACGATTTTAGTAACATTAGGTGTTGTTACCGTAATAAAATCTATAAAGAAAAAACAACTGGTAAATTCGCAGTCTACAATTCTTTTAGATAAAATTAAAAAAGTATGTAAATTCATTACTGTTGAAGGCGATTTTGCCGAAATTTACCATTATGAGGACGTTAAAGAACGTTTCTTAAAACTCCTTTCAAGCCGAAAAAAAGCACTCGTTGTTATCAATGCTAAAGCACATGTAGGGTATGATTTATCTAAGATTGAATTACAGGCAGATAATGATAAAAAGAAAATTATATTAAAGCACTTTCCGCAACCTGAAGTTCTTTCAATAGAAACCAACCTCAATTATTATGATAAAACCGAAGGTTATTTTAATAGGTTTGAAGCAAGGGATTTAACAGGGCTACATAAAGAGGCAAAACAACATATTCAGGATAAAATTCCGGAAAGTGGTCTTATAGAAGTTGCTCAAAAAGAAGCCTTAGAAACTATATTGCTTATTGAAACTATAGTTGAAACAATAGGGTGGAAACTGGATTATACAGCTTTAGAAATAGATTCGACAAGCACTAAAAAACTTCAATAATGAATATTGAACAAATTCGCGACTTTTGCTTGAGTAAAAAGGGAACTAGCGAAGATTTCCCGTTTGATGAGGACACTTTAGTTTTTAAAGTATTAGGTAAGATGTTTGCGCTCATTTCTTTAAAGAAGTGGGAAAGTGGTGAAGCTGCCATAAATTTAAAAGCGGACCCGGAGTATTCTGAAGAACTTAGAGCCTCGCATAATAGTATCCGTCCTGGATTTCACATGAGCAAAAAGCACTGGAATACGTTATATCTGCACGAAGGCGAATTACAACCTCAGTTAATTTTAGACTTAATAAATCATTCTTACGATATGGTTGTAAAAGGCATGCCTAAAAAACTAAGAGATCAATTGAAGCAATAATTAATTTGTAATTATCTAATAATCAATTATTTTTTGTTGTATATTTAGGTTCTCTCAATTCCCTATTTACATTTCGTAGCATAATCATTACCGCCTCAAAATCTTAAAGTAGAATTTATTTTAATCAATAATATTAACTTTAATTTTTAACAGATTATGAAAACAACCAATCGATTTTTTACAGCGTTTGCTGCTGCAATATTGCTGTTTAGTACAATTACAATTTCTGCACAAGATGAAGCCCCAAAAGGACCACAGTATGTCGTAATGACTACTTTACATTGGAATATGGATATCGAAGATTTTAATAAGGACGAATGGAAAGCCACTGAAAAAGAATACATGGATAAAGTAACTAAAAAGAACGAGCATATTATGTCTGCTGGTTTTTACTTGCACAGTATCACACCGGATAATACCGAGTTAGTGTATGTGCAGGCATTTCCAAGTTGGAACGCTATTGATTTAGCCTCTAAAAGAAATGGAGAGTTAGCGAGAGAAGCTTGGGCTGATGACGATGCTAGAAAAGCTTTTTTTGATAAACAAAATGCTTATTATACATCGATGCATTCCGATGAAATTTATGCCACTATGGCCAACGCTAAAGCTGTAAACGAAGTGAAAGATGGTAGTATCGTTTATGTACGTACAAGTCATTTCAACTTTCCAAAAGATGGCTCAAATGCCGAGTTTAATGAAACCTTTAAAGAATACGTTGAAAATGTAACTCATAAAAACGAATACATTAAAGGTTATTATCCTATGTCGCATGCCTATGGAGCTGACGGACGTGAATTTATAGAAGCTTATTTTTTAGATTCATTATCAGATATGGATAAAATGTTCGACAAAAATGGCGAGCTTTATAATGCACACTGGAAAGACGAAGCAGCTAGAAAAAAAATGGACGAAAAAGGAGGGAAATACTTTACGGGAGTTCATGGTGACGCGGTTTATAGTGTAGTTCCAGAACTTCGAAAATAAAATAAATTGACTTTAATGATTAAAAAGGATGCTTTCGCATCCTTTTTTTATTGTTATGGCTAGAATTTGTTCAACTTTGCATTTAATCTTATCATTGCAAAAATTTATCTAACTACTTATGAGTGTTCTTCAAACTTTACAAGAAAGAAGTAATAATACCTGCGAATTATGTACTTCTAACGAAGAATTAAAGCAGTACACCATTCCACCATCTTTGAATGAAAATGTGGATAACGATGTGTTGGTTTGTAAAACCTGTTTGGGTCAAATTAATGGCGACCAAGATATGGATCCAAACCATTGGCGATGTTTAAATGATAGTATGTGGAACGAACATGTAGCGGTTCAAATTATGGCGTGGAGAATGCTTCAAAGACTTCGTAACGAAGGTTGGCCAAAAGATTTGCTAGATATGATGTATTTAGATGATGAAGCTTTAGCGTTGGCGAGAGCAACTGGAGAAGACAAAGACGAAAGCGAAAAAATTATCCATCGAGACATTAACGGTGTTATACTTGAAAATGGTGATAGTGTTGTACTTGTAAAAGATCTTAAAGTAAAAGGTTCGAGTATGGTGGCAAAACAAGGTACTGCAGTTAGAAACATTCGTTTAGATTATGAAAACGATAAATACATTGAAGGTAAAGTTGGCGCTCAACAAATTGTAATTATTACAGAATACGTCAAGAAAATTTAATAAGCAATCTTTTTAAATTCCGAGGGATTACAGCTTTTCAAAGCTTTAAATTGCCGGTTGAAATTAGACATGTTGTTAAACCCAACTTGTTCTGCAATTTCCGTAATCGTTTGTTCGTCTTTAGCTTGTAATATACGACAAGCATGCTCTATTCTCAACTCGTTTAAAAACTGAATGTAGGTTTTATTAGTTCGCTTTTTAAAATATTTACAAAAGGCATTTTTAGTCATGTTCACTACATTCGAAATTTGATTTAATGTGATTTCTTCTTTATAATTATTCATGGTGTATTCAAAAATAGCGCGCATGCGTTCTCCTTCATTATCCGAATACGTTTTGTCATAAATAAAAGAAGATAAACTTCTACCTTGAGATTTTGCAGTAATTTTTAAAATATGAAGTAGTATCAAAAACCTATTAAACTTACTTTCCTTTTCAAGCTGAAAAAACAAAACTTTCAATTTTTTTAGATTGCTAGAAACTTTAAAACCATGTTTAGCACGTTTAAAAAAAGATTGTAAAGCTTTTAATTCCACCAGATTAAAGAAGTCTGTTCCAAACGATTCTTTAGTAAAAAACAAGGATATCATGTGCGATGGTACGGTTTTGTGCAAATCACTTTTAAACACATGCGGAATATGACTACCAATAATAAATGCATCATTTTCAGCATACTCATTTATTGAATCTCCAACAACTAAGGTGCCTTTGCCTTCAACAATAAAACTAATTTGAATCTCTTTATGCTGATGCAATTTATCGTAAAACGTAGTGCCATAATCAACTTGATAAATAAGAGCATCTTCTTCAGGTTTCGGTATTTTAAATGGTAATACTTTCATCAAATTCAATTTACTAGAAATTAAAATTACACAAATAATATTCAATTATAATATAATTTTATATTAATTGGATAATATAGTATGTATTCTGAATAACAAACTATTCATGAAAAACATATAACTGCATTAATTTTACAATAACAAAAAACTAATTATTATGAGTATTCAATGGAAAGGTGTCATGCCAGCAGTAATAACACCATTTACTGCACAAGATGAATTGGATTTACCACTATTCAGAAAAAATATAACTGCACAATTAAACGCAGGTGTTCATGGTATTGTTTTAGGTGGCACATTAGGAGAAGCCAGTACTTTAACAGATCAAGAACGCAGTATTTTAACCAGAGAAACCGTTGCATTGGTTAATGGTAAAGTACCTGTGCTTATGAATATTGCAGAACAAACTACTAAAGCCGCCATAAATTTAGCAAAAACAGCCGAAGAAGATGGTGCTAAAGCCCTTATGATGTTGCCACCAATGCGTTATAAAGCAAGCGATGAAGAGGTTGTTGCCTATTTTAAAGCCGTTGCCAAAAGCACTAATCTTCCGATTATGATTTACAACAATCCTGTAGATTATAAAATTGAAGTTACCCTTGATATGTTTGAAGAATTGTTAGCAGAATGTCCAAACATACAAGCCGTGAAAGAGTCTACCAGAGATACCACAAACATTACAAGAATAAAAAACAAATTTGGTGATCGTTTAGCCGTTTTGTGTGGTGTGGACACCATAGCTTTAGAGAGTTTACTTATTGGTGCCGATGGTTGGGTAGCAGGTTTAGTAGATGCATTTCCAGCCGAAACAGTAGCAATTTACGAACTTCAAAAAGCAGGTAAAATACACGAAGCTATCAAAATTTACAGATGGTTTATGCCTTTACTCGAACTCGATATCAATACAAAATTGGTGCAGTATATTAAATTCGCCGCGTCATTTACTAGTATAGGCTCTGAGCATGTTCGCGCTCCAAGATTAGTGTTACAAGGTGAAGAACGCCAAAGAATCGAAAAAATCATAACAGACGCTATTTCGGTAAGACCAAAGCTACCAAATTATAAAAATCTAAGTATTTTAGTTTAAATAATTGGGGAGCGACCGCGTATTGACGCGGGTGGGATTTTATTCAAGACTTTAATTTTTTTATTAAAGATTCATGAAGAAAAAAATTTCACTGCAACTCCTAACACAAATTGGAATGTTAGAAATAAGACCAACTTGCGAACATTGTAATAAAGCACTTCCTTATAATTCCAAGGAAGCTATGATTTGTACTTTCGAATGTACGTTTTGTAAAGACTGTGTAGATTATGTCTTGCAACTAGTATGTCCAAATTGCGGTGGCGATTTTCAACCACGGCCAATAAGACCAAGTCATTTATTATCTAAATATCCAGTGTCAGCAAAAACAGTGTATAAACCCGTTAATGTTGAAGCACATTTAAAAAGTATAAATAAAACATGATAACAGGCAAAAATTATATCGGAAACCATCTTTCAGCGCAAGGGAAAACAACTTATAAAACGTTTAACCCGCAATTAAATATTGAAAACAAGCATGTTTTTACCGAGGCAACTCCAGAAGAAATTGATAAGGCATTAAGACTTGCAAATAATGCTTTCAAGGTCTTTCAATCTGTGTCTGGAGCTAAAAAAGCGGAGTTTTTAAATGCCATAGCCGACGAAATTTTGGCTTTAGATGACGAGCTTATTAAAACCTATTGCTCAGAAACGGGATTACCAGAAGGAAGAGCACAAGGTGAGCGCGGACGTACAGTGTTTCAATTGCGAAGTTTTGCAGATTTAGTTCTAGAAGGTTCGTGGGTAGAAGCAGCAATTGATACCGCACAACCAGATAGAACACCCATGCCAAAACCAGATATTCGTAAAATGTTAACACCACTTGGTCCTGTAGTTGTTTTTGGTGCTAGTAATTTTCCATTGGCGTATTCTACTGCAGGTGGCGATACTGCGGCAGCATTGGCAGCAGGTTGCCCTGTAATAGTAAAATCGCATCCTATGCACGCAGGCACTGGAGAATTAGTGGCTAGCGCAATAATTAAAGCAGTACAAAAAACGGGAATGCCTGAAGGTGTATTTTCTAATTTGAATAGTAGTGGCATTTCGGTTGGTGAGCGTTTGGTAAAACATCCGCATGTTAAGGCGGTTGGTTTTACAGGAAGTATAAAAGGAGGAAGAGCCTTATATAATATGGCGGCACAACGCGATGAGCCCATACCCGTTTTTGCAGAAATGGGAAGTATCAATCCGGTTGTTATTTTGCCTGAAGCACTTCATGCTCGTAAAGAGTCGCTTGCTAAAACCTATGCGGGTTCCATTACATTGGGCACGGGGCAGTTTTGCACCAATCCTGGTTTAATTTTAGGCATTAAAGGAGCTGATTTAGTGGAGTTTGTTGAAATCCTTTCTGAAGAAATCATAAAAATAGACCCAACATGCATGTTGCATCCAAACATTCATCAAGCATATAACAGCAATAAAGACGCAGCCTTGTCTCATAAAGGTTTACACGTAGCGGCAGATTATAACACACAAGTCAAAAATAATTATGCTAAACAAACGGTAACCACAGTTTCAGGACAAGTATTTTTAGAAAACACACAACTACATCAAGAGGTTTTTGGGCCTTATTCTATGGTGGTTCAATGTGAAAATATTGATGAACTAGAACGTGTTATTACCAAGCTGGAAGGTCAGTTAACAGGAACTATTTTAGGGGAAGAGCGCGAACTTAGTAAATATACCAATATTGTAAACGCACTTCAAAACAGAGTGGGTCGATTAATTTTTAATGGCGTACCAACAGGAGTTGAGGTTTGCCCTTCTATGGTTCATGGAGGTCCTTATCCTGCCTCTACAGATTCGAGATTTACTGCAGTAGGCATTCATTCCATAAAGCGTTGGGTAAGACCGGTAAGTTTTCAGAATTGGCCAAATCATTTACTTCCAGATGCGTTAAAAAATGAAAATCTGCTAAATATTTCAAGATTGGTGAACAATCAAAACACAACAGATAAAATTTTATAACAAAATAAATTTGCTCAAAATATGTCCAGACACGTATTTGAATGTATTGATGCTCATACCTGCGGAAATCCTGTGAGAGTTATAAAACATGGTGGTCCAGAATTAGAAGGACAAACTATGAACGATAAACGTCTTCATTTTTTAAAACATTATGATTGGATAAGAACGGGTTTAATGTTCGAACCTCGAGGTCATGATATGATGAGTGGCAGTATACTTTATCCGCCACATAACCCTGAAAATGATTTTGCCATATTGTTTATCGAAACTTCTGGGTGTTTGCCCATGTGTGGACATGGTACTATTGGAACCATAACCATAGCAATACAAGAAGGCCTTATAAGGCCAAAAGTTGAAGGACAGATTAAAATGGAAGCACCTGCTGGATTAGTAACCATTGAATATAATAAAAAAGGTGATAAAGTAGAATGGGTAAAGTTTACAAACGTAAAAAGCTATTTAGCTGCTGAAAATCTTACAGTTGAATGTCCAGAATTAGGCGAAATAGTATTTGATGTGGCTTACGGTGGTAACTTTTACGCAATAATAGATCCTCAGAAAAATTTCTCAGGTATTCAAGATTTTACGGCAAGTAAGATAGTTCAGTTATCGCATACTCTTCGAAAAAACATTAATAAAAAGTATCCTAAAAGGTTTGTGCATCCTGAAAACCCAACGATAAAAGATGTTACTCATTTACAATGGACTGGTGAAACTCTTGATAATAATTCCTCTGGAAGAAATGCCGTGTTTTATGGTGATAAAGCTATCGATAGAAGCCCTTGCGGAACTGGAACATCGGCAAGATTAGCGCAACTATATGCTAAGGGGAAACTAAAAATTGGTGAAGATTTTATACATGAAAGTTTTATTGGTAGCACTTTTGTTGGTTGTGTAGAGGAAGAAACAACAATTGATGGGAAATTAGCCATTATTCCTAGTATTAAAGGTTGGGCAAAAGTGTATGGCTATAACACCATTGTTATTGATGGTGAAGAAGATAGTTACGCCCATGGTTTTCAAGTTATCTAAAGCGAAATTGTGAAACCTTTTCAGAATTATAAGAGATTTAAATGTCAAAAGAAGTCATAATTATTGGAGGCGGAATTATAGGTTTGTGTTCTGCGTTTTATCTGCATAAAGCAGGGCATCAGGTTACTGTTATAGATCAATCTAACATGGACTCTGGGGCTTCTTATGTTAACGCTGGGTATTTGTCACCGAGCCACCTTATCCCGTTAGCCGCTCCTGGCGTAGTTAAAACTGGAGTTAAGTGGATGTTTAATCCATCAAGTCCACTTTATATAAAACCTCGATTGGATGCTGATTTTTTAAGGTGGACTTGGGCGTTCAACAAATCCTGTTCATCAAAAAATGTAAATAAATCGATTCCCGTTATAAAAGATATAACTGTGTTTAGTCAAGAGCTTTATGATAATATTAAACAGGAAGGTCAATTCACTTTTCATTTGGATAAAAAAGGACTTTTGATGCTTTGCCAAACCGAAGAAATGCTCGCCAAGGAAGTTGAAGTGGCCGAAATTGCAAAACAAAACGGACTAGACGTGAGTCAGCTTAGTTTAAAGGAGTTAAAAGTGCTAGAGCCTCAAGTAGAATTGAATGTTAAAGGAGCTGTACATTTTAAATGCGATTCGCACATGACGCCACATGAGTTTATGAAAGACATGAAATCTTATTTAAAATCAAATGGTGTTACATGTTTAACCAATGAAAAGGTTGAAGATGTAGCGTTTGATAATGGAAAAATAAGGGCTATTAAGACGAGCAAACAGGCTTACAAAGCTGATGAGTTTGTTCTGGCAACAGGGTCTTGGGCGCCAATTTTAAGTAAAAAAGTAGGACTTAAACTTTTAGTTCAAGCAGGGAAAGGTTATCGCATAAATTCTATGAGCGATACCGGAATAACTATTCCTGCTATTTTAACTGAGGCTAAAGTGGCGATAACGCCAATGCGTGGCTTTACACGTTTTGCAGGTACTATGGAAATCGCGGGAATCAACCATAACATTAATAGGGTTAGAGTAGAGGCCATAGCCAATGCGGTTAGCAATTATTATCCAGAAATAAAGTTGACTCCTAAAGAAATGGAAAATGTTGCGGTAGGTTTACGTCCTGTTTCACCAGATGGGTTACCCTATATCGGGAAATCAAAAAAATGTGCTAATTTAACTATCGCAACTGGTCATGCCATGTTGGGATGGAGTATGGGAACAGCAACAGGGAAGTTGGTTTCGGAAATTATTTCGAATGCTAAAACCTCTTTAAATATTGATGCTTTTCATCCAGATCGCCGGTTTTAAGGCATTAAGTAGAGGTATCTGCGATTATTTTCCATTCGCCATTTATCTTTTTTAGGATGATCATAAAAATACCATCGGCATTCCCAACTTCACGTTTAATATGATACTCGCCTAAAACGTAGTATGCACCTTCACTTATTTTAGTCACATCATTTATCCTAAAACTAAGTTTTCCTGTATGATTTTTAGTTGGATATGCTTTTTGATAGCGTTCTAAAGTATTATCCCAGCCATAAGTTACGCCATTGCTACCGTAGAATTTTAAGGAGTCACTTTTCCAATACCCTTCCATAAATTCTTCCAGATTATTGTTAGACCATGCAATACGTTGTTTTTTCAAAACTTTGTTTATCGCTTTGATGTCATCTTCCTCATTACTTTGAGCATAGGTATTACAAAAACATATCAGACATAATAATACAATCAACTTCTTCATAACTATAAATATTTCTCTACTTAATTAAATTCTCATATGGGCTTGATTAAACAAAAGCCATACCAATATTACTTTAATAGTTGTTAAGCGAAAGTAAAAGTAACAAAATCTTGGAACTAAAAAAGGTTGCTCATCGATGAAATGAGCAGAAAGAATTTTTTTATCTATTGTAAATTTCTCTTAGTCGAAAAAATGATGAATTGCGCAAATGATTTTCTAAATTTAAACACTAATCAAAAACTTTCTCTCTCTCAGATCTATTATATTAATCCTTTAAAATCAGTTTATTATGGAATTTCAAATTACTAATTGCAACAATTTTTTCAAAATGAAAGGTGTTCTTAATAAGAACAGTCTCAACCTTTTTCAAAAAGAATTTAAAAATGTTTTTGAGCGTGTAAATAACCTTACTATCAGTATTGAAGACATAGAAAGTATGGATAAATATGGTGTTGATGCTATTGCCAAACTTCATGAAGAGGCATTATCAAAAAACAAAAGATTATCTATCGTTGGGTTTGGTTGTAAAGAATTATACGATCATTTTAAAACGGAAAAGGCAGCTTAATTATAAAATATTTTTCTGTTTTTTATAAAAGGCATCTGCCTGCAACTGCATAAGTTCCCTCGCTTTTTTGCGCTTGTAGGTGTATAATTCATCCTCTTTTTCGATATCGCTGTAAATACGATCGTTAATGGCATAATCTGTCTTTAATAATGCTTCGCACTGGTTTTTATTTTGTAGCACATTTGTTTTTAAAGCAGATTCTTGATCTTCTAGTTTAAAATCGTATGCGCCTTTTGGTGACAGAAGCTTAGCGAATATTGGAGAGGTTTCAATAGCCAAAAAGAGCATAAATATAAAAAACGATGGTAACCAAGGTAGTTTCCCTAGGGCATTCACTCGTGCCATTAAACCATCAAAATTATTAATTATGGGCTGCGTAGTTGCAACTTGGGTATCATAATCGCCTTTAAGAGAGGCTATTTCTGTTTCGATGTTATTTATTTTTTCTTTATTCTCGGTTTTAAGCTGTTGCAATTCGGCTAATAACGCATCGTGCTTTTCTCTTTTTTCTTTGTAAACTGGTCCTTTTCCTAGTAGTTTGGTGCCTGCAGTCCCTTCAGCTTCCGCGATATAAGTGTCGTAAAGCGCATTAACTTCTGCTTCTTTAATTACAATATCATTTTGTAAGCTCGAAATTTGGTTTTGGAGGGATGTAATAGTTGGGGTGTATTGTTCAGCAAGTTGTGTTTTATTTGCTAACGACATGGCGTTTTTCTGTTCTAATAAAACTTGATTGATTTCTTTCTCAAAAATTTTAAGTTCTAATGGTTTTGAAATAACAATAGCTATAATAACAGCTAGTGCAATTCTTGGTGAGGCTTGAATGAGCTCGTCGATAGCATTTCCTGTTTTATTTATGGTTGAAACGATATAACGGTCTAGATTGAAAATAAGTAAACCCCAAATAAGTCCGAAGAAAATGGATGTATATAAGTTATCGAAAACAGTATAAAGCGCATAACTAGCAGCAATAAATGCCATAACGGCGGTAAAGAAAACAGTAGCGCCAATTCCTGCGTATTTGTTTTGCTCACCTATGGAACAATCTTCTAGAATATGTGTGTCTGCACCAGAGCAGATGATGAAGAATTTTTTTAACATGATTTTCGTTTTGTTGATTGATTGACTATTAGAACGTAAAACAGGTGAGTTTGTTACATTTTTAACACCAAAAAAACATTGTGTTTATCTATTTCTAGATCGAACACTCTCAATAATTACGGTTGCAATGATTAAAGATCCTCCAAAAAAGGTGTTTAAGGTTGGAATTTCATTAAGGAAAAAGAAAGCCATAATTATTCCGAAAATAGGTTGTGCACTTCCAATAATACTGGCAGTACTTACTGAGAAATGCTTAAAACTACTAATGAATAATGAATGACCAATTGCGGTGGTAACCAACCCCAGAATAAGAAGGTATGGCACTTGCGATTGAATATTACTAATATCCATTGTAAACATAACAGGAAGTAATAGGATGCTAACAATAAAAACCTGTTGCATCATAAGTACCGTGCCATCGTATTTGTGTACATGACGTTTTAAAATGAGGTTTCTTAAGGAATAGCAAACAGCTGAAAAAATGCCGATTAGAATCCCTTTTAAATAGGTGTTTTCAAAATTTAAATCGGGTGCGAGCATATAAATGCCTAATAAAACCATTAGCCCTAAAATAATATGGATTGGGTTTAATTTAGATTTTGTAAACAAGGGTTCTAGGAATGCCGTAATTACAGGAAACGTAAACATAGCGAGCATGCCAATGGCAACATTGGATAATTTTAAGGCATAAAAATAGGTAACCCAATGGACGCCTAATAATATAGCGCCTAAAATAATAGTTGGAATGTCATTTTTTGATTGAATTTTAAGATTCAACTTTTTAAAACGACAAAAAACATATAGAAAAACTGCGCCTAACGCACTTCTTATCCAAATGATTACTGGGGTTGGTAAATCTATAAATTTCCCTAAAACACCCGAAGTACTAATGAGTAATGTGGCAAAGGCGAGTAATAAAAGTTGATTGCTATGTTGGTTTTTCATTGTATGTTGCTAATACGTGTTAGCGATTGAAACGGCATCCTTTTGCTTTTTTTGCAAAAGATATAGTGTAAAGCGCGACCCTTGTGGTAACCTGCCTTCCGGCAGGCAGGCGCCCAAGTTTTATTTAGAAAGCTCTGTAAAATATTTGTAAAAATAGGGAATTGTCTCAATACCCTTTAAGTAGTTCCATATGCCAAAATGTTCGTTTGGTGAATGAATGGCGTCGCTATCTAGACCAAAGCCCATTAATATAGTTTTACTTTTTAATTCTTGCTCGAAAAGTGCAACAATAGGAATGCTGCCACCACTACGCTGTGGAATTGGGGTTTTTCCAAACGTATTTTGGTAAGCTTTACTAGCCGCTTGATAGCCTATACTGTTTATTGGAGTAACATACCCTTGACCACCGTGATGTGGCGTTACTTTTACTTTTACGCCTTTAGGAGCAATTCTTTCAAAATGATTTTTGAATAATTCGGTAATTTCTATCCAGTCTTGATGAGGTACCAATCGCATGGAGATTTTGGCATAGGCTTTACTCGCAATAACGGTTTTAGCGCCTTCGCCTATGTAGCCACCCCAAATACCGTTGACATCGAGTGTTGGACGAATGGAGTTACGTTCGTTAGTGGTGTAGCCTACTTCACCGTAAACAGCATCAATATCTAAAGCCTTTTTGTAATTCTCGAGGTTGAAAGGTGCTTTAGCCATTTCTGCACGTTCTTCTTTTGATAGGTTTTCAACTTTATCGTAAAATCCAGGAATGGTTATATGATTGTTTTTATCATGAAGCGATGCAATCATTTTGGTTAACACATTAATGGGGTTGGCTACGGCGCCACCGTATAAACCTGAATGCAAGTCGCGATTGGGCCCTGTAACTTCAACTTCAACGTAACTTAAACCTCTTAGTCCGGTAGTAATTGATGGCACATCATTAGCAATCATTCCTGTGTCTGAAATGAGAATGACATCGTTTTTTAATTTTTCTTGATTGTTTTTTACAAAGGTTGCGAGGTTTGCACTTCCTACTTCTTCTTCACCTTCTATCATGAACTTAACGTTGCAAGGCAGTTGATTCGTACTTGTCATAAACTCCATAGCCTTAACGTGCATGTACATTTGGCCTTTATCATCACAAGCACCTCGAGCAAAAATAGCACCGTCTGGATGTTTTTCTGTTTTTTTAATTACGGGTTCAAAGGGTGGAGATGTCCATAAATCTAACGGGTCTGGTGGCTGCACATCATAATGTCCGTAAACCAGAATTGTTGGAAGATTTTTATCGATTGTTTTCTCGCCATAAACAATAGGATAGCCATCGGTTTCACAAATTTCAGCACGATCGCAACCTGCTTTTTCTAAACTTATTTTAATGGCTTGCGCAGTTTTTAAAACATCATTTTTATAGGCAGAATCTGCACTAATAGATGGGATTTTTAGAAGATCGAAAAGCTCATTTAAAAATCGATCTTTATGTTCTGAAATATAGGATTGTAATTGCTTCATAGTTGTTTTAGTAAGGATAAAACCAAAAGTATAAAAAAGAATGTTTTTTGAGACTATAAAGTTTGCAATTTAAAAATGTTGTTTATATTTGCAGTCCTTTAGCGGGCGTGGTGGAATTGGTAGACACGCTAGACTTAGGATCTAGTGCCGCGAGGTGTGGGAGTTCGAGTCTCCCCGCCCGCACTGTAAAGGAAAAGCTTCTTGTTAACAAGAAGCTTTTTTTATTTTATTAGCTGATTATATATCAAATTTTGCCCAAACGGCGCCATGGTCTGAAGCTTGATTGGTCCAATGCGTAACGGTATCAAATTGTTCTTCAATAGGTATGGTACCATTAGAATTTGTTGTTAACTTTTTCAAATTATACATACCTCTACGTTCAACACCTCCACTTATAAAATGGTTTTTTAAAGCGCTAGAAACTAGTATGTAATCAATTTGCTCGAAATCATTATAATGATACGTCCATCTTTTCGACATGTCGTTGCCGTGCTCTAAAAACAAAACATCGTGCATTTTAGTCATGTTTAAAAGTGGTTTTAAAGGATCGCTGTTTGGGGTGTCATTTAAATCGCCCGCAACAACGACGAAATCATTATCCAAATTATAGTTTTGGAGGATTTCTTTAACTCGATTTGCTTGCCGTTTTCTTTTAGTTGCTGATGAGCCATCCATATCATAACCTTTACTTTTAAAATGATTTATAAGGAAGTGAATAGATTTAGTAGCTGAAATTTTAACTTCTACTTCTAAACAATCTCTACTAAAAACCGTTTTGTTACTTTTTTTATCATAGATGTGGGTTTGAATATTACCAAATACATGTTTACTGATTATACCAACATCAATTCCTCTTTGGTCGTTGCCGTCAATTAGCATTTCATGTTTGTATTTTGAATTAAGCAAATGTGTATCGAATCGTTTTAATGCAATTCTGTTATCTGCTTCAATAACACATGCAATGTCGGCATTAACTTTTTTAATTACTTTGGCGGTGTTTTCGCGGGCCATATCAGAAAAACTTGCTTTTTTATACTCAATAAAGCCATCCCAATCACCGCTACCATTCGCTTTTACGCCAATTACTGCCCATCCTCTTTTTTTGAATAATTTACCTCGATCTTCTCGAATAATGATATATTTTTTCAAATCCTTGTACAGATTTAAAATTCTAGTTTTTCTATAGGGGGTGTAGTTAGTATACTTTAAAAGTTTCCTAAGTTTATCTACGTTTTCTAGAATTTCGTCACCTATAGAGTGGTCTTTAAAGTTAAAAACAATAGGACGTTCAAATAGGTTTTCTACATTGAAAGTTGCGATTTTAATGGTACTCATAATTTAAATTTCTTAATGAATGGGTTAGAGTACTATCGAAAAGATTAAGGAGACTTAAAGGTAATAAAAATATAGATGTTAACATCTGTTATTAAATTATTTTCAGATACAGGACACCTAAGCAAAGTAAAGATTATATATTTGCAAAAACTTAGGTTTTTTTGGTGGTTTATTCAATAAAATAAGGTTTATAATTTTCATTAAAGCCTTCATAGTAAGTCTCCTAAAGAATAGAAAATAAACATAAATTATAATTAAAAAATGAACAAAAACATTGATCAAAGGTCTGCTGATAATATAAGAGCATTAGCAGTAGCCATGGTAGAAAAGGCAAATTCGGGTCACCCAGGTGGTCCCATGGGAGGAGCAGATTTCATGCATATTCTTTATTCAGAATTTTTTAATTATGATCCTTCAGATATGACTTGGCCATTTAGAGATCGTTTCTTTATGGATGCAGGGCATTTATCTACTTTAATGTATGCACAATATTACCTTTTAGGAAACTATGCGAAGGAAGATGTTGCAAATTTCAGACAATGGGGGTCTATCACACCTGGGCATCCAGAAGTTGATGTAGCAAGAGGTATTGAAAACACATCTGGTCCTTTAGGACAAGGCCATACTATGGGTGTAGGAGCCGCTATTGCTGCCAAATTTTTAAAGGCAAGATTCGGTGATTGGATGAATCATAAAGTATACGGATTTATATCAGACGGTGGTGTTCAAGAAGAAATATCGCAGGGTGCTGGTAGAATTGCAGGGCATTTAGGATTGAATAACTTTATTATGTTTTTCGATTCAAACGATATACAATTATCAACATCCACAGATGAGGTAACAAGTGAAGATACCGCTAAAAAATATGAAGCTTGGGGATGGAAAGTTGTGACAATTGATGGTCATAACCACGACGAAATTAGAAAAGCATTAACAGACGCTAATAACGAAACAGAAAAACCAACACTTATTATTGGTAAAACCATTATGGGTAAGGGTGCTGTTGCAGCCGATGGTAGTAAGTTTGAAGGTTATTGTGAATTACACGGTCAGCCAATTGGACATACAGGTGCTGATTACGAAAAGACCTTATTGAATTTAGGAGCCTCAGTTGAGAACCCATTTGATATTTACAGTGATGTAAGTGATTTTTACAAGAATTTAATTTCAGAAAAAACAGCACAAGCTGCTAAAAAGAAAGCAGTAATAAATGCTTGGAGAAACGAAAATAAAGCGTTAGCCGATAAATTAGATTTTTTCTTTTCAGGAAAACTTCCTGAATTAGATTTTGAATCTATAGAGCACAAAGCGGGATTAGCAACACGAGTTGCATCTTCAAATGTGTTAGCTTATTTAGCAGAACATGTTGAAAACATGATTGTGTCTTCAGCAGATTTATCCAACAGTGATAAAACCGATGGGTTCTTGAAGAAATCTTCAGCATTGCAAAAAGGAGATTTTTCAGGTTCATTTTTACAAGCAGGTGTTGCAGAGTTAACCATGTCTTGTATTGCCAATGGTATTGCTTTACACGGAGGTATCATCCCGGTAGTAGCGACATTCTTTGTTTTTTCAGATTATATGAAACCTGCCATTCGATTAAGTGGTATTCAAGAATTAGGCGTGAAATATGTTTGGACACACGATGCGTTTAGAGTAGGTGAGGACGGACCAACACATCAGCCTGTTGAACAAGAAGCTCAAATTCGTTTATTAGAAAAATTAAAAAATCATAGTGGTAAAAATAGTTTCTTAGCCTTACGTCCTGCAGATTCGGCAGAAACCAGTGTGGCTTGGAAAATGGCTTTAGAAAACAATGATACACCAACAGGTTTAATTTTATCAAGACAAGGCATTAAAGATATTCCGGCTCAAGGTCAATCAAGGTATCAAGAAGCGCTTGAAGCTACAAAAGGCGGGTATTTAGTGAAAAAGGTTGATAATCCTGATGTTGTATTAATAGCCAACGGATCTGAAGTTTCAACATTAATTGATGCAGCACAAATTCTGGAAGAAAGAGAGAATTTAAAAGTTAGTATTGCGAGTATTATTTCAGAAGGTGTCTTCAGGCAACAGTCAAAAGCATACCAGGAAAGTGTGATTCCAAAAAACAAACCTTTATTTGGTTTAACCGCTGGATTACCAGTAAATTTAGAAGGCTTAGTTGGGGAAAATGGAAAAGTATTTGGTTTAGAACATTTTGGTTATTCAGCTCCCGCTAAAGTATTAGACGATAAATTTGGTTTTACTGGTGAAAAAGTAGCTAAAAATGTACTAGAATATATAAACGAAACCGTTTCAGTTAACTAATAAATAAAACATAAGATGAAATTTTTTATAGATACAGCAAACCTTGATGATATTGCAGAAGCACAAGCTTTAGGTGTTTTAGATGGGGTAACCACAAACCCATCGTTAATGGCTAAGGAAGGCATTACAGGCGAAAGCAATATTATTGCGCATTACAAAAAAATTTGTGAGTTGGTTGAGGGTGATGTGAGTGCAGAAGTTATTTCAACAGATTTTGAAGGTATGGTGAGAGAAGGTGAAGCCCTAGCTGCTTTAAACCCTCAAATTGTAGTTAAATTACCATTGATTGCAGATGGAATAAAAGCTTGCAAATACTTTTCAGATAAAGGGATAAAGACTAATGTAACATTAGTGTTTTCTGCAGGACAAGCTCTTTTAGCAGCAAAAGCGGGTGCAACATATGTATCTCCTTTTATAGGAAGGTTAGATGATATTTCAACCGATGGATTAAACCTAATTGCAGAAATCAGACAAATTTATGATAACTACGGTTTTCAAACTCAAATTTTAGCAGCGTCTGTTCGTCATACCATGCATGTTATTGATTGCGCTAAATTAGGAAGTGATGTAATGACTGGACCGCTATCAGCCATTAAAGGGTTGTTAAAACACCCATTAACTGATATAGGGCTTGCTAAATTTCTGGAAGATTATAAAAAAGGAAACAGCTAGTTAACGCGATTCCTTATAAAGTAAAAGCTTCTCACGTTCCATAAAAGAATTGAGAAGCTTTTTTTTGGAATTAACAATCTAAATTGTTTTAATTCTTTACCAGCTTTACAATACTTTCTTCGTTTTCAGTATTGATGGCTTTTACGATATAAATGCCTTGATTCAGCGTTGTAATATCAAAATTATATCCTGCTTTAAAATCACCATTAAAGGATTTTATGAGTTTTCCAGTGATAGAATATACATTTATTATGTTCAGGTTTTTGTTCACTGAAAAAGAGTTGTTTGCAGGGTTCGGATAAATAACAAAATCACCAGCAAATATTTCATTATTTGAGCTTAATGTAGAAGCCTGATTTCCATACACTCTAAATTCACCTGGATTAAGAGTGATTGCAGTTGTGGTTCCAGCTATAACTGTGCTCCCTGAATTATCCATTAAATCATACCAATCATCAGAATAAGGGAAATTTGGATTTAACACTTGAGTTGTTACTGAAAAATTAGCAAGAACAATTACATTTTTAAGTTCGGTACCTGAAGTGTTTTCATTACCAGTGTAAATACTTATTCTTGGTGTTTGTGTACCTGAGCTCATGTTGTAACTACCTTCAAATACTGGTTCGTTAATTTTTAAAGCATTTAGTCTAGCCCAATCGTTATAAATTTGACTTCTGTTAGCATCACTAAGCCAGTTGTTAACCCATTGTGGTTGTGGTTTAGTATCTAACTTACAATCGCCATCATTATTACCGTCGTAATCAGAATTAACTACGCCATTGTTACATGTCCATATAGAGTTTTCCATTCCTAATTCTGCAAAATGCCACACCATTTTAGGACCTGGAATAGTTAAAGTTACTGCTCCTAAAGCGGACATTCTTGACAAAGCTGTATTTAAATCTTTAACATCATGAGATGGATTGGTACTTATACCGAATTCTGTCATTTCGTACATGATACGATCTTTATCATGACTTTCTGGGTATCCTAATGTTCGTTTTTCTGTAAATCCATGTGCGGTATGTCCCATTCTATCGAAATTGATATCGCTTGACTGCCCTTGAGCTAAGTTTTTATATGGCGTCCACATTTCACTCCACATCATAACACCTTTAGGAATGGCATCTCCTAGTCTGTAATTAGCCCATTGCTGTTCTTCATTATCAGCTCCTAAGTGTTCAAAAATAACGTAATGAGTTTCATCTAAGCTCCATGAATAATCGGCATATTCTTTTAAAACATCTACACGGTCTTGCTTGTAGCTATTTGTACAACCCTCATCTCCGGAAGAACATAATTGTGTAAATCCTTTGGTTAAATCCCAACGGAAACCATCAATTTTAAATTCTTCTATCCAATGTTTTACAACACGCTTCGTGTAAATTTTTGTAAATGAATTTGAATGATCGAAATCAGAACCAACACTATAAGCGTGTTTTGCAGTTTCGTTAAAATAAGGGTTTTCAGAACTTGGATTGCCCCAACCATCACCATCTGGGTCGTTCATCCACATACGCACCATTGGGTTTCTACCAAAAGCATGGTTTAATGCGACATCTAGAATAACAGCGATTCCATTTTGATGACAAACATCTACAAGTTCTTTAAACTTGTCTTCAGTACCATAAAATTTATCTAAAGCCATGTGATACGCTGTATTGTAACCCCAGCTTTCATTGCCTTCAAATTCCATTACAGGCATGAGTTCAATGGCATTGATGTTTAAATTTTTAAAGTAATCTATTTTATCAATAACATCTTGAAAATTCCTGTCTGCATCAAAATCTCTAATTAAAAGCTCATATACTACTAAGTCTTCTTTTTTAGGCTTATTGAAGTTTGTAATTTGCCAGTTATAAGGTGTTTTGTCGGTTTGTAGAACCGTAACTTCACGTTCTTGCCCTGTTGGATAAGCGGGTAAATTAGGATATGTACTAGAAGGAATCCAAGGGTCATCAAAAGGTGACAATACCAAAGTTGAATAAGGATCTGCAGTTTTTACCAATGCTGGCGAATTTGTTGCCGGTGTTTTGTCTACAACCCAATATTGATACGTTTCAATTTGTCCTGGTGTTAAACCAGTTAGGGTAATCCAGAACTTATTGTTTCTAGAAGGATCTCTTTTCATGGCATACGCTGCATCTGGTTCCCAATTATTAAAACTCCCTGCAACATAAACAAAATCTTTACCCGGCGCATATAGTACTAAAGTCGCAGTGGTAGGATCGGTGTCATCAAAATTGATACCATCTAAATAGGTTTGTGGCATGATGCTAAAGTCTGTTCCTGGATCAACTATAACAGAAAACGATTTTGATTTAGTGGTACCGCCAACTGTTGCTTCAAGGGTGTAATTTTTATTAATTGTAATATTAGAGTCTGTATATGAATATGAAGAAATACCTGTTTGCGTATTAATAGTATTGCCGTTTGCTTTTAAAACATAATCTGCGTTGCCACCAGTGTTTGTTGCTGTAATATTTAAATTACTGCCTGAAGATAGAATGGTAGTCGTGTTAGTAGGTGCAGTTAACGATAGTTGAAATGCACCAACATCAACAAGAATGTCTTGAGATTTTTTATCGCCAGAACCGTCTTTAGCTTTTATTAAAAACCCGATTCTACCAATTCCTGTTCTTGAGAAAAATGTCGTAGGCACAAAAGAAATAGTGTACGTATCTGAAACACCATTGTAAGTTAATTTATTTGTTTCGTTTGAATTATCCCAAGTTCCATTTGTAGGACAGTCTTGCTGGTTGCCTAAATTAGTATCATAAGACCATGCCCATAAATAGAGTTCATTGCCTGTGATGCCCCATGTAACTTCGTTAACACTGCTGCCTTGTATAGTAATCGTTATATTATCCGATTCTTCAAACGGAGATGGGCTAACAGAATATGTTACAGTTTGTTGTTGTGAGAAACACCAGTTTATTGAAAGTAATAGAATGAGTAATAATTTCTTCATAGAATTGTATTTTATAAAAAAGAGAGATTGCAATTGGTAATAATGCAACCTCTCTTTAAAATTTGTAATATTAGCTTTTAAAAAGTATAATTACCTTGAGCCTAAATAATACGCAGGACCTGCAGGATCATTAAAATCAATAGAAATTACATAATTTCCAGCAGTTACAGCAATATTATTGTCTGCATCTTGGTCTAAAATGTTATCGCCGTTAGCATCACCATAATCTCCACTCCAAGTATTATTTGGACGGAATTTTAGTTCGCCATCTACAAGAGTCACATTTTCAGCATACCAAACACCTGGTTGAATTTCGGTTAAAGCTGCATCAGGACCAGCCCCACCCCAATCATTATATCCAGAACCTACGGCTCCCCAAACAGTACCTTCAACTATGCTATAAGAGTTATCATTTAAGTTTACAGTAACTACATAGTGACCTTCGGTTGTAGCGATGTTATTGTCTGCATCAGCATCTAATACACCATCACCATTGGCATCACCTAAATCGCCTCCCCAAGAATTATTCATTCTAAATTTAATTTCACCAGTTAATAGTTTAACATTGGCTTTAAAAGTATCTGTAGTGTGATCATAATATAGTTTAGCATCAGGACCTGCGCCTCCCCAATCGTTATAACCAGAACCTACAATACCCCAAGAGAAAGGCTCGATAGTATAAGAATTATCATTCGTATTGATAGTGATTTTGTAATCGCCAGCAGTTACGGCTATATTATTGTCTGGATCAGCATCTAAAACACCATCACCGTTAGCATCACCTAAATCGCCTCCCCATTGATTATTTTCTCTGAATTTAATTTCTCCATCAACTAAATTTACGTAAGATACAATTACGCCAGGAACAGCAGTTGTATAGAATTTGCCATCTGCAAATGCACCCCAGCTATTGTAACCAGAACCTACTACACCCCATGAAGCAATTTCAAATGCGCCTCCACCTTCTACGATTTCTGGAAGTACTACGGTAAGTTCTTGAACTGGAGAATAGGTTGGAAGCCCTTCGGTTCCAATAAATCCTTTTACTCTAAAGTAAAGTGTTCCTGTGTTCGGTAAATCAGTATTTGGGTCGTTATCTAAACCAGCTGCTGTGGCAAATTCGAGCATTTTACCAATGGTAACTGCAAGTTCATTCCCATCGGTAGTGCCTACTGTTGTTACATCAGTAAAATCACCTATGATTGAATTTTCTAATTCGTAAGTTACATTTGTTGGAACTCCAAAATTAGCATCCTTCCAAGTGAAGCGTTCACCTAAATTATTAGAAGCAGCAACAGTAAGTACATATTCATCTAAAAATGAATTAGAGAATACAATACCATCGGTTGGTTCTTGTGCAGTGAATACTAAATCATCATCCTGATCACAGGCATTGAAGCCTATGATAGCTAGTAATAAGAGTGATAAAATTTTTATATTTTTCATAATCGTTTAAATTTAGTTTTTTAAAATCCTGGGTTTTGTGTTAGATTAGGGTTTGCTTGTAATGCCGAAGACGGAATAGGATATAAATTATAAGTATCTGGTATTGAAGTACCATCTTTTACACCACCTTTCCAAGGCCATAAATAAGACCCTCCGGTAAACTTTCCAAATCGAATTAAATCTGTACGTCTGTGACCTTCAAGATTTAACTCTCTTGCGCGCTCGTCAAGAATAAATTGTTCTGTTAAATCTGTTTGCGTTATACTGCTCGCATTCGATCTTGTTCTTACTGCATTAACGTATTGCACAGCAGTTCCCATATCAGCACCTGCAGCTCCACGAACAGCGCATTCTGCATACATTAAATAGGCATCGGCTAGTCTGAATAATGGAAAATCTGTACTAGAAAAAGCAGATGGAGAAGAAGCACCACTAAAACTAGTGTTTCTGAATTTTACAACAGGATACCCATCGGTCCATTCTTTGTAATCTTCCATTTCATAATTATGTCCGTCTGTCCAGAATAAACTTGCTCGCACATCGGTTGAGGTTCCTAAATCGCCAAATAAACTATACCAGGCTTTTGAAGATCTGTGACCTCCCCAACCTTCAGTTGCACCGAATTGCGCTAATGGCGTAGTATCAGAATTTAAACTTCCATTTACAATATAAGTTGTGTTTCCGAAACTTTGACTCACTTGAGCATCTGCAATTAAAGGGAATATAATTTCTGGCGATGAATCATTATCGGCGGAAAAAATACTCACAAAATCTGTAGCTAAACTATAAGGGCCTTCCGTAATAACTTTATTAGCAAATGTTGCTGCCTTGTCATATTCCGGCGTACCTGTATATACTTCTGCGTTAAGATACAATTTAGCAAGTAGCATTTGCGCAGCACCTTTAGTTGCTCTACCATAAGTGTTTGTTTCTGGTAGAAGTGCTTCAATTTCCAATAATTCAGATTCTACATATTCGAATAATTCTTGTCTTGAAGCTTCTGGTAACGATTCTGATTGTCCAAAATTTTCTTCCGTTGCAATTACACCTTTTCCGAATACGTCAATTAAATAATAGTTTGCAAGTGCTCTAATAAATCTCACTTCTGAAATTACCGCGTCTTTGTTTTCAACATCAACATTTGGTAAAATAGAAAGCAAGTTATTACATTGCGGAATGGTAAAGAATATTCTATTGTATAAATATCTGAAGAATTTATTTTCGGCAGTCCAATCACTAGTTGTTGTTAATTGGTCCAAACCATTATCTCCCCAACGATTTTTCATAGCATCTGCTGCAAAATCTTGAAGGTTAACAATTCCTCTTAAAAATGGCGATTCTCCTGCATCGTCACTAATATCTGAACTTCCAGGACCGTTTGCGCCAGAAAGCGCGAAAGAACCATAAAGTCTAGACACAATGCCTTCAACAGCTTGTGGGTCTTGAGCTAAAAGCTCATCTAAAGATAATTCTATTAGAGGTTCGGTATTTAAGTCGTCTGTACAGCTCACCGTGAAAGTGCAAACAACCACTAAACCAAATAGAAATTTTAAAATGTTATTTTTCATAATTTTCATAGTTTAAAAATCAATATTTACACCAATGTTATATACAGTAGCTCTCGGGTAGAAGTTGTTATCAATTCCCGTAAAATTCTCTGGATCTTGCCCTGAATAATTTGTGATTAAGAAAGGATTGTTAACTGCACCGTATAATTTAACGTTTGCGTTTTTTACTAAATTAGTTAAAGTATGTCCAATTACAATGTTTTCACATCTTAAAAAGGACGCGCCTTCTAAGAAGTAATCAGAATACTGAACTGGATCTAGAATATCAGTAAACACTGGGTTTGCCGCTCCGCTATAGAAGTCTAATGAGTTCACGAAGAATGTACCATCTAATGATTTAGCATTATCTATGGCTCCATGTGTTAAACGTCTTGAGTTGTAAATTTCTCCATCTAATTGACCTCTAAAACTTGCACTGAAATCCCAGTTTTTGTAAGTCATATTAAATCCAAAACCGAAAGTCCAGTTTGGTTGAATGGCTCTGTAATATCTATCGGCCTCTGTAATTCTACCATCATCATTTAAGTCTACAAACGAACCTAAAACAGGATCGCCATCTGCATCATATACTTGTTTTAAAACCCATGCAGAACCAGCTTGTTCACCTAAAGCATGACGTAATAAAATATTACCTGTACCAATTGCTAATCCGCCATTTGGCGCATTGATTTGTTCTACACCTTTTAAGTCTGTAACCTCGGTGAAGTTATAGGATAGGTTTCCGTTAAATGAAAGATTAAAATCTGTAGTTCTAACTGGGTTAAGATTTAAGTTTAACTCGAAACCTTTACTTTCAGTAGAACCTACATTTTGAATAACTTGATCACTTAAGGCTTGCCCTGGAGGCACACCCGTCAATACTAATAAATCATTGGTGTCTCTTTTATAAATATCGAAAGAACCAGATATAAAACTGTTTTTGAAAAAGTCGAAATCAACACCTAAATTGTAAGTTGTTGTTTTTTCCCAAGTTAAATCAGGATTAAATTCTTTAGCGTTATAAAGATTAACACCAGAAAGATATTGACTGTTCTGTGATCCAATTTCAAACAATGGAATTGAAGGGTAGAAACCAACTTGACCAGAAATATCTTGCTGACCAGTTTCACCCCAACCTAAACGTACTTTAAAATCGTTTATGAAATCAACATCTTGTAAAAATGTTTCTTCTTTCGCTTTCCACGCTAAAGCAGCTGAAGGGAAATAACCCCAACGATTTTCTTCAGTAAAGAAAGACGAGCCATCAGCTCTGAACGAAGCAGTCACCAAGTACTTGTTGCCTAAATTAACGTTGGCTCTTGCAAAGAACGATTGTAAGTTTAGTTCGTTAAAAAATCTACTGTTAGGATTATTAGGGTTGATGTTTGGAACTCTATCTCCTGTGATGCCATCAAGATCTAAATCAAAATCTTCACCAGCTACACCATCAGCTGTTGCAATTGGGTCAGATTGAAATTCATCTTTATTACCATCGTTTTTAAAATTCTGATATGAGTAACCAGCTTGAACATCGAAATTGTTAATGAACAAATCTTCAAATTCTTTTCGATAAGCTAAATAATATTCAGCGGTTACGTTGGTAATGTGTTGTCTTTCAGCATAAGTTAAACCTGGTTGAAGAATATAAGTTCCATCTGCAAGTGGATTAGCTAAATCTGCACTAAAAATCTGTGTGTAGCTATTAACTGCATTGTCTAAATACTGCTCTTCAATTTCAGCTCTTGTGGCTTCTAAACCTAAATTAACAACAGCACGTAATTCTGGTAAAAAATGGAATTTATAGTCTAATTCTAAATTTCCTAAAATACGCTTTACTTTTTCAGGTCTTTGTCTTTGTAGCAATACCGCTAATGGGTTACTAGCTCCAGCTTTCGCATTTGGTGCATTTGTAAACGAAGACAATTGTAATTGCTGATAGTATCCACCAAACATAGAATTTGCATCATAAATAGGTTTTGTTGGGTCTGCAGAAATTGCACCACCTAAAGCACCACCTTCATCAACAGCATTCTTGTTAACCGATGTACCTTTCGCATTAAAATCTATTTTTAAATGGTCGTCTAAAAGTTTAGGCGTTAATCTAATAGATGCCGTAAATCTTTCGTAATCGTTTGTTTTAACAACACCTTCAGTTTCGTTGTAACCTACAGATGCTCTAAATGGTATTTTTTCAAATAAATTAGCTCTAACTCCAAAATTGTAATCTTGAGTTACGGCTGTTCTATAAATAGCATCTTGCCAATTGGTATTGTAAATAGCGCGATCGCCTGCAGGCGTGTTAAAAACTCTAAAAGGTTCGTCATTATCTACAGAGCCTAAAGGTACACCTATAGAACCGATATCATCTGGGAAATATTGATTAGCAAATCGTAAAAATTCGTTGCCATCAAACACGGGTATTTGATTGTTAGTACCAATTTCACTTATTGAGGTTCTAGCAGAAAAATTAAATTTAGCTTCACCAGAAGTTCCCTTTTTAGTAGTAATAATAAGTACACCATTAGAGGCACGAGAACCGTAAATAGCGGTTGCCGATGCATCTTTTAAAATACTGAAACTTTCAATATCATTCGGGTTAATTAAACTTAAAGGGTTGCCTACACCAGCAACACCACCGTTGTCTAACGGCACACCATCAATAACAATTAAAGGAGAGTTGTTTCCAGAAAGGGAAGATCCACCTCTAATTCTAATATTGGGTGCTGCATCAGGTTGTCCACCTGCACTAGTAATTCTAACACCAGCTGCTTTACCTTGAAGTAATTGATCTGGAGAAACTACTGCCCCTTGGTTAAAGTCTTTTGAAGAAATAACATCGACAGAGCCAGTTAAATCTTCTTTTCTAACGCTTCCATAACCAATAACTACAATTTCGTCTAATTGCGATGTGTCTTCAGTTAATTGGACATTTAATTGTAATTGTCCGGTGTAAGTTACTTCTAACGTTTGGTATCCTATATAGGAAAATACAATAACGTCGCCGTTATTTACTTCAATCCGGTAATTCCCATCAAAGTCTGTTGCAGAACCAGTATTGGTTCCTTTTATAACAACATTAACACCTGGGAGCGGTAAGGAAGTAGATTGTTCTGTTACTGTTCCTGATAATGATGTTTGTCCAAAAACATAGACGGGTGCCATTAACAGTATAAACAGCAAACTATGAATACTTGTTTTCATATAATTTGGTTTAAATTTTAGTTTGAATAATTCAGTTATATTTTCACTCCTCATGTCAAAAATATGTAAAGCGTTTGTAAAGATGTAAATTTGAATTACGAAATATTCTACGAAAACGATTTCGTGTTAACAACTTTATTGAGAAAATCGACATAAAATAAGAATACCACATTTTTAACAGCGTAAATTATTAAAAATCTTCTTCAATACATTAGAATAATTGTTATTTTAGACGAATGCTAATTAGTAGTTAATTGCGTTTTACGATTGACCCATTTATTTTTGATTATTTATCACAAATTACATCTTGCATACCTATTAAACTAAGGTTCAAAATCGATGAAAAGAAAAATAACATTAAAACAAATAGCAAAAGAATTAGATGTCTCTGTATCAACGGTTTCAAAGGCGTTGAGTAATAGCAAAGAAATTAGTGAAGACACTACTAAAAAAATACAAGCCTTCGCTAAGCTTTATAATTACAGACCCAACAATATTGCACTTAGTTTAAAGAACAGAAAAACAAAAACTATCGGAATTTTAATTCCAGAAATAGTTCATCACTTCTTTTCTACAGTAATTCGAGGTATAGAACGTGTAGCAAACAGACGTGGGTATAATGTAATTGTTGGATTATCAAATGAATCGTTTACAAAGGAAATTATAAACATGGAAATGCTTGCTAATGGCAGTATAGACGGGTTTATTTTATCTATTTCTAAAGAAACTTTGTTGAAACAAGATTACCATCATTTTCATGCAACCATAAACCAAGGTATGCCTATTGTTATGTTTGATAGAGTTGTGAATGAGGTAGATTGCGATAAGGTTATTGTAGATGATTTTAATGGTGCTGTAAAAGCTGTAAAAAAATTGATAGAAAACGATTGTAAAAACATAGCATTAATAACCACGATGGATTATGTGAGTGTTGGTCGATTAAGAACTCAAGGGTATTTAGAAGCGTTGCAAACCAGCGGAATAGAGCACAATTCAAATCTTATTTTAAAGATTGATGATAGTTTAGATGTTGAAAATCATTTAGAACTTTTAGAAGCAGAAATAGCTCAATTTTTTAAAACAAATCCGAACATAGATGGTGTATTTGCAGTGAATGAACTCTACGCGGTATCATCAATGAAAGTGGCAAGGAAACTAGGATTAAAAATACCTGACGATATGCAGGTTATAGGCTTTACAGACGGCGTGCTCTCTAAACATGCAACTCCTAGCTTAACCACTGTAAGTCAGCATGGTCAAAAAATAGGTGAGCAAGCTGCCAATTTATTGATAGATAGGTTGGAGGCTGAAGAAGCTGAACCCGAGCAATACTTTACAAATAATGAACAAAAAAAAGACTTTATAAAAGTGGTAATTGAAACCGAAATTATTGAAAGAGAATCAACTAAATAATTTCGTAGAATCTCAACACATGAATGTATGTATTAGGAAAAACAAAATTCTTTTTTATCTTTGATTCGAAATCAAAACTTATATTTTCACTTCTCATGAATAAGTTTTGATAAGTTGCATCCATATAGCTTAATAAATTATGAGGTGTGTTATTGCTTATCAAATAGTATCAATGTTAAATACTATTTAATGGAAAAGCGCAGATTAAGTTTCTGGCAAATCTGGAACATGAGTTTTGGGTTTCTAGGAATACAAATGGGGTTTGCACTCCAAAATGCCAATGCAAGTAGAATTCTTCAAATTTTTGGAGCCGATGTTCACGAACTATCATGGTTCTGGATAATAGCACCTTTAATGGGTTTAATTGTTCAGCCAATAGTTGGACACTACAGCGATAAAACTTGGGGGAAATTTGGTAGACGTAAACCTTATTTTTTGGTAGGGGCTATTCTAGCATCTTTTGGTTTAGTGCTCATGCCACAAGCAGATATTTTTATAGCATTTTTGCCAGCGCTTTGGGTTGGTGCCGGAATGCTAATGATTATGGATGCTTCTTTCAATATTGCCATGGAGCCATTCCGTGCATTGGTAGGAGATAATTTAAGAACGGATCAACGTACTTTAGGATTTAGTGTGCAAACTGCACTCATAGGTTTTGGAGCCGTTGTTGGGTCATGGTTGCCTTATGTATTAACCAATTGGTTTGGTATTTCAAACGAAACTATTGAAGGTACGGTGCCATTTAATTTAATCTTATCTTTTATTATTGGTGCCATTGTATTAATCGTTTCAATTTTAATTACTGTTTTTACAACTAAAGAATATACTCCACAAGAGTTAGTAAGTTTTGAAAAAGCACATTTGGAAGCAAATGATAAAATAGTTGAAACTGAAGATGTAAAATCAAGTTTGTTGGATATTTTTGAAGATTTTAAAAAAATGCCAACAACGATGCGCCAATTAAGTTGGGTGCAGTTTTTTTCTTGGTTTGGGCTGTTTGGTATGTGGGTGTTTGCTACACCAGCCATTGCGCAACATGTTTACGGTTTACCATATACCGATAGTAGCAGTTCTATGTACCAAAATGCAGGTGATTGGGTAGGCATTCTTTTTGGAGTGTATAATTTAATTTCTGCACTTTATGCCTTTGCTCTCCCTTACATAGCTAAAAAAATAGGTCGTAAAAAAACACATTCAGTATCGCTTATTATTGGAGGACTAGGATTATTATCCATCTACATTATGCCAGATAAAAATTGGCTTATCGTTTCAATGATAGGTGTTGGTATCGCATGGGCAAGTATTTTGGCAATGCCTTACGCAATTCTAGCTGGTTCAATTTCACCAAAAAAAATGGGTGTTTACATGGGGATTTTCAATTTCTTCATAGTAATACCTCAAATTATCAATGCCTTAATTGGCGGTCCACTTGTTAAATATGCTTATGACAATCATGCCATTTTCGCATTAATGATGAGTGGATTTAGTTTTTTAATTGCAGCATCTTTAGTGTATAAAGTTAAGGATGTTGATGACGTAATTCAATCATAAAAGATGAACAAAATAGGAGTTATATTCGATTTAGACGGTGTTATTGTAGATACCGCTAAATATCATTTTCTGGCTTGGAAACAACTTGCTAACCACTTAGGGTTCGAGTTTACAGAAGCACATAACGAACTTTTAAAAGGTGTTAGTCGTGTGCGTTCTCTAGAAATCCTTTTAGATATTGGTAAGGTTTCACTTTCCGAAGAAAAAAAACAAGAGTATCTAAAAAGTAAAAATGAACATTACTTAAAATACATAATGAAAATGGGGCCAGAAGAAATACTTCCTGGTGCTAATGCCCTTTTAGATAAATTAGATAACTTAGGCATAGAATATGTTTTGGGTTCTGCAAGTAAAAATGCGCCCTTAATTTTGAAACAAGTGAATCTGTTTGAAAGATTTTCTGGAATTGTTGATGGCAATAGTGTTACTAAAGCCAAACCAGACCCAGAAGTGTTTTTAATTGGTGCGCAAAAATTGAATTTAAAGCCCGAACAATGCGTGGTTTTTGAAGATGCTATTGCGGGTGTTGAAGCTGCAAATAAAGCCAATATGATATCCATTGGGATTGGAGATAAAAACACACTCCATGAAGCCGATTTTAATTTTAAAAGTTTAACTGAAATACCACATGATTTCTTCACTGCGGTAATTCCAGAAAAAATAATGTAAAAATGAACCAAGATTACATAATACCAAATAATTGGTCCATCATAGAAGAAGGATTTGATACAAGTCAGGTTAAATCCTCAGAAAGTTTGTTCAGTATTGGCAACGGTGCTATGGGTCAACGCGCAAATTTTGAAGAGAAATACTCTGGCGATACCTTTCAAGGGAGTTATATTGCTGGTGTTTATTATCCAGATAAAACCAGAGTGGGTTGGTGGAAAAATGGATATCCTGAATATTTTGCTAAAGTATTAAATGCGCCAAATTGGATAGGAATAAACGTTAGTATAAACGGAGAACCATTAGATTTAAACACCTGTAAAACGGTAGAAGGTTTTAAACGCGAGCTCAATATGAAAGAAGGCTGGTTGTCCAGACATTTCATCGCAACATTGCCAAATAATGTTCAAGTTGAGGTATCTGTTAAACGCTTTTTGAGTTTAGATTTAGATGAAGTTGGTGCTATTCATTATCAAGTTAAACCATTAAATACGGATGCTGAAATTGAATTTCAACCATATTTAGATTCTGGTATTACCAATGAAGATTCCAATTGGGACGATCAGTTTTGGGACACAACAAACATAAGTTTCGAAGACGATCAAGCCTTTATTGAATCGAAAACCATGAAAACCGATTTCCATACCTGTACATTTATGGAATCTATAGTTTTTAGTTCTGGAGACCCAATTTTTTCTGCACCACAGGTTAAAAAAGAATCTAATTACATTGCTTTAAGCTATGTTAACCAAATAAAAAAGGGTGAAACATATAGCATTCAGAAATTTGGTGGTTATACAGTAGATAGAAACCATGATAAGACTAAACTTGTTGATGCAGCAAAAGAGGTTTTAATAACCGCTATAACAAAAGGCTTCGATCAATTACTTGAAGATCAAAAACAAGCATGGGCGAATATCTGGGAAATGGCAGATATAACTATAGAAGGCGATACCAAAGCGCAACAAGGCATTCGCTTTAATATCTTCCAATTAAATCAAACTTATTTAGGGAAAGATTCTAGATTAAATATAGGGCCAAAAGGATTTACTGGCGAAAAATACGGCGGAAGTACCTATTGGGATACCGAAGCGTATTGTATTCCGTTTTATATGGCTACTAAAGATCAAAATGTGGCGCGTGCACTTCTGGAATATCGCTACAATCATTTAGAGAAAGCTATTGAAAATGCTGAAAAATTAGGCTTTAAAAATGGTGCTGCTTTATATCCAATGGTAACTATGAACGGTGAAGAGTGCCATAACGAATGGGAAATTACTTTTGAGGAAATTCATAGAAACGGTGCTATTGCATTTGCTATTTACAATTACCATCGTTACACAGGCGATTATAGTTATATTCCAGAAAAGGGGCTTGAAGTATTAATTGCCATTGCTCGTTTTTGGCATCAGCGTGCTAACTTTTCTACTGATAAAAACAAGTATGTCATTTTAGGCGTTACAGGACCAAATGAATATGAAAATAATATAAATAATAACTGGTATACAAACTATCTTGCAAAATGGTGCATCAATTATGCTATTGAAAATATAAATAAAGTAGCTGCAGAATACGCCACAGATTATACCAAAATCATGAACAAAATAAAATTATCTGAGGCTGAAATTAAAGAATGGAAGGCTGTTGCAGATAATATGTACTTTCCTTATTCAGAAAAACATCAAGTCTATTTACAGCAAGATGGTTTTTTAGATAAAGAACTAATAACTGTAGCAAACTTACCAAAATCAGAAAGACCAATAAATCAAAAATGGAGTTGGGATAGAATTTTGCGTTCACCTTATATTAAACAGGCCGATGTTTTGCAAGGTTTCTACTTTTTTGAAGATCGATTTACGGAAGAAGAATTGGAACAACATTTCGATTTTTACGAACCGTTTACTGTGCATGAAAGTTCGTTGTCGCCTTGTGTTCATAGTATACAAGCTGCAAAATTGAATAGAATGGATCAAGCTTATACATTCTATTTACGTACATCGCGATTAGATTTAGACGATTATAACCACGAAGTACATGAAGGATTACATATTACCTCAATGGCAGGAACTTGGATGAGTATTGTTGAAGGATTCGGAGGCATGCGAATTATAGATAACAAACTTTCGTTTACACCAAAAATCCCAAAACAATGGGAAGCGTATTCCTTCAAAATAAATTTCAGAAACCAGATTATAAAAATAAATGTATCTCAACAGCAATTAAATTTTGAATTGCTCACAGGCAACGATTTAGAAATTTTGGTTAACAACAAACCAGTTGTATTGAAAAATAAAATTTTGAAGTCGGTTAGTTAATATAGAACCACTTAATAAAAAAAATAAAGAATGAAATTTCTGAATATTTTAAGTCTCTCAATCTTATTGTCAATTTTCAATTTTGTAAATGCTCAAGAGCTGAAATCACCCAATGGTGAGATTACAATGAATTTTTATTTAGAAGATGGAGGCGTACCAACGTATCAGTTATCTTATAAAAATCAAGAAGTTATAAAGCCGAGTCATTTAGGATTGGAGATGAAAGATGATGAAAAATCATTGTTAGATGATTTCGAAATTCTTAAGACTGAAAATTCAACCTTTAATGAAATTTGGACTCCAGTTTGGGGCGAAGAAAAGGAAATACAAAATGAGTATCATGAATTAGCCGTAAGTCTAAAACAAAACCAAACCAATCGTACTATTATCATTCGTTTTAGATTGTTTAATGAAGGCTTAGGCTTTCGTTACGAATTTCCTTCACAGGAAAATTTGGTGTATTTCGTTATAAAGGAAGAGCGGTCACAATTTGCAATGACTGGCGATCATACGGCTTTTTGGATTCCAGGTGATTATGATAGTCAGGAATATGATTATACAAAATCAAAACTTTCAGAAATAAGGTCAAAATTTGATAATGCAGTAACTGGAAACGCTTCACAAATACAATTTTCTAAAACTGGTGTACAAACGGCATTAATGATGAAAACCGAAAATGGATTATACATCAATTTACACGAAGCCGCTTTAATTGATTATGCATGTATGCACCTCAATTTAGATGACGAAAGCATGGTTTTTGAATCGTGGTTAACACCAGATGCACGTGGCGATAAAGGCTACATGCAAGCGCCTTGTAGTTCACCATGGAGAACTATTATGGTAAGTGATGATGCTCGAGATATTTTAGCTTCCAGAATAACATTAAATCTAAACGAACCTTGTGAAATAGAGGATACTTCTTGGATAAAACCTGTAAAATATATTGGTGTTTGGTGGGAAATGATTACCGGTAAAAGTTCTTGGGCTTATACTAATGATTTGCCTTCGGTACAATTAGGTGTTACCGATTATTCAAAAGTAAAACCAAACGATAATCACGCTGCTAATAATGCGAATGTAAAACGCTATATCGATTTTGCTTCAGAGCATGGTTTTGATGGTGTTTTAGTTGAAGGCTGGAATGAAGGTTGGGAAGATTGGTTCGGAAAATCTAAAGATTACGTATTCGATTTTGTAACACCTTATCCGGATTTTGATGTTGAAGAGATTCACCATTATGCCAAAAGTAAAGGAGTAAAAATGATAATGCATCACGAAACATCAGGTTCAGTTAGAAATTACGAGCGCCATTTGGATAAAGCTTATCAATTCATGAAAGACCATGAATACAACGCTGTAAAAAGCGGATATGTTGGTAATATTTTGCCTCGAGGTGAATATCATTACAGCCAATGGATTGTAAATCACTATCAATATGCTCTTGAAAAAGCGGTTGAATACGAAGTTATGATTAATGCTCATGAGGCTGTACGACCTACAGGTATTTGTAGAACATATCCTAATTTAATAGGTAATGAATCGGCTAGAGGAACCGAGTTTCAAGCCTTCGGCGGTTCAAAACCTAATCATGTTACTGTTTTACCGTTTACAAGATTAATAGGAGGCCCTATGGATTATACGCCTGGGATTTTCGAGATGGATATTTCAAAATTAAATCCAAACAATAACTCGCATGTCAATAGTACACTGGCAAATCAATTGGCATTGTATGTTACTATGTACAGCCCGTTACAAATGGCAGCAGATTTACCTGAACATTACGAGCAGTTTATGGATGCCTTTCAGTTTATAAAAGATGTTGCCATTGATTGGAACAAAAGCGCGTATTTAGAGGCTGAACCAGGAGATTATGTAACCATTGCACGTCAAGAAAAAGGAAGCACCAATTGGTTTGTTGGTAATGTAAACGGAACAAATGGAAGAACGTCAACTTTTAATCTAGATTTTCTTGAAAAAGGCAAAAAATATACAGCTACTATTTATGCCGATGCAAAAAATGCCCATTATAAAACAAACCCGCAAGCTTATACGATTTCATCAAAAAAAGTAAATTACAAATCAAAATTATCAATTTGGTCTGCACCAGGTGGTGGATTTGCAATAAGTATTAAAGAAATTAAATAAAGCGATTTATGAAAACTTACGCCATTGAAAAAAACATTTTAAAACACTTGGGTTTTATGATGATTCTAATTGTATTTGCAGTAAATTTATCTTGTAAAAATAACAATGAAATGGATGCAGATGCGCAACAATATTCTACTTCAATAACTGACAGACGAGATATTGCCAGAGTAGAGCCTTTAAATTGGTGGGTTGGATTTAAAAATCCAAAGTTGCAACTCCTAGTTCAACATCCTGATATTTCAGAAAGAACAGTAGAAATTAATTATCAAGGCGTCTCAATTGATAAAGTTCATAAAGCTGATAGTCCGAATTATCTGTTTATTGATTTAGATATTTCCGAAGACACACATGCAGGTAAATTCAACATCATTTTTAAAAAGGAAGATGATCAGGATTTATTGTATACTTTCGAATTAAAACCACGACAAAAACCATCAGAAGACTACGTAGGTTTTAATAGTAGTGATGCTATTTATTTAATTACACCAGATCGTTTTTCAAATGGTAATCCAGATAACGATATTGTAGAATCTCTTAACGAAAAAACCATTGATAGAAATGATAATTACGCTAGGCATGGTGGAGATATTCAAGGCATTACAAAGCATTTAGATTATATAGAAGATTTAGGTTTCACTGCTATATGGCCTTGTCCGTTGCTTACCAACGATATGCCTCAGGGATCGTATCATGGATATGCCATGACTAATTTTTATGAAATAGACCCGCGTTATGGAAAATTAGAAGAATATTTGGAATTGTCTGATTCTATGTCTAAAAAAGGCATGAAATTAATAATGGATCAAGTAGCGAATCATTGCGGTTTAGAGCATTGGTGGATGAAAGATTTACCTTTTAAAGATTGGATAAATCATCAAGCACATTTTGAAAAGAATGCCCATAATTCAGATGGCTATAGAAGCATTACTACTAATCATCGTAGAACTACCAATCAGGATATTTATGCATCAAACATTGATAAAAAAAGCATGACTGAAGGTTGGTTTGTTTCTGCTATGCCAGACTTAAACCAACGCAATCCATTTATGGCTCAATACACGATTCAAAATAGCATTTGGTGGATAGAAACTGCTAATTTAGGAGGGATTCGTCAAGATACATATCCGTATCCAGACAAAAACTTCATGAGTCGTTGGGCAGGTGAAATAATGAATGAGTATCCTAATTTCAGTATTGTTGGCGAAGAATGGACAAGTAATCCACTACTCATTGCCTATTGGCAACAAGGAAATCCTAATAAAGACGGTTATAATTCCAATCTTAAATCACCAATGGATTTTGCGATGCAAGAAAAAGTGGTTAAAGGGCTTTCTGAAGAAGAAGATTGGGGTTCTGGTTTAATTGAAATCTATAGAGCATTGGCTAATGATTTTGCTTATGTAAAACCTCAGGATCTTATGGTTTTTCCAGATAATCATGACATGAGCAGGATTTATACTCAATTAAAAGGTGATATTACTAATACAAAAATGGCGTTAAGTTATATTTTAACCTTACCACGTATTCCGCAGATTTATTACGGCACCGAAATTTTAATGAATGATTTTGATAAACCTGGAGACCATGGATTAATTCGTACAGATTTCCCAGGAGGTTGGGATGGAGACGAAGTTAATGCATTTACTGGGGAAGGGCTCACCGAAGATCAAAAAGACATGCAATCCTACTTGAAAAAGGTTCTAAATTATAGAAAAACGAGTCAAGCCATTCACCAAGGAAAAACCATTCATTTTGCACCAGAAGATGGAGTTTATGTTTTGTTTAGAATTCACGAAGATGAGACCGTCATTCATATTATAAATAAAAATGACAAACCTTTTGAATTAGATTTAACTAGATTTGCAGAAATTGGATTAAAAGGAAAGGCTGTTACAAATATTATATCAAATCATCAATTTTTTTGGGGTGATAATATTACTTTAGAAGATAAAGGAAGCGTGATTTTAACCACGAAACTAAATTAAATAGGTTTTTATAATTTAGAGCAATTTTAGTAATCTTTGTATCAAATGAAAAATCAGTTTTTCATATTCTTTTTAGTTTTAATTCAATTCTCCTGTGCTACAACACAAGCACAAACTGAAAATACTATTTTAGCAGATAAGGTTGTAACTTTCATTGTAAAAGATTTGCCCAAAAATCACAATTTTAAAGATGAAGTTTTTATTTCGGGTGATTTTGAAGGGTGGACGGGTGGTCAAGAACTATTCAAATTAAAAAAAGTTAAGAACACCTACCTTATAAACATACCAAAGGATAAGGAAACCATAAGTTATAAATTCACAAAAGGAAACTGGGGTAATGTAGAGTGTAAATTAGATGGAAACCCTATTGATAACCGCATTTATTCGTTTAATAATACTAAGGACACAGTTTTAGTAAGTATCTTGAATTGGAATGATGGACAGCCACAAAACAAACCATCAACTGCCTCTGAAAATGTTCATATTTTTTCAGAAGAATTTTTCATTCCTCAATTAAATAGAAAGCGAAAAATAAGTGTGTATTTGCCGCCCAATTATGAAACTACCAAATCTCATTACCCCGTACTTTATATTCAAGATGGGCAAAATGTATACGATGTTTCTACCTCTTATAGTGGTGAATGGGAGGTTGATGAAACTTTAAACACATTGCATCAAGAAACAGGTTTTGGTCTCATTGTAGTTGCTATTAATCATGGTAATGAAAAACGAATAAATGAATATTCGGCATGGGACAATGTTAAATATGGAAAAGGCGAAGGGGAACAGTATTTAGACTTTATAATTAACACATTAAAGCCTGAAATTGATAAGGCTTTTCGAACCAAATCGGATGCTGAACATACCGCTATTATGGGTTCGTCTTTAGGAGGCTTATTTTCGTTTTATGCTACTATGTCGAAACCAGAGATATTTGGAAAAGCAGGTGTTTTTTCTCCTTCTTTTTGGTTCGCGAATGAAAGTTTTGAATTCACAAAATCGCGTGCTAATTTAAAAGAGAACCGCATGTATTTTTTAACAGGTGGAAAAGAGAGTGATAATATGGTGGAAAATGCTCGAAACATGGTTTCGCTCATGAAAGAAAATGGGTTTAACAGTGAAAATATTCATGAAAAAACAGTTGCCAATGGAATTCACAGTGAGTCGTTTTGGAAATCTGAGTTTAAAGAAGCCATAACCTGGTTATTTAATTTGAATAACAATAAATAATGAAATCAATAAAAAATATAGTTTTAGTAATAATGATAATGGGATTAAGCTGCGAAAATAGTAAGAAAGCGGATCAAGAAATGCAAGGAAATGAAGATGTAACTTTAAAGAAGAAGTACGTTGTATATCAAGTTTTTACACGTTTGTTTGGTAATACAAATACCACTAATAAACCTTGGGGAACCATTAAAGAAAATGGCATAGGTAAATTCAATGATTTTACAGAGAAAGCTTTAAAAGAAATTAAAGATTTGGGTGTAAGTCATATTTGGTATACTGGTGTTCCTCACCACGCTGTTATAAACGATTATTCAAAATTTGGTATCTCAAACGACGACCCAGATGTTGTAAAAGGACGTGCAGGATCTCCCTATGCGGTAAAAGATTATTACAATGTAAATCCAGATTTGGCAGAAAATGTTGAAAATAGGTTGGAAGAATTTCAAGCCTTGATTGAACGAACTCATCAAGCTAGCTTGAAGGTGATTATTGATATTGTGCCCAATCATGTAGCACGAAATTATATAAGTTTATCAAAACCAAAAGGAGTTAAAGATTTCGGAGAAGAAGATGACAATTCGGTGGTTTATCATGTAAACAATAACTTCTATTACAATCCTAACGAAAGTTTTAAAGTACCAATATGGAAACATGGTTACTCACCTTTAGGAGATGAAAAACATCCATTAGAAGATGGTAAATTCTTAGAAAAACCCTCTAAATGGACAGGAAATGGGTCCAGAAAGTCTCAGCCCGATATGAACGATTGGTATGAAACGGTAAAGGTAAATTACGGAATTACTCCTGACGGTCAAAAAGATTTTGATGAGCTTCCAGCAGGCTTTGAAAATGAAGATTATAAAAAGCATTTCGAATTTTGGCAAGATAAAGTAGTTCCTAATTCATGGATTAAGTTTAGAGATATTGCTTTGTATTGGATAGAAAAAGGTGTGGATGGGTTTCGTTACGATATGGCAGAAATGGTTCCAGTTGAATTTTGGAGTTTTATGAACTCAGCTATAAAAATGAAAAACCCCGATGCTTTTCTATTGGCCGAAGTTTACAATCCTACATTGTATAGAGATTATATAAAAAAGGGAAAAATGGATTATCTGTATGATAAAGTACAGTTGTATGATACCATAAAAAGCATCATGCAGGGTAAAGGCAAAACCAAGCACATCCCTCCAATTTTAGATGATTTAAAAGATATAGAACACCATATGCTTCATTTTCTTGAGAATCATGACGAACAACGTATTGCAAGTCCGGATTTTGCAGGAAATGCTAGAAAAGGCAAGCCTGCTATGGTTGTTTCTGCAACATCAACAACGGCTCCTACAATGATTTATTTCGGACAGGAAGTAGGCGAAGATGGATCAGAACATGCAGGATTTGGATCACCAACCAGAACGTCAATATTTGATTATATTGGTGTTCCCGCGCATCAGCGTTGGTTAAATAATAAACAATTTGATGGTGGTCAACTGACTTCAGATGAAAATGAATTAAGAGATTTTTATAAGCGGCTGTTAAACTTCACCTTAAACAGTTCTGCTCTAACAGGATATTATCAAGACATACACATACATAACATTCAAAATACCGAATGGTATAATAACAAAGTGCTGTCTTTTGTACGTTGGAGTCATAATGAAAAATTAATAATTATTTCAAATTTTAATGCAAAAAACACGTACGGATTTGAGTTAAGTATTCCTCAAAATATTATAGAGAAATGGGATTTAAAAAATGGTGATTATACTGTTGTTGATCAATTATATAAAAGCTATACTTCGAAATTAAAAGTTAGCGGTAATAAAGCAGAAGTTAGGGTGGATATTAAACCATTGGAGTCGTTTATTTTGAAATTGAATTAATAAATAAGTCTAACTTATTTTTAAACCCTTAAAGTTGTAAAAAATAGAAACATCATGAAGTATTATTTAATCCTCTTTGCTTTTTTAGTTTTTTTTAATTGCGATAACAAAAAAACAGTAGCCCAAGAAAAACCTGAAGCGCCTTTTGTATGGGAAGGTGCCAATATCTATTTTTTACTTACCGATAGGTTTAATAATGGCGACACCTCTAACGATGTTAATTTTGATAGATCACTGGAAACAGGAAAACTTCGTGGATTTAAAGGTGGCGATATTAAAGGTGTTACACAAAAAATAAACGAGGACTATTTTTCCGATTTAGGAATAAATGCTATTTGGATGACTCCGATTGTGGAGCAAATTCATGGTGGAACAGATGAAGGCACTGGTTTAAGTTATGGGTTTCACGGTTATTGGGCTAGCGATTGGACCACCTTAGATCCTAATTTTGGAACCAAAGCAGACTTGCACGAATTGATTGAAGCTGCACACAAAAAAGGCATTCGTGTTTTATTAGATGCGGTTATAAATCACACAGGGCCAGTAACAGTAAAAGACCCTGTATGGCCATCAAGCTGGGTTAGAACAGAACCGCAGTGCGATTATCAATCTTACGAGAATACTATTACTTGTACTTTGGTTAAAAACTTACCAGATATTAAAACAGAAAGTAACGAGCCAGTAGAATTGCCAGAACAACTTGTAGAAAAGTGGAAAACAGAAGGCAGATATGATAAGGAGGTTGAAGAGTTAAATGCTTTTTTTGAACGAACAGGACACCCAAGAGCTCCGAGATTTTACATTATGAAATGGCTTACCGATTACATAACAGAATTTGGGATTGATGGTTATCGAGTGGATACCGTAAAACATGTTGAAGAATATGTTTGGCAAGAATTTAAAGATGAATGTGATTATGCCTTTGAAAAGTTTAAACAGAATAATCCAGATAAAGTCCTTGATAATAATAACTTTTATTTAGTTGGTGAAGTTTATAATTATGGAATTTCGGCAACAAAAGCGTTTGATTTTGGCGATAAAAAAGTCAACTATTTTGACGATGCTTTTAACGGTTTAATCAATTTTGAGTTAAAATGGAATGCGTCTCAACTTTCAACTGAGTCTATGTTTAAAAAATATTCTGATATTTTAAATTCAGAATTAAAAGGCTATAGCGTTTTGAATTATTTAAGTTCTCATGACGACGGACAGCCTTTTGATGCAAACAGAGAAAAGCCATTTGAAACTGCAACGAAATTATTGTTATGTCCTGGTGCTTCTCAGGTGTATTATGGTGATGAATCTGCACGCTCCTTGGTTGTAGAAGGCACTGTTGGAGATGCTACTTTGCGTTCTTTCATGAATTGGGAGGCTATTGATAATAATCCGGAAACACAACACATATTATTACATTGGCAAAAACTAGGGAAGTTTAGGGCGAACCATCCTGCCATTGGAGCTGGTATGCACCAAATGATTACGGAAGAACCCTATGTTTTTTATAGAAGCTTTTCAAAAGATAAATTTAATGACTTAGTGGTTGTAGGTTTAGATTTACCTTTAGGCCAAAAGGTTATTAATGTTTCTAGAATATTCAATGATGGAGATATGTTGCTAGATAACTATTCTAATAAGTCTCAGAAAGTAAAGGATGGCAAAATTATTATAGATTCAAAATTCAATATTGTTCTTCTGGAAAAGCTATAAAATGATACGTTATTGGAGTAACAAAAATGCTGTTAGGTAGTCTCTTAGATATCGACTAAGTCATTAATTTGTAACTTTGTATTATAAGCATGTTATTCAATGGATATCAACGACAATATTAATTCGCCTTTTAAATTAAAAATTAGTTTTAGTAAGTTGCTAGAGCACTATGAAACTTTGGCTAAAAGCAAAGACGAAATTGTAGTTGCTAATGCTTCTCGCATTTTAAAAATTGCTAAAAACCACCCAGAGTTACGTGAGGGTTTTAGCGATTTATCTATGCTGAAAAGTAAAGAAAACGAAATTAAAGCTGTCTTGCGCGATACTTTTAATCCTATTTTAACTAATAACGAGATTAAAACAGCATCAGTACCTCTTCATAATTTGGTATTTAATGCTTCAGAACGTTTTAAGAATATAATAAAAACGGCAGGGAAAGATTTTGAACTTCAAATAAAAAACATGCCAGAAGATGATACCTACATTTTTGCATGTGCTATTATTTTAAATTTCTGTTACGGTTACGATTTAAATTTTAAAAGACCCTTTTATTACGAAATTCCGGATGCAAATGGAGTCATCCGTTATTATAAAATTCTTTATAATGCAGACTTTTGCGAAATCACTCCCACTGAAAATGCAAAAAAAATTACTGAAGCAGATTACAATGAATTGTTGGATAATTTTGAAAACATAGCGCTTTGGAAAGAGAAATTTCCACCTAACAGTTATACATTTAAAGGCTTCGTAATATCTAATATGTTTGATGTTACCGACGATCAATCCATTTCCAATATAAAATCAAGTCTTATTGGTGAAGAAAAGCGAAAAGACGAAAGCTTTATGAATGAGTTTCATAAAATCTTTTCTTCATTATTAGGAATTAAAAACATTAAAGTTGGTTTTTCAATTTATGACGAAGAAACGGATACGTTTCAGCATGTTCATGGCGTGGGAATGAATAGTTATTTACTCGGAGATTTAGAAAGTAACAGTTGTTTTGATGCTTTGTGTAGTTGGTCTTATAACAGATTATTAAAAGAAAATAAATACTTTTCGGTGTCAGATGTTGATGCCATGTATAAAAAATCCAAAGGACGTGCACCTCATATCTTAAGTTTATACAATCAACAGATTAAAAGTGCCATTTTTGCACCCATTGCTAATGACGATGGTTTAATGGGTATTTTAGAAATTGTATCCGATAAACCAAGGGTTTTAAACAGTATTAATGCCAACAAACTGGTTGATGTGATGCCATTCATCGTTTCAGCGGTAGAACGTTCTAAAAATGAAGAAGAAAATTTAATTGAGGCCATTATTCAGCAAGAATGCACCTCTATTCACCCTAGTGTGAAATGGCGATTTATAATGGAAGCCAGAAACTTCATTAAAGATGAACTTAACGGTCTAGAACCAAATTTTAAAAAGATAGCTTTTGATAATATTTATCCTCTTTATGGGCAAATGGATATTAAAGGATCTTCAGAAGCGAGAAATACGGCTACGCAACAAGATTTATCTTTACAACTCAAAGCTGTAAAAGATATTATTGAAGGTGTTCTAAAAGAAGAACCGCTTCCTATTTACGAGCAGTATATTTATCAAATTAATAATTACCTGGAAGGTATAAAATCGAATTTTCAGGTAGATAGTGAGCAGCAAATCTCGTCATTTTTAAAAGATGACATAGAACCCGTTTTAGAGCATTTGCAAGTCAATGATAAATGGAAAGAACAAATACATCAATATCGCGAAAGTATAGATGATAGCTTGAATGTGCTTTATAAACATAGAAAGGCTTATGATGAAACCATCGCAAAAATAAATTCTGAAATGGCTTTCTTGTTAGATAAAAAGCAAGAAGAAGCACAAGCTATGTATTCACATTATTTTGAACGTTTTAAAACTGATGGCGTGGAGCATAATATGTACATTGGTGAATCTATTACAAGGGAAGATAGCTTCAATCCTATTTACCTGTATAATTTGCGTTTATGGCAATTGCAAGTGATGTGCGAAATGGAAAATAATTATTACCAGATGAAATCTGATTTTCCAGTAGCTCTTGATGTGGCCTCTATGATTTTAGTGTTTAGTCAGCCATTATCCATTAGTTTTAGAATGGACGAAAAACAATTTGATGTTGATGGAACTTACAATGCACGATACGAAATCGTAAAGAAGCGTGTAGATAAAGCCTTTATTAAAGGGACTAATGAGCGTGTTACCCAAAAAGGTAAAATAAGTATTGTATACTCGCAAAAACAAGACGAAATAGAATACCTAAGATATATTAAATTCTTGCAGTCTAAACACTATTTAGATGACGATGTTGAAATTGTTGAGCTTCAAGATTTACAAGCAGTAACAGGCTTAAAAGCCATTCGTGTAAGTGTACTTTATCATAAAAATGAAGATGATAAAGCATTTTATACCTACCAAGATTTAATGAAAGAAATAGAATCTTAAGAGATTACAAAATCATGTTCCTTACTAGTTTGTTCAATGTTATTTTGAATGCTGGAATTAGGGAGAGCTTCATCAGGTAAAACATCCTCCAATTTAGCACCATTTATTTTTAAAGCAACTCCAAATGAAATTACAGAAACAATCATACCTATCATAAAAATAGTGTAAGTAACTCTAAGAATTCTATACTTGCGCTCCAACACTTTTCCTAAAAAATATAAATCTTTTGTTAAAGAGGTATAAACGTAGTTTTTGTCTTTTAAAAGCTCACTTACAGCCCACTCATATTCTTTTAGTTCCATTTTATGGAAGTTACCAAAAAAGGTGAGATTCACGTCTTTGTTGGCAACATCTTCTTTTGTAAACTCGCCTCTTGTAATATTTGGTCTGGTAGCAATAATGGATAAAACCATTGAGATAACACAGGACAAGGTAAAAATGGCTGTTGGGTATACCAAATAAGCATTGGTATCTAGTTTAGAAATTAAATTTGCTAATACAAGAGAAATAATAATGGCATTAACCGAGAGTAAAATATTAGCTTTTGTATCTGCAATATCACTAAGTTTAATATGGTTCCTCAAAGCTACCCTATAAAAAGTTTGAATACCTCGTTCTGGGCTTTCATTTTTATACTGTGCTTTGTATTTGGCTTTAAGCTCTTCGGTGTTGAGTTTGCTTTTTCTTTTCTTTTTAGATTTCATGAGTTTCGAAAGGTTTTTTTCCTTTCGTGGTTGCCAGTTTTTTAAAGCATAATCTGTATAAAACTCATGTTGTTTAGTTAGTACTTTTATATTTTCATTTAGCCATTCAGAAGGCGAATAAGTTGCAATACCTTGCACTTCTAATTCTTTTCTTAAAAACTCACTAGCTTCTGCAAAATATTTCTTTCCAAAATGTGAGGCATCGGCATCCCTTATAATTTTGCCAAGTTCTGTTTTAGGCGAATCTTTAAACTTTGTTGCCATAATGCATTCGCTTACAGCCTCAATAACTTTATCGTCTGCTTCTTGTTCTTTTAAAAATTTTGTTGCAATTTTTACACTTTCCTCTTCGTGGTTTTCTCTTGATTTGGTATAGCCAGTATCATGTAAAAGCGCTGTTAATTCAAGAATTTCTGCGTCTTTTTTATTGATTTTTGTATTTTCTGTAATTTCTCTTACGCTTCGCAACACACGATCGGTGTGCGTATAGTTGTGATATATAAAAGTTTGATCTAATTCGTTTTTAAACAAATCGAACACAAATTTCTCAGCATTTTCTACCAATTTCGACATATAATCTTTTTTATTTTGAATTCACAAATTACGAAATTTAATAAAAGTATAGTAATATTTAGCATTCTATTAAGTCGTAAGGTAAATACAAAAATATCGACTACCTTTATCTTGAAAAGCAGATAATAATTAATAAAAAAAGAAAGGATCCTATTATGCTAACTTGGAAAGAAGTTATCAACTTTTCCGTAAAAGGAAATCCAACTCCAGACCAACGTGTCGAGAAAACTGAATCCGAATGGAAGTCTCAATTAACTCCAGAACAATTTAGAATTACAAGACTAAAAGGAACAGAACGCCCCCATAGTGGTGCACTTTGCAGTATTCATGAAGCTGGAAAATACAATTGTGTGTGTTGTAACACGCCATTATTCGATTCTACAATAAAGTTTGAATCGGGAACAGGATGGCCTAGTTTCACACAACCTATTAAAGAGAATGCTATTAAATATGAGCGCGATACTGCTTTTGGGATGGTACGTGTTGAGGTGATGTGTAATACTTGTGATGCGCATTTAGGACATGTTTTTCCTGATGGACCCAAGCCAAGTGGTTTGCGATATTGTATCAATTCGGAATCTATGAAATTAGAACAGGAGTTTTCAAATGAGCAATAAAATTTTAAAAATGGCCACGGTTGGAGGTGGTTGCTTCTGGTGTACAGAAGCCGTATTTCAAGAAATTAAAGGTGTAGAAAAAGTAGTGTCTGGTTACTCTGGTGGTACTGTGCCAGGGCATCCTACCTATCGTGAAATTTGTTCTGGATTAACAGGTCATGCTGAGGTGGTGCAAATTACTTTTGATCCCAATGTAATTTCTTATGAAGAAATTCTGGTTATTTTCATGACGACCCACGATCCTACAACATTAAATAGACAAGGGGCAGATAGAGGTACGCAATACCGTTCGGTAATTTTTTATCATGACAACACTCAAAAAGTAATAGCCGAAAATGTAGTTAAAGAAGTTGCCAAATATTATGAAGATGCTATTGTTACAGAAATAGCACCTTTAGATGTTTTCTATGAAGCGGAAAAGGAACATCAAGATTATTACAGGAATAATCAAAACCAGGGTTATTGCAGTTTTGTTATCACGCCCAAATTGGCGAAACTTAGAAAGTTACATGCAGATAAATTGAAATAACCAATAAGTGTTTCAAAAAACAATTAAAAGAAAGGGACAATAATATGTCTAATCAAGTAGAGGATAAACAAGTGTTTAAAGCACCAGAATTTGGAGTTAAAGAATGGATTGATGCTCATGGATTTACAACGCCAGCTATAAAGCTTTCGGATTTCAGAGGAAAATTTAAGGTGGTATATTGTTTTCAAAGTTGGTGCCCTGGTTGTCATAAAAAGGGATTTCCAGATTTACAAAAAATGGTGAAGACTCTAAAAGGCAATGAAAATGTCGCTTTTTTAGCGATTCAAACGGTTTTTGAAGGGCATGAAGAAAATACTTTCGATAAAATTATAGAAACTCAAAAACAATATGATTTAAAAGTACCTTTCGGACATGACGCTGGAGATGATGGTAAATCCATTTCTAATGTCATGAAAAACTATCAAACAGGCGGAACCCCTTGGTTTTTGTTTATAGATAAGCACGATAATGTGGTTTTTAGTGATTTTCATTTGAATCCAGATGCAGCTATCGAAGTGCTTAAAACTGTTTAAAACACTACAATGAAATTAAACATAAAAGATAAATTCAATAAAATTTTACCTGCAGATCCTGTTCTGGAAAACTCAAGAAGACAGGTTGCAAATGCCTGTTTTTCATATGTAAATCCAAAACAGACTTCCAAACCGCAATTGATGCACGTGTCTCCAGAAATGTTGAAAAATTTGGGGATATCAGAAAAAGATGCTAAAAGTACAGACTTCTTAAACATTTTTACAGGCAATAAAGTTTTACAAAACACGAAACCTTATGCCATGTGCTATGGCGGACATCAATTCGGAAATTGGGCAGGACAATTAGGTGATGGTCGCGCCATAAATTTATGTGAAGTTGAACATGACTCTAAGAACTGGCAGTTACAATTAAAAGGTGCTGGCGAAACGCCATATTCAAGGACCGCTGATGGTTTAGCGGTATTACGTTCATCGATTAGAGAGTATTTGTGTAGCGAAGCTATGTTTCATTTGGGAGTGCCAACTACCAGAGCTTTGTCTTTAGCGCTTTCAGGGGATAATGTTATGAGAGATATCATGTACGATGGCAATCCAGCCTACGAAAAAGGTGCCATTGTATGTAGGGCAGCTGAATCTTTTTTGCGTTTTGGAAGTTATGAAATATTTGCGTCGAGACAGGATGAAGCAACGCTTAGGACATTAGTTGATTATACCATAAAACAGCATTTTTCGCATTTAGGTAAACCTTCAAAAGGCACTTATATTCAGTTTTTCAAGGAAGTCTCAGAACGTACTTTAAAAATGATAATTCATTGGCAACGGGTTGGTTTTGTTCATGGGGTTATGAACACAGATAATATGTCAATCTTAGGTTTAACTATAGATTACGGACCTTATGGTTGGTTAGAAGGCTACGATTATGGTTGGACACCAAATACTACTGATAGGCAGCACAAGCGCTACCGTTATGGCAATCAACCCAATATTGGTTTATGGAACTTATTGCAATTAGCAAATGCACTTTATCCATTGATTGATGAAGCTGAACCCTTAGAGGCCATTCTTAATCAATATAAAACCGATTTTGAATCGGGTTCCCTTAGCATGATGCGTTCTAAACTAGGATTGCAAAATGAGCATGAGAATGATCAAAAAATGATTCAAGACCTTGAAGATATTTTGCACTTAACGGAAACGGATATGACCATTTTCTTTAGAAATTTAAGTCGTTTTAAAAAGGAAAATCCTTCAGAGGGCATAAAAATAATTAGGGATGCTTTTTACAAACCCGATGAAATTGTTGGAAACATTGAAACGCGTTGGGACGATTGGTTTAATCGGTATGCCGAAAGATTGCAGCTAGAATCACTTTCAAATTATGAAAGACAAAAAGAAATGAATGATGTTAATCCAAAATATGTGTTACGAAATTATATGGCACAATTGGCTATTGATTCAGCTGATAAAGCTGAATATGGCTTAATAGATGAACTATTTCAAATACTAAAAAAACCCTATGATGAGCAACCAGAATATGAAAAATGGTTTGCTAAACGTCCTGAATGGGCGCGTCATAAAGTTGGTTGTTCCATGCTATCTTGTAGTTCTTAAGATGAAATATGCTCAAAAAATAGCGTTTGGTGGTGGTTGTCATTGGTGTACAGAAGCAGTGTTTCAATCACTCAAAGGGGTTTTAAAGGTCGAACAAGGATTTGTAGCTTCAACTAAAAAAAATAGCAGCTTTTCAGAAGCTGTTATTGTGCATTTTGAAGATTCTAAAATAGCGCTTAAAACCCTTATTGAAATTCATTTGCATACACATAAAAGCACCTCAAATCACTCCATGAGAAGCAAATACAGGTCTGCTATTTATACCTTTTCAGAAGTGCAAAATAAAAAAGTACAATCTGAATTGGAATTATTTCAGTTTCAATTTCAACATCAATTAATTACTCAAGTTTTACCATTTAATGAGTTTAAAGCTTCTCGAAAACAAATTCAAAATTATTACTATAACAATCCTAAAAAACCGTTTTGCGAAAGGTTTATCAATCCGAAGTTAGAATTATTACTTAATAAGTTTTCCGATTTTGCAGATCAAAACAAATTAAAACATATACAAGAGTCGCGATTGGTTAATTATTCAGAATAATAGCAAAATTCATTTAATCCAATCATCAAAAGCAATAGATTTATGGGAAAGAATATAACAAAATTGGGATTAGGGTTGGCCGCATTAGGTAGACCAGAATACATTAATATTAGGGAGGACGAATCTATTGATAAATCCGAAATAGTTTTCAAGCAAAACACCTTTTCGGTATTAGATGAAGCTTACCAATTAGACGTTCGTTATTTTGATACGGCACCTTCATACGGAAAAGGAGAGGCGTTTTTACAAGAGTGGATAGATACAAGAAAGTATCAAGATGTTATTTTAGGAACAAAATGGGGTTATACTTATGTGGCGAATTGGGAACTAGGGTATGAAGGTAAACACGAAATAAAAGAACATTCTTTAAACAAACTGCTAGAGCAATGGGAGGTTTCAAAAAAGCTATTGCCAAATTTAAAATATTACCAAGTGCATTCTGCAACTTTTGATAGCGGTATATTAGAAAATGAAGAAGTTTTAAATCAATTACATCTCATTAAAAAACAAACAGGTTTAAAAATTGGAATTACAACAAGTGGTGCAAATCAAAAAGATATTATTGAAGCAGCTCTAAAAATTCAGACTGAAAATAGGCCTTTATTCGATAGTTTTCAAGTTACCTATAATATTTTTGAGCAATCTACTTTTTCAATTTTAAAGACTATTTTGAATACTGGTAGATCGGTTATTATTAAGGAAGCTTTAGCCAATGGCCGCATTTTTCAAAATGAAAAATTTCAGCATTATTCTGAAACTTACAGAATTTTAGATCAACTTTCTGAAAAATATGGAGTAGGTGCCGATGCCATTGCGTTACGATTTGTAATGGATAATCTTCAACCAACTTTCTTACTGAGTGGTGCATCAAATCTCAATCAATTACAAGAAAACTTAAAAGCAAAGTCGTTTCATTTAACTAACCCTGAATTGAGTATCTTAGAATCAATGGTTGTATCGCCAGACAATTACTGGCAGGAGCGTAGTGATTTATCATGGAACTAATATTAATTTGCTTACTTATATTTTAATCATTAATTTATCCAATAGTTTTAAAAAAGTGTTTGTTTAAGAATTGAACACAAAAAAAGATCTATGAAGTTTATAAGAATTGCGCTAATTTCTACAATTACTTTTCTATTTACAGCATGTGCAACTTATGCGCCACAATATGCCGATGAAAAACACAACGAAGTTCAGTTTCCCGATAAAGAAATTGATAAGCGGTTTTATTTGGTTGGAGACGCAGGTTTATCTCCCCAAGATGGCATGTCTCATGCCTTAACAGCTTTTAATAAGCACCTTGAAGGTAAAAAAACCAAAGGCGATTATACTATTTTTCTTGGTGATAATATTTATCCTGATGGTTTGCCATCTAAAAATTCTAAAAAAAGAGCCAGTGCAGAAAATGCATTGAATGCGCAAGCAAAAGCGATAGCTGGGTTTAAAGGTAAAACCGTATTTATTCCTGGAAATCATGATTGGTACGCGAACGGACTAAAAGGACTAAAACGCGAAGAAAAATATATTGAAGATTTAGTTGGTAAAAATACCTTTCAGCCTGAAAATGGTTGTCCGTTAGAAAGTATTGATGTTAGTGAAACCATCCAATTAATTATTATTGACACTCAGTGGTATTTAGAAAACTGGAATTTGCATCCCACAATAAATGACGAATGCGAAATAAAAACTAGAGAACGGTTTTTTCTGGAAATTGAAGGTGAATTGAAAAAAGCCCAGAATAAAACAACTGTTTTTGCAATGCATCATCCTATGTTTACAAATGGTTCTCATGGAGGTAAATATGCACTAAAAAAACATCTATATCCTTTTCAACAAAAAATTCCGCTTCCTGGTATAGCATCTTTTATTACTCAGTTAAGAACGCAAGGAGGCGTTTCTATTCAAGATCGTTATAACGAGCGTTACCATGAGTTAATGAGTCGTTTAGAAACGATGACTTTAAATGCCGAAAATGTTGTTTTCGTATCTGGTCATGAACATACGCTTCAGTATATTGAACAAAGAGGATTAAAACAAATTGTATCGGGTTCTGGAGCTAAAGAATCTTTTGCGGAACTTGGTACTAGCGGATTATTTTCTACTGGAAAACAAGGGTTTGCTGAACTCACTATTTTCAAAGATGGAAGTAATTGGGTACGGTACTATGTTGCCGAAAATGAACACCCAAAATTAGCGTTTACTAAAGAAGTATTTCCACCGAGAAAAACATACGATTTATCACATTTACCTGAATCATTTCCACAGGAGGTGGAAGTATCCATCTATTCAAAGGACGAAACCGATGTCTCTGGATTTTTTGAATCGGTTTGGGGTAGCCATTATCGCGATATTTATGGGACAAAAATAAAGGCAAAAGTAGCGACGCTAGATACACTTTACGGAGGCTTGGAAGTAGTTAGAAAAGGCGGAGGTCACCAAACCAGATCGTTACGTTTAAAGACTAAAGATGGTAGAGAATTAAATATGCGAGCTCTAAAAAAAAGTGCGACACAATATTTACAAACAGTATTATTTAAAGATACTTATGTACAAAATGAATTTGAAAAAACAGCCATAGAAGAATTGATTCTAGATTTTTATACGGCTGCACACCCATATGCGTTTGCTGTGGTTCCAGATTTATCAGATGCTGCAAAAATTTATCATACCAATCCTAAATTATATTTTATTCCGAAACATAAACACTTAGGGGAATATAATGAAGAGTATGGAGGTGAATTATATTTAATTGAAGAACGACCTGAAGAAAATTATACCGATGATAGAAACTTTGGGTATGCCGATGATATTGAAAGTACACACGACATTATAGAGAAAATTAGAGAAGATGAAAAACATAAAATTGACGAAAATGCTTTTGTAAGAGCAAGACTTTTTGATATGCTTATTGGCGATTGGGACAGACACCAAGACCAGTGGCGATGGGCGCAATTTAACATGGAGAATGGCGATAAATATTATAGACCCATTCCTAGAGATAGAGACCAAGTATTTTCAAATTTTGACGGTGCGTTACTCGATGTTATGAAAATTATTTCAGGCTCTACAAAACAGCTTCAAGTTTATGACGAAAAGTTGGAAGATATAGAATGGATGAATGCAGCAGGTATAAAACTAGACCGCGTATTGGTGCAACAAGCAGATAAAGAAACTTGGCTAAAACACGCCAAATTTCTTGAAGAAAATGTAACCGATGAAGTCATAGAAAAAGCATTCTCTAAAGTACCAAAAGAAGTTCAAGATAAAACCCTCATTGATATTAAAGAAAAACTAAAAGGACGGAGAGGTAACTTGCAAGATATTGCTTTGCGCTATTATAATTATTTAAATGAATTGGTTGTTTTAACGGGAACCGATAAAGATGATTATATTGAAATTACACGAACAGGTGACAAAGAAACCAATATTAAAATATCAAGAATTATTGATGGTGAAAAAGGTGAAGTTATTGTCGATAAAACCTTCAATAAGGACATTACAAAGGAAATGTGGATTTATGGTTTAGATGATAAAGATATTTTTGAAGTTACAGGAAAAGCAAGTAATCCTATTTTTATAAGGCTCATTGGTGGGCAGGAAAACGATACTTATATTATAAAAAATGGAACTAAAATTAAGGTGTATGATCATGAAAGTAAGACAAATACAATTAAAGAAAACAAAGGTGCGCAGATTCGATTAACCGATGTTTATAAGCTTAATTTGTTTGATTTTAATAAGAATATAACAAAGTCGAGTGTGATTACACCAGCAATAGGATTTAATCCAGACGATGGTTTTTTATTGGGAGTGTCATTCTCTAAAACAACAAAGGGCTTTCAAAGAAACCCATTCTCGGTTCAACACAGATTTAAAGGTGGTTACTATTTTGCAACTTCCGGATTTTCATTACAATATGATGGTGAAATAGCTAACATAATGAACGATTGGAATTTGCATTTAGGTGGGCAATTTACTACTGAGAATTTTACAAATAACTTTTTCGGATACGGAAATGAAACCGTTAATAACGATGACGGTTTAGATCTGGATTACAATCGTGTAAAAACAAGTATTTATGCAGTTCGAGCAGGCATAATTAAAAAAGGAAATTTTGGTAGCGATTATGGGTTTAGAACCATTCTTGAAGGTATTGAAATTGAAAATACTCCAGATAGATTTATTACCGATAATCATGTTCCTGCTTCTGAGACTGAATATTTCAAACGTCGCTATTTTGGTGGTTTAGAAGCGCAGTTTAATTATAAAAGCTTTGATGATAAAATTAACCCAAAACGTGGCATGACATTTATGTTACAAATAGGAGGGAAAACAGAATTTGAAGAAACTAAAAACACCTACGGATATATAAACTCCAATCTTGGTTTTTACAACGCTTTGACAAAAAATAAAAAGCTAGTTTTAAAAACAGATGTAAGAACACAAATTCGTATAGGCGATGAGTTACTATTTTATCAGGCTGCAAATATTGGTGGTAAAAACGGTTTGAGAGGTTATAGAACCGAGCGATTTACAGGAAAAAATGCCTTTGTTAGTAGTGCTGATTTGCGCTATAGCTTTCCGTCATTCAAAACAAATACGTTGCCTTTGCAAATAGGAATTTTTGCCGGTGGCGATGTGGGAAGAGTATGGGTTGCTAACGATACATCAAAACTTTGGCATAACGATTACGGGGGCGGTTTCTGGATTACAGCAGCCGAAAGTTTATCAGGAACCTTTAACTTTTTCAATAGTAAAGAAGGATTAAGATTTTCGTTCGGTTTCGGACTTAACTTTTAATTCAATTTGAAAGTATACAAGTTACCACCTTCGCTTTTGTCTTTTTCGTCGGTAATATAAACGGTAGTATTGTTTTTAAAGCAAATGCCTTCTTTTTGAGAATCGTGGTCAAATTTTTGTTCGTCTATGTTACCATCAAAGAAATTATCGCCTTTAAAATTTGATATTTTCCAGAGTTTATCATGATTTAAAAGCACAATAATTTCACCATTATCGCTAATATCCGCCGAGGTTATTTTATGATGTTTTCCATCTAAATTAAAGTTTTCAACTAAAATAGCGGTATGTTTTCCAATCTTATTGGGCACTTTTAGTAATATGCTAGATTTGTTTTCTTTACTAAAAATGTAGAAGAAATTATTGTAGAGAAAAAATGCTTCAAAGTCTTCCGAATTAACCTTTTTTGGTAAGATGAAATTAATACGTTCGGCAGTTGTTTTGTCATTTTTAAGATCAGAAACTTTATAAATGGTAAAATCATCACGATTTTTACTGTTATTACCAAAATCACCTATATACAAATTACCTTCATTATCAGAAGTTAAATCTTCCCAATCAATATTACTTGAATTACTAATGTCAATATCTTTTATAAGTTTTCCTTTAGTGTTGAATCCGTAAATATTGTTTTTATTTCCAGCATCTTCTATCGTCCAGAGCAAATTTGACCCAGAAACCTTTTCCACAGCCGAAGCTTCTTCTAAGCTATTTGGTAAATCGGCAATAACATCAAGTTTACCAGTGTGGCAAGCGGTGAACAGAACAGTTATAATGAATAAATTTCGAAAATAATACATAGCTTTCTTTAATTTATTTCAAAATTACAATTTAGAAGTTTTAAATTATAGGCTAAAATCATAAACTATTTATAAAAGATGCATGAAAACCCTAATATATTTAATAGTTTTATCCTGAAATTGAAAAGTAAAATATGACAACAGTTGATGATTTGTTAAATCTACTGGTTTTAGATAAAATAAGTGACACCGAATTCAATGGTGAAAGTAAAGCCATTGGAAGCCCAATTGTGTTTGGCGGTCAGGTTTTAGCTCAAGCAATAAATGCGGCGAGTAGGACCATTACGAACAAAAGAGTATTACATTCAATGCATGCTTATTTTTTAGAAGCAGGCAATTTAGAGTTGCCAATAACTTACAATGTGAGTTTGGTTAGAGATGGAGGGAGCTTTTCAGTAAGACGAGTAACAGCGCATCAAAAGGATTCAACAATTTTTATTTTATCGGCTTCATTTCATAAAAAGGAGGATGGTTATAATCATCAAGTAACAATGAATTCTGATATAAAACAACCTGAAGAATTGTTAAGTTGGACCGAGATGCGGGAAGAGTTTGGAGAAGCTTTACCAAGAGGTTTAAAGTCGTTTTTAGAAATTAAGCGTCCTATTGAATTTAAACCTACGGCTTTTGCAAACCCTTTAGACCCGAAAAATTTGCCACCAAAACACCATGTTTGGTTTAAACTTAAAGGTGATATAAATGGTTTAGATTTAAATACAAAACAACAAATTTTAACGTATATTTCAGATTATAATATATTGACATCTACTCTAAACCCACACGCAAGTAAAGCACATTGGGGTAATACACAAACCGCAAGTTTGGATCACTCCATGTGGTATTTTAGAGATTTTGATTTTTCCGATTGGTTATTGTATGCCACGGAGTCACCCAGTGCTTCGGGGGGAAGAGGTTTTGCTCGAGGCAATATTTTTACACGAAACGGTGAGTTGGTTGCAACCGTTGCTCAAGAGGGTTTAATACGTCCCATAAAAAAATAAAAGACATGTTAAAAATAGGACATAGAGGTGCTAAAGGGCACGCAGCAGAAAACACATTGGCTTCTATTGAAAAGGCTTTGAAGTTAGGTGTTGATGGTATTGAAATAGATGTACACAGATGTGCTTCGGGCGAGTTAGTCGTTTTTCATGATTTTACAGTCGATAGAATGACTAATGGTAGTGGAGAAGTGTCTAAATTAACTTATAAAGAGCTTAAAAAATTTAAAACAAGAGGGAATTTTGAAATTCCAACTTTATCTCAAGCTTTAACTTTAATAAATAACAAATGCCTCTTAAATATTGAACTCAAAGGACTCGATACGGCAAAAGAAGCAGCCAGAATAGTGGCGTTTTTTGTAGATAAAAAAGGATGGGATTATCAAAACATTGTCATCTCAAGTTTTCACGAAGATTTGTTAGAAACCGTATTTAAGATTAATGATAAAATTCCATTAGGAGTACTAACAGATATTAATGTAAATAGAGCAGTTACTTTTGCTAAAACCATAAATGCGAAATCAATACATATAGATTATACGATGTTAACTGCAGAGATTGTTGAAGATTTAAAACAAAACTTCAAGGTTTATGCATATACCGTAAATAACTTAAATCCCATCGCACGAATTAAATCTTATGGAGTTGATGGTATTATTTCTGATTACCCCGACAGATTATGATTCAAAAGGATGTTGTGATAATTGGCGGAGGTGCAGCAGGCTTTTTTGCAGCAATAAACATATCAGAACAAAAACCAAATTTAAAAGTTACATTATTAGAACGCGGAAAAGAAGGATTAGCCAAGGTTAAGGTTTCTGGTGGCGGACGCTGTAATGTTACACATGCCGAATTTATTCCTCAAGATTTAATAAAGAATTATCCTCGTGGTGAAAAAGAATTATTGGGACCTTTTCATCAATTTATGACGGGAGATACTATTGAGTGGTTCGCTAACAGAGGTGTTGAATTAAAGATTGAAGAAGATGGTAGAATGTTTCCAGTTTCTAATTCATCACAAACTATAATAGATTGTTTTTTAAACGAAGCCGATAAATATGGAGTAGAAGTGTTATATAATCATGCTGTAAAAAACATTGAAAGTACAAAAGACGCTTTTAAAATTGAAACTTCCCAAGGTGAATTTTTAGCAGAAAAAATTTTAGTAGCTACAGGGAGTAATCCAAAAATCTGGAACCTTTTAGAGCGTTTAGGGCACTCCATTGCTCAACCTGTACCTTCATTATTTACATTCAATATAAAAGATGAACGCATCAATGATATTCCGGGTGTAGTGGCTAAAAATGTAGAAGTAAAAGTATTAGGAACAAATTTATGGAGTGAAGGACCATTATTAATTACGCATTGGGGATTAAGTGCGCCATCAATTCTAAAACTATCAGCTTTTGGTGCGTTAGAATTGGCTGAAAGAAACTATAAATTTGAAATTGAAATCAATTTTATAAAAATGACTTTTGAAGATTGTTTAGATACATTAAAAGCACTGAAACAAGATTTAGCTAAAAAAACAGTATTCAAATCGACACAGTTCGATATTCCGAAACGATTGTGGCATAAATTGGTGTTAGCCTCAAATATGACTATGGAAACACGTTGGGCAGATTTAAATAAATTACAATTAGAATCGTTAGCGAGCCAGTTAACACAAGCGGTATTTCAAGTAGATGGAAAAAGTACATTTAAAGAAGAGTTTGTAACTGCAGGTGGTGTAAATCTTAAAGAAATCAATTTTAAAACCTTTGAAAGCAGAATTGTAAAACATCTTTATTTTGCTGGTGAAGTTTTAAATATTGATGCGGTTACCGGTGGTTTTAACTTTCAAAATGCATGGACTGGGGCTTACATTGCAGCAAAGTCTATTCTAAATTCAGAATAAATATGAAATATGTGATAGCTATTTTGTTACTTTCAAACGTTATGTGGTCTCAAAACTTAGAACCTCATCAATGGAAGGACCGTGTTATTGTTATTAATGCTGCAGAAAGTTTTCGAGAGTTAGCAGATTCACAATATGAGCTTTTTAAAGTTGAACAGCAAAAACTTTTAGACAGGAAAATTGTCCTTTATAAATGTGTAGCAAATACCTGTGTGTTTTATAATTGGAAACAAAAACCGAAAAAGTTTCAAATTAAAAATTCAATACGTGATTATAGTTGTGTTTTAATTGGGTTGGATGGATTTCAAAAATATAAATCCAATAAAATAGAGAATGTTAGTGTGTTTTTAGATTTAATTGATACTATGCCAATGAGACGTCAAGAACTCGAAAATCGTAGAAAGAAAAATGACTAAGTTTATAGCACTACTTCGTGGTATTAATGTTAGCGGACAAAAGAAAATCCCAATGGTGGAGCTTCGTGAGTTACTTGCTAAAATGGGTCTTTCAAATGTTCAAACTTACATTCAAAGTGGCAACGTAATTTTTCAGTCATCAGAATCAAATAAAGCAAAATTAGCATTGCAAATTCATAATGCTATAAAAGCTCATTTTGGTTTTGAAGTGCCAGTTCTGGTATTAAAACCGAAAGAATTAAAAGCGATTTTTGATGCATGCCCATTCCCGGAAGATCAGAAAACAAATAGTTATTTTATGATGTTGTATGAAGTGCCGGATAAGATATTAGTCGAAGAAGTCTCAAATTTATCATATTCCAATGAAACATTTCATATCAAGGATACGTGTATTTATTTTTATTCTGCTATCGGCTACGGGAAATCAAAATTTAGCAATAATTTTTTCGAACGGAAATTAAAAGTTACTGCTACTGCAAGAAATTATAAAACTATGGCAAAGTTATTATCTTTGTCAGCTGATAATTAGTTTATGATAGAAGAAAGCTTCATCCCAAAAAAATATTCAAATTCAGTTGAAAACGGAAGTTTTACTTGGTCGTCTCCTAGTAATATTGCTTTAGTTAAATATTGGGGCAAAAAGGAACATCAAATACCAGAAAATCCATCTATAAGTTTTACGCTTAACAATTGTAAAACGATTACTACAGTGGGTTTTTCGAAGAAAGAGAATCATGATAGTTACTCTTTTGAAGTGTTTTTAGATGATGAAAAAAAAGACGATTTCAAACCTAAAATTGAAACATTTTTTAAACGTGTTGAAGTATATTTACCCTTTCTGAAAGCTTATCATTTCAAAATTGAAACATCAAACACATTTCCTCATAGTTCTGGTATTGCTTCTTCGGCATCAGGAATGAGCGCTTTGGCATTGTGTTTAATGAGTATTGAAAAGTTAATAATTGAGTCTGATGAGGCCATGAGCGCAGAAGAAAGTGCTCTAAGTAATGAACATTTCATTCAAAAGGCATCGTTCTTAGCGAGGTTAGGTTCAGGAAGTGCGTGTAGAAGTTTAGAAGGCGATTTGGTGGTATGGGGAAAACATGAAGCGATTTCAGGAAGTTCAGATTTATTTGGTGTTAAATACCCAAATGAAGTTCACGGTCATTTCAAAAATTATCAAGACACTATTTTATTAGTAGATAAAGGAGAAAAACAAGTTAGCAGTACTGTTGGGCATAATTTAATGCATGGGCATCCTTTTGCGCAACAGCGATTTAAACAAGCTAATACCAATCTAACGAACATGGTGACTATTTTAAAAGATGGTGATTTAGATGCCTTTATTGCACTCGTTGAAAGTGAAGCCTTAACTCTGCATGCGATGATGATGACGAGTATGCCATATTTTATTTTAATGAAACCAAATACTCTAGAAATTATTAATAAAATATGGAGTTATAGAAAACGAACAGGCTCTAAAGTTTGCTTTACACTAGATGCCGGTGCAAATGTACATGTGCTATATCCTGAGTCTGAAGCTACTTCGGTATTAGAATTCATTCAGAATGAATTAGTTGCATATTGTCAAAATGGACAGTATATTTGCGACGTTATTGGTTTGGGAGCTAGTAAATTATAAGAATTATTTATTTTTTGTTTAAAAAAACACTATATTTGTTAAACAGATTGCTCCAGCTAAAATAGCTATTTATGAAAGGACCTCTTTTTTACTCGAAAATTCTACTCTTTGGTGAGTACGGAATTATCAAAGATTCTAAAGGTTTATCCATCCCTTATAGTTTCTATAATGGCGCTTTAAAAAAGGATGAAAATCCATCTGAAGCTGCTTTAAAATCTAATCAAAGTCTAAAGCAATTCGCTAACCACATTCAAAGTATAGACGATAGTATAGTTCGTTTTGATATCGATAGATTAATTGAGGATGTTAACTCTGGAATGTATTTCGATTCTTCAATTCCTCAAGGCTACGGTGTAGGAAGCAGTGGTGCTTTAGTTGCAGCTATTTATGATAAATATGCATTCGATAAAATTACCGTTCTAGAAAATTTAACCAGAGAAAAACTGTTAAAACTAAAATCTATTTTTTCTGCAATGGAATCTTTTTTCCATGGAAAATCTTCAGGTTTAGACCCTTTAAATAGTTATTTAAGTATTCCAATTCTTATCAATTCACAAGATAATATTGAAGCTACAGGTATTCCTGCGCAACAAAGTGAAGGTAAAGGCGCTGTCTTTTTAATTGATAGTGGTATTATCGGAGAAACTGCACCAATGGTTAGCTTGTTTATGGAAAACATGAAGCAAGAAGGTTTCAGAAGCATGCTTAAAAATCAATTCATAAAACATACTGATGCCTGTGTTGACGATTTTCTTAATGGTGATATAAAATCGTTGTTCAGAAATACAAAACAACTTTCAAAAGTTGTACTTAATCATTTCAAGCCAATGATTCCTCAGCAATTTCATGAGCTTTGGAAAAAAGGAATTGATACAAACGATTACTATTTAAAGCTATGTGGATCAGGTGGTGGCGGATATATCTTAGGCTTTACAGAAGATATTCAGAAGGCTAAACAAGCACTATCAGATTATAAATTAGAAGTCGTTTATAACTTCTAAAACTTTCCAAATTGTTACTCTAAGCGCAGTCGAAGAGTCTAAAAAAAGACTTATGCTATCTCGTAAACAGAAACATATTCTACTTAAATTTTTTAGTATGTTTTCTGTAGTTCGCGGTTATAACATTTTAGTTGTAGTTATCGCTCAATACCTCACATCTATTTACATTCTGGCGCACGATAAACCTTTAAAAGAAGTCGTTTTCGATATTAATTTACTAGTCTTAGTTTTAGCATCGGCGGCAACTATTGCTGGAGGTTACATTATAAATAGTTTTTATGATTCAGAGAAAGATTTAATAAACCGCCCCGTAAAATCAAGATTAGATAGGTTGGTGAGTCAAAACACCAAATTATCATTTTATTTCGTGCTCAATTTTATAGCCGCAGTTATGGCCAGTTATGTGTCTTTCAAAGCAGTAATATTCTTTTCCTTATACATTTTTGGCATTTGGTTGTACTCGCATAAACTCAAGCGAATGCCTTTTATAGGTAATCTCACTTCTGCTATTCTTACTATTACACCGTTCTTCGCTATTTTTATGTATTACAAAAATTTCGAAACCGTCATTTTTGTCCATGCTATTTTCTTGTTTTTAATGATTTCAATGCGCGAACTCACCAAAGACCTCGAAAATATAAAAGGCGATATTGCACAAAACTATATAACCATTCCAGTGGCGTATGGAGAAAAAACATCCAAAGTCATGCTAACCATTTTAGCGCTATTAACACTAGTGCCAGCTTACTTGTTACTTTTTAAATTTCAGGTAGGTTACATGTATTTTTTCTTCTACTTAAGTATATTTCTGCTCATTATATTTTTGTTTTTACTTTGGAGGTCTAAAACCAAAATACAGTATTTAATACTTCACAACATCCTAAAATTTATCATTCTTGCAGGCGTGTTCAGCATTCTTTTAATCGATGTAAGTGTTATACTAAACCGCATTTAAATTTTGGCCGCCTGCCTGCCGGCCGGCAGGTTACCACAAGGGTCGCGCTTTGCGTTGCAAGTCCTCGTTCGTGCCTCACTGTGGGCTTTCCACTACAATCGCTAACGCTATAGCAACAAATCGATAAGCTTTAAATAAAGATTCATAATTTTTAAGTATATCTTTGCAAAAAATTATAAGTAATGAACAGACATCAAGGGAGTAAAGGAAAAGGAAAGCCATCAGGACGAGGAGGAGGTAACAAACGTTTTACAAGTTATGCTCGCGGAAATGCACCCATAAAAAAAGGACCATCATCACCTAAAAAGCCAAGTAATCCAGATGAAATAAGGCTAAATAAATATGTAGCCAACTCAGGTATGTGTTCACGTCGTGAAGCAGATGTGCATATTGCCACAGGTTTAGTTTCTGTAAACGGAAAAATTATAACAGAAATGGGCTATAAAGTAAAACCAGGAGATGAGGTGCGTTATGATGGTGCCAGAATAAACCCAGAAAAAAAAGCTTATGTATTGCTTAATAAACCTAAAGGATTTGCTACAACTACTAGCGAAGGTAAAGGAAGAACAGTAATGGATTTAGTTGCCAACGCTACATCTTCTAAAATAAAGCCTATTGGTCGTTTAGGACGAAACTCAAAAGGGTTGTTGTTATTTACAAACGACGATGCTGTAGTTAAGAAATTCACGAACTCTAAACATGGTGTGCCGCGTTTATTTCATATTGAACTCGATAAAAATTTAAAACTAGAAGATTTAAAAAAGATTCAAAACGGATTTAAAGTAGAAGGTAAACTTATTGAAGTTGAAGAAATAAGTTATATTGATGGTGCTTCAAAAAAAGAGATAGGACTAAAAATTAAAAATACAGGTAATACTATTATCCGAACTATTTTTGAATATTTTAAATATGATATTATAAGTTTAGACTGCGTAGCCATTGGGCACTTAACCAAAAAAGATATTCCTCGAGGGCACTGGAAACATTTAACAGAGCAAGAGTTGAATACTTTAAAAATGTTATAGTTAACAGTTTAATTCAGCTTTAAAATTTACATCAAAATCAGTGTGACTTACAAGAGGGTATTAATAAATACCCATGTAGTTATACTGATTTTCTTTTTCTATCGGTTCAGAAAATATCTTTAATTAAACACAACCAAAATAGCACACAAAAATTCGTTATAACTACCTGATAATCAATATAAAAAAACGAATAAAAAAAATGCAAAAAAAAAGGTAAAAAAACATTGTATATCAAAAAAACAATTATTTTTGCTGCACTATTAGCTGAACACATTGATACCTGTTTCTATGTTCGGGCTTTTGAAAATTAGGAAGTCATATTCAAAAGCAGCTTACAGATTAAGTGACCGAATTTTAAAGCTAACTTCCTTTTCACCCATATATGCTATACAGCATAAATACGCCTTTGTGCCTACAACTTGCCGAGAGTTTCAGATTTGATATTGTTATTTTTTTATTATTTTAACGAGTAGTTAATACACCTATCTATATCTTTAACTTTTTAAATATACAATTTGAATACAAAATATATTGATTTAATAAATCAAACCTTCGATTTTCCACAGGAAGAATTTCAAGTAGCCAAAGGCGAATTGCAATTTCATAATATTGATTTAATGGCGCTTACCAGACAATACGGTGCACCATTAAAGTTTACCTATTTACCGCAAATCTCGAACAATATTAATAGGGCAAAAAGCTGGTTTGCAAATGCCATTGAAAAGCATGACTATAAAGGAAAGTACAACTATTGCTATTGCACTAAAAGTAGTCATTTTAAGCACGTATTAGATGAGGCTTTAAAAAACGATATACATATTGAAACCTCATCGGCGTTTGATATTGATATTGTTGAAAATTTAAAAGCAGAAGGAAAAATAAATGATAATACTTATGTTATCAGTAACGGTTTTAAGCGTGCACAATACATTACAAATATTGCTAGATTGATTAATGATGGGCATAAAAATGCTATTCCTATTATTGATAATTACGAAGAAATAGATTTGCTTTCGCAAGAAATAAAAGGCAAATTTAATGTGGGAATTAGAATAGCATCAGAGGAAGAGCCAAAATTTGAATTCTATACCTCGCGTTTAGGAATTGGGTATAAAAATATATTACCTTTTTATAAAAACCAGATTGCTAATAATAAGAAAGTTAACCTTAAAATGTTACACTTTTTTATTAATACAGGAATTCGTGATAATGCTTATTACTGGAATGAATTGCTTAAATGTTTAAAGGTCTATACGAGTCTTAAAAAAATCTGCCCAACCTTAGATAGCTTAAATATTGGCGGTGGTTTTCCTATAAAAAACTCGTTAGCTTTTGAATTTGATTACGAGTACATGATTGATGAAATCATTAATCAAATAAAATTAACTTGCGAGGAAGAAGATGTAGATGTGCCAAATATTTTTACAGAATTTGGAAGCTTTACCGTTGGTGAAAGTGGCGGCGCTATTTACGAGGTGTTATACCAAAAGCAACAGAATGACCGAGAGAAGTGGAATATGATTAATTCATCATTCATAACAACTTTACCAGACACATGGGCAATAAATAAGCGTTTTATTTTATTACCATTAAATAGGTGGCAAGATAGTTACGAACGCATTTTATTAGGCGGTTTAACCTGCGATAGCGACGATTATTATAACAGCGAACAGCATATGAATGCCATTTATATGCCAAAATACAATAAGGATAAGCCATTATATATAGGATTTTTCAATACAGGCGCGTATCAAGAAACTATTGGCGGCTATGGCGGGCTTCAACACTGTTTAATTCCGTCGCCTAAGCATATTCTAATTGATAGAGATGATGAAGGTAATTTAACTACCAAATTATTTAGCGAACAACAAAAGAGCGAAGATTTGCTAAACATATTAGGTTATAAACAAAGCACTACAAAAATCAATAATAAAAAAATCGAAAGTACTAAAAACACTGTAAAAATTTCTGAAAATGACAACTACTAAAGGACCAATTTCTCAATTTATAGAAAAGCATTATCTACATTTTAATGCTGCAGCATTAGTTGATGCTGCAAAAGGATATGAGGCTCAGTTAAACAATGGTGCTAAAATGCTAGTGTCTTTGGCAGGAGCTATGAGTACTGCAGAGTTAGGCAAAAGTTTTGCAGAAATGATTCGTCAAGATAAAGTACAAATCATTTCTTGTACTGGAGCTAATCTTGAAGAAGATATCATGAATTTAGTAGCACATTCACATTACAAACGTGTGCCTAATTATCGCGATTTAACACCTCAAGAAGAGTGGGATTTGTTGGAAAAAGGACTTAACCGTGTTACCGATACGTGTATTCCAGAAGAGGAAGCATTCCGTAGGTTACAACAGCATATTTATGAAATCTGGAAAGATGCTGATGACAAAGGAGAACGCTACTTGCCTCATGAGTATATGTACAAAATGTTAATGTCTGGTGTTTTAGAGCAATACTACGAAATTGATGTAAAAGATTCATGGATGTATGCAGCAGCAGAAAAGAATTTACCTATTGTTTGCCCGGGTTGGGAAGATAGTACGATGGGGAATATTTTCGCAAGCTATGTATTAAAAGGCGAGTTAAAAGCAAGTACCATTAAATCTGGAATAGAATATATGACCTTTTTAGCAGATTGGTATACAGATAATTCAAAAAACGGTATTGGTTTCTTCCAAATTGGTGGCGGTATTGCGGGCGATTTCCCAATTTGTGTTGTGCCTATGTTATATCAAGATATGGAACGTACAGATACACCATTTTGGAGTTATTTTTGTCAAATATCAGATTCTACCACAAGTTATGGATCTTATTCTGGAGCTGTTCCAAATGAGAAAATCACATGGGGTAAGTTAGATATTAATACACCAAAATTCATTATAGAAAGTGATGCAACCATTGTTGCGCCTTTAATTTTTGCTTACCTTTTAGGTCAGTAACCATGGATACACAAAATATAGACAATATCGAGCTTAAATATTTAACTCTTGATGATTATCAAGAATTAAAAGAAGCAACTCTAGAATCGTACGCAGGTGTGCTTGATTCTTACTGGAAGAAAGGACATATTGAGCAACTCACTTCTATTTTTCCTGAAGGACAGGTAGTTATTAAAATAGACGGTGAAATTGCTGGTTGTGCATTATCGCTGATTGTTGATTATGATAAGATTGATGATAACCACACTTATGCTGATATTATTGCAGGTGAATCATTCAAAAATCACGACCCAGATGGCGATGTCTTATATGGCATCGATGTTTTTATCAAACCAGAGTTTAGAGGCTTGCGTTTAGGAAGACGGTTGTACGATTATCGTAAAGAAATTTGCGAAAACCTAAACTTAAAAAGTATCATTTTTGGTGGCAGAATGCCAAATTATCATAAGCATAAAGAGTATTCGCCTAAAGATTATATTGAGAAGGTAAAGCGTAAAGAAATTCATGATCCTGTTTTAAACTTCCAAATTTCAAACGATTTCCATCCAGTAAGAATATTAAAAGGTTATTTAGAAGGCGATACAGCATCAAACGAATATGCAGTTTTAATGGAATGGGATAATATTTATTATACCAAACCCACCAAAAAAGCAGCCACAGTAAAAACTATAGTACGTTTGGGTTTAATCCAATGGCAAATGCGTAGCTATAATAGTTTGGATGATTTAATGCAACAATCTGAGTATTTTATAGATAGTTTAGCAGCATACAGATCAGATTTTGCAGTGTTTCCGGAGTTTTTTAACGCGCCACTTATGGCGGAGTTTAACCATTTGCATGAGCCTGAAGCCATTCGAAAATTAGCCGAATTTACGGAGACCATAATTAACAAATTAAAACAATTAGCCATTTCGTATAATATTAATATTATATCTGGTAGTATGCCAGAGGTGGTTAATGATAAATTATATAATGTTGGATATTTATGTAGACGGGATGGGAGTTTTGAGCGTTATGAAAAAATACATGTAACACCAGATGAAGCCAAAGTTTGGGGGATGCAAAAAGGGAATAATTTGCAAACCTATGAAACCGATTGTGGTAAAATAGGGATTCTAATTTGTTACGATTCAGAATTTCCAGAATTATCAAGATTATTAGCGGATGAAGGAATGGACATTCTATTTGTGCCGTTTTTAACAGATACTCAAAACGGATATTCAAGAGTGAGATTATGTGCTCAGGCAAGAGCTATTGAAAACGAATGTTATGTGGCTATAGCGGGCAGCGTTGGTAATTTGCCTAATGTAAACAATATGGATATACAATATGCCCAATCTGCCGTATTTACACCATGCGATTTTTCATTTCCTAGTAATGGTATAAAGGCCGAAGCCACTCCAAATACCGAAATGATTTTAGTGGCAGATGTTGATATTAGTTTGCTAAGAGAATTGCACACATTTGGCGCAGTAAAAAATTTAAAAGATAGAAGAAAAGATTTTTACGATGTTATTCGAAAAAAATAATCATAAAATAGTATATTTAACTTGTCAGTAATAAATATTACCGAAAAAATGAAAAACAAAAGCGATAATTTAAAAAGAGTCATTGTCGATTTCAAAAAATTAACCCCTGAAATTTTGGCGTTGTTAGTTGAAAAATACCCAGATGGATATGACGATGACCATATTATTTCGTTTAGAAACCAACATAATGAAATTATTGAAGCTGTAGAAGTAACTACTGAAGATACCAAATACTTGGTAAAAGTAAGTTCGAAACTATCTGTAACAATGGAGAATTATGATGAAGATGATTACGACGATTTTGATAACAACGATCCTGAAGCTGTACAAGACCCAGACCCTGAGTTGATGGATGATGATAATGAAGAATAAAATAAAAATAAAGTACTATGAGAACAGCTGTTTTTAAGTCTTACAAAAACGGTCTTTACAAGTTTTGGTTTGAAAATGGAGAGGAACTCTCTTTTGAGGAAGTACATCCTCGCGTATTAAAACAATTTGATTTAAAAAATGACAAAAGCTTAAGAGAAACGGAGTTTAGAATCACCTTCATTGAAGATGGTGACGACGAGAATCCTATCTATAGAGTAGAAAGTTTAAAACCTCTTTAATTTATGCAATATGCAAACAGCTTTCCACATGTCTTTACCTTGCCAGAGTGTAAGAGAGACTAGCAGTTTTTACACCAATATTGGTGCTTCTCTGGGGAGAAAAACCCAAAATTGGGTTGATGTAAATTTGTATGGACATCAAATGACTTTCATTAAATCAGGGAAATTTAATTTTAGTAATCCTAATTACGTGTTTGAAGGTAAAATACTGCCGTCATTCCATTTTGGAGTCATTTTAGATTCAGAAACTTGGAATTCAGTTTATAAAAAACTAAAAGAGCAGAATTTAGATTTAGTAACTGAATCGGTATTCTTAAAGGATAAAACTGGTGAACACCAATCCTTTTTTGTCAAAGATCCTAACGATTATATGTTGGAATTTAAAAGTTTTAAAACTCCAAAAGACATTTTTAATTCATAATGTACGTAACTGTTGCTTATCAAGTAGCAAGTGCCATCAATATAAAAGAAAGTAAAACGCATTTAACATGGCGATTACGCTTTCAAGATAGTGATGAGTTGTATTACAAAGTATCAGATGATGCTTTTGTATATCTTTTTCAGTACGGAATGGTAAGTTTTTTTAATGTTGAAAAAAACGCCATTGACCAAATTTTGCAAGAAATTAAGCCTTTTTGCACACATTACTTTTTTGATAAATTATCCGAATCTATTGAGGTTATTGTTAAACCAAACACCATTAAACTAGAGTTTGATAAAATTGTTTTGCCTAGTCTAAACGAAGAAATGATTCGTTTGGTTATGTTAAACACATCCCAATCTGTTGCTTTAGATAGGTATTCTGAGATTACTGAAGAGTTGCTTAATGAAACCAATACACACACTGCTTACCTTGAAGAAAAAGGCAAGCTAGATATCACTGGAAATAAATTAAAACGTTTTATTGGTAGGGTGTTGAACATTAAAAATAAAATTTCAGAGAACTTATATATTTTCGATTCTCCTGAAATTACTTGGGAAAATGAACAACTTAATAGATTAAACCAAGATTTAAAACGTTCTTTCGATTTAAAAGATAGGTACCGATTAATACATGATCGCATTGAAATTATTAAAGAAAACTTAGAACTCTTTAAAGATATTATGGATCATAAAGAAAGTAGTCGACTAGAATGGATTATTATTATCCTGATTGTTATTGAAGTTATTGATTTATTTATAGCAAAAATTTTTACATAATTTAATCTGAACAAAAGGAATAAAACGTATATTTAATGCAATGATTACCAGGTGGTTTCAGGTTGAAGTCATCTCAAAGCAATTCGGGCTTGGTGTTTAGTAATTACTGAATAATAATATTTATAAAATTTTATTTTTTTAAAAATGAACGCAAAAAAAATAATGTTAATTAGTGGATTAATATTGGCTTTATTCTCACTATCTAGTTTTAATTCTGCAATGGTTTCTAATACTTCTGAAACGGTGGTTGCTCAAGAAGGTTTGGTTGTTTATGCTACTTTTGACGGTAAAGAAGATTATGGTTATAATTTTATAGCTACAGGTAAAGATGGTGAAGAGCATATGTTAACTTTTCAACAAGTTGAAGAAGATGTATTGAGTGCCTTTAATTTAAACGATAATTCTTTAGTAGGCGCTAAGTTCAAAATCACTTTTAATAGAGATTTAAAACTTTCAAAAGACGAAGATAACATGGATGATGAAGATGAAATTAACACCATCACTAAACTAGAAAAACTTTAATTTTAAAGATAGATTACAGTTTTAGATCAATATTAGGCTTCCAGATTTCTGGGGGCCTTTTTTATGAACGCTTCCCAAATAAACACACCGTAAACAACGGTATATTCTAAAGCAATGACGAATAAGTTTTCAGACTTATCAGCTGAATTTAGATTCACATAAGCTAAATAACTAAGTATAATTACAAAACTCCAAACTAATGGGAATTTGTATTTTGTAAAAACAGACAAAATTAAAAGTGTTGCCAAATACCAAGGGTGAATTGTTGTTGCAGTAAAGTAGTAAAAAGAAAGCACCAATAACATGGCTGTAATGAGTGCAATAAACGATTCATTTTTTCGAATAAAAGTAACTGCTAATACAAATAACAGCACAATTAGCGCTGTTGCTTTTCCTATAATTGCGATTTCGTTATAACCCCGGAAAGAGTAACCAATGGCTTTGGCGATATAATATAAACTCGCATTGAACTCAAAATTTTGGAACCAAAGTGCAACAGTTTGGGTGTAATTTTCTATAAACTGAGAGGAATGAAAAGGAGCAAATAGTAATAGAGTAGTAATTCCAACAATGCTGTAGAATCCTAATAATTTTGAAATGCGATTAAAATATGAAATTGAAGCATCCTGTTTTGTAAACCATTGAAAAAACAAGGGCAAGAATATTAATGGAATCAATTTTACCGAAATTGAGAAGGCTAAAACCACTGCAGCCCATGCCCACTTTCTGGAATATAGCAAGTACATGCTCCAAATAAGAAAGAAAATCATAACACCTTCAAAATGAAGATTACCTGTTAGTTCAATAATAATAAACGGATTTAAAATATACCAAAAAATGTGGTAAACTGGGGTTTTAAGTTGTTGCAGTAGTCGTTTTCCAAAATAGAGTGTTCCGAAATCTGCAGCTATAATTATGATTCGCATAACAATCACCGATCCTAAGATACTTTTACCTGCAAATAAACCAGCAATAACAAAACACAATTGATTAATAGGTGGATAATTAGTGTAATGTGATGCATTTAAAAACCCCATACCTGCTCGTAATTCTTGCGCTTGAGCTACTGGAAATTGGCCTTGACTTATAAACGATTCTACGGTATGTAAATACGGATTGAAACCTTCTAAAATCATACGGCCGTCCCAAATAAATCGATAAAAATCTTGAGATAGATTAGGGATGGCTAAAATAAAAATAGCGCGAAACCCAAAAGCTAAATAAGTTAAAAATGAGCTGTTATTTTTGAAACGCTGTACGAGTTTATAGAACAAAACAAATAGAGCGATGTAAAGCGATAGGAGTTTTATATAATCCGTTCTAACTAAATTGTAAGCGAAAACCCAATAAAAAACTAGGCATAACAACACCATGAGTAATGGCGTTTTATTTAGTTTTAAAAACGATGGGTTTAAAAGCATGCCGTAAATATATGATTATTTGTTTGTGATGATGAATAGAAACTTACTCCTTTTGATAGACAGAATAAAATCACGATTTACTTTATTTTTAATAAGTTGCTAAGTAGGATACTTTATGATTTCGCGAACTCATACGTTTTGCTTTAGCGATTGAACGACATGTTTGAGCTCGCCGACGCAGGAGGAAGCGAGTAGTGAAAGCGCGACCCTTGTGGTAACCTGCCTGCCGGCAGGCAGGCGCCCAAATAATTTAAACCTTAGAAGCTAAGGATTTAAAAAAGACATAACCGAAGCCAATAAATAACATGAGGTGAAATGGGAAAAGTCCAAAATCGCCACCTTGGTTGCCTACTATAAAAGCGCTATACATGCCAAATGCAAAATAGAGCATTAGTAACCCTTCGAAAATTACATGAACAGAGATGTTGCGTTTCATGTATTTGTTGTTTTTCCAATTGTCTTTATATTTTGACAGATTGAATTTTGGTGTGCGTACAAATTCTGATTTTTTACCCCAATGACCTTCTAAAACTGCTATAGAATTATGCAGTGAGAAGCCCATGGCTATTGAAAAAAACACGAAAAACATGCCAATGTAGCGTATAAAATTTTTGAATCCGCTACCATAAATATTTTTGTACATAAACCAGTAGCAAACAAAAAAGATTACCGTGCTCATTACGAAAAAACTCATAACATAAAAGTATGGGCGTAAATGGGCATATTCGTTTTTAATGTACAGCATTGGGATACTTAATACCCCTACAATAAGCACGTTTAAAAACATGGTGCTGTTAAGTAAATGCAGTAAACCGTGAATTTTTGTTTTGGCAGAAATATTTTTACTTTTTACGACGCGACTAAGCATTTTACGGAAGTTTTCTGCGCCGCCTTTGTTCCATCTAAATTGTTGTGAGCGTGCAGCACTTATGACTACGGGAAGTTCGGCAGGAGTTTCTACATCTTCTAAATACTTGAATTTCCAGTTTTTAAGTTGTGCACGGTAGCTTAAATCTAAATCTTCTGTTAGGGTGTCACCTTCCCAATTTCCAGCGTCGATAATACATGTTTTTCTCCAAACGCCTGCTGTACCGTTAAAATTTATAAAGTGTCCTTTGCTGTTTCTACCAACTTGCTCTAATGTGAAATGCGCATCTAAAGCAAAGGCCTGAATTTTTGTGAGTATAGAATAGTTTCGGTTTATATGTCCCCAACGGGTTTGTACCACCCCAACGGAATCGTCTTTAAAATAAGGAACAGTAAGTTTTAGCCAGTCTTTTTTAGGAAGAAAGTCTGAATCGAAGATGGCAATAAACTCGCCTTTAGCAATTTTTAAACCCTCTTTTAAAGCTCCTGCTTTGAACCCTTTGCGATCTAATCTAGTAATGTGTTTAATATCTAACCCTTTGGATCGAAGTTTTTCTATCTGAGCTTTTGTGGTTTCAACAGTTTCATCGGTTGAATCATCTAAAACTTGAATCTCTAATTTATCTTTTGGGTAGTCTATTTTTGCGATATTTTTAAGTAAACGATTCATAACATACATCTCGTTGTAAACAGGAAGTTGTATGGTTACAAAAGGTATTTCGTCTGGATTATAGAAGTCGAATTTTGGGCTGTCATCTTCTTCCTTTTTTGACGATAGGTAGTTAAATAACAGATTTAGCTGCGCTAAAGCATACAAAAAAATGAGTAAGAGCGAAATAGTATATATAACTATAACTACTGTTTGTAAAATCATTATTTAAAACTGTATTTAAAAATCCAACTTAAGATTTTAATGCCTGCAAATATAGCACCTTTTAACGTACCAGACACTTTTGAAACACCAATTCTGTTTCTGTAATTCACTGGAATTTCAGTATATGTGAGATTTTGCTTAAGGGCTTTGAGCTGCATTTCTACAGTCCAGCCATAGGTTTTGTCTTCCATATTCAATCCTAATAACTTTTCGTATTTTATGGCTCTAAAAGGCCCTAAATCTGTGAATTTAGCTTTAAAAAACAACTTCATTAAAGTTGTGGCAAGCCAATTCCCAAAAATTTGAGGTACGGTCATAGAACCTTTTTCTCTAAGTTTTTTATCTCGGGCACCAATAACAAAATCAATATTGTCGTTAATTATTGGTGCTACAATTTTGTTTAATTCTTCCGGGTAATCACTATAATCGCCATCAAGAAATACAATAATATCTGGCTTTTTGTTTTGCTCACTTATATACTGCATCCCTTTTAAACAAGCATAGCCATAGCCTTTATTTGTTTCGGTTAAAACTGTAGCTCCTGCTTTTTTAGCATTAAATTCAGTATCATCGGTAGAATTGTTACTTACAACAATAACCTCGTTCACATTGCTAGGAATGTCATTGATAACATGAGATATTGAATCAGCTTCGTTATACGCTGGAATGATGACTTTAATATGTGTCATTTAAGGCTACTTCGTATTTTCTTGTTTTAAAAGTTGCAAAGGTAACCTATTCTTTTAATTTTAGTCACTAGTAATTTGAGTTGAATATCTTTGTTTTAGAATGAACGGGTTTATAGCTATTGTTTATTCACCAAATCCATTAAATCGACATCGTTACCTAGTAATATTTCATTCGGATTAATTCGTCCATCCATACTATCGTTTTCTAGTTTTAAAACACCTCTTGGGCATACTGCAGCACAAATACCACATCCTACGCAACTCGACCTAACAATGTTTTCTCCTTTTTGGGCATAGGCTCGTACATCAATACCCATTTCGCAATAGGTTGAACAATTTCCGCAGGAAATACATTGTCCGCCATTAGTTGTGATTCTAAATTTTGAAAATAGACGTTGTTGGAACCCTAAAATAGCGGCCATAGGGCATCCAAATCGACACCATACCCGATTACCTAAAATGGGATAAAAACCAGTACCTATCACACCTGAAAATATCGAGCCTATGTAAAGACCGTAAGCAGAACGCAGTGCGCTTCCTTTTATATAAAATACATGGTTGGTAGTTCCAGTAAAATGCATCAATAACAAAACCATAATTACAACAAAGAAGCCAATGGCACCATATTTTGCGTCTTTACCCAATTCATGTCTTTTAAAGAGTATTACGCCCGTAAAAACTAATGTAAGAAGTCCAATAACTAGGGAAATAAAAAGACCTCGAGTAAGCCAGAAATCATTTTTATCGTAGCCTAAATAGGTATAAATCATTGCGGTGGTCATTATTACTGAAAAAACGAGCACAGTATGAATTAACCAACGCTCTATTTTCCAAGCTGATAGTTTTTTTGATGATAATTGTCTAAAAGAATCGCCTGCTGTTTCGGCAAGACCCCCACAGCCACAAACCCAAGAACAGTACCAACGTTTACCGTATTTGTAAGTCAATATAGGTGAGACCACAAAAATCGAAACAATCCCAAAAATCAAAAAAGCTAGCCCAATATTGCCACTAGAAAGAAAGCCTTTAACAGACCATTCGTCAAAAATATAATAATTTAAGGGCCACATCGATTTTAGGTCGTAGTAAGGCAAATCGCTATTCATGACATACATAAACTCGGGAATCAAAAAAGCAAAGGCTAATTGAAAAAACATCACCGAAATTGTACGTAACTGCTGGTAACGATTGTGGCGGTATTTTAAAATGAATTTATAACCAAATACCAAAATTGCAACAGTGTAAAGTGTGCCGTAAACAAACCATTGACTTGCCGGTCTTCCGCTTAATAATTTGCTTAATGGGTCAAAAAAACCAATTAAACCTGCGTTTTCCTCGCCATTGGTTCCTAGTCCCAAATATTTTGGATAGAAGTATAATACAATGTAAAAACTGGTGAGTACTATACCTAAAATCCAGCCCCAAAACCCTCGAGATGAAATAGATTTAAACCAAACGCCGTCATTTTTGATGCCTTCTAGTTTTGATAAATATGAACTTCTGGAATAAATAATAACACCAACAAATAGTAACGCTAAGGCCAAAGTTAAAAACAAGTTTTTGCTAGGAAAAGATGTGTTGAAAAAGGCAAGCGTTAAAAGAAATAACCCTATAAAACCTATGGCTATAGCAATTTTTTGTTTGATTGGCATATTCGTAGCATCAGGTTTCGCTAAAGACATGCTTTCATTTAATTTATTGCTCATAACTATACAGTTTGTAGTTTTTTATTAAAAGCAGAAAGAATTTCTGCTTCATATTTAGTGTAAAATTCAGGGTCAAAATTGGCTTCAGGTAAATGATTTATCACATATTCTACATCGCGCTTTTCGGTTAACCATTCATCAAAAATTTCATGACGCATTCTTATGCCGAAAGTGTTAATTCCAAGAAATTCATTAGTATTAGTGTTATAGCAAACAGTGATGCATTTGGTGTCGTCTTCATGTTTCCAATGAAAATGCGCTTCATCTTCTCTTGGTTTTGAAAAAACCCACCCGTAAGTTTGATATTCAATATCTAAAAATTTAGCAGAATTGAACCAATGCCCGGGATTATAAGCTAATCTATTGCTGCAAATGGTTTGTGCCACTGTTTCTCCCATCATTCGGCCCGTATACCAAACAGCTTCAATAGTTCTACGGCCATTAATACCTTCATGTTGTTCGGCACAATCGCCAATGGCATAAATATCGGGGATGTTAGTTTCTAGAAAACGGTTGACTTTAACACCTTTAGCTGTTTCAATATTTGAGTCTTTTATAAAATCGATATTTGGTGTTACTCCTGCGGTTAAACCTACTAAGTTACATTCAATTTCTTCACCAGTTTCTTCAATAATAATGGATTTTACTTTTCCGTTTTCATCCGATTTAATTTCTTTTAAATTAGTGCTTAGGCGCAAATCGATATGATGATTTTTTATATGTCTATTTATCATTTCACTTTCTCCTTGCGGCAAAACACCATTCCAGAAACTGTCTTCTCTAACTAAAAAAGTTACTGGAATATCTCTTGAATTTAGCATTTCAGCAAGTTCAATACCAATTAAACCACCACCAACAATTACGGCACGTTTGCATATAGAATTATTAGGCGCATGTTTTTCAAGGTTTTCAAGATCTTGTTTATGATACATGCCCATAACGCCATCTAAATCTTGCCCAGGCCATCCAAATTTATTTGGTTTACTACCTGTTGCAATAATTAGTTTGTCGTAATTGAGCGATTCACCACCTTTAAAATGAAGCGTTTTTTGTTCAGTATCAATTTGATTTACTAAACCTTGTTTAAGATTGATATTATTTTTTTTCCAAAACCAATTTTCGTAGGGTTGGGTGTGTTCGAATTTCATATGCCCCATGTAAACATACATGAGCGCTGTTCTTGAAAAAAAGTATTCGGTCTCAGCTGAAACTATGGTAATTTTTTTGTCTGAAAGTTTTCTAATATGTCTGGCAGCAGTTACACCAGAGATACCATTTCCTATTATTACAATATGTTCCATGAATTTGGTTTGGTTGTGTTTTTGTCGAAGGTTTTGTTAAAACCTTAACTCGGTATTTCCAATTTGTTTAAATTTAGAGATAAATTAATAGTTATGCGCTTTATTTTAAAGTTTTGTTTATTACTATTTTGTTGTTCCTGTTCAATGGCTCCTGTAAAAAGAGAGAAAATTAACGGCGTAAGTTTTGTGGCTTCGCGAGAAGCTATTAATAATGAACATGTAAAGCCTGTACTTAACGTAAATGCAAATTTTGCAGCGATAATGCCTTTTGGTTTTATAAGAGATTTAGAGCATCCTGAAATTGTTTATAATACCGAAAGACAATGGTTTGGTGAAACTAGTTTAGGTGCAAAACAATATATTGAGGAGCTCCGTTATTCGGGAGTTAAAATAATGATAAAGCCCCAAATCTGGGTTTGGCGTGGTGAGTTTACGGGATTAATTGAAATGAAAGATGAAGCGTCTTGGAAACAATTAGAAGATGCTTATACCAAATTTATTCTTGAATATGCTTTATTAGCTGCGGAAACAAAAGCAGATATTTTTTGCATTGGTACAGAATTAGAACGATTTGTAGATAATAGACCTGCTTATTGGTTCTCTCTGATTAAAGAAATTAAAAAAGTATATAAGGGCATGTTAACTTATGCCGCTAATTGGAATGAATATCATAAAACACCTTTTTGGAAAGAATTAAATTATATTGGTGTTGATGCCTACTTTCCTGTAAGTTCGAGCAAAAAACCAACCGTAGAAGAATGTTTAATAGGGTGGGAAAAACACAAACAAGAAATTAAAGAGGTTCATGATAAATTCAATAAGCCCATTTTATTTACGGAGTATGGCTACCGAAGTGTAGATTTTTCAGGAAAAGAACCTTGGAAAAGTGATAGAAGTATGAATCAAGTCAATCTTGACGCTCAAACAAATACAACACAAGCGTTATTTGAAACCTTTTGGAGAGAAGATTGGTTTGCTGGGGGATTTATTTGGAAATGGTTTCATAAACACGATAAAGTAGGAGGACTAACTAACCATCAATTCACGCCACAAAATAAGCCAGTAGAGGCTTTAATTAAAAAACAATACAGTCTTTATTAATTCATTTTCTCAATCGCTTTAAATCTTTTAGATTTGCGCATAAAACAAATTTAGTATGCGCGTTTTAGCAATAGGAGATATTCATGGAGGTTTAAAAGCTTTAATTCAGGTTTTAAATAAAATGGAAGTGAAGGATGAAGACACCTTGATTTTTGTTGGAGATTATGTTGATGGTTGGAGTGAATCCGCTCAAGTAGTTCAGTTTTTAATAGATCTTTCAGAAAAGATTAAATGTGTTTTTATAAAAGGAAATCATGATGTTTGGTGCGAAGCTTGGTTGAAAACCGGCGATGTAAATCCTACCTGGTATATGCACGGAGGTAAAGAAACTATAGAGAGTTATGAAAGTTTCTCTGAAATAGATAAAAAACGACATCTCGAATTTTTTGAAAGCATGCCACTGTATTACATAGATGATGAAAACAGACTCTTTCTACATGCAGGATTTACTTCCATGCATGGCGTAGAAAAAGAAGTTTTCAATACCACATTATATTTTGATAGAACGCTTTGGGAAATGGCTTTAACCATGGATAAACGTATCGAGAAAGATTCTGTAATTTATCCCAACAGATTAAAGCATTATTATGAAATTTTTATAGGGCATACGCCTACAATAAACTTTAAATGTGATACACCGATGCATGCCGTTAATGTTTGGAATATTGATACGGGTGCTGCTTTTACGGGAAAATTGTCAGGGATAAATGTGAATACCAAAGAAGTGTTCCAAAGTGATAATTTACCCAGTTTATATCCTAATGAAAAGGGAAGGAATCGATAGGAGCGAATTTAAATAAGTGATTTTTTATAATAGGCGTACAATTCGTCTGCACTGGCTCCAAACCATTTTTTTACATAAATAGTCCAGTAGAAATATTGCAGTTTCCAAACACCATATTTGTTATACATTCTAGCCGAAGTTTTTAGTTTCTTATTAATTACCACAAATTCGTTTCTTGCATATAATGCATTTATTAATATGTTGTCTTCGTAAATCATATAGTCCTCATTAAAGCCGCCAATTGTATAGAATAGACTTTTTGTGATAAACTGACTTTGGTCACCGCCTCGACAAGCACGCCATTTAAATTTTGTTAACCAACTGGCTAATCGCAACCACCAATGTTGGCTGTCAAACTGTAACCTAAAACAACCGGCTTGATTACTTTTTTTTACTTCATCAATAATTAACTGATCGAAATATTTTGGTGGTAAAGAATCGGCATGTAAAAAATATAAAATATTACCTGTTGCGCCTTTAGCGCCTAAATTCATCTGTTTTGCACGCCCTTTTTCTGAATTCAACAACTTTATTGATGTTTTTGATTCTATGGAAGGTCTCAACATGTCCTTAAGCACGTTCTCATTGGTGTAAAGAAACGCTTCTTTTTTGTCAAGAGCCACAAAATTAGAAAAGGCATGAACAATGTCTTGGGTGCCGTCTTCACTACCACCATCAACAACTATAATTTCTGCAATATTTTTAGCTAATGCATTTGCTAATAGATGTTCTAATAATTTTCCAATAAAATTGGCTTCGTTTAAAACGGGAATGATAATGGAAATTTTATATTTCATGTAAATTTCAATTATTCAAAGACCAGTCGTAATCTTTGAACTTCTTAGGTGTTTTTGGAGAAATTTTTATGTTCGAATAGCGGTTAATATATTCAATAATACTTCCTGTTCCGTTTATCAAAAAATCTTTATCAAACCAAGCAAAAATTTTAGACAAGCCTATTTTACTTGGTGTTAAATCATTTTTTTCTGGGTCGTTAATAAATGATTTGGTGGCGTTTGTTAGCTGCTCTTCCAATTTGGAAGCAGTAAAGGCTTCGTTTTGCAATTTTGGGCATGAGTAAGAGGCGCAAACAATAGCAAAATGAATTCTAGGTTCTTTCATTTTTCTTAAAATATCATGCTCAATTTCGTTTAAATTATACCATTTATCACCTAATTGCCAATAGCGTTGGTCCCATGGGTTTTTTATGTCTTTGATACTTTCAACTGGATAATGACGTAAAATTAAATCTATGGTTAACGCGTTGTAAGTGTTTATCCAATATGCTAATTTGTCTTCTTCTGTCCAGGTGTCGCTAGGCATATTTTCACCTAAACTACCGATGTATGATAATAATGCTTTTCTATCGGTATTAAATCCATTGTAATTGACATTGCCTTCGTTTGAAACATGTTTTTGAAGTAACTCTGTCCAAGCGAGAGGAGTAAATACTTCTTGTTTAGTATTGGGTTTAGAAGTGATTGTATCTTTCGTTTCTAAAACATCTATTAATTCTGAATTTTCAGTAACAGAAGTATTTTGTTCTGTAGCTTGCTCTTCTGTTACCTGGATTTCTGTTTTTTCAGAAACACGTTTAGAGCTCGAGCATGATGTTATTAAAAAGCATGCTATAAATATTGGAATAAACTTCATTTTAGTGTATTTGTTTGAATTTAGCAACATCCTCCACCATCATAATGATACGTTGATTCACTGATAAAAATATCATCTCTTCCTAAAGATGCTAAATCTCCAGCCGTTTTATCACAAATAGCTATGGGCTGATTTTTTAATAAAATATGCCCTTTTTTATCATCGAAATAATCCTCAGAACCAAAAAATATAGCAGCTTTACCCGTAAAAATACAAGGACCATCTTCTGGCATTGGGTCTTTTATGGCTGCTACTTCTATGGATTCTATATAAATCAATTCATCTGTTGGGTAGTTTTTAGGATCTAGGATGCGATAGGGTTTACGTGCACGAATTTCTATGGTTCCAAAACCAGCATCGGTTAGCGCTTTTACATATTCAGCTATAGGTAAACTTCCACTTAAACATAAGGCACGCAGGCGCTCGTCGTTACGCAACGTGTCGTTCATGGGTTGTTCGCAAGTTGGATCGCTCATGACTAAACGTCCGTGAGGTTTTAATACACGATACATTTCTGCAATGGCTTTTTTTAAATCATCTGCTTTAAAAATATTAAATAAACAGTTTTGAGCCGCCACATCAATACTATTATCTTCCACTGGTAAATTCATGGCGTCGCCCTTTTTAAGGTCTACGAACTCGCTTTTGAACCAGTCATTTTGAGCTTCAGCTTCAATAAAATTTTGTCTTGAGGCCTCCAACATTTCATCAACTACATCAACACCTATAACACCATCTTTTTGGCGATTAAAATAAGCGAACTGTAATAACTCCATACCGCCTCCAACGCCAACGTAAAGCATTTTTGGATTATTGGTTAAATCGCGAGCATGCACGGTTGAACCACAACCATAATTCATTTCTTGCATGATTTTAGGAATTTTTAATCCTGGCAATTCCCAAATAGGGTTGGTCGTGCAGCATAAACCAACATCAGGAGTTAAGGCTGCTTCTTTATAGACGTTGTGTGTGGTTTCTAGATATGTGCTCATTTTTTTTGTGTTTAGTTCACAGTTTTAAGTTAGCAGTGAATAAGAACTGCAATCAGAATCCTGAAGACTTATTTTATAGTGTTTTAATCAATTCTTTAAAAAGTGTTACCATTTTGGGTTCGGCTTTTCCTGCCATAGCGATAATTTCTGCAATGTCAACCGGGGCTAGGTTATCTGGGTCGCACTCATCGGTTAAAACTGACACTGCTGCAGCTCTTAATTTTAAATGATTCGCCACAATAATTTCAGGAACGGTACTCATGCCCACGGCATCTGCTCCTATTAATTTTAGCATACGATATTCAGCTCTTGTTTCTAGTTGCGGCCCAACCACACTGGCATAAACACCTTCGTGCAACTTAATATTATTGTTTTTGGCAATAGTCTTAAATTTTGAATTAATTTCGGCGTCATACGGCGCGCTCATGTCTGCAAAACGTTCGCCTAAAGTTTCTACGCCTTTAAATGCTAGAGGTGAGCTACCTTGAAGGTTGATGTGGTCTTCAATAAGCATTAATTCGCCTTTTTTAAAGTTTAAATTAATTGCTCCTGAAGCATTAGAAACAAGTAAGGTGTGGATTCCTAATTTTTCCATGATACGCACAGGATAGGTAACATCTTGCAACGAGTAGCCTTCGTAAATATGAAAGCGCCCTTGCATAACTACTACTTTTTTGCCAGCCATAGTGCCGTAAATAAGTTTGCCTTTATGAAATTCTACGGTGGCAGTTGGGAAATTTGGAATATGGTTATAACTAACCTCTTTTATAATATCTATATCGTTTATTAACTGACCTAAACCGGTGCCTAAAATGATGCCTATTTCAGGTTTGTCGAAACCTTTATCATGTAAATAATCAACCGTTTCTTTAATGTACTTAATCATGTAATTGCTTGATTTTTTCTTGTAAGTTTATGTTGTTTTGATAGAATTTTGAATCAACTAAATCTTCAAAAGTATCAATATCGTTTAAAGTATCTAAGGTAGTAAATGTGACGTTGTTTTTCTTTAATTCTGAAAGTGTTTTTTCTAATAAATTATCTTCGCTCCATGGTTTATTATTAAAAACAAAATCATGCATTTTTGATAATCCTAAAAGGTAGTAGCCACCATCAACAGCAGGACCAAATACGACTTCGCTTTGCTTTAAAGCTTGTAAGCCCTTGTTAATATGATTAGCGGTTATATCGGGTAAATCTGAGCCAATTAAAACAATGTGATCATAACCATCTTCAAACCCTTTTTTAAAGGCGTTTTTCATACGCTCTCCTAAATCTTTGCCTTGTTGAATCGCTTTTTGTTCGTTTTTCCATTGGCTGTCAACAACAGCTTCAGAGAAGTAAATACATTTATCTGCTGAAAGGTTTTGTGTTGCTTTTTCGGTAACTTTTACCAATTCAGAATAAACCACAAACGCACCTTGATTGCCTATGGTTTTGGCGAGTCGCGTTTTTACGTTGCCTAATTTTAAGTTTTTTACAAAAACAATAACAAGTGCTTTACTCATATACTTTTATTCCTTTTTTTAGCCATTTGCTCCATATTTTGGAAAATGTATGGATAGAGTCTGTTGGGGTTTCTTGAGCATTCAATACTTCTAAATTGTTGTTTTTCCATTCGAAAATACCACCGTATAAATTATAAACATTCGAGTAACCTGCTTTTTTGAGTTTTTCTGCGATATCTTCAGAACGAATACCTAAAGAGCAATACACCACAATTTTTGAATCTTTTTCAGGTAGTTTATCTTGAATAGAGTCCAAATTAAAAAAATCGTATCCTACGCAAATGGCATTTTTTAAATGGCTGGTTTCAAATTCATTTTTTTCACGAGAATCTAAAATAATCACTTCATCTTTTTCATTAAGAAGTTTTTCGACAGAGATGTATGGAACGCTTTCTGTGTTATGTTTTTTTAGCAACTTCGACAGGTTTTTCTGGGAGAAACCTAAAGCTGAAATACATAAAAAGAGTATAATAATTAAATTTTTCATTTTGTTGTTCTATGCAACACTACCTTGACAGCTGCTTCCAGCGCCAGCGGTACAACCATAACAGTGTTGTGAAATGACTATATTTCGTCCTTCTAAAAGCGATTCGTCGTATTCTGAAATGTGTTTTACTTTGCTGTTTACAGGCAATTCTAACATTTGATTAAAATCGCAATCATACAAATAACCATCCCAACTTACTGAAAGCGTATTTGTACACATAACATTTGCTACAGCAGTCGGATTATAAGCTTCAACTAAAGCATACATGTAATCTTCGTAGTTTTCTGAAGCGATTAAATAATCTAAAAAACGTGAGATTGGTAAGTTGGTAATAGCGAATAAATTGTGAAAATGAATATTAAAATCTTCTTTTAAAGCCTTTTTAAAATCTTTTTCCATAGTGGCTTGATCGCCTGGTAAAAAGGCACCCGAAGGGTTATAAACCAAATCTAGTTTTAAACTGCTTTCTGGCATACCATAGCCAACAGCATTAAGCACTTGAAGTGCTTTTATGGATGCATCAAAAACACCATCGCCACGTTGTTTGTCGGTTTTTCCGCGTGTCCAATGTGGCATTGAACTTACTACATGGACGTTGTGTTTTTTAAAAAATTCCGGTAAATCGTAATATTTTTTGTTGGCTCGAATAATAGTAAGGTTAGAACGAACTATAAAATCTTTTATTCCTGCTTTGGCAGCTTCTTCAACAAACCAACGGAAATCTGGATTCATTTCTGGTGCGCCTCCGGTTAAATCTAGTGTATGAGCGCCTGTATTTTTTATAACTTCTAAACATTGACGCATAGTATCTCGCGTCATGATTTCTTTACGGTCTGGACCCGCATCAACATGGCAATGATCGCATACTTGGTTGCACATATAGCCCACATTAATTTGCAGAATTTCTAGTTTTTTAGCTTTAAGCGGAAATTGATTGGATTCAGCAATTTTATTTTTAAAAGTTGGCAATTCGCCATTTTGGAAAATACCGTTAGATAGAATTTCTAATTGCCTATTACTATTTGCTAAATCGCTTTCGCGTTTATGTAGAGACTTTGTTGCCATTAATTGTCTTTTGTTTAATATAAGCTATTGTGTTTAAATTTTAGTTGAATGTCGCTTAGGGATTGTAGCGGCATACTTTTTTGCTTGTTACTTAGGTCCTTTTTTGATCAATAATTAGGAAGCAAAAAAGATAAAGCGGAAAGCCCGACCCTTGTGGTAACCTACCTGCCGGCAGTCAGGCGCCCAAAATTTACCCATCTAACTTATTTACTTTATTCATCATTTGAACACCATGCACCAAGGTAGCTCCGCCTTTTATGGCTGCACCTACATGAATGGCTTCCATCATTTCCTCTTTTGTAACTCCGCGCTGAAGTCCATCTTTAGTGTACGCGTCAATGCAATAGGGGCATTGCTCTGTGTGTGCAACTGCTAGAGCGATTAATGATTTTTCGCGGGCGGTAAGCGCGCCTTCTTCGAAAACTTTACCGTAATACTCGAAAAATTTATCACCTAGTTCTTGGTTCCAATCGCTTATTTTTCCAAATTTTTTTAGGTCTGCTGGATCGTAATATGTTTTCTGCATAAAATATTTTTGCTTAAAGATAGAAATCTAGTTTATTATGTCGGAAGCTTTATGCCAAAATAACAAAAATCGCCAATTAATATATAAAAGGCGATTTTTTAAAAGTAGCTAGTTAATGGAGATAATATAATTATTGCTTTATTAGGCTTCTTGAAATTACTATTTTTTGAATTTCGGATGTGCCTTCGTAAATCTGAGTAATTTTTGCATCTCTCATAAGGCGTTCTACATGATATTCTTTTACAAAGCCATTTCCACCGTGAATTTGTACTGCTTCTACGGTGTGTTCCATGGCAACTTTAGATGCGTATAGTTTAGCCATGGCACTTGAATAATCGTAATTATTGCCTTGGTCTTTATCCCAAGCGGCTTTCATTACTAAATGTCTTGCAGCATCAATATCGGTTGCCATATCTGCAAGTTTGAAAGCTATGGCTTGATGGTTGCATATTTCTGTTCCGAAGGCTTTACGTTCTTTGGAGTATTTTAATGCCAACTCAAAAGCACCAGAAGCAATACCTAAGGCTTGTGCAGCGATTCCAATACGTCCTCCAGAAAGGGTTTTCATTGCAAATCGGAAGCCTGAACCATTCACTCCAATTCTGTTTTCTTTTGGCACTTTTACATCGTTAAATTGTAAAGTATGTGTGTCGCTACCACGGATGCCTAATTTATCTTCTTTAGGTCCTATATCAAATCCTTTTGTGTCTTTTTCAATAATAAAAGCGTTTATTCCATGCGATCCTTTATCTCTATCAGTTTGGGCAATTACAATGTAAACATCGGCGCGCCCACCATTTGTTATCCAGTTTTTGGTACCATTAATTAGATAGTGGTCACCTTTATCTATTGCAGTGGTTCTTTGTGATGTGGCATCGCTTCCAGCTTCAGGTTCACTCAAACAAAATGCGCCAACAAACTCCCCAGTTGCAAGTTTTGTAAGGTATTTTTGTTTTTGCTCCTCTGTTCCGTAAGCTTCAATACCGTAGCAAACCAAACTATTGTTTACAGAGACAATAACCGATGCCGAAGCATCTATTTTTGATAATTCTTCCATGATAAGAACATAAGAAATAGCGTCCATTCCACTACCTCCATATTTTGGGTCTACCATAATGCCCATAAATCCTAAATCGCCCATTTTTTTAACAAGCTCTTGAGGGAATTGTTGTTTTTCATCGCGCTCAATAACTCCTGGTAGTAATTCTGTTCTGGCAAAATCGCGAGCCGCATCGCGAATCATTATATGTTCTTCAGAAAGGCTAAAATTCATAATTCGTAATTAAAATGTTGTTTTGATAAAAAATGTTTACAAATATAGCTTTTTAATGTGAATTCCTAAAAGCAAATACATGATTTCACGAGTTTAATCTTTTATATATTTACCCAAGTTAATTACTTTTACGTTTAAGATGAAAGAAGATTACTTTGTTGTTGGTGTTATGTCCGGAACCTCATTAGATGGTATTGACTTAGCCTATATTAAATTTTCTAAAAAAGTACAGTGGGGTTTTAAAATTCTGAAGGCAGAAACCATTAAATATCCAACAAAATGGTATGAAATATTAAAGGGCTTGACAAATACGAGTCTGCAAGAATTAGAAGGAATTGATATAGCGTATTCAAATTATCTAGCACAAGTAATTCAAGGGTTTATTAAAAAACATCAAATTAAAAAATTAGATGCTGTTTGCTCGCATGGGCATACTGCATTACATCAACCTGACCAAAAATTAACCTATCAAATTGGAAACAAACCCCATTTAGCACAAGTACTTCAACAAACAGTAGTTTGCGATTTTAGAGTGCAAGATGTAGAATTGGGAGGTCAAGGAGCGCCGTTAGTGCCTATTGGAGATAAGTTGCTGTTTTCACAATACGATTTTTGTTTAAACCTTGGTGGGTTTGCTAATATTTCAACCGATGTCAATCAAGAGCGTATTGCTTATGATATTTGTCCAGTAAACATTGTATTAAATCATTATGTGATACAACTTGGTTATGACTTTGATGATGAAGGTAATATTGCAGCTTCCGGAAAAGTGCATAATGAATTACTCAATCAATTAAACGCTCTAAGCTTTTATAATAAAGAATATCCAAAATCATTAGGATTGGAATGGGTGAATACAAATATTTTTCCACTTATTGACGAATTTCAATTACCAGTATCTGATGTATTATGCACTTTTGTTGAGAATATTGCAATTCAAATTGCCTTCCAGATAAATAAACGAGAGAAATCTACTCTTTTAATAACTGGTGGAGGGGTTTATAATACCTTCCTTATAAATAGACTTAAAGCACTTACGCATCAAACTATTATAATTCCAGAAAAAGATGTCATAGAATTTAAGGAAGCTTTAATTTTTGGGTTTTTAGGCGTTTTAAAACTTGAAAATCTAATAAATTGTCTCAAAAGTGTTACTGGAGCGTCAAAAAATCATAGTACCGGTAAGATTTTTCAACCTTAAATTTCACATAAAATTAATCTGATTGGATTTTTAGTTTTTATATTTGTTACATTAATAATTTTAATTCGATTTATATGACTCAATTATAGCTACACCTTTTTTTACCTTCGGAATAACAAAAATGTACGCTAATTATCAATTGAATATAATATAGAGAATGAAAGAATTATTAAAAATATACGAAAACAAAGCGCCTGAAATAGTCTTTAATTGGAAAGATTCTGAAACCGATGCAGAAGGATGGGTAGTTATAAATTCTTTACGTGGTGGTGCAGCAGGTGGCGGAACACGAATGCGCAAAGGGCTAGATATGAATGAAGTTTTATCGTTAGCGAAAACCATGGAAATTAAATTTACGGTTTCTGGTCCCGCCATTGGAGGCGCTAAATCTGGAATTAATTTTGACCCTAAAGACCCAAGAAAAAAGGAAGTATTAGAACGTTGGTATGCTGTGGTTTCTCCCTTGCTTAAAAGTTATTATGGTACTGGTGGAGATATGAATGTAGATGAAACTCATGAGGTTATACCAATTACCGAAGAAAGTGGTGTTTGGCATCCTCAAGAAGGTGTTTTTAACGGACATTTTAAACCCACTGAAGCCGATAAAATAAACAGAATTGGGCAATTACGTCAAGGTGTAATAAAGGTTATTGAAAATCCAGATTATTCGCCAGATGTATCCAAAAAATATACCGTAGCCGATATGATTACTGGTTTTGGTGTGGCGGAAGCGGTAAAACATTATTACGATATTTATGGTGGTTCTGTGAAAGGAAAACGTGCAGTAGTGCAGGGTTTTGGTAATGTAGGAGCCGCTGCGGCATTTTATTTATCAAAAATGGGTGCAAAAGTGGTTGGAATTATCGATATTGGTGGAGGCTTAATTAATGAAGATGGATTTACATTTAATGACATTTGTCATTTTTTCCTTGCTAAGAAGGGTAATACATTAGCAGCCGATAATTTAATCCCTTTTGAAGAGATTAATAAAAGAATATGGTCGTTACAAACAGAAATTTTTGTGCCTTGTGCTGCATCAAGATTAATAACGATTCATCAAATAGATGAAATGATTGATAGTGGATTAGAGGTTGTATCTTGCGGCGCAAATGTGCCTTTTGCTGATACTGAAATTTTCTTTGGACCTATAATGGAACATACAGATTATAAAGTCAGTTTAATACCAGACTTTATATCAAATTGTGGAATGGCTCGAGTTTTTGCTTATTTTATGGAAGGTAAAGTGCAAATGACCGATGAAGCCATTTTTAATGATACATCAAATAAAATAAAAGAAGCAATAGAAAAAGTTTACAATAAAAATAAATCAAAAACAGAAATCAGTGCTACAGCTTTTGAAATAGCACTTAACCAACTAGTATAACATCATATGGAAACAGCAATTATTTTAGTATTCGTCATGGGCTATTTAGCCATTACTTTAGAGCACAGTATAAAAATTGACAAACTTATTCCGGCACTGGTCATGATGGCCATTTGTTGGGCATTAATTGCTTTAGGGCTTGATACCTTCCCACAGTGGTTTGATTCTGCAAAACACTCTCTTTTAGAAGGTTTCGGAGCTTTAGGGTCAGAAGAAAAAATGCATATGATGGAAGAAACGCTCTTGCATCATTTAGGTAAAACTTCTGAGATTTTAGTTTTCCTTTTAGGAGCTATGACCATTGTTGAAATAATTGATTACTTCGATGGTTTTTCAACCATTAAAGACTTTATAAAAACAAAAAAGAAGAGTAAAATTCTATGGATTTTTGCCATACTAGCTTTTATTCTTTCTGCAATAATCGATAATCTTACAGCAACCATTGTACTCATTTCTATTCTTCAAAAAATTGTTAAAGATAGAGATGTGCGAATTTGGTTTGCGGGTTTAATTATTATTGCTGCAAATGCCGGTGGGGCTTGGTCGCCTATTGGTGATGTTACAACTACCATGCTATGGATAGGTAAAAAAGTAACTACAGGACATTTAATAGGTTATTTATTATTACCATCATTTTTATGTATGGCGGTTCCAACATTTATTGCTTCATTCCTTCCAGCTTTTAAAGGCGATTTAGAATTTGAAGAAGTAGAAGAAAAGAAAAAATCTAAGTTCAGTAGTACGATGTTGTATTTAGGTTTAAGTGCTATTGTGTTCGTGCCAATTTTTAAGATGGTAACACATTTACCACCATACGTTGGTATGATGCTTTCATTAGGAGTTGTTGCTACATTCGCAGAGATTTATAGTAGTTCTAAGTTCAGCATGACCGAACATGGCTCAGAAGAAAGCGATGCCCACGCCATGCATAGTCCAGTACACTATTCGTTATCTAAAATAGAATTACCAAGTATCTTATTCTTCTTAGGTATATTAATGGCCGTTGCCGCCTTAGAATCTTTAGGAATACTTTTCAATTTCGCAGGCTCACTTCAAGATACTATGCCAATGTTAGGAACAGAATTACATCAGGAAGGTCATACAGGCGTTTCAGATTTAGTGGTTTTATTACTAGGTGTAGGTTCCGCAGTTATCGATAACGTACCACTAGTAGCAGCAAGTTTAGGTATGTTCCATGAACCAATCGATAACGAGTTATGGCATTTCATTGCATATTCAGCAGGAACGGGAGGTAGTATGTTAATTATCGGTTCTGCCGCTGGTGTTGTAGCTATGGGGATGGAAAAAATCGATTTCTTCTGGTATCTTAAAAAAATTGGTTGGTTAGCATTGGTAGGCTTCTTAGTAGGTGCCGTGGCATTTATGTATACAAGAACCTTGTTCTAGAATTAGAGCATTCATTTTTTGGCGCCTGCCTGCCGGCAGGCAGGTTACCACAAGGGTCGGGTCATGCGCTATATCTTTTTTTGCTATAAATGGCAGCAAAAAAAGGATGCCGCTACAATCCCTAACGCAAATGCATTACTTTGTTTTAAGTCTAATAGTTTATAATTAACGTATATAAAACATTAGAAAAAAATGTATTATACTTTAATAAAAAAAGAAACGTTATACATTTGCAACAAATAATATTCTATGCTCAATACATTATTACAAAACACACAAACCGAAACAGCAGTGTTAACCGATGGAGAGTCAGTTGAAAAAACACTATCTATTATCGAATTAATAAGCAGCGGAGGCGCTGCAGGACAAGTTATTATAGCTGTTCTGTTTTTGCTCCTTGTCGGTGCAATCTATATTTATTTCGAACGCATATTTGCAATTAAAGCTGCTTCTAAAGTTGATGCTAATTTCATGAATCAGATAAAAGACCATGTTAGCAATGGTAAAATTGATTCGGCTCAAGTGCTATGTGCGCAAGTGAATACGCCTGTATCTCGTTTAATTGGTAAAGGTATTTCTAGAATTGGTAAGCCACTTGCGGATATTAACACAGCTATTGAAAATGCGGGTCGTTTAGAAATTTATGGATTAGAAAAAAACGTTAGTATTCTGGCAACAATTTCTGGAGCAGCACCCATGATTGGGTTCCTTGGTACAGTAATTGGAATGATATTAGCCATATTTGAATTAGCTAACGCAGGAGGTTCTATCCAAATGGATGTTTTAGCCAGTGGATTATATACAGCCATGACTACTACTGTTGCAGGTTTAATTGTAGGTATTGTGGCTTATATGGCTTACAATCACTTGGTAGTTAAAACCGATAAAGTGGTGTATCAAATGGAAGCAAATTCATTAGAGTTTTTAGATCATTTAAACGAGCCTACGTAGTATGAACTTTAGAGGAAGAAATAAAGTAACACCAGAATTCAATATGTCATCAATGACAGATATTGTATTTCTACTACTTATCTTTTTTATGATTGCTTCTACCTTAGTTACCACAAATGCAATAGATATTTTATTACCTAAAGCCAGTGGTAAGACAGAAAACAAAAAATCTGTTGCAGTAAGTATTAAAAAAGACTTAACGTATTATATAGACCAGAAACGTGTTGGCGAAAGTGTATTAGAGAATGAATTAATGGCAGTTTTAGCATCTAAAGATAAACCAACCATAATACTAAGAGCTGAAAAATCTGTACCTGTAGAAAATGTAGTAAAGGTTATGGATATTGCTAACCGAAATAAGTTTAAAGTTATTTTAGCGGTAAAACCAAAATAGAATAATGAAGTACTTCAAAACAAAACACGAAAAGAATTCTGCAAAATTAACAGCGTTAATTGCTATTATTTTGTTGCTTTTGTTGTTTGTTGTTGGTACTACTTATATGGATCCGCCAGAGGAATATGGTGTTGCAGTAAATTTTGGAAATTCAGATTTTGGTAAAGGCAATGTACAGCCTTTAAAGCCTGTGAAGTCTGAGCCATTAAAAATTGAAGAACCACCGCAACCCGATGTTTCAAAATCGGAACCTACCAAATCATCAGAAACTAAAGAGGAGGTATTAACTCAAGAAGATGCCGAATCTATAGCTATAAAAAAGCAAAAAGAAGCAGAAGCAAGGGCGAAAGCTATTGCAGATGCCAAAGCAAAAGCCGAAGCCGATAGAATTGCTAAAGTAAAACGCGAGCAAGAAGAAAAAAAGAAAAAATTAGATGCCTTAATTGGAGGTGTAAGCAAATCCGAAGGCTCCGAAACCGGTAGTGAAGGAAATGACAATCAATCGGGAGATAAAGGTCAGTTAGATGGTAATCCGTATGCGCCTAGTTATTTTGGTGGGCAAGGAACGGGCAGTGGAGGTGTTGGTTATGGTTTAAACGGACGTGGCAACGCTTCATTCCAAAAGTTAAAACAAGATTGTAATGAGTCTGGAATGGTAATTGTTAAAATTGTAGTTAATCAAAGCGGAAATGTCATTTCAGCAGAACCTGGTCAAAAAGGAACTACAAATACAGCACCGTGTTTATTAGAACCAGCAAAAAAAATAGCCTTATCTCATAAATGGCCAGCCGATCCTAAAGCACCAACACGACAATTAGGGTTTGTTAGTGTTAACTTCAAATTAAGTCAATAGTCAATGACATATCAAGATACACTTAATTGGATGTTTTCTCAACTACCAATGTATCAAAGGCAGGGTAAAACGGCTTTTAAAAAAGATTTGAAGAACACCTTAAAGCTCGCAAGTCGTTTAAATCATCCAGAACTTAAGTTTAAATCGGTTCACGTTGCAGGCACCAACGGTAAAGGTTCTTCAAGCCATATGCTGGCTTCAATTTTGCAAGAATCAGGATATAAAGTTGGTTTATATACTTCACCACATTTAAAAGATTTTAGAGAACGCATTAAAATTAATGGTAAGGAAGTAAGTAAACAATTTGTTATTGGTTTTATTAAACGAAATAAGGTTTTTTTTAAAGCTAATAAATTGTCGTTTTTTGAAATGACCGTTGGAATGGCGTTTGATTATTTTGCAAAACAGAAAGTAGATATTGCAATTATTGAAGTTGGGTTGGGCGGACGATTAGATTCAACAAATATTATTACTCCTGAAGTTTCTGTAATTACTAATATCGGGTTAGACCATACGCAGTTTCTTGGTGATACTCTTGAGGCCATTGCTTATGAAAAAGGAGGAATAATTAAACCTAGAATACCGGTTGTAATTGGCGAAACCCAAAAAGAAACGACTCCTGTATTTAAAAAAATAGCAGAAGAAAATTATTCAAATATAGTTTTTGCAGATAAAGAGATTACCTCAGATTATAAATCCGATTTAATAGGGAGCTACCAATCTAAGAATATCAAAACTGTAATTCGAACTATTAAAACGCTACAAAAAAAAGGTTTCAAAATATCAGAGAACAATTTGAAACAAGGTTTGCAAAATGTTGTAAAAAATACCGGATTACTGGGGAGATGGCAAACATTAAATGTAAACCCGAAAGTAGTTTGTGATACAGGACATAATAAGGAAGGTTTAACCTATGTTATGCAACAACTATCAAATGAGACTTTTAATAAATTACTTATTGTATTTGGTGTTGTAAATGATAAAGATTTAACTTCAATAATAGGCTTACTGCCTAAAAAAGCAACATACTATTTCTGCAAACCAGACATTTCAAGAGGATTAGATGCCACTGAGCTAAAAAATGAATTTTCTAAATATAATTTGAAAGGCGAAGCATATAATTCTGTAAATGAGGCCTATGAAATGGCTCTAAACAATGCTGATATAGATGATTTTGTATTCATTGGAGGAAGTACTTTTGTTGTAGCAGAAATAATTTAAATTTTTATTGAAAAAGTTTTTGCAATATTAAAAACTAGGTTATATTTGCAGTCCAATTTAGAGGGCGCGTAGCTCAGTTGGTTCAGAGCACTTGGTTTACACCCAAGGGGTCAGGGGTTCGAATCCCTTCGCGCCCACAGAAAAATCCTGATAGAAACTATCAGGATTTTTTATTTCTTATTGTTTCGATTTTAAAATGGCTTAGATTGTGAGTTGTGAATTATGTATTTAATAAACTCGCATTTACTTAGTAATTAATTATTGTAGGAAAGCTTTAGGTTTTTTTCTATTTTTAGAAAAAAAAGTCTCACATCTATGAATACGCGTACAATTAAAGAAGCTTACAAAGAAATTTTTAAATCGCACGATAATCCTTCATTAGAAAAACACATTGAAAAAATAATAGAATTGGATGCATTCATGCCCTATAATTCTACGTTTTTTTGTATCACAAATACACAAAATTTAGCCTTTGAATATATAAGTAAAAACCTGACTGCTTGCTTAGGTATGGATAGGGAAGAACTTAAGGCTAAAGGCATGAAATACCTCTGGAGTAAAATGCATCCAGATGATTTAGAAGTTTGGTTAGAGGCCTTAAATGAGCTTATGAATTTTACATTGAATGAGATTCCTGTTTCTGAAAGAAACAAAATGAGCTATACATGGAATTATCGATTAAAGAATAGTAAAGATGAATACGTAAATGTGATTCAGAATACAACACCACTTGAATTCGATAATAATAATAAGCCTATTATTGGATTAGCTCATTATACGGTATTATCAAATCATATTGAAATGCAAGTTTGTGCTTCTGCAAAGATATTAAATGATAATAACGAATATGAAACAGTATATTTCAATAATTTTTCTCAGAAATTATTGTCGGATGGTATAAGTAATCGGGAACGCGATATTATTAGACTTTTGGTGTTGAATTACAGTAGCAAAGAGATAGCAAAAAGACTTAATATTACTGCCAATACTGTGGACACACACCGAAGAAATATTCTAAAAAAATTAAAAGTATCTTCCACTGGAGAAATTATTGGCATGTTAAAAAATAATAAAATTCTTATATAATTTGTAAAATACTCAATTTGAGTATTGCTAAATCGGAATTAAAGGTGCATCTTTACATTGCTATTAATTAGTTCTTAGGGAGAATTATATTAAATGAAGTGTCAGTTTATTTTAAACTGGCATTTTTTTTGAATAATTTTAATTAAAGTAGCTCTAGAATGCGCTCTAATGCCATTCCTCTTGATCCTTTTATTAGAATTGTTTGATTTTTTATTTTTGAAAAATCAAAATTATTTTTAAAATCTTCAAAAGATTTATACTGCATTTTAACATTAGAATTTGTTTGAGAATTATAAAAATTTTCTCCTATCAATACAACTTGATTCAAATCTAAAGAATATGCTAAATCAGCGATATTCTGATGTTCTTTTTTAGCTTCATTTCCCAATTCGAACATATCACCTAATATGGCTAGTTTTTTACCAGATTGTTTTTCAAAATTTAATAATGCCGCGCGCATACTGCTCGGGTTAGCGTTATAGGCATCTAAAATGATTTTATTAGAATTTTTAGTGATAATTTGGGAACGATTGTTAGAAGGGATATAGCCTTCAATTGCATTTTTAATATCTTCGTTATTAACCTTAAAATAGTGACCTATAGCTATAGCTGCAGCTATATTGTTAAAGTTGTAATCGCCTATAAGCTGACTTTGAATTTCTAAGTTGTCATATTTGCATGTTACGAAAGGTTGTGCTTCTAAAAAAGTAACCTCAATGTCGATACCTTCGGTAGCGTTTCCAAAAATGTATCTTTTAGTGGTCATAGTTTTATCAATTTGAATAGCATCGTTGGCATTTACAAAAACAAGTTTATTATTAGAAATTAAATAATTATACATTTCACTTTTACCTTTTATAACGCCTTCAATCCCTCCAAAACCTTCTAGATGGGCTTTCCCAAAATTTGTAATATAACCATAATCTGGTTGTGCAATTTGGCAAAGGAATTCAATTTCTTTTTGATGGTTTGCGCCCATTTCAACAATGCATATTTCTGTATCCTTACTCATGGATAATAAGGTTAATGGTACGCCAATATGATTATTTAAATTACCAATAGTTGCGGTTGTGATATATTTTTTAGATAACACTGCATTTATCAATTCTTTCGTAGTGGTTTTTCCATTACTGCCTGTTAGCGCTATTATTGGGATTTTTAAATAATTTCTATGAAAGCTAGCCAGTTCTTGTAAAGTCTTTAAAACATTGTCGACAAGAATGGTGTTTGGAGAGTTATTATATTTTGCTTCATCTACAATGGCATATTTTGCGCCTTTATTTAATGCAGATTCGGCATATTTATTACCATTAAAATTTTCGCCTTTTAAAGCGAAAAACATATCATTTTTATTAATGTTTCGAGTATCCGTTGATACTGCATTGCATTTTAAAAAAAGTGCGTGTAATTGGGATGTTTTCAAAAATTTAAGATTTGTTATGCGAAAATAAAAGTATAAAAAAAGGTTCTAACTCTAGTTAGAACCTTTATATTATTTTAAAATCTAAATTTTAGTTTTTCTTTTTGGTTTTATTTTTACTCTTTGATCCAACTCTAGACATAGCACATCTAAATCCAATGTAGTCTGTTGCCATATCTTGCGGGAAGTAACGCCTTTGAGCAGGATCTAACCAGTACTCTCTATCTTTCCAAGAACCTCCTTTATAAACTCTTACTTTATCATTAATTAAAGATGTTCTACTGTTTCTTTTGTCGTATTCTCTAATAATATTCCCTAAAGAATCTCTGGTAATAGTATGTTTCGGAGAATTGTACATTTTTCTGGTTTCAGATTCAGCTCCACCTTCATTTTCATCATCATTAAAGCTTTCAAAATAGCGAGAAGAACGTTTGTCTCCGTCTCTAAAGTTTATTTGGTCACTTTTATCAAAGTTTGAACGTAAGTAAGTTTCGTTTTCATCCACAGGAACCTGTAAAATTTCACCAGGTAAATTTCTTGCAACTACTTTACCGTTAGATAAAGTGTCATAAACAATGTCATCTATAGTTACCACTTTTACAGTACCGTCGTCGTTTAATGCATTTTTCGTATAAACATTTCCACGGTAGTAGTTAAAATCATTAAATTCATCATCAATTATAGGTCTGTAAACATCTGCAACCCATTCGGCAACATTTCCAGCCATATCATATAATCCAAAATCGTTAGGTTCGTATGATTTTACGGCGTTGGTAATATCTGCACCATCGTCAGACCAACCAGCAATTCCACCATAATCACCTTTTCCTTGCTTAAAGTTCGCCATTTGGTCGCCACGTATTTTACGCTTACCCGAACGAGTGTATTGTCCGTCCCATGGGTATTTTTTACGACCACGATATAGGTTATAACTTCTAAGTTCACTTAACCCTAAAGCAGCATATTCCCATTCAGTTTCTGTTGGGAGTCTGTATTTTGGTGAGATAATTCCAGTTTCACGAGTAGCAAAAACACCAGATTCGTTACCATCTTCATCAACTCTTACATTTCTTCTTCCTCTACCTTCTGGTCTGATAATTTCTTCATTACCACCATACGTTAAAGTAGGTGCATTGATGTATGTATCCGTACTAAATGTTTGTTCTGCATTGACATCTTTTATCATTGCATCGCGTTTTAAGTATCCAGCTTCCGTCAGTTTATGTTCATTAACACGGTCTGTACGCCAGTTAGCAAATTCAACAGCTTGAATCCAGCTTACCCCAACTACAGGATATTCGCCGTAACCAGGATGACGTAAGTAATTCTCCGTCATAACTTCATTAAAGCCTAAACGATTTCTCCATACTAAAGTATCTGGTAAGGCACCATGATAAATGGCTCTGTAAAAAGGATCACTTGGTGGATAAGTTCTTTTAATCCAATCTAAGTATTCCATATACATAGCATTGGTTACCTCGGTTTCGTCCATATAGAAAGATTGAACATGTTGCTGATTTGGGCTATTATTCCAATCATGCATAACATCATCTTGTACACGTCCTTTCGTGAATGTACCACCTTCTACAAAAACTAATCCAGGAGCAGTTTCTTGTTCTTTGAAGTCTGTATTGTACTGGAAACCACCCTCTCTAGAGTTTATGTCCCATCCAGTAGCTCTGGAGCTGTTTTTTGAACTCGAAGATTTTTTACAACTAGTTGATACCACTGCTAGTGCTAAAACTAATAAAATCTTGAATGCTACTACTTTTTTCATATCCATATTTTAAGTAAGCTAATAATAATTTTGGTGCTGCAATATAAGAATTAAACCTAATAACGCAAGCTGTTTTCTGCATTTTATCCAAAAAATAGTGTATTTCGTCCTATTTTTATGTATTTCAACGATGATTTTGACCTTTCAAACCATAGTTTTGTGTTGTATTAACGCATGATTTCATAATTTATTATTGTATTTTTGAATCAGTTTTTAAAAAAGTGGATTTTTAATAATAACAATCTGTTAAAGACGTTATTTTACCAATGAAGAAGAAAATTTTATTATTACTACTGACGTTTTCGGTAGGTGTGTTTGCGCAACAAAAAAAGTATACCATTAATTGGGAGGAGTCTAAAACTTTAACTGGTGGTAGTTTTTCATTTGAAATACCCGCTTTCAATCCAACGTATTTTAATTTTGATTTAGATAAAGGATTACGGTTTATAGATCAATGGGTATCAAAGGGATTGGTCAACGAATCTTCAGTTTCTGTAACTAATGTGGTGTATCAATCCATAACGAAAGCAGATTTAAAGGATTTAGACGTCAATACAATTCCCAATACTTTACAATTCACCTTAAAAAATACTGTAGCAAGAAATAAAAGGTATATCTATTTTCAACTTTCGCCTATAGTAAAGGATGAGAGCAACCGTTTTAAAAGAATTACTTCCTTTCAGGTAAATTATAAAATTGGTTCATCAAATAACCAAACGTTTTTAAAAAACAACAACGCTTCCAGAGTAATTTCGAATTCTGTGTTGAGTTCTGGTGAATGGTATCGGTTTTATGTAGATACCACAGGGGTTTTTAAGCTTTCAAAAAGTTTTTTACAGCGTTTGGGCGTGAATGTGAACAATGTAGATCCGAGAACTATTAAATTGTTTGGTCATGGTGGACGCATGATTCCGTATTCAAACGCAGTAACCTACCCTTATGATGTGCCTGAAAATGCAATTAAATTCGTAGGTGAAGCAGACGGCGAATTTAATAATGACGATTATATTTTGTTTTATGCTCAAGGACCAAAAGAGTATAACATAGAAAAAGGTACGCATATAAATTGTTATACCGATAAAACCTACTACTTCATTAATGTAAGTTCGGGGAATGGTAAGCGTATCCAGCCATTTAATCAACCCATTGGTAATGTAGATATGATTATTGATACTTTTGAAGATTATCAATTTCATGAGGTTGATGATTATAACCTAGTGTCTCTGGGTAGACGATGGTTTGGTGATAAATTTGATGTAGATAGCTCGAAGTCTTTTGAGTTTAATTTTCCAGATTTGGTAACCACCGAACCAGTAAATTTAAAAGTAGTTTTTGCAACGTCAACAACAGCAGACAGTCAAATCAATATAAGTGTTAATAATGCAGCAGTTTCTTCATTGTTTATTGGAGGGGTGTCATCGCCAACATTTGCAAATGGATCTACTTATAATGGTGATGTTAATGTAAATTCCTCTACGGTTTCCGTTGGACTTGATTTTGATAACTTAGGAAACCCAAGTATTATTGGGTATTTAGATTATATTGGAGTTAAAGCAACCCGTAAACTAAATTTTAATGGAGAGCAATTTTTATTTAAAAACTCAGATGTGGCAACCGCTTCAGGAATTGGGCAGTATAACATAACAAATACCGCGAATCTTTCAGAAATTTGGGATGTTACAGATTTATATAATGTTGCAAATTTTATTAATGTTGATGAAGCATCAACTTTAAGCTTTACAGCAACACTTGGAAGTTTAAAAAGCTACGTAGCGGTATCACAATCAGATTATTATGTTCCTAAATTCGATTCACAAACTTCTATAGCTAATCAAAATATTAAAGGAACAATTTTTCAAAATACACAAGGTGATTTTCAAGATGTCGATTACATAATCGTAGCGCCAAATAACATGCTTTCTCATGCTGAAAAATTAGCGCAAATTAATAGAAATCAATATGGTTTAAATGCAAAAGCTATCGGGCTAAATGAGATTTATAATGAGTTTAGTTCTGGAAATCAAGATATTGGAGCTATAAGAAATATGGTGAAATATGTTTATGATAATGCAAGTTCAACAGAGAACAGAATTAAATACTTGTGTTTATTTGGCGATGGTTCTTTTGATTATAAAGATAGAATCCCAAATAACACTAATGTTGTGCCTTCATGGTACTCTTATAATAGTTTTAGTTTAGCTACTTCTTTTGTTTCTGACGATTTTTATGGTATGATGGATGATTCTGAAGGAGCCATGAATACATCTGACTTATTAGATATTGCCGTTGGAAGAATTCTTGCAGATACACCGCAACGCGCCAAAGAAATGGTAGATAAAATCGAGTCTTATTATATAAAGGAAGCCTACGGCAGTTGGCGAAATAATTTTGTTGTAATTTCTGATGATAATGATAGTAAGCTTCTCGGGGAATTACAAGAAACCACAAATGATATAGGTGACCTTGTGTCTCAAGAAAAGCCGTTTATGAATGTCACTAAAATACATACGGACGCGTTTCAGCAAGAATCTTCGGCTGGAGGTGATCGATATCCCGATGTTACAAACGAAATTGTTAATGCCATTGACAATGGTGCACTGGTAGTCAATTATTTTGGTCATGGTGGTGAAGAAGGTTTAGCCGAAGAGCGCATTTTGTTAAAGCCTGATATTACCGAATTTCGGAATGTTTGTAAACTCAATTGCTTTGTAACAGTAACTTGCGAATTCACTAGATTTGATAATCCGTACAGAGAAACTGCAGGCGAATTTACGTTTTGGAATAAAGATACGGGAGCGGTAGGATTAATCACAACAACGCGTCAAGTATTTGTGAATTTTGGGATAACTTTTAATGAAGAATTAGGGCAGTATTTGTTTTCGTATAACGATAATGATACTTATGAAGATTATGAATATCCTTCAATGGCAGAAGCTTTAAGGCTAGCTAAAAACGATCCATTAATTTCAGGAAATAGCCAAAAAAGTTTAGTGTTTTTTATTGGTGATCCTGCCATGAAATTGGCATTTCCAGAACCCAATATTAAACTCACCAGAATTAATGACGTGCCAATTGGTCAAGCCACAGATACTTTAAAAGCTCTGAGTTATGTAAAATTAGCTGGCGAGGTTACAGATCTTTCAGGCAATCTTTTAAGTAATTATAATGGAACCTTATCGACCACTATTTATGATAAGTTTATAAACAGACAAACTTTGGCTAATGATGGGATAAGAGATAGTAATGGCGTCATTATTCTAGATTTCTCTACACTAGGTGAAATTATTTTTAGAGGTCAAGCCTCGGTAACAAATGGCCAATTTGAATTTGATTTTGTCGTGCCAAAAGATATAGGGCTTCCAGTAGGTCAAGGAAAAGTTAGCTTTTATGCTAAAAATGAAACTTCAACTCAAAACCAAGCAGGGGCAGATATAAGTTCAGTTAAAATAGGAGGGCTTAATGAAAATGCGCCAGAAGATAATACGGGTCCAGTTATTACATTATATATGAATGATGAAAACTTCGTTACTGGAGGTATTACCAATGAGTCACCAACGTTATTAGCTAAATTAGAAGACGCCAATGGAATTAATACGGCTAGTGGTATAGGGCATGATATTGTAGCCATAATTGATGGCGATGAAACGAATCCCGTTATATTAAACGATTATTATCAAACGGAAGTGGATGATTATACCAAAGGAACATTAAGTTTTTTATTTAGAGATCTTGAGCCTGGGTTGCATACTTTAACTTTAAAAGCATGGGATGTTTATAATAACTCATCAATTGCAGAAATTCAGTTTGTGGTATACGATGAAGATCAAAGTTTAGTGATTAACAATGTACTTAATTACCCAAATCCGTTCGTAAATTATACAGAATTTTGGTTTAATCACAATAGTTCGGAACCTTTAGACGTTTCTATACAGATATTCACGGTCTCCGGGAAATTAGTTCGAACGTTAAATGGTCAAACCACAGGTGGTATAAAAGCCACGAGTTCGTTGTCAAGAGATATAGTTTGGGATGGAAGAGATGATTTTGGAGATAAAATAGGAAAAGGTGTTTATATTTATAAACTTAAAGTCCACTCAAACTTATCAAATAAAACAGTAGAAAAAATAGAAAAACTTGTAATTCTTTAACTAATTGTGTCGTTTCTCTGTAATGATTGTTAGTATGTTACAGAATTATAAAGCAAGTTTTAAAATAAAAATTATATTTGCTAACTAAAATTGAATTCATGAAGAATCAAATATTGCTATTAATAACTCTTGCTTTTATATTTAAAGCTAATGCACAGGAAACCATCATTTTCCCTAATCAAGAAAGAAGAGTTATTACAACGGGTGTACCGTTTTTATTAATTGCTCCAGATGCACGAGCTGCAGCTATGGGAGACATGGGAGTTGCCACTTCTGTAGATGCTTTTTCACAACAATGGAATCCTTCAAAATATGCGTTTTCTGAAACGAAATCAGGAGTTGGCGTTAGCTATACCCCATACTTAAGTAAGTTAGTAAATGATATTTTTTTAGGAAATGTGACCTATTTTAATAGAATAGATGAGCGTAGTGCATTTTCGGCAAGTTTAAAATACTTTTCTTTAGGTGATATAGAGTTTGTTACAGATGAATTTTCAGAAGCACTTATTCAAAGACCAAATGAGTTGACAATAGATGCATCCTATGCTTTACGATTAACTGACCAATTTGCTATGGCAGTTGCTATGCGTTATTTACGTTCAGATTTAAGACTTGATGGTGTAGATGGCGATGCAACTCCAGCAAGTACTTTTGGTGTCGATATTACTGGTTATTATCAGAGTGAAGAAGAGGCGTATGCCGATTTTAATGGACGTTGGAGAGCAGGATTTGCAATTCAAAATATTGGTCCTAAATTTAAGTATGATGAAGGCGGGCAAGAAAACTTTCAACCAACAAATTTAAGGCTAGGAGCAGGATTCGACTTTATATTTGATGATTATAATAAAATTGCAGTTACTGCTGAAATTACAAAACTTTTAGTGCCAACACCACCTGTATATGGTTATGTGGATACTGATGGTGATGAAAATCAAGATAGTGATGAGCCAACCATTATCGTAGAAGGGAAAGATCCGGATGTAAGCTTCCTTTCAGGAATGTTCCAGTCGTTTGGTGACGCCCCTGATGGTTTTAGTGAAGAGATGAAAGAATTCACATGGGCCTTAGGAGCAGAATATTTATATCAAGATTCATTTGCATTTAGAGCAGGTTATTTTAATGAAAGTGAAGACAAGGGAGCTCGTAAGTTTTTAGCTTTAGGAGCCGGTTTCAAAGCCAATGTTGTTAATATCGATTTATCATATTTGTTTTCAGCATCTAAAGTTCAAAGTCCGTTGGAAAATACTTTGCGATTTTCACTTACTTTCAATATCGGAGCTGGCGAGTATAACGAATATTAGTAACAACTAAATAAACGTATTAAAAAACTATTGCTATTTAGCAGTAGTTTTTTGTTTAAAGGCTTTTCTTAACTTTATTATTTACATTTGAATATGAAGGAAAAAAAAATAGAATCGACGTTATATGTTTTTGATAGCATAAATGAGCTATCAAACCAAGTAAAGGCACTAATGCAAAAAGCTATAGAAGCTAGGGCTAATGCTTATGCGCCGTACTCCAATTTTACCGTAGGAACAGCAATATTGCTAGATAATGGCCAAATTGTTACTGGTAGTAATCAAGAAAATGCTTCTTATCCGTCAGGGTTATGTGCAGAACGTACTGCCATTTATTATGCAGGGTCTCAGTTTCCAGAGGCAAAAATGTTACTTATTGCCATAACAGCGGGCTCGAAACGAAATCAAACCACCAAGCCTATTCCGCCATGCGGCGCTTGCAGACAGGCAATAGCTGAATATGAAATAAAACAGAAAACACCTATAGAAATCTATTTTATGGGCGAAACGGGAGCCGTAGCTAAATCCAATTCACTCGCTAATCTTTTACCTTTTGTTTTTGATAAATCTGTATTATAGAGCAATTATAACGATGTAGTTTTTCAGATATGTAAGTTTTTGATATAAAAAATTAGTAATTGGTTAATCTATCAAGAATAATTTAATTGAATTTTTATTTTTTACACTTTCGTTAATTAGGGTTTTTTCAATACAACACAATGTGTTACTTTTGTATTTCGCTAATTAGTAATATAATATCATTCGATGCAAAAAATCACAAAAGAAGTTTACCTTAAATGGTATGAGGATATGTTATTCTGGAGAAAGTTCGAAGACAAACTTGCTGCCGTTTATATCCAACAAAAAGTAAGAGGGTTTCTTCATTTATATAACGGTCAAGAAGCTGTATTAGCCGGTGCTTTACACGCCATGGATTTAACTAAAGATAAGATGATTACGGCATATCGTAATCACGTTCAGCCTATTGGAATGGGTGTAGACCCAAATCGTGTAATGGCAGAATTGTATGGTAAAGTAACTGGAACTTCCCATGGTATGGGAGGTTCGATGCACATTTTTTCTAAAGAATTTAGATTTTATGGCGGACATGGCATTGTAGGTGGTCAAATCCCATTAGGGGCTGGAATTGCTTTTGGTGATAAGTATCACGGAGTAGATGGTGTTACTTTATGTTGTTTCGGAGATGGTGCAGCAAGACAAGGTTCACTTCATGAAACTTTTAATTTAGCAATGCTTTGGAATTTACCGGTAGTTTTTGTTTGTGAAAACAATGGTTACGCCATGGGAACTTCTGTTGAGCGTACTGCAAATCATACTGAAATCTGGAAACTAGGTTTAGGGTACGATATGCCTTGTGGACCAGTTGATGGTATGAATCCGGTTAAAGTTGCCGAAGCTTTTGATGAAGCAATCACACGTGCTAGAACTGGTGGCGGACCAACATTCTTAGAGTTAAAAACATATCGCTATAGAGGTCACTCAATGAGTGATGCGCAGCATTACAGAACCAAATCTGAAGTAGAAGAATACAAGAAAATAGACCCTATTACTCAAGTAAAAGAAATCATTCTTGATAAGAAGTATGCCTCGGAAGAGGATATTAAAGTAATAGATAAGCGCGTTAAAGAACGTGTTGCTGAATGTGAAAAATTCGCTGAAGAATCTCCATTCCCAGAAAAGCAACAACTTTACGATATGGTTTATGAGCAAGAAGATTATCCATTTATTCAACATAAATTATAAAATATGGCGATAGTAGTAAATATGCCGCGATTAAGCGACACGATGGAAGAAGGAACCGTTGCTGCATGGTTAAAAAAAGTAGGAGATAAAATTGAAGAAGGTGATATTCTAGCTGAAATTGAAACCGATAAGGCTACAATGGAGTTTGAATCATTTAATGAAGGTACATTGCTTCATATAGGTGTTCAAGAGGGCGAGACTACAAAAGTAGATGAGCTTTTGGCAATCATTGGAGATGAAGGTGAAGATATATCTGCGCTTTTGAGTGGAGGTGGAAGCAGTGATGCTGCTGAAACTAAAGAAGAGGCAAAACCTGTTGCCGAATCAAAAGTAGAAGACGCAGCTAAGCCAGAAACAACATCAGCACCAGCTGAATTACCAGAAGGCGTCATAGTTGTGACTATGCCACGTTTAAGCGATACCATGGAAGAAGGTACTGTTGCCACTTGGTTAAAGAAAGTTGGAGATACGGTTAATGAAGGAGATATACTAGCTGAAATAGAAACAGATAAGGCTACTATGGAATTTGAATCATTCCAATCTGGTACTTTATTAGAAATAGGATTACAAGAAGGAGAGTCTGCAAAAGTAGATTCACTTCTAGCAATAATAGGTCCTGCAGGAACAGATGTTTCTGGAGTAGCGGCTAACTTCTCATCGCCAGCAGCACCTGCTAAAAAAGAAGAAGCGCCTAAAGCAGAAGCTAAAAAGGAAACTCCTAAAGCCGCTGCATCTAGCGCTCCTGCTAAATCGAGTAAACCTGCACCTACGCCAGTTACTGAAAACGGACGTGTGTATGTGTCTCCACTTGCTAAAAAATTAGCCGAAGAAAAAGGTATTAATTTATTGAAAGTTCAAGGATCTGGAGAAAATGGGCGTATCGTAAAACGCGATATAGAAAATTATGAACCTGCAGCTGGAGCCGCTGCGGTTGGTAAATTTGTGCCTTCTGGACAAGAAGATTTTGATGATGTAGATAATTCGCAAATGCGTAAAGCGATTGCTAAGGCATTAACAAATTCTAAATTCTCTGCACCTCATTATTATTTAAGCGTAGAGTTTGATATGGAAAATGCTATGGCATTCCGAGCGCAGTTCAATTCTATACCAGATACCAAAATTTCGTATAACGATATTGTTGTTAAAGCATGTGCTTTAGCATTAAAACAACATCCTCAAGTAAACTCGCAGTGGTTTGCAGATAAAATGCGTTTAAATAATCACGTACATATTGGTGTGGCTGTTGCTGTACCAGATGGTTTGGTTGTACCTGTAGTAAGGTTTGCTAACGAGCAATCTTTACCTCAAATTGGTGCAGCTGTAAAAGAGCTTGCAGGAAAGGCTAAAAACAAAAAGTTAACGCCAGACGAAATGCAAGGTAGCACGTTTACGGTGTCTAACTTAGGAATGTTTGGTATCGATACGTTTACATCAATTATTAACCAACCAAATTCAGCCATTCTTTCAGTTGGAAACATTGTTGAAAAACCAGTGGTTAAAAATGGTCAGATAGTAGTTGGGCATACCATGAAATTATCATTAGCATGCGATCATAGAACGGTTGATGGCGCAACAGGAGCTTTATTCCTTCAAACGTTAAAAGGATATATTGAAAACCCTGTTACTATGTTAGTATAATCAATTCATGCGGAAGCAAGAATCTCAACATATTAAAACCTGTTTCATACAATTGAAGCAGGTTTTTTTAATTTACTCTCTGTCTTTCTTCCTCTGAACCTGTTTCACGATTACGTGAAGATTTAAGTTTTGTATTTCCGAAATTTCGAGAATAACTCAACGAAAATGTTCTGTTGAAAAAGTCGAAGGTATTGTTCGTTTTTATATTTTGTTCAGGCAAGTCGGTTCCGCCGTTAAACTCAATACTATCTAAAATATCACTTATTGAAAATTTAAGTGTTCCCCATTTATCGCTAAACTTCTTTTGAAGCCCTAAATTAATACCATATACTTCATCGTATTTTGCAGATCCAAAAAATCCTGGGCCATTATAAAATCCAGATAATTCTGCCGAAAAACTATCGGATATTTTAAACGAATGTGTACTGTTTGCTGAAAAATTACCTAAGCTTAATTCGATAGGTTCATCATTGTAAAAGACTCTTACCTTTTGTTTAATAAAAGTAAGGTTGTTTTGGGTGCGCCACCAATTCGTTAACTTTATTGGCACTCCTAAGGTAATGCCAAATGTTTTGGTATAATCTAAATTAGCAGCTTCAAAAATTAATCTTCCTGTTGCTTCATCTATACGTTCTTGAAAATTGGCTATAGAGGAATCTTCTACGGTATATTGAAAGGATAAAAAATAAGATTTGATATTTACATCAAACTTAAAAGCGTTGGATATTGCGGGTTGTAATGATGCGTTACCAGACAAAAACGTATTGGGATCAAAAAAGATAACAAAAGGAGCTAAATCGTTAAACGTTGGTCTGGTAATTCTTTTGGAGTAAGAAAGATTAAGGCTTAGTGAATCGTTAATTTTTCTATTTAAAAATACACTTGGAAACCAAATACCGTAATTTCTATCAACTACAGTACCCTGGGTGTCGGTATCTAATTTTGAGTCTGTATGTTCGTAGCGAACACCTGCTTTAAGACTGGTTTTATCATTAAATTTGTATTCTAAAGCACTATAAGCTGCATATATTTTTTCGTCTAAATCACTTTTATTAGTTAATGTTGCATCTGATACCCAAACATTATTTTCAAAATCATCAACATTTACATCGTTTTCAAAATTAGATTTTGTGCCTTTTACACCAGCTTCAATTTTTATTTTGTCATTAACCTTATTGCTATAATCTAACTTACTAACCCAAGTTTTTATAGGTGTTTTTTTACCACTTCTTAAAAGCTCTGTTCTTTCTAAATTATTGTTTTCATCATAAAAAGAATTTTCGTAGTTGGTAGGATTATCAAATTTATATTTGAGATAATCAATATCGAAACTTAAAAACTTATTTTCTGTAAAATTGTGCTTCACATTATAGTTTATTCCAAAATGCTTGAGGTGGTTTATTTCGTTATTATCTAAAATAACATAAGAAGTTGGTGTTCCATTTTCTGTATCAATACTATTGTTTATGGCATCCATAGACCATCTGTTATCAAAGGCACTAACCAACACACCCATAATGGTTTTATCAGAAGTATTTACATCCAATCCTAATCGTAAATTGTGATTTCGCTGTCTTGGGTCTCTGTCTGTAATTGTGCTTGAGGTCAATAAATCACCATTGTCTTCATATTGTCTGCTGGTTTTAAAGATTTGGTCTCTGTTGTCAATCGAATAACCATAGCTTCCATAGAGGTTGACACTTTTTTTTCTGAAGTTAAAATTTAAATTATTGTTGTTGGTTACACCCTGCCCATAGCCACCAGAAATAGAATATGAGCCATTTAAACCTAAATCGGTACGTTTTTTCAAAACAATATTTATGTATCCTGCATTCCCTTCGGCATCAAAATTAGATGGAGGTGTTGTTATCAATTCTATTGAAGAAATATTATCGGCACTCATCCCTTCCAACATTTGCACTAAAGATGATGCCGGCATGTAACTTATTTTATCATTTATCATAACAACAACACCTTCTTTACCAACTATAGAGATACTGTTACTTTGCCTATTCACATTAACACCTGGAGAACGTTCAAGCACTTCCAAAGCTGTTCCGCCAGCCGAAACTATACTGTTTTCTACATTAATAACCATTCTATCTACTTTTTGCTGATATAAGGGCTTTCTAGCTTCAACAAAAACTTCATTTAGTTGTTCTCCTTCACTTAGCATAAGTGTTTCAACTTTATAGTCTGAATCTAAGTAAAATGAATTGGAGTAAGTTGTTTTATAACCCACATAACTGCTCATAATGAGATAGTTATCACTTGGTATATTTTCAATTTTATAAGTGCCTTTATCTGTAGAAATGGTGCCTTTAATCAAGGTGGAATCACTAGCCTTTATTAATAATACGTTCACGTAAGGGATGCCTTTGCTATTATCGTCTGAAATTAATCCAGTTACTGTGTATTTAGATTGTGAAATTCCTCCTACTGATATCAAAAACACGAAAAATTTAAGAATAAATTTAAAATTCATTTTAATTGAATTTGAAAGTGAATATTTATAAGATCAGTACAGTAAATGTAATTCTAATCTTAATAAGTTGCTAGAATAGCTTTAAGGAAGAAAATGTTAACTAACTCAAATATAGTATATTAATTAATTCAATGGTAATTAAAAACTATTTATTTTACCGCTACCTTTTTGTTTTTTACCTTTAAATCTTAAATGAATAACTAATGAAAAAACTTATCGTATTAATTTGTATATCGACTTTTTTATTAAGTTGCAAGACTCCAGAGGTCATTATAAACAGCAATGGTTCTAGTGCAAGTACTAATTCATATCCATCAAAAGAACAGGTAACACCGTCAACTTCAACTAAAATCGATGCCAATAATCAAGCATCACGATTAAGTATTGAAGGGTCGCTAAACTACTTAGCTTCAGATGCGCTGGAAGGCAGGAAAACTGGTACACCGGGTATTGAAAAAGCTGCCATTTATATTGAAAACGTATTCAAAGAAAATAATGTAAAACCTTATTTTGAAACCTATCGAGATAGCTTTAATATAAAAGATATTGTTGGCTACAACATTGTTGGATGTTTAGAAGGTACCGATCCAAACTTAAAAAACGAATTTGTGATTTTAGGTGCGCATTACGATCATATCGGAACATCTAAGGAAGTAAATGGCGATTCCATTGCCAATGGAGCAAACGATGATGCTTCGGGCACTGTTGCGGTTTTAGAATGGGCAAAATATTTTGCGAAAACCAAAAGTAATAAGCGTAGTGTTTTGTTTACCTTATATGCCGCAGAAGAAATGGGTTTGAAAGGTTCTGAACATCTTGCAGCACGATTAAAATCTGAAAACATAGACTTACATACCATGATTAATTTTGAAATGATAGGTGTGCCTAGAGCTGAAACTGAAATTTTGGCTTATATGACGGGTTACGAAAAATCGAATTTGGCTAAAACTCTAAATGAATATGCGGGTTCAGAAATCATAGGGTTTTTTCCTAAAGCAAAAGAATTTCGTCTCTTTATGCGTTCGGATAATTATCCGTTTTATGAACAATTTAAAGTGCCAGCACATGCTATTTCTACCTTCGATTTTACTAATTTTGAGTATTACCATCATGTAGATGACGAAACCGAAAAAATAGATTTTAATCACATGACCAATTTTATAAATAAAATGATTCCAGCACTAGAAGGTATGATTAATGCACCTTCGAAAGAAATAAAAATGAACAATGAGTAAAAAACACGTTATAATAACAGGCACAAGTAGAGGAATAGGTTTTGAGTTGGTTCAATTATTTGCAAAAGCAGGCTGTAAAGTTTTAGCGCTTTCGCGGAATGAGAAGCCCATTCAAAGTTTAAACTTAGAAAATGTGACTTCGATTTCGTTCGATTTGGGTGATTCTAAAGCATATAAAAAAGTTGAAAATTTTATTAAAGATGAATGGAAACATGTTGATATTTTAATAAATAATGCAGGTACACTTTTAAACAAACCATTTGCTCAAACGTTAATTGAAGATTTTGAGCAAGTGTATAAAACCAACGTTTTTGGGGTTGCCGAATTAACAAGAGTTGTATTGCCTTTCATGAAAAATGAGAGCCATGTGGTAACTATTAGCTCAATGGGAGGTGTTCAAGGCAGTATGAAATTTCCCGGGTTAGCGGCGTATAGCTCAAGTAAAGCTGCGGTAATTACGCTTACTGAATTATGGGCTGAAGAGTACAAAGACACAGGAATTTCCTTTAACGTGTTGGCTTTAGGGGCAGTACAAACCGAAATGCTAGAAGAAGCTTTTCCAGGGTATCAGGCGCCTACAACAGCCTTAGATATGGCTAAATATATTTTTGACTTTTCATTAAATGGCAATACCTATTACAACGGAAAATTGATGCAAGTTTCCAATTCTACGCCATAGTATATGAGTAAATACAAATGCATAATTTTCGATTGCGATGGTGTTTTAGTAGATAGCGAAGCTATTTCTGCTGGCGTATTAGTTGAAATGGGTAACCAATTGGGAGCCAATATGACTTTTGAAAACACCTTGCGAGAATTAAAAGGAACCTCCTATCAATATTGTGCTGAATATATATCTAACCGAATTAAAGTTCCACTTCCTGTTAATTTTGAAACGGATTATCGTATTAATTCATTTGAAGCCTTTCGCCAAAAGCTACAGCCAATAAATGGGGTGAAAGAGGTAGTTGAAAACTTAAAAATGCCTTTCTGTGTTGCCTCTAGCGGACCAGAAAATAAAATACGATTAAACTTAGATGTTACTGGTTTACTGCCATACTTTGAAGACCGTATATTTAGTTGTTTCGCAATTCAGAAATGGAAACCAGAACCCGATATTTTTCTTTGGGCGGCAGAAACAATGGGTTTCAATCCTGAGGAATGTTTGGTTATTGAAGATAGTCTTATTGGAATCAGAGCTGCTAAAGCGGGTGGGTTTGATGTTTACGGATTTGCTGAGCACGATTTTAACAACGAATTACAGACTGAAGCTTCCGTAACGTTTAAGAGAATGTCTGAACTATTAGATATGTTGTGATTTTTTGAAGTCTCTTTTAACTAATGCGGATATGAATTCACTTTAATGTTTTATATCCATAGTTAAAATATATTCTATTTTTTTTCTCACAAAGTCAATTAAATTAATATGGTCTTTTCAATAAATCTAGTATTTTAGCGCTAATGCAAAATCAGCTTCAAGATTATGTGCCTGCCCATGCGCTTCCGTTAGTTTTAAATCTTTTAGAACAGGAGCATGTAATGGTTAAAATTAAGAAAGAACGAAAAACACGCCATGGCGATTATAGGTTTTTATCTAACGGAAAACATCAAATTACTGTAAATTCGAATTTAAATGAATACCGTTTTTTGATTACCTTAATTCATGAAATTGCACATTTTGAAGCCTATAAATTGTACGGAAGATTTATAAAACCACATGGCATCGAATGGAAACGCACGTTTCAGCATTTAATGTTACCGTTTTTAAATCCAGAAATTTTCCCGAATGAGTTGCTGCCTTTATTGGCTAAACATTTTAAAAACCCAAAAGCGTCTAGCGATACAGATGCACCATTGGCCTTAGCTTTAAAGCAATTCGACGAACCCAATAATAAAACATACATTTTCCAAGTACCTTTGGGGCATGCTTTTCTATCAAATAACGGAAAAGTGTTTAAAATGAATAAGAAACGAGTAAAACGCTTTGAGTGTGTTGAAGTTAAAACAGGTAGATTATATTTGTTTAATCCAAACGCTGAAGTGGAACTGATAAATTAATTAGCATGAATAAAAATTATTACGCCATATTAATGGCAGGAGGAGTAGGATCGAGATTTTGGCCTATTAGCACACAAGATTTTCCTAAACAATTTCACGATATGTTAGGAACCGGCGATACCTTAATTCAAAAAACATTTCATCGTTTAGCAGATTTAATTCCAAAGGAAAATATTTTTATTTTAACCAACGAGCGTTACAACGACTTGGTTTTAGAACAACTACCAGAAGTAGAGCAACGTCAAGTGGTTTTAGAACCTGCAATGAGAAATACGGCGCCATGTATTTTATATGCATCATTAAAAATTCAAAAAGAAAACCCGGATGCTGTTATGATAGTAGCTCCCAGCGATCATTGGATTGAAGATGAAAAAACGTTTTCGAAAAATGTGCAACAAGCTTTTGATTATTGCGAAAATAATGATGCGTTAATGACATTAGGCATTCAACCAACATTTCCTAATACAGGATATGGTTACATTGAATTTGATAAGTCTTCCGCGGAAGCGATAAAAACTGTAAATCAATTTAGAGAAAAACCAGATTACGAAACGGCAAAATCATTTATTTCTCAAGGAAATTTCCTTTGGAATGCAGGTATTTTTATGTGGAGCGCTAAAAGTGTCATAAAGGCTTTTCAAAATAATCAACCCGAATTATTTAAATTATTCGAGAGTGGAATTCCTTTGTACAATACCGAATTTGAAAATGAGTTTATTAAGGAGAACTATCCGAATGCTGAAAATGTATCAGTAGATTATGCCATTATGGAAAAATCGGCAAACGTTCATGTAATTGCTGCCGAATTTGATTGGAACGATTTAGGAACTTGGGGTAGTTTGTACGACAAGTTGGATAAAGATGAATCTGGTAATGCCGTTGTGAATGCGAGGACATTAGCTGAAGATGCATCGGGTAATATGATAAGAACAAAAAAGGATAAAATTGTTGTTATTGACGGTCTTCAAGATTATATTGTTGTTGATAAAGAAGAAGTTTTGCTTATCTTTCCTAAATCAAAAGAACAAGATATAAAAATGACACTCCAACAAGTTAAAGATAAATTTGGAGAGCAATATGGTTAAATCATGAGCGAAGAGAGTAAGTTTAATTTTTCGGATGAAGCCCCTAAAGATGAGGCTTTAACAAACGAACAAAACGTTGAGCAATCAAAAGAAAACATAAAAAAAGATGCTCAAGGTCTTATGGCCAGTATCAAAAAGTTTCTTAGTGAACTATTAGATTTTAGAGATGATACTGATAGGGATGCTACTATTCTAGCCATAAAGGGAGACATCCCTTTTAAAGGTGCTACGGCGTGGATATTGGTGTGTTCTATATTTGTGGCTTCCGTTGGATTAAATGCTAACTCTACTGCAGTTGTTATCGGTGCGATGTTAATCTCTCCTCTTATGGGGCCTATCTTAGGTGTAGGACTTTCTATTGCCATAAATGATATTGATACTTTAAAGCGCTCGTTAATAAACTTAGCCACTATGATTGTGTTGAGTTTATTAACTGCTTTCTTGTTTTTTAAATTTTTCCCGCTTAGTGAAGATACCAACGAACTTTTAGGACGTGTAAAACCAGATATTAGGGATGTGCTAATTGCCTTTTTTGGTGGGTTAGCCTTAATAATTGCTAGAACTAAAAAAGGAACTATTGCTTCAGTTATTTTTGGTGTTGCAATTGCCACTGCTTTAATGCCGCCGCTTTGTACGGCAGGATATGGTTTAGCAAAAGCGAACTTCGTTTACTTTGGTGGTGCTATGTATCTCTTTACCATTAATACCATATTTATTGCCTTGGCTACTTTTTTAGTGTTAAAACTACTAAGGTTTCCTATGCTTAAATATGCCAATTCTAAGAAGAGACTCTTTATTTCAAGAATGGCAACCTTGTTGGCTATTGTAGTAATGATTCCTGCAGGTTTTACTTTTATAGATGTTTATAGAGAGAGTAATTTTAAACGTGATGCTGGTTTGTTTGTTGAAAACGAATTAAGCGCTTTACCACATGCAGAATACATTAAAAGTAATGCCATTTATAAATACGGCGGAAATGAGGAAAGTAAAATAGAACTAAATACTTTTGGTTTGGATGAAATTCCAGAATCTTCAATCATGCTATTACAAAGTAGAATGAAAGATTACAGTGCCTTATCTGATAGTAAATTAGTTGTGAATCAAAATAGGTCTAAAAATTTAGATAATTTTAAATATATGGAAGAACTAAGAACTAGAGATTCCTTAGACTTATTATCGCAAACTCAGAAAATAAATTACTTAGAAAATAAGGTGCAGCAGCTTTCAAAATTAGAGCGAAATCATGTGGCTTTAGATGAATTGTTAGCTGAAATAAAAATAAATTACGAAACCATCGAGCAGTTTTCTTATGCGAGTGTTATCAATTCTAATTTTACTAAAATGGACACTTTATCTGTGTTTTCAGTTAAATGGGTAGATTCTTTAGCGAAAGAAGATCAGCGCAAAAAAGATAAAGATAAACTTGAAAAATGGTTGAAATTAAAACTAAGTTTAGATACGCTGGTTGTTCGTAGAATAAATTAATAATATTAGGTCTTTCAGAAATTTATTGATTAACTGGTGTTCTATCTCTCCACCAAGATGCTAACGCAGAACCAGAGATATTCATCCATGGCCCAAAAATAGCTGGGGCCAAACCTACTGTTGAAACTTTTCCTAATTCTAAAGCAATACCCGAAGCTAACCCGCCATTTTGCATTCCAACTTCTAAGGCAATCGTTCTGCAATCATTTTCCTTTAATTTAAATAGCCTGCAACCCCAGTATCCAAAAAAGTAACCTGTAGTATTATGAATAATAGCAGCGGCAACTAACAAAAGACCTATATCTAATAAATTATCTCTGCCCGCGGCAACAATAATAACAATAATTAAAGCAATGGCACCCATTGATATTTTTGGTAATAAAATATCTAACCAAGGAAATTTACCATGAAATAAACGATTAAAAATTAATCCAGCAATTATTGGAATAATCACCATTTTAACTATACTAAGCATCATTTGATAAATATCAATGGGGATAAACTCACCAGCTAAAAGTTCCATGAGTAAGGGGGTTATAAAAGGAGCCAATAATGTAGATATGGCCGTTAAAGTTATTGATAGGGCTAAATTGGCTTTTGCTAAAAACACCATAACATTTGATGCTAAACCGCTTGGTGAACAGCCTATTAAAACAATACCTGCGGCAATTTCGCTTGAAAAACCAAATAATTGCGCAATTGAAAATCCCAAAACAGGCATTATAGTAAACTGACAAATTAATCCTATAAGCACGCCTTTTGGCATTTTTATAACACCTTTAAAATCTTGAATACTCATAGAAGTACCCATGCCAAACATAATAATTTGTAATAATGGAACAATTAAAAGTTTTAACTTAAAATCCCCTATTTGAATAAAGAGTTGTGGGTAAAACATGGCTAAAGCCACGGCTGCAAATATTAAAATGGTGAAAGAAAGACTCTTATAAAGCTGACTGCATCTTGCGGTGATACTCAAAAAAGTTAAAAGTAAAATAATGGGTATGCCTATAAATTGTTTATAGCCAATTAGTAAAAAAATTAGTGTGATTAAAAAACATATTGCAGCAGATATTAAGGAAATTTTAAATGCTTTTATCATAAGAATAATTCTTAACTATTTTACTCGTTTTCCTCTATGTACATTTTACGTACTTTTTTAAACAAATTTGAAGAGTAAACAAAATCGGTAACCGATTCATTATCCGTTTTAAAAATGGTTTCATTGGAGCCTTCCCATGCTTTTAATCCATTTTTTAAGAAGACGATTTTTTCACCTATTTCCATTACCGAATTCATATCATGAGAATTAATTACGGTGGTAATTTGATATTCATCGGTAATCTCTTGAATAAGGTTGTCTATAACAATAGCTGTTTTAGGGTCTAATCCAGAGTTTGGTTCATCGCAAAATAAATACATAGGGTTGTTTACAATAGCGCGAGCAATAGCCACACGTTTTTGCATACCACCAGAGGCTTCACTTGGCATTTTTTTATGAGCATCGTCTAAATTAACACGTTTTAAAACAAAATCAACACGATCTTCCATTTCGCTTTTGCTTTGTTTGGTAAACATCTGCAACGGAAACATTACGTTTTGTGCAATAGTCATGGAATCGAACAATGCACTCCCTTGAAAAACCATACCAATTTTGGCTCTTAAGTTACGTTTTTCATCTTCAGAAAGTAATGAAAATATTTTACCGTCGTAAGATATGGTACCCTCTTCATAATCAAATAGGCCTAATAAGCATTTTAAAAACACCGTTTTTCCCGAACCACTTTGCCCGATAATAAGATTGGTTTTTCCTTTATCAAAAGTGGTGCTAATTCCTTTTAAAATTTCAACATCGCCAAACGATTTATGTAAATTATTAACTTCTATCATTAGCTTAATAACATTTGGGTTAGTAAATAATTTAAAAGAATGATAAGCACACTGGTCCATACAAACGACGTTGTACTAGCCTTACCAACTTCTAGTGCACCACCTTTCATGTAATAACCATGAAACGAAGGAACCGTAGCCAGTATAAACGCAAATACAAAGGTTTTTATAAATGCATAGGTAACATGAAACGAAATAAAATCGGTTTGAATTCCTACTATATAATCTTCGAGTGTGCTAAAACCACCATAGACGCATGCCGCCATACCACCAAGAATGCCTAAAAACATGGCAATTGAAATAACAAATGGGTATAATAATAACGCTATGAATTTTGGAAAAACCAGATAATTAAGCGAGTTTATTCCCATAACCTCTAAGGCATCAATCTGTTCGGTAACGCGCATCGTACCAATACTAGAGGTGATAAACGAACCTACTTTACCAGCCATTATAATAGACATAAATGTAGGAGCAAATTCTAGAACAATAGATTGCCTTGTTGCGAAACCAACAAGGTATTTCGGAATTAAAGGGTTATCAATATTTAATGCCGTTTGAATGGTTACAACGCCTCCCACAAAAAATGATATAAATGCCACAATACCTAACGAGCCAATTATTAAATCATCAACATCTTTAAGTATCAATTGTTTCATTACAGTCCACTTTGTGGGTTTACGAAACATTTCTACAATCATTAGAAAATAAGCGCCTATATTATGGAGGTATGTCATATATATATTTGTAAGTGCTAATGTAAAAAAAACTTAGGGGTATTTAACTTTAATTTTAAATAATGATGCTTTAATATTTGTATTTTTGAGCCAATTAAACTCTTTTTATTGATGAAATATCTTTTCACATTTTTTATTGTTTTTTTTCTATCGTTATCAGTTTTTACCCAGAATGAAAGACCAAAGTTGGTTGTTGGAGTTGTTGTAGACCAAATGCGATATGATTATTTAACTCGTTATTATGATAAATATGGTGATGGTGGATTTAAACGTTTAATTAACGAGGGCTATAATTGTAAAAACAACCATTTTAACTATATACCTACCAAAACGGGTCCGGGACATGCTTCAATATTTACTGGTACTACCCCTAAATACCATGGTATTATTGGTAATGATTGGTTTGATAAAGATCAAAAAAAGAATGTGTATTGTGCCAGAGATAGTAATTTAGAGTCTATAGGCACAGAAAATGAAGCAGGAAAAATGTCTCCACATAGAATGCTTGCATCAACATTTGCAGATGAAAATCGATTGTTTACTCAAATGCGAGGTAAATCTATCGGGATTTCACTAAAGGATAGAGGTGCTGTTTTTCCGGCGGGTCATGCTGCCAATGCTGCTTATTGGTTTGATTTTGAAAACAATGGTTCAGGTAATTGGGTGACTAGTTCATTTTATATGAAGGCGCTTCCTAAATGGGTAACAGATTTTAACGCATCGGATGTGACTGAAAATTATTTTAAAGAATGGAATACTTTGTATGATATAAATACTTATGCAGAGAGTGGAAGTGATTTAAATAATTTCGAACGTATTTTTGAAGGTAAAACTACAGCGACATTTCCTTACGATTTACAAAATCTAAAACGCGATAATGGTAACTTTGAAATAATTGTTGAAAGCCCTTATGGAAATAGTTTAACGACAGATTTTGTAATAAAGGCTATTGATGCTGAAGGTTTAGGAAAAGATGATATAACAGACGTTTTAACAATAAGCTACTCTAGTACAGATAAAGTTGGTCATGATTTTGGTCCAAATTCTATAGAAATTGAAGATACTTATTTGCGCCTTGATTTAGATTTAGAACGCTTACTAAAAGCTCTGGATGACAAAGTTGGTGAGGGTGAATATACCGTGTTTTTAACCGCAGATCATGGAGCATCACATGTACCTAATTATTTAAAGTCAAATCATATTCCTTCAGGGCTTTTTGATGAGAGCAAAATGTTTGATGAAATGAATGCCTTTTTAGAAGAACAATTTAAAGTTTCGGGTTTAATTTTAAGTAGAATTAATAGCCAAATTTTTCTCAATCAAAAGAAAATTATTTCGAATAACTTAGATTTAAAAGAAATAAAAGAAATTTTAGCGCTTGAATTATTAAAGTATAAGCTAATTGATAAAGTATATGTAACCTCTGATATAAATCAGTTTATTGGTTCTCATGGTTATGTTGAAACCCTTTTGGAGAATGGGCATAATCAGAAACGCTCAGGCGACCTCATGTTTGTTTACACCCCCGAAGTTTTTAAAGACACAAAATGGAACAGAACAGGAACCGATCATCATTCAGGATTTATGTATGATACTCATGTGCCATTGTTATTCTTTGGAAAAGGCATTAAAAAAGGTCAAACATTTAAGAAAACAGAAATTACAGATATTGCACCAACCATGTCAGCACTTTTAGGTATAAGTTTTCCAAATGCCGCAATTGGTCAACCTTTAGATTTTGTTTTTGATGAGTAAAAAATCAATCTTTTCATTACTTGCAATTCTAATTGTTTTAGGTGTTTATACATACGAACATTTTCTAAAGGAAGAAGAACAAGTTGAGATTATTACTGAAGGAAAAGCAGTTAAAAATAATACAAACGAATACTTTTTGCCTACATCTACAACAGGGCAAATTGTGCATCATGAAGGTTTCTCCTTATCGTATAGCGAGCCTCACGAACAAGCGGAATGGGTGGCTTACGAATTGAAAAAAGGGCACCTTACTAATACGAATTTTAAACGTCCTTATTTTGAAATTGATAAAGCGGTGAAAACAGGGGCTGCAAGTTGGAGAAACTACAAGAATTCAGGTTTCGATCGCGGGCATCTTTGTCCTGCTGGCGATAGAAAGTATAGCCAGAATGCGCACGACGAAACATTTTTAACAAGTAATATAAGCCCTCAGGTACACGATTTTAATTCTGGTATTTGGAATACTTTAGAACAGAAAGTGCGTTATTGGGCTAGTAAATACGATGGTGTTTTTGTGGTTACTGGTGGTGTTTTAAAAGGACAAATGAAGACCATAGGAAATGAAAAGGTGTCAGTGCCAAATCAATTTTACAAAGTGTTGATTGATAATAATACGGGAAAAACAAAAATGATTGCATTTCTAATGCCACATGAAAATTCCAGTAAACCATTATACGAATTTGTAGTTTCGGTTGATGAAGTTGAAGCTTTAACTGGCATTGACTTTTTTCCAGAGTTAGACGATACTATCGAAAATAAGTTGGAAGCGTCAAGTAGTTACAAAGATTGGAGTTTTAACTAGCCGAATGAGTTTTAAGATGCGGAGCGTTGTTGCAGCATCTATAATTTAAACTTGCCAAGAATCCCTTTCCATCGTAATTTCCTAATAAAGTGTCCTTCTTCTTCCGAAACTAAAAAAGGTAATTTTTCTTTTTTAGCTTTAAAATACCCTGCCATATAATCTTTAAACAAAGAAAAATTTCCTTTTCTGTACGCTAATTTTAATGCAGAAATGCTTGTAATTATAAAACCGTAGCGCATTTTATACATTGCTTCACCTTGCAAATATTTTGAGCCCTTGTTGTAGCTTATTCCGGTTGGTTTTAGGTGTTTTACCTGTAACGATTCATCAGTTAAAATATACCAGTTGTAATATTTTGCCAATAGTTCATCAATGGTATCCCAACCCATGGATGGTTTTAATTTTCCAATTTCCAAAAAACAATCTTTTTTATAAGCTTTTAGGGCACCTCGAATATGGTCTTTTCGGGTAAGATTTTCTAAAACCCATTGATTGTCTTTTTCTATGTAACAAAAGCCAGATACCATACCTAGTCTGTTGTTTTTTTTAAAATGATTTGAAATCACTTCTAAGTAATTAGACGGAAAAATTAAGTCGGCATCAAACTTACAAATCACATCATAATGGTCGTCTAAAGTATCAAACCCTTTATAAAAGGCATTTATTATTTTTGAACCTGGTAAATGCTGATTGGAAGATTTATTGTTAACTAAAGAAATAAAAGAATGTTTTTTAACATAGCTATCAACGATAGATTCAGTATTATCGGTAGAATTGTCATTAACTACAACAATTTGTTTTGGTTTCAAAGTTTGATTAACCAAAGAGTGAATTGTGAGTCCTATAGAATCTGCTTCGTTATGTGCAGGAATGACAATGTAAAAGTCCATGTTGTAAATTTCAATATATAAATATCAAAACCCAATTTTTAAAGCATTAATTTTTAAAACTTGATTTAAATGTTATGCCTTTTCAGCATACACAATATAATATCGAGGAGTGAACCATCTTAAAATTGGTCGGATACCAATTTTTTTTGTTGGGTTTGTCCATTTTTGGCGGTCTATTATTCTCCATCCAGCTTTTTCAAGTAACCAGTCAAATTGCCAATCTTCAAACTCATGATAATGTCTGTCTAGCATATCGGTTTTACTTCTATAAGCCGAAGAAAACCATAATTTAAGAGGTACACTAGCCACCAATTTATTCGATTTTATAGATTTTAAAACTGTAAAAGGGGAAAGCAGGTGTTCAAATATTTCAAATGCAGTAACTACATCGGCGTTAGAGTTTTCAATTGTAGAAGTGTCTAAATCTAAATCTTCACCTTTAGTATTTTCAACGGTATAACCATGATCTAACATGATTTTAGAAAATGGATTAGTAACTCCTAAATCTAAAATTGAAGATGAATTAGTAACGTGTTTTTCTAGAAACTCAATAGTATGTTTGTATCGCTTATTAGGAAAGGTTTTCTCGTACATTCAACATTTATTTTTTATTTCCGTGAAAACAGAATCCTTAAAATCATTAACTACTTATTGCTTGTAAATGATAGCATTTATGTTCATGCCTGCTCCAACACTAGCAAAAATAACGACATCACCTTTATTTATTTCTTGATTGTCAAGTTCACCATTTAAAATCAAATCATATAAAGTAGGAACCGTAGCAACACTTGAGTTTCCTAGTTTTCCGATACTCATGGGCATAATATTTTCTGGCATCTGCATATTATAAAGCTCGTAAAAACGTTTTACAATGGCTTCGTCCATTTTTTCGTTGGCTTGATGAATGAGTATTTTTTTGACATCAGAAATAGATACTCCACTTTTGTCAAGACAAGATTTCATAGCCAAAGGCACATTGGTTAATGCAAATTCATAAATTTTTCTACCATACATCTTTATGTAACGTCGATTGTCAACAGAATTTTGATTGTTTGTTTGACCGAAGAATATAAAATGAGCTTCATCTAATGCAAAAGTTGCCGAATCGTGCGTAATAATGCCACCTTCATCATCAGTAGCTTCAATAATTACTGCCCCAGCACCATCACTATAAATCATAGAATCTCTATCATGTGGATCTAAAATTCGCGATAAAGTTTCAGCACCAATCACCAAACATTTTTTGGCTATCCCAGATTTAATAAAAGCATTGGCTTGTATTACGCCTTCAACCCAACCTGGGCATCCGAAAAGTAAATCGTATCCAACACATTTAGGGTTTTTAATTCTTAGCAAATGTTTTACCCTTGAAGCGATACTTGGAACCGTATCACTTTGTATACTACCAGATCTAACATCACCGTAGTTATGCGCAACAATAATATAATCTAATTCTTCACGATTAATTTTAGCTTTTTCTATGGCTTTCTCAGCTGCAAAAGTAGCAAGATCGGAAGTGTTTAAATGACTTTTAGCATAACGCCGCTCTTCAATTCCAGTTATAGCTTTAAACTTTTTAACAATCACTTCGTTAGGCGCATTAATTGTTGAGCCATCACTATTTAAAAATTCGTGACTGTGAAAATTTTCGTTCTTTTCTATATTGGCTGGTATATAGCTACCAGTACCTGTAATTTTAATATTCATAAATATGAAAATTGCTTATAATTTTGTTCTTATTAGCAAATTAAATTATTTCAAAATAATGACGTTATTATTTTATAAAATTTTACGATGTTCAAGACCTATTTTAGGCTTCGATAAAAGCTTCTATTGGCGTACAAGAGCATATTAAATTTCTATCGCCATAGGCATCATCAACACGTCTTACACTCGGCCAAAATTTATTTTCTCTTACATAGTCTAGTGGAAAAGCAGCTTCTTCTCTAGTATAAGGAAAATCCCAAGTATTGGCAGTAATCATATCAAGCGTATGGGGTGCATTCTTTAAAATATTATTTTCGTCTTCTTTTGTTACACCGTCTATTTCTTTTTTTATTGAAAGCATAGCATCACAAAAACGATCAATTTCATCTTTACTCTCGCTTTCAGTTGGTTCAATCATTAAAGTTCCTGCAACAGGAAATGATACTGTTGGCGCATGAAAACCATAATCCATTAAACGCTTAGCAATATCAGTAACTTCAATGCCATTTGCTTTAAAAGGTCGGCAATCCACAATCATTTCATGAGCTGCACGCCCACGTTCACCAGAGTATAATGTTTCAAAACTACCGTGTAGACGGTGCTTAATATAGTTAGCATTTAATATGGCTATTCTAGTGGATTCTGTTAATCCTTTAGAACCTAACATCTTAATATAACCATACGAAATCAAGCAAGCCAATGCAGAACCATAAGGTGCAGCAGAAATTGCCGTTATGGCTTTTTCGCCTCCCGTTTTAACCAAAGGGTTGCCTGGTAAAAAAGGAACAAGTTGTTTTGCTACACAGATTGGGCCAACTCCAGGACCACCGCCGCCATGAGGAATAGCAAAAGTTTTGTGTAGGTTTAAATGGCATACATCGGCTCCAATATTCCCTGGATTGGTTAATCCTACTTGGGCGTTCATGTTTGCACCATCCATATATACTTGTCCGCCATTATCATGAATAATTTTGGTAATTTCTTTGATTGCAGACTCGTAAACACCATGTGTTGATGGATAGGTAACCATTAAACAAGATAAGTTGTCTTTATGTAATTCGGCTTTTTCCCGTAAATCATCGACGTCTATATTACCTTCTTCAGTCGATTTTGTAACTACTACTTTCATTCCTGCCATAACCGCACTTGCAGGATTTGTTCCGTGTGCAGATGATGGAATTAAGCAAATATTTCTATGGTGGTCTCCACGAGATTCATGGTAGGCTTTTATAACCATAAGTCCAGCAAATTCACCTTGCGCGCCAGAATTTGGTTGCAATGAAGTTGCTGAGAAACCTGTTATTTCAGTGAGTTGGTCTTCCAGTTCTTTTAAAACAGTAAGATAGCCGTGAGCTTGTTTTTTAGGAACAAAAGGATGAATATTTGCCCATTTATAAATACTTAAAGGTAACATTTCGGCAGCTGCATTTAATTTCATCGTACATGATCCCAAAGAAATCATGGAGTGATTTAAGGCTAAATCTTTACGTTCTAATGATTTGATGTAACGCATCAACTCGGTCTCAGAATGGTAAGTATTAAACACAGCATCTGTTAAGAATTCCGACTGCCTTTTTAAATTTTCAGAAATATTATTGGCATGTTCAACTTCAGAAATCACAATCGTTTCTTTGTCTTTAGCTTCAGCAAATACAGAAATTAAATAATTAATATCCCGTATAGAAGTTGTCTCGTTTATTGATATCGTTACAGTTTCTTTATCAGGATAAAATAAATTAACCTTCTTTTGAGTCGCAACTTTTTTTATAGATTTTGCATTTGTTTTTATTTGAAGCGTATCAAAATATGAAGTATTTGTTTGTTGATAACCAAGTTTTTCTAAAGCATTTGCTAACGCTACGGCTTTATTGTGAACTTCACTTGCAATGAATTCTAAACCTTGCGGACCATGATAAACGGCATACATACTGGCCATAACCGCTAACAATACTTGAGCGGTACAAATGTTGGAAGTAGCCTTGTCTCTTTTTATGTGTTGCTCACGGGTTTGTAACGCCATACGTAACGCGCGGTTACCATTGGCGTCTTTAGTTACGCCAATAATACGCCCGGGTATATCACGTTTGTATTGTTCTTTCGTGGCAAAATAAGCTGCGTGCGGGCCACCGTAACCCATTGGGATTCCGAAACGTTGCGTGGTTCCAACAACAACATCTGCTCCAAATGTCCCTGGGCCCTCGAGTTTGACTAAGCTTAAAATATCGGCAGCAACTGCTACTTTAATTCTATTCTTCTCAGCTTGATTAATAAATGATTTGATGTCGGTAATTTGACCATCTTTCCCTGGATATTGAAGTATGGCTCCAAAAAATTCTTCTGAAAAATTAAAGCTTTCTTCTGCGCCTATAACAAGTTCAATGCCTATTGGAATGGCTCTAGTTTGAAGTAATGATAATGTTTGAGGTAAAATATTTTCAGAAACAAAAAACTTATTAATACCCGCTTTTTTCTGATCTCGTTCTCTTACTGCGAATAATAAACTCATGGCCTCGGCAGCAGCAGTACTTTCGTCCAATAATGAGGCGTTAGCAATTTCCATACCTGTGAGTTCAATCACCATAGTTTGGTAATTTAATAAGGCTTCAAGTCTTCCTTGTGCTATTTCTGCTTGGTAAGGTGTGTATGCCGTGTACCAACCTGGATTTTCAAGAATATTTCTTTGAATTACAGCTGGTAAAATGGTAGGATGATAACCTAAACCTATGTAAGTTTTATAGACTTTGTTTTTTTTAGATAATTCATGAATATGTAATAAATACTCATGCTCCGACATCGGTTCATCTAAATCTAAATCTTTTTTCAAACGAATATCATCAGGAATAGTTTCGTAAATAAGTTGGTTTAAAGAGTCTAATCCTAACGTGTTTAACATGAGTTTTTGGTCGTCTATTCTAGGACCTATATGACGCAAAGCGAAAGCATTTGTATTCATTAATGCGGAATTTTATTATATAATTCGCAAAAATACGTAATATTTAATGTGTTTTATTGAGTGAAATGGAAAGTTTTTAACTATTCACAAACGTTATCAACACTTTAGTTACTTTTGTTTTATGACACTCCTTAAACAGATTCTTAATTTTTACATCAATAGCAGTATTCATGTGGCTTTGTCGGTGTTCTCATTGACTTGGATTACCTTGTTGGAACTTGATTTAAATTACAGTGAATCCGTACTATATTTTGTGTTTTATGCTACAATTACAGGGTACAATTTTGTAAAGTATTTTGGGGTTGCCAAATTCAGACACCGAAAGTTGGCTAATTGGCTTAAGTTAATTCAAATTTTATCATTTATTTGCTTTGTATTGATGTGTTTCTATGCGCTTCAATTATTGATCAAAACACATGTTTTTATTGGCTGCTTCACCTTGCTTACTATATTATATGCCATTCCCTTGTATCCTAAACACAAGCAAACATTACGGAATATTTGCGGGTTAAAAGTTTATGTGATTGCTTTGGTTTGGACAGGAGTAACGGTGTTTATCCCAGTAATTAATTCTAATATTGAGGTGAGTATAGATATAGCCATAATCGGGATTCAGCGGTTTTTATACGTTTTAGTATTAATGTTGCCTTTTGAAATTAGAGACTTAAAATTCGATAATTTAAAATTATTCACCATCCCTCAAATACTTGGTGTGAAAAAAACTAAAGCTTTAGGTGTGTTACTTTTATTGATAATTTTCTTGTTGGAATTTTTCAAGGACGAAATAAGCCAAACTTCTATTTTGGTTTTATCAATCACAGCTATAATAACTGGGTTGTTTGTAGTTTTTAGTAAAGTTGAACAGCAGAATTATTACAGTTCGTTTTGGGTAGAAGGATTGCCAATTTTTTGGCTTGTTTTGATACTGATGTTTAGTTAGAAACTTCTCTTATAGCTTTATCAAGATCTTTTTTCATAGCATCTTTGCAGCTCTTTTCTAAACACACAATTTCTGATTTTGCAATGGTTTCAGTAAGTGTAGCATTATTTTTTGAGTATTTTCTACAAGCCCTACAGTAAATTAAATGCAAGCTTAGAATTATTTTTTCCCAAAGGGAAGCATCTTCGTACTGTGTTTTGTCGCAAACATGATTTGCTTCGTCACACTTAATTTTAAATTTAAATTTACTCATAATTAAAACCAATTTTCTTTTAGGCAATCGGCCATAGCAGTACGAGCTCTATGTATAATTACCCAAAGGTTAGACGCTGTAATATTTAATTCATTACATATAACTTCCGTTTCATAACCAAGTATGGTTTTCATTTTAAAAACTTCAGCTTGTTTTGGTGGTAGTTTTTCAAGACAATTATAAATGGCATCACCAAGCTCAGTATTTTGCATCGTGTCTTCAGCCGTTTTATCAAAAGGGTCGGCAACACGTTCTTCCAACCAATCGCCTTCACTTTCCGAATCGCTGTAATTAATTCTAACTTCGGCTTTGCCTTTATTAGAATTTATTTTCCGATAATAATCAATAATTTTTCTTTTTAATATAGAAATTAACCATGTGCGTTCACTGGCTTCTCCTTTGAAGTTTTTCATTGATTTTAAGCCTGCAAAAAAGGTGTCTTGCACTAAATCTTGAGCAATATTACTATCATTTACACGCGATATGGTGTAGTTATAGAGATAATCAGAATAGCGATCAATCCATTGGTTTGGATCTATGACATGGTTAGGCATCTGCAATGCAATTTTTTTGAATTTCAAAAATAAGCTAAAAAAGTGAATATTATCAACATTAGACTAAATCTCTCAAGGCTGTTTCAATAGCTGTTAGTCTAAATATAAAACTATTAATTAGAAACCGTTTTGGGTTTACATTTCTGATTTTTAAAGTATGGTTAATCTATATTGCCAACTTCAAATATGTTAAGCTTTAATCAACCCAGCACGTTTCAATAACGCTTCAGGTTTAGGTTCTTGACCTCTGAAACGTTTATAGAGCGTCATGGGGTTGTCCGTTCCACCTTGGCTTAATACATGTTTTTTAAATTTATTGGCAACGGTTTTGTTGAAAATGCCTTTTTCCTTGAAATATTCAAAAGCATCAGCATCTAGTACTTCTGCCCACTTATAACTGTAATATCCTGATGAATAACCACCTTGAAAAATATGAGAAAATGACGTACTCATACAAGTTTCTTTAGTTTCAGGATATAAAGTTGTTCGTTTAAAAGTTTCTGTTTCAAAAGCTTTTACATCCTTAATCTTTGATGGGTCTTGCCCGTGCCAACTCATATCTAACAATCCAAAGCTCAATTGGCGTAAGATTTGCATCCCTTCATGAAATGTTGCTGATTCTTTGATTTTTTCAACTAATTCCATCGGAATGACTTCTCCCGTTTCATAATGTGTCGCAAACAATTCTAAGGCTTCTTTTTCATAACACCAGTTTTCTAGAATCTGACTTGGTAATTCTACAAAATCCCAATATACGCTCGTTCCTGATAAACTAGGGTAAGTAGTGTTCGCAAGCATGCCATGAAGGGCGTGACCAAATTCATGAAATAAAGTAGTGACCTCATTAAACGTAAGTAAAGACGGTTTCGTTTTTGTGGGCTTGGTAAAATTGCAAACTATTGAAATGTGTGGTCTACTATTTTCACCATCTTTAATGTATTGCGGCTTGTAAGATGTCATCCACGCGCCATTACGTTTTCCTGGTCTTGGAAAAAAATCGGCGTAAAAAAGAGAAATATAATTCCCTTTAGAGTCGGTAACTTTATAGGTTAAAACGTCTTCGTGGTATTTATCAATATCATTGATTTCTTCAAAGTGTAAATCGAAAAGTTTATTAGCAACGGTAAAAGCACCATTGATGACATTTTCTAATTTAAAATATGGCTTTAGCAATTCGTCATCAAGACTAAAAAGTTTTTGCTTTAGTTTTTCAGAATAATAAGAACCATCCCATTTTTCTAAATGATGGATATTATCTAATTTTTTAGCAAAATTTTCAAGTTGTTTAAACTCGCGTTTTGCCGCTGGTTGTGCTTTTTCCAACAAATCATTCGAGAACTTTAATACGGTTTCAGGAGTTTCGGCCATACGTTCTTCAAGTACAAAATGAGCATGTGTTTTATAGCCTAAAAGATTAGCGCGTTCGTGTCTTAGATTAACAATTTGTAACACAATTTTTTGATTGTCTAATGCGTCGTTTTTAAACGATTTACTTCCAGCAGCAAGTGTTATTTTTTTACGCAATTCTCTATTATCGGCATAAGTTACAAAAGGAATGTAGCTTGGGTAGTCAAGTGTAAATAACCAACCGGCTTTATTTTTTGACTCTGCCATTTGTTTCGCTGCTTCTTTAGCCCCTTCAGGAAGTCCAGCTAAATCGGTTTCATCGGTAATTAGCATCTCAAATTTATTGGTCTCAGCTAACACGTTTTCGCCAAATTTTAATTTTAACTGACTTAATTTTTTATCGATTTCTCGAAGTTTCGTCTTTTTGTCTTCAGGAAGATTGGCGCCATTTCTGGAGAAACTTTTATATTTTTTATCTAGCAATGTCTCTTGTTCCGTGGTTAATTTTAAATCTTCTTTTGCCTCGTAAACCGTTTTAACACGCTTGAACAACTCTTCATTTAAAGTAATGTCATTACTAAACTCTGAAAGTAAAGGTGAAGCTTCTTGAGCTATTTTTTGAATTTCTTCATTGGTTTCAGCAGAATTTAAATTGAAAAAGATACTTGAAATTCTATCTAATTGCTCTCCAGAAAACTCTAAAGCTTCAATGGTGTTTTTAAAAGTTGGCTCTTCAGTAGTATTAATTATGGCGTCAATCTCGGCTTTGGCTTCCTTTATACCCAATTTAAAAGCTGGCAAAAAGTCCTTAGTTTTAATTTTCGAAAACGGAGCGGTTTTAAATGGACTATCAAATGGTTTTAAAAGTATATTCATCAAAAAATATTTGTAAAAAGAAATTATTGATTTTTTATAATTTACAAAACTATGAAAAGACGACTACATTTCGTTTAGAAATTTTCTTAATTAACCAAGTGTTTAAGACTACTTGAAACGTTTTGTTTTTAAAGGTGTATCGTCCATTTATCATAAATGCTTAAAAAATAATAGATATCGAGGAAAACAGTGTGCATTTTAAAAAAGATGTTATTTCTTTAAGTCGCTCCAATAGACCAGAATTAATGAAACGATTAAATTTGTTATAATCGTTCAACTCTGTAAAATTTCCATTGGTCTGCGTTAAAAGGTTATCCAACGAAAATTCCATTTTAAGGCTTCTTTGTAATATATGTTTATGCTATAATTTAATTATAACTTTATAATATTATATACGTAATTCTGAATAAAACCATTTTAAAATATAATTATTTGGAATTCCGTGTGGTGAAAATTCATAATGTAATTTAAAGAATATATCAACGTATGATATTGTGAAAAAAAGTAATAAAAAATTATTTATTGACAAGAACGCAATTCATCGTAGGTTTTTACATGTTAAAAAATACACTTCATCGAATATATTTGAATTATAACGAATTAATATTTATTTGTTGATTATTTTTAAGAGAAAATTCCTATCGAAATTATTAAACAACATTTAAAATAAAATATGATTTATAAACCAACCAAATCCCTAACACATGAAAATTTTTACTTTTTTAAAGGGGCTGCTTTTTTTAACAATAACAGGTGCGCTTGCCCAAGCACCAAACAATGGCTTTTATGTTAATAGTATAGAAAAGGATGTTTTTAAAATTCCTGATTCTGATGTTATAAACAAAACGCAAATTAACAATCGAACTTACGAAACCTATTTTTATGCCAACTCTACCGTTGCCAGACAATTCATATTTATGGAAGGTGAAGAAAAACGAGGTGTTTTAGCCTATATTGAAGGTGGTTATATAATAGCAGGTGCCTATTGCGTCGATAACGACTATGCCAATTTATGGACTGGGACTTATTTTAGAAAAGCTATATCTGCTAATACTTGGTATCATATAGCATTGGTTTTTGACAATCTATCAGTTCCAAATCCAACTCCAGCTGTAACAGCCATGGATAATACGAACTTTAAATGGTATTTAGATGGTGTGTTACATGACCAGAAGGCAGGCTTTCAAATTGGAGGTAATGGAGATCATAATAACTTAAATATTGGATTAAAAGACGACAAGTTGCAGATTCCTACAGCTTTAGCCAGTTGGATACCATCAGGTCTTTCGGAATATTCGTTTGGAGAGCAAATAGAAGAAGGTGGTGGAGATGAAAATTATTTTGATGGCTATTTATGGGGTTTTAGAGTTTGGAATAGCGCTCGAACTGCGGCTGAAATAAATGATAATAAATCTAAACTAATTTTACAGTCAGAAAATGCTAATCTATTAGCGGTTCTTGATGGTGATACTGTTACTTATCTGGATAATAATAGCTTACCAGATGTAAGAGATAGCGAAGGCGGACTAACGGTTAAAGAATGGGAAGGAAACACAGATACAAATTGGACAACCGCAACAAACTGGAAAAATGATCTGATACCGGATAATACAAAGCAAGAACCCGTGCTTATTAAAAAAGGAAGCACATACTTTCCTGAAATTAACACGACGGTTGTTGTAGGTGATATTGAACTTGAAGCTGACGGGACCAACCCAGGCGAAATAACAATTCAAGATGGAGGTACATTAGCCATTGCATACGATTTGCTAAATGACGGTATATTAATTGTTGAAGATAATGGCTCCTTAGAAGTAAGAGAAAGTAGTCCAATTTCTGGAGTTGGATCTTTGAATATAAATAGAGATACATCTGATTATCCTTCAGATTTTTATACGATATGGTCAACACCTGTATCTTCTCCAGACTCTCAATTTAGTTCTATATTCACTAATGACGTTATAATTTATGAATACGATGCTTCGCAGAACCCTTCAGCCTACGTTCAACTACCTAAAAGTGCTAATATGGAAGTGGGTAAAGGTTATTTTATTCGGTCAGACCATGATTCGGGAGTAATTACAAGAAGTTTTTCTGGAGTTTTGAATAATGGTAATATCGATATTCCAATTTATTATAATAGTCCAACAGATATGGATAATTTAATAGGCAATCCATATGCCTCAGCAATTGATTGGAGAAAGTTTTATGAAGATAACAGCGATGTTTTAGAGGGTACCATGCACTATTGGGTTCAAAGTTACGCTGGAGTAAATAACTCAGTCAATGATTTTAAAAGTTATAATTATGGTACTGGCCCTTCTGAACCCGGAATTTCAGAATTTATACCTGCTGGATTAGGAGTTTTTGTTAATGCCACTCAAGCGGGTACGGCAACTTTTAGAAACGCTCATAAAGTAGTAGGGAATAACGATCAGTTTTTTAAAAGCAATAACGAAAAAAGCAACAAGGATGATGGTAAATCTTGGATAAAACTCTCAGGTTCTATGGGGTATAGTCCTATTTTAATAGGTTTTATTCCGGGAGCAACCAATGATTACGAAAGCCAATATGATGGTGTTTTTATTAACCATGAGGCGTCTATAAAATTATATAGCCTTATTAATAACAATAAATATGTTATACAAGGACGTTCTGTTTTAAATGAAAATAATGATAATGAAATACCTCTAGGTTTTCAAGTAAACAGTGCTGGAAATTATTCAATTTCAATAATGTTAGAGTATATTGATACTAATTTTGATATAATACTTGAAGATAAATTATTGGGTATAAATTCAGATTTAAGAAACGCAGATTACAATTTTAATGTATCTAGTGCAGTTGAAGATAATAACAGATTTGTACTTCATTTTGTAAGTAAAATGATTTTAAGTACAACTGATTTTGAAGACATTAATTCAATTCGATCATTTTTCGTAAACAATCAATTAATTACAACGACTACAGATAATGAAAACCCTATAACAATTCAATTATGGGATGTTTTAGGGCAACAGATATTGGATACTCCATATAACAATAGTATTCGAACTCAAAATATCAATCCTGGCGTATATATCTTGAAGTATACTTATAATAACACCAATGCAATTATGAAAAAAATAGTAAAAAAATAATAGCAATTTAGGTTGTGTACTTTTGAATTTAATTAAAAATGGAATTGGTTGATAAACCAATTAATTAAATTATTCTGAATGTAGTTGGGTTATTACTCACTTTAAATGATGTAACACGTAATATTGTTATCATTTTTTCAATAAATATGTTAAAAATAAAATTTACTATGTATGCATAGTAAATTTTTATTTATTTTTGCAGCCAATAATACACAGAGTGACTAACTCTTGAGAATTATTTGTTAATAGCTGAAAACCCTGAAGTAATTCGGGGTTTTTTTATTTTAAATCTTTAGCAGATTCGTTGACTTTAATTTTTAAACCTTCTTTATAAGCTATGATTTTGTCTAGCACACATGTATCACTAGAGCCTATAATTTGAGCAGCTAAGATACCCGCGTTTTTGGCACCATTTAAAGCTACAGTAGCAACCGGTACACCACCAGGCATTTGTAAAATAGAGAGTACAGAATCCCATCCATCAATTGAGTTACTGCTTTTTACAGGAACGCCAATTACGGGAAGGGGTGATAAGGAAGCTATCATTCCTGGTAAGTGCGCTGCTCCACCAGCACCTGCTATTACGACAGAAAACCCTCTGGTGTGTGCATGCTTTCCATAATCAAATAATTTCTCTGGGGTACGATGCGCAGAAACAATATCCACTTCAACTTCAATATCAAATCCTTTTAAGATGTCTATGGCATCTTGCATTACTGGTAGGTCGCTTTTGCTTCCCATAATAACTCCTACTTTGCTCATATTTATTCGCTTATAACTTTAATACTTTTCTTAACTTCTTCTGCAACGCGTCGGGCTTCATTTAAATCTTCGTTTACAATGGTTACATGCCCCATTTTTCTAAACGGGCGTGTTTGTTTTTTGCCATAAATATGAGGCGTAACACCTTCCATATTCATAATGTTTTCAATGTTTTTATAAACTACATTGCCGCTGTAGCCTTCTGCGCCAACAAGATTTACCATAACGCCTCCAACCTTACCATCTGTTCTTCCTAATGGTAAATTTAAAATAGCTCTAATATGTTGTTCAAATTGCGAGGTATAGCTAGCTTCAATGGTTTGATGACCAGAATTGTGAGGTCTTGGTGCCACTTCATTAACTAGAATTTGATCGTCTTTAGTTTGAAACATTTCAACTGCTAAAAGGCCAACATGGTTAAAAGCTTTTGAGACTTTTAAAGCAACGGCCTCAGCTTTTTTCGCGACCTCATTAGAAATTCGTGCCGGACAAATAACATACTCAACTTGGTTCGCTTCAGGATGAAACTCCATTTCAACCACCGGATACGTTTTAGTTTCACCAGATACACTTCTTGCTACAATAACAGCCAATTCATTTTTAAATGGGATTAACTCCTCTGCAATACACTCGCCTTTAGGCAAACCTTCTAAATCTGATAAATTTCTAACCACTTTAACACCATTGCCATCATACCCAAATTGTGCTGCCTTCCAAACAAAAGGGAATTCTAATCCACCATTTTCGAGAGAGTCTTCAATTTCAGAAATATAGGCAAAACGCGTAAAATCGGATGTTGGAATATTATGGTCTCTATAAAACAGTTTCTGTTTGGCCTTATTTTGTATGGTTCGTAAGGTTTTGGCCGATGGATATACTTTAACGCCTTCTTTTTCAAGTTTTTCTAGTGCATCAACATTAACATTTTCGATTTCTATGGTTAAAACATCTACTTGTTTTCCAAAATTATAAACCGCATCATAATCCATGAGGTCGCCCAAATGGAATTCATTACTCGCAATTTTACACGGCGCTTCTTCACTCGCGTCCAAAACAGATGTGTAAATATCAAATTTTCTGGTGTTGTAAAGCAGCATTTTACCTAATTGACCACCGCCAAGTATTCCGAGTTTAAATTTTGAAGAAAAATAGTTTGTCATTGTTTTAAAGCTAATAACTTATTTAAGTTAGGCAAAAATACACTTAAATCTTAAAATACTTCCTAAATCGTAAATCAAAAAATGGGTATTACTTAATCTATTGATTATCTTTGCAACTTTAAAATTTAACACCCGTGATAAAGCTACACGATAAATATTTCAAACCTTTTGTTTCTGCTAAAGAAATTGATGATGCCTTACAGCGCTTGGTTGATGAAATTGCTGAAGACGTTGGTGACGAAATACCTGTATTTGTTGGTATTTTAAACGGGTCGTTTATGTTAACTAGCGATTTTGTAAAGAAGTATCCAAAAACCTGCGAGGTCACTTTTATAAAATTAGCGTCTTATGAAGGCGTGAAATCTAGCGAAGATATCCAACGATTAATTGGTCTAACACAAGATTTAACCGGAAGAACAGTAATTATACTGGAAGATATTATTGATACCGGAAACACGTTACACGAGGTTCATAGGATTTTCAGGAACGAAAAAGTAAAATCGTTAAAAATTGCAACACTTTTTTACAAACCTGAAGCCTATAAAAAAGATTTTAAATTACATTATGTAGGTATAGAGATTCCGAATAAATTTATTGTAGGCTATGGTTTAGATTATGATGGATTAGGAAGAAATTTACCAGAAGTATATCAAATAAAAGAAACACAACACATGACAAACTTAGTACTATTTGGCCCTCCAGGAGCAGGAAAAGGAACTCAAGCAGAATTCTTAAAAGAGAAGTATAATTTAGTGCACATTTCAACCGGCGATGTTTTTAGATACAACATTAAAAACGAAACCGCTTTAGGCATGTTGGCCAAGTCATACATGGATAAGGGCGCACTTGTACCAGACCAAGTTACTATAGATATGTTGAATGCAGAGGTAGAAAAAAATGCTGATGCAAAAGGTTTTATTTTTGATGGTTTCCCTAGAACTAATGCGCAGGCTGAAGCTCTAGATAAATTAATGGACAGCAAAGATTCTCAAATTAATGCGATGATTGCTTTAGAAGTTGATGATGAAGTTTTAGTAAAACGTTTACTTGAACGTGGAAAAACAAGCGGTCGTGCAGATGATGCCGACGAAGAAGTCATAAGAAACAGAATTAAAGTTTATTACAACGAAACTGCAATTTTAAAAGACTATTTCACTGCGCAAGAAAAATATTTTGGTGTTGATGGTGTTGGTAGTGTTGAAGAAATTACCAAGCGATTAAGCGCTGTAATAGACAAACTATAAATTCCTGTAAAAAGCAGGAATCTCATACTTGAAAACTATAACTTTAATATTGAAGTTATAGTTTTTGTATTTTTAATAACAATAAATAACTATGACTGAAGGTAACTTTGTAGATTACGTAAAAATGTATGTTTGTTCCGGAAACGGAGGCAAAGGATCTGTGCATTTACATCGTGAAAAGTATATTACAAAAGGCGGTCCAGATGGTGGTGATGGTGGTCGTGGTGGTCATGTTATTGTGCGCGGTAAAGCGAATCTATGGACTTTACTTCACTTAAAATTTAAGCGTCATACCAGAGCGGGACATGGAGAACATGGAAGTAGCGGTAGAAGTTCTGGTGCCGATGGTGAAGATGTATACATCGATGTGCCATTAGGAACTGTAATTCGAGATACCGAAACCAATCAAATACTGTTTGAAATAACCGAAGATGGCGAAGAACGAATATTGGCAGAAGGTGGTAAAGGTGGTTTAGGAAACTGGCACTTTAAGTCCTCAACCAATCAAACACCTCGCTACGCACAACCTGGTATTCCATTGGAAGAAAAGTACGTTACCATGGAGTTAAAAGTACTTGCCGATGTTGGTTTGGTAGGTTTTCCTAATGCTGGAAAATCAACCTTATTATCAGTAATAACTTCGGCAAAACCTAAAATTGCCGATTATGAATTTACAACTCTAAAACCCAATTTAGGCATAGTTAAATATCGCGATTTTCAAACCTTCGTTATGGCAGATATTCCTGGAATTATTGAGGGCGCTGCAGAAGGTAAAGGGCTTGGTCATTATTTTTTACGTCATATAGAACGTAATTCTATTCTCCTGTTTTTAATTCCTGCAGATGCCAAGGATATTAAAAAACAATATGATATTTTGTTAGATGAACTCCGAAGATACAATCCAGAAATGCTTGACAAGGAGCGTATCATCGCCATTTCTAAAAGCGATTTACTAGACGACGAGCTTCAAGCGGAACTTAAAAAGGAACTAGATAACGAGTTGCCAATTCCATATTTGTTCATTTCATCAGTAGCGCAAAAAGGCATTAAAGAACTCAAAGATTTACTCTGGAAAATGTTAAATAATTAGGGCGTTACCGTAAGGGTCGGGCTTTACAATACAATCTTTTTGCTCGTGCCTCACAAAAAGGATTTCCTTTACAATCCCTAACGCAGCTTAAAAACTAAACTTAAACTTTTGGAATAATTTTTGATTAACTTTAACTAAAATTAAAGCCTCATGCGATTTCTAAAAGCTACTATTCTTGCCTTACTCATCGTTTCTTGCGCACCCATTCGTGTAGATTATGATTATGACAAAGCAACCAATTTCAATAACTATAAAACGTATCAATATTACTCGAATTTAGACACGGGTTTAAGCGACTTAGACACCAAGCGCTTATTGAATGTTATCGATGCACAAATGGAAGCCAAGGGCTATTATCTTTCCGAAGACCCAGATTTTTTTATCGATATTAAAAGTTCTGAAATTCAAAATCTGCAAAGACAATCTGTTGGAATTGGAATAGGAGGGACAGGAAGAAATGTTGGTGGCGGTATTTCTGTAGGTTTGCCTATTGGGCAAGCGAACGTAAACCGACAAATAATCATAGATTTTGTAGACGAAAATAAAAAACAACTCTTTTGGCAAGCCATTAGCGAATCTTCATTCAAACCAAACGCAACACCAGAAAAACGCGAAGAACAATTCAATGCTATAGTTGCTAAGATTTTAACTGGTTATCCGCCAGATAAAAAGAATTAATTCTTAACCAATCTTTTACTCGCAATTAAAATATTTCCAGAATAGAAATTAGAAACATAAACACCTTCACTAAAATGACTAATATCAATTGGTGTATTTTCATAATTTGAAATACTTGTAGACTTTACTTTTTTTCCATCCAAACTCATAATTTCAATTTTTAAATTAGAAGAAGAGTTACTTTCCAACGTCACAATTAAAATGTTATTTGTTGGATTCGGATACATGGAAATCGTATAGTTGTTTAGTTCACTTTCAATATCATTTATTCCTAATGATGAATAATTTATAGTCCAGGTTACGGTATGAATATGCACACTTTCATGATTATCTACTCTTAAAAATGGGGTGTTATCATGTATTACAGCTGTTAGCGTATTAGCGCCTTCTACCAAATCGGTTTCAAGTACAGATACTTCATCTACATTACTAGCAAAACTTACTGTATTTAAGGTCCATTCGCTTTCTAAGGTATTTGGAATAGGTTTAATCAAATCTAATTGAAAATCTAATGGAAAGGTTGGTTCATCAACCGTTGTATTATTTGGTGTGTAGGCATCAATGGGTGATATTAAACTATGAATTTTTTCAACAATCCCTTCCTTACATACAGAGCAAAACGGAACGCCTAAATAGCGCATTTTACAGTTTTGGTGAGGTCTGTTCCAAGTTGCTGCGTTTCCTGAAGTGCCATACGGATAAATGCCAACACCACTAGTTCCTATCCAGTTTTTCCATTTAACCAAGCTCGTATTGGTTTCTTGAGTCATATTTATGGCTTCTCCTGCTAAAGCATCTCCAGGATAATACTCATCTTTCAAATCAAAAAGTGAGTGTCCTAACTCATGTATTACAATTTCATCAGCGCTTGTGCCTGTCGATGAGGTTGCATATGGTCCGCCAGCGCCACCATATTCGGAGGTATTCACCAATATAACAGGCTGGTCGTATTCTGGAAAATTATCTGCTAACACATCATAAACGGTTGCAGAATCATAAGTATAAAGTAATCTGTGAATATTTGCTGTATCAAAAGACGTATTAAAATAATTATCTACAAATTTTACGTCAATTACGGGTTCCGTAACGTCTGTTGCAGTTCCTGGATGGTCGGTTCCACTTTCGTTAGAAATCACTTTTATTGCATAGACATTAAAGTATGCTGCGTATTCGGTAAACGGACTTTGGCCAAATAAACTACTAGAGAAATTAGTTGCATCGGTTATAAACTGGTCTAATTCGAAAGCCGTATAGCCATCGCCCATAAAAACAAGATTGATGCGCTTGTCGTTAGCGCCTTCAAGTTTTATTGCTTCAACATCAAATGTTTGTGCAGGAATTTGTAGGGTAATTGCGAGTAATAAAAAGCATAAAACCAATTTCATACTAGTTAATTTTAGTTTTGATAAGGGGCTCGTTTTCAGCAAAGTTACTAATTGTAATGTATTTAGTAGCGTTTTTTAGTTGTAACCTTATAGAAAATTGGGATTTATCTAGGTCTAGTGTTTTTGTTTGAAATTGTTTTGCATCGTCAACATATTCAATGGTTTGCACCAAAGGATTCTTAATTAGAATTTTATTTATGGTTTTTAGCTTGCTATCTAATTCCGAAAAAATAAGATCCCCATCAACCGCATTTCCAATAGGTTCGAAGGCTATATTTTTTAATTTACCATCTACTATTTTCTTATTGATAAACTCAATTTTCCTTTTATTATCAAGAGTTTTTTCAATAACATAATTTAGAAATAAAATTTTTGGTGTGCTTTCTATTTCAGTCTGATTCTCGAAGCTTTGCTTGCTATTCTTGCATCCTAAAAACACAGGTAGTAATACCAATAACAGTATGGTGATTTTATATTTCGTTATATTTTTCAATAATGACAAAGTGTGTAATTTTGTTTATAGTAATGCAGTAATTATTCAACAAGTATTCGTGTACCTTCACTATGACTGCTAAATTCTGGCGCATACATGCTTTGTATTGTTGTGATACCGTTACTCATATTTCCTGCATTATTCACTCGTAAATCGTATTCAAAAACATAAACACCTTTTGGTAAATTGTCAAAAAAGAAATTGGTGGAAGCATCTTTAGTACTTTCATAATACCCTAAACCATCTTGCCATTTGTATGTGCTTAATACATTTACAGGTTCTAAACCTGAGGCGCGCATATCTTTCATATGGATAAATTCCATATTTCTATCGCTTCTCAATTCAATTCTAACCCTAACCAAATCGCCAACCTGAAGTGGTGTTTCTTCGTTAATTTCTGAAATTTCTTCACCAGTATCCGAATTTGTTTTAAGAAATAGTTTCTTCTTTAATTTAAGCGGTGTTTCAGCAGAAGTAATTTGGTCTAGATCTTCAAAATATTGCCAGTATAAACTTCCCCAAGCAATACCCTTTCCAGTTTTAGAAATAGTTACTTCAGCCATATTAGGTTTAATTTCTGAAGCACTCCAAGCTGTTTTATAATATCCTGTTCCGGCCTCAACTTTTACAGCTTCTAATTTTGAAGGCTCTATTTTTTGTCCGCCTAAAACGACATCAACCATATCGGTTACAGACAACCATTCGCTACCTTGAAGTAATAACGCATAAACGGCTTCGGTGGTTGCTTTAGTCGTTTTCCATCTATTAGTTTGTTTGTTTTTAAGCAACCAAATTTTTAAGTTATCAATATCTGTTAGATTCTTAGTTTCGTTATGAATAACATGTCCAGTTTCAGAGAATGCTTCAATTAAAAGAGCTTGTGTTTCAATTGGGGCTTGGTACCAATACCATGAATTTGTGTTGGCTTTCCAGTACATGCCTAGTTCATCAGAAGTTATACTCGTTTCTTTTAGCGATTTTAATATTTTAGAAACCGTTTTTGTTTCGTTATTTCTATATGAAACTAAGGTCATTAATCCTTTAGAATATAACGGTCGCGATAACCAATACTTGTTAATTTGAGTTTGGTAATAATCGCTAATTTTTTCAACTTCTTTCGATTTTTTAATCTCTGGAAAGAAGCTTCGCATATATAAATAATGCAATTGCGTATGGCTTAAATGGTCTTTATCCATATCAACATCATTATTATACTTTCTGATGTTTTTATACGCTTTGATAAATTCATCATCTAAATAATTGATGGCTTTTTGAATAATAGATTCTGCGTTATCATTCTGAAGAACATCGAGCTGTTTCAAGTGTCCAAATCCAGCAATAATGTGTTGGGTAATGTATCGGTTTTCGTAACCACCGTTAAACCACGCCCAAGCACCAGAAGGCATTTGATTTGCTTTTAATTTATTGAGTGCAGACTGTAACTCATTATTCATTTTATTCAAATCGAATAAGAGAGCTATACGCTTTTTTTGTTCAGTTTCACTTTGCGCATCACGTAACCACGGAGTTTCTTGAATTAAAATAGACTTTAATTCTTGGTTCTTTTCTAAGTTAGAAAGTAATGCATCGGTATTTCGCCATTGATTAAAAACCTCTTGAATTCGCGGGTTTGAGTTTGCAATGTGGCTCGCCAAAGCATTGGAGTAATATCTAGAAAAAGTTTGCTCATTACAGTCGTAAGGATATTCCATTAAATAGGGAAGGGCCTGAACTGCATACCACGCCGGATTTGAAGTTATTTCTAAAGTTAACTTATGATTTTTGAGTGTGGTTGAGGTATTTGTTCTCAATTTATCTAAAACGAAAGTTCTAGTTTCGTTGCTTCTAACCCACATAGGTAGCGTTTCGGTAACCAACATACGGTTACTTAAAACAGGTAAAGCATTTTGCTCACCATCACTAAAACTTTCAGATTTTGCTACTATTTTATATTGAATAGCATCCACATTATTTGGAATAGACAAGCGCCACGACACTTGTGTATTTCCTTTAGCGTCAACGGTAAAAGAAGCCTTGTCTTGATTCTCCGAGAGGGAAGTATTGATTAACTTATCTGTAATATCATTTCCTGATATGGCATCTGTTAAAATGAGTTTTGCTAGACCAGAAAGTGTTTTATCAGTAAGGTTTGCAATTTTTGTACTGATGGTTATGTTATCGCCTTCACGTAAAAAACGCGGTGCATTTGGTATTACCATCAATTCTTTTTGCGTGACCGTAGTTAAGGTTTTGGTGGCACATTCTAAATTTTTAGTGTGGGCTAAAAGTTGTAATTTCCATTGTGTTAAAGCCTCAGGTGTTGTAAAACTAAAACTTACATTGCCATCTTTATCCGTTTGTAATTTCGGAAAGAAAAAAGCTGTTTCTTGCAGGTTTTTGCGAATACCAATGTTTTCGAAGCTTTCTTGTTCTAAGTTTTGTTTATCTGTACTTTCCATTTTTGGAGCGAATCCTGTTACTACCACTTCTTCTAAATCGGCATCGTCGCTAACTTTCATGAATGCAACAGATTCTTCAACTTCCATATCATTTTCAACAACTTGAACACCCGCAACTCGACCTTCTAGCGCCCTGGAAACACTCTTATTCCCTCTGATTCTTAAGTCATTGTTGTACCCAAAACTAAACCCAAACCAATTCAATTGGTCGTATGTTTGATGGGAATAATTCGGAATAAAACGGTCTTGATAGACTCTAAAATTTTGTGTACCAAAACTGTTGTTTGCTCGTCTGTTGCTTATGCCATAATAATTAGGCATTTGGACAGGGTTAAAATTCCAAGCATGCGGTTTGAACTGATCTAAGGAAGCATCGTACATACTTGCTAATAACTCAGCACTTACTTTATCACCTTTCGGACCTTTAATTTTGAAGCTCCAAGTTTCATCGATTCCTGGTTGTAATTTATCTCTGAAGGTATTAATTTCAATATCCAGTTCTGTGGAAGGATAAGGCACTGAAATGTTTTCTGACCCTGATAAAAAACTATTAAATGCTGCCAAACTATAATGCACTACAAATCCGCCTAAATCATTTTGTGATACAGGAATAGAAATGGTTTTTTTATTTGCATTTAGCGAAATCACTTCGGTTTTTATAATTTGTTTATCTTTTTCAATGGTAAGGGTAACCTTCACATTTTTAGCTGCAGAACCTACAGTAACTTTTGCCATATCCCCAGCCTGATAAGCGGTTTTGTTAGTGGTTATGGTAAACAGCTGCTTGTCTGCCGGCGTTTCATCTTTATGACTAAACAAGGTGGTTTTTATTTCATCTTTTACCAATTGCCCAAATTTATCTTTACTCTCTAATGTGATGAGATATTGTCCCGATTTCCATTTCTTCAATTTGCCAAGTTCAAGTGTTTTTGAGTCTTTCGTGTTAAACGATTTTTCTAGAACTAGTTTGCCTTTCTCCCAGTTATTAGATAGGTGTTCGTTGGTATAGGCATCATGCGGAAACAATGTCTTAAACTCCTCTTTAGAGAATGTTTGATAATCAGGTGCAGCCCAAGGACGAGCTCTTAAAACGGCATTTGGGGCTTTAAGCTTATATATTTTAATGCTGCCTTTTGATGGTACGAATTCGCCATTTAAGTTTTTTGTATTTATAGTTAAAGCAACATCTTTTTTGGTTTTGTCTATTGGACTCTCGATACTCATGTTCGCAATTAATGCATGATATCCGACATTAACAATGGTAGTTGCGCTTCGTGTTTCACCGTTTAAATCGGTAACATCTGCTGTAATTTCATAATTAAAAACTGGTAAGCTAGTTTTATTAATGCTTTGGTCTGGAATGGCATTGAAAGTGATTTCAAATTCGCCTTTTTCATTGGTGATACTCTCACCATGCGTGATTTCTTGTGGCTCACTATAAAAACTTGGGCGATACCAAAAATACCAACGCGGATACTCTACTTTGCGATGCACACGATACACCACTTTGGCATCAGTAATATTACTCCCTGCATACGCTAGGGCTTGTCCTTTAATGGTAACCGAGTCGTTAACTTTAAAAGTTTCGGTTACTGGGTAAAACTTTGTTTCAAATTTAGGACGCTTGTATTCTTCAACTGAAAAATAATGCTCTGAAAAGAAATCTTCAACATCACCATCAAATTCAATATAATATTCACCATTCAATCCATTATTTGGTAAAATAAATTCACCTGAAACAGATCCGATTTCATTTGTTTTAAATTTAAGCTCTTTAACCTCCTCGTCATTAGTATTAAATAGTGTTACATAAACAGGCTCATTTGCTGCAACCTCTGTTTTACCATTAATAGTTTTCATTGCAATAGCTTTGAAATGAACAGTTTGCCCAGGCCTATAAATACTTCTATCGGTAAACAAGAAGGAATTATAACTATCTTGTTCTTTCGATTGAATATCAGATTGATTGATATAATAATTGCCGAAATAAGCAGTATCGTTGGCACTTTCCACTTTTAACTTGACATTTCTATACCAATTTTTGTCTTTTTCAATTTCAATTTCACCTAACTGATTTGTGGTGTAATTTTTATTTATTGTATTTCTGTTATTTCTAGATTGGTATGAAACTTTAACTTTGGTTTTGACTTTAGGTGTACCATTATTTCTATCAATTATTTGAAATAACTTATGTGCTGAAGCTTCGGTTTCTACCAAGGCCAAATGTGTTACTTGTATATTCGCGAAAGCAAAATTATTTTTATCTTCATCTATAAATGCGGCAATAATATATCGGCCATTGTCCAATTTCGGGATTAAAACCTCAGTAGTGTGCGTTTGGTAATCATTTTCATTTTTTAATTTGCTATACCAAGATTTTGAGGCATTCAAATTTTTTATAAAACGCAGTTGTTCATCTTTTCTGTAAGTATTTATAAATTTCTCAAATTGCTGCTGAGTAATTCGGTATGCATTAAAATTTAGTTCTTTTAAATTCTTATAACGCAGTAATAATCTTCCATCTTGCTGAATCGGTAAAAAATCTTCGGTGGTAATTTGAATAGAAGCATGTTTAATCTGAGACTTTAATATTTCACATTGCTCCGCGCCTTTACTATTCGGAAATTTTGAAATGACAGCGTCACAAAGGATTAGGGCATCTTTAGCTTTCCAGCGAAATTGCTCGTTATTAGCAGCTTGATATTGCGTGCTTTCTTGATAGTAAATAGCAGCAATTTCATAATCGTATAATCCAGAAACCTCATGAGTTTTATTTCGCTCACTTTCTGTTTTTAAGGCGCTCATTAAGAGGGTTTTTTTATCGACGAATGTGGCATGCTGATTGACAAATTTTAAACGTTCAATATTAACATCAGTTAATGCTAAAGGCGACTTATCTTTCAAATGAAATCGAATCAAATCTTGATAGATTTTTAATGCATGTAGTTGTAAAGAAGTGGAGTCTTTTGATTCTATATTTAATATTGAAAATCGTTCGGCAGGAGCCAAAAGATCAGGGTTTTCTACTTCAAATTTATAAGCGGGTTTGATTATTTGAGTTTCGTTGGTTTTGTAAAATTGTAGTGCATTATGATTTAAAAAATCGAATAACGTAGGTCGATAAATTTTCGATCCTTTTTGCTCATGTAACAAAGCACTGTACTTATTTAAAGGCTCTTGTTGAAGCATCAATCCACTCTGTAAAGAGTTTTGGAAATGAATATGTGTTTCATCAAAAAGTGTTTGTAAATCCCAAGTTCTAAAGTCTTCAGTATCTGCTTTCTCCGCGGTCTTAGTTCGGTTATAGAATTGCCATCTGTGTTGGTTAAAATATTGCCAGTACAAATTTGCTAGAATATTTTCAAGAATATTTTTTGTTGGAAAATCACTTTTAGCAATTTTGGTTTTAAAATCGTTGATGATACTCAATTGCGCATCTTCCTCTAAAATCAATGCATACTTACTTTTAAAAAGCATGGTTTTAATGAGCTGCGGATTATTATTATCTATAATTGCCTGTTTCTCAATATTTTCAACAGCTTTCAAAGCAGATTTAGGTAACCCGTCGACTTCAAATTGTTCAACTTTAGTCCATAGATTGGTGTAATTAGAATCTTGACCTTGAGCAATGTTTGAAAAAAGTATAATCATAAATAATAATAGAGGACGCATCATGTGTTTATATTTATTATCAATGTAACTTCAAAAGCCATTCCAAACTATAATAAAAAAGTTAATTATCACGTTGATTGAGTGAAGTTAATCATTTTAATGATAAAATACCCTGAGGTAATAGTGCCATAGCAACAAAATCTTAAGATTTTTATAAAGTAATTTATCACCAATCTAATAAAGTGTATTTTTGTGATTTCGATTTCAAATCTATGAAAAAAATAATTTTGTTTTTATTGCTTCCTGCGCTTGCTTTTTCGCAAGATAAACTTAGTGAGATAACATTGCTTATAAATCAGAAAGCCTATAAAAAAGCCGAAGTTCAATCCATTAATTATTTAAAAACTCACCCAAATAATTTAGTAGCTATAGAGCTTTTAGGTGATGCTTTAGGTTACCAAAAAAAGTGGGATAGTGCTACTGTTCAATATAAAAAGTTAGTAGATACTAAGCCAGAAATCGCAAATTATCAATACAAATATGGAGGTGTTTTAGGTATGAAAGCACTACAAAATAAATTTAAAGCTATTGGTTTAATAGGTGATATAAAAGAAGCCTTCACCAAAGCAGCCGAACTCGATAAAACCCATATTGATGCAAGGTGGGCACTCGTAGAATTGTACATGCAACTCCCAGGTATTTTCGGTGGTAGTAAAAGCAAATCGTTGCAATATGCTCAAGAATTAGAAAATCTATCAAAAGTAGATGGTTACCTTGCTAAAGGCTATGTTTACGAGTACGATGACGAACCAGAACTTGCCGAAAAATATTATAAAATGGCTATTCAAGAAGGTGGGTCGCTTACATGTTTCAACAAGCTAACTCATTTTTATGAAAACGAAAAGCAACCTAAAAAAGCCATTGAAAATCTCGAAGAAACTCATAAAAAACATCATCGCAATGCCCTACATTATCAGATTGGTAAAGTAGCAGCAGAGTACAAAATACAACTGGACAAAGGCGAGCAATGTTTGCAAACCTATCTAAAAAATTATTCGGCACAAGATGGCATTCCAATTGCTTGGGCACATTACCGTTTAGCACAAATTCACGCCCATCAAAAAGACAAGGAAAAGGCCCTAAAACACATTAATATTGCCATTGCAGAACTTCCTAAAATCAAACCGTTTTTGGCTCAAAAATCGAAAATCTTAAATCTTTAGTATTTGGTTGCCTGCCTGCCGGCAGGCAGGTTATCACAAGAGTCGAGCTTTTCATTGCAATCTTTTTGCTTGTGCTCACAAAAAGGATTTTCACTACAATCCCTAACGCAAAACTTCATAACAAATAATTTGGAAATTGTAGTTTGTAGTTTGATATTTGTTTTATGAACGTACATTTTATAGCTATTGGAGGAGCAGCTATGCATAATTTAGCCTTAGCACTGCACAACAAAGGGTATCAAGTAACAGGTAGCGATGATACTATTTTCGAACCCTCAAAATCAAGGCTAGAAGTAAAAGGCCTTTTGCCGGAAACTTTTGGTTGGTTTCCCGAAAAAATTACCAACAATTTGGATGCCATTGTTCTAGGGATGCATGCCAAGGCGGATAATCCAGAGTTGCTAAAAGCTCAAGAATTAGGACTTAAAATATACAGTTATCCTGAGTTCTTGTACGAACAATCCAAGAATAAAACCCGTGTCGTTATTGGCGGAAGCCACGGAAAAACGACTATAACCTCTATGATTTTACACGTGATGCATTATCACGATAGAGATGTTGATTATATGGTTGGTGCGCAATTAGAAGGATTTGATGTGATGGTAAAACTCACTGAAACCAATGATTTCATTGTGCTTGAAGGCGATGAATATTTGAGTTCACCTATAGACAGACGTCCAAAATTTCACTTATACAAACCTAATATAGCCTTATTAAGTGGCATAGCGTGGGATCATATCAATGTATTTCCAACCTACGAAAACTATGTAGAGCAGTTCAGTATTTTTGTTGATAGCATTGTAAAAGGGGGAAGTATTAATTACAATGAAGAAGATCCAGAAGTAAAAAGGGTAGTAGAGGCTAGCGAAAATACCATCAGAAGAATACCTTATACAACTCCAGAATATACTGTGGAAAACGGACAAACGTTATTAGAAACTCCAGAAGGTCCACTGCCAATAGAAGTTTTTGGGAAACATAACTTGAATAATTTGGCTGGAGCTAAATGGATTTGTCAGCATATGGGCATCGATGAAGACGATTTTTACGAAGCCATTGCAACCTTTAAAGGCGCAAGTAAAAGACTAGAAAAAATAGCAGAAGGAAAAACAAGTGTGGCCTACAAAGATTTTGCGCATTCGCCTAGTAAAGTTGAAGCTACAACTCAGGCAGTTAAAGAGCAATATGCAAACAGAACTTTAGTGGCTTGTTTAGAATTGCATACATATAGCAGTTTAAACGCTGAATTTTTAAAAGAGTATAAAGGAGCTCTGGATGCTGCCGATGTTGCTGTTGTGTTTTATTCGCCACACGCCGTCGAGATTAAAAAATTAAAAGAAGTAACGCACGAGCAGATTGCTACAGCTTTTGAACGCGATGATTTAGTGATATATACTAACCCAGATGATTTTAAAAATTTCTTATTCTCCCAAAATTTTGATAATAAAGCGTTGCTTTTAATGAGTTCAGGAAATTACGGTGGTCTGGATTTTGACGAGGTTAAAGGGTTAATAGCATAGGCTTTATAGGTTTTAAAACATCCAAATCTTATTACTTAAATAACAGTATAATGCTGAACAGATTAACATAAAGCTGAATTTTACTTTCATGAAGTCAGATGTTTTTTAAAGAAAGCTATTGTGCGTTCCCAAGCTAAATTGGCAGCTTTTTCATCATAACGAGGCGTTGTATTGTTATGAAATCCATGGTTTACACCTTCATAAAAGTGTGCTTTATACTCCACATTATTAGCTTTCAGAGCCGTTTCATAATCTGGCCAACCGGCATTAACGCGCGTATCTAATTCGGCAAATTGCAGTAACAAAGGTGCTTTTATGTTTGCAGTTTCTTCAGCTGATGGCTGCCCGCCATAAAAAGGTACAGCAGCTTTCAAATTAGGTAATCTCACAGCCATCATATTTGATATCCATCCGCCAAAACAAAAGCCTACAACCCCAATATGACCATTGCAATTTTCATGATAATTCAAATACTCAAAAGCTGCAATAAAATCTTCAAGCATGTCATTTTTGTCTCTTTGGCGCTGTAAAACACGACCTTCATCATCGTTCCCAGGATAACCACCTAGAGGCGTCAAGGCATCAGGAGCTAAAGTTATAAAACCGTCAAGAGCTGCACGTCTTCCAACATCTTCAATATAAGGGTTCAATCCACGATTTTCGTGCACTACCACAATTCCAGGGAGCTTGCCCGTTGTTCCGTCGGGCATCGATATTAAACCTTTTATCGTACCACCACCTTTTGGCGATTTATACTCTATATATTCAGATTTTAAGCGTGTATCATTAGGCTTAACCATCAAGGTGTTTATATAATCGGGGGTTATAAAACTCAATAATGAAGATACGGTAACTCCACCAACCGCATACACAGATAATTTTTCTACAAATTGGCGTCTGTCTATTTTATTATGAGCGTAATAATCGTATAAATCAAAAACCTCTTGACTTATATCTTCTTTTTTAAGTGGTTTCATGATGAAAGTTTTTATTGCTTCTCTAATTTACAATATTTATCTTTAACCAATGCAAGAAAAACCATCGTCATTTTCGATAAAAAACTGGAGTCAAGACGATCAACCACGTGAAAAATTACTCTATAAAGGAAAGGCCGCTTTAAGCGATGCAGAATTGGTTGCAATTTTAATTGGATCAGGCAATAGAGAGGAAAGCGCTGTAGATTTATGTAAGCGCATTTTGGCGAGTTCCAACAATAACTTGAGCCAATTAGGAAAGCTTTCCATTAAACAACTCATGGAATTTAAAGGTATTGGAGAAGCCAAAGCCATAACTATTATTGCTGCTTTAGAACTTGGTAGACGACGTAGGGGTGAAGAAGCACTTGAGAAAAAGAAAATAACCTCAAGCTCAGCAGTTTTTGAACTCATGCAACCTGTTATTGGAGAACTTGAACATGAAGAGTTTTGGATTATTTATGTGAATAATTCCAATAAAGTGATTCAAAAAAGTCAATTAAGTAAAGGTGGTATAACTGGGACTTTAGTAGACGTGCGTTTGGTGTTAAAAACAGCGCTGGAAGTAGGGGCTACGGGTTTAATTTTAACACATAACCATCCATCGGGAACATTAAAACCAAGTGAAGCCGATAAACAAATCACACAAAAATTAAAACAAGCAGCACAAAGTTTGGATATAAAAGTGCTTGACCATTTAATTATCACAGAAAAAGCATACTTTAGTTTTGCAGATGAAACCATACTTTAATGCTTTTAGTTTACACCCATAAAATATCACCGAGATTAAAATATGTTTTTAAGCATATTTGTGCCAGAGTTTTAGGTGTAAAAGTTGGTTTTACAACCAAAATAGAAGAGTTTATAGCGCACGATAGTTTAAAAATGTCTTATACCAAACAGCAGTTAGGTAATGAGTTTTTTATTAAAAGTAATGACATTTTATTCGAACAAGGTTTAAGCGATATTGATATCCATATTCATACTTGGGAAAATACGAAATGCTTTTTTTCTATTGGCGATAAATGCGCTTTGCCTTACGATATTTTTTCGGCATCGTTTTACCTTTTATCAAGATATGAAGAGTATTTACCACATGTAAAGGATGAATACGGTCGTTTTGTGGCAACCGAAAGTATCGCTTACAAAGAAGGGTTTTTACATCAACCCGTTGTAGATATTTGGGCATATAAATTTAGAAAAGCTTTACAGAAACAATTTCCCGATTTTAAATTTCCTGAAAGAACGTATCAACTAAAACCGATTATAGATGTACCGAGTGCTTATACCTATAAACTTAAAGGTATTATGCGAACTTTAGGAGGTACATTTAAAGATTTGTTTAAGTTTAGGTTAAAAAGTTTGTATACTCGATTTGGTGTGTTACTTGGGTTTAGACACGATCCGTACGATACATTTAAATATTTAATAAATAGACAGAAAACTTCGCATTTTAAGTTTCTTTTCTTTTTTTTAATTGGCGATTATTCAACTTACGATAAAGGTATAAACCCTAATAAAAAGAAATTTGTATCACTTATAAAACATGTGAATGATTATAGCCACGTAGGACTCAAAATTTCCTTTTTTGCTTTAGAAGATGACGTATTGCTTAAGAAAGAAAAAGTAAGAATGGAAGAAATTTTAAACACCAATTTAAAAGCTTCAAGACAATCCTTTTCCAAACTAAACCTACCTGAAACCTATAGAAATTTAATAGCTTTAGAAATTAAAGAAGATTATACCATGGGTTATGTTAACCACATTGGTTTTAGGGCAGGGTCGTGTACACCATTTTTATTTTATGATTTGGATTACGAAGTACAAACACCTCTTAAAATTGTACCTTATCATCTTATGGATTATGCGTTGTTAAAACATAAATCGTTACTGGATAAAAAGAAAGTTTTAAACGAAATAATGCATCAAGTAAAACAAGTAAATGGTGAATTTGTGCCGGTGTTTCACAACTATACCTTTAGTGATGATACTAGGTGGGATGGTTTTAAAGAATTGTTTAATTTAGTTTTAAATTCTCCAGATGAAGTTTGAAGGAATCACAGACGTTTTTTTTGATTTAGACCATACTCTATGGGATTTTGATAAGAACTCAGCATTAACGTTTAAGAAAATTTTTAAGATAAATAATGTAAAAGCTGATGTAGACCATTTTTTGACACATTACGAACCTATTAATTTAAAATATTGGAGACTTTACAGAAATAACGAAATTAATAAAACAGACTTACGCTATGAGAGGTTAAGCGAAACATTTAAACTAATAAACTTTAAAGCTGAAGACGAGTTGATTCATAAACTTTCTGAAGATTACATTACACATCTATCTACTTTTAATCATTTATTCGAGAATACCTTTGAAATTTTAGATTATTTAAGTCTTAATTACAACTTACATATTATCACCAATGGTTTTAATGAAGTACAGTATAAAAAAATGAGTCATTCAAAAATTGATCATTATTTTAAAACCATTACCAATTCTGAAATCGCGGGTGTAAAAAAACCAAACCCTGAAATTTTTAATTTTGCTTTGAACCTTGCTAATACTACTGTAAATAAAAGTGTAATGATTGGCGATAGTTATGAAGCCGATATTTTGGGGGCAAAAAATATTGGGATGGACGTGGTGTTTTTCGATTTAAGAAATATGACCGTTGATGCAAATATTAGACAAATAAATAATTTAATACAATTAAAAAACTTCCTGTAAGTTTAGAATAAAAGAAGTCCGATTTTTAATAGTTGGATGGTATATTTACAAAAACATAAATAATTAATTTAAGTATATGAAGACACCGTTTTTATCCATTATAGTTGCCAGCTTTATTACCTTATCTGCATTCTCGCAAATAAGCATCAATAATTATAAATACGTTATTGTTCCTGAAAAATTTGATTTTTTAAAAACACAAGATGAATTTCAACTTAATTCGTTAACTAAGTTTTTATTTAATAAATATGGTTTTGAAGCAGTAATGGAAGGCTCTGAATATCCTGCAGACTTAGCATTAAACCGTTGTTTGGCTTTAGATGCTGATGTTTTAAATGAATCGAATTTATTTAAAACTAAACTTAAAATAGAGCTTAAAGATTGTAATGATAAGCTTGTGCATGAAACTGGCCTAGGAGAAAGTAGAGAGAAAGAATATAAAAAAGCATACAATTTTGCATTGCGCGAAGCCTTTAAAAAATTGGAGCCGTTAAATTATAACTATGTGCCTAATGAAAGTATTACTTCTATAACCACAGCAACACAGTCACCCGCCAAAAAAGAAGTGACTCAAGAAATTGCTGAACTCAAAAAAGAAATTCAAAATTTAAAAAAGGAAAAGCAAGCTGAGGTTACTGCAGTTGAAAAACCAAAGGTTGAAACACCTGAAGTAAAAGTACAAGAACCAAAGCCAGTAAAACAACCAGAAGTTAAAGAAACTTCTGTTATTGAAGGTGTATCAAATGTGCTTTACGCTCAAGAAATTGAAAACGGCTTTCAGTTGGTTGACAGTTCGCCAAAAGTGGTTTACCGCATAAAAAAAACAAACTTAAACGATGTATTTTTAGTAGAAGGTTCTAGTGCTATTATTTATAAAAAAGGTAACGATTGGGTTATTGAGTATTATACTGGAGCCACTTTAGAGCAAGAAGCTTTGAATATTAAATTTTAAGTTTTAAAAGAATTTTAGAATTGCGTTAGGGATAGCAACGGAAAGCCCACAGCGAGGTACGAGCGAGGACTTGCAGTGTATAGCCCGACCCTAGTGGTAACCTGCCTGCCGGCAGGCAGGCGCCCAAAAACTAATAACCGTATTTATCTTTCCAGCGCTGCTTTAAAAACTCCCGATGCGCATTTTCGCGAGCGTTGTTTCCGGGGTCGTATAATTTCTGGTTTTTAATTTCGTCTGGTAAAAACTCTTGGTTGGTAAAGTTGCCTTCGTAATTATGTGCGTACTTGTAATTATCACCATAACCAAGCTCTTTCATGAGTTTTGTGGGGGCGTTTCTAATTTCTAACGGTACACTTAAGTCGCCCGTTTCCTTAACCAATTGTTGCGCATTCCCAATCGCCATATATGCGGCATTGCTTTTGGGAGAGCAGGCTAAATATGTGGCGCACTGACTTAAAATAATGCGCGATTCTGGGTAGCCAATAGTAGCAACTGCTTGAAAAGTGTTGTTAGCTATAACCAGGGCCGTGGGGTTAGCATTTCCTATATCTTCACTTGCGGCAATTAATAGGCGGCGGGCAATAAATTTTACATCTTCGCCACCTTCTATCATTCTAGCCAACCAATATACCGCGCCGTTAGGATCGCTACCACGAATGGATTTAATAAATGCCGAAATGATATCATAGTGTTGCTCTCCGGTTTTGTCGTACCTAACCGTATTGTTTTGGATGTTTTCTAAAACAGTCTCGTCTGTAATAACAACATCATCGGTATCAAAAGCATTTACTAAAAGCTCGAACACATTGAGCAGTTTTCTGGCATCGCCACCAGATAGCCTAAGTAACGCATTGGTTTCCTTAAGTGTAATATTTTTTTTGGAAAGTTGCTCATCGGTTTCAATGGCGCGTTTTAAAAGTGTTTCTAAATCGGTTTTATCAAACGCATTTAAAATATAAACCTGACAACGTGATAAAAGTGCCGAAATTACCTCAAAACTCGGATTTTCGGTAGTCGCACCAATAAGTGTAATCCATCCTTTCTCAACAGCTTGTAGTAGTGAATCTTGCTGAGATTTACTAAACCGGTGTATCTCATCTATAAACAAAATAGGGTTTTTAGTAGTAAACAAACCACCACTTTGTTTAGCCTTATCAATAACCTCCCGAATATCTTTAACGCCAGAATTTATAGCACTTAAGGTGTAAAATGGTCTGCCAGATTCGTTCGCAATAATATTTGCCAATGTGGTTTTACCTGTTCCTGGAGGTCCCCAAAAAATCATCGATGGTATTAAACCCTGTTTAATGTGCTGCGTTAAAGCACCGCCTTTGCCAACCAAGTGTGTTTGGCTAACGTAGTCTTCCAGGGTTTTGGGCCTTAACCGTTCCGCTAAAGGGGCATTGTTGTTCATAGTTACAAAATTACACGAAATAATTCAAGTTTTGGGCGTGCCCCCCGAAGAAAAATCGGGGGTCGGGCTTTCAGCAGTCGCTCCCTCCTGCGTCGGTAGCTTCAACAAATGCTTCAATCCCTCACGCGGGCGTACCTGCCAATTTAGCACAAATTACAAAGTTGGTTAACTATTTGCTACTTTTATGTTAATGAAAAATAAAGATCATTTTAAATTCTCTACAGGTGTTATTGCATACCCCATATTTTTTGTGCTCACTATTTGGTTGGTATTTTGGTTCGAGGTGCGTTTTGGGTACAACTTTAGTAAGTATGGTGTCTTTCCGCAAACGCTTAAGGGTTTAAGAGGTGTTGTGTTGAGTCCGTTTATTCATGGCGACATCAAACACATTTATCACAATACTGTACCGTTATTCGTTTTATCTACAGCATTGTTTTATTTCTACAGGCATATCGCTTGGAAAGTACTTATTTTAGGCATCTTAGTTTCTGGATTTCTTACCTGGTGCATTGGCAGACCGTCTTACCATATTGGGATAAGCGGACTTATTTATGTGCTGGTAAGTTTTACTTTCTTTAAGGGAGTTATCGCAAAACACTATAGACTTATAGCCTTATCATTAGGCGTTATTTTCCTGTATGGCAGTATGATTTGGTATACTATGCCTATAGAAAAAGGTATTTCTTGGGAAGGGCATTTAGCAGGTTTAATAACAGGTTTACTGTTTGCGCTTATCTTCAGAAAAGAAATAGCAAAGCCTAAAAAATACGTTTGGGAACAAGAAAATTATAACGAAGATGATGATCCGTTTTTAAAACACTTCGATGAAAATGGAAATTTTATTGAAACCAAAACACCCGAAATAGAGGCGGAGCAACAACAAGTAAACTATACCTACCGAGAAAACAAAGACTAATTCTATAATCTAAAAAGTCTAAAATAAATTCTAAGCAGTCTAAAAATCTAAGCAAGTCTAATAACCTAAGAAAGCCTCTGTCTCACTACTTCATATAAAAAAGCACCACAAGCTACGGATACATTTAAAGATTCAATATCACCAAGCAAAGGTAGTTTAGCTTTAGCATCTACAACTTTTAAAGTCGATGGATTGATACCTTTACCTTCAGATCCCATAATAATGGCACAAGGTTCAACAAAAGAAACATCGTACAAGGTATCATTCGTTTTTTCGGTGGCAGCAATCACCTTTATGCCAGAAGCTTGCATGTAGAATACAGCATCTTTAATATGGTCTACTTTGCAAATAGGAATTTTAAAAACTGCTCCAGCACTTGTTTTTATCGTGTCGCCATTTACAGGAGCCCCACCTTTCTTTTGGATGATGATTCCATCAACACCAGTACATTCAGCGGTTCTAATAATGGCGCCAAAGTTTCGAACGTCACTTAATTGATCAAGCAATAGAAAAAGCGGTGTTTTCCCAGATTCAATAACATTTAAAACTAAGGTTTCCATGTCATGAAACGCAATCGGTGAAATTTGAGCAACTGCACCTTGGTGGTTTTTATTGGTTAATCTATTTAGTTTTTCAACAGGTACATATGATGAATTAATACTGTTTTTCCTTAAAACAGATTCTAATTCGCCAAATAATTCCCCTTTTAAACCTTTTTGAAGAAATACTTTATCAATTGTCTCGCCAGCATTTACAGCTTCTATAATAGCTCTAATACCGAATATTTGTGTTTGGTTTTCCATTGGTGTAAAGGTATAAAAAAAGAGACTGAACTTTCAGTCTCTTTTTTAAGTTATAGTTGCTCTTTTTTATTTTATTGAACAATCAATTTTTTAGTAATAGCACCTTCGCCAGAATATAATTTAAAGAAATAAATCCCTTTTGAATAATTGCTTAAATCAACTTTAAAAGAATTATCGTTTATATTCATTCTACTCATAATAGATTTACCTGTAATGTCTAAAACATCATAGCGGAAATCAGAGATACTCTTCATTTTGATATTAAATATACCAGAGGATGGGTTAGGGTAAATACTTATGTTATTGCCTAAGAAGTCGAAATCGTTGATTGATAATGCTTCAGCACAGTTAAAAATGACAATTTCATCTAAATACCAACCAATTTTTCCATTACAACCATCACTTCCAAACTCGAATCTTAATTTTAACGTCGAATTAGCAGTAACGCCTATAGCAGATAAGTCGATGGTACTTTGGCCCCATACACTATCAAAAGAACCTGTATCAGATCCAGAGAAGGCTTCTTCACCGCTCATTGGGCTGTCATTGTTCGTATTGTTAAGAGTTAAGTTATACGCATTTTCTGTAAAAGCAGATGCTGGTAAAATAGCCCAAGTAGCACCATTATCTAAACTGAATTTAATGTTACCACCATCATAATTTAGCTCAGTAGAAACATTATGGTTAAATGCTAAACTAAATGTGCCATTCGTATAATTAGGGATTGTAATTGTTGGGCTTTCTAATCGAAGGATACCGTTCTGTAAATCTGTATCACAATCGCCGTTTATTGGATTTGGTGCAAATATACCTTGACCTGCTCTATCTGGTAACGACGTTTCAATGGTCCAATCTCTAGACTCCCAAGTTCCAGCATTTACAGGAATTTGAGATACCGTCCAAGACCCTAATCCACTTTCCCAATCTTCAATGAAAATAGGATTCGATGTTGCAGCGCCACATAATTCAGAAGACGGTGCAAGAATAGTTGCGTAAGGACATCCATTTTCTGTCTTCATTTCAACAGCAATTAAAGCCTTTGTTACTTCTTGACAATCAGCAAGTGTAATGATCTCACCAGAAAGTCCTGCAGGCGTATCTGTTGTAGATAATCCTTGAAGATTAATTCCAACCAAATCAGCACATGCCGCTTCTAATGCGTCAGAAAGAACTTCAAAATCACTCGTTGCAGTTAAATATTCACTTTGTGCACGCCAAAAGATATGTGCAGCCTTTACAAAGCCCAAACTCCCTATGGTTTGACCGTTATAAGTTCCACCGTCCACTAATAAGGCATAAGCATGATTTGGAATCCCTGAATTTGTATGTACCCCACCATTATCATTTTCATCTACGTCGCATGCGTATTGATTATCGCTCATTTTTCCTGGGTCTCCATTTAAATTTGGCGCCCATAAATCTCTAATAGCTCCTCCAAAAGCTGATGCATCTTCACCCATTTTCCAACGTTCATTTATTGTAGAACCGGTACGTACAGTAACATCTTCACCGTCATCATTATATCCATTTAATAAATCTATGGTTTCACCCCAGATATCGGATAAAGACTCATTAATTGCACCGGATTCGTAAGCATATACTAAATTACAAGTATAGTCTGTGTAAGCATGACCCCACTCGTGTGCAACAACATCATCAGAAGCTGTACCGTCGCAATAATTGGCAGAAACACCATTCCAAGTTGCATTCGGGCAGTTTATATTGGGATTATTATTTATGGTCACCATTTGTGCATCTTGCCCATCGTAAGATGTAAACCCAAATGCGTTATTAAAAAAATGATAGGTATGTCCTGCAGCAGCTACTTCAGCCTGTTGCCATACATTTAAAAACCCAGGAAAGGAAAGACCCTCTTGCCATGTTTTATTACTTGTATCGCCTTCATATAATATTCTATCTAGTGCATGAGCAATACCAGTAAATTGCTCTACAAGTTTACCTGAGTGCGCATCTATAAATAGAAATTCTCTAACATCTAAATCGTTACGAACTTCAATGCGATAAACCAAATGTTTTGAGGTCACATTGCCTTCAACTAGCCCTTTTGGAAATACCATTAGTTCGTTAGAAATTATTTTTAAAGGTTCTCCAGAATTATTTAAGTCTTTTACTAATTCTAAAGCTTTTGTATTAGCTAAAGTTTTAGCTAGTCTTGGAGTAACATCTAGTTTAATATCAGATATGATATTACCATTAACAGATGTTATATTGTCATATTTATTAAAATGAAATTTTAAACCTGAATCATAAACCGGAACACCTTTGTAAAACTGTTTTGTTTCGTAATGTTTTAATCCATAATTATCAATTTTGATTTCGCCGTTAGGAGGAAGAGTCTCGTCTAAGTTGGAAATCCCATAAACTGTTTTGTTTTCTAATAAAAAATTATGAGCTTTTTCTTTTACTGTCTTACCAGCTACATACAATTCTTTATTAAGAGGAAATTTTATAAAACCAGGAGCCTCTAAATTTTTATTAAATGTAATAGTGGCTTGTGTTTTACTTTGAAAATCGTTTAAGGCTTTGTTAAGATTTTGGGAATGTGAAAATAGGCTACAGAAAATTAAGCCTATTGAGAAAAGTGTAAATTTTTTCATATTGCAAGTTTTTATCTAAAAATAAGAATAATAATTAGATATCTTATTTTATTAGAAAAAAAAACCACCTCATTCGAGGTGGTTTTTTAATAAATAAGTTTTTTATAACTTAGTAAAAGTTAATACTATCTCTGATGCAGGTGCATCACAGCTATTTCCAGCGTTTGAAGCATCCTGGAAATTAACTATTAAAGTCATATCATCATCGACTGAATAACTTGCATCACTTCCAGATGGTCCTAGGAACATAGCTTCTGCCCCGGCAACACAACCAACACCTGTGTCATACTCAGGTACAGTAGTTAGACCACATGCATCAACAAATTCAAATGTAAAATCAATCGCAAATCCACCAAAAGCAGGTAAATAAGATAAATCTTCAATAGTTCTAGAATTACCGTTTGCTACTAATGTAACAGTTTGGTCATCAAAAGAAGGAACACCAAAAGCATTTGTTCCAGAAACAGTCATACTATAGTCTCCAACATACATATCAGAAGCTGGTACTCCAACTGAATTTGCAAGCCCAACAGACTCAATAGTATAGTTGGTCCCAGATTTGGTTAATTTTGCTATAACAGATGTTTGACAACTTGCGAATGCAGTATTTAATGCATTAGGTACCGTTACAACTCGATTATTAATAACTCCTGGTTGATTAAATGTAAGCGAAATATCTAAAGCAGCATCGTTACCACCAAAGTCTCCAGCTGAATAGAATCCAGCAACTAAATAATATTCACCATCTGGATAAGCTTCTTCAAAAACGAAAGATTCGAAACCAAATGCATTATCCACGGTAAGATAGTTTATGGAAGTTGGAATATTAGCATCTGAAACATAAAGTATTAAATCGCCTATCTCTTCATCATCAATAGCATTACCAAAATTATCGGTAAAATCTTGTGGTGAAGTCCAAGTCATATCAATTGCAATATCACCTTCAGTATAGTTCATAATATTAAAAGATACGACTTGCGAATTTGTTGCAGAAACGTTAGCTTCTTTACCAGTTCCTATTCTAATTACAGCTGTTTCAGTATCTTCTGCCAAGTCATCACCATGAATTGTAATGACATCTGAAACAGATGTACTTCCTGCAGGAATTCTTATATGATGAGGAAAAGATAAATCAGAACCTTCTGAAGCCGTACTGTTAGGAAGTAATTCTAAATATACTTCTACTGCAACGACCTGAGGTTGACTTAGAGATACTGTAAATCCATAATCTGCTTCAGTTTCAATTAGAGATTCGGTTGGACCAAAATCTAAAGAAACCGATAAAGCTGGATTTGATGGACTTACTACACTGTCACCAGTGAGATCGTCTGTGTTTTCACAAGCAATAGCAAAGACGAAAGCACTTAATACTAAAGCTATTTTATATATTTTATTTTTCATGTGTTTGTATTTAATTTAAACTGAATTAGTCTACTTGTTTTTCTAGGCGCTCAAAGAACTCTCTAGTCGCACCTACACCTCTAAAGTACCCTACTGTAAATTCTAAAACGTCTTTACCAGTAACATCGTCAGGAATTGCACGAGACGTAGTTCCGTCACAAGTTAAAACTTCAAATGAACCAGTACCTCCAGTACAAGTCATTACAGGCGAACCATTTAATAACAAGTCACCATCTTCTAAATCTTTATCAAGTACTGTGATAACATTTGTATCATTATCTACAGTAAAGAAGAATTCATTATCATCCCAATAAGCTAAACCTGCATGTCTGTAAATAGTTGCATCAACAGATTCAATTACTCTGTCACCACCAGTCCAGTTTCCTAATAGACTTCCTGAGTTCCAATAAGCACTTGCTACTACTGTGTAAATACCAGCATAACGTGTACCTACAGCAACTTTAGTAACACTAGAGTTGTTGTGAGTTTTTCCTTCGCTTGTTACAGCTTCATATTCTAAAGTCCAGAAATCACCAATATTTAGGCCTCCATCACTATCAGGTAATGGGCTACCGTTTAAAGTTAATCCAGCAATTAGTTCTTCATAAGTAAAGGTTACTGTAAAATTTGCAGTAGTCCCTACAGCTGTGTTCGAAATTGGAATTGTTTTTAGTAATACTCTGTTACTTGAACTTCCGCTCATGTTATCTGTAAAAGTGTTATAAACTTTCACTTCAGTAGTTTGAATATTGGCCTGAAATACGGCTCCTGCTGCTGAATACGTGTTACCACTTCCTACAACATAGCTAATCAAAGGATTACCAACGTCTACTAGACCGCCTAGTGCGGCATTTCCAGTCAATTCATCGTTGTCATCGTCAATACATGAAAATATCATGGTTGAAACGAATAACGTTAAAATTAATTTCTTTAAAGTTTTCATATTATTTTTTTTTTAGTTATTGCCAAAACAATGACGATGTTAATAAATCGCCACCAATACTAGAAGCTGCTGCATCATAATTTTCTTTATTTAATGAAGGCTCTAGTGTTGGGTAATAAAGTCTTGAAGGTATTTCATTTAAAGCAGCTTCTGCTGCAGGTAGAAGTGCAGGAATTTTTGTTCTTCTCCACTCTGTCCATGCTTCAAACCCTTGGCTGAAAAGCGAAATCCATACTTGAGTTGCAATTTTGTCACGACCATCTGATTGTGATGCAAAGTTTAGATTTTCTTGTGCTAAGTATGAAGTTGGATCCATTCCATTCCATTGGAAGTTTGCAGCAATTCCTTTATAATAGTATTCTTTAGCTGCAGCAATTCCTCCAGAAATATAACCTTCGTTTGCAGCTTCTGCCATTAAAAAGTTTAATTGCGAGTAAGACATAATTACTGCAGGTAATTCTGGTCTTAAGTAAAATGCACCTAATCCTGAAATATTGGCGTAAGTATATCCTAAGGCATCATTAGGAAGTGGTGTTTGATTACCAAATCCTGCAGGCTTACCTACGATGTCTCCACTAGCGTTTGGTGATGCATAAACTTCTAATCTAGGGTCTCCTAAACCTTCTAAAATATCAGTTAAAGCAAGACCAATTTTGTATTCTGGTCTGTTACCATCAACTACTGTTTCCCAAATAGGATTCGCATCTGGTGCAACTGATAAATAAGTAATTTCAGCACTATCATCATTACTAGCGAACATGTTTCCGCCATTTACTAATGCTTGTAATTCAGAAGAAACACTTCTAGTTCCTGAAATTCTCATTAAAGCTCTAAACTTTAATGAATTAGCTAATTTTAGCCATTTTGAAGTATCACCTCCGTAATATAAATCTGATGACGCAGTTACAGAACCAGTTCCATTCGATAATAAGGTAGATGCTTGTGTTAACAAATCGATAACACCTTCAAAAACAGTTGCTTCATCATCGTAAGCTGGTTTTAAAATGGCACCATTAATAGCTTCTGTAAATGGAATCGGTCCATAAAGTTCAACTAAAGTTTGATAACCTATAGCTTGCATTACTAAAGCAACACCTTGTAAGTTAGTGTTACCATCAGCTTCAGCTAAATCATACATGGCTTTACCTTCAGACACAGTTAAAGTGAAGATATTATCCCAAAGGGCATCAACTACACCTCTACGTGGAACATATCTTGCTTCATCGTTGTATTGTACTTTAGACCATAACTGAGCCCAACAAGCTCCCATGTCTCCACCACGTTGCATACCATAAGTAGCATTGCTAAATTGTCTTTGTGCATAACCCAATAATAAATCGGCAGGAATTGCCACAGGGTTATTTGGATCTTTATTTAGTTCTTCAAAGTCTCCGTCGCAACCAGTAGCGAAAGAAAAGCTGATAAGAGCAAATAATATAATTTTAAATTTTTTCATAATTTTTTTAGAATTTTAAGTTTATGTTAAAACCAACGGTTCTTGCAGATGGGTATTGACCAAACTCTTGACCTTGTTCTCCGTTTGCACTACTAAATCCTGTTTCAGGATCAATATGTGGCGCTTTCTTATAAAGAAGTGCTAAGTTTCTACCTACAATTGAAAATTTAACTGCTTCAAAAGGTGAATTCTTTAGCATTTTCGAAGGTACGCTATAACCTAAAGTTATTTGTCTTAGTTTAACATAACTAGCATCAAATACTGAACTTGATTCTATACTGTTACTATAAGATGCTTGGTTGAATGATTGTGCGCCTACAACAACGTCGTTAGGAACATATCCTCCGTTTCCATCTTCTCTTACACCATCTCCAACTAAACCTGTTTCACGGCCAACTAAAGTTTCTTCTAAAGTACCAGCAAATCTACCCCATGCGTATGTCATACTGTGCACATCTCCACCAATTTTAGCATCAATAAGCGTTGAAAAGCTTAAGTTTTTATATCTAAGTGAGAAGTTAGCACCTCCTGTCCAGTCTGGCGCGATATCTCCAAGTACTTGTTGTGATTCGTCAATTTTAGGAAGTCCAGCTTCATAAATAACTTGACCATCAGAAGTTCTTTCAAAATCACGACCAACTATTACACCATAAGGTAAACCTGGTCTTGCTTGAAGTGTAACACCCCATTGTCCACCAAGTACATAACTATCTAATTCTCCTAAAGATACAACTTCGTTTTCGTTTTGCGCAAAGTTTAAATCAATATCAAAACTGAAATCTTCAGATTCAATAATTGTACCTCCTAATTGAAGCTCGATACCTTTGTTACTCATGTCGGCAATGTTATCCCAAGATGAAGTAGAACCTGTAGCCGAAGATACTTGAATAGGAACTAATAAATCCTCAGATTGCTGATCGTAGTAAGTAGCACTTAAACGAAGTCTGTTTGAGAATAATTTTGCATCAATACCAAACTCAATTCCAGTTACCGTTTCAGCTTTTAACTCAGGGTTAAATTGCGTGTTAGGAACGAATCCTTGGTTACCAAAACCAGTATTAGTTAATCCAAAAGTAGAAATAATGTTATAAGGAGCTAAAGCACCTGTACTACCTACTTGAGACCAACCACCTCTTAATTTTAAGTAATCTATTTTTGCAGATTGTAAATCAAACATTTCTGATAATAAAATAGAACCAGCTACAGAAGGATAGAAGAATGAGTTGTTTTTAACTGGTAAAATACTAGCCCAATCTTGTCTCGCTGTAAAATCAACAAATATCATTTCTTTGAAAGAAAATTGTCCGTATCCGAACACACTATTAATCTGTTGGTTTCTTTCAAGATTACCTAATACGGCAGTTGCTCCTGTTTGTAAGTTTGAAAGATTATATAAATTCGGTAACTCTAATCCTGGAAGGAATCCAGAAGTAGAATTGTATTGTCTATTCATGTGTTGAAAACCAATACTTGCAGAAAAACCAATATCTTCACTAATAGGTTGATTTGCAGATAAAATAGATGTTGCATTTACCTCTTCAAAACGTCTTTGAATTTCAAAATAACTACCATTTTGAGCATTGTTACTTCCTACGGCTTGTCTTTGAGTTTCAAGTTGGCTGTAAGAGTCAATTCCTAATTTCTGATTAAATGACAACCAGTCAGTTAATTGGTAAGATACATCTACGTTTCCAACGATACGATCTTTTTCTAAAGTATTTCTGTTAGTTTCAAGAACCCAGTATGGATTGTTTTGGAAGTTGTGGTTCCAGTTTAAAGGCGTTCCTGCTGCTGCAGTTCCATCTGGAGCTAAAGGAAAATCTCTCCAGTTTCTTAATTCTTGGAAATCAACTTGTCTTGCAGACCAAATAAATTGTTGGAATGGATTTTCGTTGTTATATCCAGAGATTGGTAAATTGTCACTATCAGTATTAAAATAGTTTAATGACATTCCAACTGTCATGCGATCGCCAATTTCTAAAGATCCACTTAAACCTACAGTAACTTTTTTAAGTTCTGTATTCGGAACCATACCTTTTTCATCTGTATTACCAATAGATAATCTGAAATTATTATTAGTAAATGAAACGTTATTAGAAATATTAACTCCTGTGTCTAAGAAATTTTTAACGTTATCAGGGTAAGATCTCCATGGTAAAGGGATTCCACCGTTTAATTGTGAATTCCATTGGATAAACTCAAGACCAACATCTAAAGGTGGTCCCCAACTCTCATCTACACCATCACCAGATCCACCACTTGCTCCATCAACAAATTCGAAGTAAGTAGGATCACCACCTTGTCCATAAGAATTTTGGTAGCTAGGTAAAAGTAAAGGATTAGAGAATGTTACGTTTGTATTAACAGATACGCCAAATTTTTTCGCGCCATTTCCTCTTTTAGTAGTAATAACAATTACACCATTACCTGCACGTAAACCATATAATGCAGCTGCATTAGGTCCTTTAAGTACAGTAACAGATTCAATGTCGTCTGGATTAATGTCGGCAGCACCATTTGGTAAATCAACTCCACCACCAGAACCAGCGTTACCAAAACTTCTGTTATCGATAGGAACACCATCAACTACGTAAAGCGGCTCGTTGTTACCAGTAATAGAAGAGTTACCCCTAAGTACAATTCTTGATGAAGCACCAACACTACCAGAGGTTCCTGTTACTTGAACACCGGCAATTTTACCACTTAAAGCATTTGATATGTTACTTTCTCTTGCTTCGGTTAAGCCATCACCTTTAATTCCTTGAACAGAATACCCTAAAGCTTTTTCATCTCGCTTTATACCTAAGGCAGTTACTACTACCTCTTCTAATGCTTGGGCATCTTCATTTAAAGTAACGTTAATTGTGTTTGAGGCACCTACTGCAACTTCTTTGGTAGTATATCCCACAAAACTGAATACCAGAGTACTCCCAGTATTGGCTTTTAATGTATACTTACCATCAAAATCTGTTGATGTACCAGAAGTAGTACCTTTTACTAAGACAGTTGCTCCCGGTAACGGTAAACCAGATCCATCTGATACAGTACCTGAAATTGTCTTTTCTTGTGCAAACGTTAGTTGCACAACAAACGCTAGTAATAGCGTTAGAATTCCACTAAACTTTGTTTTCATTTTATAATTATTTGAATTAGTCAATGCCAAAAATCATAAAATAAAGTTAATAAAACAATAAATAATGGTTAAAATTTGATAAAAAGCATCAATTTTTAAGAAAATGATAATTTGACACTAGAAATTAGCAGTTAAACTGATATGTATTTTGGAATTAGACAGTTTAAATCTCGTATTCTCATTTTTGCCGTTTGCATAGTTAAACTTTAATAGTCCTGCTTTTGTAAGAATACCAAACCCAAACCCGTAGCCAAAAAGTTTTTCTTTTGTTTTTAATACTTCATTTTCAAAGTAACCAGCGTCGATAATAGAGTGGATATATAAGGAATTACTAAGTGTGTATCGGTATTCGGTATTTAAAACTCCAAATAAATTGGCAAAAAGACTATTTTCTTCAAAACCTCTAATAGAATTTATACCTCCAAATCTTAATAATTCGTTTTCAAAATAAGATTTAGAATTAAGATGAGATCCGTTGGCTCTTATAAAAATACTATTCGTTTTATTTAAGTCGAATATTTTTAATGCATCTAAGCTATATTGTGATTGGTTTTCTTTTGTTGTGGTTGTTTTTCTTTCTCCAATGCCTACCTCAATATATAAGCTTTCTTTAACAGGGAAAAGTAAAATGCTAGATTGTCGTTTTAAGAATTGATAAGCTATAGTGTAATGTTGTGTTTTGTAATCTGAAATAGCAAAGGATGAATTATCATTTAAAAGGTTGTTTGACTCAGTTGAAACTATACCACTCAAAATTTTATGTTTGGAGTTTATTTGATAATGAAGTCTTAGCGCTTGATTAACGGTAGTGAATGATGAATCTTTTTTAAATATTCTTAATTGTAAATCAATTCCAATAGGAGTGTTAAATAAATAAGGAAGCGTTGCATTCGTTTCAAATGTTTTTTGGTCGTTCTCGTCACTCTTGTAAAGTAATCGGAAAGATTCTCCAAAATTTAAATTATTAGTTAGGATTAAATTCAAATACCCATCAAATTCGAGTTGGTTTGTGTCTTCATTTGTACCAAAACCTAAAAAACCATCAAAATTGTTGCTTTTAGATTTCTCTAGGTACATATATAAGGTTGTGGAATCTTTAGAAAATAATACTTCTGGAGGTCTTACTTCATTAGCGAAATTTAAGTTGTTAAGTTGTTCTGATTTGGTTTTAATTGCTTTTAAATCAAAAACCTGTTTTGGCTTTATTTTTAAAAAGTGCTTTATGTAGGATTTTGGAAACTTATCGTAGCCTCGAATCACAATATTGTTTATAGTTCTTTTGTTGTTTGAAACATCAATGAATAAGTTAGCTTTTAATGTAGTAGCATTTTTAGCTGTAATGCTTGATAAACTAACTTTGGAAAAAGGAAGTCCTTTTTTTGAAATTTCAGAATTAATAAACCGAAGCGCCTTTGCTACTTCATTAAAACTGAGAACAAAGTAATCTTCATTAACTTCTTTTGATAGGGCTTTTAATGTAACTTGGTCAATCTGAACGTTATTGTAGTATATATGAATGGTATCATACCTATTCTTTAAGTTTATTTTCGTGACAAATGTCGAGTCATTTATTCTAGTGATTTTTGATGCCCTGTTTTCGATATAACCTATCTTGAAGAGTTGGTTTTGAATAGAATCAACTTCTAATCTTATAGACTCAAAATCTTTATGTGTTTTTTGGTACTGGAGATTGCTAATTATAACCGTTTCATCTTCAGATTGACCATTAACATTTAGTATTAAATTTTGGCAAAATCCTTCTTGAGAAAAAAAGATATATATAATAAGGACTATTCTTAAAGTTTTTTGCACGTTTTTAAAACTTATTTTGATGTAAATCTAACGGAAAAATATAGGCTAATAATATAGCTTACGATTTTATTTTTCAAATCTCTTAAAAATTAAACGATTAGGGTTTGAAATTTTAATTTTAATTTCTACCTTTGCAGCCCTCTTAAAAGAGGATAATAAAATTTATATATAATATATATGCCAACAATTTCGCAATTAGTAAGAAAAGGAAGAGCCAAAATAACCAAGAAGAGTAAATCGGCTGCTTTAGATTCTTGTCCGCAAAGACGTGGTGTGTGTACTCGTGTTTACACAACAACTCCTAAAAAACCTAACTCAGCAATGCGTAAGGTAGCAAGGGTTCGTTTAACAAACGGAAACGAGGTTAATGCATACATCGGTGGTGAAGGACACAATCTACAAGAGCACTCGATAGTATTGGTTAGAGGTGGAAGGGTAAAAGATTTACCAGGAGTTAGATATCACATTGTACGTGGTGCTTTAGACACAGCAGGTGTTTCAGGTAGAACGCAACGTAGATCTAAGTATGGTGCTAAACGCCCTAAAAAGTAATTAAAACTTTAAGAAGAAGACATGAGAAAAAGAGCAGCAAAAAAGAGACCGCTTTTACCAGATCCACGTTTTAACGACCAGTTAGTAACTCGTTTCGTGAACATGATGATGTGGGACGGAAAGAAGTCTGTGGCCTTTAAAGTATTCTACGATGCAATTGATATTGTAGATTCGAAAAAAACTGACGAAGAAAAAACAGCATTAGAAATCTGGAAAGATGCTTTATCAAATGTGATGCCTCACGTAGAAGTACGTAGCCGTCGTGTTGGTGGTGCAACGTTCCAAATCCCTATGCAAATTCGTCCAGATCGTAAAGTTTCAACAGCGATGAAATGGTTAATTAGCTATTCGCGTAAAAGAAACGAAAAATCTATGGCGTTACGTTTAGCTTCAGAGATTTTAGCAGCAGCTAAAGAAGAAGGAGCAGCGGTTAAGAAAAGAGTAGATACTCACAAAATGGCAGAGGCAAATAAAGCATTCTCTCACTTTAGATTTTAAGAAATGGCAAGAGATTTAAAATTAACAAGAAATATAGGTATTGCTGCGCATATTGATGCAGGAAAAACTACTACAACAGAACGTATTCTTTATTATACGGGAGTTTCTCATAAAATTGGTGAAGTACATGATGGTGCTGCAACAATGGACTGGATGGAGCAAGAGCAAGAAAGAGGTATTACAATTACTTCCGCTGCTACAACTTGCGAATGGAAGTTTCCTATAGAAAATGGTCAGCCTACTGCAGATGCACAAGACTATCATTTTAATATTATCGATACTCCAGGTCACGTTGATTTTACGGTTGAAGTAAACCGTTCTTTACGTGTACTTGATGGTTTAGTATTCTTATTTAGTGCAGTTGATGGTGTTGAGCCACAATCTGAAACGAACTGGAGACTTGCAGATAATTATAAAGTACCACGTATTGGTTTCGTTAATAAAATGGACCGTCAAGGGTCAAACTTCTTAGGGGTTTGTCAACAGGTAAAAGATATGTTGAAATCTAATGCAGTACCAATTGTTTTAAACATTGGTGACGAAATAGATTTTAAAGGAATTATAGATTTAGTTAAGAATAGAGCGATAGTATGGCATGATGAAACTCAAGGGGCTACTTTTGATGTTATTGAAATTCCAGAAGAGCTTAAAGCTGAAGCTAAAAAATATAGAGCATTACTAATTGAGGAAGTAGCAACTTACGATGAAAATCTTTTAGAGAAATTCATGGAAGATGAAGATTCTATAACAGAAGATGAAGTGCACGCTGCACTTAGAGCTGCTGTTATGGATATGGCTATTATTCCAATGATATGTGGTTCTGCTTTCAAAAACAAAGGTGTACAATTCTTATTAGATGCTGTTTGTCGTTACCTACCTTCTCCTTTAGATAGAGAGAATATTATAGGTACGAATCCAGACACAGGTAAAGAAGAAGTTCGTAAGCCAAGTGCTACTGATCCATTTGCGGCATTAGCATTTAAAATTGCTACCGATCCTTTTGTTGGTCGTTTAGCATTCTTTAGAGCGTATTCTGGTCGCTTAGATGCAGGATCTTATATCTTGAACAATCGTTCAGGTAAAAAAGAACGTATTTCTCGTATCTATCAAATGCATTCTAACAAGCAAAATGCTATCGATTTTATTGAAGCAGGAGATATAGGTGCAGCAGTAGGATTTAAAGACATCAAAACTGGTGATACCATGTCTGATGAAAAACATCCAATTGTTTTAGAATCTATGGACTTCCCTGATCCAGTAATCGGTATTGCGGTGGAGCCAAAAACAAAAGCTGATGTAGATAAGTTGGGAATGGCTTTATCAAAATTAGCTGAAGAAGATCCAACATTTACGGCAAGAACAGACGAAGCGTCAGGACAGACTATCATTTCTGGAATGGGTGAGCTTCACTTAGATATAATTGTTGACCGTCTTAAGCGTGAGTTTAAGGTAGAGGTTAACCAAGGTCAGCCACAAGTAGAGTACAAAGAAGCAATTACGCAACGTGCAGAACACAGAGAAGTTTACAAAAAACAATCTGGTGGACGTGGTAAATTTGCTGATATTGTGTTTACATTGGAGCCTGCTGAAGAAGGTAAAACAGGTTTAGAGTTCGTGTCTGAGATTAAAGGTGGAAACGTTCCTAAAGAATTTATCCCTTCAATCGAGAAAGGATTTAGAATGGCTATGGTAAATGGACCATTAGCAGGATACGAAGTTGATGCAATGAAAGTAACGTTAACAGACGGATCTTACCACGATGTGGATTCTGATCAATTATCGTTCGAATTAGCTGCAAAACTTGGATTTAAAAATTCAGCAAAAGCAGCAAAAGCGGTTATCATGGAGCCAATCATGAAGCTTGAAGTTATTACTCCAGAAGAAAATATGGGTGATATTGTAGGTGACTTAAACCGTCGTCGTGGTCAAGTTAGTGATATGGGTGATAGAGCAGGTGCAAAAACTGTAAAAGCTACTGTACCTTTATCAGAGATGTTTGGATATGTTACTACATTAAGAACATTATCTTCAGGTCGTGCAACGTCAACTATGGAATTTTCACATTATGCTGAAACACCTTCAAATATTTCTGAAGAAGTTATTAAAGCAGCTAAAGGTGTTGAAGCTTAAAATTTAAGAAAATGAGTCAGAAAATCAGAATAAAATTAAAATCTTATGATCATAATTTAGTAGACAAGTCTGCTGATAAGATTGTAAAAACAGTAAAAAGTACAGGTGCTGTTGTAACGGGTCCAATTCCATTACCAACAAACAAGAAAATTTTCACTGTATTACGTTCTCCACACGTAAACAAGAAATCAAGAGAGCAGTTTCAATTATCTTCTTATAAAAGATTATTAGATATCTATTCTTCGTCATCAAAAACAATTGATGCCTTGATGAAACTTGAATTACCAAGTGGTGTTGAAGTGGAAATTAAAGTTTAAGTATATAGGCTTTAATTTACATCCCGAAACAAATTCGGGATCTCGTTGAGAGAAATTAAAATGTCCCACCGATGCGGTCGCGGGAAAAACGGATAAATACATTTCAGGGACGAAAGGTATTTTGTCCCTGAAATTTTTTAAATAAGAATGTTGAATTAGGTTTCAACGAAATAGTAATAATTAATAATAAATAAATATGTCTGGGTTAATTGGAAAAAAAATCGGTATGACCAGCATTTTCGACGAAAACGGGAAGAACATTCCTTGTACAGTAATCGAAGCTGGACCATGTATCGTTACCCAAGTCAGAACTAAAGAAGTGGATGGCTATGAGGCTGTTCAACTTGGTTTCGATGACGCGACAGAAAAAAGCGCTACAAAAGCAGACCAAGGTCATGCTAAAAAAGCGGGTACTTCTGTAAAACGCAAAGTTGTTGAATTCAAAGGTTTTGATGAGGAGTACAAATTAGGAGATGCAATTACTGTTGAACATTTCGCTGAAGGTGAATTTGTTGATGTAGCAGGAACATCTAAAGGAAAAGGATTTCAAGGTGTTGTAAAACGTCATGGTTTCGGTGGTGTAGGTCAAGCTACTCACGGTCAGCATAACCGTTTAAGAGCGCCAGGATCTATTGGTGCAGCATCTTATCCTGCAAGAGTTTTCAAAGGAATGAAAATGGCAGGAAGAATGGGTGGAGACACAGTTAAAGTTCAAAATTTAAGAGTTTTAAAAGTAGTTGCTGAAAAGAATCTACTTGTGGTTAAAGGATGTGTTCCTGGTCACAAAAACGCTTATGTAATTATTAGAAAATAATGAAAGTAGCAGTTTTAGATATAAACGGAAAAGACACAGGTAGAAAGGCAGACCTTTCTAACGATGTGTTTGCTATTGAGCCTAATGATCATGCTGTATACTTGGATGTTAAACAATATTTAGCAAACCAACGTCAAGGAACTCACAAATCGAAAGAAAGAGCTGAGATTTCTGGAAGTACACGTAAGATTAAAAAGCAAAAAGGAACTGGTACAGCAAGAGCAGGTAGTATTAAGTCTGGTGTATTTAAAGGTGGTGGCCGTATGTTCGGACCAAGACCAAGAAATTACAGCTTCAAACTTAATAAAAACTTAAAGCGTTTAGCACGTAAATCTGCCTTAAGTATCAAAGCAGGAGAAAAGTCAATAACAGTTCTAGAAGACTTCAATTTTGACTCTGTAAAGACGAAGAATTTTACGGCAGTTTTAAAGGCTTTAGAGCTTGAAAACAAAAAAACGCTGTTTGTGTTGGGTGGGTCAAATAATAACGTATATTTGTCATCGCGCAATTTAAAAAGTTCAGAAGTCATAACTAGCTCAGAATTAAGCACTTACAAGATTTTAAATGCAAATCAAGTAGTGCTGTTAGAAGGAGCGTTAGAAGGAATTGAAACAAACTTAAGTAAATAAGAAACAGATGAGTATCTTAATTAAACCTATAATCACAGAAAAAGCGACTGCCGATAGCGAGTTAAGAAACTGCTATACTTTCGCGGTGAACACAAAGGCGAACAAGGTAGAAATCAAAAAAGCGGTGGAAGCTGCTTATGGTGTTTCTGTTGAAAAAGTTCGTACTATAAATGTCCGTCCAGATCGTAGTACCAAGTTCACAAAAACTGGTATTCAACATGGTAAAACAAATGCTGTTAAAAAGGCAATTGTACAACTGGCGGAAGGTGAAATGATTGATTTATACAGTAACATGTAATTAAAGACTAATGTCAGTAAGAAAATTAAAACCAATCACACCAGGACAGCGATTTAGAGTAGTAAATGGGTATGACGCCATAACTACTGATAAGCCGGAAAAGAGTTTACTCGTTCCGAACAAAAGGTCTGGTGGTAGAAACAGTCAAGGAAAAATGACCATGCGCTATATTGGTGGAGGTCATAAGAAAAAGTATCGTATCATTGATTTTAAAAGAGACAAAGCAGGTATTCCTGGTGAAGTAGCTTCTATTCAATACGATCCAAACAGAACAGCTTTTATCGCATTATTGAATTATCAAGATGGTGAAAAAAGATACATTATTGCGCAAAATGGACTTCAGGTTGGGCAAAATGTAGTATCTGGTAAAGAGGGAATTGCTCCAGAAATTGGAAATGCAATGCCATTAAGTGAAATTCCATTAGGAACTATTATTTCTTGCGTAGAGTTACGTCCAGGACAAGGGGCTGTTATGGCTCGTAGTGCAGGTGCATTTGCTCAATTAATGGCAAGAGATGGTAAGTTTGCAACTATTAAGTTGCCTTCAGGTGAAACAAGATTAATTCTTGCTAACTGTATGGCTACTATAGGTGTTGTATCTAACTCAGATCATCAATTGTTAGTTGGTGGTAAAGCAGGTAGAACAAGATGGTTAGGAAGAAGACCACGTACTAGACCAGTAGTAATGAATCCAGTTGATCACCCAATGGGTGGTGGTGAAGGTAAATCTTCAGGAGGACACCCACGTTCTAGAAACGGTATACCAGCTAAAGGATATAGAACACGTTCTAAATCAAAAGCAAGTAATAAATATATTGTAGAACGTAGAAAGAAATAAGACATGGCAAGATCATTAAAAAAAGGACCTTACGTTCATTATAAATTAGAGAAAAAAGTGGCTGCAAATGTTGAAGCTAACAAAAAATCGGTAATCAAAACTTGGTCAAGAGCAAGTATGATTACTCCAGATTTTGTTGGACAAACAATAGCAGTACACAATGGCCGTCAATTTGTTCCTGTTTATGTAACAGAAAACATGGTAGGTCATAAATTAGGAGAATTTTCACCAACACGTTCATTCCGTGGACATGCCGGTGCTAAAAATAAAGGTAAAAAGTAGTAAGCTATGGGAAGTCGTAAAAAACAAATGGCAGACGCTATTAAGGAAGGGAAAAAGCATGTTGCTTTTGCTAAACTTAATAATTGTCCTACGTCACCGAGAAAAATGCGTTTAGTAGCCGATTTAGTAAGAGGTGAAAAAGTAGAACATGCACTTAATATCTTGAAATTCAATCAAAAAGAAGCTTCAGGTCGTTTAGAGAAATTGTTATTGTCTGCAATTGCAAACTGGCAAGCTAAAAACGAAGAGGCTGATATTGAAGAAGCTGAATTAATCGTTCAAGAAATTAGAGTTGATGGCGGATCTATGTTAAAAAGATTGCGTCCAGCACCACAAGGTCGTGCACACAGAATAAGAAAACGTTCAAACCACGTAACAATCGTAGTTGGAGCTAACAATAACACACAAAGCTAAGATAGAGTATGGGACAAAAAACAAATCCAATCGGGAATCGCTTAGGAATTATCAGAGGATGGGAATCTAACTGGTACGGAGGAAACGATTATGGTGATAAACTTGCCGAAGACGATAAGATTAGAAAATACGTTCATGCGCGTTTATCTAAGGCAAGTGTTAGTAGAGTAATTATCGAAAGAACTTTAAAACTTGTAACCGTTACTATCACTACTGCAAGACCTGGAATTATTATTGGGAAAGGTGGTCAAGAGGTAGACAAGTTAAAAGAAGAGCTTAAGAAGATTACTGGAAAAGAAGTTCAGTTAAATATTTTTGAAATTAAAAGACCTGAACTTGATGCATTTTTAGTAGGATCTAGTATCGCTCGTCAAATTGAAAACAGAATTTCATACAGACGTGCAATTAAGATGGCTATTGCTGCTACAATGCGTATGAATGCTGAAGGAATTAAAATCCAAATTAGTGGACGTTTAAATGGTGCTGAAATGGCACGATCTGAGCACTACAAAGAAGGACGTATTCCTTTATCAACTTTTAGAGCCGATATTGACTATGCTTTAGTTGAGGCACACACTACTTATGGTAGATTGGGTGTTAAAGTATGGATCATGAAAGGTGAAGTATATGGTAAAAGAGAACTTTCTCCGCTTGTTGGATTGTCTAAGAAGGAAGGAAAAGGTGGTGCCAGAGGAGGAAATAAAGGACCTCGTCGTAGAAAGTAATTTTTTATAAAGTAAAGAAAAATGTTACAGCCTAAAAGAACAAAATTTCGTAAACAACAAAAAGGACGTATGAAAGGTCTCTCTGGAAGAGGACATCAACTTTCAAACGGTACTTTTGGAATAAAAGCATTAGACGCTACGTTTATAACTGCACGTCAAATAGAAGCTGCACGTATTGCCGCTACACGTTACATGAAAAGAGAAGGTCAACTTTGGATTAAAATATTTCCAGACAAGCCTATTACAAAGAAGCCTCTTGAAGTACGTATGGGTAAAGGTAAAGGTGCTGTTGAATTATGGGTTGCCGTATGTAGACCAGGTCGTGTTTTATTTGAAGTAGGTGGTGTGCCATTAGACGTTGCAAAAGAAGCATTACGTTTAGCTGCACAAAAGCTGCCAGTAAAAACTAAGTTTATAATCGCTAGAGATTACGAAGCATAATTTATTTGATATTATGAAACAATCAGAAATTAAAGAATTATCTGTAGCTGAGTTACAAGAGAAACTTAGTGAAACAAAAAAGAGTTATTCAGACCTTAAATTGGCTCATGCAATATCTCCTTTAGAAAATCCTATTCAATTACGTTCTATAAGAAGAACCGTAGCGAGAATTGCGACTGAATTAACTAAAAGAGAATTACAATAATTCTGCTGAAAGATGGAAACAAGAAATTTAAGAAAAGAACGTATAGGAGTTGTTACTAGTAACAAGATGCAAAAATCAATAGTTGTTGCAGAGGTTAAAAAAGTAAAACACCCTATGTATGGAAAGTTCGTGTTAAAAACGAAAAAATACGTTGCTCACGACGAAACAAACGATTGTAATATTGGAGATACTGTAAAGATCATGGAAACAAGACCTTTAAGTAAATCTAAATGTTGGAGATTAGTTGAAATTTTAGAAAGAGCTAAATAATTATGGTACAGCAAGAATCAAGATTAAAAGTAGCAGACAATACTGGAGCAAAGGAAGTTTTAACTATCCGTGTTTTAGGTGGTACTAAAAGAAGATACGCCTCTGTTGGAGACAAAATTGTTGTTTCTGTAAAGGACGCAACCCCTAATGGCAACATTAAAAAAGGAGCGGTTTCTACGGCAGTTGTTGTACGTACTAAGAAAGAAGTAAGAAGACCAGATGGATCTTATATAAGATTTGATGATAATGCATGTGTTTTATTAAACCCAACCGGTGAGATGAGAGGTACACGTGTATTTGGTCCTGTTGCTAGAGAGCTTCGTGATAAACAATTCATGAAGATTGTATCATTAGCACCAGAGGTGCTTTAATGCAAAATATTAAGATGGGAAAGCTTAAAATAAAAACTGGAGATACTGTAAAAGTAATAGCTGGAGATCATAAAGGATCTGAAGGTAAAGTACAGAAGGTATTAATAGAAAAGAACAAAGCGATTGTTGAAGGTGTAAACTTGGTTAAGAAACATACGAAACCAAGTGCGCAAAACCCTCAAGGAGGAATCGTAGAAAAAGAAGCAGCTATTCATATTTCTAACTTATCATTGTTAACCTCAAAAGGTGAAACAACTAGAGTTGGTTATAGAATGGAAGGCGATAAAAAAGTAAGATTTTCAGTAAAATCTAATGAAGTAATATAGTTATGGCATATTCACCAAGACTTAAAGAAGAGTATAAAAGCAGAGTAATTGCAGCTCTTACAGACGAATTTGGGTATAAGAATGTAATGCAAGTTCCTAAACTTACTAAGATAGTGATATCTAAAGGTGTTGGAGCTGCAGTTGCAGACAAAAAGTTAATTGACTACGCAGTAGAAGAATTAACGACTATATCTGGACAAAAAGCGATTTCTACATTATCTAAGAAAGATGTTGCTTCTTTTAAATTACGTAAAGGGATGCCAATTGGGGTAAAAGTAACTTTACGTGGCGAAAGAATGTACGAGTTTTTAGATCGATTAGTAACTTCAGCACTTCCACGTGTTAGAGATTTTAATGGAATTAAAGCTACAGGATTTGACGGTAGAGGTAATTACAATTTAGGAATTACAGAACAAATTATCTTTCCAGAGATAAATATTGATAAAGTGAATAAAATTTCTGGTATGGATATCACATTTGTAACTACTGCAGATACTGATAAAGAAGCAAAATCATTATTAACTGAATTAGGATTACCTTTTCAAAAGAATTAAGATATGGCTAAAGAATCAATGAAAGCCCGCGAGGTAAAAAGAGCTAAAACAGTAGCTAAATATGCTGAAAAACGTAAAGCTTTGAAAGAAGCTGGAGACTATGAAGCATTACAAAAGTTGCCAAAAAACGCATCTCCTATACGTCAGCATAATAGATGTAAATTAACAGGAAGACCTAGAGGATATATGAGAACATTTGGTATTTCTCGTGTAACATTTAGAGAAATGGCCAACCAAGGTCTTATTCCTGGAGTTAAAAAAGCAAGTTGGTAATATTATTTAAATAATCAGGTTTAAGGTTCGACATAGGTTCGAAAACCAAGACCACAAAATCAATTCATTATGTACTCAGATCCAATTGCGGATTATTTGACAAGAATTAGAAACGCAGTGCGTGCTAACCACAGAGTGGTAGAGATACCTGCATCTAATCTTAAAAAAGACATAACTAAAATTTTATTCGAACAAGGATATATTTTAAGTTATAAATTTGATGATTCTACTGTACAAGGAACTATTAAAATAGCTCTTAAGTACAATAAAGAAACAAAAGAACCAGTAATTAAGAAGCTTCAAAGAATTAGTACTCCAGGTTTACGTAAGTATGCTGGAGCTAATGAGTTGCCTAGAATTCTTAATGGTCTTGGTATTGCTATTGTCTCTACTTCACATGGAGTAATGACTGGTAAACAAGCCAAAAGAGATAATGTAGGTGGAGAAGTTTTATGTTACGTATACTAATTTAAAGCCAGAAAGAAATGTCAAGAATAGGAAATAATCCAGTAGCCATTCCAGAAGGTGTAACAGTAGACGTTAAAGACGGCGTAGTTACTGTAAAAGGAAAATTAGGAGAGTTAACACAAAACTACGACTCTATCGAGATAAAAGTTGAAGATGGTAGCGTTTGGGTTACACGTTCTTCTGATACTAAAGATCAAAAAGCTAAACACGGTTTATATAGATCTTTAATGCACAATATGATTGAAGGTGTCTCTAAAGGATGGACAAAAGAGTTAGAATTGGTAGGTGTAGGTTATAGAGCATCAAATCAAGGACAAAAATTAGATTTAGCCTTAGGGTTTTCTCATAACATCATTCTTGATATTGCTCCAGAAGTAAAAGTGGAAACGATATCAGAAAAAGGTAAAAATCCTATTGTAAAACTAACATCATTCGATAAACAACTTGTTGGTCAAGTAGCTGCAAAAATCCGCGGATTTAGAAAGCCTGAGCCTTACAAAGGAAAAGGAATCAAGTTTGTTGGTGAAGAAATAAGAAGAAAAGCAGGTAAATCAGCTTAATAATTAAGTTATGGCATTGACAAAGAACGAAAGAAGAATAAGGATAAAAAACAGAATCCGAAAAGTAGTTTCTGGTACAGAAGCTAGACCAAGATTAGCTGTTTATAGAAGTAATAAAGAAATTTATGCTCAAATAGTTGATGATGTAACTGGTAACACTATCAGTGCAGCATCTTCAAGAGATAAAGATATTAGTTCTGCGAAAGCAACTAAATCAGAAGTAGCTAAATTAGTAGGTAAAGCACTTGCTGAAAAAGCTTTAAAGGCAGGTGTAGAAACCATAGCTTTTGATAGAGGTGGATATTTATACCACGGAAGAGTAAAATCACTAGCAGAAGGTGCTAGAGAAGCAGGACTTAAATTCTAAGATATTATGTTTCAAAAATATAAAAGTGCAGAGTTAGTAAAACCAGGTGGATTAGATCTTAAAGATCGTTTAGTTGGTGTACAAAGAGTTACAAAAGTAACTAAAGGTGGTAGAGCATTTGGTTTTTCAGCAATTGTAGTAGTTGGTGATGAAGCTGGTGTTGTAGGTCAAGGCTTAGGAAAATCTAAAGATGTTGCTAGTGCAATTGCAAAAGCTGTTGAAGATGCTAAGAAAAACCTAGTAAGAATTCCTATTATAAAAGGAACGTTACCACACGAGCAAAAAGGTAAATATGGTGGAGCTAGAGTAAATATTATTCCTGCTGCGCCTGGTACAGGTGTAATTGCTGGTGGAGCTGTAAGAACAGTTCTTGAGGCAGTTGGTGTACACGATGTATTATCAAAATCTCAAGGGTCTTCAAATCCTCATAATGTAGTAAAAGCAACATTTGATGCTTTATTACAATTAAGAGATGCGAATACTATTGCTAGAGATAGAGGTATTTCACTTGAACAAGTTTTTAACGCTTAATAAAGACAGAAATGGCAAAGATTAAAGTAAAAAAAGTTAAAAGCGCAATCAATCGTACGCAAAGACAAAAAAGAACTTTAGAAGCTCTAGGTCTTAAAAAGATTGGTCAAGTAAAAGAGCATGAAGCTACACCAAATATACTTGGTATGGTTGCTAAAGTTTCACATTTAGTTTCTGTAGAAGAAGCTTAAAAATATAAACTGAAAAATGGATTTAAGTAATTTAAAACCTGCAGAAGGTTCAGTAAAAACTCAAGGAAAAAGAATAGGTCGTGGACAAGGTTCTGGAAAAGGTGGTACCGCAACTCGTGGTCACAAAGGAGCTAAATCTCGTTCTGGTTATTCTAAGAAATTAGGATTTGAAGGAGGTCAAATGCCACTTCAAAGACGTGTTCCTAAGTTTGGTTTTACTAACATTAACCGTGTTGAGTATCAAGGAATCAATCTAGATACATTACAACAATTGGTTGATGAGAAGAAAATAAAAGATACAGTAGATTTTGAAACATTATTCGCAAACCGTTTAGCTGGAAAAAATGATCTAGTTAAGATTTTAGGTAGAGGTGAATTAAAAGCAAAATTAAAAGTATCTGCTCATAAGTTTACTGCTTCAGCAAAAGCTGCGATTGAAGCTGCAGGAGGAGAAGCTGTAACTATATAAGACTTTTTATAAGTATGAAAATTATAGAATCGATTAAGAATGTTTGGAAAATAGAAGAACTAAGAAACAGAATCATAGTAACTTTGAGTCTGTTATTGGTTTATCGTTTTGGTGCTCAAGTAGTTTTACCTGGTATCGATGCTGCACAACTTGGAGGTTTAGCAGAAAAAACAGACAGTGGTTTGTTAGGTTTGCTTAACGCCTTTACAGGAGGAGCGTTCGCAAATGCCTCGGTTTTTGCTTTAGGGATCATGCCTTACATTTCTGCTTCTATTGTTGTTCAATTAATGGGAATTGCTATTCCTTATTTGCAGAAACTGCAAAAGGAAGGTGCTAGTGGCCAAAAGAAAATCAATCAGATTACACGTTGGTTAACAATCGCTATCTGTTTATTGCAAGCACCAGGATATTTAGCAAGTTTACCAGCATTAGGAATTCCTTCTACGGCATTTTTATTAGGTACAGGGCCATTATTCTATTTCTCATCAGTAACTATTTTAGTAACAGGATGTATTTTCGCAATGTGGTTAGGAGAAAAAATAACTGATAAAGGTATTGGTAATGGTATTTCTCTGTTAATTATGGTTGGTATTATAGCTACTTTACCTCAAGCCTTCTTGCAAAACTCGGCAACGAGATTAGAAGGTGGTGGAAATGGTGGATTAATGATGGTACTTATTGAGCTAGTTATCTGGTTTGTTATCATTTTAGCTTCTATTATGTTAGTAATGGGAGTAAGAAAGATTGCTGTACAATATGCTAGAAGAACGGCGTCAGGCGGTTATGAAAAGAGCGCTATGGCAGGTTCTAGACAATACATTCCATTGAAGTTAAATGCATCTGGAGTAATGCCAATTATATTTGCACAAGCAATCATGTTTGTTCCAAGTTTAATTGGAGGATCATCGTTCTTAAAAGAAACAGCTTTCGGAACATGGTTACAAACTAACTATTCTGATATTTTTGGATTAGTTTATAACATTACATTTGCTTTATTAATTATAGTATTCACTTACTTTTATACGGCAATTACAGTGCCTACCAATAAAATGGCAGACGACTTGAAACGTAGTGGTGGTTTTATTCCAGGTATTCGTCCAGGTTCTGAAACATCAGAATTTTTAGATAAAATAATGTCTCAAATAACCTTACCTGGTTCTATATTTTTAGCACTTATCGCTGTATTTCCGGCGGTAATAGTTAAACTCATGGGTGTACAGCAAGGTTGGGCGTTGTTTTTCGGTGGAACATCACTATTAATTATGGTTGGAGTGGCAATTGATACTATGCAGCAAATTAATTCGTATTTGTTGAATAGACACTATGATGGTTTGATGAAGACTGGTAAAAATAGAAAAGCAGTAGCTTAATTATTATACTATGGCAAAACAAGCAGCAATAGAGCAAGACGGAACGATTATAGAAGCATTATCAAATGCTATGTTTCGTGTTGAGTTAGAAAACGGTCACATTGTGACTGCTCATATCTCTGGTAAAATGCGTATGCATTACATTAAATTATTACCGGGTGATAAAGTAAAATTAGAAATGAGTCCTTACGATTTAACAAAGGCTCGAATAACTTATAGATACTAAAGATTAAGTTGTAAGGTGATGAAGTAATAAGTTAAACAACTTTAAACTTTTAAACTTTAAACTTTTAAACTAGAAAAAGATGAAAGTAAGAGCTTCAGTTAAAAAAAGAAGTGCAGATTGTAAAATCGTGCGTAGAAAAGGTAGACTTTACGTGATAAACAAAAAGAATCCTAGATTTAAACAAAGACAAGGGTAAATTATGGCAAGAATTGCAGGTGTTGACATACCAAAAAACAAAAGAGGAGTAATCTCTTTAACTTATATCTATGGAATAGGTAGAAGTAGAGCAAAAGACATTTTAGCATCAGCTAAAGTAGACGAAAGTATTAAAGTTCAAGACTGGACGGATGACCAAATTGCTGGTATTCGTGAGGCTGTTGGTACTTTTACTATTGAAGGTGAATTACGTTCTGAAACGCAATTAAACATTAAGCGATTAATGGACATTGGATGTTACAGAGGTATTCGTCATAGAGCTGGTCTTCCATTAAGAGGACAACGTACTAAAAACAACTCTAGAACTAGAAAAGGTAGAAGAAAAACTGTTGCTAACAAGAAAAAAGCAACTAAGTAAGAATAATTAGAAATATTTAGTCTTTAGTTATTAGACGTTGGAAGGAATCTGTTTGAAATTACGGTTTAGGATTCTAGCGACTATCACTAAAACTAAGCACTAGAAATTATGGCAAAAACAAGCACAAAAAAACGTAAAGTTATAGTTGATTCCGTTGGAGAAGCGCATGTAACAGCTTCTTTTAACAACATCATTATTTCTCTTACCAATAAAAAAGGAGACGTTATTTCATGGTCTTCTGCAGGTAAGATGGGATTTAGAGGTTCAAAGAAAAACACACCATACGCGGCTCAATTAGCAGCAGAAGATGCATCTTCAGTAGCTCACGAAGCTGGTTTAAGAAAGGTGAAAGTTTATGTAAAAGGACCAGGAAATGGTAGAGAATCTGCTATCCGTTCTATTCATAATGCAGGGATTGAAGTAACAGAAATTATTGATGTTACTCCATTACCACACAATGGATGTCGCCCTCCAAAAAGAAGAAGAGTTTAATAACGTTTTAGCTGACGTTTATTGAATAAAGCAAATAGAAAAATTAATATCATCTGAATGCCAGATGGTATTAATTTTTTGTATAAATTTGCAAACCGAAAAAATAATTAACAAGTATTAACGAGAGATCAACGATTATCGAAGGATAAGATTAAGACCTTAATTCATAATCACTCTCAAAACAAATTTAAAATGGCAAGATATACTGGTCCTAAAACTAAAATAGCTCGTAAATTTGGCGAAGCTATCTTCGGAGACGATAAGTCGTTCGAAAAAAGAAATTACCCTCCAGGTCAACATGGAAATAACAGAAGACGTGGTAAAAAATCTGAATACGCTATTCAACTTCAAGAAAAGCAAAAAGCAAAATATACTTACGGTATATTAGAGCGTCAATTCAGAAACTTGTTTAAAAGCGCAAGGTCTGCTCAAGGTATTACAGGTGAAGTACTTTTACAACTTTGTGAGTCAAGATTAGACAATGTAGTATTTAGAATGGGAATTGCTCCTACTAGAAGTGCTGCAAGACAATTGGTATCTCACAGACACATCACCGTTAATGGCGAGTTGGTAAATATACCTTCTTACCAATTAAAGGCTGGAGATGTTATTGCTGTAAGAGAAAAATCAAAATCACTTGAAGCTATTGAAAGATCACTTTCAAACTCAAGCAACGTTTATGAATGGATAACTTGGAATTCTGATACGAAACAAGGAACTTATGTTTCTGTTCCTGCAAGAATCCAAATTCCAGAGAACATAAATGAACAATTCATAGTCGAATTATACTCTAAATAATAAATTATTAACATTGGTATTTGGCCAAAGGGTTTATAAGTATTTCTTCAAACTTTTAAACCGCGCAACTAAATAACAATTAAAACGAAGAAAAAAATGGCAGTATTTAATTTTCAGAAGCCCGACAAAGTAATCATGATTGATTCTACTGATTTCGAAGGCAAATTCGAATTCAGACCTTTAGAACCAGGTTATGGTCTAACAGTTGGAAATGCACTTAGAAGAGTTTTATTATCTTCTTTAGAAGGTTTTGCAATTACTTCAGTTAGAATAGAAGGTGTAGATCATGAGTTTTCAGCAATAGCTGGTGTGGTGGAAGATGTAACAGAAATTATCTTAAACTTAAAGCAAGTTCGTTTCAAAAGACAAATTGAAGATATCGATAATGAATCAATATCTATTTCAATTTCAGGTCAAGAAAGAATTACTGCTGGAGATATACAAAAATTTATTTCAGGATTTCAAGTATTGAATACAGAATTAGTTATCTGTAATTTAGATCCTAAAGTGAATTTAAATATGGAAATCACTATTGAAAAAGGTAGAGGATATGTTCCTGCAGAAGAAAACAAAAAAGCTTCTGCGCCAGTTGGAACTATTTTTACTGATTCAATTTATACACCTATAAAAAACGTAAAGTATAGTATCGAGAACTATCGTGTTGAACAAAAAACAGATTACGAAAAATTAGTTTTTGAAATCATTACTGATGGGTCAATTACGCCACAAGATGCTTTAACTGAAGGTGCTAAAACGTTAATTCACCACTTCATGTTATTCTCTGATGAGCGTATAACTTTAGAAGCTGATGAAATTGCACAAACTGAAACATATGATGAAGAATCATTACATATGAGACAGTTGCTTAAAACGAAGTTAATCGATATGGATTTATCTGTTCGTGCCCTTAATTGTTTAAAAGCTGCAGAAGTTGATACCTTAGGAGATTTGGTATCTTTCAATAAAAATGATTTAATGAAATTCAGAAACTTTGGTAAGAAGTCTTTAACCGAGCTTGAAGAGCTTGTGAATGTTAAAGGACTAAACTTCGGAATGGATTTAAGTAAATATAAATTAGATAAAGATTAATTAATCATATTTTGCTCCTCGGATAACGAGTTTGGTAGCAAGATGATAAAACAAACGTCATGAGACACGGAAAAAAAGTAAACCACTTAGGTAGACAAACAGCTCACAGAAAAGCAATGTTAGCAAATATGGCTTGTTCATTAATTGAGCACAAGCGTATTAATACAACTGTTGCAAAAGCAAAAGCTTTAAAACAATTTGTAGAGCCAATGATTACAAAATCTAAACAAGACACAACACATAACAGACGTCTTGTTATGTCTAAATTAAGACAAAAGGATGCTGTTGCAGAATTGTTTAGAGATGTTGCGGCTAAAGTGGCAGACAGACCAGGAGGATATACTAGAATTATAAAACTAGGTAATCGTTTAGGTGATAACGCTGATATGGCAATGATAGAATTAGTTGATTACAACGAAATCTATAATGCAGGAAAAGCTACTAAGAAAACAACTAGAAGAAGTAGACGTGGAGGTTCAAAACCAGCTCCTGCTCCAGTTGAAACAAAAGCATCAAACGAAGAAGAATAAATGTGTTTTAAACATTTAAATATAAAAAGGATAAACTGTAATAGTTTATCCTTTTTTTTTGTAAAATCTTAAAAAAAAGTTAAATACTATATGAATAAATTGTTAGTGATATTAGTTGTATGTCTGGGGCTAAAAGGAATGTCGCAGTCTTCTTATGATAATAATGGAAGAATAGATAATATTGGGGTTAATGATTTTGGAAATGGCATGTGGGTGAAATCTGTATCCCAAAAAGTGGATTTAAAAGGGTCTCCTTATCTCTATGATTCTTGGTTTAATAATGGTAAAATCTATTTAAGCAATAGGGTTTTAAGCATTATGTCTATGAATTATAATATGCAACTTGAGCGATTTGAAGCTAAAATTTCAGAAGACTCTGTTTTTGCAATTGATCCTCAGGGCATAAAGAAGGTTGTGATACGTGATAAAGAGTTTATACGAAGACTCGATCCTGAGTTTCAGAGAAATTCCTACTTCCAAAAAATAGCAACAATAAACGGAAAAGTACTTTTAGAAAAGCATACGGTTGAATTAAAAGAAGGACAAATAAACCCTATGACGATGCAAAAATTGCAAAAAGATGCACTAATAAAAAAAGAGGTGTATTACATTGCAAACAGCAAGGGGGAGGATCTTAAAAGCTTTAAAGTTAATAAAAGATCAATCTTATCATTAATCAATAAAAACAAATTAGATCGTGTTAAGACATTTGCAAAGCAACATAAACTCAAATTTAAAAAAGCTGAAGACGTCAAGGCAATTATCGAGTATTCCAAAACATTATAATTATTTCTTATATTTATAGGACTTAATAAATATAAACATGAAAAATTTAGTTATCGGTATCTTTCTTTTGAGCGTTACTTTGGTCTTTGCACAAAGAGATGATTCTACTAGAATTACGAATGATTATTCTGGATTAAATTCAAATTCAATTGGGGCATGGATAAGCAATCCTATTGATGATGGCGTTGATGGATCTATGTATCTTTATGATAATTGGAAATCATATGCTATTATCTCGACACAGAATGATAAAAAATTAATTATCAACGACTTAAATTACGACACAAAAAACAATAAATTTTGTGTAAAAGTATCTAATGATTCGGTTTATGTTTTTGATAATGCCAGTATAAAGGAAGTTAGATTAAATAATAAAACTTTTAAAGAGTATAGTTTGCAAGGGAAAAGGACTTTTTTAGAAGTGATTGCGTTTAACGAAGATCTCGAAATATTAAAATGGCATACTAAAATAGTTAAGAAAGGCAATTTAAATCCTTTGACACAAGTGAAAGAAAAAGACCGCTATGTAAATAAAGAAATACTTTATTCTAAAAAAGGAAATGTAATTAAAGAGTTAAAGCTCAATAAAAAGGCATTTAGTAATTTGTTTAGTAAAGATGCTAAAATGGTTCTTAATTTTATAAAAGACAATAATATTAATATTAAGGACGAAAAACGATTACAAACAATTTTAAATTTTCAAAACTCATTATAATGTTAATAAGCATTTAATATATAAAGGATAAACTATTTTAGTTTATCCTTTTTTTTATGCAATTTTGCAAAACTTTTCAAAAGAAATATGAAATATCAAAAAAGACAAAAAGCTATCGTTCTTCTAGCAGATGGCACAATTTTTTACGGTAAAGCAGTGGGAAATAAACAAGGAACTTCATTTGGTGAAGTTTGTTTTAACACTGGAATGACAGGTTATCAAGAAATTTTCACAGACCCTTCTTATTTTGGACAGCTAATGGTAGCTACCAATGCCCATATCGGGAATTATGGTACAAATGTAGATGAAGTAGAATCTGATTCTATAAAGATTGCAGGTTTAATAGTGAAAAATTTTAGTTACGAATATTCTAGAGATGCAGCAGATTCATCATTAGAAGATTTTCTTGACAAGAATAACCTCTTAGCTATTTCAGATGTTGATACAAGAGCATTGGTAAGTTATATAAGAGACCATGGCGCTATGAATGCAGTAATTTCTACTGAAGTAGATAACATTGAAGGCTTAAAAAAGCAATTAGCAGAAGTGCCTAATATGGAAGGACTGGAATTAGCTTCTAAAGTGTCTACAAAAGAACCTTATTATTTTGGAAATGAAAACGCAACTTATAAAGTAGCAGCTTTAGATATTGGTATAAAAAAGAATATACTTAGAAATATAGCTGAAAGAGATGCTTACATAAAAGTTTTTCCATATGATTCGAAGTTTGAAGATTTGGAAGCGTTTAAGCCAGATGGGTATTTCTTATCAAATGGACCAGGAGATCCAGAACCTTTATTAGAAGCTCAAGAGGTGGCTAAAGAGATTATAAAAAGAGATTTACCTTTATTTGGTATCTGTTTGGGTCATCAAGTTATTGCGCGCGCCAATGGCGTATCAACCTATAAAATGCATAATGGCCATAGAGGTATTAATCATCCTGTAAAAAATTTAATAACTGGTAAAGGTGAAATTACTTCTCAAAACCATGGTTTTGCGGTGAATAGAGAAGAGGCAGAGCAAAATCCAGATTTGGAAATCACGCATTTACATTTAAACGATAACACAGTGGCTGGCTTAGCCATGAAGAACAAAAATGTATTTTCAGTGCAATATCACCCTGAAGCTAGTCCAGGACCTCATGATTCGTCATATCTTTTTGATCAATTTATAAGCAATTTAAAGAAATAAAAGAATTTAAAAAGTCTAAATTATTCAGTCGAATAATTTAGACTTTTTAACTAAAACGTTATAGACGATATTTTTTCAATTTCTAATCAAACATATTAAAAAAAACAAGATTTAACCGTAAATTTGAAGTAATAAAAGATTAAAAACAAACCAATTATGAGTATAATTATAAATATCCACGCTAGACAGATTCTAGATTCAAGAGGAAATCCAACAGTAGAAGTAGACGTAGTAACTGAAAATAACATATTAGGTAGAGCTGCTGTGCCATCAGGAGCATCAACTGGTGAGCATGAAGCTGTTGAATTACGTGATGGCGGAAATACTTATATGGGTAAAGGTGTTTTGAAAGCTGTTGAAAATGTAAACACTATAATTGTAGAAGAATTAATAGGAGTTTCAGTTTTTGAACAAAACCTGATTGATAAAATTATGATAGATTTAGATGGGACTCCAAATAAATCTAAATTAGGTGCAAACGCTATTTTAGGTGTTTCATTAGCTGTAGCAAAAGCTGCTGCTAACGAGCTTAATATGCCATTATATCGATACGTTGGTGGGGTTTCTGCTAACACGCTACCTGTCCCTATGATGAATATCATTAATGGTGGATCGCATAGTGATGCTCCAATAGCATTCCAGGAGTTTATGATTATGCCGGTAAAAGCAAAAACTTTTACACATGCCATGCAAATGGGAACTGAAATTTTTCATAACCTAAAAAAGGTACTACACGATAGAGACTTAAGTACAGCTGTTGGTGATGAAGGTGGTTTTGCTCCTAACTTAGCTGGAGGAACAGAAGATGCTTTAGATACAATTGCTAAAGCTGTTGAAAATGCAGGTTATAAATTTGGCGACGAAATTAAAATTGCTCTAGACTGTGCTTCTGCTGAATTTTTTGTAAACGGTAAATATGATTACAAGAAATTTGAAGGCGATTCAGGAGTAGTAAGAACATCTAAAGAACAAGCTGAGTATTTAGCTGAATTAGCTTCTAAATACCCAATTATTTCAATAGAAGATGGTATGGATGAAAATGATTGGGAAGGTTGGAGTTATTTAACCGAACTTATTGGAGATAAAGTACAATTAGTAGGTGATGATTTATTTGTAACTAATGTTGAGCGTTTATCTAGAGGAATTGAAAATGGAATTGCCAATTCAATCCTTATTAAAGTAAACCAAATTGGATCTTTAACTGAAACTATTGCTGCAGTAAATATGGCTAAAAATGCTGGTTATACTTCTGTAATGTCGCACCGTTCTGGCGAAACAGAAGATAATACAATTGCTGATTTAGCTGTTGCTTTAAACTGCGGACAAATTAAAACTGGTTCTGCTTCACGTAGTGATCGTATGGCTAAATACAATCAATTACTTAGAATTGAAGAGGAGTTAGGTGAAGTTGCATACTTTCCACAAGAGAATGCATTTAAAATAAAATAAATAGCATTATATTTTTTATACTAAAAGCGATTATTTTTAAATAATCGCTTTTTTATTTAGTGTCAATTTTAATATTTCTTAAATCAACGAAAACGATTGAGATAATCTAATAAAATAATTAGATATTTTGTACTTTAGCATTCCGCATAAAAATTAAATTCACTAAATAAGAATATGGCAAATACGGCTAAAATTGAAATTGAAGGAAAAAATTACGAATTCCCACTAGTTAAAGGAACAGAAAATGAAGTTGCAATAGATATTTCTAAACTTAGAGCAACAACCAAAGGTGTTATTACTATTGATCCTGGTTATAAAAATACAGGGTCTTGTGAAAGTGCAATTACATTTTTAGATGGTGAAAAAGGAATTTTAAGATATCGTGGATATAACATTGAAGATTTAGCCGATAAAGTTGACTTTTTAGAAGTTGCTTACTTATTAATTTTTGGTGAATTACCAACAAAAGAGCAGAATGATAAATTTCATGATGATATAAAGGCTGAATCGGCTGTTGATGAAGATGTCAAAAAGATATTAGATGCCTTCCCGAAGGCTGCACATCCTATGGGAGTTATCTCATCATTAACAAGTGCCCTTACCGCATTTAATCCGTCATCTGTAGACGTTTCTTCAGAAGCTGAAATGTACAAATCGGTAGTAAGAATTCTTGGTAAAATGCCAGTTTTAGTGGCATGGACCATGCGAAAGAAACAAGGACAACCTTTGGATTATGGAGATAACACGCTAGGTTATGTTGAAAATCTATTAAAGATGATGTTTTCTAGACCAAACAGTTGCTATGTTCAAAACCCGGTTTTAGTTAACGCTCTAGATAAGTTATTAATCTTGCATGCAGACCATGAACAAAACTGTTCAACATCTACAGTAAGAATTGTTGGATCTTCACATGCTGGTTTATTTGCATCGCTTTCAGCTGGAATTTCTGCATTATGGGGTCCATTACATGGTGGAGCTAACCAAGCAGTAATAGAAATGTTAGAAGCTATTCAGGCTGATGGAGGTGATACTAAAAAATATATGGAAAAAGCAAAGGATAAAAATGATCCTTTTAGACTAATGGGCTTCGGACATCGTGTTTACAAGAATTTTGATCCTCGTGCTAGAATTATAAAGAAAGCTGCAGATCAGGTTTTACACGATTTAGGAATAGAAGACCCTATACTCGACATTGCTAAAGGACTTGAAAAAGAAGCTTTAGAGGATAAATATTTTGTGGATAGAAAACTATATCCGAATGTAGATTTTTATTCTGGAATAATTTATAGAGCTATGGGTATACCAACAGAAATGTTCACGGTAATGTTTGCCATAGGACGATTGCCAGGTTGGATTGCACAATGGAGAGAAATGCGCCTTAAAAAAGAACCAATCGGAAGACCAAGACAAATTTACGTAGGAGCAACTCAGAGAGCATTCGTTCCTGTTGAAGATCGAAAATAATTTTCATATTTTTAAAATATTCTTAAGCTTCATGATAAATTCATGAAGCTTTTCTTTTTTTTATCTAATTTTATAAGAATAACTTAATTTGTCTATTATTATTCTTAGTTTTGAAGTTGAAATTTAAATGCCTTTTTAATCCGAAAAAGTATGCTAAAACTAAATGTTCAAAACGAAATATCAAGATTACGAGCAGTGGTTTTAGGAACGGCATTAAGTAATGGGCCAATTCCTAAAATTGAAGATTGCTATGATCCTAAAAGTATAGAACATATAAAAGCAGGAACATATCCAACAGAGGCAGATATGATTAAAGAGTTGGATGCCGTTGATGAGGTATTTAAAAAATACGGAGTAAAAGTATTTAGACCTGAGGTAATACAAGACTGCAATCAAATTTTTGCTAGAGATATTGCTTTTGTAATTGATGATATTTTAATTGAGGCTAATATACTACCTCATAGAGAAGAAGAAGTTGAAGCCATTGATTATATATGGAATCAAGTTGCAGAGAATAAGCGAATTATATTACCAGAAAACTGTCATGTTGAAGGAGGTGATGTCATGCCTTGGTACGATCATATCTTTATAGGAACATATTCTGGTAACGATTATTCAGATTTGATTACAGCTCGTACTAATATACACGCTGTTAAGGCTATACAAGATATATTTCCACATAAGAAAGTAAAGTCTTTTGAGCTTAGGAAATCTAACACAGATCCAAAAGAAAATGCGCTACACTTAGATTGTTGCTTTAACCCATTAGGAAAGGGTAAAGCTATTATTCATAAAAACGGATTTCTTATTGAAGATGAGTATCAATGGTTGGTTGATTTTTTTGGAAAAGAAAATATTTTTGAAATTACAAAAGATGAAATGTATCAAATGTGCAGCAATGTATTTTCGATTTCTGAAGATGTAATTATTTCAGAACGAAACTTTACAAGATTAAATAGTTGGCTAAGAAAACAAGGCTTTACTGTTGAAGAAGTACCTTATGCCGAAATAGGAAAACAAGAAGGATTATTACGATGCACTACAATGCCATTAATTAGAGATTAAAAGGAATGCAACAAACTACAAATACCATCTTGATGGTTCGTCCTGTAAATTTTAGGATGAATGAACAAACTGCTGTAAATAATTATTATCAGAAAGATATTGATGATGTATTGCCCGATACTATCAATACCAAAGCACAAAAAGAGTTTGATGCTTTTGTTGAAAAACTTAGAGCCATAGGCGTGAAGGTAATTGTGGTTAAAGATAGAATGGAAACTGATACACCAGATTCTATTTTTCCAAATAATTGGGTATCATTTCATGAAAATGGCGACGTTGGATTATATCCTATGTTTGCTGAAAATCGAAGAAAAGAACGTCGCGAAGATATTCTTGAAACCATTGAAAAAGAAGGTTTCTTAATTAACAATATTATTGATTACACAAGCGCAGAAGAAGAACAAGTGTTTCTGGAAGGAACTGGAAGTATTATTCTTGATAGAGTCAATAGAAAGGCTTATTGTGCTTTATCACCACGTGCAGACGAAGACCTGTTTATAGAATTTTGCGAAGATTTTGAATATTCTCCTGTAATTTTTACGTCATACCAAACTGTAGATGGTGCGCGTAAACCAATTTATCATACCAATGTTATGATGTGCATTGCTGAAACCTTTGCAGTTATTTGTTTAAGTAGTATAGATGATAAGAAAGAGAGAAAAAATGTTATTAAGCATTTAAAAGAAGATGGGAAAGAGGTTATTGATATTACAGAAACGCAACTCAATAATTTTGCTGGCAATATGCTTCAAGTTAAAGGAGATAATGACGTGAGATATCTAATTATGAGTCAAGCTGCCTATGATTCATTAACAAAAGCTCAAATTAAGCAAATAGAAAAGCATTGTAATATACTTTCTAGCTCTTTGGAAACTATAGAAACTTGCGGTGGTGGAAGTGCGCGTTGTATGATGGCAGAAGTGTTTTTGCCTAAATCTAAAAATAAAGTCTAACTATTTGGTCTTGATTTAGGAAGCTGAACGTAAAATGTGCTTCCCACGCCTTGGGTGCTTTCAACCCAAATTTTACCATGATTTAGTTCTACAAGTTCTTTACAAATAGAAAGTCCTAATCCTGTTCCTTTTTCGTTGTCAGTACCCATTGTGGTGAAAGAACTATTGTTAAAAAGTCTATTTATGTTTTCTTTAGAAATGCCAATTCCTGTATCAGCAATACTTACAATACAACTACCATTGCTAATATGGTTTGAAATTGTAATGGTATCGCCACTCTTACAGAATTTTAGTGCGTTTGCAAGCAGGTTTTGAACTACAATTTCAAACATACTTCTATCAGCATATGCAAAATCGCGTAAAGAATGGTCTACTAAAGAAATTCCTTTATTTTCCATACGCTGTTCAATCAACTTAATTTTACTTTCAAAAACCTCTTGTATATCAAATAAACTCGGTTTGGGCTCTAGCGATTGCATTTGAGATTTAGACCAATTAAGTAAGTTGAAAAGTAGCAGTGAGGCGTTATTAGCGTTCTCACTTAATTCTGGGATTAAATTATCAAATTCTTCTCTTGAGAGAGAACCATCCTTTAATAAATCTATAAAGCCATTTATTGACGATAACGAATCTTTTAAATCGTGAGAAACAATAGAAAACAATTTGTCTTTTACATTATTTACATTTTCTAGATGCTTTGTTTGCTCTTGAAAGGCTTCGTTCTGTAGTTGAATTTTTATATTTTTTTCCTCTAAATCCTGGGTGTACTTAATATTGCTGTTTCGTTTTAAATACACTAAAACTAGTAAAGCAGAAACCACTAAAAGCGCTGCGACCAGTGCGTAAAGTATTAGTTTGTATTTATCTAATTTTTTGTCAAGCACTGCCTTTTCAGTAGGCGTGATTTTGCTAACCGTAGATCGAACTTCAGATTGGTTTACGAGATTGGTATTTGTTTCTGTATTAACAGGAGTTTGATTAATAATTTGTTGCGCCTGTTTAATTTCAGAATTTTTAAGCTTATTATTTAATTCATAATATTCACGTTGCCAAACGAAAGCTCTGTCAAAACGTTTACGAGTAGAATCTAAAGTTTTCATTAACTTATAATGCCTTAAAAGCTCCGTTTTATTATTTAAGCTTTTTGCAATGTCGCCGGCATCAACAAGTTGTTTTTCTGCGATATTTAATCTGCCTTGTCTTAAATTTAAATCTCCTAAATTATTCAAGGCTAGTAATAATCCAGTTTTATTTTTTGTTCTAGTATTTATATTATAACCTTGTACTAAATACCTTGTAGCTCTATCATAATCATTAAATTTTAAGTATTCACCTCCCAATTTAGGATATACTTGCCCGCGAACAGAGTCGTTATTTGATTCGCCACTTTCCAACACTTTTTCATAATATTCGATTGCTTTTCTATGTTCTTTTTTATTAGAATATAGTTCTGCTAATTTACTATGAGATTCAATAATGCCTTTGGTGTCATTTAATTTCAATTGTACATTTAAAGCCTTTAAATAAAATTCAATAGCTTTTTCAGATAAATTAAGGTTATAATAGGCTTTTGCTAAATTACTGTAGGCAAGATTTAAATCTGTTATAAGATTTCTTTTTTCAAGTTCTTCAATAGCCTTTAAGGAGAATTGTAAACCTTTATTATAATTTCCTCGTTTAATTTCTATTAAACCAATACTGTTATTAACTTTGGCTATACTTAGCGTGTCGTGAAGTATGCTAAATAGTCCTTTCGATTTATTGTAACCGCTAACAGCATTTATATAGTCTCCCTTTTGGGCGTAAATTAGCGATTTGTAAAAGGTGATTTCTGCAATACCTTTTTTGTAGTCTAGCTCGTTTGAAAGTTTTTCACTTTTAATAATATATTCTAATGCTCTTTCGTAGTCATTTGCATGATAAAGCGCCTTAATAAGTTTTATTGAGGTTTCAATTTTTAATGAGTCTTGTTCTTGGAAAGCTAATTCTATTGCAAGCTTATCTATGTCCTCGGTTTGAGATAAACCAATAGAAACAGTCAACATAAACAATAAAATAATTATTCTCCTCATTATAACATTTAAATCACAACTATGAATAAAGTAATATTTAGGGGTCTTAAATTTTGAGGGAAAATAAGATTACTTTATTTAGTAATAATTATTGTTAACATTAATTCTTAACTCAAATATTTGAGATAATAGCATTACCACGCAAAAGTTGAAAAAAGGATATTTAAAATCTAATTTCTGCGTTTTAATACCAATAAATTAGTTGAATGACTACAAAAAAAAATAGACTAAAATCGACGAATAGATTAACGGTAAAAATCATAGAAAAACGACACTTCTGTCGATGAAATGCAAAGTATTTTATTATTAGTAATATTTTTGAATAGTCTGTACGAAATTCATTATAATTAATACAAAAGCAGGTAGTGTGCTTAATTATATTATGATATGAATAATATAAACACAAAAAAATTTGGTTTACTAAAAATGGATTAAATGAAGATCATCAATAAAAATTAAGCATCAAACGAATAATAAAACAAAGTAGTTTTTCATGAGCTCTAATATAATCTTTTAAGTGTAAAAACGATTTTAAACTTGATTTAAAGTTCTATCTTTGCAGCCTTAAAAAAGAGTAAAATGAGCCTTCAAGACACTTTATCAAATGGCGTTAAACAAGCCGTGGATTCTAACTTTAATGTGAGTTTAGATACTGTTGAATTTCAAGCAACAAGAAAAGAATTTGCGGGAGATATTACAGTTGTTATTTTTCCGATGCTTCGCCTTATAAAGGGCAATCCGGTTCAAATAGGAGAAACTATAGGTCATTTTTTAGTGGATAATATTTCTGAGGTAAAGGCATTCAACGTGGTAAAAGGCTTTTTAAATGTTGAAATTAGCGATGCGTATTATCTTGACTTTTTCAATAATATAAAACAAGAAAATACATTTGGTTTTATTTCGCCAAAGGCAGAAGAAAAGGCTATTATGGTAGAGTATTCTTCACCTAATACCAATAAACCTTTGCATTTAGGACATATTCGTAATAATCTTTTAGGATATAGTGTTGCGGAAATTTTAAAGGCATCAGGGAAGAAAGTTTATAAAACTCAAATTATAAACGACCGAGGGATTCATATTTGTAAAAGTATGTTGGCTTGGAAACGTTTTGGAAATGGAGAAACTCCAGAAAGCACGGGCTTAAAAGGTGATAAGTTAGTAGGGAATTATTATGTAAAATTTGATAAAGAATACAAGAAAGAAATACAGGAATTAATGTCCCAAGGACTTTCTGAATCCGATGCTAAAAAACAGGCGCCAATTTTGATTGAAGCTCAAGACATGTTATTAAAATGGGAAGCTGGAGATGAAGAAACTGTTGCGTTATGGAGGAAAATGAACGGATGGGTTTACGCTGGTTTCGATGAAACATATAAAAATTTAGGAGTTGATTTTGATACCTTGTACTACGAGAGTAATACTTATTTATTAGGCAAAGAGTTTGTTGCTGAAGGCTTAGCTTCTGGTGTTTTTCATAAAGAAGAAGACGGATCTGTTTGGTGTGATTTAACCGAAGACGGACTTGATAAAAAAATAGTACAACGTGCCGATGGAACTGCTGTTTACATGACACAAGATATTGGTACAGCTATTCAAAGAATTAAAGATTTTCCTGATGTAGGAGGAATGGTTTATACCGTTGGGAATGAGCAAGATTATCATTTTCAGGTACTGTTTTTAATACTAAAAAAGTTAGGCTTTGAGTGGGCTAAAAACTTATATCACTTAAGCTATGGTATGGTAGATTTGCCAAGTGGAAAAATGAAAAGTAGAGAAGGTACAGTAGTTGATGCCGACGATTTAATTAATGATATGGCAACCACAGCTGAAGAAATTTCAGAAGAGCTAGGTAAACTCGATGGCTACTCCAAAGAAGAAAAAAAAGAATTGTATAAAACCATTGGTTTAGGTGCTTTAAAGTACTATATTTTAAAAGTTGACCCTAAAAAACGAATTTTATTTGACCCTAAAGAATCCATAGATTTTCAAGGAAATACGGGGCCTTTTATTCAGTATACCTATGCCAGAATTCAATCGATTTTGCGAAAAGGCGACCTAGATAATGCAATTTCATGGAACTCAGTTGAAATGACGCTTCATCCAAAAGAAAAAGAACTTATAAAACAGATTCAATTATTTCCTGAAGTGGTGCAAAACGCTGCTGAGAACCATAGTCCAGCGTTAATTGCGAATTATACTTATGATTTGGTTAAGGAATTCAATTCTTTTTACCAAAATGTATCCATTTTAGGAGCCGATAATGAAACTGAAAAGACATTTAGAGTGCAACTATCAAATGTAGTTGCAAACACTATAAAAAATAGTTTTGGATTGTTAGGTATTCAGGTTCCTGAACGCATGTAGTTTTGAAGTTGTTTTTATATATAATTTAAATTTAAAACTGAAGACGAAAACTCACATTTGGCGTAATCCCTAAAGACTTGTTTTCAACGGTATTGATGTTATTGTCTTTATCTAAAGTGTAATAGGTGTTAATGATATTATTTTTATTTAAAACATTCCAAATGGAAGCCCCTACAGTTGCACGCGAAGTTTTAGTAAAATCGAAAGCATAGGTAGCAGAACAATCAACTCTTAAATAATCTTCTAAATTGCTGCTATTTGGGGAGGCATAAACTATTTCATTATTAGTCGAGTTGTTATTAGAAATAGGCTCTGTATTAGGAATGCCGGTGTGCCAATTTAGTCCTGCGGCAAACTTAAAATCTTGGTTGGTATAGGTGCCTGCTAAAGTTAAAGCATGGGTTATGTCGGCATTATTTGGAAATTTTTTGCCTTCATTTAAGTTGTCAAACATATAGTTATTGGTACTGTATGAATACGAAATCCAACTGCTTACAACATCACTAAATTGTTTGTTTAAAAGCAAGTCTATACCTTTAATTTCATAACTTCCAATGCTATTCACAAACTGATATTGGTTTTGAAACCCTTGACTCCTAGTAGTAATGCCGCTTACTTTTTTGAGATAAGCTTCGATACTTATTAAAAATTCGTTTTTGTTAAAATGAACACCTGCAGATAGTTGCTTGCTTTTTAAAATAGGAATAGGATGTATAATTTGGTTATCTGTTTCTATTACCGATTTATGGTTGTTTGAGAGTACCCAACGGCGTTTTTCAATGCCTAAAAAATCGTTTTGTAAATCTATAATTTGTGTTGTAGTTTGACTCTTAAATTCCCCTAAAACTTCAAATCTTAAATAATTTAAAAAGCGTTGTGAGAAGCTTAATCTAGGTTCAGCAAAAATCATATCAAATTTATTAATGTAATTTAATCGTCCGCCAATGGTTAGTTTGGTTCTTGCGTTTTTGGATAGATATCCAGTTTCCCCGTAAACGGCATGACTTCTTATGACTTCTCTGACAAAACTCCTAAATCTAGGATTATTAACATCTTCTAAATTACTAATACCCACTTCTGTAAATTGGTAGCCACTATTTATTTTTAATTGATTATTTGCTTTATAATTAACATCAACTTTCGCAGAACCATCATAAACTTCATTCTCTTGAATTAAGCGTTGGTTGTTTATAACATCAAAATTTGTGGCATCCAAATCGTAATTAGAAACATAAACTTGTGCAGTTGTAGATAATTTACTGTTCCAATCTCTTTTGTAAGTTAAACCAAGTGCTAAATTTTGCTGTGTGAGTTTACTGTTAAGGGCTTCATCTCTATCATTTACCGTTGATTGCTCATCATAATTTAAGCGATTATTTACATTTAAAAAATGAAGTCTAATCTTGTCTTTTTTGCTAATATCGTACAAGAATTTAGCAGCGATATCATAGAAATAAAAGGATTCATTTTGCGTAATAGAATTCGTTTCGCTTTTAGATTTTTCAAAATCAGAATCTTGAAAAATACGCTTAAAATATTGGTCGTAGGTTGCTGTATTAATTAAATCTGTTATTGAACGTCGAGTTGATAATTGCAGCTCCGTATTCGATGAAAGAGGTGCTTTAATATACCCATCGGCATTAATTAAATTAAAGCCAATGCCCGCATGAAATTTGTTGTCGATTTCATCTGGTAAATGCATGTCTATGATACTAGAAATACCATCCCCATATTTTGCACTGGTTCCGTTTTTATAAACATTAACCTGTTTGGTTGTATATGGATTGAATGCCGAAATTAATCCGAAAAAATGGCCAGATTGATACATTTTTATACCATCCCAAAGCAATAAATTCTGGTCGTGTGTGCCACCACGCACGTTTATGTTTGAAACCGTTTCATCTGCACTTAATACTCCAGGAATGGCTTGTATGGTTTGCAAAACATCTGGCTCAATTAGTCCTGGTAAAATTCCAAATTTTTCTGGTTTAATAGTTAAAGAACCGTCGTTTAGTTTAACAATACCAGAAGTTAAATACTTCGTTACAACAACTTCGTCAAGGTTTTGAGTGATAAATTGAGGTTTATCATTTTTTCTAACCTTAATAACAACAAATTTGTTATCCAATAATTCAAAGTCTAGGGGTGTTGTTTGATTTAGAAACTCCAACATTTCTGCGATCGTAAAATCTTTATCGGGGGTAGTTACTAAGATTTCATTAACAGTGTCATCAACGTAAGAAAAACTAATGTCATAAATTTCAGAAAGTGTTTTTAAAACAACTGTAAGCGGTTGCTTTTCTTTTTGAATAATTTGTGCTTTTAAAGAGGCAACATTCAAAAAAAATACAGATATAATAATAGAAAAAATACAGTTTCTATTCACCTTTTAGTGTAATCGTATTATTTGATTTGCTATACGTTGCATGTAAAGGTAAGGTAATTGATTTTAAAGCCAAATCTATATTATCATGGGCAAAACTACCTGTAAACAACTGTGTAGAATCAATTCCAATTAAAGTAATATTAACATTATATTGTCTTTCAAATTCTGCAATCACCGTTTTGTAAGGCAGGCTTCTAAACGTACTAGCGTTATTTAACCACGAAGGCATGATGCGGTTTTCTTTTTCTTTAGCAATTGTTTTCCCATCAATAATTAAAAAACTGTCTCCAGGTTTTAATTTTGTTTCAATAGCATTATGGGTAACCCCAACTAGTCCTTCGTAGCAAATAACCTCAAAATAATTGTCCCGTTGTTTTACATTAAATTGAGTACCATAAACCGTTACGGTTCCTGATGCTGTTTTTACCTTAAAACTTGATCCTTTTGCAACTTTAAAAAAGGCTTCTCCATGAAGTTCTACTTCGCGTTCATGTTTCCAATCTTTTTTATTGAATGCTAAATAGGATTTAGCGTTGAGGGAAACGCTTGATGCGTCTGGTAATTTTATTGTTGTTTTTTGTGCGTATTCTGTTGTTATTTTAGTATCTAAAGAAGTGGCGAAATAGTATAAACTAAAACATACAGCAAGTATAGCCGCAACACGCATCAACGGTTTAAACCAATGTGTTGACGTTTGCTTTTTAGTTTTTATAGAAGATAATACATGTTCTAATTCTGTAGAAGTATTGTAATTATCTGCTTTAAACCCTTGCAAGCTGTTGTTTAACTTAACCAAATCATCATAGTCTTCAAGGTTTTTAAAGGCCTTAAATTCCTGATCATTTAGGTTGTTATCTAACCATTTCGATATGAGTTCTTCTCTGTTCATGATTTCTTATTCAATTATATAACAGCTAACTTTTATTTTTTCCTACCCTATGTCTAATTTTTTTTTTTGTAGTGTTTGAATCTGAGACTTTACAACTCCTTAATATCTTTCCTCAATTTCGTCAAAGCACCATAAATACGTTTTTCAACCGCCTTAGTCGAAATATCTAAAATTTCAGCTATTTCTTTAAATCGTTTGCCTTCAACACGGTTCATCATAAAAGCTTCACGTTGCGCATCTGTTAAGTTTGAAAGTGCTCTCTGTAATTTGTCGTTATATTCAGATTCCTGCATTAAAAATTCAGGATTCTCGTTTGTTGATGTTTTTGGTTTGGTTTGTTGATGCTTTAAAACCACCTTTTGGTGGGCAGCTTCATTCAACATTAAATTATTAGCAGTAGTAAACACAAAACTCTTTGCTTTTTCTGGTGTCACTTTGGCGCAATTTTCCCATAGCTTTATAAATGCTTCTTGTACTTTATCTTTCGGATTCAATAAATCACCATACTTATAGTATAAAAAGTTATGCAAATCTTTAGCGTATTTATTAAAGATGGAAGAAAATAAGTGTTCTTCACAAATATTTTCATGTAGTTGTTTGCCCATTTATAGTATTGGTTAATGCCACTAAAATAGGGCTTTTTGCAATTTAGTACTGTTAGCTAAGAAAATATTTTTCAAAATTTTTTCAAAAGGAGGGTAGGAATTTTTAAAGTTATCCTGTTTTATATTCAAAATGCTATGTATAACCCAAAATCACTTATCATGAAAACTAATTTAAAGACTTTATTACTAATTCCTTTTTTTGCTCTTTTATTATTCACATCTTGTCAAGATGAAGTTATCGATATAACTCCAGCTGAAGATAGTGAAGCCCTAACTGCCGAATCTGAGCTTACCAGCTTAATGTTTTCCACTTCTATCATGGACGGATCTGCTGATAATATTATCGATAATGCCAGCTGTACGTCTGTTAAATTGCCTATTACCGTTATTGTTAACGGTTTAGAGATTTATATTGACTCTAGAGAAGACTTCGCAGTTATCGAAGCTATCTTTAAAGAATTTGACGATGATGAAGATGATCTAGAAATAGTATTCCCTATTACTATTATTCTATCGAATCATGAAGAAATTGTTATCGAAAATCGCGATGCTTTGGAAGAATTAATTGAAGATTGTAGAGGCGAAAACGAAGATGATGATGATATAGAATGTATCGATTTTCATTACCCAATTTCATTTTCAGTATTCAATACAGACTTTCAAATTATTGATGTTGTAACTATTGAAAACGACCGTCAGTTATACCGTTTTTTAAAGCGTGTTAAAAATGCCGAAGTTATTGCAAGTCTTAATTTCCCAATAACTTTAGAGTATGCCGATGGTACAACCGTGCAGGTTAATAACAACCAAGAATTAGCCAGAACAATTAAAGAGGCTAAAGACGCTTGCGATGAAGATGATGATAACGACTATGGCGACGACGATTTTACTAAAGAACGATTAGATAAATATTTAGTAGCATGTCCGTGGGTAGTTTACGAATTTAAAAGAAATGATGTCAATCTATCAGACCAATACAACCAATACGCACTAAACTTTAAAGAAGATGGTGTTGTTGTAATGCGCGCTAGAAATGGTGATATGTTAACAGGTACTTGGACCACAAGAGTTACAAATAGAGGAGCCCTTTTAAAATTAGAATTTGAAACATTAGCAGATTTCACTTTAGAATGGATTGTTTACGATATTGAAGATGGCAAAATTAAAATCTATGAAGTTGGAGGAAATCGTATTATCCTAAAAAGAAATTGTGATATAATTTTCGACATCACAAAAGAGCGTATCGAAAACTTTTTACAAGAATGTTTATGGAGAATTGCCCGATTACATGTTAATGGAACAGATAACGAAAAAGATTATATCGGTACACCACTTAAGTTTTACGAAAACAATGTAGTTAAGCTACGTGTAAACGGCGAGTTAGTGGTTGGAACTTACGAAATAGGTGTTCGTAGTGCAGGTTTTACACTTCAAATAACCCTTGAAGGGAGACCAGATTTAAAATTAGAATGGTTAATTACGTTCTTAGAAAATGATTTAATTAAACTAGAGAATGTCAACAATCAAATGATTTTAAAGAGACATTGTCCTGATTCTGACGACGACTTAACTTATGTAGATGCCGTATTAGTTAACGGACTATGGGAAGTTGCGCTTTACGAAGACGCCAGCGGAAATTTAACAGATTACTATTACATGTACACTCTAGATTTCAGAGAAACTGGTAGAATAGTAGTAACAGATCCTAATAACGGTATAAGCAATGGTTCATGGTTAGCATACAGAAACGATGGTTTAAAACTAGGTATGTATTTCGGAAACAACGAACCATTCGGAACATTAAACCACCGTTGGTCAGTAAAAGAAATCACTCCAGAAAGAATTGAATTAAAAGATTTCAGTGCTAATGGCGAAGTAGAACGCGTCCTAGTGCTAGAAAAGAAATAAACCCACATGTTTGGTTAAAAGCAAAACTTAATTTTCGGTTGGTTAGGTTAATTAATAGAATTTGCTTTTACAAAGGCTGTCATCCCCAAATGGCAGCCTTTTTTTATTTGGGCGCCTGCCTGCCGGTAGGCAGGTTACCACAAGGGTCGGGCTTTCCGCTACAAGTTTTGGCTCGATGCGCACCTCACCAAAAGCTATTCACTACAATCCCTAACGCGGGCTCGTTTGAAGTTTACAGCAAGCAGTTTTCAGATACAGGTATATTTGCCATATTTAATAAAAATAGAATTTAGAGCTTCAATAATCAGCTAGTAAATAGTAATGTCCTAAATCAATTTTTTAAAAAATTGAATTTTGAAATGCAGAATATAAAAATCAAATTGTTAAAAATTTTTGAAACCTTGGAAAAAATTTAGATTTTATTTTTGGTTTTCTTTTGACGCCACAAAAGAAAAATTCCTCATTTCAATATGATCTTTTGGTTCGTTTTGCATCAAGGCAAAATGAAAATAATAAACAAAATATCTATTTTAAAAATATTCTAGTTTAATTAAATCCAAAAATACTTATCTAATAAAAACTGGGTTCATTAAATGTCAGGCTTTTAAGGAATATAACTTCAAAGTAAAACCTCATTTCAAACCTATAAAAACAAAATATTTAGTTATTTTTGCATCTTTAAAACGCAATCATACAAGGCTTACTGCAACTAGCAAATGGCCTTCAGAATATTTAAAGACTATGTTCAATAATTTAAGTGATAAATTAGATAAAGCCTTACACGTACTTAAAGGCCACGGAAGCATTACAGAAGTTAACGTTGCCGAAACCCTAAAAGAAGTAAGACGTGCGCTTTTAGATGCCGATGTTAACTTTAAAATTGCTAAAGATTTTACCAATAAGGTAAAAGAAAAAGCACTGGGTCAAAACGTGTTAACTACGTTGCAACCTGGGCAATTAATGGTTAAAATCGTTAAAGACGAGTTAACCCAACTTATGGGTGGCGATGCCGAAGGATTAAACCTATCTGGCACGCCTAGCGTTATACTCATGTCTGGCTTGCAAGGTTCTGGTAAAACCACATTTTCTGGTAAACTAGCCAATTATCTAAAAAATAAAAAAACAAAGAAACCTTTATTAGTAGCTTGTGATGTGTATCGTCCTGCAGCAATCGATCAATTACATGTTGTTGGAGAACAAATAGGGGTAGAGGTATTTAGCGATAAAGGCAATAACAATCCTGTTGCCATTTCTCAAGCCGCAATTGCGCATGCTAAAGCCAACGGATTTAATGTGGTTATAATAGATACCGCAGGTCGTTTAGCAGTAGATGAAGCAATGATGACCGAAATATCTAATATCCATAAAGCCGTCAACCCTCAAGAAACCTTATTTGTTGTAGATTCTATGACGGGGCAAGATGCTGTAAATACGGCAAAAGCCTTTAACGATGTCCTTAATTTTGACGGGGTTATCCTAACCAAATTAGATGGTGATACTCGTGGTGGAGCTGCTATTTCCATTAAATCTGTAGTTAATAAACCCATAAAATTTATTGGTACAGGTGAGAAAATGGAAGCGATTGATGTGTTCTATCCTGCACGTATGGCCGATCGTATTTTGGGTATGGGAGACGTTGTTTCCTTAGTAGAACGTGCTCAAGAACAATTTGATGAAGAAGAAGCGCGTAAGATTCAAAAGAAAATAGCCAAAAACCAATTTGGGTTTGATGATTTCTTAAAACAAATTCAGCAAATCAAAAAAATGGGAAACATGAAAGACCTTATGGGTATGATTCCTGGTGCTGGTAAAATGTTAAAAGATGTAGATATAGACGACGATGCTTTTAAAGGAATTGAAGCCATAATCCACTCCATGACTCCAAAAGAAAGAAGCAACCCAAGTATTATTAATTCTAGCAGAAAACAAAGGATAGGTAAAGGGTCGGGTACATCTGTACAACAGGTAAATCAGTTGCTAAAGCAGTTCAACCAAATGAGCAAAATGATGAAAATGATGCAAGGTGGTGGCGGTAAAAAGATGATGCAAATGATGAAGAATATGCGATAATCTTTAAAAAATAATAATTAAATAAAGTTCAATTTTGCTAGAAGCCAAAGGCCAATAGCCAATAGCCATAAAATGATAATCTTAGACGGTAAAAAAGTAAGCAACGATATTAAAGAAGAAATCGCTGAACATGTAAAATCAATGATTTCAAAAGGCGATAAAGTTCCACATCTCGCGGCAATTCTTGTAGGATCAGACGGGGCAAGTATGACCTATGTAAACGCCAAAGTAAAAGCTTGTCAGCGCATCGGTTTTAACTCCACGCTTATAGAATTACCAGAATACACCTCAGAAGAAGAATTACTTCAAAAAATACATGATTTAAATACCAATAATGATATCGATGGGTTTATAGTTCAGTTACCATTACCAAAACAAATTGATGAGCAAAAGGTTTTAATGGCAATAGATCCAAATAAAGATGTAGATGGGTTTCATCCTGTAAATGTTGGAAGAATGGCATTAGATTTACCAACCTTTTTACCAGCAACGCCTTATGGCATTATGGAGCTACTTGAAAGATATCAAATTGAAACTTCAGGAAAAAATGTGGTGGTTTTAGGGCGTAGCCATATTGTAGGTCGTCCAATGAGCATCCTTATGAGCCAGAAACGAAAAGCAGGAGATGCTACCGTAACTGTGGTTCATAGTCGTTCTAAAAATCTAGAAGCTATTACTAAAGAAGCAGATATTATTGTGGCAGCCATTGGTATTTCAGAATTCCTAACTGGCGATATGGTAAAAGAAGATGTTGTTATTATTGATGTTGGTATTACGCGAGTTCCTGATGCTACTAAAAAGAACGGTTACAGACTTGCTGGAGATGTGCATTTTGAAAGTGTAAGCCAAAAAGCGAGCTACATTACGCCGGTTCCTGGTGGTGTTGGCCCGATGACTATAGCTATGCTACTTAAAAACACATTACTGGCAAGAGAAAGACACAATCAATAGATATTATTTTATTTAATTAAATTGCATTATGAGTTTTATAACTTATAATGCATTTTTTTTGTTTAATAGGGTAGTTATTGGAAGCAAACAGCATATGTTACCAATAGTATTTGCGGTTCTTTTTGCAGTTCTTTTTATTAAATACGCTAAACGCAATTTGAACCAAAAACAGCAAAATAGAGCTATACACATTTTCGCATGTGTTATTAGTTTGGTTGTTGTTGGTTTTCACATGCACAAAATAAGCCTTGGTAGTTATAATATAACAACCGATTTACCCTTGTATTTATGCAGTTTGTTAGGTTTAGTAATTCCTGTTTTTACATATTACAGGAAATACTGGATGTACGAAGTTTTGCTTTTTTGGATTATAGGTGGCACATTGCAAGCCGTTTTAACTCCAGACATCGCATTAGGATTTCCTAGTTTTGATTATTTCAGATATTGGGTAGTTCATCTAGGACTTTTAATTGTAATTTTTTACGTGACTTATGTTTTAAACATGCAGCCGAAATTAAAGAGTGTATTTAAATCGTTTTTTGCATTACAAATTTATGTGATAATAATGATTGCGGTAAATTATATGCTCGACGCCAATTATTTTTACCTAAATGAAAAGCCTCAGTCGGCTTCATTGCTAGATTATTTTGGAGGGTGGCCTTGGTATATTCTCGTGGGTCAAATTATAATAATACCCTTGTTTTTATTAATCTATTTGCCTTTTTACTTGGTAAAAAATAATCAAAATAAGAACTGATGTTTTATTTGGCAAACAACTGATTCATATCCTTAAAAGCTTTAAACTCCAATGCATTTCCTGAAGGGTCATAAAAAAACATTGTGGCTTGTTCACCAACTAAACCTTCAAACCTAGTATAAGGCTCGATTATAAATTCAATATTCTTGCTTTTTAAATCTTCCGCGAAAGCATGAAAAATATCCCAAGATAAAACTACGCCAAAGTGTGGAACAGGAACCTCTTTACCATCTACAGGATTGGTATGTAAATCTGCTTTGCTTTCTTTAGGTTTGTAGTGAATTACCAGTTGATGCCCAAAGAAATTAAAGTCTACCCAATGGTCGCTACTTCGCCCTTCTTCACAACCTAAAACATCTCTGTAAAACGTTCTACATGTATTTAAATTATAAACAGGAATGGCTAGGTGAAAAGGAGAAACGGCTTCTTTCATTTTATCGTTAAATTTTAAAATAAAGATAAGATTATAAAATGTTTACTTCTTTTTTCTGGTACAATTTATTTTCCAAGTCGGAAATACGACGCTTTCGGATTTATCAACCCATTCTCCAATCCATTTATAACCGGATTCACTCATGTCGTAAAAAGTTAATCTAAAAAAACCTTCCATTCCATTTGGAGCTTTTTGTTCTCGATACAAAACAATTTTATCCTCTTTTTTGTTGCCTTCCCAAGTTGGTAATGTTGTTGACGGTGTTTTTGAAGAAAACCAATGCACATACCACCGACTACTATCGGCAACAAACTGACGAATACTACCTGAATGTCCACCATCTGCTTTCAAGGTTTCATCTTGTACTGCAGTGCCATTCAATATATATTTCCAACGCCAAATCATGTCTATTTCTTCGCTCCAGCTTCCATCTTGATTTCTTGTACTCGATTTGCAATCGCATTCGCCAATCATAGCACTAAAATCTGTTATTTGTTGAGGCGCTTCAGGATTTGGTCTTCCAAAAGGATAGTCCTTAGATGGTTCATATTCATACTGTGCAAAGGCCGAAAATGATAAGAAAAACAGGAGTAAAGTAGAAATTCGCATAATTAACTTTTTTTAAAGTTAATTAAGAAGGTGTTATTTATTAAAGGATTTGTGAATAAATTAACAGGATACTTAGCGCTTAGTTTTGTTGTTTTTTAAGTAAGTTTTTGTTGAATCTTCTAATAATTTATTCAGTTCTTTGAATTCTTCTTTAGTCAATTCACGGTATTCGCCAATTGGTGTATCCAACTTAATATTCATTATTCTAACGCGTTTTAAGGTTTGCACATCGTAGTTTAAATAGTCGCACATGCGTCTAATTTGACGGTTCAAACCTTGGGTTAAAATAATTCTGAATGAATATGTGCTCAATTTATCAACCTTACATTTTTTGGTCGTCTTATTTAAATCGGCAAGTGGAATTCCACCAGACATACGTTCAATAAATGTTTGTGATATGGGCTTATCTACAGTAACAATATATTCTTTTTCGTGGTTGTTACTAGCTCTTAGAATTTTGTTTACGATATCGCCATCATCTGTTAAAAGTATTAAGCCTTCACTCGGTTTATCTAGCCTGCCAATAGGAAAAATTCGTTTCGGATAATTAATAAAATCTATAATATTGTCTTTTTCAACACTGGTATCTGTAGTGCAAACAATACCAACAGGTTTGTTAAACGCCAAATAAACAAAAGTGTTTTTGGTGTTTTTTATGACTTCACCATCAACAGCAACAACATCATCTGGAGTAATTTTAGTTCCCATTTCTGGTACAACGCCATTAATGGTTACTCGTCCAGCATCTATGAGCTTATCGGCTTCTCTTCGAGAGCAATACCCAACTTCACTTAAAAATTTGTTGATTCGTTTTAATTCTTCTGCCATGGCTCAAAAATACAATAAACTTATGCGTTTAAAAATTCTAAAATGTAATTATATATGGTTTCATTTTTAAGTCCGTGGCCATAACCTTTGGTTGTAATTAATTTTGAATTTGAATAGTGTTTTTCAAAATCTAATGCATCCCTGTAAGGTATAATTTTATCTTTTTTATCATGAATGATTAATCCTTCTGCGGCAATTTCTTCTGAAAATTTTGCAGCTGAATAATATTCGGGTAAATGATTGTATTTTTTAAGTACATATTGATTCATGGCATTTATCACGCTTTCATTATATCCCATCATGTTTGAATACCTTTTAAAAACACCAAGGAAGTTTGAAGGCGCACCAAGTAGAATCATTTTTTTTATGGAAGATATCTGATATTTATGCTGAAAAAATACGGTTGCCATTCCTCCCACGGAATGCCCAATAACACAATGCGGTTGGAATTTCTCTGCAACTAAATGAATACATTCAGAGTAGAGTAATGCATTAAATAATTTGCCAGAAGAATTACCATGCGCAGGCGCATCAATAGCAACCACATTATAGCCTGATTCCCTTAAAATATGAATTAGATCTTCCCATCTGGAGGTGTTGCTTTCCCATCCGTGTGCAAGCAAAATGGTTTCGTTATTACCCTCCCAATGATAGGTAGCAATTTTAATACCTTCGAATTCTAAAACATCTCTTATAGCCGATTTTAAAAATGCAGCATTTAGTCCTTTCAATCGGCCTTTTTGGGGCGAGGAGAAAAAATGAATGGCAATTTTGGCGGCTAAGTTTGATGAAAAAAAGCTTATTAGGTTTAATACCGAACCAATAGTTTTTAATAGTGTTTGGTTCATATTAATCTTCTCTATTTACTAAATCCATAGAAAAAGCAGGAAGACAAATAGCGATATACTCGCAGACTTCAGTAAATGGGTTGGAATATTGTACACGTGTATTTTTTTCAATTTTAATAGATTGTCCTGCTTCTAAAACCACAGTTTCGCCTTCTATTATAAATTGCTTTCTTCCTCTGATTATAAAAGTATATTCGTCAAATTCTGGTGTTTGAAAAGGCTCACTCCATCCTGCTGGAGCTTTCATATGCGCGATGCTAATTTGAGAATCACCGTTAGTGGTATTTCCAAAATGCTCTTTTATTATTTTGCCATCTGTTGTAGGTACAACAAAAGGGTTATTTTGAATGGTAAATTTTTTATGAGACATAAATTCGTGTTATGTAATCGTATTTAGTGTTCATCTTTTAAAGGTTTTTTCTTTATCATACCACCTTTTAGATCTTTTACAACACCCATTATTATAAAGGCATTTTTATCTATTTTGTCAATTTCTGTTTGAAGTTTAGCTAATTCCAAACGCGTAATTACCGTATAGATAATATCTTTCTCGTAACTTTCACCGCTACTACCATAACCACCTCTTCCTGCATAAATAGTACAAGCGCGTCGTAATTTTTTTGTGAGTGTTAATCTTAATTCTTCGTGTTTCTCTGAAATTATGGTAACCCCTACGTATTCTTCAACGCCGTCAACCACAAAATCAACTGTTCTACCAGCAACGAGGTATGTTAAAATAGCATAAAGCGCAATTTCAATTGAAAGAATATAGGCACCCACCGAAAAAATCAAGATATTTATAATTAATAAAACATCGCCAATGGTAAGAGATAATTTTCGAGCTAAATAAATGGCTAAAACCTCGGTTCCATCGATAACACTGCCACCTCGCATAGACATTCCAATACCCAAACCTAAAAAGAAACCACCAAAAACAGCAATAAGTAATTTGTCTTCAGTAATTATTGGGTAGTTTACAAAATGAACTACTATAGCCAGAAACGCAATAGCAACAATACTTTTAATAGCAAACTTTTTTCCAATTGTTTTTGAAGCTAAAAATATAAACGGTAAGTTAACTAGTATTAGTAAAATCCCTAATTGAATTGAGGTTGTATTTTCTAAAAGTAGCGAAATACCAGTAGCGCCGCCATCTATAAATTTATTAGGTAGTAAAAAGCCTTTTAAACCAAACCCTGCTGAAAACACCCCAATAATTATAAAAATATACTCCTTTATGGCATGTGCAATTTCAACTTGAAGGTTTCTAACTAATGGCACTATTTGCTTTTTGCTAATAGGCTTATTAGTTTGCTTTTTTTCAAGCTGCTTTCTTGCAATGTCGATTAATATTTTTGAAAATAATGGATTCAAATTATTCTGGTATTAGTTATTCCAATTAACAAAAAAGTATTTCACTTTAGCGTCATCTGGAATGTGTGTGGGTTCAAATTTTAAGTTCATATCAAATCTTAGATTCGCTGGAAGTTCTTTTTTATCTATAGTAAAATTCGAATTAATCTCATCTACTGCAATAACTATAGAGTTGATGAGGTTGCTAATTCTAGATATTTTATAGTTGCTGTTAATATCTTTAAAAGTACTAATTACGCTAATATTTTTATTTGTTTTAAAACGATCGTCAAGTATACGAACACTACCAATAGTTGAGGTAGAGTCTAAAGCTTGTTTTGGTGTTAGGGTTAATAACTTTTCACCTCCTTTTTCAAATATTTCTATGTTATTGATATTGCCTGTAAACTCATCGCCACTAATAAATTTAACGATCGAGTCGTTCACGTAGATATTTTTTAATTCTTTTACTTGCGTTGAATCTGTTAGCAAGCCTAAGTGCTGCTTACCAATTTCAAAAGGATTCTGCTCTTTTTTGCAACTTGAAAAGAGAACAGAAATTAATATAATGCTTAATAAAAATTTGTTCATTGATTGAGTTATATTCAAGATTAGGGTATTCAACAGGTAGCTTTAGCACTATTAGTTGAACGAATGAAATTAAAAATTTTAGAGCCAATGTTAAGGCTATTTCTTCATGACTTTAGTTAAAATACCAAACACACTGCGAATAAATGTGGCACTTGTTAAGACTTTAACAACAGGATTCATGGCAGTACTACGACGACGTGTAGAAGTTTTAGCTTTGGCCTTAGACTCAGCTTTTTTAAGAGCTTCTTTCTCTTTACGAGCTTTCTCTTTAGCTTCATCAGCTTCAGCCTGTTTGATTTTTTCATTCAGCATTTCGTAAGCACTATCCCTATCAATGGTTTCGTTGTATTTCTTCACCATTTTAGAATTCGAGAGTAAGGTGTTTAATTCAGCATCGGTTAAAACATCCATTCTACTCATTGGAGCGCGCATCATGGTTGCTGCAAGAGGTGTTGGGCGTCCTTTTTCATCTAAGGCAGAAACCAACGCTTCACCAATTCCTAAAGAGGTTAAAACTTCTGCTGTATCATAATACTCAGAGTCAGGATAATTTTGCGCTGTTAATTTTATGGCTTTTCTATCTTTTGCTGTAAATGCTCTTAAAGCATGTTGTATTTTTAAACCGAGTTGCCCTAAAACTGCTTCAGGAACATCTGTTGGGTTTTGAGTAACAAAATATAAGCCAACACCTTTACTTCTTATCAGTTTAACGATACTTTCAATTTGGTTTAATAGTGCTTTCGAGGCTTCATTAAAAATTAAGTGTGCTTCATCTATAAACAGAATAAGTTCTGGACGATCACTGTCTCCTTGCTCAGGAAATGTAGAATAAATTTCAGCCAATAAACTTAACATGAACGTTGAAAATAGTTTCGGGCGATCTTGAATATCAGTAAGTCTCAAGATATTGATGTAACCACGTCCGTCATCATCAACTCTAAGTAAGTCTTGTGTATCGAAAGAGGTTTCTCCAAAAAACAAATCGGCCCCTTGTTGTTCTAATTCAACTACTTTTCTAAGTATCGCACCAGTTGAAGCTGTTGAAATTCTTCCGTATGCTTCGCTAAACTCTGCTTTTCCTTCTTGAGTAGCAAATTGTAAAATCTTTTTAAAATCTTTTAAATCTAAAAGCGGTAATTTGTTATCATCACAATATTGAAAAATAACAGCAACAACACCAGATTGTGCTTCAGATAAATCTAAAATCCTAGAAAGTAATACTGGACCAAATTCACTTACAGTTGCTCTTAATCGAACGCCATCTTGTTCAGAAAGGGTTAAAATCTCAACTGGAAACGGTTTAGCTTCAAAAGGAAGTCCTATCTTTTCATGGCGCTCATCAATTTTAGGGTGCCCAGGACTTGGTTGAGCTAAACCACTCAAATCTCCTTTGATATCCATTAATAATACTGGAATACCTTTATCGCTTAAATTTTCAGCTAAAACTTGTAAAGATTTTGTCTTTCCAGTACCAGTAGCACCAGCAATTAAACCATGTCTGTTCATGGTTTTTAAAGGAATCTTTACATGTGCTCCGGTAACAGTTTCACCATCTAACATGGCGGCACCAACAGGAATATAATCGCCTTTTGTTGTATTGCCTTCAGTAATGTATTTAAAAAAAGTTTCCTTCCTATCCATGTATTCTAATTTTGCCTAAAAATACACGAAAAATGAACAAGAAAAAAATATCTGAGAGTTGTAAGAAGAAATATTAAATTTTCTCAATGTAGATGTTCGAAGAACCTGCAGAACGTAAAGTAACTGTCCCTGCACTTGCAGTTCTTACATGCGCAACCGAAATTACATCATTAGCATTTAATTCAAAAACCTCCGTTATGTGTAATGAACTTTCTCGATGACCATTGTTATTTCTTATATATCCTGTTGAAGCATAGGTGCCTCTTTGTATGCCATTTATTTCAATCCAAATTTCAGGGCTTAGTCTTGCAGTTGTAGTAGCTGTAATTAATGACATGTTTACAGATACTCTGTAACGACCAGTTGTATTTACGGTAATGGTGTTTAAAGCTACATTGGCATTGTAAAGTGCAGTATTATCATTCCATTCTAAGGTGCTAACAATTGGAGCGTTACCTGCTGCATTACTATTAATGTTTTGTGCAGTATCTCCGGCATTATTACTGTATTTTACACATGGATTTCTTGAAGTTTTTATCCAATCAGGAGTTGCCGTATTTCCATTATTGAACTGAAACTCAGCCAAATCTGTATTATAAAATAACAAGCCATTTGCAGGATTAACTATGGCATTTCTTTGGGCTGTCGTGAGTCTTGGCAATAAAACGCCTTGACTATTCGATTCAATATCTAAAATGGAGGAGTTGTCTGGGGTGGTAGTACCAATTCCGACTTGAGTATAGCCATATTGCATGCATAAAAGCATAAGTATGGAACATACTATATTTTTCATTATTGAGAGAGTTTTGAGCAATTTACTTCAGTAAACTTGGGCTAATTTAAAAAAAATTAAATAAAAACAATTAAATAGCAATACTATTAACATTTAAAGGGGAATACATATCTTTGCACACTTATGAATTTAGAGATACAAGAATTAGTTAATAAAGGCGAAATGCTCCCACTTATGGAGGAGTTTTATACCATTCAAGGTGAAGGGTATTTTAAAGGAACTGCTGCCTATTTTGTGCGTATTGGTGGTTGCGATGTTGGCTGCCATTGGTGTGATGTTAAAGAAAGCTGGAATGCTAATTTACATCCGCCTACCGAAACTGATAAAATTGTAGCAAATGCCAAAAAATATAGTGATACCATTGTGGTAACTGGAGGCGAGCCTTTAACCTGGGATATGACGCTATTAACCACAAAATTAAAAGCAGAAGGATTGCAAACGCATATTGAAACTTCAGGAGCTTATAAGTTAACTGGAGTGTGGGATTGGATTTGCTTATCTCCAAAAAAAATGAAGCTTCCAACAGAAGAGGTATATGCTGAAGCAGATGAACTTAAAATGATAATCTATAATAAAGACGATTTTCGTTTTGCTGAAGAGCAAGCTGCAAAGGTCAATAAAGATTGTATTTTGTACCTACAACCCGAGTGGAGCAAGCGCGATAAAGTAGTGCCCGAAATAGTAGATTATGTGATGAAAAACCCAAAGTGGAAAGTGTCACTACAAACACATAAATATTTAAATATTCCGTAAAAAAAATGCCTTGAATTTCAAGGCATTTTTTTTGTAAATAATTTTTGAGACTATCTTTTTAGGAAACTATTTTAAGTCCCATAAAAAATCTCAACAAATCTATGTTATTGACTCACAGGAACAGCAACCCTCGTAGTTCCCCAAGCTAAATACATGTTGCCATCATGAAATCCAATTGAAAATGCTTCAACCAATTCGCCTTGACTCACAGGAGCTTTTACTCGTAACACGTCATTACTTTCATTATAATTGTAGGCGCCCCAAACATCCAAATCTTTATTCAAAATAACAGTCCATTCAGTTTCACCAGGAATTGTAAATAACGAATAAGTTCCTGCTTCAACAGGCTTTCCTCCAAATTTAGAGTCGTTGTAAAATGTAATTTCGCTCGCCTCATTAGCGCCCGTTCTCCAAACTTTACCGTTAGGAGCAAGTTTGCTTAATTCGCGCCCTTTAAGCTGTGGTCTGCTATAAATCACCTTTACCATAGGCGGTGCATTACGGTCGGTTTTGTAATAGGTAATATCTAGAGGGCTCTTGTCTAATTTTGCAAATTTTTGTGCGTTTATCTGGGTTGCAAAAAGCAAAGTAAAGGCACAAATTAAAGTGGATAATAGAGTTGATTTTTTCATATCTGAAATTTTAAGGTTTTCTAAGTTTTAAAGTTAGCCCGAAATTGTCTTAAAGTTTTTATAAATCTCGTGGGTTAATGTTAAAGTTTGGGCGCCTGCCTGCCGGTAGGCAGGTTACCACAAGGGTCGGGCTTTCCGCTATATCTTTTTTTGCCATATATGGCAGCAAAAAAAGGATGCCGCTGCAATCCCTAACGCAAACCAGCGTTAAGCTATATCTTTCGGGTGTCAATGAATTAAACCAAAACATTCTCTAAGTTAGAATCTACGCAGAAAATACCAGAGATTCGTGATTCATAGACTATGCTAATCATGTCGGCAGTAGTCATATCTGCATCAACACTAAAAATATTAACATCGGCGTTTCGGTATTTTTTAACGTTGTCTAAAAGGTTCCCGTTTTTAACGCTAATAGTCGTTTTGTTAGGGAATCTAATCATGGTTTTAATGTCTTCAATATCTGTTTCAGAAAATTGAGTGTTTTGAGTGTCATCAACAATAATCACATCAATTTCACCTTTCCAATTCTTACAAATTAAAAGCGATAAAAGGGTTGACAAATCATTATTTCCAATATTAAAAGTTTCTCTCCAATTGGTTGGTATGTTCGTTAACCAGAGGTTTATGTTTTTTTCAATAGCTAAACTTGCTGTAGAAAACGGAATGTATAAAATCATTCCAAAATTGTTTTTTTTAACATCTGTAATGAGCTTGTCGTAAAAATCTAAATCGGCATTACCAGTGTCTACACTTGCAAAAATTACATTAGGCTTAAAAAAAGCGGCGTTAAGCGATTGCATGCTAATATTTATGGTGGTATTAAGCTCTCGGTTTTCAACAAATGCATACGACACCGAAATGCCACTTTCCTTATATTTTTGAGATGCATTTATTAAAAACTCCTCAATAGTTTTCTGTTCTTCTGGATTTTCATGAAACAAGGCTAGTATTTTTATAGAACCATTCGGGTGAATAATGGAATGAATCAATTTGTATGAGCTTCTTATCTCCTTAGGCATACTCATAGGTATTAAAAGATCAGGACGCCATGATCTGACTTCTTTCTGTGGACTCAGATTACTCGATTTTTTTGTGGCCCACTCAGCAAGTGCTGTAAAAAGACCACTTCTGGAATCACCAGCTTCCGATTTTAATTTCAAATTAACCAAATAGAAGTAAAACAGAAATATTAAAATAAGCGAGGTTAACGCAACAATCACGTTTATCACAAACATAATGGCAATAGACCCAAAAGCACCAATTGCAGGAACAATTAAGGGTACTTTTAACGTTGGCCTGTAACTTGGTAAATTCAACGATTGTTCAACAAGTACCACAATATTAACCATAGCATAGGTAATCATAAAAAACATGGTTAATATGGGCGCAATGGTATTTAAATCTCGTAAAGAAATACCAATAAATACAATAACTGCCGTTATTAACATCGAATTTATGGGTTCACCTTTTTTTGATGTTTTTGCAAGCTCTTTACTCTTTGGTAAAATACCTTTTTCAGCTAAAGCAAGCATGATTCTAGGCGCACCAATAAAAGAACCTAAAGCTGAGGATAATGTAGCACCTAATAATCCTGCAAGTACAATGGGGCTATAAAGTGCTTTGTCTATAAACAAATTATAGTTTGAAACCATTTCATCTGGAGTTGCTAGAAGTGAGGCTACAAAAATTAAACTGATATAAATAAGGGTGGTTAATATCACTGCCGAAATCGTACCTTTTGGAATACTTTTTCGCGGACTAGTTAAATCTCCAGACATATTAGCACCAGCCATAACTCCTGTAACTGCGGGAAAAAACACAGCAAAAACAACCCAAAATGAGGTGCCGCCAAAATTATTTTCTATAGACCCTGGATACTTCCCGAATAATTCAAAGTCGTAGTTTAAATCCGTGACGAAAAGCGCGCCGAAAATAGAAATTAACGACAACACTATAATACCAAGTATAACGTATTGAATTTTAAAAGCAAAACTCGTACTTATAAACGCAATGGTCATAACCACAGAGAAAATAAGGATATCCAAAATTAAAGGATTAAAATAAGGCAAAATGGATACCAATCCTTCCCGGAACCCAAAAACATACATGGCCACAGCTAAAGCTTGTGCGATATAAAACGGAATACCAATGGCACCTCCAATTTCTAAACCTAAAGATTTTGAAATAATACTAAAAGCGCCACCTGCACCAATTCGAACATTAGTAGTGATAGAAGATAAACTTAATGCAGTACTTAAGGTAATGGCAACCGAAATTAATAATATGGCCAACGCCCCAACAATACCAGCATTACCAACAACCCAAGGTTGGCGAATGTACATGATTACACCAAGTATGGTTAAAGTGGTTGGTGTAAAAACCCCAGCAAGTGTTCCAAAAGTTTTCTTACTCATGTCCTGTTAATTTAGTGCCAACAACTCATTCACGATACAATTGAAGCTCGTGCAAAAGGTGATTTCTATGGTTTTGAGGCAATAGAACTAAGATAGTAAAAAAGGAAAGACCTTTATGGTTACGCGCACAACATTGTGTTATAATTTTTTTAGTGCTAGAACCATTTTTTATTTTTAAAAAATAGTAACATGATTACTGCAATAACAATCATTAAACCCCACATTATAAAATAACTATACTTATAACTAAGTTCCGGAACGTATTCAAAATTAGTTCCGTAAATCCCTGCAATAAATGTGAGTGGAATAAAAATGACTGAAAAAACTGTTAGAAACTTCATGATATCGTTAAGCTTGCTACTTATGGTCGTGTGATAAATATTCAATTGGTCGGATAGAATTTCGCGATAATCATCTGAGGCATCGTTGGCTTGACTAATATTATCTTCAAGCTCTTTGTAATGCACATGGGTGCTTTCGCCAATATAGTCTGAATCTAATTTAGCTAACGAGAATATCATCTCTTTGGCAGGCTTTATACTTTTGCGCAAAAAGTTCAACTCGCGCTTATAATTATTAATTTCATTAATTATTTTTTGATTCGGATTTAGTAGCAAGGTTTCTTCTAAAGTTTCGATTTTTTCTCCCAAAAGACTAATAACATAAAGGTAATTATCAACCACAATATCAAGTAGGGCAAAAGTTAAATAATCAGTCCCGCCATTACGTATTCTCTTTTTTTGTTTTCTGATGCGCTCTCTAACAGGTTCAAAAACATCACCTTTTCGCTCTTGAAAAGAAATTAGTACTGATTTGGTAAGAATTAAACTTAGGTTCTCAACAATGGTTTTGTTCGAATTATCATCGTTTTGAAGCATTTTTATGGTTATTAAAGTGCAGTTGTCATATTCAATAACTCGGGGTCGTGCCTCAGTGTTTAGAACTTCAGCCATCACTAAAGTGTCAAGATTAAATGCTGAGGTAATTTCCTCCATAATAGAGGTATTGTGTAATCCATCAACATTTATCCAAGTAACCGTATTTTTGTGCTGAAACTCACTTATCTCTTTAACTGTCTTAACATAATCTTCTGTTAGATTTGTTGAATCAAAATCTATAATTCGAAGTAAAACTTGATCAATTTTTTTTTGACCTCTAAAGATTAATTCATCTGGTGGAAGCCCAATGTGTTGCTTGTTTTTTTTGATAAATCTTGTCATTTTTAATATTTTTTATGTCGGATAGATTTTTTTCTTTTCGCTGAGGTTTTGATTATGGGTCTTTTAAGGTGGTTGTAACAACCTTACCGGAGTTTACCGTAAACGCAGATGCATTTAATAATTATAAACCTAGCTACATATGGAGCTCTTAGTTTATCTTAACGTGTATAATTTGAATCTTTAAGATTATACATTATTCTATAAATTTTCCATTTTCTACCTTCTTTTTTAAGAATATTTGTGAATTCCGATACAGACTGAATTGTATCTCGTGCAATCCCATTTTCTATAGTACACCAAGTAAGTTTTGAGAGACCTTGATAGTATGCCATATCACCTGAACTTTCAACGTCTTCGTTTTTTACTTCATATTGGATAATTGGGTACTTAATGTCAGATTTTGGAAACCAAAACTCACTAACATTATTTTTAGTGATTATTGGTTTGCCTGTTTTTCCAGGTAGAAAAAGAATAATATCATCACTCAATTTGTTTAAAACTGAAGCTGAATCTCCATTTTTCCAGGCCTGTCTGTATTCTTGCATCATATTACGGATTTCATCAAGATTACTTGTTTCTTTTTTATTCGTGTTTTCGCAAGAACTAAATATTATAAGTATTATGAATAAAAAATATGGAGTGAGATTGTTTAATGCTGTTATATTCATTTTTTCGGTATTACTTTTGATGTTAATGTAGTAACCTTGCAACAACCTTTGGTTAAGCACTAATTTAGCAAAAACAAATCAAATAAAAAATCTACGTGGATTTTCGGAAGTAGGCGAGAACATGCCATTACTTATTGCCATTGTTGGCAACAGTTTTATTTTAATATTAATTCTTCTTTCAAGGTAAAATGCTTAGCAGTTTTATCATATCTCGCTAAAACGCGTTTTGCATTATCTGGAATATATGCCATTTCATATTTTTCACCCGCAAACATTTTTACCGAATCCAACGAATCAAATTGTAGGATAAGAAAAAACTCCATTTCATCATTCTTTTCCATTGTCGAAATACTAACTTTCTCCAAACCTTCCACACCCTTTCTTTTCACTTCTGGAAACACCTCATTGATAAGCATACTTTCATAAAGAGGTGCGTTTTCTAGTGAAGTCCATCCTTTCCAGGTTCTGATGATTTTATTCTTTCTATTCATTTGGTCTTAATTGTTGTAACACGTTTTTATCCGTTGCAACTTAATGGGGCAGCTTTATCTTTTAAAACGATATTAATAATTTTATTTTTATCGCTATCCGAAATATCAATTTCTTTTTCAATTATTTTAAAGCCAACAAAGGAAAATATAACCACTATTTTTTTCTCTTTTTTGTGAAGTTTAGTTAAGTCAATTTTATAATTGCCATTTTCATCTACAACAGTTCCGATTCTAGTATTTTTAATTATGATGTTAACGCCTTTTAAAGGGTTGTTTAGGCTGTCCTTTACAATACCGGAAACGAAGACAGAATTCGATTTCTCAATTTGTGCAAAAACACTATTTGATAACAATAATGTTAGTATGATTATATAAAAGTACTTGTTCATTTTTCAAATGTGTTATAACTGTCTTGTGTATGGTTTGTTGCGTGGTTTAAGCACCTAATTTAGTAAACAAAAACGAACACGAGAAAATTCCATAGGAATTTTCCAAGTAAGTAACGACCAAAGCAATTAGTTATGCACTTTGTTAGGCATAGATTTTCTATACCTTCTGCTTGTTTTTGGTAAAAGGAATAATCATTGGCACTTCTTTTTGGTAAGTTTCATATTTTTCTCCAATAAATTTACGAAGGTCTTTTTCCTCTAAATATTTTACAGCTATAAAAATGTAAATGGTAGTTACTAGGGCAAATAGTAAATGCCCAACTGTCATAGTAGGTGTTGCCCAAAAGGCAATTATAAAACCTAGCATAATGGGATGTCTAACAATTTTATATAAATAGTTGGTTTGAAATTTTGGGTTAGCAGTTTGTTTGTTTTTTAGATTATCAAATATTTGAGCTAATCCAAAAAGCTCAAAATGATTAATCATAAATGTTGATAGAAGCACAATAAGCCAACCTAGAAAAAATATTCCAGTTATAACACTAGAAAGAATTGTGTTCTCGGTTTCCCAAACTATGGTTGTTATTGGTTGCCATTGCCAATAGATTAAAATTAGAGCTAAACTAGATAGAAGAATATAAGTGCTACGTTCCATAGCTTGACTAAAAATGGAATTAAACGATTCTTTAAATTTTGGCCTCGCCATTATACTATGTTGTAAAGCAAATACGCTTAATAAAATTACATTAATAAATATGGAAGAAAGCAAGGTTGTTTCTGTACCAGAGTCTATTGATTTTGGAACAATGATATTACCTACAAATCCAATAGCGTAAAGGAATACAACAAGAAAAATAATATACGCTAACGCTCCATAAATTAAAATAACTACTTTTTTCATTTCATTTAGTTTTTTGTTACGAAACAAAATTCTGCTAAAAAAAAGGTTTTTGACTTGCTTAAAAATCCAAAAAGTGTGTTCTAAAGTTCAAAATGTTATATCGAATCATTAATCGCTTCTATTTAAGGACCTAAATTGTTTGGGTGGCAATTTGAATTTTTCTTTAAAGGATTTAATAAAGTGAGAGTTATTTTTAAATCCACATTCATAACCAACTTCATTAGCTGTTAGATTTGTGCCTAATAATAAGATTTTAGAGTGCTCTAATCTTTTATTGATCAACCACCTATTTGGAGTAGCGTTAAAACATTCTTTAAATTCGCGTTTAAAAGAAGATAAACTTTTGCCACAAAGTTTAGCAAAATCAGCTATTTTTAAATCATATTGAAAATTTTCAGTCATAATATTTTCAATATTCGTTTTAGTGTTTTGCGATATTGAATTGAAGAATAATAGTACCTCTGCATTATTTGAATTAAGCACTATATTAAAAAGTAGTTCTTTAAATTTAATTTCTACTAGCTCTTTAGGAATTTCATCTCCTTGCTGCAAATAGTGGAATATACTTTCTATTAATGTTTTAAACACATCATTAGTAGAAATGTCAAAAATTTGATGATGCTCTTTTTTATGATTGAATTCTCTTTTAAAAGTTGGATTCTCTGAAATAAATTTTTTGATGAATTTATCATTGATGAAGAACAGCATTACACAATACTCACTTTCTAAATATTGTCTTGTGGTATAAACTCCTTTTCTAATGAATAACGTGTCTCCTTTGGTAAGCTTATATGTTTTATTCGCTGTAATCCAATCTTTTTTACCACTTATTACATAAGTTATTAAATGATTCTCAATCCACAATTGATACTCTTCAATATTGAGAGGACATTTATATTCTACAAATAAGAAATCATCACCAACAAGCTTGTTGAATTTTGGATGATTTTTAAAGTATTCGTATGCATTAATCACTATGTTCTTTTCAGGTTTTTAAATTATGCCAAACGTGTTTTAAAGCAACCCGTATTATCAATCTCCTCTTGACAAGTTCAGATATGGTTGCATTTTTAATAAAAAGTGCCTTGTAAATATAGTTAATATTTCCCACAAAAAAATCCCAACAGTTGGCTGCTGGGATTTTTAATTTGAATTGTAAAATATTTTACTTTCGCATGATTTTCACATTCATTTCCTCCACTTTTTTATCTGATAAAAGCGAAGGCGCACCAAATAATAAATCGTCGCTAGTTCCTGTTTTCGGGAATGCCATAACATCTCTAATGGATGCTTTTTTCTCTAAAATCATCATTAAACGGTCTACACCCCAAGCTATACCTCCGTGCGGTGGTGCGCCATAATGAAACGCTTTGTACATGGTGCCAACACTCTTCATCATCTCTTCTTTGTTGTACCCCATATTTTTGTAGGTGGCCTCTAAAATTTCTGGTTTGTGCGCACGTACAGAACCACCCCCAATTTCATAACCGTTTAATATCAAATCGTATTGTTGGGCGATGATAGAACCAATTTCGTCTTCTTTACCATTCATGTGTTTTTCAATGTCGTATATGGCTGGCATAGAGAACGGGTTATGGGTAAAGGTCCAGCGACCATCATCGGTTTTTTCAAACATTGGGAAATCAACTACCCATGCCGGACGTAATTCTTTAGGATTTATCAGTTTCAGCATGCTTCCTAATTCTTGACGTACAGCGTCTAAAGCTTTATTGGCAGTAGCATAATCGGCAGCAGAGAAAAATACAATATCTCCAACTTGCGCATTGGTAGCTTTAATGATGCCTGCAGCAATATCTTCGCCTAAAAACTTAATTATCGGCGATTGTAAATCGTTTTCATTTACAATAATATAGGCTAAACCGCCCAACCCGTGTTGTTGGGCTGTAGCAGTTAGTTTTTCTATTTGTCCTTTTGATAAACGCTTCTTACCTTGTTCTTGGGCAGATACTTTAATGCATTTTACAATCCCGCCCTCATCAATTGGTTTACTAAATACTTGGAACGTGGTGTCTTTTACAATGTCGGTAATATCTTGAAGTTTTAAACCGAAGCGTAAATCTGGACGGTCGCAGCCGTAATCGTCCATCGCTTCTTTATAGGTTAAGACTTCAAACGGATGTAAAATCCATTTTTTGCCATATATTTTTTCAACAATTTTATTGAACATGTTGGTGTTCAAATCAATTATTTGCTGCATGCTGGCGTAAGCCATTTCAATATCTAATTGTGTAAATTCTGGTTGACGATCCCCACGAGAATCCTCGTCTCTAAAACAACGAGCCAATTGGAAATACTTTTCGTAACCGCTAACCATCAACATTTGTTTAAATTGTTGTGGGGCCTGTGGTAAAGTGTAAAATGCTCCGGCCTGCTTTCTAGATGGTACTATAAATTCGCGGGCACCTTCATCGGTTCCGGCACTTAAGATAGGTGTTTCTATTTCAAGGAAATGTTCTTCATCTAAAATGTCGCGCATCAGTTTAATTACTTTATGGCGATTTACAATCACGCGACGTACATCGTCATTTCTATGGTCTAAATACTTGTATTGAAAACGCACATTTTCATTGGTTTTTGTAGCACGTTTTATTTCAAAAGGCAAGGTTTTAGATAGGTTTAAAATATCTAAATGGTAAGCCTCTAATTCTATTTTTCCTGTGCGTAAAGCAGTGTTGTAGTCATCCTCTTTACGCTGCACTATGTTTCCTGAAACCGAAATAACCGATTCTGGTTTCAGTTTAACCAACTCGTCTAGATTAGGGAAAGATTCTCTACTTAATCGCACTTGGAATTTCTCAGTACTTGAATCTCTTAAATCGATAAAAATCAATTCTCCATGATCGCGCACACTAGAAATCCATCCAGAAAAGGTGACTTTTTCAGAAATGTTGTCATCTGAAATATCCGTAATTAAATGTGTTCGGTATTCGTCTTTTACAACAATAGGAATTTGCTGTAAAACCTCATCTTCTTTTTTTGTTGTTTGTTGTTGAGTTGTTTTTTGTTGAGTCGTACTTCCGTCTTCGGTCTTTGGTCTTCCGTCAGTATCCCCAGCAAGTGCATTCAAAACCCCCTCACGAATAACTTTTCCTGAGGCGCCTTTACCAATAATGCCAATAACTTTACCAACTAAAATACCTGCTTTTCCTTGGTTTCCGGCTTTAATATCGTTGGCAATAGCTTCATTTTCAGAAATGACTTTCGCAATAGCTTCGTATATTTTTTCTTCAGAAATGGTATTTTCATCAAAATACTTGTTGTAATCAAAAGTTCGGTCTTTTAAATAAGCCGTAATCGCATTTTGAACCAATACAGAGGTTATTTTTTCCTCTTTAAAAAGCTGAAAAATTTCAATTAAATGATCAATTCTATGAATGTCGCCATAGTTATCTGCTCCAATATTGTTAACTAAAGTTTTAGCAACAAACGAAGGGTCTTTTATAACATTGTTTATGGCTACAAAAGTTTCAGAACGCAACGAATCTGCAGTAAAAAACTTTGCATCTTGCGGTAAAACACCACCTTTTATTAGAATAGATTCAACTGCAAATGGTAACGAGCTAACATCGACATCAATCGATTCTACAACGTTTTTAATGTTTACAAAAGGCAAATCCGGTTCTGATATAAATCGGTAATCGGCCTCAAATTCCTTTTTACGCATGGTTTTGGTTTGCTTCAATTCGGCATCCCATAAAACCGTGGTTTGGTCGGGTCTAAATTCTTTATGCTCTAAGAAATAGTTAAGTTGTTTTTCAACTTCTTCCTTTAAAGCATCAACCATAAATTTAAACGAGTTGAGGTTTTTTATTTCAGTACGTGGGTTTAATTCGTAGCTTCTTCTTTTGCGTAACGACACAGAAACATCCGATTTAAACTCTCCTTTTTCAAGGTTGGCTTCACTTATTTTTAAATTCTGAACTATACGTTGAATGTATTGCGCATAGATAGATGCATCTTCAATATGACGAATACAAGGTTCGGTAACAATTTCTATAAGCGGCACACCAGCTTTATTAAAATCTACCAACGAGATTTTTTTCTCGTGCATTAATTTTGCTGCATCTTCTTCAATATGAACTTGTGTTAGATTTACAGTAAACTGGCTGCCATCATTTCTGAAACAAGATACTTGTCCGTCTGGAATTACCGGATGGTGAAACTGTGTTATTTGAATGTTTTTTGGGTTGTCTGGGTATTCATAATGCTTTCTGTCCCATGAAATCACTTCATTTTCAAAGGTTGATTTTACCGCTTTTCCAAAGTAAATCGCCTTTTTAATCGCTTCTTTATTAATAGCTGGTAAAACACCCATTTGTCCTGTACAAACCGAGCATATATTTTGGTTTGGGGTTTCTATTTCTTGATTTGGGCAAGAACAGAATAATTTCGTGTTCGTATTTAAACGCACGTGGGTTTCAAGACCTATAACTAACTCTAGTTCGTGCTTTTTTAATAAATCGTTTAATTGCTCCAGTTCCATTATATCGTGTCTTTTAAGAAGTTAGCAAACTTCAAAACAAGTTCGTCGTTATTTTTTGCTGCCGTAATCTGTAAACCTGTTGCAGTACCTTGTGGCACTGTCAAGGTTGGTAATTGACCCAAACTAAATCCAACGGTATACGCATCAGATAAGTACATGGCTAAAGGGTCTTTTAAGCTGTCTCCAATTTTTGGTGGTATGTTTGGTGTTACTGGAGATATGATGATATCTACTTCTTTGAAATCATTCTCGAAGTTTTCTGAAATTTGATCGCGAAGGTTTAACCCTTTTAAATAAATTTCATCTGAAAAACCTTGAGATAATACTTGATTACCACCAACAATTCGGCGTTTCGTTTCTTCTGAAAAATTCTCTGAACGCGTTACAGCGTAGGTTTCTTTTAAGTTTTCAGCTTCAATTCGATTGCCGTAATTGGTGCCATCTAGTCTTGAAAGGTTAGAAGCAGTTTCGGCCATAGCCAATGTGTAATACGTTGAAACCAAAGTGTTCGATTCAAAGAAATCTAATGCTTTCACTTGAATGCCTTGGGCTTTTATTTTCTCAATAGCCGATAGAAAATCAGATTTTATCTGAGCATCAATCGCATCATTTTCAATAAAGTTTTTAAAATACCCAACGGTTTTTATGTCTTTGGCATCTGAAATGGCATCCTGAGCTATTTCCGCAGAAGCGTAAGTAGTTTGATCTTTCTGGTCTTTGCCACTCATCACATTCAATACGATTCGAATATCTTCAATGGATTTTGCTATGGGGCCTACGCAATCTGTAGACGATGCATATGCCATTAATCCGTAGCGTGAAATTCGCCCGTATGTTGGTTTTAAGCCATAAACATTATTATAACCAGCTGGTTGTCGAACTGAACCTCCAGTGTCGCCACCAATAGAAAACACGGTATAATCTTTAGCAACATTTACTGCAGAACCACCACTAGATCCACCTCCGACTAAATCCGGATTTATGGCGTTTTTAACCGCTCCGAAAATAGTATTTTCACTAGAGGAACCATGACCGAAACTGTCGCAGTTTTCTTTTACCAAAGGTATAGCGCCAGCATCTAGTAACTTTTGAATAGCCGTAGCCGTATATGCCGACTTGTAGTTTTTAAGTAATTCTGAACTCGCCGTGGTCAAGGTGCCTTGAACCATATAAACATCCTTAATGCCAAATGGAATACCTTCTAATAAACCGATGCTTTCACCTTGAGCAATTTTAGCATCAACCTTAGCGGCTAAATTAAGTGCCAAATTATCTAGTAAAGCATTAACCGTATTATTGGTGTTTTGTTTTAAACTTTTGAGTTTGTCTTGCACTAATGCCGTACAAGTTATCTCTTTATTTACCAGTTGTTGGTGAATTTTGTGTATTTGAGAGTCCATAATTATTCTTCGATTACTTTAGAAACCACCAGAAAACCATTTTTTTCTTTTGGGAAATTTTCAATAATTATTTGTTTTTCTACAGCGGAACTTTCAATAACAACATCGTCTCTTAAATCATCTAAAGGCACGCTATTATTATGATTAGAATTAAAAGTATTATTTGAAGTATTGGCGTTTTTAATAACTTCAAACAATTTGTTCACCGCCTCACTAGGTTGTGCCCCTTTAATGCTCGACAATACGTCTACTGTCATAATTTTGCCCATGTCTTAATTTTTTAGATTAAAAAAAGCCTTCCGAATTCGGAAGGCTTTATATATTTTTAAACAATAACCTTCCTGTCCTATAAATTAGGATTATTGAAATTATTATTGTTGTTATTATTTCTCATTGATTTGATAACGAGGTCAAATATATGTAGAAAAATAGAGTAAACACAATTTTTTCTGATATCCTGTGTGCTATTATCAAATTAATAAAAAAGTTAAACTTAATTTGAAGGTTCTTTAACTTATCAATAAGATTAGCGTATTTCTTTCTTAAGCGTATTTGATTTCAGAATAAAATCATGATAAAAAGTGGTTTTTTTTAGTAAAAAGAAAACTATAAAATCTTCAAAATATCGCTTTTAAGCCATTTTTGTAATTTGCCTCTCTCAGAATTACAAAAAAGAACACGAAATTGAATCTAAGGACGTTTTTAAGCGATTTAAGACACTTTTAAGTAATTAACAAATGTTGATAATTTTATGAATGCGTCGATGAAATGCTTTCTAAAAGGCTTAATATTTCGTATATTTGTTTGTATTCAGAAGGATGCTTAAAGGCGTCCTTTTTTGTGATATAAAACTTAATTCAAAACTAAGATAAATAAAGAATATGAGCGAAAAAAAAGAAGCTTTTAATGAGCATAATTATTCGGCCGATAGTATTCAGGCACTTGAAGGAATGGAGCACGTACGTATGCGTCCTTCCATGTACATTGGAGATGTTGGTACGCGTGGTTTGCACCATTTGGTTTACGAGGTTGTAGATAACTCTATCGATGAAGCACTTGCGGGTCATTGTAACAATATTACCGTTACAATTAATGAAGATAATTCTATTACTACTGAAGATGACGGTCGTGGTATTCCAGTAGATTTACATAAAAAAGAAGGTGTTTCTGCGCTTGAGGTTGTGATGACTAAAATTGGAGCAGGAGGTAAGTTTGATAAAGATTCGTATAAGGTTTCTGGTGGTTTACACGGTGTTGGTGTAAGTTGTGTGAATGCTTTATCTGAGCATTTAAAGGCTACCGTTTACAGAAATGGAAAAATTTATGAGCAAGAGTATGAAAGAGGAAAATCGTTATATCCTGTAAAACAAATTGGTGAAACTGAAAAAAGAGGAACAACAGTTACTTTTAAGCCAGATTCTACAATTTTCACGCAAACTTTAGAATATAGTTACGACACTTTAGCGAGTAGATTACGTGAATTAGCCTATTTAAATAAAGGAATTACGGTTCATTTAGTTGATAAAAGATCAAAGAAAGAAGATGGAACTTTTGAAGGTGAAACATTTCATTCTGAAGAAGGATTAAAAGAATTTATACAGTATTTAGATGCTACTCGTGAGCCTTTAATGAAAGATGTTATTTCTTTTGAAGGTGAAAAAAATGGCGTTCCTGTTGAGGTTGCTATGGTTTACAATACCTCTTATGCTGAGAATTTGCACTCGTATGTAAACAATATCAATACTCATGAAGGTGGAACTCATTTATCTGGTTTCCGTAGAGGTTTAACACATACCCTTAAAAAATATGCTGATGAATCTGGATTATTAGACAAATTGAAATTTGATATTGCAGGTGATGATTTCCGTGAAGGATTAACAGCAATTGTATCAGTAAAAGTTCAAGAGCCTCAATTTGAAGGACAAACTAAAACAAAATTAGGTAATAGAGAGGTTTCTGCATCGGTAAGTCAAGCCGTATCAGAAATGTTATCTGATTATTTAGAAGAGCATCCAGATGATGCTAAAATTATTGTACAAAAAGTAATTTTAGCGGCACAAGCGCGTCATGCAGCTCAAAAAGCACGTGAAATGGTTCAGCGTAAAACGGTAATGAGCATAGGCGGTTTACCTGGAAAATTATCAGATTGTTCTGAGCAAGATCCTGCAAAATGCGAAGTATTTTTAGTTGAGGGAGATTCGGCAGGTGGAACTGCAAAACAAGGTCGTGATAGAGCGTTTCAAGCGATTCTTCCATTACGTGGAAAAATCTTGAATGTTGAAAAAGCCATGACGCATAAGGTTTTTGAAAACGAAGAGATTAAAAATATTTTTACCGCTTTAGGAGTTACTATTGGTACCGAAGAAGATAGCAAAGCCTTAAACCTTTCAAAATTAAGATACCATAAAGTGGTTATTATGTGTGATGCCGATATTGATGGTTCGCATATCGCTACTTTAATTTTAACGTTCTTCTTTAGATATATGAAAGAATTAATTGAAGCAGGACATATCTATATTGCTACACCACCACTTTATTTAATTCGTAAAGGTGCTAAAAAGCAATACGCGTGGAGTGATAAGGAACGTGATGAAATTATTGAAGAGTATGGCGATGGTGCAAAAATCCAACGTTATAAAGGTCTTGGAGAAATGAATGCGGAACAGCTTTGGGATACTACTATGAACCCTGAGTTTAGAACCATGCGTTTAGTACAAATAGATAATGGTACCGAAGCCGATAGAATTTTCTCTATGCTAATGGGAGATGAAGTTCCTCCACGTAGAGAATTCATTGAAAAAAATGCTATTTATGCAAATATTGACGCATAGTCGGTAGTAAATTTAATAACTTTAATACAAAAAGCGGCTTTCAATTTCTTGAAAAGCCGCTTTTTTACAAACTACTAACCTCTAACTAAACACTAATCATTATCTTATAATTAAATCTAATTTTATTTTTTAAAACAGACCTAGACTAACACTAGGTGTGCTTACTCTTGTTCTTACATTAATTGAATTTCTTCTTGGATATCTGTCATAATAGTACCCATCATATCTGTAATAGTAAAAAGATGCATGATGGTAGTAATGATCGCTATGATGACAATGGTTATCGCAATGAGCATAATGACTCTTGTAGGCATCTCTTTTGCCTCTCATATAAGCCCTATATGCTTTTTTGTCTTTACGCTTTAATTCGTCTTCATAGGCTTTTTGTTCATCCCAAAAAGTTTCTTCTTCAGCTTTGGTTTCAGCTTTAAATTGTTGTTCATATTTAGCATCTTCAAGTGCACGTTGCTTATAGTATGAATCTTTACCCATTACTTTTTTATCAACTTTTTCAGATTCTTGAGCAGACGCCGTAATTGAAAATCCTATAAATAAAATGAATGCTAAACTTTTTATAGTTCTCATAATTATAATTTTTTAGATTATTACTAAGCTCTTTGACGAGCTTTCAATTATAAGACACTTTAAAAGTATTTTACCCTACCTTAATTTGTAAATTAAAAATCAAAGCCTATAGAAAACTGCCAAACACGATTATGTGGGTTGCCTTCATCGTACACACTGCCTAGGCCTAGGTGATAGCGTACACCTAATGATACGCCAGATTCGGTTTTAAAACCAGCGCCAAAGTTCATGCCCCAATCGAAATTTTGTGGATCAAACTCTTGAGACGTATCAAATAATCCGAAGTTACTATCAAATTCTTCTTTATGTGAAACGGCTATTCCTACTTGAGGTCCAACTTCTAAAAAGAATGATTGATCTGGATAAAGTTTAAAAAGAAAAGGTAGGTTGAGATAATCTAATTTTTGAGTAAAAGTGCCTCCGCCATCTTTCAGTTCATAACCTTGTTGCGAGTAAAGTAATTCTATTTGTAAAGCGACACTTTCTGATAAAAAAGATTCGCCATAAAATCCTATATGAAATGCATGTCTTTGTCCTGTTTCGGTTTCACCATCAAAACTTACAGCGGCTAAGTTATACCCACCTTTAATTCCGGTGTTTGATTTATGTGTTTGTGCGTTTGTATTTAATACGATACTAAAAATAAATACGATTTTTAAAATTGTTTTCATTTTGATTTATTTAATAAATTGATTTGGTTAAATTTTTTTATTTGCCGCCATTAGCTTGCAAATCTGCAATACATTGAGAATCTAATTCTGGAGCTGAACTCATATTTCCCATATTCGCGATATTAACGGCCGATTCTGTTGCCCAATACATTAAGCAATCTTCTTCATCACAATGTTTAGGATGTTCTGAATCTTCATGACTACTTTGTAAAGGTGTTCCAAGGTTTGTGAGACCGAAAATATGCCCAAATTCATGGTTTATAACAGTGGTTTCTAATAAAGAGCGACTAGGCTCTAATGGACCATTACTTAATCCTTGAAGGGTTTCTTCATAGATTACAAAAGACGTGTTCCAATAAGCGGTCCCTAATGTTACGGTATTATCAGCTTCTGAGTCAGTGTCTGCCTCACCATCGGTAAAATAAGCCCAAACAGCGATTTGACTCTGGGTGTTATAATATTGCCGCTGTTCTCTTTCAATTTGCGCAATTTCTTCTATAGTATAAACATCTTGTCCAGGAGAAGCAATGGCACGTTTTTCAACAGTAATGCCCCCAGGTTTATAGGTACGTTCATTTAAAAAGGTTACAAAATTATTAATAGCTGTTTCTGTAGGTTCAAATCCTTCAACATAAACCAGTTCAATAATCATAATTTTAAATACATCATCGGATAATATATCGTTAGCAGAACTGCCTGTAGATTGCCTGTTTAAATTTTTATTAACCGAAGGCTGATTATCTGAATCATCTGAATTATCAGATGAACAAGCGCTAATAAACACTAATGTTAAAAATGCTACTAAAATTCTATATTTCATAAGGGTTAAGTTTTATTCTTAAAAACAGCCACCTGTAAAATAGGTAGCTGTTTGTTATAACAAAAATACTAAATGTAATTCTAGTTTATATTTGAGACAAGACTAATGTTACTGCAGCATTTGTTGTGCTTTGTAACGAGATAGAACTTGTTGAATAGCTTGTTACTTCCCAAGTTTGATTTAATAACTGAAAGGAAGTATTTCCTGTAAAAGATAAACTTAAAAACACTTCAAGTTCTGAAGTTACTTCGTAAGTTCCCTCTACGGTGTCTAATACTGTATTTGTGGCAGTACAAGATAAATCGTTTGCAAAATCTATGGTGTAATCTGCATAATCATTAGCGGTTTCTATTCCTGCTAATACGAATGATTCTACTTTAAACAACCCATCAACTAAAATAGTTTCTAAGTTTTTTGCGTTTTCTTCCGCTTCTTCTTCAGTATCTTCAGTACCTAAACATTCTGTGATTCGTGATTGTAAATCTAGATCACTAGAGATTTCTATAACAGTACTACTATCGCCATTTAATGTTGCAGTTATTGGATAATCAATGGCAAATAGCTCATCGTCACCAAAATTGTTCATGTAGGTATAAAGTTGTTGTTCAGTTTCAATAACAACTCTTCCGGTTTGCTCAACGTTTAAGCTGTAGGTTAAAATAGTAATTGGAAAATCAATATCTATACAACTTATAGCATCTTCTGCATTATCTTCTGCTTCTTCACAAGCTGCGATTAATGCATCATATTCAGACTGATTAGCCACTTGAACCTCTGTGTAATTACTTAGTTTAACCGTTAAAGGAAATTGTAATTCAATGCTATCATCATCATTTGTTAATAGGCCTAAAATATTTAGTACTATTTGGTAATCAGACTCATTAATTAATGTAACTTCTATGTTATTAATAGTAGCTGTTACGGGTAATAAAATTGATGAACAAGAGATTCCATCAAGAAAGTCATCAAAACTTCCATCATACATCGATGAGCGTTCTAGGTTATTTGCCGTTGGTGATGTTGAAGAATTTGTATTAGGGTTTTGCCCGTTTTCAACATCAATTTCATCTTGGCAAGACGTGAAACTTAAAATAGACGTAATTAAAATTGCAGTTAAAAGCTTTAAATTTTTCATGTTATTAATTTTTGTTTTTTATTATTTATACGAAGCGTAATTATCGCTTTCTATAAATAAGACAACTCATTTTAATTTAACCCTACCACAAAAATGATATTTTTTTAATTAAAATATATAACTTAAATACTAAATGATAATTGTGATTGTAAAAAATAAAAAACAGCTATCAAAATTTTGATAGCTGTTTTCCTAACATAAGTTACAAATGCCAGCCTAATTATATTTGGGCTAATACTAATGTTACAGCTGCATTTGCAGTACTCTTAAAAGAGATTGAGCTCTGCGAATAACTTGTAACTTCCCATGAATTATTTAATAATTCGAAAGTTGCATTCCCAGAAAAGGTTAAGTTAAAATATATCTCTGTTTGCGAGGTTACTTCGTAAGTGCCTTGCACGTTTTCTAATTCTGAATTAACTCTATTTTGAGCTGTACATGATAAATCGCCAGCAAAGTCAATTGTATAATCAGCATAGTTATTTGCTTTTTCAACTCCAGATTCGATAAACGATTCTATCTTAAACATACTGTTTACCAATATCGTTTCAATAGTTTTCGCGTTTTCTTCAGCTTCTTCCTTTTCATCATCATAAGCAATACACTCTGTGATTCTGCTTTGTAAATCTAAGTCGCTTGTAATACTTATTACCGTGTCACTATTTAAGTTAGCAGTAATAGGATATTTTATTGCAAATTGCTCATCAGATCCAAATTCATCAATAAAGGCATATAATTGCTCTTCAGATTCAATAACAACACGACCTGTTTGTGTAAAAGTTAGGTTGTATGTAAAAATGGTAATAGGGAAATTGATGTCTAAACAATTAATAGCATCTTTAGCTGTGTTTTCAGCTTGATTACATGTTGCCATTAATGCATTAAATTCAATTTGATTTGACAAATTAATTTCTGTGTAGTTACTTAATTTAACCGATAAAGGAAAATGTAAAATAACTTCGTCGTCATCATTATTGTATTCCGATAAGATATCGATAACTGTTTCGTAATCAGATTCGCTTACAACATGAACTTCTGTGCCATTAACAGTTGCAGTAACTGGTAATAAGATAGACGAACATGATACGCCATCTAAAAAATCATCGAAACTTCCATCATGCATTGACGATCGTTTTAAGTTTTGCGCTGTTTGAGAGTTTGCAGCGTTTGTTTCTGGATTTTCACCATTTACTTTGTCATCTTCATCAGTACATGACGTAAAACCAATAAATGATAATAATAAGATTGCTGTAATAAATTTTAAATTGTTCATAATAATAATTTTTAGGGTCATTAATTTTTATTTCTTTGCGATTCTTTCGCTTTCTATAGGTAAGACAATCAAATATTATTTTACCCTACCTTTTTTTTATTTTTATTTAAATTTTAAATTACTCGCTGTTTTTACATAATGTTAAGACTGCTAAAAATAAATTTACCCTACTTTTGTATTAACTTATTAATAGCCTTAATGAATGAGTGATAATAAACTTTGTGAAGAAACCTATTTTAATAAATTTTATATCGAGCATGTTCAATCTGCTAGCAACTTTGCATATTATAAATGTGGCGATAAGGATGGAGCTCTAGATTTTGTGCAAGATGCGTTTTCAAAAATTTGGCAAAATTGCTCTAAAATAGATTTTACAAAAGCCAAAAGCTATTTGTTTACAACAATAAATAATTTGTTTCTAAATACTGTAAAACATAAAAAGGTGGTTATGGAGTATGCCAAAGCAGCACCTTATGTAGATAAAACCAATGAAAGTCCAGAGTATATTTTAGAAGAAGAAGAGTTTAAAAAGAAGCTTCAACATGCTATTTCATTATTATCTGATGCGCAACGCGAAGTGTTTTTAATGAATAGAATTGATGGTAAAAAATATAGAGAAATTGCAGAGTTATTAGATATTTCTCAAAAAGCAGTTGAGAAAAGAATGTCTGGAGCATTAAAAGTTTTAAGAGAACATATAGAAAATATTTAAAACGTGGTAGGGTAAAATAATATCTGGTTGTCTTAAAGTTGAAGCACAAATAAAATGAAACAGGAAAACAACATATTAAAGTGGTTTGATAATGAGCTTTCTCAGAAAGAAATTAATGATTTAAAACAATCAGATAATTTGAAAACACTCGAGAAAATAGCGCATTACTCTTCACAATTGGAAGCGCCAAAAGTAGATGCGCAAAAAGCGTTGGAAGACTTTAAGTCGCGCAATTTATCGAAAAAAGAAACCAAGGTTATACCATTAAACTTTAAGTCGTTCTTAAAAATTGCTGCTGTATTTTTGGTGATGTTAACCTCTTCATATTTCTTATTCTTTAATAATACTAAATCGTATTCTACAGAATTTGCACAAACTAAAACATTGACATTACCTGATAACTCAGAGGTTATTTTGAATGCTCAGTCTCAGTTAGCGTTTAATAAAAAAGATTGGAAAAACAGCCGAAATTTAACATTGGATGGTGAAGCATTTTTTAAAGTCAGTAAAGGTGAAAAATTTACAGTAACCACAGATGCAGGCATTGTTCAGGTATTAGGAACACAATTTAATGTAAAAGAACGCGATAATTATTTTGAAGTGCAATGTTATGAGGGTTCAGTAAGTGTTACGAGCAGCCAAGAAAAAGTTGTTCTTACTCCAGGAAAATCGTTTAGAGTGGTTAATGGTGAAGTGAGTTTAGGAAGCGATTTTAATGCAGAGAACCCATCATGGTTAGCGAAAGAATCTAGCTTTAATAACGTACCACTTTGGCAAGTTATTAACGAGCTTGAAATTCAATATGATTTAAAAATAGATGCAACTCAAGTAAACACTTCTGTTACCTTTTCAGGAAGTTTTACGCATACCGATAAAAATATAGCGCTACAAGCTGTTACAATTCCGTTAAAAATAAGTTATAAAATTAATGGTAAAAACGTTGAGTTCTATAACTATGACACTAAATAAGGCTTTTATCTTTTTGGTTTTTTTTATTAGCATGTTTTCTTTTGATGTTCAATCTCAAGAAAATTTGCCTTTATTGGAGGTTATTGCTCAAATTGAAAATAAGTTTGATGTTAAATTTTCGTATTCTGTTAATGATTTAGAAGGTGTTTTAGTTGCACCACTTCAAGAATCAGAAACATTAAAAGAGGTTGTAGATAGATTTAATGATGTTACTATTCTAAGCTTCAAATTTCTAAATGAGCGTTACATTACTATTTCTACTATTAATAAATCAATATCCATTTGTGGAATTTTAATTTCCGAAAGCGACAATATGCCTTTATTTGGTGCGTCCGTTTTAATTGAAAATTCGAGAAAAGGCGTAATTACAGATGCTAACGGAAAGTTTTTAATTCAAGAAGTTGATATAAACGATACTATAATTGTTTCATATTTAGGATACCAGACTAAAAGGATTCAAGCTTCCGAATTAAGGATGCTTAATGAGAATTGTAAAAGCATCACTATTCAAGAGAAAAACGAAGCGCTTAGTCAAATTTTAATTACCAAATTCTTAACAGCGGGTTTGCAAAAACATATTGATGGAAGTACGGTTTTAAATACTGAAAAATTTGGTATTTTACCTGGGCTGACAGAACCTGATATCCTACAGTCTATTCAAGCCTTACCTGGTGTTGAGAGTGTTAATGAGAGTATAGCCAATATAAATGTAAGAGGCGGTACAAACGATGAAAATCTAATCCTTTGGGATAATATTAAAATGTACCATTCAGGACATTTTTTCGGACTTATTTCTGCTTATAATCCTTATTTAACTGATAAAGTTGTAGTTACCAAAAACGGCACGTCAAGCGAGTTTAGCGATGGTGTTTCAAGTACCATTAATATGTCTACCAAAAACGAAATAAATAATCAGTTTTCAGGTGGTTTTGGAGCCAACTTAATTCATGCTGATGCTTTTTTAGAGATTCCTATTTCCAATTCTTTAGCGTTACATGTTTCAGGTAGACGTTCCTTTACAGATTTACTAAGTTCACCTACTTATGATAATTATTTTGAACGAAGCTTTCAAGATAGCGAGCTTACAAGTAATAGTGATAATATTAGTGAAAGTAATAGAAGTAACGATTTCTTTTTTTATGATTATTCGGCCAAATTACTTTTCGATTTGAATGAGAGTCATAAGTTTCGAGCAAACATTATCGGAATAAATAATAATTTAGATTATACCGAAAGTTATCAAGAAAATAGTGGTGAAACTAATTCGAAAACAAGTAATTTAAAACAGGAGAATTTAGGTTTTGGGGCTAGCTGGAATGGAGTTTGGACCGATAAATTTAGTTCAGAATTACAAGCATTTTACTCCAAGTATAATGTAGACGCGACAGATTATAGATTAGAATCAGATCAAAGACTAACTCAAGCAAATGAGGTACTTGAAACTGGGTTAAAATTTAAAACCAGATTAAAATTAAATAGTAATTTAAACTTTTTAAACGGTTATCAATTTAGTGAAATAGGTATATTGAATGAAACAACTGTAACTAATCCTTCATACGACATCACTAAAAAAGATGTATTGTTAAATCATGCACTTTTTTCTGAGCTAGAATATAAAAAGAACAACACCTATATCAGAGTAGGTTTGCGTGGTAATTATTTTCAAAAGTTTAATAAGCTAATTATAGAACCACGTTTAAACTTCAGGCAAAAATTTTCAAACACGTTTGCATTAAAGCTTCAGGGCGAATTTAAAAATCAATCGGCTAACCAAAAAATTGACTTCCAAGATGATTTTTTAGGAGTTGAAAACCGGCGTTGGATTTTAGCAAACGAACAGACAATAAAAATATCAGAAAGTAAACAGGCGTCTTTCGGTTTTGAGTTTAATCAAAATAACTGGTTAATAGATATAGAAGGTTTTTATAAATTAGTTGAAGGTATAACAGCTTCAAACCAAGGTTTTTATAATAATTTTCAATATGTAAACGCACAAGGAAGTTATAATGCTAAAGGCGTTGAGTTTTTACTTAATAAAACGGCTGATGATTATAGCGCTTGGGTAAGCTACACTTATAGTGTGAATGATTATGAGTTTAAAAGTATTACACCATCGGTATTTCCTAATAATGTAGATATAAGACATTCGGTTTCTTTGGCCTTTAATTATAATATTTTAAAAAATTTAGAAATGTCTGTTGGTGGTATAATGCGCTCAGGGCAACCGTTCACGAAGCCTCTTGAAGGTAATGAAACAGTGCAAGATGGTAATAATATTCGTGTAAATTATGACATCCCGAATAATGAAAATGTAGATGATTTTATGAGATTAGATGCTTCATTCAATTATAATATTAATCTCTCTGAGAGCGCTCAGGCTACATTAAGAGTTGGTGTGTTGAATGTGTTAGATAGACAGAATATCATTAATAGATATTATGAAGTCGATCCAAATGACTCAGATAAAGCCATTCAAATTGACAACAAATCCCTCGGTTTAACACCAAATGTCAGTTTCAGAATAAATTTTTAAAATCGCTTAAATGTTTATATTATCGATTAAAAGCATTTTTTTACGATAAAATGTTGCATTTCGTGATTTTTTTCCTATGTTTGTAAAACCAAATCAAATTTAATGAAAAAGTTATCCTTATTTATGTTACTCGTTTTAGTAACAACTATTTCAAAAGCACAGAGTGATATTGATGCACTTTTGGCTGCAGGTGTTGAAGATGCAGAACGATTTGCAAATGATTATTTAGCACCCGGAACCGACGGTTTAATGCATAGCATGAATGCTAACTGGTTTAATTCAGCAAAAGTAAAGCCTTTAGGCGGATTTGAAATTTCTGTAATCGTTAATGCGGCAAGTGTTCAGGACGAACACAAAATGTTTGACTTAAATGTTGCCGATTATAATAATGTTTCTTTTCCAGATAGCTCACCTTCAAAATCGGTAGCTACTGTATTAGGTGAGAATGATCCTGCTATTTTTATTGAGGTGGAATATGATGACCCAATTTTTGGAAATCAAACCGAAACAATAGAATTACCAACAGGAATTGGCGATGGTACAGCTAATTTGTTACCTACTGCATTTATTCAGGGTGCGTTAGGAATAGGTGGTGGAATAGAAGTTAAAGCACGTTTTGTTCCTAAAATTGAAACCGAAGACGTATCACTAAGTATGTACGGAGCTGGATTACAAATGGAATTTACAGAATGGTTACCAGCAGATAAATTATTGCCTGTTGCTATTTCTGGATTAGTCGCTTACAACCATATTGATGGTGAGTACAATTTAACTGATTCATCAGGAGTTCAAGGTGAAAATCAACGCATAGAAAATGCGACCAATACGTGGTTATTTCAGCTTATTGCATCCACAAAGATGCCAGTAATCAACTTTTATGGTGGTTTAGGCTACATTAAAGGTAAGTCTGAATCCGATTTATTAGGAACTTATAGAGTTACAAATGGTTTTGTTACCTCTGAAGATATCGTTGATCCGTTTTCAGTATCAAGCGAAGTATCTTCTGTAAGAGGTACGATAGGTACAAAATTAAAATTAGGTTTTTTCAGACTTAATGCAGAATATCACTTATCAGATTTCAATGCGTTCTCATTAGGAGTTAACTTTGGTTTCAGATAGAATAGTATTAAAATATTAATTGTTTAGTTTTAGTTAGTTATATTTAGTTTTTGTTTAAAAAAGCACAAGATAAAATCTTGTGCTTTTTTCGTTCAAACTATTTTAATTCGTAATTTAGCGCGCATAAAGTAGTGTGCTTATTAATAAGTAACTTTTTAATTGAATTTCACGATTAAAATCATTTTTTAAAACTGGTTTTCTATAGAAATTTGATAAATAACTCTAAAACAAATTAAAAACTAATTAAATATTAATCAAATGAAAGTAACAGTAGTAGGAGCAGGAGCAGTTGGTGCAAGTTGTGCAGAGTATATTGCTATAAAAAACTTCGCTTCAGAAGTTGTATTGTTGGATATTAAAGAAGGTTATGCTGAAGGAAAAGCTATGGATTTAATGCAATGCGCATCATTAAATGGTTTTGATACAAAAATTACAGGTGTAACTAACGATTACAGTAAAACAGCAAATAGTGATATTTGTGTGATTACTTCTGGAATTCCTCGTAAACCTGGTATGACTCGTGAAGAGTTAATTGGAATTAATGCAGGTATAGTAAAAGCGGTTTCTACAAGTTTACTTGAACATTCTCCTAATATGATACTTATTGTTGTGAGTAACCCAATGGATACCATGACATATTTAGCTCATAAAACTTTAGATATTCCTAAAAACAGAATTATTGGAATGGGTGGTGCTTTAGATTCTGCACGTTTCAAATATAGATTAGCTGAAGCTTTAGGAGCGCCTATTAGCGATGTAGACGGAATGGTTGTTGGTGGTCATAGCGATACGGGTATGGTGCCACTAATAAGTCATGCCACAAGAAACAGTATTAAGGTTTCTGAGTTTTTAAGCGCAGAGCGTTTATCTCAAGTTGCTGAAGATACTAAAGTTGGTGGTGCAACACTTACTAAATTATTAGGTACTTCAGCGTGGTATGCACCTGGAGCTGCAGTAAGTGGTTTAGTTCAAGCCATTGCTTGCGACCAAAAGAAATTGTTCCCATGTTCTACTTTCTTAGAAGGTGAATATGGTTTAAATGATATATGTATAGGTGTTCCAGTAATTTTAGGAAGAAACGGTATTGAAAAAATAGTTGATATTCCTTTAAGTGATGCTGAAAAAGCCCATATGCAAGCGAGTGCCGAAGGTGTTAAAAAGACTAACGGATTGTTGGATGTATAGTGCACCAAAACTATAAAACATAGATTTATATAAAGACTGTAGCAATACAGTCTTTATTTTTTTATATTTGGCGCATGTTAGCAAGATGGTGCATTAGCGTATTAATTTTTGGTCTTACCTTATTTGGTGTGGTTTCACAACAGCAATTAACCATACCAAACCAAGAAATTGTATTGCAGTTTGACGATGTAAGCTTAAACGCAAATCAAACTGAAAATACGGTAGCTATTGTAAAGCAACAGCTGCAAAGTATAGGTGCTGAAAATATTCAGGTTCTAGAATTAGATAACGGAACCTTAAAAATCACCTATTTTAGTGATGCCGATATTGCAAGTATCAAAGCAAAGTTTTCAGTTGAAAATGAAATTGCACTTCAATTAACTTTACCATCTAAAGACACAGATTCTACTGAAATCCCGAGTAAAGACTCTAATGTTAGTTACAATCTCGATGTTTTCGAAATTCAAAAAACACAGGATACCGGATGGGATTTTGATGGCGTAATCAGTTTAGAGTTTAAATCAAAAAGTAACCGATTTTTAGATCCAAATCCATTAGCAGTATCAAGTATTGCTTATCAATGTGAGGATAACTTAATCCAAGTTACTTATAGAATTCGTAAAGATGTCGCTTTTAAAATAAGCGATGCACAACATGCCATTCCTGAAGTAAGAGCAGGCCCAATAAGCTAAGGGAGCACTTAGTTGTATTCCCCAAACACTCCAAATTAGAAATCATTTCAAATAATGATTCTATAAAATTCACATTCAAAAAATAAAAAATTGTCAGATTATGCGGTAAATTCTATATTTGCTCGTTTTTAAAAAATTTGACGTAAAACATTATAACATGCAAAACAAAGGATTAGTAAAGCTATTTGCTATTTTGTTTGGTTTGGTAAGTCTTTACCAATTATCATTCACATTCAAAGCAAATCAGGTTGAAAAAGAAGCAGAAGAATATGCGATTAGTAAAATCTCTGAATCTGAAGAGAATTATCGTGCACTGCGCAGTCAAGAAGAGGCTAGTTTTCTTCAAGAAAAAGCTACAGATACCGTATATAACATTGGTGTAGCAAAATTCACTTATAACGAAGTGAAGCAGAAAGCCATGAATCTTGGTTTAGATTTAAAAGGAGGTATTAACGTTATTCTTCAAGTATCGGTAAAAGATATCTTAAAAGGATTAGCAAACAATACTACCGATCCTGTTTTTAATCAAGCTTTAGAAGATGCTTCAGAACTTCAAAAAAACAGTCAGAACACGTATTTACAAGATTTTTTCACTGCTTTTGATGCAATTAAGGGCGACACTAAATTAGCTTCACCAGATATATTTTACACGAAAGCACTAGATGGAGAAATTGATGGAAGTATGTCTGATGATGAGGTAAAAGCCATTATCGAAACTAAAATAGATGAATCTATTGTTTCAGCATTCGAAGTACTTCGTAAGCGTATTGATGAGTTTGGTGTAACATCACCAAACATTCAGCGTTTAGGAAATTCTGGTCGTATACTTGTTGAATTACCAGGCGTAAAAGACGTAGAACGTGCAACAAGTTTATTACAGAGTACAGCACAATTAGAGTTTTGGGATGCATACAAAGGTGAACAATTCTTTCAGTTTATAGATCAAGCTAATGTTGTTTTAAAAGATTTGGTTAATCCTGAATCTGATACTGAAGTAGAACCTCAAGACGAAGAAGACGCTCAGGGTGATCAAATTGATGATTTATTAGGTGATGCTGTAACTGATTCTACAGCAGTTGAAGAAAACAACCCATTAGGGAAGTTAATAAGAGGTATTGGTTACCAAGGAGGACCAATCATTGCTAAGTTTGAAATAAAAGATAAAGAAACAGTTTTAGATTACCTAAACAGACCTGAAGTAAGAGCTTTACTTCCTGCAGAGCAACGTTACGCAAAGTTTGTTTTTGGTAAGCCAGAAAAAAACAGTGAATTAGTAGATTTATATGCTTTAGTTGGTAACCGTGAAAATGTACCTCAATTAAGTGGAGCAGTGGTAACCGATGCGCGTAATCAATTCGGTCCTACAGGAAAATCTGAAGTATCAATGCAAATGAATGCTAAAGGTGCTAAGATTTGGGAAGAAATGACTGGTAAAGCATACACTCAAGGTAGTCAGATAGCTATTGTTTTAGATGATGTTGTGTATTCTGCTCCGGGTGTAACTACTGGGCCAATTGCAGGTGGTAGTTCTTCTATCTCAGGTGATTTTTCATTAAATGAGGCGATAGATTTAGCAAACGTATTACGTGCAGGTAAATTACCAGCATCGGCAGATATTATTCAAAGTGAGGTTGTAGGACCATCTTTAGGTAAAGAAGCTATAGAGAGTGGTACAATGTCGTTCTTAATTGCTTTAGCATTAGTGTTACTTTGGATGATTTTCTACTACGGAAAAGCAGGTGCTTTTGCAGATGCCGCAATGTTATTAAACATCTTATTAATCTTCGGAATTTTATCAGGATTAGGTGCTGTACTTACATTACCTGGCATTGCGGGTATCGTATTAACCATTGGTATGTCGGTAGATGCTAACGTACTTATTTTCGAGCGTATTCGTGAAGAATTAGCTAAAGGAAAAGGACAATTAGAATCTATAAAGGACGGATTTAGTAACGCATTATCTTCTATTTTAGATGCCAACATTACCACAGGTTTAACAGCTTTAATCTTATTTGTTTTTGGTACTGGTCCAATTAAAGGATTCGCAACAACCTTATTAATAGGTATTGCAACGTCTTTATTTACTGCAATTTTTATTACTCGATTATTAATCGATTGGTATGCTAACAGAGGCGGTAAATTAGAGTTCTCTACAGGTATTACGAAAAACTTATTCAGAAATATAAATATCGATTTCTTGAAAAAACGTAAAGTGGCTTATGTCGTTTCAGGAATTTTAATTGCTATAAGTTTAGGTTCGTTATTAACAAACGGTTTAAACCAAGGTGTCGATTTTGTTGGTGGTAGAACTTATCAAGTTCGTTTCGCACAAGATATTAGCGCATCAGAGATTACAGATTTGCTTTCACAACCAGAAGTATTTGGTAGTGCCGATGCAAAAACATTTGGTGATGCTAACCAGTTAAAAATTACTACTAAATACAAAGTAAACGAGTCTGGGGCAGAGGTAGACGAAGATATCAGAAAGTCGCTTTACGAAGCATTAGTACCACATTTAGAAGGGATTACTTATGAGCAGTTTATCGATTTAAATGATGAAAACAAGCAAATAGGTTTATTAGAATCTTATAAAGTAACACCAACCATTGCCGATGATATCAAACAAGCATCATTCTGGGCAATTCTAGGGTCGTTAATAGTCGTATTCCTTTATATCTTAATTCGTTTTAAGAAATGGCAATACTCTTTAGGTGCGGTAGCAGCCGTATTTCACGATGTATTAATTGTATTAGGTGTATTCTCGTTAACTTATAAATTTATGCCTTTTAATATGGAAATCAATCAAGCGTTTATCGCAGCAATTCTAACCGTAATTGGTTACTCGCTTAACGATACGGTGGTTGTATTCGATAGAATTCGTGAGTTCTTCAATGAGCACACCTCTTGGAAATTCGATAAGGTTGTAAACTCATCATTAAGTAGTACATTAAGTAGAACATTAAACACCTCGTTAACAACGTTAGTTGTGTTATTATCCATCTTCATTTTTGGTGGAGATTCTATTCGTGGGTTTATGTTTGCACTTATTGTAGGTGTAATCGTAGGTACATACTCGTCGCTATTTATCGCAACTCCAGTAATGTACGATACAGTAAGTAAATCAGAAGACAAGAAAAAGAAGTAATACTTAGAATTTTATAAATCAAAAAGCCTATTAACATTAGTTGATAGGCTTTTTTTTTAATTTGTTGGCGCCCGCCTGCCGGCAGGCAGGTTACCACATGGGTCGGGCTTTTCGTTACAAGTTTTTGCTCGATGCGCGCCTCGCTAAAAGCTATTCACAACAATCCCTAACGCAGTTATCCGCAAAATTCAGTACTTAATGGCTGATTTAAAGTATACTTGATAATTATTTGCTCAGAATTTTTTCCATCTTTCTGCCTTCAGCCAATTCATAAATCAGTTTGTATAAGTATCTCGCCTGTTTCGTTAATGGAGTTTCAATATTTTCAATTCTGTAACCACAAATAACACCTTTTATTTAACTCTCATAAGAGTGTATATTGGCTAGCTCAAAAAAAGTTTTAAAGGTAATTTTCCTATCTATTAGCTTTTTTATTTTAGCATCATCAAACCAGTTAACCAGGTAATAACTTCGTGCAATTCAGCTTTAGTTCTGCCTTTCTATTCAACTCTTGTAAAGTAGTGTGGATTTACAGATGCAATGGTTAAATTAGCAACACGAGCATAATGTTCTGGTGTAGTAGTCATTGCTATAGTATTTGTTTAAACGAAAACGGAATTAGTTTGTACTACCCTAAAAAACGAAACTATTTTTATTTTGTAAAATCTACTAGATCGCCAACAGTTATTCCCCAACTATCAACCAACCCTGCATTAACTTCTAAAACATATTGGGCAGGAGCATTTGAAGGGAGTGAAGATTCATCAAATGGCATCGCGTTTTTCTGAAAACTAACAATCTCTTTTTCCGCATTTATAAAAATAAGATCTAATGGAATTTTAGTGTTCTTCATGTAGAAGAAACGTTCGGTTTCATCTTCAAAAACAAATAACATACCTTGGTTATTCTTCATCGAATTTCTATACATTAAACCTGTTTGTATATCAAAATCGGTGTCGGCAATTTCAATATCCAAAACAATTTTTGTGGCATCAGAAACTTTTAAAATATGAAGTTCACCTTCTTTAGTAAAGGTAACTTCAGTTTGCTTAATAACCTTGTTATTCTCTTTGCACCCAGATAAACACAGCGCGAAAACGAATATGAATAGTATGGTAAAACGTTTAAAAAACATCTTATTTGCTTGCAGTTTTTGGTTTATACATAAACATAAAGTACAAGCCAATTAAAATAAATGGAATACTTAACCATTGTCCGGTATTTAAGTTTAACCAGTTAATGTATTCATCACCTTGCGGTTCTTTTGTAAATTCAATAAAGAAACGAATGGTCCAAAGTAAAATTAAAAACAAGCCAAATAAAAATCCTGGTTGATCTTTTTTAGCGGTTTTCGAGTAGAAATACCATAAAATAAGAAACACAAAAATATAGCAGAACGATTCGTATAACTGCGACGGATGGCGGTAAGGCACCGCATCAAGTAAGTTTTGAAATTGTGGATTTTCAGTTACAGCATTATAGGCTTTTTGTACATCTTTAATGCCTGTACGTTGCATAATTTCACTTTTGTAATATTGGTCTTGTATAAACCGAACACCTAAAGGGAATTCTCCAGAAGCTTTACCTATAATTTCAGAGTTAATAAAATTTCCTATTCTAATAAAAATGGCACCAGAAGCCACTGGTATCACAATTCTATCTAAAATCCAAAGTATCGATTTGTAGGTGTATTTTTTTCGGTATAAATACATCCCAATAATAATACCTATGGCTGCACCATGACTAGCAAGTCCTTGAAAACCGGTAAATTCAAAACTCGGTTTGGTTCTAATGGGAAGAATGATGCTTAAAAAATCTTCCGTTATTAATTCCGATTGGTAAAATAAAACATGTCCTAATCTCGCACCTAGCATAGTTGCTAAAACAGTATAAATAAACAACGGATCTAAATAATCCAATGACACCTTTTCTTTAGTGAAAATGCGTTTCATGATATACCAACCCAAAATAAAAGCAACAATCCACATCACACTGTAAAAATGTAATTTAAAGTTGCCTACAATATCAATACCTGTAATAGGGTTCCAATCAAATTTTAATAGATGCATAGGTTTTATTTTTCGTTGTAAATATAAAGGATTACAATGGCTTTAATGTTAAAATTTATTTAAGAAGTTTCAAGACTTCAACTTCAAAAATTATATTGGTTTTTCCAGGAACTGTGTTGCCACCCGCCTCTCCAAACCCTAAATGATAGGGTATAAATAAGGTAGCTTGATCTCCTACATGCAATTGCTGTAATCCTTCTTTAAATCCAGGTATCATTTGTGCATCCGGACCAATATCTGCAATAATAGGTTGATACTTTTTTGTTTCGGTACCGTTTTTATCAACAACATTTAATGCTTTTGCCAACTCTAGTTTGCTGGTTTTTATAAACTCACCGTTTTCTGTGTAAACGGTATAATGCACTAATGCTTGTGCATTTTCATGTAACTTTTCACCTTCACCTTGCTTAGACACATAATAGTAAAGTCCAGAATCTAAGGTTTTGGCTTTTGTTTTTTGATTTTCAAATCGCTTAAAAGTTGCTTTTAAAAGAGCTTCTGCTTTAGCTTTTTTTTGCTTTTCAAGGCGTTGTTCTTCAATAAAATGATTTTCGAAAATTTTGGGAGCATTAAATTTTTGTGCAGATTTACCTATTCTTAAAATATTTACTTCTTTTATCACCACTTCTTTTAGTGGTCTGTCATTTTTATCTGTTTTTACAGCCGAAATAGAATCTAAAACATCAAATCCAGTAACTAATTCACCAAAAACACTGTGTTTATTATCCAATTTTGGTCTTGGAACATCGGTAATAAAAAATTGGCTACCGTTAGTTTTCGGACCATAATTAGCCATAGAAAGAATACCTTTTTTATCGTGTTTTAAATCAGGATGAAATTCGTCTTTAAATTTATAACCAGGATTCCCAGGACCTTTACCGGTAGGGTCGCCTCCTTGGATAATCGAATTTTCTATAATACGATGAAAAATAGTACCATTAAAATAGGCTTTCTTTTTGTAAGGGTCTTTCACTAAAGTATTAGTGCCTTCAGCTAGCGACACAAAATTGGCAACGGTTACAGGCGTTTTTTCGTAAGTTAATTTGGCCATCATGTTGCCTTTGTTTGTAACAAACTCAGCATAAATACCGTCTTCAAGATCTTTGCGTTTTTCTTCACAAGCCGTTAAAAAAATGAATAACAGCGCTAGAATTAAAACGTTATAAGCACCTTTAAAAAGCATGTTAGCGTGATTGATTTTCTTCAGTAATAGAATTAACAGTAACCTCACAAATTAGTGGCATATTGCTGCCAATTTTATTTTCATCGCCGTAGTAACCGTAGGCTTTTTGCGAAGGAAACAGGAAAGTAACGGTCTCACCACTTTTCATAAGCTTTAAACCTTCTCGAAGTCCAGTAAACAGTTCTTCTTTGTCCATGGCGTAGGATTGCGTTTTAATATCTTCAGTGGTGTAAATAACATTGCCATCTAAAGATTTCACATTGTAATTATAGTTTACAACATCACCAAAGTCTGGAGTTTTTAACGTGTCAATCACAGCTTTGTTATTATAGTAATACCAAAACCCACTTTCTGAAGCGATGTAATCAATATTTTGTTGCTTCATTATTTTTTCAATGGAAGCTTTCTCTCTGGCATTTAATTTTTTATTTCGTTCTACAGAAGCATCAATAAAAGAGCCTGTTTTTACAGAAACAGGGCTTCTGGCTTCGGGTGTTTTACAAGCAAACACTAAAAAAACGAGCGCTATGGTTAGAAATTTATTCATCATTCAGGGCTTTATTATAACTAGGCAATATACTAATAAATTTTTCAATAGTTTTTTCTAGAGATAAATAGCTCTTGCCACCAGCGGCATTTGTATGTCCACCACCTTCAAAATGAGCCCTAGACATTTCATTTACCGAAAAGTTACCTTTTGAGCGTAATGAGATTTTTATAATACCTTCTTGTCTGTCTTCTATAAAAATTGCAGCTAGAACAACGCCATCTAATGAAAGGCCGTAGTTTACAACTCCTTCAGTGTCACCTTTTTTGTAATTAAAGTTGTGTAGTTCTTGCTGTGAGAGCGTAATGTATGCCGTTCTATGTTCGGGTAATACTTTTAAATTGGTTAGTGCACAACCTAATAATTGTAATCGTTCATAACTGTTAGTGTCAAAAACGTGGTTATGAATCTCTGAGTTATTTGCGCCTTTTTCAATCAAATCTGCAACAACTCTATGCGTCGTACTAGTAGTTGATGAAAACCTAAAAGAACCTGTATCTGTCATAATACCAACATACAAACTCGTTGCAATAGCACTGTTAATCTTGTCAAGATCATCTAGCATATTAATAAAATGATATACCATTTCGCAGGTGGAACTCATGCTTACATCGCTAAACGTATAAGCAGCATAATTGTCTGGCGCTTGATGATGATCAATCATAATTTTCAACGCATTGCTTTCGGTTAATGCCGATTCCATATTGCCAGTTCTATGAAAGGCATTAAAATCTAAAGTGAAAATAATATCAGATTCGTTTATCAAAGAATCACAGGTGGCTGTTTGTGCATCATGTATTAAAACGGCATCATTTCCTGGTATCCATTTTAAAAAAGATGGATAATCATTAGGCATTATAACGTTTACATTGTGGTTGCCTTTTACTAAATAATGATATAAACCTAAACTGGAGCCAATAGCGTCTCCATCAGGGTTTTTATGTGCTACGATTACTATCTTTTTTGGTGTAGATAAAAGTTGTTTTATGCTTGAAATGTGTTGTTTTTTCATAGTTGACGAAGATACAATTTTTTCAAATTAGAATTATTGGAATTCAATAGAAATAGATTACTTTTGCACCCACATAAAACAAAAATAATGGCGACAAACAGAACATTTACAATGCTTAAACCAGATGCTGTTGAGAAAGGACACATTGGGGCAATATTAGAAAAAATTTCAGCTTCAGGGTTTAGAATTGTAGCAATGAAATTAACACAAATGACCACTGCAGATGCTCAAGAATTTTATGCAATTCATAAAGAGCGTCCGTTTTTTCCAGAATTAGTGGAGTATATGACACGCGGACCAATTGTTGCGGCAATCTTAGAAAAAGAAAATGCTGTTGAAGATTTTAGAACCTTAATTGGCGCTACAAATCCTGCAGACGCTGCAGAAGGTACAATACGTAAAATGTATGCAGATTCTATAAGTGAAAACGCAGTACATGGTAGTGATAGCAATGAAAACGCAGCTATAGAAGGTGCTTTTCATTTTTCTGGAAGAGAGCAGTTTTAATTAAAAATAACACTCAAACTATAAAAAAATCCCGCAATGTTATTGCGGGATTTTTTGTTTCTAAAAGTATGTTATATGGTATTAAACTACTTTAACGTTTACAGCATTTAAGCCTTTGCGGCCTTCTTGTAAATCAAATTCAACCAAATCGCCTTCGCGAATTTCATCAATTAAACCTGAAATGTGAACAAAATGTTCGGTGTTTGAACCTTCTTCAGTTATAAATCCAAAGCCTTTTGAATCGTTGAAGAATTTTACTGTTCCTTTACTCATTGTATTAAATTTTAATTATTATAAATGATATAATGCAAAGGTTATGCCACAAAAAAAAGCCTATCAAATTGATGATAGGCTCTTAATTGTATTGTTATATAGTATATCCTTAGATTACTTTTACATTTACGGCGTTTAATCCTTTTTTACCTTTTTGTAAATCGAATTCTACTGCATCTCCTTCTCGAATTTCATCTACTAGTCCAGAAATATGTACGAAATGCTCTTTGTTGTTGTCATCTTCAGTAATGAATCCAAAACCTTTTGAATCATTGAAAAATTTTACGGTACCTTTACTCATTGTATTTTTATTATAATAATTAATATTTGGCGAATATACAGCCAATTAAGTTATAAAACGTTAAAAACAAAAAAAGCCTATCAAATAAATGATAGGCTTTAAGTTGTAATTGTTAAATAGTATATCGTTTAGACTACTTTTACGTTTACGGCGTTTAATCCTTTTCTACCTTCTTGTAGATCGAATTCTACAACATCACCTTCACGAATTTCATCGATAAGTCCTGAAATGTGTACGAAATGTTCTTTGTTGTTGTCCTCTTCAATAATGAATCCAAATCCTTTAGAATCGTTGAAGAATTTTACTGTACCTTTACTCATTGTATTTGTATTATAATAAATTAAGCCTCAAAGGTAATACAAAAAATGATACCTTTTTGTTTTTTCACAAAATATTTACAAGAAACAGCTAAGTCTAATTATCTTAAAATCAGTTTTTTAATAATTTCTTTACCCAATTCCTCATTAAGCATAGTAATTATCTTTTCCTTACCGTAGCTTAATTCTTCCCTTAATACACTCGAACTCAATTGCACATGCAGGGTTTCACGCTCCAAATTCACGGCAGTTGTATAATTATTAACCCCGTTGCCCATTAGTTTTGCCCAAGCTTCCGCTACATTAACCTTGTTCAATCCTTTTTGAAGCTTATTGGTTTCAACGAATTCTTTTAAAGCGTCCTGAATGCTAATATGTTCGTTATTACGTTTTGCCATAGCATATAGAATTATAATATTGTAAAAGTATTAATTTTTTTGGGCGTTACCACAAGGGTCGGGCTTTTCATTACAATCTTTTGCTAGTTCCTCACAAAAGGATTTTCATTGCAATCCCTAACGCGGGCTCATCCGTTATGGCGGGTAATTTTATCATAAATACGTTTTCAATTTGCAAAAGTCTGTTATTATCTCATCAACGGTTTATCGCGATTAGCACTGATTATAGCCTAAAAATCTCATAACTTTGATGCACTTGCTTTACAGCGTCCTCAGTACGCTCCGCATGAGTATCGCTTATAAACAATTGACCAAAATTTTCATCATCAACCAATTTTATAATTTGTGCTACACGCTGTTCATCCAACTTATCAAAAATATCGTCAAGTAATAAAATAGGGTTAACACCACTTTGTGCTTTTATAAAATCAAACTGTGCCAATTTCAATGCAATCAAAAACGATTTCTGTTGTCCTTGACTCCCAAATTTCTTTATTGGATGTTCTTCAATATTAAAAAGCAAATCATCCTTATGCACACCAACACTGGTGTACTGTAAAGCTTTATCCTTATTTATCGAAGCCTTTAAAAGTGTACTCAAATCGTCATCAAATAAATGACTTTGGTAAACTAAATCAACAGCTTCATTATTATTGCTAATAACTTCGTATCTCGATTTAAAAATCGGGATAAACGTTTTTAAAAAAGCATCGCGCTTTTCAAAAATTATTTTACCGTATTCCGTAAGTTGTGTATTGTAAACCTCTAAAGTGTCATTATTAAATGTATGGTTAAGTGCAAAATATTTTAACAAAGCATTACGTTGCGCCAATATTTTATTATAGTTTATCAAATTACTCAGATAACTTTTATCGCTTTGCGAAATAACACTATCAATAAACTTACGCCTGGTATCACTTCCTTCTATAATCAAATCTCTATCTGCTGGCGATATAATTACCAAGGGCAAAAAGCCAATATGCTCACTAAATTTTTCATAAGCCTTACCATTACGCTTAATCATTTTCTTCTGTCCTCGTTTTAAGCTAATCGCAACTTTCTCGATTTTCTCGTCTTTCTCATAATCTCCATTAATTACAAAAAAGTCTTCTCCGTGTTTAATATTTTGAGTGGCAACAGGATTGAAATAGCTTTTTCCGAAGGATAAATGGTAAATCGCATCAAGTACATTTGTTTTTCCAATACCGTTATTACCAACAATACAATTTATTTTGTCATTGAAAATGAACGATTTACTATCGAAATTTTTATAATTTAGTAATGAAAGCGATTTTAAAATCATAGAAAATGCAACTTTGAGGGCGTTTCAAGGTTAAACTCTTGAAAAGAAGTGCAAATTATTGAAAAATATCAAATAAATACCCTTTTAGTTCTGAAGAAAAATTATATTTTTGCGCGACAATAATTTTAGATAGCATATAATGGCAACTTATAAGAAAAGAGGACATAAACCAAAAACATCTGTAGAAAAACAACAGAATATAGAGGAAGGATCTACAACTGCAGAGGTTTTTAATACACTTGATGAAACAGCTTCTAAAACCGAAGATTTTGTAGCAAAAAACCAAAAATATATTTTCATAATTATTGGTCTGGTTGCAGCAATAGTTTTAGGGTCTTTAGGTTATAAAGAGTATATCGCTAAACCAAAACAACAAGCTGCAATGAACGATATGTTTCAGGCTCAAAAATATTTTGATCAAGCCGTTACAGGTGTTGCAAAAGACTCGTTGTATAACTTAGCTTTAAACGGAGGTGAAGGTAAATATGGGATGCTAGATATTATAGAAGAGTATAGCGGAACTCCTTCTGCTAACTTAGCTAGTTACTATGCAGGTACTGCGTATTTAAGATTAAAAGATTACAAAAATGCCGTTGAGCATTTAAGTAATTTTAAAAGCGATGATGAAATTTTAGCACCTTTAGCTAAAGGAAATATTGGTGATGCTTTTGTGCAACTTAACCAGCCAGAAGATGCTTTAGAATACTACGAGCAAGCTGCTGAAATGCGCAATAACGAATTTACAACACCAATGTATTTGTTTAAAGCAGGAACAATTGCTTTAGATTTAGGTAAAGCTGATAAAGCTTTAGCTTATTTTAAAAGAATAAAAGACGATTACAGTAACTCAACTGAAGCAACAAAAGTAGATGTGTTTATAGGAAAAGCACAAGTTTTAGCAAACAAATAATAGCTAAATTATGGCTACCGAAAATAAAAATTTATCAGAATACGATAAAGCAACAATCCCAAACGCGAGTAAATTTCGGTTTGGGATTGTTGTTTCAGAATGGAATGATAATGTAACTGAAGGACTGTATCAAGGCGCTTATCATGCCCTTTTGGAAAATGGTGTGTTACCACATAATATAATTAGATGGAATGTTCCAGGAAGCTTCGAGCTTATTTACGGGGCTAAAAAGATGCAAGAGCAAATGGTTAACGCTGTTATTGCTATAGGAAGCGTAATTCAAGGGGAAACAAAACATTTTGATTTTGTTTGCGAAGGGGTTACACAAGGCATAAAAGATTTAAATGTAAGGCGTGAAACACCAGTAATTTTCTGTGTGCTTACAGATAATACCATGCAACAAGCCATCGATCGCTCTGGTGGGAAACATGGAAATAAGGGTACTGAAGCCGCTATTGCTGCAATAAAAATGGCAGAACTACGCAAGAATAGTTAGTTTTTTTTCACACTAATAGGTTTTCTATTATTCAGCTCTTGTCAATTATCTTAACATTTTTTGGCAGTTTAAACTCCTATTTCTGCATACTTTTAAGTATTTTTGAAACGACGAGCAATACTAGATTTTGTTTAAACAACGCAAACATAAAACCTTTAATTATCAACCTAGATTTTCAAAAGAAAGTCAAACAGAGTCTGGTTTAGATAGCAATGCAGATACCAAAGATTTTATTTCTAAATGGCGACAAAACAAAGGCACTAAAGTTAAAACTCGAGGTGCCATGTCAATGAAGGTGTTAATCATCATTTTGGTATTATTATTGATTTGTATGTATGTATTAGAGAAAAAATACATGTAATACCAAAAACTTAGAAATCATGGGACTTTTAAAATTAAGAAAGAACAAAAAATTTAGCTATACACCGCGTTATTATGATGATAAAGGTGAGGGCAACCCGTATGAAATTAAGCATAAGTTTGATGGCTTTAGAAAAACGGTAGGTGCGAATAAAGGAATTAAAGCAAAATTTAATGATGCATTTGATGATTTAAAAAATAACCCAGATAGGGAAGCCAACAGACGCATTTTAATAATTGTTGCTATTCTTGTGTTGATTTTTTTGTTTATCATAGACTTCGATTTAACGATATTCTTTTCTAATTAATATATGGCAGACATTATACAGCTTTTACCCGATCATGTAGCAAACCAAATTGCTGCTGGAGAAGTTGTACAACGTCCAGCTTCTGTAGTTAAAGAACTTCTTGAAAATGCTATTGACGCTGGTGCAAATACCATAAAACTTATAATAAAAGACGCTGGTAAAACCTTAGTGCAAGTTATAGATAACGGTAAAGGCATGAGCGTTACCGATGCACGATTGAGTTTTGAGCGTCATGCCACTTCAAAAATTAGAAATGCTGAAGATTTATTTCAACTAAACACCAAAGGTTTTAGAGGCGAAGCTTTAGCGAGTATTGCCGCAATTGCCCATGTTGAACTAAAAACCAAACAAGATCTCGACGATGTTGGAACAGCAATAATTATTGAAGGAAGTAATGTGGTTTCCCAAGACATTGTGGTAACACCAACAGGAACATCAGTTGCAGTAAAAAATCTGTTTTTTAATATCCCAGCAAGACGAAATTTTTTAAAGTCCGATACTGTAGAATTGCGTCATGTTATTGATGAGTTTCATCGTGTGGCATTAGCACATCCTAGTATTAGTTTTGCGCTATATAACAACGGAAGTGAAACGTTTAATTTGCCTGTTAGTAATTATCGTCAGCGTATCGTAAATATTTTTGGTAATAAAACCAACGAAAAATTGGTTCCTGTTGAAGAGGATACCGAAGTTTTAAAAATTTCAGGATTTGTAGGTAAACCCGAATTCGCTAAAAAAACAAGAGGGGAGCAATACTTTTTTGTGAATAATCGCTTCATAAAAAGTGCCTATCTAAATCATGCGATAGCTTCAGCTTTTGATGGTTTGTTAAAAAGTGGTACTCATGCCAGTTATTTTTTAAATTTAACGGTAGACCCGCATACCATAGATATTAACATCCATCCCACAAAAACAGAAATTAAGTTTGATGATGAGCATACACTTTATGCTTTATTGCGTTCGGCCATAAAACATAGTTTGGGTCAATTTAATATTGCGCCAGTGTTAGATTTTGAGCGCGACCCTAATTTAGATACACCATACGATTATAAAAAAGCAGATTCAAAAGCTCCGAAAATTGAAGTAGATAGAAGTTTTAATCCGTTTCAAGAAGAACAACAATCAAGAGCCAAAGCAATAGCCTATAAAAAGGAGCCTGTGGCCAGTTGGGAGAGTTTATATGTAGGCTTAGAATCTAAAGGAAATAATTCAAAACAAGACTTCACTGAAGTTAGGTTTGAAAGTGAGGAGCAAACGGCATCTATTTTTACAGATGAGAATCAAGTTGATAAAACCAACACAACCTATCAGCTTCATAATAAATACATTATAAGCGCTATCAAATCTGGTATGTTAGTCATCGATCAGCATCGAGCTCATCAGCGAATCTTATATGAAGATTTCCTCAAAAACTTAACAATTAAAGAAGCTGTTAGTCAGCAATTATTGTTTCCATTACGACTTCATTTTTCGCCACAAGATATTGTGATTATAAGGCAATTAAAAGATGATTTAGAACATACGGGTTTTGTGTTTTCAAGCTTTAAAGATGAAACAGTGGATATTACAGGCGTACCAGTAGGCGTGCCAGAAAGCGAAGTGTCTATAATTTTAGAACAGCTTGTAAGTGATGTTGAAAATGAAGTACCTGATAGTAATTTTAGTGCAGCCGATTTGCTTGCAAAATCTATGGCTAAAAGTTTAGCAATAAAAACAGGGCAGTCATTGCAAAAAGATGAGCAAGAGCACTTAGTTAACAAATTGTTTGCTTGTAAGGAACCTAATGTGTCGCCCACGAATCGAACAACCTTCGTAACAATGACGGTTGACGAGTTAGACAAAAAATTTATTTTGTAAAGTATAAAAAGCGCTTCAATGTCGCCTTGAACGCAGTTAAAAGGTCTTTATTGAAAAGCAGTTTAAAAGAAATAGAAAAGTATGATGCAAATTTCAGACACCGTTAAACATTTAATAATCATAAATGTGATTATGTTTGTTGGTACTCTAGCCATTGGAAATGGTACATTGTTTTATGAGTGGTTTGCCCTGTATTTTCCAAATAACGATGCATTTCAACCATGGCAAATCATTACGCATATGTTTATGCATGGAGGCGCGATGCATATTTTTTTCAACATGTTTGCGCTTTGGATGTTTGGAACGCCAGTTGAACAAGTTTTAGGGTCTAAACGATTTTTATTCATATATTTTTCTGCAGGATTGGGTGCAGTCTTGCTGCAACTTGGATATTATTATTTTCAGTATGTTCCTAATTACAACACGTTAATAGAATCTGGCTTAACATCAGGTGATATAAAACAAATGCTTACAACTAACGAAGTGATTTCTGGGATTTCACAATCTCAATTTACGTTGTTGAAAGATATTTATCCCTCATACAATGCGAGTATGGTAGGAGCCTCAGGTTGTTTAATGGGTATTTTAGCCGCTTTTGGTATGATGAATCCTGAAGCTAAATTGATGCTGATATTTTTACCTATTCCTATTAAAGCAAAATATTTTATTCCTGGAATTATTATTTTAGATTTAATTTCTGGTCTTACAGGACAGTCATTCTTTAGTCCTAGTAATACTGCTTATATGGCTCACGTTGGTGGCGCTGTAACGGGCTTTATCATTATGTGGTATTGGAAAAAGAACCAGTTTAACAGAAACCGCTGGAATTAATGACTTCACTTAATCAAGACATAAAACAAAAGTTAGCCAACCTTAATGTGCTAGAAAAGATTATAGCTATTAATGTTGTAGTATTTCTTTTAGCGTTAATTACAAAGTTTAATTTTATTTGGTTTCAGCTCCCAAGTGGTTTTTCAAGTTTTATATTGAAACCCTGGTCGTTAATAACCTATGCATTTGTACACACCGAATTTTTACACATGCTATTTAACATGCTTTGGTTGTATTTTCTAGGGCGCATGTTTTTGAATTTGTTTAGCCCAAAAATGGCTCTTAACGTATATTTCTTAGGTGCAATAGCTGGAGGTTTACTTTTTATGTTTTGTTATAGTTTATTGCCAGAGGTTTTTGGTGGAAACTCAAGACTTTTAGGAGCGTCGGGCGCGGTTAGAGCCTTGTTGATTTTTCTGTGTGCCTACATGCCAAAACAAGAGATTCGTTTTTTTACATTTAACCTGAAGCTATGGTATATTGGTGCTATTATTGTTGTTTTAGATGTTATAGGCGTAATTTCTGGTATTAATAATCCAGTTACGGGAAATGCTGGTGGTAATTTAGCGCATTTAGGCGGCGCTTTATTAGGGTATTTCTATGCAAAACAATTAGTTAAAGGACAGGATATTGGAAAAGGTTTTGAAAAATTCATGGATTATTTTTCGAATTTATTTAAGTTTTCAAAAAAAGGACCTTTAAAAACGGTACAAAAAAATAAAAGTAAAGCAGGTGGTTATAATAAAGCCGATTTTAATGAGTTTAATAATCAAAAGAAAATTGATGTTATACTAGATAAAATCAGTAAAAGTGGTTATGATAGCTTAACTTCAGAAGAAAAAGAATTCTTATTTAGAGCAGGGAAGTAAACCAATGAAAAAATTGAGTTTCAGAAATAAATTCATTTATTCAATAAATGTTGTTGTGGCGGTGCTCCTGTTACTTTCTTATATATTACCTTTTTTACCACCTAAAACCTTTTCTATTTTAGCTGTTGTTAATTTAGGGGTGTCGTTTCTTATTCTAATAAATGTATTTTTCTTATTGTATTGGGTTTTACAACTGAAAAGGAAATTTATGTTATCGTTTACAGTTCTCATAATTGGTTATTTTTCTTTCGGGACTCTTTATAAATTTTCGGCTTCAACAAAAATTGATGACCCAAATAACATTAAAGTCATGAATTATAATGTGAGACTGTTTAATTTATATGAATGGATTCCAGAAAAGGGGATAGAAACCAAAATTGTAGAATTTATAAAAAAGGAGTCGCCAGATGTATTGAGCTTGCAAGAATATCATCCTCATAAAAATATAGATTTATCGTTTTTCAAGTATAAATTCGAAAAACTTTCAGGAAAAAAGACTAAATATGGTCAAGCCATTTTTTCTAAATTTCCTATTGTTAATTCTGGGTCTATTGAGTTTCCAGATACAGCTAACAATGCCATTTTTGTTGATGTTGTAAAAGGAAATGATACAATCAGGATTTATAACATTCATTTAGAATCGTTGCGTATCAATACTAAGGTTGAACACCTTAAAAATGAAGATTCGGAGCGCCTATTTAAACGTATTGGTACCACATTTAAAATGCAACAATTTCAAACCGAATTATTTCTTATGCATAAGAAAAAATGTAATTACAAAATGGTGATTTGTGGCGATTTTAATAACACAGCTTTTTCGTATGTATATCGAAAAATTAAAGGTAATTTAATAGATACGTTTAAAGAGGCTGGAAATGGTTTCGGGCGTACGTACGATTTTAAGTTTTTTCCCGTTCGAATCGATTTTATTTTTGCCGAAGAAGGTTTTAATGTGAATGGTTTTAAAGCCTACAACCATCATTATTCCGATCATTATCCAATAATGACGACTTTAAGTTTGAAAGAGCAGGAGTAGCTTCTTTGTTAGAATATTTACATAAACGAACAATCTGCAACATCTGCAATAATGTGAATAACGAGTCCCAGACCCACCAATCTCGATTTTTTAGGGATACATAAAAACACATAAAACAATATTGCGAAACTTGAGTGTAGCGGATGAAAACCAATACTACAACGGTTTGGGTCAAAAATAGGTGTTGCTAATAAGTGATCTATATCAATTAAAATACCCGCAACCATCACCAAAAAAGCATACTTCCAATTCGATTTAAAAAATAGTAAGGCAATCCCAAGTGGTAATAGAAAATGACACCCGTAATGCACTATAGATTGTAACATTATTTAGTTTTAAGTGTTTGAGATTCTAAATAATTTAAAGCATTTGGGCCTTCATTAAATAATAAATCTAAGATGCTTAAATTGGGTATAAAACCGTGTTTTGCGCTAAATACTTGTGTGTATTTCTCGAAATTATAATTTGGCTCTTTTTTAGCGTTTACTAATTGCCTGTAATCGGTTTTATCTTTTAAAGTTTTTTCGAAGGTATCTGTTTTAGAAAAGTTCAACTCTAGTTGCAAACAATCGCAAATGATTTCTAAGCAATGTAAATTATGGTCTAATATAAAATCTGCATTCTTCATGAATAATGGCTGAAGTTCATCTTCGTAATATTCAAAAAATGGAGATGTTCTGTACGCTGAAAGAATCGATTTCCAGTGTAGACTTTGCCAATTATCCTGATTGTAAATTTTAACGTCTTTATACTTTTGACGATTTTTTTGAGAATGAATAACAGGGATGTTTAATCCTAGTTTTCCGTTGGCACCATAAATATAAGTTCTATTTCTGTAGGTTTGTTTCAAGAAGTTATCTTCCATTTCTAGAATAACTTCTTCAGCATTTACCATGGCAACAAAATGTGTAATATTGGGAAAATATGTAGGATGTAAAACAATTTTCATTCTTTAGGATATTTTAATTGTTTGGCATCTTCTGAAATCCCATTGACGTAATTCGGTATAATATTTAGGGCTTCCGCTAGCTCAGAACCGTCAAATCCTGAAATGTCTGAGTAATTAACTTGGTTGTTATAAAAGGCCAGATATTTACTTGATAACGGCATGTAAGACCAATGCCAGCGCTCTAAATTGTAACCTGTTCTTCCAGATGATTTTTCGGTGTAAATCTGATAGAAACCATAGTTATTAGCGTTTTCTACAAGCCATTTATACTCTTTTTTACCTTTGCCACTTTCAAAATAAGAGTTATTTAAACTATTTAAATCGATATCGGTTCCCCAATGATGTCTTGATGTTGAAGGCATCGAACTATACTCGAGTATTTTTTTTGCTCTGCTTATGGGGTTTAGATTTTGATATTTTTCCCATTTACGCTCCCAAATAGCTTTCTGTTCAGCAAAATTTCGGGTGCCCGAAACAATTTTTAACTGAATACCATCTTTTTCGGCATGATTATACATGTTAACAAAAGCTTCATAAACTTCGACATTTAAATATATAGGTTTAGATGTATGAGTAGCATTTGTTTTAATGAAGAGCTCATGATTTTTATAATCAAATTTCCCTAAAACAAAGTCTTTCGTAATTTCTATACTTTTAATAGTGTCTGTTTCTATAAGGTTAGATTCAGACTCAATTGACGACATTTTATGCTCTAATTTTTTATCTTGTACACATGACCATAAGGCAATCAATAACACTATTGGAAACAGTTTAAACGTCATAACTCAGTTTAATCAAAATTGAATGAAATGAACAGTATCGTACTAATTATTTGCTGTCTTTTTTACGTTTTCTCCATTTGTTAAATCCTATCCAGCCAAATAAAAGAACTAAAAACGGGATTAAATAAGAGGTGGCTTTTCCGCTACCGCTAACCGTTGTAAAGAAACGTTCCCAACGTGGGTTTTTAATACCATCCCAACTCATCCAGATAAACACTGGTTTTCCAATAACGTGATTAAATGGCACAAATCCCCAAGCTCGGGCATCAATGGAGTTATGGCGGTTGTCACCCATCATCCAATAATAGTTTTGTTTAAAAGTATACGTATCTGTTACTTCACCATTAATTAAAATTTGATTGCCTTTTACTTGCAATGTATTGCCTTCATATTCGGTTATGACACGTTTGTATAGTGGTAAAACTTCTAAATTTATATCAATAGTTTTTCCTGCCTCAGGAATGTAAAGCGGCCCAAAGTAATCAACGTTCCAATTGTAATCTGGGTGATGTGGAAAAATATTAGAGTCTCTAACGCCTTTTTCTTGCTTATTTGGCGTAATGCTCGTCACATTAGGGTGATTTTTAAATTTTGCTAAGGCTTCATCTGATATTGCAGAAAAATAGTAAGTATTCTGGCTATTCATGATACCAAAACCATCTGTGATATCGTATCGATCCTTTAAAAATTTAGGATTGAATTGATTGGTTTTTGGTTGCACTAAATAGCTAAACTGTAAATGTGCTCTATCTGGAAGTTCATTTTTCTTTCCATTAATATATACGTAGCCATTTCTAACTTCTAAGGAGTCGCCTGCAATACCAACGCAGCGTTTAACAAGGTTGGTTTTTTTATCTATGGGCTTATAGTAGTTTCTATCTGGTCTAAAGTCGTTCATATTCAGCAACGTATCTGCTGGTTGATTAAAAACCACAATGTCATTTCGTTCTATGTTTTCAAACCCTGGAAACCTTAAATAAGGTAGTTGCAATTTATTTTTCCATGAGGTATTTCGTGCTTCAAAATTATCGTCAAATAAATAAGATTTGGTTCCTAGTTTAGGAATAGTATCATGTACCATAGGCGCTGCAACTGTAGTCATTGGCACGCGAGCTCCATAATGAAACTTGCTTACAAAAAGAAAATCACCTACCAACAACGACTTTTCTAAAGATGATGAAGGAATAGTAAAAGGCTGCATAAAATAGGTGTGAACTATGGTGGCTGCTACTATTGCAAATAGAATAGAACTTACCCAATCGCCACTAGATGTTGTAGGGTCTAAACTCCTATCCTCAACATACGTTACATCGGCAACGTAATTAAGGTAATAGTTGTAGAATCCGAGTGTAAGGACTGCTAAAATGGTGTCAACAGGCATGTTTTTGCCAAAACTTCTAGCTGTTTCAACCCAAACTACTGGTAGCATAATAAGATTAACAATGGGTAGAAATAATAATATAATCCACCACCACGGACGATTAATAATTTTCATTAAAATAACACCATTGTAGATCGGGACAAAGGCTTCCCAAGCTTGTCTACCTGCTTTTATGTAAAGTTTCCAAGTTCCTAAACCGTGAATTACTTGAATTATTAAAATGAATATAAACCACTGTGTCCAAGTCATAATCTTAAAATTTTATTGTTATGTAAGTAGTAACAGGTGTTTTGATTGTTACAACTTTATTGCCAATTAACCTATATTTAACACATCGTTCATGGTGAAAACACCAGTTTTTCCAGCAATCCATTCTGCAGCGATAACGGCGCCTAAGGCAAACCCTTGTCTGGTGTGCGCTATATGTTCAATGTTTATGGTGTCTACTTCACTTTCATAGGTAACCGTATGGGTTCCAGGAACATCTTCTATGCGTTTTGCAGTAATCGGAATTGTTTTTTTACCATTTTCGTCTAATTTCCAATTGGTAAATCCTTCATGGTTTTCAATAATATCATTAGCTAAAGAGATGGCAGTTCCACTTGGCGCATCAAGCTTTTGGGTATGATGAATTTCTTCCATTGAAACATTATACTGCTTCAAGTTGCTCATCATTTTAGCAAGCGTTTTATTCAGTTCAAAAAAGATATTGACACCTAAACTATAGTTTGATGCATAAATAAATGCGCCTTTTTTTTCTTCACATAAAGCAACGGCATCGTCATATTTATCTAACCAACCTGTGGTTCCAGAAATTACAGGCACGTTGTTGTTTATGCAGTTTGAAATATTATTATATGCTACTGTAGGTACGCTAAAATCTATAGCAACATCTGCTTTAGTAATGTCGTAATTCTTATCATCTTTATCAATAGTCAATACCACATTATGCCCGCGTTTAATGGCAATCTGCTCTATGGTTTTACCCATTTTTCCGTATCCGAGTAAAGCTATATTCATGTTAAAATTTAAAATTTAAAGTTAATCCGAGATTGCTTGTAGCATCTTTTGGGTTGAGTTCGTAATGTGGTGACAAAGTTAAGTTTTCATCTACATTATATTGCAGTAAATGGGCATCTACATTGGCATCAATAATGTTTAGTGCATAAAATCCAATGGTAACTAATAAAGAGATTTCCTTATTACTACGGTACAATTCCTGAGCGTCTTCAAGTCTGTCTGTAGAAACTCTTGGAGTGGTTAATTGGTTACCCTGAGAATCGAAATAAAACTCATCGTCGGTATAGCCTGCCAGTCTTCTCTTGTAAGCATCTCTAAACCGATTGTATTGTTTGTTATTGTCTATGTAGAAATAAATACCAGTACCTATAGCTCCATAAACAATAGGGATTTTCCAATATTTTTTATTGTAGGCTTGCCCCAATCCTGGTAAGATAGCCGAATAAAATGCGGCTTTTGCAGGCGATAGTGCGTCAATAGGTTTGCTAACTGAAACTAAAGTATCTATAACAACTTCTTTTGGAAGGCGATTTTTTTTGGTTTTTTCCTTGTCTTGTGCGAAAGCAGAAAAACAACAAAGCAGACATGCTACTATTCCTGTTATAAGGATTTTATTTTGCACCTTGAACTAATTTTTTAATACGATTAAAATCTTCTTCAGAATGAAAAGGAATCGTAATTTTTCCTTTACCATTTTTAGAAACTTTAACGTCTATTTTATGCCCAAAGTATTCTGAAAAAGCCGCAATGCCTTTTTTAACAAATTTTGGCATTTCATCATCTTCAGATTTTTTAGCGGTAGATGGTGCTGATTCTTTTGTATTGAAATCTCGAACTAAATTTTCAGTTTCTCTAACCGAAAGTTTGTTCGATAAAATGTTCTCATAAATGTCTAACTGCTCGCTTTGGTCTTCTATGGCAATTAAAGCACGACCATGACCCATTGATATAAAGCCATCGCGCATTCCAGTTTGAATAATAGGGTCTAATTTTAATAAGCGCAAATAGTTAGCAATAGTAGATCGTTTTTTACCAACTCGCTCGCTCATTTGTTCTTGAGTCAGGTTTATTTCGTCAATTAAACGTTGGTATGATAAGGCAATCTCAATAGGATCTAAATCTTGGCGTTGAATATTTTCAACTAAAGCCATTTCTAAAGATTCTTGGTCGTTAGCAATTCTAACGTAAGCAGGAATAGTTTCTAATCCTATTAATTTTGATGCTCTAAAACGACGTTCACCTGAAACTAATTGGTATTTGTTTAAACCTAGTTTTCTAACAGTTATAGGCTGAATAATACCTAATTCTTTTATAGAAGACGCTAATTCACGAAGGGATTCTTCGCTGAAATTTGTTCGTGGTTGAAACGGGTTAACTTCGATGAAATCAATATCTAATTCAACAATATTCCCAATAACTTTATCTGCATTTTTATCTTGTACCGATTGAATATCGTTACTTGGGTCTTTTAATAGTGCTGATAAACCTCTACCTAAAGCCTGTTTTTTGGTTGCCTTAGCCATAATTTAGGAGTTTTTATTGATGATTTCTTTTGCCAAACTTAAGTAATTGTTCGCACCTTTACTACTTGCGTCGTAATTAATTATACTTTCTCCGTAGCTTGGTGCTTCACTCAAACGTACATTTCTTTGAATAATTGTTTGAAAAACCATGTCGTTAAAATGTTTTTGAACCTCTTCAACCACTTGATTTGATAATCTTAATCTTGAATCGTACATGGTAAGCAATAAGCCTTCTATATCCAATTCTGGATTGTGTATTTTCTGAACACTTTTTATGGTGTTTAATAGTTTTCCTAATCCTTCAAGGGCAAAATATTCACACTGAATAGGTATAATAACCGCATCAGCAGCAGTTAGTGCGTTTAAGGTTAAAAGGCCTAATGAAGGTGCACAATCTATTAAAATATAATCATAATCGTTTTTAATGTCGGCTAATGCCTTTTTTAGCATGTATTCGCGTTCATCTTTATCAACAAGTTCTATTTCAATAGCAACTAAATCAATATGCGCTGGAATGATGTCTAGATTTGGTGTTTCAGTTTGAACAATTGCATCTTTAGCGATGTTAGAATGTTCTAATAATTGGTATGTTCCAATTTCTACAGATTCAACATCAATACCTATTCCAGAAGTTGCATTTGCTTGAGGGTCAGCATCTATAAGTAATACTTTTTTTTCTAGAACGCCTAGTGAAGCTGCTAAATTAATAGAGGTTGTTGTTTTTCCTACGCCTCCTTTTTGGTTCGCAATTGCAATGATTTTACCCATTAATGATTTGGTTTTATTAGAGACAAAAATACAATTATTTATGTGGAATGAAAGTGGAACTTGTTAACAAATCGGTGAGTGAAATTTAATGTAGTTTTTTAACGATTATTTGTTAATCAATTAGGATTTCTAGAATCTTAATTGCGGCATCACTAATTTTGGTTCCAGGGCCAAATACAGCAACAGCTCCGGCTTCAAATAAATATTGATAATCTTGCTTAGGAATAACGCCACCTACAATAACCATAATATCATCACGACCGTATGCTTTTAATGCATCAATAACTTGCGGAACTAAGGTTTTGTGACCAGCAGCTAATGAGGAAACGCCTAATATGTGCACATCGTTTTCAACGGCTTGTTTTGCAGCTTCTTGCGGGGTTTGAAAAAGAGGACCAATGTCTACATCAAATCCTACATCGGCATAACCTGTAGCAACAACCTTGGCTCCGCGATCATGACCGTCTTGCCCCATTTTTGCTATCATAATACGAGGTCTTCTGCCTTCTTGTTCTGCAAAAGCATCCGCCAATTGTTGTGCCTTTTTAAAGGATTCGTCGTTTTTTATTTCTTTACTATACACACCAGAAAATGATTTTATTTGTGCTTTGTATCTGCCAAAAACAGCCTCTAAAGCATCACTTATTTCGCCTAAAGTGGCACGCTCTCGAGCCGCTTCAATAGCTAAAGCTAGTAAATTTTCTTTACCAGATCTTCCTGCTTCGGTTAATTTTGATAGTGAGGCTCTAACTTTTTCGGAATTTCTAGTACTTTTAATTGAGGTTAATCGCTCAATTTGTGAGTTTCTAACAGTTTGGTTATCTACTTCAAGTGTAGAAATAGGGTCTTCTTCTTCAAGTCTATATTTATTAACGCCAACAATAATGTCTTGCCCAGAATCTATCCTTGCTTGCTTTCTTGCCGCAGCTTCTTCAATTCGTATTTTTGGGATACCAGCTTCAATGGCCTTTGTCATGCCACCTAAATCTTCAATTTCTTCAATTAAAGCCCAAGCTTTATTTGCAATATCGTGAGTTAGTTTTTCAACATAATAGCTTCCTGCCCATGGGTCAACCGTTTTTGTAATATGTGTTTCTTCTTGAAGAAATATTTGCGTGTTTCGAGCAATTCTTGCCGAAAAATCTGTTGGTAACGCAATAGCTTCATCTAAGGCATTAGTGTGCAAACTTTGTGTGCCGCCAAATGCCGCAGCGGCAGCTTCAATGGTGGTTCTAGCCACATTATTAAATGGGTCTTGTTCGGTTAAACTCCAACCCGAAGTCTGACAATGTGTACGTAATGCTAAAGATTTTTCGTTTTTAGGATTGAACTGTTTTACCAATTTCGCCCAAAGCATTCTAGCGGCTCGCATTTTGGAAATTTCCATAAAGTGGTTCATGCCGATTGCCCAAAAAAATGAAAGGCGAGGTGCAAAGGTATCAATATCCATACCTGCCGCTAATCCTTTTCGAATATATTCTAAACCATCGGCTAAAGTGTAAGCTAATTCAATATCGCAAGTAGCTCCAGCTTCTTGCATATGGTATCCGGAAATACTGATACTGTTGAATTTTGGCATGTTCTTACTCGTAAATTCAAAAATATCAGAAATAATTTTCATTGAAGGTGTTGGCGGATAGATATAGGTATTTCGCACCATAAATTCCTTCAAAATATCATTCTGTATGGTTCCTGCCAACTGTTCTGGCTTAACACCTTGTTCTTCTGCTGCCACAATATAAAAAGCCATAATGGGTAAAACTGCACCATTCATGGTCATTGAAACCGACATTTTATCCAATGGAATGTGATCGAAGAGTATTTTCATGTCTTCTACAGAATCAATAGCGACTCCTGCTTTTCCAACATCGCCAACTACACGCTCGTGGTCTGAATCATAACCTCTATGTGTTGCCAAATCAAAGGCTACGGATAGTCCTTTTTGCCCTGCAGCTAAATTACGTCTGTAAAAAGCATTGCTTTCTTCGGCAGTTGAAAATCCAGCATATTGACGAATAGTCCATGGTCTGCGAACATACATGGTGCTGTAAGGACCTCGCAAATAAGGTGCGATACCTGCAACAAAATTGAGATGCTTCAAGTCTTCAACATCACCTTGAGTATACGTTGATTTTACATCAATATTTTCAGCAGTAGCAAATGTTGAAGATTTAATCTTTTTACTTTCTACCTCTGGTTTTATGTTGATATGTTGAAGATTTTTTCTAGCCATTTATTTAGTCGTGATTATGTCCTGCATGAGGATCAACTTCCTCTTTTCGAGGAACCTGATTAAAATCCACTTTCAATTTTGGTTGTTCTAACTTCGATTTATCAAAATTGGTGTCGAACATTTTGGCATAATATAAATCTAGCGCGATGTATAAAGCCAAACTTTTATCGTTTATGGCGTTTTGGTATTTATTAACAACCGCAGGACCCAATAATTTTGGTGACATGCTATTTGTTGTTAAAAGGGCATTAAGCGTGGTTTTTAAATTTTGATCTTTTATAGTTTTTGAGATACATTTTACAACCTCACTATTGTAGTTGAGGTTACTTTTTGTATTGTTCAAGTCCCACAAACCTTCTTCCTCTTTTAGGGCTTGAAAAACCTCGAAAGTGTGTTTTGATACAATTTTATCTAATTGTAATCTGCCAAAAACAGAATTTCTCATGATCTGAGAATATGCCTGATTTAATTTAAAATTTGGTCTGTTTTGCTTGTAATGATTTTCGATATCGTCTTCAAAACTATAAAGGGCTTCATTTAATAATTTAGTATTTACGCCAGCACATTCAAAAGCGATTGGTTTATCAGCGTATTTGTAATTTGAAAATGAGTTTTCTTTTTTACAACTCAATAGAATGAAGCATAATAAACAAGATAAAAGTGTAATTTTTGAGTTCATTTTAATTTTCATTTTTTAATCGGTTTTGTTCTAATTGTTCTGATAATCGTTTTTCTATAATGGGTTCAATTAATGTTTTTCTTGGGTTGGTTTTTACAAAAGGATAAAGTTCTAGCTCATGCTTCATGCTGTCCTTAGCATTAGGGTGAACGTTAGTGCCCAATAATACGATTTCGCCTTTATCAAATTGTTCTTGTTCTTTCAGCGCAGATTCTTTTATTTTTCTTTGAATGGTTCCCGCTTTTAATTGACTTAGAAACCCGCCATTGTTTTCAATATCTTTAAAAAGTTCTAAAGCTTTTTCTGAAAGTTGGTCTGTAATAGTTTCAATGTAGTACGAACCATCAGATGGATTGTTTACCATGTTAAAATAGCTTTCGTGCTTCAGAATTAAAAGCTGGTTTCTTGCGATGCGCTCACTAAAAGCATTGCTTTTATGATAAATTGCATCATAGGGTAAATTGGCAATAAAATTAGCGCCTCCAAGTATAGCACTCATACATTCGGTAGTTGTGCGCAACATGTTCGTATTGTAATCGTACAAGGTTTTGTTTCGTTTTGAAGGTGTCACAACGATTTCGCAATTGGTATTCGCACCATATGCTTTAGCGAGTGTTTTCCATAGTGCTCTTAATGCGCGTAATTTGGCAATTTCAAAGAAGTAATTGGAACTAACCGATACATTAAAAACAATGTTTAATGATTGTAAATCGATTTCTGAATTTTCTAAACCATTTAAATACTCGTTAGCGTGGGCTAGGGTATAAGCAAGCTCTTGAGTTATGGTTGCTCCGGCATTTTGATATAGTGAAGCATTTACAGTAAAAGCATGTGTTTTGTTTATCAAAGTGTCGAATGCCTTAAAATCTTCATTAAAGCTTTTAAACCAGTTGCCATCACTAGCGAGTTGCCCAATGCTATCTATTTGAATTTTTGCTTGAGGAACTAAATTATGTATGTTATTGATGAAATCTGCTGAAAGAAATTGAAGTTCAAGAAATAATGTCGTTTCCTTTTGATTGATACCTTTAACAAGTTCTTTAATTGAAACGGTTTCATTAGGAATGATGAATTTGATACTTTCTGCACCTTTTTCAATGATATCAAGAGCTTTTTTGTTAGATTTTTCAACGTCTGCAACGAAAATGATTTGAAGAATGTTCCATAGAGTTGCTTTGGTGTCAGAAATGTTTGGGAGATTATTAAAATCGTCGGCGTGATAAAAAGGCTTTACATCAATATTCTCATTAGTTTTCCAAACAAGTATATCGTTGTAATCTGCACCTTTTAAATCGAACTGTATTTTTTGTTTCCATTGTTTTGAAGAAACAGGTTGAAACTCATCAAACAAATGTTTACTCATCATTTTTTGTTTTTAAGCTATCGTCATATTCGATAATGTAAATTTCCTCATTATCTCTTTTCATGTAATATTCTTCTCTAGCAAACTTCTCTAACCCTTCGTCTGTACTCAGTTTTTTTAAATCTTTTTTATCTTTTTCTATTTCTTTGATGTAGTATTCTTTCTCGTTCTCTAAATCCTCAATTTCTGTATTTAATTCATGATGAATAAGCCATGAATTGGCATCAAAAAACAACATCCAAACAGCAAACACCACTAAAATAAGTATAAAAATATTTTTAAAGGGTTTTAAGTATTTGTTTCTATTGATTGCCATTATAGTTTATCGTTTATAATGGTTTTAACAATATCGATGGCTACCGTGTTGTAATGATTGTTTGGAATAATAATATCTGCAAACTCTTTCATAGGTTCTATAAACTGATTGTGCATCGGTTTTAATGTGGTTTTGTATCGTGCAAGTACTTCATCTAAATCTCTTCCACGTTCTTGTATGTCTCGTTTTAAACGGCGTATTAAGCGTTCATCGCTATCGGCATGCACAAAAATTTTAATGTCGAACATCTCTCTTAACTCTGGGTTGGTCAAAATTAAAATACCTTCAACTATAATAACTTTTCTAGGATGCGTTAAAATGGTATCACCCGTTCTATTATGCTTAACGAACGAATAAACAGGTTGGTGTATAGGATTGCCTTTTTTTAATTCTTTTAAATGCTCCTCAAGTAAATCGAAATCAATAGACCTTGGATGATCAAAATTGATTTTCACGCGTTCATCATAAGATAAATGAGTGGTGTCTAGGTAATATGAATCTTGAGAAATAACTCCAACTTCGCCCTCTGGTTGTTCGTTTAAAATTTGATTTACAACTGTTGTTTTGCCACAGCCTGTACCGCCAGCAATTCCTATAATGAGCATGAAAAGAGTTTTATGGACTTTACAAAGTTAGTTAATACTTGTTCCTATTTAAAACAGATCTTGGATTATTTTTCAATTTTTGAAACTTCTTCTTCTGTGACTAAATTATCATTTTTGTTCCCCCAACTATTTGTTATATAATTCATAACATCGGCAACTTCATCATCACTCAATCCCATGGGTGCCATATAGCCATTATAAGTTTTTCCGTTAACTGTAATTTCACCTTTTTGACCATATTTGATGCCCTTTATACTGGCTTCTCTATTATTCATTAAGTAATCAGATTTTGCTATCGGCGGATACACATTTTCAACGCCTTCACCACTTGGTAAATGGCAGGTAACACAAAAATCTTCATAAATAAATGCACCACGCTCCATACTTGAATCTAATTCGCTTGATTGGGCGCTACAGGTGAAAATGATAGAACAAAACGAGAAGAAACTTAAGTAAAGTAATTTCATAATATATAATTAGTTTTGAGGAACAATTTTATAGATGCCTTTGCCTTCTACGGCCACATAAATGAAACCATCAGGTCCTTGAATAACATTTCTAACTCTACCGATGTCTTCTAACAGTTTCTCACGTTTTACAACTTTATTATTTTCTATAACCAATCGCTCTAGATATTCAAATTTTAGTGCTCCAACGAGCACATTTCCTTTCCATTCTGGGTATTTGTTTGAAGATACAAAAGCCATTCCGCTAGGAGCAATGGATGGTACCCAATAAAAAAGCGGTTGCTCCATGCCTTCTTTTTCGGTGATGTCTGTAAATGTTGTGCCGCTATAGTTTATTCCATAAGAAATAACAGGCCAACCGTAGTTGTTACCTTTTTCAATAATATTTATTTCATCGCCTCCTTTTGGTCCGTGTTCATTAGTCCAAATGGCACCTGTAAATGGGTTTTTAACCATACCTTGAGGGTTTCGGTGCCCGTAACTATAAATAGCAGTTTTGGCATTTTCGGTATTTATGAACGGATTGTCATCTGGTACACTGCCATCATCATTTAATCTGTAAATTTTACCGCAATCTCTTGTAATGTCTTGTGGGTTTACATCTCGATCGCCTCGATCTCCAATAGAGAAATACAAATAGCCTTCATCATCAAATTCTATTCTCGACCCGAAGTGTTGACCTCTTTTAGAATTCGGACTCGCCTTGTAAAGCATTTCAGAATTAACTAGAGTATTGCCGTTAAGTTTCGCACGCAATATCGCCGTGTTTCCACCATCGCCCTCACCTTCTGCGGAAGCAAAAGAAAAATATATCCATCCGTTTTCAATGTAATCTGGGTGTAGTTTTACATCCATAAAGCCACCTTGACCACGTACATAAACATTGGGTGTACCCTCGATTAATTGCTTTTCACCTTCATAAAAATGAATTAGTTCTCCTGATTTTTCGGTTATCAGCATACTTCCATCTGGTAAAAAAGCCATTCCCCACGGAATATTTAAATCTGATACTACAATTTCTGAAGTATAGTTTGACTCTGAAGGTGTTGAGGCTTCAACTTCAGATTCTTTTTGTTGCGCACAAGCGGTAAATACGATAAAAATTAATGCGAAAATTGAATAAAACTGTTTCATTTTTGTTTTTTGTTATAATTTACATTAAAAAATGTAGTTTATATTAATTCCAGTATAATAATTTATAGGATTCCCTGGATAATAATATCTGGGAGCGCTTCCTCCAAAGCCAGTGGCATTTATTAAAATTTGAGAAGCATAGTTTACATCAAATATATTGTTTAAGCCAAAGAATGCGTTTAATTTTAGCTTTTTATTAAGAAATAATTTATAACCAATTTTACAATGAGTTAAATTGTAACTTTCTGAAAACAAGCTATTACTGTCGTTTATTGGCATGCTACCTACATGTTGGTAATTTATATTTCCATAAAAACCTATGCTACTTATAAAATTAAATCCAAGGTTGATAACTTCAGAAGGGACACCTGTTAGTTTATTGCCCGAAAAATTATTAGAATCGTCAACAAAGTTTTTAAATTTGAATTGATTTAAGGTGTAATTGAAAAACGAACTTAATGTCACGTTATTATTTGATAGCCAATTATAATTAATGGCTGCTTCTAAGCCATTATGTTGAGTACTACCTGCATTTATTCCTATAAATTGGTCTTGTGTTGTTCTTCTTGAAACAATGAGATTTTTAATGTTTAAATGATAAATTGATGCGTTAAATTGTAAGCGATTACTAAATAAAGTGCCACGTGTACCTAACTCGTAATTCCATCCAGTTTCTGGTTTTAAATTGGTGTTTATTTGTCCGTCAGGAAGTAGAGTTTCTTGAAGTGAAAGTGGTGAGAACCCATGACTTATATTAGAAAATAAACTTAAGTTATTCGAAATTAAATGAGAAACCCCAAATTTGGGAGACATAATACTTTTGTATTTATACTGCCCCGATTGATCTGGATTGGTATCTGAAACCGGGTAATCATCTTTTAACTTATAGGCGGTTTCATTTAAATTTAATCCGATGGAAAGTGTGGTTTTTTCTGAAAGTGCAATATCAGATTCCGCAAAAATATTATAATAATTTCTTCGCTCATGAAAATCTGATAAACGGTTACCTTCAATACTTCCTGTGCCTTCAGGATAATCTTCATATAAATTTTCAAAGGTTCCGTATGTATAGGTGTCTTTAAAAAACTCTCCGCCAAAAGTCCATTTTAACTTTTTGCCATATAGCTTTAGTGTGCCCAATAATCTGCTTCTTATACCATATGCAGATGTGTTTTCTTTTAAAATGTTAAAAGGTCTTGGTTCGTACGTGTTTGTAAATGATGTGAAAATACTGGTATTTTGCTTTAAGTTGTCATTGTAATTATGATTCCAAGAAAGTCCAATAATACCACGTTTTGAATCTTCATATCCTTTGGATTGTTGCCAAGTAAAAGCAGCAGACTCTGGACTGTTTAAATAAGTATCTTCGTTAATTGAGCTTGGTATAAATGCCTTTAAATCCACATAACTCATCAATATAGAAAACTCGTTTTTAGCATTTAAAAAATGATTGGAATTTATGGTGAAAGTCTGTCTGTTGTATTCATTATTTTCACGATATCCATCGCTATGAGTATTACTGTAAACAGCGTTTATACTATGTTTTTTTGAGCCATATGCCAAATTTAATATCCCTTTAACTAATCCAAACGAGCCAATCGAAAATTCTGTATTACTAGATGTTTCATTTAAATGCCCGTTTTGCGGTATTAAACGAATAACTCCTCCCAAACCAGCTCCATAAATACTAGAAGCAGATCCTTTTGTGATTTCCATTTGAGAGATGGTAGCGAGTTCAAAATCTTCAAGTGTTGTTTCGCCACTGCCATTGGTTAACGGAATATCTTTAAAATAGGCTCTTATTTTGGAAGTTCCGAAAAGGTTTCTAGAACCAATACCTCTTATCGTAATACGATTTGTATTGAGGCTGCCACTTTGCATAAACACCCCAGGAGCTCGATTTAATATTGGGGCAAAATCTGTATTGTTTGCAAGTTGAATATCATTTGATGTAATCATACTCACCGATGCTGTTGCTTTTTTTAAAACTCTAGGAATCTGGTTTGTACTTATTGTAATTTCATTAAGTTCAAATGGATTGATACTTAGTTGAATAATGTATTCGATGTTTTCGTTAAGCTCAATAATTTTTTCGCTATAACCAACTTTTTTAAATGCATAAAAACCCGGTTTTTCTAATAGGAAAAGACCATTGCTATTTGTAAAGTAAGTGTCCTTGAGCTCTAAATTAGTAATTTCTACATTTGCTAAAGGAATCCCGGAATTGTTAGCTATAACCTTGCCTTTAATTTGCCCGAAACAAAAGAAACTCGAGCAAAAAAATAAGAATAAAAAAAGGTTTTTGGTCACAATAAATGCTTTAGGTTATCTGAAATTTTCAATTGCTAAATTATCACTTTTGTGCAAGAAATATTTTTTAGAGAATTTTAATTATGAAATGAATAAAAAAACTATATTTGCATCCCGTTACAAGATAACCAAAAATCGGGGTGTAGCGTAGCCCGGTTATCGCGCCGCGTTTGGGACGCGGAGGTCGCAGGTTCGAATCCTGCCACCCCGACCAAAAAATCCAATTACGAAAGTGACTGGATTTTTTTATGCCTTTATCCATGTTCGATTAAGACTTTAAAGGTATCTACAGAATTTATGTCTTCAAAGTCTTTCCACACAATTATTTTTGAAATATTATAAATTTAATGAAGCGTTAGTTTCCATTTATTTGTTAACTTCAAAATGTAAATTTTAGATTGAAAAAATAACAAAATGAAGTGTATAAAAGTAAACAAATTATCAATTTTACTAATTATTGCAGCGGTTTTAATGTTTGGCTGCAAGAATGTTAAGAAAGAATCTAATATAGCCGAAATTACAGAGAAAATCTATCCGAGCGATGTTCTTCCTGTTATTAAAGATTGTAGTTTACTATGTGGTGATGGTACAAGTTTTAAAAACTTAGATAAGGTTGAGCATGACGATTTTTTTTATGTTGAAAACGATGGAAAAACAAACTGGGTTGTATACAAAACACCAAATTCTGGAATAACCTCAAGAACTTCGAGTAATACAAGAACGGAATTGGGACAAAAAGCACATTGGATTCCAGAAACTGGCGGAAGATTAACAGGAACGTTGAAAGTACAGCATGTGTCAACTTCAGGCGATGCCAGAGTTTCAGTTTCATATTCGGTTGTTGTAGGGCAGATTCATAGTGATGAGGGGCATGAAAACGAACCGCTCAAAATCTTCTACAAAAAATTCCCAGGGCACGAAAAAGGATCTGTGTTTTGGAATTATGAAATTAATACCAAAGGTGATAATTCTAAAAGGTGGGATTATTCTACCGCCGTTTGGGGATACAATATGTCGGTTGTAGGTACGAGTCCATCAACCAATCCAGAAGAGCCTGGTGATGGTATAGCCTTGGGTGAAGAATTTAGTTATGAGGTGAACGTGCATGAAGGTATTATGTTTCTTACTTTTAAAAGCGAAGGACATGAAACAAAGACATTTGTGAAGAACTTGTTGCAATCAGATTTTTCTGAAAAATCAGATCTCCCAGAGCAAATCAAAACAGTATACGCAACAATTGGACGTGATGGGGTAGAACAAGAAAACGCATATGCAGGCGAATTACAATACTTTAAACAAGGCGCTTACAATCAAACAAATGGAAAAGACCCAAACGAAAATATAGTTTGGTATACTGGGGCCGAGGTATTTGATGGCGATATTGCTAAACAGTACGCTCATGGCAGTTATGCTGAAGTTTGGTTTAGAGAATCTACCATGGGAGAAAGCATTGCCCCTAGCAAAGATTAATATGGTGGTATTTCTAAAAAAAAGTCAATTATTTAAAAATAATATAAGAAATTGAATAGCGTCATCTATATTACGGGAGTTTCAGGTTCTGGTAAAAGTACCATCGGTAAATTATTATCTGAAAACCTTAAAATTCCATTTTTTGATGGAGATGATTTTCATCCTCAATCAAATATTGATAAGATGAAAAGCGGCTTGCCGTTAAATGATAAAGATCGTCAAGGTTGGTTGCTAAAACTTAATGACGTCGCAAAAGCACAGTTACAAAAAAGCAGCTGTGTTATAGTTTGTTCGGCTTTAAAGCAAGCATATCGTGAAATTTTGAAAAAAGATATTGAATATCATGTGAAATGGGTGCATCTAACGGGTGGTTTCAATTTGATATTTAAAAGACTTAACGAAAGAGAGCATCATTTTATGTCATCGGATTTATTGCAATCTCAGTTTGATACCTTAGAACCGCCAAAGGATGCAATACAAGTTGATGTAAGTTTAAAACCTTCAGAAATAGTAAAAAATATAGTTGAACAAATGGAAGAGAAATCTGAATTTGGTCTTTTTGGACTAGGTGTTATGGGGAAAAGCTTAAGCAGAAACTTAGCGCAAAAAGGTTTTAGAATTTCAATATTTAATCGAGAAGTTAAAGGGAAAGAGGAACATGTTGCCATAGATTTTAAAAATAAGCATAAAGAACTTGAAAACGCACATGCGTTCTCTAACATTGAGAAGTTTGTAAACTCATTACAAACCCCAAGAAAAATTATGCTCATGGTTAATGCTGGTAAGATTACAGATATGGTCATTGAAGATTTACTGCCTTATTTGTCTGCTGGAGATGTGTTAATTGATGGTGGAAACTCTAACTATATAAAAACAAAGGAACGTTACGATTATCTAAAATCGAAGGGTATTCATTTCTTTGGAGTTGGTGTTTCTGGAGGTGAAGAAGGGGCTTTAAAAGGTCCGTCCATAATGCCCGGAGGAGACAAAAACACATATAACTTAGTAAAGCCTTATTTAGAAAGTATTGCTGCTAAAGATGTTAATAACTTGCCATGTTGCACTTATATAGGAGAAGAAGGAAGTGGACATTTTGTAAAAATGGTTCATAATGGAATTGAATATGTAGAAATGCAATTATTGGCTGAAGTCTTTACGATACTAAAAACTATGGGAAATAATCCAGATGAAATAGCTGATATTTTAGAATCATGGAAACCAAAAGCCCAAAGTTATTTACTAAGTATTACTATTGATATACTTAGAAAGAAAGATAGAAACGAATGGTTAATACATAAAATAGTTGATAAGGCAGGGAATAAAGGTACTGGCAACTGGACAACAATAGCTACTGCTCAATTGGGAGTTCCAGGTACTTTAATAGCATCAGCATTATTTGCAAGGTATACTTCGTTTTATAAAGATGAAAGAATTCAAGCTAGCAAACATTTCGAGATAACATCATTACCCGTTAACCTTGAAATTAAGGATGTTTTAAATGCATATCAATTTGCAAGAATTATAAATCATTTTCAGGGCATTAGATTAGTTTCAGAGGCTGGAAAAGCATACAATTGGCAACTAAATCTTAGTGAAATAGCGCGAATTTGGACTAATGGCTGCATTATAAAATCTGATTTAATGGCGGAATTAATACCTGTCTTAAAAGAAGATGATAATATTTTGAAACATCAGGTTATTATTAATCAGGTCAAATTATTGAAACCGTCAATAAACAAAGTAGTGGCTAAATGTATGTTGAGTGAATTGGCAATACCTTGTTTAAGCGATGCGGTTAATTTTTTAAATAATTATGCAAATTCAAGGTCGTCGGCAAATATTATTCAGGCACAACGTGATTATTTTGGAGCTCACACCTATCAGCGTACAGATGATGCTACTGGAAAATTTTATCATACCAATTGGTAGGATAATAAAAAATTTTAATTTTTATAACCATTTTAAATACAGTTAAATAGCCTTATTTAACTTCCATTAAATTAATTAAATTTTAATTGATGCGCAATGCTTTTTAATTTATTGGAATAATTAAAACCCATCCAATTATATCTAATCGTTAATAAGAACAAATCTAATTGTAAAACAGCAAAGGCCGTTACTCTAACCTAATATAATATTCGCCTAAAATAGGATGACCTGCACTATCTAATTCAGTTTGACTGAATTCATTTTCACTAATATTCACATCAAAAACAAACTCTGTTCTATCTTTTATTACCTCATTCATCGATTTGGAACCATAATCTAATATTTCAGTTAAAACGCCATTTTTAACTTTATAGTCACCATAGGCAAACCAATCAATTGAATCTGATATTCTAGATCTACTCCACATCACTTTGGTAGCAGAATACATTTTTATTTGCTTATTAGTTTCTGAAGAAGGGATGGTATCTATACTGCCATCTTCTCCAAAGTTTAAATAACTTACTAACTTCCAAGCGCCTTCTAAAGTTTCAATGTCTTTTTCCGAATTAATTGTGCTTTTTTCCGCCATTTCTGCTTTTGAATTATCTTTACAAGAAAAAAGAATTAATGGTAAAACGGCTAATATTAATAAATACTTTTTCATAATTTAAAGAGTTTAGTTGATATACAGCAATTTACGAAAAAAAACAACATGATTTCTTTTATTAATAGATTTAGAAAATACTATCATAGTTAAGTGTTAATAACTTAAGTGTAAGGATTCAATCAAAAATTCTACTTTTGTTACATTAAAATTTATGAAAAATTATGGCTGAAAATATAGAAAAAGTTAAGTGCTTGATTATAGGTTCTGGACCCGCAGGTTATACCGCAGCAATTTATGCTGCTAGAGCTAATATGAAACCTGTTTTGTATCAAGGGTCACAACCAGGTGGGCAATTAACAACCACAAATGAGGTTGAGAATTTTCCAGGATACCCAGATGGGGTTACAGGACCAGAAATGATGATGCAATTACAGGCACAAGCGCAACGATTTGAAACTGATGTTAGAGATGGTTGGATTACCAAAGTAGATTTTTCAGGGCCTTTACATAAAGTATGGGTGAATGATACTAAAGAAATTCATGCTGACACCATTATTATTTCAACGGGTGCATCGGCAAAATATTTAGGCTTAGATTCCGAACAGAAATATTTAAAACTTGGTGGTGGGGTATCTGCATGTGCAGTCTGTGATGGGTTTTTCTACCGAAACCAAGAAGTGGTGATTGTTGGTGCAGGAGATTCGGCTTGCGAAGAAGCGCATTACCTTTCTAAACTTTGTAAAAAGGTAACGATGTTGGTTCGTAGAGATGAGTTTAGAGCTTCGAAAATAATGGCTGCTCGTGTAAAAAACACTGAAAATATTGAAATTTTATACAATACTGAAACCGATGAGGTTTTAGGTGATGGACAAGTGGTTACAGGTGTTCGTGTTTTTAATAATAAAACTGGCGAAAAGCATGAGATTCCAGCAACTGGATTCTTTGTAGCGATTGGACACAAACCAAACACAGATATATTTAAAGATTATTTAGATTTAGACGAAACTGGTTATATTATCAATGTGCCAGGAACTTCAAAAACCAATGTTGAAGGCGTATTTGTTTCTGGCGATGCGGCAGATCATGTTTACAGACAAGCGGTAACTGCAGCGGGAACAGGTTGTATGGCAGCATTAGATGCAGAACGCTATTTGGCTGCAAAAGACTCTACTTTTGAAGTGTCTACCTCTACTTATAATTGATTGAAACAAATAAATATTTAAAAAACCAAAGCGAATAGCTTTGGTTTTTTAAGTTAGTTTATATTTGAAAACGTGTCTAATTTAAGATTATAAAAAAGCGGGATGTGGCGCAGTCCGGTTAGCGTACACGGCTGGGGGCCGTGTGGTCGCAGGTTCAAATCCTGTCATCCCGACAAAATATTTGTCAATCAATAGTTCTTCACTTTTATTTTGTTGATTTTCAAGTTGTAAACAATCCGTGTATTTGGCATTGCAATACATAGCACATGATAGTACAGGATAGTTTTTGTGAAAAATTGAGTTTTCTTGAGATATGAAAAGTAGATTTGTTTAAGTACTGTTGTTGTAATTTTAATTGATTCAATTCAGTTCTTTATTTGACAATTAATTCTTTCTAAAATCTTTCAACAAGCATGGTTCAAGAAATAATTAAATTAAAAAATATTGGTAGCAACGATATACCTAAATATAAAAAAGTATTTAATGCGTTTAAAGAATCGATAGAGACTAATGTTTTTAAACCTGGTGATAGTATTCCTTCTATAAATGAATTTAGTAAAGACTATAAAATATCTCGAGATACCGTATTCAAAGCTTATAAGCTTCTTAAAGATGAGGGGTTTATTAAATCTACTCCCAACAAGGGTTACTACATCACAGATAATAAAATTAAGGTACTTTTATTAATAAGCACGTTTAAGGCTTATAAAGAAGTGTTGTATCATTCATTTATGCAAAACTTACCGAGCAATGTAATAGTAGATTTGCAGTTTCATCATTTTAGTGTAAAGAATTTTAAGTCGATGCTAGATGCCCAGAATGGTAAATATTATAAATACATTGTGATGGGTTTTGATCATCCTGAAGTTAAGAAAGCCATTAATAAAATTGATGAAAATCAGTTGTTATTAATAGATTGGGATTTGCATTCTAAAAAAACAAGTAATTTTATTTTACAAGATTTTGGACAAGGATTTTACAACTGTTTAGAAGAGGCATTACCTTTATTTAAAAAATATAAGTCGGTTAAATTTATCTATCCAGAATTCACATATCATCCATGGGAAAGTGTCGTTTTTTTTAAAAAATTCTGCAAAACAAATAACCTTGAATTTGATGTCATTAAAAATTCGAAGTTGTTCACAGTTAATGAAAATACTGCCTATATAAGTGTAAACGATAGAATGCTCTATAAATTATTAGACCAATGTTTGGATGCTAATTTTGAGTTAGGAAAAGATGTAGGAGTACTTTCGTATAACGAAACACCTATAAAAAGATTTACATATAAGGGTATTTCTGTGGTCTCAGTAGATTTTCAAGAATTTGGCGCCAAAGCTGCAGAGTTTATTACAAGTGATGCACCAATGCAAACCTATTTGCCCACAAAACTCATATTAAGGGAGTCATTATAATTTGGGCGTGATAAAAAAAACATATCAGTAATATCGTGGCTAATATTAATTTATATGTATTCTAGTTTACATTTTCAAAAACGAATTTGTTTCTTTCATTATAATCTACATTTTCTTTAGTCAAAATATCGATAGGAAGATATATTTTGTTATTTAATAAACTTTTTTTGTTTTTTAAATAGTCAGTTAATAAACGAACCGATTCATAACCTTGTTCAAATGGTTTTTGAGAAATCAAGAACGACACAGAATCGTTTTTTAAACATTCAATATTTTGAGGCGTATTATCAAATCCAATCAATTTAAGATTTTTTAGATAATTTGTGCTTATACAATCCACCACAATATAAATTCTACTCGATGGTACAAAGATACCTTCAATTTCGGGGTGTTGTTTTAAGTATAGGTTTATTTTTTCTCTGGTCTCCAAAGAGTTATTTAAATTCTCTATTTTTAGTGTTTGGGTTTTAGAATGTATGTCATTTTTCAAGAAAAAATCATTAAAACCTTTTATTCTATTAGATACTGCATTGTTTTTAGTGATATTATGCCTTGCCTGAATAATTAAAAAAGTAGAATGTTTAGGTATGCTTAAATGCATGAGCTTGCCTGCAATATACCCAGCCATATAAGAGTCTTGACCAACAAATGCTTCGTTATTAAAGCCATCAATATCAATATTTAAAAATAAATAGGGAATGTTAAGAGATTCTAATTTACTAACAATTAGTTTTGTCTCTTTTGAAAAATTGGGAACCATGATAACAGCAGTTGGCTTTGTTTTTAACAATTCATGGAATGTGTTTAAATACGAATTGGGATCATATTGATTAAAAGTAAAATTTTTGACCTTTACTCCAAAGCTTTTAACGTCATCTGCACCTTTTAAAATGCCTAAATATGGAGATTTCCAAAATAAATCGGAATCATTATGTTCAGGTATTAATGCGGCAATGAAATGTTTATTCTTCATAGCAAGAGCACTGGCGACTGGATTCACACTAAAATTGTGATACTCAAGAATTTTTTCAATTCTAGCCTGTGTTTTTTTTGAAACCCCCCCGCGGTTGTGTATAACTCTGTCTACCGTTCCTTCAGAGACTTTAGCTTCTTTTGCGATATCCTTAATTGTAATCATATAATTCTATTCATCTATTTATGTCCTTTTGGAATTGAAAACATAATTTGTAATAAAGCTATTTTTAGGCAATTTAATAAAAATATATTCATTTTGTGTGCGCACACAATTATTTTTTTATATATTTGTGTGTGCGTACACGAAAAGTTATGCCTAATAATTAGTATTGATAAAAATAAGATAATTAAAAATGAATAAAACAATCGTTTTAACAGGGGCAGGAGGCGTGCTTTGTGGAACATTAGCCAAAGCATTGGCTAAAGAAGGGAACAATATAGCGGTATTAGATTTAAGAAAAGAAGCAGCGGATGCTATTGCAGATGAAATAAATGCAGCAGGAGGAAAAGCAATTGGAGTTGCTGCTAATGTACTCGAAAAGGAATCTTTACAACAGGCTAAAAAAGAAGTGAATGGTGCTTTTGGATTATGCGATATTTTAATAAATGGAGCCGGAGGAAACCATCCATTAGGTACAACAAGTAATCCATTTTTACAGGCAGAAGATTTAGTTAATAAAACGGAAGGTTTTAAAACGTTTTTTGATTTGGATCCATCAGGGATACAATTCGTATTTAATTTAAATTTCATTGGAACCCTTTTGCCTACACAAATTTTTGCTGAAGATATGGTAGGTAGGGAAGGATGCAGCATTCTAAATATATCCTCTATGAATGCTTTTACGCCATTAACAAAAATACCTGCATATAGTGGTGCAAAAGCAGCAGTTTCAAATTTCACACAGTGGCTTGCAGTTCATTTTTCAAAAGTAGGCATTCGTGTAAATGCGTTAGCTCCAGGTTTTTTCTTAACCGATCAGAATAGAGCATTATTAACAAATAGCGATGGGAGTTTGACGCCAAGAGGTAATCAAATTATAGAGCAAACACCAATGGGAAAATTTGGTGAGCCCGAGCATTTAGTGGGTACAACCTTGTGGTTATGTAGTGAAGGTGCTTCATTTATTACAGGCGTCGTGATACCTATTGATGGAGGTTTTAGTGCTTACAGTGGTGTTTAATTAAATAGAGTCAAAAACGTGGGAAGTAATTCTGTAGTTTGGGGAATAATTGGTTGCGGAGATGTAGCTGAGGTTAAAAGTGGCCCTGCATTTCAGAAATGCGAGCAATCAGAATTATTTGCAGTAATGCGCAGAAACGGAGATTTAGCAAAAGACTTTGCGAATAGGCATAATGTGCCACATTGGTTTGATGATGCAGATAAATTATTAGAACAACCAGATGTTAATGCTGTATATATTGCCACACCACCATCCACACATTTAAATTATGCATTAAAAGCGTTAAAAGTAGGTAAAGATGTGTATTTAGAAAAACCAATGGTTTTATCTAAAGAAGAAGCGTTACAACTAAAAACAGCTGTAAATAATAGTAATCAAAAACTAGTAGTAGCACATTACCGTAGGTTTTTACCAATGTATATTAAGGTTAAAGAATTACTCGATGCTAACACCATTGGCGAGGTTAAATTTGTAGATTTAAGATTTCTACAACCTTTCGATTTTAATTCAAGAGCAACTTGGAGGTTAGATGAGGAAGTCTCAGGAGGTGGTTATTTTCATGATATAGCACCTCACCAATTAGATTTAATGTATCATTTTTTTGGAAACTACACGCAAGCCAAAGGCATTGCGGTAAATCAATCGGGTATTAATAAGGTTGATGATACAGTAAATGGATTAATAAATTTTAAAAGTGGTGTGCAGTTTAGAGGTATGTGGTCGTTCGCAATCCCAAAATATTTAGAGGAAGATTGTTGCACAATTTATGGCGAAGAAGGTACCATAGAGTTGTCGTTTTATAAGGAGCAACTCAAGCTTAAATCAAAGAATACAAATAGAGAATTTAATTTTAAAAACCCTGTAAATATTCAACAACCAATGATCCAAGAAACGGTTAATTATTTCTTAGGAAAACGAAGTAATCCATGTCCTGTTGAAGACGGTGTATTGGTAATAGATATAATGGAAGCATTTACAAAAGATAATTTATAAAATGGAACAAACATGGAGATGGTACGGGCCAAATGATCCTGTAACTTTATCAGATATTAAACAAGCTGGCGCAACAGGAGTTGTTTCTGCTTTACACCATATTCCTAACGGAGAAGTGTGGACTATAGATGAAATTCAAAAGCGAAAATCAATTATTGAAAAAGCTGGATTAACCTGGAGTGTCGTAGAGAGTATTCCTGTTCATGAGAATATAAAAACGCGTTCAGGACAATTTGAAACCTATATCGAAAGGTATAAACAAAGTATAGAAAATTTAGCAAAATGCGGTGTTAACATAGTTTGCTATAATTTTATGCCTGTTTTAGATTGGACTAGAACCGACTTGGGTTTTGAGGTTGAAGATGGCTCAAAAGCATTGCGTTTTGATGTCATTGCTTTCGCTGCTTTCGAATTATTTTTATTAAAAAGACCAGGAGCGGAAAGCAGTTATACCGAAGCACAACAAAAAGCCGCAAAAATTTATTTAGAACAACTTTCTGAGGAAGCTAAAATACAATTAGTGAACAATATAATTGCTGGTTTGCCAGGAGCAGAAGAAGGCTACACTTTAGAGCAATTTCAGACTATTTTAGATACTTATAAAGATATTGACGCTCAAACACTAAGAGATAATTTAGTGGCATTTTTAAAAGAAATTATACCCATAGCTTCTAAAAACAATGTTTTGATGTGTATTCATCCAGACGATCCACCGTATCCAATTCTCGGGTTGCCAAGGGTTGTTAGTACAGAAGCCGATTACGCGTATTTATTTGATAATGTTCCAGACAGAGCTAATGGTATTACTTTTTGTACAGGTTCGTTAGGAGTTAGAGCAGATAATGATTTAGTCAACATATTTAATCGTTTTGCAGATCGCGTACATTTCTTGCATTTAAGAAGTACAAAAAGAGATGCCGATGGTAATTTTTACGAGGCAAACCACTTAGAAGGCGATGTAGATATGTATAGTGTTGTAAAAGCAGTGTTAGTTGAAGAAAAAAGACGTAAAGCAGAAGCTTATTCAGATTTTGCAATTCCAGTAAGACCAGATCATGGACACCAAATGCTAGACGATTTGCATAAAAAAACAAACCCTGGATATTCGGGTATTGGAAGACTACGTGGTTTAGCAGAATTAAGAGGCTTAGAATTTGGATTAAAACAAACGATATAATAATAAAAGCATAAAAACAATGAAAACCTATTACGAAACAAGATATGCATCAAGTCCACAAGGCGTAAAAAGCTATGATACTGAGCAATTAAGAGAGGAGTTTTTAATTGATAATTTAATGCAGGAAGACAAAATTGTATTAGTGTATTCCCATTATGATAGATTTATCTCTGGCAGTGCAGTACCAACTAAAACTGCATTAAAATTAGAAGCTATAGACCCTTTAAAAGCTGAGTATTTTTTAGAAAGAAGGGAATTAGGAATTATTAATATAGGAGCCGCTGGTGCCGTTAATGTTGATGGTGTTGAATATGTTTTAGAACATAGAGAGGCTTTATATATAGGACAAGGGAATAAAGAAGTCACTTTTTCTAGCAAGTCTGCCTCAAATCCTGCATTATTTTATATTAATTCTACACCTGCAAACAAAGCATATCCTAATAAAAAAATTGGAATAAACGATGTTGAGGTTATTGAATTAGGCGCTGCTGAAACGGCAAATGCCCGTACTTTAAGAAAGTATATCGTAAACAGTGTTGTTGATGTTTGCCAATTACAAATGGGAATGACAACTTTAAAATCAGGAAGCTCTTGGAATACCATGCCAGCTCATGTCCATGACAGACGCATGGAAGTTTATTTTTATTTTGAAGTTCCGGAGGATCAAGCTGTATGTCATTTTATGGGACAGCCACAGGAAACACGTCATATCTGGATGGGTAATAATCAAGCAGTAATTTCACCACCATGGTCAATTCACTCAGGTTCAGGAACAAGTAGTTATTCGTTTATATGGGGAATGGCAGGTGAAAATTTAGATTATGGCGATATGGATGTTGCTAAAATAACCGAATTAAGATAAGTTATGAGTATGTCATTATTTGATGTAAAAGGCAAGAATGCCTTAGTCACAGGAAGTACACACGGTTTAGGAATGGCAATGGCCAGAGGACTGGGATTAGCTGGAGCTACAATTATTGTAAACGGCAATTCTTCACAAGAAAAAATCGATAAAGCTGTAGCTGAATATAAAAGTGAAGGCATTAACGCCGTTGGCTACAAATTTAATGTTGCTGATGAAGAACAAGTTATTTCTGCTATCTTAAAAATAGAAGCTGAAATAGGACAAATAGATATTTTAATTAACAACGCTGGTATAATTAAAAGAACGCCGCTTATTGAAATGGAAGTTGCCGATTTTAAACAGGTAATCGATATTGATTTAGTAAGTCCTTTTATAGTTTCAAAACATGTTGTAAAAGGTATGATTGCTAGAAAAGCGGGTAAAGTAATTAATATCTGTTCTATGATGAGTGAATTGGGTAGAAATAGCGTAGGTGCTTATGCTGCAGCCAAAGGCGGATTAAAAATGCTAACCCAGAATATGGCCACAGAATGGGCAAAACACAATATTCAAGTTAATGGTATTGGCCCAGGATATTTTGCCACATCTCAAACCGCACCAATTCGTGTTGACGGACACCCTTTTAATGATTTTATTATTAATAGAACACCTGCAGCAAAGTGGGGAGACCCAAACGATTTAGCTGGTGCAGCCATATTTTTGTCATCGAAAGCTAGCGATTTTGTAAATGGTCATATCCTTTATGTAGATGGTGGAATATTAGCAACCATAGGTAATCCTTCAAACGAAGATTAATATGAAAAGTCCATTATTTGCTATTTTATTCTTGTTTTGTCTTATTGTAAGTTGTAGTCCAAAAACGGGTCTAATTATAACAATAAAAAACAATTTAGATATAGATCGTAATTTTGAAACTGTAGAAATTAATAAGGGAGACATTAAACTTAAGGAAGGTGAAACTTTTGAAAGTTTAAGTATTAAGGATATAAAAACAAATGAAGTTTTAGTATCTCAATTTGTAGATAATGACCAAGATGGAAAAGCTGATGTTTTATTATTTCAGCCGGAAGTAAATGCCAATTCAGAGAGGCAGTTTGAGCTCTTAGTGGCTGATGCATCTGCAAAACCAGAAGTTATTGAATATTGTTACTCTAGGTTTGTGCCAGAACGTACAGATGATTACGCTTGGGAAAATAATAAAGTTGGTTTTAGAACTTTTGGTCCTACAGCACAAAAAATGATTGAAGATAATGTAAAAGGAGGTACACTTTCTAGTGGTATTGATGCTTGGTTAAAAAGAGTGGAATACCCAATAATTAATAGCTGGTACAAAAAAGCAGAAAATGAAAAAGGTGCTTACCATAAAGACAGTGGAGAAGGACTTGATAATTTTCACGTCGGTGTGAGTCGCGGTGTAGGCGGAATTGCCGTAAAAATTGATACGACGTATTACATTTCTAAAAACTTCACAAACTGGAAAACAATTACAACTGGCCCAATAAGAACCAGCTTTGTATTAGAGTATGCTGATTGGGATGCCAACGGACAAACCATTACCGAAACGAAACACATCTCATTAGATTATGGAAGTAACTTAACAAGATTCGAAATTGAAATTACTGGTACTGATGCGATTTATACGGGTTTAACACTGCACGAGAAAGATGGAATGCCAACACAGAATGAAGCTTCTGGTTGGATTTCGTATTGGCAACCTCATGATGATTCCGAGCTTGGAACAGCCATTGTAGTTCCAAATAAAAACATGCTTTCAAGTGAATTATTTGATACTCCAGTGAAAGATTGGAGCAATTTATATGCACAAGTAAAAGTAAATAATGGAAGCGCTTTGTATTATGCTGGCTTTGGTTGGAAGAAAGCAGATGAATTTACTACCAAAGAAGCATGGGAAAATTATTTAGAAACTTTTGCACTAAAAATCAATAACCCATTAGTTGTTACAATCAACTAGATTTATTATGAAAACATCAAACTTCATAACTGATAATTTTATTTTACAATCCGAAATTGCTAAAACTTTGTATCATGACTATGCCAAAGATTTACCAATTATAGATTACCATAATCATTTATCACCACAATTAATTGCAGAGGATAAACCTATTAGAAATATTACTGATGCTTGGTTAAATGGCGACCATTACAAGTGGAGGGCTATGCGTGCTAATGGTATTGACGAAATTTACATTACAGGTTCTGCAACTTCAAAGAAAGAAAAATTTTTAAAATGGGCAGAAACGGTTCCTTATACCTTAAGAAACCCATTGTTTCATTGGACGCACTTAGAGTTAAAGCGATATTTCAACATAGATGATATATTACAACCTAGTTCTGCAGAATCTATATATGAAAGTGCGAATTTAATTTTAGAAAATAAAACACCAGCACAATTACTAGAAGACTTGAAAGTAGAAGTAGTGTGCACTACCGACGACCCAGTGGACGATTTGTTATATCATCAACAGATTGCTAATGGCGATTTTTATACCAAAGTTTTACCAACGTTTAGAGCAGATGCGTTGTTTTTTATAAACAAAGAAACATTTTCAAATTATCTGATTAAACTTTCTAAGGCAAGTGCTATAAAAATAAATAGCTTCGATGCATTTTTGGATGCTATTGATAAACGTATAGTATTTTTTAATGAACAAGGTTGTAGATTATCTGATTTTGGCGTTGGAGAGGAATTAAGAATTGTAGATGCTTTAAAGGATGATGTTGATGAGATTTTTTCTAAGAAGTTATCTGGTGAAGTACTAGTTCAACATGAAGTAGATCAATTTAGATCTTTTCTTTTTGTTTATTTAGGAAAGAAATATCATGAATTTGATTGGGTACAACAATATCATTTAGGACCAATTCGTAATAACAATAGTAGGTTGTTAAACCAAATTGGACTTGATGCAGGGGTAGATTCTATTGGCGATTTTCCAATGGCTGAGTTTATGTCAAATCTTTTTAATAAACTAGAGTCTACGAATCAACTTGCTAAAACCATTACCTATAATTTAAACCCTTCTCAGAATGAAGTTTTTGCTACTATGATGGGGAATTTTCAAAATTCTGATTATCCAGGAAAAATGCAATGGGGTTCTGGTTGGTGGTTTTTAGACCAGAAAGATGGCATGGAAAAGCAATTAAATTGCTTATCTAACATGGGGCTATTAAGTCGTTTTGTTGGTATGCTCACAGATAGCCGCAGTTTTTTGTCGTTTCCAAGACATGAATATTTCAGACGAATTCTATGCAATCTATTAGCCGAAGATGTAAAACAAGGCCTTATACCTAATGATATAGAATTCCTTGGTAAAATGGTTCAAGATATTTGTTACTACAATGCCAAAAATTATTTTGGATTTAAATTGAATTGAAAAAAATATAAGATGAAAAAAATACTTCTAGTGTGTATCCTTCTTACAGCCTTTATGTCCTGTAAAAAAGATGGAAAAACCCAAACACTTTATTTGGCACATACCTTACCTCAAACACATCCAGTTCATAAAGGGATTGTAGAATTCAAAAAAGCACTTAACAAAAAGTCTGGTGGTACTATGGATGTTAAGATTTTTCCAGACGGACAGTTAGGTTCAGAACGAGAAGTACTCGAGCTTTTGCAAATTGGTAGCGTTGCTATTACTAAAGTTAGTGCAGCAACATTATCAAACTTTGTACCCGAATATCATGTGTTAGGGATACCATACTTATTTAGAGATAAAGACCATCAATTTGAAGTTTTAGAAGGCGAAGTAGGGAAATCTATTTTAGAGAAAGGAAGTAAGTTTTGGTTAAGAGGATTAGGGTATTACGATGCAGGTAGCCGTAGTTTTTATACGTCAACAAAGCCTATTAGAACACCAGACGATCTTAAAGGCTTAAAGATTCGAGTAATGAATAACCAAATGGCAATTAATATGGTGAATGCGTTAGGAGGCTCTGCTACACCAATGGCATATGGCGAGTTATATACGGCTATACAACAAGGTGTTGTAGATGGAGCTGAAAACAATCCGCCTTCATTTGTATCCTCAAATCACTACGAAGTAAGTAAGTATTATACTTTAGATCAGCATTCTTCTGTGCCTGATGTTTTGTTGATAGGAACAAAATATTGGGATAAACTATCCGAAGAAGAAAAGCAATGGGTTCAAGAAGCTGCAGATGAGTCATCGCAAGCTCAGAAAAAATTTTGGAATGATTCTGTAGAGGAATCTATGGCAATTGCGAAAAAAGCAGGAGTAGAGATTATTATTCCAGAGAAATCACTTTTTCAAGAAAAATCTAAATCGGTTTTAGAGGCGTTTTTGAAAGAACACCCTGAAATGACTGATTTAATTAATAAGATAAAAAACCAATAATTATGAAGCTAGCAGATTTAATTTTCGATAAAGCGTGCAGAACCATGGAGATTTTTCTGATATCTATATTTGGGCTATTAGTTATAGATGTATTGGGCCAGGTGTTTTCAAGGTATATTTTAAACACCTCTTTTGCTTTTACAGAAGAGTTAGCAAGATTTTCTCTAATATGGCTTTCTATTTTAGGAGCAGCATATTTAAGTGCGAAGCGACAACACTTATCCATGGATTTTTTATATCAAAAATTTTCAGATAAAAATAAAAAAAGGGCCTTAGTTTTTATAGAGATATGTATTTTTCTATTTGCGCTAATAGTTATGGTTATAGGTGGTTTTAATTTGGTTTATACCACCCTGCATTTAGAGCAATTATCGGGTACTTTAAGAATACCTTTGGGTTACATCTATGCCATTCTACCAATAAGTGGACTATTAATGATGTGGTTCTCCATTTACCATTTAGCAAAAATCAATACTAATAAAATAACTGAATAAAGATGAGTATAGAAGTAATAAGTATCATCGTTTTGTTTGCAAGCTTTTTTGTTTTATTAATGCTAAAAGTTCCTGTAGCTTATAGTATTGGTATTTCAACAACTATAAGTTTATTGCTAAATATTGATAAATTACCAGGATTAACAACCATTGCGCAACGTATGACGACAGGTATTGATAGTTTTGCGTTACTGGCTATTCCATTTTTTGTTTTAGCAGGCGAGATTATGAAACGAGGCGGAATTGCAAATCGGTTAATAAACTTTGCAAAATCTCTGGTTGCGAGTCTTCCAGGAGGTTTAGCCTATGTAAATGTTTTGGCTTCAATGTTATTTGGTGCCATTTCAGGTTCTGCTATTGCAGCTACCTCAGCCATTGGAAGTATTATGACAGATAGAATGGAAGAAGAAGGCTATCCCAGAGAATTTAGTGCATCAGTAAATATAACGTCATCAACTACAGGTCTGTTAATTCCCCCAAGTAACATCTTAATAGTATATGCCTTGGCTAGTGGCGGTACAGCATCTGTGGCGGCTTTATTTATAGCGGGTTATTTACCAGGCATATTATTAGGGGTGGCTATTATGAGCTATATTGCTTTTGTGGCAATTACGCGAAAATTTTCAAAAGGTAGTCGTACGCCTCTAGGTTTAATTTGGACCTATTTTAGAAAAGCATTTTTTAGTCTATTACTATTAGTTATTGTTGTTGGAGGTATCGTAGCAGGTATTTTTACAGCTACGGAAGCGTCTGCTATTGCTGTTTTATATGCCGCTGTATTAGCTTTAATTTATGGTGATGTAAAAACTAAAGATTTTCCAGAAATTTTATTAACCAGTGCAAAAACTACTGCGGTGGTTATGTTTTTAATTTGTACATCCATGGCTATGTCATGGTTGTTCTCTTTTGAAGGCATCCCAGAGTTAATAAGTGGGTTTTTACTAGAACAATTCAGTAATAAAATCGTGATATTTTTAGTTATTAATTTGGTGCTATTAATAATTGGAACATTTATGGATATGACGCCAGCGGTATTAATTTTCACACCTATATTCTTACCAGTAGTTGTGGCATTAGGAATGCATCCTGTACATTTTGGAATTGTTTTGGTCCTTAATTTATGTATAGGTTTGTGTACACCACCAGTTGGAACCATCCTTTTTGTAGGTAGTGGCATTGCCAATGTCTCGGTTTCACAAGTAGTCAAGCCATTATTGCCCTTTTTATTAATTATGGTTATTGTTTTGCTTTTGATCACATATATTCCAGAAATTTCTATGTTTTTACCAAGATTATTTGATTTGTAAGAGCGTTTTGTGATATATCCATAGCATCAATATGATAAATATGCATTAGCCTTTAGAAAGATGTTTATGAATTTTACATTTAGAGTATTCAGAGTTCTTTTTTTGGTATTTGGGATAAGCACATTAACATATGGGCAAAGTGGTCCAGAAATTCTCTTAAATGAGAAGATTGCTGAGAAAAACTACTTTCCAGATTTTAGCTTTGCAGGCTACCATAATGGAGAAGCAGATATTCCAAAGGCAGTTGGTAAAATTGTTTACGCCATTGATTACGGTGTGATTCCTAAAGATGGATTGGACGATTCCAAAGCTTTACTAAAAGCTATTTATAAAGCTTCTGAAATTGAAGGAAGTGTCACTTTGCAGCTACCAGGAGGACGTTTAATTTTAAGTGATATTTTATATTTAGAACGTAGCCTTTTTGTTTTCCGCGTTGCAGGAACTGGAGCGAATGGTACAGAAATATATTGCCCAAGGTCTTTAATGTATGCTGAAAATCCTGCAGTATTAAAAGAGCTCCGAGAATATTTGTTAGAATTTGATAAAAAACAAATAGAAAAGGAAAATATTATTGATTTACCTTTCACTCAATATGCCTGGGCTGGAGGTTTTATTTGGACTAAAGTACAAGGTGTAAGCGTAAAATCCTATCTCCAAAAATATGAGGAACCTTACAATGTGGTAGCAAAAGTTTCAAAAGGAAAAAGAGGAACATTTAGTTTTAAAGCTTCAGAAGCTAAAGAATTAAAAGTTGGCGACGTTCTGGAATTACAGCTTTTTAATAAAGATGGTGAAGAAGGTGATATTATTGATGATTTATACATAAATAGAGATGTTAAAATTGGTTCTCATCATTGGAAACCCTCACATGGAGCTTATAGTACTTTTTGGAACACTAATTTAAAAGTACTAGGAAGTCTTAATAAAAGTGATTCAGTTTTATTAAATGGTATGAATGATGGACCTTATGCTAGAGTAATTGGTGTGAGCGGAAATATTAATTTTAGAGCTATCTATGCACCTGACGCATATATAGAATATGTAAATAAGTCTTTAAATTCTATTTGAATCTTTATTACTTTTACTTTAATTACAAATGCCTGTAAATTAAATGTATAGACTATTTGTTTTATATTTTGTTTTTTGCTTTACTTCTGTTTGCTTTTCCCAAGCAAATACGTATCAATTTGTGCATTTGTCAAATACCAATGGTTTATCACAAAGCTCAGTAATTGCAATTCATCAAGATAATTTAGGTCAAATTTGGATTGGTACCAGAGATGGGTTAAACAAATATGATGGTACTAAATTCACTATTTACAGAAATGAAGTTTATAACCCAAACTCTATAAGCAACAATGATATACTTTCCATAAAGCAGGATTCTGAGGGTTTTATTTGGATAGGAACACATAATGGGCTCAATAAATTTAATCCAAGAACTAATGCGTTTACTCGTTATTTTCACAATCAAAACGATTCCTCTATAAGTAATAATACTGTTTGGACTATCGAAGAATTATCAAATGGTGAAATTTGGTTAGGAACCTCTAACGGATTAAGTATTTATAATAAAAAAACAAATACGTTTAAAAGTTTTCTGCAGAGTAAGAATGGCAATGAAGATAATGCTGTTTTATCTATTTATGAAATGCCTAATAAAAATGTTTTTGTAGGTACAACCAAAGGTTTAAGTGAATTAATTAATAGAGATATTTATAATTTAAAGTTTAAAACAATTCCTAATACGGAACAATTAAATATTCAAGATTTAGTTGAAAGCCCCAATAAAACATTATTAATTGCTACAAAAACTAAAAGTGTTTTAGAATTTAATCTTAAAACGAAAAGTATTTCTAATTATTTAAATGATAATGAATTCGAAGATGGTGATGAAAATGTTAGACAGTTGTTATTTGAAAATAATCAAAAATTGTGGGTAGGCACCTATAATGGTCTTAAAATAGTTGATGAAAACAAGAATATTACGTTGTTAAGAGCCGATATAAATAATCCAAAAAGTTTAAGTAAAAGTTCGATTAAAACTTTATATAAAGATAAAAAAGGATCAATTTGGATTGGTACCTATTATGGTGGTGTAAATATTTGGGATGATTCGAATATTAATTTTTTGAATATTACCCAAAGTCAGATTGGTAAGGGTTTGAGTTATGATGTAGTAAGTTCTATAGAAACGTCTAATGAGTTACTTTTCTTTGGAACGGAAGGAGGAGGGATAACAATTTTCAATAAAAAAACAAAAACCTATACATACATCAACAAAGAAAGCACTAAATTTTTATTTGATAATAATATAAAATCTTTATTTCTTTCAAAAAATAAGCTTTGGATTGGAACTTTTTATAAGGGAGTTCAAGTTTATAACCTTAGTACGAAAAACTTTGATTCTGTAATCCTATCGTCAAAATTAAAAGATTACTTAAATGATGTTGGTGTTTATTCCATTAAGCAAGACAATAATCAGAATATGTGGTTTGGTACGTTTGGTAAAGGACTAGTTAAATATAATCTTATAACAAAAGAATTTGTCGTCTTTAGTTTTTCTAATAATTCTCACAATTCACTATCAAATAATTTAATCAGAACAGTAACTATAGATTCTAACAACAATATTTGGGTTGGTAGTGAAAAAGGATTGAATAAAATAGATGTTAATGGCCATATTAAAACATACTTTTATGATATGAACCTTCAATATGGGGATGATATATTATCAATTTTTGAGAGTTCAAGTAAAGATATTTGGTTAGGCACAAAAGCAAAGGGATTATTTAAACTTCAGGATTCGAATTTTATACCTATTGACTTATCAGATAATCACAACAGGGTTTCATCTGTACATAGTATTTTAGAAGATAATAACCGTTTATTATGGATAAGTACTAATCAAGGAGTAGTAAGGTTTAATACACAGAAGAATGACATTAAAATTTATAATCAAAAGGATGGACTTATAAGTAATGAGTTTAATGATAATGCCGGCCTCAAAATAGGTGGGTCTCAATTTTATTTTGGAGGACCCTCAGGAATAACCTATTTTAATTCTAATAGTTTAACAACAAATAAATATACTCCTCGAGTAATATTAACCGATTTTACCATAAAGAACAAAATTATTCAGGTTGATGATGAAAATTTAATTCTAAAAAAGACATTGCCTTTTACGGAAGCAGTCGAATTATCGTATAATCAAGGTAATTTCAGTATTTATTTTTCAATACCAAATTTTATAAATTCAAATAACAATACTTATAAATACCGATTAAAAGGTTTAGAAGAAGAGTGGAATTTAACCTCAAATAATATAGCATCTTATACTATTCAAAACTCAGGTTATTATGTGTTTCAAGTTACTGGTGCAAACAGTGATGGTATTTGGAATGAGACTATTACTGAATTAAAGATAGAGGTGGCGCCTGCTCCGTGGCGAAGTTGGTGGGCAATCTTAATATATGGGATGCTTATTTCCGGAATTTTATATTTTTTAATACATATATCTAAATCTAAATCTAAATTAAAGCACGAGCTTGAATTAGAGCTTATTGAAACAGATAGAGCTAAAGAAGTTAATAAAACTAAATTAGAATTCTTCACTAATATTTCACACGAATTTAGAACACCATTAGCGTTAATTTTAGGCCCACTTAATCAAATTATTCATGATTATAAAGGTAGCAATAAGATGTATAAGAAATTATTGGTTGTGCAAAGTAGTGCAAATCACCTATTACATCTAATAAACCGTTTAATGGATTTTAGAAAATTCGAAAAAAATCTTTATAAGCTTGAAGCAGCCGAAGGAAATATAATTAAATTTCTAAAAGAGATTTATTTCTCGTTTACTGAATATGCAAAGTCAGGTAACTACGAATTTAATTTTAATACAGAGGAAGATGAGATACTTTTGTTTTACGATCGCTACAAACTTGAACGTGTGTTTTATAATTTAATATCAAATGCGTTTAGATATACCCCTAAAAATGGAAAAATCGCTATCAGCGTTACAAAAGATATTGAAAGTATAATTATCCAAGTTGAAGATACTGGTGTTGGTATAGCTGAAGAATATCGAGATAAAATTTTTGAACGTTTTTTTGAAGTATCGCTTAATAATAAACCAGATAATAATTATGATAAAGGAACAGGCATTGGCTTGTCAATAGCTAAGAGTATAGTTGATTTACATAAAGGAGAACTCTACGTTAAAAATAATGATAATAATCAAGGGTCAATTTTTGTTGTAAAACTCCTTTTGGGACGTAAACATTTAACTGATGAGGAGATTATTAAAGATTTTAAGTTTAGTGATGATATTTGTCAATATGTAAAACAAATCGATGAGTCTATAGCTAATCTTGAAGATGAAATTCCGAGAACACCAGATAAAGAAAAGTTAACCATACTTGTAGTAGAAGATAATAAACCTCTTAGAAGGTTTATGCTGAGTTTATTAAACGAGAATTATAATATTCTCGAGGCTGCCAATGGAAGAGCAGCATTTAAAATAGCTAAGAAAGAAATACCAGATTTAATAATCAGTGATGTTGTTATGCCAATAATGGCTGGAACAGAATTGTGCTCGGCAATTAAAGGTGAACTAAAAACAAGCCATATTCCAATAATCTTACTAACTTCAAGAACATCATTAATTTATAAATTAGAAGGTTTAGAGAGTGGAGCCGATGATTATATCAGTAAACCTTTTGATATTAAAGAGTTTAAAACGCGTGTAAAAAATTTATTGGAAAATACAGTAAGGTTGAAAAAGAAATTTTCATCTACTGATATATTTGATTCGAATGAAGTTGTAATTACCTCTGTAGACGAAAAACTCTATAGAAGTGCAATTAAGATAGTTGAAAATAATATTGGAAATGAAGATTTTGATATACCTTATTTTTGTTCAGAACTAGGAGTGAGTAGAACCATGTTATTCACAAAAGTAAAAGCATGGTCAAACTTCACTCCGAATGAATTTATTCAGCATTTTAGAATGAAGCGTGCTGCTCTATTATTAGAGCAAGGTAAAATCAATATCGCTGAAGTAAGTTATATGGTTGGGTTTAAAAATCCTAAGTATTTTAGCACTTGTTTTAATAAGAAATTTGGCCAGACTCCAACTGAATATGCTAATAAGTTTTCAGAAAATATTAATATTTCAAATGAATAATTAATTTGTTTTTAACTTTAGCTATTTAATAACAATTTTAAACATCCCATTCTAAAAGTTCAAATCGGATTATTTGTCTAGCGAATAATTTCTCGAAAATTAATTATTTGATTTTAAATCTTTTTATGTATATTTGGTCAACCAATTTGGAAAACCAGTTTTATTTTTCAAATATTCATGGTTCATGAAATTAGTATTTGTACAATTTTATACCAATTTTGAATTTTTAAAACTTACTATTAATCTAACTTTATAACTTATAAAAAATCAAAGAATACATGGAAATTAAAAATGGAAACTATTAAAACTAAAATTTAAAATTAACTCAAAATTAAACTAATGAAAAAAACTAAAAGCTTAAAAAACACAATCCTATTAATAATAGGTTTTTGTTTTGCATTTAATGTTAATGCACAGCAAAAAACTATAACGGGTACTGTAACTGCAGAGGCAGATGGAATGACTTTACCGGGCGTAAATGTTATTGTTAAAGGAACTAGTAATGGTACATCTACAGATTTTGATGGTAACTATACAATTAATGTAAATGATAATGATGCTGCATTAGTATTTAGTTACATAGGTTACAAAACTAAAGAAGTTGCTATTGGTAATTCTAATGCTCTAAATGTCGTATTAGTTGAAGATTTAGCTGCATTAGACGAAGTGGTAGTTGTAGGTTATGGTGCTCGTAAAAAGAGTGATATAACTGGTTCTGTATCTTCTGTGAAATCTGAAGAATTAAATGCATTTCCTGTTCTAGATGCTGCACAGGCGTTGCAAGGACGAGCAGCAGGTGTTGTTGTTCAATCTAATAATGGAGGTGAACCAGGAGCACCAATCAATATTAAAATCAGAGGTAATACATCTATTAATGCTAGTAGTGCACCACTAATTGTTGTAGATGGATTTGTGGGTGCGTCAATGCCACAGCCAAACGACATAGAATCTATGGAAGTATTAAAAGATGCATCAGCAACAGCAATATATGGTTCTAGAGGTTCAAATGGAGTTGTTTTAGTAACGACCAAGAAGGGTAGAAAAGGCAAATTATCGGTTGAATTTAATTCTAATTATTCTGTTCAAAACACAGCAAACGAACTTGATTTGTTAAACGCTGATGAATTTGCGAGCTACCAGACTGCAATAAACCCTGGGTATGTTCAAGGTCCTGCAAATACAGACTGGCAAGACTTATTATATAGAACGGGTAGTACACAGAATCATCAATTTTCTTTTTCAGGAGGAAGTGATAATGTAAATTTTTATACTTCAGCTACTTATTTTAAGCAAGAAGGTGTTGTTATAAATTCTGAATTTGAAAGAATATCTTTTTTATCAAATGTTGATGCACAAGTAACAGAAAAATTGAAATTAGGTATGAATCTATTTGGTAGTAGAGGAACTAAAGCTGGTGTTCCTACACAATCAACTGGTGAAACTGCAAATGGAGGTGGAGATGATGTCATTTCATTAATGTTTAGATTTGCACCAGATCAACCAATACAAGATGCTAACGGCGTAAATACAATAAATTCTGTAGGTGATAATGTTGATAACCCTTATGCTATTGCTACTGAAGGGGTAAACGAAACGAAAACAGATAATTATAGAGCAAATTTATATGCCAATTATGATATCTTTGAAGATCTTGCTTTTAAAACGACTTTTGGTTTTAGTACAGCTAATGGAAACGCGGGTGTGTTTAGACCATCTACTTTAGTAGTTACAGCTGGATCTGGCGTAGGAGGAAGAGCTACAATTGAAAATTTCAAAAGAACAACTGTATTAAGCGAGAATTACTTAACTTATAATAAAGAAATAGGCAAAGGAAATTTAACATTATTAGGAGGTTATTCTTATCAAAAAACATCTACGGATAGATTTTCAGCAGGTGCTCAAGGGTTTACTTCTGATTCTTTTTCTTTTTATAATTTACAGTCTGGTTCAACTCAATTAATACCTACATCATCTTACTCTGAAACAGAAATACAATCTCAATTTGGTAGACTGAATTTTGACTATGATGACAAATATTTACTTACAGCTACAGTAAGACGAGATGGAGCTTCTAACTTTGCTGAAAATGAAAAGTATGCTATTTTTCCATCAGGAGCGATAGGTTGGAAAATATCAAATGAAGAGTTTTTAAAAGATCATGATAAAATTTCGAATTTGAAATTAAGAGCTAGTTACGGTGTAACTGGTAATCAAGCTATTGCGGCTTACCAATCTTTAGCAAGCTTCGGTTCAGTTTTTACACCTATTAATGGTACAACGGTAATTAACGTAACACCAAATCAAGTTGCTAATCCAGATTTAAAATGGGAATCTTCATACCAAACAAATATTGGTTTAGATTTAGGATTATTCAATAATAAAATCTCACTTTCATTGGATTATTATAATATAGATACCAAAGATTTAATAATCGAAGATTCTAGTCAGCCACAATATTTAGGTTTTTTAACTGCAGCTAGTTTAAGAAATGTAGGTGAAGTAAATAACAAAGGATTTGAAATATCTTTAAATACAAGAAATATAAGTAACGAAAATTTTAGTTGGACAACAGATTTTAACTGGTCTACAAACAAAAATGAGTTTGTTACCTTATTAAATGGTCAAGATATATTCCAAGATGCTTCACCAGGGTATTTTAATATACCACGTACACATATTTTAAGAGAAGGTGAAGCAGTGGGCGTTTTTTGGGGATTTGAATACCAAGGTGTTTACCAAGGCGGTGCGTTACCAGCAGGAACAGCTACCTTATCAGGAGCTGTAGCAGGTGATCAATTATTTACTGACATAGATGGTGATGGTAGTATCACACCAGGAGATGATCAAAAAATAATAGGAGATCCTAATCCAGATTGGACATTTGGTTTTACCAACAACTTTTCTTATAAAAACTTTGATTTAAATATCTTTTTTCAAGGTTCTCAAGGAGGAGATGTTATGAATCTAACAAATGTACAGTTGTTTAATGGAGATTCGAATGCTACCAGAGATATATTAAACTCATGGACTCCTACGAACACAGATACTAATATTCCACGAGCTGCACTCAGAGGAAAACAGATTAGTTCTCGTTTTGTAGAAGATGGAAGTTATATTAGATTAAAAAATATAGCTTTAGGTTATAATTTGCCTTCAAATATCACTGACAAGCTAGGGATGGATAATGTTCGATTATCTATAAGTGCACAGAATTTATTAACTTTTACCGATTATTCTGGTTTAGATCCAGAAGTGAGTTACGGCGTTGTTGGTCAGGGAAGTTCTGCAAGTAATACAACTAATGGTTTTGATTTTGGAAATTACCCAACTGTCAAATCTGTGAACTTCAGTGTTAATCTAAAATTTTAATCAATAAATACAAAAACATATATAATGAAAACATATAAATATTTATTCTTATTGGTAGGGTTATCAATATTAGGATGTTCGGATTTGGAAGAAGAGCCTATAGGTTTGTTAGCTCCAGATGGGTTTTTTAAGACCACAAATGATATACAAACGGCGGCAAATGCAGCTTTCGGGCATATGACTCATGAAGATTTTTGGGGTAGAAAAATGTCTTTAACTCTTATGTTACGTGGTGATATGGTTGCCATTGGTGATCCAACTACGTCGTCAAGAAGAATTGATCATGATGTCTTTACCGTTCAAGCAGATAATGGAATGATTGACGGTTATTGGCTTAGAGTTTATCAAATGATAGCTGCTGCTAATCAAGCTATTGCAGGGGCGGAAGATGTGGGAGCAGCTGATGAAATAAAAAACCCAGTTACGGCTCAAGCTTATTTTGCAAGAGCTTTTGCTTATTTCCATTTAGTAAGACAATTTGGAGATATACCCTATATAACTGAACCAGTAAAAGATTTGGCTGCAGCAAGTGCTATAAGCAAAACGCCAGCTGCTGAGGTTTATGCAAATATTATTGCCGATTTACAGTTTGCAAAAACATGGTTGCCAAATACACAGGTAGCTCGATCAATACCTGCTAAATCAGCAGCACATTCTTATTTAGCTTTGGTGTATCTAACCATGGGAGATTTCCCAAACGCCTATGCAGAAGCTAAAGGAGTTATTGATAATGAGGGAACGTATAATTTAGGCTTAGAACCAGATTTTCAGGATTTATTTGATTCGTCGAAATCAAATAGTTCTAAAGAACCTATATTTTTATTAGATTTTATTGGGGCCAGTAATGGTGATGATGGAAGAGATTATCAAGCAGCATTAACAGGTCTTAGAGATGACGAGCAGTACGGTCTTGGAGGTGGTTGGTCTGTTGGTGTTCCTTCTCTTGAAGTTTATAATAGATGGGATGGTAGAGATTATAGAAAAGCAGTTAGTTTAGATACAACAGGAGTTTTTAACGGGGTAACTCAACCTTATACTGTATTTAAAGAAAGTGGTGCTGGTAGAGGTGTGAATAGACCGCATATTGCAAAATATACACGCGCTATTGGAACAACAGCTACAGGAAATGGCAGAGGTTCTGAAACAAATTATATGATGATGCGTTATGCAGAGGTGCTGTTAATAGCGGCAGAAGCGTTGAACGAAACTTCACCAGGTTCATCTGAAGCTGAAGGTTATGTAAATAGAGTAAGAGCTAGAGCTAGAAGTGGTAATGGATCTATGTTTCCAGCAGATGTTTCCGGATTGTCACAAGATGATTTTAGAACAATGGTTTTAGAAGAACGTAAGTGGGAACTTGCCTTTGAGTTTAAAAGATGGTATGATATTGCTAGAAGAAGAATGGGTGCACAAGTGTTTAGTGATTCAGGATTAGAAGGAGCAAAGCCAAATTTTGATGCTACCCGAGATTATTTATTCCCGTTACTTTCTGATGAGTTAGCAAGAAATCCTAACTTATTGCCTCAAAATCCAGGGTATTAGAAAATAGTTAATTGATAAATTTATCGATTATTACAATTATAAAATTGGGTTTACAACTTTTAAGTCGTAAACCCAATTTTATTTAATAGCGGTAAATTAAGTGCTTTGTTAATTATAATGGCACAATGATGTACAATTTTGCACCCTTTTTTGTATTTCTGTTTTTGAAAATTGAAATACATTTGAGAGTGCTAACATAATTTGAATTTTATTATGAAAATAAACTCCTTTAAACTATTCTTTATATCATTAAGTTTTTTAGTTTCTTGTAATACCGAAAAAAAAGAAGAATTTCATGCACATGCTGAATTAGAAAAAAGATACCAAAAACTATTAGATTACCCATTGGATTCCTTAGCGTTTCCAAGAAGTTATTCGCATGAATCCAAACAAATAAAAAAAGTACCTTCAAAAGATTGGACTAGTGGATTTTTCGCGGGAAATCTTTGGCAAATTTATGAGTTAACTGGAAATGAAGCCTATAAAGAACGAGCACAACTATGGACAGTATTTATAGAAAAAGAAAAGTTTAATGATCGAACGCACGATATGGGATTTAAAGTCTTTAATAGTTTTGGTCAAGGTTTAAAATTTGAAGATAATCAAGCTTACAAAGATGTTATTGTTAAAAGTGCACAAATATTAAGTTCTCGTTTTAATGAAAAGATAGGAAGTATTCGTTCTTGGGATTTTAATAGAGATAAATGGCAATTTCCTGTAATCATAGATAATATGATGAACTTAGAACTACTTTTTGAAGCCACTATAATTTCAGGCGATAGTACGTATCATAAAATAGCAGTAACCCATGCCAATACAACTTTGAAGAATCATTTCAGACCTAATGGTAGCACCTGGCATGTTTTAGATTACGATACCATTGCTCATCAACCAAGATTAAAAGTAACACATCAAGGTGTTGCTGATAATTCTTCTTGGGCACGTGGTCAAGGTTGGGCTATTTATGGTTATACAATGGCTTACAGATATACAAAAGATGAAAAATATCTTAACAGAGCAAAGGCAACTGCTGCTTTCTTTTTAAATCATAAAAATTTACCTGAAGACGGCATTCCGTATTGGGATTTTGATGCGCCAAACATTCCAAATGAATCAAGAGATGTTTCAGCAGGTGCTATTGTAGCATCAGCATTAATAGAATTATATCGTTACACTAATGATGAAACATATATTAATTACAGTAAAAAATTCTTAAAAAATGTTCAAACCGCAGATTACATTTTATCTTCAGATATTGATATTCCCTTTATTCTAGATCATAGTTTTGGAGATTGGTCTAAAAGATCGGAAATGAACGAACCTATAGTTTACGGAGATTACTATTTTTTAGAAGCATTATTAAGATTGAATGCACTTGAAAATTAGGAATAGACAAACTGCAAAATATAATTAGCCACTAACTTTTCAAAAAAACATGAAATTCAAAATATTTAAAATAGCAATCGCTTTTATACTTTGCTTATTTATTTCGTCTTGTCAAAATAATGTTGATAACAGTGAAAATTCAGAACGAATTGAAACAAACATTAATGAGAATTGGTTGTATTCAGAAAACAATACAAAAAATGTCTCTGATGCACTAAAAGCTGAAAATTGGCAAAAAACAAACTTACCACATTCTTGGAATAGCCTAGATGCAACAGATGTAATTCCGGGATATCGCAGAAGTGGAAGTTGGTATAAAAAAACGATAAATATTGCTCAAATAAATTCAAATAAAATTTACCAATTGTATTTTGAAGGCATAAATATAACTTCAGAAATTTTTGTAAACGGAAACAAAGTTGGATCGCATATTGGCGGTTATATTGGTTTTACTGTTGATATTTCTGGAGCAATCAAAAACGGAGATAACGAAATTCTTGTAAGAGCAGATAATAGTTACGATCCAGAAATTATACCATCACAAAAAAGTGATTTCTTCATTTTTGGAGGCATTACAAGAGATGTTTGGCTGCAAACAAAACCAAAAACACATTTATCAAACTTAAAATATACAACTCCAAAAGTATCCATTGAAAGTGCATCCTTAGAGGGTACAGTAGATGTTATTAACGGAAACGAATCCTCAATAATAAAAGTAACATTAAAAGATAATCAGGGAAAAGCTATTGCTGAGGATGAATTTACTGTTGTAAATAATTCAGCTAAAATAACCTTTGATGCTATTCAAAATCCAAAATTATGGGATACTGATAACCCTAATTTATATACTATTGAAGTCGCTTTACTTGATAATAACAAAACAATTTTAGATCAAATTTCAGATAAAGTAGGCTTTAGATGGTTTGAATTTAAAGATTACGGTGCGTTTTATCTTAACGGTAAAAGACTCTTATTGCGAGGTACGCATCGTCATGAAGAACATGCTGGTGTTGGTGCAGCGATGAGTAACGAACAACATAGGGCAGACATGGAACTTATTAAAGACATGGGAGCTAATTTTGTACGTTTAGCACATTATCCTCAAGACCCAGAAGTTTACAAGGCTTGTGATGAACTAGGTCTTTTAGTTTGGGACGAATTACCTTGGTGTAGAGGAGGCCTTGGAAATGATGCTTGGAAAACCAATACTAAAACCATGCTGAAGGAAATCATAAATCAAAATTATAATCACCCCAGTATTATTTTATGGTCCTTAGGTAATGAAATTTATTGGCTACCAGATTTTGAAAATGGCGATAATCGAGAAAAAATAAATGAATTTTTAGAGGAGCTCAATACCTATGCTCATGAGTTAGATCCAACTAGAAAAACGGCTATCAGAAAATATTATGAAGGCGCACATATTGTGGATGTTTTTTCACCTTCAATTTGGTCTGGTTGGTATTCAGGTAGCTATAAAAGTTATCAAAAAGCAATAAATCAATACAAAGCCGAATATCCACACTTTTTACATGCCGAGTATGGTGGTTCAAGTCATGTAGGGAGACATACCGAAAACCCAATTACAGGAGAAGGTCAAATTCAATCTGATGGTTGGGAAGAAGCCATCGTACAAACCGATGTGGCAAATATTGCTCAAATAGGCGATTGGAGCGAGAATTATATTGTGGATTTATTCGATTGGCACTTACGAATCTCTGAAAACGATTCTACTTTTGTAGGTAATGTACAATGGGCTTTTAAAGATTTTGGCACCCCATTACGACCAGAAAATGCCATTCCTTATATGAATCAAAAAGGTCTAGTGGATAGAAGCGGAAAACCAAAGGATGCCTTTTATGTTTTTAAAAGCTATTGGAGTGATGACCCGTTTACATATATAGAGTCTCATACATGGACAGAGCGTCAAGGTCCAAAAGGAAAATCAAGAGATATTAGTATATATAGTAATTGCCCAGAGGTTGAATTGTTTTTAAATGGGAAAAGTTTAGGCGTGAAACAAAGAGATACCAAAGCATTTCCAGCGGCAGGATTAAATTGGACAATTAATTTTAACGAAGGTATAAACAAACTCGTTTCCATCGGAAAAACTAAAAATGGTAAAGAAGTAAAAGATAAGTTAGATATTAATTACAGATTTACAAAAAACGAAAAGGCTACAGCTTTAAAACTTGATTATAAGTTATTGGAAAATAATAGATATTTAGTTACCGCAACAGCTCTAGATAAAAATGGTTTAAGATGTTTAGATTATGAAGAGCGTGTTTATTTTCAATGTTTAAATGGGGGAAAAGCCATAATAAGTCAAGGCACACCAACAGGAAGCGAAGTGATTGAAATGGCAAATGGCGAAGCATCCATAGAAGTTGAAAGATTTTCAGATGAAGAACAATTACAAGTTATGGTTCTCAATCAAAGTTTTAAGGGGACCTATTTAAATATAAATTAGTATGAGTTTGAAATTTAACCTTATCTTTTCGATCTTTTTATTACTGATTCTTACATCATGTAATAAACAGCAATCAGATTTTGAAGTCGTTGAAAATTTGGTTGAGAAAGAGGTTTTAGTAAAAGCTCAGGAATATCTAACATTCCAACCTATAACTATAACCAATTTTGTTTCTGAAAGGAGTGCAGGTACAAAGCACGACTTTTATTCTGAAGGTGATTATTGGTGGCCAAATCCAAAACATCCAGATAGCGCATATATTAGGAAAGATGGTTTGAGCAATCCAGATAATTTTGTTGCGCATAGAAAATCAATGATAAGGTTAAGTCAAATTTCAGGAGCCTTGGCCTCTGCTTACCTTATTACAAAAGATGAGACTTATCTTAAAAGTTTAATGCCGCATTTTCAAGCTTGGTTTGTAAATGAGACCACTAAAATGAATCCACATTTGTTATATGCACAGGCCATAAAAGGTAGAGTTACAGGTCGTGGTATTGGAATTATTGATACCATTCATTTAATTGAAGTAGCCCTAGCTGTTGGAGTTCTTGAAGAAGCTAATCTTTATTCAGAAGCTGAAATCGAAAAAATAAAAAATTGGTTTTCGCAATATTTAACATGGCTAACAACCCATAAGTTTGGTATAGACGAACGTGATAATGGTAATAATCATAGTACATGTTGGGCGATGCAGGTAGCGGCATTTGCAAAACTTACCAACAGAGAAATAGAATTAGATTTTTGTAGAAACTTTTTTAAAAATGATTTGCTACCAAATCAAATGGCGCAAGATGGGAGCTTTCCAAAAGAATTGGCAAGAACCAAGCCTTACGGATATTCTTTATTTAATTTGGATGCCATGTCTAGCTTGGCACAATTGATATCTACAAAACAAGCTAACTTTTTTGAGTATGAAGCAAAAGATGAAAAAAGCTTGAAACTTGCATTACAGTTTTTGTATCCTTATATAAAGGACAAAGCAAAATGGCCTTATCAAAAAGATGTGATGTATTGGGACGATTGGCCAACAAAGCAACCATCTTTCCTTTTTGGAGGACTTAGTTTAAATAACGAAGCTTATATAAAAACATGGTCTAAACTTCCAGAAATTCCAAATAAAGCGGAAATACTTCGTAATATGCCAGTTCGATATCCATTGTTATGGATAATGGAATAACTTCTTATTCTATTTAATGTTTAAGATTATAACTCAGCTTGAATTTTGATCTGTCATAAAATCTTTGGCACGAATTAAATACATTACTTATTAAAGAATAAGTTTATAAAGAATTCTCTAAAATTTTATTTATTAAATATGATGAATATCATATTTCAATGGATATTAAGTTAAAATTCACACCATACAGTATAGTGCAGGATAGTTAAAATAGTATTATGTTGTAAAATTGTTAACATATTATTATGACTTTATTTTATCCTTTATTCTTTTAAGTCATTCTAACTAAATAAAACTATAATATTTTAAACTTAAACTTAAATGAAACAAAAATTAAAAAGACATTTTCCTGTTTCTGGGTTTGTATTAATGCTTGCTCTGGTCTTATCCGGTTTTACAGGTTTTAATCTAGAGGCTCAAAATCGGGTTTCTGGTGTTGTTAAAGATGTAGGGGGAATACCTATACCCGGTGTAAGTGTAATTCAGAAAGGAACGACACGAGGTGCCTCTACAGATTTTGATGGAAACTATTCCCTTGAATTTGCTTTAGGAGATAAAATTTTACAGTTTTCTTACATAGGTTACAAAACTGTAGAAATTAATGCTACCGGTAAAACAACTATTAATGTTACTTTAGAAGAGGATATAGCAACCTTAGATGAAGTAGTGATTATAGGATATGGTACTCAGAAAAAAGAGAGCGTTGTAGCTGCTATTACTCAGGTGAAAGGTGAGGATTTAATGGAAAGAACAGCTGGTATAGCCAATGTTGAAGAAGCATTACAAGGAAATTTACCAGGTGTTACTGCCATACAGGGTAGTGGTGTTCCTGGTCAAGATAACACAAGGATTTTTATTCGTGGTCGAAGTTCATGGAATGGTAATGGCGATCCGCTTGTGCTTGTAGATGGTGTTAAGAGGTCGATGAGCGATATAGATATGAATGATATTGAAAACCTATCGGTACTTAAAGATGCTTCTGCTACGGCAGTTTTTGGTGTAGAAGGTGCTAACGGGGTAATATTAATTACCACTAAACGAGGTCAAGTAGGAAAAGCACAACTGTCGCTAAGCGTGAATACAACCATTAAAACGGTTTCTCAATTACCAGAAAAATTAGATTCTTATGATGGTTTAAGAGAAGCAAATAGTGCTATTTTAAGGGGCATAGCTCAAGCTCCTAATACATGGAGGAATTATACGCCATTGGCTATTGTAGATAGATACCGTAATCCTTCCAGTTTGGAAGAAAGTTATATTTATCCTAATGTTGATTGGCAAGATGAATTGTTAAAAGATTATGCACAAGATTATAGAGTTAACTTCTCTGTACGTGGTGGTGATAAAACGGCTAAATATTTTGGTAGTTTGGCTTATCAAACTGTAAGTGATATTTTTGATGGAGGTAAATACGATAATGGAAGAGGCTATTTAGGTGAGTATCGATATGATAGATTTAACTTTAGATCTAATATCGATTTTAATATTACAAATACTACAGAGTTATCTGTTAATCTTGCTGGTTTTTTAGGTATTAGAGAGAATCCTGGTTCAATAGGTAATGTAACTAATGGACTTTACTTAATAGCGCCAAGTCTTTATCCGCCAGTATATCCAGATGGGTTGTATGGAAACCCCTTTAGTTATTTTAATGTATATGTGAACCCTGTTCAGACTTTACAAGCTCAGGGTTATGACACTTTTAGAGAATTTCAAGTGAATACAGATTTTTTACTAAAACAAAAATTAGACTTTATAACTGAAGGCTTGTCTTTTCAAGGACGTTTTTCTTTAGATAACTCTCAAAGAAGTAGGCAAGATTTAAATGATGGAGGTGTAATTTTTAGAGTTTACAATGGTGATGAAGAGAGTCTTCTTATTCCAGATACGAATACCAGATTTGGTTATGTTCAACCACCTTGGACGTTAGGTACTTCTGAAGTAGAGAATGACCAACGAGAACGTCAATTGGTGTACGATTTTTCATTAAATTACAACAGGACTTTTGCTGAAAAGCATAACCTGACCGCTTTATTCTTAGTTAGAAGGCAGGAGCGTGCAAAAGGTAGTGTTTTTCCAATATACCGTGAAGATTGGGTAGGAAGGGTGACTTATAATTACGATTCAAGATACTTTTTAGATATTAACGGTGCTTACAATGGCTCTGAAAAATTTGGCCCAGGATTTCGTTTCGACTTATTCCCATCTGTTGCAGCAGGTTGGACAGTATCTAACGAAGCCTTTATGGAAAAAGCAGATTGGTTAAATTTGCTAAAATTTAGAGGGTCTTACGGTATTGTTGGTGATGATAATTTTGGTGGTAGATTTCAATATCTTTCCAGATGGGAGTCTGGTGCATCTGCATTTTTAGTGCCAAGTTCATATCAAGGTGGTACAGGAAGATCGCCTTATACGTTTTACAGAGAAGCTGTAGTAGGTAACCCAAACCTTCAGTGGGAGTCAGCTACTAAGTATAATATAGGTGCTGAGTTCAACTTATTTGACGGTTTATTAACTGGAGAGATAGATTATTTTGCCGAAGATCGTGATAATATAGGAATTACGGGTGCTGGAATTCAGACTTTACCAAATTTCTTTGGAGCAACACCTCCTGATATTAATAAAGGTATCGTTGAGGTAAGGGGTTATGAAATTGTGTTAGGTTCCAGTTATACTTTTGGTAACGGTTTAAATATATTTGGTGATTTTAATTTTACACAAGCCATAGATAAAGTAATTAAAAGAGATGATCCATTTTTTCAACCCGATCACCTAAAAGATGCTGGTTATACAATTGGGCAAAGAAGAACAGCCATTCCAGCTGGGATTTTGACAAGTTGGGACGATGTTTACATGTCAACACCACAAAATGAAAATCAAAATTTAACACGTGTCGGATATTATGATGTTGTAGATTTTGATGGAGACGGTGTTTACAATAATAATTTTGATAATGCGCCTTTTGGTTATCCAGAACAACCGCAAAGAACTTGGAGTGCTACTCTAGGTGCCCGATACAAAGGTTTTAGTGTTTCTGCGCAGTTATATGGAACTCAAAATGCATCTAGATTGTTCAGTAACAATACCTTTAGTAATTCTACTCCTTTAATATTTACACAAGATTTAGATTATTGGACTGTAAATACGCCAAATAATACTGATACCCAACCATCATTTGGAGTCCTAGGTGCAACTAATCCTAGAGATAACTGGTTGGATGGGTCATTAACAAGGCTTAGATCAGTTTCTTTATCTTATGATATACCAAAAAAGACATGTGAAAAACTAGGGCTGAAGAAACTTCAAGTTTTTGCAAATGGAAATAACCTGTTCTTATGGTCTGATATGCCTGATGATAGAGAGTTTAACACAGGTGGAGCAAATCAAGGACAGCAAAGAGGGGATTATCCTACCTTAAAGAGATTTAACTTTGGTTTTAATATGAATTTTTAAAAAAAAGAAATAATGAAAAACTATAAATTAAAAATATTAATAATCTTAGGACTCGTATTCTCTTTTTCATGCGAGGACTATTTAGATGTGGCACCAGAGTCAGTCATAGAGGAAGAAGATGTTTTTTCTACCTTTAAAAATGCGCAAGGTTTCGTTGAAGAAATGTATTCATTAGTCGTGTCTTATGAACAGCAAACGCATACCTTTCAAGATTTTCTTTTAGGTGATGATGGATTTGTTGATAGACCTACCAAAGCAAGTGGTGATATTGATGCAGGAAGATTCAATGATGTGATAAGAGATAACTTTTGTTACTTAAATAACCACTATAATTCTAATTATGGATCAACAGGGAATAATTCTGCTAATGTTGAAAATACAAATGCTTTTAATAGACAGAGACCTGGGTTATATGATGGTAGCTTACGCGGTATTCGAAAAGCGAATATTGTAATTCAGAATGTTGAGAATAGAGATTTAATGGTAAATGCAACTCAAGCCGAAAAAAATGTTATTCTTGGGCAAGCTTATTTTTTTAGAGCATTTTTCCATAATGAGATTATGAAATTTTGGGGACGTTATCCATATATTGATAAAGTATTAATAGATGAATTTGAAATACCTCGTCCTGCGACTTACAAAGAAGTTGCTTTACTAGCTAACGAAGATTACAAAAAAGCCGTTGAACTATTACCTGTAGATTGGGATAATGAGAGTTATGGACAACTCACACGAGGTGAAAATAAGGGTAGGCTTACTAAAGGTACAGCATATGCTTTTCAAGGTAAAAATCTACTTCTTGCAGCTAGCCCCTTAATGAAAGGTAACAATCAAAGTATAAATACATATGACTATGATACAGAGTTGTGTGATATGGCAGTTGATGCTTTTGCTGGAATACTTAAATTAGCCGATCAAGGGCGTTATGCATTAGCCTCATGGGAAAATTACGATGAAGTATTTTGGAAATCTCCTGCACCTGGTTCATGGCCAGGAGGTACAGAATTTATATTTGCTGCTACTGGTGGTAGTACTGTTCAGGCCACAAGATTTATGGCATCAGGAGTAAATAGAGACATTCATACCAGTTCTGCTGGATATGAGGTTATTAGTCCTACACACAACTTTATTCATAATAATTTTGGTATGGCTAATGGACTATCTATTGAAGAAGATCAAAAACTTCCTGCAGGCCAAAGGTTATTTGATGAGACTAAACCTTTTGAAAATCGTGATCCACGTTTTTATAGATGGCATATTATTGATGGAGATATTATAGATCCAGGAGCCGGAGATCCAAATCATGTAGCTGCCCAACTTTGGTTTGAATCTCCAACTGTAAAAGGTTTTCATCGTAGTACTGGTGCTGAAAACATCAAAATAGTAAATAATACAGGGTATATGTGGACCAAATTTTATCCTAAAGTTGATGATAAGTATCATAGTAAATGGAATCCTATTATAGATCAATACGTCGGAGTGCGAATGCATATGAGACTTACAGATGTTTATTTAATGTATGCAGAAGCATTACATGCATCTAAGGGAGCAACTGTAGCACCAGGGTCTTACAGCTTAACTGCTGAGGGGGCTATTAATTTGTTCCGTAATAGAGCGGGTGTTCCTAATGTGGCTCCTAATATAGTTGCTGATAAAAACAAGTTTATGGATGAACTACGAAGAGAAAGAGCTGTTGAGTTAAGTTATGAAGCACATAGATGGGTAGATATTAGACGATGGGGACTAGCCCATTTGGATAAATATAGAAGAAAATTAGCCTTAGATTTTCCGCAAGACAGAAGTAGTTTTACAGAAACGCTTCTTGTAGATAGAATTTGTGAGTTTCCTCAGCATTATTGGTTACCATTTCCAGTTGAGCAAACACAAATTTACGAGGGATTCCCTCAAAATCCTGGATGGTAGTTTTGTGTAAATTCGTTTTAATAAATATAAAGAAAGAAATGAAGATAAATAAATTATATAGGTTGTTTACTCTAGCTAGCTTAATGTTGTTTTGCTTTTGTAATGTCGCAATTGCTCAAACAGAAGGTGTAGAAGTAACAGCAACTGTGGTTGATGAACAAGGTAACCCTATAAGCGGCGTTGATGTTTATAGCCCAAATGGAGGTAAGGCCTCTTCGGATGTTAATGGACAGTTTAAAATTAAATTAAATGACGATCAGTCAGTTGTAATTCAAAAAAAGGGCTATGAATCAGTGATTGTTGCAATGTCTGATTTATTGGGTAATATTACCATGGAGAAATCTCTTTTCCTCGCATCGGAAGATGACGAAATAAAGATGGGAGTTGCCACTAAAGATAGGCGCAATATTATTGGTGCAGTATCGTCAATTAACACCCAAGACCGATTAACTTATGACAATACACAATTTGTTAGAAATTATATAAACGGACTCATGTTAGGTGTAAGAGGCTCTGATAATGTAAGAGGTATAGGTGATGCTGTTTTTGTAATTGATGGCGTTATTGGTCGTGATCCTAATATCCTGAATATGGAAGAGGTTGAGCAGATAACGGTACTAAAAGATGCAAATTCTATTGCGCTGTATGGTAGTCAAGGAAGAAATGGTGTTATTGTTATTAATACAAAACGTGGAAAAGCTAATAAAAAAGAAATTAATGTTAATATCCGCTCGGGTATTAGCACACCTATTTCTTTACCTAATTATTTAGGTTCGGTACCATACATGCAACTTTTTAATGAAGCTAGAATTAATGATGGTTTAGATGCTTTTTATGATTCTGCGCTTATTCAAGAGTTTAGAACAAGTTCTAATAGTTATAAATACCCAGATTTGGATTTATATTCGACGGAATACGTGCAACCTTTTGTGAGTTCTACAAATGTTTTAACAGAGTTTTCTGGTGGAAATGATAAAAATCAGTATTATGTTAATGTGGGTTGGACTCGTAATGAGGATTGGGTAAATATTAATGATGATATAAATGCAGGAACTAATCGTTTTAATGTAAGAGGTAACTTAGATTTTAAAATAAATGATTGGATTTCAAGTAGTCTCGATGGTATTGCGATTATAAGTACTGATAAGTCGTCTAGAGCTAATTTATTAAGCGCTGCGACTACTTTAAGACCTAATACTTATTCGCCATTTTTGCCTTTAGATTTAATAGACACTAGCGACCCCACTGTTGCTGGACAATTACAAGCCGCTAATACGTTCAATGGGATGCTTTTAGGTTCAACTCAACAGTTTGGTGCAGATGCTCCTATAGCTTTAGCTATTGCTGGTGGTTATCGAAATACAGTGTTTCGTTCTACACAGTTTAACAACACAATCAATTTTGATTTAGATAGAATAACAAAAGGTTTGTCGGCCAAAACTTATGTGAGTTTTGATTTTTATGATTCTTATAATTTATCTATAAATAATCAATTTAAAACCTATGAGCCAACTTGGGAAGGCGATAGAATAACAAGTCTTGGAGTTTTTGGTGAAGATATAAAAGATCAAACTGAAAATGTTAGTACTAATGGTTTTATATCGCGATTTGGTCTTTACGGACTTATAAATTACGAGACCACTTTTGCTAAGAATCATTCTTTGAATACCACGTTGTTAGGTTTTTATAATTCACAAAGACAAAATGATGTTATTCAAACAGATGTTGATGCGCACTTAGGATTTCAAATGACTTATGACTACAAAAAGAAATTATTTTTTGATTTTACTGGGACCTATACTAATTCTATAAAATTACCTGAAGGAAATAGAGGTGGTTTATCACCAACTTCCGGTATAGCTTACATTATAAGTGAAGAACCATTTTTGAAGAACAGTAAATTTATTGACTACCTTAAGTTAAAGGCTTCAGGAGGTATTATAAAGTCTGATCAAGGAATTGATGGTTACTATTTATATGATGTAAACTATTCTAGTGGAAACAATATTAATTGGGCTGATGGAAATTCTAATCGCAGACAAAACATTACACAAGGAGAGAATCTTGATTTAACATTTGAAGAGCGTATAGATTTAAACATTGGTTTAGAAACGTATGTAATGAATTCTTTGTGGTTAGAGTTTAATTATTTTAAATCAGAACTTGATAAACAAGTAGGGTTTTTGAATGACCAATATCCATCTTTTTACGATAACTTCAGACCATATAATAATTTCGATAAGAACTTATATACTGGTTTTGAAATAGGTATGAATTTCAATAAAACTTATGAAGATTTTTCAATTAGTTTAGGTGCAAACGTGCTATATAGTCAAACCGAAAGGGCTAAAAGATCTGAGGTCTTTGCTGAAGACTATCTACAAACACAAGGAAGAGAGATTTCTACAATTTTTGGATTGGTTGATCAAGGATTTTATGCTGAAGCAGATTTTGATACAGATGGTAATTTAAATGCTGGTTTACCTGAACCTCAATTTGGTAACGTTCAACCGGGAGATATTAAATATCAGGATCAAAATGGGGATGATATGATCGATAATGATGACAGAATTGCTATAGGGCAAGCTAGTAGCCCTTGGACTTATGGAGTAAACCTTAACTTAAAGTATAAAAGGTTCAACTTTTTTGTTTTAGCTACAGGTCAAACAGGAGCTGAGGGTAATAAGTTAAATAATAGTTTTAACGAATATTATTCAGTTGACGGAAATGATAAATACTCAGAAGTTGTTTTGGGACGATGGACACCAGCAACAGCAAGTACCGCAACTTACCCAAGGTTGTCATCTCAAACAAATCAAAATAATTTTAGAACATCTACTTTTTGGTTGTACGACAATAGCTATCTTAATATTAACCGTGCTCAGTTAACATACGAATTTCAGGAGGCTTTTTGTAATCAACTTGGTATTGAGGATTTTAGCATTAATCTTTCTGGAACTAATTTGTTTGAAATTGGTGAAAATAAAGATATTCGTCAATTAAGAATAGGTACAACACCTCTGTCTAGAGTTTATACTCTAGGTTTGAGAATGTCATTTTAATTCAATTAGAAAAATTAGAAAAATAAGATGAAAAATTTAATAAAATATATATTAGTTATGTTGGTATTCACTGGCATAATTGCCTGTGATACCCTCGAACCAATTGATGAAAATAGGTTAGGCTTTGATTTTGTTACTACAAATCCAAATGCAGCAGAAGGTGTATTATTAAATGGATATACGGGCTTAATTGATCAATATTCATTTTCTGAAGCAGCTACTGATGATGCTGTTAATAATATTTTGGATAACAATTATAAGCGAATGGCGCTTGGCGAGTTGAATGCACAATTTAACCCTACAGCCCGTTGGGGTAATTTTGAACGTGTATTCTGGGTAAACCGATTCCTAGAAATTATTGACGCAGGAGAAACGCAATGGAGCAGAGATGCGTTAACAAATGAAATGTTTGAGATGCGTATGAAGGGAGAAGCGTTAGCGTTAAGAGGATTGCATCATTTTTATGTGCTTCAAGCACATGCTGGTATAGGAACATCTGGAGAATTGCTAGGTATTCCGTACTATACTGAGTTTATTGAAGCTAATGGTAACTTTAATGTTCCCCGTTTATCATTTGAAGCTTCTGTTCAGGCTATTATGGCAGATTTTGATGAGGCACTTAATTTGCTACCAACAGATTATGGGTTAAGCGCAGGACAAGTAGACCCATGGTACGCAAATTTAGAAAATTTTGATTATGATAAATATGGAATAGTAAATGATAACTTTTTTGAATTACGTATTTCAGGTAGAATAGTGAAAGCACTAAAAGCACGTTTGGCACTTTTTGCGGCGAGTCCTTCATTTTTAAACAGTCAGAGTTATTATAATATGGCAGCAACAAATGCAGCTCAAATATTAAATACTATTGGAGGTGTTGCTGGTTTAGATCCAAACGGTAATGAGTTTTATGCATCAGATGATAATATATTTAGTAGTGAATCGCTATGGCGAGGTTCTATAGGTGGTAACAGTTCAACTTTAGAAAAAAGAATATTTCCGCCTTCAGTAAATGGAAATGGGGAGATTAATCCAACACATAACTTTGTAATGGCATTTCCAATGCAAGACGGATATCCTGCAACTGTGGCTAATGGTTTTGATCCTCAAAACCCTTATACTAACAGAGACCCTAGGCTAGAAAAATATGTTGTTGTTAATGGCGCTGAATTTGGAGGAGGCACAATTAATACTGGTCTTGGTGGAGGAAATGATAGGTTAGATTCTATACCTGGGCAGTCTACAACTACAGGGTATTACCTTAAAAAATTATTGCAACCCGAAGTTAGAATTAATAATGATGGAACTGCTCAAGGTAAGAGACATGCCGATGTGTATTTTAGATATACTGAATTGTTTTTAATATTAGCAGAATCAGCAAATGAAATTGGTGGTCCAGACTATCAGGTTGATGGTATTACCGCTCGTGATGTGATTGCAGCAATACGTAATAGAGCAGGAATTACACAACCAGATAATTACTTAGCATCTATTTCAACTAAAGAGGATATGCGAGAGCTTATCAGAAATGAACGTCGTATAGAGTTAAGTTTTGAAGGACACAGGTTCTGGGATCTTAGAAGATGGGGATTATCTCTAAATGAACCAGCTAAAGGTTACTTTTTTAACGGAAGCAATTATGTTGAGTTACCGTCTGTTGAGGTAAGGAACTTTCAACCTTTTGCTACTTATATGCCAATTCCAAATTCTGAAACCCTGAAATTTTCTGAATTGGAGCAAAATAATGGATGGTAAAGTAATTTTGTAATTTAGAAGAACTAAAAAAATATTTAGACATGAAAATAAAATATTTAATAATATGTGCAATTGCCTTAAGTTTTATGGCTTGCGAAAATCAGGAAAATGAATTTGACGACTTTGGCTCAACTTCAGTATATTTTCCATTTCAAACCCCTGTAAGAACATTAATTCAGGGGAAGTATGATTTGGGTTATAACGAAAATGATAATAATGGTAGGTTTGAAATCGGTGTTATTATGTCAGGAGTTTATAATAATAATAAAAATCGAAGAGTACATTTTGAGTTAGCTCCTGATTTGATAGATGCTACTGCTTTAGGCTTAGATACTGTAAATGTTAAGGTTTTACCAGCTTCTTACTACACTATTGAACAGGAAAGCCCAGTAACAATTCCTTCTGGTTCTACAAAGGGGCGTATCCCAGTGCAGCTTTCAGATGCCTTTTTTGATGACCCACAATCATTTGCCGATTTTGGTGATGTACATTATGTAATTCCATTAAGAATTACAGATTATGAAGAATTGGATTCGCTTTTAGTAGGTGTACCAGCTGAAGGGGTTACAAATCCTATTAAAATTAAAGCAGATGATTGGCAAACACTACCTAAGGACTATACACTTTTTGGTATCAAGTTTATGAATAAATATCAAGGTATCTATTTAAGACGCGGTGAGGATGAAGCTGTAGGATCTAACGAATCGGTTACGGTTTATGAAAACGGAAATCCCACAGAAACGGAAACAGAGAACATTGAAGGCTCTTCAGTTTATAGATCTGAGTTTGTTGTGGGTGATGAGTTACTTCCATTATCAACTGCAGGAAGGAATGAAGCAATTACTACTATTAATGTTAGAAGACCAGGTATTGCTACTAATAATACATTGTCTTTACTATTGACATTTAACGATAATGAAGATATTACTGTTGCTAATGCTGACCCAACTAGCACTGTTGTTGTAACGGGCTCAGGAAAGTTTGTTGAAAATGGAGATGAATGGGGTGGAGAAAGTCGAGACGTAATTTACTTAGATTATGAATACCGAGAACTTGAAGTTGAAGTCACTGAGAACCGCTTTTTTGGTACATTAATATCAACAAAAACATCAACATTTGATTTAGTGCATACAGTTAAAGATACTTTAGTTATAAGAGATAGAGATGTGAAATTTGAAGAGTTTACACTTGACTTTGAAATGCCTTAATTTTAAGTCATCATAAAAATATTGTTTAAGTTAAAAATAGCGAGAATTTAATCCCGCTATTTTTGTTATAATCAAATAACGTTGAAAATAGATTAAATTACTTATTAGGCGTAATATTAAAATAGTCCAAAACCTTTCATTAAAATATTTTTAATGAAAGGTTTTTTTTGAAGAATTTAAAAAATCAGCATAGAGCAGGACAGTAAATTTAATTGAACTAGTTATATTTAGTTTTTCTTAATCAATTAAAATAACATCACGTGAAAATAATTAAATTCAATGTATTGTTGCTCATAGTCTTAGCTGCAACAGGTTTTAGTGCTTGTAAAGAAACTAAACAAGAAATCCCTTGGGTAGATTTAATAAAAAATAATTCTTTGGAAGGATGGAATATCAAAGGTGGTGAGGCCACTTATAAAAATGAAAACGGAGTTATAATAGGCACAACAGCTTCTAATACACCGAATACATTTTTATCATCTAATGAAATGTATGGTGATTTTATTTTAGAAATTGAATTTAAGGTAGATTCAACTATGAATTCAGGAATTCAAATTAGAAGTAATAGCTATCCATACTATCAAAATGGACGAGTGCATGGATATCAGGTAGAAATTGATCCATCAAAACGTTCTTGGAGTGGCGGAATCTATGATGAAGGAAGACGCAAATGGTTAAACACTTTAGAAAATAATCCAGAGGCCCAAAAGGCATTTAAACAAAATAGTTGGAATCATTACCGTGTTGAAGCAATAGCTGATACCATAAAAACATGGATAAATGGTGTTCCGGCGTCGCATTTAATTGATGATAAAACAGCAAGCGGATTTATAGCTTTACAAGTGCACTCTATAGGCAATAGCAAAGAAAAACTTGGTAAACAGGTCATGTGGAAGAATGCTAAGATTTTAACAGAGAATTTATCTAAATATGCCACTAATTCACCGTTAGAGCCGATTATAACAAAAAACAGCCTGACAGTTAATGAACAAAAATCTGGATGGCAAATGCTCTGGGATGGTAAAACAACCAACGGATGGCGAGGTGCTAAGTTAGATACATTTCCAAACGATGGCTGGGTAATTGAAAACGGAGAACTTATTGTTTTACCTTCTGGAGGCGCTGAATCTGCTGCAGGAGGAGATATTGTAACTACAAATGAGTATAGTAATTTTGAGTTACAAGTAGATTTTAAGTTAACTCCAGGAGCCAATAGTGGTATTAAATATTATGTAGATACCGAATTGAATAAAGGCCCAGGGTCGTCAATAGGGTTGGAATATCAAATTTTAGACGATGCACTTCATCCCGATGCTAAATTAGGCTCTCATGAAGGTAGTAGAACAGTTTGTTCGTTGTATGATTTAATTCAAGCCGATCCAAGTAAGCCAATTAAACCAATTGGAGAATGGAATACTGCCTATATAAAATCTATAGATAATCATGTCGAACATTGGTTAAACGATGTAAAAGTTCTAGAATATGAAAGAGGCAGTAAAGAATTTTTAAAATTGGTTTCAGAAAGTAAATATGCCAAGTGGCCAAATTTTGGTATGCTAGAAAAAGGGCAAATTTTATTACAAGATCACGGAGACAAGGTGTCTTTCAGAAATATTAAAATCAAAGTTCCAAAATCAAAGAATGAGTAAAATGGGAAATAATCGTAGAGATTTTATAAAAAAAACAACAACAGCAGCATTAGGTGTCACTTTAGTTGGCGGCGTAAATGCTATGTCTGCAAAAAGCTATAATGGTATAATTGGCGCAAACAATCGAATAAATGTAGCTATTGCCGGTTTAGGAAGACGCTTAAATGCATTTAAATCTCCAATAGCGTTAAAGGAAAGTAATGCCAAATTACTTTACTTGTGCGACGTTATGGAAAGTCAACGTTTAAAGGGATTAAAAGCTTTTAGAGAACATATTGATTATAATCCAACTTTGGAGAATGATATTAGAAAAGTATTAGACGATAAAAATGTAGACGTGTTGATTAACGCTACGCCAGACCATTGGCATACTCCAGGTTCTATTATGGCTATGAAAGCAGGTAAGCATGTGTATGTTGAAAAACCATGTAGTCATAACATGTATGAAAATGAGCAATTGGTAAAAGCGTCAAAACATTACAATAAAATAGTCCAAATGGGAAACCAGCAACGTTCGTCTGGCCATACCATTGAAATTATTAATGAAATTCATAATGGAGTAATAGGAAAACCATATAAGGCTGTTGCTTTTTACAACAATGGAAGAGGTCAGGTGCCATTGCAAAAAAGTGCATCTATCCCTGAAGGGTTAGATTGGGATTTATGGCAAGGTCCAGCCCCAAGACGTGCATATACTTCTGAAACATGGGATTACAATTGGCATTGGTACGGTTGGGAATATGGAACAGCAGAAGCTGGTAATAACGGAACCCACGAGTTAGATGTGGCACGTTGGGCATTACAAGTAGATTTTCCACAGCACGTTTATGTTGAAGCAGAAAAACGTCACTTTCTAGATGATGGTTGGGAGATGTATGATGACATGGAGGCTACTTTTAAGTTTGCTGACAATAAAGTCATTAAATGGGATGGTAAATCTAGAAATAGCTATAGTACTTATGGTACAGGGCGAGGTACCGTTATTTATGGTACAGAAGGAACTGTATTTGTCGATAGAGGTAAATATATGTTATACGATCGTAGAGGAAAATTAGTTAAAGAGTATAATTCAGCATCTAAAGAAGCTGGAACCGCCTTAGGAGGTGGCGGAGACACTTCAACAAAACATGTTCAAAATCTATTTGATACCATTAGGGGCAAAACTAAATTAACGGCACCGATTGATGATGCTAGTAAAAGTATGGCTATGGTGCATTATGCTAATATTGCGTATAGAATTAATGACGGTTTTGATATAAACGATAAAACCGGCATGATGTACAACCGAGAGGCTATGAAATTATGGTCTAGAACTTATGAACCAGGTTGGGAACCAAAATTATAAAACTTGAAAAGACGATTATTTATAAAAAAAACAGCCGTTGCTACGGCAGGTATAGCTAGTTCTTCATATTTGTATGGCAATGTAATGTCAAATATAAATGCTAATAGTACCATAAATATTGGTGTAATTGGCACTGGAGATCGTGGTGGCGGACTTACTAATATTATTAATTCTATAGAAAATGTAAATGTTGTCGCATCTTGTGATGTATTACCTTTTAGATTAAAAGAAGGTTTGGCAAAAGCAAATTCAAACCCCGTTGGGTATTTAGATTACAGAAAACTATTAGATAATAAAGATGTTGATGCGGTTATAGTCGCTACGCCATTTAATACACATTCAAAAATTGCCATTGATGCGCTTGATGCAGGCAAACATGTGTATTGTGAAAAAACTTTAGCTAAAGGGTATACCGGTATTCAGGAATTAGTTCAAAAAACGGAACATTCTAAATTAATATTTCAAACAGGACATCAATACCATAGTTCAAGGCTTTACACAGCTGTGGTTGATTTATTAAAACAAGGAAAAGTTGGTAAAATTGTTGCCTTTGAGTGCCAATGGAATCGTCGTGGTGATTGGCGAAGAGTTGTTCCTGAACCTAAATTTGAAAAAGCACTAAATTGGAGAATGTATAGAGAGTTTTCAGGCGGATTAACGGCTGAACTCTGTTCGCATCAAATCGATTTTGTAAACTGGGTACTTAATGAAACTCCAAATCAAGTTATGGGTGTCGGGGGGATTGATTATTGGAAAGATGGTAGAGAAACTTATGATAATGTTCATTTAGTTTATACTTATCCAAGTGGCGTTAAAGCAAAATTCACGAGTTTAACTTGTAACGCTAGAGATGGATATCAAATTAAAGTTTTGGGAGATAAAGGCACGATTATTATCGATACTAAAAAGGCTTGGTTTTATCCCGAAGGGCAAAAAAATAAAATAATAGGTGATGTTGATGGCGTTAGTGGAGCCACATCGGGTTGGGATGCAGAAAAAGGTTATCCCTTAAACGTAGAACATCTAGACCCGAGTAAGCAGGCTCTTTTAGATTTTAAGGAATCTATTTTAAATAATAAAAATCCAGAATCCAATATAGTTACGGGAGCCAAAGCAGCCATATGCGTTCAAATGGGATTGGATGCCATGTATAATAATAAAATAATTGATTGGAATTCCGAGTGGAATTTTGGATAATTATTTATTTCAGAAATTTTTATAAAGTATAAATCTTCAACCATTAATCATTATTGTTGAAGATTTTTTAATTTAAGGAGTTTTTAATTCTATTTCAGGATAGAGCAGGATGGAACTCCTAGGGCTAAACCCTAGTTTTATACTTTACAAACAATTTTTTTAAAATTCTCTTTAAATAAAAAGAAATCAAATGCGAAAAGTCAGTTTTTTATTCATGTTAATTTCAACAATATGTGGTTTTAACGCGTCAAATGCTCAACAGAAAAGCACTGAAGATAAACCAAATATTATATTCATTCTTACAGATGATCAACGTTTTGATGCTATTGGGTATGCGGGTAACAAATATGTAGAAACCCCGCAAATGGATGATTTGGCAAAATCAGGAACCTATTTCAATACTGCTATTGTTACTACACCAATTTGTGCTGCGAGTAGAGCGAGTTTATTTACAGGCTTACATGAAAGAGCACATAATTTTAATTTTCAAACAGGAAATGTGCGTGAAGAATATATGGCAAATTCGTATCCAACCGTGTTAAAAAACAATGGTTATTATACGGGCTTTTATGGAAAATATGGCGTTCGTTATAATGATTTGGATAAACAATTTGATGAGTATGAAGATTATGACAGAAATCACAGTTTTAAAGATAGAAGAGGATATTATTATAAAACCATTGATAATGACACAGTACATTTAACCCGTTACACAGGGCAACAAGCTATCGATTTTATAGATAAAAATGCAACAAATGAAAAACCATTTTGCCTTTCATTGAGCTTTAGTGCACCTCATGCGCATGATAGTGCACCAGATCAATATTTTTGGCAAGCTGAAACAGATAAATTACTTACGGACATAACCATTCCAGAACCTGAGCTAGGTGATGATAAATATTTTAACGCACAACCTAAAATAGTAAGAGACGGATTTAACTGGTTACGCTGGACTTGGCGTTATGATACTCCAGAAAAATACCAACACAGCTTAAAAGGATATTACCGAATGATTTCTGGAATAGACCTAGAAATTGCAAAAATTCGAAAAAAATTAGAAGAGAAAGGCTTAGAAAAAAATACAGTTATCATTGTAATGGGTGATAATGGATATTTTTTAGGTGAACGTAAATTAGCAGGAAAATGGCTGATGTACGACAACTCAATTCGAGTACCTTTAATTGTATTTGATCCACGTGTGAACTCACATCAAGATATTGATGACATGGTACTAAATATTGATGTAACACAAACAATTGCAGATTTAGCAGGTGTAAAAGCGCCAGACACGTGGCAAGGTAAAAGCTTACTACCAATTGTAAAAAAAGAAACCAATACAATTGCTAGAGATACCATTTTAATAGAACACATATGGGATTTTAGTGAAATTCCTCCAAGTGAAGGTGTTCGAACTGAAGAATGGAAATATTTTAGATATGTAAATGATAAGTCAATCGAAGAGCTTTATAACCTTAAAAAAGATCCTAAAGAGATTAACAATTTAATAGGAAAGAAGAAGTATAAAGCAGTTGCCGATAATCTTCGAGCAAAACTTGATGAGTTAATTAAGAAGAACAGTAATGAGTTTAGAGCGGCACCAACAGATTTAACGGTTGAGTTAATTAGAGAACCTAGTACGGATGTTAAAATATTCGATTTAAAACCAGAATTTGGCTGGACGGTACCTCTAGGTGCTAAATATCAAGGGGCTTACCAAATATTAGTCGCTTCCAACCAGAAAAGCATCAACAATAATAACGGCGATGTTTGGGATAGCGGTCAAGTTCGATCTTTAGAGTCAACAAATGTTGAGTATAATGGAAATCCACTTGAAATAGGGAAAACTTACTACTGGAAAGTGAGGATTTGGGATGAAGAAAATCGTTTAGTTGATTATTCAGAGCCTCAAAAGTTTACCACAGGTAAAAGTGATAGTTATATTATTTCAACTGAAAACAAATTTGTAGTTACGAAAGTAGCACCGGTAAAACTTGAAAAACGAGACGACTTTGTTTTTATTGATTTCGGAAAAGCAGCTTTTGCTACTATGGATTTTACCTATAATGCCAAATCGCCACATACCTTAACCGTTAGGGTTGGGGAAATGTTAGACGAAAAAGGTAATGTTAACAGAACTCCACCTGCAAAAAGCAATATTCGTTATCAAGAAATAAAAGTGGATGTTAAACCTGGGCAAACAAAGTATCAAATAAAAGTTCAGGAAGATGAGAGAAATACAAGAGCTAATAAAGCCATTCCTTTACCAGATGGATTTCCACCTTTGGTGCCATTTCGATATGCCGAAATAGAAGGGGCGCAAGAATCAATTTCAGCAGAAGACATTGAACAACTAGCGTTTCATACCTATTGGGATGATAATGCCAGTAGTTTTAAAAGTAATAACGATGTTTTAAATCAGGTTTGGGATTTATGTAAATATTCCATAAAAGCTACAACATTTAATGGGTTATATGTTGATGGAGATAGGGAACGTATTCCTTACGAAGCAGATGCATACTTGAATCAATTAAGTCATTATACTACGGATAGAGAATTTGCCATGGCGAGAAGAACTATCGAGTATTTTATGAAAAATCCAACATGGCCTACCGAATGGCAACAACATGTGGCTTTATTGATATATGCCGATTATATGTATACAGGAAATACGGAACTTATTGAAAGGTATTATGAGCCATTAAAACATAAAACACTTTTTGAACTCTCTAATGACGAAGGATTAATTACTTCTACAAAAGTAGATGACGAATTCATGAAAAAGTTAGGCTTCCCTGAAGGTTATAAAAAGCCATTAACTGATATTGTGGATTGGCCATCTGCCAATTTTAACGGCAGCAAAACAAAAGGAGAACGCGACGGATTTGTGTTCCAACCTTACAGCACTGTAATTAATTCGTTTTTCTACGAAAACATGAAAATTATGGCTGAGTTTGCTCAAATTTTAGGCAAAACACAAGAGGTATTAGACTTTGAATTAAGAGCAGCAAAAGTTAAAAAGGCGGTTAACGAACAAATGTTCGATGCAGCCCGTGGTATTTATATAGATGGTATAGGAACAGATCATGCGTCTCTGCATGCTAATATGATGCCGTTGGCATTTGGGTTAGTTCCAGAAGAGCATTATCAATCTGTTGTAGACTTCGTAAAATCCAGAGGAATGGCTTGCAGTGTTTATGGAGCTCAATTTTTAATGGATGGGTTGTACAATGCTGGTGAAGCAGTTTATGCTTTAGAACTACTTGCTAGCAAAGCTGAAAGAAGTTGGTATAATATGATTCGTTCAGGTTCAACCATAACTTTAGAAGCTTGGGATTTAAAATACAAGAACAATTTAGATTGGAATCACGCTTGGGGTGCTGTACCGGCAAATGTAATTCCAAGAGGATTATGGGGTATAAAGCCTAAAACGCCTGGTTTTGGTGTGGCAACTATTCAACCTCAAATGGGTAAATTGAAATCTAGTGAAATAAAAGTTCCAACGGTAAGAGGTCCAATTATTGGAAAATATACGTACAATGGCGCTAGACTTCAAACTTACGAGATAGAAATTCCAGGAAATATGGTAGCAGAGTTTTCTTTAAAAGATATAGACGGAAAAGACTTAATCCATAATGGAAATAAAATTCCACCTGCATTCGATTCGGTTAGATTATCTCCAGGAAAACATATAATTAAGTTAAAAATAAATTCGTTTTAAAATTAGTTACTAAAAAAAGCCAGTACAAACCTTGTTTCTACTGGCTTTTTTAATAGTAATGAAAGCTATCGAAATATAAAAAAACATGAAAAAAAATCAGTTCGTATTGTTTGTTTTGATAGTCTTTGTGTCAATCACGATAACAGCCCAAAAGGAGCTGAATGCCGTATTAGATAACTCAACAAAAGTGACACCTGATGGAGAAGGAGGGTTGTACTTTGCAGGAACAAAAGATGTAAATTATAGATTTAGTCAAAGGATTTCTCCGCATGGAGATTGTGTGGATGTAGTAAATGGATACGCATTTGTAACTTGGTACAAAGGTGGTATGGACACACGAAATCTAATGCTTTCAAGAAAGAATTTAAACGTACTAAACTCAAGTTGGGTAACTATAGAATTTCCACATAAACATGTCGGTCAAGGCGGTGAACTTCTTAATGGTACAGGTATACGTGGCGATTCTCATAATACAGCGGCTATTGGCGTTAGTACGATAGATAATACCATTCATATTTTATATGATATGCATGCCTATAGGTCCTCTTCTTTACCTAACGATTTCTTTAATTATTCAGTCTCAAAAACGAATATGGCTTTTGTGCCTGATAATGAATTTACTTTGGATATTTTTAATCCTAAGCGAAACTATTTAAAATCTGGTGAGGACTATGAGCGTATGACTTACCCAATGATACACAGAGCAGATGATGGAAGTTTGATTGCCAGATATAGACAAGGCGGTTCTGGTAATGGCGATATACTTTTAGCACATTATAATGGTAACGTTTGGAGTAATAACTGGTTATTTCATGAAGGTACGCTTGCATTACCAAATAGAAACAATATGTATGGTGGTGAGCGCTTTTTAAACGGTAAGTTTTATTCTGGTTTTTCAATAAGATACTCTACTAACAATGATGCCAATACCAGTAATGGTTATATGTTAAATAGTGGATTATATTATGCGTATACTAACGGAATTCCCGCAAATGCATCCACACCATGGTTTGATGTTAATGATACTTCTATTTCTTTACCAATCCAAAATAATATTAACCCAAACTTAGACCCAGTTCAGATTGCACAACCAGGAGATGATTATGGGACAGCCACATTTCCTAAATCGTCTTCCGATCCAGCATGGACAGTTACTGAAAATGGTGCGATTCATTTTGTGCAACGTGTTGATAATAGAAATGTACATTATTATAAGTTGGCTACTGATGCAAATTTCTCTAGTGATGTAGATGGTGTTATCCCAAATCCTCAAACCCGTGGGGAACTTTACAGTTATAAAAACCATGTCTTTATGGTTGAAATTATAGGAGGGAATATAATTATTAAAACCACATTAGAAGGTCAAAATAATTGGAAAATAGTTCATATAGGAACGGAAACTATAAATTTTAATCACTTTGATGCTTTTGTTACAGGTGATAAGTTATATGTTTATTTGATGCAAGACACAGGAAATAACACACCAGGTGTTGGCGATAAGCGCCCCTTATACTTTCAAGAATTTACATTGTCTGAGGTTGATACTTCTGAAGAAACTGATAATATATCATTAGAAGCAGAAGATTATACAACGGCGTCCATTGATATTAATATTGGTACTAGTACTTCAGCTTCTGGAGGTGAATATATAGATTCGTTTGCATCAAATCAGTTTATTGAACATAAATTTCAGGTAACTACTGCAGGTACTTATGATTTTATTCTTTTTGCGGCAAACAGAAATAGAGATGATTCCATTATGGATATTGAAATTAATGGAACGCTGTATGACGATGTTTTAATCACACGAACCTTTGATTGGAATATATATTTAGAAACAAGAATACCAGATGTTACATTAATTCAAGGTGAAAATACAGTAAGATTAACACAACAAAGATCATTGTCAAGTGAACCCGATAAAATTGAATTTGAATTGACATCGGCTCTGAGTATTAATGACTTCAATGCTCGAGATTTATCAGTTTACCCTAATCCTAGTGATGGTGTTTTCAATATAAAATCAAATAACCAAAACCTAAAGTATAATTTAATGAATATACAAGGTCAAGTTTTAGAAAAGGGAAGCGTTTCCCAAAATAAAGTAGATTTTTCTAATCACGCTCGAGGGATTTATTTTGTAGAACTATCTAATGAGACAAATAGGTTTGTTAAAAAAATAGTTATTAAATAAAAGAAGATATAATGCTCAAATACATCTCCTGTTCTCTATTGTTTTTTTTACTCCTAAGTTCATGTCAACAACAAAAACCGGTAAAGGTTGAAGGTGAGTTAAAAAAATGGCATAGAATTACTTTAAATTTTGAAGGTCCAGATACAAATGAAATGGATGAAATTAATCCGTTTTTAAACTACAGATTGGATGTTACTTTCAAAAATGGAGAAAAAGAATTTATAATTCCAGGTTTTTATGCGGCCGATGGCAATACAGCCGAATCAAGTGGTGATTCAGGAAATGTTTGGCAAGTGCGATTTACCCCGGATGAAGTTGGAGAATGGACATATTCAGTTTCATTTAAAAAAGGAGATAATATCACAGTAGCTGAAAATGCAAGTAACGCTTCAAGCGCAGATTTTATGGACGGACAAGCAGGAACATTTATTATTTCAGAATCTGATAAAACAGGAATAGATAATCGTGCTAAAGGAAGACTGCAATACGTTGGCGAATCCTATTTAAAATATGCCGGATGTCAAGATTATTTCATAAAACTAGGTGTTGACGCGCCAGAAAATTTATTAGCATATACAGATTTTGATGTATCTACAAATGCTCTAGGTTTTCAAAAAACTTGGGTGCCTCACGCCAAAGATTTTGATAATAGTGCATTACCCTATGTGTGGCAAGAGTATAAAGGCAAAAATCTTTTGGGAGCTATAAATTATTTAGCTAGCGAAGAACTCAATGTTTTCTCATTTTTAACTTTTAATGTAGATGGAGATGACAGAAATATATTTCCTCATTTATTAAAAGTTCCAATTGAAGAATATGAAGCTTATGCAAGTGTTAAAAAGAATAAAGAAGCTTGGGAAACCATGTTTCATAAAACACGATTTGATGTTTCAAAATTAGACCAATGGGAACGCATTTTTGAATATGCTGAAACAAAAGGTATGTTTCTCCATTTTAAAACCCATGAAACCGAGACAGATCATTTAATGGATAAAGGTGTTTTTGGAACCGAGGGTAAATTATATTATCGAGAACTCATTGCAAGATTTGGGCATCATCTTTCCATGAATTGGAATCTAGGTGAAGAAAACAACCAACCTATTTCAGAAGTAATAAAGGCAGCGAACTATGTTTCTAGTTTAGATGCCTATAACAGTCATTTGGTTATTCATACGTTTCCAAACAAAGATGATAGATATGCCGAATTGATAGGTGATCAATCACCATTAACAGGAGCCTCATTACAGTTAAGTCATCCTGAGTTTAATGATGTGCACCCCAGAGTTTTAAAATGGCGAGATAAATCGAATGCTACTGGAAGAAAATGGGCATTAGCAGTTGATGAACCTGGTAAAGCAAATATTGCTTTATTACCTGATGATGAAGATCCTGAACATAATTTTGCTAGAAGCAGAGCCATGTGGGGAACACTTATGGCAGGAGGTTACGGTGTAGAATGGTATTTCGGATATGCTAGCCCTAATTCAGATTTAACTTGTCAAGATTTTAGAAGCCGCGATTTATTTTGGGATCAAAACAGGCACACACTTCACTTTTTTAATAATCATATTCCGTTTTGGGAAATGGAACCTAATGACGATTTAACAACTGATGACATATCATATTGCTTAGCAAAAGAAGACGAAATTTATGTCGTTTATACTGAAACCAACGCAGATAAAATTAAGCTGAATTTAGGTGATTCTGGAGCCAATTTTCAAATAAAATGGTACAATCCAAGACACGGTGGTGAATTACAAAATGGTTCAATTACTTCGATTAAAGCAGAAGGAATTGTTGGTTTAGGAGCTCCGCCTTCCGAAACAGATAAAGACTGGGTAATTCATATAAAAGTTGATAAATAATTTGGTTAAGGTTTAACTTCTTTATAATCAATCTGGAGTATAATTTTATTAAAAGCTAATTCAATTGTGTTAAACTTGAATCTTATTGTACTGCTAATAAAACGCCAATAGAATCGGATGAAATTATAATTGAAGACAGGATAGAACAGGACGCTTACTTAGATTGCAAATTATATATTTATTCAATGATAAACACACAAAATATTTAGCAATAAATCAACAGTTTATGTATTTAAAAATTTCATTTTTTACTTTATTATTTCTGTGTGTTTTATCTCTTCATGCTCAAAACCCAATTGTAGAAAACCAAGGACTAAACGATCCACATATTCACATATTCAATGACACGGCATACGTGTATGCATCTCATGATAAATCTATAGAAAACAAAGAATTCATCATGGAAGATTGGTGGGTATGGTCGTCTCCTGATTTAGTGAATTGGACAAAACGCAGTGTGCTAAATCCAAAGGATACATACATAGGTAAAGATTTTTCACGTTGTTGGGCTACCGATGCTGCATATAGAGATGGTAAATACTATTTTTATTTTTCAGAAGGTAACGAACAAACAGGTGTTGTTGTAGGAGATTCTCCAGTTGGCCCTTGGGAAGATGTTTTGGGTGGACCACTGTTGTCTTCAGAATTAACCCCAACTCATGAATATGATATGGCCGTTTTTGAAGATAATGGAGAACATTATATAATTTTTGGTGTTTGGGATTACTACATAGCCAGGTTGAATAATGACATGGTAAGTTTAGCTGAAAAACCTAAAAAAATTATTATTAATAATCCGCGCGGACCTTATAATCCTGATGGTAATAATAAAAAAATGCCAACAGATGATAAACCATTCATGCATAAATACAATGGAAAATATTACTTGTCTTGGGGCTGTTTTTATGCCATGTCAGATAATCTATATGGACCTTATGATTATAAAGATTCTGTTATAAAAGAAGAAAGTTTTGATGAAGGCTATGATGCACCAACATGGCCAAATGGATTTTTACAAGGGCGTCACGGTTCATTTTTTGAGTGGCATAACCAATGGTATTATATTTATTGTGATATTAGTCAAACAGGAAATAGATATTTTAGAGATAGCTTCATAAGTTATATTCACTACAAAGAAAATGGTGAAATGGCCACTATTAGAGTTGATGGTATTGGCGTAGGGAACTATGATGCCAACGTGATTATTGAAGCTGAAGATTATTTTAAATCCGATAACATCGTAAAAGTTGAAAATACTAAAGGCGGATTTTCAATAGAACCGACCGAAGACATAAGTTCTGTTGTATATCCTAATATCAAGAATTTAAAGCATTCATCTACTTTAGAATTAGAAGTTATTGCTAATCAAGCAGTTCAACTAGAGGTTAGAGAAAATGATGCTCAAGGTATGTTGCTATTTATTTGCGATGTACCTAAAAATGAAATCTACACATTTCAAAAAAGAAGTTTTGCAACCAAAAACCTTAAAGAAAATCAGTCACTATGTTTTGTTTTTAAAGACGTAAAGCCTGAGTCTTTCAAATTAAATCGATTTAAATTTAAAAACTAATGAAGAAAATATTTTTTTTAGCAGTACTAATAATTATCGCGTCATGTAAAAACAATGATTCAAGTTCAATGGATTATAAGGATGCATCTTTATCAATTGATGAACGTGTAGAGGCCTTATTGCCTAAATTATCTCTTGAAGAAAAAGTGGCACAAATGCGTATTTTTCATGCCAACATCGGTACAAAGCCTGATGAAAATGGTAACTTAACATTGTCAGAGAGAGTTATAGAAAAATTAAAGTTAGGAATTGCAGGAATAAAAAATCCAGGAGAACATATTGATGCCGTAGCAGCAGCAAAAATGAATAACGAGCTTCAAAAGTATATTATTGAAAATAACCGTTGGGGCATTCCAGCGTTATTTGTAACAGAATCATACAATGGCGTAGATGCAGAAGGCTGTACGCGATTTGGACGCCCAATGACATCAGCAGCATCGTTTAATCCAGAATTGGTACAACGCCAATGGGATGTTGTAGGTAGAGAAGCCCGTTTGCGAGGGATGCACATGTGCCATTCACCTGAAGCAGATGTGGTGCGCGACCCACGTTTTGGACGAATGAGTGAAGCTTTTGGAGAAGACACGTATTTAACAACGCAGATGGTTAAAAATGCCATAATAGGGGTCCAAGGTGACTATGAAGGTTTAGGAAATGGAACGCATATTGGCGCCGTAGCGAAACACTTTGCGGGTTACGGACAAGTATTAGGAGGTTCTAACTTCGCTGCCATTGAGATTTCTGAAAGAACCTTGATTGATGAAATTTATCCACCATTCGAAGCGGCCGTGAAAGAAGCTAAAACATTAGGTATAATGGCATCTCATGGCGATTTAAACGGTGTGGCAAGTCATGGTAATCCAGAACTATTAACTGGTGTACTTCGTGATCAATGGGGATTTGAAGGTTATGTGGTTTCAGATTCAAATGACATCGCGCGATTATTCTATTTCATGAAAGTTGCTGAGTCTCCCGAGGCTGCAGCTCAAATGGGCTTAGAAGCAGGAATAGATATCGATTTATATGCTGAAGACTCGTATGCTTACCTGCCAGAAATGGTGAAGAAAAACCCAGAGTTAGAAAAGCTAATCGACCGTTCTGTAAGACGTGTGTTGAGAACAAAATTTATTTTAGGATTGTTTGATAACCCGTATATCGATATTGAAGAAGTTAAAAAAGGTGTGCGTGCTCAGTCTTCGTTAGATTTGGCCAAAGAATCAGATTTAGAGTCTATAATTTTATTAAAAAATGAAAAAAGCACGTTGCCTTTGTCTAAAGATAAATCTTTAAAAGTAGCCTTGTTAGGTCCTCTATTAAAAGAAAACACAAAAGAGATGTTTGAGTCTGTTGCGGGTTCAAATGTAAAATTCATTGCCGAAAAAGGATTTCAATTAACGAATCAGAAAGGCGGTGCACCAGAACTTTTAGACAGAGATCCAAAAGCCATAGCTAGTTTAGTAAGTAAAGCAAGGTCTGCAGATGTTTCAATACTATTTTTGGGAGGTGATGAGTACACTGCAAAAGAAGCTTATTTTAGTAATAGTACGTTAGGTGATAGAGCAACTATTGACCCTGTTGGCCCTCAAGACGAACTCGTTGAAAAAATTAAAGCTTTAGGTAAACCAGTAATTGTGGTTTTAAAGCACAGAAGAACCTTATCTATTAATGTTATAGCAGAACAAGCCGATGCTATTTTAGATACTTGGGATTTAAGTGAATTTGGTGATGAATCTACGGCCAGAATCGTTTTTGGTGAAGTATCGCCATCAGGTAAATCGCCAGTTACAATTCCAAGGTCTATTGGGCAAATTCCGTTTCACTATAGTATGAAAGAAATCAACTATAAAAAGGAATATTTGTTCTTAGGTAAAGGACCGCTTTATCCTTTTGGTCATGGTTTAAGTTATGCCAATTTTGAATACTCAGATATTGCAATTTCAAATGCTGAAATAACACCAGACACAGAGTTAGAGGTTAGCGTAAAAGTCACTAATAATGGTAGTGTTAAGGCTAAAGAAGTAGTACAAATGTATATTAAAGACGAAATAGGTTCAGTTACAAGACCAGATAAAGAACTGAAAGGTTTTGAGAAAATAGAATTAGATGCGGGAGAAAGTAAAACCGTTTCATTTAAGATTACACCTAAAATGTTAGAGTTTACCGGTATTTCAATGGAAAAAGTTTTAGAAGCTGGAGACTATTCCGTTAAAATAGGAACCTCATCACAAGAATATTTAGAAACAACATTCAAACTAAAAAAATAAGACATCATGAATAAGACGATTTTAACACTTGTAGCGGTTGTATTATTATTCAATTGTTCAACAGCTCAAAAAGTAGCTGAATCTCAAAGCATAAATAAATCTAAAGTGAAATCATCTATGATAAAAGCTTTAGAGTGGCAAGAAGCACACCCTATTATAGCATTAGCACCAACCGATTGGACTAACGGTGCATACTATACAGGTGTTGCTAGGGCACATAAAACTACTAAGGATATGATGTATATGGCAGCCTTAAAAAATCAAGCGTATTGGAATGATTGGCAGACTTTTGATAGAATACATCACGCTGATGATATAGCCATTTCATATAGTTATTTATATATTGATATGAATGAAGGGAGAAAAAACTTTGTGGACTTGGAGCCTACTAAAAAGTTTTTAGATGCACACTTGTATGAAGATGATAACTGGAAAGCCGGAACCGATAAATCGGAATACGGTAGAACCATTTTATGGTGGTGGTGTGATGCCTTATTTATGGCGCCTCCTGTACTTAATTTATATGCTAAACACACCAATCAGCCTAAGTATTTAGACGACATGCATAAGTTTTATATGGAAACCTATAACCAATTATATGATGAAGAAGAACGATTATTTGCAAGAGATATGCGTTTTGTTTGGACCGGTTCAGAAAAAGATAGTAAAGAGCCAAATGGAAAAAAAGTGTTTTGGTCTAGAGGAAATGGTTGGGTTATAGCTGGTTTAGCTTTAATCTTGGATGATATGCCTGAAGATTATAAGCACCGTCCGTTTTATGAAAAACTATACAAAGAAATGGCAGCGAAAATATTAGAGATTCAGCCAGAAGATGGGCTTTGGAGAACAAGTTTACTATCTCCAGAATCTTATGATTATGGTGAAGTTAGCGGTAGTGGTTTCCATACTTTTGCTTTAGCTTGGGGAATAAACAATGGTTTAGTGGATAAAAAACATACTTCAGCTGTCCTTAAAGCGTGGAATGCTATAGCAGCATGTCAACATGACGATGGTCGTGTAGGTTGGGTTCAAAACATTGGGGCCTTCCCAGAACCTGCATCATATGATAGTTGGCAAAATTTTGGAACAGGCGCCTTTTTAATGGCAGGTAGTGAAGTTTTAAAGTTAAAACAGATCTAAAAACAACGCTGAAAGAAAGGATATTAATTTTATTATTATCCTTTTTTATTTTAAAAAATACTATTATGAAGCTTCTCCAATTTTTACTCATTGTATGCATCGGTTTTGTAGGATGTCAATCAAAAGATAAATCCAAAGTAAAAACCTCAAAAGAGGCTGTCTTAGAGTTACCCGAACGACCAAACATACTTTGGCTAGTAACCGAAGATATGGGGCCATATATTCCACCTTTTGGAGATACTACAGTTGCCACTCCTAATTTAAGTAGATTAGCAAATGAAGGTATAGTTTATCCAAACCTATACTCAACTTCAGGGGTTTGCGCTCCAAGTAGGGCAGCAATTGCCACGGGCATGTATCCTTCAAGTATTGGCGCCAATCATATGCGTGTTAATTCATATACAAAAGAAAGAGGACTTCCACCTTATGAAGCTGTTCCGCCTTCCGAAGTTAAAATGATAAGCGAATGGATGCGTCGCGCAGGGTATTATTGTACTAATAATTACAAAACCGATTACCAATTTAGAGAGCCTGTTACCGCTTGGGATGAGAATAGTCCGTATGCACATTGGAGAAATAGAGATAAGAATCAACCTTTCTTTTCAGTAATTAATTTTACCGAAACCCACGAATCTGGATTGTTTGAGCCTTATGGGTTCAGAGAAATTGAAACCAGACTTTATCATGCAGGAGATAAAAAATACAAATGGAATAACTTTGGCGAGCATCATGCTAATAACCGCATGAATGAAGAGGATACACCAATTCATCTTCCAAAAGATACAAAATTTAACATTCCACCATATTTGCCAGACACAGAAAAAACACGTCGCGATATGTGGAAATTATACAACAATATCGCTGAAATGGATAAGCAAGTAGGAGCGGTGTTAAAGCAACTTGAAGATGATGGCTTGTTGGAAAATACAATAATCTTTTTCTACGGAGATCATGGCGGGCCATTACCAAGAGAAAAAAGACTAATCTACGATTCCGGTCTAAATACACCAATGATTATTCGATTTCCTACTAAAATTCAAGCAGGCACAAAGGATAATCAACTAATAAGTTTTGTGGATTTTGCACCAACCTTATTGTCACTTATAAACGAAGAGCCAAAACCATACATGCAAGGGCAAGCTTTTTTAGGTCCATATAAAGCTAAAGAACGCGATTATATTCATGCAGCGGCTGATCGATTTGATGCAGAAACAGACGTGATAAGAGCTGTAAGAGATAAACAATTTAAATACATTAGAAATTACAGACCGGATCAAGGGTATTATCTACCTATTGAATATAGAGAGCGCATTCCAACCATGCAGGAATTGTTGAGATTGAAAAACGAAGGGCAACTTAACGAACATCAAATGCAATGGTTCAGGGAAAGGAAGCCTAAAGAAGAATTGTTTGATTGCTCGGTTGATCCTTTTGAATTGAACAATCTTGCAAATAATCCTGAATATCAAGATAAACTTAAAGAGTTGAGTGCCGAAATGGATAAATGGCTTGAAGCCATAGGGGATAATCCTGACTTGCCTGAAGGTGATCTTATTAAAAAACTGTGGAACGGTAGTGATACTCAGCCAAAAACATCTGCTCCAACCATTATTACTAAAAATGGAAAAGTTACTATAAATTGTGATACTGAAGGCGCTTCAATAGGATATAGAATAAGTTCTAATCAGGGAAAAACTTCAAAAGTGTGGCAAATTTATCAAGAACCTTTTGAATTACCTTTAAACGCAAAACTCGAAGTTCAGTGCCATAGAATTGGATTTAAGCCCAGTAAAATTTTAGAGTTGCTTCGTCGAGATTTAGAATAGAATTTTTATTAAAATAAGGTTCATATTCAAAATAAAAAACATTATATGAATGATAAAATAAGTTGGTTTTCAATGAAACATATCTTGATGTTTATGGTTTGCCAATTTATTACAACAAAAGTTCAAGCGCAGCTTATTTTGTATACCGACTGTACAGATTCAGCTATTGCTAATTAAAAACATCTGAGTTATGAATTGCAGAATTCTATTTTTATTAACAATTATTTCAATTTTTGGTTGTCAACAGAAAAGTGAAAAAACGTTAGACGTTTTCACAGAAAAAAGTTTTGAGGAATTAAGTGAAAACTTTAAATCGCCTTCTGAAAAGTATTATCCAGAAACATGGTTTCACCTTAACGGAAATAATATTTCCAAGGAGGGTTTAACTTTAGATCTAGAAGCTATAAAAGAAGCAGGTCTGCAAGGTATCCACTTATTTAATAAAGACGGAAGACCATTCCCTAATGTAAAACCAATAAAAATTTTATCTCCTGAATGGGAAGACATGATTCGTCATGCAGCAGATGAATGCAAACGTTTAGGCTTAAAATTCACAATGCAAAATTGTCCTGGTTGGTCAATGACTGGAGGGCCTTGGGTACCGGTTGAAGAAGCACAACGCGAAGTTGTAGAAACTGTTTATCGAGTACAGGGTGGAAATACCTTTGAAGACATTCTACATATAGATTCTTTATACCATACACCCGATTATAATTATAAAGATATTCAGCTTTTGGCTTTTCCAACACCTGAAGGAGATGATTTACAACCTTTGAATCCATCTAAAATTGAAACAAATAATCCTTTAGTTCCATGGAAAGATATCTTCAATCCGAATTCTAAAATTATAGTAACTCGTAAAACCACGCAATTAGATAAACCTTTAAAAGGCTATAGAGCGCAGGGGATTTCAAAAATAAAGAATGAGGAGACTTGGGTTAAAACTAGGTTTAATAAACCTGTAACTCTTCGCTCTATTGTTTTTCCACAAATGCGACATATCATCATGGGTACGCAATATCCTAAAGTCGATGTTGCTATTAAAGTTGAAGCGTTAATTGATAATAAATTAACGGAAATAGCAACCGTAAACTTACCAGACGCTAATTGGAATGATAGACGAAAGCACCTCACTTTAGCCATTCCAGAAACAACATCAAATTCGTTTGTATTTACTTTTGCTGGTGAACATACAATTGCTCCAGAATTTATTCGCTTAAGTTCCAATCCTAAATTTCATAATCATGAAGCTAAAGCGGCAAAAGTATTGAGACGTCTTGAAAAAGAGGTGGAATACAACTATTCTGAAAATACGATTATCAAGTCAGAATCGATTATTAATCTCACTGATAAAATGACCAGTGATGGTAGATTGACCTGGGAAATTCCAGAAGGAAAATGGACAATAGTGCGTTTTGGCCATATTAATATGCGCTTAACAAATAAACCTGCAGTTCCAGAAGCTACAGGTTGGGAATCAAGTAAGTTAGATAAAGTTACTATTGAGAACCATTTGCGTAATGGGATGATTGGCAATTTAATAAAAGACGGAGGTCCGATAGGCGATGGTAAACTACATGGATTATTAATAGATAGCTGGGAGAGTCATGTGCCTACATGGACTATCAATTCTGAAGATATGTTCGAGGAATTTGAGCAACGGCGAGGGTATAGCATGAAAACTTATTTGCCAGCTACCATGGGCTACATTGTCGAAAGTCCTGAAATAACTACAAAATTCTTGAGGGATTTGCGCCATACCATGGATGATGTACTTATCGATAATTTCTTCAAACATTTTGCAACTGTGGCGCATGATATGGGGGCAGAAGTATACACTGAAGGTGCCGGAGGAGAAGTGTTGCCTATAGACCCTATGCGTTATTATAGCGTTAGCGATATTCCAATGACTGAGTTTTGGTATCCCAAAGCACCATCTGCTCAAAACGAATATGCTAAACCTGTTTTCAATGCGGCATCTGCAGTGCATTTATATAATAAACCAGTTTTGGCAGCTGAAGCTTGTACTCAAGTAGGTGTGAAATGGAACGAACATCCATTTTCTGTAAAATATTTAATCGATTATAATTTTACCAAAGGCATAAATCATTTAGTATTCCATACCTTTTCGCATACACCGCAAACCAATGTGTCTCCTGGGTCTAGTTTTGGAGGAAATATTGGGTTTCCGCTAGTTAGACAACAAACATGGTGGCCTTACATGAAAGATTGGACGAATTATTTAGCACGAAACCAATATGTTTTACAACAAGGAGAATACGTAGCTGATGTGTTACGATATTATGGCGATCACTTTGACCGCCCACCATTCGATTTAGACTATTTCCCAAAAGGCTACCGTTTTGATTATTTAAATGCTGAAATACTACATGATAGATTAAGTGTTGAAAACGGTAAAATTAATGTTGAAAATGCAGGAGATTATCGCATCATTACACTAAGAGATTCTAAAGAAATGTTGCTGTCTACAGCTAAAAAGCTTAAGGAATTAGTATTGGCAGGTGCTGTAATTCTAGGAGATAAACCTCAAGATTCACCCAGTTTAATGGAGAATGAAAATGATTTAAAAGAATTATTACAAATTGCAGATGAGTTATGGGGAAACACAAATGAAGGTGTAAAGCAAGTGGGTAAAGGCAAGGTGTATTGGGGTAAAACATTAGACGAAGTTTTACAGGAAGAGAAAATTGAACAAGATGTGATAGTTCCAGATGATTTAAATATAAAATGGATTCACCGCGAAACAGCGGATGCACATATTTATTTTGTGGCTTCAAATATGGATAACCCAGTGGATGCTACTTTAAGTTTTAGATTGAAAGATGTGTGTCCTCAAATATGGAATGCTTTTAATGGCGAACAACAAGAAGCAAGAGTTTGGAACGCATCAAATAATAGAACAAATGTTGCACTTTCTTTCGCGCCAAGTGGAAGCCAAATTGTAGTATTTTCAAAAGGAAACAAAACGCCATTAGCTTCAAAAATCACCTATAATGCTGAGGTGATTTTAAGTGCAGAAACAGGATGGTTTAGAATTCATGAAACAGATAATTTGCCAGAATTATCATGGAAAGGTGACGATTTTATTGCTTCAAAGTCTGGAGAATATATTTTTCATCAAAATAAAAATGAAATTAAAAAAGCAATAGCCATCGAAGAAAAGTCACTACAAAGTGATTGGAAGTTGCAGTTTGATGAAGGCTGGGATACAACTAAATCTATAGAAATATCAGACTTGAAATCACTTACCGAATTAGAGAATAACGCCATTAAGCATTATTCAGGAACAATTACCTATTACAAAACACTCCATATTGAAGAAACAGGTAAGCATAGTATTTTAGATTTAGGACAAGTGGCTAATATAGCAGAGCTTTGGTGCAACGGAAAAAAAATAGGGGTAAAATGGGCGCCTCCTTTTGAATTTGATATTTCTGACACGATTAAAAAAGGAGAGAATATCATTGAAGTTAAGGTTACCAATACATGGCGAAATCAATTAATTTTCGATAATACCAGATCTAAAGATGAAAAGAAAACTTGGACTACCAATCCGCCAAAAAAGCATGAAACTGACTTGGAAGATTCTGGCTTAATAGGACCTGTGGTTCTAAAATTGGTACAGTGATTTTCTGTTTTAATTAAAGATTTCTTTCTCAGGTGCTTATGTTTTCTTAGAAACTTTGTGTTTAATCGAATAACTATACGTTTGGTCTTGGGTACAGGATAGTTCAGGATACTTTGTTAAATTATGTTCAATAATTTTATAATCTATTGATATCAATAGATTTATATCTATAAAAAAGCTATGAAAAAAAATACAATTAATTCCATCTTATTTTTCGTTTTAATGTTATGCTCACTTAGTATAACAGCTCAAGGCGTGCTTCCTTCTAATGATATTTTCAGATTGAAAAATGTAGCAACAGGGCAATTTTTAACAGATGCAGGTGCAAGCGCAACACCCGTAACTATGACAAATCTAGGTGAAGAAGAGCAAAGCACTCATTTTAAGTTCGTAGAGAGCGGCGCATATTATAATATTGATAGCGAAATCTTAGGAATATTACGTGCTCCAGGTGCTGGTGGTCCAGGAGGCCCTTATGTAGTTGTTAGTACAACTAAGGCTGCACCAGCTGCTGATACAGATAAAACGTGGACTATAGATTATAATAGTACAAATGATACTTACAGGTTTGGGTCCAGAACAACAGGTAGATTTATGTATCATGAAGTAGATGGAACCGTAACTCATGCGGTGGCTCCAGATACAGACGACAGAAGTAATTGGGAACTCGTTCCTTATGTACAAACTCCTGTAGTAGTAGCGCCAGATGAAGATACAAGTACGGATTTAAGTTGTCCAGCTTCTGGTGAATTCGAAAACAACAGTACCAGAAATGTAGATTTGCCAAACCCTGTTAATGTAGGGACTGTTGATGATAGAACCTGCTACTCCGATTACTCAGAATTTGATGTTTATGGAAAAACTTGGGGCGTTTATAACATTACCGATGGGTCTAACCACTGGGATGCTCCAAATACCTTACAACCAAGAATAGAACGATCTTTAGACAGATCTGGAGAAACAGGTGTTGGAAGTTATGCAAGATTAACGGGAACATTCAGGATATTAGAGGTAGGTGATGCTGGTAGTTTTAGTCAAGATGGAACTTACATCGCACAAGCCAAAGGCAAACATTCTGGAGGCGGCGGTTCCCCTGATCCAGCTATTTGTTTGTATTTAGCTAGACCTGTTATGGGAACAGGAATAAACGCTGGTAAGCAAGTTGCATTTGATATTTATGCTGAGCGTATCTTGGTACGAGGTGGAGAAGGCAGCGGAAGGGAAGAAGTCTTTTTAAAGCAGGTAAATAAAAATGAAGAAATTAACTTTGAGCTAGAAGTAGGTTTTAGAGAGGATCCAAGCGACCCCACAAAAAAAATACATTATTGTGATGCAGTAATTGGAGGTGACGCTTTTAATTGGAATATCCCAGAGCCAGAAAGAGGGCTAGAATCTGGAATTAGATATGGTGCATACCGTGTTAAGGGTGGTAGAGCGCAAATTAGATGGGCAAATACAACGTACCAGAAGGTAGAAGTTGCGGAATCAGGAGATGCGCCTGAAGGTAATTATAAACTTAAAAATGTAGCTACAGGCAAATATTTAATGGATCCAAATGATGGTTCAATTATAGCAAGTGATTCTGGAGTAGGTTCAGATAAAGAATGGCAATTTGTAAGTGTACCTGCAACTAGTTATTATAATATTGATAGCCAGGGCCCCAGAAAAATTATTAGATTTACAGGTGTTTCAGATTTGATTTGTACAAATTTTTCAGCACCAAATAGTGATACAGATAAGTTGTGGAATGTAATTGATAACGGAGATGGTAGCTATAGTTTTGAGACGCGTAATCTAGGTAAGTATTTATACCACGCAGTAGATAATACCATAATACATTCAGCCAATATAGATGACAGAAGCAAATGGATTTTAGAATCTGCAACTTTAAGTATTTCTGAAGCAGAACTAAATACTTCTTCAATAAAAGTATATCCTAATCCAGCAGATAATAAATTTACAATTGCATTTCAAAATATTACTGGAGTAAAAGATATCGAAATTTATAACATACTAGGTAAACTGGTTTATAAAAACTCAACTAACAGCGATGTGATTAATGTTGCACAAAATACTAACTTGCCTTCAGGAATTTATTTAGTTAGAGCAAAGGCAAATGATAACAGTGTATATAACTCTAAATTGGTTATAAAATAAGGTTCCAAGAGTTACAATTATTAAAAAGCCAGAAAACTAGTTTTCTGGCTTTTTAATATATTATACAGGATAAAACAGGACAGTTTTCGCATTAAATCTTAATACTTTTCACATGACACATATATTAATACATTCACAATAGATGAAAAGACGTAACTTCATTCAACTTTCAACACTAGCAGGACTAGGAATATCACTTCCAATAGCTGGTATTTTAAATTCATGTGAAAACCACCCAGAACATTCTTTGGAATTTAAGAATTTAATTTCAGGATTATTGAAGGATTGGTGTGATGGCATGATAAACGTTCAGATTAATAATCCAAATAATTTAGAAGAGCATGGAGCATTGGGTTGTCCATCCTGTTCCCATATCCATGGGCGTTGTATGGATGCCGTTTATCCATTTTTATATATGGCAGATACTACAGGTGAAAAAAAATATGTAGAAGCGGCAAAGTTGGTGATGACCTGGGCTGAGAACAATGTGTCTCAAGAAGACGGATCTTGGACAGTCATTAGAAATCCGAAATCTTGGAAAGGCATTACTGTTTTTGGGGCTATTGCACTCGCTGAAGCATTGCATTATCATGGTCATGTTTTAGAGGATGCAACTCAAAAAGAATGGACAAAGCGTTTAGATAAAGCAGGTCAATATATTTACGATACATTTACAATTGACTTCACCAATATTAATTATCCAGGAACAGCTGTGTATGGTTTAAATTTAATAGGTAATATTTTAAATAGAGATGATTTTAAAGCCAAGAGTAAAAAATTAGCTTCTGAAGTAAAAGCCTACTTTACAGCAAATGAAGGCTTGTTGTTTGGGGAATGTAAGAAGAGCTCCAGTAAACTAAGTGAAAAGGGATTACATGGTGTAGATTTAGGATATAATGTAGAAGAAACCTTAAATAGTTTAGTAATGTATGCGCTAAAAGAAAAAGATGAAGAGCTATTACAAATCTTAACAAAATCATTGAATAGTCATTTAGAATTTATGTTGCCTGATGGGGCTTGGGATAATAGTTGGGGAAATAGAATGTATAAGTGGAGTTATTGGGGAAGTAGAACATGCGATGGTAGCCAACCTGCATTTGGAATGATGGCGCATATCAATCCTGCATTTGGTACAGCAGCTGTTAAGAATACAGAATTATTGCAACGCTGTACTGCAGATGGACTTATTCATGGAGGGCCTGGTTTTGTGGAAGCAGGTATTCCTCCTTGTGTACACCATACGTTTACTCATGCTAAACCTTTAGCAGCCTTGTTAGACCACTGGGATCACTTACCAGAAATTAATTCAAACGCTAGTTTACCAAGAGCTACCGCAGATGGTACAAAACACTTTAAAGATTTGGATGTTTATCTTTTTGCAAGAGGAGATTGGCGAGGAACAGTAAGCGCTTATGATGCAGAATATCATTATCAGTATGATTTTCGGCAAGCTTCAGGAGGTGCTTTAGGAGTTTTATTTCATAATAGAGTAGGGTTATTATGTGCTGCAAGTATGGCAGAGTACCATATGGTTGAAAAAAATAATCAACAGCCACAACCTGGAAAAGATATTTGTTTAACGCCGCGAATTGAAACATTTAAAGATAAGGTTTGGTACACAAACCTTTATGATTTGCCAGCCACTGTAACGAGTAAAGATGAAAATGGTAATATTGAATTACTAGCAAATGTAAAATTGAAAGATGTTGATAGAAATGTAATTGAAAATACAGCTTCAGAGTTTTTTATATCATATATCTGTTCAGCAGATATTATGAAAATTAAAGTAAATTCAAAACAAGTGGTTTCAGAGCCAACCGCATTTGTGTTACCTATTGTTTCTCCAAATAAAGAAGTTTTTAATCAAGTAAGCGATACAGAAATAAGTATTCAAAAACCGGAAGGATTGGTTACTGTAAAAGCGAATGCGCCTATCAGAATAAAAGAAATGGAAGGCTCAAGAACTTTTAATATGGTACCAGGAGTCGAAGCATTGCCCTTAGAAGTATTTTTTGAAGAAGGTATAAAGGAACTGCTTATTTCAATAGTTGTAACTTAAAATTCACCTTTGCTAAGATTTCTAAATTTACCTGGCGCATACCCTGTTTTGCGTTTAAACAGTCTGTTAAAATAATAATCAGACTCAAAACCAAGTTCAAAGGCTATTTCTTTTTGAGATTTATTGGTGTTTAATAATAATTCCTTCGATTTTTCAATCTTCAATAATAGATGGTATTGAAGCGGAGAAGCCCCTGTTTGTTTTTTAAAATCTATTCTAAATTTTGAATAACTCACGCCTAATTCCGAAGCCATTTTTTGTAAGTCCAAAGATGTATGGATTTGCTTGTACATCATGCCTTTGGCTCGTGATACCATGGAGTTTAGGTTGTCAATGTTGTTACCGCCATTTTTAACGTTATGAAGTTCTGCCATAAGTTGAATGCATATTCCCGAAGCTGTTTTTTGGAACCCAAACGGTTCTTCATCAAACAATTTGAAAAGTGAATTAAAATGATTTAATATCTTAGGTTGGTTGCATTTCGAAATTATAGGAGCATTTGGCGAGAAAAAACCATTGGATAAAAATTGATTCGCAATGTCACCAGAGAATCCTACCCAACGCTCTGTCCAACCTGTTTTTTTAGATGGTTTATAGCGGTGCCAAACCCCCGGAAAAAGTAAAAATACATCGCCGTCTGAAATTTTTATTTTACCAGTTGCTTTGCTTTCAAAAACACCTTCACCTTTGGTAATAAGTACCAAGTGAAATTCGTCTAAAACACGTCCCTTGTCCCATGAAAAAACATAATTTTCTGGGTGGTCCTTCGAGGGGTAATTTGTGTGTTTTTCTACAACAGTTCGTCCTAGATTATTTATGTAAAAGCCCCATGATTTGTCTTTTTCAAAGACTATTAGATATTTCCGAAACTTATTTTTCATGTCATTTTGTGCAACTAATATATCAAATTGTTAATTGGGATTCACATTTTAATTGACGATTTTTATAAAAATAATAACGGCTATTGCTATCTGTTATAAAAAAATAGAATGGCTTTGCGAAACTTAAGGGAAATTGAAATTTTTAAATCATTCTATATGTTCTAAAAATTAAATTCCAAATTATTAATCTATTCAAATACTTTGTCTAAAATTTTGAAACATCAATCTGCTTATTCAATGTGTATTAATCTACTCATTGTACTATTTGCTTCATCAGTTATTGGTTGTAACCATTTGTCATCAGTGGTTTTAAAAGAACTTAAATGTGAATACAAAACCAATCCATTAGGAATTGATAATACATCTCCTCGTTTTAGTTGGAAAATGGTTGATAAAACTAATACAAGAGGACAAAAACAAACAGCCTTCCAAATACTTGTTTCAAGTAGCATGGAACTTTTGAATAAAAATAAAGGCGATGTTTGGGATTCGGGAAAGGTAAGTACAGATTCATCTGTGAACAACGCGTTTCATGGCAGTCTGTTAAAATCTTCAACCCCATATTATTGGAAAGTATGTGTTTGGGATGTTTCGGGAAAGCAATCTAAATGGAGTGAACCTGCTAAATTTTCAATGGGACTTTTAAAAACTTCCGATTGGAAAGGCGATTGGATTCATAAACTCGACCAAAAGAAAACTGACCATAATTGGTATAGAAAAACTTTTGAGCTAAATGAGAATGCTACTTCAGCATATGTTTATGTGGGTTCTTTTGGTTATCACGAATTGTATGTAAATGGCAATAAGGTAACCGATAACGTGATGAATCCAGTTTCTTCTTACATGAAAAAACGAATTCCTTATTTAACCTATGATGTTTCTGAATTTTTAAATAAAGGCGATAACGTTATAGCTATTTGGCACGCCGCAGGTTGGGCCCGATGGGACCGCATTACAGAGTATCGTAATCCACCGTTTGTCTTTAAAGCGCAAGCTAATATAACAACAATTAAGGAGCAAATAGTTTTAGGGACTGATGAGACTTGGAAATGTAAAAAAAGCCATAGTTCTTATTATGGCGATTGGGATATATTAGATTTTGGTGGTGAAACTATAGATGACAGGTTAAAGGAAGACAATTGGAACACCGTTGCATATAATGATGCCATTTGGGCTAATGCCGGTATTTACAATGCTGAAAAATTAAATGCACAGCTTGAGGAATTCAATGAAAATGTAGAAGTTAAAGAAGATAAGCTAATAGGCAAGGGTAAATTCAGAAATAGAAAATTCAGTAAAATAACAGCTTCTTTAAGTTCACAAATGGTAGAGCCTCAAGTTAAATTTAGGGAGATTAAACCCATGGCCATCACTAAAAATGAAGACGGCACGTATAGAGTAGATATGGGTGAAAACTATACTGGTTTCTTTGAAATGAACTTATTCAATGGTAAAGAAGGCGATTCTATTTTATTTGAAATTAGCGATGTAGAAGATGTGCGTTCTAATTGGAAGCAAAAAAGCAAATACATTTTTGGGAAATCGGGTAAAGGCACCTTTACAAACCGATTTAATGTGGCTGGTGGCCGTTGGATTACTGTTTATGGTTTAAATTACCAACCCAATTTGGCCGATATTAAAGGTTATGTGGTAACCAATAACCGCAAAATTATTAGCAAGTTTGAATCTTCTAGCCAACAACTAAATCAAATCTATAAAATTAATTTAGATACCTACATCGCAAATACCATGGATGGTATTTTGGTGGATTGTCCTCATCGTGAAAGGAGAGGTTGGGGAGAAGTCACCGTTGCAGCCATGTATGGAGATGCCTTGCCAAATTTTGAAAGTGGGGCTTATATGGACCAATATTTACAATATACTCGCGACGCTCAACATACAGACGGACAGATACGCGCAATTGTTAACGAAAACGACAGACCATTTTTAATGTGGAAAGCAAACAGTCCATTAACAGTTTGGGAAACCTACAGAATGTTGGGCGACAAAAAAGTATTGGAAGACAATTACGAGTCCATGCAAAACTGGATGACTTGGATGTATCAAAATTCTAATTATGAAACAGGAGGTGCATTAATCACAGGAGAGCAAGGAGCTAGAGAGTTTCCAGGTTTAGGCGATTGGTGCACACCTCGAGGTAATTTTTGGACGAGTAGTAACTCACCCGAAGCCATTCATTTTAATAATTGTATTTACGCAGTAATGCTCGATAATGCGGAGAAAATAGCCTTACAGTTGGGTAAATATGATGACGCTAAAACTTATACAAATCGTTTAAAAGTTCAAAGGGAAGCGACACATAAAATGACCTATAATTCTGAAACAGGGCAGTATGGTAATGGACAGCAAGTTAATCAAGCTTTTGCCTTATTAGCAGGCATAACACCAGAATCTGAAAAACAAAAAGTGTATGATAATTTGGTCGATAATGTGCTGTACAAATTCCCTTATTATGATACAGGTAGTTCAGGTCAAGCATTATACACACGATACTTTATTGAATCAGGTGAACGAATGGATTTAATTTATGAGCTGTTGCAAGATAAGCACCACCCAAGTTATGGGTATTTTATTGAGCAAGGAAAAACGGTGTGGCCAGAGCGTTGGTCGGCTGTTGGGGTGAGTCAAATTCATACCTGTTATACAGGAATTGGAGGCTATTTTATCAAAGGTTTTGGAGGAATCCGCCCAAATCCTGAAAGTTTAGGAATGCAAAATATGATAATTAAACCAATGCCTGTTGGCGATTTAACCTATGCAAATACTGAATACGAATCCATGTACGGCAATGTGGTGGTAAATTGGAAGAAGGAAGATAACTCTGCGATTTTTCATATTGAAGTTCCTGTAAATACAACTGCTAAAGTGTATCTACCAGCAATTTCAAAAGATGTGGTTTTCGAAGATAATATTTTGGTTGAAAAAATTAAAACCATCAACTATGTAGGTACTGAAAAAAGTGATGCTGTTGGAAATTATGTAATTTATAATGTAGGATCTGGTGTTTATGATTTTAAAATAAATGAACTTCCAAAAGTAGCATATCCAGAACCATTAGGAACTTCAAAAAATCTAGCAACATTGGGTAGAATGAATGCTTCTTCTATGTTTATTGAAACTGAAAAATTACCCGGATTTGAAGCCTTTAAGGCTAACGATGAAAATAACGAAACGCGTTGGTTGGCAGACAAATCTAATAACCAATATTTAGAAGTGGAATGGGTCAAACCACAAACGTTTAATCAAATCATTGTAGATGAATATGAGAACAGTATTACTTCTTATAAAATACAATATTGGGAGAATGGGGTATGGAAAGATATTATAAATGAGACAAATTGTGGATCAAATAAAACCCATCAATTTGATGCTATACAATCTACAAAATGTAGATTGTTTATTGTGGATGCAAAAAATGCACCGTCAATTAGAGAACTGAAAGTCATTAACAATGAAAATTAAACCTAATACGTTTAACGCAATCATAGGATTAATAATATTCTTTTTTTTAGGATGCAATAATTCAAAAGACATTGAACGTATTCAATCTGGTTTTGTAGACCTTAAAGAAGATAATAATCTATGGTGTTACTGGTATTGGATTAATGATGATATTTCCAAAGAAGGCATTACCAAAGATTTAATAGCCATGAAAAAAGCGGGTATTGGTGGGGCATTAATAGGCAATATAAATCCAGCACATCAAGACGGTAAAGTACCGATGCTAAGCGAAGATTGGTGGTCGCACATGGTGCATGCCGTAGAAGAAGGCAAACGAATTGGTGTTGAGATTGGGGTTTTTAACTGCCCAGGATGGAGCCAAAGTGGTGGGCCTTGGGTAGATTATACAAAAGCAATGCGTTATTTAACCTTTAGCGAAACTAAAGTTTCAGGAGGAAAACAACTTAATTTTAAATTACCACAACCTAAACAAGAATTTCAAGACACGCATACCTTTGCTTTTAAATCGTTGGATGTTGAAGAAAAAAGTACTCGGTTTATACCTACCAAAGTAAATGCCAATTGGAGCGATGTAAATGTAACTATTTTAACGGATGGAAATAAGGAAGACGACACCAGTTTTGAACCAAAAAAAGGAGAAGTGTTAGAAATAAGTTTTCAACTTTCTGAACCAATTACAGCGCGTTCTATCACTATAATCCCTAGTAGAGCCTTTAAATGTAACATGACATTATCGGCTATTGTAGATGGTCAAGAAAAAATAATTAAAGAGTTTCATTTCGATCGTTTTCGCATTACTCCAAATGTAGCTTCAATAGAAACAGGAGATTTTGCTACCATTTTAACCGATACCAAAGCACAACGATTCAAATTGAGCTGTACCAATTTTAGCACAAAGAATGAGGGATATGGCTTTGCTGAAATTACAATTTCTGAAGCACCTGTTTTAGATAAATATATTGAAAAGCAACTCGGAAAGATGCACTCTACACCCAAACCTATTTGGGATACTTACATTTTTCAAAGACAAGAAGCACTTGAAAATAAAAGTTTATCTATAAATCCAGACAATGTTATTGATTTGAGTGATAAACTTAATAAAAATGGAATGCTAAATTGGAATGCACCAGTAGGAAGCTGGACGATTATGCGCATGGGAATGACACCAACAGGAACAAAAAATGCGCCAGCAGCTCCGCAGGGAGTAGGGTATGAAATTGATAAAATGAATAGCGAATTAGCACAGTATCATTTTGATAATTTTGTTGGTGAGTTGCTAAAACGAATTCCAGAAGAGAGTAAATCTGCATTTAAATATGTTGTTGCCGATAGTTACGAACAAGGTTCTCAAAATTGGACAGATGGTTATGAAGTAAAGTTTAAAGAAAAATACGGATACAATCCTGTACCATTTTTACCAGTACTTTCAGGTAGAATAGTGGGTAGTGTTGAGCAATCCGAACGATTTTTATGGGATTTGCGTCGTTCTATTGCAGATGATGTGGCTTATGAGTACGTAGGTGGATTAAGAGAAGCGAGTAACAAATATAATTTAAAAACATGGTTAGAAAACTATGGGCATTGGGGTTTTCCAGGTGAATTTATGATGTATGGTGGGCAATCGGATTTGATATCTGGAGAATTTTGGAACGAAGGTACATTGGGCAATATAGAATGTAAAGCCTCTTCGTCGACAGCACATACTTATGGAAAAGCGATAACTTCGGCAGAAGCGTTTACATCTTCTAGAAGAGCGTATTTAAGGCATCCAGCGATGCTTAAAAAGCGAGGCGATTGGTCTTTAACCGAAGGCATCAATCATTTTGTACTGCATTTGTACATTCAACAGCCAGATGATAATAGAAAACCAGGAATGAATGCTTGGTTTGGTACGGAATTCAATCGTCATAACACATGGTTTGAACAAGCCGATACTTATTTTGATTATTTACGTCGTTGTCAACATATGTTACAGCAAGGTAAATATGTGGCCGATGTGTGTTATTTTATTGGAGAAGATGCTCCAATAATGACTGGGGTACGTCAACCAGAACTTCCTAGAGGATACTCTTACGATTATATTAATGCAGAAGTGATTATGAATCGCGTATCTGTTGAAGATGGTAGATTTGTATTACCTGACGGGATGTCTTATAAAGTAATGGTTTTACCACCATTCACAACAATGCGTCCTGAATTGTTAGAGAAGATTGAAGACTTAGTGCAACAAGGTGGAATAATTTTAGGGCCAAAACCTTATAAATCTCCAAGTTTACAGAACTACCCTGCCTGCGATGTAAAAGTTGAAGCATTAGCTGCTAAACTTTGGAATGGCGCCTATAATCAAGGTAAAATGTCAGTTCAATATGGTAAAGGAAAAGTATTGGATGGTTATGAATTATCAGAAGTTTTTGCAGATTTAAATTTAGCAAAAGACATTGAAGTGTCTGAGGATGCACCAGTACTTTGGATACATAGAAATATGCCAGATATGGATATTTATTTTATAACCAATCAGAGTGATGAAACTATTGATTTGTCCCCAGTTTTTCGTGTTGATAAAGATTTAAAACCGCAATTGTGGGATGCTGTAAGTGGTGAAATGAGGGCTTTACCCGATTACGAAATTACCAAAACAGGACTAAAAGTTCCTTTAAAATTAAATGCTGCTCAGAGTTGGTTTGTTGTATTTTCAAATACAGATGCTAATGGAGACGTTAAAACTGCTTACACTTCAAATTTCCCTGAGTATAAAAAGCTCAATGCCATTGAAGGCCCATTTGAAGTCGATTTTAAAAATAAAGACATTGCACCAAAAGAACCTGTAATATTTAATGAATTAATAGATTGGCAATATTCTGATGATGAGCAAATACAATATTATTCAGGAACTGCCATTTATAAAACTGATTTCAACTTAGAAGAGCTTCCTAAAAATCAGGATATCTATCTTAATCTTGGAAAAGTTTCGGTAATGGCTAAAGTAAAATTAAATCGTAAAGATATTGGTGGTGTTTGGATGGCGCCTTATAGACTTAATATAACAGACGCCCTGAAAGAAGGAAAAAATCAAATAGAAATTGAAGTGGTTAACCTATGGCGTAACCAATTAATAAAAGACAAACAACGTCCAGAAGATGAAAAATATACATGGATTGTAATTGATAAAATTACTTCAGAAAGTAAAATTCAACCTTCTGGTTTATTAGGCCCCATTGTTATAGAAACTATTAAATAAATGGAATTAAAGCAATTAGATAAATTCGAATAATGAACATAAAAATTATCAGTAAAAAGGATTTAAGATTTTTTCTTTCAATAGTTTTCATAACATCAATGTGTTTTGCACAAAATTCAAATTGGAATAATGTCCAGTGGATATGGCAACAAGAAGATGGTCCGTCTAATACATGGATGAGTTTTAGGAAAACAGTCACTTTAGAAGACATACCCGATCAGGTAGAAGCATTAATTGCAGTAGATAGTAAATTTTGGTTATGGATTAATGGTGAAATGGTGCTGTTTGAAGGTGGTTTATCACGAGGGCCAAGTCAAGCAGGAGACTGGAATAGAAAACAAAACATAACACCGACAAATTCTTGGTACGATAGTATAAATATTCAACCCTACTTAAAAAAAGGCGAAAATACTATGGCAATTTTAGTTTGGTATTGGGGGCGTGAAACTCATAAAGGAACTCATATTGATAGTGGTAAGGGCGGGTTGTTGTTTTCTGCCAATATAGGAAACCAACAGGTCGTTTCAGATGCGTCCTGGAAAGCGCTACAGCACCCTGGATACGATAATATGATAGAACCAGCTAGTAAAGCCATAGTGCAATATAGTGTGCAGTTTAATGCGCAAAATGCTTTTGGAGATTGGACTGAAAAAGCTTGGTACCAGAATAATTTTAATGATACTAGTTGGCCATCAGCAGTTGAAAAAGGAAAATTAGGCGATGCCCCTTGGTACAATGTAGAACCAAATATAGTTCCGAACTTAGTGAACCATGGTTTACAGAATTATGAACATCATGATGCTTTAAAATTTCCATTTGTTAGTAAAGGAGAAACTATAAAAGCAAAATTGCCTTTCAACAAACAAATCACACCATATTTAGAAATTGAAGCTAAGGCGGGCGATACTATTTTCATCACAACGGATAATAGACTCAATAAAATAAATGCCACTTACATCGCTAAAGAGGGCAAACAATCTTTCGAGAGTTTTTCTTGGATGAACGGACATGAAATAAGTTATACTATTCCAAAAGGCGTTAAAGTAAATGCCTTAAAATACAGATGGATGAGTGTTGGTGAAATGGTTGGGGAATTTGAAGTTGATGACCCTTTTTACCAACGATTATGGTGGATGGGAAACAACACCTTGTTTGTTTGCGCTAGAGATAATTTTATGGACTGCCCAGACCGAGAACGAGCTTTATGGATAGGTGACGTAGCAGATCAAGTAGGCTATTTGTTCTATTCGATGGATTATGCTGGTCGTCAGTTATTAAAAAAAGCCATTTTGCAAACTACGGCATTTAGCGAAAATGGAGTAATGGGAGCTTTAGGTCCTTTAAGAGTTCGAGAACTAGTTTCACAAAGCCTACAATTTATTGCTCAAGGAATTTGGCCTTATTATTTAAACACTGGTGATAAAGAAACGTTAGAAAAAGCCTATCCTTTTGTATACGATTATCTAGCCTTATTTCCAATGCAAGAAAATGGATTGCCAGAATATCGTAAAGGAAAAAGTCCAGATTCTTGGGATTGGGTAGATTGGGGTGTTAAAAATACCGCTGATAAGCAGCCAATTCAAATGGCATTCTACTATTTCGCTTTAAAAGAAGCTAAAAAAATGGCAGAAGTTTTAGGAATCAAAGAACACATAAAATGGTATAAGGATAGAATGAAAATAATAAAACCTGCTTTTAACAAATTGTATTGGAAAGACGGTTTTTACAGTTCTAATGCAGAAAAATTTAAAGATGATAGAGCAAACGCTATTGCTATTGTTTCTGGTATTGCAAATCCTGAATATTACAATCAAATTGTAGATAATGTGTTAATTCCAAACCGTTTTTCGAGTCCGCATTTTGAATGGATTGCAGAAGAAGCCATGTGTATTGCTGGTAGACATGAAGCGTCTTTAGAAAGAATGAAGCTGCAGTATCAAAGCCAAGTAGATGAAAAATCGATGTCTACATTATATGAAATGTTTCCTAAGGGCGGGAGTTATAATCACGCTTGGAACGCACCTAATACCATTTTATCTAAATACATTGCTGGAGTAAGACCGACTAAAAAAGGGTGGAGTGAATTTGAAATTATGCCAGAATTGGTGCATTTCAAAAATATCAAGAAAACTATTCCTACTGTAAAAGGCATTATAGAAATAGCTATAAATGTTAAAGATTTAGAGTATCAACTTAATTTAAATGCACCAAATGGAACAGAGGCCATAGTTGGAATTCCTAAAAAAGATAAAGCTATTGAAAAAGTTTTTGTAAACGGATATTGTATCTGGAAAAAAGGAAAAATAAACAAGAAAGCAAAAGGTATTCAAGTAGAAGGAGAAGATAGTAAATATATTAAGTTTAGAATTCCTTCTGGAGATTGGAAGTTAAAGGCCGTTTATGAAAAATAGTATGGCAGTTTAATTTTCAATATTAACAATTAGAACCAAACATTAACAGAATGCTTTTATTAAAAAAAAGAAGAATAATTAATTTCTTATTTCTATCACTTAGTGCATTAATATTCTATGCCTGTAGCACTCAAAAGAAAGAATATGTAAAGCATGATTTATTCATGGGCTTCCAAAACCCACCAGCCGAAGCACGTCCTTTTGTGCGATGGTGGTGGAACGGAAATAAAGTTAAGGCAAGTGAACTAGATAGAGAATTAGAGTCTTTACATAGTGTTGGTTTTGGTGGTGTTGAAATAAATCCTATCGCAATGCCTGTAGGTTATGATAATGGAAATGAATCCTTAGTTTGGATGAGTGATGAATGGATTGATATGGTGGTTCATGCCTGTAAAAAAACCAAAGATTTAGGAATGATTGCCGATATGATTGCAGGCACAGGTTGGCCGTTTGGAGGTGAATTTCTGAAAGATGATGAAACCTCTCAAAGGATGGTGTCAGATCATATTCTTTATAAACATGGTACAACTATTAAAGTTGATGAAGCTGAGTTGATACAACTATATAAGGAAAAGTACAAAAATAAAAGAGCACAAAAACACATCAGTAAAAGAACAACATACAGGCTATCATATATTAAACTAGTACCTGAAAATTGTAATGTTACCGACCAAATAGTAGATTTAAAAAATCACATAGATGCCAACGGAAAAATATCTTATCAGATAAAACAAAAAGGTAATTACGTATTGTCATATGGTTTAATTCAGCAAAACTTTAGAGATGTTACTTTGGGGGCTCCAGGTGGGGCTGGTCCTGTAATGGACCATTATAAAAAGGAAATGACCTTGGCGTACTTAAATCGAATGAAGAAAATATCTGAACGTTCAGGTATTCCGCTTAGTGATTTAATTCGAGCTATATTTTGTGATAGTATAGAAGTATCTGGAGCCAATTGGACCGATGGTTTTGAAAATCTGTTTTTTGAGGCCTATGGCTATAAACTAGATAATTGGCTGCCCTTTGTTTTTTATCAAGCTAATGGCAACTACTCACAAGGGACGTATTCTGAAAATTTCACTCCTGAGTTTAAAGACCAGTTAAAGCGTGTACGTTACGATTATAACAAGTTATTAGTTGAAGTGTTTTTGAAAAACTTCACACAGACCTATAAAGATTTTTGCGAAGACAATAATATTCTATGCCGCTATCAAGCTTATGGCACACCTTTTTTAATGGGCATGTTAGATGGTTATATGATACCAGATATACCCGAGAGCAACAATTGGATTTACACCGTTGAGATGAAAGATTCTGTTTGGGATTGGAAGCAATCACACGGCTATATGATCTGGAATATGTATGCTTCAGCAGGAGCGCATTTAACAGATAAAAAGATTACAAGTTGTGAAACTATGACCAATCTGGGAGGCGTATTTAAAGCGACACTTGAAGAAATAAAACAGCATGATGATATGAATTTCATAACCGGAATAAATCATTCTGTGCTACATGGCTATAATTATTCGCCACCAGAAGTGGAATTCCCTGGTTGGATACGTTTTGGGGCTTATTTTAGTGAGCAAAACACCTGGTGGAAACACTTGCCTAATTGGATAGATTATAATTCTAGATTATCCTATGTTTTTCAAAACTCTCAAGCCGATAAATCTATTGCCATCTTAGGGCCAACCGCAGACCTTTGGGGTGATAAAGGTTTAGCAAGAACGCCTTTCCATATGGAACCAGAGTACTTATATAGATTATGGGAACCAATAAGTCAATTAGGATATTCTGCTGAGTATATTAATCAAGGTGTTCTTGAAAGAGCTATTATAAATGAAGAGGGAATTTCCTATGGTAACATGACCTACAAATTATTAGTGCTTGCCAGTTTAAAATCATTAAGTCCAAAGGCAGCAGAGAACATCAAGCTGTTTGTAGAATCAGGAGGTGAAATTATTGTCATAGATCAATTACCATTAAAGTCGTTACATTTTTCAGAATATGAAAAGAACGATGATTTAGTTAATACTACCATGATGAGTCTATTGGCGAATTATCCTGAATCAGTAATCCAAGTGAATCAACCGGAGTCCATAGACGCCTTATTCAACTGGACAAATGATATTCTGAAAATAACCCAATTGGAAGCTGATGTCGTGATAAGTAACCCCAATGAAAACGTGTATCAAATACATCAATATACCAATGATAAAGCTATTTATTTCTTCACCAATGTAAGCCGTTATAGTACAACATCATTTGACGCTAAATTTCCTGTTGATGGCAAATATCCATATATCTGGAATCCTGAAACGGGAGAGAAAACCCCCTATTATTTTGAATTAAATTCAAATGAGTTAAGCGTCACTTTGAATCCTTTGGAATCCCTTCTGTTAGTTTTTGAAGATGAGAAACCTCTAGAAAAAGCCATAGAAGTTGTGACTAAAATAAAAGAATCAAAAGTACTTGATGTTCATTGGAAAGTCATTGGTAAACGAAGAGATGAAAAAGTATTTACTTGGGATATGCCGACGCTTATTGATTTCAGTAAATCAACAGATAGTACTCAAAATACTTTTGGCGGCGAAATTGTTTACAAAACAACTATTAATAACGCAGAAAGTTTCACGCATTTAGATTTAGGAAATGTAAATGAAGGTATTACAGAATTGTATGTAAACGGACAGAAGGTTGGAAAACATTGGTATGGAAAAGCCGTCTATTCAATTTCAGATTATCTCAAGAAGGGAGAGAATGCCATTGAAATTCATTATACAACCGTTTTAGCTAATTATGCCAAATCGCTTAAAAACAATAAGATGGCGTATGAATGGACAAAGCGATATAAAGATTTGGTGCCAACAGGCATAGAAGGACCAGTAAATCTTCTTAACTACGAACTCAGATAAATATTAGGAAAAGTTAGAAATTAAAAATAATTGAAATGATAAAAGTAGGATTGTTTGGTATCGGTTTAGATACTTATTGGCCTCAATTTGATAGTCTATTAGAACGATTAGAGGGATACCAACAACAGGTAGCGGATAAAATGACTGGTTTTGGTGCAGAGGTCATTAACGTCGGTTTAATAGATTCTCCTGTAAAGGCTAGAGAGCAAGCACAAGTATTAAAAAAAGCTGATGTAGATATTTTGTTTTTATATGTCTCTACATACGCTTTGTCATCTACGGTTTTGCCCGTGGTTCAAAAACTAAAATGTCCTGTGGTTATTCTAAATATTCAACCAGTAGCTGCAATCGATTACGAAAGTTTTAACGCTTTAGGAGATCGTGGTAAAATGACAGGCGAGTGGTTGGCGCATTGTCAAGCCTGTTCTGTGCCAGAGTTGGCTAATATCTTTAATCGTTCGGGTATTGATTACGAATTTGTTACAGGTTATTTAGATGAGCAAGCCGTTTGGGATGAGATTCAAGATTGGATTGATGCGGCAAATGTTGCTAAGGTAATGGCAAATAATAGGCTAGGGGTTTTAGGACATTATTACTGCGGTATGTTAGATGTATATTCAGACCTAACAAAACAATCAGCAGCTTTTGGTACACACATCGAAATTTTAGAAATGTGTGAGGTGAAAAAATATCGTGATGCGGTTACCGATGCTGAAGTGAAAGAGAAAATAAAGGAATTCCAAAGCACCTTTGAGGTTATAGATACCTGCGAGCAGTTTGAACTAATTCGCGCAGCAAAAACATCTATTGCCCTAGATAAATTGGTTAAAAATCACAATCTAGGTTCTATGGCCTATTATTACGAAGGGGAAACCGCTAACGAATACGAAAATATAGTCACTTCTGTTATTGCAGGAAATACATTATTAACTGGTAAAAACATACCTGTGGCGGGAGAATATGAAATAAAGAATGCTCAAGCCATGAAAATTATGGATGCTTTTGGTGTTGGTGGATCATTTTCAGAATTCTATGCGATGGATTTTAATGATGATATTATGATGCTTGGTCATGACGGTCCTGCACATTTTGCTATAGCTGAAGGTAATGTACAGTTAGTGCCATTACCCGTCTATCATGGTAAACCGGGAAAAGGATTATCTATTCAAATGACAGTGAAACACGGTCCTGTAACTTTGTTGTCTGTAGTAGAAGGTAAAGATGATGTATTTTTATTAGTTGCAGAAGGAGAATCGGTTGAAGGACCTGTTCTGCAAATAGGAAACACGAATAGTCGTTATCGCTTCTCCATAGGAGCAAGAGCTTTTATGAACGAATGGTCTAAACAAGGTCCGTCTCATCATTGCGCTATTGGTTTAGGACACATTGCGAATAAAATTGAGAAACTTGGAAATCTTTTAAATTTACGAGTAGTCCGTATTTGTTAAATAAAAATTGAATAAAATTTATAAATAGAGATTTAACTTTACACATCCATTTTGAGTAATTCAAAGAATATGAGACGAAGTCATTTAATCTTAGTTGTTTCAAGTTTTTATTTTGCAATGCTGCTATTTACATCATGCTTGACGGTTTCAAATACAGGTGATTCTGCGAATGTTACGCTTCAACAAAATTTTAAAAACCCACCACATGAGGTAAGACCACAAGCATGGTGGTGGTGGCTTCAAACGCCTACCAATAATGAAGCTATCACAAAGGATTTGGAAGAGATGAAAGCCAAAGGTCTATCGGGATGCATGGTGTTAGATGGTGGCGTAGGGCCTTTTGGTCCTCGAAAATGGAAAAAGAAAACCATAATTGATTCCACTGAAATTAGGTATGAAGTCACCGATGAGTACAAAGACGGAAGCTTGAGACAACCTACTGAAAAAATAGAAGTTTGGTCAAAACCTTGGAGAGACAAAATTCGATTTGCATCACTGGAAGCTGGACGTTTAGGACTTGATTTTGGCGTTTTTATAGGTCCAGCTGGATGCGCTGCGCCCTGGGTAACCCCAAGTCATGGTCAACAAGAGCTGGTTTGGGGAGAACTATTGGTTGAAGGAGGGAATATAATAAACCAAGAATTTCAAGAACCTAATTTTCCAGTTCAAACTAAAAGGCAACGAGAAGATCAAACGGTAAAAGACGCACAAAATGCCTTCTACAATGATATTGCTATTTTGGCTTTTCCTGATGGCAAAACACCCTCAATAAACGAAATTATTAATATTACCGACAAGCTCGATGAAAAGGGTCGTTTAAAATGGAATGCTCCTAAAGGCCATTGGCGTATAATTAGGTTCGGATACCGCCCAACTGGACGTAATTTAGGTGGTGTTTTTTACATCGACCATTTAAGTAAAGAGGCATTCGATTTGCATTGGCAAAAAACCGTGGGAACCTTGCTAAAAGAAATGAGCCCTGACGAAAGACAAGCTTTTAAATACGTAGAATGCGATAGTTGGGAAGCTGGTGATCCCAACTGGACGAATTATTTCCCAGAAGAATTTAAACAACGTCGTGGATATGATATTGTAAAACACTTACCTTCATTGATAGGGGTAACCATTGAATCTGACGAAAAAACTGAACATTTTTTAAATGATTTTAAACTAACCATTAGCGATTTGATATCTGAAAATCATTATGGAAGACAGCAGGAAGTCGCCCATGAACACGGCTTAGATTCTTATGCAGAGGCGGCTGGTCCTCACCAATATCAGACCGATTTAAAGAAGTGTGTGAGCAAATGTGATGTTGCTATGGGAGAATTTTGGATGCCATCGCCACACAGAGAAAAACCAAGTGGGCGTTTCTTGGTGCGTGAAGCAGCAACAGCAGCACATACCTATGGCATTAAAAAAGTTTTTGCTGAATCGTTTACTTCAGTAGGTCCTAATTGGGAGGTTTCTCCTTTTCAAATGAAAGCCGCCGCAGATCAGGCGTTTTGTGATGGTCTCAATTGGATTTGTTTTCACACATTTTCGCATCGTCCTTCGGTTACAAATATGCCTGGTTTAACGCATAGTGCAGGTACTCATTTTGACAGAACCAATACGTGGTGGAATCAGTCATTGCCTTTTGTTGATTATCTTTCACGTTGCTCTTACATGCTACAACAAGGATTGTTTGTTGCTGATGTGCTGTTTTATAACGGACACGGTTTACGATTAGGCGCTGATGCATTTGAGTGGGAGGACGGTATGAAAAACCCACCAGTTAGTTTAGGGAAAGGTTACGATTACGATAAATGCAACGAAGAAGTTTTGTTAACCAGACTAGAATTCAAGAATAACAAGTTGGTATTACCTGACGGCATGAACTATAAAGTTTTGGTTGTTGATGAAAAAACACCAGTTTCGCTAAAAGCATTAAAAAAAATAATAAAACTTGCAGAACAAGGTGCAACAGTTGTGGGTCAAATAGAAACCTCCATGTTAGGTAAAACAGATGATGTGGCTGAGTACCAAAATTTAACAAAACGCATTTGGGGTAATCTTGAAAAAGGGGAATATAAAATTGGTAAAGGCAAATTTGTTTGGAATAAATCGATCCGAGAAGTTTTGCAAAATCAAAATATCCTTCCAGATTTTGAATGTACTGGTTTAAGTGATGTTGGGGTTGTCGATTTCATCCACCGTAAAACGGAAGATACAGACATCTATTATGTTGCGAGTAAATGGCAACCTATTGAAAAAGTAGAATGTACTTTTAGAGTGAGTGATAAGCAGCCAGAATTATGGAATCCTGTTACTGGCGAAACACGTCTTTTAACCAATTTTAAAGAAGAAAACGGACAAACCATCATTCCTATGGAATTTGGACCCTCTAGTTCTTATTTTGTTGTTTTTAAAGAACCAATATCAATACAAAATTCAGTTTCAAATTGGCCAACATTTAAAACTGTTCAACAAATAGAAGGGGTGTGGAACTTGAGTTTTGATAAAAATTGGGGAGGACCAGAAACAATCGTTTTTCCTGATTTAATAGATTGGTCGAAACACGACATCTCAGGTATTAAATATTACTCGGGTACTGCGACTTATCGCAAAACTTTTGATGTTAAAATCTTAAATGAAAATGAAGAGCTTTACCTAGATTTAGGAAAAGTGCATGAACTGGCACGGGTTAAATTAAATGGTGTAGATTTAGGAATTACTTGGTCGAAACCATACCGAGTAAACATGACATCACATGTAAGAGCAAAAGACAACACTTTAGAAATTGATGTTGTAAACCTCTGGCCAAATCGACTTATTGGAGATGCCTTTTTACCAGAAGAAGAACAATTTACTAAAACCAATATCAGGAAATTCACTAAAGCAACACAGCTTCTTCCTTCTGGATTAATTGGGCCTGTAAAAATCTTGACTACAAAAAATGATTAATTTTTCTTGATTATGAAAAAATCTTGCTGTCAACTAAAAATAATGAATAAAATAATTACACAATATGATTCGTAATCGAGTGCTCAATATAAAAATTAGAAATATAGTAAGTAAAGCCATTTTTGTAGCCTTATTGCTTAGTTTGTCTGTGCCAACTTTTCAAGCTCAAAATGCGTCATTGGAAGAGAGTTTCAAGAACCCTCCGCCAAATGCAAAGCCACAAACCATTTGGTTTTGGATTAATGGAAATGTCACAAAAACGGGGATAACTGCCGATTTAGAAGCCATGAAAAATGTGGGCATTCAAGGCGCAATTCTTTTTAATGTGAGTTTGGGAAATCCTGAAGGTGTGGCGCCTTATTTAAGTCCAGAGTGGCTGGAACTCTTTAACTATGCAGGATTGGAAGCTCAACGTTTAGGGCTTGATCTGGGTTTTCATAATGGGGCAGGTTGGTCATCATCTGGCGGGCCTTCTATTACGCCAGAATATGCTATGCAAGAACTGGTTTACACTGAAACGTTACATCAGGGAGCCACAGTATTTAAAGGTAAGTTAGAACAACCTGAAACCAAATTGGGATTCTACAAGGATATTGCTATACTGGCATTCCCAAAACCCAAGAGTAATGTGCGTATTGATGAATTAGAAATAAAAATCCTTTCTCATAAAGTTCGTAGTCATTTAAACCCTGATGATAAACCTATTACTGATTTAGCAGTTGTAAAAAAACAAGATATTATTGATTTAACATCGAAGCTTAACAGTGATGGTTTTTTAGAATGGAATGTGCCTGAAGGAGATTGGATTATTTTGAGAATTGGACATACGCCAACAGGTGAAATGAATCGTTTTCCCAGTGATGGTGGTCGTGGTTTAGAGTGTGATAAAATGAATAAACAAGCGGTTGATGTGTTTTGGGATGGTAGCATTAAGCCCATACTAAAAAAGTTAGACACGCTAGTTGGTACCACAGTTAAAAGGTGTCATATTGATAGTTATGAAGTTGGAACTACAAACTGGACTTCGAATTTCGCTGAAGCATTCAAAAAATTACGTTTTTATGATTGTCGCTCATATTTGCCCGCTTTGGCTGGGTATTACGTTGAGAGTGGAGAAGAAACAGAGCGATTTCTTTGGGATTTCCGTCGAACCATAGGTGATTTAATTGCTGAAAATTATTATGGGCGTTTTGCAGAACTCAGTCATAAAAATAACATGTTTCTTTCTATTGAGCCTTATTGGGGACCTTTTGATAATATGCAAATTGGAGAAAAGGCAGATATGGTTATGTCTGAGTTCTGGAGCGGAAGCCTAGCCTTTTTTGACTCCCCTAAATTTGTGGCCTCTATTGCCAAATTAAATGGAAACCCGATTGCCGAGGCAGAGTCTTTTACAGGCATGGGAGGTTGGGATCAGCACCCAAGTACGCTCAAAGCCATGGGCGATTTAGCATGGGCGCAAGGGATTAATCGTTTTGTTTTTCATAGTTATGTACATCAACCTTGGGATGTAGGGCCTGGATTGACTTTACAAGTTTTTGGAACTGACTTTAACCGTTTAAATACTTGGTGGGACCAAAGTAAACCTTTTGTGGATTATATCAGTAGAGGTCAGTTTTTATTACAACAAGGCACCTCTGTGGCTGATGTTTTGGTGTTCACTGGAGAAGCATCTCCCAATGATGCCTTATTAATGCCGGAAATAAAGGCATTAGGATATGATTATGATGTGATTGGATCTAACAAGATAAAGGCATTAACGGTTAAAGATGGTTTAGTTTGTACATCAGTTGGTGAAAAATATCGAGCTTTGGTATTGCCTTCAACCGATTGGGTAACTCCAGAAATACTTAATAAAATTGAAGAACTGACTGAAAATGGAGCCTTAGTTGTTGGTTCTAAGCCTAATAAGTCTCCAAGTCTTAAAAAATATCCTGAGTGTGATGAAGATATTGAACACAAGGCTAATAAATTATGGGATAAAGGACTCGTAAAAGCGCATTCCATTGCAGATGTCTTGAAGAATGGAGCACTACCTCCTGACTTTTCAATTGAAAAAGGACATCGTGAATCTATAGATTTTATTCACAGAAAAACAGAAGATGCCGACATATATTTTGTAGTAAATTCTAAAAAAGAAAGTCGAGAGTTAGCTTGTCGTTTTCGAGTAATAGGAAAACAACCAGAGCTATGGAATGCCGAAACTGGAAAAATAACTAAGGCCACAATATGGCATAAAAATGATGATGGTACTACAACAGTGTCGATTTCGTTTGAGCCAGAAGGTTCTGTATTTGTCGTTTTTAGAAATCCGATACGTTCAAGTCAACATATTGTAAATGCTGAAATCAAGTTAAAAAACCCAGTGATAACGCCTCTTTCTAACTTGAAAATTATTAAAGCAGAATACGGAACATTTCTACCTGATGGTTTGGTTGATGCAACAGAAGTTATAGCAAACAGGATTCAAAATAATAGATTAAATATTCACGCGACAAGAGAACTTTCTAAAGGTGATCCAGCCCCAGGTTACAAAAAGGAATTACGCATTCAATATAAAATTGGAGAAGCGGTATTCGAAAAAAATGCCATGGAAAAAGAATGGCTAGAAATTGATGCTCCTATCAACGGTAAATTAGAAATCTTGAATGCTGTCTTTGGAAAGTTTGCAAGAGGTGTTGATGGCATCCCACCAAACAAACCAGTTTTTGATGTCACTAAAAAAGTAAAATCAATGGTTACTTCAGGAGTATATGAAATTCCAGTAAATGACAGTTTCCTTGAAGAAAAAGAGATCAAGACAAAGAAAGCCTTACGCGTTATTTATACAACTAATGATGAGGAGAAAATTGTTACTGTTTCTAATGGAGGTATATTAAAATTGACTCAAACTACATCAGAACCAAAATTAGTATTTGAAGGTGATAAAGTGAATTTAGTTACGCCCTTTGCTGGTGAAATGACCTATGAATCTTCAAACGGAAAAACCAAAACGTTAAAAGTAAATTCAGTGCCAGAACCTATAGAATTGACCGGAAATTGGAACGTGAGTTTTCCTTTAAAAGATAAAGCTGTTTTAGATAAAACTTTTAAGAATTTAACGTCATGGTCGGATGCTTCAGAGGAAGATATACGTTATTTTTCGGGGACTGCCAGCTATAGAAAGGAGTTTCAAATCCCTGCAAAACTCATTAAATCATGTTATTCTTTAGAATTAGATTTAAGTAATGTTAAGGTAATTGCTGAAGTCATTCTTAATGGAAAAAATTTAGGAATTTTATGGAAGTCTCCTTTTAGAATTAATATTGACGAAGCTGTTGTAAAAGGCACCAATACACTTGAGGTAAAAATAACCAATCTTTGGCCAAATAGACTAATTGGCGATGAACAATTACCACTGGATTATAAACGGAAAGGTCCGCAAATAACACAATGGCCGGAGTGGCTGTTGAACAATGAAGAGCGTCCAACCGAGCGTGAAACACTTCCTGCATTCAAACATTGGCATAAAGATTCCAAATTACTACCATCGGGTTTGTTGGGGCCAGTTAAAATTGTGATTTATAAATCAAAAGAAATAAATTAAAAAATTATGCAAGCAATATTAGGAGTCATTTTTCACTCATTAGGGGGTGTAGCGGCAGGTAGTTTTTATATGCCATACAATAAAGTAAAAGGTTGGTCTTGGGAAAGTTATTGGATGGTTGGTGGTGTTATGTCTTGGCTTATTGTACCTCCTGTAGCTGCTTATTTAACCGTTCCTGGATTTATGGAAATTATTGCATCAAGTTCGAATGCAATTTTAAGTTTTACCTTTTTAATGGGCTTGCTTTGGGGAGTAGGTGGGTTGTCTTACGGACTTGGAGTACGCTATCTGGGGATGTCGTTAGGGAATTCAGTTGTATTAGGGTTCTGTGCTGCATTTGGCGCAATTGTACCTTCAATATATTATAATTTTAATCCAGAAGAAGGGAAGGTTTCATTTACCGATATGTTAAGTTCATCAGGAGGTCAAGTTGTATTGCTTGGTGTTTTGGTTTGTCTGCTTGGTATTGCACTTTCGGGAAAGGCAGGAATGATGAAGGAAAAGGAATTATCTGATGAAGAAAAGAAAAAAAGTGTTTCAGAATTTAATTTAATTAAAGGGTTAATTGTTGCCATTCTTTCTGGTATTTTAAGTTCGTTTTTTAGTTTTGGTATTGAAGCAGGTAAGCCATTGGCCGATGCTGCTGTAGCTGCAGGATACGACCATTTATTCGCTAACAATGTAACATTCGTGGTAATTCTCTGGGGTGGCTTAGCAACAAATTTGGTATGGACAACTATATTGAGCCTTAAAAACAATTCATATAAAGATTTTACAAATACAGCAACACCAATTGGTAACAATTTATTGTTTTCAGCGCTCGCTGGAACGATATGGTTTTTGCAGTTCTTTTTTTACGGTATGGGTGAAAGCAAATTAGGCAATGGAGCAAGTTCATGGATTTTACACATGTCAACCATTATTTTAACGGCTAATCTTTGGGGTATATATAGAAAAGAATGGAAAGGTGTTGCCAAAAAAACAAAATGGACAATAACAGTTGGAATAGTTGTTATTCTTTTATCTGTTGTTTTAGTCGGAATTGGGAATTCTATATAGATTTAGTTTTCTATTCTAATCTCGGCACAACTCAACATTCTTAAATTCTATATGCGCTGTGATATCGTCTGTATCGCTGGTGCCATAAGCGCTAAATCACGTGTAAACCAGCTCAATTGTATGATTATGTTCCATATGTTTTTGGTGTTACCAATTTTATTTTAATCATGATAGAACAGGATGGTACTAGCTAAGAATAGCTTTATTTTTAGAAAAAATTAAAAATAAGATGTTACAAAAGGTATTGGTTTTTTGCTTCACAATGCTAATCTCAGTAATGGTATTTGCACAAGATTACCCTTTTAGCTTACCTTCAGATATGGAGGCAACTATTAATATAACTTCGACATCAAAAGAAGAATTTAATAATTTATTACTCGGAACAAATACGCATCATTTTACAACTACAGTCGAGAAAGATTTAATAAATAAATTAAAACCTATTACTATAAGATTTCCACATGGTTTATGGTCAAATTGGTATGATTGGCGACGTGATGTTACCAGGCTTTTTGGGACAGAAAGCTTTGAGTATGAACAAGGGGTAAATAAGACTATTAAAACAAAAACAGTAGACTTATTAGAGAGTATAAAAACATTTGATAGACTTAACATAAAAGTAGGAATTGATGGGCTTACAAGTTTAAATACCACCAGAAAATCAACAACAGGAAGGGGTTTTGATATGATGTGGACTTTTAACATGAGCGCTGATGGTACCGATTTTAATAATGGATGTCCAGAAACCATAGCGCGATATGATGATTTAATTGCTAGAGGCTTTGAGGTAAAAGTTGTTGAAATGGGTAATGAGTGTTTTTACCCAGGTCAACGAAGTTCTATTATTCCAAATGTTGAAGATTATATTGCAAGAGCAAAATCCATGTCTGCATCTTTAAAAGCTAAAGATCCAAATATAAAAGTGTCTGTGCCACTTTTGAGAAGAGATAGTTGGGCTAACCCTAATTGGAATAGCGATTTAACAGAAGATCTTACATATTTTGATGCGGTGACTGTGCATACTTATGTGGGTTCAGACCCCGATGATTCAAGTAATAGTAACGAAGCTTATAGCACTGCACTTACAGCACGTAAACACTTAGGGAATTCTATTTATGATTATGCACATCAAGTAGCACCCAATAAACCCATTTGGTTAACAGAGTGGGGTGTAAAATCTGGTGGGCCAAATGCGGTATCTGCCTTAGGTATGGCAGATTGCTATATTTTTATGAGTCAAAATCAAAATGTTTTTGAGCGTGCAAACTGGTTTAGCGTAAATGGGAAATTAAACTCGCATTACGTTTGGGAAACTTATATTTCGCCAAGTGGTGTAGAACGTCCAAGAATTAAGTATCCTTTAGAAAAAACGTTGTTTGGTTCTGCCTACGAAATTATACGTTGGGCACTTGAAAATACTACATTAATTGAAAGTGATGTACAAGTTCCTAATCTTGTAGACGGGGTAAAATCTGTTAACGCTAGAGTCGTAACAAAAGACGGTAAAACCTCAGTTTTTGTTGTAAATCTTAGTAATCAAGATGTACCGTTTCATGTGAATATAGATGGTGTGCCATATACAGAATCAACAGTGCACAAAGCCATCTCGTTTTCAACTATGGATGAAGAAAGAGCTATGGGTATTGATGTTAATCCGTTAACTTTAATTAGTGAAGGGAGTCAAAGTATTACTTTGCCTAAATTTTCAATAAATATAATTGAATTAACTAATGCATCTTTGTCTTCCTCAAAAATTGTAAAACAAAATGAGGTGCGTATATATCCAAATCCGAATAAAGGCGTTTTTAACATAAAGCTTAAGCATGGAGATGATACCCAATATCGAATCTATTCAATAAACGGTGTAGAAATTCAAAAAGGCAATTTTGTTTCTTCAAAAGAGATTCGATTTGAGACTAATCAAACAGGTATCTATATATTAAAATTAGAGGGAGCCCAAGGCGTCTCAACTCATAAAATTGTGGTCAATTAGAACTTTAATGCAAGATTTTTTAAATTTATTTCAAATCTAAAAAAAGACAGATAACAATACGCTACCAAAATATTTTTGAGGTAGCGTTTTTGTTTTTTTAAATAACAAATTATACGATTTATACATGATAGTACAGGATAAGGTATTTAAAGTATTCAAGTACCTTCAATAATTAATTTTGTAGAATAATATTCAAATTCAGACTATAAAAATGAAAAAAAACCAACTTCTATTTTCAGTATTACTTTTTGCTGTTTTTTGTTTCTCTTGTAATGAGAAAACAACGTTGAATACAACAATATCTTTTGATAAACTATTAGTTAATTCAAAAGTAAATCCATCAACTATAGAAAGTGAACAACCACTTTTTTCATGGATTATAAATGCTGAAGGTATTAATAAGTCTCAATCGGCTTATCATATTTTAGTGGCTTCCTCTGTGGAAAATCTGGAAGAAACTAATGCTGATTTATGGGATTCTAATAAAGTAGAAAGTAGCAAATCGGCTTTTGTTAAATATAAAGGTGAGCTTTTAGAACCTTTAAACACCTATTACTGGCAGGTAAAAATTTGGGATGAAAGTGGGAATGCATCCAATTGGTCTGAGATTCAAAAGTTTGAAATGGGGCTCATGAATGACGCTAATTGGGGAGATTCAAAATGGATTACTTTAAATAAAGATACTCGAACATCACCACACCGCTTTCGAGATTATCAAACAGGAAAAATGAAAAAGCCTGTACTTGTTGATGGTTTTGCAGCAGGCTATTTTAGAAATACCATTGACGTTAGTAAAAATATCGAAAATGCCCAAGCTTACATCTGTGGATTAGGCTACTACGAGCTGTATTTAAACGGCGAAAAAGTTGGGGACCATGTGTTAGATCCCGCGCCTTCAAATTATGATAAGCAAGCTTATTATGTGAATTATGATATAACAGACCAATTAAAATCTGGAAAAAATGCCTTCGGAATTATTTTAGGAAACGGGTTTTACGGACAGAATATTTCTTGGAAAAACGACCCTGAATCTGAAAAAGATTTGGCTTACGGACCTCCAACAGTGCGATGTTTGATAAAGTTAAAATATTCAGACGGGTCAACTTCAGATTTCTACACCGATGAAAATTGGAATGAGGCTACGGGACCAATCGTATTCAATAATATTTATGGAGGTGACACCTATGATGCGCGTTATGAACTAGGAAATTGGAATACTGTTGGTTACGATGATGCCAAATGGGGTAATGCAAAAGTAGCATCTCCGCAGGTTAAAGAAATAATTGCAAATCAAATTCCACCAATTAAAAAGTTAATGGAGTTTGAACCTCGAAACGTATTTAAAGCACCTGATGGCAACTGGATTGTAGATTTTGGACAAAATATTGCAGGTTGGGTTAAACTTAATGTTCAAGAAAAAGAAGGACAATTAATAGAAATTACCACAACTGAGGCACTATTAACAAATGGAAAAGATATTTTTCAAGGCTCCACAGGAGGCGGTGCAAATGGTATGGCTCAAATTTATAAATATATCTGTAAAGGCGATGGTATAGAATCTTGGGAGCCAAAATTTAGTTATCACGGGTTTCGATATGCAAAAATAAATGGCATTTCTAGCAAACCAGATGCTGAAATGATTAAAGCCGTTTTAGTAGCAACCGATATTCAAGAAACAGGAAGTTTTACTTGTTCGGACGAACTTTTAAATAAAATGCATAGTATCAGTAAATGGACGATTGTTGATAACGTTCACGGTATTCCTGAAGATTGTCCACACAGAGAAAAATGTGGTTGGTTAGGAGATGCACACGCCTTTTGTGAGTATGCCTTGTACAATTACGATATGTACGATTTCTATAAAAAATATATGGAAGACATCCGTACCCAAATGCGACCAACTAAAGGGCATAACAATCCAGATATCAAATTTCAAGTACCCACAATGATTGCTCCAGGAAAGCGCACATCAACTTATGCAAAAATAGACTGGGGTGTGGCAACCATGTATTTACCTTGGTATAATTACTTGTATTACGGAGATGATACGATTGTTAAAGATTATTATGAAGATATGAGAGGTTTAACTAACTTCTATCTTTCTTATAAAGGAGAGAATGGAATCATGCAAGATGGCATGGGCGATTGGTGTCCACCACGTTGGGATAGACGATTAAACCCTGAGGCTATGGAATGTGATCCGATTATTTCGGCTAATGCCTATTTTTATGATGTTTTAGGCATTATGGAAACTTTTGCAGAAATGAATAATGATACCGCTTATACCGTAAAGATGAAAAAGGAACAACGCGAATTAAAAGATGCATTTAACAAAGAATTTTTAGTTCAAATACCTAATACAAAACACAAATGGTACCAAAGTCAAACGGCAACTGTTCAAGCCTTACAATTTGGAATGGTGCCTGAGGAAGACATTGAAAGCGTAGTTAATGGTTTAGCTTATGATATTGTTGAAGTAAAAGGAGGGCATCATTCTACAGGAATTCACGGAAACCGTTATATCTATACGGTTCTTTCAAAATATGGAAAAGCAGATTTAGCACATCAAATATTAACAACTCCAGAATTTCCGAGTCAAACTTATGTGATGAATTCCGGATTTACCACATGGCCAGAACGTCAATTTGAATGGGAGAAAATGGAAGGTCCAACAAATTCTTTAAATCACCCGATGCACTCTGGATTTGCGGCTTATTTTTATGAATCACTAGGCGGTATTAAATCTTCAGAAGATCTAACAGGTTTTAAAGCATTTACTGTAAATCCTGAGTTTCCTACTTCGGTTACAAAAACGGAAGTAAAAGTGCCAACACCTTATGGAGATATTATTAATAATTGGTCGATAAAAGATGACGTGTTAAGCCTAAATCTTGAAGTACCATTTAATACACAAGCTAGGATTATTGTAACGCCATCAGAATTTGAAAGTTTAAAAATAAACGGGGAGCCTATTTCAAAATTTAAACAAAATAATACTGTTGAAATAGCAGACAGATTTGTAATTTTAGGTTCAGGGGATTACACAATAGCATATTCTAAAAACTAAGTTTACCAGACATTAAAAATATATAAAATACAAAGCATGAATTTAGCATACAAAACTGTTTTAAAACCGCTAATTATTATACTATTAGTGTCATTTGCCAGTTGTAGTTCAAAACCAGAAAACAAAACAATAGCATCAAAAGATTTGGCTCAAGGGCAAACAGGAAGCTTTGGAGACCAAGGAGACGGCACATACATCAACCCTATTTTAAATGCCGATTATCCAGATTCCGATATCGAGCAAGTAGGTGATACGTATTATATGATTACATCCAAACAACACATGTCGCCAGGGATGCCTATTTTGGAATCTAAGGATATGGTAAATTGGACCAATGTTGGGCATGTATTTGATAGCTTGTCATGGGCACCAGAATACAATTGGGATAGAATGAATGGTTATTCTTTTGGTACTTGGGCAGGCGATTTAGCCTATCACGATGGCACTTGGTATTGCTATCAAATTGACTACCAACATGGTTTAATGGTGGCAACAGCAAAAGATATCAAAGGCCCATGGAGCAAGCCTATTATGATGCTTCCAAAGGCAAAAGTATTAGATGATCCAGCAGTATTTTGGGATGAAGAAGCGCATAAAGCTTACGTGATTATTAACACTGCAGGCAAGCAAAAAGCAGCAAGTAATAAAATTGAAGGCAATGAAAATAGAATTTACGAAATGAGTTGGGATGGCACCAGAATTCTTGATGAAGGTAAATTGGTTTATACAGGTATGGGTGCCGAAGCTGCTAAAATCTTTAAAATAGCTGGCACTTGGTATATCTTTTTAGCGCAATGGACCATGGGTGATACATCCACCAAACCAGGTGTTAAAAACCCAAAAAACGACCGTAAGCAAATTGTGCTGCGTTCAAAAGAAAGTATTTATGGTCCATACGAAGTAAAAACTGTTTTAGAAAAAGGTACAGCCTTTAACAATCGTAGTGCAAGCCAAGGTGCATTAATGCAAGCACCAGATAAATCGTGGTGGTACATGCATCAATTGATTCAAAACGATACTATACCGTTTCAAGGGCGTCCACAATGTTTAGAACCTGTAAATTGGGTTGATGGTTGGCCAATTATAGGCATAGACGAAGATAACGATGGTATTGGCGAACCTGTAAAACAATATAAAAAACCAATAGATGGTTACCCAATTGCTGCACCGAGTTCAGACGACGATTTTTCATCGCCAAAATTAGGTTTCCAATGGGAATGGAACCACAATCCAAGAAATACACATTGGTCTTTAACCGAGCGTCCGGGTTGGTTACGCCTTAAAGCAAGCAAAATATTACCAAACGAAAAAGGCTACGGACCAAACATAAACGAGTGGACCAACAACGACGGGTCCGACTCCGATTTCTGGAGAGCTTCAAATACGCTAAGTCAGCGTATTATGGGTATAACCACAGGAACTGCCGAGGCAAAATTTGATATTTCAGGAATGAAACCACATCAATTAGCAGGCTTTGTACGCTATGGTGGCGTTTTCAATTTGCTAGGTATAGAAATGGACGAAAACGGAAAAAAACATCTGTTTTACATGGACCCAATGGCGCAAAAAACTAAAGGCCCAGAAATAACTGGAAACGATTTATACGTTAAAACATCAAATAACAGCAACCAAGCTACCTACGAGTATAGTCTCGATGGCGAGAACTATAAACCTTTCGGTCCTACCTTTACCATTGCGTTTGGAAAATGGACGGGCGATCGTTTAGGCTTCTTTTCATGGAATGAAAAAGAAGATGCAGGTTACATCGATATCGATTGGTTCACCTATGATTATGATGGGCCCAAAGCGGCAAAACTTTAATTAAATATTTGGGCGTTACCCGCAAGGGGTCGGGCTTTCCGCTATATCTTTTTAATATGTCATTGCGAGGAGCGAGCGACGTGGCAATCTGTTACTGTATAGTTTAAAAACTATCTTTAGTCAAGTCGAGTATTAAAAAGGATGCCGCTGCAATCCCTAACGCGCTAATAGTTATGTTTATGCTTAACCACAAAAAAGTAAAATCACAGTAGATTAAAAAAATAGTTAATATGCATCTGTCTAAAATATTCAGTTTCTGTTTAGTCTTACTAGTTTTTTTAAGTTGTAATAGCAAAGGGCAATTACAAAAAGAACAAACAAAACCCAATGTTTTATTTATTTTAGTAGACGATTTAGGCTATCACGATTTAGGAGTTACGGGTAGCACGTTTTACGAAACCCCAAACGTAGATAAATTAGCAAACCAAGGTATGATATTTACAAATGGTTATGCAGCAAGTCGCGTATGCAGTCCGTCGCGCGCCAGTATCATGACAGGGAAGTTCACCGCACGTCATGGCATTACCGATTGGATAGGAGCAAAAACAGGAGAGGCGTGGCGCTCAAGAGATCGCCATGATAAATTATTACCGGCAGATTACGTTCAAGCCTTACCAATAGAAGAAATTACCATCGCCGAAGCATTCAAAAGCAATGGCTATAAAACCTATTTTGCTGGAAAATGGCATTTAGGAGACGAAGGCTCTTATCCTGAAAATCATGGTTTCGACATAAATATAGGTGGTATAGAAGCAGGTTCACCAAAAGGTGGATACTTCGCGCCTTGGCAAAATCCTAAATTAAAAAATAATCAAGATGGCGAAAATTTAACCATCCGTTTAGCCAATGAAACGGCCAGTTTTATTTCAAAACATAAAGACACAACATTTTTTGCATTTTTATCTTTTTATGCGGTTCATGCACCCATTCAAACTACAGAAGTAAAATGGCGAAAATACCGCGATAAAGCCGATAGCCTAGGCATTGCAGATTCAGGTTATAAGATGGAGCGTGTACTACCTATCCGTCAGGTACAGGATAATCCCATTTACGCAGGATTAGTTGAAACTATGGATGACGCTGTGGGTATTGTATTAAAAGCGCTAAAAGATAATGGTGTTGCTAATAATACGATTGTCGTATTTACTTCCGATAATGGCGGTGTAGCATCAGGAGATCATTATGCAACTAGTAATTTACCACTCAGAGGCGGAAAAGGCTACCAATGGGAAGGTGGTATACGCGAACCCTATTTTATAAAAGTACCATGGTTAAAAAATGCAGGTGTAAAAACAGAGTTTTCTGTAATTAATACCGATTTTTATCCAACGCTTTTAGATTTGGCTAATGTGCCATTGAATCCAGAGCAGCATAAAGATGGTATCAGTCTTAAGCCATTATTAGAGGGACAGACATTGGAGGTAAATAGACCATTATATTGGCATTATCCCCATTATGGAAATCAAGGAGGAGAGCCAGCTTCCATAATTCAAGAAAATGGATGGAAGCTAATTCACTATTGGGAAGATGGTCGTGAAGAATTGTATAAACTACCATCACAAGAAAATGATGATTTAAATGTGATTGCTAGGTATCCTGAAGTTGCAAAATCACTTAGTGATAATTTATTGTTGTGGTTAAACAATGTAAACGCTAAATATCCAGTTGACGATACGAAATACAATAAAAATAAAGCTGAAACACGTTATTTAAATACCATAAATAACAAGTGGCCATCTTTAGAAAAGCAACGTTTAGAAGTCCTATCAAAAGATTTTCAACCCAATGAAAACTGGTGGAAAAGTAAAGTAACAATCGATTAATTTATTATGAAATTAAAAACAATAATCTTTCTGAGTTTGATATTTATCATGCTCATGTCGTGTTTAAACAAAGAAAATAAGAAAGAGTATCGAAATGAATCAGATTTCATATCTATATTCAACGAAAAAGATTTGTCAGGTTGGGTGGGCGATTCAACATATTGGAGCGTTAAAGATGGTGCATTAGTTGGAGAAGTAACTCCAGAAACTATTTTAGAACGCAATTCTTTTATTATTTATGAGAAAGCACAGCCCAGTAATTTTGAATTAAAACTAGAATATAAAATTTCTAATTCTGGAAATAGTGGAATTAATTATAGAAGTGAACGCATAGAAAAGTTTCCTTACGCCTTAAAAGGCTATCAATGCGATATTGATGGAAAAAATAGATACACAGGGCAAAATTACGAGGAAAAAAAACGAACCACTTTAGCTTACATGGGTGAAAAAGTAACTATCCCCTCAATGCCAGATAGTATTAGTAAAACAAATCTAAGAAAGAATGTAAAGAAAAATTGCTGGCAAACACGTATCGTATCCGATACTCTAGGAGACTTAAAGCAATTAAAATCTCATATTAAAGAAAATGATTGGAATAGCGTACATCTTATTGTTAAAGACAATCGTATGCAGCACTATATAAATGGTGTTTTAATGAGTGATGTTTTAGATTTAGATACTGAAAACAGAGAAAATAAGGGGTTTCTCGGAGTTCAAGTTCACGTTGGGCCACCAATGAAAGTACAGTATAAAAATATTAAAATAAAGTATTAGGTTTAATTCTAAATGCAATAGCCATATTCTTGAGTTTTTCCATCATTTTCAAGAAAAATAATAGATCCGATTCTGTCATTTTTTGGAAAAAGCACATTGAGCCATCCTCAACTATTAAGATAAATTGTTGAATATTGTGCCAATTTTTTAGTTTACTGTCAAGACAGTACAGGATGCCATCTATTGGTTAAAATTTTAAATTTGTTAGTAAGACTCGAATCAAAAAATTGTATGATGTACAAAACTCAAAGAAAAATAGTTATTTCACTAGCGTTTATATTTGCTAGTCTTATATTCTTTACATGTTCAAAATCTGATGATATTGGAGACGTAATTATAGAAAACCCAGAACCTGAAGAACCTGAAGAGCCTGAAGCGCCAGTAATAGTTGTAGACCCAAATAATTTAGTGACTATTAACACAAGTTCAGTAGTTGGGCAATTATATAACTTCTGGTCTACTAGACCAATGGTTAATCAAACTAGATTTGCAAGTTCTAGTTTTCGGTCTTCGCTTGATCTTATAAAGACTTATGTAAAAAGTTACAATATGGTGAGAGTTCTTGGAGGAAGAACTGATAATTTAAACGATTTTTATAAAGGTGTAGATGGCTCAGGAAACATTATAACAGATTTTAGCGGTTTATTAAGCAGTATGCGTGGTTTCATGCAAACAGGTTTCAAACCAAGAATTGTTTTAGATAATGTGCCCTGGGAAATGAATGCTGTAAAAGAGGTGAATACCTACGGAAATACAAATCCACCAGATGATTATAACATTTGGAGACAATACATAAATGCATTCTTGCAAACACTTATTACTGAATTTGGTATGAATGAAGTTAAAACTTGGCGTTTTAGAGTAGCTACAGAGCCAAATTACTCACCTCAACACTGGAATGGTACAAAAGAGGAATTTTTTAAGCATTATGATATTACCGTAGATGAAGTTTTAAAAGTAATTCCTGATGCCATTATTGGTCCGGGAAATAATTTAACAGAGGGCGTAGCGACATATACCACAGAAATTATTGATCATTGTGCAAACGGTACAAATTATGCAACTGGCGAAACAGGCACAAAAATGGATTTTTTCTGTTTTTCATATTATGAGAAAATGGATGAAAATAAAGTAAGACTCCCAGAAACGGTTCAAGCATTTAGAGCAAAACTTAATAGTTACCCTCAGTTTAGCAATATACCTTTTGATATTCAAGAATTTGGAATATTGCGTGACGAAAATAGAGTTCGAGGAGTGAGTCTAACAGATGCCACAGAATTTGGAGCAAGCTGGTATGCAAGAATAGCCGATTTGGCTTACGAGAACAGAATCACTGAAATTTATGACTGGGGGCAAGAAATAGAATCTAGCGATCTGCCCCAAGGTAGAAGAAATGTGACTGAAATGTTTTTGAAGATGGAAGGAGGTAATAGACTAGAAGCTATAGAAAGTTTAAGTGGTCATGCGGGAGTAATTCCTGTGGTTAAAGGCGATATAATCTACCTATTGGTTTATAACCACAACACAACTAGAACGAGCACGTCAAAAAGAACCTTGTATCCGCAATTAGAAGGCGGCATAATTGCTGGTGGAACAACTTGGAGAATGAATGAATGGACGGTTGATAAAACACATGGTGTCATGATGCACGAGCTTTATAAAGATGTTAGAGCTGCTGGTGTAGGTGAAAAAACAAATGGACGTATTTATGGGAACAGACCTTCAGATCGTTTTGAAGATGGATGGAAAAACGTGCTTAATGCCAACTTATCAAAATATACCCAGTTGGCTGAATTACCTCAAACCATTTCAGGTTCTTTAATTAAAAAAGTAGAAGGTAAACTTACGTTAGAAGTTGATTTAGAACCGCATAGTGTTAAACTTATCGAGCTTATTCCTCAATAACAAAAGAATGATTAGTTGAAATTGATAAACGATTTGTTTTATTAATAGATCAGGATAAATATTAGCCTTTCATATAGCCTTTTACATATTTTTTATATTTACTAGGGATTTTATCAATCGGTTTAATCTTAATTGCTTTATAAAATGCCTCTGCGGCTTCTGATTGAATTTGAATACGTCCTTTTTGCAACGGTACAATATTATCATCTAAATCTTTATGACGTGAATTAAATAAGGCATTTACAACTTTTCCGTTCACAATGTGTAAACTTGTGCCTTCAAAACAAATTAATTCTAAGGTATTCCATTCGCCATGCGGATTTTCATTGTTTAAACCTTTGTTGCAATGCGCCGGAAATTTTTTTTCTGCACTTGAAAATGTATGGAGTTGACCTTCAACTGCATAATCAAATTCTTTTTGGCCTTCTTTTTTTACCGATGGAATATCAATGATGGTTCCAGCTAAGGCATAATAATCTCCCATATCACCTTCCTGAACTTGAAATTCTTGAGATTGCATCCAAACATTCCAAAAGGCCCCATTTGGTCCCGTACAATGATATAAAATACCACTATCTCTTTTACGGAGCAACCTAGGTTCCCAAATGTTTTTACCCCATTTAAATTGTAGTTTTAAATGATAGTTTTGATATTCATTTTTGGAAGTTAAAGCGCCATAAATTTCACCAGATATATGAAGTACTTGCTCACCTTCAATTGTTTTAAAGTCAAATACTTTTTTAGGGTCGTTATTTAATCCTAAAGGTTTAGCATTTTTACCATCGCTTTTTGGGTCTACACCTTCTAAATCCTTCACTGTAGCATGCGGAGCACCTATAAATACATCCCAATTTTTGTGAGGATTGCCATCAATTAAATTGGTCCATTTTTTTGAGATCGATGGTTCTTTTTTCATGCCCGAAGCCCATAAAATACCACCTTCAATATGACTGTAATATCTTGAATCGTTATAAATTTCATCCGTATGTCCTAAGCCGGTATAAAAAACACGACCACCATCATATATATGATACCAACTTATAGGGTGATTATCGGTATCCATTTTTTTGCCTTCATAAGAGGATTCGTCTAAGGAGGCTAAAACAGATACATGTTTCCCTACGGGTTTTAAAAAATTATACCATTCGTCCTTAAATACTTCTTTGCTTTTTAGTCCGTTAATGGCTGGATGATTACATTCTGTATTTATATTAAGAGTTGCTTCTTGTACTTTAGGATGATTTTTAAAAGTAGCTCCAATCATTTCAGTAAACCAGTCCCAGTCTTTTTCAGTGTCAGAAGCCGCATGTATCCCAACAAAGCCTTTACCTCGTTCAAAATAATTTTGTAGCGCAGCCTTTTGTGCTTCAGAAAAAATATCGCCCGAAGTATTTAGGAAAACTAAAACTTGATATTGTGAAAGATTGCTAATGCTAAAATCATTTGAATCCTCAGAAAACTGTATGTTCCAATTATTTTTTTTTGCCATATCTGCCAAAAACTCTAGGCCTGTGGGGATAGATTTATGCCTAAAAGCTTGTGTTTTGGAGAATACTAAAACTTCTAAGTTTTTTTCTTGAGTAAAAGACATACTTGTATTAAAAAAAGCTATTAATAAAACAAAAGAAAGTTTATAGTTCATGTTGAAGATTATTTTTTGCGTTTAATTTATGGATTTTCATCAATATACTTTGAAAGCATGTTTTTTACGACATCTACACTCCCAGCTTTAAGTCCATTATTAACATTAGCCCCAGTAATCCAATATAAAATCATACCAGCATCAGAGCAATCCCATTTGCCTTTTTGGAAATTTACTATGTTATCAATTTCTGCAAGGTTTCCTATGGTCCAAATTAGTCTTATCCGTGGGTCTTGATGGTTTTTAGCCCAATCCCATTGTTCGATATCTGCTTTTAAATTAATATTTTGATCTGGGATTCGTACTTCCTCGACACCAAAATCTAATATTTGTTGCCAAGTATAATAATCGCCTGCGTTATCATTAGCAGGGTGATGCGTCACAACTTTCACATATTGGTGTTTTTCTTTAGGTGTTATTTTTAAGGCCATACCAATAATATCAGGCTCTCCTGCTTCAATAATCCATAGAGGATCGTCGGCAGTTGATGCATTTATAGCCCAAGCTAAATCGTTTATGGTTTCTTCTTTTTGCCATAGGGCATCGTAAAACGTAAGCTGTTCAAATCCGCCCCAACGACGTGCCGTCATGTCGCAAGCTACTTGCATTAAATGGTGTCTTTCTTTTTCAGCTTTTTCAGAAATTCTGTCGTCTCTTACTAAATCGCAACTATGTGAATAATGTACAAGTCTATCCTCAAGACCTGCAGATCTAAGTAATGCAATAGAAATGGCTGTACCACCAAGATCATCAGGGTCGGGTGAGTTTCCATCGGCAACTATAGCAATACGACCCTTGGGTGGTTTAACTATTTGAGCAGCTACAGTTATGGAAATCAATGAAAAAATGAATAGGAAGAGTGAAGTTTTTTGATGCATTTTAAAATTATGTTTTTGGCTTTTATTTAAAAATTGTAAAGTGAGTATAAATGTTTTTAGTTTTGATAATATGTAGATGAAGCATTTTGTATAGATTCTCCTTTTCCAACAGGTGTAAAAACAATTCCTGCCCATCGACCTCGAGTCCATTCTACACCATCGCTACCTATTTTACTTATTACTGTAATAGTATCTCCTTTTTGTATTGATACATTTTTCCATAAGGCATTAAATTTTTTGCCTTCTTCAAATAGTCGTTGAGTTAATTCAGGTGAATAACTTCCAATTTTTTCATTATTTATTGAAATAGTGAAGGTAGATTTACCATCATTTTCTCCAACACCAACAAAAACAACATCATAAGTTCCAGATTCAAAATTAAAGACGGTGCTTGTTTTGGCGTCTTCATATTTTTTTGGGTTAATCGCTAGCCAATTTTTTCCATTTTTGTAAAAGTTTGTTCCGTCAATGTGAAAATCTTGAGCAGCAATACATCTGGTTTCTACTGAAGTTCCACATATTGTTTTGAAATACGACGGAACTTTAACTTCAGGAAACGGTTCTGGCAGAACTCCATGAGTGACAATGACTTTCGGGCCTTTTTCAATAGGAACGTAGTCGATATCTTTAGTTAAAATAAATTTATCAAACTCAAAACCATCTTCACGCATACTAAATTGAATATCATGAATTCCCGCGTTAGGTATATCTAAATAAATTTCATGAGGAACACCACAATGTATTTCTTTGGTTCTTTGTTTACTTTCCCAAGTCCATTGGTTTTTTCCTTGACACCATTGCATACGTTGGCCATGTTCCGGCCATGTGCCATTTAAGCCAACATGTATGCCATTGTCCTCTCCGCCAGTGCTAAATGCACGTACCCAGACATAATAACGACCTGGTGTGTTAAACTTTACCTTGTAACTTAAAACACCTATTTTACCGGGTTCATTAGTGAAATTTTCTCCATGTATTAATTGGTCATCGTGCGTCACACGCTCATCGGGTAATATTTCAAGGTATGCATTATTACTAGCATCATAACAATGTTGTGCATCATCATCACGCCCTATTTTTGGTGCTCCATTTTTGGATGTTATGTACCATTGTCTTAATTCTGCTAAGGTTTGCTTGAAGAAAAATTCGGCTTCTACTGCAACAATGCCATCTTGTTCTTCAAAAATTATGGAATCATTAATTATTGAACGACTCAATATGTCGTTTTGAGCAATACTTTTGAAACAAAATATTCCAATAATTAGTGTACTTATAAATTTTAGTTTGATGTTATTCATCTAGCTTATTGTTACTGTAATTCTTTTGTTATGTTTTTCTAATTGCATTCTAATCGTTTAAATATAGACACTAACATTCAGTTGTGTAACCTGTTCTATCCTGTAATACATATTTATTGAATATAATTGAGAAAATGATAGTTTGAAATTAGAATTCAGCACAGTTCAGAACGGTTAGTACAGGATGGTTGACAAAATATTCCGTAATAGATTTAGCCTTCAATAAACAATTAACTAAATATTTATGAATTCAAAAACTACACAAAAATCCCATTCCGGTTTGAAGAAAATCTGGATGTGTGCAGCGTTGCTATTATTTTCAATGGCAATGACAAATGCACAAACGGTTTCGGGTACCGTAACGGCAGATGGCCAGCCACTGCCAGGAGCTACAGTTCTATTAAAAGGTACAACAAAAGGAGCAAGTACCGATTTTGATGGAAATTTTACAATTGAGGCAACACCAGAGGGTGTTTTGGTTATTTCTTACATCGGTTATGCAACCAAAGAAGTAACTGTAGGGAATCAAACTCAAATTAATATTAGCCTAGATGAGTCTAATGAGCTAGATGAAGTTGTTGTAATTGGTTATGGTACGCAACGAAAGTCTGATTTAACTGGTTCGGTATCTTCAGTAAGTTCTGAGGATTTAACTGCGATTCCAGTATCAAGGGTAGATCAAGCACTACAAGGTAGGGCTTCTGGTGTACAAGTAACTCAGGTAAATGGTGCACCTGGAGCAGGAACAGTTATTAGAGTAAGGGGAGGTAACTCCATTACAGGTAGTAACGAACCGCTTTGGGTTGTTGATGGTATTGTGGTTGGAACAAATTTCAACTTGAATAATATTAATAGTAATGATATAAAATCTATTGAGATTTTAAAGGATGCATCCTCAATTGCTATTTATGGTTCAAGAGGTGCAAATGGTGTTGTTTTAGTAACAACTAAAAATGGAGCCGGAATAGGTGCTGGAAAACCAGAAATAAGTGTAAATCTTTATACAAGTTCGCAAATATTACCGGAATTACCAGATAGACTTTCTCAAAGAGAGCAAATAGAATTTACAAACGAAAGTGCCCGTTTTAGATCAGCTGCAGAGCCATTTCCTAACGACCCATCTACGTATCCTGACAATGATTGGGTAGATTTAGTTTTAGGGCCTGCTCCAATTTATAATGCGGATGTTTCTGTTTCTGGAGCATCAGATAATGTTAACTACTACACCTCATTAAATTATTTTAATCAAGAAGGTATAGTTAAGAGCTCTGGTCTTGAAAAATATATTTTCAGAACAAATTTAGACCTTAAAATAAGTGATAAACTAAAAACAGGATTTAGATTAAACTACTCGAGATTAGAGCAAGATAATGCGTTAGCTAGTTTTAGTCAAGCTGCTTTTGGAATACTTCGAACACAACCTGTTTATAATGACGATGGATCATTTAACGGATTTAATGATGTTGTGGGTTCACCTTTTTCAAACCCACTTGCAAATATTGCTTTAAACACAAACGAAACGTTTACAAATAACTTATTGGCAACTGTGTATTTAGAGTGGAGTCCAGCACCAAAGTGGACTATTCGATCTACATTCAGTCCAGAGTTTAATAATATTAAACAAAACAGGTTTAATTCTAGTCAGGCGCCAGATTTACTTTCAGTAGGAGAGACTGGACAAGGAAGTGCTAGTGTGCGTACAGTTTCTGGTAATGGTTGGAATAATGAAAATACTATTCAGTTTACGTCTGATATTGGCGATGACCATAGTATTACTGCTCTTGCAGGTGCGTCTTTTCAAAAAGTGTCAACAGAGTCAGCAATGGCTGAGGCATTTGGTATTACAAGTGACGCAACAGGATTTAATAATTTAAATAATTCAGACCCTACAAGATCAGTTGTAACTAGTGACTTTTCTGGGTTTCAAATTGCATCTTTTTTCGGACGTTTAAATTATTCGTATAAAGATAAATATCTTTTAACTTTAGTAGGAAGAACGGATGGTAGTTCTGTTTTTGCTGAAGGTAATAAATATGCATTTTTCCCTTCAGTAGCAGGGGCTTGGAAAATATCTGAAGAAGATTTTATGCAAGATCAAAATATTTTTCAAGATTTAAAATTAAGAGCAAGTTGGGGTAAATCAGGTAATCAAGCCATTGACCCATACAGTACTTTTGGTTTGTTAACAGAAGCGAATACAACACTTAATGGTGTAGAAGTTCCTGGTTTAACTCTAGGAAGGCCATCAAATCCAAACTTACAATGGGAAACTACAAGTTCATTTGATATTGCTGTGGAAGCATCTTTATTCGGTGGCAAAGTTTTTACAGAGTTTAACTATTACTATAAGAAGACCGAAGATTTATTACTGGACGTTACTATTCCTAGACAAACTGGTTTCAATAGTCAGTTACAAAATATTGGGTCTTTAGAAAATAAAGGATGGGAATTACTTGTAAACTCTACAAATGTTAGAACGTCTAACTTTAATTGGAATTCTACAGTAACATTATCATCAAATAAAAATGAAATTTTAGACCTAGGAGGTGTAGATTTTATTGATATTGTGGTAGATCCTATAATTGGTTCAGGTAATACACGTTTAATAGTAGGAGAATCGGTTCCTGTCTACACTGGAGTTAGATATTTAGGGACATGGAAAAGTCAAGCCGAGATTGATGCTTCAGGTAGAACAGACCCTCAGGTCGTAGGAGGTTCTCATTTTGAAGACATAAATGGAGATGGTATTGCTTCAACCGAAGATGCTGTAGTTTTAGGAAGTCCGTTTCCAGATTTAATCTTTGGAATCGAAAACTCATTTTCATACAAAAATTGGGACTTTTCATTTTATTTCCAAGGTACATCGGGTAATGAGGTGTATAATTTATCTATGCGTAATCATTATTTTAACCGTGGGGAAACTGTAAAATTTGGAGATTTGCGTGACCGTTGGACAGTAGATAACACAACATCTGATATTCCAAGAGCTGGCGCAGATTCTGTAACAAATACACTAAGTAACTCAGAATACGTTGAGGATGGATCGCATATACGTCTTAAAACTTTAAGATTGGCCTATAATTTTCCTGTTGATCAAATGGGATTAGATGGAATTAAAAATGCTACGGTTTATTTTTCAGGATCGAATTTATTATTATTTTCTAAAACAAGATTAATAGATCCAGAAGCCAGTAATTTTGGTCGTAGTAATATAGCACAAGGTTACCTTAGTGCTCAGTATCCTAACCCAAGAGTTTTAACACTTGGTTTAAACGTAACTTTTTAAAAAATTCGACATGAAAACAAAAAATATAATTTTATACGTCTTTATAGTTTTCACAAGCTTTAGTTGTGAAAGTTTTTTAGAAGAAGACCCAAAAGCAATTATTTCTCCTGAAACCTTTTTTGCTTCGGAAAATGATGCAAGACAGGCAGTTCAAGGAATGTATGCCATTTTAAAGAACAATTCCATTTATGGGCAAGTAGGTCTTGATCATTTTTATGATAATGGTTGCGATATTATTGAGCCTAACCGTGCCGCAAATTTTGTAGAACCGATAGGTAATTACTCGATGAATGAAGCATTAGCTGATGTGTCTGTTCAAAAAATGAGTGTTTCTGATACATGGAAAGACTTTTACAGAATCATATTAAACGCTAATGTAATTATTGATAGAGTAACGGGAAACGAAGCTGTAGGGACTCAAGAAACGCGAACTGATATTATAGCTGATACTAGATTTATTAGAGGTTTATGTTACTGGCATATTACTAATCTTTGGGGAGATGCGCCATATTATACCGAAGTGTTAACCTTAGAAGAAATTGGTTCTTTAGGAAGAACGCCTGAAGCTACTATTATAGCTGGAGTTTTAGAAGATTTACAGTTTGCGCAAGATAATTTAAAAGATGCTTATACTGGCGATCAAAGTGGTAGAGCATCTAAATGGGCTGCTGCAATTGTAATGGCTAAAATTTATATGAAGCAACAGCAATGGCAATTAGGTTTAGATAAATGTTTAGAAATTATAAATCAATCGCCACATAGTTTATTGCCGACTTATAATGAAGTGTTCGATCAGTTTAATGAATATAATGCTGAGATTATTTGGTCGTTAGATTTTGCGAAAGATATTACTGGCCAATTTGATCCAGCGTTTCCTGGCGCCGCTTTTGCCGGTAATAGTAACTGGAGACCGAGTATGTTTAATCCACGTTTAAGAGATGAGCCTCTTAATACAGATGAAAGAGGTGCTTTAGGAGATGCACTTAGAGCTAGAGGAGAAGCTTTTAATGGTACAGGATTACAAATAGCATCAAAGGATTTTGCAGAGAAATTCCCGATGAATGATTTAAGAAGAGAGTTAAATATTGTAGACAACTATTTAGGTTTCGATCTAGTATTTCCATATATGGCAAAATTCTGGAATTTAGAATTAGACAGATCTCCACGTTTTAACCACTCTGATAACAGAATGATATTTCGTTTAGCAGATGTACATTTAATGGCTGCCGAATGTGAAAATGAGCGCCCAGGAGGAAACCCAAATACGGCTTTTGAGTATATCAGACCAATTAGAGAGCGTGCTTATGCAACTCAAGTTGAAGCAGAAGCCATTTTAGGACTTAGTCAGCAAGAATTTAGAGAAGCTATTTACGATGAGCGTAAGTGGGAGTTGGCTGGAGAATGTACAAGACGATACGACTTAATCAGATGGGGAATATTACTTGATGTTGTTCAAAATTTAGAATTTAGATTTTGGAACCCTGCAGCTAATATAAAACCTTATCATGTTAAACTTCCAATTCCTTTGCAGGAGTTAGAGAATAATCCAGCGTTATTGGAGTCAGACCCAACAAATAATGGATATAGATAAAATTTAGTTTAGTTTTAGTGTTAAAAGACCGAAAGATTTATGCTTTCGGTCTTTTATTTTTTGTAAAATGATGCACTCGTTTTTTAAGTCTATAAACTTATTATTTAAATTTCCTTTTTTGCAGAACGGTACAGGATACAAATCTGAAATCAACATGCTATTTTTGATTTAAGAAATAGCTCATTTTAATTAAATACAAAATCTTTAATCATGTTAGTAAAAGTTCGATTAATTCTACTTGTTTTTGTTTTTAGTACCGTGCATTCGTTTTCACAAATTAAACATGGTCTCAGAGATGAGTTAGGAAGACACATCATACCCAGAGGGTTTGTAATAAATACGAATGATCATAAAGGTGAAGTTTTTTTTAATAGTGATGACTATGTACGTCAGGTAAGAATGGGTGCTAACACCCAAGTGGTTCGTTTAGAACTGGGTAAACTTAGTAATTTTCCTGGTGGTAAACTTGAACCTAACTATCTTAAAAAATTAGACTCTCTTGTGGCATTAGGTAGACATTCAGATATCAAAACGGTTTTCAAAATGACGGTTTACGGTGTAGACAAGTTTGTTTGGGAAGAGTTTTGGCAAAACAAAAAGAATGAATACCAAACTTACATGGATGCTTGGAAAGTCATCTGGAACAGATATGCCAATGAACCATACGTTTTAGGTTATGACGTAGTTAACGAACCCAGAAAGTTATCTATGGATATTTCTTATGAAGATCTTACTAATAAATACCTCATTCCTCTATATCAAAAAATCATTGATGAAAGCCAAAAAATAAATCCTGACAAAATGATATTGTTTCAGTCCATCTTTATGAACAAAGGTGAGAAAATAGATAATAATCAATATTCAGAAATAACGGCTCCTATCAACCGAAAGAATATCATTTTTGCGCCACATATATACCAAAATGATATTAGTTTTATAAAACGTAATATGGATAGATTCGATAAAGAATCTGATATGCTAAAGGCCCCAATTCTTATTGGTGAATGGGGGTTCCCAACGTTTGCAACTACAGATACCATTATAGAAGGTAATCTGGGGCAATTAAAATATAGAGAACTCTATATACGAACCGCCGAAGTTTTTGATCGTATGGGCGTTGGCTCCATAAAAGCTTGGTTTTTGGGCAATAGAACCATGCAAAATTTCCTTCCTGGTGGGCCTTCAACATGGTCAATCTTTAGTGATAAAACAGATGCCGGAACTGTAGAACGTAAATATATTACAGATGTAATCTCACGTCCTTTTCCGCAAACTATTGCAGGAGATATTCAATCGTTTTTATTCAATCATGCCACAAGAACTTTAAATTTAAATATAAAAACAGATAATAGTAAAGGTGCTTCCAAAATTTTTATTGGTGCCAACAGGCATTATCCTGACGGTTTTTCAATTATTATAAATGATGATTTTGTAATGTATTACAACCCTTTAAAAAAAGTAGGATTAGAAATATATAAAGCACCAGAAGGATCAAATCCTTCAGATTTTATTTGGGATGAGAACAGTCAAAAACTAATTATATTAAAATGGCCTTTTAACCAAGAAGAAGTTAATTTAAAAATTCTTCCAGGAATCCGAAACTATTAAGAAACTAACTATAAAATAACCCATGAAAAAAGTATTATTTATTACCCTTATTGCAATAACTTGTTTGAGTTGTAATTCAAAACAAGATAGTAAAGAAGTCAATCCAAAGGATTCCGAAATAGCTCAAAAAGTAAAGCAACTTATCAGTGAAATGACGCTAGACGAAAAAATAGCAGAAATGACACAAGATGCTCCTGCTAATGACAGACTAGGTATTCCTTATATGAAATATGGAGAGGCATTACATGGATTATGGCTTGTGCTTGACTATTATGGTAATACCACTGTTTATCCACAAGCGGTGGCTTGTGCTTCAACTTGGGAGCCAGGACTCATTAAAAAAATGGCATCTCAAACAGCACTAGAAGCACGTACTTTGGGTGTTACACATTGTTACTCACCTAATTTGGATGTTTACGCAGGAGATGCGCGCTACGGTCGTGTTGAAGAATCGTATGGTGAAGACCCTTATTTAGTTTCTCGAATGGGTGTTGCATTTATTCAAGGTTTACAGGGTACAGGTGATGAGCAATTTGATGAAAATCATGTGATTGCAACGGCAAAACATTTTGTTGGATACCCAGAAAACCGACGTGGTATAAATGGAGGATTTAGCGACATGTCTGAACGTCGTTTACGTGAGGTTTACCTGCCTCCGTTTGAGGCGGCAGTAAAGGAAGCACAAGTAGGTTCTGTTATGCCAGGGCATCAAGATTTTAACGGCGTGCCATGTCATATGAATACATGGTTGTTAAAGGATATCTTAAGAGATGAGCTAGGATTTGATGGTTTTATTGTTTCAGATAATAATGATGTAGGAAGATTAGAGACCATGCATTTCATTCCTGAAACCAGAACTAAAGCTGCTATTTTAGGATTAAAAGCGGGAGTTGATATGGACTTGGTAATTGGGAAGAATGTTGAATTAGCAACGTATCACAGCAATATTTTGAAGGATACAGTAACTCAGGATCCTTCATTGATGCCTTATATAGACAAAGCGACATCCCGTATTTTAACCGCAAAATATAAATTAGGTTTATTTGATGAAGAGCCAAAAGAAATTGACGAGGAAACAGTAAATGCTGGTCGTGATGAACATCGTGAGTTTGCATTAGAGTTAGCCGAAAAATCTATTATCATGCTAAAAAATGATAATAATCTCTTACCCATAGATTTATCAAAAATAAAATCCTTAGCGGTAATTGGGCCTAATGCTCACGAAGAAAGACCAAAAAAGGGAACATATAAATTATTGGGTGGATATTCAGGGTTACCACCATATTATGTTTCAGTTCTTGATGGATTAAAGAAAAAAGTAGGTGATAAAGTAAAAATAAACTATGCCAAAGGTTGTGATATTGATAGTTTTTCAAAAGAAGGGTTTCCTGAGGCTGTTTCTGCTGCAAAAAAATCTGATGCTGTTGTTTTAGTGGTGGGTAGCTCTCATAGAACCTGTGGTGAAGGCGGAGACCGTTCTGATCTTGATTTATATGGCGTTCAAAATGAATTAGTAGAGGCCATTCATAAAACTGGAAAGCCAGTAATTGTGGTTCTAATTAATGGACGTCCATTAAGTATAAACTACATTGCCGAAAATATACCATCTGTACTTGAAACGTGGTATGGAGGCATGAGGGCAGGTGATGCGGTTGCCAATGTTATTTTTGGAGACGTAAATCCAGGAGGTAAGTTAACCATGTCTTTTCCGCGATCCGTTGGGCAAGTGCCTGTAACTTATCTTGAGCGTCCTGACTTTATTGGATCTGGAAAAGGAAAGTATAGATTTAGTGATAAGTCACCCTTATTTCCGTTTGGCTATGGTTTAAGTTATACTACATTTAAATATGGTACACCAAAATTGGAAAACGAAGTCATTAATACAGATGGAACAACCTCAGTTTCAGTTGAAGTTACAAATACTGGAAATAAAGTTGGAGATGAAGTTGTGCAAATGTATGTGCGAGACGATTTTGCATCCGTAGGAAGATACCTGAAATTGCTCAAAGGCTTTGAACGAATCACTTTAAATCCAGGCGAAACGAAAACAGTAACATTCAAATTAGGTTTTGATGAGCTTAATGTTTTAAATCAAGACTTGAAAAAAGTTGTAGAACCTGGAACATTTACAGTTTCAGTTGGAAGTTCATCTTTAGAAAAAGATTTACAAAAAATAACGCTAACCGTTAACTAACATATAACTTGTAACAGCTTAAAAAGGGAGCATTTTGTTCCCTTTTATTTTTTTGTCCGAAATTTTTACAGGATACTACAGGATAGTAAATAAACCAATAAAATATAAATTGTAGCATTATTAATCCAGTTATACATTAACTAAAACTAAAATTTAATTAATTATGAAAAAAATTACTTTAAAAATTACAACATTTTTGATGCTAACTATGTTTGCGCTTCAAGTACACGCTCAACCATGTCCTGAATTATGGCTTGATCCTGGTGTTTATAAGCTTGCAACATGTGGTTTGACTCCAGAACTTTATATGACCATTTCTACCACTACTGGTGATTTAGAATGGGCAGCAGAATTACCAGGTGATGATCCAACACAACTTTGGACTGTAACGGACCATAGAACCCCAGCATCTAGTGGGTATGTCGAAATTTGGGCAACCATTCCTGGTGTTGGAGACTTTGCCATGGCTGTAGATCAATCAACTTATACTGGGGGGACCCCAGCAGATGATGAAATTAGGCTTACTGTAGTGCCAGGTCAGCCGATAGGTGATGCAGCGGATCCAAACTACGGTTTTGACCAGTTTCAAAGGAGAAAAGCGACTGGTTGGTCCGGTACTGGAAACAATGCATTGTTCGCTAAACCTCCAGGACAAGGAAACTTAAGATATAGTGTGCCTCCAGCGGCAGCAGGTGATCAAGTACTGTTTCAAAATCCGGGTACAATTAGCCCAATTCGTTTCATTCTTAATTCTTTATTAAGTGCTGCGGACTTTGATACAAGCTCAATTTTTGTATCAAACCCAGTAAATGATGAGTTAACTATCAAAGGTTTAACTCAGAATGTTAAAGATGTGAACATTTATAGCTTACTTGGTAAACAAGTTATGTCAATTAAAGTAGATGGAGCGTCAACTTTAAATATGGACGTTAGTACGCTTGCAAGTGGCTTATACATTGTAAAAATGGTAGGTGATAACGGAAGCTATAGCAAAAAAATTATTAAAGAATAAGTTTAAATCCTTTGTTAAATAACTTTAAATCATCCTGTCTTTCAGTTTAAAGACAGGATGATTTTTTTTATATTTAATTAAAATGTTAGTCTGTAAATGTTTAAAGCAATAGGCTTAAATAACAGACCAACCGCTTTAATATATCAATGTAATTAATCGGTGATTTTATGAAACCATTCAAAAAAAACTATTTTCTATTATTAACGCTAACAATTGCTTTTTCATTTAGTTTGAGAGCGCAATCAAACTGTGAACTAAAACCATGGACGGATAGTAATTTAAGTTTTGACGAGCGTGTTGAAATCTTAATGAATTGCCTAACTCTAGAAGAAAAAATATCACAGTTACTCAATGCAAGTTCTGCTGTTAATCGATTAGATATAAAATCGTATGACTGGTGGAATGAAGCATTACATGGTGTTGCAAGAGGTCCGAAAGCAACTATTTTTCCTCAAGCTATAGGGTTGGCTTCTACATTCGACAAAGATTTAATACAAGATGTAGGTAATGCTATTTCCGATGAAGCCAGAGCGGTAAACAATTATTTGGTAAAAAATAACGGCAATTTTATTCGTTATATGGGTTTGTCTTTTTGGAGTCCAAATGTTAATATCTTTAGAGACCCTCGATGGGGAAGAGGTCAGGAAACTTATGGTGAAGATCCATTTCTTTCAGGTCAAATAGGAGCATCTTTTATAAAAGGCATGCAAGGTAATCATCCTAAATATTTAAAAACTGCAGCATGTGCCAAACATTATGCGGTTCATAGCGGTCCTGAAGCGCAACGACATAGTTTCAACGCCATTGTAAATCCTCAAGATTTAAATGAAACGTATTTACCTGCGTTTAAAGCATGCGTAGATGCTGGTGTTGAAGCAGTAATGTGCGCTTACAATAGAACAAATAACGAAGCTTGTTGCGGTAGTCCAACTTTACTGCAAACCATTTTAAGAGATAATTGGGGTTTTAAAGGTCACGTTGTAAGTGATTGCGGAGCCATTAGAAATTTTCATAAGTTTCATAAATTAACAACAACTCCAGAAGAATCTGCGGCGTTAGCGTTAAAGAGTGGTACAAATTTAAATTGCGGGAACACATATAGTACCTTGTATAGTGCCTTTCAACAAGGTTTGGTTACAGAAGATGATATTAATAATGGTTTGCGTCCGTTATTAAAAACACGTTTTAAATTGGGAATGTTTGACAGCCCTGAAGTAAATCCATATGCTCATATTAGTTTAGATGTTATTCACTCTGCAAAAAACATTAATCTTACCAGAGAAGTGGCACAAAAATCGGTGGTGCTTTTAAAAAATGATAATGTACTTCCTATTAAAAAAGATTTAGAACAACTTTATATAAGTGGCCCGCTGGCAGGAGATGTTCGTACACTTATTGGCAATTATCATGGTTTGGGAGATAATTTAGTGACACTTGTTGAAGGTGTTGTAGGCAAAGTATCGCCAATTACAAGAGTTCAATATAGAGCTGGAACTTTAATCAATCATTCAAACAGTAATGATGGCGATAATTACAGCCATTTAGCTGGAAAAGCAGATGCTACAATTATTGCTTTAGGTCTTACCATTGTTATGGAAGGGGAAGAAAATGAAGCCATTGGGTCTTCAAATAAAGGAGATAATATCACTATGCAATTGCCTGAAAATCAAATGGCGTATTTAAGAAAAATGAGAGGCAACCATGATAAACCTTTGATTGTTGTTGTTTTTGCTGGTTGTCCATTAGATTTAACTGAAGTGAGTGAATTAGCAGATGCTGTAATTTATGCGTGGTACCCAGGAGAACAAGGCGGTAATGCTATTGCAGATGTTATATTTGGCGATGTATCACCTTCTGGGAAATTGCCAATTACATTTCCAAAAAATATTGAGCAACTTCCGCTTTACGAAGATTATAACATGACAGGGCGAACATATAAATACATGATTGAAGAACCCATGTATCCTTTTGGTTATGGACTCACGTATTCTAAATTAGATATATCAGATATAAGTATTTCTTCAAAAAAAATAAAGAAGAAAGAAACACAAAAAGTGAAAATTAAAATCACAAATACAGGAGATTTTGACGTAGAAGATATTTTACAACTTTATATCTCACTTAAAGAGAATGATAACAATGTACCTTTATCTTCACTAAAAGATTTCAAGCGTATACAACTGAAATCTAAAGAATCAAAAATCTTTGAATTTAAACTCAAATCGAATGCCTTTAATTATATCGACCAAGAAGGAAGAGAAAAACGGCATAAAGGAACTGCGATAGTTTCCATAGGTAATGCTTCTCCTAGTAAAAGAAGTTTAGATTTAGGTGGTATATATAAAGAATTAATAGTTCGAGTTGATTAAATAAATAATAAATGGAAAGATTAGCATTTAAAATGAAATTAAATAAAGGTCAAAAAGAAGCGTACAAAAAACGACATGATGAGCTTTGGCCCGAGTTGAAAAAATTATTAAAAGATAATGGGGTAAGTGAATACTCCATATTTTTAGATGAAGAAACCAGTACTCTTTTTGCGTTTCAAAAAGTATCAGGTGCAGGTGGCTCTCAAGATTTATCAAACAATGATATTGTGAAAAAATGGTGGGATTTTATGGCAGACATCATGGAGGTTAATCCTGATAATTCACCTGTTTCTATTCCTTTAGAAGAAGTGTTTTATATGCCGTAATTATTAAATATAATTTATAAAAAACCTTATCATTCAAAAATCTCAGAACTTTAATAATAACGCAGTTGCTAATAAAATGCGAACTCATGAAAGAAAATATAATTAAAATGAGTGAAAAAATATTAAAACTAATAGTATTTAGCATTTTAATAAATGTGTCAAGTCTGTTTAGTCAAGATTATAACTTACAAACCATTAAGCTTTGGCAAAATGAATCAATTCCTTTTAATAAAAAAGAGATTTTACTAAATGAAAAGCTTGATGGGGCAGGTATACGATATACGCAAATATCAGAGCCCATGCTTTATGTCTATAAAAACAAAAACTTGAAAAATAACGGAGCTGCGATGTTGTTTTGTCCAGGCGGAGGATATGCCAATGTAACCATCGGGAAAAATAATGGCGCCAATAAAGCTAAATATTTTTTGGATATGGGATTTAACGTAGTGGCAGTTTTAAAATATAGACTTCCCGACACATTAATTGTTAATTCTCAAGAACAAGTACCTCTTTGTGATGCGCAAAAAGCGTTATCATTGGTTCATCAGAATGCTTCAAATTGGTCGGTTAATAGAGAAAAAATTGTTGTAATCGGGTCTTCGGCAGGAGGTCACCTAGCAGCTTCTTTAAGTAATTTAAAAGATTCTATTATTGCTCCTAATGTGAAACAAGATGATTTAAAAATAACAGCTACTATTTTGATGTATCCTGTTATGTCATTCAATTTGCCATATCGACATAAGGGTTCCTATAAAAGATTGTTGGCGAATAAATTTAATGACCAAACTTTACTCGATTATTATTCAATGGAAAATCAAGTAAATGTTTCAACACCTCCAACTTATATAATACATGCTTTGGATGATAAATCTGTTGTATATCAAAACAGTGTAGTTTATTGTGATAGTTTAGAAAAATATAACATCAAATACAAGTATACTGCCTTAGAAAAAGGAGGACATGGTTTTGGGTTTAATTTCAATAGAACGGGGATTGATTGGACCAAAGAACTAAAAATTTGGCTCACAACAGAGTTAGGATTATTGGAAAATTAAGTGCTAAAATATTTTTAACTGAAGAAGGTTAGAATTCAGGATAGGACAGGATGCCACCAAATGATTTATTTGCTAATTTTATTTAAAGTTTCAAATTTTAATAAAAAAAACAGCATGAATATAACGAGAGGGATCTCACGGATTTTAATAAAAAACATCTGTGTATTAATCGCAATATGCTTTGTACAGACTAGTTTTGCTCAAGTCGTATTAGAAAACGAAATTAAAATTACCGACTTAGGTTTGCATTTTGATGGCAAAAAAGTTGGTGAAGATGCAGCAAATTCTTCAACAGGGTATGATTATGCTTTTGGTCCTCAAATTTCAGCACATGGGGATTGTATTACTACCTATAAAAACTACGTTTTTGTAACGTGGTATAAAGGAGGGAAAAATAATCGTAACATGATGTTAACGCGCTATAATACAATAACGGGTACCAAAAAGACAATTGAATTTCCACACAGACATACAGGGTTTAGAAATATATGGTGGATTGGAGAATCACATAACACTTTAGCTGTAGGTGTTAGTCCTTTAGATGGTACAATTCATTTACTTTTTGATATGCATGCCTATTCAAGAACTAGACCTGCTGATGGAAGTTTGAGTGAAGATTATTTTAGATATGCTTATTCTGTAAAAAATGCTGCTGAGGTTTCGGATGATGAATTTGTATTAAGTTTATTCGTGGAAGAAAATGATGTGGATGGAGATTATACACATTTAAGCTTAAATGGAGTAGATAATCATGCGGTCTTTTCAGGATTTACATACCCACAGTTTTTTTTGAATGATTTAGGAGATTTATTTTTCTCAATGCGAAAGGGGTCAAGCCCAAATGGAGGCTATCATTTTGCAAAATATGATGCGTCAAGTTCAACATGGTCAGATTTTATTCAGTTCGCACAACCTAATGCCTCAAACTTTGGTCAAGAATACAACTGGGGGATGTATGGTAGTTTAAAATACTTGAATGGTAAAATTGGCATAGGTTTTCAAAGAAGATTAAATAATCAAGAAGATAAATATCTATATCAAAACGGATTTTATTACGGTTATTCTGATGATCAATCGGGAGCATCCCAATGGAAAAATCATAAAGGAGAAGATATCACCATACCGTTGAGGGATGCTGATGATCTTTTGGTATATGAACCTGGAGATTTGGTAGAAACCACACAAAAAAATATGGTATATATGGTTGGTGGTTTCGATTGGACTGTTACGCAAAAAGGAGATGTTCATATTATAGGACAGGTAAGAGATGACGAAAATAATGTTACCAAGCATGTACACACATACAAACCAAATGGGGCATCAGATTTCATAACAAGCACAGATTTTTCTGGAGCTTCTACATTATACACATCAGGAAACGATATTTTTATAATTGGATTAAATTCGTCTGGACAAATTTTTGTGGAGAAATCTGAGGGGGGTACAAATAACTTCGTTAAAGTTTATGAAGCAACTTCAGGAAAACGTTTTCGACATGGTGTTGTTACAATTAGCGATGGAAAATTGTATTATTATTTGATGGAAAGACAATCTGGAGATCAACAACCATTGTATCTACAAATTATTGATTTAGATATCGTGCCTATAAATCCATTGGGTCCTAATAATTTTACTATTCAGACCAAAGGTGAGACCTGTTCAGGTACGGACAATGGCAAGTTAATAATTAGCGGTAATGCAGTGCATGATTACGTGGCCATTATAGATGGTGTTAACTACGATTTTACAAAAGATAAAACTATTGAAGGTTTAAGTCCCGGAACTTATGATTTGTGTATAGATGTTGTTGGGAAAGATTTTAGTCATTGCTATGAGGTAACCATAGCAGCAGCAGAAGGCTTAACAGGTAAAATTAGTATTAGTAAAAAATCAGCAACAGTTTCTGTGCAAACAGGGAAAGCACCTTTTACTGTTATAAAAAATGGGCAAAAATTATTTGAAACGTATCAATTAAACTTTTCTGTAGATGTAAATCATGGTGATAATATTCAAATAAAAAGTAAGGAAGCCTGTCAAGGTGAGATGGTAAAAACAGTTGACTTACTTCAAGAACTCAAGGCGTATCCAAACCCTACAAACGGATTATTTGAGATGTATATTCCAAATGACATAAAAACAATAGATTTAGAAGTATACAACATGCAATCTCAATTAATTGTTTCTAAAACCTATACAGTAAACGCTGGTAAAGTGCAATTGAATTTAGAGGATAAGCCAAATGGTATTTATTTTGTAAAAGTTAATGCTGAGCAACCAGTATTTGTTAAAGTGATAAAGAAATAAAATGAAAAAGACATACTTATATTTAATTGTAGCTGTAGGATTGATTATGATGTCTTGCAGCGGCGGTGGAGATGATTCAGACGAGACGCAAATGCCAGAAGAAAATACTGCACCGACAGTACCAATCCAAGTTTATCCATTAAACAATGCGATTTGTATTAATAACAATATTGTTTTTGTGTGGGATGCGTCTACAGACGCCGAGGAAAATAGAATAACATATACTGTAGAAATTTCAGAGAATAATAGTTTTTCTCCAATATCAAAGATAGAAACTAGTGCTTCGTTATCCAAATTGATTAGTTTGGAAAAAGGAAAAGCCTTCTACTGGCGTATAAAGGCAACCGATAATAAGTCCGCAGCAAGCGCATACTCTCCAGCGATGCAATTTTTAACAGAAGGAGATGGAGTTAGTAATCATGTGCCATTTGCACCAAGTCTAGTTGCGCCTGCATTAAACTCAGAAGTAGACGGAACGAGTACGACTTTAATTTGGTCAGCATCAGATGCTGATGGAGATCCTTTAACCTATGATGTTTATTTGGATACTAACTCAGATGCCTCAACAAAAGTTTCTGAAAACCAATCTGAGACCAATTATAATGCTACAGGTTTAAGTGCGGCATCTACGTATTACTTTAAAGTGGTCGTGAGAGATGATAAAGGAGGTGTAAGTATTGGGCAAGTTTGGAGTTTCACTACAAAGTAGAGTGTTAGTTTTTACTTAATATTTTTTCACAAAGAGTCTTAATTGCTTTAATCATGTTTTTATTTGAATATTTTCTGCAGTATAGCGCAGGATAGTTTATAAATAAAATGAACGTATTTTTATGCACTAATATATAAATAGATTAGTAAAAAAACGCTATGAAAAAAAGTTGCTCTCACAAAATGAGATATCATAATTGTGTTCTATTATGTGTTTTATTTATGTTTTCCTTTATTTTAAATTCTCAAGTCGTATTAGAGAACGAAATTAAAATTACCGATTTTGGTTTACATTTCGATGGTAGTAAGGTGACCAGTGGAGCGTCAAATACAGGAGATAATGCGCCTTATGATTATTTTTTTGGGCGTAGTATTTCGGCTCATGGCGATTGTATAAAAACCTATGGAGACTATGTTTTCATGACATGGTATCGTGGCCCAAAAGCAGATCGCCATGTGATGTTAACACGTTACAATACACTAACAGGTACCATGGCAACTATTGAGTTTCCTCATAGGCATACTGGCTATCAAAATAAATGGTGGATTGGAGAATCGCATAACACCATTGCTGTTGCGGTAAGTCCAATTGATGGTAGTATTCATCTACTTTATGATATGCACGCGTATAGTAACTCAAGGCCTTCTGATGGTAGTTTGAGTGATGATTATTTTAGGTATTCATACTCGATAGCAGGTGTAGCATCGGTTTCTGATGCTGAATTTACTTTAGATAAGTTTGTAGAAAAACCATCTAACCCCGGCGTTTATAAACATTTATCCTTAAATAGTGGAAGACCTGGTTACCCTAATGAAGAATACAGTAATTTTTCTGCGCTTACTTATCCGCAGTTTTTCTTAAATGATGCAGGTGATGTATTTATGTACATGCGTGAAGGTGGAAACAATAATGGGGCATACAAATTTTCGAAATACGACGCCAATACTTCTACTTGGTCGAATTTTACACATTTCAATGTTCTAAATGCCAAAAACCAACCAGGAGTAGATTATAACTGGGGGCTTTATGGAAATATGAAATATGTAGACGGAAAAATCAGAATTGGTTTTCAGCGAAGAGAAAATAAGGTAGATAAGTACCAATATCAAAATGGAGTATATTATGCCTATTCTGATGATCAAAGCGGCGCATCTGGATGGAAAAACCACCAAGGTCAAAGCTTTAATTTACCCTTATATGATGCCGATTTTATAAAAGTGATGGAACCTGGTGATTATGTACAAACAACTCAAATAGACCAAGTTCATATTGTTGCAGATTTTGATTGGACGGTTACTGATAACGGTGATGTGCATATCATCAGCAAGGTAAAGGATAATCAATACAACGTTACCAAATATCTACATACCTACAAACCAGCGGGTGCAACAGATTTTATAACTACAGAAGATTTTGCAGGAGGAACTTCTATTTATACATCGGGAGACAGTGTTTTTATTATAGGTTTAAAAAATAATAGGGTGTTTATTCAAAAGACAGAAGGTGGTACAAATAATTTCACCACTGTTTATCAAGCTACTTCTGGAAAAACTTTTGATCATGGTAGAGTGCATATTAATAACGGAAAACTCTATTACTATTTGATGGAGAATAAATCAGGAAATGCACAACCTCTTTATTTACAAATTATTGATTTAGATATTATACAAGAACCTTTTAGAGTTTCACTAACATCTCCATTTAATGACGAAACATATAATTTAGGAGAAACGATACAAATTTCAGCAAATGCCGTTGATGAAAATGGAAGTATTTCAAAAGTTGAATTTTGGGTTAATGGAGCATTTTTTGCTGATGATGCAACCGAACCTTATTCGGTAAGTTGGACACCGAGCGTAGCCGGAACTTATTCATTACAAGCAATAGCATATAATGCAAGTAACGAAACCGTGTCTTCTTCCGTAATTACTGCGAACATTCAAGTGTTTGACCCTACCGATTTGACGGGTGATGTCTATGCAATAAAGAATTTTGTAACGGGTAAATATCTTCATTCTGTAGGTGCTGATGTTGTTGAAAGCGATAATGATAATAATGTGGTTTCTGGTGATAAAGAATGGGAGTTTGTTAAAGCTGGGAATTATTATAATATAGAAAGTAAAAGATCGGACAGAGGTATCCTAAGAGCTGCTGGCAACCCGCCAAATGACATTATTAATACTGGATTTGGAGCACCTAGAGAAGATACAGATAAACAGTTTACAGTCATTTATAATAGCGGTGATGGTACCTATCAATTCCAGACGCGAAACGGTTCAAATTATATCTATCATAATGTGAACGGGATTATTGAGCACATTGGAAACACAGACGATAGATCAAAATGGATTGTTGAATCTACTACTTTAAGTGTTAATGAGGTAGATACTAATCCATTTTCTGCAAAGATTTTTCCTAATCCAGCAACCAATAGTTTTACCGTATTACTTAATGGTGGGAATAGAGGAACTATTATAATAAATGATATGCTTGGTAAAATAATATATCAAAATACAATGAGCACCAATAGAATCGATATTGAAAATAACGGACGATTTAAACCTGGGCTTTATTTAATAAAAGTGCAAGATGATAATCAAAGATTCTATCATGGAAAATTGATAATAAAATAGGTGTAGATTTCATTAAAAAAAGCCAGCAAAATTTATATTTTGCTGGCTTTTTTAATTTATATTAACTCATTATCGCTGTTTATACAACATGCGTTTTTTATAAATAAATAGGTGTGTTTTTTTCAGCCGATTTATATACTGCTTCTTGGGCTTTCAAGGTTTTCAGATAATTTTCGCCACTTGTTTCAAAAGTATTTTTTGATAATAATGTGTCAATAAAATCCCTTTGGAAAATATAACAACAATCTCCAGCGAAACCAACATCGTTATGTGTGTAGTTGTGACTTTCTTCCTTGCCACCCAATTTTTGAACGGTTATATTCCCATCAGAATATAGTCGTATAGAGCCTTTTGAGCCGTCAATTAAATATTCTCCAAAGGTATAGCGCTGTTTTTTGAAATTGTTTTCGTTGTAACGATTGGCATCCCAAATGGCGTGCGAATCGTTTTCAAAATTAAGAATCATCAACCCTGAATCTTCACCTTTAATAACAGGATTTAGTCTTTTAAGAATGGCATAAACACTTTTTATTTCACCGGCATGATATCTGAAGGTATCAATAAAATGAACGCCTGTTTCGTAAATAAGTAGTTTTTTATAATCTCGAAAATAAGGTTGTCTTGATAAATAAGCGTCTTCACCCCATCCATCACCCATGCGGCTTCTGAAATTTAAACTGAACAAATCACCTATAGTACCTTCGTTGATGATTTTTTTTATTTCACGATGCCAAGGCTGAAACCTGAAATTTTCATGAACTACAAAGCGCACATTTTTTTTAGAAACGTATTCAACTATTTTTTTAGATTCTTCAAAAGTAGGAGCCAAAGGTTTTTGGCAAATAATATGTACACCTTTGTCTGCGGCGAATTTACACATTTCAAAGTGCGTTTCTGGGGGTGTAATTATATCAACAAAATCTGGTTTTTCTTTAATAATCATTTCCTTGTAATCGGTGTAATGATTTTTTACGCCGTAAGGTTCCATGATACTTTTAGCACGTTCTATATTCGAATTACATAGTGCCGTTATTTCAACTTCTGGTATACGTGTCCAAGCTTCATATTGAAACTTACTAAAATACCCTGCGCCAATAGCAACACCTTTTAATTTAGTTTTCATCAAGTATTGGTTTAGTAGAATCCATAAATATCCAACAAATTATTGCAACTACTCCTAATATAGCAGCTACGAAAAAGAACGGATCGTTTGAGCCTGTCCATGATTGTAAATATGGAAATGCCAGAGCTGTGGTGAAAGCTCCCAGATTTCCTGCCATATTCATCATACCAGATACTTTTCCAGAATGCTCTTTACCTATATCCATACAAAATGACCAGGACGGGCTTAAGGTCATATCTGCTCCAAATATAGCAACAGATAAACATAAAACGGCCCCTAATGGCGTATCCATATACAAGCTAGAAAGAATACCTGTAACTACCAAACAAAAGCCTATTATTGCTGGAATCTGCCTAGATGCTTTCCATTTTCCAGTTTTGTATATGGCATCAACGGTGAATCCTGATACCCAATTGCCTACAGCGCCAGCTAATAGAGGCATCATCGCATAGAAACCAGTAGTGACTAAATTTAAATCGTATTTAGCTTTTATATATGGGAACAACCAAGTAAGCGTAAAAAAGAAAATAAAGTTACTCCCGATATATTGAATCATAGCTAAAATTACATTTTTAGAGCCAAAAATTCGACCGAGAGGCAAGCTTTCATTCAGCGTTTCTTTTTCTTGTTGGCGGTTTTTAACTATAAATTCTTTTTCGACTTCAGAAATGCTTGGATGTTCTTCTGGTTTATTCCTAAAAAGAAAATAGAACAATACCGCACATAAAATACCTAATGCACCGAAAAAATAGAAAATACTGCGCCAGCCCCAAGCATCGATTAAATACGCTACAAGAGGAAGTGCAAAAGCAGCGCCTAATCTTGATCCAGAAAAGTTGATGCCTTGAAAAATACCGCGTTCTTTTAACGGCACCCACGAGTAAGCTGCTCTTGAAATGTTCGGAAAAGCTCCAGCTTCTCCTGCTCCAAAAATGAAGCGAGCTAAAAGCATTGATATATAATTCCATGCTAATCCTGTAATTGCAGTAAAAATTGACCATATTACCATGATAGATGTCAATACTTTTCTAACACCATATTTATCTCCAAGTGCACCACCAGGTACTTGAAATAAGGCATAACCCAAGGCAAATGCACTGAGTACCCAACCCATTTCTATGTCGTTTAAGTTTAAATCGCCGCTAATAGAATCTTTCGCAGAAGAAATACAAACTCTGTCTATGTATAACAATAAAGTTATCAAAAAAGATCCTAAAAAGAATCCGTATCTTTTGGTTGGTATACGTGTCTTTATGCTCATATCAAGATAGTGTTTGTATTATTTTAGAAAGTGATTTTTCGTCGCCAACGTTTCCTGGAAAAACAATATATAATAGTTTTGGAAACTTTGTTTCTTCTGCCATTTCCCAGATAGGAATACCTGGAAGTATTTGCCCTAAAACTTTAGAGCGTTTCATATTTAACCCTTTTGTAGCTAAATCATGAGAGGTTATGCCTCCTTTGGCTAATAGGTATTTTGGGCGAACAGTAATGCCATTTACAATAAGCACTAAAGCTTGAGATACTTTTGATGCGATATTTATAGTGGTATTTGTGTCTTTGCCAGTAATTATTTTTCTACTTGTATAAACAACAACATCTTTACCAGTTTTAATGGTTTTGTCAATTTTAGAAATAAGAGATTCTAAATACGTGTTTGAGGTGTTACTTAATATTGTTTCAACGTTTACTTCAATAACTTCTATTTGATTAGCATTGTCTAATACATATTTTAATTGTGCAGAAGATTTTTGCACATAAGACCCGATAATTATTAAACCACCAGTATTGATATTGTTATCAATTATAGCTTCAGCAGATAATAGTGGTTTTGGTGTTAAGCCAATGTATGAAGGAACGAATGAACTCGACGTGCGATATATAATCTGTTTTCTTGAGTTTTCAGCAAGTAATAATGCTTGGGCTACTTTGTCTAAATCATTATAATTTAGGGCGTTTACAATACAATATTTTCCAGATTCAATAGCGCTTATTTTTGAACTTAAAGTATTAACATCCAACAAACGAATAGATTCAATATCTAATGAAACAACATCATTATTTTTGATGCGCCCGTTAGTTTTTTCTTCGATGTAAGAATTTAAATTAGCATGATTATACGCAAAAGTATGGTCTTGAGAAAACGGTGTTTTATTTACAGGAATTAATTGCTCGCTTTCTGAAATGTAATGTATATCATTTATAGTAACCCTTCCGCCTTCAAACATAACTGGAATAAAAAAAGTAATAGCATTTTTGAAATATTCAGACTGTTTGATGATCTCTATTTCAGAAAAATGACCTCTTAGTGTAGAATCACTGCGACTTATAATTGTAAATTTTCGATGTGTTACCTCGGATGCTTTTAAAAGATTTCTTATGATTTCCTCATAAATGTCGGAAGACTTTTCTTGTGATAAACTCCTAGAATTTGTTAGTAAAAAGAATGTGGGGGTTTCTTTCTTAAATTCGTTTATGAGCGTTTCTAGATTCCATTTTGTTAAAAGCGGAATATCATAAACCGTTTGATTCCCTGTTGGATCGTCATCTATTACTACACATGTTCTTTTTGATGTATCAAACAATTGTTTATTCAAGCTTCTATAATTAGAAGTGTCTTCTTTTGGTAATTGTTTTGATATATCTTTTAAAGAAATATTCATTAATATTTTTCAATGGCTATAACGCGTGCAGGAGAACCATCTCCTTTTTCAATTTTTAACGGTAGTGCAATGAGTTCAACGCAATTAGATTGTAAATTTTCTAAGTTTGTAAGTCCTTCAATAATAACAACCCCTTTTAATAATATTTGATGAATTTTAGTGACTTCAGCCAAATTATTAACATCAGCAACTGAAGGTGGTTCAACTCCAAGCATTTTCACCTTATTATCTAAACACCATTGCGCTAACGATTCGCTTATTCTTGGTAATTCATCTCTGTATTTTGGAGTATTTACAAATTTTGACCAATCCGTCCAAAAAACCAGACTGTCACCAGCGATAAATTGTTCTTGAATATCTTGTGGGATATGTTCTGGATTTATTAAAGCTTTTGCACCAATTTGACGAATATCTATAATCCATGCGCGTCCAATAAAATCTGATACTGGCATGGTATCTATAGTTTGCTTACTTACATTAAAATGGATGGGTGCATCCATATGGGTGCCACAATGCGAGTAAAAAGTTAAAGTACTCGCATTCCACCCGTCGCTATCAATCGTTTTACTGGTTGATTTTGAATATCCAGTAAAATTATCGTTATATGTTAATGTAAGATCTACAATTCGATGCATCTTATTTTATAGATTTTTTATTACGGCATCAGCCACTTCTTTTGTGCCTGCATTACCGCCTAAATCTTTAGTAAGCACCCCTTGTTGTGTGCTTTTATCAATGGCGTCCATAATATTATTTGCTGCTTCAATTTCACCTAAATGCTCTAACATAATTGCGGCAGACCAAATTTGGCCATAAGGATTTGCAATATTATTACCAGCAATGTCTGGCGCAGAACCATGAATAGGTTCAAACATAGATGGAAATTCCTTTTCTGGATTAATATTTCCACTTCCTCCTAGGCCTAAGCTGCCCATAATAGCGCCACCCAAATCGCTTAAAATATCTCCAAATAGATTGGTTGTTAAAACCACATCAAAAATTTCTGGTTTTAAAACAAAATTGGCAGTGCAGTTATCAATATACATTTGGTCATGTGCTACATCTGGATATTGCTCTGCGACTTCTGTTATGACACGATCCCAATAGCTTAAGCTATTTATTAAGGTGTTAGATTTAGTAATATGTGTTACTTTGTTTCGTCTTTTTCTAGCTAGTTTAAATGCATAATGTGCAACACGTTCAATGCCTTTTCTTGTAAAAACGCTAGTGTCAATACCCATACCGTCTGCAGAATCAGGTAAAAACTGACCTCCCATTTGTACAAACTCACCTTCTACATTTTCTCTAACAATAACAAAATCAATGTGTTTTTCACTTCTAAGTGGTCGTGTTACACCAGGATATGTTCTAACAGGTCTGTGGTTTACATATTGACTGAAGTTAGCACGTACTTTGAATGTATAATCTTTAGCCGGTAATGTATCGTCAACAGCAGGCAGTCCAACAGAGCCAAAATAAATGGCATCAAATTTTTTAAGGGTTTCCAATCCATCTTTTGGTAGAAATTCACCATTTTTTAAATAATATCCTGCGCCCCAATCAAAATTTTTAGAACTTAAACTAAAGTTATGTTTTTTAGCAACAGCTTCTAATACTCTATAGCCTTCCGGTACAATTTCATTTCCAATACCATCTCCAGGTACAACTGCAATGTTGTAATTTTTACTCATTTTAATAATATTTCTAAGTTTAATCTTATTGTGCAATAAATTGCATATTGTAATTATATGATAATAATTGTAGCAAATATAAGATAATTTGTTAAATTTTATAATGATAAAATTTTAAATTAGTGAAATTATTGTGCAATATTTTGCACTATAGATATTATTCAATATCTTTAGCAACACTTAAAATTGCAATTTGGAAAAGAAAATAACATTAAAAGATATTGCTGATATTTTAGAAATTTCTACTTCTACGGTATCACGAGCACTTCAAAATAACCCAAGAATTAGCGAGCAGGTTCGAAATCAGGTTTTAAAAACTGCCTACGACTTAAATTATTTCACTAACAAGTTTCCGGATTCGGTCTTGCCTAAAAAAATCAATGCCATAGGAGTTATTGTTCCAGAAATAAAATACCATTTATACGCGATGGCAATTAGCGGAATTGAAAAAATTGCTGAAGCGCATAATATGCACATAATTATTTGTCAATCGAATGAATCCTACGAAAGAGAAAAAAAATTAACAGAGGAGCTCGTAAATATGGGGGTTTCAGGTTTAATAGTTTCTCTAGCCGGTGAAACTAAGCAGTTTGATCATTTTTTAGGACTCCAAGAAAAAAATATACCATTGGTTTTATTTAATAGGCAATGTGATGAAGTCGCAGCTGATAAAGTAGTAATTGATAATTTTAAGGCGGCACACGATGCAACCGAACATTTATTATCAATAGGTTGTAAACGCATTGCGTACATAGGTGGTCCTGAAATATTACAAATAAGTAATACGCGTCTTTTGGGATACAAGCAGGCATTAAAAGATGCTAATATTGCGATAGATGAAAAGCAAATAGAATTCTGCAATTTTACGAAAGAAAGTAATTTAAGTGCCTCGAGAAAATTACTCTATTCGCCTAATCCTCCTGATGGAATTATAGCATTTAGCGATCAAATAGCAATAGCAGCAATGGTTGCGGCTAAAGAACGGGGGCTTAAAATCCCAGTAGACTTAGCCATCATTGGTTTTAATAATGAGCCAGTTAATGAACTACTTGAACCATCATTAACGAGTATAGATCAACCAGCATTTCAAATGGGACAGGAATCTGCTCGATTAATTTTTGAAAGAATAAATAATCTATCTATTGATTTCTCTCATAAAATATTAAAGTCTCAACTGGTCATTAGAAATTCAACGAACAGAAATAAATTTAATTTCAATTTATCGAAGGATAAATAAATAAATTAAAAAAACAGCCTCTTTGCAAGACAGAGCAGGATGGTTTTTTGAAAAATAGAAACAATCTTGCTCTTTAATATTTTTAAATATTTCATGAAAAAAATAGCTGTTAAATTTCTTGCTCTTATTGCGTTTGTAACATTACTAAATTGTAGTGGTAGCGATAGTCCTGAATACAACATAGAAGAAGAACAGGAAGAACAGGAAGAACAAGATAGTGGTATTCCATTAACTCCGCATGAAGGTATTCCTAGTCCGTTTAATTTATTCACAGTTATTGATGATGATGTAGAACGTAAAGATTTTAACACCGTTTCTAAATGGTATGAAGAATCTGCCAACAAACAAATCTTTAAATTATTTATTGGTGATGAATTTGTAGGGGAGAGAAAACATGCTAGAACAGAAGCCGGACAAGGTTTAAAGTGGAAAGAAGGAGTAGAGTGGCATACATTTGAAGCAACAATGATGCCTAGTGATAAACTACATGAAACATATACTATAGCACAGCTTTTCGCAGGTTGTTGTGGTCCTCAACTTAGAGTTGAAGTCAGATCTAATGGAAGAATACATGTAGGATCAAGGTCTAACGGAAATATACGTATTTCTTCAGATGAAGATTGGGCAAATGGAGCAAAAAGTTTCAAAATTAAAATAAGAAGTAATGGTAAAGACATGGAAGTCTATTTTAATGATGAATTAAAGTTTACAGGAATTTCTGAAGAAAGTACTTTGGGGAATATCGATGCTTTGTACCATTTTAGATGGGGTGTGTATTCAAATAATAAAATGATAAAAAACTTAAGTAATACAGTTACAAATATTACAAGGGTGTAGCAATTAAATATATAATCTAAATCAGTAAAGATTTAAGTTTTCGAAAATTAATGACCATTCGATATTTATTTATAGTAACTAGTACTTTATTACTAACATTTTTAAGTTCATGTGATAAGACTAGCGTATTAAAACCTGAGAGTCTTATAATATCAGAAGGATTTAAAAATCCAGTAGGGTTCTATAATAGTAAGCCAACATTTTCTTGGATATTGCCAGTTTCAGAACAAATTAAATCGCAATCTGCTTATCAAATTGTTGTAGCTACATCAAAATCAAATTTACCTGATAATCCAGATTTATGGGATTCCGATAAACAAGAAAGTTCTAAATCTACTTTTGTAAAATATCAAGGTAAAGAATTAAAGTCACGTCAAAAAGTGTTCTGGCAAGTGCGCTTTTGGAATCAAGATGAAAACGCTTCAGAGTGGAGTGAAATCAATTCTTTTGAGCTAGGACTCTTAAACAATAACGATTGGCAAGCCAAATGGGCAGGATTAGATACTGCCAAAGATAGCATTAAGGGCGTTAGAAAGTTTTTAATGCACAGAGCACAATATTTAAGAAAAGGTTTTGAATTATCTTCAGATGTTGTTTCAGCAAGACTATACATTACAGCAAAAGGTGTTTTTGATGTGCATTTAAATGGAAAAGATGTAAGTGATGATGTTATGCCTCCAGGTTGGACGCCTTACAATCATCGAATAGAAACACTTACTTACGATGTTTCTGATTTTTTAGAAACGGGTAATAATGCCATTGCAGTAGAATTAGCCTCAGGTTGGCATTCAGGAAGAATTAGTAGAAGAACTGCCCTTTATGATAATTTTTTATCACCTAAAATTCTATGTCAGTTAGAAGTGGTCATGAAAGATGGTTCAAAACAAACCATTATTTCTGATGAATCTTGGAAAGGAACTACAAATGGCCCCATACGTTTAGCAGGTATTTACGATGGCGAAGTCTATGATGCAAATTTTGAAATGCCAAATTGGAACACTACTACTTTTGATGATTCTAATTGGGAATTGGTTGAAGTTGAGGCTATTTCTAAGGATGTTAAATTAGCTCCAAAAAGACATCTTACCGTAAAAAATCAACTGGTTTTAACAGATGTGGAAATTGTTTCGGTTGATAAAAATTCGGCAATTTTTAATCTTAAACAAAACATGGTGGGCGTTCCAAAAGTTAAAGTACCTATGAAAAAAGACGATACTTTGAAAATTCGGTTTTCTGAAATGCTATTATCTGATGGAACTTTTTACACTAAAAATTACCGTTCTGCAAAATCAACTGATTATTATATTGCTGTGTCGGATGGCATCATCGAATACACACCAAAATTCACGTTTCACGGATTTCAATTTTTGGAATTAAGTGGTTATGATAAAAATGCGAAACCAGATGCTTCTTGGGTACAAGGGATAGCACAACATTCCAATTTTGAGAAAAACGGGACATTTACATCATCGCATGATAAATTGAATCAATTACAAAGTAATATTACTTGGGGCTTACGAGACAACTTTTTTGATATCCCTACAGACTGCCCACAACGTGATGAACGATTGGGTTGGACAGGAGATGCACAAGTTATTGCGCCAACATCGTTGTTGAACTATGATGTACATGCCTTTTGGACAGCCTGGTTGCAAAGTTTAAGAGAAAATCAATCTGAACATAAAGACGGTATGGTACCTTTTATTGTGCCAGATGTATTGCAAACCAAAAACGGAAGTTCTGGTTGGGGTGATGCTGCTGTAATTATTCCTTGGGATATTTACAATGCAACAGGCGATATTACCGTGCTGGAAGAGAGTTACGAGTCGGCTAAAAAATGGGTTGGATATTATCAATCCAAAGTTAAAGATAAAGCCTACATTCCAATAATGCATTCTTTTGGAGATTGGTTGCAACCTTATCCTTCTAAAACAGGTAAAGGGGGCAATAGAGGAGATACACCAAAAGAGTTAATTCATACTGCTTTTTTTGCGCATTCAGCGCATTTAGTATCTAAAATCGCTAGTGTTTTAGGTAAAACAGAAGATGAAAAAAAATACAAAAAATTGTACAACACTATTGCTAGTGCTTTTGAGAATGAATTTTTTGATGGAAACGGAAGGTTAACAGGAGAAATACAAACACAAACCAGCTATTTACTCGCCATACATTTTGATTTATTAAAGCCAGAAACTAAAATAAAAGCACAAAAGCACTTACTTGAAGAGATAAAGAATGCAGATTATCATTTAGGAACAGGATTTCTAGGAACACCAATTTTGCCAAAGGTTTTAGATGATATGGGAGAAATAGATTTGATGTATAAAATTTTATTTAAAGAAACCTACCCATCTTGGTTTTACTCTATAAACCAAGGGGCAACTACGATGTGGGAACGTTGGAATAGTTATAGTAAAGCAGATGGCTATAATCCACAGCCTATGAATAGTTTGAACCATTATGCTTATGGAGCTATTGGTGAATGGATGTACGAACGCATTGCCGGAATCGCTTCTTTAGAGCCTGGATATAAGAAAATTAGAATTGCACCCATACCAAATACCGAGTTTTTAAGATCGGCTTCTGCAAGTGTAAAAACACCTTATGGAAAAGCGTCATCATCATGGGTAATTGAGGATGATTCTTTTAATCTTGATGTTGTAATTCCTCCGAATACAACTGCTGAAATTCATATTCCAAATGCAACTCAAAATAACTTACTTGTAAATGGTAATGCTTTAAAAGAAGCTTCAAATTTAAAATTAATCGGTTCTGATGAACAGTCAATTAAAATTTTAGCAGAACCAGGAACATATAACATTCAAACTAAACTATAATCATGTTAAAAAAATTGAACTTTAAACATTTCTTATTTGCTTTTTGTGCATGTGTTTTTTTGAGCTTTACATCATGTAAAGAACAAGAAACTCTTGTAGAAGCTCAAAAATTAACAATTTCCGAGGGGTTTGAAAACCCTTTAGGTTTTTATGATAGCTCACCTACTTTTTCTTGGCAATTACCAGTTTCTGAAGGTGTGCTAAGTCAGTCAGCTTATCAAATAGTAGTAGCTAGTAGTCCAGAATTATTACCAGATCATGCTGATTTGTGGAACTCAGAAAAACAGCAAACCACACAATCTACATGGGTAAAATATGAAGGAGAAGCTTTAAAATCTCGACAAAAAGTTTTTTGGCAAGTAAAATATTGGAATCAAGATAATGAAGCTTCAAAATGGAGTGCTGTTCAAAACTTCGAATTAGGTTTATTAAATAATAGCGATTGGAAAGCCAAATGGGTTGGTTTGGATACTGCCAAAGATAGTATAAGCGGACGTGGAAAAGTACTCATACATAAACCACAATATTTAAGAAAAGGATTTGAGTTAACCAACGATGTAACTTCAGCAAGATTATACATTACCTCTAAAGGCGTGTTTGATGTTTCAATAAATGGTGAAAATGTTTCAGATGATGCGATGTCACCTGGCTTTACCACTTATGATAAACGCATTGAGACCTTAACTTATGATGTTACCAAATTAATAGAATCTGGACAAAATACCATTGGTGTTGAACTGGCTTCGGGTTGGTATTCGGGTCGTTTACTTTGGGGAACAACACCATGGGATAATACAATTTCGCCAAAAGTTTTAGCACAGTTAGAAATGACGATGAGTGATGGCGTTAAAGAAATTATAGTTTCTGATGATAGTTGGAAAGGGACAACAAATGGTCCGCTTCAGTTCGCTGAAATCTATGATGGTGAAATTTATAATGCAAATTTAGAAATGCCTAATTGGACGACTAACAATTTTGATGATAAAGATTGGACGACCGTTGAAGTTGCAGCTCTGGATGATAATGTTAAGTTAGAACCAAAGCGCCACACTACCGTAAAAGGTAAAATAGAGTTAGTACCGCAAGACATGACGAGTAATGACGGAGCGGCTGTATTTGATTTAAAACAAAATATGGTAGGTGTACCTATTGTAAATGTTCCTATGAAAAAGGGAGATACCCTAAAAGTAAGGTTTGCAGAAATGCTATCGCCAGATGGTTCGTTTTATACTAAAAATTACCGTTCGGCACATTCAACAGATTATTACATAGCTGCTAAAGATGGAGACATCACTTATATGCCCAAATTTACATTTCACGGTTTTAGATATGTAGAGCTTAGCGGGTTTGACACATCAAAAAAACCTTCAAAAGATTGGGTAAAGGGTCGAGTTTTGTATTCCGATTTTGAAGATAATGGTACGTTTGCTTCATCACATGATAATTTAAATCAACTACAAAGTAACATCGTTTGGGGTCTACGTGGTAATTTTTTAGATATTCCTACCGATTGTCCGCAACGTGATGAACGATTAGGATGGACTGGTGATGCGCAAGTATTTGGGCCAACATCTATGTTTAATGCCGATGTTTATAAGTTTTGGGCCAGTTGGTTGCAAAGTGTTAGGGAAGCACAACTTGAGGATGGTGCTATTCCTTGGACAGTTCCTGATGCCCGTGGAAATAAAATTGGAAGTTCTGGTTGGGGCGATGTAGGAACCATTATTCCTTGGAAAATATATTTACGTACAGGTGATGTTGGCTTTTTGGAGGATAATTTTGAAATGATGAAACAATGGGTGTCTTATCATGAATTAAAATCAAAAAACTATATATCCAATATGATGTCTTTTTCAGATTGGTTACAGCCTTTTCCAGAAAATGGAAACACTAGAGGCGATACCTCGAGTAGCCTAATAGGTACAGCATTTTTTGCACATTCGGCAAAGTTAACAGCATTAACAGCTCAGGTTTTAGGAGAGGTTAAAGAACAAGAAAAATATGAAGCCTTATATAAAAAGGTGGCTAAAGCTTTTGATGAAAAGTTTTTTGATGAAACAGGAAAGGTAAAAGATGTTACAGAAACACAAACAACATATCTATTAGCCTTAGCATTTGATTTACTTCCAGAATCAAAAATAGAAAACGCTCAAACTAATTTATTACGAAAATTAAAAGAGGCAGATTATCATTTACGAACAGGATTTTTAGGAACACCATTATTATCAAAAGTTTTAGATGACATGGGAGAAATAGATTTAGTGTATAAATTAATTTTCAACGAAACGTATCCATCTTGGTTTTATTCAATCAATCAAGGCGCTACAACTATTTGGGAACGCTGGAACAGTTATAGCAAAACAGAAGGATATAATCCAATGAGCATGAACAGTTTAAACCATTATGCTTATGGTGCAATTGGTGAATGGATGTATGAGCGTATTGCGGGTATTGCGCCTTTAGAGGCAGGATATAAAGTTATTAAAATAGCACCTCAAGCTAGACAGCCACTTAATTCTGCTTCCGCATCATTAAACACACCGTATGGAAAAGTGTCTTCGTCTTGGGAAATAAAGAATGGAGAATTTCATTTAGTAGTTGTTGTTCCTCCTAATACTACAGCAAAAATAATTGTGCCAGCAGATACATCAAATGAACTATTGCTAAATGGTAAAAAACTTGAAGATAGTAATCAAGTCAAATTAGTTGAGACAGCAGAATCTGGGTTTGAACTATTGGCACAACCAGGATCCTATAAATTTACATCAACTCTAAAATAAGCAATTAAAAATTTACATGAATCTAAAACTTTTATCTCAAGCAACATTATTGGTTTTAATATCTTTTTTAAGCTGTAAAAAAGATAAAACTAAGCTGTTTATATAGATAATTTGATGAAGACATAAACGCTTCGCAATCACCAAAACCCATTCAACAGTAATAAAATGAAAAATATCATAATCATAGTACTAGTCATCTTTTGTTTTTCAAATGGCATTGCGCAACAATTAGAAACAAGTACAACTAAAGAACAACCCAATGTTTTGGTGTTTTATATTGACGATTTAAGGGCAGAATTAGGTTGTTACGGAAGCGAAACAGCAATAACTCCAAATATCGATAAGTTGGCGGGTGAAGGTGTGTTGTTTAATAAAGCTTACACGCAACAAGCCATTTGTGCGCCTTCAAGAATGAGTACATTAACTGGGTTGCGTCCAGAAACACTTGGAATTTATAGTATTTTCACACCACTTCGTAAAGTGCATAAAGATGTAGTTTCTATGCCACAATTATTCAAGGCTAATGGATACCAAACAGTCAGTATAGGTAAAGTATATCATCAAAGTAATGATGATAAAGAAAACTGGACCCTTCATTTTAAAAAAGAAGGGAATACCTATAATAAACCAGAAAATGCTGCGATCTTAGAGCGTCTTAAAAAAGAAGGGAAACCTATAAAAGGACCTGCTTTTGAAGCTGCCGATGTTGATGATGAGACGTATAAGGATGGTCGCGCGTCAAAATATGCTATAGAAACATTACAAAAAATAAAAGACGATAAATTTTTAATGTTCGTAGGGTTAAGTAAACCACACTTACCATTTAATGCGCCAAAAAAGTACTGGGATTTATATGATAAAAACAATTTTAAAATCCCTTCTAGAGAAAAGCCAAAAGGAGCCTATAGGTTGGCATTAACCAATTGGGGAGAATTAAAAGGTTATTATGGTATTCCTCAAGAAGGCGACTTAGATGATGATTTAACACGCGATTTAATTCATGGTTACCACGCTTCTATAAGTTATATAGATGCGCAAGTAGGTAAAGTTATGAAAACACTGGAAGAATTAGATCTGCGCAAAAACACCATGGTTATTTTTATGAGCGATCATGGTTATAAAATAGGAGAATATGGAGCTTGGTGTAAACATTCTAATGTTGAAATAGATGTACGCGTGCCATTAATTATAAGCAGAGAAACAGGATATAAAGAAAGAGTTACAGGTAAAGCTTCTGATGCATTAGTTGAAAATGTCGATATTTTTCCAACCTTGGTTGATTTGTGTGGTCTAGAAGGGCCTAAATCTGATGGTAAAAGTATACTTCCAGTAATTAACAACCCGAACGAGAAATGGGATGAGGTTGCAACAAGTGTCTATGCTAGAGGAAAAAATATTATGGGTTGTACAGCTACAGATGGTGAGTGGCGTTATACAGAGTGGAGAGATTCGGTAACCAATGAAATCTTGCAAGCAGAGTTGTATGAACATAAAAATAGCTTATTGTCTTTTGTGAATTTAATTGGAAATTCTAAATACAACGAAGTAGAACGACGTATGAAAAAACTTTTAGAACAGCAGTTTCCTAGAGATAAACCATTTTTACAAAACGATATTCCAAGGAAACGATAAAAATTTAAACAATCAACTATAAAAAAGGCGCAACGATAATTCTTTAATTTTAAAATGGGTAAGAACCTCAAAATATTAATAGCCATTCTACTGTTTTCGTTAGAACTCTTTTCGCAACGAGCAGAAACTAATTTCAATAACAATTGGCGGTTTACTTTAGAAGATGATACAGTTTTTTCGCAAGAAAACATTAATGATGATTATTGGAGCACTTTGAATGTTCCTCATGATTGGTCGTTTGAAAAAGGCGTACGTAAAGGTGGCGATCAAGGTCAAGGTGGAGGATATCATGATGGAGGCATTGGTTGGTATAGAAAATATTTCAACGTAAAAAAAGAAAGCCTTTCAAAAATAACATACATCAATTTTGATGGTGTGTATATGAATAGTGAGGTTTGGGTAAATGGTAATTATTTAGGAAAAAGACCTTACGGATATATTAGTTTTAGATATGATATTTCAAAGTATTTAAAGGAAGGTGAAAATACGATAGCCGTGAGAGTTGATAATAGCTTAGAACCTTCAGCGCGTTGGTATCATCCATGTGGAATTTATGCGTCCGTGAAATTATTAGAGGTAAATACGACACATTTTAAACCCAATAGTATATTTATTACGACCCCCAATATTCAAAAAAATAGTGCTTTTGTAAATATTGATGCAGAAATTAATGGCGATATAGAGAAACTTAAGTATGAGGTGAAATTGTTTTCTCCAGATGGAAAAGAATTGACCAATACATGTGAAAAATTAAAAGCATCAAATCCAACCTATCAGTTTGAAATAGAAAATCCAGAATTATGGAGTCCAGATTCGCCAAAATTATACAAAGCTGTGACTCAGATTTTAGATGGTAAAAAAGTCCTTGATAAGATAGAAACCACTTTTGGTTTTAAAACAGTAAAATGGGAAACTGAAACAGGCTTTTGGATAAATGGTGAAAATGTAAAGCTAAAGGGTGTTTGCGAACATTGGGAAGGTGGACCTGTTGGAGGCGCATGGACGAAACCTTTATTACGTTGGAAATTACAATCCCTAAAAGATATGGGTATTAATGCCATTCGTCCTTCTCACAACCCAACACCACCTATGTTTTATGATATTTGTGATGAAATTGGTTTGTTGGTAATGGATGAAATTTTTGATGGTTGGCACAAAAAAGCACCTCAAGATTATGGCAAACAAGCATTTGATGAGTGGTGGCAACGCGATGTAAAGGAATGGATTACTAGAGATAGAAATCACCCAAGTATTTTTGTTTGGAGTTTAGGTAACGAAACCCATAGCGATATTGCTCCAGAACTCGTAAAGTTTGGAAAAAATTTAGATCCAACACGTTTATTTACTTCAGGTGCTGGAAATCCAAAGGATATGGATATTGAAGGTGTTAACGGTGGTTCTGAAACTAAATCATTTATAGAAAGTAAAACGTTTGATAAACCATTTATTTCAACCGAAGCACCTCACACATGGCAAACACGAGGCTATTACAGAACTCAAACATGGTGGCGCGATAATGAATTACCAGGTACTTATGAGTTGCCTAATTTAACGGAGAAAGAAATATTTTTCTATGAAGGTATAAATCCTAAAAACTGGAAAAACAGAAAGCAAAGTTTCAATTCATCTTACGATAATGCAACAGTAAGAGTTTCGGCCAGAAAATATTGGGAAGTGATGCGAGATCATCCATGGCATAGTGGGCATTTTCGATGGACAGGTTTCGATTATTACGGAGAAGCTGGTTTGGTTCATGGAGGTTTACCATTCAATTTATTTATGGGTGGAGCCATAGATGTAGCTGGATTTAAAAAGGATTTGTTTTATTTCTACCAAAGCCAATGGACCAAAGAACCGATGATTCACATGTTGCCACATTGGACACATCCAAGAATGGAAAAAGATACTGTAATCCCTGTTTGGGTATATTCCAATGCAGAAGAGGTAGAGCTGTTTTTAAATGGAAAATCTTTAGGCAAAGACCAACCAGGAACCGTTTGGAACGAAATGCAATGCGAATGGATGGTGCCATATGAAGAAGGAAAATTGGAAGCAATCGCATATATTAATGAGAAAGAAGTAAAAAGAACGTCTTTTTCAACCAGTAACCAACCTTCAAAATTAATAACAAGTATTCAAAAATTAAATGCTGAAGATAGTTTTACAACAAGTTATATCATCACCTCAGAAAGTGTAGATGAAAATGACAATTTATATCCTTACGGAGAAAACAAGGTTTACTATAACATTCAAGGTGATGTAAAGAAAATTTCGATGGAAAATGGAAATCCTATTGATCCTACAAGTAGAACAAAATCAGATTTTAGAACCTTGTTTTTTGGAAAATCTAGATTGTTTCTAAGAACATTACCCAACGCAAAAAAGGCTTCGATAATAACAGCATCAATTTTAGGAGATAAGGCGCTGTATACTTCAAATAAAATCACTATAGATGCCCAACAAGTTCAAATTTTTGGCACTTCAAATACTGATGATTTAGAGATACTTTATACAACTAATGGAGAAAATCCAGAATCAAGTGGCATTATTTATAAGGGCACTTTTGAAGTTATTGATGGCACAACAGTAAAAGCTCTAGCAAAACTAAACGGAAAAATAGTTTTAAAAATGGAAGAAACTTTTGGGCAAAACGAAGGTTTATTTTGGGGAGATGAACATTCTAAAGATATGTGGATTGGAAGAGGCGTTAACATTTCTGCAGAAGATGGTATTCTTCAAGGAGGTGCGATAACAAGTGAAGATGCGCATCGATATAAGGGTAGTGGCTTTGTAAGATTTGATGGTAACGAGGGGTCGGTAGAATTCTATCAAGAAAATGATGGCGAAGAAGGAGATTATAGTATTCGTTTTAGATATATGCATAATAATATAGGGAAATTGCACCCCATGAAATTATATGTAAACGATGAGTATATACGAACCTTAGAATTTAATTCTACTGGAGGTTGGGAAAAGGAATGGAAATTTGTGCCAACAATTATAAGGCTAAAGGCTGGTGCGAATAGTGTTAAGCTTGAAACAACAGGAGAAAGTGGTCCTTATTTAGATGAACTTTTTATTGATTAATTTAAAGAGAAAAGTATGCTGATGATAATTTATATAACGGGAGGATTAATAATTTTTAATGCATTACTAATGTTTTTTAGTTGCAATAAGGATTGATTACAAAAATAAATTCTTGATGAAGTTTTTTAAAACTTATCTGATTCTAACCATTTATTTTTATTGCTACGGTTAACTGTGGTAATTTTAGTAATGACAATAGTTCAGCCGAGACATATCCTTTCGAATTGATTCAATTCCATAAAAATGTTTTAGATTATTACGTTAATCAAAAAATTAAAGATGTTGCATATATACAAACCTTTTCAAATCGTAAATACAGGAACACTTCATTCTGTTGAAACCATTGATAAAAAAAATGTCGGGCATCGTATTATACATAAATGGGACATCTAAAATTAAAGGCGGAATTACCGAGAATCAACCTTGCGATGTATTGTTTGAAGAAAAAGAGAGGCAGCTTGAATTATTTCTAAGCGACGCAACTCATAAATTATCAATATTAAGTTAGGTCTTGTAAAAATTAATATTTCGATAATCCAACAACTCTAAATGGTCATTGAAGAATGAACTAAAACAAAAATAACATCATGAAACAAATAGTAATTTATCTATGGTGTTTGTGCTCTGCAGCTCAAGCCATTCAAGTAAAAGACTTAAAGTGTGAGTCACAAAGTAACCCAACGGGAATAACTTTGGCTAGACCATCTTTTAGCTGGACTTTTATTGGGAACGATATTAGCCAAGAACAGGGAGGTTTTCGAGTTATGATGGCTACCAGTATTGAGAAATTAAAGTACCCAGATCTTTGGGATACGGGGCCAACTAGCAAGTCAGAAACGGGACCATATCAGTATCTAGGTGAACCCTTAAAATCTGGACAAAAAGTATATTGGAGAGTTACCGTATGGGGTAATAATCGAGGCGTTAGGCATAGTGAACCTGCTTGGTTTGAAATGGGAGACATTGTAAATCCTGAAAAAGCTTTTGAACCACCTGTTTTTGAGCAAAAGGATGGCGTTGTGAAAATCAATTTAAATCCAAAAGATGAAGGGCGCACTTTTGAAGGAATTGGTGGCGTAAGTGCAGGTGCTTCAACCGATTTGTTGTACGATTATAAAGACCCATACCGCGACCATATTCTCGACATTCTTTTTAAGCCTAAATTTGGTGCAGGATTTCAGCATTTAAAAGTTGAAATGGGTGGTGGCGAAAACTCTACTTGTGGTTCTGAACCCTCGCATGCCATTACGCGTGAAGAGTTAAAAAACCCTGTTTCAAGAGGCTATGAGTTTTGGTTTATGAGAGCTGCTAAAGACAGAAACCCTAACATGATTTTAGAATATCTACCTTGGAGTTTTCCGGGGTATTTAAAACCTAATATTTATTCTAAAGAGTCTGCGGAGTATTTTGTGACTTTCCTTGATGTAGCGAAAAGAGATTGGGGTTTAGACATTGATTGGGTAGCAGCAGCAGAGAACGAAAACTATACCGATCGTGATTGGTTGGTGAATGAAGTACGTCCTATGTTAGATGCAAGGGGCTATAAGAACGTTAAGATTCAAGGGCCTGATGATAATAGTGGTGACTGGCAAATATTTGAAGAACTGGAGAAGGACCCCGAATTTGATAAAGTGATTGAGGCCGTGGGATATCATTACGTCACAGGTAGAGAATTTACCGAAGATATGGTAGATGGTCGTGGACGCCCAACAACCGCCAAGGCTAAAGCATCAGGTAGACCATTGTGGGCTAGTGAAGATTGGAGCTGGACGGGTAAGGACTGGGGTGGAGCTGGGGCTCTGAATTTAGCGCGTATTTACAACAAGTTTTATATTAGAGATAAAATTACCAAAACACTAATTTGGGCGCCTATTGGTTCCATTTATAAATCGGTAACCTGGGATAAAGCAGGAGCTATGAAAGCGAATAGCCCTTGGAGTGGCTATTATGAAGTGTGGCCAACTATTTGGGCTACTGCACATACCACACAATTTGCCGAAGCTAATGATTGGCAATATTTAGATAATGCCTGTGGATTGTTTGATGCGTCAACATATAAAGGCAGCTGTGTTACAATGAAAAATAAAAATAGTTCAGACTGGAGTATGATTATCTGTACCGAGGAACATGAAACTATTGAGGTAGCTATTGAAAAAGGCTTGTCGAATACCCTTGTTAATGTCTGGAAATCTAGCGAGAAAGAGCAGTTTGTACAGCTTGAAAGTATAGAGCCAAAGAACGGGTCATTCACAATTAAACTAGATCCTAAGTGTATTTATTCGTTAACAACTACAACAGGTCAACAAAAAGGACAATACAGTATACCAGAAGAAACACCATTCCCATTCCCATATAAAGAAGATTATGAGGATCGTAAAGTTGGTGACTTGCCAAAATACCATTCAGACCAAACAGGTAGTTTTGAAATTGTACGAAAAGTAGATGGAACCAATTGTTTGAAGCAAATAAACCCAGAGCAAGGTTATGATTGGATGCGCGTATATCGCCGTTCAAACATAAAACCTAACACATTGGTTGGAGATGTAACATGGACGAATTTTACTTGTAGTGTAGATGTTTTTATAGAAGGTGGTAACGTGGAACTGGGTGGTCGTGTTCAAGGAAGTTATTTAAAAGGTTATAGATTAATGCTTGAAAAAAACGGGAATTGGACGCTAGTTTTTGATAAACAAACGCTTGCACAAGGGAGTGTCGAAAATTTTGATGCTAACATTTGGCATAAATTGGAATTGACATTTATGGACAAGGAAATAGAAGCTTTCGTTGATGGACATTCTATAACAAAAGTTAGTCATGATAAAAAGTCTGGTTATGTTATGTTAGGAAGCTCTTATGATGGTAATTTGTTTGATAATCTTGAGGTAATGCCATAACTCAACTAGTTACTTATTGATGAAATTTTAATGCAAACAAATATGAATCATAAACCTTTTTCATTAGGGTGTTAATATGCTAGATTAGTTTAAGACGTTATACAGAAATCGTCAACTTACTCAAATTTTATTAAATACTACAGGACAGTTAAGGATAGTTTTACCACAAAACCAAACTAAATTCGAAGCTTTAGATATAATGTATTGGATGAGCAAGGCAGTGCGAAAAAAAAAGAAGACTTTTACGTTTCTCCTTAATCTGGTAAATGCTGAAAACAATGGTAAAACTTTAGAATTTTATTAGAATAAAAAGTTTACCCAATTGGTTGGTAAGATTTTAGAACACCAAAGCGATAGAACTACGATTTCATCATGGAAAGATTAGATAAAACAGGATGAATTATTAACATCAGGAATATTAGGTAATGTAAAGATTCAATTTTATAAAAAAGTAAAGCTTGATAATAATAATGAATAAACTCTTTTTCGGAATACTATTGATATGCTTTTGCTTTTTGGGATGTGCATCAAAAACCAAAAATGTCAAAGTAACTACAGAAGAAAATGAAATGGTAGATTACTTTGCCAACAATGGTTTTGGCAATGCTGTGGCCATTGTGCAACATCCATCAGGTGTTTATCACAAAGGCATTACTTATGTTGCTTACCAAGGCGAGTTGGAAGATCCTTATGTAGCATCATACAATCATACTACCAAAGAGTGGAAAGGCCCATTTAAAGTTGGCGTTAGTGAAATGGGAAAAGACCCAAACCGTAAAAAGAAAATAGATAATCATGGTAAACCAGCTATTCTTATAGATGATGACGGCTATATTCATATTGCTTTTGGTGGTCATGGCGGGACACCCGAAGATGGTAAAAATTCGTTAGGAAATCATCATTATGGAAAAAATTTACATGCAGTTTCTAAAAAACCTTTAGATATTTCTGAGTGGGAAACATTAGATAATATTTCATTATTTGGAACCTATAGTCAGTTTATAAAAATGGATAATGGCGATATCTATCTGTTTTATCGCCATGGTGCGCATAGAAGCAATTGGGTATACCAAAAATCAACCGATAATGGTGTTGCTTTTGGTGAACCTGTTTCCTTTTTAAAGCATAAGCGTAGAACAGATATTGAAGCCGAAGATTCTTGGTACCCTTGGGTGAGTAGAGGTAATGGAGACGATATTATTGTAGCATTCGACTACCATATTTGTAGAGATAATAAAAATGCTCAAGACCTACGTGGTCATATTCCAGAAAGACACAACCTATATTATATGGTTTTTGATACTAAGACAGGACAATGGAAAAATGTTAAAAATGAATCTTTAGAAATGCCTTTAACCAAGGAAATGGCTGATGAAAAAGCATTGGTTAGCATAATAGCCGAAGATTGGACGTTTCAAGGGATTACCGATGTAGACCCAAAAGGAATTCCACATGTAGGTGTAATGGTTGGTCCAGACGTAGGAGCAAACAGAAGTGGCCCCAAATGCTTGCAATATTTCAGATGGGATGGACAAGAATGGTTAAAAGGCGATACTTCTAATCTGCCTAAAGGTGATGCTGATTTGGATGTAACATCATCCAAAGAAGTAAGTTTATATTTAGAAAGTCAAACCCAAGAAAATATTGGAGAAATAAGTAGGTGGGATAGTTTCGATGGAGGCAAATCGTTTAAAAAGAGCAAGGTTTTTTTAAGTAGAAAGAATTCCGGTTTTGTAATTTCTTCTCTAATTGATAATCCACATCCTGATGCTAGAATGATTGTTGGAGAAAAAGTAAAAGGTTCAGACTTCAGAAAGATGTATCTCTTAGGAGATAATGGTGCTGTGATGCGTAATAAAAATGAAGCACAGGTGCTAAAACATGAAGAATAACATTTAATTATAAACGATAAATCAAATAAATTGAGAACAATGAAGAAATTAAATAAAATAAGTTATTTAATATTGCTTGTAAGCATTTGTTATTCTTGTGGAAACAAATCGAAAACAGACGAGGCTAAAAAAGTAGATGATAAGACGGTACAACAACAACCAAATATCGTTTTCATCTTATCAGACGATCAATCATGGACCGATTATGGTTTTATGGGAGATAAAAACATTGAAACACCAAGGTTAGATAAATTTGCTTCTGAAAGTTTAACCTTTACTAGAGGATATGTGCCAACTTCCTTATGCTCGCCTTCATTAGCAACCATCATTACAGGACTGTACCCCAAAGACCATAAAGTTTTAGGAAATGATAGAGTGCTTCCCGGTAACACAAGAGCCAATAGAAAGGAGTGGCGTTCTAAAAATTATCAACCCGTTATTGAGAATTTTAAAGGTTTAAATACGTTGCCAGATTTATTAAAAGATAAGGGCTATTTATCGTTTCAAACAGGTAAATGGTGGATTGGAAACCATAGAAACGGCGGTTTTGATTACGGAATGACGCATGGAGACCCAAAACGAGGTGGACGTCATGGTGATTATGGTTTAGAAATTGGACGAAAAGGCATGGATACATTAACAAGCTATGTAGATTTAGCAATAAAAGAAGAAAAACCATTTTTCCTGTGGTATGCACCTTTTTTACCACATGCACCTCATAACCCTCCTCAACGTTTATTAGATAAGTATCTTCCGAAAGCGCCGACTGAACATGTTGCCAAATATTGGGCCATGTGTGAATGGTTTGATGAAACCTGTGGCGAATTATTTGATATTATTGAAGAAAGAGGTCAAACTGAAAACACCTTATTTGTTTATGTCTGTGATAATGGTTGGGTGCAAAACTTAAACGACTCTAGTTACGATAAAATATCAAAACGATCGCCTTATGATTTAGGCATGCGTACACCAATCATGTATAAATGGGCTGGTAAAATAAAACCTAATATGGATACTACAACTGTGGTAAGTAGCATTGATATGGTGCCAACAGTTCTTGATATATTAGATATTGATAAACCCAAAAACTTACCAGGTGTAAGTGTTTTGAACGAAGAACAACTAAAAAGTCGTGATGCAATTTTTGGAGAAATCTACGCACATGATTTTGATACCGTAGAGTCCAGCATGTTTTACAATATTGCCATTGCTCCACCATATAAATTAATTGTTCCAGACCCTGTTAGAAAGCCAAATGAAAAAATTCAATTATTTAATATTGATGAAGACCCTTTTGAAAAGAATGATATATCCGAAAATAAGCCGGAAATAGTGGAACAACTACAACAAAAAATCGCTTGTTTTAGAGCAGAATAAAAAGCATGTACTATGAATAAAACATACTTGATATTATTGGTGGTTTTAACATTCGTTTTTTCGTGTAATAATGAAAAAAAGAATGTAGAAAAGAATGAAATTTTAAAACCGAATGTTTTATTTATTGCGGTTGATGATTTAAACAATTGGATTACACCTATTGATGGATTTTCAAATGCCAAAACGCCCAATTTTGATAGATTAGCACAAATGGGAGTTACTTTTTCAAACGCGCACGTGCAAGCGCCTCTGTGTGGACCATCAAGAGCGTCAGTAATGTCAGGACTGAGGCCTTCTACGACAGGGATTTACGGAATGACTCCTGATAATAAAATTCGAAGAGAAGGTAACCCAGCTACAAAAGACATTACATTTTTACCAGAATATTTTGAGAATAACGGCTATCATACCATGGGTATTGGTAAACTGTTTCATATTCACGCACCAGATAGTGTTTTTAATGAATCTGGGGGGCGTGTGAAAGGTTTTGGTCCTTATCCTGAAAAGCGTTTTGTTTGGGATGGTTTTGGAAAGGGTATTAGAGGAACTCATGGGAGAACGAGTACAGATTGGGGCGCATTTCCTGATAACGATACCTTAATGCCAGACCACCAATCTGTCAATTGGGTTGTGGAACGTTTAAATAGAGAATATGACAAGCCATTCTTTATGGGACTAGGATTTTTGAGCGTGCATGTACCGCTTTATGTACCGCAAAAATGGTTTGATATGCATCCTTTGGAAAGCATTAAAACACCACCATATTTAGCCGATGATTTGAACGATATTCCACCAGTAGGGTTGCAGATTAATGATTTGCCTATGATGCCATCAACAGAATGGGCAAAAGAAAGTGGTGAATGGAAAAAAATAGTTCAAGCTTATCTGGCTTGTATGAGTTACGTAGATTATGAATTAGGACGTGTTTTAGATGCCTTGGAAGAAAGTCAATATGCTGATAATACAGTTGTGGTTTTATGGTCAGATCATGGCTATCGCTTAGGGGAAAAAGGAACTTTTGCAAAACACGCACTTTGGGAAACAGCAACCAAAGCACCGTTAATGTTTGCTGGACCTAATTTACCTAAAGGAAAGAAAATTAATGCTCCTGTAGAGATGTTATCTATATATCCAACGCTTTTAGAATTAAGCGGATTGCCCGCCTATGAGAGGAATGAAGGGAAAAGTTTAGTTGCCATGATGAAAAATGATGAAGGATTGGAAGCCGCAAGAGCCATATCAACATTTGGAATGAATAATCATGCCGTAAAAGTTAATGGTTATAGATATATACAGTATGAAGATGGTAAAGAAGAATTTTATGATCACAGCACCGACCCTAATGAATGGGCAAATGAAGCAAATAATCCAAAATTCAAAAATAAAATCGAAGAGTTAAAAACCTTGTTGCCAAAAAGTAACGCGAAGTGGGATACAGAGTCAAATTATACTTTTCAACCCTATTTTGTGGAGCAAAAAATACGCACCAATAGTCTTACTGAATAACCAATAAAAGTTATTGGTGCAGATTAGTAGCGATAAAATTTAATAACAATATTTACATGAAATTGATAACTCAAAAAATTTTTATTTTCCTGAATTTGGCCTTGTTTTGTTCTTGTGGTTCAAAACCAACTAATACGTTAGAAACAGCAGCAGAAAAGAAGCCAAACATCTTATTTATTGTAGTTGATGATTTAAGACCAGAACTTAATTTCTATGGTGCTAATCACATTAATTCTCCTAGCCTCGATAAATTAGCAGGTGAGAGTTTAATATTTGAAAGAGCCTATTGTAATATTCCAGTTTGTGGCGCTTCGAGAGCGAGTTTATTAACTGGAGCAAGACCAACACGAAAACGTTTTATTAATGCACATATTAAAAAGGACGAAGATTATCCAGAGGCCATATCGCTTCCCATGTTGCTCAAGCAAAACGGCTACAAAACCATTTCAAATGGAAAAATTTATCATTATCAGAATGATGACGCTGAGGCTTGGGATGAGATTTGGCATCCAAAGAGTTTATGGGATTATGCATTAGCTGAAAGTCAAGAAATTAGAAAAAACACCCACAGAGGTTTACCTTTCGAAGCTGCCAAGGTTCATGATTCCGTGTACAGAGATGGAAAAACCGCATTAAAAGTAATTCAAGATTTGAACAAACTAAAGGAAGCGAATCAGCCTTTTTTTCTTACTATGGGCTTGTCAAAACCACACTTGCCCTTTACAGCACCTCAGAAATACTGGGATTTATATGATAGAGATAAAATAGAACTCCCAGAAAGCTATATTCAGCCTGAAAGTACACCAAGATATGCGTTTCATAATTTTGGAGAATTACGTCAATATGAAAACATTCCTAAAAAAGGAGATTTGCCAAATGCCTTAGCTAAAGAATTGATTCATGGATATTATGCCTGTGTGAGTTATATTGATGCGCAAATAGGTTTAGTTTTAGATGAATTAAAACGATTGGATTTAGAAGATGATACCATTGTAATTTTATGGGGAGACCACGGTTGGAATTTAGGAGACCATAAGTTATGGAGTAAGCATGTTACTTTTGAAACGGCTTTAAGAACACCGTTAATCATAAAAGTACCAGGTAAAACGAAAGGATTAAAAACAAATGCTATTACAGAGTTTATTGATGTTTATCCAAGTTTAGCTGAACTTACTAGTATTGAAATTCCTGATACTGTAGATGGAAAAAGTTTTGTACCGATTATAAATAGGAAATCAGTAGAAAAAAACTGGGCAGTAAGTAAATTTAAAGATGCAGTAACTTTAATCAAAGGCGACTTGTTTTATACCGAATGGGTTAAAGATGATGGTGTAGCTTATGCTCGCATGTTGTTTGATCACAAAACTGATCCTTTAGAATTAGATAATCTTTCAGAAAAACCGCAGTATCAAGATAAAGTCATAGAACTTTCTAAGGAATTAAGACAAAAATGGGGTAAAGATTTTTTAACTAAATAAAATAGAATGAAAAGCATGTTTAAGACTAAATTACTTTTAGGGTTATTCTTATTAGGTTTTTTAGGATGTTCTCAGAAAAAAGAAAATCACAAAGACACGGCTAAACAGCATCCTGTTAATAACGCAAAACCCAATCTAATTTTTTATTTATCAGACGATCAGGATGTATATGATTATGGTTGCTACGGTAATGAAAAAGTCAATACAGCTGCAGTAGATCGTCTAGCAAAAGAAGGTATGCTTTTTAACAATGCTTTTACAGCACAAGCCATTTGTGCCCCAAGTAGGTCTCAACTTTTTACTGGCAAATATCCTTTGAAAAACGGCTGTTTTGCAAATCATACAGCTACAAAACCAAATATAAAAAGTGTGACGACTCAAATGAAAAATTTGGGATATGAAGTAGTTTTGGCAGGGAAAAGTCATGTGAAGCCTGCAAGTGTGTACCAATGGGATAGAGAATGGGAACCAGTCCCAAAAAAAGATGTGCCTCGAGAGTATATTCCTTTAGATAGTATAGAAGGTTATTTCAAAGCGACCAAAAAGCCATTTTGTATGTTTATTACGTCAAAATATCCTCATGGTAAATATTTTGATGTTCAAAACCCAAATACTGATGATATAAAGTTTTATCCATTTAATGAAGATAAAAAAAATAATGAAGCTTATGTAAAATCTAAAGCTGGTTATTACAGAAGCATCGAAGAAGATAATACGCAAATAGATAAAGTGTTAGAATTAGTTGATACGTATTTAGATGAAAACACTCTATTTATCTATAGTGCAGATCATGGGGTGTCAGGTAAATTCACGGTTAAAGATATTGGTTTAAAAGTTCCGTTTGTAGTACGTTGGCCAAAAGTTATAAAGCCTGGAACAACTTCAAATCAACTCATTCATTATACAGATGTTTTGCCAACATTCATGAATATTGCAGGAGGTAAGGCAACTGAAGATATAGATGGGAATAGTTTTTTACCTCTGTTACAAGGCGAAGATGTTGAAATAAACAAATATGTGTATGGTGTTAGAACAAATCAGAACATTTTAAACTCTGAAGTTTTTCCATCAAGAATGATTCGAGATAAACGATATAAGTACATCCGAAACTTTAATGCATTGGAAGTCGTTGAGCAAAATTTAACTGGAAAGCCCAATGTAGATTACTTCATCAAAAGAGGGGCGAATGCACATAAAAATGAGCCATTTGAGGAATTGTACGATTTACAGAATGACCCATTTGAACAAAACAATTTGGCTAATAATCCAGAATTGTTGCCAATAAAGCAAAAATTAATAAAAGACATGTTCAGTTGGATGAAATCTCAAGGAGATATTTTAGATGAAGCCACAGGTAATATGCCAATCATAACTCCTAAAGGAAATAAAGGATTTAAACTAGACCAAGATACGCCTAGACGAAAAATTCCAGATTCCATAAAAAACACCCTAAAAAAAGACGATTATATCGTGATTGAACATTGGTAAAAACTTATTAAAATGAATAAATTTTTCAAATATATAATTGGTTTGTCCTTGCTTTTTATGTCATGTAAAAATGAAAAAGATAAAACTACAGACTCACTAGAACAAAAACCAATGAACATATTGTTTATTGCAGTTGACGATTTGCGTCCTGAACTCAACTTTTATGGTGCTAATCATATTCAATCACCCAATCTCGATAAATTGGCTGAAGAGAGTTTAGTTTTTAATCGAGCGTATTGCAACATTCCGGTATGCGGGGCTTCAAGAGCAAGTCTATTAACGGGGCTACGTCCCACAAGACATCGTTTTATAGATTATAGTACCAGAGCCGATGTGGATGTTCCTGATGCGATTTCTTTACCAAGACTTTTAAAACAAAACGGTTATACCACAATTGCTGATGGTAAAATTTATCATAATGTTGAGGATGATGTTTCTTCTTGGAATTCTATCTGGTTTCCAGAAGGGAATATTCGAAATTATCAATTAGAAAAAAATATAAAAGAGAATGGTAATGCTAATTTGGCTGTCGCTGGTGCTACTGCTTTTGAAATGGCTGAAGTTAATGATACTGCATACTTTGATGGTAAAATAGCGCAAAAGGGAATAGCAGATTTACAAAAGCTAAAAAACAAAAACACACCTTTCTTTTTAGCTATTGGATTTATGAAACCGCATTTACCATTCAATGCTCCAAAAAAATATTGGGATTTGTATGATAGATCTAAAATTGAATTTCCCGATAGTTATCTTCAGCCAGAAAGCACACCGAAACAAGCATTTCATAATTTTGGTGAGTTAAGAAATTATGGTAATATTCCTAAGAAAGGCGATATTCCTGATGATTTAGCTAAAGAATTGATACACGGTTATTACGCTTGTGTAAGTTATGTAGATGCACAAATTGGTTTGGTTTTAGATGAATTAAAACGATTAGAGCTAGAAGACGATACCATAGTTGTTTTATGGGGCGACCACGGTTGGAATTTGGGCGACCATCAATTATGGTGTAAACACTCCACTTTCGAAACGGCTTTAAGAACACCATTAGTAATAAAAGTACCTGGTAAAACGAATGGTCAGAAAACAGATGCTATAACAGAGTATATCGATATTTACCCAAGTTTAGCAGAACTTATAGGTGTAGAAGCACCAAAATCACTTGACGGCCAAAGTTTTGTTCCGCTATTAAATGGAGAAACACCGGAAAAAGATTGGGCGGTTAGTAAATTTAAAGATGCTGTGACTTTAATAAAAGGTGATTTATTTTATACCGAGTGGACAAAAGATGATGGAGTGGCTTATGCACGTATGTTGTTCGACCACAAAACAGACCCTTTAGAACTTGATAATTTAGCTGAAAAACCTGAGTATCTAGAAACCGTTAACCAATTGGCAAAAGAACTAAGAGCAAAATGGGGTAAAGATTTTTTAAAATAATAGTTAAAGTCATGAAAATTTTCACGAATCCAAATTACAAATTACTTTCTGTGTTTTTTTTCCTTTTTATAGGAATAACTAGTTGTCAGAATAAAGCAAAAAAAGTAGATCAAAAAAAACCCCAACCTAACATTATATATGTTTATGTTGACCAAATGAGCGCTAATATGATGAGTTGCGCTGGTAACACCTATTTAAAAACACCCGCACTAGATTATATTGCTAAGAATGGTATCCGTTTTACAAGAGCTTATACTACCAATCCAGTTTGCTCGCCGGCAAGAGTTAGTTTAATGACTGGTAGGTTTCCAAGTTATTTTAAAGATGATAAGGGGAATGAAATTCGAGAAAACAGAGCGTCTATGAAAATTCCTCAGGTTTCTCAAGAAGTCGCAAACACTACCATTGCTTCATATCTTAAAAAAGCGAATTATGAATTATACTTTGGTGGAAAAGAACATTTGCCAGAGTCACTCACACCTAAAGCACTTGGCTTTAATAAATTTAGCGATGATGAAAGAGGTGAGTTGGTAAATAAGGCGGCAGATATTATTAAAGAAAAACATGAAAACCCATACTTTATGGTAGTTTCATTGATAAATCCGCATGATATTTGCTATATGGCATTGCGCGAAAAAGCCACTAGTGAAAATGACGCTATACTATTAAAACGAGCTAAGGTTGAATTGGCGACCTTAGATGAAGCTATGAAAATTCCTGAAGGTATTACTGAAGAAGATTTTTATGCGAATTATTGTCCACCGCTTCCAAAAAATTTCGAACCTCAAATTGATGAACCTGTAGCAGTCAAGAGCCTAATAAATGCCAGACCGTTTCGTAAAAACGCGAGAGAACATTTTACAGATAACGATTGGAGGCATCATAGGTATGCTTACCATCGTTTAACTGAGGTGATGGACAGAGAAGTGCAAGTGATTTTGGATGCTATAAAAAACAGCGGACAAGAAGAGAATACACTTGTTATTTTCTCAAGCGATCATGGAGATATGAGTGCAAGTCATCGTATGGAACATAAGTCAACATTATACGAAGAATCAGCAAATATTCCTTTTATGGCGATGTGGAAAGGCCATATTCCAGCAGGTAAAGTCAACGAGGTGGATTTGATTTCAAATGGAATAGACTTACTTCCTACAGTGTGCGATTATGCCAATATAGAGGGAGTTTCTGATAATCGAGGTAAAAGTTTAAAACCACTTTTTGAAGGCCAAGCTGTAGCATGGCGTGAAACACTTGGTGTGGAAAGTGAAATAGGTAAAATGGTTGTTGATAAAAATGGTTTAAAATATGTGCGCTATGATTTAGAAGGCGTTGAAGAACAGTTGTTAAACTTGAAGCAAGACCCTTTTGAGACGACGCATTTCACTAACGATCCTAAATTTAAAAATGATTTAGAAAGATTACGAAATATATACAATACAGAATGGTTTGAGTGATTAAACACAACCAAAACATAATATGAATTTTAAATTATTAAAGCTTGTTTTTTTGATTTTGATTACTAATAGCGTGAGTAGTCAAATCAAAAAACGTCCATTTATTTTAGTTACTTCAGAAGAGTGTGGTCAAATTCTTGAGAAAATAAATACTCAAAACTGGGCTAACGACATCTATTTAAAATTGAAATTAAAAACCGATGTTGAGGTTAACAAGTTTTACGATAACCCACAATTATATATAAAACAACTGCCATTCAATTGGTCTGAAAAACAACAAAACCATTTTCCTCCATTTTTAAAAACAACACATGTAAGGAATGGTGTTCAAGAAAATTTGGATAATGCCACAGATGAGGATTGGAAACCTGCCGAACTTTTAATTAAATATTTACAAGTGGCTTTAGATTGTGGTACGATGTACTACATAACACAAGATGAGAAATATGCTTACATGGCAAGTAGTATTTTGTATTCATTTTTAAAATCAGTACAGCAATCTGAAGTATCCACTTGGCGCAGTAGAGGTGGTTGGTTATTTCCGTATGATGGCTTTCGAGAAGTTCGTGTTATAGGATACAGACTGCCCTTGATTTATGATTTTATCCATCCTTATCTCATAAAAGAGGGGAAAGCTTTTGATATTATTACAAACAAAAAAGTGGATTTTCCTTTTGAAGAAGCGCAAAATGTTTTTAAAGCCTACGCCAACATATCGGTAAATTATGGACAAACAGGCTCAAACCACTGTGTTTTAGAAGCACCTAGTTTGGTGTATAATGCCTTAGCAATGGATGATAAAGCGGAGCGAGAAAAATGGTTATCCTATTTCTTAACAGAAAGTACAGAAAACCAAGATGCCTTAAACGTTATGGTTAAAAATTATAAAAATGAAGGTGATATCTGGCCAGAAACATCTCAATATTTAAACCATACGACATCTATTTTAGCAAGATTGATGTTGGTGTTAAATAAATACGATCCGTCCTTAAAATTGGGGGAAAAGCACCCAAATGTGTTACATGCGTTACCGCGACTAGATTATTTTGTATATCCTAACAATGAAATTGTGCGTTGGGGAGATGGACATAGGCATGCTCATGTGCCTTATGAAGCTTATGATGATGCATATGCCTTGGCTGAGATGGATGGGTTAACGGAAATTCAAAATAAATTTGCACCACTTATTAATAGGGCAATTAGTAAAGGGAAATATAAACGAGAAGGTATCGAGGCTTTGTTTTGGTACGATAGTAGTTTTGATAATGCATCTACAAATGTAGACCTGTCACGGACTGATAGAGTGTATCATGCAGGTATTGTTTTACAGCGAAATTTAAGTAGCACTAAAAATCCCAAAGATGGTTTAATGTGTTTTGTTGGTGGTGCGCACATGGTACATGGGCATGCGGAAGGCATGAATATTGAATTATACGGTGAAGGCCAGGTCTTAGGTGTAGATAACGGCCGAAATCGCTATGGTGTAGACCTTCATGAAAACTATTCCAGAATTTTTGCTGCTCATAATACAGTTATCGTAAATGGGAGTTCGCAAGGTGAAGGCGGATGGGTTAATTTAGGGATGAATAAAATTGAACTTATTTCTATGGAACCCGAAGTTGGTAAAACAGGGGTGTCTCCCAATCATTCTTTTAGTTTAACAAGTTTTGAAGATGATAAAGGGGATAAGGCCGAAGCAACTCAAGAACGCACCTTGGCTTTAATTAGAACTTCACCAACAACAGGGTATTATGTGGATGTGTTTCGTTCAAAATCCAGACTACCGAATGAATATCATGATTATTTATATCACAACATAGGAGATAAATTAGTTTTTGAAAACAAGGATTTAGATTTTCAAAAAACACCTAAAAGATACATGACGAATGCAGATTCGCCTTGGCAACGTAACAAAGTTTATAGGCATCCAGGATGGCATTTTTTCAAAGATGTAAAAACATCAAAATCGTTTACAAGTGATGTAAAAGCTACATTTCATACAAAAAAATTAAAACAAGGCGATATTTTTATGCAATTGCATATTCCGGGTTTTGAAAACAGAACCTACACCAAAGTAAAAGCGCCAACTACTTTCGAGTCTCCTGAACCTTATGACGCTATGCCAACACCAGCCTTAGTCATTAGAAAGGAAGGCGAGGCATGGGAAAATCCATTTGTGGTGGTTTTTGAACCTTATAATGAAAAGGAAACACCATCCATTCAATCCGTTACTAAAATTGAACAAGACGGACGGTATAAAGGCTTAAAAATTGTGAGTAAAACATCTTTTGAAACATTAATTCAATATATTATTACGCAATCTAAAAATGAATCATTTCAGAATGAAGAAATAGATGCCTTTTTTAAAGGAACTTTTGCAGTTATTACCTTAAATCAAAAAAAAGAATTAAAAAGTATTTATATTGGTGAAGGTGAAAGTATGACTTATAAAAATGAAGTCATTGGCCCAATTACTGATAACGTATTTTATAAAGAATATTAAATAAAGTTTAAAAATTTATGACGATTAAACATACCGTACAATTTTTGCTTTTATTTTCGATGGTTTTCTTTTTATTTCAATGTAAATCTTTGGAGGGTTTTAAATGGGAGCAGGTTGAAACAAATAATTTGCCATCAGCAAGACACGAATGCGGTTTTGTTGAAGCAAACGGACTTTTTTACTTAATTGGAGGAAGAGGTTTAAAACCCGTCGATATATATAATATAAAAACTGAAAAATGGACACAAGGTGCCAAACCCCCAATTGAAATTCATCATTTTCAAGCTGTAAATTATAATAATAATATTTACGTTATTGGCGCGATGACTGGTAAATACCCGCATGAAACGCCACTAGATAAAATATTAATTTATAAGCCAATTGAAGATTTATGGATATGGGGAGATACCATTCCAGAATCTAGAAGAAGAGGTTCAGCAGGAATTGTAATAAAAGATGATTTTGCGTACATAATTTGCGGTATTACAGATGGACATTGGGAAGGCCATGTGCCCTGGGCGGATACATATAATTTCAAAACTGGTAAATGGACTGTTTTAACTAATGCTCCAAGAGCAAGAGATCATTTTCAAGCGGCTATTCATAATAACAATATTTATTGCGCTAGTGGTAGAAACTCATCTGCAAAAACTAATGAAACATTTAATCTTACCATTCCGGAAATTGATGTTTATGATATAGAGAAGGATGAATGGGTTACACTTTCTGAAGCTTCAAAAATTATCACTCAAAGAGCGGGGGCATCAACTATTATTAATGGCGGAAATTTAATTATTATTGGTGGTGAAAGTGCAAGTCAAAAAACAGCTCATAACGATGTTGAAATTATGGATATAAAAAGTGGTAGCTGGAAAGATGGGCCAAAACTTACTACAGGAAGACACGGAACACAAGCCATACTTTATGAAAACACGATTTACACAGCAGCGGGGAGTGGTAATCGTGGAGGAAAACCAGAACTGTCTTCATTAGAAGCTTGCTTGAGATAAAAGAATTTACCTTATTGTTAATTAATTAAATAATTCAATAACATGAAATATTACCAAATATTAGTTTTCTTTATAATGCTATGCAGTGTGATTAGCTGTAAAACAGAAAAAGAGAGAACTTTATTATTTGTGGGGAGTTTTACTGATAAAAAACCAGGTAAAGGCATTCATGTTTATGAGTTTGATAATCATACAGGAAAAAGCACCTTAAAATTCACAGTAGATAGTATTATAAATACATCGTTTTTACGTTTAGCGCAAAATGGTAAGTATCTATATTCGGTGGTTGAAAGTCAGATGAATTATAATGGAAAGATTGCTGCTTTTGCGGTAGATTCTATAAATTATAAGCTGAAGCTATTGAATATGCAAGATACAGGCGGAAGAAATCCAGCGCATCTAGAGATAAGTAAAACAGGTGAGTATCTTGTGAATTCCAATTATTCAGATCCAAGCTTAAGTGTTTTCAAAATTAACCAAAATGGCAGTTTGAAATCTTACAATCAGGTTATTCGTTTCAAAGATAGTAGCATAATTGAAAGCCGACAAGAAAGTGCGCATATTCATTCTTCAAACTTTTCACCTGATGGAAAGTTCCTATTTGCTCAAGATTTGGGTTCGGATAAAATACGAGGTTTCAATTTTATAAGTAATCACAAAGATTCAGTACTTCAAAATGAAAATGAAATTAAGGTGAAACCTGGAAGTGGACCTAGGCATTTTGCATTTCATCCTAACGGAAAATTTGGTTATGGTGTGGCAGAGTTAAGCGGTAAAATTACTGCTTATGAATATAATAATGGTAATTTGACTTTTATCGAAGATTATCTGTCTTATCAACAAATTCAAGATATTTACAGGGCAGCAGATATACATATTTCCCCAGATGGTAAATTTCTATATGCGTCAAATCGTGGGCCTGAAGAAGATAGCATTTCTATATTTTTAATAAATCAAGATTTAGGTACTTTAAGTCTTGTAGGTCATGAACCAACATATGGAGAACATCCAAGAAATTTTGCTATTTCTCCTGATGGAAACTTTTTATTAGTAGCAAATCAATTTACAGATAATATAATTGTATTTAAAAGGAATCTTCAAACGGGAACTCTTAAAAAACTACAAGAAGATATTGATGTAAGTAGTCCAGCTAGCATACAAATGCGTACTTACAGAATTAAAAATTAATTGTTTTTTGTTACAACGAATCTCTTTCAATTAAATTAAAAGGCGCTTTTAGTTTGAGCTTTTTCTTGTTCAAAATAATTTGTGCAGCAGTTTCTCCCATAACTTTAAAATCTGTTGATATTACGGTAATCCCCAAAAGGTCTTTTAAAGGCGTATCGTTGTAAGATATGATGCCTATATCGCTTCCTAGAATATATTCGTCTTCTCTTACTTGTTTAACCAAGTTAACTAAATCTGCTTCTTCAATAGTAATAAATAGATCCCCTTTTTTTAGAATCATATCGTGGTATACTTTGTCTATAATTTCGAAGTCTAAATTATGTTCAACGCAAAATTTTCTAAAGCCATGTAAAATTCTTCGTGGATATGGATGAACAGCCTTTTCAGGATACACTAAAATTATTTTTTGATACTTCTTTATTTTGGTAAGCCCTTCATTTAATGCTCCATATATATCATTTTCAAAATCTTGATACACTTCTCCTAAGGCACCACTCATTTCAGGTTTTATATTATCTAAAATAATTAATTTTTGTTGCGGAATCTTTTCCAGTGCTTTTAAAGCCTTATCAGTGAAACTTACATGTTTTAAATCATCGGTTTTAAAATGTGGCATGATTATAAAATAATCGTATGCCGATTTATTTTTATCAATTAAATTTAAAAATAAGGTTTCGTCGCAATGGTAAACGTGTAAATCTGTGTGTGAATTAGCTCCAATGGCATCTATAAAGTGGTTGTAAGTTCTAAGTTTATAGTTGCTTAGTTTGTTGATTAAGAATAAGATATTGACTTTAGAAATTAATTTAGTACGGGAAATATAAAACCCCTTACCTCGAATTGAAGTTATTATATTACGTTCTTTTAAGATGCTATAAGCTTTTTCTACGGTATCTCTAGATAAATAGAATTCTTCACTAAACCTATTAATGGAAGGTATTTTTTCATCTATATTGAAATTTCCTTTTGAAATATTTTCGATTACCGAATCAACAATTTGTTGATATTTTGGTACCCTTGAATTCTCGTCAATATTTATAAACTTATATAAATCCATCTAGAAAAAGTTTGAATAAAAAATTTAAATTAATTATAAAATTCTAAATAATGCAATAAATATAGAAATTAACAATTAAACTAATTTTTTGGTACTTATACTAAATTTTTTTCGTGAAAATCTCAACAAAACAAATTAGTAAAGATTACTTTGTTTAAAGAAAAGAAGTATATATTTAGTTATCAGCTAAACGGATTTTCTTTCAATAAAATTAAAAGGCACTTTGTAAACTCCCTTCTCATTATTTAAAATCATACCTGCTGTTGTTTCTCCCATGATTCTAAAATCGGTTGAAATAACTGTAATTCCAAGAAGTGCTTTTAACGGTGTGTCGTTATATGAAATAATACCTATATCATTTCCTAAGACAAACTCTTTTTCTCTTATTTGTTCAAGCAAATTAATTAAGTCGTCTTCTTCAATGGTTATGAATAAATCTCCTTTTAAAAGAATCATGTCGTCATAAACTCGATTTAAAATATCGAAGTCCAAATTATGTTTAGCACAAAATCTCATGAAACCACGTTTAATTCTTTTGGGATAAGGATAAACTGCTTTTTCTGGATAAATAAGAATGATTTTTTTATATCTAGAAATTTTTTTAATTCCTTTTTTTAGAGCATTGTAAATATCGTTTTCAAAGTCCTCATAAACAGTAATAATATTATCTTCAATTGGAATTTGTTTATTGTCTAGTATAATTAATTTGTTTTTTGGAATCTTATTCATAGCTTGTGTTACAGCCACTGTAGTACTTGTGTACTCACTATTTTCAGTTTTAAAATGGGGCATAATAACATAATAGTCATAAGCTTTTTCATGTTTACTAAGCAAATTTAAAAATAAGGATTCATCACAATGATAAATATGTAAGTCAATATAAGCGTTAGGACCAATGCTATTTAAAAATGAATGATAGATTTCCATTTTGTACCAGCTCAATTTATTGATAAGAAATAGAATGTTTAATTTCTTAATTAATTTAGTTCGGGAAATATAAAAACCCTTCCCCCTAATTGACGTAATTATATTTCTCTCTTTAAGAATACTATATGCTTTTTCAACGGTGTCTCTTGAAAGATATAAATCTTCACTAAGCCTATTTATTGATGGTATTTTATAATCTATTTTAAAATTCCCAGTAGAAATATTATGGATAACAGAATTTACAATTTGCTGATATTTAGGAATTCTGGAATTCTCATCTAGTTTAATAAATTTGTGTATTTCCATAAATTAATCTTTTAAATAGAATAAACACCCTCAACTTAATCTTTAAAAACGAAAACACGCCATATTAAAAAGTGTGCTGTTGAACGATTTTAAGGTAGAAAACAATTTCAAGATAAGAATTTAATACTAATCGATTGAAAAACAATGAATAATTCAATCGGTTTACGAAAAAATTATATTTTTAGAATAATATTTAGAATAGCAGTATAGTACAGGATAGAGAAAAGCATTTCCTTATTTATTTTTGATTCACTAATTATTCTAATTCAAAAAATGGAAAACATTACTAAAAACTTCAAGTACGTAGATTATCTATGGGATGACAAAAAAGCAAACAGTTTAGGAGATAACCAAGTAGAATTGTTTCTATACCGTTCTAATATATTAGGTGCAGATTTAAGAATTACAAATTATGGAGGAGGAAACACCAGTTGTAAAACTATGGAAACCGACCCATTAACAAACGAAGAAGTTGAAGTAATGTGGGTTAAAGGCTCAGGAGGGGATATAGGAACTTTAACAAGATCTGGAATAGCAGGTTTATATACGAAACGCTTACGAGATTTAAAAAACGTTTACCAAGGATTACATGATGAGGATAGAATGGTAGGTCTGTTTAATCATTGTATATATGATTTAGACAGTAAAGCGCCATCAATAGACACACCTTTGCATGGTTTATTGCCATTTGCACATATAGATCATTTGCACCCAGATGCTTTAATTGCCGTTGCAGCTGCCAAAGATAGTGAGAAGGTAACAAAAGAAATTTGGGGAGACACCATGGGCTGGGTACCATGGCAAAAACCAGGTTTCGATTTAGGATTACAATTAGAAAAATGTTTAGCCGATAACCCTGGAATTAGAGGAATTGTTTTAGGAAGTCATGGCTTATTTACTTGGGGAGATACCTCTTACGAGTGTTATATGAATAGTTTAGAAGTTATTGAAATGGCTTCTGAATATATTACAAAGAAAATAAAAGAAAAAGGTTCTGTTTTTGGTGGTCAAAAAGTTGAAAGCTTACCTAAAGAAGAACGTTTAGAAAAAGCAACCCAATTAATGCCATTACTTAGAGGATTATGTTCTTCTGAAAAACGCATGATTGGTCATTTTTCTGATACAGATGTGGTTATGGAATATATCAATAGTCATGATTTAGAAAGATTGGCGCCTATGGGTACATCTTGTCCAGATCATTTCTTGAGAACCAAAATTCAACCATTAGTGTTAAAATTAGATAAAAATGAAGATTTATCAGATGCTGATGCGATTTTAAAGAAATTAGAACCAGCATTTGAAGCCTACCGTCAAGAATACGTAGATTATTACAACACCTGTAAAAAAGATAATAGTCCAGCCATTCGAGATGCAAACCCTGTTATTATTATTTATCCAGGAGTTGGTATGTTTAGTTTTGCAAAAAACAAGCAAACTACGCGTGTAGCAAGTGAGTTTTATATCAATGCTATCAACGTTATGCGAGGTGCCGAAGCGATAACAGAATACACTTCGTTGCCAAGACAAGAGGCTTTTGATATTGAATATTGGTTGTTAGAAGAGGCAAAATTACAGCGTATGCCAAAAGAAAAACCATTATCTCGTAAAGTAGCTTTTGTAACAGGAGCAGGAGGCGGAATAGGTAAAGCGATTGCTGATAAATTGGCAGCAGAAGGCGCCAATGTGGTTCTTACAGATATTAACGAAGATGCACTAGTTGAGGCGAATGCAACTTACGCAAGAGACGTGTCAACATATGCCGTATGCGATGTAACCAGTACCGCATCCATAGAAAGTGCATACAAGAAAGCAATTCTTGAGTTTGGAGGAGTCGATATTATTGTACATAGTGCAGGTTTGGCTATTTCAAAACCACTAGAAGATACAACTGATAAAGATTGGAATATATTACAGAATATATTAGTAAAAGGGCAGTTCGATTTAGCAAAACAATTTGCTGCGATTGTTCGTAAACAAGGAATTGGAGGCGATTATATTGCCATTGCAAGTAAAAATGGCTTAGTAGCCGGACCAAATAATGTCGCTTATGGAACAGCAAAAGCGGCGCAACAGCATATGGTACGTTTACTTGCAGCCGAATTAGCTAAAGACAAAGTAAGAGTAAATACAGTTAATCCTGATGGTGTAATTGTAGGAAGTAAAATATGGGAAGGTGCTTGGGCAGAAGGTAGAGCTAAAGCAAACAATATAACTGTAGAAGAACTACCAGCATTTTATGCAAAAAGAAATCTTTTACACGAAATCATTACCCCAGATGATATAGCAAATGGCGTATTCTCTTTTGTAGGGATACTTGATAAATCTACTGGAAACATTATTAATGTTGACGGAGGTATGGCCAATGCATTTGTAAGATAAAAAATGAAATTATTTGTAGTTAGTAGTTAGTTAAAAAAAAGACAACTTCCGTAGAACGATTTGTTTTCTGGAAGTGTCTTTTTTTTTAATAGAAATTTAATCATGAAAATACAGAAAGAACACATTGTAAATTACAATAAAAAGGGAATAGAAAATCATAATCAAAATTTTGATTTTTTAGCAAATAAATTAACAAATCAAGGAAATGATGTTAATGCAATAGTTTCAAAACTTGCAGATTTTCAAGTAGCTATCCCAAGTTGGGCATTAGGCGCTGGCGGAACTCGTTTCGGGCGCTTTTCTTTTTTTGGAGAACCATCAAATCTTGAGCAAAAAATAGAAGATATTGGAGTGCTGCACAGTTTAACACAAACTGCAGGTGCCGTTTCATTGCATATTCCATGGGATATCCCTTCAGATTATAATGCTATAAAAGAAAAAGCGAACGCTTTAGATATTAAATTTGATGCCGTAAATTCTAATACGTTTCAGGATCAAAAAGACGCATCAGAAAGTTATAAATATGGTTCTCTCAGTAATACAAGTCAAGCTGTAAGAGAACAGGCAATACAACATAACTTAGATGTTATAAAAATTGGAGATAAATTAGGTTCAAAAGCACTAACCGTTTGGTTGGCTGATGGGTCTTGTTTCCCAGGTCAAAATAATTTTCAAACAGCATTTCAAAATACACAAGATAGCTTAATTGATATCTATAAAGGTTTACCAAACGATTGGAAAATGCTGGTTGAATACAAACCGTACGAACCAAATTTTTACAGTACTGTAATTCAAGATTGGGGAGCTTCTTTAATGCTTGCCAATGGTTGTGGTGACAAAGCCTATACATTAGTAGATTTAGGACATCATTTACCAAATAGTAATATTGAACAAATCGTTTCAATTTTACAATTAAAAGGAAAGTTAGGTGGATTCCACTTTAATGATAGTAAATATGGTGATGACGATTTAACAGTAGGCAGCATTAAACCTTATGCATTATTCTTAATTTTTAACGAATTAGTATATGGCATGCAAAATAATCCTCAAAACCCAGATTTAGCGTGGATGATTGATGCAAGCCATAACGTTAAAGACCCATTAGAAGATTTGATTCAATCACTTGAAGCTATTCAAGAAGCTTATGCTAAAGCATTACTTATAGATCAAGCAGCATTAAAAGCAGCGCAGATAGATAACGATGTTGTAAAGTGTCAAGAAATATTGCAAGGTGCTTATAGAACAGATGTTAGACCATTATTGGAAAAAGCAAGATTAGAAAGAGGTGGTGCATTAAGCCCTATACAAGCTTATCGCGCTTTAGATGTTAGAAATAGCTTAATAAAAGAAAGAGGTAAAAACACAGTCGCCACTGGTTTATAAACCAAAATCATGAAACAAAAAGTAACTGCAGTTTTTGATATAGGAAAAACAAATAAAAAGTTTTTTCTATTTGATAAAGATTTCAAAGAAGTCCACAAAGAATATATTTCGTTTGAAGAAATAAAGGATGAAGATGGGCACCCAACTGAAAATCTTCCTGCGTTAAAAAAATGGTTAAAAAAGGTATTTGATCGAATTTTAGAAAAAAAAGAATTCAACGTAAAAGCGATAAATTTTTCAACATATGGCGCTAGTTTTGTGCACATAGACCGATATGGAAAACCTTTAACACCGCTCTACAATTACACAAAACCTTTACCTAAAGAAATTGTTACTTCTTTTTTTGAGAAGTACGGGCCTAGAGAAGAATTTCTTCAAACTACCGGATGTGCAGATTTAAGTATGCTTAATTCTGGGCTTCAATTATATTGGTTGAAGCATTCAAAACCAGAAGTTTTTAAAAACATAAAATATTCTTTACACTTACCCCAATATCTCAGTCATGTTTTTACTGGTATTCCATTAAGTGAATATACAAGTATAGGCTGTCATACGGCACTTTGGGATTATAATAAAAATGATTATCATAGCTGGGTTTATAATGAAGGTATAGATAAAATTTTACCACCTATTGTTTCAACAGAAACAAGTATTAATATGAATTACAATGGTAACCGTATTAAAATAGGTGTTGGAATTCATGATAGCTCTGCAGCTTTATTGCCGTATGTACGTAGTATAAAAAAGAAGTTTGTTTTAATTTCCACAGGTACCTGGAGTATTACTTTTAATCCGTTTACAGACAATCCAATTTCTACAGAAGTAGCTGATAGCGATGTTATCAATTACATGCGCATTAATGGTAAACCTGTAAAGGCATCTCGATTGTTTTTAGGGAATGAATACAAGGTACAGGTGGAGAAATTAAACAAAAAATTTGGTGTTGATGATGATTATCACCGAAACGTAAAGTTTGACTATGATACCTATTTAGCCATCATGAAAGACTTTAAACATTGTTTTAAATGGGATAGTATAATTGATGCTGATATGCCTGAAAAAACAGAGTTTTATTATGATAAATATGAACATGCATATCATCAATTAATGACCGAATTGGTTTTACTACAAATAAAATGCATTAAGAAAGCGATAGGAAATGATGTAATATCAGGACTATATGTAGATGGTGGTTTTAGTGACAACGACTTATTTATAAAACTTTTGTCTCACAATTTTAGGGATAAAAAATTAAGGACTACAAATGCCTCATTAGGCTCTGCACTTGGTGCTGCTATTTCTATTTCAGATACTAAACTTAATTCTAAGTTTTTGAAAAAAAACTATGCGCTGAAAAAACATGTGCCATTTATTATAAGTGGTTAAGACTTTCTAAAAAAAAATGAAACAACATAAGAAGTAACTTGTTATAATAGTTATTTCTTGAATATATAAACAAATGTCAAAAAACATTAAACTAGTACATCCTAGAGATCAAATTACCGAGGTAATAAGTAGAATTTATAAGAGAGGAATGACTACCACTTCTGGTGGTAATATTTCAATAATTGACGACGATGGAAATATTTGGGTAACGCCATCTGCAATTGATAAAGGTTCATTGCGTTCATCAGATATCATATGTGTGCAAAAAGACGGTACTGTGGTTGGTAAACATAAACCATCATCAGAGTTTCCGTTTCACAAAGCTATTTATGAAGCAAGACCAGATATTAAGTCTGTTATACATGCGCATCCGCCTGCATTAGTTTCTTTTAGTATTGTTAGACAAATTCCAAATACAAATATCATATCACAAGCAAAACATATCTGTGGACCTATTGGTTATGCAGATTACAGGTTGCCAGGAAGTGAAGATTTAGGAGAAGTCATTGCAGAGGAGTTTAAAAAAGGCTACAAAGCCATTATTATGGAAAATCACGGAACTGTTTTAGGGGGAAGTGATTTAACGGATGCTTATGAACGCTTTGAAGCTTTAGAGTTTTGTGCTAGTACCATAATTTATGGTTCACAAATAGGAACACCTAAATACCTTACTGACCAGCAAATTGATGAGTTTGAAGCTCAAGCGACTGGAGTATTGCCAGAGATGAAAACCACAACATATCCATCATACGAAGTTGAAAAACGATTAGAAATTTGCAACATCGTTAAACGTTCCTGTCAGCAAGGATTAATGATAAGCTCATATGGCACAGTTTCTATGAGATTAAAAGGAAATGATTTCCTAATTACGCCAACAGGAATCAATAGATGGGACATTGATTTAGAAGATATTGTGCAAATAAAAGATGGCAAGCGAGAAGAAGGAAAAACACCAAGTAGAGCGACTTGGGTTCATCAAGAAATTTACAATCGAAATCCTAATGTGAACTCAATAATTATGACGCAGTCGCCATATTTGATGGCCTTCGGTGTAACGGGAGAATATCTAAATGTAAGAACTATTCCTGAAAGCTGGATATTTTTACAAGACATCGATTTTGTAAAATATGGCAATCATTTTAGAAAGAATAATAATTCTGAAATTGTCGATAATTGTCCAACAGCTTTAATCATAGAAAATGATTCTGTAATTGTAACTGGAGACAAATTATTACAAACCTTCGATTATCTTGAAGTTGCAGAGTTTAGCGCAAAATCAATTGTTTTAGGACATTCATTAGGTGAAATGGTTCCAATAAATGATGAACAGGTCGAAGATTTAAGAATGAAATTTTTGGCATAAAAGATAGTATTAGAAATAACTCAGAATTATGAAACATTATAAGCAATATATTAACGGTCAATTTGTAGACTCCAAAGCAACATCCGTAATAGAAATATTAAACCCTTGTACAGAAGTGGTAATAAGTACAATTTCTACAGGTACAGTTGAAGATGCCGATAATGCCTTAGAAGCTGCACAAGCTGCACAACCGGCATGGGAAGCTTTACCAGCCATACAAAGAGCTGCTTTTTTACATAAAATGGCAGATGTTATTAGAGAAAACCGTGTGTTTTTAGCAGAGACTTTATCTAAAGAACAAGCTAAAGTTATAGGTTTAGCTCAAGTTGAGATAGATGTAACAGCCGATTATTTTGATTATAATGCAGGTTGGGCACGAAGAATAGAAGGTGAAATCATCCAAAGTGACAGAGAAAAAGAACATATTTATTTGCATAAAGTTCCAATTGGGGTTGCAGTAGGTATTTGTCCTTGGAATTTTCCATTTTTCGTGATGGCGCGTAAAGTAGCTGCATCCTTAATAACCGGAAATACCTGTGTTATTAAACCGAGCTCGGAGGCACCTAATACCATAATGGAATTTGCAGATTTTATTCAAAAGATAAATTTACCTGCAGGTGTTTTAAATTTTGTTTGTGGTGCGGGACGAACTGTTGGTAATGCACTTTCTAAAAGTCCAATTACTGGAATTATTAGTTTAACAGGTAGTGTTGGCGCAGGACAGAAAGTAATCAGTGCAGCTGCAGAAAACATTACAAAAGTTTCTCTAGAATTAGGGGGTAAAGCACCAGCAATTGTATGTGCAGATGCGAATATGGAATTGGCTCTTAATGCCATCGTTTCTTCAAAAGTAATTTTTAGCGGGCAAGTTTGTAACTGCGCAGAACGGGTATATGTTCAAGATAGTATTTATGACGAGTTTGTTGATAAGCTAACTAAAAAAATGAGCAAGGTTACTATTGAAGATGCCTTAACAGGAACAAACGCCGATATGAGTAGTTTAGTTTCACAATCGCAGCTAGATAAAATAACAGAAATGGTAGAGTTTGCTAAAAAAGAAGGCGCCGAAGTTTTAGTAGGAGGCAAGCAACCTAATCAATTTGATAGAGGATACTTCTATGAACCAACCATTTTAACTAATGTTTCACAACAATCTGAAATTATCCAAGAAGAAGTATTTGGGCCAGTATTACCAGTGATGAAATTTGGTACATTAGATGAAGCTATTGCACTCTCAAATGATTGTCAATTTGGATTAACATCGTCTATATTTTCAGAAAATTATAACAATATTATGCATGCTACTAATAGTTTGCATTTTGGTGAAACCTATGTAAACAGAGAACATTTTGAAGCCATACAAGGGTTTCACGCTGGATGGAAAAAGTCTGGAGTAGGAGGAGCTGATGGAAAACATGGTATGGAGGAATATTTACACACCCGTGTAGTTTACGCTAAATATTATTAAACGTAATTTTAAATACAAAAAAGCTCAACTATTTATAGTTGAGCTTTTTTTATAAATTGTTTTTTGTTTTTTAAACTAAAAGGACAGATAAACTCATAGCGCCATGGGCACCAACTACTAGACACTGCTCTATATCAGCTGTTTTAGATGGCCCAGATATAAATACACCAAAGTTTCTTTCTCTGTTATCTATAACTTTATAAGCATCAAGCATATGTAAGCAAATGCTTTTTTTATTTAATATAATTACCAAATCATTAGTAATAAAAGGAAGCGCTCTCACCACGCTATTGCTTGCGGTCACCCAAATAGCACCATTTTCAGAAACGCCAAGTTCACCTTCCACAATCGCTAAGTCAATATGCTCTAGCGTATGTGGGTCTGTATTTTTATCAACCGAAATTGTTCCCAATTTGGATTTATTTGTTGTAGAAACAATATTAGTTTTATCAGGATACTGAGCTTTAATAATGTCATCAATAGAAGCAACAGTGGTTTCAATAATATTTCCACCAACTAAGGCAACATTGTTTTTAAAAGTTTCTTTTAAATCAACATCTTCTTTAAACTTAACTTCATTAATTTCTGGTAATGGAAGTAATTCAGGTTTGTTTTTTTTTACTGAATTTAATATGGCTTCTCTACTCATTCTTCTTTCTTTTTTTATACCATTCGTCAAAACTATCGCCTTTTACTTCAGGTAAATCTCTAGCTTTTCCCCAAGCATTTAATTTATTGTAAATCATAAATTTTGGCGCATGCTTCAACGCAAATCGTGCTGATTTTCCAGCTATTTTATATAATTTAGGTTTAGATAAAACCATGCCAGCTGTTTTAAGAATTGATTTTTTAACAATGGGCTGTTTCTCTTCCTTTACAATGACTTGTCGCCATTTATATAACTGCTCATGGATGTTTATTTTTACAGGACAAACATTAGAACAGGAACCACAAAGCGTAGAAGCAAATGGTAGCGAACTGTGTTTTTTCAAGTCTTTGCCCGGAGAAAGAATAGAACCGATGGGTCCTGGTATTGTGTAATCGTAGCTATGTCCACCACTTCTTCTGTATATTGGGCAAGTATTCATGCAAGCACCACAACGGATACAATGTAAAGAGGCTCTGAAATCTTCCCTACTTAATTGTTCTGTTCTGCCATTATCTACAATAACAATATGCAGTTCTTTACCTTCTTCAGCTTGGTTAAAATGCGACGAATAGGTAGTAATAGGTTGTCCAGTTGCACTTCTAGCCAACAACCTTAAAAATACACCTAAATGTTTTTCTTCAGGAATGATTTTTTCAATACCCATACATGCAATATGTGCTTTTGCCAAGTGCACGCCCATGTCGGCATTACCTTCATTAGTACAAACAACAAATCCACCAGTTTCTGCTACGGCAAAATTGACCCCAGTAATGGCAACATCTGCATTTAAAAATTTGTCTCTTAAATGCTTTCTAGCTTCACTAACTAAATATTCAGGATTTCCTTGGCTAGGTTTTGTTCCCAAGTGCTCTTGAAACAAAACATCAACTTCTTCTTTGGTTTTATGAATGGCTGGTAAAACAATATGGCTTGGTGGTTCTTCGGCTAATTGTACAATGCGTTCGCCTAAATCTGTGTCTATAACTTCAATCCCTTTGTCCTCCAAAAATGGATTTAAATGGCATTCTTCAGTTAACATAGATTTACTTTTTACTACTTTTTTAGCATTGTGTTTTTCTAGAATACTTTGTATTATTTCATTATGTTCTTGCGCGTTAGCTGCCCAATGCACATGTACGCCATTTTTTTTGGCATTTGATTCAAACTGAATTAAATATTCATCTAAATTAGATAATACATTGGCTTTAATTTCAGACCCTAATTGTCTCAAATATTCCCACCCTTGAACATTATGAGCAGATTTATCCCGTTTTTCTCTTACATACCACAAAGCTTTATCGTGCCAATTGACTTTAGCTTCGTCTTTATTAAATTCTGTTGCGCGTTTTGCGTGATTCATAATTTATAAACTGCTATTTAGTATTTCGGCAATATGCATTACCTTTAAGGGTTGCTTGTTTCTATTTACGATACCTTCAAGGTGCATCAGGCAAGAATGATCTGCCCCTGTAAGCACTTCCACTTCACTATCCAAATGATCTTGAACTCGATCTTTTCCCATTTTGGCTGATATAGCTTCTTCAAAAACAGCAAATGTGCCTCCAAAGCCGCAGCATTCGTCTTTTCTATTTAAAGACATGAGCTCTAAACCTTTTACTCCATTTAATAGATCTTCTTCTGTAGAATAGTGTTCACCTTGTAATTCTGAACAAGAGCCTAATTTAAGACCTCTTAATCCATGACAACTTTTATGTAAACCAACTTTATGTGGGAATGACGCACCTAAATCGGTTTTACCAAGTATTTTTACAATAAACTCGCAAAGTTCGTAAGCATTATTCCTTACTCTTTTAACATCAGGAGTTTGTTCTAAGATATCGAAATGATGTTTAACATGATAGATACAGCTTCCCGAAGGTCCAACAATATAGTCGTACTGTTTGAAGTTTTCAACAAATAAATTGCATATGCCTTTAGAATCATCTTCGTATCCTGAATTGCCTAAGGGTTGACCACAACAGGTTTGACCTTGAGGATAATCTACATCAACACCTAATTTTTCTAATAATTGAAACGTAGCAATGCCAACTTGAGGGTATAATTGATTTATATAGCAAGGTATAAAGAGCCCTACTTTTATTTTTTTCTTTTCCATTTGTTTGATAAAAATCTAAACTTAAGATAAAAATATAAGAATACAAATCATTATCTATCCTGCACTGACCTGCACTAGGTTCGAAACACAATTAATTAATCCTTTTTATTTTATCTTTAGATTATTTCGTGATTATATTTATTTTACCGATAATTTTAATGGCAGTACAGTACAGGATACATTTGTGATAATGAGAATCTATTTTTGATTTTGGCTTTATAAAGTTTAAAGCTATTTTAATGTAACTATAAATATTTCTAACAACTAAACAACCATTTATATGAGCCAATTTAACATTGAAGAAGACATTGAAGATTTAGCAGGAGGAGAATTTGAAAGAACTCCGGTACCGAAATCAAAATTAAAAGGTTGGAAAAGTTTTATAGGGATGTATGCAGGAGAGCATGCTGCTGGAACGGAATTTATGATAGGACCATTGTTTTTAACTGCAGGCGTTAGTGCTTTTGATTTAATTGTCGGATTACTACTTGGTAATCTTTTAGCGGTTTTAAGCTGGCGTTTTTTAACAGCAGAAATTGCTGTAAAAAACAGACTGACTCTTTATTATCAATTGGAAAAAATTTGTGGAAAGAAATTAGTAACTGGCTATAATTTAGCAAATGGCGTGTTATTTTGTTTTTTAGCTGGTGCAATGATTACGGTTTCTGCAACTGCAGTTGGTATTCCATTTGATATGCCAATGCCAAAATTAACTGATACCATGCCTAATGGAATGACTTGGGTTATCATCGTGATATTGATTGGAGCTGTAATTTCAATTATAGCTGCACGTGGTTATGATACGGTTACAAAAGCTGCCAACTGGATGTCACCAATAATTGTTTTAGCATTTGTTGCAGCAGGTATAGTTGCGTTAACTCAATTAAATGTGAATAGTTTTTCAGATTTCTGGGAGATTTGGGGTGAAGGCGGAGAACCATTTCCGGGTCAAACCAAATTTACGTTTTGGCATGTAGTTATATGGTCTTGGTTTGCTAATGCAGCTATGCACGTTGGGATGTCTGATTTATCGGTTTTCAGATTTGCAAAAGAAGCCAAAGCAGGATGGACAACTGCTGCAGGGATGTATGTGGGCCATTATATGGCGTGGATAGCAGCGGCATTATTATACGCGGTTTATTTGAAATCTCCAGAGGCTCAAGCATTTTTGAGTAATGGTGATGCGCCACCAGTTGCGCCTGGACCTTTAGCAAATAACGCAATTGGTATATTTGGTATTATTGCCGTTGTATTAGCTGGTTGGACTACTGCTAATCCTACAATTTACAGAGCAGGTTTAGCGTTTCAAGCTATTTTGCCAAAATTGTCAACCGTCAAAGTGACTATTTTAGCAGGAACTGTTGCTACTATTGCAGGTTTATTCCCTGCATTCGCTATGAAACTTTTAGGTTTCGTTGCGCTTTACGGGTTTATATTAGCACCTTTTGGAGCCATTATTGTATTTGAGCATTTTTTCTATAAAAAGGCCGGTATCGTAAAGAACTATGCTGAAGTTGCTAATTTATCGTTTAATAAATCGGTATTTTGGGCGTGGGCAATTAGTTTCGGATTGTTTTATTTTATTTCAGTTCAGTTCGATGTGTTCTTATCGTTTGTAACACTTCCAGCTTGGTTATTATGTGGAATTCTATTCTTAGTATTTAGCAAAAAGTTTCAAAAGTAATAGCATAGTAAAATTTATAATAGAATTAGGATATTCGAATTAAGTCGCAAGTGGTCTTAATTAATCTTTAATCTTGAGAAGTATAATTGGAAATGTAAAAATTGTATGATATTGAAAATAAAATTTTTATTATTCATCAGTTGCATTTTATCGTATACCGTTGAAGCACAAACAGTAAGCGAAGACCGAAATTTTTACATAGCTGCTATGTTAAAAATTTCGCATCCTGTTCTAGAGGCCTTGAGTAAAAACGAACTCAAAAGAACAATGCCGGTAAAGGTGTCTTTAAAAGCAGTAAATGATAGGTCTCAGTTCACATATTTAGAAGCTTTTGGTAGAACATTAGCAGGAATTGCACCTTGGCTTGAAATAGGTCCAGATGAAACTGAAGAAGGGCAATTAAGAGAAAAATATATCTTATTAACGCTTCAGAGTTTAAAGAATGCTACAGACCCTAACGCGGCAGATTACATGAATTTTAGTGAAGGGAGCTAGCTCCTTTCACAAATGTCATTATTTGAGGCGCTTCCAAAAGGCATTCATCCAAGTCAAGTACGGGTAGCTTTAAAGTCAGTGATTGAAAAACATTTAGAAGCTAATGACATGTTTGATGATAACGGCTGGTTAACTCTAGGTTTTTATGGATATTAACCTGAAATGGCAGAACGTTATATTTCAACAGGAAGTTTGTATTTATGTACGGTGATTTTTCTAGTATTAGGTTTAGAATCAGAAAATTTGTTTTGGTCTGAAGCTCCACAAAATTGGAGCCAAAAGAAAATTTGGGCAAAAGTCAATGAGTAGTTAAGTTTTAGTCATCAGTACAGTACAGGATGAATTCTGTTTTTTTAAATATTAAAATTGTGCAGTAAGTTAAAAAAATCAAACTTGTTAATAATTTTTATTAAAAAATTAGTTTTTTTGATTTATATTTACCAACCAGAACAGAACAGAACGATTTAAAATGAGTATTAATTTAACCATAAATGTTAATAGTGAAGTGCCAAAATACCAGCAATTGGTCAACGCTATAAATAATGAACTTGCTAATAACAAGTTAAAAAGTGGTGACGCATTACCTTCTGTTAACTATATGTGTAATACTTATAGACTTTCTAGAGATACTGTTTTTAAATCTTATTCTATTCTTAAAGAGCAAGGTGTTATAGAATCGGTTCCAAATAAAGGATATTACATTGCCAATGAGACCCGAAAAGTGCTTTTAGTTCTAGATACATTTAAAGCTTATAAAGAAGTTGTTTATCATTCTTTCGTAAATAATTTACCAGATAATATTATTACGGATGTTCAATTTCATCATTATAATATTGATAATTTTAAAACTATTCTAAATAATAGTAAAGGGAAATACTATAAGTATGTAGTAATGACATTTAATCATGATGATATACCTTCTGTAATATCAGATATTGATAATGAAAAATTATTACTTATAGATTGGAATATACACTCTAACGCCAAGAATAATTATGTGTTTCAAGATTTTGGTGAAGCTTTTTTTGAGGCGCTAAAGCCAGCAAATACTATTTTTAAAAAATATCAAAAATTGGTATTTCTCTATCCAACGTTTACCTATCATCCGGAGGAAACCATTGTGTATTTTAAAAAGTATTGTGATTTATTTCAGTTTAACTATGAAATAATATCAAACCCAAAGGCATTTAAAGTAGAAAAACATACAGTTTATATATCAACAAGCGATAGAATGTTGGGTCAATTTTTAGAACAATGTAAAACAGAAAAATTCGAACCGGGAGTTGATGTAGGTTTTTTGTCCTATAATGAAACACCAACAAAAAAATTTATATATAAAGGGATTTCGGTTATTTCAACAGATTTTGAAGCATTAGGAACTAAAGCTGCGGAATTTGTAACTCAAAATAAGCCGATGCAGTTTTATGTACCAACAAAATTAATAATTAGAGATTCATTATAATGAATTATTACTTAGGATTAGACATTGGGAGTTCTTCTATTAAAGCAGCTTTAGTAGAAGTTGAAACAGGTAAGAGTCTGGGCGTTGTACAAGAGCCAAAAGAAGAAATGGGTATGTTCGCTGCAAAAAATGGATGGGCAGAACAAAAACCAAATGACTGGTGGCAACATATTTGTAACGCTATAACCGCATTAAAAAGGCAGTATAACATAAGCAGAACCCAAATTAAAGGCATTGGAATATCATATCAAATGCATGGATTGGTTGTTGTAGATAAAAACGGAGAGCCATTACGGAAAAGTATCATTTGGTGCGATAGTAGAGCTGTAGAAATAGGTAACAAGGCCTTTAATGCTATAGGGAATGATACTTGCGCTTCAAATCTATTAAACTCTCCAGCAAATTTTACGGCTTCAAAATTAAAATGGGTAAAAGAAAACGAGCCAGATATTTACAATAAGATTCATAAATTCATGCTTCCAGGTGATTATGTGGCTTATAAATTTTCAAATACCATAAATACAACCATTTCAGGATTATCAGAAGGTATCTTTTGGAATTTCAAAGAGGACAATGTAGCCGATTTTCTATTAGAACATTATGGCATAGATCAAGCCTTAGTTCCAGATATTGTTGAAACCTTCGGAGTGCAATCTACAGTAGATGCAAAGGGAGAAGCCGAAAGCGGAATTGCTGCAGGAACACCTATTCTATACAGAGCAGGAGATCAACCTAATAATGCCTTAACATTAAACGTATTCAACCCTGGAGAAGTAGCTGCAACTGGCGGTACTTCAGGTGTGGTGTATGCGGTAACTAATAGGTTATCGGCCAAAGAAAGTTCTCGTGTTAATAATTTTGCTCATGTAAATTATCAAAAAGGAGCAGACCCAAGAATTGGTAAATTATTATGTATAAATGGCGCTGGTATTCAGTACCGTTGGCTACTTAATAATTTAGCGGTAAGCTCATACGAAGAGATGAATAATCTAGCTTCTGAGATTCCAGTAGGATCAGATGGTGTTTGTTTAATTCCGTTCGGAAATGGTGCAGAACGTATGCTTAATAACAAAGAAATAGGTACCCGAATAGTAAATTTAAACCTAAACAACCATCATAAAGGCCACATGTGTAGAGCAGCACTTGAAGGTATCGCTTTTTCATTTGTTTATGGTATGGAAATCATGACATCCGATGGTATAAAACCGAGTGTAATGCGCGCCGGAAACGATAATTTATTTCGTTCAGAGATATTTGCAAATACAGTAGCCACTTTAATCGAGCAGGAGATAGAAATTTACAACACCACAGGTGCCATTGGTGCCGCACGAGCTGCAAATTTGCACAAAGGCGATTTTGAAGCCTTCGGGAAGGCGATCATGGATAACGACCACGTTATGACATTCATGCCTTTTAAAGACAAGCAACAATATTCAAACGCATATAACAATTGGAAAAAAGAATTAGAACTCATATTAAATAAATAATAGTTGGGCGTTACCACAAGGGTCGGGCTTTATGTTCCAATCTTATTGTTCGTGCCTCACAAAAAGGATTTCCTCTGCAATCCCTAACGCGGGTGCAGAACTAAAAACTAAATATCGATATAAACAAAACGACAAATACACATTTCATTATGGCAACTAAAGAATACTTTAAAGGAATAGACAAAATTAAATTTGAAGGCAAAGAATCAGATAATCCACTGGCATTTAAATACTACAACCCAGACCAAGTAGTAGCAGGAAAAACTATGAAAGATTGGTTTAAGTTTTCAATTGCTTACTGGCATACATTCTGTGGGCAGGGTTCAGATCCATTTGGTCCTGGAACACAAAACTTTGCTTGGGATCAATCCTCAGACCCTATTCAAGCTGCAAAAGACAAAGCAGATGCTGCTTTCGAATTTATAGGTAAAATGGGGTTCGATTATTTCTGTTTTCACGATTTCGATTTAATTCAAGAAGGTGCAACCTTTTCTGAATCAGAACAAAGATTAGCAACCATCACCGATTATATCAAAGACAAACAAGCCACTAGTGGCGTTAAATTATTATGGGGAACCGCAAACTGCTTTTCCAACCCCCGTTACATGAATGGTGCAGCAACCAACCCAGATTTCAATGTAGTTGCAAGAGCAGGAGGGCAAATAAAATTAGCTTTAGATGCGACCATTAAATTAGGTGGAGAAAACTATGTGTTTTGGGGAGGACGTGAAGGCTACATGTCTTTATTAAATACCGATATGGGACGTGAGCTAGATCACATGGGGCAGTTTTTAACCATGTGTAGAGATTATGCAAGGGCACAAGGCTTTAAAGGAAACTTCTTTATCGAGCCAAAGCCTATGGAGCCATCAAAACACCAATACGATTTTGATACTGCAACAGCTATTGGGTTCTTAAGAGAATACGGTTTAGATAAAGATTTCAAAATAAATATTGAAGTCAATCATGCTACGTTAGCACAACACACCTTCCAACACGAAATTGAAACCGCAGCAAAAGCAGGTATGCTAGGAAGTTTAGATGCCAATAGAGGCGATTACCAAAACGGATGGGATACCGATCAGTTCCCAAATAATATTCAAGAAACTACAGAGGCGATGCTAGTTTTCTTAAAGGCAGGAGGCTTACAAGGTGGCGGTGTTAATTTTGATGCTAAAATAAGAAGAAACTCAACAGACTTAGACGATGTTTTCCATGCACACATTGGAGGCGCAGATACTTTTGCTCGTGCATTGTTAATTGCAGATAAAATTATAACTTCATCCCCTTATGAAAAACTAAGAAAAGAGCGTTACAGTTCTTTCGACTCAGGAAAAGGAAAAGATTTTGAGAACGGAAAACTAAGTTTACAAGATTTATATAAAATCGCTCAAGAAAACGGCGAATTGCAATTAAAAAGTGGAAAACAAGAGTTGTTCGAAAACATTATCAATCAATATATATAAGAACCATAAGATCTTTCAGGTTTAAATGCCTGAAAGATTTTAATATTAACTAACTAAATATAAATTATGGGAGCATCAAAAAATTCAGGATATTTAATAAAACTAACCTTAGTTGCAACACTAGGAGGTCTCTTATTTGGGTATGATACAGGAGTAATCTCAGGGACCGTAGGCTCTCTAGATAGCTTTTTTGTAACTCCTAAAGGATTATCAGAAGCAGCTGCTAATGCCTTTAAAGGTTTCTTAGTTGCTAGTGCCTTAATAGGTTGTATTATAGGTGGAATTTTTGGTGGACTTGTAAGTAAAAAGTTAGGTAGAAAAAAAGGATTAATTCTAGCGGCTCTATTATTTTTAATATCAGCTCTAGGATCTGCAATGCCAGAAATGTTTATTAAACCAATTGGTGAGTTAGACCATACGTTTTCTACCATCTTTATTTTTTATAGAATTCTAGGTGGTATTGGGGTAGGATTGGCGTCTATGCTATCACCACTTTATATTGCGGAAATCGCACCTGCTGATAGTAGAGGTAAGTTAGTATCATTTAATCAATTAGCAATTGTTGGTGGTTTCATGGTAGTTTATTTTGTAAACTATTTTATCTCAAGAGGCGGAGGATCAGATGCTTGGTTGAATGAGGTAGGTTGGAGATGGATGTTTGCCTCAGAAGTTATTCCTGCTGGATTATTTTTAGGATTATTATTTTTTGTCCCAGATACACCGCGTTCTTTAATGTTGAAGAATAAACCAGAAGAAGCCTTAGATGTTCTTATAAAAGTAAATGGTGAAGAAGAAGGAAAGCGAATATTGGCTGAAATTGAGCATTCAGTTACAGAAACTGATAGTTCAGGGAAGTTATTATCATACGGTTGGGGTATAATACTTATTGGTATAGCCCTTTCAGTATTCCAACAATTTGTGGGTATCAACGTTGTGTTATATTATGCCCCTGAAATTTTTAAATCTATTGATCCGAATACGGATGGTGCTTTATTGCTCACTATTATAGTGGGAATCGTAAACTTCTTATTCACGATTATAGCAGTAAAAACTGTAGATAAACGTGGTAGAAAACCATTAATGCTAATCGGTGCCTTAGGAATGGCTATTGCTATGTTAGCTTTAGGGTTTGTGTTTTTCTCAGGAGCAACAGGTTATTTAGCATTGGCTTGCATGATGCTTTACGTAGCAAGTTTTGCCTTAAGTTGGGGACCAGTAGTTTGGGTATTGCTTTCTGAAATATTTCCTAATAAAATTAGAGGGAAAGCCATGGCAGTTGCTGTGGCAGCTCAGTGGATATCAAATTATTTAGTATCGTTAACATTCCCAATGATGAATGATAACACCGCTTTAACAGAACAATTTAATCATGGTTTTGCTTACTGGGTTTACGGTGTAATGTCTCTTCTAGCTATGTGGTTTGTTTGGAAATTTGTCCCTGAAACTAAAGGAAAAACACTAGAAGAAATGGAGAACCTTTGGAAAAAATAAAAGTTTTATAATCATCTAATTTTAAATAAAGAATTGAGGTAGAATTCGATTTGTTTGAAATTTCAAATTCCCTTAAACTTAAATAGAAAGCCTGCTTATTTGACTTTTTTCTGAAGCTTAGAGGTGTCGGTTAATTTATCAATAAGGATTTTCGGGTTACCGTATAAATATACCGAACTTGTTCCTGTGGCTTCAATAGTGATGGTATCTTGAACTTCAAGAAAAGCATCACTGCTTATATTGCAGGTTACATTACAGGTAGTTGTTGTAAAGTTTTTTCCGTTAAAATTAGAATTATTGTCTAAGTCTATTTTGCTAGTGTTACATGATCCTTCAATATCTGTTTGAGCGCGTTGATAGAGTGTAGCTATAAAATCTGTCGTATTTACCAGTGCGTCAAGTTTACTGTTTCCGCTCATATTAAGAACACAATTTTCACTCGTAAGATTCAGTTTTACTTTCGATTTATCATCGGTATCAATATCAAAATGATCAGATTTAACTGTTAAACCTACTTTTGAAGATTCTCTTGCTTTTAAAGAGCCATTTTCTAAATCCATAGTAGATAATGATAACAATTCTGAATCACCAGAAGTCTCAATATGTTTTAAAGCATCATCATAACCAACTTTAATGTTTAGCTTTTTTTTAGATGTAATTCTAATGGTTTTATTAAAGGTAAGCACGCTATCTATAACTTGAAACTCAATAAATTCATGTAAATTCTCATCGGTTTCAACTTCTACAAAAGGTGTTTTAGCATAAATAATTTCAATATCAAAATCTTCATCTAAAGCAATCGTATGGAACGAAGCTATATCAGTGGTTTGAATGCTAACTATTCTATTGCCTTTTATTTTTTCGGCACTTTGGGCCATCGCTAAAGAGATGGTAAGAAACGTGATAATAAGAACGGAGAAGGATTTTTTCATTTTCATAAATGGATTAATTACCAAACTGAAGGTAACATTTAATGTTTTGACACATACAGAGTTACTTAGTCACAAACAAATATAAAACAAAAACCACTTCAAACTTGATTTAAGTCTGAAATGGTTTTTTACTTGGTTGATTGATATGTTTTTACTTATTGCTGTTTGATACTTCCTGAAGAGCTATCACTTTTGTCAACAGTTTCTGGGTTGCCATAATATCTAATATCGCCTCCGCTTGTTGCTCTTGCGGTTAAAGCTTTAGATGTGTTTACGGTAATGTCAGCACCACTTGTAGCTTTTACTTCGCTGGATTCTGCACTTAAATCAGCCGCTTTAATATCACTTCCACTTGTAGCCTCAGCGTACAATTTTATAGTTTTACCAGACAATCTTAAATCACTACCACTGGTAGATTTACAATTTAGAATAGAAGTATTAACATCTAATGTCATATCACTACCGCTAGTCGATTTTAAATCTAATCGTTCGGCAGAAATAGTATTTGTAGAATACACATCGCTTCCACTTGTAGAGGTAATACTAGAAATGTCTTTAAAACTTACATTCACACGTTTTGAAGATGCTCTACCAATATTTTCTTTGGTATGAATTCTTAAAACACCATCTTCAACTTCAGTTAAAATAAGATCATGCAGATTTTCATCGGCCTCAACACTTATGGATTCAATATCACTTTGGGTGAGATAAACATCCAATCCTTCGGTAGCTTTTATAGAAGTAAAAGAAGCGCTAATATTTCGGTCTGTAGTAATAACGTCGCCATTACCACGAACACCCGAATTAAGGTTCATGTCGAAGTTACAAGATAAAAGCATCAAGCTTAAAACTGTAGCTACAATAAATTTGATTAAAGTTGTCATAATTATTCGGTTTTTTGATGATTAATTAACAACCCAAATATCTAATAATACCTTGTCGATTCGTAAATTAAATATCTGAGTTGTTATATTTTAATGATGAATTGTGAATGAAACCCAAAACATAAAACGTAGTGTCTTAAGTTTTCTAGTCGAACACATCCCGATAGGTTCTCTTTTATTTTTTATTCCTCAGATTCGATAATTTCTACACCATCAGAATCAATGTTAAATTTCACATCATCCGATTCTGCTTTTATACCGCTCTCGTCAATCTTCAATTTACCATCCTTAGCATTTATTTCAATGCCTTTATCGTCTATTTTAAGTCGTGGTGTTTTTACTTTTACTTTTAATCCTTCCTCAGGGCAATCTAAACATAGGGCTTCTTCATAACCAATTTTAAGGTAATGGTTCGTGTCATCTCTCGATACAATATTGCCATCATAGGTGTTATAGTGTAGGCTATGTCTAGTACTGTTGTTAAAATATACTACAGAGCTTTCTGGTAAATAAAGAATTACATCAACCTCCTGATCACTAAATTTATTATCTGGATGTGTTGTTAGATATGAGTTAAGCAATAAGGTTTTGTTTTTAAAATCAAAGTCGTAGTTAATGTTTTTAGCACGTGCTATGGCTTTTTCATAGTCACTACCATCGGCTCTTTTTCTAATGGCAATTTTAGCCACAGAATCTGTCGTAGATTTTACAATTATATCCACATCCGATGAGTATAATACCTTATCACCGTTATCGTTATAGGCTAATTTAAACCTGTCTTGATGATAACTGTCTGCATTAAAATTATCATGACCTTTCATTTTAACAAGTAGCGTGTCTGTTGCCGTAATTGGTAATTCTGTTTTTTCCGTATAGCTTTCTTCAAAAGCATGTTCACTAGCTTGTCTTACTCCAAAAACAATTAAAGCAATTACAGATATTAACCAAAGCCCAAGTAAGGAGAATTTGGCAACACTGCCTATAGATTTTAGGTTGTTAATTAAAATCTTCAATCCTAAGTAAAACAAGAAAAAGAAGGGAATACCAACAGCAAAAAGTGCAAAAAGAGACACTAACCAAATGGGTGTGTTTCCAGCATTTGCAAGCTCTACAAAGTCTAACCCTGGGATTTGAATCACATTTGCAACACCAATTGAAAACAGTCCAATTATTAAACTAATTAAAGTAGCTGCTCCAATAATTATAAGTAAAACACCTATAAATTTGGCAAACACTTTAAAGAAAAACATAATAACATCGCCTAGCGTATCAAAAAAAGTTCTTGAAGACGATTTTATCGAGTTAGCACTCTTATTAACATCTATTTTCTTTGCGGCGTTTGACACTGAGTCTGAAACATTTTTTGCAACATCACCAACTGTTTCGGTTACAGAATCAAATCCGTCCTTGATTTTTTTTTCGATGTTACTAATATTTACAGGTTCTCCCGTCATCATTAGTTTTTCGGCTGTAGTTTTAGCTTCAGGTACTAAAACCCAAAGTAATATGTATAGTAAAATACCGGTACCAGCTCCAAAAATTAATAAAATCCAAGCTAAACGAATCCAAACAGCATCAATACCAAAGTAATGTGCCAATCCAGACGAAACACCACCAACATACGAGTTGTCCGTATCTCTAAAAAGCTTTCTAGAAGTTGCTGATTTACTGCGGTACGCTGTTTGCGGCTCATCCTCAAAAATTTCATCATCTACTAAGTAATCCTCAGGTTGCCCCATAATCGAGATTACTTCGTCTACTTCCGAAATTCTAATCACTTGCTTATCATTCTGTACACGTTCACTAAAAAGTTCTGCTATACGCGCTTCAATATCTGCTATAATTTCAGATCGCCCTTGCGAGTCTGTAAATGAACGTTTTATAGCCTCAAGATAGCGCTGTAATTTTAAGTACGCATCTTCATCTATATGAAAAAATATACCTGCTAAATTTATGTTGACTGTTTTATTCATTTTTTTGTGTTTTTTTGGCTTGTTACTATTGTTACTGCATTGTGCAATTCGCTCCAGGTGGTGTTTAGTTCCTTTAAAAATAGTTTCCCCGTTTCGGTTAAACCATAGTATTTTCTAGGAGGTCCAGAAGTTGATTCTTCCCATCTGTAATTTAAAAGTCCTGCGTTTTTAAGTCTGGTCAATAAAGGGTAAATGGTCCCTTCAACCACCAGCAACTTAGCATCTTTTAAAGTGTCTAGAATCTCTGCTACATAAGCGTCTTCGTCTTTCAAAACCGAGAGTATGCAGAATTCCAATACGCCTTTACGCATTTGTGCTTTTGTGTTTTCTATCTTCATAGTGTCATGCTTTTAATGTTGTGAAACTGTTCATTTTTTGATTGACCTGCCTGCCGGCAGGCAGGTTTGATTGATGATTATTTATTGATGAAATTTTATTTTGTCGCTTCGAGTGGTTCCTGTTTTTCATCGGAACCGTATCGAGAAGTTGGGCGCCTGCCTGCCGGTAGGCAGGTTACCCTATCGGGTCGGGCTTTACGTTACAAGTCCTCGCTTCGTACCTCAGCTGTGGGCTTTTCACTCCAATCCCTAACGCGGGGTCTATCAGCCATTTTTGGTTTTTTCACATAAGTTATTCTACTTTAAAAAGTTAATTGTTAGTGGGTAATTATACAATTGGCCATCTCTAGCTTTCAAACTTGCTACCACTATTAGGGCCAATTCAATTATAAATCCAATAATGGCCAGAGCACCTAAGGCTCCACCAATGTATAACAAAGGCGAAGGCTTCCCAATATTGACATGGAAACTCTCAAACCCATTAAAATCTATAAAGTCAATACCATTAAATATCTTAAAAATAAAAAATGGAATAGTTAGCGTTCCTAAAATAATAGCATATAATAAAATGCTAATTTGAAAATTGATAATTTGTTTACCATGTTTATCTATAAACTCCGATTTGTCTCTATTAGCAATCCATAATATAATAGGACCAATAAAATTTCCAAACGGAATAAAAAACCGACTAAACGTAGATAAATGAATAAAAGTGGCAATGTTTTTTTGATGATTGTCTAACATGATTTTTTCGATTGATTTAAAACATATAATAGTTTCTTATACAAATATATGTCTAAAAGAAGGTACTTTGTTACGCATAGTACTAAAAATTAACATAACTTTAACAATTTATAATCTTTTAATATTTTATAACTTAGTAAAAATTTAAACCGCATAAAATAGATGATAACACCAAAAAAATTAAATGCTTACACTATGTTCAAGCTACCTTCAGCCTATTTTTGTGGCGTAAGAACCAAAGAGATTAATAGCGAAAAATGTATAGTTGGTGTGAAACTAAATTGGATAAACAAAAACCCATTCAAGTCTATGTTTTGGGCAGTACAAGGTATGGCAGCAGAGTTCTCTACAGGCGCTTTAATGATGAGTAAGATTCAAGAATCGGGTAAAAAGGTATCAATGTTAGTCACATCAAACAAGGCTACGTTTACTAAAAAAGCGGTAGGTAAAATTGTTTTTACTTGTAATGATGGTAAAGCTATTGATGCCATTCTTAAAAAAGCTATAGAAACTGGAGAAGGGCAAACCCTTTGGATGCAATCTGTTGGTGTGAACGAGGAAGGTATTGTGGTATCTACCTTTAATTTTGAATGGAGTGTTAAAGTGAAGAGTTAAGTTGTTTGCCGTATAGACGTTTAGTTGATTTACAACTTAACAACAAGTACCTAATCAACAAACAAAAAAATGTAACAAAATTCCAAAACCATCAACTAATAGCAGATAATCAAATAAAAAGCAAATAACTCAAAAACATACAGTATTATGACAGCACACGAAATTGACTACAGAATCTACGGCGAAGAAATGCAATACGTAGAAATAGAACTAGACCCTCAAGAAGGTGTAGTGGCTGAAGCAGGTAGTTTTATGATGATGGACGATGGTATTAAAATGGAAACTATTTTTGGCGATGGCTCACAAAAAGACACAGGCTTTTTAGGTAAAATATTAGGCGCAGGCAAACGTATACTTACTGGCGAAAGTTTGTTCATGACAGCTTTTTATAACGACCTAACAGGTAAACGCAATGTATCTTTCGCGTCGCCATATCCAGGTAAAATCATTCCTATTGATTTAACAGAGTTTGGTGGCAAGTTCATTTGTCAAAAAGATGCCTTCCTTTGTGCAGCAAAAGGCGTAAGTGTAGGTATCGAGTTTTCTAAAAAACTAGGACGTGGATTGTTTGGTGGCGAAGGCTTTATTATGCAAAAACTAGAAGGCGATGGTATGGCATTTGTCCATGCTGGTGGTACCATGGCAAGAAAAGAATTGGCAGCAGGCGAAACACTTAGAGTAGATACCGGATGCATTGTAGGATTTGATCAATCAGTAGATTATGACATCGAGTTTGTTGGTGGCATAAAAAATACAGTATTTGGCGGCGAAGGCTTGTTTTTTGCAAAATTACAAGGCCCAGGTACAGTTTACGTACAATCGTTACCATTTAGTAGGTTAGCGGGTCGTGTATTAGCATCGGCACCTAGGGGCGGTGGTAAAGATAAAGGTGAAGGCAGTATTTTAGGTGGTTTAGGTGATATCTTAGATGGCGATAATCGATTTTAAATGTTAAATATCCTATAATTTTTAGTTCGCATGCAATTTTTTAGTAATTTTCAGTGTTCAAAAAAATAGAGCTTATACCAAAAATCTACTTTTATATTTTAACCTAAACCTAAAAAAATATTATGGCAAGAGCAATGCTAGAATACACCAAAACCGTGCTTAATAAAGTTAGTTTTGATGCAACGTTGTTTTGCAGAGAAGTACAAAAAGCGTTACAACGCTTATTACCTTACGAGATTGAAGAGCTTAAAATTTTTATTCATTCTCTTGTACAGCAAAACCCAGAATTAGACCAATGTTTAATTTATTTAAAACCATAAAAAAAAGCGACTTTTAAGTCGCTTTTTTAGTTTATTTATTTGGTAAGGGACTTATAATTTTTACATTTTCAAAGGCTATCGCACCTCTTATTATTCCAGAAATAACATCTTGTAGGGCTTCAATGATTTGCATTTTTAATTCACTTTTATGGTAAATCAAACTTACCTCTCGTGCAGGAGATGGTTCATTAAAGAAATGCAAGTGGCTTTTTTCTTTTTCATTAATATCCAATGTGTGTAAATAGGGCAGTAGCGTCATGCCTAAGCCTTCATTAGATAGCTTTATTAAAGTTTCAATACTTCCACTTTCTAATTGAAATTGATCGTCTGCATGATCTTTAAATATTTTACATAAATTTATAACGCCATCTCTAAAGCAATGTCCGTCTTCTAATAACAGCATATCGTTAACATCTAAATCTGAAATATCAATTTTTTTATTTGTGTGTAAACGGTGTCCCTTAGGAATATAACATACAAAAGGCTCGAAATACAAGACACGTTCTTTAATATTATCATCTTCTAAAGGCGTAGCAGCAATAGCAGCATCTAAATGTCCATCCTTTATTCTGGTTATGATTTCTTCAGTGGTTAACTCTTCAATTTTAAGTTTAACTTTTGGGTGTTTTTTTATGAAGCTTTTTAAAAACATGGGCAGTAACGTAGGCATAACTGTAGGGATAATACCAAGTTTAAATTCACCACCAATAAAACCTTTTTGTTGGTCTACAATATCTTGAATTCTGTAAGATTCGTTTACAATATTTCGGGCTTGAGTTACTATTTTTTTTCCTACTTCTGTGAGCTCAATGGGTTTTTTGCTTCTATCAAAAATTTGAACATCCAATTGGTCTTCAAGTTTTTGAATTTGCATGCTTAATGTTGGCTGAGTAACAAAGCATTTTTCGGCTGCTTTAGTGAAATTTTGGTTTTCTGCAACCGCCAGTACGTAATATAATTGGGTAATAGTCATAAGTATCAATTTAGGCTATAAAAATATAAAAACTATCAATAAAACTTATGGAAATTAAGGTTAATTATAAATTAAATTTGTAATAGAAATATGATAGACATGAAAACATTGAATAGTATAGGTTTAGATACCCATAAAACAAAAGATTTAGCAAGTGATTTGAACAATTTACTAGCTAATTTTCAAATATATTATCAAAATTTAAGAGGTATACATTGGAATATTAAAGGAAAGCGCTTCTTCGATTTACATGTAAAATTTGAAGAATTATACACTGATGCAAATTTAAAAGTTGATGAAATAGCAGAACGCATTTTAACTTTAGGCGCAACACCGTTGCACACTTTTGAAGATTATACCACAAAAGCACAAGTTCCTGTTGGGAAGAATATTTCGGAGGATGAAAAAGCGGTAAGATTAATTGTAGATTCACTTACCGAATTATTAAAAATTGAAAGGGATATTTTAGATAAATCTGGTGATGCGAATGATGAAGGTACAAACTCGATGATGAGTGATTTTATTACCGAGCAAGAAAAAACCGTTTGGATGATGAAAGCTTGGTTAGGTGAAACCGTCTAAGAAAAAAGGTTAGTTTTATTAGTTTAGTTAGTTTGGTTAAAAAGAGCGACAGCATTTCTGTGTCGCTCTTTTTTTATTTTTTAAGGTTTAGAATAAGATGTTTAATTCTAAATCTTCTTTGGTTAACTCAAATTTGGCAGCTTGGTACTCTGGTGGCCCAAAATTCATTGGGTTATTTGACATGCCGTAAGATTCTTTAGGCATACCGTTTTCGCTAAAATCCATTCGGTTATTATCGTTTTCGTCATGCAATGCCATAATTGCGTAAGTCCCAGCTCCTACATTCTCGAAAGTAACTTTGATTTCGCCATTTACGACTTCACTTTTTATACTTTTTATGCCAGGGCCTTTCATAAAGGTGTCTGCTGTATGAAGTGATAGTACCACATGTCCGTTATTGTTTTTAATGTTGTTAATGGTTACGGTAATATGGTTTGTGTTTTCAGCATCTTGAGCGTTGCTAAAAGTTACTGAAAAAATTAGTGCGATGGTTAGTGCTAGTGTTCTCATTGTTATTTGGTTTTAATGTTTTACACTTCAAATATCTAACACTAAAGCAAGTTTTTGAAAAGGTTGTTACCGAATTGTAATTTTTTAATGCTGAACTGTAAAGTTTTTAGAATTTAGCTTTTTAAACCCATTTGAAAGCTGCTAATAATCGCGTTAGGGATTGCACTGAAAATTCTATTGTGAGGTAAAGAGCAAAATTGTAATGAAAAGCTCGACCATTGTGGTAACCTGCCTGCCGTCAGGCAGCGCCAAAATTATAATAAGCCGCGGGCTTTAATTTCGAGGTATTTATTGATGGTATCGATGGTTAATTGTTCGGGAGTGGTTAGTATGGAGTAGATACCGAATTTTTTAAGTTCGTTGACAATGAGACGTTTTTCGAAGGCAAATTTTTCTGCGATAACTTTGTCGTAAACCTTCTCTATAGTTTCTGCTTTATGGTTTATAAGCTGGTTTAACTCGGTGTTTTTAAAGAAAATAACAACCAATAAATGACTTTTTGCAATGGCTTTTAAGTAAGGTAGTTGGCGCTCTAAACCATCGAGTGTTTCAAAATTGGTGTACATTAAAATAAGGCTGCGGTTGGTGATGTGCCTTTTAATGCTAGCGTATAAACGGCTAAAATCGCTTTCGAAAAAATCGGTATTCACATTGTAAAGCGCTTCTAAAATGAGTTGCATTTGTGAGCTTCGACGTTCTGCAACTACTACGTTTTCAATCCGTTTTGAGAATGATAGTATACCTGCTTTATCGTGTTTTTTTAGAACGACATTACTGATAACAAGTGATGAATTAATGGCATAATCTAGCAAACTTAAACCGTTAAATGGCATTTTCATGCTGCGGCCTTTATCGATTATTGAATACACCGGTTGCGATTTTTCGTCTTGAAACTGATTCACCATTAATTGGTTTTTCTTTGCGGTTGCTTTCCAGTTTATGGTGCGTAAATCGTCTCCAAGAACATAATCTTTAATTTGTTCAAACTCCATGGAGTGCCCAAGTCGTCTTACTTTTTTGAGTCCATATTCTAAAGCGTTTTGATTGATGTTTAGAAGCTCGAATTTTTTAAGTTGTTTAAAACCAGGATAGGTAGGAACCATAGCGCCACTGTTAAAAGTAAAGCGTTTAGCCACCAATTTTAAAATGGAAGACGCGTAAACATTAAGGCTACCAAAATGATATTCGCCACGTTCTGTTGGTTTTAAATGATACGTAATTGTTTTTAAATTTTTTGAAGCTATGGCATCTTTTAGTTTGAAATCTCGAACTTGAAATTGTTCAGGAATTTCGTCAATAATTTCCAGAAATATGGTGTGCGAATAATTATTGTTAATGTTGAGTATAATTTGGTTTTTGTCGCCGTTTGAAAACTTATCGGGTAAAATTCTTGTGGCTTCGATTTTGTTTTTCCCTATGAAAACAATTAGAAAATCTAATAAGAACAGTAAAACTAAAACTAAAATTGAAAGTTGGGCGATGTTAAATAAAATAGGAATGAAATAACTTAAAGCAAACAACATGACAATGCCAATACCTGCATAGAAAAATCGAGGTTGAATGTAAAAGGGTTTAAGGAATTTCAAAATGTTATTTATATGTTATTTTATTTATCTGTTGAATACTGAAAACTGATATTGCGACTAAATACTATTACCTCGGTATTTCAACCGTTTCAATTATTTGTTTAATTATTTGTTTACTTGAAATACCTTCCATTTCGCGTTCTGGCGTTACGATAACCCTGTGATGTAATACAGGAATTGCGGCTCGTTTAATATCTTCGGGTGTTACAAAATCTCTACCGCTCATAGCAGCAAATGCTTTACTTGATTTTAATATGGCAATAGATGCTCTTGGTGAGGCCCCTAGATACAAAAACTGGTTGCTTCTGGTTGCCACAATGAGTTGCGCAATGTATTTAAGTAAATGTGCTTCAACAATAACCTGAGACACTAAATTTTGGTATTCAGAGATTTGTTTTGCTGTTAAAAACGATACCACTTCATCGGTTTTCACCTTGTCTTTTAGCTCATGTTCTCTAGATAAAATTTCAATTTCTTCATCTAAATTCGGGTAGTTTACGTCTATTTTAAATAGGAATCTGTCCAATTGAGCTTCAGGTAAACGATATGTTCCTTCTTGTTCAATAGGATTTTGGGTTGCAAGTACCATAAAAGGCGAATCCAATTTAAATTTGTTACCATCAATGGTAATTTGTTGTTCTTCCATCACTTCAAACAAAGCCGCTTGCGTTTTTGCAGGGGCACGGTTTATCTCGTCAATAAGTATCATATTAGAGAAAATAGGACCTTTTTTAAATTCGAATTCGGAGTCTTTTAAATTGAAAACTGAAGTTCCTAAGATGTCACTCGGCATTAAATCTGGTGTGAATTGAATTCTACTAAAATCAACACTTAACGATTTGGCTAAAAGTTTAGCAGTAATGGTTTTTGCAACCCCAGGAACACCTTCAATAAGCGAATGCCCTTTAGCTAAAAGTGATGCGATAAGCATATCTACCATATCTTTTTGGCCAACTATAACTTTGCCTATTTCTTGCTTTATTTTTTCAACATTTTGTTGCAATTCAGACAAATCTAAACGGCTTTGAAACTTCAAATCGTCGTTATTTTTCAATACGCTATCATCTATTGAAGAAAGTGCGTCTTCTGAATTTTGAGTAGGTTCTTGATGGTCTTTTGGTATCTTGTTTTCGTCCATAATTATTTTGAATAAAATGCTTCTATTTGTCTGTTGAGTTTTATCAAGTTCTCTTCGAAAAACTCATTTTTTGATTTCATTAAATTAATGTAATTGATAAGTTTTTTAACATCCTCTTTTTTCTTTCCGGTTTTAGCAGCAAGTTTTTCGGTGAATTCTTCATCTAAATTATCGGTATTTAAATGTAAATCGTGCCTTATTTTTTCAAGAAAGTAAGTGATTTTTTTATCAATAAGATTTTTGTGGTCTTTGGTATCAAAGTATAAATTCGAAACCGTTTTAACAAAAGCCACCGTGGTATTTTGTAAGGGTTTAATGATTTTAATAACGCGTTGTCTCCGTTTCGCATTAAAAATCATGAATAAAATGCCAAATACAATTGCGGTATACCAAGCCCATCGAAATGATAATTGTTCTAAAAACCAAGCTAGGTTTGATTCCTTTTCAACATCACCATCGTAACCCGTTTGAATTTTAGTATACGAGTCAAAATACACATTAGCATCCGGTAAATAGGATAAAACCCCTTCAACATATTTATAACGCTCTTCCATTAACAAATTATAATTTGTAAAGGCTTTAGGCTCTAGATGCAAAAGTACTTTCCCTTTTCCAAAAGGCACTTGCAGAAAGTTAATGTGTTTGTAGTCAATTTTCGAATGCCCTAAAACCGTATGGTTTATGGAATTGTATTCAGAGAAATACTGGTCGAATTTGTTTTTATCAAGTGTTATCTCCTGAACGTTTTTATTTTTTAATGATAGATAAGAAATACTGTCTTTTTCATTTTCAATATAATCAACGCTTACATCTAAGGTGTCGTGTATTTTTTGTGGGAAGTAATAGTCTGAAATAAACAATGTGTTTCCAGAATCTACAAAATGAAGCAATTCATCAATGGATTCGTCTTCTAAATAATCTGTATTTCCTATGATAATAAAATTGCCTTCTGCAACATGTTCGCCATAGCCATCTTCGGAATTGGCTTTTAAATAACTAGCCGGTTGATGATAAACGGTTCTAACTTTATAGCCTTCAAACAGGTTTGGTAATTCTTTATAAAGCACACTAACACCATAGGGTTTGTTGCTTTTTTCATTAAATGATTCCTCCCAATCTACAGTTTTAGTTCGTTTTACACCAATTACCACAGCAGCAGTAATTATTAGCGCAATTAAAACTAAAAGTATGGGTAAAATCTTTTTCATTAATTATTTAACCTGTTTTAAAAGGGTCTCCATATTAGTTTTCGCAGTGATATAATTGTTTAAATTTATTGGAAACTCACCATACCATATGTAGTTGTACAAATATGACGTGTATTGAAAATCTTTACTAAAAGGTTTATCGCTAACCTCAATTAAATACTCATTGTTGGTTTTATCGTCTTCAAATTTTATGTAGTTTTTTAAACTTAGAGTTTTTAAAACCAGTAAGTAGTAATACCGAATGGCAAGTCTGTAATCATCATCATTTTCAGCATTTTTTATTAAAGTAATTATATCTGCATTTTTAATGTTTTCAACTGTTATTTCTTCAAAATTATTTACGGTTTTATTTCTGTTTGAAGAAAACAGATTGCTACCACCTTCATTAATTAAAATATATACCAGAAATATTACAGCGCCAGCAATAGCGATATAGAATATCCAAGCAAGAGGGCCAAGATTTATACTGATGCTGTCTGAATTATTTTGTTCTTTTCGTTTGGCTTCTTCATTTTTATAATCCTCATAATTCCCAGATCCTGAAGGTGTTTCGCTAACAATTTTTGTGCCTTCATAATTATATTTTTCACTGCGATAACGGTCTTTAAAATCATTGTCGAATGTTCTTTGGCTATCTGGTGTTTGAACCAATTGTATAGCAGAAGCCATCGGGATATTACAAGCCAAAAGGATAAAAAATAGGTAGATATTTAAGTGTTTAATTTTCAATGAATAACCGGACTTAAATTTTGGGGTTGCGTCACTTGTTTTTGTATTTTAAAAGGATAGATTAAGTAGTAATAACTTATAATGCTCAAGGTAATTAGTATAATACCAACCGATAACCAATGGGGCATGATGTTGGAATATCGTGTAATAAAGCCCTCTAAAAATCCAGCAGCGAACGTAAAAGGAAAGGTGCTAATTAAAATTTTAACTCCAATTTTGGCTCCTTTTTTAAACGAAGTGTATCTAGAATACGTAGCTGGAAACAGAATGCTTGCACCTAAAATTAAGCCTGCAGCACATTCTATAACAATGGCGAAAATTTCCATGGCGCCATGAATCCAAATACCTCTTACACTTTCCCAAAACACGCCTTTATCATAAAAGAAATATTGAAAAGACCCCAACATTATACAGTTATTAAACATAATGTAAAGTGTCCCTACGCCTAAGAAGACGCCTAATACAAAAGCAATTAACCCTACGCGTAAATTATTAATCGTAATACCAATAAAACTGCCCCAGTTGCTACCGCTTTTGTATACAGCCACAGGATCGCCAGCCTCAATATTCTCTAACGACATGTTTACATAATTATCGCCTAACACCGAACGTACAAATTCACCGTCGTTCGCCGCAGAAATAGCGCCAATAAATGTGAATGCAAAAAAGATGATAAACGCAATGTAAATGAACTTGCGGTATTGATAACAAATTAGAGGTACTTCGGTTTTCCAAAAGGAAATAATCCTATTAGTATCAGTAGTTTTAGTTTTATAAATTTTCTGGTAAGCGTTAGCAGATAATTGGTTGAGGTATGTAATTACCTTGCTTTTATGATAGTAAGTTTGAGCGTAGGCTAAATCATTAATGACATGAATGTATTGCGATGCAAGCTCATCTGGATTATCAAAATCATTATTAACGATTGCTTTTTCAAAACTCAACCATTTTTCTTTATTTTGCTTGATAAATGCAACTTCCCTCATATATTTCTTCTGTAAAAAACTAAATTTCGCATCCAAAAATTACAAAATTTAGTTTCACTTCAGTAACCACTTCATTAATCTATGCAATTTATTCATTCATTTTTTAAAATTTTCAAATGAATAAATTCATGTATTTTTGATAAATTAAAATATAAAATGTCAGAGTTACAAATTAACACGACGCAAAATGTAAAAATAACCTTTAATGCTGCCGGTGCTGGAGAGCGATTACTTGCGTTTATTATAGATTCAGCCATTAAAATTGGTTACATGCTCATATTAAACTGGACATTTGGTGCATTCGATAGCATGGACCAATGGTCGCAAATAGCCATAAATACTGTGTTAGGCTTTCCGGTTATGTTTTATACTCTGGCACTCGAGTCGTTATTACAAGGTCAAACTATTGGGAAACGTGTTTTAAAAATTAGAGTGGTGAAGATTGATGGCTATCAGGCCTCGTTTTCAGATTATGTGGTGCGGTGGTTCTTTAGAATAGTAGATATTTACTTTTTTGGTATTGGATTTTTCATCATGTTATTTAATAAAAAAACACAGCGCATTGGCGATATGGCCGCAGGAACGGCAGTTATTGCTTTAAAAAACAATGTAAATATTTCCCATACCATTCTCGAGAATCTTAAAGATAACTACAAACCAACGTACCCAAATGTTATAAAATTGTCTGATAACGATGCCAGAATCATTAAAGAAACTTATGCTGCTGCGCGTAACGCCAAAGATTATCAAACCCTAATTAAATTAAGACAAAAAATTATAGAAGTGGCTGTTATAAAAGATGTAAAACACCCCACAGATATTGAGTTTATTGATGTTATTTTAAAAGACTATAACTTTTATACTCAAAGTATGTGAGTAGAGAGCCAATTTTTATTTTAGAAAAATTGTGCGAATCACTCATCTCGAATAAGCTTCGGGATATTTGAAATTAAAGTTTTACAGTAAAGAAATTTTTTAAGGCGTTTCTAAAAGTGTCGGGCTTTCTGTAGTCTCCCGAAAGTTATTGGGATCCAATAAATGCCTTAATCGCAAACGCAATTTATAGCATAAACTAAAAATAGAAACACACAATCATGTTTTACACCATAGATATATTAGGAACCATCGCCTTTGCCATTTCTGGCGTTTTAGTGGCTTTCAACAAAAAGATGGATTTATTCGGAATATTAATTATTGCCTTTGTAACCGCCGTTGGTGGTGGAACTTTACGCGATTTACTGATTGGAGACACGCCTGTAAGTTGGATGACGGATATTACGTATACCTACGTGATATTAGGTGCCGCAATTTTCGCTATTATATTTCGAAGTAAAATAAATTATTTAAGAACCTCTTTATTCTTATTCGATACTATAGGTATTGGTCTTTACACTCTTGTTGGTATTGAAAAAGGATTGAATGCAGAATTGCATCCCATAATTTGTATCGCCTTAGGGACTATGACAGCTAGTTTTGGAGGTGTTATTAGAGATATTCTATGTAACGAAATTCCCGTAATATTTAGAAAAGAAATTTATGCTACGGCATGCATTCTAGGAGGAATAACATATTTTCTGCTTCGTGAATTTCCTATAAAGGATAACTACGTATTTGTTGTTGCCGGAATTGTGGTAATTGTGGTTAGATTACTTGCGGTGAAATTTAAAATTGCATTACCCAATATCTATTCGAAAGATCATGTTTAATGACTTAATCAAGAATTTCAACATTTCTAATAAAAATGTTTTTATCGGGCCAGTCGCCATCATCGGTTTCAACAGCAGCAATTTTATCAACTACATCCATCCCGCGAGTTACGTGTCCAAAAATAGTATAATCGCCATCTAAAAAATGGGCGCCACCTTTTTGGCAAACTATAAAAAACTCAAATGGAGAAGCGAGTTTATGCGGATTTCTAATCTCACTACTCGGCATCGAAATAACACCACGATCATGCTTAAAACCACGTTTCGTATCAGGAGGTAGTAAGTATTTGCCTATGAAAGCTCGTTTTCTGGCAGTTTTAACATCATCGCTATTTCCTGCTTGCACTATAAAATTATCAATAACTCGGTAAAACTGTGTGCCGTTAAAGTATTTCTGCTTCGTTAACCAGATGAAATTTGAACGGTGAAATTTAGTTTCATTATAAAGCAAAATGTCTATTTCGCCAAAATCGGTTGTAATTCTAACTTTATTTTCTTTATGCTTTTTGTCGTATTCTAAGAAAAATTCCATCGCCGTTTTAGAATTCAACTTAGGGAATTCTCGCTTAGGCTCTTGCTCAGTATCTTCGGGTTTTTCTTCTTCAACATCTTTTTCAACTTCAGTTTTTGGTATGCTTTTTTGTTTTGATTGTTTATCTTCACAATTCAGAAATAATACAAAAAAACATAAAAATAAAAGGAAGCGCATAGATATATGAAGTTTGAAGAATTTTTAAAATCAGTTTCAAAAATAAAAAATATACCGCTACCAGCCGAAGCTTCGCACTTTAAAATGCTGCCACCATTTCGTCAAGAGCTACTTAAAAAGCAAGAAGAAGCCATTAAAAATGCCAAACATGCTGGGGTTTTAGCTTTATTTTACCCAGATGAAAGCGAGCAAACTAAATTTATATTAATACTTAGAAAAACATACAAAGGGGTCCATTCTGATCAAGTGGCATTTCCAGGGGGAAAAGTGGAAAAACAAGATAAATCTATATTAGATACGGCTTTAAGAGAAACTTCTGAAGAAGTAGGCGTTACCATCGAAACCATTCAAATACTCAAAAAAGTATCGCAAGTTTATATTCCTCCAAGCAACTTTTATGTACAACCATTTATTGGAATTACAGAAAATACACCACAATTTAAAAAGCAAGATAGCGAGGTAGAAGCTTTAATAGAAGTTGATTTAGAACATTTTCTAGATGATCAATCGCTAATCACAAAAACTGTAGCAACTTCCTATAGTATTGAGGTTGAGGTTCCTGCGTTTAAATTAAACAACCATGTCGTTTGGGGAGCGACCGCAATGATGCTTAGTGAAATTAAAGACTTACTAAAACAACTTTTGTAGTTTGTTAGTTTTGTTACATTTGCATTCTTAATTTGTAGAAAATTAAGTAACTTACTAACTCTTAAGCACACGATTTATGGGATTGATTAAAAGAAATCCATTTGGACATATATTATTTATAAAAAAATGGCTTATTCGTATACTTGGTGCGATGACCCATAGACGTTTTCGCGGGTTTAATGAATTACAGATTGAAGGTTCGGAACACATAAAAGATTTACCAGATACTAACGTACTGTTCATCTCTAATCATCAAACCTATTTTGCCGATGTGGTGGCTATGTTTCATGTGTTTAACGCGAGTTTAAGCGGACGAACAGATTCTATAAAAAATGTAGGTTACCTCTGGAATCCGAAGTTAAATATCTATTATGTTGCAGCTAAAGAAACCATGAAAGCTGGTTTATTGCCTAAGATTTTAGCTTACGTTGGTTCAGTAAGTATTGAGCGTACATGGCGTAGCGAGGGTAAAGATGTACAACGGCAAGTGAAAATGAGCGATATTTCGAATATTGGTAAGGCGCTAGACGATGGTTGGGTAATTACTTTTCCTCAGGGCACCACAACACCGTTTAAACCCATTCGTAAAGGAACTGCCCACATTATTAAACGCTACAAACCTGTAGTTGTACCTATTGTTATTGATGGTTTTCGTCGTTCGTTTGATAAAAAAGGATTGCGTATAAAAAAGAAAAACATCCTACAATCCATGGAGATCAAAGCGCCTCTTGAAATTGATTACGATAACGAAACTACCGAAGATATCGTAAAAAAAATTGAGTACGCCATTGAGCAACATCCTTCGTTTTTGAAGGTTATCCCAGAAGCTGAATTGAAAGCGCAAGAAGAGTTAGATAAATTGCGTCGATGGAAAATTAAAGAATAGTATATTTTTTATGTTTTTTTAACTGAAGATTTTGGTATTATAGTAGATTTTCTTTTGTTAAATTTTTCATTCTTTCCGAAGCCTAATAAGTCGTCGAAACTGTGTTATTTCTATTTGCCGTTTTAACTTATAATTTCAGTTAATAACTCCTAACAATTACCTTTTTAAACTCGTTTTAAAATTTCTATTTTGCAGCACTCTTTTAAGATATATTAATGAAAGTCTGTATTGCCGAAAAACCAAGTGTTGCCCGCGAAATTGCTGCTGTATTAGGCGCCAATACTAAGCGCGATGGCTATTTTGAAGGCAACGGTTATGCCGTCACATATACTTTTGGGCATTTGTGTACCTTAAAAGAACCGGTTGATTATAAACCGTATTGGAAAAGTTGGGATTTAAACAACTTACCTATGCTTCCCGAGAAGTTTGAAACGAAAGTAGTTTCAAATTCTGGAATACAAAAGCAGTTTAAAATTGTTAAGAGTTTATTTAATAAAGCCGAAGTGATTATAAACTGCGGTGATGCTGGTCAAGAAGGAGAGCTCATTCAGCGTTGGGTGATGAATGAGGCTAATTATAAAGGCGAAGTCAAACGACTCTGGATTTCGTCGCTAACCACCGAAGCGATTAAAGAAGGTTTCGAAAACCTTAAACCCGCAACAGACTATGATAATTTATATTACGCGGGCTTTTCGAGAGCCATTGGCGATTGGTTGTTAGGCATCAATGCTACAAGATTATATACTGTAAAACATGGTGGATATAAGCAAGTATTATCGGTTGGTCGAGTGCAAACGCCTACTTTGGCCATGGTTGTAAATCGATTTAAAGAGATTGAAAACTTTAAACCACAACCGTATTGGGAGTTGCAAACCCTTTATCGCGATACCTTATTTAGTTATGAGGAAGGACGTTTTCTCAAAAAAGAAGATGGTGAAACTTTAGCGAACAAAGTAAAAGAAAGTGATTTTGAAATCGAATCGATTACCAAGAAAAAAGGAAGAGAATACGCGCCTAAGTTATTCGATTTAACAGGGTTACAGGTTTATTGTAATACCAAGTTTGGGTTTTCAGCAGATGAAACACTGAAAATAGTTCAGGCATTGTACGAGCGTAAAGTAGTGACGTACCCTAGAGTAGATACTACATTTTTACCAAACGATATTTACCCTAAAGTTTCTGGAATTCTTCAAAAGTTAACCAACTATTCTAATTTAACGCAACCACTTTTAGGTAAGAAGATTAAGAAATCTACCAAGGTGTTTAATGATAAAAAAGTAACCGACCACCATGCTATTATTCCAACTGGTATGCAAACTAACTTGCAATACAACCAGCAGCAGGTTTATGATATTATTGTAAAACGGTTTATAGCTGTTTTTTATGAAGATTGTGCAGTGTCGAATACCACTGTTATTGGAAAAGCGGCAGAGGTGTCTTTTAAAACCACAGGGAAAGAGATTCTAAAAAAAGGTTGGCGCGTTGTATTTGAAGATGCAAATAAGAAAGAAAAAGAAACAGGTATTTTGCCAACTTTTGTAAAAGGAGAAAAAGGACCACATGAACCTTCATTTCTGGAAAAGGAAACAAAACCGCCTAATCAGTTTACAGAAGCTTCCTTATTGCGTGCTATGGAAACGGCTGGTAAACAGGTTGATGATGAAGAATTACGAGATTTGATGAAAGAAAATGGTATTGGACGACCATCAACCAGAGCCAATATTATAGAAACCTTATTTAAACGGAAATATATAAAACGAAATAAAAAGCAGGTGCTTCCTACGATTACAGGAATTCAGTTAATTGATACCATTCAAAATGATTTATTAAAATCTGCTGAATTAACAGGCTCTTGGGAAAAGCAATTAAAAGATATAGAAAAAGGTGAATTTAGTGCTGGGGCGTTTATAAAAAATATGAAACGCATGGTTGATGCGTTGGTTTATGAAGTTAGATCTGAAACCAAACGTGCCAATATTTCCCATACCGTAACTGTTAAAAAGCGCGCTGAAAAAGCAAAAGCTAAAAAAGTTGCTGGTATTACTGCTGAAGCTTGCCCAAAATGTAAACAAGGTCAAGTAATAAAAGGCAAGTCTGCATATGGCTGTAGCCAATATAAATCGGGTTGCGATTTTGTGATGCCGTTTAGTTTTGCTGGAAAGAAGATTTCAGAAAAGCAATTTATACGCTTGCTTCAAAAAGGTTCTACGGTTAATTTAAAGGGTTTTAAAACAGATGCTGGTGCTGTTGAAGGCTTGCTAAGGTTTGATGAAAATTTTAAGTTAAAACTAGAGCCAAAACAAAAGAAAGCTAAACCAAAGACTAATGAATTGGTGTGCCCAAAATGTAAAAAAGGCACTGTTAAAAAAGGTAAAATGGCTTATGGATGCAGTGCTTATAAATCGGGATGTGATTTTAAAGTGAGCTTTGATGCTGTGAGAACTAAAATTAACGGACAACAACCAACACGCGAACTTGTTTACAGCATATTAAATGGAAGTGCGTAAAACCAGCCACAGGCATTTTGTTATTTACAAACCTTATGGGTATTTGAGTCAGTTTAGCAGTAATGATTCAAAACAACAATCTAAAAACTTTTTGGGTAAGCTAGAAGATTTTCCTGAAAACATAATGGCCATTGGCAGACTTGATGAAAAATCGGAAGGTTTGTTATTGCTGACTACCGATGGTAAGATGAGCGATTTTGTTAATAGCCAAAAAGTGGACAAAGAGTATTATGCATTAGTGGATGGCGATATTACAGAAGAGGCTATTGAAAAACTTGAAGGTGGTGTTGAAATTGGTTTTAACGGTAAAAAGTATAAAACAAAGCCCTGTAAGGTATTTAAATTGAATGGCGAACCAGATTTACCAAAGCGTGCTAAAAAGATAAGAGATGCGCGCCACGGACCAACCACATGGATTTCTGTAACTTTAAATGAAGGTAAGTTTAGGCAGGTTAGAAAAATGACTTCGGCAGTTGGTTTTCCAACATTGCGACTGGTTCGTGTTAGAGTAGGAAATATGCATATAAAGTCTATGCAAGTTGGTGAGGTAATTGAAGTTGAAAGCTATAATGTTTAACTAAACTTAAAACAAAAGATGAAACCCGCGTTAGCGATTGCAGCGGAAAGCCCACAGCGAGGTTCGAGCGAGGACTTGCAGTGTAGCGCGACCCTTAGGAGAACCTGCCTGCCGGCAGGCAGGCGCCCTAATGATATTTAAACTTCCAGTTTTTTTAGTTCTTTGTAATTCTGATTGAGGCGCTTTAAAAGAATACCGTAAATGAGCCAGTAAAATAGTAGTAAAACCCCAATTACTATGGCTAAAATTATTATGGTAACGATAAATAAAAGGGCGTAAAATTTAAAGACTTCGCCATTGGCTGAGGCTAGTTGTAATTTATCTGAAAACTCTGGGTTGTGACTGAAACCGTAAAATGCACCAATACATGCGCCAACAACCAATGAGGCTAGGTTGAAAATCACATAGTACTTGACTGTTTTTCTGGTTTTTATGATGTTTTCCATGAGTTTTTTGGAACTATCGGTGGCAGAAATATTTCTATAATTTTTGTAAAATAGATAGAAGAAATAGATTAAAACAGCATAACTGATAACGGTTATAGGGATAAGGATATGGTTCATGTTTAGCGATTCCATTTTGCTAGAATAGGCGGTGCCCTTTAACAAAAAAGACAAGGCTAACCAGAACCCAAATTCTAGCAGGCTGATGATAAATATCCATTTGACAATAGAAGACGATTTTTTTAAAATCATCTTATAAATCTCGTTATAAGATAGTTTTGGGTAGGTGCTATCGTCCTTATTCCAGTCTTTTTTTAATAAATCTAATTCATCCATAATCTTACGGATTTAAAATGGTTCTAAGTTTAGTTTTAATTCGGTTCATCTTTACTCTGGCATTCACTTCACTTATACCAAGTGTTTCACTAATTTCCCTATAGTCTTTGTCTTCTAAATACAGAAAAACAAGAGCTTTTTCAATATCGTTTAATTGGTGTACAGCTTTGTATAATATTTTTAATTGTTGTTCTTCGGTATCATCATAAACTTCGGCTTTTATTTTGAATTCTACGCCCTCAAAATTTTGTGTGTTTATAGAGCGTTTCGATTTTCTGTAAAGTGTAATGGCAGTATTTAGGCCTACACGATACATCCAAGTGCTAAATTTTGCATCGCCACGAAACTTTGGATATGCTTTCCAGAGTTGTATGGTTATCTCTTGAAACAAATCGTTATGCGCATCTTGATTATTGGTGTACAAACGACAAACTTTGTGCACAATATTTTGATGCTGCTCTAACAATTTTACAAAATTATGTTCCAGTTCTTTATTCAATGGCGTGGTTTAGTTACTATGTAAGTAGCTTAATTTTTTAAAACGTTACATGAAGCTATAAATATAATGGTAATGTTCTTAAAAATGTTATGATAAATAGATTTCAATTTAGGCTATTTTAATTAGAATTTTTGAAAAATTATAGACGAAAGGATTAGTTTATAAAAATTAAACCTTTAGTTTATATTTTGTTTGTTTATATCTGGTAATCAAAATGTTGAATATTAACTATAGAAGAAATCTATGATATGTTTTGAGGTGATTTTACGCGTTTTGAAGCAGTTTAGTTTAGCTAATATATAAAATATTTATTTGTTGCAATTTGGCTTAAAAAAGCTTGAATAGTTTTTGTTCGCGAGTGTAGAGATTAAGATAATTTTTGAGTTTTTTTTAGAAGCTTTATTTCGGTCTTTTCAATTCATCATGTAAAAATTACAGTTCGGTAATTTAGAATTTTGGTAACAAGAATCTAATTGCATTTTTGTCTCATCAATTAAAATTTTCAGATGCTGAAAAAATTTCAGCTCATGAAAAACGAACAGTAAATAATCAATCATGAAAACATTAACTTTTATTCTTTTAGCTTTATTAAGTATTCAAATTTCAGCTCAAACGACAATCAACGGAACTGTACTCAATTCAAAAAATGAACCTATCGAAGGTGCGAATATTTATTTACAAGGTACTTATGATGGCAGCACTTCAGGTGCTGGTGGTACCTTTTCATTTAAAACTTCCGAAACAGGAACACAAAACTTAGTGGTTTCATTTCTATCTTATGAAACGTATACTATGATTGGTGACGTGAGTTTTATGCAAGATTTAACAATAAAACTTCTTGATGATGTGAATATGTTAGATGCTGTTGTGCTATCGGCAGGTACTTTTGCAGCAGGGGATAATAGTAAGGTTAATGTTTTAAAGCCATTAGATGTTGTAACTACCGCAAGTGCCTTAGGCGATTTTGTAGGCGCATTACAAACTTTACCAGGAACAACAACAGTTGCCGAAGATGGTAGGTTATTTGTACGAGGTGGAGATGCCAACGAAACCCAAATTTTTATTGATGGTATTCGTGTATTTACACCGTATTCACCAACTACCAATAATGCACCAACAAGAGGTCGATACTCGCCGTTTTTGTTTGATGGAGTTACCTTTTCTACTGGCGGTTATTCGGCTGAATATGGGCAAGCCTTATCTAGTGTGTTGCTTTTAAATACCGTTGACGAACCCGACCAAGAGAAAACAGATATTGGTATAATGAGCGTTGGAGCAACACTCGGGAATACTCAAAAATGGGAGAAAAGCTCAGTGAGTGTTAATGCGTCATATATTAATTTAGCCCCGTATAACGCCATTTTTAAAAATAGAAACGATTGGATTAAACCTTTTGAAACAGTTTCTGGAGAAGCAGTTTTTAGAAGAAAAACCAATGCCGGTTTAATTAAGTTATACAGTGCTTTTGACGCTACTGGGTTCGAATTAACTCAAGAAGATATAAACGAACCTGAAGGCGCCTACATCAAATTAAAGAATAATAACGTCTATATTAATGGCTCCTATGATGGTGTTTTAAGCCCTACTTGGTCGATTTTTGGAGGTGTGAGCTTCACGCATGCCAAAAACAATTTAAACGTTATTGAAAGCCAAATTAACGACAGAGAAAACTCTTTACATACAAAGTTAAAATTCAAAAACAGAATAAGTAACCGTTTTAAACTCTATTTTGGAGCTGAGTATTTTGCAACAAACTTTGATGAGAGATATCAAGATGAAAGCATTGAAGCAACCAATTACCGATATAATAACAATATTGCTGCAACCTATGCCGAAGCTGATATTTTCCTTTCCAAAAAGCTTGCCTTTAAAACGGGTTTACGAGGAGAATACAGCGCGATATTTAAGGATTTCAAAATAGCTCCGAGATTATCTTTGGCTTATAAAACCAGTGGAAAAAGTCAGTTATCGTTGGCATATGGCGAATTTTACCAAAACCCTTCCAGTGAAGTATTGAAGTTTAATCAAGATTTAAATTCTGAGCAAACATCACATTATATATTTAACTATCAATACAATGCCGATAGAAAGTTATTTAGAGCGGAAGCTTATTATAAAACTTATAATAATTTAGTGAAGTACGATTCTGAATTTGCAAATTTTGATAGCAACTATAGTAACGGCGGAAGTGGTTTTGCACGCGGTGTGGATTTCTTTTGGAGAGATAGTAAAAGCCTAAAGAATTTTGATTATTGGTTAAGCTATTCATTTTTAGATACCGAGCGCGACTACAAAAATTACCTTACCAAAGCGCAACCCGATTTTGCAAACACACATAACCTTTCAATAGTTGGGAAGTATTGGGTTGATAAATGGCGCAGTCAATTGGGTTTTAGTTTTGCACATGCATCGGGACGAACTTATACCAACCCAAACAATCCTGGGTTTTTAAACGCAAAAACCAAAGCTTTTAATAGTTTAAGTGTGAATTGGGCATATTTAATTAGTCCGCAAAAAATACTTTATGCAAGCGTTAATAATGTTTTAGGATTTAAAAACATAAATGGCTATCAATATGCGAATACCCCAGATGTTAATGGTAATTTTAACAGGCGTGCTTTACAACCTGCAACAGATCAATTCTTTTTTGTTGGTTTTTTCTGGACCATTAGTGAGGATAAAAAGAGTAATCAGTTGGATAATTTATAGAAGAGAATAATCCATAGTTAAAATAACTACAATCAAAATTCAATGATGTTTTGAGAATACTATATGTGTTTTTTAACTATCTCAATGGAATAACAAGTACAGGTATTTTGGATTTTTTAATTATTTGAGATGAAACACTTCCTAATAGTGCCTTGTAGAAAATACCGCGATTTCGATGACCAGTAATTATAAGGTCTATATTTAATTTTTCAGATTTTTTTATTATCATTTCTGTAGTTGCACCTTGTAATAATATGCCATCTGCATCCATACCTTGTTTTTCAAGTGCTCTGCAGTAATCTTCCAGTTGCCTATGCTCCTTTTTAATTTCTTTTGCTCTATTATCTCTTATATATTGTGGTCCAGCATCATAACCAACGAAATCAGGATCTGGCGCAGTTATATGAATAAGCCATAATTTAGAATTGAAGGATTGCGCAAATTGAGTAGCAACATCAATTAACTGTTTTTCGTTTTCTTCAAAATCCAAAGTAACTAGTATATTTTTCATGATTCCTTGTATTAATGTTTTGAATCAACATCTAAAGTTTCGAATAATTTCGTTCTAATAACTTTATTGAGCGTCCTTCTAATTTACTAAAAAAACCAGACAATTCCAATTCAATGTACACTCAATAAGCCCTTCATTTAAATTAAGATTGAGATGTTTCAAGTGTTATAATAATACAATCAATTGAATTAGATATTAGTAAGAGTTTTAAAGAAATTAAATATAGCGAATACACCTATCCTGATGTTATTCGTAGTTTGGGATGTTTAAACCTAGTATAATGTCTCTATGAACTGTGAGTATGTTGTCTTCTAAAATGGGGTTTACTAAGCCTGAACCACCTCTATTAGTTAAGCCATTTCTTTGTTTCTCAGTTAGAAACTGGTCGTCATCAAATACAAAATCATCAATATAATATTCGTTTTTATCAGGTTCTTTAATCGTGACATGAATGTGTTCTGGCACAGTGCTATTTGGGTAAGATGCAGGCCTAAATGTATAAAAGGTATATTGACCAGATTGGTCCGTTTTAATCCATCCGCGAATGTATCCATGTCTTTTTGCCCATCCTTTTTCATTGCCTTTGGTGGGATAAATACCCTTTCGATTTGTTTGGTAGATATATAGAATGATATTTTCTGCTGGTGTTTTACCGTTATTTTTAAAAATAGTCCCTGTTAATTTTAACTTTGGTTCATTAATACGAAAATCGGGTAAAGTGTCAGTTGTTGTGAGTTTCTTGTTACCATACTCATAAACGGCTTCACAACCTTCACATGGGCCTCCAACCAACGCATTAGTTTTAGCATTCTTGGTTTGAGATTCACAAGAAGTAGTTATTAGTACAAGGATTAAAAAGTGAATTAGTCTTCTCATCTCATTATATTATTGATGGATTTCCAAAAATATACCACATTTTTCATTTTGAGCTAAAACGAAGTTATGCTTTTTTTCTGATAATTTCAAGATTATGTGAAGATTCAAACGCTTACTAAATACGATATTATCAGAAAATAGGATTTTTTTTGAGATATGATAAATATCATAGTTGATATTCTGATTATACAATAATTTTACACTGTAGAAATGATGATGGTATCCCCATCTGTAAAAACCAAATGTCATGGAAGCTAAAAAGAATCCAGAATTAGAAATAGGAAGAAATAGTGGCATTTATTTTGCTATTGGCCTGAACTTAATGTTATTATTGTCATGGAGAGCTTTAGAATACAGAACTTACGAGCAAGATGATGTAGAAATTGGTGTTGTAAATATGGAGACTCAGTTTGAGGAAGAAATTCCTATCGTAAATGCAAATACACCACCACCGCCACCACCACCAGCTGTGGTTCAAGAAGTTATACAGATTGTAGAAGATGTTGAAGAGGTTGAGGAAACCGTAATCGAAAGCACCGAAATTGGTCAAGATGATGCTGTTGAGGAGCGTATTGTAGAAGTTAGCGATGTGGAAGTTGAAGAGGTAGATGAAGATGTTCAAGTTGCTTTTGCGATAATAGAAGATGTTCCTGTATTTCCTGGATGCGAAGGGTTGTCAAAACAGGGCACGAAAGATTGTTTTCAGAAAAAAATACAAGAGCATGTCGGTAAGAATTTTACTTACCCGCAAACGGCATTAGACTTAGGAATACAAGGACGTGTTTCAGTCGTTTTCGTAATCGATAAATCAGGACACATAACCAATATTAGATCTAGAGGACCAGATAAAATTTTACAACAAGAAGCAGAACGTATTATCGGGAAATTACCAAAAATGAAACCCGGTAAACAGCGCGGTATGCCGGTAAAAGTGGCTTATGCTGTACCAATCTTCTTTAAGCTTGATACTGGTTCATAAAAACTAATGGTATTGTGTACAAATGGGGAATGGGCAGTCTGAAGAAATTCAGACTGCCCTTTTTGTTTAATTCCAATGTATTACAGCACTGTTGTGGCTTATAATTTTTCTAAATTCACCCGGCTTTTTTTTATTCATTAGTTTTAATCCATTTCCAGCTTCAATAAGTGTATTAAAATTAGTTTCACTTGCATCAAACTGCAATTGGTTTTTATAGGTTGTTATCAATATAAAACTATAGGGTTCCGTTTCAGTAGGTTCAGTTTCTAAAAGTTGATAACTATGTATATATCCTTTCTCAATAGCCTTAATTCGTAATTGTTCCCAATTGTTTTGATAATAAAAAAGAGCCTCAGCTTTATTGCTATTTAAAACTTGAACATAGTCAATCATTGATATTTTTTCAGTCTGACCATAACTCAAAGAAGTAATAGAAATAATGAAAAAGGCTATTAGAGTTTTCATAAAATGAATTTTTAATACTGAAATATAGTATTTCAGATTTAGAAATAATAGCAGATTAACATTTCAGCATAAAAAAATAACAGTTCGGTAAGTCCGTTTTTAAAACTCTCGATTTCTGTTGGATATTTGAACCATCATTAAAAACGAACACTCATGAAAAAATTAATTATTATCGCAACAGTACTAGTTTCAGCATTTTTAAATGCACAAACTAATTACGAACAAGGGATGCAAAAAGCCTTTGATTTATGGACTAACAACCAACCAACTGAGGCCGCAAATCTATTTGAGCGCATTTCCAGCGCTGAAACAGATAATTGGTTGCCAGCATATTATGCAGCGCAAATTAACATCCTGTATAGTTTTGGAGAAAGAGACGAAGAGGTGCTTTCTGCAAAGCTTAAAAAAGCTCAAGATTTAATAAACGACGCAACTGCTATTTCAAAAGAAAATCCAGAAATAATGGTTTTGCAAGCGTTGTTGCATACCGCTTGGGTTGCTTATGATGGTGCTACCTATGGCATGACACTTTCGGGAAAAGTTGTTGAAATTTATACCAAAGCCAAAATGATGGCGCCTGAAAATCCAAGAGTGGTGTATTGCAAAGCAGAATGGGATATGGGTGGCGCTAAATATTTTGGACAAGACACGACGCCATTTTGCAAAGATTTAGAACATGCCTTAGAACTTTTTGCTAACTTTAAACCAGAAACACCTTTTCATCCAAATTGGGGAAAAGACCGCGTAGAAATGTTGTTAGAAACTTGCGGAAAATAAAACCTATATCAATTAGATCATGAAAAAATCGTCTAAAAATATCATTATTGCTTTTATTATTGGATGCATCATTTTTGTAATTGGCAATCTCATGTCTAGAGGACTCCAATTTGAAAGTGTCAACGAGTTTTTAGTCAATTTTAGTTTGTATCAACTGCACTCTTTCGTAATAGCATATTCCAATATGTATTTCTTTGATTATATGGAAAGACGAAGTTGGAAAAAGAACGATACTGTAAAACGCATTGTTCTTGGTATCCTAGGTGCAACGGTAATCACTTTAATCGCACTTTTCATACTTAGAGCATCTACTGCTGTAATTTATAACGGCGATAACTTTTCAGATTTTTTGTCTAATGAAAAGTTTAAAAATTATCAGTTCGGATTATGGATAACACTTACCATCGTAATTATATTTTATGTCATCTATTTTTATAATAGATACCAGCAAAACCGAATTAAAGAACAAAAAGTAATAGCAGGAACCGCAAGCGCCAAGTTTGATGCTTTAAAAAACCAATTAGACCCTCATTTTCTTTTTAATAGTTTAAATGTATTAACTAGTTTAATTGAAGAAAACCCTGAAAATGCGCAGAAATTCACCACATCACTATCTAAAGTGTATCGTTATGTGTTAGAGCAAAAAAACAAGGAACTAGTAACGGTTGATGAGGAATTGCAATTCGCAAAAACGTACATGTCTTTACTTAAAATGCGTTTTGAAGATAGTATCATCTTCACCATGCCCGAAAAAGCATCAAACCCAGAAAGTAAAGTGGTGCCTTTATCGCTACAATTACTTCTAGAAAATGCCGTAAAGCATAATATGGTAACATCAAGTAAGCCGTTAAAAATTAACATTTACGAAGATCAAGGAAGCCTTATTGTAGAAAACAATTTGCAACCCAAACAAATAGTTAAAAAAAGTAGCGGGGTAGGATTAGGTAACATTACTCAACGTTACGATTTATTAACCAATAAAAAAGTAAATATCATAAAAGAAGCAAACCGTTTTGCAGTAGCAATACCTATGCTTACTAAAAAAATATCAGTCATGAGAACAGAACAAGCATCATCGCAATTAGACGATAGTTACTTGCGAGCTTTAGATTATTTAGATGAGCTAAAAGGTTTCTATTACAGCCTTATATCTTATGTTATAGTTATTCCAGTATTAATTTATATCAACTACAGAACATCGTGGGGATTTCAATGGTTTTGGTTCCCTATGTTCGGTTGGGGTATTGGTTTGACTATACAAGCTTTCAGAGTTTTTGTTACCAACGGATCCTTCGGCCGAAGTTGGGAAAAGCGAAAAATGGAAGAGTTTATGCGTAATGAAGAAAACAACAACTGGGATTAAAATATAAAACAGCATGAAAAAATTGCCAGATACAGAAACTAATAAAAAAGCCTACAGAGCGCGCAAGCGTGTCGAAGAAATAAAAGGCTTTTACCAGCACTTGTTAGCCTATTGTCTATTTACACCGTTTACCATTTTTATTAATTATAAAACCTATTGGGATTACAAATGGTTTTGGTATTCGGTAATAAGCTGGGGCATTGCGGTTGCCATACACGGGTTTATTGTATTTGTTCACAAAGGTAAATTTGGTCGCAAGTGGGAAGAACGCAAAATCCAAGAATTTATGCGTAAAGAAGAAAACAAATGGAATTAAAACATTAAAACAATGGAAAATAGTAAATTAGAACCATATCAAGATAAAGATTTCCAAAAAGAGCAAGCCTATGCACGAGCCAAAAAACGAGTAAAAGAGCTAAAAGGCTTCTATTGGCATGCGTTTTGGTATGTAGCGGTAAATATTTTTATAGTTTACATGATAGTATCCAACGGTGGCGAATTCTGGCATTTTGGAACCTTTTCAACCCCCATTTTTTGGGGTATTGGTTTGGGTTTTCATGCCCTCTCCGTATTTGGTAAAAACTATATATTCAGCAAATCGTGGGAAGAACGTAAAATAAAGGAGTTCATGGATAACGATAAAAGGCAATGGAAATAAAATAATTAGGGCGCCTGCCTGCCGGCAGGCAGGTTACCACAAGGATCGGGTTTTCGGGAGTCGCTCCCTCCTGCGTCGAGGAGCTTCAACAAATCCCTCAACCCCTAACGCAAACCAGAACACCAATTTAACGATCATAAAAAATCAAAATGAAAGTAATTATTATAGAAGACGAAAAACCATCAGCAAGACGCCTACAGCGTATGCTCGAAAGTTTAGATTTGAAAGCCGAAGTTATGCTGCACTCCGTAGAAGAATCCATCAACTGGTTTCAAAATAACCCGCACCCCGATTTAATATTTCTAGATATTCAACTAAGCGATGGTCTTTCGTTCGAAATTTTCGAAACCATAGAAATAAAGTCAGCTATAATTTTCACCACAGCTTATGATGAGTATGCACTTCAAGCCTTCAAACTTAATAGTATCGATTATTTATTAAAACCTATTGACGACGAAGATTTGGCCACCGCAGTAAAAAAGTACCAAGAACGTGCACCACAAAAGCAAGCGGTTACTTTAGATTTTAACGACATAAAAAAACTCTTGGTAAACCCTTTAGACCGTGAGTACAAAAAACGCTTCTCGGTAAAAGTAGGGCAGCATCTTAAACTTATAAATATAGACGATATCGAATGTTTTTACAGCGAAAACAAAGGCACCTATTTGCATACTACAGAAGGTAGAAACTACCTTTTAGATACCACTTTAGAGCAGTTAGAAGATGAGTTAGAACCACAAACCTTTTACCGGATAAACCGCAAATTTTTTGTAAATATCAATGCTATAAAAGATATGGTGAGTTATACCAATTCAAGATTGCAAATCAAATTAAATTCTTATCGCGAACAAGAAGTTATTGTTGCCCGCGAACGTGTTAAAGATTTTAAGATGTGGTTGGAATAGATTTATGTTTCTTGTAATTGAAACAAATAAAAACTTAAAATGTATACATCTAATATTTAGCGAAATTCGTTAAAAATTCACCCATATTTATATTATTGAATTCTACTTTTTAGTTAATCTTCGCATCGCTACCCATTGCTTCAACATTTCTCGAGAGTCTTGTGCTGGATAACCAAGAACGGTTTGTCCGGCAGGTACATCGTTCATAACTCCTGAACCTGCACCAACAGTAGCGCCAGAATGTATAGTGGTGTGATCTTTTATAGATGCCGAACCTCCAATGATAACACCATCTCCTAAGGTTACCGAACCTGCAAGTCCGCTATGTCCCGCCATAATACAGGAGCATCCCATAACACTATTATGTGCAATTTGTACCAAATTATCTATTTTACAGCCGTCTCCAATAATGGTGCTGCTAAATTTAGCTCTATCCACACAAGAGTTGGCGCCAATTTCAACATGATGCCCAATAATAACATTCCCTATTTGCGGAATTTTTACCAATCCTCTGCCATCATCGCTAGGGCGGTACCCAAAACCATCGGCACCAATACTCACGTTGGTATGAAAAATACAATGGTTACCAATAATACAACGCTCTCTAATCACTGTTCCAGACCAAACTATAGTGTGGTCTCCAATTGTAGTTTCGTCAAAAACACAAACATTGGGGTATAAAATTACACCTTTGCCGAGCGAAACGTTTTTACCAACATAGCAATTGGCTCCAATTTTACAACCTTCACCTATGGTAGCAGTTTCATGAATAACCGCTGTAGGATGAATATCCGATTCAAAAGCTGGAGCTGGCGGATTGAATAATTCCAAAACTTTAGCCATAGCCAAATCCGCATTTTTAACTTTTATTACCGCCCGATTCTCATCAGGTACCACAGTTAAATTGTCGTTTACTAAAACGGCACTCGCTTTAGAATCTGCCCAATATTTTACATATTTATGGCTGCCTATAAATGTAATATGTTGTTTTTTAGCATTTTGTAATTGTTCCGGGCCTTCAATAGGTTGTGTAGTGTTTCCAATTAATTCACCCTTTAACAGGTTGTTAATTTCTTGAATAGTATAAGATGTCATTATTATTTAAGGTTAGTGAGTAGTTGTAAAGCTACTGGAAATAAAGTAAAAAAAAGAGGATTTACTCGTCTATTCTATTTTCGTCAAACGCAGAAGGCAATAATTTTGGTATAAATTTAACTACCAAAGGCAATAATAAAGCCCCACCAGGAAGTAAAAAAATCGCAAGACTAGGTATCGATTTAAAAATGTCGAGTAGTTGTTCTTGTACTTTTTTTTGTTCCTCTTTACTTAAATCTCTTACTGTTGATTGTGAAAGGAGCACCATCAATTCTTTACTGTCTTTAAGTTCTTGGTACAAGCGTTTACTGTTTCGAGAAATCAGTTTATTCACCATTTTGCTCGAATTGTTATAAAAGCTCTGAACAATATTTTTAGAACTTAAAAGTGCAATATTATCTTTATGAACGGTATAAAAGTGATTCACCGCTTTTATCGATTGATGTATTCGCGACATACTTAACTCTAAATCGTTCCCCAATTTTTCTAAAAAATGTTGTTCCTCGACATCTATCATTTGGTCACTCCAAGTTGCCATACAAGCTAAATCTAAAATATAATACTTCTCTAGATTTGTATTTACGTTTTTAATGGCTTTGGTATAATTTAATTCCGAAGCGTCTTGATAGCGTAACGAAGATTCAAATAATTTAATTAAACTTTCGTCGTACTGATTTTTAGTTTCTTTAGAATTTAAAACATCTAGAGAAATAGAAGCAATAGAGGCTTCTAAATTTTTAAGATAATCGGTTGATATGGTGAGGTTGTTCAAATAAACTTCATAAGCTAAAACATCAACAAACAACAAGGCATTAATAATAAAGTAGTTGAAGTTTTTTGTGAGCACGTTGGCATCAATCTGAATGCGAGTGTGTATAATTTTTTCAAGTTCTTCATTCGATTTTTTTCCGCCTAATAAACCTTTTAAAAAAGACGTTTTTATGTCATCAATTTCAGAATAAAAACTAATAACGCTATCAACAAAAGGAATATTTTGTTTAGAATTGGCGTGTGTGTAATAAAGCGCTAAACATAAATTGGTTTTACAAAGCTCGTCTTCCGTTAGGTCATTTTTATCAATAACTTGTGCTACAACATCTAAATTACTTCCGTATATAAACCCGCAAGACCTTAGAGTACCGTAAAAGGTTTCTTCGTCGAGTTTTAAAAAGAGATTGTTTTTATCAATCTCCTTGATCAATTTTTTTATCCAACCTGCGGAAGATGGGTTCATAACTTCGTTCGCTTAATACGGTGTAAAATTAAGCTTTTAGCTTAAAATGCAGATTAATTTTTTATTAAGTATTAAAAATAAATGTTCAAATAGATTTACTGATAGATTAAATAAGGTGTCCTCATCGCTTTAAACTTATCCAAGCCTTCTTTCCAAGTGGCTTTTATCTCTGCTTGAGAAAGACCAGATTTTATCTGTTGTTGCAGCGTTTCAGTACCTGCCAGTTTACTGAAAAATGGATTAAAAAAAGTGCTTTTATCTGTTGTTTGTTGATAGGCTTCAATTAACCATTCTAAATTTAAAAAATCAAGAGCTTTGGTGTTCCTTAAATCTTTACCATAACAAACTTTATTTTCATGTTTTGGGTATTTCGATCCAAAATTAGGTTTCGGTGTAAATTGAAAATCGAATGATTCTGGATTTAAAAATGGACTACCAAAAATCTGAAATTGCATTTCGGTACCTCGTCCAGCACTAACATTGGTACCTTCAAAAAAGCATAAACTAGGGTAGAGGTTAATTGCCTGGTCATTTGGTAAATTCGGACTCGGTTTAATAGGTAAACTATATTTTTTTTGGTGATTGTAATGCTTCATATTAATAACTTCCAATTCACATTGAATTCCATTGGCTAACCATTTTTCACCGTTAATCATTTGTGCATATTCTCCAATTGTCATCCCATGAACTACAGGAATTGGATGCATGCCTACAAAACTTTTGTGCTCCATTTCTAAAATAGGTCCATCTACATAATGCCCATTTGGATTGGGTCTGTCAAGAATAATAATAGGAATATTTGCTTCTGCACAAGCTTCCATAACATAATGAAGCGTAGAAATATAAGTGTAAAAACGCGCTCCAACATCTTGAATATCAAATACAACAAGGTCTAAATCTTTTAGCTGTTCGGCCGAAGGTTTTTTGTTTTTTCCGTAAAGCGAGATAATAGGTAAATTGGTTTTGGTGTCTACGCCATCTTTAACCACTTCACCGGCATCTGCTTGCCCACGAAAACCGTGTTCAGGAGCAAATACTTTTTTTATATCAACTTTTAAAGCTACTAATGAATCAACCAAATGCGCATAAATGGTATGAGCTTGGTTTTTAAAAATCACCGATGTTTGGTTGGCTACAATTCCAATGCGTTTCCCTTTTAATAATGGCAAATAAATCTCAGTTTGATTTGCGCCAACAACAATAGCGCTGTCCATTTGAGTTTGTTCAATAGTCTCAGCTTTTTCAGTGGTCTTATTTTTCACTTTAGAAGCGCAAGAAATCATGACTAAAACAAATAATAAAACTGTATTTTTGAAAACATTAAACCGCATAGTAAAATTTTGAATTACGAGTTTTTTATAGCTAAACGCATTATTGGTAGTAAAGCGTATAAAAGTAGCATATCGGCACCAATAATAAAAATTGGTATCGCAGCAATTGCTATTGGCATTGTGGTGATGATGATTGCCATAGCCACCGGCATTGGTTTACAGCAAAAAATTCGAGATAAAGTAGTGGCGTTTAACGGGCATGTTACCATTACAAAATACGATAGTAACAACTCGCAAGAAAGTGTATCGCCCATATCAAAAAACCAAGATTTCTATCCAGAATTTAAGGCGGTAACGGGGGTAAGCCATGTACAAGGGGTTGCTTCAAAATTTGGCGTTATTCGGACCGAAACCGATTTTGAAGGCGTGTACCTAAAAGGTGTAGGTGCTGATTATAATTGGAGTTATTTTAAAGAGTTTTTATTGGAAGGTGAATTGCCCGATTATACGCAAAACCGAAACGAAGAGGTTTTAGTTTCACAATATTTAGCAAACAGACTCCATTTTAAAGTTGGAGATAAATTCCAAATGGTATTTGCTAAAGACGATCCAGAAAAAATCCCAAACATCATTACCTACCGTGTAAAAGGCATTTACAATTCAGGTTTTCAAGATCTTGATGCCCAATATATTATTGGCGATATCCGTCACTTACAGCGCATCAATCGTTGGGAAAAAGATCAAGTAGGCCATTTCGAAGTTTTTATCAGCGATTACAATTCCCTAGATGAAACAGCAGCCCAAATTCATCAAAATATATCTTCACTACTAGACTCCGAAACCATAACCGATAGATATTATTCCATTTTCGAATGGATTAAAATTTTTGATAAAAATATTTACGGTATCATTGGTATCATGATACTCGTAGCAGGTATTAACATGATTACGGCACTCCTAGTTTTAATTCTAGAGCGCACCCGCATGATTGGGGTTTTAAAAACTCTTGGTAGCAGTAACTGGGGTATTCGCAAAATCTTTATATACAACGCCGCTTACCTCATACTTCTAGGTTTGTTTTGGGGTAATATTTTAGGTTTAGGCTTGCTTTATGCGCAAAAATATTTCAAACTTTTCCCTTTAGACCCAAGTGTGTATTATGTTTCCGAAGCGCCCGTTTATATCAGTTTGGGCTATATTATAGCGCTCAATATTGGCACACTCATCCTTTGCTTACTCATGCTGCTCGTACCTTCATTTATCATTACAAAAATATCGCCAGTAAAAGCCATTCGCTTCGATTAGTTTATTTTTTTTAGGGCGCCTGCCGGCAGGCAGGTTACCACAAGGGTCGGGCTTTTATTCATGTATTTCTATTTTAAATTATTGAATTCATGAACATAAATGTTTCGTTATGTCTTTCTGCGAAGCAGTCCCGAACTAGTTTCAGGATTTTTTTAACAAACAGGCATATGCCTAGATTTAAAAAGACAAAATAAAAGCTCCGCACAAAGGATGCCACTGCAATCCCTAACGCACATAATAACTAACTTTTAACATATACCAACTAGGTTTTTAGTATTTTTGAAACAACACGAAATAACCTTATGGAATACGCCAAAAACATATTAGAAACTATAGGAAACACACCGCTTGTTAAACTTAATGTTTTAACAAAAAACTTACCTTGTTTAGTACTAGCAAAATACGAAACCTTCAATCCAGGTAACTCCACAAAAGATCGAATGGCAGTTAAAATGATTGAAGATGCTGAGGCCGATGGACGTTTAAAACCAGGAGGTACCATCATAGAAGGAACCTCAGGAAACACTGGTATGGGTCTTGCATTGGCAGCGATTGTAAAAGGTTATAAAATGATTTGTGTTATAAGCGATAAACAGAGTAAAGAAAAAATGGATATTCTGCGCGCCGTAGGAAGTAAAGTGGTTGTGTGTCCTACTAATGTTGAGCCAGACGATCCTAAATCGTATTATTCAACATCAAAACGTCTTGCCGAAGAAACACCAAATTCATGGTATGTTAATCAATACGATAACCCGAGTAATGCCTTAGCGCATTACGAAAGTACCGGACCAGAAATTTGGAATCAAACCGATGGTGAAATAACACATTTTGTTGTGGGTGTTGGTACTGGCGGAACCATTTCTGGTGTTGGTAAATACTTAAAAGAACAGAACCCTAATGTTAAAATTTGGGGTGTCGATACTTACGGTTCTGTATTTAAAAAGTATCACGAAACAGGTGTGTTCGACGAAAATGAAATTTATCCATACATCACCGAAGGCATTGGAGAAGATATTCTACCAAAAAATGTCGATTTCGACATTATTGATGGTTTCACCAAAGTAACCGATAAAGATGCGGCTATTTACACCCAAAAATTAGCCAAAGAGGAAGGTATGTTTCTTGGGAATTCGGCAGGAGCAGCCATCAAAGGTTTACTTCAGTTAAAAGAGCATTTTACGAAAGACGATGTGGTAGTGGTTTTATTTCACGATCATGGCAGTCGTTACGTTGGTAAAATGTATAATGACGAGTGGATGCGCGAACGCGGATTTATTGAAGACAAAATAACCTCGGCAGCAGATCTTGTAGCAAGCGATTCAGAGAAAACGTTAGTGACTGTAAAAACAGAAGAATTGGTATCTCACGCCATCGAGCGCATGAAAGCCTATAAAATATCTCAAATTCCTGTTGAAGATTCTACTGGATTTGTAGGTGCTATTGATGAAGCAGATTTATTACGCATGTATATTGAAAATAAAGACATTTCTAATTTGCCAATAAAAGACGTGATGCATAAGCCTTTTCCCATAGTAGATAAAAACACCCCCATTGATGTGATTTCAAAACTATTCAACAAAGAAAATAATGCTGTTTTGGTTCATTTAAGCGAAGGGAAATATCAAATTATTACCAAATACGATATTATTAGTGCGCTTTAAATTTTGACTTACTTATTTTAAAATAATGCTTTCAATTTCAAGATTAAAGCTTTCTGCTTTCTTATTACCAATTAAAAACGCAATCATTTCCATTTGTTTTCCTGTATAATTGGCAGCATCTAATTTTTTTCCGCGAAAAGCGGGATACATGGTATTAAAAGGAATTTCGATAGTTTCCCATGCTTTTGTAGTTTCAAAAGTAGCCACAAAAGAATAGTAATCTGATTCGTTTTCTTTAATTCTAAATTGATAGGTTTTACCATCGCCTTTTACTTTTATATAGACTTTAGAATAGTTCTTGGCTTCTATGGTATCAAAACGATATTGCACCATTGAAAAACCACCATTATTTTCTAAAGATACATCGCCATAAAACAAGCCATTTCCAGCATCGTTAATTTTAAAATGTCCTTGAGAACGTCCACCCATAACACCATCATCAATAATGTTCCATTTAGAAATATTGCTCTCGCTATTGAAATTAAATAGAGTCATTGTTGTTTGAATGATTAAAAAGATTAAAGTATATAGTTGATTCATAAATGATTAATTTTTGGAGAAACGAGAGGATTGTGTTTCAAAAATTAATCGATTTTAACCTATAAAACCTATAATTAAATAAATTATCTCAAAGTAAAAAACGATCATCACAATTTAACTCCAAGTAAAGTGAACTTGTTAATCAGACTTTGTTTTTGTTTCAGTTACAGGAAAAGGTTTCCAAGTATAGCTTTTATGAACAATTTTCCAGGATCCTTCATATTTCAAAAGCAGAAAGTAATCCGTAAAAATTCGCCAATTAGGAACTACTATTTCAGCCTTAGCTATGGCAGCATCTTTTTCAAAATCTATAGAAATAATACGTCCGACACGATTTGATTTTTTACCAGGTTGAAAATTAGAAATGTACTTTTCACCCGACCGAATTCTTAAACTATCCGCTTCAGTCACCGTATAAAGGTTAAAATCTGGATGAAAGGCTTGTCGTAATCGGTCTGGTTTTCCGTTGGCTGTTCCCTCAATATAGTGCATTAGGGTTTCGGTAATTTGTTCTATTTCAGATGAGCTGTTTTCAGATTGAGAATAACCTACAAAACTAAAAGTTAAGCACATTACAAATATTAAGCTTCTTACCAATTTCATATGCATAGTTTTTAGGGAATTAACTCATGTATCTATACTACATGTTATTCAATAATACCCGCACAACTTACACGAGCACCAGCTGCACCAGAAGGTTGAGAGGTTAAATCGTCTTCACCAGCATGTACAATAACGCTTTTTCCAAGTATGTCTTTAGTTTCATCACCACAACCAATACACCATTCGTCTGTTGTAAATGATATGGTGCCGTTTCCGTTTTCATCAGCTGTAAAATTACCAATATCACCTTTGTGGAAGCCTGCTTCGTCACCCCATTTTCCATGTGGTTGCGCCGTAGGGTTCCAATGTCCTCCAGCCGATGTTCCATCAGGAGCAGTACAATCAGAGTTGGCATGAATATGAATGGCATGTTGCCCAGGAGTTAAACCACTAATAATGGCAGTCATGCTAACTTCGCCATCAACTTCTTTAAAAACAACATTGCCGCTAACATTACTATCACTTTTAGCGTTTAAAGTCATTTTTATTTTTTTAGAAGTAACCACTTCGGTTTCAGTAACCTCGGTTTCAATAGTTTTAGTTTCTTTTTTCTCGTTTTTACAAGAGGTGAATCCTATTATTATGGCAATACATAAGATGCTTAATTTTTTCATTTTTCCAGTTTTTTATTCTATCGAAAGTTAAGGTATTCTTAAACAAATTGCAAGTAAGCACCATGATATATATCATTTTTTCTTGCTCCCTTTTGTAGTAGTTTTGATTCATAATAGTTAGGTATGAATAAATCATTAGTCAATAAATATAATATTGCGGGTCCTCGTTATACGAGTTATCCAACGGTTCCGTATTGGGATGTAGAAACGTTTTCTCGCGAAAAATGGAAGTCCTCGTTAATAGAATCTTATAATGAAAGCAATTCTAAAGAAGGAATTAGTCTATATATCCACTTACCTTTTTGCGAAAGTTTATGTACGTTTTGTGGTTGTAATAAGCGCATTACCAAGCAACACAGTGTAGAATCGCCATACATAAAAGCTGTATTAAAAGAGTGGCATTTGTATTTAGAGTTATTTGATACCAAACCCATTATAAAAGAATTACATCTTGGCGGTGGTACGCCTACTTTTTTTAGTCCTGAAAACTTAAAACTGTTAATTAATGGTATTTTAAAAGCCTCCATTTTAGCTCCAGAATACGAGTTTAGTTTTGAAGGTCATCCAAATAATACAACACGCGAACATTTGCAAGCTCTATACGATGTTGGATTTAGACGCGTAAGTTATGGCGTTCAAGATTATAACGAAACAGTGCAACGAGCCATTCATAGAATTCAACCCTTTGAAAATGTAAAACGGGCCACAGCATTGGCTAGAGAAATTGGTTATACCTCTGTAGGTCATGATATTATTTTTGGTTTACCGTTTCAAACCATCGATCATATAAAAGAAACCATACTAAAAACAAAAGTCTTACTACCAGACCGATTGGCATTTTATAGTTATGCACATGTGCCATGGATAAAAGGAAATGGACAACGCGGATTTGACGATTCTAATTTACCATCGGCAGAAGTAAAAAGAGAACAATATGAGTTAGGTAAAGAATTATTAGCTGAGGTGGGGTATCACGAAATAGGTATGGACCATTTCGCATTAACTACCGATGCCTTATATCAGTCGGCTATAAACGGTAATTTACATCGAAATTTTATGGGTTATTCGGCTTCAAAAACCCAAGCTATGATTGGTTTAGGTGTGTCGTCTATAAGTGATAGTTGGTATGGGTTTGCTCAAAATATAAAAAGCATAGAGAGTTATTATAATTTGTTAGAAGAAGATACTTTACCAGTATTTAGAGGACATATCTTAAACGCTGAAGATTTAATTATTAGAAGACACATTCTTAATTTAATGTGTCAATTTGAAACCTCTTGGACTACAGATTATTTATGGTTTAATGAATTGCCAGATGCCATAATTAAACTTAAAGAAATGGAAAAAGATGAGCTGCTTAAAATTGATTCTAATAAAATTGAAGTCACCCTAAAAGGCAGGCCATTTGTTAGAAATATTTGTATGGCATTTGATGTATTGTTACAAAGAAAAAAACCAGAAATGCAGTTGTTTTCTATGACTGTTTGATGAATGTGTATTTAGTATAAACCAACTAAAAAATAAGATTATGAAAAAAATTATTATACCTATAGACTTCTCTGAACATTCAGAATATGCACTTAAAACTGCAGCAAAACTTGCTGTAAAAAATGATTCAGAGTTACTTGCCTTACACATGCTTGAAATGTCTGATATTATGCTAACAGCTTCAGATGGGCTTCAAAACCAAAAGGCAGCATTTTTTCTTCAGTTAGCAGAACAAAAATTTGAAGACTTTTTAAAGAAGGATTATCTAAAAGATATCAAGGTAACACCGATTATAAAACACTTTAAGGTATTTAGTGAGGTAAATGATGTTGCACAAAAACACGACGCCGATTTGATAGTTATGGGTTCTCATGGCGCAAGTGGACTTAAAGAGTTTTTAATTGGATCTAATACAGAACGCGTTGTAAGAAACGCTAGTATTCCGGTTTTAGTAGTGAAAAACCATGTAAACGATGTTAATTTTGATGTGGTCGTTTTTGCCTGCGATTTTTCAGAAGAAGCCATTAGCTCTTATTTAAAAGCGAAACAGATGTTCGATAAGGTAGATACAAAGATGTATATAGTGAATGTAAATTTACCTAATGATCGATTTATGAGTTCTTTAGAAGTAGAAAAAAAGGCTGTAAACTTCTTCACTAAGGCAGAACAAAATCTCGATAAAATGGATGATGTTTTTTATGTAAGTGATTATTCAGTAGAAGAAGGCGTTTTAAATTGTGCTAATAAAATAGGAGCAGATCTTATAATTTTGCCTACACATGGTAGAAAAGGATTGGCTCACTTCTTTGAAGGCAGTATTAGTGAAGATGTAGCAAACCACTCTACATTACCAGTAATGACCTTTAAAATTTAAATGATATTTTTTTTAGTTGTAGGCAGTCAAGAATGCTTTATGATTTTAATAGATCAATTAGTATTCTAGATTGCCTTTTAAAAACTAATGCTGTTTAGTTTAAAGGCACTTCATTACTAGCCAAAACATTAAATAAATTAGCCTTGGTTTTGAAAAAACTGTTTTCTAGTTCAATCGCTTTTAATTTAGCATCAATAAGTTTGGCTTCACGAGAGTTAACAATAAAGAGTGAACTTTCTCCTAAAAAAAACTTGCGTTCTTCTGCAGATAACATTATTGAATAGTCATTAACAATAGTTACCGTTAGGTCATTTTGAAGTATATAAGAATCCAACTCCATAGTTAAGGCATCTATCTTGTTTTTAAGACTTACTTTTGTATTTTGAATCTCAAATTTTGTGTCTTGTATCTTGATTTTTGCTAGTTTTAAATCACCTCGTTCTTTACGTAAAAACAACGGAAAATTAATGTTCACACCACTTTTGTATGCTGAAGTACTAAACGAACGCGCAACTTCAGGTGTTTGCGATAAGAAGTTGTACTGTAAATCAATTTGAGGCAATAGATTATTTAGTTTTAACCGTTTTTCAATATTTAAACTTTGGTATTTATAATCTAATGATAATAACTTTGGATGATTGGATATCTCGTAATTTTCAATGTTTAAAGCCGAAGTATTCAACGTGGCGTCAATCGATTCAAGAGTATTAACATCCGGAATAATACGGTCTGTAATTTCTACAGGTGTATTATCATTCAACCATAAAAAATTCGACAACTCAAGAGATGATTTGATGTATTTTATTCTCGATTTTTCGAGGTTCAATTTTCTATTATTCAAAGCGATTCTAGCCTCAAGCGTATCAATAGCAGGTTTGTCTCCAACCTCGAAACTTTTTTTAATCCCGTTAAAACGCATTTCAGCATTGCTTAAAAAATCTTCGTAAACCAATTTCTCATTATAGGTTTTTAACCAATTAAAATAAGTGACTGTAGCATTGTATAAAATATTATTTACCAGTAATTGGCGGTCTGCTTGTGCTTGTTTTACATAAAGCCTTGATTGTCTTAACATAGCCATTCGCTGGTTGGTTAGCAATCCGCGGGCAACAGGTACTGAAATTCCTGCGCTGTACAAACCATCTTCAGGAACAAAAGCTTCAGGGTTTAAAAAATCGCCTGTGTTTTCTTCAAAATTTCCCTTTAACTCGATGCCAAACCATGTAGGTATTTTAAACGAGGCGTTTAACTTGTCATAATACTCGGTATTTTTAAATGTTTTCCTATCAAAATCTACTTCTAATTTAGGATCAAATGCACCACGCGCTTTCATAAGTTTAGCTTCACTTTCATTGATGGTAAGATTTGCTTGTTTCACAATAGGATGAAACGTTTTTACGTAACCTAAATATTCTGCCAAAGAAATCACCGATGTACTATCCTGAGCTGGAATTATAAAGCTAAAACAAAGTAATATACTGGTTAAAAGTGCTTTCATTTATTATCCTTTTTTAAGACTTTTATCGTTGTTTTTGGGTTGATAATAATTTGGAGGGAAGCTGTTAATCTGTCTCCATAGCTCAAACCAAATGGGCACATCCTCGAGCAAAGCAATTGTTTTGGCTCCTGAGCCAACTCTTATGGCTTCTGGCCATTCATGATCTGATGAGTCCGGTGCAAGTAAAACTCTGTATTTTCCGTTGTCGCTAATAAAGCGCTCAATGGCTACAACTTTAGCACCATAAGTTCCGTATGAAACATTGGGCCATCCGCTAAACACAATTGCTGGCCAGCCATCGAATTGCACACGCACATGTTCGCCTATATGAAGTAATGGTAAATCTATTGGGCGAACAAATGTTTCTACAGCCAAATCGTATGTTGATGGCATAATACCAACCAATTGCTCACCTTCTTTAAATGTTACTCCAATACCACCGGTTAAAACCTTATTTATAAAGCCGTTTTGGGGTGCTGTAACATAAAGCAAGCTATTACGTTTTTTGTAATTGCTATATTCATTTTCAAGTTTGGTAACTTGTGCTTGAGTATCAAATCCACTAGACTGTGCGGTAAACATATCGCTCTGCGCTTTTGAAATTTTATCGGCATACGAAGCGTTAGTTCTTGATAATTCTAGTCGCGCATTAATAACTTCGTTTTTACTGGCTAAATACTTGTTTTCTTGCGAAATATATTTAGCTTGGGTTTCTTGAAGTTTTAAACGTTTTTCCTCTACATCTCTTACAGCTTTTAGTCCTTCTTCTTGCAATGTTGCAATACGATTAAACTGTGTTTCTGCTATTTTTAAATTTGTTTTAGCCGCTTCTAAATCAATACTATCGCTTTTAACTTTTAATTGCGATTGCATGAGTTTGTTTTTAGTTTGCTCTAATTTTAATTGCTGCTCATTACGTAATGCTGAAATTTGTCTGTTTAACGCCTCTACCTTACCTTGATATGCGGTAACTGAAGACGATTTTGATTGTATCTGGTCGTTAGTGCGTTCAACTAATCTATCGTCAAAATACTCACTTTTCACTTCAGATATTCTTAAAATCGTATCACCTTTTTTTACTTCGTCTCCTTCCTGTACATACCATTCTTCAATACGCCCTGGTATTTGTGATTGGATATGTTGCGGACGCTGATTAGGCCTTAAAGTTGTTACTGTGCCTTGTCCAGTTATATTTTGAGTCCATGGTAAAAAAAGTACAATAAACCCAAAAATAGCAGCAGCCAACAAAAATTTATTGAAGTATCGGTAATACTCAATATGCATTATTTTTTTACCAGACTTATATTGACTTAAGTCTATTTTTTTATTCAATTGGTTATGAGATATATTTAGCATAACTTAATTGGTTTTAGATATTATTTTACCTTGTTCAAGGGTGATTATTTCTGTGCATTTACCATTCCAAACAGAACTAAAGCTCACTACAATTAATGCCCAAGGTCTATTAGGATGCGATAAATAATCTACGATGGCCTTGGTTTCAGCTCTGTTAAATCTGTCTAAGGCATCTTCAAGAATCAGCACTTTTGGGTTTTTCAAAATAGCTCGCGCCAAAACTAATTTTTTCGACAATGAGTAAGACATTTGTTTGCCATCAGGATAAAGTATGGTATTTAGTCCGTCGGGTTGGGCTTTTATAAATGATTTGAGCCCTACAATATCTAGTACTTCATATATTTTTTCATCAGAGATATTGGGGTTTGAGAAAGTTAAATTTTCTCTGATTGTACCTTCAAAAGGATTTTCGTCAGAAAGTGATAACCCCAATTGCGACCTGTAAAAATTCAGATTGATACTATTAATCGACATATCATTTACGTAAATATGTCCGCTTGTTGCTTCAATAACCCCAGATATTAATCTTAGCAATGTAGACTTTCCAGATCCACTCTCACCATTTATTAATATTCTACTTTTTGAATTTATTTTTAATGAAATATCATTTAATATATGCTGGTCTCTATTGTCAACTTCATATGAAACATGGTCTAGCTCTATTTGAATACTTTTTGAGAATTGAGGTTTTTCGCCTTCTTGACTTTCTAAATCTTTATCTACAATTTGTCCAATTTTTTCAAGAGAAGTTAAAGCATCATAAAACGATTCTAATCCTAAAATTAATTTTTCAACTGAGGCTATAACCAATAAAATAATAATTTCTGCTGCAACAAATTGCCCGATATTCATTTCTTGATTTAAAACTAATGCCCCACCAATTAGAAGTAAGCTAGCAGTAACAATTACCTTAAAGCTTATCATTTGTATAAATTGGAGCATCAAAATTTTAAAGTGACTTTCTCTGGCCTTCAAATACTCGTTTACTAAATCATCGTTTTTATTGATTCCTAAACTTGTGCTTCCTGAAAGTTTAAAACTAATAACAGAACGCGCTATTTCTTGAATCCAATGTGCAACTTTGTATTTGTTTTTTGATTCTTTTAGGCTGGTTTCAAGCCCTTTTTGAGCTGTAAATTTAAATACCACAAAAATTAACGCCAGTAGTAAAATACCGAATATGATAAAAAACGGATGGTAGAACGAAAGCAGGATTAAAGCAAATAGAATTTGTAAAACTGCTGTAGGGACGTCTATTAAGATCTTCGATAAGCTTTTTTGTATGGTTAACGTATCAAAAAATCTATTGGCTAATTCTGGCGGATAAAAATTACGCAATTCGGCCATTTTAATTTTTGGAAAGCGATAAGCCAATTCAAAAGAAGATCTTGTAAAAACACGTTGCTGTATCGTTTCAATAATTCGAAGTTGCATCAGTTGTAAAGCTCCAGAAAAAGCAACACCTAGTGTTACTATAATTACTAGAATAACCCAGGAGGTTGATATTTGTGCGCCTTGAATTAAATTTATAATGGCTTGTATGCCTAAAGGCAATGATAAAGCAACAATTCCTGCAAATATCGCGTAATAGAATATTTGTAGAATGTCTCTTTTTTCTAATTGCAGTAAGCCTATTAAACGGCGCCAAGGGGTCATGAGTTTCTCTTCCATAGTTAAGCTTTCAAGGTGTTAAGTACCAGGTTTTTAATAAAATCTGTAGGTGTTAGTTTATCGTTACAATCTGTAATGGTTGTAAAATGAGCTTTTAAAAAATGTTGGTGTAAACTTCCTTCTAATATGGTGCTAGCTAAACTTGAAGGGTATATGTATTTCGGATTTATTGCTTTTATCATATCTCTTAAACGATGTACTATGCGTTTGTAAATAATGAAATAGCCATCTTTGTTTTCTTGATCTACCTGATTGGTAAGAAAGGATTTTGAATTCTCTTTTATCATAATCTTATTCAATATCACCTCGTTAACATGCGAAAATTTAGAATCCTCTTTTATGGTTCTTGTTACAATTTCAATAGCCTTTTCTAGTTTTTCGTTAGGATTTAAACTATGTGTTTCAAATACTAATTGATATTCTATCCAAGCCCAGTACCATGAACTCAGGTAGAGTAGTAGGTTGTGTTTACTCTCAAAATAACGGTAAACAGAACTCTCGTTAGAACCTATTTTGGTGCCTAATTTTTTAAATGTGAAACCATCGAAACCAATCTCGTCAATTAAAAGTATGCTATGTTGCACAATACGTTTACCCAAATCAGAAGACTCTGGGTCTTTTACGTAAAGTTTTTCCGGAACAGTAATTTTTAAATTTGAAAGTAAAGAATCCATAATTAATTTATTTAATTGCAAATATAAAAGTAATACTATTATAATAGAAAACAAAGCTATCAATTTTATCAATACGTAATCAATAAAACTTATGTATCATTATAAAAAAAGATGATTTATGGAAAAAAAAGTATGGTTAATGACAATCAATACCGTTTGTAACCATGTCGTAAACCGGAGCAGGAGAGAGGTAAGGAATACCAAGCCCTAAACCACGAAGAATAAATAAAGCGCCTATAATAACTACAAATATAGGAATGGCTTTTTGTATGCGTTGTCTTGCTTTGCCTTTTAAAAAATGACTAAAATAAATAGCAGTAGTCATTAAAGGAATAGTACCTAAACCAAAAATAAGCATATATAAACTTCCGTTAATTGCATTGCCACCAGCAATAGCACCAAACAGCGCCATATAAACTAATCCACATGGTAAAAAGCCATTTAAAAAACCAATGGTTAAAAACGTGTCCATTGTTTTTTTCTTTAAAGCTGTTCCCAAAGCCGATTTTACTTTAGAGATCACTTTATAAATTGGTTTAGAGACTTTGTATTTACTAAAATATTTCTGAGGAATAACCACTGCTAAAATCATTAAAACGCCAATAATAATAGACAGTTGCTGCTGAAATCCAAAAATAAACAGGCTTTTACCTATAAGTCCAAACACTAACCCAATTAGACCATAGGCTACAAGCCTGCCTATATGATAAAATGTAATTTGAGAAACTTTTTTAACCGAATTACTGCGGTCTACAGGCAACATAAAAGCAATAGGCCCACACATACCAACGCAGTGGAAACTTCCTAAAAGCCCTAATATAAATGCCGAAAAAAGCATATTAATAATTTATAGATTCTTTATATAAATAAGATTTTCCTTTATATTGCCAATCAATTTTTATGTTCCAACGACCATCTACCAAACGTTTGTCAGGTATGAGCAAATTAGAATTAGACAATGAAATAGCAGTATCAAAGTCTAGCTGTTTGTTAGATGGTCTATATAGGAACAAAGTGCCTTTAATTTCGTTGTAATCTAAAGTTTCCGGGAATTTAATTAGCAAACCTTCTGCCGTTTTTTCGTAGCCAATATTCGACTCTAAAGTTTCAGAGTTTTGCAGTTTATCAATATCCTTTTGGTAAATCAATTCATCACCATAATAGTCATCACTCACCAAATCATGGTTGTATTTATCGTCTATATTCATAGTCACAATAAAATACATGATAAAGCTAATAAACCCTATAAACGCTAGTACAATTCCAGTTCCCCAACTAATTTTCATAATTTCTTAATTTTTACGGCATTACCCTAAAGGGTCGGGCTTTCCGTTATATCTTTTTCTCGTGCCTCAAAAAAGGATGCCACTTCAATCCCTAATGCACCCGTTTGCCAAAGTCATTTCCCTCCCAATACAGTAAGCACTTTAATTTATTACCATGACTTAAACCTATTTATAACTCCTAGGGCCTAAAAAATTGGCCGTAGTTGTTTCAATTAACTCATCACCTTGGTAAACACCAATTTTTATCTTGTTTCTATCGCCACTTAAAGCCGAATTATTAATCTCTATAAACAAAGTGCCTTCAGCTAAACCTTGACTCGGCACCACAAACTCATCACCTGTAGATACCAGTTTTAATTCACCTTTATGCGACATCAATTTAAGGCTTACGTCTTCAATAGTTTCTGTCGTTTTATTAACCAATTTATAGGTAAACACATTGCTAATGATGTTGTTCTCTTTGTGTTCATATAATTGACCAGGCAATCTTAATACACGAGCTTCAATATCATTTCTTAAAAACAGCATCCCAATTAATAAACCAACCATTATAGACAATACAGCAATGTAGCCTTTCATTCTTGCTGTTAATTTAAAAGGCGCTTTATTTTCTATATTCTCTTCGCTGGCATAACGAATTAACCCTTTCGGTAAATTTATGTTTTCCATAATGTGGTCGCACTCATCAATACATGCTGTACAGTTTACACATTCTAGCTGCGTACCGTTTCTAATATCTATTCCTGTTGGGCAAACATGTACACATTGCAAACAATCAATACAGTCGCCATGCCCTAAGGCTGCTCTGTCTTCATTTTTTCTAAACTTCTTTCTTCCACTTTCACCTTCACCTCGTTTATGATCGTAGGCCACTACAATCGATTTTGTGTCTAATAAAACACCTTGCAATCTTCCGTAAGGGCAGGCAATAATGCACACCTGCTCTCTAAACCACGCAAAAACAAAATAGAATACACCAGTAAAAATCAGTAACGAAATTAAGGTACTTATATGGCTAAATGGGCCATCAATTATGTATTGTATTAACTTGTCACTTCCAATTAAATAGGCTAAAAACACATTCGCGATTACAAACGATATAATTAAGAAAATAAAGAGCTTTAACCCTTTCTTTCTTATTTTTTCGGCATCCCATTTTTGTCTTGCAAGTTTGCGTTGTTTGTTTCTGTCACCTTCAATCCAATATTCAATGCGTCTAAAAACCATCTCCATAAAAATGGTTTGCGGACAAATCCACCCACAAAAAATTCTACCAAAAGCCACGGTAAAAAGAGTAATAAATACAACACCAATAAGCATAGATATTACAAATAAATGAAAGTCTTGTGGCCAAAACGGAAACCCGAAAATATTAAATCGGCGTTCCAAAACATTGAACATTAAAAACTGATTGCCATTTATTTTAATAAACGGCGATAATAGTAGGAACGCCAATAAAAAGTAGCTAACCCATTTTCTGTATTTATAAAACTTTCCACTAGGTTTTTTAGGAAATACCCAGGCACGTTTACCTTCTTCGGTAATCGTTCCAATAGAGTCTCTGAAATTTTCGTTATCTGGGGTTTCCAATTTTGTTTTGATTTAAATACCTGCCGAGTTTAAAACCCGACAGGTATTGGGTACATTAGTTTAATTAGTACTTGTAGATATTAAATTTATTCTTTAATTACTGCTTCAGGCGCTTTAGCTTCAACGGCGGCTTCTGCAGTTTCATCTACCCAAATATCGCCTTCAGCATCTTTAGGATTTGCAGGTGTTGTACCTTGAAATGTTAATACATAACTTGATACTTGAGCCATTTCTAATGGTTTTAGTTGCTGTTTCCAAGCAATCATTCCTTTACCAGAACGTCCACCTTCTGATACCGTTTTAAATACATTTTTAATACCGCCACCAATAATCCAATGGTCGTCTGTTAAGTTTGGTCCAATACCACCACCACCATCTGCCATATGGCAAGCCACACAGTTGGTTTCAAAAATGGTCTTACCTGCACTTAAATCTGCTGCATCAGTTAATAGTGTTACAGTATTAATGTCTACTAAATTTTTAGCGGTTTTCTTATAAGCTTCTATGGCTTCTCTTGCATCTGCTAATTCAGTTTCTAACTCATCTGCTTGAGTGTAGCCATCAAAAACATGAAATCTTAACATGTAAACAACAGCAAATACAATCGAGATGTAAAAACCATATAACCACCATGGCGGTAAATTGTTATCTAACTCTTTTATACCATCGTAATTATGATCTAGAATAATTTCACCTTCTTCTTCAATTGGCTTCGAACCTAATAATTTCTTATAAGTTTCTTTAAACCAAGTAAATTCAAAAGTTTTTTCTTTTTCGGCTAAAAAGCGAGCTTTAGCTTCATCATCTAATTTGTGAAGCATCACGTTTTCTAAAGCACCTACAATTGCTTCAATAGCAATAAGAATTAAAAGTACCAATAGCAGAAATAACATGACTGCAGGATATTCAATAAATGCAGGTTTTTCTCCAGAATCTATAAAGAACTCTACAGCTCCGAAAATGATAAAGAATACTATTGGAACTCGAATCCAAGATGGAATATTTTTCATAATATATCGTCGTTTTGGTTGTCTAATGGAATGTTACTAACGTTATTTATATAGTCTTTTTTAGCGGAAATTACCCACCAAAATAGCGCGACAAAAAAGATGAAGAAGATAAGCAGTGAAATAATAGGATATATTTCTATACCTGCGATGCTCTCCATATGATTTTTTACAAATTTCAACATGATACTTTGTGTTTTTTAATGGTTAATTTTGAGCTGTTTCTACATTAATATCGGTTCCTAATCGTTGTAAATATGCAATAAGTGCTACTATTTCACGATTTTTCATTTCAACAAATTCTTCACCATTTTCAGCTGCATATTTTTTGTCAGCTTCGTAGTTATTTGCGAAATCCGGATCGCTATAAAGGTTTTGCTCAATCTGAGTACCTTGTTCTAACATGCTCTGTTGGGCATTCGCAATCTCTTCATCTGTATAAGGAACGCCTAAGGATACCATGGCTTCCATTTTAGTCTCGGTAAGCGATTTATCTAATGTGCTGCTGCTTCCAGAAATTAACCAAGGGTAACGAGGCATAATAGAACCCGATGAGGTACTTTGCGGATCGTACATGTGGTTAAAGTGCCAGTTATCAGAATACTTGCCACCGATGCGATGTAAGTCTGGTCCGGTACGTTTACTACCCCAAAGGAATGGATGATCATAAACATATTCTCCAGCTTTTGAGTATTCACCATAGCGCTCAACTTCACTTCTAAAAGGACGAATCATTTGCGAATGGCAACCTACACAACCTTCACGTATGTAAATATCTCTACCTTCTAATTCTAAAGGGGTATAAGGTTTTACACTTGCAATGGTAGGTATGTTAGATTTTACCATGATGGTTGGAACAATTTGCACGACACCTCCAATTAAAATAGCTACAGTTGCTAATAGGGTTAATTGTATTGGTCTTCTTTCTAACCAAGTATGCCATCCTTCTGATGCAGTACGTTTTTTAGTGACGCGCTCTAGAGCTGGTGCTTCGGCTAGTTCATCTGTTACTTTGCTACCTTGTTTCACTGTAACAATAATATTGTAAACTAGAATGAACATACCTACAATATATAAACTACCGCCAATGGCACGCATCCAATACATTGGCATAATTTCAGTAACCGTTTCTAAAAAGTTACCATAAACTAATGTCCCATCTGGATTAAATTGCTTCCACATACTTGCTTGAGTAAATCCAGCAACATACATAGGTAATGCATAGATAATAATACCTAGAGTTCCTAACCAGAAATGCAGGTTAGCTAATCCTATAGAGTGTAATTTGGTTTTAAACAATCGCGGGATTAAGTAATAAATAATACCAAATGCCATAAAACCGTTCCATGCTAATGCACCCACGTGTACGTGTGCAATAATCCAATCAGTAAAGTGAGCAATAGCGTTTACATTTTTAAGCGATAAGGTTGGTCCTTCAAAAGTGGCCATACCGTAACCTGTAATGGCTACAACCATAAATTTTAAAACAGGATCTGTACGCACTTTATCCCAAGCGCCACGCAAGGTTAAAAGTCCGTTTATCATACCACCCCAAGATGGCATTAAAAGCATTACAGAAAAAGTAACCCCTAAGTTTTGAGCCCATTCTGGTAAAGCCGAGTACAATAAATGGTGAGGTCCTGCCCATATATAAATGAAAATTAACGACCAGAAATGCACGATAGAAAGTCTATAAGAATAAACCGGTCTATTGGCAGCTTTAGGAACAAAATAATACATTAATCCTAAAAATGGTGTTGTTAAAAAGAATGCTACAGCATTGTGTCCGTACCACCATTGCACTAAAGCATCTTGCACACCCGCGTAAACCGAGTAGCTTTTCATTGCGCTAACAGGCAATTCTAAATTGTTAAAAATATGAAGTACCGCAACCGTTACAAACGTGGCAATATAAAACCATATGGCAACGTATAAATGACGCTGGCGACGTTTCAATATCGTCCAAATCATGTTAATCCCAAAAACGACCCATATCAGGGCTATGGCAATATCGATTGGCCATTCTAACTCTGCGTATTCTTTGGAAGTTGTATATCCCAGAGGTAACGAAATCGCTGCTGCCACAATAATGAGTTGCCAACCCCAAAAGTTAATGTTACTTAGCAAATCACTAGCCATACGAGTTTTTAACAAACGTTGTAACGAGTAATAAATACCAGCAAACATGGCATTTCCAACAAAGGCAAAAATAACAGCGTTGGTATGTAAAGGTCTTAAACGACCAAAACTTAACCACGAAATACCATCTGTTAAGTTGGGAAATAAAAACATAAAGGCAAGTAACAAACCTACCGACATACCTACCACTCCAAAAACAATGGTGGCATAAATAAATTTGGTAACGATTTTGTTATCGTAATAAAATTGTTGCATCTCCATAATTTAGTTATTAATATTTTTTTTGGTTAGTACTTTTTTTTGGATTTATCTTTAACAAGTTCATCTTCAAATAGCATGCGTACCGAAGGGGTATAATTGTCGTCGAACTGCCCACTTTTAACAGCCAAAATAAAGGCAATAAAAAAGCCAACAGCAACGGTTATGCTTATAGCAAGTAAAACATATATAACACTCATACCTATTTGAAGTTATGGTTCAAAAATACTTTTATACATTATTTTAAAAGATGATATTTATCATATTAGATATATAATTTTAACTTATTAAGCACTCGTATTCTTGAATTCAGTTTAACAATTGTGTTGAATTTTGATTTTTAAATCTATTTCAATTTTCGACCTATTATATTTGTGCATATAGTTGTGAAAGCCACTATGCTTATAGAGCTTAAAGGCATCAAAATAGCTGCAACAACGGGTTCCAACTGGCCAGTAACCGCAAAATATAAGCCGATGATATTGTAAATAAAGGACAAGGCAAAACTCCATTTAATTATCTTAATGGCGCCTTTACTTGCTTTTATGTAATTGTAAATCTGATTGAATTTTGAAGCATCTAAAATAGCATCACAAGCAGGGGAAAACACATTCACATTTTCCGAAATCGCAATACCAACATCACTTTGTGCCAAAGCGCCAGCATCATTTAATCCGTCTCCAATCATTAATACCGTTGCGCCTTCACTTTGATGATATTTTATATATTCAAGTTTGTCTTCTGGCTTTTGGTTAAAAAGGAGTTTGGTTTTAGTAGGAAGTAATTTGGTTAAATTGCTTTTTTCACCTGCATTGTCACCAGATAAAATAACTAAATCATATTCAGATTTAAGCTTATTAAATAACTTTGATAGTCCTTTTCTATATTTATTGTAAAAGGTAAATTTTCCTTTGTAATGGTTGTTTGTGCTAACATGTACTGTGGTGTTTAGCGTTGCGTTATCGGTTGCTAAACCAACAAATGGTGCAGAACCCACTTTGATGTTATGGTCTTGATATTTGGCTTCAATACCTTTTCCTAAATGCTCTTGATAAGTATCTAAAGTTAAAATATCGTGCTCATTTAAAAGCGTGTATAACGAACGGCTTAAAGGATGGTTAGAGCCTCGAAGCGTACTTTTTAATAAAGATTCTTCAGCAGTTGTAAGTTCCAACCCTTCGTAATCAATTGTGGTTTCTTTATTAGCAGTTATTGTTCCAGTTTTATCAAAAATGATGGTGTTTATTTTGGCAAGTTGCTCAATTACCGAAGCATTTTTTAGGTAGAATTTTTTCTTTCCTAAAATGCGTAACATGTTACCAAATGTAAACGGAGCAGAAAGGGCTATGGCGCAAGGGCAAGCAATAATTAAAACTGAAGTAAAAACGTTCAATGCTTTACTAGAATCTGTAAAAAGCCAAAATGATGTAGCTACGAAAGCAATCAATAAAATAGTAATGGTAAAGCGTTTACTAATACTATTTGTAATGTTTGTAAACGATAATTCTTTGTCATGTTTAAATACATCGTTACTCCACAGTTGGGTAAGATAACTTTGCTCAACCGAGTTTAAAACATCAACCTCTATACTACCGTCCAATTGTTTGCCTCCTGCAAAAAGTTTATCGCCAGATTGTTTAGAAACCGTTTTTGATTCGCCCGTAACAAAACTATAATCAATTCTCGCTTTGCCTTTTATGAGAATACAATCAACAGGAATTAATTCTTCGTTTCTAATTAAAAGTCTATCGCCTTTTTCTATGTCATAAACTTGAATGGATTCTTCCTTGTCCTCTGAAGTGATTTTAGTTATTCCAATTGGGAAGTAAGATTTATAATCCCTTTCAAAAGATAAAAAAGTATAGGTTTTCTGCTGAAAAAATTTCCCAAGTAGTAAAAAGAAAATTAAGCCCGTTAAGCTATCAAAGAAGCCAGTGCCTAAATCGAAAACAATTTCCCAGGTACTTCTAATAAAGAGTACAGATGCGCCCAATGCAATTGGGACATCAATATTCAATATCTTAGATCGAAGCCCTTTATATGCAGATATGAAGTAATCTTGAGCTGCATAAAAAATCACTGGAACTGAAAATGCAAACATGAGCCACCTAAAAAGGGGTTTGAATTGTTCTAGCCAAAATTCCCCAACTTGAAAATACTCTGGAAAAGATAAAAACATCACATTTCCAAACGCAAAACCTGCAACACCTAATTTGTAAATTAGCGATCTGTCTACACGTTTTTTGCCTACGCTGTAATCATCTAAACTTATATAGGGTTCGTAACCAATACTGCTTAAAAGCGTCACCACATCTTTCAATGATACCCTTTCAAAATTGAACGAGACCCTTACTGTTTTCTTTCCAAAATTTACGATTGAAGAATTTATATCTGGATTTAATTTGTTTAAATTTTCAAGTATCCAAATACAAGAACTACAATGAATATGCGGAATGTAAAGTGTTATGATTTGGGTGTCTTCGTCATTAAATTCAAGCAATTGATCAACAATTTTAGGGTTATCTAAAAAGTTGTACTTGCCTTCTATGTCTTTGGGCGTTGCTCCTGGCGCATTTTGTAAATCGTAATAACAACCTAAATCATTTGTAGAAAAGATTTCGTATACCGTTTTGCAGCCATTGCAACAAAAAGGTTTGTTGTCAAACATGATTTTAGATGCATCTGCTTCTAAACCACAATGAAAACATGCGTTTTTACTCATTTTAATTTGCTCTTTTATACCTGATGCAAAATTGAAGAGTAAAGCAGAATTAAAATATGATATTAATCATGATTTGTTTATTTTTACGCTCTGTAAAGAGGTGCTATGAGTAAATGTGAGCAATGTATTATCAAGCAGTTTAATTCCTTAAAGTCTTTAACCAAAGACGAATTAGTGCGTATATCGGCATGTAAAACTTCAAAGAAAATAAAAAAAGGAGAGGTTATTTTTGAAGAAGGAGAAATGTTAAACGGCGTCTATTGTGTTAGAGATGGAATCTGTAAATTAACTAAATTAAGCGAAAACGGTAAAGACCAAATCGTGAAAATGGTTGTAAAAGGACAGTTGTTAGGGCAACGATCTATTATAAGTGATGAAGCTTCAAATTTACAAGCTATAGCATTAAATGATATGGAGGTTTGCTTTATCCCTAAAAGTGAAATAATCGCAGATTTACAAAAAAATCCCAAGTTCTCATTCGATGTATTAAAAGATATGGCAAGTGATTTAAGAGAAGCCGACGATGTTATTGTGAATATGGCTCAAAAATCGGTACGTCAGCGTTTAGCTGAATCCCTGATATATATTCATGAAAATTTTGGAGTAAATCCAGATGGCACATTGAGTATCCTTTTATCGCGAGAAGACTATGCTAGTATCGTTGGTACAGCTACAGAATCTGCAATTAGGGTGTTGTCTCAGTTTAAAAAAGATGGCCTTATTTCAACAATTGGTAAATTTATCAAGATTGAAGATTTGAATGGCTTAAAGCGCATAGAATAATAAGTTAGTCGTTTGGTTCTAAAGCTTTTTTGGAGCTTCTTTTTATTTCGGTCTATTTTTTAAAACATTTTTAACGGTTTTTACTTTCTTTTTAGAAGATTTATATAAATAGTTGTTAATGTTAAAGTTCTTATTGTAGAAATGTAGTATTTTTATAACGCTATGAAACACAATAAAACACCAAGAAAAGGTTTCGTTTTTAAAAAATACGAATCGCCTAATCAATCACCGTTCGATAAACTTTTCGAAATATTTAAAGAACTCATTACGCATACTTCTGGCGATTTTGATGAAGCCATAGATTGGTTGCGTGAGTTAGATAAAGAATATAAACTGACGACGCCAGAGTACACTATTGAAGATTTTATTGAAGATTTAAAACAAAAAGGGTATTTACGAGAAGAAATAGATCCGGACGGCAACGGCACATTGGAAATTACTTCAAAAACAGAACGGGCCATTCGGCAGCAAGCATTAGATCATATATTTGGAAAAATAAAACGCAGTGGTCAAGGTAACCATAAAAGCAAAGGGATTGGTATTGGTGATGAGCACACTGGGGATTTTAGAAATTACCAGTTTGGAGATGCATTAGATAAGGTATCAATGACCGAAAGTTTGAAAAATGCCCAAATCAATCATGGGATATCCGATTTTAATTTGACTGAAGACGATTTGGTTGTTGAGGAGACTCTGCATAAATCTCAGATGAGTACGGTTTTAATGATTGATATTAGCCACAGTATGATTCTTTATGGCGAAGATCGTATCACACCTGCCAAAAAAGTGGCTATGGCGCTTGCAGAACTTATTACAACACGCTACCCAAAAGATACGCTGGATATATTAGTTTTTGGTAACGATGCGTGGCAGATTGAAATTAAAGATTTACCCTATTTAAAAGTTGGACCCTATCATACAAATACGGTTGCAGGATTGCAATTGGCTATGGATTTACTGAGACGTAAACGAAACACGAACAAACAAATATTCATGATTACTGATGGTAAACCTAGTTGTTTACGACAACCAGATGGTACATATTACAAGAACAGTAACGGTCTGGATACCCATATTGTCAATAAATGTTATATGATGGCGCAACAAGCAAGAAAATTACATATTCCCATCACAACATTTATGATAGCTAAAGACAGCTATTTAATGCAATTTGTGCGTGAGTTTACTTATGCTAATCAGGGCAAAGCTTTTTATACAGGTTTAAAAGGTTTAGGTGAAATGATTTTTGAGGATTACGAGACCAATAGAAAAAAAAGAATTAGAGGATAAATAAAGAACTTTTAGCAAATAGCATTGAGTCTCATTTAGTTTGATTCGCTTAAAGCTAGAAGTAACAATTCAAAAGCTAAATATGAAAATAGAAACAATAAAAACACTAGGTGATTTAAAAAAAGCCAGATATCAAAGTAAAACTATTAAGGATGAATTACGAGATAATTTAATTAAAAAACTAAAGAATAAGGAAACCACTTTTGAAGGAGTTCATGGTTATGAAAACACTGTTATTCCAGAGCTTGAACGTGCTATTTTATCTCGGCATAATATAAACTTATTAGGCTTACGCGGACAAGCAAAAACAAGGCTTGCACGATTAATGTTGAATTTGTTAGATGAATATATTCCTGTAGTTGAAGGATCCGAAATTAATGACGATCCACTTAATCCAATATCGCGTTTTGCTAAAGAAATAATTAAAGAAAAGGGTAATGAAACACCTATATCTTGGCTCCATAGAAGTGAACGATTTGCTGAAAAATTAGCCACACCCGACGTTACAGTGGCAGATATTATAGGTGATGTAGATCCTATTAAAGCTGCCAATTTAAAATTAAGTTATGCTGATGATCGAGTAATCCATTACGGTATGATTCCTAGAGCCAACCGATGCATTTTTGTTATTAACGAATTACCCGATTTACAAGCCAGAATACAAGTGGCATTATTTAATATTTTACAAGAAGGCGATATTCAAATAAGAGGATTTAAATTACGTTTACCTCTTGATATTCAGTTTTTATTCACGGCAAATCCTGAAGATTATACTAATAGAGGCAGTATAGTTACGCCCTTAAAAGATAGAATTGGCTCTCAAATATTAACGCATTATCCTGTAGATATTGAAACCGCAAGACTTATTACTGAGCAAGAAGCCAAATTGGTTGAAGGTCAAAAGACAACTGTTATTGTTCCAGATTTAGCTAGAGATTTACTCGAACAAATTGTATTTGAAGCAAGGGAGAGCGAATTAATTGACGCTAAAAGTGGGGTAAGTGCGCGTTTAAGTATCACAGCACTAGAAAACTTATTGAGTACCGCAGAGCGTCGCGCGTTAATTAATGGAGATGGTCAAACTACCATTAGGTTATCAGATTTTGTTGGAATTATTCCGGCTATTACGGGAAAAGTAGAGTTGGTTTATGAAGGTGAGCAGGAGGGCGCAGCAATGGTAGCTTATAACTTAATTGGCGATGCCGTAAAAAGTTTGTTTACAGAGTTTTTTCCGAAAATAAGCAAGCTTCAAAAAGAAGATGAAGATGGTCCATACGATGATATTGTTTCATGGTTTTTTAATTTGAAAGAAGGTTTCGAACTGTTGGATGATTTAAGAGATAAGGAATACAAAAACTTAATAAATGCAATTTCACCTTTGGATGATTTACTCGGAAAGTATCAACCAAACCTAACAAAACAAGATAGTTACTTTGTGAAGGAATTTGTGCTTTGGGCTCTTGTCGAATTTAAAGTATTGAGTAAACATAGGTTTACAGAAGGTATTCAATTTAAAGACCCTTATGGAAGTTTTATAAGCGGTATTTAAATAAATACAAAAATTACTTTTAAATGTGTTTGCTTTTCTATTAAAGTAAACACATTTTTATTTAAACCTAAATTTCGTTCTTATTAAATCCTCAAAAAAGCTATAGGTGGTTTCTGATATTCTTAATCAAAGAGACGCAAATTGACACATTCTAATTATTGCTAAAAACAGGTGAAATTTGCTTGTTTTGGGTTCGTTTTAGTAGTATTTTAATCAAAAATGGATAAAAAACAACAAGAATCATTAATTTTTAAATAATTATTATGAGCAATACTAGTGCTGATTTTGATGCCAAAATACACTTACTTTCTTTCGATATTGATAACACCTTAATAGATTTTCATACCTATAAAAGTAATTTTAAAGCCATCTGGGATAGTTATAAACCTAATAATGTGTTATTAACTTATAATACTGGGCGTTTAATTGATGATGTTTTAAATTTAATTGAAACTGGAGTTCTTCCTGAGCCAGATTACATCATTTCTGGTGTAGGTACCCATATATATAATTTTAAAGAAGGCACAATTGTAAAGGAATTTAACGACATTTTAGATGATGGTTGGGATTTAAAAGCTGTTGAGCAAATTGTCACAAACTTAAATCACCCTATAAGTGAGCAGCCTATTAGATTTCAGCATTCTTATAAAAGAAGTTACTTTTTTCATGGTGCTAGTGCTAAATTAATCAACGACGTAGAGCAACATCTTGCTGATGCGAATATGGACGTAAATGTTGTTTATTCACAAGATAAATATCTAGATATTTTACCCAAGTTTGCCAATAAAGGAAATGCCTTAAACTGGTTGTTAAAAAAACTAAACTTAAATAATAACGAAGTTTTAGTTGCTGGTGATAGTGGTAATGATTCTGCAATGTTTAGCATGAAACATGTCAGAGGAATTGTTGTGGCAAATGCGCATGAAGAATTATATCAATTTACAAAGTATAGAGAGGTATATCATGCAGAACAAGAAATGGGAGATGGTATTATTGAAGGACTTATTTATTTTAATATTCTTCCTGAAGATGCTAAAGTAAATATTGATATTGATCATAGTGATGAATTTTTCATAAAAAAAGAGCTTGACACTATTGCACTGGAAGATGAGGACGAAAAGATTGCATTAATAAAAGAAGGCTATAAAAAGGCTATAGAAGCCTTAAAAAAGAACATCACGCCTTTGGGGTTTTCAGCTTGTTCTATTGAAGACAATGTGGCTCATGGTACCGATGAGAACTACTACAGCGTTTGGGCAAGAGATGGCGCAATAACCGTTATTGGAGCTTTGCCTCTTTTACATAAAGATGAAGAAATTCATAAATGTGCAAGACAAACACTTGTTACATTGTTTGAACACATCTCTAAAAACGGACAAATACCTTCAAATGTTAGAATAAAAGACAATATACCGGATTACTCTGGGGTAGGTGGCATTTGTTCTATTGATAGTGGAATTTGGGTGGTCATTGCTTTTTATGAATATGTTAACGTTACTAAAGACATTAAATTCCTTCGAGATAATATTTCTCAAATCAAGGAAACAATGCGTTGGTTAGGAGCACATGATAGTAATAATGATGCACTTTTAGAAATACCAGAAGCAGGAGACTGGACCGATTTATTTGGAAGAAGCTATAACATTCTGTATGATGAAATTTTATGGTATCGCTCCAACGTGTGTTTTGGTAGAATGTTAGAAATGTTAGGTGAACATGAGCAAGCAGGTGAGTATATTCGTTGGTCACAGGTTATCAAAAAAGAAATTCTCCAAAATTTTTGGCCTTCTACCAAACAGCAGTTATTCCAATCGGTGTCTTTTGCAGAAAAGCAATTTACCCTTGGAGATACTTCTTATTTAATTGCACAAACAACACCATTTGATTTTAGTTGGCGATGCGACATCTTAGGCAATATTCTAGCTTTTTTACATGGCACACTAGATTCAGAAAAAGCGCATCAAACTTTTAAGTTTATGTTAGGTGTTGGTGTAAACGATCCGTTTCCTGTAGTTAATGTGTACCCAGTAGTAAGCCCTGGTGATCCGGATTGGAGACCTTATTATACTGTGAATCTTTTAAATCTTCCAAATCATTATCATAACGGCGGTATTTGGCCATTTGTAGGTGGTTTTTGGGTGAAATTTGTTAATAAACTCGGTTATAAAGAAATGGCAATTTCAGAGCTACACAAACTAGCATTAATAAATAAGGAAGGCATCAATGAAGAGTGGGAATTTACAGAATGGGCGCATGGCACTACAGGAAAACCCATGGGTAAAGCATATCAAGCGTGGTCTGCAGCACAGTATATTTCTGCTTGTCATGATTTAAAAATAATTAAGAATTAACTAAAATATTAGAATTATGAAATCAATTTTAATGATCTCCTTACATGGCTATGTTGGTGCAAATCCAGAGTTAGGTAAACCAGATACAGGCGGGCAAGTTGTTTATGTTTTAGAGTTAGCGGAACGCTTTAGTAGATTGGGTAAAAAGGTGGATTTAGTAACACGTCAATTTGAAAATCAACCTGAATATGACCATGTAGATGAAAATTATAGTGTATGGCGTATTCCTTTTGGTGGTAAAAACTTTATCAGAAAAGAAGATATGCACGATCATCTAAAAAAGTTTGTAACAAATTGTTTAGCTTCTATAAAAAAAGAAGGTAAAAAATATGATGTTGTTTATTCGCATTACTGGGATGCTGGTTTTGCAGGTCAAAAAATAGCGGAAGAACTCGGTATTTCGCATGTACATACACCTCATTCTGTTGGATGGTGGAAGCAGCATACAATGGGAAGCGATATGGATGAAAAGGTAATGGAGAAAACTTACCGTTTTAAAGAACGTATTCGAAAAGAATATTTCATTTATCAAATGTGTAATCATATTATAGCAACAACAATTCCTCAAGTTGATTTGCTTACTAAACAGTATGATGTTTTGCCTAAAAACTGTACAATGATTCCACCTGGGATTGACGAAAATCGATTTTTCCCTGTACCTACGAAAGAGAATGATAAAATTAGAATTAAATACGATATTCACCCCACTGATATTCTGACATTAGGAAGAATGGCACACAATAAAGGTTACGACTTACTCATCCAATCTTTGCCAACAGTATTTGAACTTTGCCCTGAAGCACGATTAGTCGCAGCAATTGGTAGTGATAAATCAGATCAAGATGATGAAGGAGTGGCAAAATTGAAGAAATTAGCAACCGAACTAGGTGTAATGGATAAAATAAAATGGAAAAACTATATTGCCGATGAAGATTTGGCTAATGTATATCGTTCTGCAAATATTTTTGCAATGCCCTCTAGATACGAGCCCTTTGGTATGGTTGCCATTGAAGCTATGGCTTGCGGTACTCCTAGCGTAATTACAGTTCATGGTGGTTTATATGATTTGATTGATTTTGGGAATCAGGCATTATTTGCAGACCCACATAGACCTTTAGAGTTTGGAGCTATGATGTCTATGCCGTTATTATACCCTAAAATGCGTAACGAACTTTCTGTTGAAGGTGCGCGTTTTGCTCGACGTAATTTTGGTTGGACGGGAATTGCGAAACGTATGATAGAAGTATTTAAAAGCTCAATTAACCAACGAACCATGGAATCAAATCTATTTTATTAATCTTAGGAATTAAAATTTAGATTTTAAAATTGTGTAAGGATCTAGATGTCCACGTTTTAAATTTTCACATAAAATTAAGGACTTATCTATTTTAGTTTGGCTGTTTTTAAATCTTGAAACAGCGTAGATGATGCTTCTTTTTTTGCCTGGTGTTAAGGTTTCAAAAATATTGTAAGCTTCGTAATCGCTCAAAAATACAGCATCTAATTCCTCGGGCATGTCAACGCCATATTTTGAATTATCTTCAAATAACTGTATTTCAAAATAATCGTTTTGAAATACACCTAAATCCTTTTGAAGTCGCTTGCCAAACATCATCCTATATTCATTAGTCTTTTTATTTTTCTTTATGGCAGCATAAAATGATATAGATTTACCTTTATAAAAAGCTTTGACTTTTACACGATTTTGTTTGGCTTGTTCAAAGGATATAAAGACATTTTCTGGAATACTAAGATGGTACTGACTTAATAAGCCAACGGAGAATTTTTTACTTTTCATAACTACCAGGTATTCCTCGATTTTATATTATCGTGACATAAACGAATTATTTCTTTTATCCGTTTTTCTCGTGTGGTTTCACGTTTTGCTTGATTGAGCCAATACAAATAACTTTTTCTGTAAGAAGGGGCAAAGTTTTGATAATTTTCAAAGGCTTTTGGATTTTTATCGAAAGCAATTTGCAATGCTTTAGGAACAATTCCCTTTTCAACATCATCCAAAGCGGTCCAACTACCATTCTGTTTAGCTATTTCTATGGTTTTTAATCCACTTTCATGCATTAAATTCTTGGAGATTAGCTCTTTTAAATGTGTTTTGTTCAATGCACTCCAAACACTTTTAGGGTTTCTGGGTGTAAAATATTGTCTGCGCTTACCATTGCCCAAACTTTTTACTGTAGAGTCTATCCAACCATAACATAAAGCTACTTTTACGGCTTCTTCCCAACGCATGGAATCATTTTCGTGTTCTACTTTATAAAAAATGAGGTAAATACCAGCACAACAATGGTGATTATTATGCAGCCAATTTCGCCATTCTTTATCGCTTTTAAAATAGAGTTCGGGTAATTTCAATGCGCTTAAATTTTTTGGCTATAAATATAAAAATCTGGGTCTATTTTAATGGTAGATTGTTTTGACTCTAAATTCATTGTTTGCCAATCAGCTTTTGGGAATAACCACATATCTTCATCGTTAATTATAACTTGAATTGGCATATCAAAACCTTCAACAATATTAATCCAACGATACTTCAATGTTTTTTTATTGATAGTATATTCTAATGTTGGAACCTTTGTTGTTCTTAAATATTGATTGAAAAACTCTGTTAAATCAATACCTGTTTCCTGACTTAAAAAATCTTCAATTTGCTTACTTGAAACCGTTTGATGGTAAAAGGTTACATTCATTTTACGCAAAATCTTGCGCCATTTTTCATCATCTTCAATAAGTTGTCGAAGTGTATGTAGCATATTAGCGCCTTTGTAATACATATCAGATGAGCCTTCTTTATTTACATCATAATAGCCTATAAGAGGTCGGTCGTTTTGAATATTCTTTCGAGTGCCTATCACATATTCTGCAGAAGCTTGTTTCCCAAAATGATAATCTAAATATAAGTTTTCAGAATAAGCGGTAAAACCTTCGTGTATCCACATATCAGCAACATCTTTGTTGGTAATATTATTAGCAAACCACTCATGGCCCGCTTCATGAACGATAATAAAATCGAATTTTAAACCCCAACCAGTTCCTGATAAATCATTTCCTAAATAACCATTTTGGTATTCGTTACCGTAGGTTACTGAACTTTGGTGTTCCATTCCTAAATATGGCACCTCAACAAGCTTAAAACTGTCTTTGTAAAACGGATATTGTCCAAACCAATGCTCGAATGCTTCCATCATCATAGGGACTTGCTTAAACTGTTCTTTGGCCTTTTCTAGGTTATAACTTAAAACATAATAATCTAAATCTAGATTTCCTGCCATCCCATCATATACTTCTGAGAAATTTACATAATCTCCGATATTGATATTGACGCCGTAATTATTAATCGGGTTTTTCACAATCCAAGTATAGGTTTTGGTATCTCCTATTTGATCTACTCGACGTAATCTTCCGTTTGAAACGTTGGTTAATTTACTAGGAACGTTTACACTAATTTTCATGCTATCTACTTCATCGTACATATGGTCTTTACAGGGCCACCAAACACTGGCGCCTAATCCTTGACAGGATGAAGCTATAAAATGATTGCCGTTTTTGTCTTTTTTCCATGAAATACCTCCGTCCCACGGTGCTTTTACAGCTTCTCTCGGATGCCCTTGGTAGTGCACTATTAATTCATTCACTTCATCTACATTTTGATTATCAGGTAGTGAAATAAAATGCGCATTGCCATCTTGCTTAATTTTTAATTCTTTTCCGTTTTGAACTGCTTTTAATAGTTCCATTGGTGGTTGTAAATCAATCTGCATGACAGAGTCTTGATCTAAAACTTTGTATTGAATAGTGTTTTTTCCAGAAATGAATTTATTTTCAGGATCTACCTTAATATCGAGATGATAATACGTTAAATCCCACCATTCGCGCTCTGGGGTTATGCTACCTCTCAAGGTGTCTTGTCTTGTAAACTCTGTTTTCTCAGAAAGTAAACCTTGAGCTTGAATATTTACAAAAGGAGTTATAAAAAAAACTAAAAATAAGATGTAAACTGTTTTCATTAAAAATAAATTATTTGATATAAAGATAATGAAATAAAAAAACGCCTCGAAAATTAGTTCGAAGCGCCTTTAATAATAGAATTAGTCACTCAATATATTATTAAAAACAATACTTGTTTTCTTTAATTACTTTATCTGCAATGATATTACGAAGCTCAATAATGTTTGGCATGTTCACGTATTTAATGTAACGTTTTAAGCCCATTAACATCATACGTTGCTCATCTCCAGAAGAGAAGGAAATAATAGAATGTTTTCCAGCAGTTTCAATAACATCTATAGCATGAAACAAGTTTAATTTGGCCATAGCTATCTGTTCTTTTACTTTGTCTTCACCTTGTTTCTTCGCCATTTTTTCTGCACGAAGAATAGCAGATTCTGCAAGGTATATCTGAATTAAAATATCCGAAGCTGCCAACATAAGCTGTTGTTGCGCCTCAATTTTTTCACCATATTTCTGAAGAGCAGCACCAGAAACCATTAAAAAGAGTTTTTTAAGGTTCTTTATAATACTTTTTTCTTCTGAAAATAATGCTGAAAAATCTGGAACATCAAATGAAGGTATTCCAGTAAGTTCTTTAGCTACCTCTTGAGCAGGACCTAACAAGTCTACATGGCCTTTCATAGCTTTTTTAATAAGCATACCTATTGAAAGCATTCGGTTTATTTCGTTGGTACCTTCATAAATTCTCGCAATTCTAGCATCTCTCCAAGCAGATTCGATTGGTGTTTCTTCAGAGAAGCCCATTCCACCGTAAATTTGAATACCTTCATCTGAACAATTTTGAATGAATTCTGAAACAGCTACTTTAAGAATAGAACATTCAATGGCGTACTCTTCTACACCTTTTAATTCAGCTTCTTGATGTGTGTCTTTGCCGTTATTTTGACGAATCGTAATTCGGTCTTCTATATTTTTTGAAGCGCGATAAGTTGCCGCTTCTCCGACCCAGCAATTCGTAGCCATTTCAGCTATTTTTTGACGGATAGCACCAAAACTTGAAATAGGAACTTTAAATTGAATTCTTTCGTTCGCATAATTTACTGATTCTGATATCACACGACGTTGGGCATCTAAACAAGCAGCCGCTAATTTAATTCTACCTACGTTTAGTGCGTTCATTGCAATTTTAAATCCGTTACCTCGTGTTGAAAGCATATTTTCTGCGGGCACAACGGTATCGTTAAAGAATACTTGTCTTGTAGAAGATGCACGAATACCAAGTTTGTGCTCTTCTTCACCCATGGTAATACCATTTGGGTTTTCAGGATCATATTCTACGATAAATCCAGTAATATTTTTATCATCTTCAATTCTAGCAAAAACAATCATTAGGCTACAAAATCCAGCATTAGAAATCCACATTTTTTGCCCTGTAATTTTATAGGTTTTTCCATCTTCAGATAGCACCGCTTTTGTTTTTCCAGAGTTAGCATCACTTCCCGCACTAGGCTCTGTTAAACAGTAAGAACCAAACCATTCGCCTGAAGCTAATTTTGGTACATACTTTTGTTTTTGTTCTTCATTTCCATATAAAGTAATAGGCATGGTTCCAATCCCTGTGTGAGCTCCAAATGCCGTACTAAACGAGCCTGTTGCACCAGAAATATAGTCACATACTAAAACCGTATCAACAAAACCTAAGCCCATTCCGCCGTATTCTTCTGGAACAGCAATACTTAAAAAGCCTAGTTCTCCGGCTTGTCTCATACACGATTCAGTTAAGGCATAGTCCTTCTTTTCAAATTGTGCTTTTTTAGACCAGATTTCTCTATCAACAAATTCAGTTACAGCTTCTTTCATCATAAGCTGATCTTCATTGAAATCTTCAGGAGTAAAAATGTCTTCACAATCGATTTCTTTTACTAAGAATTGACCGCCACGTAAAATGTCTTTTTCCATTTCTTTACTTTATATTTAGTTTCTTTAATTTAAAAATTCGAAAATACCACAGGCACCTTGCCCTGTTCCTACACACATTGTAACGGCGCCGTATTTACCTTTCATGTTTCGCTGACGCATTTCATCAAATAGTTGTACCGAAAGTTTTGCACCAGTGCAACCTAGCGGATGTCCTAAAGCGATAGCTCCACCATTCACGTTAACAATATCTGGGTTTAAATCTAATTCGCGGATTACAGCTAAAGATTGTGATGCAAAGGCTTCGTTTAACTCGATTAATTCTAAATCTGATTGTTTTAAGCCCGCTAGTTTTAACGCTTTCGGAATAGCTTTAACAGGACCTATACCCATAATTCTAGGTTCTACACCTGCAGCAGCATAATTTACCAATCTTGCAATAGGTTCAAGGTTTAACTCTTTTACCATATCTTCACTCATCACCATAACAAAAGCTGCTCCATCACTCATTTGAGACGAATTTCCAGCAGTTACACTACCGTTTGCAGCAAATACCGGACGTAATTTTGATAAAGCTTCAATGCTTGTTCCTGCACGAGGGCCTTCATCTTTAGTTACGGTATATTTTTTAGTTGCTTTTTTTCCATATTCATCAAGGTAAGTTTGCTCTACATCAATTGGAGCAATTTGATCTTTAAAACGATTTTCAGCTTGCGCCTTCAATGCTTTCATATGTGAATTAAATGCGAACTCATCCTGATCTTCACGAGATACTTTAAATTGTTTTGCAACCGCTTCCGCAGTATTTCCCATACCCCAATAATAATCTTCGTGACCTGCTTTAACCGTGTCGTAATTTAATTCTGGTTTAAACCCTGTCATTGGCACAGAACTCATACTTTCTGCACCACCAGCGATAATACAATCGGCCATTCCAGCTTGAATTTTCGCTGTGGCGATAGCAATCGTTTCAACTCCTGAAGAACAAAAACGATTAACGGTTACTCCTGGAACATCAACACTATTCAATCCAATTAATGAAATAAATCGTGCCATATTTAAACCTTGCGATCCTTCCGGCATAGCATTGCCAACAATAACATCGTCAATTCTCTTTACGTCTAATCCTGGTAATTCCTTCATCATGTATTGAATGGTTTCAGCACCCAATTCATCAGCTCTTTTAAATCGGAAGACTCCTTTTGGAGCTTTACCAACGGCAGTTCTATATGCTTTTACTATATATGCTTGTTTCATTTTCTTAGTTTCTTAATGGTTTTCCTTTAGTCAGCATGTGTTGAATACGTTCTAAGGTTTTTCTTTCTGTACATAACGATAAGAAAGCTTCACGTTCTAGGTCTAGTAAATATTGTTCGGTTACCAGTGTTGGTTCCGATAAATCACCTCCAGCCATAACATATGCGAGTTTATTAGCAATTTTCTTATCATGTTCAGATATATAGTTACTGTCTTCCATAGCGTCTGTTCCAACTAAGAACATTCCTAACGCTTGTTTTCCTAACACCTTAATGTCTTTGCGTTTAACCGGCTGTGTATATCCTATATCTGCCATTAATTTAGCATGTGCTTTCGCCGTTGCTATTTGGCGGTCTTTATTCACAACAACAATATCTTTTCCTTTTTGAAGTACTCCTAAATCAAATGCTTCGTAAGCAGAAGTAGAAACTTTAGCCATACCAATAGTTAAGAAGTATTCCTGTAAAGTATTTAATTCAACATCTCCTTTTTGAAAGGTATCTGCAGCTCTTAAGGCCATTTCTTTAGATCCGGCACCACCTGGAATAACGCCAACTCCAAATTCTACAAGACCCATGTAAGTTTCGGCAGCAGCAACCACTTTATCAGCATGCATAGACAATTCACAAGCACCACCTAAGGACATACCATGAGGCGCTGCAATAGTTGGGATTGATGAATAACGCATACGCATCATCGTATCTTGAAAATATTTTATTGCCGCATTCAATTCGTCGTATTCTTGCTCAACAGCCATCATGAAAATCATTCCAATATTTGCGCCAACAGAGAAGTTTGCTCCTTGATTACCTATAACTAATCCATCAAAATCTTTTTCAGCTAAGTCTATCGCTTTATTCAATCCAGCTAAAACATCGCCACCAATGGTGTTCATTTTAGATTGGAATTCACAATTCAATATACCATCACCTAAGTCTTCAATAACAACTCCAGAATTTTTAAATACTTCATTTGATTTTCTGATGTTGTCTAATATGATGAAGGCATCTTGACCCGGAATTTTAGTTTGTGTTTTTGAAGGAATATCATAATAAAAGGAAGCCCCTTCTTTTACTGTGTAAAAAGATGTGTTTCCAGATGCAATCATGTCATTAACCCAAGCAGCAGGTTCTAATCCTTCAGCTTTCATTAATTCGATACCTTTTTCAACGCCAATAGCATCCCATATTTGGAAAGGACCATGTTCCCAACCAAAACCAGCTTTCATAGCGTCATCAATTTTGTAGAGCTCATCTGTTATTTCAGGGATTCGGTTTGAAACATATGCAAATAGTGCAGTAAAACTTTTGCGATAAAATTCGCCTGCTTTATCTTTTCCAGAAATTAAAACCTTAAAACGGTCTACAACCTTGTCAATTGTTTTAGTCAATTCTAGAGTTGCAAATTTTGCGCGTTTAGCTTCACGATATTCTAAGGTATTTAAATCTAATGAAAGAATTTCTTTAGAGCCATCAGCAGAAACATGCTTTTTGTAGAAGCCTTGTCCTGTTTTGCTACCTAACCATTTTTTTTCCATCATGGTATTGATGAAGTCAGGCAGTTTAAAAAGCTCTGAACGTTCATCGTTAGGGCAATTTTCTCTAATACCATTCGCAACATGCACAAGTGTATCTAAGCCAACAACATCAACAGTACGGAAGGTTGCCGATTTTGGACGACCAATTACCGGTCCAGATAATTTATCAACTTCCTCAATGGTTAAATCTAATTCCTTTACCGCATGAAATAAACTTTGTATGCTAAAAATACCAATTCTATTTCCAATAAATGCTGGTGTATCTTTAGCTATTACTGATGTTTTACCTAAGAATTTCTCACCATATTCATTTAAGAAATCTAAAACAGCAGCATCTGTTTTTGGACCCGGAATGATTTCGAATAATTTTAAGTAACGCGCAGGGTTAAAAAAGTGTGTTCCGCAGAAATGTTTTTGAAAATCTTCAGAACGCCCTTCACTCATAAATTTAATTGGAATACCTGATGTATTCGAAGTAATTAATGTACCAGGAGTTCTATGTTTTTCTAGTTTTTCAAAAACTTGTTGTTTGATGTCTAATCGCTCAACAACAACTTCCAAGATCCAATCTACATGGGCAACTTCAGCAATATCGTCTTCTAAATTACCTGTAGTTATACGGTTTGCAAATGATTGATGATAAATAGGAGAGGGTTTAGATTTTAAAGATGCCGTTAGGGCATCATTAACTAATCTATTTCTAACTATTTTATCTTCCAACGTTAAACCTTTGGCTTTTTCCTTGTCATTTAGTTCTCTAGGAACAATGTCTAATAAAAGGACATCTACACCTATATTGGCAAAATGGCATGCTATACCACTTCCCATTATACCAGAACCAATAATGGCTACTTTTTTAATTCTTCGCTTGCTCATTTTATTTTTTAACTATCTGATTGATTGTATATTTTCTTGTTTGAAACCAACTCATTTATGATTTCGGCAACTTCATAAAAATGTTTTAATTTTTCTTCAGAAATATTTTTTTTGATGGTTTCATTGAATGTAAGTACTCTATCTTTTGAATAGGCTCTTTTTTCTCTTCCAAAATCTGTGAGAGAAATTATTACACCTCTTCCATCTTCAGGATTGGGATGTCTTTCAATTAATCCTTTTTTTTCCATGGTTTTCAAAATTCTAGATAGACTGGTAGCTTCCATTCCCATTTTTGGTCCTAATGCCGTTGATGGCGTTCCTTTATCTGGGTCTATACTTAGTAGGGTGAAACCAGTGGCCATGGTACTATCAAATTTCGAGGCTTCTTCATTATACATTTTTTGAACTGTTAACCAGGTAGTTCTCAGCATATAATCGATGGTTTTGTCCTTCATACTTTTTTGTTGATGTGCCCAAATATAAAAAAAAATACTATGCATGCATAGTATTTTTGATAAAATTATAATTGTTTTATGATATTAGATTTTCAACGTATTAAAAATCTTAGAATTGCATAAGATAAAGGCTATCCTAACTTTCCGTTTACAGCACCAACTGCGGCCCCTATAATAGCAGACATGACTATAGAAATACCTACATCAATCGCAGCAAGTTCAAATGTGAACTCAGTGTTCATGGCCAGATTAAAGAAGTTGTAAAAGAGACCTACAAACAAGCCAATTGTGGCACCGGCCTTAAGGCCTGTCATTGCGGTGGTTATTTGTGCCCATTTGGTGAAGATGTAAGCAACAAATAATCCGAAAGTCATACATCCTAAGAAAATCATAATCATGGTATTAGAATTTTCTTCTGGTTGCGGAAAGGTACTTGCAAAAATAATTCCGTAGAAAAGCCATCCTAAAAGGAAATCGACTATACCTCCAACAATTCCTGAAACTAAAAAGTTTTTTGTTTTCATTTGATTTATTTTAATTAGTTAGTTCTTAAATGTATTAAAGACTTATTAAAACATCAAATTAAGTATTAAATTATTGCAATATTGATAAATTATTACAAAAATAATTGTGTTTTTCGCAGTAAATTTTAAAAATTGATTTTTATTCTGAAGTGCTAAAATTAATTATGGTCGATAAATTTTTTCAATTAAATCGAGATACTTATTCTTAATTACATCGCGTTTCATTTTTAAAGTAGGCGTTAGGTGACCTGCATCAATAGACCAAATTTCTGGCGTCAATTCGAATTTCTTGATTTGCTCCCATTTTCCAAACTTCTTGTTGCACTGATCAATTTCTTCTTGAATGCGATCATGAATTATTTGAGAATTCACAATTTCATCAAAAGAGGTTCCAATAGATTGACTTTTATGTTCTATCCAATCTTTAATAAACTCAAAATTTGGCTGTATTAAAGCTGCAGGCATTTTTTCGCCTTCGCCAATTACCATAATCTGTTCTATAAAACGGGATTGCTTAAATTCATTTTCAAGAAGTGTTGGGATAATATATTTGCCACCTGAGGTTTTGAACATTTCTTTTTTACGACCTGTAATTTTTAAAAACCCATCATCATCAATTTCTCCTTTATCGCCAGTATGAAAATAATCACCTGTCATGACGCTAGCCGTTTTTTCAGGATCTTTGTAATAGCCCATCATCACATTGGGACCTTTTATGAGTATTTCGCCATCTTCGGCTATTTTCACTTCTACATGATCTATAGGCTTACCAACTGTACCAACTTTAAATAAATGGCCCTCATATTTACCAACAGAAACTACTGGAGAAGTCTCAGTTAAACCATAACCTTCCATAACTTGCATGCCAGCGGCACCAAAAATTCTAGATAATCGAGGTTGTAAAGCCGCACTTCCAGAAACCATAGTATATAATTCGCCGCCAAGGGCTTCTCGCCATTTACTAAAAATAAGCTTGTTCGCAATTTTTAATCTAAATTCATACCATGCGCCATTTTTTCCGTAAGGTTCCCACTTTTCGCCCAAACCTACAGCCCAATAAAACAACATTTTTTTAATGCCTGATAGTTCTTCAGCTTTAGCCATAATTTTGTCGTAAACCTTCTCAAGAAGTCTTGGAACAACACTCATTAAATTGGGTTTTATTTCTTTGGCGTTATCACCTATTTTATCAATGCCTTCTGCAAAGTAGATTGATGTTCCTGCATATTGGTATACATATATAAGGACGCGTTCAAAAATATGGCAAATAGGTAAAAAACTTAAAACTCTTGTATCATTTCCTTTTAGAGGTACTCGAGGGAAGCTATCCAATACATTACTGGTAATATTCCAATGCGAAAGCATTACGCCTTTAGGTTTTCCTGTAGTTCCCGAAGTGTAAATTATTGTAGCCAATTCTTCAGGTTTAACTTCATCTTTCCGAGCATCAACTTCATTTTGATTAGAAGTGTCTTCACCTAATTTAAATAATTCTGAATAATGTTTACAACCTTCTATATGATCAAAAGAGTAGACCTCTTTCAGTTTTGTATTTCCTTGTACTTTTCTTACTTTTTCTAAAACTTCTTCGTCTGAAACAAAACAATAAATTGATTCGCTGTGATTCAAAACATATTCATAATCTTCAGCACAAATTGTAGGATATATTGGAATATTTTGAGCTCCAATTTGTAAAACTGCAATATCCATGAAATTCCATTCGGTACGGTTAGTCGATGAAATAACGGCAATTCTATCATTTTTTTTAACACCCAATCGTAACAAGGCTCTACTAATGCAATTCGCTTTATCAATATATTCTTGAGTTGAGGTTTTAACCCATGCTCCGTTATATTTTGTAACTAATGCAGCATCATTAGGTTTATTTTCTAATTGGTAGTAAGCGAAATCAAAAAGTCTGGTTATTTTTTTCATAAGTTTAGTTGTAGCCTTTGTGCAAAGTATGAAATTAAATAGGAATTTCAAATACTCTATAATGTCAAGATGAAAACTTAAAAAAAAATGATTGTTTTAATGATAGGTATGTATTGGTCTAATGGGTTGAAAAATAAATAGGTTATTGCCTTAGTTTTAGAATCATTGAACTCATTTTATGTTCAAATTAAAAAAAAAGTAGTACGATTATTTCAATTTCAAAATATTCATAAATCTTTACAATGAACTAGTAATTTTTATTAAAAGTGTAATATAATTATTCAAATTTTGTAAAAAAACTTTAATTACATCATTTTTCTTGTCAATTTTCTATTTAAAGTGTTAAGGTTGTAGATTAATCACAATTTAAAAGGATCAAACTCAAACGTTTTCGTAAAATAAAATCACTTGGTTTATTGGGTTTTAGGGATTTACTGACATTTATCAGGTTTATTATGAAGCCCCGTATTTAATTTTGTGATGTACTTATAAAATTTGATTTCTTAAAATATTAATACATAAAAAAATGGAAGTAAAACAATTTAATTACGGGATTTGGACTGAGGAACTTAATGTTAGAGATTTTGTATACAATAACATTACTCCTTACCACGGAACACACGAATTTTTAGTTGGTCCGAGCGAAAGAACTCTTAAATTATGGGAGGTCTGCAAAGCAGCTACACAGGAAGAACGAAAAAATAATGGTGTACGATCTGTAGATACAGAAACGATTTCAACGGTAAGCTCGTTTGGTGCGGGTTATATCGATAAAGAAAATGAAGTTATTGTTGGTTTGCAAACCGACGAATTATTAAAAAGAGCCATGAAACCTTTTGGAGGTTTTAAAGTGGTTCAAAAAGCGTTAGCAGAACAAGGCGTAAAACCAAATGATGCTTTAACAGACTTATTTTCTAAATACGTTAAAACACATAATGATGGTGTTTTTGATGCTTATAATGAGGAAATTAGAAAATTCCGTTCGTTAGGGTTTTTAACAGGATTACCTGATAATTATGCTAGAGGTAGAATTATTGGTGACTACCGTCGTGTGGCACTTTACGGAATTAATTTCTTAATTGAAGAGAAAGCTAAAGATTTAGCAAACATTACTGGTCCTATGACTGAAGCGGTTATCCGTTTACGTGAAGAGGTTTCAGAGCAAATTAAAGCACTAAAAGACATGCTTGAATTAGGTAAAACTTATAACCTAGATTTAAGTCGTCCTGCTGATAATGCAAAAGAAGCTGTACAATGGACGTACATGGCATATTTAGCAGCTGTAAAAGAACAAGATGGCGCAGCCATGTCTTTAGGAAATGTATCTACTTTCTTAGATATTTATATTGAAAACGATTTACAAGAAGGTTTAATTAACGAGGAAGAAGCTCAAGAATATATCGACCAATTTGTGATGAAGTTACGTATGGTTCGTCACTTAAGAATGGCAGCTTATGATGAGATTTTTGCAGGAGATCCTACTTGGGTAACGGAAGCTATTGGAGGAATGTTTGATGATGGAAGAACTAAAGTAACTAAAACGTCTTACCGTTTCTTAAATACCTTATACAATTTAGGACCTTCACCAGAACCAAATATGACAATTCTTTGGTCTGAGCAATTACCAGAAAACTTTAAAGCTTATTGCTCTAAAGTTGCTATTGATACATCTTCAATTCAGTTTGAAAATGATAACTTAATGAGAGCAGAACGTGGTTCTGATGATTACGGAATTGCTTGTTGTGTTTCTTACCAAGATTTAGGTAAATCTATTCAGTTTTTCGGAGCTCGTACAAACTTAGCAAAAACGTTATTACTTGCTATTAATGGTGGGCGTTGCGAAACTACGGGCACATTAATGGTTGAAGGTATTGAGCCTTGCGATTGTGAATATTTAGATTACGATAAAATTATGGCTAATTTTAAAATTGCCATGAAAGAAGTTGCGAGAGTTTATAATGATTCAATGAACATTATTCACTACATGCACGATAAGTATTACTACGAAAAAGCGCAAATGGCATTAATTGATACCAATCCTAGTATTAATATTGCTTATGGTATTGCTGGTTTATCTATTGTTGCCGATTCACTTTCAGCAATTAAATACGCTAAAGTAAAACCAATTAGAAATGAAGAAGGGCTTACAGTAGACTTTAAAGTTGAAGGCGAGTTCCCTAAATACGGAAATGATGATGATCGTGTAGATACTTTAGCAGCAAAAGCTGTAGCAGATTTTAATGATGAATTGAAAAAGCTACCTGTTTATAAAAATGCAGAACCTACAATGTCTGTATTAACAATCACATCAAACGTGTCTTATGGTAAGAAAACTGGTGCTACACCAGATGGAAGACCAAGCGGAATTCCATTTGCTCCTGGAGCAAACCCAATGCACGGTCGCGATTGTAATGGTGCTATTGCTTCATTAAATTCGGTTGCAAAAATTGATTATAAAGATTCTTTAGATGGTATTTCAAATACATTCTCAATTGTACCTAAATCTTTAGGAGCAGATTCAGAAGAAAGAATCGAGAACTTAGTGTCAATTATCGATGGATATTTTATCAATAAAGCACAACATTTAAATGTAAATGTTTTAGATAAACAAATGCTACTAGATGCTATGGAGCATCCAGAAGAATATCCACAATTAACCATACGTGTTTCAGGATACGCTGTAAACTTTGTAAGATTAACGAAAGAACAGCAAATGGAAGTTATAACACGTTCGTTCCACGAGTCCATGTAATTTTTTTATTAATATTTGAGTAGCATCTTGAAAAGAAGTGTCAAAACTTCTTTTTGGGATGCTTATTTTAAAAAATTTAAGGTATCAAAACTAAAGATAACATATTAAACGTACACTCCATTGAGTCCTTCGGAACCCATGATGGTCCAGGCGTAAGAATGGTGCTTTTTCTTCAAGGCTGCAAACTTAAATGTTTGTACTGCCATAATCCAGATACTATTGATACTGCTGGAGGAAAAGAATATCATATCGATGAGCTTGTAAAGATGGCGATAAAATTGAAACCTTATTTTGGAAAAAAAGGCGGAGTTACCGTTTCTGGCGGTGAACCATTACTACAATCCAAAGCATTAATTCCGTTTTTTAAACGTCTTAAAGAAGAAGGTATTCATACAAATATTGATACTAATGGTAGAGTTCTAAATCATTTTTCTGAAGAACTTATAGATAAATATGCAGATTTAGTGATGTTGGATGTTAAACATATGACTGAGGAAGGTTATGAGTATATAACTGGACAACGTAACAAAGAAACGACATTCAATTTCGCAAAACACAGAGAGGCTTCAGGTAAAGCAATGTGGTTACGCTATGTGTTAATACCAGGAATTACCAATACGCCTAACTTATTACATGCAATGGGTGAATACTTTAAGGAGTATGAGACTATAGAAAAAATTGAGCTTCAGCCTTATCATAAACTAGGGATTCATAAATGGGAAGCTTTAGGATGGGAATATCAATTAAAAGAAGCTCGTGAGAATACAAAAGAAGAAATAGATGCTGCAAAAGAAATACTGCAAAACTATTTCAAAGAAGTAAAAGTAAACTAAACAATACTGATAATTTCAGTATTAAAGAAGATAAAGATGAAAACACAAAAATTAAAAAATCGTTGGTTAATTGCGGCATCGGCAGTTGGAATTCATATTTCAATTGGTTCCGTTTATGCTTATTCAGTAATGACCAACCCTGTTAAAGATATTTTTGATGTTGATGGTAGTGTTATAAAATGGGCATTTAAAATTGCTATTTTATTATTAGGATTATCAGCGGCATTTTTAGGTCGCTGGGTAGAGAAAGTAGGACCAAAAGTAAGCGGAACAACCGCCGGATTCTTTTACGGTATAGGTATTTTAGGATCGGGTCTAGCTGTTCAACTAGAATCGTTATGGTTATTTTATTTGTGCTATGGTGTTATAGGAGGTATAGGCTTAGGCTTAGGTTATATTACACCAGTAAGTACACTTGTAAAATGGTTTCCAGACAGACGTGGATTAGCCACAGGAATGGCTATTATGGGCTTCGGTTTTGCAGCTTTAATATTTGGCCCAGTTATGCAATCGTTGTTTGATGCTGTTGGGGTATCTAATGCCTTTTATATTTTAGGTGTTATTTACATGGTACTTATTTTATCATCTGCAAGATATATTGAAAGACCACCAGAAGGGTATATGCCGGAAGGTTTCAAACCTGGAGAAGGTAAAACCATTAAAGCCGATATGTCTAATATCGATGCCAATGCTTCATTAAAAACAAATCGTTTTTATTACATCTGGATTATGATGTTTATAAACATTGCATGCGGTATAGCCATCATATCAGCGGCAAGTCCAATGATGCAAGAAAAATTAAATTACACCCCAATGGAAGCCGCAGCAATAGTTGGTTTTATAGGTGTATTTAACGGATTAGGTAGAATTTTATGGTCTAGCTTATCTGATTATTTAGGGCGTGCAAACACCTATATTATATTCTTTGCATTTCAAATTTTGGCATTCTATTTCTTGCCAAAAATGACCATGGAATTAAGTTTCTTAATTGTATTGTTTACAGTAATAACTATGTACGGCGGTGGTTTTGCAACATTACCTGCCTTTTTAGGAGATTTGTTTGGAACGAAGCAATTAGGCGCAATACACGGTATGGTTCTCGCAGCTTGGGGATTAGCAGGTGTTGTAGGACCAACAATTTACGATGTTGTTAAAAACGCCACAGGTTCTTTAGATGCTACTTTAACTGTGTTTGCAGGATTATTTGTAGTTGCTTTAGTGGTTTCGTTATTCATGAAACGCGAAGTTAATCAAGCGTATAAAAAGATAAATAAAGAGTTTGAATTAGTATAAGTCAAGTTTTAGTTAATTGCAAGAAAGAGCATCTTCGTTTTTTGAAGGTGCTTTTTTTTGATTTCATATGCAAAAAAAGTCCAACAGACTGGTTATTTTGAGCTGTTCAAAATATGAAATTCTTACTATCCGAGAGATATCTTATTAAATTCTAAAAATATCTTCGTAATTCCTCATTTTATTGCATTTTTCATGATTTTTATCATTAAATATTTTCCTTTAAGTAGCTACATTTACTAGTGTTTTTAAGTGCAATTTTAAATCAAAAATTATGGAAATACTTGAAGAGGTAAAAGCTAGAGTTTACAAGTTTGGAAACAAAAAAGCTGACGGAAATAGTACAATGAAAAATCTTCTTGGAGGTAAAGGTGCCAACTTAGCCGAAATGAGCGCTATAGGCATACCAGTGCCGCCAGGGTTCACGATTACAACTGAAGTCTGTACGGAATATAATTTACTAGGTAAAGATGCTGTGGTAGACTTAATAAAAGCAGAGGTTGAAGCATCCATTGCGAACATTGAATCTTTAATGGGTACAACATTTGGCGATAAAGAAAATCCATTGTTAGTATCTGTGCGATCTGGGGCAAGAGTTTCAATGCCAGGAATGATGGATACCGTTTTAAATTTAGGTATGAATGATGAGGTCGTTTTAGGATTAGCTAAAAAAACCAATAACGAGCTATTTGCTTGGGATTCTTACCGAAGATTTATACAAATGTATGGCGGTGTGGTTTTAGGCATGAAGCCAGAATCTAAAGAAGATATCGATCCTTTCGAAGAAATTATTGAAAACCTTAAAGAAAAACGTGGAATAAATCTAGATACCGAGTTTTCGGTTCAAGATTTACAAGACTTAGTTTTCGATTTTAAAGATGTTGTTAGAAAGAAAAAAGGTTTGATTTTTCCTAGTGACCCATGGGAACAACTTTGGGGTGCTATAATAGCTGTTTTCAACAGTTGGAATGGCGATAGAGCTATTTATTATAGAAACATGAATGGCTATCCTGCCGATTGGGGAACAGCTGTAAACGTGCAAGCCATGGTTTACGGAAATATGGGAGACAATTCTGGTACTGGCGTTTGTTTTACACGTGATGCAGGAACTGGCGAAAATGTTTTCAACGGTGAGTATTTAATAAATGCACAAGGTGAAGATGTAGTGGCAGGTGTAAGAACGCCTCAACAAATTACAAAACTAGGATCTCAACGTTGGGCAGAATTAGCCAAAATTGAAGAAGACGATAGATTGGAAAATTATCCGTCATTGGAGGAATTAATGCCTAAAATGTATAAAGAGCTTAATTCGTACCAAGATATCCTCGAAAAGCATTACCGCGATATGCAAGATATGGAGTTTACTATTCAAGATGGAAAGCTTTGGATTTTGCAAACTAGAAATGGTAAACGTACCGGTGCGGCTATGGTAAAAATTGCCATGGATTTATTAAAAGAAGGTATGATTAACGAAAAAGAAGCTTTGTTGTTAATCGAACCAAATAAATTAGATGAATTATTACATCCTATTTTCGATCCTAAAGCCTTAAAAAGGGCACATGTTATTGCGCAAGGTTTACCAGCATCACCAGGAGCTGCCACAGGAAAAATTGTGTTCTTCGCAGATGAAGCCGATAAATACAAAAATAGTATTCTGGTAAGAATAGAAACCTCTCCTGAAGATTTAGAAGGAATGAATATTGCCAAGGGTATTTTAACAGCTCGTGGTGGTATGACATCGCATGCTGCGGTTGTTGCAAGAGGTATGGGTAAATGCTGTATTTCTGGTGCTGGCGCATTAAAAATAAATTATAAAACAAGAACCTTAACCGTTGGTAATCATGTCTATCATGAGGGCGATTGGATTTCTTTAAACGGTTCTACAGGAAATATCATTGAAGGTAAAGTAGCGACCATGGAGCCCGAGTTAAGCGGTGAATTTGCAGAAGTCATGAAGCTGTCTGATAAGTATGCAAAAATGAAAGTGCGTACTAATGCCGATTCTCCTAACGATGCTAAGGTAGCACGTAGTTATGGGGCGCAAGGAATTGGACTCACGCGTACTGAACATATGTTTTTTGAAGTAGACAGAATTAAAGCCATGCGTGAAATGATTTTGGCTGATACTGTTAAAGGAAGAAAACAAGCGTTAGAAGATTTACTGCCTATGCAACGTGCCGATTTTGAAGGTATTTTTGAAGCCATGGAAGGTTATGCCGTAACCATTCGTTTACTAGACCCACCACTGCATGAGTTTGTGCCTCACCAACTGGCAACTCAAAAAGAACTGGCGGAAGAAATGCATATTTCTTTACAAGCTGTAAAAAATAAAGTAGCAGAGCTGGAAGAGTTTAATCCGATGCTTGGTCATCGTGGTTGTCGATTAGGAAATACCTATCCTGAAATTACCGAGATGCAAACACGTGCTATTATTGAAGCGGCAATTAATTTAAAAGAACGTGGTATCATTTGTAAACCTGAAATCATGGTGCCTTTAATCGGAACGGTTAAAGAATTTGAATTCCAAGAGCAAATTATTAGAACCACTGCAAATAAGATTTTTGAAGAACGCAATGATAAAGTTGAATATTTGGTTGGAACGATGATTGAAATTCCTAGAGCAACTTTATTAGCAGATCAAATTGCTAAAAAAGCAGATTTCTTCTCGTTCGGAACAAACGATTTAACGCAAATGACATTTGGTTATTCTCGTGATGATGCTGGTAAGTTTTTACCAATTTACATCGAAAAAGGAATTCTAAAAGACGATCCTTTTGAAGTTCTAGATCAAGAAGGGGTGGGGCAGTTAGTCAATCTCGGTATCGAACGCGGTAGAAGCATAAAACCAGATTTAAAGGTTGGTGTTTGTGGTGAACATGGTGGCGAACCAAGCTCGGTAGAGTTTTTCTATAATTCAGGAATGGATTATGTGAGTTGCTCACCTTATCGCGTACCTATAGCAAGATTAGTTTCGGCTCAAGCGGCTATTAAATCATCCCTATAATAATTTTTTTATTTTTTTATTTATTTTTTTGAATTGCAAAGCCAGAGATGAATGTTTCATTTCTGGCTTTCTTTTTGAAATTAGAATGATTATGTTTTTAATAATGACATATGATTTAAAATGACGAGTTAATTCATTTAAAGTGATAACATTAGCGTTTTTAGAAAAATTAGCGTTACTTTTTTCTTACATAAAACATACTTAGGTAACACGTTTTTTTTATAAATAGGTAATAAAAACTAGGTGTATAAGTCCTTCTTTTTGAGTGTTTAAGGGTGTTTGTAATGGCGGCTAAATTTATTTTTTCATTTTTGTATCATGGTTTACTTTTAATCGTATATTTGGTTAACCAGATTGGTTAATCAATTTTATAATTAAGTTTAATCTTAGATGTTATGAAAAAAATTACATTTCCTTTCTTTCTATTTGTATTGTTTTTATTTGGTGGGCTTCTAGGAGCGCAAACGGTTACCACAAATGCCGAATTAAATACAGCAATTAGCAACGCGGTTCCTGGCACAACCATAACATTGGCTAACGGAACATGGACATACGTTCAGATCACTATTCAAAAATCAGGAACAATGTCTAATCCAGTAACAATAAAGGCTCAAACACCAGGGAGTGTATTCTTTGAAGGGAAATGCTCTGTTAAAATGGGCGGGTCTTATATTATTTTTGAAGGCGTTGTTTTTCAAAACGCTTCCAACATCGCGACTGGGACACCGGTAATAGATTTTAAGGCGTCTAACGATTGTAATAATTGTACAGTAACCAATATCAAAATCGATTCCTATAACCAATCGGCAGCACAAGCAACAAGTGTTTATAAGTGGATTTTATTGAGAGGTGCAAATAACGAGGTAAGCTATTCGTCATTTATTGGTAAAAATGGCGTTGGAAGTATTATTAATGATAACAGAAGTTCAACCATTGCAAACTATCATAAAATTCATCATAATTATTTTGCCGATAGAACGCCTATTGGAGTAGTTAATGATGAAAACAATCAAGATGCGATTAGAATCGGAAGCAGTTCAACATCATTATCAGACTCGTTTACTGAAGTTTACGACAATTATTTCTACAATTTTGTTGGCGAGATTGAAGTCATTTCAAATAAAAGTGGCAGCAATAAATACTACAACAATACTTTCGAAGATTATTCAGGGGCATTAACCTTGAGACATGGCGATAACTGCGAAGTTTATAATAACTTCTTTTTAGCCAATGGGCAATCTTTTAGTGGTGGTATTCGAATGATGGGTGAAAACCATAAAGTTTACAATAACTATATTGAAGGCACTGTAGCGAAATACCCTAATAACTCCAATACTAACGGTCTTGCAGGTATTAATATTCATAACGGTATTTTAAATAGCCCTTTAAATGGTTATTATCAAGTAAAAAACGCAACCATTATAAACAACACGTTTGTAAATTGCGATTTAGGTATTCGAGTAGGGGCGACTTTCAGTTCAGGTACTCAAAATCAGGCGCCTCAAGATGTTGTTATTGCCAACAATATCATGTATGAAAACACCAATAAAGCTATCCAAGTGACTACGCAACTCATAGGAGCAGCGTCAAAGTATGAGAATAATATAAAACAAAACGGAACATTCGATTCTTTCGGGTCTGTAACAGCAACGGGTAACATCAATGTGACATCAGGATTACTTACTTCTGGTACCGATTTTTACAGAATTACTAGCGGAAGTGCAGCTATAGATTATGCCACGGGTTCTTATCCATTTTTAACCGAAGATATCATCGGCGGTTCAAGACCAGCCAATTTTGATGCTGGGGCTGAAGAGTTTAATGCTAGCGGAACAGGCAGACCATACAGACAATCCGATGTTGGTTTAGTTGTTGGTTTTGGGGGTAGCGGTACACTAAGTGTCGATTACAAGACAAAACAAGGCAATAACTTGCGTTTGTATCCTGTGCCTGTAACTGGCGATTATTTAAATCTTGCTTTAGAAAATATTAATTTAGGGCAGGTTCAAATTATAGATATGTTAGGCAGAACGGTAATCAACTCAACTATTGAGGCGCCTAAAGGTCAAATCAATATCAATAGCCTTACTAAAGGCACTTATATTGTAAAAGTCCAAGGGGTTTCAAAAATGATTACCAAGTAAATCAAAAATATTAATTAGGTTGGTTAAGCATTTTTAATGCTTTTCCAACCACTCTCTAGCATTTACAAACGCTTCTAACCAAGGCGTTACTTCATCTTTTCTATCATCAGGATAATTGGCCCAATTCCATTGGAATGTCGAACGCTCAATATGTGGCATCGTTACCAAATGTCTTCCTGTTTTATCACACATCATGGCGGTGTTAAAATCTGAACCGTTCGGGTTATGCGGATATTCAGCATAAGCATATTTAGCCACAATGTTGTATTTGTCTTCAGTGTAAGGCAACTTAAATTTACCTTCACCATGCGAAATCCATACACCTAAAGTGGTACCAGCAAGCGTCGATAACATTACTGATGTATTCTCTTGAATTTTTACCGATGTAAAGCCACTTTCGTGTTTATGCGAATCGTTATGAACCATCTTTCCGTGTACCTCATGCTCCGGATTAATTTCATCCAATTCCATAAATAATTGGCAACCGTTACAAATACCTACAGACAAAGTATCTTCTCTTTTAAAGAAATTTTGAAAAACTGTATTGGCCTTTTCGTTGTATTTAATGGCACCTGCCCAACCTTTGGCAGAACCTAAAACATCCGAATTACTAAAACCACCAACAGCACCTAAAAATTGAATGTCTTCAAGGGTTTCACGACCAGAAATTAAATCGGTCATGTGTACATCTTTCACATCAAAACCAGCTAAATACATGGCATTTGCCATTTCACGTTCAGAGTTTGATCCTTTTTCACGCAGAATAGCAGCTTTAGGTCTTTTACTGTCATTGCGAGGAGTTTGCGACGCGGCAATCATTCCATCAGAAGCAGATTGCTTCACTTTGTTCGCAATGACATCTTTTAATTTTCCCGTAAAATGTTTCGGGAATGTATATCTTAAAGGTTGGTTTTTATAATTGTTATATCTAGCTTCCGCTAAACCATTTGCTGTTTGTTTCTGGTCAAGTAAGAATGATGTTTTATACCAAACATCGCGTAATCTTGAAACGGTCATGGTAAACACATCGGAGTTATTGATTATGCTCAACACATCAGAAGCAGTTACTTTTCCAATGTTATAAAATTCAATATTCGCATCAGCTAAAACACGTTCAATGGAAGCATCTTTAGCTTGAATCACCAAACCAGCATTTTCAGCAAACAACACTTTAAAAGCATCTTGTTCACCTAGAGCAGAAAGGTCTAATTCTGCACCTGTGTTGGTATTTGCAAAACATAATTCTAGTAAAGTTGTAATCAATCCACCAGAAGCCACATCGTGTCCAGCAACTATGTTTTCGTCAACAATAAGTTGTTGTATGGTGTTAAAAACTGTTTTTACATAAGCGGCATCATTCACATTAGGCGCATCATTACCTATCTTGTTTAATACTTGCGCAAACGAACTTCCACCCAGTTTAAAGTTATCTTTTGATAAGTTGATGTAATAAATATCACCAGCATTGTGTTTAAAAACAGGCTCAACCACTTTGGTAATGTCGTTACAATTTCCAGCAGCCGAAATAATGACTGTTCCAGGAGAAATCACATCTTCATTCGGGTATTTTTGCTTCATAGAAAGCGAATCCTTTCCGGTTGGTACGTTAATACCTAAATCGATAGCAAATTGTGAAACTGCTTCAACCGCTTCGTATAAACGCGCATCTTCACCTTCATTTTTACAAGGCCACATCCAGTTTGCAGAAAGCGAAACCGATTTTAATCCATCCTTTAAAGGTGCCCAAATAATATTGCTTAAAGCTTCGGTAATACTGTTTCTACTTCCAGCCACCGGACTAATCAATCCAGAAATAGGCGAGTGCCCAATAGAAGTCGCAATACCTTCTTTACCTTTAAAATCTAGCGCCATCACACCCACGTTGTTAAGTGGTAATTGCAAAGGGCCAGCACATTGTTGTTTGGCAACTTTACCGCCAACACAACGGTCTACTTTATTTGTTAACCAATCTTTACAAGCTACAGCTTCCAACTGTAATACTTGGTCTAAATAGCTGTAAAAATCGTCTGCTTTATAGTTTAAGTCGCTGTAATGACGCTTCACCGTTTTATCGGTCATGATGGTTTTAGGCGAACTTCCAAACATATCTTCCATGGCCAAATCCATAGGTTTGTTGCCTTTGGTTTTAGATTGGAACGTAAATCTATCATCACCAGTTACGTCACCAACGGTGTACATTGGCGAGCGTTCTCTATCAGCAATGTTACGAAGGGTTTCTATATGCTTTTCGGCAATAACCAATCCCATACGCTCTTGAGATTCGTTACCAATAATTTCTTTATCAGATAGGGTTGGGTCGCCAACAGGTAAGGCATCCAAATCAATTTTTCCACCGGTATCCTCAACCAATTCCGACAGACAGTTTAAGTGTCCACCAGCACCATGATCGTGAATAGACACAATAAAATTCTCATCGCTTTCCACCATGCCACGCACCGCGTTAGCAGCACGTTTTTGCATTTCTGGGTTGGAACGTTGTACTGCATTCAACTCAATACCTGAGGCAAACTCACCAGTATCTGCCGATGACACCGCAGCACCACCCATACCTATACGGTAATTTTCACCACCAAGAATCACTATTTTATCGCCCGTTTTAGGCGTGTCTTTTAAAGCTTGTTCTTTTTTGCCATAACCAATACCACCAGCTTGCATAATCACTTTATCGTAGCCTAACTTACGTTGAGACCCTTCGACTGCGCTCATAGAGCCATCGTTTTGCTCATCGTGTTCAAAGGTTAAAACCGAACCACAAATAAGGGGTTGCCCAAATTTGTTTCCAAAATCTGAAGCCCCGTTCGAGGCTTTAATTAAAATATCCATTGGGGTTTGGTACAACCAAGGACGTTCCACCATGCCTTTTTCCCATGGGCGATTCGCTTCCAATCGCGAATAGGATGTCATGTACACCGCAGTTCCTGCTAAAGGTAACGAGCCTTTTCCGCCTGCAAGTCTATCTCTAATTTCACCACCCGAACCCGTTGCCGCACCATTAAAAGGCTCAACCGTAGTTGGGAAATTGTGCGTTTCCGCTTTAAGCGAAATCACCGAATCAAAATCCTGTGTGGTGTAAAAATCTGGAATATCAGCACGTTTAGGTGCAAACTGCTCCACTTTTGGGCCTTCAATAAAAGCCACATTATCCTTATACGCCGAAACAATCGAATTAGGGTGTTGTTTCGATGTTTCTTTAATCAATTTAAATAACGAGGTAGGTTTCTCTTCACCGTCAATAACAAAGGTTCCGTTAAAAATTTTATGTCTACAATGCTCGCTATTCACTTGCGAAAACCCAAACACTTCAGAGTCTGTTAAGGGTCTACCAATTTTTTTCGAAACACCTTCCAAATACGCCACCTCTTCATCGCTTAACGATAAGCCTTCCTGCTGGTTATATGCCGCAATATCCTCAATATCAAGAATCGGTTCAGGGGTAATAGCAATGGCAAACATGTTTTGGTTTAAGCCCTTAAATTTCTCCGAAATCATCGGGTCAAAATCCTTAAAATCTTCGGTAACCGCTTTAAACTCCTCAATTCTAATAATATCACTAATGCCCATATTTTGGGTAATTTCAACTGCATTGGTACTCCAAGGCGTAATCATAGCCGCACGAGGGCCAACAAAAAAAGCATCTATCGATGCTTGCTCAATTTTAGGTTGGTTGCCAAATAACCACGTTAATTTTAAAATGGTTTCAGGCAATAATTCTTTTGTTGTTTGAACCGCAAAAACGTTGCTAGTTATGTTTCCAAAGAAGTGAATCATTATGTCTCGGTTTGTGAGTGTTTTAAAAAAGGCAAATTTAGGTCTTTTTACTCAAATTTTAAGCATAAAAATTACAGGGAATATTGGAGTTATTAAGGAGTTTTAAACAGGTGTTTTTTATATAGGCGCCTTCCTTCCGGCAGGAAGGTTACCACAAGGGGCGGGCTTTACATTACAATCTTTTTATTCGTGCCTCACAAAAAGGATTTCCACTGCAATCCCTAACGCAGCTATCTGCTGGGGTTGTGAGTTTGAGTTTGGGTTTGTTGTGTTTAGGGAGTTGAGATTACTTTTTGGATTGCTAAGATATTTAATAGAGAAAAATGAACGAGGAATTGTTAATACTATTTAGTAAAATAATTTTTAAAATTTTTGTTTTACACTATTTATCTTGTCATCATAAATTTCTTGGTGATAAGGATATTTCGCTATTATCCTAAAATCAAAATTTTGCATGATGTCAAATTCTTTTATTAGAAACAAAAAATTCGGATATCCTAATCCTTGATGAAGTGAATTGTATAAAATTAAAAATAATTCGTCAGAGGATAGTTGAGCTCTAACAAGAGTAGCGTAAAACTGTTTCTTTGATTTTTTGATTAATTGAGATTTATAAATGAACTTGAAAATATGGTAAACATTTCTAAAATAATGACTTAAAATCTGCTTGTAGTCATCAAAGTAAAACTCTTTATAAGCTTTGTTCAATCTCTTTATAGCAATTTCTTTTGTATTTGGATTTTCTACTTTATAATTGATAGCACCAGTTGAAGTTTTTTCAGAAATACTATTAGAGTGTCTTAATTTTATTTCTAAATCTTCAAATGCTTTTGATAAGACTTCTCTTTTTTCCATCGAAACATTCATCATCATTGACACTTTTGAAAAATTTAATTTATCAACTAGTTCGTGATGCAAAGTTAGTAGTTGAAAAAAAGTGTTTTCAAAGCGTTGTATTTTTAGCGTTTCGCTTTGTTCCTCAAAAACTTTTCTGGTTTCAGCCAATTCCGTTCGTTGTAATTCAAATTCCTCAATCTGCTGATTTAAGGCTGAAAGTTGTGCTTTTAGAGTCTCTCTATTTATTTCAATATCTTTTCTTTGTTCGGTTAACGCAACATAAAATAGAATGACGCCAGCCAAAGACCACAAAGAACCAACAATTCCACCAATAAAATCTCCGAATTGTGCAATTTTTTCAGCATTAACTTTTGAATCTAAAAGGATACTTTCTTTATAAAAAAACACACCAATCCCAGCTATAAATAGAATCAATCCAATCCATAATAATAACTTGCTGTTCTTTTCTGTTAATGTTTTTTTCAAATGAGTGATTAAGTGTTTGTGTATTGTTTTATTGTTATATAATTTTTTTGAACCATTTCCAAAGGTTGAATTTCTCAATTTTCTGTGTTACTCTATTTTGCTGAATTGACTGCGTATTTGAAAACGCAGTATGTTGAATAGGATTTTTATTTGACACCAGATTTGCTGGTTTTCCTGATTTGTTAAAATTAAGATTTGACAAATAATCAATAATTTTTATTAAACTCGGAAATTCTTGTTGGAAATTAGTGATGTCTTTTTGATTTTGGTTGTACCAGGATGATGAATCTTGTGATGCGTGTACATTTCGATGTCTATTTTGGACTATCTGATTTAAAAAAGTAATATCAGTTTGTGAAAAGTTCCCATTATTTCTACCATCAAGAATGTCGAAATTTAGAATAGTTTTAAATAAGTCTCTAATTTTTGTAAATTCAGGGTTATTGAATTTTTTTAGGTCAGATTCCAAACTCGAAAGTTGAGCTGTTGTATAACCTTTCATGATGCAACAATTGTACACAATATGCTTTATTGAACCTTCTAAAAATCTTGATGCCTGAACATATGCTGTGACGTTCAACATTGATTGTATTTTTATTGCTGCATGCGAATCTGCTCTATGTTGTTTTATAGCAGTAATTGTGGCATCAAGGTTCTGCTTAAAAGTTAATATGTCAGGTGATTGAATCGCCATTATTTTAAACCTAAAAAGTAGTTTCTAGCTAACGCGATTCTTCCATTGACACTAGTTTCAGAGGACGTTCCTGATGATACATATTTAATATAATCTTGATCAGCAAGTAGCCTTTTGTGGTTAACAGCTAAATCAATAGGTGCTTTTCCATCCGCAAGAATTTGAGCTATGCTAACTAAAACTGAATCACAAACGGATTTATTAACACTTCTTTTTATTTTAAAAGCGTCATTCCCAATTTTTGTCGATACTAGTGAAATTGTTTTATCCCAAATTTCTTTGTCAGGTAGTTTATTGGAATTTGTTTTTTGATAGTTACTTAAAAATTCACGCATTGAAGGTTTGTAATTTTCTAAGTTGTCATGCAAGGCGAAAAATCTTAGGACAAGTTCAATATCTCTTAATCTTCTATCTGGATATGGTTGACCAAGCAGATTTCTCCATTCTTCATTTTCGTTTAGAATAAATAGATTTGTATTAAATAAGCCTGTATAAATACAATTTCTAATTTCTTGATCTTTTAGTGGCATTCCACCGGTATTTAGTCGATGAAAAATATCATGAACAACTCTTGGATTAGTGTCTATATCTTCAATTATAGTTGTATTCAATACAGCATTTCGTATCCTTCTTTGGTATTTTTGATCGAGTTCTGCAAAAGTTTTACCATTCCAATCTCTATCTTCTAATTTTCTTAAATTAAAAATTTGTTCTTTTCCTTTTGTGTTAAATTTACCTTGCAGATAAAAGTAAGCGGATTTTAATCGTTGTTGTCCGTCAATGACCTTATATGTTTCATCTTCACTGCTTTTTCCTAAAAAAACACTTGGGATTGGAAGTCCTATAAGTAATGAATCAATAAATAAACTTGCACGATTTATATCCCATACAAAATCTCTTTGAAATTCGGGCTTAAGATCTATTTCCCCGTTATCTATTTTGAACTTTAAAACTTCAATTGTATTCGCAATGTTGTATGATACTATTTTTGATAATTCCTTAGTAGAAGATTCTTGGATTTCTTCAAATTCTTCATTATCAAATTCCAATTCTTGATTATTCTCATCTATCATATTTATTAATTTTATGTTCTTTTTTTAATTACACACTAATATCTTGTGTATAATTTTATTGCGTTTTTCAAAGTCTAATCTACTAAGTAAAAAGTGTCTTTAATTCATCGCGAAAATTTTTCGAAGTGAAAGCAAAAGCTAGCAATCACAAAAAAAAACTTTGGTTTAACTAAAATTAGAAATTTTATATACATTGTTAGGTTTTCGTAATTTTTTTGGTGATTGATTTCATCTCTTTATCTAATTTACTTTTCTTTATAAACTCAATCATTCCTTTCTTTATTCTTAACTTCGGTTTATATAATTCTGTAATTCGTTTGATTTTTTCTTCGTCTGTTTTTTGATAATCGTGTCCAAAAGTATTTAAGAACTGAATTAATAATAAATGACAAACTCTCAATACGTTTAGATTTTTATCGTCATCAGAATCTTGAATGGTTGAAAAATAATTAATCACTTTTTCTAAACTTTGATATTCTCTATCCATAATTTCTTTGAAGTTCTCAAAGCTTAAAACTTCTCCTCCTTGAGTTACAAGAATACAATAGTCAGCTAAATTGTTTTTAAAGAAATGATTTGTATTGTGGGCTTTGTTATAATTCAATTCCGCTAGCAGGTCAACATCAGTAAATATGTCTTTAAAAGTCTTAATATATTTTAAGAATAAAATATCGTCTTTTTTGGCAATTGTAGTGTCAATAGAAATTGTGTCTTTTTCAGTTTGAATGTTCCAATATAGAAACTTTAAAAAACGGTAAACAAAGCTTTTAAGATAGTAATGTTCGTTTGTGTTCAAATCATTAGCGGTAACTTTATGCCAATTTTCTCCTACGTGTTGACTAAAATTCCAAAGTCTGTGATTCAGTTCTTCAGCAGAGTTCAGTAGTTTCATTTTGTTTTGAGCTATTTCTTCTTTTAGTTTCTTCTTTTGCTCAAATTCAAATTCTTTTTTTAACCTAAAATTCAGAGTATATCTTTCATAAATGATTTTGGTTATCCATCCAAAAAAGAAAGTCAGAACGGGTATTAAGTAAGTTGTAAAGTCAATATTTTTTATGGTTTCTATCATTTGGTTGGTCACGGTCATTATGAAGCTTGTAATGTTTTAAAAACAACCTCAATCACTAATACTCGCCAAATAAGTAAGCATAAAGCAACTTCAGTGTGATTTTCACACAATAAATATAAACAATTTTTCCTACAAACAAAATCAAAAAACCCTGATAGTTTTTCATCAGGATTTTTATTGCTGTTATTAAGCCGGTTAGCATTTTTTTATGGCATGATCGTTTTGTAGAATTGATCCTTTTATTCTATTTTAATTTGCCCGCAAGGTATCAATGCGTGATATTTTGCATCTGCGACGCTAACGCCGTAAACCAAATTTAAGGGCTTGTTATGGAGTTTATAATTGTTTTGAGACGCTACCTTAAAAAATGGGGCATCTTGGTCTTGCCCTTCAACAAATAACTTTGCTCGGGTTGCTCCGTCAATAATTTGGCTTTTTAATAGAATGCCTATGTAAAGGGTTTGCTGGTCTTGTGGCTCAATTGCTGTTGAAAGCTCATACTTGTAAGGGTCTTCTGATTCAAATAGCGCTTCAAGTCTCGCACCAAAATTGAAGGTGTCTTGTATGGTATCGGGCGTGTATTTCTCGGGAACTAAAAAGACTTGAAACACAATGGTTGAATCGGGTAAAAGCCCTGTGGGACTTTTAGGAAAATTAAGATCTAATTGAATTAGATGGCTGGCGTGATTGAGAACTTCTACTCTAAACACGGTATACCTAAAATTTTCTCCCTTTGAATTTTGATAGGCACCTCCTCTGGGGCCTGTGTTTAGTATACGAATACTATCAGTTTTTTCAACCTTATCTGTTTGGATGCTCGTATCAGTATGTATGTCTGCTTGCTGTTGTGTTACTGTTTCTCGGTCTTGAGTTTGTTTGCAAGAGGCGAGCATAAGTAATACGAACATGTAATGATAGAAGTATTTCATGGTTTTTTAGTAGCCGCAAATTTTAACTGTTGTTGTAACCTTAATTTATATTTAATTCAGTCATCATATTTATTTCTTTTGCCGAATTTTTATCTTTCAATGTTGCAGTTAATTTACAAGGATTATTTACGGTGCCTTTAGCTAAAGTTAGTTTAGCGGTTATTTGATTTTTTAAATCTTGAGGATTTACACCTGTTTCCTCGTAAGCACTTAATATATTCGGACTGGAAAGTATAACATGGTCACTGCTATCAACTAAGTCTACAGAAAAAATAGGAAATACCTTTTCGTTCGTTATTTCTAAACCTTCAATATCGTCTAGAATTAAGATAAAAAGATGCTCAAAACTTATATTATTATCAAAAACGGGTTGTTTTAGAGTATCATTCCATAAATAAATATTTGAGTATTCAATACCATTGCTTTTTAGGTTTAATAAGTCGTTTGGTTTTACTGTAAACGGCAATTCGTAATTAAATTTGCCTTTGCCTTTTTTATCTGTAATTTCTATAAATACTTTATACTTTTCGTTGTTTTTATTTGGTAAGGCTGCACTGAAAGTGGCTTGTAATTGAAGTGGTGAAAGCTCGGTTCCAGTATTTAAACTCTTAAGTAAGTTCGGATAGGCAAGCATGGTGTCTTTCTCATTTTTTACAATATACATGCCAAGCTCAGGAAATGTTTTTCCGTTTGCTTTGGTGAGTCCGGAAACGTTATCAAACAAAAGGTTGACATGTTCACCAAACATGAATTCATTTCTATTGTCGGTTTCTCCGTTAACCTCTATGGCAATATCATCAACGCCAATGCCATCACCTCTGGAATAGGCTCCAGTTGTTACATCTTTATTTACGGATTGGTTGAACTGGCAAGAACTTAATGTTACAAGTGCCATTAATAAAATGAATGTTCTAAGCGTTTGCATTTTGTTTTTATTTAGTCTTTCTAGTGTTTTTTTATAACCGCCAGTTATGGTTATACATTATTGGTAACGGGCTTTTTGCCGTCCAGTTTCTTTATCATACGATGCATGCCTTTTAGTTCGGCTTTAAAATAAGGCACGTCTAAAATGGTTTTACTATGAAAATTGAAACCGAGCTTTTCATAGAATGCAATGGCATTTGCATTGGTATCAATCACGCACAGAAACATATTTTTATAGTCTAGTGCCTTTGTAATCTTTATAATTTCAATCAATGCTAATTTCCCGATTCCCATGCCTTTGTATTCCGGTAGCACATAAATTTTTTCCAATTCTATTGCATTTTCTATATCAAAAGTTTTGTGCTCTTGGTTTCTAATTTTTATAAACCCAACATGGTTTAATTCATGTGTGATAAAATAGTATGCAGTTTTTGTATCCAACAGATCGGATGTGAGCCTTTCAATACTAAATTCTTTATCTAAGTACCACTCAAGGCCACCTTCGTTCCAATGGTCATAAAAGCTTTTGGAATAGGCTTCAATGCAGATTTTTTTCAGTTTGGTAATGTCTGTTATGTTGGCTTTCTGTAATTCCATTTCGGATTTTTCAGCTTGTTGCTGAACGTGTTCCATCGTTTTTTGTGTTTAGCTCTTTGCGAAGAATCAGCTATGATTTTCCGTCGTAACCGAAAGATAGCAAATTGCATTGAATTCCGATAAGGAATTTAACGGCAAAGAGCCATATACGGTGTTGGCTATAGTATTATTGATTTTGAATAAGAAAAGGCTATCCAATTAAAGACAGCCTTTTTAGTAATTTATATGTCAGCTGTAATTAGTTTCCAGCGCTTAATGAATAACTTCCGTCTCCATTAAAAGACGTAAGTGTAATGGTAACGGTCCAGTTTCCTGGTTCGCCTGAACTAGTTACACCGTCGATACTATCTGGTTCGGTTCCACCATTAAGAGTCCTGTCAAGAACTACTGTACCATTAGCATCTGCAACAACCATTTGAAAAACGCCACCAGCAGTAGCAGTGATATCAGCATTATAGTCGGCTGTTGCCAAATTATTTGTCCAATTAATTGTTCGGGAAGCATCTCCACCATTTCCGGTAAAATCTCCTCCTATATCACCAGATGGTCCTTCGTTTACAGTGATATTTGCAGTTGGTCCATCATCATCATCTGAACAGGATGTAAATGTTCCAATAAAAAGTGTCAATGCGGTTAACATTGTAAGTAATTTAAAATTTGGGGTTTTCATAAGATTTGAAATTTATTTTGTTATCTATTATAATATAAAACAATTAAGTCTATAAAATTCCTAGTCCGTGAAGGTAATAATTTTAAAACAAATCTTTATTACTCTAATAATCAGATAATTATGATTTAGTAATTTCTGTTGAAACTGCAACCAAGGTTGTTGTAAATAGTTCCGTAGTGTGTTTAAGCAGCTAATTTTACAAAAGTTCTCTAATCAGTGGGAATTCGTAGGATTACCCAAATTAAACTCGAACTAGTACATAATTACAAGAGTTATTAAAGCTAGTTTATTCATTCTGCCAATATTCCTTGCATTTATCATACTCCGCTTGCTTTAAGATTTCAAATCCTAAATCAATAGATTTTTGAAAGTCATCGCATCCTTTTTGCTTTTCATTTAATCCATAATATGCTAAACCTCTTAAAAAATATGCGTTCTTATCAGTTGAATCTAAAGCGATAGCTCTATTACAATCATAAACAATCCCTTTTAATCCGTTTGGGAATCTTGTTGCAGCTCTGTGTATAAATACTTTAGCATTTAAAGAATCTTTTTTTAGGTAAGTGTCAAAGTCTTTTTTAGCCAGTTTAGTTTTGCTTAAAGCTAAATACATTCTTCCTCTATGTAATACATATTCAATATCATTTGTTTTTTCAATTATTGTATTCAATTGACTAATTTGCTCCATATGATTTGGTCTCACCCAAAATCCTGATGTAGATTTAATTCTTCCATTACAGAGATCATCTAAAACATCAAAAGCAACCGTATAGCCTCGATGATAAATTTTATAAATGCCATGATTAGGACAAGATTTTCCATCTTTATCAATAAACTTTATAGTATCAGCTTGTACAACATAGTTTGAAATGACATCAACTGAATTATTATCTCCTAAATCTGTTTCAACAACGCCATTCTCTTTAAAATTTATTTTTACAGGTCCATGTGGACTCATGTGTTTCCATATACCAATGATAGAGCTATCATTTGGTTTATTGATTTTTAGTAAACTTTCTGGACTAGGTTTGCTGGTTGTCTCTTTACAAATATAAAATAAAATTATTGAGAAGGCAATCAATAAAAGTTTTATTGTTTTCAACTTATATATATTTAAGATATTATTTTAAAAGCTGGCAATATCGAGTTAGATTTTAGCAAGTTACTTGGTATTAGCAACTAATTTAGTAAATACAAACCGAATAGAATATTCCTAGAGAATTTTTAGAAATAAACGAGGACGGGCAATTGCATTTGGCCCTTGTTAGCTGCGAGATTCTTTTATCATGAGTTGATAGGTTTCTTTTGATTGCTGAAAGTGCCGCTGTTCGTGGGTTACAATAATATCAAATGCCGTTTCTAATTTATAGACTAAATTTTTGTTTGCTGGCGATGAGATGATGGTTCTTTTTTCTATCAAATCTCTTGAATTCTCAATGATTTGTTGGAGTTCAGATTGGTGTGCTTTGAATCTATCAAGAATCCCTTCAGGTATCGCACTTTTTGATGGTTCCCAAATTGGAAATGTTTTCATTTTCTTTTTCCTATCTGGCTGAACCGCTTGTAAAATTGTTTTACCAAAGAAGGCAACTATAAATCCAAATTTTGCAATAAACGGTTTTTTATATTTCCCATTGCGAATAGATTCAATAATTGGAAAATAGGTTTTATTTATTACTATTAAATGCTCCATATTTTGTGCAATACTCCAAGTATTAGCATTGGGTTTCCAATTTAATTGTTCCATACTTAAACCACCAAAAGTCTCGACAAAATTTTGAGTGTTCTCATCTATTTGTTTACTCCAGTTTTTCATAGCCATAGCTTTTTTGTTTTCCCACTCTTACATAAGTTCTAATTGATGAGCCATCTGCATTTACTATTTATTGAGGAATACAGTTACCCGCCAAAAAAGTCAGGATAATGCAACTTTAGTGTGAGTTGTAACCAATAAATATAATCAAACTTTACAACATTAAAAATCAAAAAATCCTGATAGGAAACTATCAGGATTTTAAATACTGTTATGAGATATGTTAAGTGTCTAAACTATAATTACACTCTGCTATTTGTATCAATAAACATTGCAAAATTTAAGCTTTACGCTCCAATAGGGCCATGTAAAACCCGTCGTATCCGTTTTCGTGGGCCAATATTTTTTTATCTTTTACTAAGGTAAAATTAGCACCGCCTTCAGATTTTAAAAAGGCTTTCACTTGGTTTTGGTTTTCAGAGGGTAATACCGAACAGGTGGCATAAACCAATTTACCTTGTGGTTTCACCATTCTAGAGTATTGTTGTAACACTTCTTGTTGGGTAACACGAATGCGGTCTAAAAACTCAGGTTCTAGTTTCCATTTGGCATCAGGGTTTCTACGTAAAACACCTAAACCAGAACATGGTGCATCAATAAGTACACGGTCGGCCTTATCGTAAAGTTTTTTAATGGGTTTTGTAGATTCAATGACTTTCATATCTATATTATGAACCCCATTTCTACGCGCTCTTATTTTCAGCTTTTTAAGCTTACTTTCGTAAATATCCATGGCAATAATTTGCCCTTTATTTTCCATTAAAGATGCAATGTGCAAGGTTTTTCCGCCGGCACCAGCACAAGTGTCAACCACTTTCATACCTGGTTTCACATCTAAAAATTCGGCTACCAGTTGCGACGAGGCATCTTGAACTTCAAACAGTCCGTTTTTAAACGCATCGGTTACAAAAACGTTAGCACGTTCTTTTAATTTTAATGCAGAATCGTAACCTTTGATTGCTTCGGTTTCAATGCCTTCATCAAAAAGTATATTCTGTAAGTCTTCTTTGGTGGTTTTTAAAGTATTGGTTCTTAAAATAACTTCGGCTTGCTCGTTTTGCATTGCTATTTCTTTGGTCCATTTGGCTTCACCTAATTCTGCTAAACCTACTTCGTCTATCCAATCTGGAATAGATTCTCGCAGTTTTCTCACTTTGGTAAGCTCATCAAAACGACCTTTTATTTTGCGGGTTGGTGTGTTTTCAAAGTATTTCCAATCGGGTAATTTAATACCTTTTAGGGTGGCCCAAACCGCAAATAAACGCCATAAATTATCACGATCAAAAGGTTCTTTAACTTCCGCAATTTCAGCATAAAGGCGTTTCCAACGTACAATATCGTAGGTGGTTTCGGCAACAAAGCCTCTATCTCTCGATCCCCAACGTTTGTCGCGTTTTAGTAGTTGCTGAATAACTTTATCGGCATAGTGCCCTTCATTAAAAATAAGGGTTAATCCGTCTATAACTGCAAAGCAGAGGTTTCTGTGTAATCGCATGATGTTTTAAATAAGGCTGCAAAGTTACGTTTTTAAATGTGTATTTGTTTAAACGTTTATTAGTTAATTGGTTTAGCTTTTCTATTTTTAAGGAAATTTAAATTTATGAAACAGGTTATCCTTGTAGTTTTGTTAGTTATTTTTTTGTTTGCGTTTAAAAATGAGAACATAATTAAGCATAGAAATATTACTAAAGTTGAAATTGAAACTTTGGTACAAGATTCTACTTTAGATGTTAGAGCCTTAGAAATTGTTAAGGCTGAATTTACGGGTCCAATATATTTAACGTCTAAAGGTAAATTAGGAATAATAATGCCCAATGCTCTTTATAGACATGTGGATTCATTAAAAAATAAAACCGTTTATAACCACACCGTAAATCTGTCGACAGATTCACTTCAATTAAACTTTAGAGCTTTGGCGGTAACAAAGAAGAATGGATTTGGCATTACAATTGGAAACCCTGCATTATTGTACAGTTTAGATGCCGATTTAGAAAAAAACAAAATTGTTTACCAAGAAAATCATGATAACGTTTTCTATGATTCTATGGAATTTTGGAATGAAGAAGAAGGCATTGCAATAGGGGATTCTATTGATGGTTGTTTAAGTGTGATTATTACTAGAGATAGCGGATTTACCTGGACCAAACTCTCATGTGACCAATTACCAAAAGGCACTGAAAACGAAGGGGCATTTGCTGCTAGCGATACGAATATTGCTATTGTAGGCGATAACACTTGGGTAGCTACAACTGCTGGTCGCGTATATTTTTCACCAGATAAAGGAAAAACTTGGGAGGTTTTTGATACGCCTATAGTTAAGGAAAAAGATACGGAAGGGATTTATTCTATTGATTTTTATGATGCGTTAAATGGTTATGCTATTGGTGGTGACTACACGAAGGCAGACGATAATGCAGCCAATAAAATAAAAACTACCGATGGCGGAAAAACATGGCAATTGGTAGCGCAAAATCAAAATCCAGGATACCGCAGTTGTGTTCAGTACATGCCGAATAGAGAAGGCAAGGAGCTCGTTGCCATTGGGTTTAAAGGAATTGATTATAGTAATGACGCAGGCGAATCTTGGAAGCATTTAAGTGACGAAGGCTTTTATACCATTAGGTTTTTAAATGATAGTATTGCTTATGCCGCTGGTGCTGGCAGAATTTCGAAACTTTTGTTTAAAGAATAAAAAAAAGAGAAAAATTAATTTCTCTCTCTTTTAAGTTTTTTAAATTCCTCGAACATTTTCCTTTTAAAATCGTCTTCTGCTGTTTTTAGCAAAATCACTTTTTTTGGAGGAAGAATTTCTAATATTTTCTTCGAGAATTCCATTTTAAGCTCGTGCATTTCATTTTCAGCATTATTAATCCTAGTAATAAGTTTACTTGCTTCTGCATTAGTCATGGTTTCAATTTTCTCGTCAATTTCTTTTTTAATACCTCGAAGCTCATTGTATTTAATGTTAGCTCTTTTTGATTCAAAAGCATTATAAATTGGCCAAAATGCTTGTGCTTCTTTTTCTGATAAATCTAATTTTTCGGTAATAAAAGCAACTTTAAGCGCCTTAACACGGTCTCGATTTTTGTGTTGAGCCGTTAGGTTTAACGATATTAATAATAGTAATATAGGGACTAATTTTTTCATTTTCATATGTTTTAATCGAACAATAACGATTCAATATCGGCATTGTTTAATAGGTATTCTTCAATATTAGATTCGCTAAAATCATGATCAATACTTACGTGTTGTTCTATTTCATCTTCGGTAAATAAAGCAGCAATATCATCATTAGTGCTAAAATATTCTTCAATAAGGTAATTTTCAACAACATTGGTTTCTAAATTATCAAATGAAGGATTCTTTTCAAATATTGAAAGGTTAAATAACAATAAAATTGCAGCTGCAACACCAGAAATATAAATTAAGTTTCTCTTACTGAAAAGCGGAATGACTTTCGTTTCTTTTCTTTCAGCATGCTTTAATAAAGTCTCTGCTTGGATTGATTCAAAATAATCTTCGGGTACCTTAAACCCCGTTTTTTTAATGGTATTTAATGTACTTTCAGAATCTAATTTACTAAAAACTTTTTCATCAAAAGAACTAAAATAGTCATCTGGAGCTTTAAAGCCCGTAGATTTTATATTATGTAAGTCTTTATTTTTCATTGTTTTACTTGTGCTTCTTTGACTAAAAAATTACCAAAAGGTTTAATTGTGAGTTAAATAGGCTTCAATTTTTTTTGTTGCAATGTGGTAAGACGCTTTTAAGGCGCCTTCACTTGTGTCTAATATTTCGGCCATTTCTGAATATTTAATATCCTGAAAATATTTCATATTAAAAACCAATTGTTGTTTTTCGGGTAACGTTGCTATAGCCTTTTGTAATTTAATTTGGATATCGTCGCCTTCAAAATATACATCTGAATGGAGATTGTTTATCGCTAGTTCCTGAACTTCTTGATTACTAACTTGTAATTGTTTGGCTTTTTTGTTTATAAAAGTTATCGATTCGTTTGTTGCAATGCGATACATCCAAGAAAATAATTTACTATCGCCATTAAATTGGTTTATGTTTCTAAATACTTTAATAAACGTGTTTTGTAGCACATCGTCGGCATCGTCATGCGATTTCACAATATTACGGATGTGCCAATACAAACGTTCTTTATAGAGCTCTAATAACTCTTTAAAGGCTTCGTTTTTATGGTTTTCTGATTTAAGCTTCGTTAAAAATTGTGCTTCGTCAATCACGAACAATTGTTTAGTCTTTAGACTCTTAAATATACTAAAAGTTTAACCCTATATATTTAAAATTTGGCTAAAAAAATAACTTATTGGTTATCAGAAAGTTAATTAAATTACTATCGATGAAATGCATTAAATAAACGATTAAGTGTAATTTTTGTTGTAAGATTAGTTTTTATGTTTTATGTTTGTAATCGAAACCTACTTATGTTGTTAGTCGTCCCCAAGTCTAACAAAAACCAAACGAAAAAGGATAGAAACCCAAATCTCTATCCTTTTTTTTATTTCATAAAATTATACGTGCTTTTTCTATTCGAAACTTTGCATTTCTACTAATTTGTGATAGACGCCTTTTTGAGCAATAAGTTCGTCGTGTTTACCTTGCTCAACAATTTCACCTTTGTTAAGAACCACAATTTTATCAGCTTTTTGAATGGTAGATAGCCTGTGCGCAATAACAATTGAAGTTCTGTTTTTCATCATATTCTCTAGCGCTACTTGCACGAGACGTTCGCTTTCTGTATCTAGAGCTGAGGTGGCTTCGTCTAAAACCATAATAGGTGGACTTTTTAAAACAGCCCTAGCAATACTTAAGCGTTGCTTTTGTCCGCCAGAAAGTTTACCTCCGGCATCGCCAATATTGGTTTCTATACCATTCGGTAGATCTTTAACAAATTCCCAAGCATTGGCAACTTTTAATGCTTCTATAATTTCGTCGTCGGTGGCACCTTTTTTACCAAGTTTCAAGTTATTCTTGATGCTATCATTAAATAATATGGCTTCTTGAGTTACAAGACCGAGTTGCTTTCTCAAAGAACTTGTGGTGATATTATTAATGTTAATACCATCAATTAATATTTCACCTTCATTAACATGATAAAAACGGGTAATGAGGTTTGCAATTGTAGACTTTCCACTACCAGATTGCCCTACTAAGGCAACAGTTTCACCTTTTTTAATATCAAGTGATAAGTTTTTTAGAACGTACTCATCCTGATATTTAAACGAAATATTTTTAAATGCGATATCAGAATGGAATCCTTCTATTTCAATGGCATTTTCTTTATCTTTTAATGGGTTTTCTGTATCGAGTATTTCCTGAATTCGTTCTGCTGCGGCACCACCTTTTTTAATATTATAAATGCCTCGTGTAATGGCTTTTGCAGGCGTTAGAATTTGATAAGAAAGCGTCATATAAACCAAAAATGCGCTACCATCTAATATAGTATTGGCATCGTCGCTAAGTACAAGATTGCCGCCATACCACAAAATTCCAGAAACCATTAAAATCCCCAATACTTCGCTGGTTGGTGATGCCAAGTTTTGACGGTTTAATAACTTATTAGAAAAGTTGTAAAATTTATTGGTAGATTCTTGAAACCTGTCGTTAAATTCTTTTTCAGAATTAAAGCCTTTAATAATACGTAATCCTGTTAATGTTTCTTCTAATGTTGAAAGAAATACACCTTGTTCTTTTTGAACACGACCCGATTTTCGTTTTAAACTTTTTCCAATTCTGGATATTACAAAACTCATGATTGGAATGAATATAAAAACGAAAAGGGTTAATTGCGGACTTATTATAAGCATTGCAATTAAGGTAAATAAAATGGTTAAAGGTTCTCGAATGATGATTTCTAAAACGGGCAGAAAAGAATATTGTAAATCGTTAACATCGCCTGTAACTCTTGCAATAATATCACCTTTACGTTGTTCTGAAAAGAATGATAACGGTAATTCTACAGTTTTCTGGTACACCTTGTTTCTAATATCTCTGATGACACCATTACGTAAAAACACCATGAAATAGTTTGCTAAATACCCTGCAATATTTTTTAGCAAAAACATAACAACAATAAGTAGAATAACAAAAAGTAAAGCTTTTGATTTATCGCCACCTGTAAAGTCATGCATGTGATAGATTAAGTAGTCTTCAGCAAAATCTCCAATCTCGTTGAGATTTGTAAACTTCGGAACCGTAGTAGGTGGTTGCTTTTTTTTATCGAAAATAACATCAAGCATCGGTTTTAATGCTATAAACGACAACGTACCAAATAATGCGTAAAAAATATTAGAAATAATGTGTCCTAGCGCATATTTCTTATAAGGTTTAGCATATTTAAGAATGTTAGTAAAATGACTCATTAAATAAAATACGTCTGTTTATAAAACATGCTTTTATGTTACCATAAAAGCATGTGAATGTTGTGCAAAGATACGAGTTATTATATTAACTTCATGTCTTTTAAAATAGCGTCAGCCTTAGCATCTAGCATCGATTCTGTTTCCTTAAAATCATTAACAGATTTTAGTGGTGCGTTAACACTTACGTAGAACTTAATTTTTGGTTCTGTTCCACTTGGTCTTAATGCCACTTGACTACCATCTTCTGTATAGTAAATAATAACATTCGATTTTGGAACATCAATTTTAGATTCCTTACCGGTTTGCATGTTTTTGGCTATTGATAAATCGTAATCTTCAATTTTTAATACCTTCGATCCGTTGATAACTTTTAATGGGTTTTCCCGAGCATCAATCATCATTTGTTTGATTTCTTGAGCACCTTCAATACCTTTTTTAGTAAGCGAGACTAATTTTTCTTTGTAAAAGCCATGTTCTACATAAAGTTTAACAAGCTCGTCGAAAAAAGAACTACCGTTAGATTTTGTAATAGCCGCAATTTCGCAAGCTAAAAGGGTAGAAGTTACAGCATCTTTATCTCTAACGAAATCGCCAACCATAAATCCGAAACTTTCTTCACCACCACCAATAAAAGCAAGTTCAGGATAATCAACGATTAATTTTGCAATCCATTTAAATCCTGTTAAAACTATTTTATTATCTACGTTGTATGCATCAGCAAGCTTAGTAAGCATTGGTGTAGACACAATTGTAGTGGCAATAAATTCTTTACATTTTATTTTACCTTCTGCTTTCCACTGCTTAAGCAAGAAATCAACCATCATCACCATAGTTTGGTTACCGTTAAGCAATTGTAAGTTTCCATCAGAATTACGAACGGCAACACCTAATCTATCACAATCAGGATCGGTACCTATTACGATATCAGCACCTTCTTTTTCAGCAAGTTCAAGAGCCATTTTTAGGGCAGCTGGTTCTTCAGGGTTTGGTGATTTTACCGTTGGGAATCCACCATCTGGAACTTCTTGTTCTTTAACAATCGATACATTTTTGTATCCTGCACGTTTTAAGGTTTCAGGAACAGCTGTGATTGAAGTACCGTGAAGTGATGTAAAAACAATTTTTAGATTGTCTTTGGCATTTTGAGTAGCCCCAACACAACCATTTTTTACTGATGCATCAATAAAAGCATCATCAATTTCTTTTCCTATAAAATGAATTAAATTATTATTAGCTTCAAACTTTACATTAGCATAATCAATTTGATTAATCATACTAATAACTGCACCATCATGAGGAGGTACTAATTGCCCACCATCTTTCCAATACACTTTGTAGCCATTGTATTCTGGCGGATTATGTGAAGCTGTTAAAACAATACCACAGTGGCAGTTTAAATGTTTTACAGCAAATGATAATTCTGGAGTTGCACGTAAATCTTCAAACAAATACACTTCTATGCCATTTGCAGAAAACACATCGGCAACTACTTTTGCAAGTGTTTTACTATTGTGTCTACAATCATAAGCAATGACTGCTTTTGGTGTTTCGTTTGGAAATTGTTTATGTAAATAATCACTTAAACCTTGTGTGCTTTTACCTAATGTATATTTATTGATTCGGTTTGTACCTACACCCATAACACCACGCATACCACCAGTACCAAATTCTAAGTCTTTATAAAAACTTTCTTGAATATCGGCTGGGTTGTTAGCTATACTTTCTTTAATGAGTTTTTGTGTATCGGCATCAAACGATGGTGTTAACCATGTATTTATACGTTTTAGGATTGCTGGTTCAATGTGTATCATAATGTTAGAATAATTTGTGATTCAAAAGTAATGAATTGTGAGAGAATACTCTTAAATAAATTACGTTTTGAAGTTGAATATTTAGATTTATTGATTGGTAAGATAAAATTACTAATTAAATTTGAGATTTGTTGGGTGTTTTTTATTGCGATAGGGATTGAACGGTTTGTTTGATCCCGATTATCATCGGGAGAGTAGTGATAGTCCGACCCTTATGGTAACCTGCCTACCGGCAGGCAGGCGCCAAAAAAAATTAATTTAAATTTAATTCATCTTTTACCAAGTAGCGTTTTTTGTCTGTTTTGTTACGTAAAATGAGTTCACCTAAGAATCCTGCCACGAAAAATTGTGTACCAATAATCATAGTTGTTAGGGCTATGTAAAATTGCGGACGTTGAGTTATAAGTCTTCCAGATGGATTTAAAAATAACTTGTCGATTCCTAAATAGGTGGCAAATATAAAACCGATGGCGAACATGATAAAACCCAAGGCACCAAAGAGATGCATGGGGCGTTTGCCAAAATGAGACAAAAACCAAATGGTGATTAAATCTAGAAAACCGTATATGAAACGATTCATGCCAAATTTGGTTTGACCATATTTTCTGGCTTGATGTTGTACCACTTTTTCACCTATTTTATTGAATCCTGCGTTTTTTGATAGCAGCGGAATATAGCGATGCATTTCGCCATTAACATCGATGTTTTTTATAACATCACTTTTGTAGGCTTTGATACCGCAATTAAAATCGTGTAGTTTTACTCCAGACGTTTTTCTTGCAGCCCAATTGAATAATTTTGAAGGTAAGTTTTTAGAAATTACCGAGTCGTAACGTTTCTTTTTCCAACCAGAAACCAAATCGTAATCTTCGTTTACGATCATGTTATAAAGTTCTGGAATTTCGTCTGGATTGTCTTGTAGATCAGCATCCATAGTGATAACAACGTCGCCATTGGTTTTAGAAAAACCGGCATGTAACGCTTGAGATTTACCGAAATTTCTAAGGAAACGGATGCCTTTTACGTTGTTGTTTTTAGAAGCAAGTTGCGTAATGGTTTTCCAAGAGTTATCAGTACTACCATCATCTATAAAAATAATTTCGTACGAAAATTGATTGGATTGCATAACATTTGCAATCCAATCGTGTAATTCTGTTAAGGATTCTTCTTCGTTTAGTAGTGGTATAACTACAGATATATGCATTTAGAATAATTTCAAAATAATATTCAAAAATACTGAAATTATTCGGCGTCTGGGTTACTTTTTTTCATAACTGCCGCTACAATTAAACCAATAATACTAAAAAGGACCAATTGACCTGCTAGGTTTTTTAAAACGCCAGCAATTCCAAATTGATTTTGAGCTTCCATTTTTTCTACGGTTTCATCAATAACTTCAACAGGTGTATTAAATCCTTCCATCATTTGCACCGTTTGCTCTATGGTTTTTTGCTTTAGAGTTTCAGCTGCATCAGTATCAACAACGTTAAAAATTAAAAAAGAAACAACGGTACTTATTACCAGGCCTAAGAGAATCGTAATAAAATAAGAGGTAAATGCTTCTTTAAAAGAAGCAAATCCACCCTGTGCTTGTTTTACTTTAACAATAGATATAATACCAAAAACAATAATAACAATGAGTAGGGTGATGCCTAACCACATGTTTGTAAGTAATTCTAATTTAACAGCATAAGCTAAAACCGTTACAGCGGCTAAAAGAACACCTAAATAAAGGCCGTAATTTGTGGCAATTGATTTTAAAGATTTTTCCATAATTAATAAATTAATTTGTTAGTTGACTAGTTAGTATTCAAAGATACTAAATCGTTACATTTGTATTGAAAATAAAAAATTATAAAAAGTATTGCGCATTTATAAAAAATACTTAAATTTGCACTTCCAAAATTGAAAGAATAAAAAGCATTTAGCGATGAGAAAAGGTATACATCCAGAAAATTATAGAATAGTAGCATTTAAAGATATGTCTAACGACGATGTGTTTTTAACAAAATCTACTGCAAATACTAACGAAACATTAGAAGTTGACGGTGTTGAATACCCACTTGTAAAAATGGAAATTTCTAGAACATCGCATCCTTACTACACTGGTAAATCTAAATTAGTAGATACAGCTGGTCGTATTGATAAGTTCAAAAACAAATATTCTAAATTTAAAAAATAAATTTAGTTTTATTCTATATAGAGAAAAGCCTTCATATTTAAATGTGAAGGCTTTTTTATTATATACAATTCATCTATTTTTGTTTAAACCATAAGTTTTAAGAAATAGCACATAAAACTTTTAACTTCAACTATTCGCTTTCATATGAATTATATCCTTTTTGATGGTCCGTCGCGTAATAACTTATTGCCTTTTACATTTACAAGACCCGTTGCCGATATTCGTGTTGGAATACTTACCATAAGAGAAAAGTGGGAGGCCTTTTTAAAAACAACCACTACTACGGTTACCGAGGATTATTTGACTGATAAATATCCAATGGTAGAAATGGATGAAAACATTATGATTAATGCATCGTATCTGCCAAATTTAGAGTTGGTAGAAATGGTAAGGGATTTAACAGAAAACCAAGCCATTTTTTCTGGTGAAGATGTTGTTGCTTTTTTTACGAAAGAAGCTCAGGATGATATTAACTTTGATACTTATGAAGCAATAGAATTAGCAGATGATATCATTAAGATAGAAAACACCTGGGATATCTTTTCAAAAAATGGTGAAGCTATACAAGAAGATTTTGCCCTTTTAACTAAAGAGAACACGTCGCAACCAATACCATCAAGCAACAATGTTATCGCGCCAGAAAATATCTTTATTGAAGAAGGCGCAAAGCTTGAATTTGCAACATTAAACGCCAGTACTGGACCAATATATATAGGAAAAAATGCCGAAATAATGGAAGGCGCGATTATCCGTGGGCCATTGGCACTTTGCGAAGGTGCGGGTATAAAATTAGGCGCAAAAATTTACGGGCCTACTACTGTGGGGCCTTTTAGTAAAGTTGGTGGAGAAGTTAACAACTCTGTTATTTTTGGGTATTCAAACAAAGGTCATGATGGATTTTTAGGAAATTCTGTTTTGGGCGAATGGTGCAATTTAGGTGCAGACACTAACAATTCAAATTTAAAAAATAACTATGCCGAAGTGCGTCTATGGGATTATCAAACTCAAGGTTTTGCCAAAACAGGACTGCAATTTTGCGGCCTTATGATGGGCGATCATAGCAAATGTGGCATCAATACTATGTTCAATACAGGAACCGTTGTGGGTGTAAGTGCTAATATATTTGGCAGCGGTTTCCCGCGTAATTTTGTACCAAGTTTCAGTTGGGGCGGCCATAGCGGATTTACAACCTATCTCACAAAAAAAGCTTTCGAAGTTGCCACGGTGGTTATGGCTAGACGAAATGTCGAGTTTTCAGACCAAGATAAAGCCATTCTCGAGCATGTTTTTGAAGAAACCAAACAATATAGAAGAGATTAAAATTTGGGCGTTGCCTTATATAAAAGATGGGATAAACTATACAAGTAGAAATATACCAAACGACTAATCTTTTCTCACGTACCTTAAATCCAATAAATTAATAGGATTGGTTCCTAAGCCTTTTACATTTTTTCTTGTAAAGCGTATCACTTCATCATAATACAAAGGCACCATAATGGTTTTTTGCATCGCTAAAGAATCAATGGTGGTATATAAGTGTTTTCGTTTTTCAATATCGGTTATCGTAAATGCTTTGTTGTACAAACTATCTACAAGAGCGCTCTTATAATGAAAGTAATTGGAGCCATCGGGTGCGAAATTTTTACTGTAAAATATCGATAAGTAGTTTTCAGCATCTAAATAATCAGCAACCCATGAGCTTCTAAACATATCTACTTTGCCGTTCGATCTTGCAGATCTTAATGTAGATTCGGGCATCACGTCCACATTAATGGTTAAGCCTGTTTTTTCAAGTTCACGCTGTATAAATTCACAAAAACTTAGGTAGTTGCTAGAAGTGACTAAGGTAATTTCAGGATTTGTAATTCCGCTTTCCTTTTTAAATTGTTCTACCAGTTGTTTGGCTTTTTCAGGTTGGTAAGTAAACCCAATTGTTGTATTGTGCCCCGGTAATCCTTTCGGAATAAAACCGCCATTCGCAGGATTACCAATACCGTTTCTTAGATAAATCATCATTTTTTTTCTGTCAAAACCATAGTTAATAGCTTTTCGTATCAATTCAGATTTAATTTCTGGTGTTTCAGAATCCAAATAAAATCCCAGGTATTCAGTATTCAAATATGGGCCACGAATCATATCTACCGTTTCAGCATATTTAGCCCTCAATTTTCCATCGGCAGTTAAAAGTTCGTCTTTATAGGAGGCATCCAAACTGTTCAAGAAGTCAATATTCCCTTGAGCGAATTGTAAAAATTCACTTTGTTTATCGGGTAAAAAAGTAATAGCTACAGCCTCTAAATAAGGGAGTGACATTCCTTGCTCATCAGTTTCAAAATATAAATTGTTTCGTCTAAAAACCAATTTAATATTTTCTTCCCAACGCTTAAATTTAAATGGGCCTGTGCCAATGGGATTCGACCTAAAATCAGTGCCGTAATAATCAGCAACTTCTTTTGGTACTACCGAGCAATATTTCATACTTAACAAACCTATAAATGCTGGAAATGGTTGTGTTAAATTAATTTCAAAAATAGTATCGTTAACTGCTCTAAAATTAGCTACTTTATTTAATACCCAGCTTCCAGGGGCTGCAATTTTTTCATCTTTTAGGCGGTTTAAGCTATAGGCGAAATCATCTGCTACAACGGTTCTAGTGGAGTCCTTTCCAAATAATTCATGTTTATGAAAGTACACATCGCTTCGTAAATTAAAAGTGTATGTTAAACCATCCTCAGAAATAGTCCAGTTTTTTGCAATCGATGGTAAAATATTTAATTCACTATCCAGCTGAACTAACCCATTAAACAGTTGGTTGCATACCCAGGTGTCTTGTAAAGTTCTGGAAAATGCAGGGTCGAGGGTGTTTATGTTGGCGTGTTCGTTGTATCGAAATACTAAGTGGTCTCTATCGATCTTTGATTTTTTGTCACAGGAAAAAAACAAAATGATAACGCAACTAATTGATAAATAGGTAATTGATCGACTTAAAATTGGTTTTATCATGTAAGTAATTAGTTGTAAATTTGCAGACTTTTAAATGTAAAGATAAATTTTTTAACCTTCCTGATGCAAACTCAGGATGATAAAAATAATGAATAAAAAAGTTGCTTTTTATACTTTAGGTTGTAAACTGAATTTTTCAGAAACGTCTACCATTGCCAGAAGTTTTAATAGTGAAGGTTTTGATAGGGTTGATTTTTCTGAAAAGGCAGATATTTACGTTATAAATACCTGTTCGGTTACAGAAAATGCCGATAAGCGATTCAAAACTATTGTAAAGCAAGCCCAAAAGGCAAATCCTGATGCTTTTGTTGCTGCGGTTGGTTGTTATGCACAACTAAAACCACAAGAATTAGCCGATGTTCATGGTGTTGATTTGGTTCTTGGAGCAACTGAGAAATTTAAAATTACGGATTACTTAAATGACCTTTCTAAAAACGACTTTGGCGAGGTGCACTCTTGTGAAATTGAAGATGCCGATTTTTACGTTGGTAGCTATTCCATTGGTGATAGAACACGTGCCTTTTTAAAAGTACAAGATGGGTGTGATTATAAATGTACCTATTGTACCATTCCGTTGGCAAGAGGAATATCTAGAAGCGATACCGTGGCCAATGTTTTAAAAAATGCGCAAGAAATTTCGAAGCAAAATATTAAAGAAATTGTGCTTACAGGCGTCAATATTGGTGATTATGGAAAGGGTGAATTTGGAAATAAAAAACACGAACACACCTTTTTAGATTTAGTTACCGAATTAGATCAAGTAGAAGGAATTGAGCGCTTGCGAATTTCGTCTATCGAGCCTAATTTATTGAAAAACGAAACCATTGATTTGGTGTCAAAATCGAGAGCCTTTGTGCCTCATTTTCATATTCCTTTACAATCAGGAAGTAATGCTATTTTGAAAAAAATGAAGCGTCGCTATATGCGTGAATTGTATGTGGATAGGGTAGAGAAGATAAAAGATGTGATGCCTCATGCTTGTATAGGAGTAGATGTTATTGTTGGTTTTCCGGGTGAGACAGATGAGGAATTTCTTGAAACTTACAATTTTTTAACGGAGTTAGATATTTCATATTTACACGTCTTTACTTATTCAGAAAGAGATAATACCGAAGCGGCTACAATGGAAGGTGGTGTGCCAAACAATGTAAGAAGTAAGCGTAGCAAAATGTTACGAGGGTTATCTGTAAAAAAACGTCGTGCTTTTTATGAAAGTCAGTTGAAAACAAAAAGAACGGTATTATTTGAAAGCGAAAATAAAGAAGGATTTATTCATGGATTCACTGAAAACTATATTAAAGTTAAAACGCCATGGAATCCGGAGTTGATTAATACCTTACATCAAGTAGAATTAACTGAAATTGACGCAGATGGTTTAGTGAGATTTGAGTTTGATAAGCTGTTTATGAATTAATTGAGGTCATTTTAAACTTATAAACCTTGATTTTAAGCCCTTTAGCCTATTAATTATGCAATTAAAACAATCGCTATTATTTTTACTAGTAATTAATCATGCCCCAAAATGAATAAGGTAATTTTTAACCTCTTAGCTATCCTAATTTTAGTTTGTTTTGCCAGTTGCTCTTCTGATGACAATCAAGAAACAGATAGCAATCCATTAACAGGTGTTTGGGAATTAACGGCTTGGAATATTGACGGGGGTTTTGATATTAATAATGATGGCACAGTGAATACAAATCTTCTAAACGAGATAGACTGCGCGAGAAATGAAACTTTATTTTTTGATGATAATGGTGTGGTTTCTTTAAACACGACCTTCAATCCAGACTTAGACATTATTTTATTAGATCCTTTATTGAATCTATATAGTTTTAATGTTACATGTGATACTGAAGGCATTATTAGTCTAGCAACTTCTTATACAAGGTCTAGCGAGATAATTAACATTGGTGAAATAGAAGCATATTATGATGGTACTGAAATTTCAATTGTTTTTGAAGACAGACTTGAAGTGTATAATGCAGATCTTAGCGAAATAGTAGAGACTAAAGATTTAACTTTAGTCTATCAGAAAAATAAAATACTTTAAAACAAAAAAGCCGAAACTAATAGTTTCGGCTTTTTTGTTTTTTTTAGAAAAATTAAATTCTAACTCCAACAGGGAGCATACGTTTGTACTTTCTGTTACTCCTTACAAATTTAGCAATTGCAGGACATGTAGGCATAACGCTTAAGTTACGCGATTCAATTTCTTCAAATACAAGTGATAAAAATTCTTTTTTGAATTCTTCATTGTTAATTGTATCTGGAATAATAAGTTTGGTTAAAAAAATCTTTCGCTCTTGTAATGAATATTCGATTTTTGCTAAATCATTATCAATTTTAATTTCAAATTGACGTAAAAAATCATTGTCAATTAATTCTGCAGCTTCAACCATAATAATTTAATGTTTTAATTCTTTAGGAAATCCGTAATAGTGAGTACTATTTCTATAACTTTGTGCAAAAGTACGAAAAAAAAACGACATTTTAAAGGGAATTAAAGGTTAATGCCTTATGGATCAAGAGATAATACATGTGTATTTCATGCCAGGAATGGCAGCTAGCCCAAAAATTTTTGAGCATATTAAATTGCCCGAAACTCAATTTAAAATGCACTTTTTAGAGTGGCTAATTCCTAATGATAATGAGTCTTTAAGTGATTATGCGTTAAGGCTTTCAAAGAACATAAAGCATGAAAATATTGTATTGTTAGGGGTGTCTTTTGGTGGTGTTTTAGTTCAGGAAATGAGTAAATATTTAAATGTTAGGAAGCTCATAATTGTTTCAAGTGTTAAAACTAAAAATGAATTACCTAAGCGTATGCTTTTAGCTAAAGCAACTAAGGCTTATCTTTTGGCACCAACGAGTTTAGCAAGTAAAATTGATGTGTTTGAAAAATATGCATTTGGTAAAAATATTGTAAAACGATTAGAACTTTATAAAAAATATTTGTCTGTAAACGATAGCAAATATTTAAGTTGGGCTATAAAAGAGATGGTATGTTGGAATCAAGAAAATTGTCATGAAGAAATTATACACATTCATGGAGATAAAGACCCAGTTTTTCCTATTAAATATATTACGAGATGTATTGTGATAAAAAATGGAACTCACATAGTTATCATTAATAAATATAAATGGTTTAATGAAAATTTACCTAAACTTATTTTAGATAGCTAAGGTATTTTTTTTTAATTTTAACCAAAACTTATAAAAATGAAGATAATACAGAAAGCATTGGCGATGGTGGGATTATTAAGTTTATGTGCCTTATTTATTTATGCCCTACAAGATGCTCCTACCGATGAAAATTTTGAAACGAAATTAATTAATGATTATAACATTTATGCACTTCAAATTCCAGAAGATTTGAGTTTTGCAGGTGAGCCTGTACCACTTCAAAATCCTGATATTTTAGAGCGTATGGATAGAGAATTATTAGTTAATACCTATTGGCAATCCAACGGCTTATTAATGTTTAAGCGGGCCAAAAAATATTTTCCAATTATTGAGCCTATTTTAGCTAAACACGGTGTACCAGATGATTTTAAGTATTTGGCTGTTATAGAAAGCGGACTAACAAATGCAGTGTCTCCGGCAGGAGCCAAGGGCGTTTGGCAAATTATGCCAGCTACAGGAAGAGAAAATGGATTAGAAGTTAATAGTAATGTGGACGAACGTTATCATTTAGAAAAGGCTACTGAAGTGGCCTGTAAATACATTTTAAAAGCAAAAGAAAGTTTAGGTTCGTGGACTTCGGCTGCAGCTGCTTATAATGCTGGAAATGCTGGAATTTCAAGACGACTTGAAGAACAAGGTGTTACTGATTATTATGATTTGCTTTTAGGCGAGGAAACAGGACGTTATCTTTTTAGAATTGTAGCCTTGAAAGAGATTTTATCGAATCCAAAAAAATACGGATTTAACTTTAGAGAAAAAGATTTATATACCAATATTCCAACCTATAAAGTTGAAGTGGATACTGCTGTTACTGACTTTACTCAGTTTGCAAAAAGATTTGGAATCAACTATAAAATTTTAAAACTACACAACCCTTGGTTACGTGAACCACATTTAAATAACCGTAGCAGAAAATCATATTTAGTTGAAATCCCAAAAGAGGGTTTCTACTCTTATAATTAAAAAATGATTGAATACATAAAGCATAATTACTGGAGTATTCTCTTAACGTTAAACTATATAATAGCAGCTTCGGCTGCTATTACTATTTTGCTCAAAAATATTAACCCTACAAAAACGCTATCCTACATTATAGTATTAATATTTTTTCCGTTTCTAGGGCTAGTAGTTTATTACTTATTTGGTCAAGAATATCGAAAGAACAAAATCTTCAACAGAAAAAATGTACTAAATCAGAGCATTATTAAATCGATTCAGGAAGATTTTAAATTTGATGAAAAAGAAATACAGAAAGTAGATAACTATTTAGATGAGAAGGTCAAACTCGTAAATCTGCTGTATAGTAGCGATAACTCACCCTTAACGTTGCATAATGATATAGAAATCTTGAAGGATGGAAATATTAAGTTTCCAAAACTTATTCAAGATCTCGAATCAGCCAAACATCACATTCATTTAGAATATTACATCATTAAGGATGATAAAATAGGAACCGAAATTTTAAACATCTTATGCGAAAAAGCAAAAGAAGACATTGAAGTACGCTTGACTTATGATGATGTAGGTAGCAACATATCGGCAGTGATGAAGCGAAAACTTACTGATAATGGTGTAGAATATTATCCTTTTATGCCCGTTTTATTTTCAAGATTTACTGGCAAAATGAATTATCGAAATCATCGGAAAATTGCCATTATTGATGGTGTCATTGCTTATGTTGGCGGCATAAATATTGAAGATGAGTATTTAAATGACGAAAGTAAAAATCATTTTTGGAGAGATACACATGTTAGAATTGTAGGCGAAGCTGTAAAATCATTACAAATCTACTTCTTTACCACCTGGGATTTTGTTTCAAACCAAAAGTTTCAAATTGAGAAAGTTTATTTTCCAGACACTGAATGCACGAAGAATGTGGCATTACAGATTGCGGCAAGCGGACCTGATACCGATTGGGCAAATATTATGGAGGCTATGTTTACTGCAATTGCCACAGCCGAAGAGTATATTTACATAACAACTCCTTATTTTGTACCTAATGATGAAATTATAACAGCGCTAGTAATTGCTGCTAAAAGCGGTTTAGATGTGAAGCTTATTATTCCAAAAAAGTCTGATTCTAAAATCGTAAAGCACGCCACAAATTCTTATTTAGATAAGTTGTTAGAAGCAGGGGCAAAGGTATACCGTTACAAAAAAGGATTTATTCACGCCAAAACTATGGTTGTTGATGATATTTTTTCAACTGTAGGAACCGCTAATATGGATTATAGAAGTTTTAACATCAATTTTGAAGTGAATGCCTTTATTTATGATAAAGAAACGAGTAAAATATTAAAACAACATTTTTTAGACGACCTTCAAGATTGTGAAGCAGTTGATTATGAAGATTACCTACAACGCTCCAGATATAAAAAAATAAAAGAATCGGTATGTAGGCTTTGGTCTCCTTTAATATAAATTATCTACCTCTTCTTTTTTGCGATCTCACAGAAGCACCAGCTCCATAATGTTGGTTAGGGCCAACAGCTTGCTTCATGTTTTGTTTCATCATTTTAATCTGCTCAGTAAGCATGCCCTGTTTGTCTAATTTTTGAGCTTCAGCCAACAGTTTTTGAGCTTCTTGTTTTCTACGTTTAGAAAAAGCAATACCTGCTAAATTCAGTTTAGCCATAGCTAAGTCATGATCCATTGACAATCCTAAAGAAACAGCTTTCTTAAAATATTTTTCGGCTTCATTCATATTATCTTGAGAAACCATAATACCATGTAAGTAATTATAATAACCTTGCTGTTTAGTTACCAACGCAGATTCAGGGTCTTTAATTTTGTTTAGCCATTTTTTAGCACCTTCAAAGTCCTGTTTACGTAGCCTTAAAAAAGCTAATAAAATAAACTCATTCTTAAAGTATAAGAATACAAAGATTGAAGCTAAAAAAATAAGGGAAATACCATTGCCAATATAGCCTTCAGTAAATTGATAAACTGCAAAAGCAATAATTCCTGCAGCAATAATAAGTTTTATGATTTTATTATACATATTTATTAAATTTCAAATAATTAAATGTGTTTTCAGTATAGAATGAAACCACATTGATGTTTTGAGACTGCAAAGAAACTAAATTTTTATCAAAAAATATATAAAGACTTTTAAGATTGTATGCGTTTATCCTAAATAAATAAAGGTCTCACGAAGATTTTTCAAGGGTAAAAAATATTTCTAATTTTTTTATAAAAATGATTTGCAAAGTAATAAAGGCTTTGTATATTTGCCCTCGGTTTTAACAAGCCATCTATTTTAAAAATTACAATTCAGTTTTAAAGATATAAGATAATGAGTAAAAGAACATTTCAGCCTTCGAAAAGAAAGAGAAGAAACAAACATGGTTTCAGAGAAAGAATGGCTTCTGCTAACGGTAGAAAGGTATTAGCACGTAGAAGAGCTAAAGGAAGAAAAAAGTTATCTGTGTCAACTGAAGCTAGACATAAGAAATAATGATTAACAATTGTTGATAATATAAAGGTGTTACTTAAGTGTAACGCCTTTTTTTATATCTACGGATTACTATTTTTGTAACAAATTAAAATACAACTTATAACCAAAAGAAAATGCCGAAAAATTCGAAAATTAAATCTATTTTAATTATTGGTTCCGGACCTATCGTTATCGGGCAAGCCTGTGAGTTTGATTATTCAGGATCGCAAGCCCTTAGATCGTTAAGAGAGGATGGAATTGAGACGATTTTAATTAATTCAAACCCAGCAACAATCATGACTGATCCGTCAATGGCAGATCATGTTTACTTACTTCCGTTAAATACAAAATCTATTATAAAGATTTTAAAGGAACACCCTCAAATTGATGCTGTTCTACCAACAATGGGAGGACAAACCGCTTTAAATTTAGCTATTGAAGCTGATGAAAAAGGGATATGGAAAGATTTTGGTGTTGAGCTTATTGGTGTTGATATTGATGCAATAAATATTACTGAAGATAGGGAGCAATTTAGAGAGCTCATGGAAAAAATTGGTATCCCAATGGCACCTCAAGCTACAGCTTCTTCATTCTTAAAAGGAAAAGAAATTGCTCAAGAGTTTGGTTTTCCATTATGTATACGCTCTTCGTTTACTTTAGGTGGTGCTGGTGCTGCAATTGTTTATGAAGAAAAGGATTTCGATAAGCTTTTACGTCATGGATTAGAAATTTCACCTATCCATGAAGTGATGATAGATAAAGCACTTTTAGGATGGAAGGAATATGAATTGGAGTTACTTAGAGATGCTAACGATAATGTGGTGATTATCTGTTCAATCGAAAATATGGATCCCATGGGTATTCATACAGGAGATTCTATTACGGTTGCGCCGGCAATGACGTTAAGTGATAGAACGTATCAAAAAATGCGTGATATGGCAATCCATATGATGCGAAGTATTGGTGATTTTGCAGGTGGTTGTAATGTGCAATTTGCTGTAAGTCCTGATGATAATGAAGATATTATTGCTATTGAAATTAACCCGCGTGTATCACGTTCTTCAGCATTGGCAAGTAAAGCTACTGGATATCCAATTGCAAAGATTGCTACAAAATTGGCTTTAGGTTATCATTTAGATGAATTAAATAATCAAATTACGAAATCTACTTCGGCGTTATTTGAGCCTACTTTAGATTATGTTATTGTAAAAATACCACGTTGGAATTTTGATAAATTTGAAGGTTCTGATAGAACATTAGGCCTTCAAATGAAAGCTGTAGGTGAGGTTATGGGGATTGGTCGCTCGTTCCAAGAAGCACTGCATAAAGCTACACAATCATTAGAAATTAAGCGTAATGGTTTGGGTGCCGATGGTAAAGAAAATACCAACTACGAACAAATTATAGAAAAGTTAACTCATGCTTCTTGGGATCGTGTATTTATTATTTACGATGCCATTAAAATGGGTATTCCTTTAAGTAGGATTTTTGAAATCACTAAAATCGATATGTGGTTCTTAAAACAATATGAAGAACTATATTTCTTAGAAAAAGAGATTTCTACGTTTAATATCGATACTATTGATAAAGAATTATTATTAGAAGGAAAGCAAAAAGGGTATGGAGACAGACAAATAGCTCACATGTTGGGATGTTTAGAAAGTCAGGTATACAACAAACGTGAAGAACTAGGTATTAATCGTGTATACAAGTTGGTAGATACTTGTGCTGCTGAATTTGAAGCAAAAACACCATATTACTATTCAACATTTGAAAGTGATATGCAAACTGCTGATGGTAAGCGATACTCTGATAATGAAAGTATAGTTACAGATAAAAAGAAAATAATTGTTCTTGGTTCTGGACCAAATAGAATCGGACAAGGAATTGAATTTGATTACTGTTGTGTACATGGTGTGTATGCTGCACAGGAATGTGGTTACGAAACCATCATGATAAACTGTAATCCAGAAACTGTTTCAACAGATTTTGATACAGCGGATAAACTATATTTCGAGCCTGTTTTTTGGGAACATATTTACGACATCATTAAGCATGAAAAACCTGAAGGTGTAATTGTTCAATTAGGTGGGCAAACAGCACTTAAACTTGCTGAGAAACTTGATAGATATGGTGTAAAAATTATTGGAACGAGCTTTAAATCGTTAGATTTAGCTGAGGATAGAGGATTATTTTCAAATCTGTTAAAAGAAAATAATATTCCTTATCCACAATTTGATATTGCAACAACAGCAGATGAAGCTTCAGCCATTGCCGATGTTTTAGACTTTCCTATATTAGTGCGTCCATCATATGTACTTGGAGGTCAAGGCATGAAAATTGTAATTAACAAGCAAGAACTTGAAAAGCATGTAGTTGAATTGTTAAGCGCAATGCCTGGGAACCAATTACTTCTCGATCATTATTTAGAAGGTGCTATTGAAGCAGAAGCCGATGCAATTTGTGATGGTGAAGATGTTTACATCATTGGAATAATGGAGCATATTGAACCTTGTGGAGTTCACTCTGGAGATAGTAATTCTACATTACCACCTTTTAATTTGGGTGAGTTTGTGATGCAACAAATTAAAGATCACACGAAAAAAATTGCTTTAGCCTTAAATACTGTTGGATTGATTAATATTCAATTTGCAATAAAAGATGATGTGGTTTACATAATTGAAGCCAACCCAAGAGCTTCTAGAACCGTACCATTTATTGCTAAAGCTTATGGTGAGCCTTATGTAAACTATGCAACCAAAATAATGCTTGGTGAGAAAAAAGTAAAAGACTTTAAGTTTAATCCACAACTTGAAGGTTACGCCATTAAGCAACCAGTATTCTCTTTTAATAAATTCCCTAATGTTGATAAAACCTTAGGCCCTGAAATGAAAAGTACAGGAGAGAGTATTTTGTTTATAGATAGTTTGAAAGACGATGAGTTTTACGAATTATACTCGAGAAGAAAAATGTATTTGAGTAAATAGTAAACATATATTGAATAAAAAAAGCCGCTTTAAGCGGCTTTTTTTATTTCTTTTTTAAATCAAACTGAAAAGACACTTCAATATCTTCAGCAATTTTGTTACTAACTATTTTAGGAATTTTAATATCAAAATCTGAAGCTAAAGCTTTAAAATTTCCTGTAATGGAAATTTCATTTTCTCCCTTGGAAATATTAAACACAATATCTTTGAGTTGCTTTGTTTTACCATGAAAATTTAACTCACCATTAGCTTTAAAAGACGTGTTTGTTGTGATATTCCCTAAATTAAAATCAGTAATTTTACCCTTAAAAGTCGCTTTAGGAAATTGGTCTGACTCTGCATAATTTTCATTAAAATGTTCCTCCATTAAGGCATTTTTAAAGCGAAAGCCTTTTATAAGAACAAGTGCAGCAAATTCACCAGAATCTGTATTTATAATGGCTGTTACCGAATTGTTTGATGCTTTTACTTCTTCAAAAGAGGGGACTGAGGCTTCAAAAGATACCACACCGGTTTTAGTAATGTACTTGGTTTGAGAAAAACCAATACAACTAATAAAGCATATGACTAAAGTCAAAAAATATTTCTTTCGTATCATATTTCTTTTAATTTCATAATCACTAAACACACGCAAAAACTAAACCAGAAATTAAAAAAAATTAGTTTTCTAATAGTCCATCATCTTTCCATTTTTGTATCATGTCCCTCAAATTGGAACTTATCTGGCCAGATGGAGGCATTGGATTGGTTGAATTATTTACACGCGCAATGATGCGGTCAACTCTACCTCTTACAGCATCGTAAGTGGTTAATGAAAAAGGCGCATTGTTAGTTGGCGTACTTCCATGGCATTGGTTACAATTGTTATTGATAATACTTGCAATATGTGCATCATAAGTAATTGTAGTTGGATCTGGATTCATTTCTTGTTCCTTGACATCATCATTACTATCACTAGAACAATTGAATAGCAACATCGACATTGCTAGAACGAAAATTAAATTTTTAGTTTTCATAGTTTTTATTTTTAAGTTATTTGTTGAATTTTATTTTTATAATAATTAATTCTAAAAAAATTTAGAAAGTTCTACTCAAGTTAAATCCGAAATAAATATCACCATCACCCCAATCACCAGTTCCTTGTCCTAAAAAACCATTGGTATTCATTGCTTGAGCATTAGAAAAGTGCATTTGGAATACATGGCCACCAGTTTCTAAATCGAATCCTATAGATAACGGATTTTTAAAAGGCGAGTTATCTGCTCTGTTAAGATGCAAACCATAATCGGCATTTACAGACCATCTTTTTCCTAATTTGTATCTACCACCAAGACCAAGAGCTATTTGTGAATTTGCTTGTGCATCAAAAACAACATAATTGTCATGAAAAAAAGTTGGCGCCAATTGTAAGGTTAAATCAGTATTCACTTTTCTTGAAATTAATAGTTGTGCCGTATAGCCTAAACGGTGTTTAAATTCTAAAAGGGGCAAATTATCTTTATCTAAAGCCGTGTTAATTAATAATGCATTGAATCCGACTACGGTAAAAGGAAACCCATTTTCTTTTTGACGTATTAATCTATACTTTGCCGTAACATCATAGATTTTAAGAAATGAACTTCTAGAAACCCCTATATTTATAGCTTCCGTTAACCCGTAAACAAAATGTATCCGTGTTACTGCCTCATCAAGACCAAAAAAACTATCAAATCCGCCTTCAACACTTCCAAATCTATGAGATACAATAAAATTTAATTCTCCTTCAGCTACTAGTTTAGTAGATTCAAAATTCACAATTTTTAATCCTTTAAAGGCAGCAGTTGCATATTGGTCAACGAGCGTATCAGAATCTATTTCATCTAATAAATCGTTTTGAGAAATTGCTATTATCGGAATAAGTAAAAATGCTAATAATTGATATTTCATTTGGCTGGTATTTATTATAGAGAATTTATTTTTTGTAATTGTTCAATAATTTTAAGTCTATATTTTAATGAATCGTTTAGTTTTAGTTTTTCCTTCAGATGATATTTTTACAAGATAAATACCATTACTTAATTTAGAAATATTTATTTGTTTCTCTAATATACTATTAAAATACACTTCTTTACCTAATAGATTATAAATTTTAACTTCGTCTATCTTAACATTTAAAGGCATTTTTAAGTTGATAACAGTTTTTACTGGATTAGGCGATATTGAAAAGCCATTTTTAAAAAAATCATTAACGCTTAGCGTGTTTTGAACTGTAATTGTTCCAGCCATTGAGAATGGATGAAAACTACATTCGTATGGATTACTGCCAACAATGTTGAAAACTCTTGAATATGTCGAGCCATTACCAGTAATGGACCCACTGTTAAAAGATTCTGCGCTTCCAGGTAAACTTGTAACAGTATGGGGTGCATTATCTGTCCAATTCCAAATAACGGTATCACCAACTTCAATAGTTAAATCTACATTTGTGCCAATTCCAATTTGCCAATTTAAATTATGAGTTGTTTGAGCGCTTAGGGATGTAATTCCTAAAAAAAATAATGTTAGTAGTTTGATTTTCATAGTAATAGTTTCTTAATTAATGCCAACTGTACATTGGTCTAGTTTGATTTGTTCTAATAAATCATCATAGCCTATAAAACGTCCTTTTATTTTGACTTGGGAATTCATCGAAAGTGATTTTTGTAAATGCTCTGAAAATTGACAAAAAATGATATTGTTTAAGGTAAGATTGGTGGCGTTTATATCTGTAATTGAGCCAGTTATTTCAATAGTTTTATTAAGATATTTGGTTTCTGATTCAATCGGATTTATTGAAAACTCATTAATTAGCGTGCTTGATTTAAGTTCAAAACTAGCTTCTTCGTTTTCTATATCTCTATGATTCTGATAAACATATTTATACAAGCAAAAAGCTGTAATTATAAGCACAATAATAAGTAGTAACTTTTTCATGGTATTATTTCAAAGTATTTTAAAACTGCTTCGGTAATCAAATACCGAAGCAGTTGCTAGCTAACCAATTATTTCCTAGATTGTATGGGAAAATAATCCGATCAAGAAACTTTTCTTTTTCATAAAAGTATTTCTACTAGCTTAATTTTTTTTTAGAGGTAACAATGTTTGTACATTGTTATCCACTATTATTAGTTGCAAATGTTCTCATATCTTAACCTACTATAACTTCCTACTCTTAGATCAATTTTTGTTTCAGAATATTCAGAAATCTCGTGTAATATCCAATCATTATTACAATATGGTAAATCAGGTATATCAATAGTTACTGTTATATTATTGCCAGCTCCACTTGCTGTCCATGTACCATATGCAGAACCTCCAGAGTAATATACGCTTACAGTTCCATCTTTTTGAAAGTTAAAGGTGTAACCGTCATACACATCATCATAGTCATTACCGTAACGTTTTAATTTATCTACTGTCCAATCCGAGCAATTTGTTAAAATATCAATCAGCTGGAGGGGATTGCAATCATTACAATCATCATCATTAAAATCATAATCGTCGTCTTCATCGCAGGAATCTTTGTAAGCTTCAATAGTGGTTTCTAATTGATTTAAATCATTAATTATCAACTCGGTGCCATCATAAATCGTCAATGTTAATGGAAATCTTAGAGATACAAAATCAAAGTTATCAAGGTTCTGAATGAGGTTAAATATTTCGCTATCGTTAGTTATTTGTAGTGTGTATATAATTTCATCATTGGAATTGAAAATAAAAGCTGAAATTGGGTAGTTAAAATCTAAACATTCAATATCCTCATCATATTCATTTTCACCATTACAGTTACTGGAATAGCTCAATAATTCGGTATTATTATTTATAACAACTTCACTAAAATCTTTAAGAATTATTTGTATCGGATAGGTAATGCTGATAGTATCCACGTCGTCATCAGAGTCATCAAATATATACTCTATCTTTTTGTAATCGTTTTCATAATTAATAGTAATTTCTTGCCCGTTTGCGTTTACTTTAACTGGTAATTTGATATTAAAACAATTGGCATAATCAATTATATTGTCAATCGATCCATCATTGATGGAAACGTTTTGCATTAGTCTTGTTACTGTAGAACTCGCAACTAAAACATCTTCAGGAGGAGATTCTATGAGTTCTGATTCTTCAGTTCTACATGACGCAAATGCCAGTGAGACAAAAAATAAAACTAGCACCGATTTATAAAATGATTTTCTCATGATTATGAAACCCTCAACAAAGGCCTTTATTAATAAAACAACTCAAACATAAAAACTCCTGAAACTTTTTTTGATTTTATTTGAAGTATATGTAAAAACTATAATATGGTAGATTGTTATAAGTTACTCAACTATCTTTTTATTAAAACTTCGATACATAATATAACTCTTTAAATTCGTACAAATTTTTTATCTAACTTTAGAGAATAAAATGAGCCACCTTGCCGAAAGAACTTAACGATAATATTTGTGAAGATGCTATTTTTGAACGTATTTATAAAAAGTACGCGAAAGATTTGTACAACTTTTTGTATTACAAATATGGAGAGCAATATAATCCCTCAGATAAAACCCAAGAAGCCTTTATTAAACTGTGGAATAATTGCAGAAAAGTACCGTTCAATAAAGCTAAAGCGTTTTTATTTACTGTGGCTAATAATATGACGTTAAATGATATTAAACATCATAAAATTGTATTAAAATATCATTTAGAAAAGCCAGAACTATATACAAATGAGTCCCCAGAGTTTATTCTAGAGCAAGAGGAGTTTTTACAACAATATCAAAAAGTATTAGAGAAATTAAGTGAAGAACAACGTGTAGCTTTCTTATTGAATAAAGCTGAAGGGAAAAAACACAGTGAGATTGCAGAGCTTTTAGGGGTTACACAAAAAGTAGTTGAATATAGAATTTACAGTGCTTTTAATATTTTGAAAAAAGAATTGAAAGGATTTAAAATAAAATAATCAGGAGTTTCTAAGTTTTAGTTGTTATATATTAAAGTTAAGCTTACAATGGATAAAGAATATTTAATAAAAAAATGGTTGAATGAAGATCTTACAGATTCTGAAAAACAAGCATTTAATGAATTAGATGACGCTGCTGTAAACCAATATATTGTTGATAGTGCTAAATATTTTAAAGCAGATCCTTCTCAAAAAATAGCTGATTTTGATAACCTAAAAGCTCAATATAAAGCATCAAAAAAAACAACCAAAAAGTTAATTTGGTTTAATCCATTTATAAAAATAGCAAGTATTGTATTTTTATTATTAGCGATGTACCTTACCTTTATTTACAATAACAATATAGTTGTGAAAACTTTAGCAAGCCAAAAAACGACAATACAACTTCCTGATAATTCGCAAGTTGAATTGAATGCGCTTTCTTCAATAGAGTATAATGATAGAAATTGGGAAAATAAAAGGACTTTAATATTAATTGGTGAAGCCTATTTTAAAGTCGCCAAAGGAAACTCGTTTCAGGTAAAAACAACCACTGGTTTAGTTACCGTTGTAGGTACAAAATTTAATGTAAAACAACGTAAAAATTATTTTGAAGTTAAATGTTTTGAAGGCGAAGTAAATGTTGTTTCAGATACTATTGTTAGACAATTATCGGCTGGTGATGTCTATCTGATTCTAGATGGTAAGTTTTCCAAAGCAAAGACTTTAGCAGGTTCGCCAAAATGGACTCAAAACATAAGTGAATTTAATGCTATTCCTATTGGTGAAGTTATAGCGGAACTAGAAAGACAATATAAAATTGAGGTAGTCTCGAAAAATATAGATGTAACAAGATTGTTTACTGGAATTTTTCCACATGATAATCTTGAAAATGCCCTTATTGCAATAACACAACCCATGAATATAACCTATGAAATTAATACTTCAAATCTGGTAGTAATACATGGTAATTAGAAAAAAAAAAATAATCATTTTTTTTAGTTTATTATTTTTTGTTCTTTTTAGTTGTTATGCTCAAAAAACTAAAAAGCAAGAGTCACTTTCTCATGTTATAGATGTATTACAAGAACGTTTTGATGTTCAGTTTAATTATGCTGAAGATACTATTGACGACTTTGTTATAATGCCTCCATTGGAGCGTTTGTCATTAAATGAAGTGCTAGCTTATTTAGAAACTAAAACAGGCTTGTCGTTTTCAATTATGAACGATCGTATCGTATTAGTAAAGCCTAAAAAGGATAGCATATTTTGTGGTTATATTAAAGATAAAAGTAATTTGCAACCTTTAGTAGCTGCAACCATTCAGTCAACAAATCATTCAACAATAACCGACGACAATGGTTTTTTTCAAATAGAAATTGAAAATATAAACACACCTATAACCATTCGGTTTTTAGGTTATAAAACCATAACAAAACCATTACATGAATTTAGTATATTGAAATGTGAAGATATTTATTTATCCTCAAATGTTCAATCTTTAGCCGAGGTTGTTATTTCAAACTATATTACTGGCGGGATTAATAAGTTAAGTGATGGTTCTTACGAAATAGATTTTTCTAATTTTGATATTTTACCAGGATTAATAGATGATGATGTTTTGCAATCTGTTCAGGCGTTTCCAGGTATTCAAAGTATAAATGAATCGGTATCTAATATTAATATTCGAGGAGGAACTCACGACCAAAATTTAATGCTTTGGGATGGAATAAAAATGTATCAATCCGGTCATTTTTTTGGTCTCATTTCTATGTATAATCCACATATTACGCAAACTGTTTTTTTAAGAAAAAATGGTAGTGATGTAAGCTATACCGATGGTGTTTCTGGTACCATAGCAATGCAAACCGATAAGGCGATAAATAAAGAGTTTGATGGTTTAGCTGAAGTTAATTTAACTAATATAAATAGCTTTGTGGATGTGCCAATTAACAAATCGTCTTCAATACAGATTGCTGCCAGAAAATCTATTAGTGATTTCGTTGAAACACCCACCTATACTGCTTTTTTTGACCGGATTTCGCAAAATACCGAGGTCTCTAGTAATGCTTCAACAATTACCAATAGCAATGAAACGTTCGACTTTTACGATACGTCTTTCAGATGGATTTATAAAATTAGTGATACCGATGAGGTTCGACTTAATTTTATTAATGTTCATAACCAACTTCAATTTAATGAGAATGCTACAATTAATAATCAATTTGTATCTCGAGAAAGTCAATTATCACAAAATAGTATTGCAGGAGCGTTACATTATATTAGGGAATGGAATCAGGATTTTAATACAGAGCTAGAAATTTATGAAACCGATTATAAACTGAAAGCGGTAAATGTAAATGTTTTAGAATCTCAGCGTTATCTTCAAGAGAATATAGTCTCCGAAACTAGTATTAAACTTAAATCGAATTATAAATTAAACAATACGTTTAAGTTTTTAACTGGCTATCATTTTGTGGAAACTGAAGTAACAAATTTGGATGATGTTGACATCCCTAGATTTAAAAATTTGGTTTCTGAAGTTCTAAGAACTCATGGCATTTTTTCTCAGATAGATTATAAATCGTTAAACAGAAGAACCAGTTTAAATGTTGGATTGAGGTACAATTATATTAATAAATTTAAAAAATCAATTTGGGAACCAAGACTGAATTTTAGTCACCAATTTCTTGAACACTTTTCGTTTGAAGTTTTAGGAGAATATAAGCATCAAAATACATCACAAGTTATAAATTTTCAGAATGATTTTTTAGGCATAGAAAAACGGAGATGGCAATTATCAAATAATCAAAACATCCCTGTTATTACAAGTAAACAAATTTCTACTGGAATAAATTATAACAATAATGGTTGGTTGGTTGATATTGATTGGTTTTATAAAGTTGTGAAAGGCGTTACAACTCAGAGTCAAGGGTTTCAAAATCAATATGAATTTGTAAAAAGTAAAGGAAAGTATGATGTAAAAGGCGTTGACGTTTTAATAAGTAAACGACTCAAAAAATTTAATACCTGGCTAAGTTATTCTTTAATGAATAATCGCTATTTTTTTAATGAATTAGAAGCTGATTATTTTCCTAGTAATTTTGATGTAACACAAACTTTTACTATGGGAACTGCATATAAATTAAATAAATTAAAACTTTCAGCAGGTTTAAATTGGCATTCTGGAAAACCTACCACCTTACCAATTTTAGGAAATGAGATTATTAATAACGAGGTGAATTTTGGTGCAACCAATGCTTCCAACTTAGAAGATTACATGCGAATAGATCTTTCAGCAATTTATGATTTCAAATTAGGACCTCATACAAAAGCCAATATTGGAATTTCAATATGGAACCTTTTAGATTATGAAAATCAGATTAATAACTTTTATCGTCTTAATAACGAACAAGTTGTTGAGACCACACAAAATTCTTTAGGATTTACTCCAAATGCCGTTTTTAGAGTTTATTTCTAAAGCTCAAGTTTAACATTGTGCAGTTTTATAGCCTCTAAATGCTCTTCCATCTTAAATTCTGAAGACTTAAATCTTGATGATCTGGTTTTAGCTTGTTCTTGTCTGGCTATGCTTCTGGCAAAACGTCTTACACTTTGTTTGTCATCTAAAATTAAACCAGGAACCTTAACATTTTTACCATTTTCATCTTTAGCAACCATTGTGAAGTATGACGAATTACAATGTTTCACTTTACCTGTTTGAATGTTTTGAGATTCTACTCGAAGCCCAATCACCATTGAAGTTCTTCCGGTATAATTTACCGATGCTTTGAGGGTGACCAATTCACCAACTTCAATAGGGTTTAAAAAATCTACACGATTAACAGATGCGGTAACACAATAGTTTCTGGAGTGTTTTGAAGCGCACGCAAATGCTATTTGATCCATTAAATTTAAAATATGACCACCATGAATTTTACCACTAAAATTAGAATGGGCAGGTAACATAAGTTCTGTAATTGATACTTGAGAATCTTTGGCGTGTTTGAACATGAGTGATGGTTTTGGTTTATTATATAGCTAAAATAATAATATATTGATTGCGCTTTTAAGTAGGCCATTATTTTTAAGAAGTTATGAATTATTTCACTTTAAAAAATAATTTCAATAACTATTTATCGATCAATCGTGATAATCAATAATTGCTCTGAGTTAAGAACAAATAAAAGAGGCTACTCTTCTTCAGCTCGTTTTATAATGGCTTCAGGGAGCGATTTTTTGGCTTTTGCACCCATTTTTTTTAGTTTTTCAACACTTGTGATCAGATTTCCTCGTCCTTCTACTAATTTGTTCATAGCTGCGGAGTAATCACTTTTAGCGGCATCAATTTTTTTGCCAACGCCAGTTAAATCGGATACTAAGCCTTCAAATTTATCGTAAAGGGCTCCAGCTTGTCGCGCAATTTCAATGGCATTCTGTTGTTGCTTTTCATTGTTCCACATACTATCAATCGTGCGCAAGGTAGCAAGTAGTGTTGATGGTGTTACAATTACAATATTTTTTTCAAAAGCCTTATTATAGATAGAATTGTCTTCATTTACAACCACAGCAAAGGCAGGTTCTATAGGGATAAACATGAGCACAAAATCTGGCGATTCTATATCATATAAATCTTGATAATTTTTCTCGGAAAGCTGGTCTACATGTTTTCTAATTGAATTAACATGTGCTTTTAAAAAACGGTCTTTATCTTCATCATCGGCATTAACCAATCGTTCGTAATCGGTTAAAGATACTTTACTGTCAATAATCATTTTCTTTCCGTCGGGAAGATGAAGGACAACATCTGGTAATACGCGCGAACCGTTTTCTAGTGTAAAACTTTGTTGCACAAAATACTCTCTGTCTTTTTCTAAACCAGATTTTTCCAGAACACGTTCTAATACCAATTCACCCCAGTTACCCTGCATTTTACTATCACCTTTTAGGGCTCGAGTTAAATTGGTGGCTTCCTTAGTCATTTGTTGGTTAAGGTCTTTTAAACCTAGCAATTGCTCTTTTAAAGCCGAATGCATACTAATGCTTTCCTTTTGGGTTAAATCTACTTTTTCTTCAAATGTTTTTATTTTTTCTTGAAGCGGATTTAATATGTTTTTGATGTTTTCTTTATTCTGAAGTGTAAATTTTTCCGACTTCTCTTCTAAAATCTTGGTAGCTAATAATTCAAAATCTTTACGAAGTTGCTCTTGGCGTTCTTCAAGTTCTTTATCTCGTTTTAGGTTTAATTCTTGAAGGTTTTCGTATTCCGAATTTTTTCTCGCTAATTCGGTATTTAAAAAATCTTTTTCTCTTCTAATCTCTTCACGTTCAGATTCAATTTTACTCAAATTTTGCTTTAATTCTTCAATAGTTAATTGCATTTGATTTTGACGTTCTTCAAGCGTGGACTGTTCACTTTTACTTTTCAATTTTGTAAAAAGCATGCCTAAATAACCACCAATGGCTGCAGAAATTATAATAGATAGAATAAGAATAAGATTGTCGTTCATTTAAAAAGAATAATAAACTCAAAGATAATTTTTTTAGCCTTAAAAGTTTTGAAATTGCATTACTTTTTGAATTTATTTCTTCACCCTAAAACTACCCGTTTTCTCATCAAAAGCAATTAAGTCTTTAGGAAACAGCGTTTCAAAAGTACCTTTTTTTATTAAGTTACAAGGTGCGTCTGAAACGACTCCCGTTTTTGTCATCACAACCAATTGATCACACAGTTGAATAGCCAAATCGATTTCATGCGAAGAAAAAAGTATGGTTTTATTGGTTTCTATGGCTAACCTCTGAAGTAGTTTTAAAATATAGGCTTTATGATACATATCTAAATGCGTTGTAGGTTCATCTAGAATAATTAAATCGGTATCCTGTGCTAAAGCCCTTGTAATCATGACTTTTTGAAGTTGACCATCACTTAATTCAAAACATTTTTTGTGTTTTAATTCTGTGATATTAGTTTGGTTCAAGGCTTTATTAATAATCTCTAAATCCCGTTTGGATAAGCTCCCAATCCAGTTTGTATAGGGTTGTCTGCCTAAAGCTACGAGCTCTAAAACCGACATGTTTTTTGAAGCTACAGGTTCGGTTAAAACCAAACTTAAAACTTTAGCCAAATCAATAGCAGCGTATTTTAGTAAGTTGGTGTTGTTGATGTAAACTTCTCCACTTAGTGGGTTTTGTACATTGGTGAGCGTTCGTAATAGGGTAGATTTACCAATTCCATTTGCACCAATTAGTCCAACGAGAGTACCTTTTTTCAATTCAATATTAATGCTCGAGGCCAATACTGTTTTAGACTTCTTGGAAGTATAACCAATAGATAAATCTTTAGTTTTTAAAATGATATGTTTGTTGGTGTCTGTCATTAAAATATCATTTTTCGTTTTCTAACTAAAAGCCAAATAACCACAGGCGCACCTACTAGAGACGTAATTGCATTTATAGGTAATGTATAATCGCTGTGCGGTAATTGCGCAATTATATCGCAAATAAGCATCACAATGGCCCCAAATAAAAAAACTGCTGGCAGTAATATTTTATGATTTGAGGTATTAAAAACTTGTCTTGTTAAATGTGGAATTGCCAGACCAATAAATGCGATTGGACCAGTAAAAGCGGTAATAGTTCCCGCTAGTAAACTCGTTGCAATTATAATTAAGAACCTACTTTGTTTTAAATTCAAACCTAAGCTTTTGGCGTAATTTTCGCCTAAGAGAAATGTATTTAATGATTTAATTGATGCAATGCCGAGAATAAGACCGATGCTATAAATTGAAAGTAAAATAATTAAATCATCCCAAGTTAAATTGCCTAAACTACCAAATCCCCAGAAGATATATTGCTGTAATTGTTCCGCAGACCCGAAAAAGGAAAGTACACTAACAATTGCTGCGGTAATACTGGCAAACATAAGTCCTATGATTAATATGGCCATGGTATCTTGTACTTTTAAAGAAACCAATAGCACTGCAATCAATACCAAAAAACTACCTAAACTCGCTGCTAAAACTATGCCCCATTTTGAAATCATTAAAGCGGCCAATACACCTCCAAAAATATTTGATCCTAGAATAACAAGAGCAACGCCCAAACTGGCACCAGAGCTTATGCCTAAAACAAATGGTCCTGCTAAAGGGTTTCTAAAAAGTGTTTGCATGAGTAATCCAGAAATCCCTAAACCGGAGCCGACTATAATCGCAGTTAAGGCTTTTGGTAATCTATAATTTTGAATAATAAGTTGCCAAGTTTCTTGATCCGTGGCGTTACCAATAAGACTATTAACTATCGCTTTTAACGGAATAGAAACCGACCCTAAACTGATATTCACAAAAAAACACACAATTAATAAAACTATTAATATGATGAAAGGCACCTGATATGTTTTTTTATTCAACAATTATTCTAAAGGTTTAAAGAAGAAGGGTTTGTAATCTTGAAGTAAGTTGGGGTGACAAATTTTAATAAGATCTTTTAATACCAAATCTGGTCTTGCCATTCCTAATTCGTAGTATAAAACACCGCCAGTTTTCCCGGTAGTATTAGTAAATGAATACACATTTTTATTTTTGAATGCATCAAACATCGCATGGTTTTCGTTACCATTTTTTAAAGCATCTAAACTTGAATAATTTGACGGGTTCAACCAAATAGCGGCGTCTCTCGCTTTAATAAAAACCGATTCAAAATTAAGCTGCAAACTTCCTTTTCCTTCGGAATCGTTCCAAAGATAATTCACGTTAGCATCAATTAAAAGTTGTGCCTCAGTACTATTTCCGTTTGGCAAGTACCAAATGTCGTTATGCATGGCACCACTTAATACGCTTGGTTTAGTTGTTGCATTAAGTGCCAATTGTTTAGTAGCTAAGTAATCTTTTTCAATATGATTAAAAATAGAATCTGCCTTTTTTTCTTTATTGTAAAGGACACCAAAAAATTTAATCCATTCAGCCTTTGCAAGCGGTGAATGCTCAACCCAATCGCCATTAAATATTACAGGAACCCCCGATTTTTTAATAATTTCAAGAGAGCGGTTTCCTCCATCAATACCAAAACCAACAACAAGATCTGGGTTTAATTCTAACAATACTTCGGTATTTATGCCTTCATTTTTCCCAAGCTCTCTTACTTTGTTATTGTCTATTCGGTTTCTAATGGATTCTGATGAAATGTAATGTGTTCCCGGAAAACCAACTAAAGTTTCTTCTTCCTCGAGTAATTCTAACGCAGGAAGGTGTGTGGTTGAAGTGACTACTATTTTTTCAATTGGGGTAATTATAATGCCATCAAATTCATCTTTTAAAAAGCTAGTTTTGGCAGCATTTGCTTTAGAAATCACCACATATTTATAACTTTTCTCAGCATTAGGCCAGGGCTGATTTATTTCAATAATAGTGTAATTGGTTGTTTTAGTTATCGAAAATCCTTCGGCGTATTTTAATTCTGATTTTTGATTTTCTTCTGAATTTAATATTTCAGTTTTAACCTTTTTATTACAGGCAAGCAGACTACAAATTAGAAATAAATAAAGAAAAGTTTTGGTCATAGTTGTAATATGATAATTGTCAGATTTAAACATGATTTGGTTACTTATTTTTGACAAAAATAAAATCATGCGAGACGGTTCAAATTTAACAATATATATAGTAGCTGGAGTTATAATAGCTCATTTTCTTGTTGGTTTTATTTATCTTATTTACAAACTAAATAAGAAAAAGTAGTTTTTTATAGATTTTAATCTTTAAAAAAGTACATTTACACCGAAATTTGGTTCGACTATATTTTATGTCGATTAAAAGGGAATCAAGTGCGAAGATTTACATACATAGTAGCGATACTTTGTCTTCAATTCTTGAACTGTTCCCGCAACTGTAAGCTATAAAGCTTCATGTTATACTTCAATGTCACTGTCATTTTGATGGGAAGACCAACATGAAGACGCAAGTCAGGAGACCTGCCATTTTCAAAACAAATAAGTTAAACTTTCGGGATAAAAGTTTGAGTACGGTTAACACCTTACCATTCCGAGTAATTAGTCATTTAAATGAAAAAAACTAATGTGTTAGGACTCCTATTATTAGGATTCGCATGGACTGGTTTTGCGCAAGAGCAAACCAATTTAAGCCAAATTGAGCAACTTGATGAAGTTGTAATTTCAGATTCACGATTTAAATTGAAACGTGAAAATTCAGGTAAAACGGTAATTAAGATTTCAAAGCAAGAGCTTGAAAACAATCAAGGCAGAACTGTTGCCGAATTAATTAACACCAAAAGTGGTATAGAAATTAATGGAAGTAGAAGTGTAGAAGGTCAAAATCTTGGAAGCTTTGTTAGAGGTGGAAACAACAGACAGATATTGGTTTTAATTGATGGTGTTCAGGTAAACGACCCGTCGTTAGTCTCGAACGATTTTGATCTACGTTTATTAGATGTAAATACTATTGAATCGATTGAAATTATAAAAGGTGCAGCAAGTACCCTTTATGGGAATGCAGCTGCAACGGCTGTTATAAATATTACAACTAAAAAATCATCTACAGATAAGATTGCAGGAAGTTTTTTAACTGTAGTTGGAACCAATCAATCTCAAGATGATTTGAATTATAACGGTGCCAATTTCACAAATAATGTATCGATAAATGGGACACTGAATAAATTGAGTTATTTAGCAAGTTTTGGAAACCGATATGTTGATGGATTATCGGCAGCAAAATCTGAAACTCCAGAGAAAGATCCATTTTCGAGATATAACACCAATTTAAAATTGGGTTATGAATTCTCCGATAAGTTTGAATTAACGGCTTTTGCAAGTTATGATAAATTTAAAACCGATATTGACGGGTTTCCACCACCGTTTTACACTTTTACTGATACTGAAGATACTTATACATCTCAGCAAAAACGTGTGAGTCTATCACCAAAATTGAGCTATAAAAATGGTAGTTTTCAAATTAATGCGGCTTTAAGTAAAATTGATAGAGAAACTATTTCAGATTTTAGTACAGTAAACGAAGCTAAGAGTTTTGTTGTTGATGCATTTAACAAATATGTGTTTAATGATTCGTTCTATACCATTGTTGGTTTAAATTATGGAGATTATGAGAGTTTATTCGTTGAAGATGAAAGTTTTACAAACACAGACCCTTATGTAAATGTGGTTTATGTTTCTGATTCTGGGTTAAATTTGAATATTGGAGGTCGTTTAAACAACCATAGTGAATACGGTTCGCATTTTGTTTATAGTTTAAATCCGTCTTTTAATATTCCTGTTGATAAGGGTTACGCGAAGGCGTTCGGATCATATGCAACTTCGTTTATTGCGCCAAATTTATCTCAGTTATTTGGCTTTTTTGGAGCCAATCCTGATTTGCAACCAGAAGAGAATGTTACCATTGAAGGTGGTTTAGAATTTAACACGAAAAACGGATTTCGAGTTAACGGTGTTTATTTTAATAGAAAAGAAAAACAGACGATTATTTATACCACAGCTTATGAAAATGCAACTACCGATGCCACGGTGCATGGTTTAGAATTGGAAGCTGAGATTGATTTGATTGAGAATTTATCTGTTTCTACAAATTATACCTTCACAGAAGTTAAAGATGGTGTAAGATTAAGAATACCTAAACATAAAGCGAACGCAAGTTTAGGATATAATTTTTCTAAAAAATCTTTTGCGTCATTAAATTATCAATTTGTAGGAAGTAGGACTGATCTTAACTTTTCAACATTCGTAAATGAAGATTTGAGTTCGTATTCGTTAGTTGATTTATACTTTAGTCATAAATTGATTCATAATAAATTGAAGTTATTTGCGACTGTAACTAACCTGTTAAATGAAGATTATTTTGAAATATTGGGTTATACAACCAAAGGAAGAAATGTGAGTTTAGGTTTGAATTTGAACCTGTAAATTTATTTTAAATCATAAAAAAGACCTGAAGAGTTTATAGTAACATCTTCAGGTCTTTTTTTATACGTTCTTATCTTTTCAGTAATCCTGAAGGTAATTCTTTATTACTATACATGCCTAATCCAGCAGGAATATAATCTTTACTGCTGAAAGTGAATTCTAGTTCTGAATTTTGCTTTTCTTGAATAAACCGTCCTTCTCCTGTAATATCTGAAATTGCAGCAGCCAGGAAGCGTTCGTTTTCATTACCTAATACACCTAAGTTTCTAACTTGCTCACTAATTAAAATGTCTGGTTCTAAACCATCAAAATAATCGGTATTACCAACAGCATTTACGGATTTGTAAATTAATGGTAACATGGCATAAGAATGACCTTGATTAGCACCTTCTCGACCAAAATTTGCTGAGTCATAAACAATCGTAGACGCTTGATATTTTCCTGTTGTTGTTGTGCCTATTTGCACCACATCAATATAAGGTCTTAATGAATTTATAACCAATTCGCTGGCAGAAGCACTTCTACCCGTGGTTAAAAAATAGACTTTAGATAAGTTCAAACTGTTCAATAAATTGCCTTTGTAAGAACCAACAAAATTATTAATTAGTGCTTCTGGGTTTTGAGATTCAAAAGCTTCTTGAAATTCTGAGTTCCATTGTTCTTTACTAAAAACATCACCTTCAAATTGTCCCGTTATTAAGCTTCCAAGTAATACAGCACTTTCCACAGAACCTCCAGAATTGTATCTTAAATCTACCACAAGTTCGTTAACACCAGTACTTTTGAATCCTGCAAAAACAGTATTTAAAGCATTATTATAGGTTTCGGTTCCTGTAAAACCATTATACATGAGATAGCCAATTTTAATACCATTAACATCTATTACTGTATTGACATGGATTGGGTTTTCTGAGTATTGTGATTTAGAAAGTGCAATACTTTCTGAGGTAGTATCCACGGTGTCATCTGTGGTATCTTCAGTACCATTGTCGTTATAAATACCAATATTAATGGTGTAGTTATCTTGATTAGTAAGATCGCTAAGATTAGAACCTGTAAGTTGTATGCCATCTATACCATAAAAAATATCGCCACGTTTTATGCCTTTAGCTGCAGCATCTGTATTTGGTAACACGTGTGTAACAATTCCGTATCTATTGGTGTCTGATAGAGCAAACCGAAATACTTGAAACTCCATGCCATTACTTGCTGTAACGCCATCTAATAATTGTTCTAAAGCGATATAATCATCAACAATCCAACTAAATCTATCAACATTTTGTCTGTCATATACTAAACTTTCAAACAAACCAGGTGGCGTTGAAAATGTGTTTAAAAACGAAGCGTATTCGGCATCGCTTGAAAATCTGGTATTGCCTAAGTCTGGTACATCATCTTTGTATAAATAGAAAAGATTCATGCCTTTCCACACAAAATCGTTTATTTGGTTTGCAGTAACGCCAATATCATCGTTATCTTCAAAACAATTGAAAAAGGAAAATGAAACAATAAGAAGTAGGATTAGGGCTTTATAATTTTTCATAGCAATACTTTAGATAATTTTAATCTGTAAAACCCTAAATTTACTGACATTATTGTGTATAAAAAAATTAATGTGAATTATAGGGGCTAAAACGCAATAGTATGTTAAAAAAAACGGCGTTTTAACTATAATTTGACTGACATGCACGCGCCCAAATATTTTATTTTTTTCATGGTCATGTAACAAATTAATTAATGTATCGTCGTAATACTAAATAGCCGTAACTAAGCTGTTTTAATTAAACCAAACCAAAATGACTCAAACAGAGTTTTTAAATATTGTATTGCCTTTTAAGGATAAGGTATTTCGATTGGCTAAACGCTTGTTGGTATCGACAGAGGAGGCCGAAGATGCAACACAAGAAGTTCTGTTGAAATTGTGGAATAACAAAAATAAAATTGCTGAGTATAGGAATGTTGAGGCTTTTTCGATGACGATGACAAAGAATTATTGTTTTGACAAATTAAAATCGAAACAATCGCAAAATTTGAAAATTGTACATAGTAATTATGAGGAAAAAAGCACACCGTTACAGAAGCAAGTTGAGTTAAATGATAGTGTAAATTGGGTAGCAAAAATTATTGAGGAGTTGCCAGAACAACAACGCATGATAATTCAGCTACGAGATATAGAAGATTATGACTTTGATGAGATTGCTAAAATGCTGGATATGAATAATACGGCAGTACGCGTAGCCTTATCGAGAGCGAGAAAAACAATAAGAGAAAAATTAACAAAAACACACAGTTATGGTGTTAAATAATATAGAAAAATTACTAGAAAAGTACGAAAACGGTGAAACATCGCTTAAAGAAGAGCAAGTGTTGAAAACCTATTTTACCAGCGACACAGTTGCGCCACATTTAGAAGTGTACAAGCCTATGTTTGCGTATTTTTTGGTAAACAAACAAGAACAATTTACTAAAGACGTTCCATTAAAAACTAAGACAATTTTTAATTATAAATGGATTTCGGTCGCAGCAGTAGCGGTTCTTGCGTTGGGGATTTACTTTGGAACTACGATTGGTAGCAACGATCTAGGAACTTTTGAAGATCCGGAATTGGCTTTTAATGAGTTTTCGAAATCTATGGAAATGATTTCTAAAAACTTTAATAAAGGCACAGCAACAGTTGGTTATCTTAATGAAGTGAATAAAGGCACTGCAACGTTAGGATATCTTAATGAAATTGAAAACACAACAAGTATCATTTTTAAAAAAGTAAATCATTAAAATTAACACACACACACACAAATAACTTAAAAACAAGAACGATGAAAAATAAATTAATAGTACTAATAATGGCCATCATGTTATTACCACTAACGGGAATGGCGCAGTCGAACATTTTTGATAAATATAGCGATAACTCTGATGTTACCTATGTTTCAATAAAACCTAAAATGTTTCAAATGATAGCTAAAATGGGTATTAATGTTGAAGACCCAGAAGCTAAAGCATATATGGATATGGTAAGTAGTATTACCAGTTTTAAAACTATTGTAACGGATAACAAAACCATTTCTGCAGATATTTACAAATATGTAAAATCTAGATCTGCTGGTTTAGAAGAGTTAATGGAGGTAAAAGACGATGGTACAGAAGTGAAATTTTATGTAAAAGAAGGTAAGGATGCCGACCACGTTAAGGAACTTTTAATCTTTGTGAATGGTATTGATAAAATGATGGACGATAAGATTGAAATTAACGGAAAAGAACGTAAAATTGAAACCGTTGTGGTGTCGATGACTGGAGATATTGATCTTAACCAAATCTCTAAACTTACCGATAAAATGAATATCCCAGGAGGGAAGCATTTAGATAAGAATAAATAAAAACTAAACATCAGTCAATGCGACGAGCAATCAAATTACTAGTATACACAGTACTTACCGCAGTTTTTTTAACGAGCTGCGGTAATGGTACGAGTTTACAAAGCTATTTTGTAGACCACCAAGAAGCTAAAAACTTCATGACTCAAGACTTACCACTTTCTATGGTTGAAATTGATAAATCTAAGTTTACCGAAGCGCAAACAGAGGCCTATAATTCGGTAAATAAATTGAATTTTTTAGGCTATAAAGCCAGCGAAACCGACGCTGAAACTTTTAAAAAAGAAGTGGAAAATGTTAAAACTATTTTAAGCGATAGTAAGTACAACGATTTAATGGAATTTAGTGATAAAGGGAACAAAATATATGTAAAATATATAGGTACCGATGAAGAGGCTGATGAAGTTGTTATCTTTGGAAGTGCTAAAGATATGGGATTTGGTATCGTTAGAATTTTAGGAGATGATATGAATCCTGAAAAAATGGTTACCTTAATGGAAGCCTTACAACATGCCAATGTTGAAGAAGGCCAAATAGAAGACATTTTGAATTTCTTTAAAGAATAAAGTATAAATCTGAAATTGTTATAAAACGAAAAAGCTTCCTGAATTAGGAAGCTTTTTTATTTTGTATAGGTACTTCTTTTAATGTTTCTTTAGGTTTTACTTTAGCATAAAACATGTTAATGACTATCGTAAAAAACACAATGGTTAAAACCGTTAAAATGATAAAATTGTCTAAGATATCTAGTATTCCAAAAATGAAAATACTAGCAGCCATTAGTCCTGAAAGAATTAATGATTGTTTATCGTTCAACATAATTTTAATTTTAAATTCCAGTATAATTACTAGGAGTAATACGTTTTAATTCTTCTTTTATTGTGTTAGAAACCTCTAATGTATCAATAAAATTTGAAATAGAGTCCTGATTTATTTTAGTATTTGTTCTAGTAAGGCCTTTTAAGGCTTCGTATGGGTTAGGATATCCCTCTCGACGTAATATGGTTTGTATCGCTTCTGCAACCACAGCCCAATTATTTTCTAGATCTTCAGCAAACTTACTTTCGTTAAGTAATAACTTGTTTAATCCTTTTAAAGTTGATTTAAATCCTATAAGCGTATGTCCGAAAGGCACGCCTACATTACGTAAAACAGTACTATCAGTTAAATCGCGTTGTAATCTAGAAACTGGTAGTTTAGCTGATAGGTGTTCAAAAATAGCATTTGCAATACCAAGGTTTCCTTCAGAATTTTCAAAATCTATCGGGTTCACTTTATGTGGCATTGCCGAACTTCCAACTTCACCAGCTTTAATTTTTTGTTTGAAGTAGTCCATAGAAACGTAGGTCCAAATATCTCGGTCTAAATCAAGAATAATGGTATTAATACGTTTTAAAGTATCAAACAACGCTGCCATATGGTCGTAATGCTCAATTTGTGTTGTTGGAAAAGAGTGTTGTAATCCTAACTTTTCTTGTACAAATTGGCTTCCAAAAGTTTTCCAATCAATATTTGGGTAAGCCACATGGTGCGCATTAAAATTACCTGTTGCACCACCAAATTTTGCGGCACTCGGAATATCATTTAATAAATTAAATTGCTCTTCTAATCGTACTACAAAAACTTCAATTTCCTTACCAAGTCGGGTAGGAGATGCAGGTTGCCCATGCGTTCTCGCTAGCATTGAAATAGCTGCCCAATCTTTAGCTAAAGTTTTTAGTTTTTCTAATACTTTAAAATATTCAGGAACATAAACATCGTTCATGGCTTCCTTAATGCTTAAAGGAATTGCTGTATTGTTTATGTCTTGAGAAGTCAATCCAAAATGAATAAACTCTTTAAATTCAGATAACCCTAAAGCATCAAATTTTTCTTTTATAAAATATTCAACAGCTTTGACATCATGATTGGTAACACTTTCTATCTTTTTTATTGCTGTAGCATCTTCAGAAGAAAAATCTTTATAGATGGCTCTTAAACTATCAAATACATTGGTGTCAACAGATTTTAGTTGCGGTAACGGAATTTCGCAAAGCTCAATAAAGTATTCTATTTCAACTAAAACACGGTATTTAATTAAGGCTTCTTCAGAAAAATAAGGTGCTAATTCATTTACTTTACTTCTGTAGCGTCCATCAATTGGAGAAATGGCATTCAATGCTGATAACGACATAATTTAAGATTGGTTTTAAGAAGTTGCAAAGATAGAATTTTTACTGAAGACCGAAGATTGAACAAGGAAGTTTTTTGCCTATTTTAAGATTTGATTTTCTTAACCTTTTTTAAAATATGGCTCGCTCTAGCTTTAAAAGCAGCACTTTGTTTGCTAAAATCAGTTTCTAAAATACGAGTGAGTTCGGGGTAAACCCAATCATAATCTTTTCCCAATAGAAAAAGTGTAGACATACTATAAGCCTTTGGTGCCACTTTTTCATCATTAATCATGTAATCAAAACAGGTTTCTATAATGCGTTCAATTTGTGTTTCGTTTAGAGTTTTTTTGATTTTATTGTCTTCTTTTGAAGTGTAAGCAATTGCTATTAACTCACAAACTTTGGCAACAGGTCTTACCGCCGAATCGATATGTACTTTATGGATGTTTGCTGTAAATACCTCTAAATGTGGTGTAATAGTTTCAATATTCTCTGAACACATAAACTCGAAAACCCAGGCTGCCCGTGGCGAAATTTTGTCGTCTACTTTAAATAAAATGTCTAATAAAATCGGAATTAATTCCGGATTGCTTTGCATTAAGCGAGCATAGTGTAAGCGCTTTTCTCGCGAATGGTCCACATAATTTAATTCACTATATAATTGCGCCGTAGTCAAAAGGATTTCTTATTTTTAGTTTTTAAATTTACTTAAAATGCAAATAATAAAAAAAGTACTTTGGCTATTACTCATTGCTTTGGTGATTGCACAATTTTTCGGTCCAGAAAAAAACCAAGGTGATATGGCTTCAATTGACGCATTTATGGTTGAAACAAAACCGCCCGAAGATGTGAAAATGATTTTAAAGGAAGCGTGTTTTGATTGTCATAGCGATGTAACGCGGTACCCTTGGTATAACAATATTACACCTGTAAATTATTGGTTAGCAGACCATATTAAGCATGGAAAAAAACATTTTAACGTGTCTAATTGGGAAGGGAATTCTGTAAAAAGAAAAGACCATAAATTTGAAGAACTTATTGAAATGGTTGAAAAAAAAGAAATGCCTTTAAATTCTTATACTTGGACTCATACCGAAGCGAAACTTACCGATGCACAAATAAAAACTGTAGTAGATTGGGCTAAATTAGTGCGACTTAAATACAGTTTAGAACCCAAGCCTGAATAGAATTTTAATAATCTAACCATTTCATGCGTAAGCATCTTTTAATAATTGGTTTTGTATGGCCTGAGCCAAAAAGTTCTGCGGCTGGCAGTAGGATGTTGCAGCTCATAGAGGCTTTTCAATTAGATGATTATAAGATTACCTTTGCAAGTCCTTGTGCGAAAAGTGATAATGCTTTTGATTTAGAAAGTATTAATGTGACTCCAAGTTCTATTGAGCTAAATAATTCCTCCTTTGATACGTTTGTAAAAAACTTAAATCCCGATGTGGTGTTATTCGACCGTTTTATGATGGAAGAACAATTTGGTTGGCGTGTATCAGAACAATGTCCGAATGCCTTAAGAGTTTTAGATACTGAAGATTTACATAGTTTGAGAAAGGGTAGGCAGCAAGCTTTTAAAGATGAAAAAACCTTTGATGATTCTTACCTGTTTAGTGATATCGCTAAGCGCGAAATTGCTAGTATTTACAGATGTGATTTGAGTCTGATGATTTCTAAAGCTGAAATGGATATTTTAAAACAACAATTTAAAGTTGATGAATCTTTGCTTTTGTATTCACCGTTTATGCTTGAACCGATTTCAAAAAGCCATTCTGAAAATTTACCAAAATATGATTTTAGAAACCATTTTATAACTATTGGGAACTTTTTGCACGAGCCAAATTATAACGCAGTACTTTATTTAAAAGAAACCATTTGGCCATTAATTAGAGCGAAATTACCGCAGGCAGAACTACATGTATATGGTGCTTATGCATCGCAAAAAGTAAATCAATTACATAATGAAAAGGAAGGTTTTTTAATAAAAGGCTTTGCCGAAAATGTTGATAGTGTTATGAAAAATACCAAAGTCTGTTTAGTACCGGTAAGATTTGGTGCTGGTTTAAAAGGCAAGATTGTAGATGCCATGAAAAACGGAACTCCTGTCGTAACCACAAGTATTGGAGCTGAAGGCATGTATGGAAATTTAGAGCCTAATGCATTTATTGAGGATAATCCTGAAGCCTTTGCCATAAAATCGGTTCAATTATTTGAAGATGAAAATTCATGGCGTGCATTTCAAGCCAATGGTTTTAATGTGATTAATAATCGGTTTGATAAGAACAAGCATCAGAAAATATTATTGAATAAAATTTCAAAAATAGCGAGTCAACTTAAGCAACATAGAATGAACAATTTCACAGGGCAAATGCTTCAGCATCATGCTTTGCAAAGCACCAAATTTATGAGCAAATGGATTGAAGAAAAACATAAAAACGAATAACTATCATCATTTGATTATGTTATAAATTCGATTTACTTTCGTTACTAACATACTTTATCAAGAATAATGTTAAAAAAGCTTTACAATTCAATTAAAAAAAAGTACCGAAAAATAAGGGTATATACTCAGCCACATCCACTTTATAGTACTTTAGATAGAGTTAAACTTTCAAAAATAGAACGCGGAAATCCTAAAAAAGGATTTGTGAAATTGAATTTAAACGGATTAGGTCACGACATAAAAATCCGTAAAAATTTTATTGATAAAGAAGTGGTGGGTTACGTATTTGCAGATCAATATCATTTGCCACCAAAAGAAGTTTCGTTACCTGAAAACCCTGTTATTTTAGATTTAGGAAGTAATATAGGGTTGACTATTGTGCACCTCAAACAGGTTTATCCGCGAGCAACTATTTATGCTTATGAAATGAATACTGATAATTACTGGTTAGCAAAATATAACACTAAAAGTTATAATGATGTTCATGTACATAATCAAGCCATTTGGATAGAGAATACTACGGTTGGCTACAACCCGAGTTCAGATTTTGATGCTTATTCTTTAAAAGAAAAAGCTGATGGCGACAATAGTATCAAAATAAAAAGTACAACCATTTCAACGATTATAGAAACGTATAATTTAACTAAAATCGATTTCATAAAAATGGATATCGAAGGTGCTGAAGAAGATATCTTAAAAACCGAAGATTTATCCTGGTTAAAAATTGTCAATGCGTTAAATATAGAAATGCATCTTGACGAAAACGAAAGTGTAGAACCCTATCTCAAGATTTTAGAAAAGCATGGGTTTAAAGCTTGGAAAGACACTAAGCACTGGTCTAGTATCATGGCAGTTAGAAATTAAAAGAGCTTACAAACATTTTCATGCCTACCGTGGCTCTTTCTGCAATTACAGTTAAGTTTTCTTTGCTTTCAATATTTGGCTTAGGGTCAATAAAATAGGTTGGTGTCTGTTGTGGTACGTAATGCATTAAACCGGCAGCAGGATATACTTGCATTGAGGTTCCAATAATTAATAATTTATCGGCTGTGGCACAAATATCCATGGCTTTTTCAATCATCGGAACATCTTCTCCAAACCAAACAATATGCGGTCTTAATTGATGGCCTTTTGGACACAAATCGCCTAGGCATAAATCGTTGGTCCATTGTTGTATATCAGATTTATCATAAGTACTTCTTACTTTTAAAAGTTCGCCATGTAAATGAATCACATTAGAACTTCCTGCTCGCTCATGTAAATCGTCTATATTTTGTGTGATGATAGTAACCTTAAAATGTTTTTCTAAATCGGCTAAATCAAAATGTGCAGGGTTAGGTTCTACTTCTAATAACTGCCGTCTTCGTTGGTTATAAAAATCTAAAACCAATTCCGGATTAGCATGAAAACCTTCAGGTGTTGCCACTTCCATAACATCATGTCCTTCCCATAAACCATCGGCATCTCTAAATGTTTTAATACCACTTTCGGCACTCATACCAGCTCCAGTAAGTACAACAAGATGTTTCATTATTTTACATTATGCAATTAAAAGTGAAAACTATTCAAAGATACTAAGTATTCATTATTTCTCATAGGGACGAAAAACTTTCTTTATTTTTGAATAATGATTGATTTAAAACTCTTAGAACATTTAGAATCTTATCTCACTGCCTCTAGAAAACGACGATTTGATGCTGTTTTATCACAACGCACAAAGCACTTTACTGTGGCTACTGAAGATGTATATCAGCTTCATAATACAAGCGCTGTCATAAGAAGTTGCGATGTGTTTGGTATACAAGAAGTGAATATTATAGAAGAACGAAACACTAAGCGCATTGATAAAGAAATTGCCATGGGTGCACAAAAATGGGTGGATTTAAATCGGTATCAAACGGTACGTGAATGTATCTCAGATTTAAGAGCAAAAGGTTATCAAATAGTTGCGACAACGCCGCATGCCCATGATTGTGAATTGCATGATTTTGATGTTACCAAAAAATCTTGTTTTTTCTTTGGAAGAGAAACTGAAGGGTTATCGCAAGAAGTACTGAATATGGCAGATTGCTATTTAAAAATTCCCATGGTAGGTTTTACTGAAAGCTTAAACATATCAGTTTCTGCAGCTATCATATTACAACAAGTTTCTACTAAATTAAGGCAAACCGATATCAATTGGCATTTAACAGAAGAGGAATTAAATGAAAAGCGCTTAGATTGGTGTAAAAAAACCATCAAAAGTTATGATGAAATTGTTGAACGCTACTATAATCCCGAATAAAATTAGTACATTTAAAAGTCTAATTAATAAGAAGTTATCATGAATATTCTACTCTATATTTTAATTGCATTAGTCATAATAACAGTGATTCTTGCTTTAGTAGCTCCAAAGACTTATGAAGTAAATAGAAGTATCGATATCAACAAATCGCTTCCTGAAGTATTTAAATATTTAAAATCTATAAAAAACCAAAATGATTGGTCGCCATGGAAAAAGAAAGACCCTAATATGAACCAAGAATTTATTGGAACAGATGGTGAGGTAGGTTTTTTGTCAAAATGGGAAGGCAACAAAGATGTAGGTACTGGTGAACAGGAAATACTGCGTATTGTTGAAAATGAAGTTATCGAATCGCGATTACGCTTTTTTAAACCATGGAAATCACAGTCAGATGCCTATTTAAAAGTTGAAGATGCAGGCAATAATAATACCAAAGTAACTTGGGGATTTTCAGGTAAAAACCCAATTCCATTTAACATTTTTATGATGTTTTTTAATATGGATAAAACCGTTGGAAAGGATTTTGAAGAAGGATTAGCAAGTTTAAAAATTATTTTAGAAAAATAAATTATACGTAGAGATGAAACGAAATATGGTAGGTTGGTTTGAAATTCCAGTAAGCGATATGGATAGAGCCAAAGCATTTTACGAAACAGTTTTTAAAGTTCAAATTGAAATTCATGATTTTGGAGGCATGCTCATGGGATGGTTTCCTTTTTCAGAAGGGAAAGAAGGTGCTGCAGGAACGTTAATAAAACAAGAAACTTATGTGCCAAGTAAAGAAGGGACACTTGTTTATTTTATGAGTGATGACGTGCAAGTGGAATTGGATAGGATAGAAAGTGCTGGGGGCAAAATATATCAACCTAAAACTCAAATATCTCCAGAGTACGGTTATATGGGCGTTTTTATTGATACTGAAGGTAACCGAGTGGCTTTGCATTCAAACAAATAAAAAAAGGAATCATTTACGATTCCTTTTTTACTTATATTTTTCTACTTCGGCCTCGACTCAGGAGTTTATATTCTTCATAACAGCCACTAATAGCATCGAGTATCTGAAGGTCGTTTGCAGTTTGTATAAAACTTTTGGAGTAATTACACTGACTTACAATTTCATCTAAATCAACACGATCAACTTGCAGTAAAACGGTTAGCATTTCACGATCAAAACGAGACGCCAGTAAGTTTCTAATCTCATCATCTTCCTTCATCTTTTTAAGCTTACGCAGTTCATTTGGCTTTTTACCAAACATACGGTGTAAAAAATCTGCAGGATTAAAAATAGAACCAATCACATTGGTTAACCCCGATTTTTTGCTCGCTTCATAACCTGTGCCTTCTAGCCCAGAAATACTATAACGATAATTGGTATTAATATCAGGTACTTGTTTAATGTCAACTTCTAAATACCCTGTTAGTTTTAGTTGGTTAATAACCACTTCTTCTAAGGCAAGAGCCAATTCTGTTAATTCAATGTTGGAACTTCCAAACTTTAACCAGTCGTTAGTTACTCTAACTCTAATAGATTTAAAACCTAAATAAGAAAAGTGAAGGGTATCATTAACTTGGGCCTTAATTTGAAACTCTCCCTTTTTATTGGTAGTCGTTCCCACAACTTGGTTTAGGTTAACAATATTTACATTCTCTAAAACCGATTTATCGGCAGAATTTAAAACAACACCCAAAACTTTGTCGGTTTCTTGAGATAATCCAACTGCAGAGCATAATAAAAAAAGACAAAGATAAACGTACTGTTTCATGAAATAATTAACGCTAATTAAGTTATAAAAGTACTAAAGAAAACTTTAGAACAGGTATTATGCCAGTTTTTTGACTTAAAATTAACAAAAATGCTTACAATTTATCGTCTAGAGCGTCTTGGTCTAGAGCTTGCAAAATCACTAGAATTAGAACGTCTAGGTTTCGAGCTACCTTCACTTTTGCGTCTGTCGCTTCGGTTTCCAGATCCGCTTTTTCTATCGTCGCGTCTTCCGCCGCCACCGCGTTTATCGTCACGTCGTTTTCCGCCACCTTTTCTGTCGCGTCTTCCACCACCGCCACGGTTCTCGGAAACTTCGACATTTACAAAACGTCCTTCGTGTTTAAAGTCGGTAAAATGCGCTAAAACTTTCTCTTTTAATTCGTTTTCAGTGTTAAAAAACGAGAAACTATCTTTAGTTTCGACTTTAAAAACATCATCTCTACCAAGCCCTAATTGCTCTTTTAAAAAGTCTTTCAACTTCATCCAATCAAAACCATCTTTTCCACCAACATTAATAAAGTAACGTGTAGAATCTTTTCCGCCTCTACTAAAATCGCGTCCGCCCTCTCTATCGCTAGAGCTTTCAGCAACATTTAAGTCTTTCGATTTTTGGTAATAATTATAGAAACGTGTAAACTCAACCGAGAAGAATTTTTTAATCAATTCATCTTTATCAGTATCAGCAAATAACTCGTTAATGCTCGCTAAATGCTTATCTATTTCGTGGTTTATTTCGGTGTTGTGAATTTTATTGGCAAGCGACATTAATTGCACCTCGCAAATTTCAGAACCATCAGGAATTTCCTTTTTCTCAAATTGCTGGTTTATAATACGCTCTATACTTTTTATTTTACGCACCTCACTTTTAGAAACAATCACCATAGAAACCCCAGTTTTACCTGCACGCCCTGTTCTTCCAGAACGGTGAGTATAGGTTTCAATCTCGTCAGGTAATTGGTAGTTTATAACGTGTGTAATATCGTCAACGTCAATACCACGTGCAGCCACATCGGTAGCCACAAGCATTTGTATTTGTTGATTTCTAAACGATTTCATTACCAAATCACGTTGGTTTTGGCTCAAATCGCCATGTAATGCGCCAGCGCTATAACCATCCTCAATTAAGTTTTCAGCAACTTTTTGAGTATCACGTTTTGTTCTACAAAAAATTACCGAAAAGATATCCGGATTAGCATCCGATAGACGTTTCAACGCTTGGTAGCGGTCTCTTGCATTCACTAAATAGTATTCATGCGATACGTTACTTGTACTTTCATTTTTCTTTCCAACCGTAATTTCTTCAGGGTCATACATGAATTTTTTAGCAATAGTTGCCACCTCACGAGGCATCGTTGCCGAAAATAACCAGGTATTTTTATCCTCTGGGGTATGCGATAAAATATCAGTAATATCCTCTTTAAAGCCCATGTTTAACATCTCATCGGCCTCATCTAAAACCGAATATTGGATTTTAGAAATATCAACCAATCTACGGTTAATCATATCTTTCATACGTCCCGGAGTCGCCACAATAATTTGGGCACCACGTTTAATCTCGCGCGCTTGGTCTGTAATACTAGATCCGCCGTAAACCGCAACCACGTTAAGGCCTTTACAATATTTACCATACAATTTCATCTCGTTGGTAATTTGTAAACAAAGCTCTCTGGTAGGCGATAAAATTAACCCTTGTGTAGTTCTGCTATCTACATCAATTTTTTGTAGCATTGGAAAACCAAAAGCAGCGGTTTTACCGGTACCTGTTTGGGCTAATGCTACCAAATCGGTTTCAGAATTTAATAAAATAGGGATGGCTTTTTCTTGTACTTCACTAGGTTTTGTAAACCCTAAATCTGTAATAGCTTGTAATAGGTCGTCATTAAGACCTAAATCTTTGAATGTGTTCATTCTTGTTTTATGTATGCGATTTAATTATGTAGTGTTACATAAAGAAGCGAATCGACATACTTAACCTAAACTTCCAGTAACACATCCTCTCTCTGAGGAATTTAAACTCGTCTTGAGTTTCAAGCGGCAAAGATACATTATTATTTGGATTGTCATTCCTTCATAGACAGGAATCTCATCATAAGGTGCTTAATTTAAATTATTTGGGCGTTCCCCTCCTTAGGTCGGGTCTGGCTTTACGCTATATCTTTTTTGCTTTTATTGGCAAAAAAGGATGCCGCTGCAATCCCTAACGCGGGCATCTGCCAACGTCATTGCGAAGGAGGTACGGCTGTGCTAATCGGTTTTAAGCTTTTTTGTATGATTTTGAAGTTTCGTTTAACCCCTGCGGATATGACAACGTTTTAATGTTTTATATCCGAAGTTAAACGAAGGTAGACGAAAGTATTTACAAAATCAAGTTTAGCTTTGTGATTTAGCGCCTTGGCCAGAAATAATTCTTTAGCTTGCTTTCCTGAAAAAGCACTCGGAACTGGGTGTGCCTCATAAAAACGTTATTTCCTCAAATTCCCAATACGTTCCAAAAGCGTAGGATGCGAGTAATGCATAAACACGTAAGCAGGATGCGGTGTTAAATTACTCAAACTGTTTTTAGAAAGCTTTTTAAGCGCCGTAATTAAGGGTTCCCCTTTATAGGTGTTTTTAGCATAATCGTCGGCTTGATATTCAAATTTTCTAGAAAACAGATTCATTATCAAGCCTGTAATTTCAGAAATAGGTGAGTACAGGAGTCCAAAAGCAATCAACCCAATATGAAAACTAGGAATTTTAACACCCAAAGCTTGCGATAATAACGGATTAGAAATAAACAACGACAATATATAAAGCGTCAATCCTGTGAGTAATATCGAAGCAATTAAATTAAAAATGATGTGCTTCTTTTTGTAATGTCCAACCTCGTGCGCTAATACCGCAACAATTTCTTCATCGTCTAAATCGTTAATCAAAGTATCGTAAAGCGTTACACGTTTTTCACTTCCAAAACCAGAAAAATAAGCATTGGCTTTGGTACTTCGTTTTGAGCCATCAATCACAAAAATCTTATCTAATTTAAAACCTACGGTTTTTGCGTATGCCGATATTTTATCGCGTAAAGTACCCGCTTCTAAAGGCGTTTGTTTATTAAACAAAGGCACAATCAATTTAGAATAAAACATATTCATAAACACGGTAAAAACAGTTACTAATCCCCAAGCATATAGCCAAAAGTGTTTTCCTGTAACTTGATAAAACCAGATAATTAATGCCAAAATACCACCGCCAACAAGGGCCATCATCAACCAGCCTTTTATCTTATCTAAAACAAAAGTTTTTAAAGTTGTTTTGTTAAATCCGAATTTTTCTTCAATAACAAAAGTGCTGTAATAGGAAAATGGCGTAGTGATAATATCGCTACCAATCATAATTATACCAAAGAAAATTAATGCAATAACAATCGAATTATCGCTGTAAGTTCTTGCGATGTTATCTACAAACTCAAATCCATCAAACCATAAAAAGCCTAACGTTAAAAGTACAGAAAATGTTGAGGTTGTCAAGCCAAATCTGTATTTCGTGGCTTTATATTGTTGCGACTTTTTATATTCGGTCTCGTCATAAACATCTTGTATAGCTTCTGGTAGTTTATCATTAAAATGCTTTGCATTTAATGCGTCTAGTATTTTATCAATTATAAAATTGATAATGATTATAGCAATGATGATATAAAAAAGTGTGGTTGATGTCATGAAATATTATTTGAAATTTCGTTGTCTTTTGGCCTCAAAAATAAGAATTCCTGCTGCTACTGACACATTCATGGAATCAATTTCACCTTGCATAGGAATAATAATATTTTGAGCTGAGTTTTCTAGCCATTCTTCACTCAAACCAGTAGCTTCTGTACCAACAACAATGGCAGTTGAGGTTGTGAAATCTTGAGTATGATAGTTTACCGAAGCTTGTAACGCCGCACAATAAATACTGATGCTATTTTGATTCAGAAAATTTATAATCTCACTTGTGCTTCCAACGGCAATTTGATTGGTAAAGACACAACCCACACTCGAACGAATAATGTTGGGATTGTATAAATCGGTTTTAGGATTCGCAATAATTACCGCATCAACATGAGCAGCATCAGCAGTTCGTAGAATGGCACCAATATTTCCGGGTTTTTCTGGCGCTTCAGCAACTAAAATTAGTGGGTTTTTACGCTCTAGTTTTAAATTGTCTAAACTATTGGGTTTAGTTTTGGCAACTGCTAAAATGCCTTCAGTAGTATCTCGATATGCTAGTTTTTGGTATACTTCTTTTGAAATCTCTATGATGTTAATTTCTTGATTTATGAAGTCGTTACGTTTTTCTTCTGAAAATAATTCTGGATAAAATAAAACCGTTTCTAAATCATAACCGCCTTTTATTGCCAATGAAATTTCGCGCACACCTTCAATCAAAAACTGTCCTAATTTCTTGCGTTCGCGTGACTTATCCTTTAATTGAACAAGTTGTTTTATATATGTGTTTTGTGAACTGGTAATTGTTTTCATAAGAATCAAACAAAAGTAATTGTTTTTTATGTAATTATGCGTTGATAAGGTCGACAAACCCCAAAATCATACAAAAACATATTCATGAAAAAATTAATTCTTTTAGTACTAACAATTTCAGTAATTGCCTGTAAAAATAAAACAACAACTACGGTTGATTATTCCGAAGAAACTCTAGATATAACCACAAGTATTTACCCAGAAAACATCACTAAAGTATTCGAAGCTCACGGAGGCTTAGATAAATGGAACACCATGAAGTCGCTAGAATTTACGATGCCAAAACCCGATGGTAATGAGGTAACAACAACCAACTTGAAAAATAGAAAATCTTTAATAGAAATGCCACATCACTCTATTGGTTATGATGGTGAACATGTTTGGTTAAAAAATAAAGATACCACTACGTACACACTTTACGGAGGTAATCCAAGATTTTATTACAACCTGATGTTTTATTTTTATGCCATGCCTTTTATATTAGCCGATGATGGTATTATCTATGAAGATGCTGAGCCTCTCGTTTTTGAAGGGCAATCTTATCCTGGTATTAAAATTTCTTATGAAAACGGAATAGGGGAATCATCAGAAGACGAATACATACTGTATTACAACTCAGAAACTTATAAAATGGAATGGTTAGGCTATACCGTAACATTCTTCTCTCAAGAAAAGGCTAAGGAATTTCATTTTAGACGCTACAGCAATTGGCAAAATGTAAATGGATTATTATTACCAGAGACGATGGTGCGTTATAACTATGAAAATAATTTACCGACCACTGTACATAGCGAAAATGTATTTACCAACGTAAATCTTTCAACGGAAAAACCAGAACCAGAAATTTTTGAAGCGCCGGCAGGTGCAACAATTGTTGATTAATTACAGAGGTTCGTTTTCAAAATAATTAACAATAAGGGCTACAACATAATTGTAGCTTTGCATGCCTTTACTTTGTTTATTGGCTTTTAAAAAATTACTATAAAAAATCTTAAAAAGGGGTTCGGCAGGATTTTCATGGGCTTCCCAAAAATCTCGAACCTCTTTATAGTTTTTTAAAATGCCTTCATTTACATTTAAAACAACGTCTTCATATAAAGCTTCGTCGCGCCTGTAAATTTCATTCAAACAAAACCGTAATGCAAAGGTGTAACCAGCGTATTTAAAGTAAATATTATCATTGTTTGTAGTTGCCATAAAACCAATAAAATTCGCTTCATTTTCAGCAGCATAACCCAACTGATGCGCAATTTCATGTGCCGAAGTGGTTGGGAATTTAAAAACTGGAATTAGACCATCCACTTGAGCTTCGTTAGTTAATGGATTTAAATAACCACTAAAACCCATGTAAGTTAAAGGATAGCTGTATAGCGATTTTTTTAAACTTTTTGGGTGGTATTCTAAGTGCTGGAATCGTTGCATTAAATTTTCATATCCCGAAGGTGTCATTTTAAAAATTTCAGATTTAGTTAATGGAATATCAACTTTAAGAGTATCATTTTCTGAAATTTCAGAATGTAAACTGTTTGATTTTTCAATAAGTAATTCGGTGACTTTTACTAATTGCTCGGTGGTATAATCTTGTTCTAAATTTAAACTTTTATGCAGCGGTAAGCGATGATAATTGAGGCCCCAAAACAAATGAAAAGCACCAAAGAGTATAGCAAAAGCAGCAAAAACATCTATAAACCAGTACTTCGTGTCTTTAAGTAACCGTTTTCGGTTTTTATAAAACCACCTTATCGCATAAATACTACCAAAAGTATAGATCAAATCACCAAAAGAAAAAGGCATCCAACCTAAGGTATATCTTAAAAATTTGGAAATAATAGGATACAAGCCATTGCTGTAATACTGTTCCACAAAATCAGGATAATTTGATATTAGCTTAATTACCAAATACTGCGGAATTATAGAAAGCGCAATTAATTTTTTTTTATTTTTTAGCATCATTCAAAAATAGGAAATAGTTTATGAATGCTAATATGAATATGTACCTTTGTAAAACTTTACTATTAAATTATGAGCACCGAAATAAGACAATTACAGCCACAGGCACTTTGGAATAAATTTGCGGATTTAAACGCAGTACCACGACCATCAAAAAAAGAAGAGCGCGTTATCGCTTTCATGAAAGATTTTGGAAAAAATCTAGGTTTAGAAACCATTGAGGATGCCGTTGGAAATGTAATAATCAAAAAACCAGCAACTCCAGGAATGGAGGATAGAACAACAGTTGTGATGCAATCGCATTTGGATATGGTTCATCAAAAAAACAACGATACTATTTTTGATTTTGATACACAAGGTATTGAAATGTATGTTGATGGCGATTGGGTCAAAGCTAAAGGAACAACCTTAGGAGCAGACAATGGTTTAGGAGTAGCAACAATAATGGCTATTTTAGAAAGTACCGATATTCCGCATCCAGCAATTGAAGCTTTGTTTACTATCGACGAAGAAACAGGAATGACTGGTGCTTCGGGCTTAAAAGGAGGATTGCTTACTGGTGGAATTTTACTCAATTTAGATACTGAAGAAGATGATGAAATTGGTGTAGGATGTGCAGGAGGAATTGATATTACTGCAACAAGAACTTATAATGAAGAAGAGACTCCAGAGTTTAAAATAGGATATGAAGTTTCAGTGAAAGGATTGCAAGGTGGTCACTCGGGAATGCAAATCCATGAAGGATTGGGGAACGCGAACAAAATTATGAATCGTGTGTTGTTTGATGGCTTTGAAAACTTCGGATTGCGAATTTCTGAAATTGATGGAGGTAGTTTACGCAATGCGATTCCTAGAGAAAGTAAAGCTGTTGTAGCTATTGATGCTATTCATGAAGATGCATTTTTGTTAGAAATGGCTATGATTTCTACAGCGATAAGAAAAGAATACAAAACGATGGAACCAAATTTAGAGATTAACGTTTCTAAGGTGGAATGCCCGCGTAAAATAATGGATTTAGGAGTACAGGAAGGATTTACTAGAGCAATGTATGCTGCACTTAATGGTGTTTATAGAATGAGTGCTGATATCCCAGATTTAGTAGAAACTTCAAATAATATAGCTAGAGTTGTTGTAAAAGACGGCCATATTAAAGTGGGCTGTTTAACACGATCTTCTGTTGAAAGTGCTAAAATGGATTTAGCTAATACGCTGCGTGCTGCTTTTGAATTAACGGGATGTGAGGTTGAATTTAGTGGAGATTATCCGGGTTGGACACCTAATATGGATTCGCCAATTCTGAAAGTTATGACGAAGCTATACGAAGATTTAAATGGTGAAAAACCACATGTTGCAGCATGTCATGCAGGATTAGAATGCGGTATTCTTGGTCAAAATTATCCAGAAATGGATATGATTAGTTTTGGTCCGAATATTAAAGGCGCACATTCTCCAGACGAGCGCGCTCAAATTTCTTCTGTTCAAAAATATTGGAAATTTGTGTTAGAGATATTAAAAGCGATTCCAGTTAAATAAAATTAATCTAATCTGCTTTTGAATATACGATGTTTCCATCAAAAATGGTCATGACCACTTCAGTGTCTAAAATTTGAGATTCTTCAATGGTCATGATGTCTTGGTTGAATATGGTAAAATCAGCAAGTTTACCAACACTAATGGAACCTTTAATCTGTTCTTCAAAAGCGCCATAAGCAGCATCTAAGGTATAAGATCTTAAAGCTTGTGTTCTTGTCATTTTTTGTTCTGGTTCATAGCCACCTTCAGGCGTACCCTTTAATTTTTTCCTGCTCACACTGGCATAAAAGCTCGCAATGGGATTTATAGGTTCAACGGGTACATCAGTTCCATTTACTATCGGAACACCGCTTTCTAATAGGTTTTGCCACATGTAGGCTCCTTCTTTAATTCGCTTTTCGCCTAATCTATCAATAGCCCAAGGTCTGTCAGACGACATGTGTACGGCTTGCATTGCAGGAATGACTTGTAATTCTGCAAAACGGGGAATATCATCAGGATGCAGATGTTGTGCGTGTTCTATTCTAAATCTATGATTTGTTGTGGCATCAGGAAATTTTTTAAAAGCCATTTCATAACGGTCTAAAATTTCTCTATTCGCACGATCTCCAATAGCATGCGCACATACTTGAAAGCCATGATTTAAGCCTTTGATTGCAGTTTCTTCTACAAATTCCATGGGTAAGGTTTCGTGACCAAAATGATCTGGTCTATCCGTATAAGGTTCCAGTAACCAGGCACCTCTTGAACCTAAAGCACCATCGCAATTTAATTTAACAGAGCGAATGGTTAAAAGATTATCGGGATCAATCATTGGGCCTTTGGAATACCAGTCTTCGAGCAAGTCTTTATCCCAACCAGTTAACATGGCGTAAATTCTTGTATTCATCTTGCCTTCCGATTTCATTTTTTCATATAACGCGATGGTTTCTTTAGGGATTCCGGCGTCATGAAAACTGGTAATGCCATTTCTTTGACAAGCTTTTACAGCTAAATTAAATGCTTGTTGGTCGGTTTCTAACGTTTTTTTAGGAATATGTTTGGCAATTAAAGTTTGGGCACGTTCATTAAAAATACCTGTGGGTCTTCCAAACTCATCAATAATAACTTCTCCACCTTCTACTTTAAAATTCTTAATACCTTCTTTAGCTAAAACTTGCAAACCCGCAATTTCCATAGCTTTGGCATTAGCAAATCCTGCATGACCACTAGCGTGTCTTAAATAAACCGGATTGTCTGGCGATACTTCACTTAGCAAGTGATGTGTTTGAAAACTATTTACTAATCCAGAAGGCATGGAATCCCATTTGCTTTGATGCCAGCCTCTGCCAATTATCCATTCTCCTGGTTGCGCAGTTTTTACGCGTTCTGCGACAGCATCAACAATATCTTGGTAGCTTGTTGTGTTCATCAAATCTAGATTGAGTTCATTGTAACCTAAACCCATGAAATGACCATGACCTTCAATAAAACCTGGTGTCATGGTTTTTCCTTTTAAATCAATAAGTTCTGTATTGTCATTTTTGAATCGTTCGGCTTCCGATAATTTTCCAGTAAAAATGATTAGATTGTTTTTTATAGCTACAGCTTCAACTTGAATAGAAGTAGAATCTACGGTATAAATTGTACCACCATAAATAATCAAAGTCGCAAATTCGTTTTTAGGATTTGAACAAGCCGTTAGAAAAACTAATAATAAGCTTATATATTTCAAAGGGAAATTTTTTAATTTCATCAAAGTCAGTTTTAAACTTTCAAATTACAATAATTATACAAAGCGCAAGGCCATAAGTCATATATTAATAGTAAGTGAATCGGTAGAAAAAATCTAAAGAATCAATAATATAACAACGTTTGATAAAATATAATGAAAGAAAAAACAACTTAAAATTACATTTTATCGAATTTATTTGTGTTTTATCTATAATTTAATATATTTGTAGTACAACATATGAAATATGTACAAAAGCAAATATTTAGTGAAACATAAAGTAAGCCCTAAATTGCCTCTAAAAAGAAACATTTATTTATTTGCTTTTTTTTTTTAATTGTTTAAAAAAGGTTTTGACAAACTTGTTAAGGCACAGGGTCATAGCCGGAACCTCCCCAAGGATGACAACAAAAACAAGATAAATTATTACATCAGTACGACTAATTTTTGTACAAAAATTATATTTTCAGTATATTTAAAAAACTTACCAGCCCAATAAAATTGATCAACAATAGAAAAACGACATTGTTTGACTCATCAAAATTTAGCAAAGAAATTGCTAAAATTCTGCATAATCGTATTGTAAAAACTCATAAGTTCAAGTCGATAAAAAAGTTCCCAATAGTAATGGGAAAACAGGCCATGTATATTTTAAACTGGCAAAAATCGCGATTGGAATATTCGCGAGGAATTCGACAAATGTTAGGCTATTCAAAAGATGAATTTACCATGGAAATGGCATTAACATTAATACATCCAGATGATATTGATGTTATTAATCGCATACTTAAAGGCGTTGTGAATTTTGCAATTAGAAATAATGTAAGTGCACAAAAGCAATATTTGAACGTCACCTTCCGGTTATTAAAAAAAGATGGAACCTATTTAAGGGTGATGCGGCAGTCTTTACCGTTTCAAACAGGCGAAGATGGTATATTATTGACGCATTTATCGGTTTTAACTGATATTTCGTTCATCAAAACAAGTACTAATTTTGTCGAATGGGAGCTTTATGCGGGTAATATAGATGTAAGCCTTTTCAAAAAAAGTATTTATCATGAATTCGCTAATTTTTTTACAGATAGAGAGAAGGAAATTATCAGCCTTATTGATAAGGGTTTTACTAATAGCAACATTGCTAGCACTCTATTTATAAGTATTCATACTGTAGTGGCTCACCGTAAAAATATCCTTAAAAAAAGTAACTGCCATAACAAAAAAGAGCTTATAGAGTTTTGCCATCTTAATGGTATTTTATAGTATAAATGGCTCGTTTTAACGAATTACCGTCTTCACGGTATTTTATAACTTAGACTTAATCTCTAATTTGTCGGTGCTATTATTAATTTCCCTAACGATTAAATTCATGTTTTAAAGCCGTATTCCTTCATTTAAAAACTGGAATTCAAAATTTATATGGCTATTTAAAGCGTTTTCTCTAATTATACTTCTTATTAGCACCCTAAATGTATCATAAAATTAAATGCAGTATTGTTTTCTTATTGTAGGCAAACAATAGTTACCTGACTTGTTTGTGTTTTGGTTAATTATCACTAAAACCAATCATTATGAAAACCAACCAACTCAAAAATTTCTTTCGTGGCATTATTGTATTTATGCTTTTTTCATTTCAAACGTATGCTCAGGACTCCTGGACATTGTTAAAAGAAGAATCTAATATTCAAATTTTTTATGAATTAATTCCTTGTGAAAGTGGGCAGAATATTGATCCAATAGAATTTGCAGAACAAGGAGATTTAAGACACGAAACATTCAAGCTCAAAATTATAAATAATAATGCTTCAAGCAAATCCATAACTTTTTCTAAAGTGACGACAACAAATAATAGCGACGAACTTGAAACTATCTCCGTAGTTTCAGGTACAACCTTATTACAAACTTGCGAATCGGCACCTAAAATGATGCTCACAAAACAGTATCAGGACCAATATCCGATAGCAGTTACTGATTTTTTAAACGAATTTATAATTAACATTGAAAATTAAGGGCTATGAAAAAAATTACACAAATTACTTCGATAATAGGACTCTTATTTTTAATGTCCGCTACATTAAATGCACAAACAATTTTTCCAATAGTACCAGGTTCTGCAATTGCAGTAGGAAATGATGACCAAGTACTAAGAGACTGGTTAGATGACTACGGCGTAGCGCCTTCTGGTACCTTGTTGTACCGGAGGTCTATACATGGCGCAAGTGCAACTGCATTTCATAATTTATGTGATGATAAAGGACCAACGCTAGTTGTTTTTAAAGCCAGTAATGGGCAAGTGTTTGGTGGGTATACACCAAATTCTTGGAATTCTTCATACTTTAATTATAATAGTAGTTCACAGGCTTTTTTGTTCAACTTGAATTCTGATAGAAAAGCGAGCCCTTATTATCCACAAAATAGTACTTTGAGCAGACCGGGGTATGGACCAATTTTTGGTGGTGGTCATGATATTTTCATTAATAATTCTATGGATAGTGGGTATTTTAGACCACACTCTTATAATAATATTGATGGAAGTGGTTATGCTTATAATTCATCTACTGCAATAAAAGCATTAACAGGCATTAATACAACAAGAACGTATTATTCATTTGGTTCCGGGTTTATTACAGAAATTGAGGTCTATCAAATAGAATTTAATACATCTGCACCAATTATTCAAGGGCAAGATATTACAGTGCTTTTAGATGTAAATGGCAACGCTACCATTACACCACAAGACATTGATACAGGTACTACAGATCCTGATGGAACTGTAACTCTTAGTATAGATAATACTTCTTTTAATTGTGATAATTTAGGTGGTAATTCTACAGCAATTACACCAACTTTTATTGGTTCAGAAACACAACAAACACACTCTCATGGTGGAGGCTACAATCCAATCACTGAAGAATTTTGGTACCCACAGTGGGGAAACTCTAATGTTTATAGATATGATAAGGATCATAATTATTTAGGATCATTTAATTCTGGGCAACAATATATTATGCAGTTATGGATGGATACGGATAGTGCAACTGATTATTATACCTCAAATTGGGGGCAGAGAACTATTACCAAAAGATCAGGTAGCAATATTATTTGGACCTATAATATGGGAATTACAGCGGCTTCCGTTTCTGCTGACGCTAATTTTGTGTATGCCTATGGTGCATGGGAAAACGTCATTCGGGTTTTGGATAAAGATACAGGTGTATTTATAAGGAATATTACGTTACCAGGTTCAATTTATAGTTACGGAGGATTAGTTGTTGCAAATGATAATATTTATATAGCAGGACAAGCTAACGGCTGGTCAACCAATTCTGGAGATATGAGATATTTGCATAAATTAGATTTATATGGTAATTATATAAATTCTACTTATCTTCAAACATATCCATATAATACTGCTTTTGATGGTGAAACAATTTGGGTTTCACAAAATAATAATACAATCTATGGGGTAAAGATTTCTGAAGGCAGCGCTTATGGAGGTTCAGGCTCAAATGCAGTTACTTTAACTGCCACAGACCCATTAGGTAATGCTAGGTCAAAGACCTTTAGTGTTACCGTTATAGATGATATTGTACCTACCATTACATTAAATGGCGATGCAATAATAGATGTTATAATAGGAGAAACTTTTACAGATCCAGAAGCAACTGCTACAGATAATTGTGCTGCTGAAATTGAAATTACAGGTACAGTAGATGTAAACACCATTGGTGAATATATTTTAAGCTATAAAGCTGTTGATGGTTCAGGTAATGAATCGGAAGTTTTAACACGTACGATTAATGTTACAGGTTGTGACCTTGCTTCCGTAACAGCTAATACAATAGATGCTTCTTGTGCCACAGCAGAAGATGGTGGAGCAGAAATAACCATAAATTTTGCAGATGCTCCGGTAGCTATAGAGGGTAATTTAGGCGGTCCAGACTGGTTTCCTTTTGGTACCCCACCAACAAACCCGTTTGCACTACCTATAGATAATTTAGGCCCAGGAACCTATACAGTATCTATTAGAGAAACTGATGATACCGATTGCCAACAAAGTTATGAGTTTACAATAGGTATACAGCCCAATGCCACAGATAATGATGGTGATGGTGTTACTGTAGATGATTGTGATTGTGACGATAACAACGCTTCAATTTACCCAGGAGCAGATGAACTGTGCGATGGTATAGATAATAATTGTGATGGTGAGATTGACAATAATGCTGTGTCAGATGCCTTTTTGGCAAGTTTAACAGGTACGGATTTGGTGCTATCTCCTGCTTTTGATTCTAATACTTTTGCCTATACAGCAGAAGTATGTAACAGTATTACAGAAACCATAATAAGTGCTACTGCAACTAACACATTACCCAGCACAAGTATTGTAGGTGATGGGTATACAGAATTAAGTGCAGGGCTAAATATCATTACAGTAACAGTTGAAGCTTGCGGTATAACTCAGGACTATTCCATTGCCGTTACCAGATTGTCTGAAGTCCTATATTATACAGATGCAGATAATGATGGTTTTGGTGCAGATACTGTAGGGACGGCCTTATGTAGTTTACAAGCTGGTTATGCAACAAATAATCAAGATTGCGACGATACTAATTCCAGTGTATATCCAGGAGCTTCAGAAGTAAATTGCGACGGCGTAGATAATGATTGTAATCCTAACACACTAGATAATATGAATTCAGTGGACGTGGATTTTGATGTAACTAGTGTTACTCACGGCCCTGTAACGCCTTTAGAATTTGGTGTTGATTTTGTAGATGGTACTGATTATACATTTGCTTCTGCAGGTAGTAACCCAGGAGAAGCTGGTGGGAGAACTTGGACTTTTACAGACCTCTTACCAGAAAATTATGGTGGCTTATGGTTTACTTTTAATAATATAGAAAACCCAAGACACAGTACTCAGGCAGCAACAGGCTCTATGGTTTTCCATAGTTTTGATGTAAATACGGGTGTGGCTACTTTCCACAGTACAGCGCCACTCACATGGACAAATCCAGCGAATGGTCAACTGCAAAGCGTCAATACACAATTCAGAATGCAAGTTCAACCAGTTGGAGCAACTGGTACCTCACCAATGAGTGCAGGTGTTGTTGGAAGTATTCCAAACCATTTTGTAGATGGTGGCGAAACAGGACTTCCAAATTTAGGATTAGATTGGCCTGTATTAGATATTAGTCAACAAGGAGATTTTAAGGTGTGGTTTGCTTTTGAAGTGCAAGGCACCAATCAACCATTAACACAGTATTATGATAATGCTAGTACACCACCAAATACCTCATTCTTTACTTCGGTGTATAGTGGTTTTTATGGAGCAGATAAAGTGTGCAGCAATCCAGGGAATGAACTAACCCTTACTGCTATACCAGATACTAATAATTCTGGGCCATTCGTTTATACATTTAATAATATTACAAACACAACGGGTATATTCTCGGGCATTGCTGCTGGTAATTATGATTATAGTGTACTCGCTAACAATGGTTGTTTAACAATAGGAACACATACAGTAGGGCCGCCAGATCTTAGTTTATTGTTACCAATACCAGATTTGGAAACGTTGCCAGATATAACAGCAGAATGTGAAGTTACACAATTAACACCTCCTTCGGCTAGCACAGTTTGTGGAGGCTCAGTAAATGTGATGCATGATGCTAATTTGCCAATTATTGCCCAAGGAACAACGGTCATTACTTGGACATACGAAACTGATGGAGGTTCAGTAACTCAAACTCAAAATGTGATTTTGGAAGATACAACATCACCAGTATTGGTTTGCGAACCGCTTACGGTTGATGTAGACCCTGGAGTATGTGAAGCTAATATATCGGTTATGCCACCAGGTGTCACTGATAATTGCAGTAATATTGGGTCAACATCTTTAGAGTTTGACGGAATTAATGATAAAATTATTATTCCATATAGTTCGAGTTTTTCTTTTGGTACCGAGGTAACAATGGAAGCATGGATCTATCCTGAAAAAAATACTTATTCAAGAATTTTAACTAATTACTCAGGAGGAGGTAGTAATCCAGGTGAATTCGTGTTCGATACCTATGATCCATCTGAGCCAAATGGGCGAGGTCTGAGATTAGTATTTCTTAACAATGCGGCATCAGCATCTGTTTCGAGTCCTAATGTTCTGAGTCTAAATTCTTGGAATCATGTTGCAGGGACATTTGATAATGGTACCATAAGAATTTATGTAAATGGTATAGAAGTAAATTCTTCAATGGCCACCTTTACATCAATAACACCTTCAAATTTAGATTTAATAATAGGTGAAGATAGGATTACCGGTGTTCCAGAGTTTTTCAAAGGAAAAATGGACGAAATGCGTATTTGGAATCGAGCATTGTCAGCAACAGAAATCGCTTTTTCTCATAATAAATTACTATCTGGAACTGAACCAGGATTAGTAGCTTACTATAATTTTGAAGATGGTGAAGGCAGTAATACTTTGGCCGATAGCTCTGGAAATGGTAACACTGGTACTTTAAATAATATGGTTCCTGCAACAGATTGGGTTATTAATGATATACCATTATTGGCTTATAGCCTGACTAATAATGTTACAGGAACCAGTGATGCTTCCGGTGTTTATCCTGTTGGTAGTACAGAAATTATTTGGACAGCAACTGATGCTAATGGAAATTCAGATTCCTGTACACAAACTATAACTGTTGAGGATAATTTACCACCCGATGTAGTTGGTCAAAATATAGAAGTAACATTAACGGCGAGCGGAACCGTAAGTATTGTTGCTAATGATGTTTTAGATACAGGTTCAGATAATTGTGGATTAGTCGATTATAGTATAAGTCAGGATACATTTGGAGCACAAGATGCTATAGATAGCCCCGTAACCATTCAATTAACCGGAACCGATCCTAGCGGAAATGAAACAACAGTACCTGTAATAGTAACTGTTATTGACCCAGTGCCAAATGCTATTTGTCAATCTATTACAGTTTATTTAGATGAAAATGGAACTGTAACAATTGCTCCTGAAGATATCGATAATGGATCTAATTCGGTTGTCGGTATTGGTAGCCTAAGTTTAGATATTGATACTTTTGGTTGTGAAAATGTAGGAGAGAATACTGTAACGCTTACTGTTGAAAGTACTCTTGGTGCTATAGCAACATGTGATGCTACGGTTACGGTTGTTGATAATTTACCGCCTGTTATTGTCTGTCAGGATAGTATAATTCAATTAGATGATAATGGCACAACAACCATTAACGCATCAGATATAAATGGAGGAGCATCAGATAATTGTGGAATTGCTTCCGTATCATTTCTTACAGGTACTTTAGGTGGAGAAGAATTAGTCCAGAATGGCAGCTTCTTACAAGGAGCTTATGCATGGGCTGTTACTAATAATTCGATTGGTGGACCACAATCTGGTGGTGGTAATCCTGTTGAATTCTTTCTTTTAAGTGGTGATGGAAATGCTGGGTCTGATCCTACCATTCTTCAAACCATCAATAATCTTAACATTGGAGAACCGTATACCATCACTGGAGATTATAAAAGCAATGATAGCAATACAACTGGAAGTGACATTTTTGCAATTGATTTAGATGGAGTAGAAATTGCTACACGTCCAAATCCTGGTACTAATTGGACAGCCTTTAGTGTAACTTTTGTGGCTACTGCTGCTAATCAGAATATAGGTTTCAGGGCTGAAATTAACGGCACTGATACTGATATTGCATTAGATAATATTCATATTAAACAAACTATTACCAATGTTACTGCAGAGAGTATTGATTTTGATTGCTCAAATATTGGTGCTAATGAAGTGACTTTATTGGTTATGGATGTTAATGGTAATAGTTCAATTTGTACAGGGAATGTAACAGTAGAAGATAAGGTTGTTCCTGTTGTGGTCACCAAAGATATTACGGTTCAACTTGATGCTACTGGAAATGTTTCTATTGTTCCTGGTGATATCGACGATGGTTCATCTGATAATTGTGGGATTGCCACTTACGAACTTGATATCGATAGTTTTGATTGTACAAATATTACAGGTTTACTAAACACTGCCAACACGGTAGAAGTTACCTTAACGGTCACTGATATTCATGGTAACGTAAACAGTGAAACAGCTACGGTAACCGTAGAAGATAAGGT
>NZ_FQYK01000011.1 GCF_900141715.1 Algibacter luteus | reverse complement strand
CTGCCACCTGCAAATCCGTTTACTGGAGAGGTGCTGTAATCGTCTGCTACGGCATCGATTGGTGCTGGAGCTACGACTACTGTTACTGTAGCGGTATCACAGTTTGCTGGGTTTAAGTTCTCACAAATGGTGTAATCGTAAGTGTATGTTCCTGCTGTTGTACCTGGAGCTACCGTAATCGTACCATCAGCATTCATCGTAATGCTTCCTGATGCTGGACTTGGTGCTGTACCTGGTGTTAATGTGATATCTGCTGGAACTACGGCTACACCGTTTAAGGTGTCGTTGCCTAATACCGTTGTCGTGCTGCCACCTGCAAATCCGTTTACTGGAGAGGCGCTGTAATCATCTGCTACGGCATCGATTGCACATAAAGGGCCTAATATTGTATCGTCAGTAGAACTAACATCTCCTTGACCACCTGAAACTAAATCAGGAACACCGTTGGCGTCTACTGAACCATTAATTTGACCCGTGGTTCCATTAACTTGTGCTAAAGTGATTCCTCCATCACCTTCAAGTGCATCAAAACATCCATCACCATCGCTATCAGTATCAAATCTATTTGGAATTCCATCACCATCTGTATCTATATCTACATAAAAGTTTGGAGTAGTTACCCAATAATCCCTTGGGATACAAGGCAATAAAGTTATTGAGTGATTAGAATTGTCTCCTCCGTTACTTCCAAATCTGAAACTTACAGAATTTACAAATGAATAGGCAGCTGCCACTTGAAATTGAGGGGAGTCTAATCCAATTCCTCCAAATACATTTCCATTGCTTTCATATCCATTCGAAAATCCATTCTCAGTGGCTGTACCTGTATGAACTAATTCATCGGTTGGAGTATCAACATAAAGGCCTAATAAATAACCGTCTTTATATGTTACAAACTCCTCTACATCGTTATCAATTGTAGTTAATATAAAATTAGTTTCCGGCGCTGGTGTATTTGTCCCTGTTAAAACAAAATCAATCCTAAACTCAGTATAACTATCAGAATCATTATGATTTATAAGGGGCTGAAAATTATCATCAATTCCGGTACTTGTAACATCCAATTCTGTTATTGCCGTATCTGTTGAAGAAACAATTGTTATTATAGCATCAACACCTGAGTAAACTCCTATATAAAGGAATGCATCACCTACTTGAGGGTTATTTATATCTGACCCCAAATAGTTGTTCGGTCCTTGCGCAGCACCAAATACTGGTGTAACACCAGTAGTACAATCCATAATACCTAATTCATCTGTATCCAGAATTCCATCGTTATCATCATCTAAATCATCTTCATCAATAATACCATCCGCATCATTATCTGGTAAAACTATTACAGTGGCAAAAGCAATTTTACAATTGGTTGGTACAGCAGATTCACATATTTGATATTCTACAACATAAGTTCCTGTTGGAACCGCAGAAGTTACATTTACTGCTCCCGTTGCTGTATTTAATGTTACTCCAGGATTACTAGTACTTATCTGAGATAAAATCACATTAGAAGTTGTAGGCGTGTTACCATCTAAATCATCATTAGCTAGTACGTTAGCAATAGCAATTCCTCCGATTCCTTCATTCACAGAACCGCTATCATTATTTGCAGCAATAGGTGTTACAAATCCACAAAGTTCAACTGTTGCGGGAATAACACATTCAAAAGTAGAACCATCACCTGTGGTCAATCCACCTGTACTACCATTAGAAATATGACCTACAAAACAAATTGACCCACCATTTGCTCTATTAAAAAAGGTAGTTGCATGACCACCAACACTAGCAAAGACAGGATCGTCTACTCCAACATTAAACGAAGCTGGTATCGTTGGATCATCTACAGTTCCATTAGCTCCATGTCCTAATGAGTTGGTATTATTTAATCCCCATGTATATAGAAGATTAGGGTCTGAAGATGTTGGGCCTGCTGTAATCGCTGATGCCCCAGCCCATTCTTCGGAGGTATGAGATGTTGACAGTTGGATCACGCCAACAAAATCTCCACCACCTGCGGCCTGTATTGCTGTCCAAGTATTTACATTTCCAGTACCTGTAGTAATTAATTCTCCAAGAGTATTTGCACCAACTCCATATATTTTGGTGTCTGAACCCAACGCAAGAAGCCCAGTATCTCCATCATTATGAGTAAAAGCTGAAATTTGAGTTACTGGAACAGGCGGTGCAGTCATTTGAGTTGCGTAATCTAAATTTTGAGTTCCGCCACCATTACCTAGCTCTACAGCATCTCCCCAAGCATAAAGACTACCATCATTAAGCATAGCGTAACCTGCATATTTATTTCCAGTTACTTCGACTACGTTATTTAAGGCATTTCCTGCAGAGGTTTGCACTTGATGCCATATATTTCCATTACCACTTGCATTCCCGTTTGGTGCTGTAGTACCCGTAGTAGCGACCCAAACTTGACCAGAAGCTAAAACAAATAAAACGTCTGAACTAGCGTGAATTTGTGTAATATTAGCTGCCGTGAATGGTAAAGTTTGTGTGGCATTCATATCGTTAAATGCATTCCCTGATACAAACGAGCCGTCAACCACTTCTCCACTTAATCCCCAAGCATATAAACTCGTGGTTGTTGCTAAAAATGCTTGACCACCAGTATTACCGGATACACCAAAATGAATTGGAGTACCTGTGTAATTATACCCATTCCCAGGTATCACTTCAGTAATGCTTGTTGCATCAGTAGTACCGTTTGCAGTCATATCTTCACCCCATGCCACAATATTAGTGGATGTTTTGGCCATAGACTGATGATAGGAAGTTATTAATACGTCTGAATTAGGGTCGAATATACCTTCCGAAGTAATGGTAGGACAATCTTGCGCATTTAATCCCTGCGAAAAAATAACAAACGAAAAACAGATTAATAATTTAATTGAGAATCGAGTAGTGATTTGCATATTATTATGGAGTAAAATTTTAGTCTAATTTAATTTTTTATATAATAGAAAAAGCGCCAACGGCGCCTTCAAAAGTTTATTTAATATAATAGAATGTTTCTTCAATATTCATTTGAAAAGAATCTTTAAAAATCATTAATGCTAAAAGTATCTAATAAAATTTTTATTAACAAATGTTTATGCTTCAACTTCCAAGATACCTAAATTTAATTATAAAATAATTTTCTCCGGTAAATTAACGGCAAATACTTTAAGCATCAAACAATTTTATTAATTAGTAACTACGCATTTTATACTCAATATGCGAATTAAGTATATCAAAATAGTTAAATGAATACATGATATCGTATTTATTTTCCTTTTGTCGAACAAAAATAAACGTTTAATTCACGTAACTCAATTCTTGGTCAAAAAAATAATAAAACGATATTTCACAAAAGGTATGACACACCTTTAAATAAAAGGTCACATTTAGAAACAATTATTATTGTTGGCACTTATTAATTAATAGTATCTTTGCAAACTATTTGCACGATTATTATGAGTTTTTTAAAAGAAATACAGCGTAGACGCACATTTGGTATCATTTCTCACCCTGATGCTGGTAAAACGACTTTAACAGAAAAGTTATTACTTTTTGGAGGTGCTATTCAAGAAGCTGGTGCTGTAAAAAGTAATAAAATTAAGAAAGGTGCTACCAGTGATTTTATGGAAATAGAACGCCAACGTGGAATATCGGTAGCAACATCAGTTTTAGCATTTGAGTACAATGGTATAAAAATAAACATTTTAGATACCCCTGGGCATAAAGATTTTGCTGAAGATACTTTTAGAACTCTTACTGCAGTAGATAGTGTAATAGTTGTTATAGACGTTGCTAAAGGTGTTGAGGAGCAAACTGAAAAACTAGTTGAAGTTTGCCGTATGCGAAAAATCCCGATGATTGTATTCATTAATAAAATGGATAGAGAAGGAAAAGATGCATTTGATTTACTAGATGAGGTTGAGCAAAAATTAGGACTTAAAGTTGTACCACTTAGCTTCCCAATTGGCATGGGTTATGAATTTAAAGGTATTTACAATATTTGGGAAAAAAATGTTAACCTTTTTAGTGGAGATAGTAGAAAAGACATTGAAGAAACCATTGAAATTTCAGATTTATCGTCTTCCGAATTAGATAAACTCGTTGGAGACAAAGCTGCCAATACATTAAGAGAAGAAATTGAATTAGTAGAAGGTATTTATCCGAGTTTTAATAAGGAAGAATATTTAAATGGAAACCAACAACCTGTGTTTTTTGGTTCAGCATTAAATAACTTTGGGGTTAGAGAATTATTAGATTGTTTTGTTGATATAGCCCCTAAACCAAGACCAAAACAAAGTGAAGAACGCTTGGTTAAACCTGAAGAGAAAAATTTTAGTGGGTTTGTTTTTAAGATTCATGCCAATATGGATCCTAACCATAGAAACCGTTTAGCTTTTGTAAAAATAGTTTCGGGAGAATTTAAACGAAATACACAATACCTTCATGTAAGGCATAATAAGAAAGTGAAATTTTCTAGTCCAAATGCTTTTTTTGCTGAAAAGAAAGAAATCGTAGATATCTCCTACCCTGGTGATATTGTAGGGTTACAAGATACTGGGACTTTTAAAATTGGCGATACCCTAACCGAGGGCGAAGTTTTAAATTACAAAGGGGTTCCTAGTTTCTCTCCGGAACATTTTAGATATATTAATAATGCAGACCCGTTAAAGTCGAAGCAATTGTTTAAAGGCATAGATCAACTTATGGATGAAGGGGTTGCTCAATTATTTACCTTAGAACTTAATGGCAGGAAAGTTATAGGTACTGTTGGTGCACTGCAATATGAAGTAATACAATATAGGCTTGAACATGAGTACGGAGCAAAATGTACCTACGAAAATTTAAATGTACATAAAGCTTGTTGGGTAGATCCTAAAAACTCAAAATCTGACGAATACAAAGAGTTTGTACGTGTTAAACAACGTTTTCTTGCCAAAGACAAACAAAACCAATTAGTCTTTTTAGCAGATTCACCTTTCTCATTACAAATGACGCAACAGAAATACCCGAACATAAAACTTCATTTTACATCTGAGTTTGATTAAAAAAGGCTGCATTTCATCTATTCATAAGAAAAAATAGGTTTTTAATCGATTTTTAGATTCATTTTTTGGGGCTCCTTTTAAATTTATAAAACAAATCTCAACCCCAAATTGATTGATTATGAAAATAAATGCAAGAGAATTTAGTAATTCGGAAATCACAGTAACCTACGACCCATGCATCTGTAAACATGCAGACAATTGTGCTAAACAACTTTCTAATGTTTTTAGAGACTCCGTAATACCTTGGATTGATATTAATGGAGCAAGTTCTGCACAAATTATTAAACAAGTAAATAAGTGCCCCACTGGTGCCTTGAAATATTATTTAAATAAGAAAGAAGTTGCGTAGATTCACAAACTAATTATAACTTTAAAAACTGTTCCAGTAACAAGTTATTAAACTTAAAATATTTATGTTTTTATAACAATTATTTTAATACTTGTTATGTTTTAAGCTATTTCTGACGTGGTTATAGGATAATAACTCCCACCATTACAACAGACAAATTCAATATAACACACTTATTTACAGGTTTTTATATATAATTTTGCGTTTTAGATTATAAAGTATTTAATTTGTAACTAGTTATAACACTGATTTTCAGTATATAAATTGCTATTACATAACTCTCAATAAATATCATGAAGCTACTTAATACTATTAGTATCTTTGTATGTCTCTTTACGTTAAATCTTTCGGCACAAGTTGGAATTAACACTACCAATCCTCAAGAAACATTACATGTTGTAGGTACAGCACGAATAGAAACAACAAATCAAGTAGGCGTTACAACCACGAAGGTAACTGGTCTTGATAATTCTGGAACCTTACGAGAAATTTATATAGGGAGTAATCTAAAACTTACTAATAATACATTATCAAGCAATTTCGATTATTATTTTGGCAGTGTATCCTTCTCAACAAAAACTAACCATAACATAGATCTTTTACTAGATCCGGGTGAAGCCAATGAGGGTAAGCATATAATTCGTATAAATAATTCTGCCGGAGATACTGAAATTACTGGTATAAAAGATGGCTATGATGGCCAACATATTTGGATCTACGCACAAGGCAATGAAGTTAAGCTATTGGATAACAATGCTGGATCTAACGCAGGAAATAGAATTGAAGTAAACGATAAAATGGCAGCAAAGGATTGGGGAATGATTGAACTGGTTTATGACGGTGCCAGATCCAAATGGATTATCATGCAACACCATAATTAAATTAATAATTATGCCTGCCCTGTCGGTCCAAAATTTAGGGGCATTGGCGGTTGCTCATAATCTTTAATTTCACCATGTGCGCTCTCAAATCTGGCTACATTATCACCTAATGCTTTTAACAATCGTTTAGCATGCTGCGGCGTTAATATTATTCTAGCCTTTACCTTATTTTTAGGAATCCCTGGCATAATATTTACAAAATCAACAACAAACTCAGAAACAGAATGGTTAATAATAGCTAGATTGGAATATGTTCCTTCTGCCACCTTCTCATCAAGTTCTATGTTAATCTGTCCTTGTTTTGGATTGTTTTTATCATCTGCCATAATAATCTTTATTTAAATATTTAAAAAGCCTTCAAGTATATTAAACATGAAGGCTTTTAGTTTTATAGATTCCCGCCTTCCTGCCTGCCGGCAGGCAGGCGCGGAAATAAAATTTAATTATAATTTAATTCTTGCTTTACTTGCATCATTTCATCAAACTCTTCTTTAGAGCCTACAATGATATCGGTATAATTTCTCATACCTGTACCTGCTGGAATTCTATGTCCAACAATTACATTTTCTTTCAAGCCTTCTAACGTATCAACTTTACCGGCAACTGCCGCTTCGTTAAGTACTTTAGTTGTTTCCTGGAACGATGCCGCAGAAATAAATGACTTGGTTTGAAGTGATGCTCTTGTAATACCTTGTAAAATAGGTGTAGCCGTTGCAGGCTTAGCGTCTCTTGCTACTACAAGTTGCTTATCTTCTCTACGTAAGATGGAATTCTCATCTCTTAAATCACGAGGTGAAATTATTTGTCCCGCTTTAAGATTTGCCGAATCTCCAGCATCTTCAATAACTTTCATTCCGAAGATTTCATCATTTTCTTTGATAAATTCATCTTTATGAGCTAATTGATCTTCTAAGAAGATAGTATCACCAGAATCAATAATCTTCACTTTACGCATCATTTGTCTAACAACTACTTCAAAGTGCTTATCATTAATTTTTACACCCTGTAAACGATAAACTTCTTGTACCTCGTTTACTAAGTATTGTTGAACAGCTGATGGTCCTTTAATATTTAAGATATCATCTGGAGTAATAGATCCGTCAGATAAAGGCATACCTGCTTTCACATAATCATTTTCTTGAACAAGAATTTGATTAGATAGTTTTACAAGATACTTTTTAACCTCTCCTAATTTAGATTCTACAACTATTTCGCGATTTCCTCTTTTAATTTTTCCGAAAGAAACAACACCATCAATCTCACTTACTACTGCAGGGTTAGATGGGTTACGCGCTTCAAACAACTCAGTTACACGAGGAAGACCACCTGTAATATCACCAGCTTTAGCAGATTTACGAGGTATTTTTACTAAAATTTTACCTATGTTAATCTTTTCGCCATCATCAATCATTAAGTGAGCCCCTACTGGTAAGTTGTACGAACGTACAGTTTCACCTTTAGAATCTTCGATATGTAAAGTTGGAATAAGCTTTTTGTTTCTAGATTCAGAAATTACCTTTTCTTGGAAACCTGTTTGCTCATCAATTTCTACTTGGTATGTTACACCTTGCTCGATGTTTTCATATTTAACTTTACCAGCAAATTCTGAAATAATAACACCGTTATATGGATCCCAAGTACAAACCACATCTCCTTTTGACAGTTCTTGACCGTTTTTAACCAAAATTGTCGAACCATAAGGAATGTTGTTGTTACTTAAAACAATACCTGTTTTCTTATCGGTAAGTTTAAGTTCAGATGTTCTTGAAATTACAATATCAATTGCTTTTCCGTCACTATCTTGACCTTTAACCGTTTTTAAATCTTCTATTTCAGCAATACCGTCAAACTTAACAGCTAACTTGTTATCTTCAGAAATGTTACCAGCAATACCACCTACGTGGAATGTACGAAGCGTAAGCTGTGTACCAGGTTCTCCAATAGATTGAGCAGCAACTACACCTACAGCTTCACCTCTTTGTACCATTTTACCGGTTGCAAGGTTACGACCATAACATTTAGCACAAATACCTTGTAAAGCTTCACAAGTTAATGCAGAACGAACTTCGATACTTTCAATAGGCGAATCTCCAATAGACTTGGCGATATCATCTTCTATTAATTGCCCAGAAGAAACTAATAATTCGTCAGTTAATGGATTATGCACATCATTTAATGATACACGACCAACGATTCTTTCTTCTAAAGTTTCAACAACTTCATCGTTCTTTTTTAATGGTTCAACTTCTACACCTCTTAACGTACCACAATCAACGCTATTTATAATAACATCTTGAGACACATCAACTAAACGACGTGTTAAGTAACCAGCATCTGCTGTTTTAAGTGCAGTATCCGCAAGACCTTTACGAGCACCGTGAGTAGAAATAAAGTATTCTAATATTGAAAGTCCTTCTTTAAAGTTAGAAAGAATTGGGTTTTCAATAATTTCTCCTCCACCTGCATTTGATTTTTTAGGTTTCGCCATTAATCCACGCATACCTGTAAGCTGACGAATCTGTTCTTTAGATCCACGAGCACCAGAATCAAGCATCATAAATACCGAGTTGAAACCTTGTTGGTCTTCACGAATACGTTTCATTGACAATTCAGTCAATTCTGCATTTGTTGAAGTCCATATATCAATAACTTGATTGTAACGCTCGTTATTAGTGATAAGTCCCATGTTATAGTTTCCAGTAATACCGTCAACTAATGTATTGGCTTTATCAATCATGCCTTGTTTTTCTGGCGGAATAATAATATCACCTAAACTAAATGATAAACCACCTTGGAATGCAAACTTAAATCCTAAAGTTCTAATACCATCTAAGAAATCTGCCGTTTCAGGAACAGAAGTTACTTTTAAAATTCTACCAATAATATCTCTTAAAGATTTCTTAGTAAGAACTTCATTTATATATCCAGCCGCTTGAGGTACATGTTGGTTAAATAATACTCTACCAACAGTTGTCTCAACTATCATTCTGTCTAACTTACCATTTTCATTAATGTCAATGGTACGTACTTTAATTCCGGCATTTAAATCTACTTTCTTCTCGTTAAAAGCAATTTCTACTTCTTCTGGAGAATAAAAAGTTAATCCTTCACCTTGCACGGGAACTTCTGGAGTAGACTTACGTAACTTAGTCATATAGTAAAGACCAAGTACCATATCTTGAGAAGGAACCGTTACTGGTGAACCATTTGCAGGGTTTAAGATGTTATGAGAAGCCAACATTAATAATTGACATTCTAGTATAGCTTCTGGCCCTAATGGTAAATGTACTGCCATCTGGTCACCATCAAAATCGGCATTAAATGCTGTACACACTAATGGGTGTAACTGTATCGCTTTCCCTTCAATTAATTTTGGTTGGAAAGCTTGAATACCTAAACGGTGTAATGTAGGCGCACGGTTTAGTAATACTGGATGTCCTTTAAGAACATTTTCCAAGATATCCCAAACTACAGGCTCTCTTTTATCTATAATTTTCTTTGCAGATTTTACTGTTTTTACAATACCTCTTTCAATTAATTTTCTAATTACAAAAGGCTTATAAAGTTCAGCTGCCATATTTTTTGGCAATCCACATTCAAATAATTTTAATTCTGGACCAACAACAATTACAGAACGTGCAGAATAATCAACACGCTTACCTAGTAAGTTTTGACGGAAACGCCCTTGCTTACCTTTAAGTGAATCTGATAATGATTTTAACGGTCTGTTAGAATCAGTTTTTACAGCAGATGATTTACGTGTGTTATCAAATAATGAATCTACAGATTCTTGTAACATACGTTTTTCGTTACGTAAAATTACTTCAGGAGCTTTTATCTCTACTAAACGCTTTAAACGGTTGTTACGGATAATTACACGACGATATAAATCATTTAAATCTGAAGTTGCGAAACGACCACCATCTAAAGGCACTAACGGACGTAATTCTGGCGGAATGATAGGAATAACCTTCATAATCATCCACTCTGGTCTGTTTTCTCTATTTTGATTTGACTCACGTAATGATTCAACAACTTGTAAACGTTTTAAAGCTTCTGTTTTACGTTGTTTAGACGTTTCAGTATTTGCTTTATGGCGTAACTCATATGATAACGCTTCTAAATCAATTCTCGCTAATAACTCAATTAAACATTCAGCACCCATTTTAGCTAAAAACTTATTAGGGTCTGAATCGTCTAGATATTGGTTATCTTGAGGAAGTTCTTCTAAAATATTTAAATATTCTTCTTCAGTTAAGAAATCCATTTTTTGTAATGGTTCTCCTTCTTCATTCTTAGCATTACCTGGTTGAATTACTACGTAACGTTCGTAGTAAATAATCATATCTAATTTCTTAGATGGTAATCCTAATAAATAACCAATTTTATTTGGTAACGAACGGAAGTACCAGATGTGTGCTACAGGAACAACAAGGTTAATGTGTCCTACTCTATCACGACGTACTTTCTTTTCTGTTACTTCTACACCACAACGGTCGCATACAATACCTTTGTAACGTATTCTTTTATATTTACCACAAGCACACTCATAATCCTTTACAGGACCAAAAATACGCTCACAGAACAAACCATCACGTTCTGGTTTGTGCGTTCGATAATTGATAGTTTCTGGTTTTAAAACTTCACCTCTAGATTCTGCTAAAATAGACTCTGGTGATGCTAAACCAATTGAGATTTTATTAAATCTCTTAACTGTATTTTTATCTTGTTTTCTTGCCATAATAAATGGTTGAAATGAATTTAATTAATTAACTACTCCTCTAATCTGATGTCTAGACCTAAACCTTTCAATTCGTGCATAAGTACGTTGAAAGATTCTGGTAAACCTGGATCAGGCATTGGTTCACCTTTTACGATTGCTTCGTAAGTTTTGGCTCTACCAATTACATCATCAGATTTTACAGTTAAAATCTCACGTAAGGTACTTGATGCTCCATAAGCTTCAAGTGCCCAAACTTCCATCTCACCAAAACGCTGACCACCAAATTGTGCTTTACCACCTAATGGTTGTTGTGTAATTAATGAGTAAGGTCCTATAGAACGTGCGTGCATTTTATCGTCAACCATATGTCCTAATTTCAACATATAGATTACACCAACTGTTGCTGGCTGATCAAATCTTTCACCTGTTCCACCATCGTATAGGTAAGTATGACCATATCTTGGAATTCCAGCTTCATCTGTAAATTCATTAATCTGATCGATAGTTGCTCCATCAAAAATAGGAGTCGCATATTTGCGATCTAATTTTTGACCTGCCCAACCTAATACAGTTTCATAAATCTGCCCAATGTTCATACGAGAAGGTACACCAAGTGGATTTAATACAATATCAACAGGCGTTCCATCTTCTAAGAACGGCATATCTTCTTGACGAACGATACGAGCTACAATACCTTTGTTACCGTGACGTCCTGCCATTTTATCTCCAACTTTTAGTTTACGTTTCTTAGCAATGTAAACCTTAGCTAATTTAATGATTCCTGCTGGTAACTCATCCCCTACTGAAATTGTAAATTTCTCACGACGTAAAGAACCCTGTAAATCGTTTTCTTTAATCTTGTAGTTATGAATTAAATCTGCTACCAATTGATTTGTATGATCATCTGTAGTCCATTTTCCAGATACTAAATGCGCATAATCATCAACAGCATTTAACATTTTAAGTGTGAATTTTTTACCTTTTGGTAATACTTCTTCACCTAAATCATTAAAAATACCTTGAGCTGTTTTCCCGTTAACGATATTGAAAAGTTTTTCGATTAAAACATCTTTCAACTCATCAAATTTTCTATCGTATTGAGCTTCTAAAGCAAGAATATCATCTTTATCTTGTGCTCTTTTACGTTTATCTTTTACGGCTCTTGCAAATAATTTTTTCTCAATTACTACACCGTTTAATGAAGGCGACGCTTTTAAAGAAGCATCTTTTACATCACCTGCTTTATCACCAAAGATAGCACGTAATAATTTTTCTTCTGGAGTTGGATCTGACTCTCCTTTTGGAGTAATCTTACCAATTAAGATATCACCTGGTTTAACTTCAGCACCAATACGAATCATTCCATTTTCATCAAGATCTTTAGTAGCTTCTTCTGAAACGTTAGGAATATCATTAGTTAACTCTTCGTTACCTAATTTTGTATCTCTTACTTCTAAAGAGTACTCATCTATATGGATTGATGTGAAGATATCTTCACGAACTACTTTTTCTGAAATTACAATTGCATCCTCAAAGTTATACCCTTTCCAAGGCATGAAGGCTACTTTCATATTTCTACCAAGTGCTAATTCACCTTTTTGAGTGGCATACCCTTCACATAGTACTTGACCTTTAGTTACTTTATCTCCTTTAACAACAATTGGTTTAAGATTGATAGAAGTACCTTGGTTCGTTTTTCTGAACTTAACTAATTGGTATGTTTTAATATCACTATCAAAACTAACTTTAGCCTCATCTTCAGTACGGTCGTATCTAATTTTGATTTCGTTTGCATCAACGTACAGAACTTCACCCGATCCTTCAGCGTTGATTAAAACACGAGAATCTGATGCTACTTGACGTTCTAAACCAGTTCCAACAATAGGTGCATCTACTCTTAATAAAGGTACAGCCTGACGCATCATGTTTGATCCCATCAATGCACGGTTTGCGTCATCATGTTCCAAGAAAGGAATCAGAGAAGCCGAAATTGATGAAATTTGATTAGGTGCAACATCCGTATAATGTAACTGATTAGGGTCGATAACTGGGAAGTCACCTTCCATTCTAGCAATTACCTTATCGTGTGTAATTTTACCTTTATCATCAACTTTAACCGTAGCTTGAGCAATCAATTTTTCTTCTTCCTCTTCAGCACTTAAGTAAATTGGCTCATTTTTAATATCAACTACACCATCTGTTACTTTTCTATAAGGTGTTTCAATGAATCCCATAGAGTTCACTTTAGCAAATACAGAAAGTGAAGAAATTAAACCAATATTTGGTCCCTCTGGTGTTTCAATAGGACAAAGTCTTCCGTAATGTGTGTAATGAACGTCACGTACCTCAAACCCTGCTCTCTCTCTTGATAAACCACCTGGTCCAAGAGCTGATAAACGACGCTTATGCGTAATTTCAGCTAAAGGATTGGTTTGATCCATAAACTGAGACAACTGGTTTGTACCAAAAAATGAGTTAATTACTGAAGACAAAGTCTTAGCATTAATCAAATCTATAGGTGTAAACACCTCATTATCTCGAACGTTCATACGCTCGCGAATAGTACGTGCCATACGCGCTAAACCAACTCCAAATTGTTGAGATAATTGCTCACCAACAGTTCGTACACGACGGTTTGATAAGTGATCAATATCATCAATCTCTGCTTTAGAATTGATAAGCTCGATTAAATATTTTATAATGGTAATGATATCTTCTTTGGTAAGCACTTGCTTGTCCATTCCAATATCAAGACCTAATTTTTTGTTCATTCTGTAACGCCCAACTTCACCTAAAGAATAACGTTGGTCTGAAAAGAATAATTTATCAATTATTCCACGAGCCGTTTCTTCATCAGGCGGTTCTGCATTACGTAATTGTCTGTAAATATGTTCAACAGCCTCTTTTTCAGAGTTTGTTGGATCTTTTTGAAGCGTATTGTGAATAATAGCATAATCACCTTGTTCTGTACCTTCTTTATGTAAAAGAATGGTTTTAACTTCAGCTTCAATAATTTCCTCAATATTTTCTTTATCTAGAACCGTATCACGATCAAGAACAATTTCATTACGCTCGATAGAAACTACTTCACCAGTATCTTCATCAACAAAGTCCTCGTGCCAAGTATTAAGTACACGTGCTGCTAATTTTCTTCCAGTATATTTCTTTAAACCAGATTTAGAAACTTTAATTTCTTCTGCTAAATCAAAGATTTCTAGAATATCCTTATCACGTTCAAAACCAATTGCACGGAAAAGTGTTGTAACTGGTAACTTCTTCTTTCTATCAATGTATGCGTACATCACTTGATTGATGTCCGTAGCAAACTCTATCCAAGATCCTTTAAAAGGAATTACTCTCGCTGAATATAATTTAGTACCATTAGCATGGTGTGATTGTCCAAAAAAGACTCCAGGTGAACGGTGTAATTGCGATACCACAACACGTTCAGCGCCATTGATTACAAAAGTACCACTAGGTGTCATGTAAGGAATAGTTCCTAAGTACACATCTTGAACAATGGTCTCGAAATCCTCATGTTCAGGGTCTGTACAATATAACTTTAACCTTGCTTTTAGTGGAACACTATAAGTTAACCCTCTTTCAATACACTCTTCAATAGTATATCTTGGTGGATCTACAAAGTAATCTAAAAATTCTAAAATGAATTGATTACGCGAATCTGTAATTGGAAAATTTTCCATGAAGGTATTGTATAAACCTTCATCACCTCTTTCTTCTGATTTTGTTTCCAATTGGAAAAAATCTTGAAAGGATTTAATTTGAATATCTAAGAAATCTGGATATTCTGTTCTATTTACAATAGAGGAGAAATTTAATCTTTCAGCTTGTGTTGACAACATCAATAGACGGAATTTTGATTAAAAAAAAATTGAATTTTGTATATAACTGTTATATACACAAAATGGTTTAGGTCTTGAAGACAACTCTCCAGACCTAAACCTTTATGTTCTTGAGTTATTAAGCTTACTTAAGCTCAACCTCAGCCCCAGCTTCTTCTAAAGATGCTTTTAAGCCTTCAGCTTCATCTTTAGAAACACCTTCTTTAATTGGGCTAGGTGCACCATCAACTAATTCTTTAGCTTCTTTTAAGCCAAGACCAGTTAATTCTTTTACTAGTTTTACAACAGCTAACTTAGAGCCACCTGCAGCTTTTAATATAACATCAAATTCAGTTTGAGCTTCAGCAGCGTCTCCACCACCAGCAGCAGGACCAGCAGCAACAGCTACAGCTGCAGCAGCAGGCTCAATACCATACTCATCTTTTAATATAGTAGCTAACTCATTTACTTCTTTTACTGTAAGGTTAACTAATTGTTCTGCGAAATCTTTTAAATCTGCCATTTTTCTATCGTTTTAATAAATTTTTAATAATAATATAATTGTAATAAGTGCGTACTTGTTAAGACTATCCTTCTTTTTCAGATAGTGTTTTAATAATTCCAGCTAATGTTCCGCCACTTGATTTAAGTGCTGAAACAACGTTTTTAGCAGGCGATTGTAGTAATCCTATAATCTCTCCTAATAACTCTTCTTTAGACTTGATATCAACTAACATGTCTAATTGATCGTCGCCAATATAAACTGTTTCCTCAATAAATGCTCCTTTTAATAAAGGCTTGTCTGATTTCTTACGGAAAGTTTTAATCAACTTAGCTGGTACATTACCAGTTTCAGAATACATTACAGATGTATTTCCTTTTAAAACTGTTGGAAGATCTCCAAACTCTCTGTCTGAAGCTTCCATAGCTTTTGCTAATAATGTATTTTTAACAACTGATAATTTTACGTTTGCTTTAAATGCAGCACGACGTAAATCTGAGGTTGTAGCGGCGTTTAATCCTGAAATATCGGTTAAATAGATATTTCCATTGTTAGCTAATTCTACAGTTAATTCCTCAATTACTTGTGATTTTTCTTGTCTTGTCATAATAAAAGTTTTAACTAATTAACCACCAACTTTAGGATCAACAGCTATACTAGGGCTCATAGTAGAAGACATAAAAATGCTTTTTACATATGTACCTTTTGCAGTTGTTGGTTTAAGTTTAACTAATGTTTGAATTAATTCTTGAGCGTTACCTTCAATTTTATCAGCACTAAATGATGCTTTACCAATTGCAGCATGAACGATACCAGTTTTATCAACTTTAAAGTCAATTTTACCAGCTTTTACTTCAGTAACTGCTTTAGCAACATCCATAGTTACTGTTCCAGTTTTTGGGTTTGGCATTAAACCACGAGGACCTAATACACGTCCTAAAGGACCTAATTTACCCATTACACTAGGCATAGTAATAATAACGTCAACATCTGTCCAACCATTCTTGATTTTCTCTAGATATTCATCTAATCCTACATAATCAGCTCCAGCTTCTTTAGCTTCTGCTTCTTTATCAGGAGTTACTAATGCTAAAACTTTCATGTCTTTACCAGTTCCGTGAGGTAATGAAACTACACCTCTCACCATCTGGTTGGCTTTACGTGGGTCTACACCTAAACGTATTGCTAAATCTACAGAGGCATCAAACTTAGTATTAGTAATTTCTTTTACTAATGCCGATGCTTCATTTAAAGAATATACTTTACCTTTTTCTATTTTCGCTAAAGCTTCTTTTTGCTTTTTTGTTAATCTTGCCATTTTATAATGTCTTTAATAGATTACGATGGGAATTGCCCAGTTACGGTTATACCCATTGATCTTGCTGTACCAGCAACCATTTTCATAGCAGATTCAACAGTAAATGCATTTAAATCTACCATTTTGTCTTCTGCAATAGTTTTAATCTGATCCCAAGATACTTTAGCTACTTTTTTTCGGTTTGGCTCTCCTGAACCTTTTTTAATTTTGCTCGCTTCTAATAATTGTACCGCTGCAGGAGGAGTCTTGATTACAAAGTCAAATGATTTGTCTTTATAAACAGTAATCACTACTGGTAACACTTTACCTGGTTTATCCTGTGTTCTCGCATTAAATTGCTTACAGAATTCCATAATGTTAACTCCAGCAGCTCCTAAAGCGGGTCCAACCGGTGGCGACGGATTCGCAGCACCTCCCCGAACTTGTAACTTAACTACTTTGCCAATTTCTTTTGCCATTTTTAATAATTTAGTTTGATATACTTCTAAATTTGGAAGCCTAGTAATACATCATTTATATAGTGTAACAATTATTATACTTTTTCAACTTGCATATAGCTTAGCTCTAATGGTGTTTTTCTTCCAAAAATCTTTACCATTACTTCTAGCTTACGCTTTTCTTCATTTATTTTTTCAATAGTACCATCAAATCCATTAAACGGACCATCAATAACTTTTACAGTTTCACCTTTAGTAAAAGGTATCGCTACATTAGCACTTTCTTCTACAGATAATTCATCAACTTTACCTAACATTCTGTTTACTTCAGATTGTCTTAATGGTACAGGGTCTCCACCTTTTGTTTCCCCTAAAAACCCAATTACATTTGTAACCGATCTTATGATATGAGGAACTTCACCAGTTAGATTTGCTTGTATCATGATATATCCAGGAAAAAACGTTTTTTCTTTCTGAATTTTCTTTCCGTTACGGATTTGTATCACCTTTTCTGTTGGAACAAGAACCTGATCAACATAATCTTGTAAACCTAAACGAGCAATTTCATTCTCGATATACGTTTTGATTTTGTTTTCTTGACCACTTACGGCTCGAACAACATACCATTTTTTTTCACTTACTTCAGACATAAATTCTTCTTTTAACCGTTAATCCATTGAAAGTAAGTTGCTATAACTTTACTGAATACTGTATCTACACCCCAAATAGCAAGGGAAAATATAATTGAAAATACAGCAACTAAAACTGTTAAACTTTGTGCTTCTGCCCATGTTGGCCAAGACACATTATTTTTTAGTTCTCCGAATGATTCTTTTATATAATTTACAATTCCAGCCATGTTCTTATTTTTTATTCCAATTTGAAATGATACTCAAATTACTATTGCACGGGTTGAGAGACTCGAACTCCCGACACCTGGTTTTGGAGACCAGTGCTCTACCAACTGAGCTAAACCCGTAAATATAAGGGAAGGTATTCCGAAAAAAACGGAATACCTTAACTTAATATTTATTTAAACTGTATTAGTCTAATATCTCAGTTACCTGACCTGCACCAACTGTTCTACCTCCTTCACGGATAGCGAAACGTAAACCTACGTTCATTGCAATTGGTTGAATTAACTCAACAGTAATAGTTAAGTTATCTCCAGGCATAACCATTTCAACTCCATCAGGTAAAGCAATGTTACCAGTTACGTCAGTTGTACGTACGTAGAACTGTGGACGGTAGTTATTATGGAATGGAGTATGACGTCCACCTTCTTCTTTTTTAAGGATATAAACCTCAGCTTTGAATTTAGCATGTGGTGTTACTGAACCTGGTTTAGTAATAACCATACCTCTTGAGATTTGAGATTTCTCAATACCTCTTAATAAGATACCAGCATTATCACCAGCCTCACCTCTATCTAAAATTTGACGGAACATTTCGATACCAGTAATAGTAGAAGTTAATTTCTCTGCACCCATACCAATAATTTCTACAGGATCTCCAGTATTAGCAACACCAGTCTCAATACGACCAGTTGCTACAGTACCACGACCAGTAATAGAAAATACATCTTCGATAGGCATTAAGAAAGGCTTATCCATATCACGAACTGGCTCTTCAATCCACTCATCACAAGCTTTCATTAATTCTAAAACTGTATCAACCCACTTTTGCTCACCATTAAGTGCACCTAAAGCAGAACCTGAAATTACAGGACCATTATCTCCATCATATTCATAGAAGTTTAATAAATCTCTAACTTCCATGTCTACTAATTCTAATAACTCTTCATCATCAACCATATCTACTTTGTTTAAGAAAACAACGATACGTGGAATTCCTACTTGACGACCTAATAAGATGTGCTCACGAGTTTGAGGCATAGGACCATCAGTTGCAGCAACAACTAAAATAGCACCATCCATTTGTGCAGCACCAGTTACCATGTTCTTTACGTAATCCGCGTGACCTGGACAGTCAACGTGAGCATAGTGACGATTTGCTGTTTGATATTCAACGTGAGAAGTATTAATTGTTATACCTCTTTCTTTTTCTTCTGGAGCATTATCAATTTGATCAAATGATCTTGCTTCTGAGTAACCTGCATCAGCTAATACTTTAGTAATAGCAGCAGTTAAAGTTGTTTTACCGTGATCTACGTGTCCAATTGTACCAATATTTAAATGTGGTTTTGAACGATCGAAAGTTGCCTTTGCCATGTTTTTTAAATAATTTTAATCTTAGTTATATAATAATATTAGTGTATTCTAAATTTCTCTAAAAATAGAGCCAATGACGAGATTTGAACTCGTGACCTCTTCCTTACCAAGGAAACGCTCTACCCCTGAGCTACACCGGCGTAAAGTTTTTATTTCCTATTCTCTCAAAACCAATCTTTTTCAAGATTTAAGCTAATATGAAAGAAGAGATTCCTGCCTTCGCAGGAATTTTAGAGCGGGAGACCGGGTTCGAACCGGCGACATTCAGCTTGGAAGGCTGACGCTCTACCAACTGAGCTACTCCCGCAATTTTTTGATAAATGCTTATTTATCAGGTTTTCAAAATATACAAAAAACTAAAAAAGTTGTGGGGAGAGCAGGATTCGAACCTGCGAAGACGTAGTCAGCAGATTTACAGTCTGCCCTCGTTGGCCGCTTGAGTATCTCCCCAATTTACTTATTTCATTTTTTTTAAGAACTTGAGCCGATGGAGGGACTCGAACCCACGACCTGCTGATTACAAATCAGCTGCTCTAGCCAGCTGAGCTACATCGGCGTTTTTTATACTTTTGGCGCATAAAAAAAGCCCGTTATTTCTAACGGACTGCAAATGTATAGATTTTTTATTTTATTCAAAACATTTTTTGAGAATTTTTATTATAAATGTGCTCTTAATTTCTCTTTTCTCTTTTTTAATTGTCTTTCTAACGATGCAACTGCCATATCTGTACCTTCTTCAAAGGATTTACATTGCTTTTTAACTACCAAGCTATCTCCTGGAACACTAACTCTTGCTTCGAAAATTTTATTTTGTTTATCGCTTGTGTTTTCAACTTTTAAAAAAACATCAGATTTAATAACTTTATCATAAAACAAATCTAATTTATCCATTCGTTTTTGAATAAAATCAATCAATTTTTGGTCTGCATTAAAATTTACTGATTGGGTGTTTACTTTCATCTGTTTACTTTTTTGGTTAGACTTTATTACAACTACTATTTTTTACTTCTTGGATGTGCATCAATATGCACTTTTTTTAATTCTGCAATACTATTATGTGTATAAACTTGTGTTGCAGCTAAACTTGAATGTCCTAAAAGCTCCTTAACAGCATTTAAATCGGCACCTTGGTTTAACAAATGTGTAGCGAAGGAGTGCCTCAAAATATGTGGACTCTTCTTTACCTTTGAAGATGCCTTACTAAAATACTCATTTATTATTCTGTAGACAAGTGTTTCATATATTTTAACGCCTTTTTTCGTCAAAAAAAGATATTCCTTATCAACAATCTTATCCAATTGTAATCTTGCTTCTAAGTATTTAATAGCTGTTTGATGCACTGATTTTATTAACGGTATAATACGTTCTTTATTTCTTTTACCTAATACTTTTAACGTATTTTTATGTAAATCTAAGCTCGATAATTTAAGTTCAACCAATTCAATTCTTCTTATACCAGTAGAATAAAAAAGTTCAATTATAAATTTATCTCTTAACCCCTCAAAATCATCGGCAAAATTTAAGTCGTTTAAAACGTCTTTAATTTCTTCTTCAGAAAAAGGTACCTGAATTTTTTTACTCGTTTTTAATGCTTTGTGTTTTGCTAACGGGTTTAACTTAATATCGCCTGTTTTTAAAAGAAATTTATAATATGAATTTAAAGCTGATATTTTTCTATTAATTGTACGGTTAGAAAGTTCATTTTCTACAAGGATTACAATCCAGCTTCGTATTTGCGAATAATTAACTTGATTTATAGAAGCAGTATTGAATTCAACTTTTATAAATTCTGAGAAATCATTTAAATCATTTTGATAAGCTTTAACAGTAAGCTTCGAATAGTTTTTTTCCAATAAGAGGTAATCCAGAAATGATTTAAAAGTCATCTTACATATGTTAAAGATTTAAAGTTAGAAGTTATTAGTTAAAACGACAAGTTTAATTACTTTAATGTAGTTATTCCACAATTATCAATACAAAAAAATCCCGCAAAATGCGGGATTTTTATATTCTTAATAAATCAAATCATTTAAGATTAGATGTTTTCTGCATCTCTTAATGATTGAATGTATTGTGCTTTTTGAACTTGAGCTCTACGAGCTACTGAAGGCTTTGTAAACTGCTTACGTTCTTGCAACTGATTTTTAATAGTTGTTCTAACAAACTTACGCTTGTAACGCTTTAACGCTCTATCTATATTTTCTCCTTCTTTAACTGGAATTATTAACATAGTGTCTTAACCTCCTCTCTTTTAGAAATTTCTGGCTGCAAATATAAAACTATTTTGGAATTACAAAAACACCTTTTAAAGTTTTTTTTAAATTAAGGATGTAATACTTTTCAAGTATTGTTTTAGCTAATTGTGATACAATTTTCGCCAAAATAATATAAGTTATTTAGTTGCTGGTCGATATTCTTTTTTATCTATTATTATTTTAGCGATAATCTCTCTTAAGATTTCTGAAGTGCCACCACCAATTGGTCCTAGTCTGCTATCTCTTAACAACCTTGCCATAGGGTATTCTTCCATATAACCATATCCACCTAAAAACTGAAGACATTGATAAATAACCTCATCGGCCATTTTTGTAGACTTTAATTTAGACATTGTTGCTTCTTTTACAACATATTCGCCTTTATCTAATCTTGTTGCTACATTATAATTGAAAACTTTACAGATTTCCATTTCGGTATATAAATCAGCAATACTATGTCTAAGGGCTTGAAACTTATCGATTGTTTTTCCAAAAGCTTGACGCTCACTCATATATTTTAAAGCATATTCAAGCGCATATTCTGCCCGGGCATGAGCATTAATACCCATGATTAGACGTTCCAATGAAAAATGCTCCATAATATAAGAAAAACCTTTATTCTCTTCGCCTAAACGATTTGTAATTGGAATTTTAACATTATCAAAAGCAATTTCGCCAGTATCAGAAGCGTTCCAACCTAATTTTTTTAGTTTGGTTGCCGATACACCATTCATGGTTCTATCTAAAACAAATATGCTTATACCTTTATTACCAAGTTCTGGATTTGTTTTTGCAGCAACCACTAAATAATCACTACTCACCCCATTAGTAATAAATGTTTTCGAACCATTAATAATATAGTGGTCATCTTTTTTTACTGCTGTTGTACGCATACCTGCCACATCACTTCCTCCAAAGGGTTCAGTAATACAAAGACATCCTATTTTATCTCCAGTTATACTTGGAGCTAAATATTTTTCTTTTATAGCCTCATCTCCTTCAGCATTTAAATGCGTCATAGCTAAATAGGCATGTGCCCAAATTGCTGCAGCGAAACCACCAGAATTTATTTTTTGAAGTTCTTCAAGAAGAATAACAGTATAGAATAAATCTAAATTCATTCCACCATAGGCTTCTGGATAATTGATTCCGAAGAAACCCATGTCTCCAAATTTTTTCCAAATAAACCGGTCGATAGATCCGGTTTCTTCCCATTTTTCAATATGCGGTACAACCTCTTTCTGTAAAAAGTCTTGAATACTTTTTCTAAAAAGCTGATGTTCTTCAGTGAAGTACATGTTATTCATTTATTTTTCTTTTTCGAAGTGCAAATATAATTCAATTATCTTTATTTTATTTAAAGGGAAGTCTTTTACTTTAGTTAATTCCTCAATTGAATTGAAACCCTGTCTTAATTTTCGTTGCTCAATAATATTATAGGCTAATTCGTAATCTATATGAGGAATCTTAACTAATTCATTACTTGAAGCCTTATTTACGTTTATTTTATTAACTGAATTTGGTGTTTTAACAGTAAATTGATTTGTAATTTTTTCAATTAATTCTGGTGTAAGACCATATATATCTTCGAGTTGAACATCTGCAATAAAACCACCTTTTAGTTTATTTCGATATTTAATAATGCGTTCTGAAAAGGTTTTGCCTATACCATTTATATTTTGAAGGTCTTGTGCTGTTGCTGTATTCAAATCTTGTTTTTGTGCATATGTCTTAGGTTTATTATTCGAAGATGTTAGAAACCGTTCTTTTGAAGGTTTAGAACTTGTAACCCATTCTGGAAATTTAAAATACACAGAAAGTGCTGCCAACAGTGAATCTGATACTTGAGTAACTTCTTGAAATTGTTCAGCAGTATTTATCCATTTATTTTGATTTCTAAACCTTAATAATCTATCAATTTCTTCATTAGTCATTCCTAATGAAGCACCTTTAAAATCGGTTAAATAATTAGGGTTAAATGGATATATTTTAGGTACTCTTTCTTGTAACTCAATTATTTTTAAAGAATCAATTTCTTTAATGAATTCTGAAAGTTGTTGTTCATCAACTGAAACTTCTTCCGAAGTAAAATCGACAAAAAAGTAAATACATTGAAAGGTAATTATGAGGGTTAACATTAAAAAAATCCCATTACGTTGTTGTTTAGTAAACGTGAATTGGGATTTCATTTGTTATAGTTTTTGTTTATTTAGTTATCTATTGCTTCCTTTTTAAGGTTAATAGCATCAAGATAGCGCTTTAATTGTCGCTTAACAACTGGGAACAACAGGAACAGACCAACCATGTTTGGGAAAATCATGGCAAAAATCATGGCATCTGAGAACGACCAAATAGAGTTCATACTTGCCGCTGCACCAATTACTACGAAAGTTAAAAATAAAAGTTTATAGATTAAATCGGCTGTTTTTCCTCTACCGAAAAGAAATTTCCAAGATTGTAAGCCATAGTAAGACCAAGAAATCATTGTTGAAACCGCAAATAAAACTACAGCAATGGTTAAAAACACATTTGAATATGGAATATATTGTGCAAATGCTTTAGATGTAATTCCTGCGCCTTCAAAAGGCATACCATCAATAAAAACAACTCCAGATCCATCGCCACCGTATTCGAAGAAACCTCCAAAGTTAAATATAACAATTACTAAAGCTGTCATGGTACAAATTACCACTGTATCAATAAACGGCTCTAGTAAAGCCACTAAACCTTCACTGGCTGAGTATTTTGTTCTTACTGCAGAATGAGCAATAGATGCTGAACCTGCACCTGCTTCGTTTGAAAAGGCAGCACGTTGAAATCCTACCAACAATACCCCAATTAACGAACCTACTCCAAAAGCTGTTGGACTAAAAGCTTCTTCAACTATTAGACCAATTGCATCATCAATTAAGCTAAAATTACTTAGGATAATATAAACACATGCAACTATATACATTAAGGCCATGAAAGGCACTACTTTTTCGGTTACCGATGCAATACGTTTAATTCCACCAATGATAATTACCCCAACCAAAACAGCCAACACCAAACCAACAATGGCTCCTGCCGCTGTACTTTCCCATTCGAAAAGTTCTTTTATCACGATAGTGGCTTGATTAGATTGTGCCGCATTACCTCCACCAAAAGAACCTCCTATACAGAAAACAGCAAATATTCCTGCTGCTATTTTACCAAAAGTTTTAAATCCTTTGGCTTTAAGACCTTTACTTATATAATACATAGGGCCACCGTATACTGTTCCATCTTCACCAACATCTCTGTATTGTACCCCTAAAGTACACTCCACAAACTTTGTAGACATTCCTAATAAACCACAAACAATCATCCAGAATGTTGCGCCTGGTCCTCCTAGAGCAATTGCCAATGCCACACCAGCAATATTACCATTACCTACAGTTCCAGAAACAGCGGTTGCCAATGCTTGAAAATGCGAAACTTCACCTTCAGAACTTTCATCTCTTATGGTATCAACAATATCGCCATCAATGGCTAAATCGGTTTTAAGATTCTCAATATGTTCCTCGATATCTACATTTGAGAGGTCTTGACCCTGTGCAATACCATCTTCTCCATAAAGTTCTTTAGCACCATGTTTTTCAATATCTTCATACTTCCCTCTTACCGTATTAATAGCTGTCCAGAAATATCTAACATTTGGAAACCCAAAATAAATTGTAAAAAACAATGCACTACCAACTAATAGTAATAATACAAATGGAATAGTATAAACCCCATCATCGTAAATTGGAAAAAAAATTACATCTGTAAAAAATTGAGCTACGGGAGCAAATGCTTGATCTATTTTTTGGTCTAAACCTATTTCGGAAGTTTCTTGAGCAAATATTAAAAATGGAAATATTAAAGTGAGCACTGAAAGAAGATATTTCTTCATAGGAAAATTATGTTAGTTAGTTTTTATTGAAAGATTCTTATTAAAAGGTAGCAAGATGCTAAAAAAAAATCATTTTTTAAAACAATGGTTGTTAAAATAGCATAATCGTTAATCGATATCGTACTCTGTATTTAAGGCTTCAATTTGTTCTGGACGACCTAGAACGATAATTTTCGAATGTCTTGCCAATTTTAATTCTGCCCCAGGATTTACAATATATTCACCATTTTCATCTTTATAGCCTATTACGGTGCATCCGGTTTTTTTTCTTAGATCTAAATCCTTAATAGTTTTAGGTGTTTTTGAATTATAAAATTTTTCAACAGCAACTTCTTCAATATTTATATCAGACTTACCAACTATTGATAGATTATCAATAAACTCCATTAAACCAGGGACAACAACTAATGATGCCATATGATCGCCTCCAATTTTATCTGGTAAAATAACATTATTGGCTCCCGCGAACTTTAACTTATCATAAGATGATTCGTTTGAAGCACGACTAATTATATTTATTTTTTTATTCAGTTGTCTTGTTGAAAGAACCACAAATAAATTATCGGCATCGTTTGGTAATGCCGAAATAAAACAGGAAGCTCTATCAACTCCTGCTTGAATTAAGGTTTCATCTTCATTAGCATTTCCAATGACATAGGGAACTTCATCCAATTTTAAACGGTCTTCTAATTCTTTATTCTTTTCAACGACAACAAACTGTTTATTGTATGCCATGAGCTTTCTTGCTGCTTGCTTACCGTTTCTTCCGTAGCCACAAATTACAATGTGATTCTTGAAATTATCAATATCCTTTTGCATCTTTTTTTGTTTTAATTCGTCTAGGTCATTTTTACTTAAAATGTATTCTGTAATTATAGATAAGGCATAACCTACTATAACTACACTCGCTAAAATTAAAAATATGGTAAATATTTTAGATTGATCATCCAATGGCACCACTTCTCCAAAACCCACCGTGGTCATGGTTATAACGGTCATATACAAAGCATCGATCCAGGTGTAACCAGAAATCATTTTATAACCAGTAACTCCAATAAGTAATAGTGCAGCCAATAACAAAACGGCTGTATATATTTTTGTTCTAAAAAACTGTACAAGTTGGTTCATAAATCAAAAACCGATGAGCGTTTTGTATAAACTAAATCTTTAATGCGCATCCAAAATGCTAAAAACAAATAAAGTGCAAAACCAAAACCAAGAGTAACGAAAGTTAAATACATGAATGATGTTCTTACCACTTTAGCTCTTATCCCAAGCCTCTCTGCAATACGTTGGCACACGTAATAACCATGTTTTTGGAAAAATAATAGAGGTTTATAAATATTATTCATGCTGCAATTTAACTATAAATTTAATATTAGTTATTTAAATAATCTTACAATTTAAAGTGATTGTAAATTTATTCATTTTTATCTGTTTTATTAAGCATTCGCTGAAATAAGAGAATTCCCAATAGCACATTGTAAACATTTATTTTTATCGCAATACTCTGATTTAAGTTGTATGAGTGCTTGAGAATGTAATGACGAATTTGAAACCTTTTTCAAATTGTTAAACGCTTTAATTATGTTGTTTTTTTCTGAAGTAATAGAAGTTGCTAGTTTTATTATTTCATTATCTATTTCTTCTCCTTTTTGTTTAGCATAGCTGAACTTTAAAGGCAGAATTGTATTGATTAACAATAAATCTACAAATGACTTTGTAAGTGTTTTTTTTGAAGTTTTTGACTTTTTTTGAAACGTATAATGAGATTCCCAAAACTTAGAAGTTGATACTTTAAACAACTCATAAAATTCTTCCAGTTTTTTTATCTCGATGATTTTTGAAAATAAATTTTGATTTGTGCCATATAAACTTGCCAGTTGAGATAACCTTATGGTTGGAAAATTAGGCGGTCTTAATCTAAAAAACTGTAGGGGCAGCACTTGAGTATTATTTAGATTAAATTTTAGCTTTAGAAATTCATATTCTTTTTTTAAACTTAGATGGTAGGCATCTTCTACATCTTGTTCAAGTAAACCCGATTGTCCAAGTAACAATGCTTCTAAAACTAGAGGAGTATTTCGTGTTTTTCTAATAATTGAAAAATCGATGGATTGGGCTAAACTAAAAAATGACTCACCATTAACTTTTAATCCGAAATTTCTAGTCAACATTTTAAACAAAACAGCTTCCCAATCGTTTTTTGATCCTGCTAAAAGGGTTTCAATGTTTTTAGATTTTCGTTCTAACCGTTCAAAGTATAGACGCTCAAGCCAATTATCTAAAATAAAACTATCTATTATTGCAAAATCGTTTTCACAATTAATCCATTTGTTTTGTTTCGCAAATAACCTTTCAAAATTGTGCAATAAACCATCATCAACAATATTTTTGAGCTCTAAAGTTGGTATAACGCTATTGTCTTTCCTGAAAACTTCAGTGTCATCTTCCCAAACCACATGTAAAATGACATTATCATAGGCTTTATCTTGTTCATGATTATGCAAAAACCAATCAGAAGATTTGATATGAATTTCAACATTTCCAGCCCAAAGCTGATTTCCTATTTTAAGTTGTGCATTAAAAAAATCTGGACCTGAATTATAGTTATGCTGTCCAACGGAATTAATTACGACAGGCGCTCCGTTAACAGTTTTTAAATTATTTACTCCTATTTTTTTATGTTTCCAGATGTAATGTAGGAAGTCTTCTTGCATGCATCTAAAATAGAAAATATTACGCTTTTTTATTTGATGTTGTTGAAATTTAAAAGAAATTTGAACTATGGAAGAACTTACACTTACAACACCTGCACTTTTATTCTCTGCTATTTCCTTGATAATGCTAGCTTACACCAATAGATTTATAGCTTATGCTGCTATAATAAGAAACTTACATGACAAATATTTACAACAGAAAGACGAGCGATTAATAAAACAAATAAAAAACTTAAAACAACGCCTATACTTGACTCAAGCCATGCAAATAACTGGTATAAGCAGCTTGTTACTTTGTGTACTCACCATGTTTTTAATTTATGTGAAACAACCTATTGTTGCTATTTGGGTTTTTGGAGCAGCTCTTATTTTATTGATTATTTCTTTAGCACTTTTAATCAAAGAAATTAAAATCTCTGTTAAGGCTTTAGAGCATCATATTAGCGATATTGAAAATAGCTAATCTTCATTAGTAGTTACAGCTTCATACGATGTTGGCTTTTGATACTTTTGAAACGGTTGTTTCAGTAAATCTTTAATATTGCTGTTTTCTTCTTCATTAGGAAACACATCAACGCCATAAATTATTTTATCTGGATCTAATTCCATGTAAGTTCCAAGAAGTCTATCCCATACCGAAAAAATATTTCCGTAGTTAGAATCTGTATATGGCATTTTATAATGATGGTGCACTTTATGCATGTTAGGAGATACTAACACATAACTTAACCATTTATCAACCTTTCTTGGAAGTTTAATATTGGAATGACTGAATTGTGTGGCGACAATAGACATAGATTGATATAACATGACTATCCCAATAGGCGCTCCAATTGCAAAAACCCCTAATAAAGTAAATAAATATCGAATAACACTCTCAATAGGATGATGTCTGTTTGCTGTTGTAGCATCTACTTTATGATCGGAATGATGAACCAAATGCACCATCCACAATGGTGGTACTTTATGCTCAATTAAATGCGGTAAATAAGCTCCGAAAAAATCCATTAAAAAGACACCTAATAATACATACAACCAAAGCGCCATTTCTGGCAACCAATTTAAAATCCCGAAATTATTAGTCATTACCCAATCGGCAGAATATAATAACAAAAATGCCATAGGAAGATTTACGGCAATTGTTGTAATTGTGAAAAATATATTAGGTACTGCATGTTTCCACTTTTTATAATTGAAATTTACTAAAGGCATTGCGCCTTCTAAAATCCAGAAAAAGGTTAATCCTGCCACAATAATAATCCCTCTATGTAACGGTGGTATGGTCTCAAAATAGTTTAAAATAGTCTCCAAAAGTTTAAAATTTTGTTTTAAAGATACTATTTTATTCTCTTTTTCATGTCCTCAACAATGTTATAAGCCGCAGGACAAATGGACACATTTTTTAAAGTAAGGTTTGAAATTTGCTGAAATTTTTTTCTATCGGTATGCGGAAATTCTTTGCATGCTTTTGGTCTAACCTCATAAATAGAACAGTAATTGTCTGCCCCTAAAAACGTACAAGGTACACTTTGCAAAACATAGTCGTTATCTTCATCGATTCGCAAAAATTCGGCGATAAATTGCTGAGTTTTCATTCTAAAATGTTTCGCAATTCTATCCACATCTTTATCTGTAAACAATGGACCTGTAGTTTTACAACAGTTGGCACACTCCAAACAATCAGTTCGTTCAAACTCCTTTTCATGCAATTCTTGCATAAGATAATCCAAATCTTTTGGCGGTTTCTTTTTTAACTTCGCGAAGAACTTTTTGTTTTCGTTATGTTTATCTTTGGCGAGCTTTGGAAGATTATTAATTAGGTCTTGCATGGTGTAAAATTAGACAATTTGTTTTATTAGACTCTTAAATGGGTTTTATTTTTAACGTATTTAATACCTTTTAATTTTTAAAATGAAAGACCTTTTTGGGAACGCTTTATTAGATTATCAAAATGGAAATTATTCTGAAGATATTATTACTTCAACCAATATTTCTGATGAAGATGTGTTACCTCTTCCCTATTTGTTTCGAAAATATAAAGACATGCCTAAAATAGAGCAGAAAGCTTTAGAACTTTGCAAAGGTGACATTTTAGATGTTGGATGCGGATCAGGAAGCCATAGCTTGTATTTACAAAGCAAAGGCTATAAAGTTAAAGCTATTGATGTTTCTAAAGGTGCTATTGAAGTTTCAAAACAACGCGGTGTATTGCATGCTGAAGTTTTAAATATTTTGGATGAGACCGAGACGTTTGATACCATTTTATTGTTAATGAATGGCACTGGTATTTTTCAAGAACTGACCCAAGTTTCAAAATACTTATCGCAGTTAAAAACACTTTTGAAACCTGGTGGACAGATTTTAATTGACTCATCGGATATAAAATATATGTATGAAGATGAAGATGGCGGGTTTTGGATGGATATGAATGCTGGTTACTACGGTGAGCTTGATTATTTTTTGAGCTATAAAGGTGAAAAAGAATCACCAATGAAGTGGTTGTATCTAGATTTTGAAACTTTAAAATTGGCCTGTGAAACTGTTGGACTTACATGTGAAATGTCTGTGGAAGGAGAACATTTTGATTATTTGGCGCGTATTACAATCTAATTTTAATCTCTTATGAAAGTATGCTGAGACTTTCCTTTACCGTAAACGAAGTTTATTTTGTTTAACACCGTAATCTTTTCGGTCATTTGATAATACAGACTTTGAATTTCGATATAATAATTTCCTCGTTTTAAGACGATTATGAAGTTTTCATGATCGTTGATAATGATTTCATTTTCTGTAGTTTTTTCGGCTTTTGGTGGTAAATTCATTTCTGGGAGCACCTCAATAAAACCTTTATGGTTTGAAATACTAAACCTGTAAACAACGTTTTTAGTATCATTTTTTAATTTCCAATCGCCTTCAATTAGTGATTCTACATCATCCACAGATTTGCAGCTTTTCAGATTTTGAGAAAACGCGTTTAATGCTGAAAATAAAATGATAAAAAGAAAAACTTTCTGCATATGTTATTTAATTGAAATAAATATAGCCATAATTAAGCAATGCAAATTGGGTTTATCCATTTTCTGTCTGATACGCCCGCGTTAGAGATTGCAATGAAAATCCTTTTGTGAGACACGAGCAAAAGATTGTAATGAAAAGCCCGACCCGACCGGGGAACGCCCAAATTATTTATAAGAAGACACTGCAACGAGATTTGAGTAACACAAATGTTAAAAATCAAACTTATAAGTAGCTCCTGCTAAAAACTGAATGCTCTGTACAGGGAAATTTTGCCATTTTTGATAAGCCTCATTAGCTATATTGTTGGCTTTGGCAAATACCGAAAGCTGATTGTTTATGTGATAGCCAAGGTGCGCATTCGCATCGAAATAACTATCTAGAACTACCGTAAATGGCGTAGTAATTGTCATGCCGTCGTTTAAGAAAAACTGGTCTTTACGCTCGCCAACATAGAATAAATTTGCGCCTGCAAACCAATGTTCGTTTATCTGATAATCTAAAAAGAGTGAACCTTTTATGTCTGGTAAATTCCACGCTTCAGCCTCATTATCCGAGTTATAAGAGAAATATTCTGCTTTTATACCTAGTTTAAAATTTCGGTTAACATCTACATTTATTTCGCCTGCAACTCCAAAAGTTTCAATATCGTCGTAAACGATGCCAAATGAGTTACCATAGGTATAGTCTTCGTTTGTTAAAGTGATTTCGTTGTTTCTGAAAAGCGCTTTGTTTCTATCGGCAATGTAACGACCGCTAATATTATAGCTCATATTGCTCGATAATTTCCCTTTTAAACCTACAAATGCGTTGTACAATTGATCTGTTGGCTGGATGAATAAGGTTGGCGAAACGAAGGGATTTTCGTTTGCAAATCCGTGATATGAATTCTGAATTAAATCGCCCTTTAAGCCTCCGTAAGCTATTAAAACATCGTTTACTAATCTGTAAGTTGCCCTAATATTTGGATACACATAGAAATTATTATCGCCTGATTCTTTATCGTTTAAATAGAATATGGACACGCCTAAATCTAAAGTTAAATCGTCTTGTTTTAGTTGATATGTTGGTGATAATCCTACTTGAAAGTTCCCGTAATTGAGCTCGTTGGTATCTTCATAATTTCTATCGAAAGTTCCACCTAAATAGTCGATTTTTAAATCGGTTGAAATTTCTACATCGTTAATAGGTACTTCGACTTTAGCTTTTACGGTAAATCTATTTTCTCCTGAGCCCTGATTGTCTCCAAAGCGTCTGAAAAAGAAACTTCCTGAATTAATGTAAGTGTTTTCAAATGAAATATCGCCACCAAAATGGGCATCGAAAAACGCATGATCTACTTCAATATTGTTGGCTTGTGCTTGCGCTATTTGAGATTCTGGAACACCATACCAATTGTACATTTGATGCTGAAAACCGCCTTCAACATTCCAAGCTAAATCTTTTAATCGGCTGGAATAGTTTAAATTTAATTTTGAATTTGAAAAATTATCGTTGAATGATATGCCTTCAATTCCGCCCGCAGATGAATGATGGCTTACATAACCACCAACGCTTTCATTTCTATTTATCGCGTGATTTAAATAAACTTCACCCAAAATAGTCGTGTATGTTCCAACGCCTAATGTGGCGTAATTATCGAATAATTTTACCGGTGCACGTTTTTCTACAACCGCCGCTTTTCCTTTTGCTGGTGTAAAGGTTGATGCAACAGGAAACGAAAATATATTGTATTTGATGTCTTTTTTGGTTTCGGTAGTTTCATCGTTTAATGATGGTACCTCTTTAACCTTAAAAGCATCTGAAATTGATGGTGTATATGGCTTTACTACATCAATTACACCAGTGTTAATAGTGTCGTTTTGTGTTCTCTGTGAAAACCCTAGGGTTATGCTTAATAAAAGAATACCATTGAAAATATATTTTATTTGCTTACGCATATTTGATATGTTTTGATTAACGATTGACGATTTTTGATTTATGTATTAGGTATTTGCTACACTCAACCAGACTATTTAATCTTCTGGTGAAATAGATGCGTTAGTTTTGGCTTCTTCCCTTTTGATTTTATTAAGTTCTGTTTTGGCTTCGGAAACGACATCATCAAACTCTGGGAAATTTTGAATGACACTTTCTAATATATAAGTGGCTTGAAACGCATCTTTTAAAGCATAGTAATTTTTAGCCATAAGCACCAAGCCTTTGGCACTATAATATTTATATCCTGAAAAATCTTTTGCTAATTTTTGAACGGAACCATTTGAAGCTTCAAACCTGCCTTCTTTATTCTTAAAATATGCATTAAAATACAAAGCTTCTGCTGCTGTTTCTCCAGTAGCAACGCGTTCAACATTCGCATATGCCGATTTTGCTCTGTCTTCATTTCCTGTTTTCATCGCAGAACGCGCAATTATAATATGTGCATCGCTTTTAATTTTGTTATCAATTTTAGAGCTTCTTAAAACTTTTTCAGCATAGGAAACCGCATTGGTATAATCTTCTAATTGATAATGGGCTTTCATTAAATTGGATTGAGCAAAAACAATATTTTGCGGATAATTAGCTTCTGCTTCCAAACGCTTTAACAACGGAATTGCTTGGTTCCAACTTTTACGCTCTAAATAAAACTGTGATAATCGCGATAAGGCTTCTTCTGTAAATTCGCTCTGACTTGCATCTAACACATATTTGTAATGAGGCGCTGCATTTTCCAATAAATCTTTTTTATAGTATAACTGTGCTACGTAAAAATGTGCTTGTAATGCATGTAAGCCATTCGGAAACTGATTTAAATAGCTATTAAACTGCTTAATTGCGCTTTCCGTATTATTATCCAAATATTGTTTTTCAGCTGCTTCATAGGTGGCATTATCTAAATCGGCATCTGTAACCTCAACATAGTCTAATTGCTTTACCCAGCGAGCATATTCATCTACTCGACCTAAATCAATATAAATTAATCGTGCCGTAGAAACCGCTTGAACCGCTTCGGGTGTTCCTGGATAATCGCCAGCTACTTTTTTAAATTTTGTTAAAGCTTGCTCGTTATCACTGCCATTATAATAAACCAACCCTTGTCGCAACAATGCTTTTGGCACGAAAGAACTCATACGATATTCACTACTTAATTGATCGTAAGCTTTCATCGCTTTATTTACTTCATTGGCCTTTACATACGAATTTCCGAGTTCGTAAAGTGCGTCGTCTCTAAGTTTTGAGTCAGGATACTCGACAATAAAATCTTCTAAGCCTTTTATTTTATTCGAAGTTTGCCCTGTATACCCAACGCTTATTGTTTTTTGAAATGCGGGATAATCTGAATCAATTTCATTTAGTTTGATTGCTTTTTCGTAAGCTGAAACGGCACTTTGGTATTGACTAGACACGAAATAACCATCACCCAAGCGTAAATAAGCATCATTAAGTCTTACTTTGTCGTCCTTTTTATTAGCCACAAATCGATTGAAATACTCGGAAGCTTTTCCATAGTTTTTCAATTTAAAATAAGTATACCCTAAGTTGTAATCTATATTTTCGATTTCAGGAGTAGAAGATGCCTCAGTTTGTTGCTGAAACTGTTTAAAACCTACAAGTGCATCGTCATAATTTGTTAAATTATAATCGGCTTCTGCTTTCCAAAATGTTGCTCTCGAAGTAAAAATAGGATCACGAGGTTCTTTTAATGACGCATCAAAAAGAGATTCGGCTTCTTGATAATTTCCTTCATTATATAATTCTAAACCTCTGTAAAATGCTACTTTTTGATATGCCATTTTATTCTCAAAACTATTTTTGTTTTCGAGTAGTTTTAAGGCTTCTTTATAATTTTTGGAAGTGATATAAGAATCAATTAAAAGTGTTTCAATTTCTTCTTTATAACCCGTATTTGGATATTTTTCTAAATAACCGGCTAACACTTGTGGTGCCGATTGATATGGGTTTCCTATTTCGTAACTAATTTTTGCATAATTTAACCAAGCATCTTCTTGGATTTTTAAATCGAAATTCATTTGTGATGCATTTCTAAACGCATTTAATGCTTCTTGTTTTTTATCTAAATTGATATAGCTTTCACCTAAATGATAATATGCATTTTGGGCAATAGCATCATTCCCTCCAATTATTTTATTAAATTCTGAAATGGCATTTTCAAAATCCTTTTGCTTGTAGTAAGCATAGCCGAGTTGATAAAAATCGGTATTATTCCACTTTCCTCTTTTGCCTTTATATGCTTTTAAATACGGAATTGCCGCTTGATATTGTTCTAAATTAAAATAACTCTCGCCTATTATTTTTGAAAGCTCTGAAACTTCATTATCATCGCTAGACGCTAGTCGTGCTTTGGCAAGTTCGATGGCTTTTTCAAATTTTCCGAGTTTAAAATTTAAATCGGCCTGATAGTACGAAAGTTTTTCTTTGTAACGCTCTTGGTCGCTAACTTGATCGAAATACGCATTAGCCTGATCGTAATCATCACCTTCATAAGCCATAAAACCGATATAATACTTCGCTTGCGAGCCGAATTCTTGTGAGTTTTCCACTTTGCTTAGATACTTTTTAGCATCTTTATATTGTTTTGTAGAAAACGCAGTATATCCATTATTAAAATAGAATTTTTCACGTTCTTTTCTACCTAAAGCATTTTCATCAACTTTATCATACCATTTTCTAGCGTAGGCGTATTTTGAGTTTTCAAAATAATAATCGGCTACATCAACAAATGCCGTATTTCTTTTGGTACTAGTTGGGTATTCTTTTACAAAATCTTCAACCAACTGGTCTGCATTTTGTTGGTTTAATCGCACTGCGCAGTTCGCAATATAATAGGCACAATTAGATTGTAAAATATCTTCTTGCGCGGTCTTCTTTACATTACTGAACATAGTTTGAGCCGCCTGATACTGCTGATTATTATAAAGCGACAATGCTTTTTGATAATCTACCAAACTACTTGTATAGGTTGCAGATTGCTGCGCTATGATTTGAAAACTAAAACTTATTGCAATAACTAATAAACCGATACTTTTCTTAATCATTTTGGACTAATTATTAAATTTAAAATCAAAGATAAATTAATATGAATCTTATAACGTAATAATCGTGCCATAATTATAAACCGAGTTATTAAATGTTAAAACATGCTGAAAATTACAACACAGAATTCAATTGTTTTATCTACAACTATTTTAAAGTTTTGACGTTTATCTTTTACATTCAAGTTTTAAATAATACTTTTACAACAGACAATTAAGAATTCTATTTAATCTATGCCAGATCCTATTTTACAACTTAAAGACGCTTCTATTTTTCAAGGCGATAGTTTAGTGCTTTCAAATGTTAATGTTGAAATCAATAAGGGCGAATTTGTGTATTTAATTGGAAAAACGGGAACCGGAAAAAGTAGTTTTATGAAAACGCTTTATGGCGATTTACCACTTACCGAAGGCGAAGGACATATTGTAGATTTCGATTTAAAAAACCTTAAAGAAAAAGACATTCCTTATCTACGCCGAAAATTAGGCGTGGTATTTCAAGATTTTAAACTGCTAACGGATAGAACTATAAATGATAATTTATTATTTGTTTTAAAAGCGACTGGTTGGAAAGACAAAGATAAAATGAAAACACGTGTTGAAGAAGTTTTAACCAAAGTAGATATGAAAACTAAAGGTTTTAAATTTCCTCACGAACTTTCAGGAGGCGAACAACAACGTGTTGCTATTGCAAGAGCATTGTTAAATAATCCTGAGCTTATACTTGCCGACGAACCTACTGGAAACTTAGACCCGCAAACAAGCGTTGAAGTCATGGAAGTGCTTCAAGACATTAATAAAAATGGCAATACTATATTAATGGCAACTCACGACTATGCTTTGCTTCTTAAATACCCAAGTAAGACTTTGAAATGTGATGAGAATCAGGTATATGAGGTAGTTCAGCGTAAAGGATAATATGTACAATTCTATAAAAAAAGGTCTTAAATCTGTAATTCCGAAGCGCTTCTTAATTAAGAATGAAATGCTTTTTCGGAATATATTTGGTGTTTTCTATAAAGGCAATAATCACGAATGCAATATTTGTAAAAAAAAATTAAGATCTTTTATTGCATTAGAAAATCAAGATTTACTTTGTCCTTTTTGTGGTAGTTTATCAAGAAACCGAAGGCTTTGGCAATTACTTCAAGAAAATGATGCTATAAAAGGAAATTTACTGCATTTTTCACCTTCTAGAAACCTTTATAGAACACTAAAAAAAAAGAAGAACATCAATTACTTTAGTAGTGATTTTGAGAATGAATTTCTAGCCGACTATAAATTCGACATCACCAATATTGAACAAAAAGACGCCACTTTTGATACTATTATTTGTTATCATATCTTAGAGCATATTACAGACGACCAAAAAGCTATGAAAGAACTTTACAGAGTACTTAAACCAAACGGTAAAGTTTATATTCAAACCCCTTTTAAGACAGGTGATATTTATGAAAATGATTCGATAACAACTCCGGAAGAACGTTTAAAACATTTTGGACAAGAAGATCACGTAAGAGTTTATTCAATTGAGGGATTGAAAGACAGATTGGAATCTAATGGTTTTAATGTGAAGCAAATCACATACAGTCAAAATGAAGATGATTTAAAATACGGATTTTTGTCGCCAGAAACAGTATTAATTGCTAACAAATAATGCTTTCAATTTTAATTCCTACATACAATTACAATGTATATCCGCTTGCAAGCCAACTTGAAAAGCAAGCTCTCGATTCTAATATCGCGTTTGAAATTATTTGTATTGATGATGGCTCGAAATCTGCAATCAACGTGGAAAATGAAAAAATCAATAGGCTCAAAAATTCAAAATTTATTGCACAAACAAAAAATGTTGGTTTAAGTAATAATAGAAATGCATTGGCAAGAGAATCGAAATATGAAAACTTGCTATTTATTGACGGCGACTCATTACTACCAGATGCACAATTCATAGTGAGATATAAAAAAGCATTACAAGCCGATACCGATGTTATTTACGGCGGAAGAATCCACCCAGAAAAAGTAGAAGCAAACAGGAAACTTCGCTGGAAATATGGTGTTTTTAAAGAAGATGCTAGCGCCAATAAAAGAAATAAAAATGTTTACAAAAGCGTCCTTTTTAATAATACATTAATTAAAAAAAGTGTTTTCACCACAATTGGTTTTGAGAAAAGCATTACTGAATATGGTCATGAAGACACTGTTTTCGCATATAATTTAAGTAAGATTAAAGCATCCATTTTACATATAGACAACCCAGTTTTGCATGGCGATGTTGATTTGAATGAAGTGTATTTCAAGAAAACACATAAATCATTAGAGAATCTAGATACTATATACAAAACCAAAATGATTGAGCCAGAATTCACAACATTTTTAAAGGTTTTCATCAAATTGGAAAGGATTAAATTGAATTACGTTTTTGCATTCGTTTATAAAATTTTATCACCTTTTTTTGCTTACAATTTAAAATCTAAACACCCATCACTATATATCTTTGAGTTATTTAGATTAAGTTATTTTTGTCATATTAATTTAAAAACATGACGCCTTTTTTTTCTGTAATTATACCCTTGTACAACAAGGAAGATTTGATTGAGCAAACCATTAAAGGTGTGCTGAACCAATCGTTCACAGATTTTGATGTCGTTATAGTAAACGACGGCTCCACCGATAGTAGTTTAGATAAAATAAGACCCTTAGTTGATGCGCGTTTTAAAATTATAAATCAAGAAAACAAAGGCGCATCATACGCTAGAAATTTAGGTATTGCCAATGCTGAAGGCAAATATATGGCTCTGTTGGATGCCGACGATCTTTGGAGTGAAAACCATCTTTTAGAATTAAAAAAGCTCATCGATAAATTCCCAAACGCAGGTTTATTTTGTAATAACTACGAAGTAATTTATACGAACAAGTTAAAACAACCTGCCAAATTTAATTTCGATTATGATAAAAACTGCGTAATAGTTAAAGACTTTTTCAAAGCTAGTGTTACTAATTCTGTTGCGTGGACTTCTGCTGTTGGATTTACAAAAGAAAAATTTAATTCTGTTGGAGGTTTCAATACCAATTTAAAAACTGCTCAAGATTTAGATTTATGGATTAAAATGGCTTTGAAATATGAAGTTGCTTTCAACCCCAGCATTACCATGTCTTATAAATTTCATGTTGATAATAGTTTATCAAAAAGCAATTATAATGATATTAGATATGAGTTTATTAATAATTTCTCAGAAGAAGAAAAAACAAACGCTTCACTTAAACTTTATTTAGATATCAACCGATGCGCTGTAGCTATTCGATGTAAAATGAATGACGAGCATTACCTTTACAAAAAACTAAAATCAGAAATTAACGATTCTAATTTGAACTTTAAGCAAAAATTTTTACTTAATTCTCCAAAGTATGTTTTAAAATTAACTAAACAAATCCATAGTCTTTTAGTTAAAAACGGATTGTATTATTCTGCCAACAGGTAATTTACACTTTACTATTTCTCTTCTTTTAAACCTAAGATGCTAAAAAAGAAACTGAAAAGAATAGTCTGAATTCCTAAAACCACAACTACTATAGCTGGCACTATTATTTTTAGTATTCTTTCTGTACTTTCCATATTGTTTTTAAAGCCAAAATAATATATAGCTACTCCTATTAATGTTAGAAAAAAACCAAGTATTACCCCACGTTCTAAAGTGAAATAAACGAATAAATTATCGTAGCTTCTTTTTCTTGGAATTAACCCATGGTTAGTTGCATATATTTTAGTGAGTGCATAAAACACTACAAACTGATAGCTTATTAAGAATAATCCAGCAAAAAGTGGGATCCATTTTAAATTATGGTTATTGGTATCAAACGAAATATTTATGGCTCCAATTATACCAATAAGCATGCATAAAAATCCTGGAATGAGGAACAACCATTTTGGACTATACAACAGTAAAAATCTTAAATGTCGCCAACCATCAGAGAAAGTTCTTAAATGCGCTTTTCTATTTCTTCCAGCCGGAAAAACTGTTGTGGGAACCTCGGTTATTTTTAAGTTTAACAAGGATGCTTTTACAATAATTTCTGAGGCAAATTCCATACCTGGTGTTGACAATTTCATTTTCTCATAAGCTTCCCTTGTAAAACCTCTTAACCCACAATGAAAATCGCCTAAATTAGTTCTGAAAAATAAATTACCAATAAAGGTCAAAACAGGGTTTCCAACATAGCGATGTAAAAAAGGCATGGCATCTTTTTTATTTTCACCTTTAAAGCGATTTCCCATGACTAAGTCTGAACCTGACCTCAAATTATCAAGAAATAAATTAAGGTTAAGAATGTCATGACTATCATCTGTATCTGCGGTAATAATGTATTTTCCCTTTGAACCTTCTATTGCTCCTCTGGATGCGTTTCCGTATCCTTTTTTCTCAACATTCACGACTACTGCTCCTAAGTTCTTAGCGATTTCCTGAGAGCCGTCTGTACTTCCATTATCGCCAATTACAACTTCACCATCAATATTATTTTCTTGCATAAAAGTTTGTGCCTTTTTTATACAAGATGCGATAGTTTCTGCTTCATTTAAGCATGGCATAACTATAGATAATTCAAGACTCACGTAGCTTTTCGTTTTTAAAAAATTCGTTTAACAATATGATGAAAGTTGCAAAAATAACCCAATCAAAATAGAAAATATAGCGCTTTATAGAATGTATTACTAAAGCAATAAGCACATTATTAGCAAACATAAACAATGTAGCGATGACAATAAATTTATAAATATTTTTATTCGTCTTAATAAAGTTAAACACTCCATAGCAGAGTAACATTAAAAAGAATAGGAATTGTTTTGATGAGCCAAATGCGTTTTTTAGGTTTTTAGTGAAAAGTTTAATCCAAATTTTAAAGTTTTGCTTTATTAATGGAATAACCATTTGGGAACACAAGGTGTTTAAAGCAATATTACTTTCAATGTAATTTAGCCCTTTGGCTTGATAATAATTTAAGCCTAAGTCATAAATTCTTCTATTACATATTTTAGCAAAATTATGCTGAAAGAATAAATAATCATCCTTATCTACACTTAAGTTTTGGTTTCGTGTTAATTCTGCTTCTTGTAAACTCGTATAAATTAAATTGAAATATGTTCTTTGATCTTGATCAGAAAAAAGGTTAATATCACTTTCATTGGCAATATAAAATGGCGAAGCAATAACATGAACATAATTCATGGCGTTGTTGACAAAATGACCAAATACTATTTTATTATAGACTCTTTCTGTAAAACTTGTTAGAATTGGAATAGCTATCAAAAGAACTAAAAAATAGTAATATTTCTTGAAAGATTTCTTCTTATAAAGAATAAAACCAACTATTAAAATTAATGCCGGTATTAAAGCTAAAAATTGTCCTCGTGTTAAAATTAGAACAAACAATAAAACGCTAATCTTATATAAATACGTCAAATTCTCTTCCACAAACATTTTTAAGGTTAAGGCAAAAATCACCAAAAAAATAGGATAAGTTAAAGCCTCACTCAGTATAGCGCTGCCTAAATCGTGAACATAAACACAAGGTGCTAAACAGATAAGTTGTATTATTATAATACCAACTTTATGAATATTAAAAACCTGTCTTAAATAGGAAAGAAAAAAATGCACTCCAAATACTATTATTCCATATTGGGCTATAACTAGAGGTAATTCAAAACTATCTCCAAAAACGCTAGTGAAAATTTTCAAAAAAGTACAATAGAACGGGCTATGATTCAACGCCATATCTATAAATGTATAACTATCAGGAAAGTAAATGGCACCTTTTGAAATAACAAAAATTCCTATAAATACATATATAAGAATCTGAATTATACTATTTAAATTAATTTGTTTGCTAAAAAGTTTCAATAATCTCGTTAATTTATTTATTAATACTACTTTGTTTGTTCCAATTCAATTAATAATTCATTCCAAGTTTTAGAGATTTTTTCCATTGAAAAACTTTGTATACTAGCTTTAGTATTTTCTTTACATTTTAAATAAAGAGATTGATCTTCAATAAATAAATTAAAAGCATCAGCCAAAGCCATTTCGTTATGATTTTCAACCAACAACCCATTCTGTTTATGCTGAACAATCTCATTAGGCCCAGATTTACAATCTACTGAAACAACAGGTGTTCCGCAGCTTAAAGATTCTACTAAAACCATAGGAAACCCTTCATGTCTACTAGTTAAAACCGTAAAAATAGCCTTTTTAACATATGGGAAAGGATTTTCGAGGTAGTTAATATGATTTACGTAAGAATCTAATTGAAATTCATTTATTTTTCCATGTAAAAAAGCAAGATCTTCTCCTTCACCTATTACATATAGTTTAATTCCTCTTTTCGGTAAAATTGAACGTTTGTAGGCTGATAATAACAGAGTTAAATTCTTTACTTTCTCGTCAATACGGCCATAAAACAATATATAATCTTCATTTATTATAATGGATTCATTTGCATTAGTTGTTATACTTTCAACATTATTTGGATTGTATATTTGACGAGAATTGACAAACTTATACTTACTTACAAGCACTTTTTGAATTTCTTTGCTTACAGCTACAATTTCAACATTCTTGTACAATACTTTTGCTAAGAAAGGTAAACGCGGTAAATACTTTTTTAAATGATAACTATGAATAACTGTTATGATGCTTTTCGCTTTAAATACAATTTTATATAGAATATATTCTTTAAAAAAATTTGGTCTTGTGCGGTTATCTATAATAATATCGAAATTCTGATTTTTAAAATATGCCCTTAAGATTTTAACTTTTTTAAAATTGGAATTACTATTGCTTAATAATTCATCAAGTTGAAATAAATGACCTGAAAATTCAAAATCGACAACACTTTTAGTAGTTACAATATGTATCTCATGTCCCAAATTACTAAGCATTAGAGAAAGTAATGCACTAAAACGTTCAGCGCCTCCTTTTCCTAACGATGTTGTAACGATGCATATTTTTTTCATGGTGCAAAAAAAGTATCATAATTAATAGTATCTTTTATGATACGTTTTCGGTCCTTAAAATCTTCACTAAAAATACTTCTTGATGTTTCAACCTCCTTAGCAGAAATATGAAGTAAATCTGCTATTGAATGAAATAAATCGTCAATCATATATTTTCTATTACTTTCAAAATACAAAGCCTTTTCCTCTTTATATTTTTGTGATTGCCACAAAAAGAAAGGGATGTCAAACATTTGTTTGGAATAAATATCTTCATTATGACCTGCCATATCTAATTCAGAATACATTTCTTCTGCATGATCAGAAAAATATAAGACAAAACTTTTTTTATTAAGACTGTCCACTTTTCTTATGACTTCGGAAATGATAAAATCGTTATATAAAATGGTATTATCATAATGATTTATTTTAGCGAAGCTTTCTTCAGATTTAAAATTAGTGCGAGGTTCATCATTAAATTTACTAAATGACTCAGGATATCTGTTTTCGTAATGGTGGTGTGTTCCCATCATGTGAAGAAATATAACCTTCTTCTGTTTTTTATAACGTAATGCTTTATTAAACTCAACTAAAAGTTCACCATCTAAAACTTTACTATTACCTGCAACCGTGGTTGTTAAAAATTTACTTTCTTTAGATGAGAGACTAATTTTAGTAATCATGCTTTCAAATGGGCCAATTGGTCTTTGATTTGAAAGCCAATATGTATCAAAACCCACTGCATTAATTAGTTGAATTATAGAGCCTTCTGATATTCTTTCTGGGTTTTCATAATTTGCTAAAGTTAAAATCTTGGTTAAGGCACCAACAGAATAAACATGAGGACTAATAACATCGTTGTATATTACCAATTGATTTTTAATACTGCTAAGTTTAGGCGTTGTTTCTCTGTAATAATCATAAATTCCCATGTGTGATCTTGCTGTAGACTCGCCAATAATTACAACATAAACCTCGTCTTCATTAGTACCAGATAGCCTTGAAACACCATTGAAGTTACCTGTTTTGTTATTTTTATAGTCTCCAAGTTTTTCAGATTCAGCTCTATATTCTATACCAGATTTTAATATTAAATAAGGAAGATTAAATCGAATTACAGTCGACTGTCTGATAAACAAAACAATACCAAAAAACAATAATAGAATCTTAAGCTTTGAGTATTTTGATTGAACAAAGTTATTTTCGAAGATATTACGTGATTTTAAAAGCAGGTATAAAACAAGTAGACCAAAAATAAGTGTGAAAACGATTATTGGAGTATCAATATAAAAGTTTAAAAATTCTTTACTTTCTTCGGCATTTGAATCTAAAGTTACAAATATAGCAGACGAACTAAAATAGGTGTCAAACAAGTAATAATAAGCAGTTTCTAAAAAAAGACAAATTGAAAAAAATACAAACGAGATATAAAAATAAATCGTTTGTATCTTATTGCTTTGGAATATGTAAATCAGACAGATTAAAGCGCTAGCGAAAAAAATATTCTCGAGAAAATTATATAAACTAAATATTGTTATTGTACTTGAAATAATTTCAAACAAAAAAGCAACTATGATTAGTGTGCCATATTTATAGAAAATTTTCAATAATTTTTTCATAAAGTTAATTCATCAATGCTCTTTACTCCACTTTGCTACCAATTAAACTATGTCTTAAAATAAATAGCACGATTAGTAAAAACAAAACATATCTAACAAAATGTGCCATTACCACACCGTCTGTTCCATAAATATCTATAAAATAAACTGAAAAGCCATAGAACATTAAAACTGAAAACACTTCAGTAATAATGAAATAGCCCATTTGTTTTTTTGCTATAAACTGATAAGATAATACAATGGCTATAAACTTAACTAAATCTCCTAATAATTGCCATTTAAAAAGGCTAGACATTTCTAAAAACTCATTGGTATATAACGCTTTAATAATAAAATCCCTAAAAATAAAAACGATTACCATTCCAATAAAAAGCAAAGGCAATAGCATTTTATATATTTTAATCACTTCTTTTCTAAAATCAACCGTATTGTTCAATTTTGCATACACAGGTAAAATATACAAAGGAAATATTGCTGCGGTAAATTGCATATATACTTTAGATATGGAATTCATTGCCGTCCAATAACCAGCATCGGCCATACTTATTTTATCTTGAATTAAATGCCTAATGGCAACATCTGTTATGTTAATAAGAAAAACAACTACCAAGGTCATTAAACTATAAGACAATAATTGCTTTTTAAAACTTAAATTAAATGATATACTTCTTAAATTAATATAACCACTATAAGTTTTTGAGCTTAAAATAATATAAATGAGAAATTGCAAAAAAGGTATGGTGCTAAAGGCAATTAAACTTCCTGTAAGTCCAAATTTTATAGTTAAAAGCACAATTAAAACAGTACTTGTAATAACAACAACTAACCCTATTTTCGAGAATAGTCTGTAAGCAGACAATCCATTTAATAATGAGTACAAAACGGCATTAATACTTGTAAAAGGCAGTATAAATGCTAAAATCTTAAAGATAAAACCAAAATCAGAACCCTCCCCAAAAATGAAGTTACTCAGGGTATTTGACCAGAAAAATAAAATTATAAAGGAAATTATACAGGTAATAGCAGACAAAACAAAAACCGTTGAAAATAAGTTGCTTAATTGCTTTTTATCAACTTTATGTTGCGCAATATACTTTACTAAACCATTTGAGGTCCCTAATATTGAAAACTGCTCAAGAAAAGCTAATACATTTTTTAAATTACCAACTAAAGAAATTCCTTCTGCTCCGATTAAAATGGCCAATGCTTTTTGTGAAACTAAGGAAAACAACATTCTTACTAAAACCAACCCTGTGTTAGCAGAAGTTACTTTTAACAATAAATTGTTTTTTATGAAACTTGGTATTTTCAATAATTAAGGAGAATAAATTAATAAAATGGATAGTTAATTATTTTCGCTTTCTACACCAAAAAGAGAACTTCCAAATATGAGCAATAATATACCAAAATACATTAAATAACTCACTAAATGAGCAATAACCGCACCTTCTACGTTGTCAAGTAAATCAATAAAATAAACACTAGTAACGTATAAAATTATTACTAAAAAAGCTTCGGTTAATATATAATGCCAAAACATTTTCTTAGCTAAAAATTGATATGCAATTATGATAGATAGTATTTTTACAAAATCGCCTAAAAGTTGAAATAAAAATAAATCTTCAACAGGTTCAAATTCCTCAGTGAATATGATTAATACAATAACATGTCGTAGCAAATAAATAACAACCAACCCAGCAAAAAGTAACGGAATTATTGTTTTATAAAAGCTTATTACTTCTTTTTTAAACTCCCTTTTCGTATTAATTTCCGAAAATCGAGGTAATAGATAAAGTGCAATTAACGAACTCACAAACATTAAATAGTAGTCTGAAATTCGAGTCATAGCTTCCCAGAAACCAGCATCTTTGTAACCAATATTTTCAATAATATAAGATCTTATGGCTATAGCAATAAAAGGCAAAAACACTGCCGAAAAAAGTGCCATTAATGAATATGGACTTAGCTTTTTAAATATACTATAACTAACCTGACTAACTTTAATTTGTGAGACTAAACTTTTTCTATTAATAATACCAACCAGCGTGATTAGAAAAATTAACGACTCCGCTATAACTACCGATATTAAAGCGCCATCAATCTTATTTTGATAAATTAAAAGTAAGGCAATGGAAACACTTAAAATTTGCCCTATTATATTTATAATAATTAAGATTTTATACTTTGAAAACCCATTCATAATCGAGAACGAGAACATGTTTAAAGCATAAAAAGGAAGCACAATTGCGAAGATTTTAATAACGTATGCGTAGTCGTTATAAGTGGGAAATATGATGTCATTTATCCATTCGGCCCTGAAATAACAAAAAAATGAGACTATAACGGTAGCTATAAATCCCATGTAATAAACCGTAGAAAGGGTTTTACTTAATTTTACAGTATCCTCTTTAAATTCAGAAATATACTTAACTACACCCTTATAAAACCCAACAGTGGCAACGGTTTGAAAAGCTCCTACAAAATTTCGTAAATTACCAATAAGAGCCAACCCTTCTGCACCAATAAACACGGCTATAGCTTTAGATGTTAAAATACCGGCTATTATTCTGGTTAGTACTGAAGCGGTTTGTAATGAGGCTATTTTTACTAAAACCTTATTGTTGATATAATCAATTAATTTTTTCAATTAATATTTTATTTCCTTGGCCATTTAACTTATTACACGCTATTAATATCAATAAACGCTTAAAGGGATTACAATTTCTCTGGATTTCTAAATGTAATCAAATATACAAAATGATTTAAGTTATACTTGAAATCCGCACTAAAACTGCCATTAATAAATTAAATCTTTAGACAGAAAACTAATTTTTATTTTTCAAAATGTAGTATAAATTAATACAAAAAATGGCAATATTTGTAATAATTATTGGTTTGGATATGGGCTGAAGAATAAATCCATAAAACACAAATAGTAAACACCCAAAGGCATTTACTATTCGTAAGTTATATACAGATTTCATTAAGAATGATATCAATACAGTTGCCATTGCAGCATAACCAACCCACTCTATCCACGAAACCCCTAAGAATTCCATATTAAATAGTTTTGTTTCGTTTACGCTCTACTTCTGTTAAGTAAATTTTACGTAATCGTAAATAGTTAGGCGTTACCTCAACATACTCATCTTTTTGAATATATTCTAAAGCCTCTTCTAAAGAGAATTTAATCGCAGGAACAATTTTAGCTTTATCATCAGCACCCGATGAACGTACGTTACTTAACTTTTTAGTTTTGGTTACGTTAACCGTCATATCATCACCACGAGAATTTTCACCAATAACTTGCCCCTCGTAAATATCTTCACCCGGATCAACGAAAAACTTACCTCTATCTTGTAATTTATCAATAGAATAAGGAATCGCTTGACCTTTTTCCATAGAAACTAACGATCCGTTTTGACGCTCTGGAATACCTCCCTTCAGGGGTTGATATTCTTTAAAACGGTGAGCCATAATAGCTTCACCAGCAGTAGCCGTTAGTAATTGGTTTCGTAAACCAATAATACCTCTAGATGGTATCATAAACTGACAAACCATACGTTCACCTTTAGCTTCCATACTCAGCATTTCACCTTTACGCATCGTTACCATTTCTATCGCTTTACCAGAAACTGTTTCAGGTAAATCAATAGTCATTTCTTCAACAGGTTCACATTTTACACCATCAATAACTTTTACAATTACTTGTGGCTGACCAATTTGAAGTTCGTATCCTTCACGTCGCATCGTTTCAATTAAAACCGATAAGTGTAATACACCACGACCAAAAACCATAAACTTATCTGCACTATCAGTTTCTTCAACTCTTAATGCTAAGTTTTTTTCTAATTCTTTATTTAATCTATCTTTTATGTGTCGAGATGTTACAAATTTTCCGTCTTTACCAAAAAATGGCGAATCGTTAATTGTAAACAACATACTCATTGTTGGCTCATCAATAGCAATAGTTTTTAGGCCTTCTGGGTTTTCCCAATCAGCAACAGTATCACCAATTTCAAAATTTTCTAGACCAACAAGTGCACAAATATCTCCAGTTTGAACTTCGTCTACTTTTTTACGACCTAAACCTTCAAAAGTATGTAGTTCTTTTATTTTTGATTTCACAACGCTACCATCTCTTTTTACTAAAGATATGTTTTGTCCTGCTTTTAATTCGCCACGTGTTAATCTACCAATAGCAATTCGTCCTGTAAATGATGAAAAATCTAACGATGTAATCAACATTTGAGTAGTTCCTTCAGCAATTTTTGGTGCAGGTATATGCTCAATTACCATATCTAACAATGGCTCAATATTAGTAGTTGGTTTTTGCCAATCTTCACTCATCCAATTATTTTTCGCAGACCCATAAACGGTAGGGAAATCTAACTGCCATTCCTCAGCACCCAATTCAAACATTAAATCAAAAACTTTTTCATGTACTTCGTCTGGCGTACAATTTTCTTTATCCACTTTATTAACAACCACGCAAGGTTTTAAACCTAAATCAATCGCTTTTTGTAATACAAAACGGGTTTGTGGCATTGGTCCTTCAAAAGCATCAACTAATAATAAAACACCATCTGCCATATTAAGTACACGCTCTACTTCTCCTCCAAAATCGGCGTGACCTGGTGTATCAATAATATTAATTTTTGTGTCTTTGTATATTACAGAAACGTTTTTAGAGGTAATAGTAATTCCTCTTTCACGCTCTAAATCGTTATTATCAAGAATTAAATCTCCAGTATTTTCGTTTTCTCTAAAGAGCTGACAATGATACATAATCTTATCAACCAAGGTTGTTTTACCATGATCAACGTGTGCAATAATTGCAATATTTTTTATATTAGCCATAACAGTGCCTTATTTTAAGCGTGCAAAGGTACATGATATTTAGTTAATTATATGTTATAATTAAATAGTATTATACTTTTTAAATGTCGTTTTCGTTAATTTTATAAAAATAGCGTTCTCTCAAACATCAAAAATGAATAATTATGTCCCTTTTCAATAAAATAACCAAGGTTATTCCTTATTTATATTTCATCAGCATTTCTGCGTACTGGTTCACTGTTGTAAACCGAAGCGAAGGCATCACTGCATACCCAATTTTACTGTTTGGAATTCCGTTTTTATGGCAAATTATAAAACCAAGTAAACGCTTAAATTTCACACTTGGTATTACCTTCGTTTGTATTTCGTCATATTTAATTTTAGCCTTTATTTCAGACCTGCTACAAATTGTATCACTTTCCAGCCCAATAAAACAACTCATGATGTATGGCGGATTATTTGTTTTTGCCAGTTTCATTATGGCACTCTGGATTATAAGAAACAGCTTAAAAGAAAGTATGTAATTTCAATTTGGGCGTTACCACAAGGGTCGGGCTTTTCATTACTAGTTTTGGCTCGATGCGCGCCTCGCCAAAAGCTAGCCATTACAATCCCTAACGCGGGTGTAACTGCCAACAGCAATTTATATTCGGTATCAGATTAGTACTTTTCACTTATGTTAATAGGCAATTTTGTAACTTTGCTGCTTAAATTTTTAAGTACATGAACCTCAACGACGTTCCCAAACTAAAACATACCAATTCCAATAACTTTTTTTTATTATGCGGACCATGTGCCATTGAAGGCGAAGACATGGCGCTTCGCATTGCCGAAAAAGTGGTTACCATTACAAATAAGTTACAAATCCCATATATTTTTAAAGGCAGTTTCAAAAAAGCAAACCGCAGCAGAATTGATAGTTTTACGGGTATTGGCGACGAAAAAGCTTTAAAAATTCTTAAAAAAGTATCCGAAACCTTCGATATACCAACCGTAACAGATATTCACGAAATTTCAGACGCTCAACTCGCAGCACAGTATGTTGATGTATTGCAAATTCCGGCGTTTTTAGTGCGCCAAACCGATTTGGTGGTAGCAGCAGCAAAAACAGGTAAAGTAGTGAATTTAAAAAAAGGACAATTTATGAGTCCAGAAGCCATGAAACACGCTGTGCAAAAAGTAAAAGATGCGGGCAGTGATAAAGCGTGGATTACCGATCGTGGTACCATGTTTGGCTACCAAGATATGATTGTAGATTTTAGAGGCATTCCAACTATGAGGGCCTTTGCTCCTACAGTTCTAGATGTTACACATTCTTTACAACAACCTAATCAATCTGCTGGGGTAACAGGCGGCAGACCAGATATGATAGAAACCATAGCCAGAGCTGGTGTAGTAAATCATGTGGATGGACTGTTTATTGAAACACATTTCGATCCTGCAAATGCAAAAAGCGATGGTGCCAATATGTTACATTTAGATAAATTAGAAGGGTTATTGACACGTTTGGTTGCAATTAGAAAAACTATTTCTAATTTCTAAGAATCTAAACTTTTAAATATTACCAATTATGAAAAAATCAAGAAGAGCTTTTTTACAAAATATGGCATTAGCTCCTCTTATCTTGGGTACTGGCAGGCTCATGGCATTTCCTAGCACAGAGCAACCTAATAAAAAGAATAGAGTGCAATATAGTGTTAATGCCTACTCATTCAACTCCTTGCTTAGAAGTGGCGAAATGACATTTGTTGACATGATGGAATTCGCCGCAGATATTGGATTAGATGCTGTAGATTTGACTGGTTATTATTTTTCATCATATCCAAAAAAACCATCAAACGAAGAACTTTTTACACTAAAACGAAAAGCTCTAGAATTGGGTCTTGACATTGCATGGACAGGGATTCGAAATGATTTTGTAACACCAGATATCGAAAGTAGAAATGCGGATAAAGCACACATAAAAGATTGGCTTGAAGTTTCCTCAAAACTAGGCGCCACCATAATGAGGGTTTTTACAGGCAGAAACAAAAGCGAAGATTTCACTAAAGACCAAATAAAAGATTGGCTTGTTAGTGAATTCAAAACATGTGCTGAATACGGTGCGGAAAACGGCGTGATTGTTGGACTACAAAACCATGATGAGTTTTTATTTACTAGCAGTGAGGTGATTGATATTCTTAAACGTGTTAATTCCGATTGGTTCGGGCTTATATTAGACTGTGGAAGTTTACCTTCTAACGACCCTTACACAGAAATTGCAAAACTAGCGCCTTATGCCAACTACTATTTTGTGAAAGAACATGTAAAAACTCAAGATAGTACTAAAATACCCGCGGATATAGAAAGAATTGCATCCATTATCAAAAATCAAAACTATAAAGGCTACGTGTCTTTTGAAAGTCTCGCAGATGGCGACACAAAAGCTATTATTAAAGATATGCTAGAAACGTTTCAGTCTGTTATGTAATAATAATTTCTACAAGCCAATAGATATTATTAAGAATTTGGAATTTAATACCTCTAAACAAATTAGAATTGTAATTAACTAACCGGATTGCAATCTCAAAAACTTTAAAAAGTTAAGCTTAAATAAACCAAGCCCTCTTACTTTTTCTAACACGATCTACGGTTGCATATAAAAGCATTTCAAAATTTTCTTAAATCCAAATCTACAATCGTTTTTAAGTTTCATACAACCGGTAATCGCAACCCACTAATAACCTCCTAAACTTAGATTTGAGAACTGAATTATTAAGATGGTATCCCATTATTTCGAACCACATTCTTTATTATTCACACCCCAAAAATCTCTGTAAACCTTTGAAAAACATGATAGTACAGGATAGTGCATGATTGTACAGGATGGATTTTTAAATAATATCTTTTCATGTAGATTAATCTGTAATTTAACGGAATTTTTTTTCGTTAGTCATTTAATTTGAAATATTTAGACATTCATAAATTTTTTTATACTCCCTATTATCTATTCATAATATTATTATTTATTATAACCATTAATCAATAGTAATAGCACTTTAACTTCTTTGTTTCGAAACAATTAAACTAAATTAGAAACGAATGAAAAGAATTACTTCAAAAATCACAGGGTTCTTAATACTAACATTGTTTGCGCTCCAAATACAAGCGCAAATTGTTGAAGGAACAACTTACAACTTAAAAAATGTTGCAACTGGTGAATACCTAAAAGGTTTATCAACCAGTGTTTACGAATCTGGTCCTTTAGGTGCAGGCGGCGCAGATTTTAACTTTAATTTTGTGGCAGCAGGTGCTGGTGATGCATATTGGAATATTGATAGCGAAAACAGAGGTTCTATGCGAGGTGTAGGAAGCACTAGAACTACAGTTCATACCACAAAAGCACCTCCTACCGATGATCCTGATAAAATTTGGACAGCGGTTAATGTTGAAGATAATGTTTATCAATTTTATTTAAAAGATAATGCCACTATGTTGGTACATTGGGACACTGTTTCTGGCACCCTTAAACTTTTGGCAGATGGTACAGATGATAGTACTAAATGGGTACTCGAGGAACAAGTAGAACTAGCTCCATACAATGGTGTGGCTTACAATGGTGCAACACCGCAACTTGGAGTTACTCCTAATACTCCAGTAGTAATAGAGCTTGAAAATTATGATGAATTAATTGGAGAGCCTTCAGGAGACGACGGCGGGAACTTTAATGATGATTCAGATGATATTCCTACCGGAGTTTTAGGAACATATAACGATAGGACTGCAGGTGGCTCTACATCTGGAACACAAACAGTTAGACTGTCTAGTGATGTTGATATTAAGGCTGGTGCAACTGGCAATGTACTTACAGATGTTCTACCTAATGAATACACAATATACACTGTAAATGTTGTAACTGCTGGCACCTACCATATGGGAGTGAACTACAAACATGGTGGAACTAGTAAAGATATTAAAGTGTACTCGCACAATACAAACGGCGCTAATAAAACGTTGTTATATGATTCAACGCTTGATGGGGGGCTACCACAAAGTGATTATGCGACAACAGATAATTTAGGGTCTTTTGAATTACCAGCTGGTCCTCTATTAATTAGGTTTAGAGTTTTAGATAACGGCCCAAGTTTTGATTATATGACATTTACTCTTAAAGGTGATGAAGCAGAAGATGCCGATGGCGATGGTGAGACTGCTGATACGGATTGTGATGACAATGACCCAGCAGTTAACTCGTCAGCTACTGAAATTCTTTACGATGGTATCGACAACGATTGTAACCCTGATACCTTAGATACAGAAGATGC
>NZ_FQYK01000014.1 GCF_900141715.1 Algibacter luteus | reverse complement strand
TTCCCTATTGGAGATACTACCGTAACTTGGACCGTAACTGATACTGCTGGTAATACAGCAACTTGTACGCAAATCGTAACTGTTGAAGATAATGAAGCTCCTGTATTTGTTGAAAAACTCCCTTCAGATGCAACTTATGAATGTAGTTTTGTTCCTGATGCTACAATATTAACAGCTACAGACAACTGTAGTGATGTAGAGGTTGTATTTAAAGAAGTTAGGACCGATGGAACATGTTCCTCTGATTATATTTTAGAGAGAATCTGGGAAGTAACTGATGAAAACGGATTAACAACATCGCATACACAAATAATTACAATTACAGATAAAACAGCTCCTTCTCTAGTATCTAATTTAGAAACTGAGTTAGATGTTAATTGCACAGAAATTCCTGAAGTTCCAACATTGGAATTTGAAGATAACTGTTCCTCAAATGTTACAGTAATTTATAATGAAACTAGCACATATGATGATAACCAAATTTCTAATTATGAAATTGTGAGAACTTGGACGGTAATTGATGAGTGTACTAACGAAGCCGTATTTGTTCAAAAACTAAATGTACAAATAGACAATGAGGTTGTTCAAATAAATGATAGAGTTTGTACAGATAACGGAACAATAAATATGGATGTTTATTTAAATAACAATGAATCAGGAAGTAATTGGGTTCTTGAATCAGGTAATGTGACTTTAGAAGGAAATACTTTTGATCCAGAAAATGTTGAATTAGGAATCTATACGTTCAGCTACACAACGTCTTCAAATGGTTGTCTAACAACTACTGAAGTTATTCTAGAAGTTCATGATGAATGTGTTGTATTGCCTTGTGGCCGAAAAGATGTGATTATTTCAAAAGTAATTACTCCAAATGGAGATATGCAAAATGAATTCTTCACAGTAGAAGGTATAGAAACTTGTGGATTTGTAGTAGATATTAAAATATTCAATCGTTGGGGAGCTAAAATTTATGAAAATTCTAATTATAAAAATGATTGGAATGGAACAGCTCATTCGTCATCTGTAGGAAATGCAGAAAAAATTCCAACCGGAACATATTACTACATTATTAATTTGATAAACAGTGGAATGAAGCCTTTTGCAAAAGGTTTCTACGTTGGAACAAAATAAAATAGAAATAAATTATGAAGTTATTAAAATTTAACGTCGTTATTTTTATAATACTCAATTGCACGATTGGATTAGCTCAACAACTTCCTCAATTTACGCAGTATATGTACAATACGATTTCAATAAACCCAGCTTATGCAGGTAGTAGAGAGACTTTAAGTGTTGTAGGTTTGCATAGAAGCCAATGGGTTGGTTTGGAAGGCGGTCCTTCAACACAAACGTTGTCTGTTCATAGTCCTTTGAGAAATGATAGAGTTGGTTTAGGACTTTCTTTTATTAACGATGAACTTGGATATGAAAATTTCTCATATTTATATGGAGACTTTTCTTATACAATTCCTGTCGGCAATAAATCAAAACTAGCTTTTGGAATGAAAGCTGGATTTACTCAATATAGTTTAGACGAAGAAATTTTAAATGACCCAAAAGTTTCAAATGACAACTTTTTTAATGATATTTCCAGTAGATGGTCTCCCAATGTAGGACTTGGAGCTTTTTTACATTCTAATAGATGGTATATAGGACTATCCGCCCCAAGAATTTTAAACAATGATTATAACTCTAGCACAGATGGAAATAATTCATATGTAGCACTTGAGCGTGTAAGTTATTATTTTACTGGAGGTTATGTTTTCGATTTAAGTGCTACAACAAAGTTTAAACCAGCCATGTTATTAAAAGCTACAAACGGTGCTCCTTTATCTTTTGATATTACTGCGAACTTTTTATTTAATGATAAACTTTGGCTTGGCGCGTCATATAGAATCAACGAATCCGCAGCCGCTCTTGGTGGAATTGCCGATTTTCAAATTTCTAAACAGTTACGTATTGGCTATGCCTATGAATATCCTATTTCAGAATTAAGAGCTTATACTAGCGGTACTCACGAAGTGCTACTGATGTTTGAAATATTTAAAATTAAACGTATTAAATCACCTAGATTCTTCTAAAATAAATTGTTATGAATATAAAATTTTTAATACTAATTTTAGCTTTTTGCACTAGCTCAATATTTGCACAAAAAAAACTAGCCGATAAGTTTTTTGATAATTATGCATACGTTAAAGCTAGTGAATTATATCTAAAAACCATTGAAAATGGGGATGATAGTGCACATGTTTTAACACGTTTAGGCGACTGTTATTATAACAACTCTAATTCAGAAATGGCAGTCAAATGGTATGGTAAAGCAGTGAATAAATATGATAAGATAAATCCTGAATATATTTACAAATATATTCAAACCTTAAAGAGTATTGGTGATTATTCAGAAGCAGATAAATGGCTAAAAAAATTCATTACAATACAAAACAATGATAGTCGTATTAAAGGATATGATGCTAACAATTCAGAAAAATATGATGAACTTAATAATCTTGATGAAAAACGAATAATAGAGGTCAGAAATTTGCCATTCAATTCCAAATATTCAGATTTTGGCACTTTTAAATATAATAATCAATTAATTTTCGCTTCAGCTCGAGGAGATGTCGAAACCAAAAAATATTCATGGAATAAGGAACCCTTTTTAGATTTATATCAAGTTAAAATATCAGATACCCCTGAATCTATACAGTATAGTAATCCTGAAGTACTTCCAGCTTCAAAGATTAACACTGATTTTCATGAAGCATCTGTTGCCATTACTAATGATGGTAAAACGATGTTTTTTACCAGAGACAATGTTACTAGAAACAACAAACTAGATTATGATAAAAAAGGTACGTCACATTTAAAAATTTACCAAGCAACTTGGGTTGATGGAACATGGAAAAATATAGTAGAATTGCCCTTTAATGACGATGTTTACTCTATTGGTCATCCCGCTCTAAGCGCAGATAATAAAAAATTATATTTTGTGTCAAATAAAGAAGGTGGTTATGGTCAAACCGATATTTATGTCGTTGATATTTTTGAGAACAATAAATTCGGGGCGCCTAAAAATCTGGGTAAAAAAATAAATACAGAGGGGCGAGAAATGTTTCCATTCATAAGTAAGGATAGTACTTTTTATTTCTCATCTGATGGTCATTTAAATTTAGGCTTATTAGATATATTTAAGTCGAATTTTATTAAAGATTCAATAGCTGACCCAGAAAATTTAGGAGCACCATTTAATAGCGGATATGATGATTTCGCTTATTACGGACTATCAGACAATGATAATCAGAGAGGGTATTTTTCTTCTAATAGACCCGGAGGAAAAGGTAATGACGATATTTATAGTTTTAATTCATTTAAATGTTCACAAATCATATCTGGAATAGTAATGGATAGTATATCTAATTTAGTACTCACGGATGTTTCAATAAAACTAATTAATGAAGTTGGAAAAGTAATAGATAAAATCAATACTAATGACAACGGAGAATATAGTTTTGAGGTTAATTGTAATCAAAAATATACAGTTTTCGCCGAGAAACCAGATTATAAAGAATATCATAAGGACGTCTTAACTAATCTGGAAAAAGAAAGGGTTAATGACCATAATATTTACTTACAATCCCTTATACAAGGAAATCAAATTGTAATTAATCCTATTTTCTTTGATTATGATAAGTGGAGTATTAGAACTGATGCAGAATATGAACTTGAAAATATAGTGGATATATTAAGACTTAAGCCTGATATGATAATTAAAATTGAATCACATACAGATAGCCGTGGTAAAGATAGTTATAACCTAAAGTTATCTATCAAAAGAGCGGAATCTACTCGAGATTATATAATATCAAGAGGTATCGATCCTGAACGTATTGAAAGCGCAATTGGTTTTGGTGAAAGTCAACTATTAAACAAATGTAGTAACGGTGTTAAATGCACTCCAGATGAACATCAAATAAACCGAAGGTCATATTTTTATATAGTAAAAAATTAAACTTTAAAACTATTTATTTATAAACAATTGATATTCAAATAATTAGGTGCTAATATATTAAATTTTAGTCGATAAAAAGCATAAAATATCGGTGAAGCATATATCTTTACTGTTAATCGAATTTATAAGTGATTTACCATGTATATTTGACCAACTAGTAACATATCCTTTTTTTTGTACTACCTACTATAAATTTAAAATGATGACCCCGAATCTAATTTCAAAAGTAAACATAGCATTGTTAAACAATAATGCTCTTCTGGCATATTTTAATCCCTCAAAATTTTTTTTCTTTCTTATTAATCGTTAAAAGTTGCTTTATGTAGCCTGTGATATCGATTGGGCTACAGAAAATAAATAAAAATCATTACCAAATCATGAAAAATAAATCGAATCTTAAGTTAATTACATTTGTTCTTACTTGCTGTATTTGTATTGTTGTGAACGCGCAAAAGCAAAATTCAAATAACGATTTTACTGTGAATGTAGTCAAGTCTAGTAATGAGTCGAATTTTGAAAAAGAGCATATCCATGTTTTAGAACTTAAAAATAATTCGAAGCAATTGTCAGAATATGTCATAACAATGGTAACAAATAATTGTTCAAATCAAAAGCAATATGATGCTTATAATATTAAGTCAACAAATAAAGAGTTTACTAACATAAACACAAAGATGTTTTTGAATGATTTAAAAGGTAAAGAATTAACTAGTGAGGTTGTACAAGTAAAGCCGAATCAATCAATCAAATTATATTTAAAAACCCAACAAAATAGCAAAGCGGTTTTAGATTCTTGGAATTGTACTAAAATTCAAGCTACCAAATTATCAAAAAACCAAGCTAAAGGTTCTAATAGTGAAATGTCGGAATCAGTAATGATAAAAACAATTGTTCGAAACCCAAATAATAAAGGACATTAAATAATAAAGTTTTTCCAAATAATATTAATTAGTTAATTAAAAGGCTTATGAAAACGTCTACTAAATATAAAAATTACCATCATTTAATATTGGTGTTTTTCTTTTTTATAAGTGCATTATCTCATGCTCAATTAAAAAATGATTTTGACCCTCGATTTAATGAAACTGTTAATGGTGATTTCACCATGATAGCAAATAACATGGTTTCATTACATGTAACAGATCCATATAATGGTACTGGTGATAATCAAGATAATAATATGGTTTATGTTGATATCGATGGGGATGCAAGTACATTTAATTCTAGTAGAGCTAATTTTTTAAACCCTGCTCCTAGTGCAAGTTGTTTAACTATTAAAAAAGTGTTATTATATTGGGCAGCATCAGATTTTGAACCAGATACTTCGAATCCATTGTCAGAAAACCAGTTATTATGGGATTTTGATGATATAAAACTAATGTTGCCTGGAGAAACCGATTATACAACTTATGATGCCGACGAAGTCTTATATCGCGGACGTGATGATAACGGGGATGGTATACCAACGGATCATTTTAGTAATGATCCTTATATTTGTGTTAAAGATATCACAACATTGGTTACAGGTTTAGTAGACGGTGGTGAATCGCCATATGGATGGTACCAGGTTGCAAATGTTGAAGGTAAAATTGGTAATTTACAGGAGCCTGATTTTACAACTCCTACTGGTGTTTCAGGCGGATGGCAAATTGTATTCGTTTATGAGAGTCCAGAATTACCTTCCAAAAATATTAGTATTTATGATGGTTATGCCCACGTTAGAAATATTGTAGGGCAAAAAGATTATGAAATTTTAATTGACGGATTTCAAACAGTACCAGCGCCTCAAAATGTAAGTGTTAAAGTACTTATGGGTGCACTTGAAGGTGATAGAAATTTGAGTGGAGATAAATTACAAATTGTTACCGCTCCTGCGACATTTGTAGATTTAGCTACAGACCCAACAACGCCAATTCGGGGTCCTGATAACTTTTTTAATAGTAGAATTACAGTAGATAATGCTAATTTTCCAAATCGAGAACCTAATAGTGAAAATACTTTAGGTTTTGATGCGGCGGTTTTTCAATTAAATAACCCTGGTAATTCCATAATAGGTAATGATCAAACTTCGGCTACTTTTAGACTAACATCTAATCAAGAAACCTATGGTGTATATTTACTAGGACTTTCTGTTGATGTATTCGAACCTAATCTTGGGCCAATTCAAGTTGTAACTGATGCAGATGCTACGCCTCAAGCTCCTGGTTCAACAATACTTGGAAGTTTTGATGTAGAGAATAAAGGTAATGATAATGCTCAAAATGTAAAGATATTTTCGACTCTTCCTCCTCAACTAATGTTAGTAGAACCTGTAATAGGTTTGCCAGATGGTGTAGACTATTCATATGATGATGTAACAGGATATTTGGAATTTACAGTTGAAGATTCTTATGTTGAAGCCGGAGACCCTGCAATTGAAGATGTTGAATTTAATCTTATTATAAGAGATGAATGTTATTTTCTTGAGGATTCATGTGTTTTATCATTTGGACTAGAATTTACAGCTACATATAATGGCGTTATTAATCCTGTTACACAAACTACTAATAGTTCATCAAGTGTTGATGCCTGTGGTGTAGGTAATGAAGAAGAAACCATAATTAATGTTATACAGCCAACTGTAGATTGGGCAACAGCAACAGGAGCATTAGACCGTAATGTGCAATGTAATGATGCGTCAGCATTAAGTGATGCACAAGCATTAGCACCTTTAGCCAACAAGTGTAATCTAACAATTGAAAAAACACCCGGAACTTTTGATGAAGATCCTTCATGTCCAGGAACAGGTACAATAACTAACACATTTAAAATAGTTAATGCTTGTAATATAATTGTTGCAGACTATGTGCAAACAATTACAATATCCAACACTACACCAATAGTTTTACCTGCTGATGGTACTGAAACTGTAGATTGTATTGCAGATGCAGATGGTTCAGGAATAGTATTACCAAC
>NZ_FQYK01000015.1 GCF_900141715.1 Algibacter luteus | reverse complement strand
ATATCTTAACATATTGAAAATAAGAACATGATTGTAATAATTCTATTGAACTTTATAAAAAAACAGGCGTACAATAAGCCTATGGGTTATTAGTACTACTCGGCTATGACATTACTGCCTTTACACCTATAGCCTATCAACGTGGTCATCTCCCACGACCCTTTAAAGAAATCTCATCTTGTGGTGGGTTTCGCGCTTATATGCTTTCAGCGCTTATCCCTTCCAAACGTAGCTACTCTGCAATGCTCCTGGCGGAACAACAGATACACCAGAGGTTTGTCCAACTCGGTCCTCTCGTACTAGAGTCAGATCCACTCAAATTTCTAACGCCCACTGTAGATAGAGACCGAACTGTCTCACGACGTTCTGAACCCAGCTCGCGTGCCACTTTAATGGGCGAACAGCCCAACCCTTGGGACCTTCTCCAGCCCCAGGATGTGACGAGCCGACATCGAGGTGCCAAACCCCCCCGTCGATATGAGCTCTTGGGGGAGATCAGCCTGTTATCCCCGGCGTACCTTTTATCCTTTGAGCGATGGCCCTTCCATGCGGAACCACCGGATCACTATGCTCTACTTTCGTACCTGATCGACTTGTAGGTCTCTCAGTCAAGCTCCCTTATGCCATTGCACTCTACGCACGGTTACCAAGCGTGCTGAGGGAACCTTTAGAAGCCTCCGTTACTCTTTTGGAGGCGACCACCCCAGTCAAACTACCCACCAAGCACTGTCCCTTCCTAAGAAGGTTAGACTCTAGATAAGCAAAGGGTGGTATTTCAACAATGACTCCACAACGCCTAGCGACGCCACTTCAAAGTCTCCCACCTATCCTACACATTACTTATCCAAAACCAATACTAAGCTATAGTAAAGGTGCACGGGGTCTTTTCGTCCCACAGCGGGTAATCGGCATCTTCACCGATACTACAATTTCACCGAGCTCATGGCTGAGACAGTGTCCAGATCGTTGCACCATTCGTGCAGGTCGGAACTTACCCGACAAGGAATTTCGCTACCTTAGGACCGTTATAGTTACGGCCGCCGTTTACTGGGGCTTCATTTGATTGCTTTGCCGAAGCTAACAACTCCACTTAACCTTCCAGCACCGGGCAGGTGTCAGGCCATATACATCATCTTTCAATTTAGCATAGCCCTGTGTTTTTGATAAACAGTCGCCTGGACCTTTTCACTGCGGCCACCCCGAAGGGTGGCGACTCTTCTCCCGAAGTTACGAGTCTATTTTGCCTAATTCCTTAGCCATGAATCTCTCGAGCTCCTTAGAATTCTCATCCCAACTACCTGTGTCGGTTTAGGGTACGGGCCGCTTCTCTCGCTTTTCTTGGAAGTCGCTTCTCTGGATTATCACCTTGGCCGAAACCTCAGTGTACTATCGCCGTGTTACCACTGGCTTCAACGAACTATTCCGTCAGTTCGCACCAAATATACGCCTCCGTCACTTTTATTGAGAGCGGGTACAGGAATATTAACCTGTTGTCCATCCACTACCCCTTTCGGGTTCGCGTTAGGTCCCGACTAACCCTCAGCTGATTAGCATAGCTGAGGAAACCTTAGTCTTTCGGAGTGCGGGTTTCTCGCCCGCATTATCGTTACTTATGCCTACATTTTCTTTTGTAGCTTCTCCAGCATGTCTCACAACACACCTTCGACGACACTACAATGCTCCCCTACCGATATTTCTATCCCATAGCTTCGGTAATATGTTTATGCCCGATTATTATCCATGCCGAACCGCTCGACTAGTGAGCTGTTACGCACTCTTTAAATGAATGGCTGCTTCCAAGCCAACATCCTAGCTGTCTAAGCAGTTCAACCTCGTTTTTTCAACTTAACATATATTTTGGGACCTTAGCTGATGGTCTGGGTTCTTTCCCTCTCGGACATGGACCTTAGCACCCATGCCCTCACTGCTGATAAACATTTTATAGCATTCGGAGTTTGTCAGGAATTGGTAGGCGGTGAAGCCCCCGCATCCAATCAGTAGCTCTACCTCTATAAAACTATTAATCAACGCTGCACCTAAATGCATTTCGGGGAGTACGAGCTATTTCCGAGTTTGATTGGCCTTTCACCCCTACCCACAGGTCATCCGAAGACTTTTCAACGTCAACCGGTTCGGTCCTCCACAGTATGTTACTACTGCTTCAACCTGCCCATGGGTAGATCACACGGTTTCGCGTCTACCACTACTAACTAAAGCGCCCTATTCAGACTCGCTTTCGCTACGGATCCGCACCTGAAGTGCTTAACCTTGCTAGCAACGGTAACTCGTAGGCTCATTATGCAAAAGGCACGCCGTCACAGATCAAGTCTGCTCCGACCGCTTGTAAGCGTATGGTTTCAGGTTCTATTTCACTCCCTTATTCAGGGTTCTTTTCACCTTTCCCTCACGGTACTAGTTCACTATCGGTCTCTCAAGAGTATTTAGCCTTATCGGATGGTCCCGACTGTTTCATACAGGGTTTCACGTGCCCCGCACTACTCAGGATACCACTATATCCACATGCTTTACTTATACCGGGCTATCACCGTCTATGGCCTGTCTTTCCAAACAGTTCTAATTCATTATGCTTCTAATGTCGTGGTCCTACAACCCCAGTATTGCCGTAACAACACTGGTTTGGGCTAATCCGCGTTCGCTCGCCACTACTAACGGAATCACTTTTGTTTTCTTCTCCTCCGGGTACTTAGATGTTTCAGTTCTCCGGGTTCGCCTCCTTGCGGATACTATATCTTCAATATAGTGGGTTGCCCCATTCGGATATCTGCGGATCAATTCATGTGTGCTGATCCCCGCAGCTTTTCGCAGCTTATCACGTCCTTCTTCGCCTTTGAGAGCCTAGGCATTCCCCATACGCCCTTATTTAGCTTATTGTACTTTTTGCTTTTTTAATGAGTTTACTATGTCTATCAACGATTTGATAAACATAATATGATTAATTAGATATCGCTCGTGATTCTAATTAATCCTAATTATTACTTAAATATGATTAGATAAATCCAACCATATTTTCATGTATCTTTTTTCAATATGTCAATGAACGT
>NZ_FQYK01000017.1 GCF_900141715.1 Algibacter luteus | reverse complement strand
TATATCTATTATCAAAATACAACCAATACGTTGTTTGTTAAAAAGCTAAACAGTGCGGTAAGCAAATTAGCATTGATAAACATGCGTGGACAAACGGTATTAGAATTGTTAGATGTATCCACAGAACAATTACAAAACGGTATACCATTCAGTAATATAGCCACAGGCGCCTATGTAGTATGTATGAGAACAGAGGCTAATGAGTTGATTACGAAAAAAATTATTGCTAAATAAAATGAAATAAAATCATGTGTATTTTAGTATTAAAAAATACATTTAATCGGATTAATCTGTGTTTAATCTGATTTTAATTAATATTATTAAGAATTTTACACTAATATTGTCTAAGGTTTTAATTCTATGTTATTAGAAAAGTTTTAAACATCGAAATATTCTTCCCTCAAGTTTAGTTCAAAATCAAAGCATTAAAATAAATTTTTAAAAAGTATACATAAAAAGTGACTTGATAAGGTTGAAAGGGTCTAAAATACAGGGGAGTACAATAAACGTAATTCTTTGTATTTAATCGATTTTTTCAATTTATTCAACTTAGAAAAATTTGAATAATAACGAAAAAAACAAACTACTTGAAATATAGTTAATTTTGATTCCCCCAAATCTATTAATTATGAAACAAAAAATACACATTAGTCTACTTATTGGATTTCTAGTATCCATTAATGTTATCGCTCAAAATTCTCCATTAAAACTTATTGTTAAATGGAAAAAAGAGTCTTATGAGCATAAAGTAGAGCTTTATAATACTGCGAATGATTTATTACTAACGCTTTGTGATGACACACAATGTTATCAAACGACACAATCTGGTTCTACAGATAAATACAGCGTTAAATACGATTTAGGTTGTGTTCCTAATGGAACCAATTATTACATAAAAATATATGATGCCGCAAACGATGGTTGGGATAATGGTAGAGTAAGAGTAAAGGTTGATGGTACCGAGGTTGTTAATGATACAGGTACTGGAGCTAATACCACCGGACAAACCATTTATTTTGATGTTACAGGGGGCGATGCAAGTTGTAACAGTCTTCCAGATTTAGATCAAGATGGAGTTCCAGATTATTTGGATTATGATGATGATGGTGATGGAATACTAGACTCAGTTGAAAATTTAGGTGAAGATAGGTTTGAGTGTACTTTACCTCCATTAAATTTCAGAAATGGATATTATGATGCTGGGGCAAGCTCAGGAGCTGTAGGTACTGTTGGTGCAGTTTATAGATTTGGTAATACGGTTGCAGGTTACGACGTTTTGATGGAAATAACCGAATTAACCAACACCACCATTGCTAATATTGATGATGATACGATAGGTATTGCAGATTATTTACAAACAACACTAACTTTTTCTGGAACAGGTACCCCAGGAGCTACTTTTAAATTTACTATTGTAAATGCTGGAACCACAACGCCTTCAACGAATATATTCAGAGTAAATGGAATTACTTGGGATTGTGATGGTACTTCTAATCTACTGGAGTCTGTAATTTATTACAATCCAGCTGCTTATGGTATAGATAACCCTTCAGATTTAACAGTAACCGATTTGGGTTCAAACAATATTGAAATGACATCCGATGATGTAACCGTTAATGGGTTTTCCACTTTACCATGGTTAAGAGCTTATTATCAATTTATTGGAAATTCGTTTACCATGCGTATGCAGGCCATTAAAACTTCAACTACAGCTTATACTCGACAATTTATGATGTCGTTTACACAATGTGAGTTTTTAGATTTTAATTCGAATAATTTAACCATTGTTACTGGAGAAGATTTTGATGGTGATGGTGTTTATAACCATTTAGACATAGATAGTGATAACGATGGTATTCCAGATAATGTGGAAGCACAATATACTGTTGGATATCTGCCTCCATCAGGGACTGTAGGAAACACAGGAATAGACTTAGCTTATGGTGCAGGGTTGGATGTGGTATTTACCGATTTTGATTTTTATCCAGATTTCTTGGATTTAGATACAGATAATGATGGCATTCCAGATATAGAAGAAAATGGTATGGCAAATGCTATTATTCTTTTTTCCGATGGTGATAATGACGGTCTTGATTTACTGTTTGAAGGGTCAAATCCTTTCGATCCTAATGATCCAAATGATGATATAGACAACCCTTCTGATTTATCAATACTTCCAGATGCGGATGGGGATTTAGCTTCTGGCGGCGATTTAGATTACCGCGATTTATTTAATGTCAACCCACCTTCATCTGCGACGATAGATTTTGATGGAACGGATGATTATTTAATGGGTGATGCGTTATTGCAAGGATTAGGCGAAGTAACACTTATGGCTTGGATAAAAATTGATGGAACACTCACAGGTGTTTCAGA